>NZ_CM143921.1:2500-3632500 GCF_055330225.1 Clostridium sp. LS3
CGGTATGTAGCAAGGTTAAGTACTTAAGGTACGGAGCCGAAGGGAAACCGAGTCTTAATAGGGCGACTAGTTGCATGCCGTAGACCCGAAACCGGGTGACCTATCCATGGCCAGGTTGAAGCGGGGGTAAAACCCCGTGGAGGACCGAACCACGTTGCTGTTGAAAAAGCATGGGATGAGCTGTGGATAGCGGAGAAATTCCAATCGAACTCGGAGATAGCTGGTTCTCCTCGAAATAGCTTTAGGGCTAGCGTCGGATATGAGTAATGGAGGTAGAGCACTGAATGGGCTAGGGGGCATATCGCTTACCGAACCTTATCAAACTCCGAATGCCATATACTATGAGTCCGGCAGTCAGACTGCGAATGATAAGATCCGTAGTCAAAAGGGAAAAAGCCCAGATCGTCAGCTAAGGTCCCAAAGTGTAAGTTAAGTGGTAAAGGATGTGGGATTTCTAAGACAACTAGGATGTTGGCTTAGAAGCAGCCACTCATTTAAAGAGTGCGTAATAGCTCACTAGTCGAGAGATCCTGCGCCGAAAATGTCCGGGGCTCAAACTTACCACCGAAGCTACGGGTTCAAGTTTAACTTGAGCGGTAGAGGAGCGTCGTAATCGGGCTGAAGTCGTACCGTAAGGAGCGGTGGACTGATTACGAGTGAGAATGTTGGCATTAGTAGCGAGATGTAAGTGAGAATCTTACAGGCCGAAAATCTAAGGTTTCCTGGGGAAGGCTCGTCCGCCCAGGGTTAGTCGGGACCTAAGCCGAGGCCGAAAGGCGTAGGTGATGGACAATTGGTTGATATTCCAATACCACTATTATCGTTATTATCGATGGTGTGACGGAGAAGGATAGGATGTGCTAGCGATTGGAAATGCTAGTCTAAGCATTTAGGGAGTTAAGACAGGAAAATCCGTCTTAACAATTCTGAGGTGTGATGGGGAAGGCCAATTTGGCCGAAGTATCTGATTCCATGCTTCCAAGAAAAGCATCTAGAGAGAGAAGTAGTGCCCGTACCGCAAACCGACACAGGTAGATGAGGAGAGAATCCTAAGGCCATCGGAAGAATTGCAGTTAAGGAACTAGGCAAATTGACCCCGTAAGTTCGCGAGAAGGGGTGCCTGCGAGAGCAGGCCGCAGAGAATAGGCCCAAGCAACTGTTTAGCAAAAACACAGGTCTCTGCTAAAGCGTAAGCTGATGTATAGGGGCTGACGCCTGCCCGGTGCTGGAAGGTTAAGGGGAACACTTAGCGCAAGCGAAGGTGTGAACTTAAGCCCCAGTAAACGGCGGCCGTAACTATAACGGTCCTAAGGTAGCGAAATTCCTTGTCAGGTAAGTTCTGACCCGCACGAATGGCGTAATGACTTGGGCACTGTCTCAACTGCAAATCCGGCGAAGTTGTAGTGCGAGTGAAGATGCTCGCTACCCGCGATTGGACGGAAAGACCCCGTAGAGCTTTACTGTAGCTTAGCATTGAGTTTCGATATTGTCTGTACAGGATAGGTGGGAGACTGAGAAGCTAGGGCGTCAGCCTTAGTGGAGTCATCCTTGGGATACCACCCTGACAGTATTGGGATTCTAACCGGACGCCATGAATCTGGTGACGGGACATTGTTAGGTGGGCAGTTTGACTGGGGCGGTCGCCTCCAAAAAAGTAACGGAGGCGCCCAAAGGTTCCCTCAGAACGGTCGGAAATCGTTCGAAGAGTGCAAAGGCAGAAGGGAGCCTGACTGCGACACCCACAAGTGGAGCAGGGACGAAAGTCGGGCTTAGTGATCCGGTGGTACCTCGTGGGAGGGCCATCGCTCAACGGATAAAAGCTACCTCGGGGATAACAGGCTGATCTCCCCCAAGAGTCCACATCGACGGGGAGGTTTGGCACCTCGATGTCGGCTCGTCGCATCCTGGGGCTGTAGTAGGTCCCAAGGGTTGGGCTGTTCGCCCATTAAAGCGGCACGCGAGCTGGGTTCAGAACGTCGTGAGACAGTTCGGTCCCTATCCGTCGCGGGCGTAGGAAATTTGAGAGGAGCTGTCCTTAGTACGAGAGGACCGGGATGGACTGACCTATGGTGCACCAGTTGTTCTGCCAAGAGCATGGCTGGGTAGCTAAGTCGGGAAGGGATAAACGCTGAAAGCATCTAAGCGTGAAGCCCCCCTCAAGATGAGATTTCCCATAGCATAAGCTAGTAAGACCCCTTGAAGAACACAAGGTTGATAGGTCAGAGGTGTAAGTGTGGTAACATATTTAGCTGACTGATACTAATAGGTCGAGGGCTTGACCAATAATTAAAAGATTTTGGCTGTAATTCATGTGCAATTTTCAGAGAACACTCTGATATCTGGTGATGATGGCGTAGAGGAAACACTCCTTTCCATTCCGAACAGGAAAGTTAAGCTCTACAGCGTCGATGGTACTGCATGGGAAACTGTGTGGGAGAGTAGAACGTCGCCAGGTTATTTTTTTATGGGGGTATAGCTCAGTTGGGAGAGCACTTGCCTTGCACGCAAGGGGTCAAGGGTTCGAATCCCTTTACCTCCACCAAAGCTACGATTAGTTTCGTAGCTTTTTTTGTTTTATAAAAATATATATAATTGATAATGAAAATATATAGTGTTATTATCTATATATATATAGATAATAAATATAGGTGATTAAAATGGCTTTATATAGAATAAAACAATTTATATGGGGATTTACTTCATTATTTAAGGATATAGATTATGATTATATAAATAAGTTTTTAAGTGAAGATGAAATTAAAATATTTAATAAGTTAAAACATAATGATAAGCATCACTGTATAAGAGTATGTAAAGATTCAATAAAAATGAAAGAAGATTTTAATATAGATGTTGATATAAATAAACTAGCTAAGGCAGCGTTATTGCATGATGTAGGAAAGAGTAAAAAACATTTAAGTTTAATAGAAAAATCTGTAATTGTGTTATTAGATAAGATAACTAAAGGTAAAATTAAAAAGTACAATAAAGTAAAACAAATAGATATATATTATAATCATCCTAAAATAGGGTTAGATATGCTTAAAGATTTTAATTATGATAAAGAATTTTTACAAGTGGTAAGATATCATCATAATAAAAATAAAGTAAATAATAATAGAATACTTAATATAATAAGTACTTGTGATGATAAAAATTAGTACAGAGGTGTATTTATGAGAGCTATTGAAAGAAGAGAAAAAATTATAAAGTTGATAATTGAAAAGAATAGAGCAATTAAAGGAACAGAATTAGCTGATTTATTTGGAGTTACGAGGCAAATAATAGTAAAAGATATAGCTATATTAAGAGCTGCTGGTAAAAATATAATAGCCACTCCAGATGGATATATTTATAATAAAGATATTAATAAAATAAAGGCTATTATTGCAGTTAATCATGGAAGTAGCGAAACTATAGAAGAATTAAAAATCGTAGTTAAATATGGTGGTATAATAGAAGATGTTATAATAGATCATCCTATCTATGGTGAAATAAAAGGAAATTTAATGATAAAAAACTTAAATGATTTAAATAAATTTGAAAGTGAATTTAAAAGAAAAAATATTAAACCTCTTTCAAATTTGACTAATGGGGTTCATCTTCATACTATAGCTGCAGATAATGAAGAGGACATTGAAGCAATAAAGATGGAATTATCGAAAAAAGGCTTTTTATTATAGAGTTTAGGAGGATTTAATATTTATGGACTATGATATTCTTATATTAGGTGGAGGAATAATAGGGTGTTCAGTTGCATATGAGTTATCAAAATATAATTTTAATATAGCTTTAATAGAAAGAGATTATGATATAGCAGATGATATTTCATTTGTAAATACATCTATAGTATATGACGGCTCAGAGACATCTGATGATGTAATGGCTGGACTTGAGTATATAGGAAACTCAATAATGATGGATACTTGTAAAAAGTTTAAAGTTCCTTTTAGAAAAATTGGAGCCTTAAGAGTTGTAAATGATGAAAATGGTGTTAAGAAATTACAAGAGATGTATGATAGAGCAAAAAAAAGAGGGATAGACGGCGTTTATTTAATAGATGATAAAGATGTATATGATATAGAACCAAATATAAATACTAATATAAAGAAAGGGTTATATTCTGAAAATATAGGAATAGTAGCACCTTATGATCTAGCTATTGCATATGCTGAAGTGGCTTCAGATAATGGAGTTAATTTTAGGCTAGAAGAAGAAGTTTTAAATATACAAAGTTTAGCTAGAGGATTTAAAGTAACTACCAATAAAAATAAATTTACATGCAAGGTTGTTATAAATACAATTCCTCATGAAATATATATAAGAGAAAATGGAAAAGTTGAAGATAAAGAAGTAGATAATAATGAATCTTGCTTTAAAAATATGAGTTATTTATTAGTCGATGATAATTATAAAAATAAATTAAATAAAATAGTAATAGAAACTTTTGATAAAAATACTTTTGTACTAAGTACTCCAACAACAACTACAGGATCGTTAATAGGAATAAAAAGTACAGAAAAAACTAGCTTAGAAGATAATTTAATGTATGCAAATAGCTTATTAATAGACTTAGATAAAAATAATATAAATAATTTATTTAGAGAAAGTTACAATAAAGATTCTATGGTAATAGATGATAGTGAGATAGATAAAGGATATATAAGAGTAACAGGTACTCATTATGGGAAAATTACGATAGCACCAGCAATAGCAAAAATGCTTTGTGATACTATAGCTAATAATTTAAATTGTACATTAAAGAAAAACTTTATTGATAAAAGAAGAGAAATTTATAAATTTAGAGAACTTGGAAAAAAAGAAGCTAATGAAATAATAGCTGTAGATAAAAGATATGGGAAAATTATATGTGTATGTAACAATATATCTGAAGGTGAAATAGTAGACTGTATAAGAAGACCTTTGGGAGCTAGAACTGTAGAGGGCGTTAAAAGGAGAACAGGATCTGGATTTGGAAGTTGTCATGGTTCCTACTGCTATGAAAAAATAGTAAATATATTAGCTAGAGAGCTTGATAAAAAAGTTACAGATATAGTTGAGGATTCTAAGAATTCTAAAATTATATCAAGCCGAATAAAGGAGTTTAAGGATGTTTAATTCAGAATCTAAAGTTGATAATAAAGATATATTTACATCAATAGTTAGAGTTAAGGGCAATGAAAAATATAAGGTTGTACCAGTTAGAACTAATAAAGAAGTAGATAAATCATTATGGATAGAGCTATCTAAAGTTTTAGCTAGAATATATGTTAGTACTCCAGTTAAAGAAGGAAGTATGATTTGCAAAAATATATTAAATACTGGGATTGACGTAATATGTACAAAAGATATATTAGATGAATAATTATAGTACAAAAAACAAATAATATATAAAAATCATCTTAGTAAAATATTGACATACACAATATTTTATAATATATTAAGAATAAATATAATAAAACTGTTGAAGAGGCTAGTAATAACAATATTTGTTTTAAGAGAGTCGATGTTTGGTGTAAATCGATAGTAAAATGTTATGAATCCACCTTGGAGGGACTGTGATGAGCAGTACGGCTTAAACCGTTAAATTTATTAAAGAGAATAGCATTTTTTGCTATTAATTAGGGTGGCAACGCGGAATCTTTCGTCCCTTGTTTAGGGGAAAGGTTCTTTTTTTATTGAAAAAAATTAATAGATATAAATTATTAGGAGGTATACATAATGTTAGATTTAAAATTTGTAAGAGAAAATCCAGAGATAGTTAAGGAAAATATAAAAAATAAGTTTCAAGATAGCAAACTTCCACTAGTAGATGAGGTAATAGAATTAGATAAAAAGCTTAGGGAAGCTAAACAACAAGCTGAGGCTTTAAGAGCTGATAGAAATAAATTCTCAAAACAAATTGGGTCTTTAATGGCTCAAGGAAAAAGAGAAGAAGCAGAAGAAATGAAAATGAAGGTAACTGAAAATTCAGAGCGTTTATCTGAGTTAGAAGTTGAGGAAGTTGAGTTAGATGAAAGAGTTAAGACAATAATGATGACTCTACCAAATATAATTGACCCAAGCGTTCCAATCGGTAAAGATGATAGCGAAAATGTAGAAGTTGAACGTTTTGGAGATCCAAAGGTTCCAGATTTTGAAGTTCCATATCATACAGATATAATGGAAAAGTTAAGTGGATTAGATTTAGATAGTGCTAGAAAAGTAGCTGGAAGTGGATTCTATTATTTAATGGGTAATGTTGCAAGACTTCATTCAGCAATAATTTCATATGCTAGAGATTTTATGATAGATCGTGGGTTTACTTATTGTATTCCGCCATACATGATTCGTAGCGAAGTTGTAACAGGTGTTATGAGCTTTGCTGAAATGGATGCTATGATGTATAAAATTGAGGGTGAAGATTTATATCTAATTGGAACAAGTGAACACTCTATGATAGGGAAGTACATCGATACTATATTACCTGAAGATTCATTACCACAAACTTTAACAAGTTATTCTCCTTGTTTTAGAAAAGAAAAGGGAGCTCATGGAATAGAAGAAAGAGGAGTATATAGAATTCATCAATTTGAAAAACAAGAGATGATAGTTGTATGTAAGCCAGAAGAAAGTATGGAGTGGTATGAAAAATTATGGGTAAATACTGTAGATTTATTCCGTTCTTTAGATATACCAGTTAGAACTTTAGAATGTTGTTCTGGAGATTTAGCAGATCTTAAAGTTAAATCAGTAGACGTTGAAGCTTGGTCACCAAGACAAAAGAAATATTTTGAAGTAGGAAGCTGTTCAAACCTAGGAGATGCACAAGCTCGTCGTTTAAAAATTCGTGTAAATGCTAAGGATAAAAAATACTTTGCTCATACATTAAACAATACAGTTGTTGCGCCACCAAGAATGTTAATAGCATTTTTAGAAAACAACTTAAATGAAGATGGTTCAGTAAATATTCCAACTGCACTTCAACCATACATGGGAAATATGAAGGTAATTAAGTAGTTTTAATTCTAAGGACTAAATCTATGCTATTAGATTTAGTCTTTACTTATTTATTTGAAAGATAAAATTAAGTCGTAATGGAATATATTGCAAAAGAAAGTAATATATTTGATTTTTCTAAGTATATATGTTATTTAAATTTTACTATTAGATTAATAAGCAGTAATTTCAGTGGGGGATGAAGAGGTAGAAATTTGTTTTTATTAGATTTATTATTTAATTTAAAAATATGTAAATTTATAATTGACAATAAAGAAAGTCATTGCTATAATAATATTTGTCGCGAGACGAAGTATGGAGAGATGGTCGAGCTGGCTTAAGGCACCGGTCTTGAAAACCGGCGTACCTTTGCGGGTACCGTGGGTTCAAATCCCACTCTCTCCGCCATAAAGGCATCTAAGTTTTCTTAGATGCTTTTTAATTAAAGTATTAGCTTATTATAGTTAAGTATTATTTTAATATTTATTATGTAATAAAAAATTAAAAAAATAATTGACAATAAATATAGTACTTGATATAATAATATTTGTCGCAAGACGGAATATGGAGAGATGGTCGAGCTGGCTTAAGGCACCGGTCTTGAAAACCGGCGTACCTTTGCGGGTACCGTGGGTTCAAATCCCACTCTCTCCGCCATAAAACTTCAAGAGAAGGCACGTGGAGAAATACTCAAGTGGCTGAAGAGGCGCCCCTGCTAAGGGCGTAGGTCGGGTAACTGGCGCCCGGGTTCAAATCCCGGTTTCTCCGCCAGAAAGCATCTAACAGTAGTTGGATGCTTTTTTATTTTAGATTTATTTTATATTTAAAATATACTATAATCTTATTAAGTAATTCTTAGGGGGAAAATAAGATGAAAGTTACAATTAAAGATGTAGCTAAGGAAGCAAATGTTGCAACATCAACAGTTTCAAGGGTATTATCGAACAGTGATAAAATAAGTGATAAAACAAAAGAAAAAGTAAATGAAGCAATAAAAAAATTAAATTATACTCCTAATATAATTGCAAGGGGCCTTGCTAATAATAGAACTAGAATTTTAGCAGTAATATTACCAAAAGAGGCAGAAGATATATTTTCTAATCCATTTTTTGTTCAAGCAATGAAGGGGATGAGTATATATGCTCAAAAAGAAAATTATTATATAATGTATGCCTTTAAGCAAGAAGGAAAAAATGATAAAGAATGGTTTGAAAAATTTATAGACAGTAATTTAGTTGATGGTATTTGTTTATTAAATTCTAAAGAAGATGATGATTCTATAAAATATTTGAAGGAAAGGGAATTTCCGTTTGTCGTTATAGGGAGACCAGATGATATACAAAATGTATTATGGGTAGATAATGATAATTTTAAAGCTATGTATGAATTAGTAGAAAAACTTATAAGTTATGGACATAGAACAATAGGTTTTGTGGGGGCTAAATCCAATCTAAATGTATCTAAAGATAGATTAAATGGATATAAGCAAGCACTACTTGACAATAATATAGGGATTGAAGAAAGTTTGATATATGAAGGAAAAGAGTTTACACAAAAAAATGGAAGCAGTGCGACGAATAAAATATTAAAATTAAATAAACCAACAGCCATAATAGCTACTGATGATTTATTAGCACTTGGAGTTCAAGAAGTTTTAAATAAGCTTAATATGTATAATATATCTATTGTAGGGTTTAATAATATACCTATGTCTGAGTATCAAAACGTACCATTATCATCAGTAGATATAAATGCAGAAAAATTAGGATTTCATGCAACAAAGCTTATAATAAATAAATTAGAAGATAGAGATATGGAGAAAAATTCATACATAATAGATACAAAATTAATAGAAAGAAAATCCATACAAAAGATTAAAATTCAAGAGTAAGTGCAACCGATTGCACGAAACTTTAAATTATAGAGAAAAATGAAGATAATTTAAAATGATTAGCAATTTTCGCGTAAAACAAAACATTAAATTATTGTAAACAATTTCTCTTGTATGATATACTATTTTTATAATATAAGAGAAATAAAATTAAATTTATATCTAGGGGGATGGAAATGGAAAAGAAATATGTAGTAGGTGTTGATTTAGGAGGAACTAAAATATATACTGCTTTAGTTGACCTAGAGGGATCTATAATAAAAGAAGTTACCGTTAAAACAGAAGCTCATAAAGGTGAGAGTGTAGTTTTAGAAAAATTATTAAAAACAATAGATGATGTATTAGAAGGAACAGATATAAATGAAGTTAAAGCAATAGGGATAGGTTCTCCAGGGCCTTTAGATGTAGAAAAGGGATTAATAGTATATACTCCTAATTTACCATTTAAGAACTTTAACATAGTTCAACCTATAAAAGATAGATATAAATTAGATACTTACTTAGATAATGATGCAAATGTAGCAACACTAAGTGAATTTATGTTTGGAGCAGGTAAGGGAAGTAAAAACATGGTCTTCATTACTGTAAGTACGGGAATAGGTGGAGGAGCTATAATAAATGGCAATCTATTTAGAGGTAGTACATCAAATGCATTAGAAATAGGACATGCTACTGTTATGAAAGGTGGTCCTAGATGTGGATGTGGGAACACTGGATGTGCAGAAGCAGTTGCATCAGGAACTGCAATTATGAAGAGAGCAAGGGAAGCTTTTGAAAGTAAGGTAGAAACTAGCTTAAAGAATTATGAAGAAGTTACTGCTAAGGAAGTATTCGTAGAAGCTGAAAAAGGAGATAAAGTTTCACAAGATATATTAAATGATGCTTTATCATATTTAGGAATAACTGTTGCAAATATAGCAAACACTTTTGATCCTGATAAAATAGTTATAGGTGGCGGTGTTAGTGAAGCTGGTAGAATTGTATTTGACAAAATAGAAAATGAAATGGAAAGAAGATGCTTAAAGACAATTTATAATCACTGTAAAGTCGAAAAAGCTTTATTAGGTAATCAAGCAGGGGTTTTAGGTGCAGCTGCACTAGCAATATTAGAAAGCAAATAGAATGATGTGTACAGATATTCTCTGTACACATATTTTAAAATATTTTAGGCAAACGATTGCACAGATTTAGCTATGTTGGAGGAATATATGAAACAAATTTGGTGGAAAGAAGCAGTAGCATATCAAATATATCCAAGGAGTTTTTTTGATTATAATAATGATGGGATTGGTGATTTAAAAGGAATAACTTCAAAGTTAGATTACTTGAAAGATTTAGGTATAGATGTTATATGGATTTGCCCAATGTATAAGTCACCAAATGATGATAACGGTTATGACATAAGCGATTATAAAGATATAATGACTGATTTTGGAACTATGGAAGACTTTAATGAGTTACTATCAGAGGTTCATAAGAAAGGAATGAAGTTAATAATAGACTTAGTAATAAATCATACTAGTGATGAACATGAGTGGTTTATAGAGTCAAAGTCATCTAGGGATAATCCTAAAAGAGATTGGTACATTTGGAGAAAAGGAAAAGGTGAGTTAGAACCTAACAATTGGGAGAGTATCTTTAAAGGATCAGCTTGGGAATATGATAAAGATACTAATGAATATTTTTTACATTTATTCACGAAAAAGCAGCCAGATTTAAATTGGGAAAATGAGAATTTAAGAAAAGAAATTTATAAAATGATAAATTGGTGGCTTGATAAGGGAATAGATGGATTTAGAATAGATGCTATAAGTCATATTAAGAAAGATACAGAATTTAATGACATGCCTAATATAGAAAATCAAAAATATTTAAGTTGTTTCGAAAAGCATATGAATGTTGAAGGTATACATGATTTTTTAGATGAATTAACTGAAAATACATTTTCAAAATATGATGTTATGACAGTTGCAGAAGCAAATGGAGTAAGTGCTGAAGAAGCAGAAGAGTGGGTAGGAGAAGAAACAGGTAAGTTCAACATGGTATTCCAATTTGAACATCTAGATTTATGGAATAATGAAGATAATCAAGCATTCAATGTAAAGGAGTGTAAAGAGGTTCTAACTAGATGGCAAGAGGGTTTATATAATAAAGGGTGGAATGCATTATTTATAGAGAATCATGATATTCCAAGAGTAGTATCAACATGGGGAAATGATAAAGAATATTGGCGAGAAAGTTCTACTGCGTTAGGTTTGATGTACTTTATGCAGCAAGGAACTCCATTTATATACCAAGGGCAAGAGATTGGGATGACAAATGTAAAATACAAATATGTTGATGAGTATAATGATGTTAAAAGTATAAATGCTTATAATGATATGTTAGAAAATGGTTTTACTGAGGAACAATGTATAAAACATTTATGGGCAGTATCTAGAGATAATGCTAGAACCCCAATGCAATGGAGTAACTCAATAAATGCGGGATTCTCTAATAGTAAACCTTGGATAGGAATTAATCTAAATTATAAATATATAAATGTTGAAGATCAAATTAATGATAAAGAATCAATACTTAATTTTTATAAAGATATGATAAGAATAAGGAAAAATAATCCGATACTTATATATGGTGAGTACAAATTAATTTTAGAAAATCATGATAAGATTTATGCATATATAAGAGAAATTAATGAGGAAAAGTTTATTATTATAACTAACCTATCAGGAATCAAGACACAGTATAAGTATGAGAATGAAATATTAAAATATGAAAACTTATTAATATCAAATTATGAGGTTTTACCACATGATGATTTGAAATATTTAGATTTAAAGCCATATGAAGCGAGAATGTATAAAATAGATTAAGATTTTTAATAAAAATAAGGAGTGAATAATAATGGGGAAAGTTGAGAAAAAAGGTAAATTGGTATCATTCGATTTCTGGCAAAAATTTGGAAAGGCATTATTAGTTGTAGTAGCGGTTATGCCAGCAGCAGGACTTATGATTTCTATTGGAAAGCTAATAGGAATGTCAGTGGATATATCAATAATAAATACTATAGGAAGGGTTATGGAAGATATAGGTTGGGCTATAATCGGAAATCTTCATGTATTATTTGCAGTTGCTATAGGTGGATCGTGGGCAAAAGAAAGAGCTGGTGGTGCTTTTGCTGGATTACTATCCTTTATATTAATTAATCGTATTACAGGTGCAATATTTGGAGTAAATCCAGGAATGCTAAGTGATGCTTCAGCAAAAGTAAATTCATTATTTGGAACAGAACTTATAGTTAAAAATTACTTTACTAATATATTAGGTGCACCGGCACTTAATATGGGAGTTTTCGTAGGGATAATTGCAGGTTTTTTAGGAGCAGCTTTATATAATAAATATTATAATTATAATAAGCTACCTAAAGCATTAGATTTCTTTAATGGAAAAAGATTTGTTCCTTTTGTAGTTATTTTAGGATCAACAGTTACAGCTATAGTACTGTCAATAGTTTGGCCATTTATACAAGGAGCTTTAAATAGTTTTGGAGTTTGGTTAGCAGAATCAAAAGATACAGCACCAGTTTTAGCTCCTTTTGTGTATGGAGCATTAGAGCGTCTATTATTACCATTTGGTTTACATCATATGTTAACAGTTCCTGTAAACTATACAGAGTTAGGTGGAGTATATCAAATAATGACAGGTTCATCAGCAGGCACATTAGTAGCAGGTCAGGATCCATTATGGTTAGCATGGATAGGGGATCTAATTAACTTCAAGGATGCTGGAAATATTTCAGAGTATAATACATTATTAACAAGTGTTGTTCCAGCAAGATTTAAGGCAGGGCAAGTTATACTTTCAAGTGCATCATTACTAGGTATAGCATTTGCAATGTATAAGAATGTTGAATCAGATAAAAAGAGTAAATATAAAACAATATTCTTATCAGCTGGATTAGCAGTATTCCTAACAGGAGTTACAGAGCCAATAGAATTCATGTTTATGTTTATATCACCTATATTATATGGAGTGTATGCAGTAATTACAGGAATAGGATTTGCTTTAACTGATATAATACAATTAAGAGTTCATGCATTTGGGTTTATAGAATTTTTAACAAGAACACCAATGATGATTCATGCAGGGTTAATAAGAGATTTAATTAATTTTATAATTACATGTTTAGTTTTCTTCGGATTAAACTATGGAATATTCAATATATTAATTAAAAAATTTAATATTCCAACACCAGGACGTAATGGAAACTATATAGATTCAGAAAATGAAGAGACAACAAAATCTTCTTCTAAACAAAATCAAAATACAGAAAATGATTTACAAGCAATTAAGATAATTTCATTATTAGGAGAAAAGGATAACATAGAAGATATAGATGCATGTATGACAAGATTGAGAGTTACTGTTAAAGATATAAAATTAGTAGCTGATGAAAAAGAATGGAAGAAGAATGGGGCATTAGGGCTTATATTAAGAGATAATGGAGTTCAAGCTATATATGGGCCAAAGGCAGATGTGTTAAAATCAAATATACAAGATATATTAGGAGTTTAAGATGAAATTATTAACACTTAATTGTCATTCATGGATGGAAGAAAATCAAGTAGAGAAAATCAAGTATTTAGCAAAAATAATAAAGGAAAATCAATATGACGTTATAGCCCTTCAAGAAGTTAGTCAAAGTATAAAAGAAGATATAATTAAAGGAATTATAAAAAAAGATAATTTTGTTCATTTATTAAATGAAGAACTTAAGGAATTAGGAGAAAGTAAATATAATTATATTTGGGATTTTTCACATATAGGTTATGATATATATGAAGAGGGATTATCTATATTAACTAAACATAAAATAGAAGGTTCAGAAGCTTTCTATATAACTGAAAGTAGTGATAAAACTTTTTATAAAAGTAGAAAAATAATTAAATGTACTATAAATATAAATAATAATACAATTAACTTTTTCACATGTCATTTGGGCTGGTGGAATGATGAAGAGGAATCCTTCAGATACCAAGTGAAAAATCTTATTAATAAAGTTGATGGATTAAGCTTTATTATGGGGGATTTTAATAATGATGCTATGATTAAAAAAGAAGGATATGATTATTTATTAAATAGTGGGTTGATTGATACTTATACGATAGCAGTTGAGAAAGATGATGGTATAACAGTAAAGGGTGAAATTGCAGGTTGGGAAGGTAAAAAGAAGAATAAAAGACTAGATATAATATTTACCAATAGAATTGTTAATGTAAAAAAGTCTAATGTAATATTTAATAATATAAACAAAAATGTTATTTCTGATCACTATGGAGTAGAAGTATATATTTCAGAGTAATATGAAAATTAAGGGTTCAATTTTTAATTGAACTCTTTTTTTTACTATAACAATAGATTTATAATAAAGTATACAAAGGTTTATTTTATAGTATAAACTTTACTTAGGGAGATGGCATTATGATATACGGAGAAAATATATATTTAAGAGATCCAGTAAGAGAAGATATAGATACTTTATATGATATTTGTGCAGATAAAGAGGTACTTAAGTATAATGGTTTATCTACAGGAATTATGACTAAGGAATATATAAGAAGCCAATTCCATCACTTTACGAAGCCAAATAAAAAGGAATTGGTTATAGTAACCAAAGATAGTGATTTAATAGGATATGTTTATTATAAAGAAAATAGTTATACAAGAGATGTATATTCAATAGGTATAACTATAGGTAAGGGATATTGGGGAAATGGATATGGTAAAGATTCAATAAGAACGTTATGCAATTATTTATTTAATAAGAGAAAAGCTCATAAGATAGAACTAGAAGTTGTTAAGGAAAATATTAGAGCTATAAATTGTTATAGAAAATGTGGATTTAAGGAAGAAGGAGTAAGAAGAAGTAAGTACTATATATGCGGAAAATATCTTGATACCATAGTAATGGGCTTATTTAAAGAAGAATTTATTTAAGGCTGAGGGGAATAATTAAGATAGAATATTATTAGGAGTGTGTTTATGGGAATAAGGTTTATTTTTGGAAGGGCAGGTACAGGAAAAAGTAGATTCTGTCTTGAACAAATAAAAAAGAAAATGGAAAACAATGATAATGAAAATAAGTTAATTTTAATAGTTCCAGAACAATACACCTTCGATACAGAAAAGAAATTCCTAGACATAGTAACTGAAAGGGGACTATTAAGGGGGGAAGTATTAAGCTTTAAAAGAATGGCTCATAGAGTATCAGAAGAATGTGGAGGAAGAACAGAGGTTAGAATGAGCGATTCTGGAAAGAATATGCTTATTTATAAATTATTAAAAGATAAAGGAGAAGACTTGCAATACTTTAACAGAATGTCTAAGCAACAAGGCTTCTCATCAATAGTATCAAAAGTAATTACAGAATTTAAAAAATATAATATTTCCACGGAAATATTAAATATAAAAGAAGAAGAAATAAATGATGATGAACTTAAAAAGAAAATGAATGATTTGAAACTAATTTTTGATAATTTTAATGAGGTTCTTCATAAGAGGTTTATTGATTCAGATGATGAATTAACTTTATTAGCAAAGAGATTAAAAGATTGCACTATATATGATGATTCTGAAATATGGATAGACGAATTTACTACTTTCACACCTCAACAGTTAGAGGTTATAAAGGTACTTGCAAAGAAGGCAAAGGTTGTAAATATAACTTTATGTAGTGATTCTTTAAGTGGTGGTGCCAATATAGATTATACTGATATATTTGATGCAATAAAGAATACTGAAAACTCTATATTAAGAATTATGCAAGAAGGAAATATATCATATTTAGAGCCTATTAATTTAAATAAAGGATATTCATATAGATTTTTAAATAGTGAAGATTTGCAACATTTAGAACGTCACTTTTTTACTTATCCATTCAAAGAATATAAAGGTAAAGCAAATAATGTAAGAGTATATAAAGCAAACAATAGCTATGATGAAATTGAGGTTGTAGCTAAAGATATTTTAAGAATGGTTAGAGATAATGGCTATAGATTTAAGGACATAGCAGTTGTATGTAGAAATATAGATGAGTATGAAAAGATATCTACAGTTATTTTTAATGAATATAACATTCCATTCTTTATAGATAAAAAAAGAGAAATACTTAATAATCCATTAGTTGTAGTTATTATTTCATCATTAGAGATATTATCAAGCAATTGGTCATATGAAAGTGTATTTAAATATTTAAAAAGTGGATTAGTAAATGTTGAAAGAGATTATATCGATATACTAGAAAATTATATATTATCTAATGGCATAAAGGGGTATAAATGGACTAAGGATCTTTATGATAAAGAGAATATTTCTGAAGAAGAAAATATAATTCTTGAGATTATGGAAGAAATAAGAGCACCTTTAATTAAGTTACATAATAAGATAAAGGGAAAGCATAGGGTAAAGGATTTTGCTATAAACATATATGAATTTATGAATGAACTAGGCGTATTTAAAACTCTAGAAACTTGGTTAGAAGAATTTGATACCTTAGGACTTCAAGATAAAATAAAAGAATATATACAAGTTCCTGAGATGGTAATAGAAATTCTAGATCAAGTTGTAGAAGTTTTAGGAGACGAAGTTTTAGAAATAAAAGAATTTACTAAAATACTTATATCAGGATTTGAGGAGAAAGAAATAGGGGTAATTCCTATGTCTTTAGATCAAGTGAATATAGGTGATATATCAAGAATTAAAGGTAGAGAAGTAAAAGCACTGTATTTAATAGGAGTAAATGATGGCATATTACCAGCTTCAAATAAGGACGAAGGAATTATAAGTGATAGAGAAAGAGATGTTTTAAGGAATATAGGAATAAAATTAGCATCAGATACTAAAAGTAGAGCTTTTGAAGAACAGTTTATTGTTTATACAGCATTAACAATTCCTTCTGAGTATTTAATGGTAACCTTCCCTATGGCAGATTTTGAAGGAAAATCATTAAGACCATCTATAATTATTCCAAGACTTAAAAAGATTCTATCAAATGTAACAGAGGAAAGTGAAATATATAATAAGAGAGATAAAGAAGATAAATTTAATAAAATAACGGCTCCTACACCAACTTTTAATGAACTTATATCGGCTCTAAGAATGGAGTTTGAAAAGGAGAAGATAGATGATTATTGGGCTCAAACATTTAAGTGGTTTGAAAATAGTGAGGAATTTAAAAATAAATCAAGTAGAATGTTTAAAGGATTAACATATACAAATCTAGTTGAGAAGGTTCCTAGAGAAAAAATAAAGAGATTATATGAGTCAGAAAATAAGAAGCTAATATTTAATGTATCTAGAATAGAAAAGTATGCGCAGTGTCCTTTTTCATACTATGTACAATATGGATTAAAGGCAAAGGATAGAAAAGTATATGAATTTTCTGCTCCAGACTTAGGGTCATTTATGCATAACGTATTAGATGATTTTACAAATACCATAAGAGATGAAAGAATAGCATGGTCTGATTTAAATAAAGAAAGATGTAAGTTAATAGTAAATGAACTGGTTGATAAAAGGTTAGAGAATGATTCTAATTCAATATTAAATAGTACAAAAAAATATAAATATTTTGCAGATAGATTTAAGAGAACTATAACTAAGTCAGTAATGGTTATATCAGAGCAAATGAGAAAAGGAAAATTTGAAGTATTTAAAAATGAGTTTGCTTTTGGAGGATTTAAAGATGGTGAAGCAATTAAGATAGACCTACCATCAAATGAAACAGTATATTTAGTTGGAAGAGTAGATAGAATTGATACCTTAGATTTAGATGGAAACACATATATAAAGATAGTTGATTATAAATCAGGAGCTAAAAAGTTCAATTTAACAGAAGTTTATTATGGTCTCCAAATACAGTTATTAGTTTACTTAGATGCTCTTATAAAAAATTCAAAGTATATATTGCACAAGCAAGCAATGCCAGGAGCAATATTATATTTCAGAATAGATGATCCAATAATAAAATCTAAAAAACAACTTACAGAGGAAGAAATAAAAGACAATATATTAAAAGAATTAAAGATGAGTGGATTACTTCTTAAAGATATAAATGTTGTTAAGGCTATGGATAATGATATGGAATCATATTCACTAATAATACCAGCGGCGATAAAGAAAGACGGTGATTTTACATCCAGTAGTTCAGTAATTACAGAAGAGCAATTTGATATATTACGAAAATATGTTAATGATAAAATGGCAGAAATATGTGAAGATATGTTAAGTGGTGATATAAAAATAGAGCCTTGTAAAAATAATAGTACTCCATATTGTAATTATTGTGACTACTCATCAGTATGTCAATTTGATACAACAATAGAAAATAATAAATATAGAGTGGTTTTAAAGAAGAGTAACGATGAAGCTTGGAAGTTAATAAAGGATGAGGTAGAGAAGGGAGGTAATAACTAATTATGGGAGATACAAAATGGACAGAGGATCAGCTTAAGGCAATAACTACAAGAGGATGCAATTTGCTAGTAGCTGCCGCTGCTGGTTCAGGTAAAACAGCAGTATTAGTAGAAAGAATTATAAGAATAATAACTAATGAAAATAATCCAGTTGATATAGATAGATTATTAGTTGTTACATTTACTTCAGCAGCAGCAGCAGAAATGAGAGAAAGAATAGCAGCCGCAATATCAAAGGCTCTAGAAGTAAATCCTAATTCTAAGGTTTTACAAAGACAATTAACACTTTTAAGTAGAGCAAATATAACAACAATGCATTCATTTTGTTTAGATGTTATAAAAAATTATTATCATGTTATAGATTTGGATCCTACATTTAGAATTTCTGATGAAACAGAAAATACCTTATTAAAGTTAGAAGTTATAAATGATATATTCGAGGATTACTATGAAGATGAAAATCAAGAATTTAGAAATTTAATAGAAGCTTATAGTGGTTCAAGAGATGATCAAAGATTAAAAGATATAATACTTGATTTATATAGGTTCTCAATGAGTGGACCATGGCCGGAAAAGTGGTTAACTAAAAATGCAGAAAGTTTTAATATAGAAAACATAGATGATTTAAACAAAACCATATGGATAGATATATTAAAGGAAACTATAAAAATTGAGGTTTCTGGATATATAAAAATGTTAGAAAAAGCTATAGGAATTATAAAAGATACTGAAGGGTTAGATCCATATGAAATTACTTTCTTAGATGATTTAAATATGTTTAAAAATATTGAAGAGTCATTAAATTACGGTATAGCGGAACTTTATTCATCTATTAGCAATATAAGTTTTTCTAGATTAAAATCAGTAAAAAAAGATAAAGTATCAAATGAAGAAAGTTTAGAAGTAGTTAAGAGTATAAGAGATAGCATTAAAAAGAAAACGTCAAAGTTAATTGAAGATAGTTTTTCTATGACAATAGATGATGCTCTAAATGGAATAAAAAGCTCTTATCCCTATATGAAGATGATAAGCCATTTAACTTTAGAGTTTATAAATAGATTTAAAGAAAAGAAAAGGGAAAGAAATATATTAGACTTTAATGACTTAGAGCATTTGTGCTTAAAGATACTTATAAATGAAGAAAATTATAGTTTAATACCATCTAGTGTAGCAAAAGGTTTTAGAGAATATTTTAATGAAGTATTAGTGGATGAATATCAAGACTCTAACAACGTTCAAGAAGCTATAATAGAATTAGTATCTAGAAAAAATTTAGAAAATCCAAATGTATTCATGGTTGGAGATGTTAAACAAAGTATATATAGATTTAGGCAAGCAAAGCCGGAGTTGTTTTTAGATAAGTATAATAAATATCCTTTAGAAGCTGGTGATTTAAATAGAAAAATACAATTATATAAAAATTTTAGAAGTAGAGAAGAAGTAATTAGTGGTGTAAATTATATATTTAAGGAAGTAATGTCTAAAACAGTAGGAGAGCTTGAGTATAATGATGATGAAGCACTTAATCTTGGAGCTAATTATAAAGAAAATAATGATGAAGATACAATTATAGCAGGTCCAATAGAACTTCATATTCTTGATAAGTCAGGGGAATACACTACTGAGGTAGAGGATGATTATGACGGTGAAGGTGTGACTGAAGAGGAAGAAGATATTGATTCAATAGGCTTAGAGGCAAGAATAGTTGCTAGAAGAATCAAAGAACTTTTAAATCCGGATCCTAAAACAGGAAAAATATATAAAGTTTTAGATAAAGAAACAGGAGATTACAGACCTTTAAAGTATAAGGATATAGTTATATTACTAAGAGCAACTAGAAATTGGTCAGAAATATTTTTAGAAGAGCTTGGTTCAGAAGGAATACCTGTTTATGCTGATACAGGTACAGGATATTTTGAAACTATAGAAATAAGAACAATGATGGCTCTATTAAAAATTATAGATAATCCAATGCAAGATGTTCCTATGATTTCAGTATTACGATCTCCTTTAGTAGGCTTTAGTGCAGAGGAGCTCGGTGATATAAGGTTATTGGATAAAGAAAAATATTTCTACGAGATAATAAAAGAAGTTGCAAATGATATCTATGAAGTAAATGAAAATCTTAGAGAAAAATGTACTGTATTTGTAAATAGTTTAAGTAAGTGGAGAAATAAATCAATATATACTCCTATAGATGAATTTATTTGGTATCTTTATATGGATACAGCTTATTATGGATATGTTGGAGCTATGCCAAATGGTAAGCTAAGACAGGCAAATTTAAAAATATTATTCCAAAGAGCAAAGCAATTTGAACAAACTAGCTTTAAGGGATTATTTAATTTTATAAACTTTATAAATAAAATTAGAAATTCATCAGGGGATATGGGAAGTGCAAAAATACTTGGTGAAAATGAAGATGTTGTTAGAATAATGAGTATTCATAAAAGTAAAGGTCTAGAATTTCCTGTAGTATTTACATCAGGATTTGGTAAGCAGTTTAATTTAATGGATTTAAATAAATCTATTTTATATCATGATGAGTTAGGGTTAGGACCAGATTATGTTGATTTAGAAAGAAGAAATTCCTACAGTACATTAGCTAAGGAAGCAATAAAGAAAAAAATACTATTTGAAACTCTCTCAGAAGAAATGAGAATACTATATGTCGCATTTACAAGAGCAAAAGAAAAACTTATTATTACAGGTGCAACAAAAAATCTAGAAAAATCAATATCAAAGTGGGCTTCAGCAGCGGCTTTAGACGATTATATAATCCCACCATCAGAAGTTTTAAAAGGAAAAAGTTATTTAGATTGGGTTGGAATGGCTATATGTAAGCATAGAGATGGAGAAAAGCTTAGAAAGTATATAGGAGTAAATAATAGCTCAGTAATAAATGATTTTTCAACATGGAATATACAAATGTGGACTAAAAATTTATTAACTGTGGAAAAAAGTGAAGTGGCTGTGGATGAAAATGGTGAGTCTGATTTATTTATAAACTCAGATATAAATTATATAGATAAGGAAATTGAAAGAAGATTAAATTATAGATATAAGTATAGTTTATCAGGGGGATTGCCTAGTAATGTTTCAGTTTCTGATTTAAAAAGATCTCTTTATAATAATGAGGATGATAATGTTATTACATTAAATATATTTAGTGATAAAGAAGTGTTAAGGCCAAAGTTTTTACAAGAGAAAAAGGGATTATCAGCATCAGAAAAAGGAACTATAGCCCACTTTATAATGCAAAAACTAGATTTAAATAAAGTAAGTAGTAAAGAAGAAATAGACGCTCAAATAAATTCTATGGAAGATAAAAATCTACTGACAGAAGAAGAAATCAAAGCAGTACAAAAAATTAGTTTTATAAGCTTTTTTGAAAGTAATCTAGGAAAAAGATTACTAAATGCATTTAATGAAGGAAAGTTATTAAAAAGGGAGTTACCTTTCTATACCGAAATTAGTAGTTTAAACATAGACAATACATTACCTAAAGAGATATATGAAAATGAAAATGTAAGACTTCAAGGAATAATAGATTGCATATTTGAAGAAGATGATTGTATTGTTTTATTAGATTATAAAACTGATTATGTTGAGTATGGCAAAGAGAATGAAATTTTAGATAAATATAGAATTCAAATTAAATATTATAAAGATGCAGTAGAAAGAATTACAGGAAAGAAAGTAAAAGAAAGCTATCTATATTTATTTGGATTAAACAAAGAGTTTAGAATGAATCTATAATGAAAAGATTATGATTTACAAATATAAAGTTAAAGGTTAATAATTTTATAAGTATGAAATAGCAAAGGGGTGGATTAAAATTAAACCACCTCTTTGCTTGCTAATAATACAATTTATTTATAGATAAACTCTTTAGCTAGTTTAAATAATGACTCTTCATCATTTAAACTAGGATTTTCTAAAACTTTATTTAGTAAAAAGCTTAATGTATCGCCAATTAATTTACCAGGTTTTAAATTAAAGTTTTTAATTAGTATTTCACCACTAGTATGAAGATCTTTTATTGAAAGCGGTTCATTATTGTTTAATATTTCATCTACTAAATTATCCATATAATCAACCTTAGCTAAAAATATTTTAGGATTATCTAAGGAGTTTATATCTGCTCGTTGCAAATCAAATAAAAGACCTATATTGTCTTTACCAATAACATTTAATAGCTTTTTAACTTCAAATTTGGTTGGAAGATAATTAACATCTAAAACTAAGTGATGTTCTATTAATTTACAAACTATATTTATAGTATTATTATCAAATCTTAATTTAGATAATATATTTCTGGCCATTATTGAACTTTCTATATTGTGATTAGGAAAATAATAAGATCCATTTCCATTAAATGTGAGTGTGTTTAATTTTCCTACATCATGAAGTAATGCTGATAATCTTAATAAAAGATTATTATAGGTATTATCAATAACTTTAAGGGTATGGCTAAATACATCTTTATTATGATTATTACATTTTGGAGTAAAGTTAGTTAAACTATGAATTTCTGGAAGAATTATTTCTAGTAATCCTGTATTTTTTAATAAAATAAGACCTTTTGATGAATTATTAGAAATTAAAATTTTACATAGCTCATCTCTTACTCTTTCATGACTTATATTACTTACTAACTTATTATTATTTATTATAGCCTTATAAGTAATCTCATCTATATTAAAGTCTAATTGACAACTAAATCTAATTGCACGAAGCATTCTGAGGGAATCCTCTTTAAAACGTTCATCAGGATTACCTACGCAACGAATTATTTTATTATTAATATCATCAATTCCACCAAAATAATCGATAAGTCCAATAGAGTTATTGTAAGCTAAAGCGTTTATAGTGAAATCTCTTCTAGATAAATCCTCTTTTATATCAGAAACAAATTCGACTGATGATGGTCTTCTATTGTCTAGATAGGTTCCTTCTGTTCTAAATGTAGTTACCTCATATTGAGTATTACTTATAATAACTGTTACTGTTCCATGTTTTAAACCTGTTGGAATAGTTTTTTCAAATAGAGATAAGGTGGTGTCAGGTTTTGCAGAAGTAGTTATGTCATAATCTTTAGGGGAAATTCCTAGTAAGCTATCTCTAACGCACCCACCTACCATAAATGCTTTAAAGTTATTTCTATAAAATGTATCCATAATAAAATCAACTTCATTTGGAATAAATATATGCATTATTTGTCCTACTTTCAAAATATTATATAAATATAATAGCATAATTAAATATTTATAAGAAATGGTAAAATAACCTTAATCATTACATAAATAGTGATTAAGGTTATTTTAATTATATGTTAATTTATTATTATCTTAGTATCATTTGCAATATTGTCATATAACCATTTGGCGTCTTCTACCTTTAACCTTATGCAACCATGAGAGGCTGGAGTACCAAGAGTATCGTCTAATACAACAGTTTGAGTTTTATCAAAGGGAATAGAGTGAAATAAGTAATCTCCCATAAATTGAACCCAATACTTTCCACCTTGACCGAATTCCTCTGCGAAGAACCAATCTCCTCTATTAGTAACGGCAAATATGCCCTTAGGAGTTTCTTTTCCAGATATTCCTGTGGAGCAAGGGAAATTTTTAATCAACTTCCAATTATTTGTTGAACCTTTATATACATACGTCATTTGCTCAGCTAAATTTAAATAAACAAAATAAGATGTTTTACTACTAATAGATAAGGTATTAACATTCTGAGTCGTTATTGCTTGAAGAATTGCATTAGATGTATACTCCGAGTCATCTCCTTGATATTCTTCTCTAAATAATTTTATAGAACTAATTTTATTATTTATTTCTGTTATATCATTTTTACTTAATAAGTTTGAATCATACTCAGACAAAAGATTAATTGCTTTAGTATAATATTTATTTGCAACTAGTTTATCAGAAGTTTCAAGAAGATAGCCCTTATAATTTACTGTACAATCCTTTATATATTCTTGTGCCATTGAATAATCTTCAGCTAATGATTTTGGAACTAGATTAAAGTATTTTATCGCCTTAGAATAATCTTTTGAATTAAAAGCTGAAATTCCTAAATTTAGATAATTATCTTTTTTTGATGAATTAGTGCTTGAATTATTAGATTTTGAAGATATACTATTTGAAGCACTGTTTTCAATAGGAGAATTTTCTAATGCTAAAATTAATTTATCTAATGAAGAATTTAATACATTATAGCTTTTAATTTCAGATAAAACAGCTAGTGCTTGTTTATTACTAATTTCATTATTCTTTAAAGAAACACATAACTTATTAACAATTTCTGTAAAGTATGTTTTTAAGTCTGAATTAATTTGATTTTTTTTAAAAGATATAATTTTTTTGTTCAAAGTATCTTTTGCATCTGAAAACTCACAATTATTAAATGATTTATAGAAACTAGAAGTTACTTGCTTGTATTGATAGTTTAAATAAATATTTACTCCAAACCATAATAAAATAAATAAAGTTAAAATAGAAAGAAGCTTAAAAATAGAAAATTTATTTTTAGGTTTGGGCTTATTATTAAACATTAGTACCCCTCCTTATAATTCATACTATAATCATTAACCAAAAGAGGGAATTTTAATCTGAAAAAAATATTTTTATAAAAATAGCTATTATATATGAATATTGCTATAAAAAACAACTATTGTTTATAAAATTAAATATATATGGTAAAATATTTAGTAAGCGTTTAATCCAGATATTTGGAGGTATTTATGGAAGAAAACATAAGTTTTGTAAATAAAGTTAAAATTAGTGTATTAAATATAGGAAAATATAAGGAGCTATTAAGATTAAGCTTTTCTAAAGCCTTAATTTATTCTATTTTATTAAGCATTTTAGTTGGGGTAGTAACTGGAATTGCTCAGTTTGCAGCAATAAATTTAGTGCAAAAAGCTAGTAGAAATGCATTAACAGATGATAAATTTAGTTTTGAAATGGAGGATGGTGTACTAAATTTTAATGAGTCTCCTATAATAAAGGAAAAAGGAAAGTTAATATTACTTATAGATACTAATAAGTCTTTAGAAGATGAAGAAAGTGTAAGAAAAATAGTAATACACAAGGATATTTCCACAGTAATATTTAAAGATGGAATATCTGTAAGAAATAATGATCAAAAAGTAACCTATAAGTATAAAGAACTTCCATTACCACAAAATTTTGATAATGAACTAATTATTAAAGCTATAGATGCTATGAAACCACTTAAATATATAGTATTTATAGTGAATATTTTTTTAGTTTATTTAACACTCTTATTTTATGCATTTATAATTTCCTTAGGAGGAGCAATTATTAACAAAACTCAAGGTATAAATTTAGATTATGGAGATATATTTAAATTATCTTTATATGCAATGACTTTACCTACATTAATTAAATTAATTTATCCAATAGGACCACTTAGCATATTAGTATCGGGATTTTATCTAATGATAGCTATAAGTAAAATTAAGCTAGAAGCAAATATTTAATTATAAATTTAAAATCCTATAAAATAATATTAGATTGATTTCATGTATCTTTTTACTAATGAAAATGAAGATTAACATAATAGAAAGAATTATTATACAAAAAAGTGTAATAATAATGTATTAAAAATACCACTAGATAATTAATAATTAAATAAACAAAAGGGAAATTGGAAAAAAACAACAAAAAGCATTGTTGGAAAAATGTGTATATGTTAAACTGTTTATATGGTATTTATGTAAATAAATCTAAATCTGTTATGAAAGGAATTATTATCATGATTATTAGTGAAGTTATAGAATTATTAGATAATAAAAGAGATATAAGTGAGATTATATTAAATGAAAATTTTAATTTTAAAAATGAAGAATTAATTAATGTCATAACAGAGTTAATAGGAAAGGGGATTAATCAAGAAAATTTTTTGCTTAATATTTCTCATGACCTAAGAGGTCATTTAAATGTTATATTAAGTATTATGCAATGTATTGATTATGGTAGCGTAAATATAAAAGATAAAAAAGCATTAGAATATATGAAAATTGTGAAGAGAAATAGCTTAAAAATGTTAAAGTTAATAAATAATTTAATAGATACAACAAAACTAGAAAATAATTACTATGTTCTAAATAAGAAAAACATAGATATAATATCTATGATAGAAAGCACTATAAGTTGTATAGATAAATATGCGAAGCAAAAAGAAATTCAATTAATATTTGATACAAATGAAGAAGAATGTATCATGGCAGTTGATCCAGAGGTTATAGATAGAATTATTATGAACTTACTATCTAATTCTATTAAATTTTCTTATAGTAGTACTAATATATATATAAATATATTAGTACTAAAAGAAGCTATAAAAATTTCTATAAAGGATGAAGGTCCAGGAATATCAAAAAAATATCAAGAAAAAATATTTAATAGATTTTATCAAATATCAAGCAAGAAAGAAAGAGAAAATTCAGGAAGTGGCATAGGGTTGGATTTAGTAAATTACTTAGTAAAGTCACTTGATGGAAATATAGAGTTAAATAGTGAAGAAGGAAATGGATGTGAATTTATAGTAACATTACCAATAACTATTGTAGAAGAAAGTGAAGATTTCTGCATAAGAGGCGATAGTAATAAAATTCAAATGTTAGAAGTAGAATTCTCTGATATATATAATAATTAGTTTGCTATAAGCTAATTAGTTGCTTGATTTATTTCAGTAATTATGATAATATAATTATTGTTAAAATTTTATATGCGGTGGTAGCTCAGTTGGATAGAGTAGCTGGCTACGAACCAGTTGGTCGGGGGTTCGAATCCTCTCCGCCGTACCATAACCTGTAACTTAAGTTGCAGGTTTTTTTACTTTTAGATAAATATTATATAGTAATAATGTACTATTAATTATTTTTAAAATAAAATTTGATTCCTTTGGGTAAATTAGAATCATATAAATTAAAAAAGAAGGAATTTAATTATGAGCGTAGATATATTAGTAAATCAACTAGATGAACATAATCAATCAAGTATTTTAGTAGCTAAAAAATTTAAGCCTAAAGAAGTTTTATTTATATATGATAAAAAAGATGAAGATTTAATGAATTCATTACAGGACTACTATTTAAAGTATGAACCACTAGTAATATTTGAAAGAAGATGTATTAGCGAAGGAAATATAGAGGAGTTAGAAAAAGTTATAAACATAAATAAAAATAAAGATATCTTAATTAATTTAACAGGAGGAAGTAGAATAAATTCATTAATACTTTTGGATATATGTAATAAAAATTCATTAGAATCAATATATGTAGATATAAGAAAAAAGATTTTGTATAAGATAGGTAATGAAATAGAGTTATTAAAAGAAGAGTTTGATGATATGAACTTAGATAGCCTTATAAAGTCTGCAGGAGGAAAACTTATATCTGACTCTACTAGACTTTGTGATAAAGAGGAGCTTATATATTTAACAAAGAAAATATATAAGAACTTAAATCTATGGCATAAATATAAGCAAAAGCTATATGATATGAATATATTTGTGCATGATTATCAAGATTCTGAAAAGGTTATAATTAAAAAAGAAAATTTAAATAGAGAAGAAATACAATTATTAAACAAAATACTTAGTGAGTTAAAAAAGCTTAATGGAATAGACTATTTAGAAATCGATAAAAACCAAATAGAAGTAAATTTTAAAAATGAATATTTAAAGTCTTTTATTTTTAAAAGTGGTACATGGCTTGAAATAGCAACAGATATTATAATACGCGAAATAAAAGAAATGGATGAAGTGAAAAGTGGAGTTATGTTCTTCTGGAATGATAAGAGCAAAATAGTAAGAAATGAAGTCGATGTAGTTGCAGTAAAAGATTCAATTCCCATATGTATATCTTGTAAAGATAGCGATAAATACAATGAAGACGCATTAAATGAATTAGATGTATATAGTAAACAAATTGGTGGAGACAAGGCATATAAGATATTAGTTGCAACAAAAAATCCAATAAAATCTGCAGTAATTGAAAGAGCAAAGGAAATGGACATAGATATTGTTATATTTGATGGAGATGAAGAAAAGTTTAAAGATAAGATACAGAAAATTATTAGAAGGAATTAATTTAATGTAATAAGGATTTTCAAATTTTGAAATTGTTTAAAGGTTTATATATGTATAATTAAGATATAGAAAATAATTTAAACATTATGGGGGGTTGGCATATGGCTAAAAAAGGAATAAAAATAGTTACTATAGGTGGAGGATCAAGCTATACACCTGAATTAGTAGAAGGATTAATTAAAAGATATGATGAGATGCCTGTAAGCGATTACTGGTTAGTTGATATTGAAGAAGGTAAAGAAAAACTAGAAATAGTAGGAGCACTAGCTAAGAGAATGGTTGAAAAAGCTGGCGTTCCAATGAATATACACTTAACGTTAGATAGAAGAGAAGCATTAAAAGATGCAGACTTCGTAACTACTCAATTAAGAGTAGGATTATTGCCTGCAAGAGTAAAAGATGAAAGAATTCCACTAAGTCATGGATTTTTAGGACAAGAAACTAATGGAGCTGGTGGATTATTTAAAGCTTTAAGAACAGTTCCAGTTATATTAGATATAGCTAAGGATATAAGTGAGTTATGTCCAAATGCATGGCTTATAAACTTTACAAATCCAGCAGGTATAGTTACTGAAGCATTATTAAGATATGGAGTTCATAAAAAGGTAATTGGCGTTTGTAATGTTCCTGTAGGCTTACAATATTCATTTGCTGATATATTAGGAGTAGATAAGGATAAGGTAACTGTTGATTTTGCAGGATTAAACCATATGGTTTATGCAGAAAGAGTTTATTTAGAAGGAAAAGATGTTACAGCAGATATAATAAAAGAGTTAACATCAGGTAATGCTAAGTCACAAACTATGGCAAATATCAAAGGATTTAATTGGGATGTAGCAACTATAAAAGCTTTAGGAGTTATACTGTGTCCATATCATAGATATTATTACAAAACTAGAGATATGCTTAATAGCGAGTTAGAAGAATTCAAAACAGGAAAAACTAGAGCAGAAGTAGTAATGGAAGTTGAAAAGAAATTATTTGAAATGTATAAGGATGTTAATTTACAAGAAAAGCCAGAAGAGTTGGCTAAGCGTGGTGGAGCTCACTATTCAGATGTAGCATGTAATGTTATAAATGGAATATACAATGATAAAAATACAATTATTGCAGTAAATACTAAAAATAATGGAACTTTAAAGCAATTTGAAGATGATTCAGCTATAGAAGTAAGTTGTTATGTAGGAAAAAATGGTCCTGTACCAGTTGAAACAGTTACAGAATTGCCAGTATTTGCTCAAGGCTTAGTTGCACAAATAAAGTCATTTGAAAGATTAGCAGCTGAAGCGGCTTATACAGGAGATTATAATACAGCATTATTAGCAATGGTAACAAATCCATTAATATCAGATGATATAAGAGGAAGAAAATTATTAAATGAAATGTTAGTTGCTCATAAAGATTATCTACCGCAATTTAAAGATGTTATAGAAAAGATTGAAAAGGTTGAAAGAGCAGAATTTTAATATAGTGATTACTAATTTAGGAGATTAACTTTTATAGTTAATCTCCTTTTATGTGTAATTAATTTTTATTTTATAAAGTGGTATAATTATTATTTATGTAAAGTATAGCATAATTAAGAGAAATTCAAATGAAATTAATTAAGAAATAAATAAAATAAATTAATTTAAAGTATAAAATTAAAAATATTAATTGTGAAATAATTAAATTCAATATTTTCGTTGACAAATATAAGGGGGAGGCATAATATATAATTAACAGGAGGGATAATGGAATGTATAAAGTAATAACTTCTTGTCCAGTATGTAATAAAAAAATGAAGGCTACTAGATTAAACTGTTCTTCATGTAAGACTGTTATTGAAAATGAATTTGAGTTTTCTAAGTTTGATTATTTATCTAAAGAGCAATTAAAATTTATAGAAGTTTTTATTATGTGTAGAGGAAATATTAAAGATGTAGAAAGAGAACTTGGAATTTCATATCCAACAGTTAGAGCAAAGCTAGATGAGGTAATTAATTCCTTAGGTTATAAAAATAGTTCAAAACCTTTAAAAACATCAACAAGTGATGTTATCAATGCATTAGAAAAAGGAGAGATTTCTCCGCAAGAAGCCATAGAGAGAATGAAAGAATAATAAGTATTTGGAGGGAAAAGGAATGAGAGAGGATTTAGTAAAAGTATTAACAATGCTATCAGAGGGAAAGCTTAATGTGGAAAAAAGCGCAGAATTAATTGAGGCAATGTATAAGAAGGAAGAAAAGGAAATACAAGTAGTAGATAAGAACTATGACAAGAGAATGCTCAAGGTCTTTGTAGATTCAACACAAGGAGATAATGTAAAGGTTAATTTGCCGATAGTTGTTATAACATCAATACTTAAGGCAACAGGAAAATTACCAATTAAAAGTGCAGAGATGGAAGGCATTGACTTTGAAGTGTTAAGTGAATCAATAATTGCAGCTTTAGATAATGAAATGCTTGGAGAGATAGTAACTGTAGATTCAAGTAAGGGCGACGTTGTTAGAGTTGTTGTTGAATAGGTAGAAAAATGAAAATAGTAGTAAAATCAAAGGAAACTAATTTTACATTATATATACCTATGTTTATATTAACTAGTGGTATAAAGCTTACGAGTTATATTAGTACAAAATATCACAAGCATAACAATTCAGATAAAGATTTACAAAATTTTATTAAATATATAGACTATATAGATATGGAATCTATTATGCTAGGGATGAGAGAACTAAAGAAGTATAAGGGTTTAACATTAGTCGAGATTAATACTAATGATGGAGATTATGTGTTAGTACGTGTTTAAAAAACTACGCAAATTTATCTAATGTCTCCTATTGCTTCAAATAGTATTATAAAAATAAAGTAATATATTTGTTTTATATAAACATATTACTTTATTTTTATAATTTATATTCTAGAAAATTTAAGAATTAGAACTATATAAACTTCCGTATCTAACATAAATATATTCAATAAGATAACTTAAGTCATATCTATGATTCTGAACATATTCATTGGAGTCATTTCTTGGTGGAAGGTAAATTATATAATCACTTCTCTTTATATATTCAGGCTTTTCTTTTTCTGTAATTACAACTACTGTAGATGAACTATTCTCAATTTTTTTCCAAAGCCTTTCATGATATAGAGTAAATCTTCCAGTTGGAGAAATTAGAATAGCTAAAGAATTTTCATCTAATTCATCGGCTAACCTTTCTTGTTCTTGAACATCGTTAGCATGGTAAATTAATTTAGATAAATTAACTAGCTTACGCTGTAACTCTTGAGCCATAAGCTGAGAAAATTGAGTTCCAAATATACATACATTAGTACTATTAAATATAAGCTCTACAACCCTATCTATAACTTTTAAATCAACAAAGGATTTAAAAGTTGTAATTTCATTCATTATTTCTAAAGACATATTATTTAGAATATCTTCTCTAGAAAGATTATAATGTATAGCTTTTGGCTTCATAAGACCAACATTATAATAACCTATATTTATTTTTATACTTTCTTTAAACTCAATTAAGTTAGAATAACCTAGCTTATGACAAAATCTTGTTATAGCAGCTGGAGATGTATAACATAAATCAGCTAATTTATTTATAGACATATCTGGAATTACTCTGATATTTCTAAGCATAGTTATTGCTATATTATAGTTAATATCATTTTCTTTACTGCTATTTAAAAATAATAATAATCTATATATTAAATCCCCCATAAAATACCTCTAAGAATTAAATTTTTTACCTATTACTTCACCCATTAAAACCTTACATTCAAATCCAAGTTCCGTTTGACATAGTATATCATCATCAATTTTAATACTATCCTTTTTAAATAAAAGTATAGTTGTTGAGCCGCCAAACTTAAAGTAGCCTTTTTCCTCTCCCTTTATAACTCTTTTATTAGGAGTATAAGTTTGAACTATTGTACCAACACAGGTAGCCCCAACCTCAATATGAATTATATCTCCAAAATTATCAGATTTAAAGATACTCCATTCTCTTTTATTTTGACAATATAACTTAGGGATTCTCTCTAAGGCAACAGGATTAACAGAATAGTAATTACCAGCTATAAAACTACTTTCCAATGGAATTCCATTATCAACAAAGTGAAATCTATGATAATCTGTAGGGCAAAGCCTTAACACTAAGCAAACGCCACCTTCATAATCTTTAGCTATAGAAGCATCACCTATTAATTCGGATAAACTGTAGTGAATGCCTTTAACTTGTATTAGTTTGTCAGTAGAGATATTTTCAAAAGCAAATAACCTACCATCTCCAGGTGAAGTTAGCAAACTATCGTCAGTTGGAACAGGTCTTGAATCTTTACTTAATGTCCTAATAAAGAATTCATTAAAGTTATTAAACTCAGAAACGTTCATTGAGCTTATATTCATGTCTATATCGAAATCTTTTATAAATTTATCTATTTTCTTTTTGCTAAGTGAAGTATTGCAATAAGATCCATAAAGCTTAGAAAACAACTTTTTCTTTAATAAAAGCTCTGTGAAGCTTTTCCCTACAGGTGATTCATAAGACCATTTTATATAGTTTTCTCCTGCTACTTTTTCTGTCTCATAATTATTAGTTTTTCTATTATATATTTGTATCATAAGTTACCTCGAATAAAAAAATTTTATATTATTATATTAACATAAAAACGCAATAAAAATTCTAAAAAATATATAAAGTTCCTTTACATATATTTTATTATACAAGATAATTAAGGTTGGGAATAAATTTTTGGAGGGATAGGTTTGTTAAATCATTTTGTGGAGACTATAACTCCCATAGCTATACATCTGTTAGAGTCTATGGGAATATTAATAATAATTGTAGGAGCAATTAAAGCTTTCTATAAATTTGTATTAAATATTGTAACTAAAAATAATTTTCCAATAAAAGTAGAGTTTGCACAGTCACTAACTCTTGCACTGGAATTTAAGTTAGGAGCAGAGATATTAAAAACAGTAATTGTGAGGTCTTTAGATGAAATGTACATATTAGCTGCAATAATAGTTTTAAGAGCAATATTAGCCTTTGTTATTCATTGGGAGATGAAGGAAGACTCACATTAATTAATATAATAGTAAAAAGTATGCATATTTGACTACAATTTAGCATTGTCCGTTATATAAATTTGTCGTACAATCATATATGGAGAATATATTAAAATAATAATAATTAAAAGATAGTAATTATTGGAGAAATAGTGTAAAATAGAGTTTGTTAATAAAATATCAATTACAAAAGATGTTTATATAAAGCAATACAGGGGGAAGTTAAATGAAAAACATAACTATAAATGGAAATAAAATCGTAGTTAATGAGGATAAAAGTATAATAAAAATAGCTAAAGATAACGGGATAGATATTCCAGCTTTATGTTTTTTAGAGGATTGTAGTAATGTTGGACAGTGTGGAGTATGTTTAGTTGAAGTAGAGGGACAAGAAGAGCTAGTTAAAGCATGTTGCGTTATTCCAGAAGATGGAATGGTTATTAATACAAATACAGAAAGAGTTCAAGAAGAAGTTAAAAAAACTGTTTCTTCATTATTAGATAAGCATGAATTTAAGTGTGGACCTTGTAAAAGAAGAGAAAACTGTGAATTCTTAAAGTTAGTAATAAAAACTAAAGCAAGAGCTTCTAAGCCTTTTATTGTTGCAGATAAATCAGAATATGTGGATGATAGAAGTAAATCAATAGTTTTAGATAGAACAAAATGTGTTACATGTGGCAGATGTGTTGCAGCATGTAAAACTAAGACTGGAACAGAATCAATAAAATTCATAGAAGTAGACGGAGAAAAAATAGTTGGACCAGAAAACTTAAAATGTTTTGATGATACTAACTGTTTATTATGTGGACAATGTGTTGTTGCATGTCCTGTAGATGCTTTATCAGAAAAATCTCATATGGATAGAGTAAAAGAAGCTTTAGCAGATGAAGAAAAGCATGTTATAGTTGCAATGGCACCATCAGTTAGAACATCTATGGGTGAATTATTCAAAATGGGATATGGGGTAGATGTTACAGGAAAAATATATACTGCTCTTAGACAACTTGGCTTTGATAAAATATTTGATATAAACTTTGGAGCTGACATGACAATAATGGAGGAAGCTACAGAATTAGTTCAAAGAATTAAAAAAGGTGGTCCATTCCCAATGTTTACATCTTGTTGTCCTGCATGGGTTAGACAAGTTGAAAATTATTATCCAGAGTTTATAGACAATCTATCAAGTGCTAAATCACCACAACAAATATTTGGTGCAGCAAGTAAAACTTATTATCCACAAGTTGCTGATATAGATCCAAAGAGAGTATTTACAGTAACTATAATGCCATGTACAGCTAAGAAGTATGAGGCAGATAGACCTGAAATGGAGAATGAAGATTTAAGAAATATAGATGCTGTAATAACAACAAGAGAATTAGCAAAAATGATTAAAGATGCTAAGATAGATTTTGCCAAATTAGAAGATAGCGAAGTAGATCCAGCGATGGGAGAATACACCGGAGCAGGTGCTATATTTGGAGCAACAGGTGGTGTTATGGAAGCAGCTTTAAGAAGTGCTAAGGATTTTGTTGAAGGTAAGGATTTAGGAAATATAGAATATGAACAAGTAAGAGGATTAGCAGGAATAAAGGAAGCTACAGTTGAAATAGGTGGACAAGAATATAATGTTGCTGTTATAAATGGATCTTCAAATGTATTTGAATTTATGAAGAGCGGTAAAATTAATGATAAGAAGTATCATTTTATAGAAGTAATGGCATGTCCAGGTGGATGTGTAAATGGTGGTGGACAACCTCATGTAAATGCTTCAGATAGATTAGATATGGATATTAGAAGTATAAGAGCATCTGTATTATATAATCAAGATAAAAACTTAAAGAAGAGAAAATCACATGAAAATGGTTCTTTAAATAAAATGTATGAAACATTTATGGGAGAGCCTGGTACAGGAAAAGCTCACGAGTTACTTCATATAAAATATAAAAAATAAATTTTAATTATAAATAGAGGAGGTCGTATAGGCATCCTCTATTTTAATTTATTAGTAATTTAGTGTATAGAAAAAATGCTTAAATAGTAAAATACCCCTATGGTACAGGAACTTCTACATTGACAATATTAGTATATTGTAATAAAATTATTTCAATTAAATAGTTTTTGAGTGATTATGTCGCCGGACATAATATTCGTATAACAAGCATTAGGGATTCATACCATTAGGCCTTTGGGTATGAACCACCTAATGCTTTTTTATTTATAGGAGGAATCAATTATGAGAGTAGAATTAAGTAATAATATCTTTAAAAATTTTATTAAATATGTATCATTCAATGTTATTAGTATGATAGGACTATCATGTTATATATTAGCTGATACATTTTTTGTTGCTAATGGAGTTGGGAGTGTTGGACTTACAGCTTTAAATTTAGTTTTACCTGTTTATAGCTTAGTTAGTGGGGTAGGACTAATGATAGGTATGGGGGCTGGAACAAAATACTCTATATTAAGAGGAAGAAACAATAATAAAGGTGCAAATGAAGTATTTACACATGCTATTATTATAGGATTTTTAATTGGTGTTATATTAACTATTATAGGTATATTTTTTTCCTATGATATTGCAGCATTACTTGGTGCTGATGAAAATGTAAATCCTTTAGCCGGAATGTATTTAAAAACTATTTTAATGTTTTCCTGTCCTTTTATAATAAATAATATAATGGTCTGCTTTATAAGAAATGATAATGGCCCTAATTTATCTATGATAGCAATGCTTTTAGGAAGTTTTAGTAATATAATTCTAGATTATGTTTTTATATTTCCATTGAAGCTTGGTATGTTTGGAGCAGCGTTTGCAACGGGACTTGCTCCAATATTTAGCTTAATAGTTTTATCAATACACTTAATTAAGAAAAAAAATAATTTCAAGCTTATAAAATGTAAAATTAATAGAAGGTATATAAAAAGTATAATTTCATTAGGAGTTCCATCTTTTATCACAGAATTTTCTTCTGGAATAATAATGCTTGTTTTTAACTTTACAATTTTAAATATTGCTGAAAATATTGGAGTAGCAGCCTATGGAATAATTGCAAATTTAGCACTAATAGTAGTTGCTATTTTTACTGGTATAGCACAGGGCATGCAGCCTATAATAAGTAAAAATTATGGACAAGGTAAAGGTGGTAATGTTAGAAAACTATATCATTATGCAGTAATAACAGCAATAATACTTGGAACTATTTGTTATTTAATGGGGATTATATTCTCTAATCAAATAATTGCTGTATTTAATAAAGAACAAAATCAAATTTTATTAAGTATAGCAGATGAAGGAATTAAAATTTATTTCATTGCCTTCTTCATAATGGGAGTAAACATTGTAACAACATCATTATTTTCATCAATCAATAAACCGCGAGAGTCATTTATTATATCTATTATGAGAGGATGTATTGCTATAATACCTTTAATACTTATATTACCTAGAATGTGGGGAATGACAGGGGTTTGGATAACTATCCCTCTAGCTGAATTAATAACATTAATTATAAGTATTAGATTTTATACTAAAAACAAGAAAATACTTATCTAAGTAATGTAAAAAAAAGACTATTTTATTTAAAAATATGAGATGGCATTTCATTATAGTTGACTCATTTATTGAGCTAAGATTAGAGAAAAGATTATTAAAAATAGAAGCTGTACTAAGGAGTAAAATACCCTTTAGTACAGCTTTTTATAAAGATATTACTTAGTTTTTCCAGCGAACTCTAAGTATTCATCATATGTCATAGTTCTATCTACTATTGAACCATCTTTTTTAATATCTACTATTCTATTAGCAATAGTTTGTATAAATTGGTGGTCATGAGAAGCGAATAGTATAACGCTCTTATAATCATTAAGTCCATTATTAACAGCTGTTATAGATTCAAGGTCTAAATGGTTTGTAGGTTGATCTAGTACTAATACATTAGCATTTGTAAGCATCATTCTAGATAACATACATCTAACCTTTTCTCCTCCTGATAAAACGCTAGCATTCTTTAAAGCTTCTTCTCCAGAGAATAACATTCTGCCTAAGAATCCTCTTAAGTAAGATTCTGATTGTTCTTCAACAGTGTTACCTGAATATTGTCTTAGCCAATCTACAAGGCTTAGATCACAGTTATCAAAGAATTCATTATTATCTTTAGGGAAGTAAGATTTTGTTATAGTTATTCCCCATTTGAATTCTCCACTATCTGCTTCCATTTCGCCATTTATTATTTTAAACAAAGTTGTTATAGCAATATCATTATCTCCAATGAAAGCTATCTTATCATCTTTATTAACTCTAAAGCTAACATTATCTAAAACTTTAACTCCATCAATTGTTTTAGTTAATCCTTCAACAGTTAAAATTTCGTTACCAACTTCTCTTTCAGGCTTAAAACCAATGAAAGGATATCTTCTGCTTGAAGGTTGAATATCATCTAAAGTAATTTTATCTAAAAGTTTTTTACGAGATGTTGCTTGCTTAGATTTTGAAGCGTTAGCACTAAATCTAGCAATGAAATCTTGTAATTCCTTAATTTTTTCTTCTTTTTTCTTGTTTTGATCCTTAGACATTTGTAGTGCTAATTGGCTTGATTCATACCAGAAATCATAGTTACCAACATATAACTTGATTTTGCTAAAGTCAACATCAGCCATTACAGTACATACTGTATTCAAGAAGTGTCTATCATGGGATACAACTATTACAGTTCCTTCAAATCTTAAAAGGAAATCTTCTAACCAGTTAATTGATTGTATATCTAAGTGGTTAGTAGGCTCATCTAGAATTAGTATTCCAGGGTTACCAAATAAGGCTTGAGCTAAAAGAACCTTAACCTTTTCGCCCCCAACAAGTTCTGACATCTTCTTGTAGTGCATATCAGTTCCGATTCCTAATCCTTGAAGTAATGAAGAAGCATCTGATTCAGCTTCCCAACCATTCATATCAGCAAATTCACCTTCTAATTCTGAAGCTCTTATACCATCTTCATCAGAAAAGTCTGGCTTTGCATATAAGGAATCCTTTTCTTCCATTATTTCATATAATCTTTTGTTTCCCATTATAACTGTTTGTAAAACTTCAAATTCATCATATTCATAATGATCTTGTTTTAAAACAGACATTCTTGTATTTGGAGCAATAGAAACATCTCCTGTGTTTGGCTCAATCTCCCCAGATAATATTTTTAAGAATGTACTTTTACCAGCACCGTTAGCACCGATAACACCATAGCAGTTACCAGGAGTAAATTTTATATTTACATCTTCAAAAAGCTTACGAGCACCAAATCTTAAACTTACGTTTGATACAGTTATCACTAAAAACCGACCTCATTTCTAATCTTATTCATTTCGTTATTATATCATAAACTTAACATATTTTCATTTAAAGGTAAAATAATATTTAGAAAACTTAATGGAAAAGAAGTAAATTATTAAAATTTTGAAAAAATTAAAGATTGACACTTATATAGGGGGGTGATATTATGTATTAAAATGGAAGTTTTAGGAGAATAGAAATGGGCAGTAATATTAACTTAAAAAAAATAAAAGTTAATATAGAATATTATTATAACTATTATAGATAGGTCTTGTATTTATAAAAACAATTATAGATACAGACCGTTAAGAAGATTCGGGGTTTGTATCTATGATGGTTATTATTGTTAGTTGTGCTCAAATTCACAGAGTTAATTTAGCCACATAGATAAATGCTATGTGGCTTTAATTTTTAAAGTTGCTTATTTACCACATAGCGTAGTCTATGTGGTTTTTTTTATAAAACAAGGAGGAATGTAGGTTATGAAGAAAAGAGAACATTTTACAAGCAGAGCAGGATTTATAATATCCTGTATAGGAGCAGCTGTAGGGCTAGGAAATATTTGGATGTTTCCTTATAGACTGGGGCAAAATGGAGGAGCAGTATTTTTAATACCATACTTTATATTTGTTTTATTACTTGGTTCTACAGGGCTTATTACAGAGTTTGCATTTGGAAGAGCATCACAAGGAGGATCATTAACAGGGATAAAGAGGGCCTTTGAAAAAAAAGGTAAGAAGGGTGGAATATTATTAGGAGTAATACCAGCAGTAGGATTAGCAGGAGTTTTTATGTTTTATAATGTAGTGGTAGGCTGGATTATTAAATATTTTACCTTAAGTGTAACAGGAGAAATAAATACAATAGAAATAAACAGTTATTTTAATAATTTTTCAGGGAGTACAGAAACTATACTTTGGAATGCGATTGCTATATTTATAGCTCTTATTATAGTTATTATAGGTGTAACAAAGGGTATAGAAAAAATAAATAAAATAATAATGCCTTTATTATTTATAATTTTTATATTATTAGCAGTTAGATCATTAACATTACCAGGAGCAATGGAAGGCGTTAAATACTTATTAACACCTAAGTGGGAATACTTATTTAAAGTAGATACGTGGGTAATGGCTTTAGGACAAGCATTTTTTACAGTATCATTAAATGGGTGTGGAATGGTTGTATATGGTAGTTATATAGGAAAGGATATGGATATACCAACGGCAGCAATAAGTACAGCAATATTAGATATAATATCAGCACTATTAGCTTCATTTGTTATAATGCCAGCAGTATTTGCATTCGGACTTGATCCAATGTCAGGTCCGCCTTTATTATTTATAACATTACCAACAATATTTAAATCAATGCCAGCAGGTCAAATACTATCTATATTATTCTTTTTAAGTGTGATATTTGCAGCTGTAAGTTCATCTATAAATATGCTAGAGGGTCCGGTAGAAGCATTGATGTCTCAAACAAGGTTAAATAGGAAGAAAGCAACTACTTTGATTGTTGGAATACTATTTATACTTTCAATACCGTTAAATTTAAATATGGACTTATTTAATGGATTTTCAGATTTAATGACAATAATTATATCTCCAATTGGTGCATTGATAGTACTTATCGTATTTTACTTTATGAGAGATAAAGAAGATATTTTAAGTGAAATTAATATGGGAGCAAGTAAGAAGGTTGGAGATAAATTTATAATGTTTTCTAAGTATGGTTTTACGACTATAACTGTTTTAGTTATAGTACTTGGAATAATATATGGTGGAATATAATAATTAAAATTTTTAATATAATAATGTATAGAGATTTGAGATAACTCAGGTCTCTATTTTTATATCATTTATTAAACAAAATATAGGATAAATATTTATATGTATAAATTTACAAAAAACTTATCAAACATATTGACAAAATATTCCAATAGTCATATAGTTAATTACAACAGTAATGAACCAAATGACTAAAGTCGAATATAATATAGTATAAAACTCTACAAGGAGGCTTAATATGAAGTTAGATTTTACAAGTGAAATTCCTATATATATTCAAATAGCTCAATCTATAGAGGATAGTATTTTAAAGGGAATATTTAGGGAGGATGAAGTAATACCATCTACTACAGAGATATCAGTAAAATTCAAAATAAATCCAGCTACAGTGGCTAAAGGATTTAATTTATTAGTAGATGAAGGAATTATATATAAAAGAAGAGGTGTTGGGATGTTTGTTTTAAGTGGTAGCAAAGAAATACTAATACAAAAGAGAAAAGATAGTTTCTATAAAAATTATATAGTTGCATTAATAGAAGAAGCTAAAAAGTTAAATATATCAACAGAAGATATTATAGATATGATAGAAAAGGGGGAATAGTATATGGGCTTAATAAAGATATCTAACTTAACAAAGACGTACGGCAATAGTAAGGTGTTAAACAATGTTTCTTTAACAATTGAAGAAAATAAGATTTATGGTTTATTAGGCAGAAATGGGGCAGGAAAGACAACACTATTAAATCTTATAACAAATAGAATATTTCCAAGTGAAGGAATTATAACTATAGATAATGAAAGTGTTATTGAATCAGATGAACCTATAGGAAAGATATACTTTATGACAGAACAGGATTTATATACTCAAGGATTAAAAGTAAAAGAACTATTTAAATGGACATCTGAATTCTATGAAAGCTTTAATATGGAATATGCTTTAAATCTTTGTAAGAAGTTTGGGTTAGATACTAATAAGAAGTTTAAAGAGCTTTCAACTGGATATTCATCAATATGCAAAATAATTATTACGCTTTCATCAGGAGCAGAAATACTGATATTTGATGAGCCAGTTTTAGGTTTAGATGCAAATCATAGAGATTTATTTTATAAAGAGTTAGTTGCTAATTATATAGATGAGCCTAAAACTATTATTCTTTCAACTCATATAATTGAAGAAGTCGCAGAGATTCTAGAAAAAGTAATAATAATAAAAGAAGGAAAGCTTTTAAGTGATAAAGAAGTTGAAAATCTTTTAAGTGAAGCTTATATAGTTTCAGGAGCTTCAGAAAGTATAGATAAATATATTAAAAATAAAAAATGTATAAATATTAATACTATCTCTGGATTTAAGGAAGCAACTATAGTTGAAATATTAAGTAAAGAAGATAAAAGGGATATAGAAAGGTTAGGGATAGAAGTTTCAAAAGTTGAACTTCAAAAGCTGTTTATACATTTAACTGGAGAGGAGGGTATTAAATAATGAAAGCTTATAAGATTGCTAAATATAATATTAATAGTTTAAAAAAGTCATTATTTGTATATTATTTAATATTTATTGCTGTATGTATGTTTTTAGTTATACTTAGTAAAATATATTATGGTAATTTTGGAACCTCAGGAATAGAATTATCTTCAGCGATATTTATATTTATTGTAGGATTAAATATGTTTAAGGAAAACTTCTATTTTATGAAGAGTAATAATGTATCAAGAAAAAGCTATTTTTTAGGAACAGTTTTATCAATGTTACCTATAGCAGCCTTAATGTCTGTTATAGATATAATAATAAATAGAGTATATAGTTTATTCTCTAAATGCCCTACGAACTATGATATGATTTTTACTGATTTCTCCAATAATGTTGATATTACAACGGCAACTTCTAACTGGATTCAAGGAAATGATATAGTAACACTTTTTAATACTTTCTTATTTCAAGCAGCATTGTATTTAATGTTATTTGCATTAGGATTTGTAATAACAATGGTTTATTATAAATGTAATAAGCTTATGAAAACAGTAATATCTATTTCTCCAATAATGTTATTTATACTTTTTGGTGCGCTTGTATCTATTTTTCCTTATGCAGCACAAAAAGTACTTGAATTCTTATTTTATATATTTGGAATTACTCCTAGAAATGTATATACAGCAATATTGACGTTCATTATTTTATTCATAGCATTAATTATAGCTGCATATTTATTGATAAGAAAAATGATAATTAAAGAAAAATAATTAGATTCTATAGATTAAAAAAACAGAAGGTTTTAATTAGAGCCTTCTGTTTTTGATTTTATATTAAATATATGAAAACACATATAAAGTGGCTTAAGCTACCTAAAATGATGAATATATGAAATATCTCATGAAAACCAAATTTACCAAGTTGGAATTTCTTTGGCTTTAATCCATATATAACTCCACCAATAGTATAAAGAATTCCTCCAAATACTAGTAAAAATAAACTAGTAGGACTAAGAACTGCTGATAGAGGTTTAATCATAAATATAGCAGCCCAGCCTAAGCCTATATAAAGAGAAGTTTGTAACCATCTAGGGCAGTTAAACCAAAGCATCCTAAATAATATGCCAGCAATTGCTATGGATGCTATAGTTGCAAAGAATACAGTTCCCTTAAAGCCACTAATGCCTATTAGGCAAAATGGTGCATAAGACCCAGCTATTAAGATAAAAATCATAGAATGATCTAGCTTTCTAAGTCTAAATATTATTTTTTCGCTTGTTATTACACCGTGATAAGTTGCAGAAACACTATATAGTAATATTAGACTAATACCAAATATTACTACAGAAACTATTGCTATACTAGATGAGTCATTTACTAAGCCTTTTGTTAGCATTGCAATTAAAGCAAAAAGAGAAAGAATTGCACCAATCCAATGAGTTAAGCTATTTATAGGTTCTCTTAAATATTTTTCCAAAAATAAACACTCCTTTACAAGTAGTTTTAAAAACTATGTATTGTTATAATTATATTATTAAAATAAACTTTGAAAGTCAAAGGTTATAATAGACGAAATAGTTAGAAATATTAATATATTTTTTGATTTCCTTGAAATATCTCTTTATTACTAGTATATTTAAATATATATATTAATAAGTAGTTTACGAAACTACATGGAGGTACATATGGATTTAAATGAATTAAAAGAAAAATTTAATGAATTAAACTTACAAAATCAATTAACTTTAGAAGAGATACCAGAAATAGATTTATATATGGATCAAGTAACTCAACTTTTTGATAATAAGTTTAATGATTCAAAAAGAACGGAAGAAGATAAAGCTTTAACTAAAACAATGGTTAATAATTATGCTAAAGGTAAGCTTTTAATGTCTGTTAAAAATAAAAAATATAGTAAAGAACACTTAATTTTAATGAGTCTTATATACAATTTAAAGGGAGCCTTATCGATAAGTGATATAAAAAGCTCACTAAATAAGATAGTTACATCTTTAGAAAATAAAGAGAACTATGCATTAAGGGATTTATATAAACTTTATTTAGAACAATATCAAAATGACTTAATTGATGTAGAAAAGTCGATGGAGTATAAATTAAATGATATACAGAATATGCTTTTAAAAGAAGAAGGGTTAAAATCTGATGAATTTGAAAAAAACTTTTTATTATTAAGTTCTTTTATAAATATGAGCAATATGTATAGAAGAATGGGTGAAAAGCTAATAGATGAGTATTTTAGCAAGTTATAAGAGGTAAAGATATGAAAAATTCTATTATTTTAAAAAATGAATTAAATAAAATAGATGGAAAGGGATATAAATTATATAAAAATCTACAAGGTGAATATCACTTTAAAGACTATACTTTATGTATAGATTATGTTCAAGGAGATCCATTTGCTTCTCCATCAAGGTTAAGAGTGGTTGTAGATAAAAATATATCTAATTTCCCGGAAAATTTATTAGATAAAAAGTACAAAAAAATAGCAGTTTCAGATTTTCTAACTAGATTATTTTATTTTAATATAAATAAATATGGAGAAAAAATATTTGGATCAGGTAAAAGTGGTTTGGTAACTATAAGTAAATCCCCTCAAGAAATTTTAGAAAGAACATCTATAGTAATAAATAATGATAATATAGAAGCTAGGTTTTATGTAGGATTTCCAGCTAGGGGAAGAAGTGTTCTAGCTAAAGAGTTAGAAAAGATATTATACAGCATTATTCCTAGCATAATAGAAAACACTTTAATTTATCAAAATATAAATAAAGAAAAAATTATAGAAAGAATAAATTTAGTAGAAGATCAAGAATACATAAGAAGTGAACTTAAAAATAAGGGGTTAATTGCCTTTGTAGCCAATAGATCTATACTTCCAAGAGAAAGTGGAGTGTCTTCAAGACCTTTAAGAAATGGAAAGAAGTTTGAATCTCCTAAGAATTTAGAGGTAGAATTTAATCTTCCTAATAAAGGTTTAATTAAGGGAATGGGTATAAAGGAAGGAATAACTTTAATAGTAGGTGGAGGGTATCACGGAAAATCTACTATTTTAAATGCTATTGAATTAGGTGTTTATAATCATATAGAAGGTGATGGTAGGGAGTTTGTTATTACTGATAACACAGCTGTAAAGGTTAGAGCAGAAGATGGAAGAAGTATTAAAAATACAGATATATCATTATTTATAGATAATTTGCCTAATGGAAAAGATACTGTGAAGTTTACAACTGAAAATGCTAGTGGAAGTACATCACAGGCAGCGAATATAGTTGAAGCTATAGAAAGTAAAACAAATCTTTTACTTATAGATGAAGATACATCTGCAACTAATTTTATGATTAGAGATGAATTAATGCAAAAGTTAGTTTCAAAAGAAAAAGAGCCAATAACACCATTTATAGAAATAGTTAAACCTCTTTATGAGCAAAATAATATATCCACAATAATAGTTGTGGGAAGCTCTGGGGACTTTTTTGATGTAGCAGACTACGTAATTCAAATGGATAATTATGAAGCAAAAGATGTTACAAAAGAAGCAAAATCCCTTATGAGAGGTGAAATAAATAAGAGGATAAAAGAAAAAGATATAGAGGTAAATATAAAATTTGATAGAAAAATTAAAAAAGGAACTATAGAAAGCACATACAAAGGTGTAAAAATTAAAGCTATGGGATTAAGCTCAATTAGTATAAATAAAGAAAATATAGATTTAAGAGCTGTTGAACAAATAGTTGATACAGAACAATTAAATTCAATAGGTGCTATTATGAAGTGGGCAGAGGAGAATATGATGAAGAAATCATTACCTTTTGAAGCGATGATTGAAGAAGTGTATAGCGAAATAAATAAAAATGGATTAATTTCTATAGATAAAATATATGGAGGATCAGGAAGCTTAGCTATGCCAAGAAAACAAGAAGTTATGGCTACCTATAACAGATATAGAAAATTGATTTTATAGTTTATTAATATCTAAGGAATGGAGATGAATTTAAACTGTATTATATATACGATATATTATTTCAAGTTGTAGATAGAGCTACATTGCTGGTTATATGCTTATTTATTATAACTAGGTTACAAAGTTTTAGAGAAATATTTTTGAAGGAGAATTATGAAAGAAAGGATTATGCCATTATTTGCATAGTATTTAGTATATTTGCTGTATTTGCAAATTATACAGGGGTAGATGTAGAAGGATCATTAGTAAATGTTAGAACAATTACTATAGTTTCTGGAGGCGTAATATTTGGACCACTTGTAGGAATAGTAACAGGAGTAGTATCTGGGCTACATAGATATTTAATAGACATAAATGGAATAACATCAATACCATGTCTTATTAGTAGTATAATTTCAGGAATTGTATCTGGATATATAAATAAAAAGATTAAGAGGAAGTATAGGTGGATAGCTGGTATAGCTGCAGGAATGCTAAGTGAAACAATAACAATGATACTAATACTTATATTAAGTAAACCTCATTTATTAGGCGTTGATATAGTATCTAAAATTGCTATACCAATGATACTTGGGCAAATTAGTGTAGGATTTATTGTTTTGTTAGTTCAAAGTGTAGCAGATGATAAAGAAAAGATAGCTGCAAAACAAGCAAAATTAGCCCTTGATATTGCAAACAAAACGCTACCATACTTTAGAAATATAAATAGTGATTCTTTAAATAAGATATGCAATATTATAAAGGATGATATAGGAGCTGATGCAGTATCCATAACAGATAAAAAAAATATATTAGCTTATGTTGGAGTTGGAGAAGAAAATTATAATATAGGTCATGAAATAATAACTGAAGTAACTAAAGAAGCAATAAAGAGTGGTAGAATAGTTATAAAAAATGATAACCTAGAGGATAAAGGCGCAATGCTAAAGTCAGCTATTGTAATTCCTCTTGAGGAAAAAAATGAAGTTATAGGAGCTTTAAAAATATACTATAGAAAAGAGCACAAAATAACTTATTCATTGCAAAGTCTTGCAGTGGGACTTTCACAAATTATTTCTACTTTGATGGAAATATCAAAAATTGAGCAAATAAAAGAAATGGCAAATAAATCTGAAATTAAGGCTCTTCAAACTCAAATAAATCCACATTTTTTATTTAATGCACTAAATGCTATAACTTCATCTATACGAATAGACCCTGATAAAGCAAGGGACCTTATAATAAATTTAGCTAGCTATTTAAGATATAACTTGGAATTAAATGGTGAGTTTATAGATATAAAAAAAGAACTTAAACAAGTTAAAGATTATATAGAGATAGAGAAAGCTAGGTTTGGAAATAAATTAAATATAATTTATGATATAGATGACGTAGATATTAAAATTCCAAGTCTTTCAATACAACCTTTAGTTGAGAATGCTATAGTCCATGGTATTTTAAAAGATAAAGGTACGGGAACTATAAGTATTAGTGTAAAGAAGTGTGATGAAAGGGTGAAAATATCTATAACTGATAGTGGGATCGGTATAAGTGAAGGTATAATAGAGAGAATTTATAGTGATACTATGCCTGAAAATAAAATTGGTCTTTATAATGTACATTTAAGACTTAAACTTATTTATGGGGAAGGACTTATAATAAAAAGGCTTGATAAGGGAACTAAAATAGAGTTCTATGTAAAGAGGTGAGATTGTGAAAGCTATAATAGTTGAAGATGAATTTCTAGCAAGAGAAGAACTTAAATATTTTATTAAAAATTATAGCAGTATAGAGATAGTAGATGAATTTGAAGACGGAATAGAGGTACTTAAATTTATTCAAGAAAATCAAGTTGATGCTATATTCTTAGATATAAATATACCATCACTTGATGGAGTTCTACTTGCGAAGAATATAAGTAATTTTTCTAAAAGGCCTTATATAGTATTTATAACAGCTTATAAAGAGCATGCCGTAGAGGCTTTTGAAATAGAGGCTTTCGATTACATATTAAAGCCATACCATGAATCTAGAATTATATCTATGTTAAAAAAATTAGAAAGTAGCTATATTCAGGAAAAACATAATTTACATAAAAACAGTATACCTAACAAAATGAATTTATGGAAGAATGAAAAGATAAGAGTAGTAGATTTAGATGATATATACTATTGTGTTGCTAAAGAAAGAATAACTCATGTTTTTACAAAGGATGAAGAATACTCAGTAGGTATGAGTATAACTGAATTCTATAATAGTTTGCCAAAAGATAAGTTTTTTAGGTCTCATAGGTCTTATATTGTTAACATAAATAAAATAAGAGAAATAATACCTTGGTTTAATAATACATATAATTTAAGACTTCAAGATATAGATTATGAAGTACCAGTAAGCAGAAGTAATTTAAAGGAATTTAAACAACTAATGAATATATAATTCAAGTTTTTAATAAGATAATTAAGTACTATTACGTCTTAGTTCTTAGAGTTAAGAGTATTAATAGTATTTAGTTAGCTTATTTATGCATTTAATGTAGATTTCTTTGCATCTCATTCAATAATTAATAATTTTATGGAGTGCTACTATATAATTTAAAATAAGTAAAGGGAATAAATCGGAAAAGGTTTACGAAGGGATAAAGATTTTACTTATTTATTATAGTATAAAACTAAAATTAAAGAGTGAGTGAAGGGAGATTTTTAAAATGAAAAGTAAACAAGAACGTAATTGGTTAATAGTATTAGGTACAATAATTACTCAATTAGGATTAGGGACAATATACACTTGGAGTTTATTTAATCAGCCACTTGTAAATAAATTTGGCTGGGAATTAAGTAAAGTAGCTCTTACTTTTTCAATTACAAGTTTTGCTTTAGCATTTTCAACATTATTTGCAGGTAAACTTCAAGAGAAACTAGGAATAAGAAAGCTTATATCAATAGTTGGAATAATAATGGGAGCTGGTTTAATGTTAACCTCTAAGGTAACATCAGTATCTATGCTGTATGTTATGGTTGGTTTAATTGTTGGAGCTGCAGATGGTATTGCATATATTACTACTCTTTCTAATTGTATAAAGTGGTTTCCTGAGAAAAAAGGCCTTATATCTGGTATTTCAGTAGGAGCCTATGGAGCTGGAAGCTTGGTATTTAAATATATTAATGGAAGTTTAATAAATTCAAAAGGTGTTTCTGTAGCCTTTTTGTATTGGGGAATTATAGTAATGATTTTAGTATTTACTGGTGCTCAATTATTAAAAGATGCCACATCTGAAGGGGTAAGTGTCAATAATACTACAAATGAAAATAACTTTACAGTAAGTGAAATGTTAAAAACCAGACAAGCTTATCTTTTATTTACAGTATTCTTTACAGCATGCATGAGTGGGCTTTATTTAATAGGAATTGTTAAAGATATAGGTGTTCAATTAGCTGGACTTGAACCTACTGTAGCAGCAAGTGCAGTAGCTATGGTTGCAATATTTAATACTTCTGGAAGAATTATATTAGGAGCCTTATCAGATAAAGTAGGTAGATTAAAAGTATTAGTGTTTACACTTACAGTTACTGCTATCTCAGTGTTCGTATTAAGCTTTGTACATTTAAACTTTGGAATTTTCTTTGCCTGTGTTGCTGGAATTGCATTTTGTTTTGGTGGAAATATTACAGTTTTCCCAGCTATAGTAGGAGACTTTTTCGGTTTAAAGAATCATAGTAAAAATTATGGAATTATATATCAAGGTTTCGGACTTGGAGCTCTTTCAGGATCAGTTATTGCTACATTAGTAGGAGGATTTAAACCTACATTTATAGTGGTTGGAATATTGTGTATTGCTTCAGTTGTGATAGTAGCTACAATAAAACCTCCTAAAAAAGTTGAAGCTACTAATAGAAATTTAAAAATACTTAGAAATGCCGCTTAAAAACTTATTGATATATTTAACCCCTCAACAAATGTAGAGGGGTTTTTAATTATTTATAAATAACTTTAGAATTATATGCAAAGAGCTGTATTGTACATATAGCATGTCTATTTTATATTAATGTGAATCAACAATAACCCAAGATTGTAAAAATCATATTTACTCTTAGACATAACATAAAGAATTGTATTTTTAACTTGGATATTATACAGTAATTATGTAAAATAAAGATAAGATATAAATGGAAAAATATCACTTTAAGTAGCTGTTTGGAGTTATACAACAAGTAAATTGTTTATAATATAATTTTATAGATGTAAAACGGAAGGGGGAACTTCGGTGTGGAGGTATATAATTTACTTCCAGACTAAAGAAAGTTTATGGATAATAATGTGAATATATTAGTTGTAGAAGATGATTTAGATATAAATAATCTTCTGTGCAAGATATTAATTAAAGAAGGATATAATGTAAGAGCTGCATATTCAGGGACAGAAGCTAAAATGTGTATGGAGCAGTATGATTTTCACCTTATTTTACTTGATTTAATGTTACCAGGAATAAATGGAGAGGATATTATTAAATTTGTAAGAAAACTGAAAATAATGCCTATAATAGTTATATCTGCAAAGGCTGAGCAAGGTGTTAAAGTGGAAGCGCTTAACCTTGGAGCTGATGATTTTATATCAAAGCCTTTTGATACTAATGAGGTTATAGCAAGAGTTCAGTCACAATTGAGACGCTATATGGTATTTTCAAAACCTAAAGAAGAAGAAAGAATATTAAGACATAAGGATTTAGTATTAAATAGAGATACTGTAGAGGTTACATTAGATGGAAATCTTGTTATTCTTACAGCAAGAGAATTTTGTATATTAGAGCTTTTAATGGCTAATCCAAATAAGGTATTCACAAAGTCAAATTTATTTGAACATGTTTGGAATGAGGAATTCTTAGGAGACGACAATACAATAAATGTTCATATAAGTAATCTGCGCTCAAAGCTTTCTAAAATCAAACCAAATGATGAGTATATTCATACAGTATGGGGAATCGGATTTAAAATAAGTCAGAGAAATTAATACTTTCTTAAGTTTTTCTTTAAGGTATCTTGTTGATTATACTTTAATATATAGTTATACAAGAAAAGGAGGATAATTTAAGTTATGGACACAATACTTAAAACAAAAAATTTAACTAAGAAGTATCATAATCAATTGGCAGTAAATAATGTTAATATGGAAATAAAACAGGGAGATATATATGGACTTGTTGGGAAAAATGGAGCAGGAAAAACAACTCTTCTTAGAATGATAAGTGGGCTTACAATGCCATCTAATGGGGAAATTGACTTGTTTAATGAAACATCATCTCAAGGGTTAAATAAATCAAGAATGAGAACAGGAGCTATAATTGAAACTCCTAGCTTTTTCCCTTATTTATCTGCAAGAAAAAACCTTGAATATTATAGAATTCAAAGAGGGATAGCGGAAAAAGATTCCATAGATTATGCTCTTAAAATTGTAGGGTTATATGATACAGGAAATAAAAAATTCAAGAATTTTTCTTTAGGTATGAAGCAAAGGTTAGGATTAGCGCTTACAATAATGTCTAGTCCAGATATACTTATTTTAGATGAGCCGATAAATGGTCTTGATCCTACTGGAATAGTAGAATTTAGAGAAATATTATTAAAGCTTAATAGAGAAAGAAATACTACAATACTTATATCAAGTCATATATTAAGTGAACTTTCTCAACTTGCGACTACTTATGGTTTTATTCATAATGGTGTATTTTTAGAACAATTATCTTCCGAGGAGTTAAGTGACAAGTGTAGGAAAGCTTTGGCCATAAAGGTAAATGATACAGCAAAAGCAGCTGCTATAATTGAGAGAGAACTTGGAAGCAGTGAATATGAAATTTTAAATGATAATGAAATAAAATTGTATGATATTATGGATGTTCCAGAGAAGGTATCTAAAGTTCTTATAAATAATAATATTATGTTATACTCCATGAGCTCAGAAGGAGTAAACCTAGAAAATTACTTTATAAATTTAATTGGGGGTGGACATAATGCTTAATTATATAAGAGCAGATATTTACAGAAATCTTAATAGAAAATATTTTTGGATTTATACAGGAATAATAGCTGCAATGGCAGTATTAGTTACAGTACTTTTTAAGATTTCAGATATTCCAGATAAAGATTTTAATTTAGTGCTTAATATAGCTACTCAAGCATTTACTCTTCCTATATATTTAGTAGGAGCATTTGTTGAAATGGCAACTAGCGATGAGCAGAAGAATCAAACCTTTAAAAATGTAGTATCTTTTGGAGTTACAAGAAATACAATAGCTATTTCTAAGGTTATCACTGCAGTTATTCTTTCAATATTATCAGCATTTATTATATTAACTGCATTTTCAATAAGTGGTTTAATACTTTTAGGGGGATCAAGTGACTTCTTATCAGAATTTCTTATCAGATTCTCACTAGCAAGTGTATTATGGATAGCAGCAATATCTATAGGTACATTTATAGCATTAGTTTTTAATAGTAGTAATATTTCTGCTTTTGTATATTTTGGAATATTCTTAATGACTAAAAATATTATAGCTATATTATCACTACTTGTTTGGGATAAATTTAGTTATTTAAATAATTTCCTTATTTCTACTAAGATAAATATTTTAGCAAGAGAACCTTTAACTATGGAGAATATAGGGCCTGCAATATTAGTAGGAGTTATATATACTATAGTATTTACAGGATTAAGTATGCTATATTTAAGGAAGAAAGAAATTAAATAGGTATTTATTAATTTAATTCTAAAGATTAAATAGAAAGGTGTGACCTATATGATTTTTATAATAGTTATTTGTCTTACCATTATATTGGGTATAGTTGTCACACTTTACATCTTATTAAGAAAAGAAATAAAAAGTGTGGAGAATCAACTTAGGTATATAAATAAAAATAAAACAAATTCAAGGGTATTATTGAAGACAGGGAATAAGAGTGTTGAGAAGTTAATTTTAGAAATAAATAATACTATAGATTTGAAACAAAAAACAGAAGTTGATTACAGAAAGATGGATTCAGAAATTAAAGAATCAATTTCCAATATATCACATGATCTTAGAACACCACTTACATCAGTAATGGGATATTTGCAGCTGATGGAAGATCCTAATATAAGTCAGATTGAAAGAAACGAGTATATGAATATAATAAAGGATAGAACAAAATCCTTACAGATGTTAATAACTAGTTTCTATGATTTATCAAGGCTTGAGGGAAAGGAATATAAATTTAATTTTGAATTAATCAATGTATCTAATTTGATTTGTGATTCAATAGCTTCATTTTATAATGATTTTACCAATAAAGGTATAGAGCCTTATATTGATATAGATGAAAACGCACCTAGTATTATTGGAGATGAAAATGCTGTAAAGAGGATATTATTTAATTTAATACAAAATGCGTTGAAGTATGGAGAAAGATTTATATCAATAAGTTTAAAGCATAAAGATGATTATATAATTACAGCTTTTACAAATGAGGCTAAAAACTTAAGTGAAGAAGATTCAAAGTGCTTATTTCAAAGGTTTTTTACAGCGGATCGTACTAGAAGCGGTAAGAGCACCGGTATTGGTCTTGCTATAACAAAAGAATTAGTGGAACAGATGGGGCATGAAATTTCATCAGAGCTAAAGGATGGAAAACTTAGTATAATAATAAAGTGGAAAATAAAAAATATATAATTTAATAAGAAAAGCTTAACAATCTATTTTAAAGATTGTTAAGCTTTTCTTTATTAAGATATCAACCTTTTTCTTTCATAATACTATTTAATTTTTAGAAAATTTATAAATATTTTAATTTAGCAATTTAGGAGTAATTTAACCTTAAGTTTATTGATAAAATATAATTACCACGTGGGAAAAGGTTGGTGATAATTTGAACTATAGCAACGCCATATTACAATGCATTGAGTATATTGAAGCAAATATAAAGGTGAATTTAACACCGGAATTAATAGCTAGAGAATGTGGATATTCAACTTTTCATTTTTGTAGGATATTTAGCATACATCAAGGCATGACTTTAATGGATTATGTTAAGAAGAGAAGGCTTGCATTAGCAGCAATAGACTTATTTAATGGAAATAGAATAATAGATATTGCAGTAGAATATGGATTTGATACGCATAATGGATTTTCAAAGGCATTTAAAAAGGAGTATGGTTTTACTCCTACACAATATCTAAAACGCATGGATGGTTATTTTGGTGAAAGATCAAAATTAAGAGTTGGAGGTTATATAATGAATCCTATTATTGTTAAAAAGTCAGCATTTAAAGTTGCTGGTTATGGTATTAAGACGAATGTTTCTAATGGGAATTATACAAAAGATGTTGCTTCATTTTGGAATAATTATGATGGTGAAAATTTAGAAAGCAAAATGTATAAAATTTTAGAGCCACCAAAACATGGTGAGGTGGGTTTATGTGTATCATCTAGTAAAAGGGATGGAGCTGCAATATATCTTCTTGGTGTTATAGTTAATGATTTTACAAAAGTTACAGAAGATATGATAACTATGGAAGTACCAGAAGCAACTTATGCAGTATTTACAACTCCACCAGTAGATACAACAAATGATTCAGAGCAAAATGATTTTGCAGATATAATAAAACAAACCTGGAAATATATATTTGAAGAATGGTTTAAAGATAGTGAATACAGTTTTGATGAAAGTAAGCTAGATTTTGAATTTTATGATGAAAGGTGTCATGGAAGAAAAGATACTGTGATGGATATTTATATACCAATAGTAAAAAAATAGTTTGAAAATTTAATTATTAATTAGCTTATAATAAAATGGAGAAGAGAGATAATTTTGCGTAGTTTATTTATTTAGTATATTAATATTACTGGAAACTTTCATTTCCAGTAATATTTTTTTGCCTTTTTAAGTATCTTAATAAAATGAAACATTATTCATGAAAATTATAAAAAGCATAAGCTATTAAAGCAATTCGTTTTTTAGTTAATATTCAAATATGATAATGAAGCTGCTATTTTTCTAATATTTCATGGAGCTTCATTAAACTAGAAATTTCATAAGTTGGTTTAATTTCAGTTTTATTTATAATTCTATTAGGATTGTACCAACAAGTATCTATACCAAAGTTTATGCCACCCTGTATATCAGAAGTTAAGCTATCACCCACCATTAACACCTTATTTTTATCAGTATAATTTATATTTTTTAAAGCAATCTCAAATATTTTTGAATCTGGCTTTGCTATTTGAACTTCCTCAGAAATGACTATATCTTCGAAATATTTAGATATAATAGATTTTCTTATTCTATTATCTTGAACATCATTAAGACCATTAGTAATTATACAGAGTCTATAATCTTTATTTAAGCTTTCTATAAGTTTTATACTATCATTATATAAAAATGATGCATTAGATAAATGTTTTAAATATGATTTTGAAAATTTAACTTCATCAAAATGTATATTTAAGTTATCTGACAGTCTTTTAAATCTTTCTACTTTTAACTTTTCTTGAGAAATAAGACCTTCCTCAAACTCTCTCCAAATAGCTTTATTTATATCAGAGTAAATTTTTAAATGATAATTTTCATTATAGTCTATATTAAATTCAATCATAGCATTTTCAAAAGCATACTTTTCAGATTTTCTAAAATCAAATAATGTTTCATCTGCATCAAATATTATAATTTCATATTTCATAATAATCCTCCATATATAGTTAATTTTATAATTATAACATATAAATTTATATAAACATTAATAAATAGTTAAATATTATTTTGTAATTTAGTTTTTGAATGTTCATATTTATTATCGACTTTTGCATTAATTATAAGCCCTATAAAAAATAAGAATCCTCCTATTATCTTTCCTTTGGATAATATACCTAAGTATAAATAGTCTATAAGTGCACTTGTAAACATCTGGCCTATAAAACGAAGTATAACGATATATACTGCAGGTACTTTAGGAACAATAATATTAAAAATATAAGTAGTTAAAACACCTATAATGCCACCTAATAAATAAAATAATGGAATAGATTTTATAGAAGCATATGAAGGCAGAGATCTTATCATAATAATACAAAGAAGAATTGATGATATTGTAGCCATTAAATAGTTTATAATAACTCCATTTATCTTACCTTCGGTTTGTGCAAGTTTTCCATTTAACATCATGTTTATAACTATAGTTATTCCAGTTATAAATGATAAAAAAATATATATCATTCTATTTCTCCTTATACAGCAATCATAAAGATCATCCCAATAGAAATTATAGATAATCCCAATAATTTTTCTTTTTTAAATTTATTAATAGGCATTCCAAATAATCCGAAGTGCTCTACAAAACTAGACATTATAATTTGGCCGAATAAAGTAATACCAATAGTAAGAGTTAATCCTATTTTAGGTATGCAGATATTATTTAAAAATATAGTTATAACGCTTAGAATTCCTGGTATAAAAAGTAGAAGAGGTATCTTCTTTAAATTGGGAAATTTATTTTTCTTTATTATTGATATAATTATAATTAATATAAGTCCTAGCAAGTGAAATACTAAGGTACTCATATAAGGGCCTATTATATTTGCTAGCATTCCATTAAGGAAAATCATTATAGCAAGTATAATTCCATTTACGAAAGCTAAATTAGTGTACATATATAAACTCCTCCTAAACTTTACAATCTTTTATAAATAAATTACACTATCTATATTAATCTAGACATGACATATGTCATGATGGGAGGAATTATGAAAAGAATTTCTGATGATAAACTTTTAAATTACTATATTTATAAACATAATATAGAAAATATATTAGATAAAGAGATTTTAAAATATGCTCAGCTTCATTTTTATGAAAAAGAAGAATACATATTAGAAGCGGAAGATAGTCTTGAGTATTATTATTTACTTGTAGATGGAAAAGTTAAAATTTTTTATCCTTTTGAAAATGGGAAATCTATGCTTTTAAAGTTTTATAGAGACTTTAATACTATAGGAGATTTAGAGCTTTTAAAGAATATTCCTATACTTTGTAATATTGATGCAGTTGAAGATACTTATTTGCTAGCAATACCGTCAGATATACTTAGAAAAAAGTATTTTAATAATACAAAGCTTTTACACCATTTAGTAGATTCTTTAAGTGATAAGCTTTATGCGACTATTAATAATAGTTCATATAACTTTGTATATCCACTTATAAATAGATTAGCAACATATTTAGTTGAGCATATAACAGATAAAGACTATATAATTTTAAGTTCATCATTTTTAGAAATTGCTCAATTTTTAGGAACGACATATAGGCATTTAAATAGAACACTTAAAGAAATGGAATCAAAATCAATTATAAGATTTGAGGATAAAAAAATATATATACTAGATGAAGAAAAGCTTAGAGAATTATCTAAAAATGTATTTATAAAAACTTTGTAATAAAAAACTAAATATAATAATAAGTAAAAAAATTTAGTTGTATAAATTAAAAAAAGCTTAGTTTTTATATTACTAAGCTTTTTTTAATTATGTATTAAGGTTTATATTTTTTCGGCATTTAACATATTAGTTAAATCATCAAGCATTAAATTAGCAGCTTTTATACCACCAGCAGTATTCCATATAATATCGTCAACTTTATAAGCTTTATTATTTTTTACAACATTTAGAGATTTAAACATAGGATCATTTAACCACTCTTCTTCCCTAGCTAATCCCTTACCATCTCCTAATTCATAAGTAAAGTAGAACATTACATCTCCATCAGCTTCATTTAATCTTTCTTTACCGATTTCATTAACGAACTCTGTTCCTTGTTGTGCTGCAGGCCTTTTAAATCCTATTTCCTTAAGAATAGTTCCTGCAAAAGTATCTCCAAGATATATTCTAGTCTTTCCATCCATGAATCTAACAAGTGATATCTCCGTATCTAATTTATCTTTAAAATTTTCTTGTATATAAGCAACTTTATTTTCATATTCCTTTATAGCCTTATTTCCTTCAGTTTCTTTGTTTAAAACCTTAGCATAGAAGTTAAAATTATCTTTCCATGCTCCTCTTATTGTATCTGAAAAAACAGTTGGTGCTATTGATTTTAATTGATCATATATTTTCTCATGTCTCATTTTATTACCAATTATTAAATCAGGTTTTAATGCAGCGACAGCTTCTATATTTACAGAAGTTTCTTTTCCAAGAGGCTTTACACCTTCAAGTTCACCTTTAGTATGTTCATACCATTCGCCAGCAACACCGGTTACAGCACCAACTGGTTTTATACCAAGAGTAAGAAGTGCTTCTAAACCCTCATTAGTTAATACGACAACCTTCTTTGGGTTTGTAGGGATTTCAGCTTTTCCCATCGCATCTTCTATAGTTATAGTACTGGAGTTTGTTGCTGTATCTTCTTTTTTATTAGAGCAACCTACAAATATACTTACAGCTAAAACACTTGATAAAATTACAGATAATAATTTCTTTTGCATAATTATGCCTCCTATACAATTTATTAAATAATACAAAATTAAATTTAATATGGATTTTAATACGTGTTTATGATATCATAACTGATAGAGATTATCAATAACAAATGATAATATTTTTCAGATGTAGGCGGAGGAATTTATATGAAAAATATACTAAAAAGTAATAGTAGTAAATTGATACTTTTTTTATTGCTCATAATAACAACTGTTATATTGTGCTACTTAAGCATTACTAAAGGATTCATACATACTTCTTATGATACGTTAATAGATGCATACAAGAATTTTAACAATTCTCAAGAACATATAATCATAAAAGCTTCTAGGGTGCCAAGAACATTAAATTCTCTTCTTGTGGGGGGAGCTCTTGGCGTATCAGGACTTTTAACCCAAGGGTTAACTAGAAATAAATTAGCATCACCAAGTATATTGGGTATAAACTCAGGAGCAGTACTTACCTTAGTTATAGCCCTTACATACTTTCCTAATATCTCTTCTTTAGGCATTGCATGGTTAGCATTCTTAGGTGCATTAGGGGCATCTATATTAGTTTATTTATTATGTGGAGGCCTTTCAGGAGATATAAAGCCTATGGATTTAACATTAGGTGGGACAGCATTAGGTGCATTGTTTTTTTCCTTAGCACAAGGAATTTTATATAAAAATGAAGTTGCTTTAGAGCAAGTTATTTATTGGATGACAGGCTCTGTTGAAGGTAAAAAGTTAGAGGTAATTATTGAATTTATGCCAGTAATACTTGTAGTAATGATAGCTACATTATTTATTGGAAAAAAACTTAATGTATTTTCATTAGGAGAAGAAATGGCAAGATCACTAGGAATGAAAACAATGTATTTAAAGATAGCCATAATAGCTATAGTTGCAGTTTTATCTGGGGTATCTGTAGCTTTAGCAGGCCCAATTGCATTTATTGGGCTTATAACTCCACATATAGTACATAAGTTTGTTGGAGCGGATTATAGATGGTTAATACCATTTTCAATATTAACAGGAGCATCTATATTATTGCTTGCAGATATAATGTCAAGATTTATAGTATATCCTAAAGAGGTTCCAGTAGGTGCTTTAACCGCACTTATAGGAGGACCATTCTTCATATACATTGCAAAAAGGAGGAATAGATAATGATAAATGTAAGCAAAAAGACTATCAAATTAAGTATAATTTTATTAATTGTTACTATTCTAATATTTATATTTTCTTTATGTATAGGTGAAGTAATGGTAAGCCCACTAGATGCTTTAAAAAGTATATTAGGTATGAATACTGGGTTTTCATCTGTTTTAGTAATGAATATAAGGTTACCGAGAATACTTGTTGCGTTTTTTGTAGGTGCATCTTTAGCATTATCAGGAGCTATACTTCAGGGAGTAGTTAAAAATGATTTAGCATCTCCTGATATATTAGGAGTAGTTAATGGGGGATCTGTTGGAGCATTAGTGTTTTTAACTATTTTTACAGATCCTAAGAATAATTCATTAACAACATCTATATTTTATATGCCAATCTTTATTTTTGCATTTTCATTTATAGCTTTAATATCTATTTTACTTATAATTGGGAAATCTTCTTCAACAAATAAGTTAATTATAATAGGAATTGGGATTTCTGCTATTTGTAAGGCTATAACTAATATTCTTATAGTAAATGGACCAGTAGTTTTTATAAAGGAAGCTACTACATGGATAACTGGAAGTATATATGGTGCCAATTGGACTCATGCAGCAATAATTATAGTTATATTCAGTATTTTTACAATATTAACTGTAATATTTATTAAGGATTTAAATCTTCATCAGCTTGAAGATGATGTTATAACAGTACTTGGTAATAGTGTACATAAAAGTAGGATAATACTCTTAGGTCTTTCTGCTGCATTAGCCGCTGGAGCTGTAACTATTGGAGGAGGTATATCTTTCGTAGGTTTAATAGCTCCACATATTGCAAGAAAGCTGGTAGATTCTAAATTTGAAAATATAATACCTCTTTCAATATTCATAGGTGGAATAATAACATTACTAGCTGATTTTGCATCCAAATGGTTATTTTATCCACAGGATTTACCTATAGGTATATTTACAGCCTTTATAGGAGCACCTTACTTTATATACCTTTTAATTAAGAAAAGAAATTATAAGAGGGGATGATAGAGATGATAAAAGCGAAAGATTTAAAGTTATGTTATGACGAAAAAATTATATTAGATAATATTAATTTAGATATAGAAAAAGGAAAGATTACAGCGTTAATAGGTTCAAACGGATGTGGAAAATCTACATTAATAAAGGCTATAGCAAGAATACTTGCTCCTAAAAGTGGTACCATATCAATGGAGGATAGGGATATACTTAAAATGCCTTCAAAAGAAGTGGCTAAGTTATTAGCAATGCTTCCTCAAAGCAGTAATGCCCCAGAAGATATTACTATTTATGATTTAGTAAAGCAAGGAAGATACCCGTATCATACCTTACTATCATTTTGGAGCAAAAGAGATGAGGATATAGTTTTAGAGTCTATAAAAAAAGTAGGACTTATAGATGAAAAGGACAGAACATTAAATAATTTATCTGGAGGACAAAAACAAAGAGCATGGATTGCATTAGCTCTAGCACAAGATACAGATATCATACTTCTAGATGAACCTACAAATCACCTAGATATAAAGTATCAGTTAGAAATTTTAAATATTTTAAAAGATTTAAATGAAAAAGAAAATAGAACAATAGTAATGGTTATTCATGATATAAATCATGCATTAAAATATGCTGATAATATTGTTGCTATAAAGGATGGCAATATATTAACTCAAGGATCGAAAGATGAGATAATAAATGAAGAGCTTATAAAAGATGTATTTGATGTTGAGTGTAAACTTATTGACTCTCCTATAGATAATTGTAAATTGTGTATACCATTTATATAAATTTTATAGATAAATAGTAGCTTTCTATTATGCAGAAAGCTACTATTTTTTATTGTCTAATAAGCGATACCTAATATCAAATTAAAACTAGAATAGCTTTAGTAGTTAGTAGAAATAAAATTACTTGATATAATTAATAAAAAAGTATAAAGATTCCTGAACATTATAGTGGTTATATCCATCTAATAAGTGAAATACTTAGCTAAGTAAAAATTAGGAGGAGGAAGATGGAGCTTATTTCAATTTTGAATTATAAGAGAAAATCAAATGTAGCAAGAGCTAAAAGTGGTAATAAGGAAGATTTTTTAGCATTAATAAATGAGAATAGATTGAGCATTTATAGAGTTGCTAAGGGAATTCTAAGTAATCAATATGATATAGAAGATGCTATACAAAACACTATTATAAAAGCTTATGAAAAGATCAATACCTTAAAAAATGATAATTTATTTAGAACATGGATAATAAGAATTTTAATAAATGAATGTAATGAAATAATAAGAAAAAATAAAAGGATAATATCATTAGATGAAGGTATAAATCAAGAGACATATAACGATGTATATGAAGATATAGATTTAACTAGAGCTATAAATTTGCTATGTGAAGAATTAAGAATAGTAACAGTACTATTTTATTTTGAAGACATGACAACTAAAGATATAGCTGTGATTTTAGAAATACCTGAAGGAACTGTTAGATCAAGACTTTCAAGAGCTAGACAACAATTGAGGAAAGTTATTGAGGAGGTAGATTTAAATGAAAATGTCTGATGATATTTTAGATAAAAAAATTAGAGAAAAAATAAATGCTGAAAATTCATATATTCCACAAAATATTGATGAAGTCTTTGATAAAGCTATAAATAAAGCAAAAAGAAAGAAAAAAAATAAATTTAAGAATGTTGCAGGAATATGTGCATCTTTACTTGTAATAGCTATGATATTTGGAAGTACTATAACTACCTATGCAAGTAAATTGCCTATTATAGCAAATATATTAGAAATATTTAAATCAAATCGATATGAAAATTATGATAAGTATTCCTCTGATTTAAATATAACGAAAGAAAGCAATGGAATAAAAACAACTATAAATAAAGTTATATATGATGGAATAGAATTATCTATTTTTTATACAATTGAAAGTGAAACTCCAATGGTTAATGTCCCATACTTCTTAGAAAAAGAAATAAAAATAAATGGTGAAGCAACATTCTTTGGACAGGGAAGTGGCGGAGAGTTTTTAGATAATAATAAAGTATATGCAGGGGTTATAAGTTATAGAGTAGGGATAGATTCTATTGTTCCTAAAGAAGAACAAGCAAAAAACTACTATGGAGGATATGTAGAAATACCAGATGAATTTTTGCTTTCTATAAAATTTAACAAAATAGGAGATATTAAAGAAACTAATGTTACTTCTGGAGAGTGGAATTTTGATATACCAGTTAGTAATGAAAAGTTAAAAGATATGGTTAAAGAATATGATTTAAATGCTAGTTTAGATGGTATTTACAATGGGTCGGTAGTAAATAAGCTTATATTAACGCCTATAAATACAACTATTCAAGGATATTTAGGATTAAGTGATATGGACTTATATTTTATAGTTATTGATGATAAAGGTAGATATATAGCAGAGAAAGATGGAAGTGCTCTAGGATCTATCAATAAGGAAAACAATTATAAAATGTATTTTAATACTAACTTTAAGCAAATATTTGAAGACACTAAATCATTAACATTTATACCCTATGAGAGAAATTATGTAAAAATACCGAAAGAAATAACATCAACTGATAATAATGTAATAGAAGATTTTAATTTAAGTGAGACATTAAATCTTAGTGGAGAAACAAAATTAAAGAATAAAGATGGAAATGATTATAGCACAATTACAAGAATAGAAATTAGTGATGGAAAAACTAATGAAGTAATATCATCTGTGGATACTTTAAATTTTATTGAAGTAACTACAGCAAGATATTTAAATGAGACAGGCGAAGTTATGGTAGAGTTTAATGGAGAGTTGACTGGAGAAAGTTATGAGGTGAAATATTATGATATATCAGAAAAAGTAACGGTATATAATGATAATGCCTTTACTGTTAATTTAAATAAATAGTCTTATGGAAGGAGATGTCTCCATAGATGATTAAAAATAATTTGTGGAGGCATTTCCCTTTATAATAAATAAATTTATAAAAAACAAAGCTTAAACATTTGTTTATAACTGTTTAAGCTTTGTTTATAGTATAGAAAATTATAAAATCTTATGTATTATCATTTTATTAAATAATGTCTAAAATAATATGTTAGCAACAATAACAATTACAGGTAATGTAATTAAGGTTCTCTCTACAAAGATTATTAATAGTTGCTTTAGAGATACAGGGATTTTTGATCCAAGCAATACACCACCTACTTCAGACATATATATTAGCTGAGAGACAGAAGTACAAGCAACTATAAATTTTGTCATGTCACTAGTTATAGTGTTAGCAGCTAAAACAGATGGAAGTAGCATATCGGCAAATCCTACAACTAAAGTTTGAGATGCTGCAACAGCCTCAGGAACTTGTAATAGCTTAAGGTATGGAATGAAAGGTAGCCCTAAAATTTGAAATACAGATGTGTACTCAGCTATCATTAAAGCTGTAGTAGCAAGTGCCATAACGACAGGAAGCACACCTAACCACATATCTACTACATTTTTAATTCCATCTATTAAAAATTGTTTTATATCAGAGTTCTCAGAAGCCTTAATTAAGGCCTTTTTATATCCCCAAGAAAGAGGGGTATATCCTTCTGGTATTGATTCATTATCTTTATTTTCTTGATTGTTATAATATGTATCTGGAACTTTGCATAATGGATAAATTCTAGGAATTATAATTGCTGCAATTACTCCAGATAGACTAACTGTTAAGTAAAATGGAATAAATAAATGTGATAGCCCTACAGTATCTATTACTATCAAACTAAAAGTTATTGAAACAGCTGAGAATGTTGTACTTATTATGGCTGCCTCTCTTTTAGAGTAAAACCCTTCTTCGTATTGTTTGTTTGTTAACATTACTCCAAGTGTACCGTCTCCAAGCCAAGAAGTTATACAATCTATGGATGAACGACCTGGCAATGTAAAAATAGGTCTCATTACTTTAGTTAGTAAGGCACCAAAAAACTCTAAAAGACCAAAGTTTAACAATAAAGGCAATAATAATCCTGCAAAAAAGAATATAGTAAATAAAATTGTTAGCAGACCATTTAATACAAAAGCTCCAGTTGAGTCACTTATTATAGCCTCAGGTCCAACTTTAAATAGTGCTAAAACACAAAACACAGCACCTATAATTCTAGTAACAAACCATATTGGCTTTATATTGAATAAAGTATTTAAAAATTCATTATTTATAATAAAATTGGGTTTAAATACTTTTGTTATTATGCTTATTATTACTGATATACAAACAGAGGTAGCTATTATTGGTGTTAGCCATTCTCCAAGAGCTTTAGCTAGAAACTTAGATAATATAGCTACGGGTATTGTTATTTCTCCATTAAAATTAACAGGAATCATGAATAAAAGTATTCCTATTAACGATGGAATAATAAAGAATAATGATGATTTTATTGAAAAGTCACCTTTTTTTAATTTATTCATTCCGATCTCCTTTATGTCCAAAATTTTAATATTTATACAGCGAATTTTATTTTAATACATTTTCATACATAAAATCAATAGAATTTTATACAAAAACAATTATATTTTATGCATAATATTAAATATTAGGTAGTAATTCTATATTTTATAAATATAATAAAAAGTATCTTAGAGGATAAACTAACTTTAATTAATTTAATAAGAGGAGTAAGTTTATGCATAAGAAAAATGTAATTACATATCTAATAATCTTCAATCTTTTAGCAGTACTAATAATATTGTTAGGAAAAATATCAATATTAAAAAATTTTATAGGTGTAGTGTTTGCTGTTGTTATTGTTCCTATAATATTTGGAGTATTCTTGTTTTATATATTAAAACCTTTAAATAACATATTTATAAAGAAAAAAATAGAAGGAGGTAAAGCAGCTGCTTTAACTTTATTAATATTTTTCTTTATTGCTTCTGGAGTAGCTAAATACTTTGGAGATTATTTTATTGAACAATTTACTAATTTAAAATCAATCTTTCTTACGATAATAAAATATAGGGGAATAGACGATGGAATAAGAGATATATTTAATGGAGGTTTGTTTAAATTAGATTATTATAATAAGTTTTTATTTGACATACAGAAGTATTCAAATTTATTAGTAACTATTTTAAGAGGCGCCTTTGATAAGGGAATGCAATTATTTTCTAATATACTACTTGTTGTTTTGATAGTTTTTTATTTACTTAGAGATGAAAAGGAAATAAAAGAAAATATAGTTAATATATTTCCTAGGAAATATAAAAATAAGATAAATTGCATTATAAAAGAAGGTGATGAAGTTCTATCATCATATATTTTAGGGCAAGCTAAAGTAGCTTTTTCCTTGGCTTCTATGGTATATATAGGATATAAAATTATAGGAATGGCAACACCCTTATTGTTAGCCTCTTTTACATTTGTACTTGCATTTATACCATTTGTAGGTTTTTTTATATCAATGATAATTCCTTTTATAATAGCAATAGCGTTAGGTTGGAATATGATAATAAAATTATCTATATTAATTGTTATAGCTCAAACACTTAAAGGAAGGTTTATAGTTCCGTTAATAATGGGAAAAACGATGAAGATACATCCTATTACAGATATATTCTTAGTTGTTGGAGCAGCCAGTCTAGTTGGGCCTATAGGCGCATTTGTTGTTGTACCTACTTATGCTTTACTAAAAGTGGTTTTCAAATATTTTGATGAAGAACTAGAAGAAAAATTAAGAGAGTTTAAGGAATAAAGAGAAATAGTGTAGAAAAAGTATATAAAAAAAATTATAATTAAAAAAGAATTAATAAACTGGGAGGATAGCAGGGTGAGTTTTAGATGTAAAATAAAAGATTCTAAGAGAATAGTAGTTAAAGTAGGAACTTCAACATTAACTTATGAAAATGGGAGTATTAACTTAACGAGAATTGAAAAACTAACTAGGATATTATCAGATGTAATGAATTCAGGAAAGGAAGTTATTCTAGTAACCTCAGGAGCAATTGGAGTTGGAGTATCAAAATTAAAATTAAAAGAAAAGCCTAAAACTATAAGGGAAAAACAAGCTGTTGCTGCAGTTGGGCAATGTGAATTAATGCACATATATAGCAAGTTTTTTGGAGAGTATAGTCATACTGTTGGGCAAGTTCTTTTAACTAGAGATGTAGTTGAGGATGATCATATAAGAGAAAATGTATGTAACACCTTTGAAACTTTAATGGAAAATAAAATAATACCTATAGTTAATGAGAATGATACAGTATCAATAGATGAAATAGAAAATATAGTTAGATTTGGAGACAACGATAACTTATCAGCTATAGTAGCTAAATTAGTTAAAGCTGATCTTTTAATAATATTATCCGATATAGATGGGTTCTATGACTCAGATCCTAGGAAAAATCCACATTCAAAATTAATAAGAGAAATAAAAGAGATAACTCCAGAACTTGAAGAGTGTTGTGGAGGTGCTGGAAGTAATCTAGGCACTGGTGGTATGATAACTAAACTTACAGCTGCAAAAACTTCTACTGAATCTGGTGTGGATATGGTGTTAGCTAATGGAGAGGATCCAAGAATAATTTTAAATATATTAAACGGAGAAGAAATAGGGACTTTATTTATTTCAAATAATTAAATTGAATCAAAAGGAGTGGAACTTTAATGGAGGGCCTAGAAGTTTTAGGTAAAAGAGCTAAAGAAGCATCTTATGATTTAGGAATAGCTTCAACTACAGAAAAAAACAAAGCATTGGATTCAATGGCAAATGCTTTAATTTATAATAAAGATGAAATATTAAAAGCAAATCAAGAAGATTTAAAATTAGCAGAAGAAAAAGGAACTTCTAAAGCCATGCTAGATAGATTATCATTAAATGATACAAGAATAGAGGGTATGGCAAAGGGATTAAGAGAGCTTATAATGTTAGAAGATCCTATTGGTGAAGTTGTTGAAATGTGGAAAAGACCAAACGGACTTCAAATAGGAAAACAAAGAGTTCCTATGGGGGTAATAGGTATAATATATGAAGCAAGACCAAATGTTACGTGTGATGCTGCTGGTCTATGCTTAAAAACAGGAAATGCTGTAATACTTAGAGGTGGAAGTGAAGCAATAAATTCCAACAAGGCAATAGTAAAAATATTATCTAATGCAGTAAAGGAGTCTGGATTACCTGAGTTTTCTATACAGTTAGTCGAAGATACAAGTAGAGAAATTGCATTAGAAATGATGAAATTAAATGAGTTTATTGATGTTTTAATTCCAAGAGGGGGAGCAGGGCTTATTCAAACAGTAGTGAAAAATGCAACTGTTCCTGTAATAGAAACAGGAGTTGGAAACTGTCATATATACGTTGACGAAGATTGCGACTTTGATATGGCTAAGAATATAATAATAAATGCTAAGACTTCAAGACCAGCAGTTTGTAATGCAGCAGAAAAGATGATTATAAATGAAAATGTAGCTAAGGAATTTTTACCTATTATAGTAAAATCATTAAGAGAAAAGAATGTTGAAATTAGAGGAGATGAAAAAGTAACAGCTTTAATAGAAGACATTAAAGAAGCTAATGAGGAAGATTGGAGCAAGGAATACTTAGATTATATAATAAGTGCTAAAATAGTTAAAAATGTTGATGAAGCAATAAATCATATAAATAAGTATGGATCAGGGCACTCAGAAGCAATAGTTACAAATAGCTATAAAAATTCTCAAAAGTTTTTAAATAAAGTAAATGCAGCTGCAGTTTATGTAAATGCATCAACAAGATTTACTGATGGTAGTGAATTTGGATTTGGAGCAGAAATAGGAATAAGCACTCAAAAACTACATGCAAGGGGTCCTATGGGTCTTAAAGAGCTTACTACTATAAAATATATAATTTATGGTAATGGACAAATTAGATAGTATTAAAAGGTCGTAGAATTAAAATCTACGACCTTTTAATTTTTTTGTATTATGCTCTATTCTTTAATCTATAAGATGATAATCCAAGAAGTATTACAGCAATACTAATTAATAAAGAAATTGTTGTAATTGCTTCACTTAATGGAGCACCATATAAAACATTATTATTAGTTACATTTATCCAAGTTGTTGGTACAAACTCAGATATAGTTTTTAATATGCTAGGCATAATATCTCTTGGCCAGAAACAACCACCAAGCATTGCAAAAGGTAAAATTATAAGTGTACTTATTGTTCCAGAAATTCTTAAATCTTTTGAGTGAGTAGTAATAAATACTCCAAGTGAAACTGTAAATACACCAAAGATTAAGAATAATAAGTAAAGATTTAATGGGTTATCTCCTAAGTTAAATTTAAATATAAATTTGAACATTAAGAAGTATAAAGTTACTTGAGTAAAAGTAATTACTAAAAATGATGCTAAACTTTGAAGTATATATTTAAATCTGCTTAAAGGAGTAGTGAATAGTCTAGTAAATATGTTTTTCTCTTTATCTTTTAAAATAATGTTAGTAGCTGATGTAGCTGAGAATAGCATATTTAAAACTATAAATCCCATAGCTGCAGAAGTCTTAGCCTTATTTCCTTCACCCTTATCTACACTAACATATGAAACTTTATATGAGCCTTCAGAATAATAATTTAAAGCTTTATAAAATTCATCTTCATTTCCATTAGCATTTTTAGCAAAGGATTTTAAGGTGTTAATATAACTATCTAAAGAAGTTTTAATTGCCATAGAGCTGTTACCCTCTTTAGCTTCAAAACTTGTTATTTCAGGGTTCTTACCTGATATTAAATCATTAGTATAGCCTTCAGGTATAATAATAGCATAATCAATTTCATTGTTTATTAGAGCGCTTTGTATTGTATCTTCATCATTAAAATTAACTTCTGCTTTGGAGGTAATATTATTAATAATACCTTCTGTAACAGCTGTCTTATCATTATCTATTACAGTAACTTTTAATGGAGGTGTTCCATTTGATCCTGAAAAGGCAATCAACATAAAGATAAGAGGTAATAATATTAAAAATAATATATTAGATTTTGCTCTAAATAGCCTTTTCAATGTTGTCTTAAAAATTGTCATATTCTCTCCCTCCTTCCGATTACATTCGCACCGAAGAATAATAATGCAGCTATAATCCAAAGACCAAGGATACTTAAGTACACTTCTTTAGCAGCTCCACCATATATATCTTTGAATATAGCATTTGTAGCTAAATAGTTAGGAGTTAATTTTGATAAGAAACCTAATACTCCACTAAAGTTTACCTTAACAAAACCTCCACTTAAGAAAGTAAATATAGGAACTAGTACATTTAAAAGTGCAAGTCCTATTAGACCTTTTTTAGTAGCCATACATGCAAATATTCCAAGAATTGTTGATACAACAGAAAGAGAGAAAGCTGTTAATAGTATAACAGGTATGCTACTACCAAAATTAACACCAAAGGCAAAGTTAGAAACTAAAAGCAATATTATAACTTGTAGCATTATGGTAATAACTACACCAATTCCTTCTCCAATAAACATATCTGCAAGTCTTACAGGAGATGACTTTATCTTATTTCCTACTGTACTGTAGTAGGATTTATCTATAGCAAAGTTAGCATAAATTGAACCATACATTATTATCATAACTAGCATAGTAACTGAATAATAATCTATAGCAGAAGGTTTTTTACCTGATACAGTAATAATCTCTTCCTTTAAATTATCATACTTTGTAAATGAAAAGTCTTTAGCATGTATCTTTCCTAAAGCTTCAAAAGAGTTAGCAGAAGAACTATAAGTATCTATAATACTTTTAACTATAGATACACCTAGTTGGTTATAATCAGATCCAACAACTTGAAGTTTTCCATCTAATTCTTCATCATATATAACCAATGCATCATATTTTCTATTTTGAATTAACTTTTTACCTTCATCTACAGTATCTATCTTTTTAGGTTCTATAATGTCATTAAGCTCTTTTCGATTTATGAAGTCTTCAAAAGCAGCTCCTCCTTGGGAAGCTTCATTATTTACATATAGAACATTGACCTTATCTATTGTTCTAGCTGAAAAATCTTCATTATTTTTCAATGCATTTCCAAGAATTAATATTAAAAATATAGGTATTAAAGTCATGAAAACAAGACTTTGCTTATCCCTCCAAGATTGTAGTAATCTATATTTGGCTATTGTTAGGAATTTCATAACACATCCCCCTTAATCTCTAAGGCTTCTGCCAGTTAATTGAAGGAATACTTCTTCTAGGGATGCTCTTCTGCCATCTTCAGTTTTTACTAAATCTTTAAGTTCTTCCTTAGTACCTCTTGCAATAATATTACCATGATCTACTATACAGATATCAGTACAGATGGCTTCAACTTCTTCCATATAATGAGAAGTATATATAACAGTTGAGCCTTGTTCATTTAATTTCTTAATTGTTTCAAGTATATTGTTTCTTGATTGTGGATCAATTCCAACTGTTGGTTCATCAAATATGATTAATTTAGGTTTATGAACAATAGCACAAGCTATGTTCAGTCTTCTTTTCATTCCACCAGAAAATTTAGGTGGGAAATCCTTCTTTCTATCCCATAAACCAACAAACTCTAAGGTTTCTTGTACAGCATCCTTAAGTTTCTGACCCTTTAAACCATATAATTCACCAAAGAACTTTACATTTTCTTCAGCGGTTAAATCATCTATAAGAGCTAAATCTTGAGGAACTACTCCCATATTCTTTTTTATAAAAATAGGATCATTTTTTATGCCTTTACCAAAAATTTTTACATCACCATCATATTTTGAATAAAGGCCACTTAGAATGCTAATAGTAGTTGTTTTACCAGCACCATTTGGTCCTAAAAAGCCAAAAATTTCCCCCTCTTTTATATTTAGAGAGTTAATATCTACAGCTTTAAAATCTTTATAGCTTTTTGTTAAATTTTTTATTTCAACTAACATAATTTAATCCTCCTTATGAACATTGTTCATTTAAAAATATATTAATACTATATTATAATTGTTACAAAGCTGAAAATTCATTAAAAATAAGAAATTTTCGCTATTAAAACAGTTACATGGCAGATTAGTGTCCATTTCCTTATAATATCTGATTTAGATTAATAACTATAATCAAAAGTGGGCTTAATTAAAATAAAAATTTATAGATAAAGTTCTTTCTATAAAATATAGTTTTATAATATTATAATAGTATTATATAAAATTTTTATTAAAGGAGTTTATTATGAGAAAAAAATATTTATATAAATCAAAAAGATTCAGTGATCTTACTATAGAAGAGCTATACGAAATAGCTAAAGTTAGATATGAAGTATTTGCTTGTGAGCAAAAAATAACTTGTGAAAATGATTTTGATGATAAGGATAAAGAATGTGTACATTTATTTGCTATAGATAATGAAGGTAATAAGGAAAAGATAGTTGGGTATTGTAGGTTATTACCTCCAGGGTTGGCTTATAAAGAAGCTTCTATAGGAAGAGTATTAGTTTTAAAAGAATATAGAGGGAAGAATATTGGAGCTGAAATGATGAGAGTTGCAATTAAGGAAATAGAAACTCATTATGGTAAAGATAAAATAACTATATCGGCTCAGAGTTACATAAAAGGGATGTATGAGAGGGTAGGCTTTAAGCAAGTATCTGATGAGTATGATGAAGCAGGAATTTCTCACATAAAAATGAAGTTTGGAATATAATATTTTAGAGAGTAGTATGAGAAAATTTAAAAGAGGTAAATAGGTAAAAGTTATGATTACTATTTTAGTATTTATAATAATATGTATAATAACTACATTAGCTACCATTTTTAGAGTACGAAGTTATAAAAAGTATATATATAATATAGAAGACATTCCTAAGAAACATGATGTTATTATAGTTTTAGGAGCTGGAGTAAGAGCTGATGGTACTCCTTCAGATATACTAGCTGATAGATTGGAAACATCAGTGGATGTATATAGTAAAGATATGGATAAAATCTTACTTTTATCTGGAGACCATGAAGAAGACGGTTATAATGAAGTAAGAGTTATGAAAGATTATGTTATGAAGTATAATTTAGATGAAAAAAGAATATTTATGGATCATGCGGGCTTTAGCACATATGATACCATGTATAGAGCAAAGAAAATATTTAAAATAAATAAAGCAGTAATAGTAACTAATGAGTATCATTTGCCAAGAGCAATATATATAGCAAGAAAATTGGGGATAGATGCATATGGAGTGGCATCAGATATAAGAGAATATGAGTTAATGGATAAATATAGAAAAAGAGAATTACTAGCTCAATTAAAGGATTTTATTTATGTAAATATATTAAAGCCAAAGCCTAAATTTTTAGGAGAAGCTATGCCTATAAATAATTCTGATGGAAGAATTACTGATGATAACAAATAAACTCGGTAAGTATTTTTTACCGAGTTTATTCTTTATTATCTGTAATTAATAGGATCATCATGTGTTATACGTGTTGCAGAAAAGATTAACTGTTCATTTTCTTCAGTTATATCAATAACTAAAGGTCTTATATCAGTAAGAGTTATATTACCCTGTATAACAGAGCTATAATTTGTTCCATTTAACACATAATTAAAAATTAAATCTGATTTTTCCATTACTGGTGGAGGACATACTTCTTCACTAGTATTATTACTCATTGCATTTATAGTTCCTAACTTAATAGGATGCCCACCTATACCAGTGTGTTCAATAGTTGCTTCCTCTAACTTTTTAGAAGTATGATTTTTTATATAAACAATTGTATTACGCTTATTAAGACCACTTGCCCAAATTAAGTTTGGTACTGGTATTTTTTGCACTTCTCTTTTCATATTAATCCTCCTAACTAAATTTGATCAATATCATTATGAGTTATACGTGTTGCAGTAAATACTAACTCTCCATTTTCTTCAGTTATATCAATAACTAAAGGTCTTATATCAGTAAGAGTTATATTACCGTGTATAACGGAGCTATAATTTGTTCCATTTAACACATAATTAAAAATTAAATCTGATTTTTCCATCACTCGTGAAGGGCATATTTCTTCATTAATATCATTACTCATTGCCTTTATAGTTCCTAACTTAATAGGATGCCCACCGATACCGGTTCGTTCAATAGTTGCTTCCTCTAAATTGTTAGAAGTGTAGTTTTTTATATAAATAATTGTGTTATCCATACTAAGGCCAGTTCCCCAAATCAATATAGGCACTGGTATTTTTTGTGCTTCTCGTTTCATAGTAATTCCTCCTAAATGGTAAAATATTTTACATTATATACATATTATACCATCTTAAAATTGTATTGCAAACATTATAATTAGATTTGAAATATTATATCGGAGGTTTATAGTTTTAATTTAAATTATAGTATTAAAAGTAGTATGTTGAATAGGTTTCAAAATTTAAAGACTCAACATAATATTCGTGTTTTTAGAAAGGGAATTAAAAAACAGCACATATATATAGCTTAAAAGTTTTTATTAAGATAAAATTTTAGCGAAATTTATAAAAAACAAAAAATATAATTGTCAAAATACGAATAAAATGATATTATAATAATACAATATTCGAATTATAATTAAGGGGGCTCTTTATGGAAAAGTTTTTTAAACTAAAAGAAAATGGAACTGATGTAAAAACAGAATTAGTTGCTGGATTAACTACTTTTTTAACTATGGCATATATATTATTTGTAAATCCATCAATTCTATCTTTAACGGGAATGGATAAGGGAGCAGTTTTTGTAGCAACGATTATTGCAGCAGCTATAGGAACTTTAGTTATGGGGCTAGTAGCAAATGTTCCTTTTGCTCAAGCACCTGGAATGGGATTAAATGCATTCTTTACATTTACTGTAGTATTAGGTCTTGGTTTCACATGGCAACAAGCTTTAGCTATGGTTTTTATTTGCGGAATTATAAATATAATAATTACTACTACTAAGATAAGAAAAATGATTATTCAAGCTATTCCAGAATCACTTCAATATGCTATATCAGGTGGAATAGGTTTATTTATTGCTTATATAGGAATTAAACAAGCCCATTTCTTAAACTTCACTGGCGAAGGTGTAAATCAAATATTTGCTTCCCAAAATTCATCAGGTTACAGCGATATATTACCATCATTAACCAGTTTTAAAGATCCAGTAGCTCAATTAGCATTAATTGGACTTATAATAACAATTGTTTTGATGCTATTAAAACTTAAAAGTGCAATTTTAGTAGGGATACTTTCAACAACGGTAATAGGTATATTTATGGGAGTTACTCAAGTTCCAGACTTTTCTCAAATTAGCTTCAGCATTCCAAGTATAGCACCAACATTTTTAAAACTAGATTTTGCAGGATTATTTAGTGATCCAGCTAAGATATTTTTAGTTTTTACAACTGTATTTGCTTTTTCTTTATCAGATACATTTGACACTATAGGAACATTCTTAGGAACAGGAAGAAAAGCAGGAATATTTGATGACAATGATGAAAAGTTATTTGCAGAAGGGAATAATTTCTCATCAAAGCTTGAAAGAGCATTGTTTGCAGATGCAACTGCAACTTCAATTGGAGCATTATTGGGTACAAGTAATACGACAACTTATGTAGAAAGTGCATCAGGAATAAGTGAAGGTGGAAGGACTGGATTAACATCAGTAACAGTTGCAATTCTTTTCTTATTATCATTATTTATAGCTCCAATAATGGGTATGGTTCCTGCTGCAGCAACAGCACCAGCTTTAATAGTTGTTGGGATATTAATGATGGAATCATTCAAAAATATTGATTGGAGTATATTTGAGGTAGCTATGCCAGCATTCTTTATAGTAACATTTATGCCATTTACTTATAGTATTTCAAATGGAGTGGCAGCTGGATTTGTATCTTATTGCATAGCTAAAATAGTAAAAAAGGAAATGAAAGATGTTCATCCAATAATGTATATTGTAAGTGCATTATTCTTAATAAACTTTATAATAAATGGGATAAAGTAAATATTATTTTCATTATATATTAGATAAACTTAGTAAAATGGAGAGGGGGTAACCTTTCTCCATTTTTTTATGTCAAATGGCTAATTATATAATATATTCTCCCTTTATTTAATATTTATATATTGGAAGCTATATGGTATATTTAAATATAAATTTTAATAAATTTTATGGAGGATTTTTTATGGGTAAGCCGTATGGTAGGAGCTGCGTATTAATAACAGGAGCTACTGCTGGGATTGGATATGAGTTAGCAAAGTTATATGCTAATGATGGAAACAACTTAATTCTAGTTGCAAGAGATGAGGAGAGGCTAGAGGTAGTTAAAGAGGAATTAATATTATTATATAATATTAATGTTTATAGTATATCTTTAGATTTAGCTGAGGATAACTCTTGTGAAAAACTATTAAATTTTGTTGATAAAAAAAATTTAACTGTGGATATTTTAATTAATAATGCAGGATTAGGATCCTTTGGTTACCTAAGTGAAATAGAAATTGAAAAAGAACTTAAATTAATAGATGTAAATATAAGAGCTTTAACAGAGTTAACCAAATTATTTTTACCAATAATGATAAGCCATGGAGAAGGTTCAATAATGAATGTTTCATCTACAGCAGCTTTTTGTGCAGGGCCTAAAATGGCAAATTATTATGCATCTAAAGCATATGTACTTAATTTCACAGAGGCTATATATGAAGAACTTAAAGGAACTGGAATAAAAATTAGCTGTTTATGTCCAGGCCCTGTAAGTACTGCTTTTCAAGATAAAGCTGGAATAAGAAAAAAAGAAAGTGCTAAAAAAGCTTTAATGACACCAAGAAAGGTAGCAGAAATTGCTTATAAGGACTTTAAAAAGGGAAAGTTAATAATAATTCCTGGTTTTAAAAACAAGTTAATAGTTACCTTAAATAAGGTTATACCTAGAAGCTTATCGAGAAAGATAATTTTAATGATGAATAAGGGATAGGTGAATTAATTTTTATGTATAAAAAACACAAAGAAGAAATTTTGAGTTTATACGAAACACTTATAGAAAATGGAGTTGTATTTTACTATGGAAGCGAAGTTATACCTACAGGAGAGATAACAAGCTTTGACATAAATGATGAAGGAATCATTAATATAGAAGTAGATGGATTTGAAACATATGAAATTACATTAGATGAATTTCAAGAATGTCATTCAAAGGAAGGCGCGAATTATCATAATTGGCCTGATATAAGAAAGTTTGATTTGAAAATACAAGAGATAAATAATTAAGAATTAATAATGAGAGAATTTTAAAAAAGATTAAGTAAAATCAATTAAAAAATGCTAAAAACTATCTAAGTTTTTAGCATTTTTTAATTTTATAACAATTTTATAATTAACTAATATATTTTTCTAATTTCTAAAGATAACTTCTTCTTTAGAGAACATAAACTTAGCAAATAATATAGATGCTACTATATAAACTATATGCCAAGTAACAACTATAGCTATATGTTTAATATCAAATATTCCAACGGTAAATTCCTTCATTAAACAAATTGCATTTGTTATAGGTATATTGAAAAATGCTGGATTTATTCCCTTAGCGTCCATCATATAAGGCAAGAAGGCTAAAATCATAGTTGGCATAGTAATAGCAGCTAAATATGAGTTTGCTTCTTTAGTTGATCTTGCATATATACTTACTGAAATTTGTAATGCAGCTAAAGTAACTAAAACTAAAGCTCCAACTATAAGCATTCCAAGTACAGTTTTTGGAGTAATCGTAAAGTTAACCTCTTCACCAAATGTCATAAATTTCTGCATTGAAATAACCATTGCTGTAAGGTTTGCCATTAAAGCTATAAAGGAAACTGTACATAAAGCTGCTATTTTACCCCAAAGCAAAGAATATCTCTTAGCAGAGGTTGAAAGAAGTGGTTCAAAAGTAAATCTTTCCTTTTCACCAGCACCAAGGTCAGCAGCCATACCAACAGTAGAAGATACCATAAGAATTACTATTAAGGTTGGAATCATTGTAAGAAGCATTGCAGCCCCACCATTAACATCTTCACTATCAGTGTTTATTCCAGATTTCACAGAGACTTCAAATGGAGTTAATATAGATGAATCTATGCCTTTATCTGATAATCTTTGTTCAACTATAGACTTTTTATAGCCTTCATAGACCTCACTTATCATGCCACTTGCAATCATAGATTTATTTGACTCTTCATCTATTAAAAGCTCTATAGTGTCATTTTTTCCTAAAGATATATTTTTATCAAAGTTTTCAGGTATTTTTACTATAATCTGAATATCTCCATTTTTTAGAGCTTCACTTGGTGAAGAAACTTCAGGAGTTTTGATATTATCTAATGATGTTATAGCCTTAGCCATAGATGAATTTTTATCACCATCTATGAATATATTAATTTCTTTTTGAACATCTGATTGAGTTTTTTCCATTGCAGAAGACATAAATTTGAACATTATAGGATAAATAAGAATAGGAAGTATTAGAGTAAATACTAATGTTTTTTTATCTCTTATAATGTCCGTCAATTCTTTCTTTAAAACTGTTAAAAAATTACTCATTAGATTTACCTCCTATAAGTTTTAAGAATGTTTCTTCTAAATCTTCATTATTATATTCTTCCTTTAAATGACTTAAAGTACAATTTTCTATTAGCTTTCCTTTATTTATTATTACAACTCTATCACATAGCTTTTCAACTTCTTTCATTGAGTGACTGGAAAATAATATTATTTTATTTTCAGCTTTACATTGAAGTATAAAGTCTTGTACTATTCTAGCAGCACTAACATCTAAACCAGTAGTTGGTTCATCAAATAGCATAACTGATGGGTTATGAACTATTGAACGAGCAATTGATATTTTTTGTTTCATACCTCTAGAATATTTTCCAACAGGCTTGTCTATATATTCCTCCATACTAAAGCTTCTAGCTAGAGCATTTATTCTATCATCAGCTTCTTTTTTATTCATTCCATAAAGATTAGCAAAGTATCTAATATTTTCTCTACCACTTAATCTATCATACAAGCCTACATCTCCACCGAATAAAATACCTATTTCTTTTCTAACTTTTTCAGGATTTGATTTTACATCAATTTCATTTACTTTAATTTCTCCCTCTGTTATTTCTAACATAGTTGAAATCATTCTTAGTGTTGTTGTTTTTCCTGCTCCATTTTCTCCAAGTAGGCCAACAATTTCTCCTTTATCAACAGAAAAGGATAAACTATCAACTACCTTAGACTTCTTAAATTTCTTACTAACATTATTTAGTTTAAGCAAAATATTACCTCCCCATAAGTTTGCGGTATTTTATATAACTTTAAGAGTTATAATGTACAATATTATAGCACTGAGAATTATTGTTTTCAATATAAATATAGAATATTTTTACAAAAGGTATATTTAATGTTAGGTATAAGCAAAGCTATTAATATTTTAAAAAGTATGTTTATAATAACCATATTAAATTTTCTTGACATATATTTATATAAAATATAGAATATTATCAAAAAGATAAATAATTTTTAAATAAAGTTAAAAAGTACACTTTAAATTGGTCCTGTGAGGCCAGAAAGGGAGTATATAATTATGTTATATTTATATTTACAAAATAATTGCATAGCTATGTCAGTAAGGACGTTTTCTAATGCTGATATTAAGTATATAAGGATAGTAGGGAGAAAATATAGTTAAATTTCTCCTTAGTATCCTTTTATTTTTAGATAAGTAGAGCTTTTGTAAAGTGTATTTTTAGCTAAACATATTTAATTTTGAGGAGGACTAAATATGAAAGCAAAACTAATATTAGAGAATGGAATGACTTTTGAAGGTAAAGCCTTTGGATATTTAAAAGACAGCATAGGAGAAGTAGTATTTACTACAGGAATGACAGGCTATCAAGAAGTTTTAACAGATCCATCATATTATGGACAAATAGTTACAATGACTTATCCTCTTATAGGAAACTATGGAATCAATTTAGAGGATATGGAATCAAAATCACCAAAGGTTAAGGGTTTCATAGTTAGAGAAAAATGTAATTTTCCAAATAATTTTAGATGTGAAATGGATCTTGAAAATTACTTAAAGCAAAATAAGATAATTGGATTAGAAGGTATAGATACGAGAGCATTAACAAAGGTATTAAGGAATTACGGAACTATGAAAGGGATGATTTCTTTAGAAGAGGTTACTTTAGAAGATGTAAAAGAAAGAATAACTTCTTTTTCAAATAAAGACGCTGTTAGTATAGTAAGCACTAAAGAAAAGTATTCAATAGAAGGTGAAGGAAAGCATGTTGCAATAGTTGACTTTGGAATAAAAGAAAATATAATAAGAAATTTCAAAAATAGAGGCTGTAAATTAACAGTTTTTCCTATGAATGCAACAGCAGAAGAAATTTTAGAAGTAAATCCAGACTTAGTGTTTTTATCAAATGGACCAGGGGATCCAGAGGACTTAGGAGATGTAATAGAAAATATTAAAAAATTAGTAGGAAAGAAACCTATAGTAGGTATATGTTTAGGACATCAGCTTTTAGCATTAACTTTAGGTGGTAAAACTACTAAGTTGAAGTTTGGACACAGAGGATGTAACCATCCAGTTAAAGATTTAGAAGAAAATAAAGTTCATATTACATCACAAAATCATGGATATGTAGTAGAGACTCTACCAAATAATGTTGTAGCAACACATTTAAATATAAATGATGGAACAATTGAAGGAATGAAGCATGCAACACTTCAAATATTCTCAGTTCAATTTCATCCAGAAGCAGCAGCAGGCCCAAAGGATAGCGAATATATATTTGATAAATTTATGAAATATGCACTATAGGAGGATTTTAGATATGCCATTAAATAAAGATATAAAAAAAGTTTTAGTTATAGGATCGGGTCCAATAGTTATAGGTCAAGCTGCAGAGTTTGATTATTCAGGAACTCAGGCTTGCCAAGCACTTAAAGAGGAAGGAATAGAAGTAGTTTTAGTTAATTCAAACCCAGCGACTATTATGACTGATGCAGAAATTGCTGACAAGATATATATAGAACCATTAACTGTAGAATTTTTAGAAAAAGTTATAGATAAGGAAAGACCAGATAGTTTACTTACAGGAATGGGTGGTCAAACAGGACTTAACCTTGCAGTAGATTTACATGAAGCAGGAATACTTGAAAAGTATAATGTAAAAGTAATTGGTACATCTATTCAATCAATAAAAGAAGGCGAAGATAGAGAGCTTTTTAGAAATATGATGAATAGAATAAATGAACCAGTTATACAAAGTGAAATAATAACTGAAATGGAAGCAGGAGTAGCGTATGCTTCAATTATAGGATATCCAGTAATAGTTAGACCGGCTTATACACTAGGGGGAACAGGTGGCGGAATAGCTGAGAATGAAGCGGAGCTTAGAGAAATATTAGCTTCAGGATTACAATTAAGTACAATAGGACAAGTTCTTTTAGAAAAGTCAGTTAAGGGATGGAAAGAAGTAGAGTACGAAGTTATGAGAGACTCTTATGGAAACTGCATAACTGTATGTAACATGGAAAACATAGACCCAGTTGGAATACATACAGGAGATAGTATAGTAGTAGCACCATCACAAACTTTATCAGATAAAGAATACCAAATGCTTAGAACATCAGCAATAAATATAATAAATGCAGTAGGAATAGAAGGTGGATGTAACGTACAGTTTGCATTAAATCCAAATTCATTTGAGTATGCAGTAATAGAAATAAATCCAAGAGTTTCAAGGTCATCAGCTCTTGCATCTAAGGCGACAGGATATCCAATAGCAAAACTTGCAGCTAAAATAGCTTTAGGTTATGGATTAGATGAAATAAAAAATGCTGTAACTCAAAAAACATATGCTTGTTTTGAGCCAACATTAGATTACGTAGTAGTTAAAATTCCAAAATGGCCTTTTGATAAGTTCTTTACTGCTGATAGAGCCTTAGGAACTAAGATGATGGCAACTGGAGAAATAATGGCTATAGGCGCAAACCTAGAAGCAGCACTATTAAAAGGAATAAGAAGCTTAGAAATAGGAAAGTATTCTTTAGATCATCCAAAGTTTAAAGAATTAAGTATCCAAGAATTAAAATCAATAGTAGTTAAGCCAGACGATGAAAGATTATTTGCTTTAGCAGAAATGATAAGAAGAGATTATAGAATCGAAAGTATAGCAAAAATTACAGGAATAGATATATTCTTCTTAGAAAAGTTTAAATGGATTGTTGAGGAAGAAACAAGATTAAAGTTAAGTAAGATAGAAGATTTAGATAAAGAATGGTTATTAAATTTAAAGAAAAAAGGATTCTCAGATAAAGCTATAGCAGATATGCTTAGAGTTAGTCCAGATGATGTATATAGATTAAGAAGCATTTGGAACATAAAGCCTGCATATAAGATGGTTGATACTTGTGGAGGAGAATTTGAAGCTTTATCACCATATTATTACTCAACATATGAGCAATTTGACGAAGTAGAAGTATCAGATAAAAAGAAGGTAATAGTTATAGGATCAGGTCCTATTAGAATAGGACAAGGAATAGAGTTTGACTATGCTTCAGTTCACTGTGTAATGGCATTAAAGAAGATGGGAATTGAAACTATAATAGTAAATAATAACCCAGAAACAGTGAGTACTGATTTTAATATTTCAGATAAGCTATACTTTGAACCACTAACAGAGGAAGATGTATTAAACATAATAGAAAAAGAAAATCCGTATGGAGTTATACTTCAATTTGGTGGTCAAACAGCTATTAAGCTTGCTAATTTCTTAAAGGAAAAAGGAATTAAAACTTTAGGAACTACAGCAGATCAAATAGATATGGCTGAAGATAGAGAAAAATTTGATGCTTTATTAGAGGAGTTAGCAATTGACAGACCAAAAGGTAAGGGAGTTTGGACTATAGAAGAAGGATTAGAAGAAGCAAGAAGATTAGGATTCCCAGTACTAGTAAGACCTTCATATGTTTTAGGTGGTCAAGGGATGGAAATAACTTTTGATGAAGAAGAATTAACATACTATCTAAAAAATGCATTTATAAAAGATAGAAAAAATCCTATATTAGTAGATAAATACTTAATGGGTAGAGAAATTGAAGTAGATGCCATATCAGATGGAGAAGAAATACTAATACCTGGAGTAATGGAACACTTAGAAAGAGCAGGAGTTCACTCTGGAGACTCAGTTACAATGTACCCAAGTCAAAATATTAGTGATGATATAAAAGCTAAGGTTTTAGATTACACAAAAAAATTAGCAGTAGCTATAGGAATTAAGGGTATGATAAATATTCAGTTCATCGAATTTGAAGGAGAGCTTTATATAATAGAAGTAAATCCAAGAGCTTCAAGAACAGTTCCATACATTAGCAAGGTAAGTAAGGTGCCAATAGTAGATTTAGCTACTAAGGTAATGCTTGGTAATAAATTAAGAGATTTAGGATACGGTGTCGATATATATCCAGAGCCAGAATTAGTATCAGCTAAGGTTCCTGTATTCTCAACTCAAAAATTACCTAAGGTTGAAGTGTCATTAGGACCAGAAATGAAATCTACAGGAGAAGTTTTAGGTGTAGGTAGAAATGTATTAGAAGCACTTTATAAAGGTTTTGTAGGTGGAAGTATGTATCCTTCAAATAGAGAGGGTAAAATATTAGCAACTATAAATAAGCATGATAAAGAAGAGTTTTTACCAATAGCTAAAATGTTATCAGATGTAGGATATAAATTTGTAGCAACAAAAGGAACAGCTAGGCTATTAAGAGATGCAGGAATAGATGCTGAAGAAGTTAGAAAGCTAAATGAAGAAACTCCAAATATACTAGATATGGTTAAGAATAAAGAGGTAGATTTAGTAGTTAATACACCTACAAAGGGAAATGACTCTAAGAGAGATGGATTCTTAATTAGAAGAGCTGCTGTGGAGCGTAATATAGGAGTTATAACAGCTTTAGATACTTTAAAAGCAATAGCTGAGGTTAAAGTAGCTGGAATTGATAAGAAGGACTTAGAAGTATTTAATATAGTAGAATAGTTAAAAAGTGGTGAATTTATTCACCACTTTTTTGTGTAAAATTATTATGAAATTAGTATCATAATTACAAAAAATAAAAATTTCGAAATTTATATAGAAAGTTTTCTACAAGTATTGACATAAAACGTACGTTCGTATAATATGATTATAGAACTTATGTTTGGTTGGAGGGTAATTATGAATAATGATATTTTTGTAAAATTAAATTATAAGACAATGGGAGAATTTAAGAGCTTAATTATAGATAGACAGCATATAGATAAAGAAAGTGCAAAGTACTTAATGTGCACAGGAAAATATGATAAAAATGGATGGACTTTTATATTCAAAGCAAATAGTATAAAAGAAGCTGAAGATTTTATAAATAATAATTCATTAAGAGCAAAAAGAAATAGTATTAAAAATGTTTTAAATAATAATATAACTATAATAGATAGGGAAAAAGTTCATATACCAGCATGGATATAAAAAATAAGGCAGAGTAAAACCTCTACCTTAATATGATTTTGATATGTTTTTTTCTACACCACATATAACTAAAGATAATTCATCTATTAAACTTATAGTAACTCCTTCTTTATCCTTTAGGCTACTTTTTACTATTTTAACATTTGGTCTTAAAGGGAAATTACGGAAGGTTTGTTGAACTACACCTAAATCGCCATTACTTAATCTAATGACTGTTCCATTTGGAAATGGAACAATGACTCTAGAAAATACTTTAACCATTTCGAAATCAAATATTGTGTTAGCGTGACTCATTATATACTCTAGTGCATCACTAGCGCACATAGGTTGAATATAATATTTCTCAGATGTTAATGTGTCGTACACATCAGCAATTGAAACTATTCTAGCTAATTTATTTATTTGATTTCCAATTAAGCCTTTAGGGTATCCTAAACCATCGATTCTTTCGTGATGTTGTAAAATTATCATTTTACTATCATTATGCAAAAAATCTTTATCTTTTAAATAACAATAACCTTTTTCACAGTGACTTTTCATTAACTCAAATTCATCATAAGTTAAAGGATCTTCCTTGGCTACAATTTCTTTTTCTATAAAGGCCTTACCTATATCATGCAACAATGCTCCAATGCATAAATTTAAAAGCTCATCTCTATTTAGATTTAAACTTATTCCAACAACTAATGATATAAGAGCAACATTTATAGAATGCGAATAAGTATTTAAATGTAAATTTTTAATATCTACTAAATAATATATTACGTTTTCATTAGATAAAATACTGTTTAAAAGATCCTCAGCCAGTAGGTGAATAGATTTTAAATAAGAATCATCCTTTTCTGAATCAGCTTTTATGGAATCTATGCAACTAACATTATCAAAGGTGCTTTTTATTAGTTCTGAAGCCTTTTTTCTAAGTTCCGGTTTTATTATATTTTCTATTTCTTCATTACTTACATCATCAATAACATATAATGAAGTTATATTTAAGCTTCTAAGCTTTCTTATTAAACTATTCGTTAGTATAGATCCTGAATTTAATAAAACTCTTCCTTCAATATCATATAGAGTTTTACCAATGTATGAATTAGCCCTAATACTTTCTAAAGGAATAAGCCTCATATTTTACACCTCTATTTCATATTTGTATATATTATATCAATTTTAGTAATATATTACTAGCATTTACATAATGATATTACTGCATAAAAAAAGTTAAGCTCATTGCTTAACTTTTTTATAGATTTAATTTATATATCTAATAAATTTTTTGTATAGTTATCATAAAGATTTCTTAAAGTTTTCATTTTATCCTCTAGTTCAAGATATAAATCAGAAGCTAGAGAGTAGTTTTCATTGGCTAAAGCTTCTTTTATACGAGAGAATAAGCTTTTATTTGTATAAGTATCCTTCATTATATAGTGTCTTAGATCATTTATAGTCATCCAATTTGATACATCTAAATCTAAAGCAGCATTAGAATGAAGTTTTTTAAAGCTCCTGATTTCAGATGAGTGGTTTAATATAACTCTATGAACTATGTCAGTCATCCATCTTTGGATTATAGCAAGCTTAAAGCTATTTATTAGTTTATCACTAAAAACATCATTTCTTTTTAATATATTTAACTTTTCATGATATTTATCCAATTGAAGTAAATTCTCATATACAGTGGCAGGTGCCTTACCAAAATATTCATTTCTTTCCTCATCAGAATAGAATTCAAATACATCTTCCTCACTTCTATAAGCTCTAGATTTTTCTAGGTATTTAGCTTCTTCGCCAGGTTTTTTAGATAATTCAGCTAAAAGTTCTTCTTCCGTTCTATCATTTTCAAGAGCATACATTATTCCATCAAGCATTGCCATATATGACACTGAAAGAGCAAGGTAAATATTTGTATGAGGATTAGGTGATCTAAGCTCAAATCTAGTTGCTAATGGGTTCATTAAATCTCTTATTAACCCTATTAATATAGTTCTATTTCTTGAAGGGTTATCAGGAGATACCCCAAGTGATGTTACTATACATATAGGAGCTTCAAAACCAGGCTTTAATCTTTTAAAGGCCCCATTAGTAGAAGAAATAAATGGGTTCATAATTTCATAATTTTTTAATACTCCCATTATTGCTCCATAACCTATGCAGCTTAAGAAATCCTCCTTAGTCGCATGGAATAGATTTATTCTCTTTCCATTCTTAAGTTTTAAACTAACTCCTAGGTGAATATGCATACCTGATCCTGCAACATCATCTATAGGTTTTGCTTTGAATGTAACATCTAATCCATGTCTTCTAAATGTTTCTTGAATAAGGATTTTAACAAATATTTCATTATCAGCAGCTTGAATAGCATCACTATACTTCCAGTCAACTTCAAGTTGCTCCATTATATGATTAAATTGTCCATTAGCATCAAGTTTGGATTTAACTCCACCAACTTCTTTATGACCCATTTCAGGTTCAAATCCGTATTCTTCCATAAGCAATAAGGTTTCTTCAAGAGAAGTTCTTACAGCTCCTTTAGTTCTAGTCCAATATTGTTCTTGTAATACTTCAGATGTAGATAGCTCCTCAATATGTGCTTTTTCATTTGGAGTATTAACCCAAAATTCCAATTCTGAAGCTGAAGTAATCACGATTTGATCAATATCATCAAATTTAATTTTAAATGGTTCCAAAGTTTCTGGTTTATTTTTAAAGATATCTAAAAGAGTTGATTTAAAGGTGTTTACTACTGAAGTAAGGGTGTTTCTTGAACATACTGCTTTATTATTATGAATTAGAAATGAAGGGATTCTAAGAGTACCAACAGGCTTGTTAGTAGAAGTGTCAATGTGGTCGAAATTATAGTCAACAAACCAATTAGCATTAAGATCTGCAACCATATCTACTTTTGCATCATTTAGTGTTGCGATTCCAGGAAGTACAACTGAAGAACCATCTGTTTGAATTGCAACTCCATTTAAAAATGAGTCAATGTCGTCTAAAAATAATCTTGCAGGAATTTTTTCGTCGGTATCATTACCTGATAAATCTATTCCAACAATAGATACAAATTTTATTTCAGGATGGTCTTTAAAGATTTTAAATAAGTCTTCTTTATTGTGTTTTGCTTTGGGAATTGTAAAAATTAAATCTTTCATAAAAAGCTTCCTTGCCGAAATATAACAAGGAAAATTCACTTCCTTTCTGTTTTAATTCGAATATTCAACTGGTATAGACATCATAACATTCGTGAATTTCTTTAATTTATAAAGAAATTCTATTATATACACCGTATGATGTCAATAATTAATTTTATAAAGTGAGCAAAAATATTTCACTAAAAATAGAAAGAGAAATAGAGAGAGTTTTAAACATAAAACTCTCTCTATTTCATTTATATTTTATTTAAAGAAATATTTTTAATTGAACTTTTTATTATTTCATCTGGATATCCTAAAAATTCTAATAATTTTATAGCATTGCCTGTATTACAAATACCTTCTTTTAGTTTAAAATCAAAAACCAAGCCTTCTTTTTTATCAACATTCTCACAGAAGTAATACCTTAAATACTTATCATCGCAAGTTTCAGCTAATTCTAAATCATGGGTTGCAACAATTGAAAGTGCATTTCTATTCATAATATATTTTAATATTTGCTTAGATGTTGCAATTCTTTCAATTGGATTTGTTCCTTTAAAAATTTCATCAATTATACAAAATGCAGGGATTTCATCTTCTAATGAATTTAGAATTCTAAGCACTGCATTACATTCTTCTAAATAGTAGCTAGTCCCTGATAAAACATCATCAGAAATACTAAGAGAAGAAATTACTCTAAAGAAAGATGCTTTATATTCATCACATAAGCATGTATAAATAGATTGAGATAGTAGTATATTTAAAGCTAAAGTTCTCATAAATGTAGATTTACCTGACATATTAGAGCCAGTTAAAATTACCCCTTTTTTATTTAGATATATACTATTAGGCACTCCTTTCTCTAATAAAGGGTGAAGTGCATTTTTTACTTCAAAAAATTTATCTTCATTATTTACAAATGTAGGTAAACAATAATTTTTAACTCTACTTCTATATGAAGCTATAGAAATATAAGCTTCTATTTTTCCAACAAGTGCATAAATTTCTATTAAAGATTGTCTATTTTCTTTTATTATATTGATTATAGAGTAATAAGATCTTATTTTAGTTAAAAATAATGCATTTATAGTTTCAAGAAATATATCTAGTTCCCCTTGGGTATATATAAATAATGTTTTTCTATCTATTTTTGAAAAAGGAGCTAATTTTTCCTTTATTATATTTATATCTTCATTTAATGCAGGATCTTCTATTTTATATAGTTCTTTAGCAGTCCTAATAAAATTTCCTAAGTACTGAAGAGAGGTAAGCTCGTATTCTATTTCAGAAGCTGTCTTCATTGAAATTAACATGTACATAACAAATATACCAAAAAACATTGCAATCTTATCAGAGCCATCAATTAAAAACCAAATTAATACTGCAACAGCAGATAAGGCTATAAAATTGTACAATAATATTTTTAATCTATTAACAATTGCATCAGTATTAAATAGGTTGAAAATTTCACCTTTTTTTTGTCTTCCTAAGTTAGAGTATATTTGCTGAATATTACCCCTTAAATTTTTGTCGTTTTTAAGTTTTTCGATTATTTTATTTCTTTTCTCTAATTCTTCTATATTTGTTTTAGGAGTTCTTAAGATGTAATATAACATTTGCTCACCAGGAGTAGATGAGCAGATACTTATATTTTTTATTAATTCATCTATATTTAAATCATGAGCTGTTTGATCATCTATATTATGAAAGTTAGACTCATTTAATGATTCTGGGCCGTATTCCTCATAGAATTTATGTATTTTTTTAAAATCAAATTTAGCATCATAAGCATCTGGCCAAGAAGAAATTAAATAGTTTATTTCTTGCATCTTTTTTAACTTGTCAAAAAGTTTAGAGGATATGAGTACAAATATAATAAATAATATTATTCCTATTTGATATATTCGTCCACCTAAATGAGGCCCCATATTAAATGTAAAGTAAATTGTAAGTATCGATAAGAATATAAAAAAGTAAGTAAAAAGCCTGTAAATTAATAAATTTTTTTTCAAAATACCACCCCTATTACATAATTTGTATATTTTATTATAATATAACATAAAGCTAAAAAATAGATTTATAAGAATAATTTGTTAATATTGGCGCCATACAAGTAACATTATAAATTTATGGACTTATACTAAAGAAAGGTATAAAATAAATTATAGAATTAAAGAAAATGGAGTGAGAGAGTTGGACAACAAAAATAGGCCAATAGGTTTTTTTGATTCAGGATTAGGCGGATTAAGTGTAATGAAAGAGGCAATAAAAATAATGCCTAATGAAAACTATATATATTTTGGAGATTCTAAAAATGTACCTTATGGTATGAAAAGTGTAGATGAAGTTAGAGATTTAACTTTTAAGGCAGTAGAATTTCTATTAAGCAAAGGGGTAAAGGGAATAGCAATTGCTTGCAACACAGCAACTAGTGCAGCTGTAGCCGACTTAAGGAAAGTATATCCAGATTTACCTTTGGTGGGGATAGAGCCTGCTTTAAAGCCAGCAGTTGAGTTAAATAATGAAGGAAATATATTAATTATGGCAACTGCAATGACGTTAAAAGAAGAGAAATTTAATAGATTAATGAATAAATACAGTGATAGATCATCTATAGTTCCTGTTCCATGTCCTGGACTCATGGAATTTATTGAAGAAGGTAAACTTGAAGGAGAAGAGGTTGAAGAGTACCTATTTAATAAGATAAATACATACAATAAGGGAAAGATAGCTTCTATTGTTTTAGGGTGCACACATTATCCATTTATAAAAGAAAGCTTAATTAAAGTTATAGGTAGTGATATTACTATAATAGATGGAAGTTTAGGAACAGTAAAAGAATTAAGACGAAGACTAAATGATAAAGGTTTATTAACAGGGTCCAATAAAAAGGGATCTATAGAAATTATTAATTCATCTAACAAAATAGAAGTTATAGAGTTAAGTAAAGAATTATTAGGTATATAATTAAATTGAGCTTAGAGGATTAAAGATCTTCTAAGCTTAATTTTTTATAAAAATATTTGTTAAATTGTTGACAAAAAATAGGTAAGTTGATATATTATAGTAAAGGGTAAATTTTCAGAAAATTCAAAAAGTGAAACGGAGGTATATTTATGGAAATTAAAATAAAAGAGGTATTTGGAGCAAATATGACTATAGAAGATGCTATTTTATTAAGAGAAATGATTAGGAATAATATAAACTTAGGTGTATCTCTTAATTTTGAGGGATTTAATAGAATTCCAACAACTTTTTTAAACTTGTTACTTGGAGACTTAATAAATAAGTTTGGAAGAGAACTTATTTTTAAACAAATAGATGTTAAAAATTTATCAAATAATACGGATTATTATAGAGTGGTACTAGGAACTACTTTTCAATAAAGCATAGAGAAATCTATGCTTTTTCTATTAAATAATATATAATTATCATAAGAAATAATTTAGTATTATAATAGGATTTTGAATTCATAAATCAAAATATGATAATACTAATAAAAAATTAAATTTTGAAGGGAGATTTATTATGAAAAATCCAATAGTAACTATAAACATGGAAAATGGAGGAGTTATAAAAGCGGAATTATATCCAGAAATAGCACCAAATACAGTAAGAAATTTTATAGATTTAATTAACAGAGGTTTTTATGATGGAATTATATTTCATAGAGTAATACCAGGTTTTATGATACAAGGAGGCTGCCCAGAAGGTACTGGAATAGGAGGCCCTGGATATAGCATTAAGGGAGAGTTTAGTAGAAATGGCTTTAAGAATGATTTAAAGCATTCAAGAGGAGTACTTTCAATGGCCAGAACTATGATACCTGATTCAGCTGGAAGTCAAATCTTTATAATGGTTCAAGATTCACCACACTTAGATGGACAATATGCTTCTTTTGGAAAAGTTATAGAGGGAATGGAAGTTGCAGATAAGATAGTAAGCTCAAAAAGAGATTATAGTGATAGACCATACGAAGATCAAAAAATGCTAAAGGTAACAGTAGATACTTTTGGTGAAACTTATGATGCACCAGAAATAATAGAAGATTAATAAAGGGTTATTAGGAGGGGTTATAGTTATATGCTTGATAATAATAAGTGTATTTTAGCTTATAATATTCCAGAAAAAGAGTTAAATATATTAAAGGAAGAAGGATTTAAATTAATAGTTATTTCACATGACATGGTAGAAATGACTATTAGGGATATATTAAATGGATTAAAGTTTGAAACATTTAATCAAAATATAAGAATGGAATCTGTTATTCTTTTCAATAATTTTTCAGATGATGAACTTAACAAAACCATAAAAAGTATTAGACAAAAATTTAAAGGCGGAATATTAGCTACAGTAACACCAACTTCAATGGAGTGGAAATTTAATTATTTAGTTGAACACTTAGTTGAAGAAAGGGAATGGTATTTAAAACATCAGAAGGGAAGATCTCAAAATGAGTAGAGTTGGGGAAAAGATAAAAGAGGCAAGACTTAAAAGTGGTATGAGTCAAAAGATACTAGCAAAAAAGCTAGGTGTAGCAGAGAAGTTTATAAATGAAGTTGAATTAGGGAGAAAGGTAGCTCAAGAGTCTTTTATAGATAAGGCAGCAAAAGTATTAAATACTGATTTTAATGATGTAAGTATGGTTGTTACAGATGAGGCTTTATTAGAAGAGAGAAAAGCTATAAAAGAATCATTATCTAAAAAACCTAAGAACAAAATTGAAAATGATGAGGTTTGGACTAATGCTTTTTCATCAGTATTAAAGAATGTTCTTATTTTCGATTATTCACTTCAAAATAAAAAAGGATTTAAGGAATTGCCTATACATTCTAATAAAATAGAAGGTCATCCTCAAGATAAGGTTTTATACTTAGAAATTCAAGATGATGAAATGTCTGGGTTTAGAATTTTAAAAGGTGATTTAGCATTTGCTTATTTAGTTAAAGAAATAAGTAATAATGGAATATTTTTAGTTGAGTACAAAGGTAAAAGAGCTATAAGACAAATAAAGAGTCTAGGAAATTCAAAAATCCTATTAGTAAGCAATGGAGGAAGTTTATTAACAGAAACTATGGAGCTTAAGGAAGTAACTGTACTGGCTAAATTAGAAAAGTTAGAGATATCATTATAAAAGATAAAAGTTATTTTAAAATGTATTCATTTTAAAATAACTTTTTTTATATACAAAACAAATTTAAAATTAGGTTCTCACTTTTTTTAAAAGGTACATATATTAAATATAAACAAAGTACATGAGGTGATAACTATAGAAAACATAAATCCAAATAAAGTAGATGCCGGGTTAGGACTTATACAAAATGTACCAAAGAATATATTAAGCAAATTAGGAATAAACTATGGAACTAAATTTACAGAGACTAACTTAATAGAAGTTACTATAATATCTGGAGATACTCCTGAAAATGTTACAAAAATCGTAGAAAGTTTAGGTGGGAAATATGAAGATTTAGGTTTTGGATTTGGAATAGTTACTATACCCATAGGTAATTTAGGAAAATTAGCAAGTAGTGATTCAATACGATATATAGAGTTACCCAAAAGCCTATATACAACAGATTCTCAAAGTAATAGGGCAGCTTGTGTAACTACAGCTAGAGAAAATTTTAACCTTCTAGGTGAAGGTGTGTTAATAGGATTTATAGATTCAGGAATAGACTATACTCATCCAGGTTTTAGAAATCAAGACGGAACAACAAGAATAGATTATATATACGATTTAAGTGACAATGGTAAAATTTATAACAGAGAAACTATAAATACTGCACTCCAGAATCCAGATCCTTTTTCAGTAGTTCCTTCTTATGATAGTACTGAGCATGGAACACATGTGGCAGGAATTGCTTGTGCAGGAGGAAATATAAACCCGTCTTTCTATGGTGTTGCACCTAAAAGTTCTATTGCTATGGTTAAATGCACTAGAGGTCAATTTGCTCTTAGTACTAATATAATGAGAGGGCTTAAATTTTTAGTTGACAGAGGTAAAGAACTTAAAAAACCATTGGTAGTAAATATAAGCTTAAGTACAAATGATGGGGCACATAATGGAACAAGTCTTTTAGAGCAATATATATCAACCGTTTCCACACTAGAGAGAATATCTATTGTTATTGCAGCTGGAAATGAGGGGGATGCGGCACATCATGTTGGTGGAGACTTAGAAGGAGAAAAAAGAATCGCTATAAATGTAGCTGAAGATGAGGCTATAGTAATATTAAATCTATATAAACCAGTGTTGTCTAATATATCTATAAGAATTACTACGCCTAGTGCATTTACCAGTGGTGAAATAGTAATAAGAGAAGGCTACACTGAAGGAATAATAGGAAGAGATAGATATCAAATTTTTTATACAGGGCCTAAGCCTTTTGATATAATAGGAGAAATATCAATTGCATTAATTACAAATGCTCAGTATATATCATCTGGACAATGGGAAATTAGGTTATCTTTATTAAATGAATATAAAGGTATATTTGATATGTGGTTACCTATCTCAGAAGGATTAAATACAAATACTAAGTTTCTTCAGCCTACAGTTTTAAATACATTGGGTATACCTGCAACAGTTTATAATGTAATTGCAGTAGGAAGCTATAATTATGTTACAAATAATATATCATCCTTTAGTGGAAGAGGAAGGCCAGTTGTATTTCAAAGAATAAGACCAGATTTGGTTGCACCAGGAGAAAATATATCTTCAACAACCCCTAATAGGTCTTTCGATACTAAAAGTGGTACATCTATGGCTACACCACATGTGTCAGGAATTGCTGGGTTAATGATGGAGTGGGGAATAGTTAAAAGAAATGATCCCTATTTATATGCTGAGAGGTTAAAATATTATTTAGTTGTTTCAGCTAAAAGACCTAGAACAGATATAACCTACCCAGATCCTAGTTGGGGGTATGGAGAAGTATGTTTAAATAACGCAATAGAAAGCATTATAAGTAATATAGGATTTATTGGAATGAGAAATGATAGAAGTGAAGTTGAAAAATATAGAGTTGGAAACTTATTTATAAGTAAGCCAAAAGATATATGAAAGAACAAAATTCATATTAAAGACATATATTAATTAAAGGAGAAATATTAAAGGAGTATTATATGGCTCAAGGCAGATTAAAGGTTCAATGTTTTGTTAATGAAACTTATATACCTGTTGATAATACAAAAATAACTGTAAGACCGTCAACAGGTGGCCCAAGTGCGCAAGTAATATCATTATCTACAAATTCTATGGGGGAGTCTCAAATTATTGATTTAGAAGCGCCACCACTAGAATATTCTCAACAGCCAACGGGACAAGTTCCTTATAGTATGTATGATATAAGAGTTGAGAGAGATGGGTTTCAAAGTATTTTAATAAATAGGTGTCAGGTTTTCCCAGATGAACTAGCAATACAACAGTGCAATCTTATAGAATCTTCAGGAATATTAACTAGAATGGAAAATATAAATATACCACCAAATACAGCTAATACACCACAAAATCAACAAGGTGGAAATGTAAATGAAATAATAAATGTTGGGCCTAATACATTAAATGGCAATTACCCAGAGAAAATTCCTGAAGAAGAAGATAAGCCACTACCACCACCAACAAGTGGAGTAGTTTTACCAAAGCCGGTAGTTCCTGAATTCATAATTGTACATGCAGGAGGACCTAACAATACATCAGCACCAAATTATAGAGTTTCATATAAGGATTATATAAAGAATGTTGCATCTTGTGAAATTTATTCAACTTGGTCAGAAAATACAATTAGAGCGAATATATATGCCATAATTTCATTTACCTTAAATAGGATATATACAGAATGGTATAGAGGAAAAGGCAAAAACTTTGACATAACTAACTCAACAGCTTATGATCATGCATTTACTTATGGAAGAAATATATTTGAAAGTATAAGTGCAGTAGTAGATGATATTTTTGCCACTTATATAAGAAGAATTGGAAGAAAGCAGCCTTTATTAGCTCAATATTGTGATGGAAAAAATGTGCAATGCCCAGGGTGGATGACTCAGTGGGGAAGTAAGTATTTAGGAGATCAAGGAAAGGCTCCATTCGAAATATTAAGAAGCTTTTATGGTAGTGATTTAGAGCTAGTAACAGCAGAGCAAGTTAAAGGAATTCCTAAATCATATCCTGGATATGATCTAATAATAGGATCAGCAGGGCCAGAAGTTAGAAGTATACAAGAATATTTAAATAGAATAGCTCAGAACTATCCATTAATTCCAAAAGTAGCACAAGATGGTGTGTATGGAACTAGCACTGCAGAAGCTGTTAAAGTATTTCAGGGAGTTTTCAATTTACCTCAAACAGGTATAGTTGATTATGCAACTTGGTATAAGATATCAGATGTTTATGTAGGAGTAACAAGAATAGCAGAACTAAGAGGTAGTGCTGAAACTGTACAAAGAATATTTATACCACCTAGATCCTTTGACAATTACTATGATTCTACAGTTCCGAAATTTAATTATATAGATGATATACTATAATACAGATGGATTGGAAATTTTCCAATCCATCTATATTTTCTATGTTAATAGATATATAATATATGTGGCTATCTATATAAGTTATATTTTTTAGTATAAATATTAAAATTCAAAATAGGGGGAATAAAATATGAAGGGTACAGTTGTATCTACATGGATAAGAACTTGTAGAGATTTGTACGGAAATGAAGTTATAAACAAAAGCTTAAAATCAGTAAATTGGTCAGAAGACATAGTCTTTACACCTCTTGAAGATGTAGATGATAATCATATATTTAAGCTGATACAAATAATAGCAAATAATGTAAACACTTCAGTTAATGATTTGTGGCAAGTAATTGGAGAGAATAATTTAAATAAATTTGCAGAGGACTATCCAGTATTCTTCAAAAGAGTAAACTTATTTAAGTTTTTAAATTCTCTTAACTTTATACACTCAATAATAATGAAAAAAATAAAAGGTGCAAAGCCTCCTAAAATGGTTTTAGAGCCAGTTTCAGAAGATAGTATTCATTTTACTTATAGATCTGAAAGAGAGTTATTTGATTATTTTTTAGGACTATTAAAGGGAAGTGCTAAGTATTTTGGTGAAAAAATAGAAATAAAAGAGGTAGAAAGAAAAAAGGGAGAATTAAAGGTACATATAAAATTTGAAAATACTATCCATTATAGTAAGAAGTATATGTTAAGCAGAAGTTTATCTGTTGTAGGTTTGAGAAGCTTAGAATTAAAGATTTCAATACCTATATTTCTAATTATGACTTTAGTAGGGATACCGCTTGCAGGATTAACTAAGGGATTGATAATTGGGGGAGTCTCTGGGGTTATATCAGCTTTTATAACTTATATGACAATTAAGCCTTTAAATGACATAGTAGAAAATATAGAGAATAATAATTTTGAAGCGATAGATAAAAATATTTCTACTAATGATAAACTTGAGAAAATATACTTAGGGATATCAAAGCTTAAGGATAATATAGGTAAAGACTCAACATCTGCTAACCTTGCAATAAATGAATTAGCAGTGTTTACTCAGGCTATGTATAATACAACAGAAAAAATGAGAGAAACAACAGAAGAAATAGCTAGCTACTCGGAACAAGTTTCTCAGCTTGCAACACAACAAGAAATAAGCACAGAAGTTCTTGTAAAACAAATAAATGAAAATATATTAGCATTAAAAGAACTTGTAAAGTCTGAAGATAGAAATAAAAATGAACTTGATAAATCAGTAGAAAAAATTAATCAGAGTCATACCAATGTAGATAAATCAAGTGAAGCAATAAAAGAATCATTAAAATCATTTATGGATGTAAAAGAAAAAGGTAAAAATCTTCAAAATAAAGCTCAGGATATTACTAATATAGTATCATTAGTTTCAGGGATTTCTGAACAAACTAATCTTTTGGCACTAAATGCATCTATAGAAGCTGCAAGAGCTGGAGAACAAGGAAGAGGATTTGCAGTTGTTGCAGAAGAAGTTAGAAAGCTAGCTGAGCAATCTCAGCAAGCAGTTAAGGATATTAATAGTAATTTATCATTCTTTGCAGGAGAAATAAATTCATTAGTTAAAAGTATAGAAAGTCAATACACTATATTAGAGCTAGAAACAACTAATTTAGAAAATGTAAGAAATATAAGTTCAGAAGCAAATGACTTAATTGAAGTTGTATCAAATGAAACTAATAAATCAATAGCTCAATTAAATAATGAAGTTCAATCTGTGGAAGAAATGTTTAAAACAATAGATTCATTAGCAGCTATTGCAGCAGAAAATGCTGCATCATCACAACAGGTTAATCAGGATATAGAAGAATTTACTAGAAATATTCAAGATATGATAGAAACTCTTCAAAAGGTTAAAGCTGTTGGAGAAAATTTTGTAAATGATGTAAATTCTTAATTTATATATGAAAATACCCCTATTGTAATATTTCAATAGGGGTATTTTTATAAGAAGAATTAATTTAATTCTTCTTTATGTTTAAAATAAAAGTAAATTGTTTGACCTATGAAAACTAGGCTAAGCAATCCAAAAAGAGGATATAGTGATCCAATAAGTTTTGAAAATCCTATTCTGGATATAGGCAGAGCTATAATAAGAACTATAAAAATTGCTTTTTTAAATTCTATATGAAAGCTATTGTCGAGAGTCTTACTTATAGAATAAACATCAGAGACTTCAGTTGAAAACATCTCTAGCCAAATCACAATTAACAATAATGCCTGTATTATATTTCCAAAACGTTGTGCTACAAATAATAAAGGTATTTCGTATTGATGTATATAAGGTTGATTTATCATTAGCAAGAAGTTTATTGCAAAACTCAATAGAGCCAATCCTATTGCGCCTAATGCAACACCATAAAACATAGTTTTAGGTTTTCCAACTTGGTTACTTAAAGGAACTAATACACCTAAGCAGCAAAGAGTGTTATATCCTGCATACAATGTTGTTGATAATGCTATGCCTGTTTTTTTTGGTTCAAATTTAGTTAAAAATTCTAATGACATCATATCTTTACAAAACATAAAGTACAGTATGGTTATTGTAGTAATAGTTATTACTAGAGTTGGGACTATAAATGAGTTTACCTCAATTAAACCATCAGTATCTTTTAAAAGGAAGAACACAGCTAAAACTATCATTATAATAGAACCGATTATTTTAGGAATGCCGAAAAATTGATTTATTAAAGCACCACTACCTGCTAAGATTATTGATGCACTGGATATAAGATATAATGTTGTGATTATACCTGTGATTTTACCAAGAATATTTGGACTAACTACTTTTATTACATCACCATAAGAGTTTAGTTTATACTTAATACTAATTTTTGAAACTATAGAACCCATAATTATATAAAATATACCACAGGCTATAACTCCTATAAAACTTGATATTCCGTAAGATGTAAAAAACTCTTTAATTTCTTGTCCAGAAGCTAGTCCAGCACCAACAATTGTTCCAATAAAAACAACTGCTATCTGAAAAATTTTAGAAAGTTCACGTTTCATTTTTATATCCCCCTATATTCTCTCTATTAACAAATATATATATGTTAAATTACTTTTATTCTTTAAAAATGAATAAGGTATATATTCTTAGGGAAAATAAGCTTAAGGAATATATATTAGGAGGTAATAAAAGTGAGGAGAAGAAAGTTAACAATATGCTTTTTATTAATAATTATGAGTTTTTATTTATTATCTGCATGTACAAAAAAAGAAAATAATAGAGAAGCTAAGATAGATTTATTTAGCCCTAAAACTGCAGTTGATGTTGCAGAAACCTATTTGAATTTTGTTAAGGAAAATAATATGGATATGGCAAATAGCTTATGTACAGATAGTTTATTAAGCAGAAATAAGGAAATAACTACTGGAACATCAAGAATTGTATCTTATGAACCAGATAACTTAATAGAATCAACAGGATCAGCATATGCTACATTTAATGTTGTTAGAAATTCACCAACAGAGGCAAAGTGTGATTTAGATAATTATGCTATAAAAGTAGTTAAAGTGGGTAATGAATATAAAATTGATGAAATTAAATCAATGAATAAAAAACAAGTTTTTGTTAGAAATAACTCCTTAAGGATTATAGGTGAAGAAGGAGGAAAGAGTGATTTAATATTAAATTTAAATAACTTGCCTAAAGATGTGTATATAAAAGAAAATAAAATAATGTTATATAAAGAAAAAGCACCAGTAGAAGCTTTTGGACCTATATCAGTGGGATATAAAGGGCAAAAGGTAGCATTATCGACAATAGGAAATAACAAAACCTTTTTATCAATTGCATATATAGAAGAAAGTAAAGCAACTCAAGCAGCTCAACCAACTCAAGCAGATCAAGGAAGTAGTAAGGCTGGAGGAGGAGCAGATGTAAGTAAATCAATAGAAGAAGTATTAGATAAACCTATAGTAAAGAAGGTTGTTCCTTTAGATATATTAGATAATGCAATAGTAAAAAATTTAGTTTTTTCAAAAGAAGAAGGATATTTAATAGTAGAATATTTAAATTCTAATAAATTAAATAGAATAAATATATATAATAGCGCTCAAGGAGATCTTGTTAAAATAAAATTTAATGAAATGTTTCCAGAAGACAAGTATAATGTAGAATTAAAGAGCTTCGATAAAAATACTATTACAGTTAAAGTTAGTGGCAAAGAGGGCAGAAATGATATAAACAGTGATGTTACAGGCGAATATAAGGTAAATATGGAAGCAGAGGAAGTTAAAAAAAATATTTAAAAGACTTAACATATAAAAATATTGTAGTAGAATAAAAGTACAACTTAAATAAAGTGGTACTTTTATTTTTTTAGGAGGAAGCATGAAAGAATGGAATGGAAAAAGATATCATAGTTTAAACTATTATCTTAGAAATAAATTTAATGAAAAAGTATATAAAATATCTTTAGATGGAGGGTTTACATGTCCAAATAGAGACGGAAAGGTCGCAAAAGGAGGATGCACATTTTGTAGTGCAAGAGGATCAGGGGATTTTGCGGGTAGTAGAACATTATCTATAACAAAGCAATTTGAAGATAGAAAAGATATGATGGAGAAAAAATGGAAAGATGGAAAGCTAATTGCATATTTCCAAGCCTACACTAATACCTATGCTCCAGTAGAAGAACTTAGGAGAAAGTATAGGGAAGCTTTAGAGCAAAAAAATGTAGTAGCTATATCAATAGCAACAAGGCCAGATTGTATTGATGATGATGTTTTAGACTTCTTAACAGAATTAAATAAAGAAACATATTTAATAGTTGAGCTTGGACTTCAAACAATAAATGATGAAACGGCGAGAGATTTTAATAGAGGATATGATTTTGAAGTTTTTGATAATACATTAAAAAGACTATTGGAAAGAAACATTGAAGTAGTAGCTCACACTATATTTGGACTACCAGGTGAAACAGAAGAAGATATGTTAAAAACTGTTGATTATATAGCGCACTCAGGGGCAACGGGAATAAAGTTCCACTTACTTCACCTAATGGAAGGAACAAAAATGGTTGAACAATACGAAAGTGGAGAATTAAAGTTATTAACTCAAGAAGAGTATATAGACCTAGTATGCAAAGGAGTTGCTATGATACCTGAAGATATGGTAGTGCATAGATTAACAGGTGATGCTCCAAGAGAGTTATTAATAGGACCTATGTGGAGTTTAAAAAAGTGGGAAGTTTTAAATGCTATAGATAAAGCATTAGAAGATAATGATATATGGCAAGGTAAGAATTTTAAGTAGAGAAAATATAAACAATATATAGGGTGAGTTATAAAAGTTAGGGGGAAGTACTTATGAATATAGATGTTATTATATCTGCAGACCATATTAAAGAGGAGTATTTAAATAATAAGATAGTTGTAGTAATTGATATGCTAAGAGCAACTTCTGTTATTATAACAGCATTAGCAAATAAAGCGAAAAGAGTTATTCCAATGTTAACTGTAGAAGAGGCCTTTGAAAAGCAAAAAGAGTTTTTAGAAAAAGGAATAGATCCTTTGCTGGGGGGAGAAAGAAAAGCTGTAAAAATAGATGGCTTTGATTTCACAAATTCACCATTAGAGTATACTGAAGAAAATGTAAAAGGAAAAAATATAATATTAAGTACCACTAATGGAACAAGAGCAATTAATTTAAGTTTGAAAGCAAAAAAGATACTTATAGGTGCAATGATAAATGCAGAGGCTGTTGCTAACTCGTTAAGTAAAGAAGACACAGATATAGTTCTTATAAATTCAGGTACAAATGGAGAGTTTTCAATGGATGACTTTATATGTTCAGGATATATAATAAGTTTACTATGTAAAAAAAATACTTATAACTTATCAGATATATCTAAAACTGCTAAGTATATATATGAAAGCAATACTAATATATTAGATTATATAAAGGATGCAAGACACTACAATGTATTAAAAGAGTTGAATCTAGAAAAGGATTTAGAATATTGTTGTAGAAAAAGTACTATAGATATTGTTCCTAATGTTAATAAAAACACTGGATTTATAGAAATAATAGGTAATTGATAATAAATTTCAAATAATTACTTTTTTACTATTGACAATAATATAAAAAGATTATATTATAATAATAGATTGATAATCAATATCAATTAACGGAATAAATATATTATTAATAGCTCCACACTTTTAATAATATAAACTATATACAAACAAATTTAACTCCTATAATTATAGAATTTATTTCAATAAAAGATGACTAATTATGATGATTAGTCATCTTTTATTTTTTTAAATACATTATAAATCATAAAAGCAATAAAAATATTCTGGTAATTATATCTAGGGAAAAATATGAAAATTATAGCGATGTTAATGAATAGGATACATTTTATTATAAAAATACACATATTGTAATCCTTGTGATATCAATAGTTTAAATAATATCTATTTAATAAAAATTATATAAAAAAATAAATTGAATTTTATGAAAATGTTTTATGGGAAAAAAATCAATTACAATAAGACAATTACTATTGATAGAACATTATTCAATAAATAGAAACTAACTCATATTTAGAAGCTATAGGTCATATGTTAGTATAGTTTCGACAGATGAATTACAAATCTGAAGGGGGAATTTACAAATGATAAAATCAAAATTAATAATGTTATTAGCATCAACAGGATTATCAATTGCTTTAGGGGTAGGAAGTTTCTTTATGCCTTCCAAAACTAATGTAACTAATAATGATGGTGTAAAGATTCAATCTAACAGTGAAGCTTCATCTGAAAAGAAAGAAACAAAAAATGAAGAAGCTAAAAAACCAACAGAAACAGCTAATAATGCTGTAGCTTCAGAAAATAAGGCTTCAACTGAATCAAATACTAATGCAAATAATGAATCTTTAAATAATAACAAAGAAACAAATGTACAAGCTGATAAGTCAGGCGGAGATAATCAATCTGGTGAAAACTGCTATACAGATGGACAAAATACTCAAGGACAAAATCAAGTAGAAACTCCATCTCAAGGTGGTGGACAAGCACCTGCTGAAAAACCAAGTACTTCTGACAGTAGCTATATAGCGGAAATTGAACAAGCTATTTTCCAAAGAGTAAACCAAGAAAGAGCAGCAGCAGGACTTCCAGCATTAAGCTACAATGGAACTATGGAAAGTTATGCAAGAATTAAATCAAAAGATATGGGAGACAGAGGATACTTTGATCATAAAGACCCAGAAGGTAGATTAATAACAGAAAAAATGAAGGCTGATGGAGTATCATACAGAGCTTGGGGAGAAAACATTGCCTATATCCAAGGTGTAAATGGTAATTCAACTTTAGCAACACAATTTATGGACAACTGGATGAACTCTCCAGGACATAGAGCAAACATACTTTCATCAAACTTTAGTAGCATAGGGGTTGGAGTTTATAAAATAGGGAACACTTACTATGCAACACAAGAGTTCTATAAATAATTAGAATAGTAAATAATCTAAAAGTAGTTAAAAAATAACCACTGAAAATAAAACTCTCACAGAAACTTACAGGTAGTAAAAAGCTATTATTTCTCATAGATATATGGGAGATAATAGTTTTTTTACTCTATATGAAATTATATTTTCAAAATCTGTGGATAATTTATTTATAGCATAATAGCATATAAGTTATTAAAGTTAGCCCTATAGAGTAAAAAATAGAATAAATTGTGCGAGTAAGATTTTTCTCAGACAAGCTTCAAAAATGTACATATGCGAAAAAATCGACAGCTCGGCAAGCTCACTTTGGTGACTTTTTTATTATAATATTATTAGCGTTTATAACAAAATATTAATAAATAAAAAAAGAAATATACTACTAATAGATTTATAAACATTAATTCTGCATAATTAGTAATAAATTGACAATAAGAGTTCTTTATGTTAAAATGCATGATTATTGGAAAAAATAGGGGGATCGATGATAAAAGTTTACATTTGCGAAGATAATAAGGAACATAGAGATAAGTTGAAAGAAATAGTAAGTAATATAATTTTAATAGAGGATTATGATATGAAATTAGAAATGGCAATAGATAATCCTAACAAATTAATAGATTATATAAAAGATAATAAAGAAAGTGGTATTTACATTTTAGACATTAATTTAAATAGTAATATTAATGGAATAATTCTTGCAAATGAAATAAGAAAATATGATCCAAGAGGATTTATAATATTTATAACTGCACATCCAGAATTAATGTATTTAACGTTCTTTTATAAAATTGAAGCTATGGATTATATTATTAAAGGAGATTATGAAATTATTAAAAAGAGCATTAAGGATTGCTTAGAAAATGCTTATAATAAGTATATAACAAAATTTACACATCTACAGAAAGCGTTTTTGATTAAATTTAAAGATAAAACAATTAGAATTAACTATGATAAAATATTATTTTTTGAAACATCTAAAGCAGTGCATAAAATAGTGATTCATTGTAAAAATAGGGAAATAGAATTTTATGGAAAAATGAAAGAGATACAAGAATCTTTAGATGATAGATTTTGTAGGTGTCATACATCATATATAGTAAATAAAGATAATATAGACTACATAAACAAAGCAGATAGAATAATTCATATGATTAATGGAGAGAAGTGTTTAGTATCAACAAGATGTTTGAAACTATTATGATAAACTAAAAATTAATTATGCAAATATTAAAAGCTAGAAGCACAAAAAAATGGATGCTTCTAGCTTTTTTGTAAAATAATCAAAAGTATAAGTGGGTTTTATATACAAATTTTATATAAAAAGTGAATTTTATAACGAAATATAATACAGGTTTTATAAAAAAATAAGTTTTTCTTACTAATATAAGATAATTTGTAAACGTATAGTAGAATACTATTATAGAGATTAAAGAAAATAGTTATTGGAAATCCGACGGTAAGGAGAATTTACTTTTATGAGAGGTGAAAATTATTTAGTTAAACAACATGATATGACAGATTGTGCAGCTGCATGTCTAGCTACAATTTGCATGTATTACAAAAAAGAAATAACTATAACAAAATTAAGAGATATACTTGGTACAGATATAAAGGGGACAACTTTAGCTGGGTTAGAAAGTGGAGCTAAAAGATTAGGCTTTGATACTAGAGCAATTAGAGTTGATAAAGAAGGATTTAAAGGTAAATATACACTTCCAGCAATTGCTCATATTATTACAAAAGAAGGACTAAGTCATTTTGTTATAGTACATAAAGTTAAAAAAGAGGATGTAATAATATTAGATCCTGCAAAGGGAAAGGAAAAAAAGAATATAGATGAATTTTTTAAAACATTTGATGGAGTCTTACTGTTATTAATTCCAAACAATGAATTTAACCCTGGTAAGATAAAGGGTCAAGGAATTTTATCTAAGTTTATTCAATTATTGACTCCTCAAAAGTCACTTTTTATATATAGCATAATAGCTTCTGTAATACTTACAGTTTTAGGAATAGCGTCTGCATTTTTCAATAAAATACTTATGGATGAAATATTACCATATAATTTGAAAAATCAGTTAAATATATTCGTTATAGGATTCTTACTTTTAGGAATAACTCAAATAGGATTAGGGGCAATAAGGCAACATATGCTTTTATACCTATCTCAAAAAATAGATATTCCATTATTATTAGGATACTTTAAGCATGTATATAAATTGCCTATGAAATTTTTCGGAGCAAGAAAGGTCGGAGATATTCTTACTAGATTTAGCGATGCGTTTACAATTAAGAATATATTAACATCAGTATCATTATCTTTAATAATGGATATTGTACTGGCAACTGTTTCTGCATCCATACTTTATGTAATGAATGAAAAATTATTTATAGTTATTTTAGTATTAACAATAATAAGCGCAGCATTAATTTACATCTTTAAGGGTCCTTATAAAAAAATTAACTTAGAACAAATGGAGGCAGGAGCTAGATTAAATAGTCATATTATAGAAAGCTTAAAGGGCATAGAAACTATAAAGGTTCATGCAGCAGAGGAAAAAAGTATTGAAAAATTAGAAGTAGAGTATATTAGAAATTTAAAAATTGCTTTTAAAGAAGGAGTTTTATCAAATATTCAAGGCTCAATATCAGGAGCCGTATCAACAGTAGGAAATCTTGTTCTTATGTACATAGGGGCTAGGATGATTATGAATGGAGATATTACTTTAGGTAGTCTTATGGCATTTTCAACTCTTTCAGGATATTTTATGGATCCAATTGGAAGACTTATAGGTCTTCAGTTAAGTATTCAAGAGGCTAGTATTTCATTAAAGAGAATTTCGGAAATATATGAAGTTGAAAAAGAACAAGATGATAATGAGGTTGAAAAAGTAAAATTAGAAAAAATAGATGGAGATATAGAATTAAATGATATTACCTTTAGATATGGAAGCAGATCTCCAGTGTTAAAAGATATAAGTATAAAAATACCTAAAGGAAAAAAGGTAGCATTAGTTGGAGAATCAGGAAGTGGTAAGACAACTATATCTAAGCTTTTATTAAAATACTATACTCCTGAAGAAGGAAAAATAAATATTAATGGATACAATATAGAAGAATTGGACTTATATAACTTAAGAGAAAATATTTCATATGTTCCACAAAATGTAGAGTTGTTTTCAGGTTCTATTAAAGAAAATATAACTTTAGGAAAAGCTAATGCAAGCTATGAGGAAATTAAAGCAGCTTGCGAAAATGCAGGTTGTAGAGAATTTGTTGAAAAGTTACCTGAAAAATATGTAACCTTCCTAGAAGAAGCTGGGGGAGGACTTTCTGGTGGAGAAAAGCAAAGAATTGCACTAGCAAGGGCATTAATAAAAAAGCCAAGCTTCTTAATATTAGATGAAGCAACAAGTAACTTAGACTTTATAAGTGAAGCTAAAATATTCGATACTTTATTTAAAAAAGGTAAAAATATAACAATGTTAATTATAGCCCATAGACTTTCAACCATAAGAAGCTGTGACATAATTTATGTTATGGATAAAGGAAAAGTAGTTGAAAAAGGAGACCATGAAAGTTTATTAAAGAAAAAAGGTTATTATTATAAGCTTTATGTAAGTCAAGTAGGGTCTTTAGAAGAAAAGGAAATAATATTTAAAGATAATCCAGTTGCAGAACCTAAAAGTATTAAAGTAGAAGAAAATATTTTAGAGGATGTTGAAGAGTATGAATACAATTGAAAAAATAGCATTAAGGGAAAATAAAACCTTAAAACTTAATAATGTATTAATTAGAAAAGTAAGTGAGAATGAATTAATTGATATAAATCAAATTGCTTATATGATGGATAGCCATATAAAATCAAAAGGTAATTCTACTCTTGGGCCAATGATAAATTATTCATCAGTGGAATTAAATGAGAATGGACAACCCAAAGTAATAATAAAGCTAATGGTTCAATTAAAAAATCCAATTCATAATGTAGAAAAGCCTTATGAATTACAATCGCAATTAAGAGTAACTAATTGCTTATTTGCAAGGTTTACTGAAAAAGAAGAAAACTTACAGTTTGCTTATCAAAAGTTAGGAGTATATGCCTTTGAAAATAATATTAAGTTAAATGGTGATTCCTATACAGTTTTTGTTAAAAAAGAAGAAGAGAATATAGTAGCTGATGTATTTATGGAATGTATGAAAGGTGGAGAGTTACTTGAAAGTATATAACCTAAATGAAATTACTGATAGTAAAATACTTTATGATAGAAAACCTCCAGCCTTTATGAATTATATTATCTCAATAGTTACAGCGTTAATAATAACAGGGCTATTTTGGGCAAATAAATCTGTTAAAACATATATGGTTAAGGGACAAGGGTTAGTAGTTTCAGAAAACAAATCTCATATTATGACTAAAGGGTCTGGAGAAATAAAAGATGTTTTTATAAGTGAAGGTACACAAATAAAAGAAGGAGATGTATTATTTACAACTAATGGAGTTGAGTCAGAGCTTCAATTAGAACAAATAAATGCACAAATAGATACCTTTAGTAGAAGAATTGAGCTTTTAAAAAAGGCTGAAGAAAATGCAACAAATGGAACAAATTATTTCGATAGATATAGTGATGTAGAAAGTGAATTTTATAATAAATTAACTGCAGCTTATATAGCTAGAAAAGAGTTTAATGTAGATAAGGAATATTTAAAAAAACAAGGACTTGAAGATAAACAAATTGAGGAATATGCTAAAACGCAAAAAAATAAATCTGATGAGCATTATTATAAGACTATTTCAGAATTTACAAACGAAAGAAATCAATATGAAGTAGAGCTTTCAAAGCTAATAGCTCAAAAAGAGGCTTTAGAAAAAGGAAAAGGTCAATACCAAGTAGTTGCACAAAAAAGTGGAACAGTACATTTAAATACACCATTAACATCAGGGATGGTACTTCAAGGGGGAACATTAATAGGAACAATAACAAGCAAAGAAGAAGAATTAATTGTAGAAACTATGTTACCATCTAGTGATAGGCCAAGAATACATGTAGGTGATGAAGTTTCTTTAGCTGTTGGTGGTCTACTTCAGTCAGAATACGGAACAATACTAGGAAAAGTAATTAGTATTGATGAAGATGCAACTATAGATAACGAAAAAGGAAATATATTTTTTAAAGTTAAAGTTAAACCAGATAAAACCTATTTAGAAGATTCTAAGGGAGAACGGGTTAATTTAACTATAGGAATGGTAACAGAAACAAGGGTTAAGTATGAAAAAATTACTTATATGAAATATATTTTAGAACTTATAGGAATTAAATTTAGCTAAAGATGAAATTCCTTCTCGCATAAAATTGAAGGAATAAGTTAATTAATCAAATATAAGTATAGATTTAATTAAATTGCATTAAAAGAAAATTAAATAGAGTAAAATTTAATAGACATAGCGCGCGAATTATATAAATGTTTGTTAATTATTTACAAAAATCTAAAATTCTTTTAAAATAAATATATGTATAAAATGGAGGGGAAAAAATGAGTGCATTTGAATTAAAAAGAGAATATGCATTACAATTACCAAATAGTTATGTAGAAATTGATAGAGATGAAATGGAGTATGTTGATGGTGGTGGACCTACAGCACATGTTATTGAAAAAAGTATTGATAAGAGATTAGTATCAGTTCCAGTAAATGCTTTTGGTTGGTATTTTACTGGAGGATTAGTAGGAAAAGGTATGGAGCTAGTTGGAAAGGCAGCATCTAAAGCAATGGGAGGGGTTTTATCAGCAGTTGGTATAGCAAATGTTGCAAGTAATTTTACTGGGAGTTGGTGGAATTTTGGTGATCATTTAGCTAATTATCTAGATAGTATAGATAGAGATCCGGGAAATGGAAGACTAGATTATCTAGACACAGTATATTATTAAGAATATTATATAATTTATAAAAAAGAATAAATCATTGAAGATTATAAAATAATCTTCAATGATTTATTTATATTATTGTGGGTGGAGGAGTAATATATTGGAATTTAATATGGATTTAATTTATAATGTTATTAAAATTTTTACTTTGATATTTGGAGTAATATTGGTTATTTCTCCAAAAAAAATGTTAAATTATTTTGTGAAAAAAGATTTAAAAAAACTTAACGATAGCAATGAAAATATGAATGAAGGTATATTAATTGAAAATACAAAAAAAATATGTAAAATAGGCGGAGTATATTGTATAGCAATAATTTTAATTGATAAAGTTATTAGCTATAGTGCATTAGCAGTTATAATGGGATACTTTATTATTCCAATTATAGGTTTATATTTATTAGAAAAGAAATTGAAATAGGGAGAGTTCTCGGAAAATGCATATTTAACACGTTAAGAGCATTTTTAGGTGGTGGGCTTACTATATCTAAGAACCATATGCGCATCATATTCATTAAAATGAAGCTAATTTCTGCTATTGTTAAAGGATTTGGAATTTTAGGAATAAAAGGAGGCAATCTTTTAACGAGTAAGTTTGCAAGTGGTTTAGTTGCTTGCATCGGAGGAGATTTTAAGGGGAATATTTTTGATAAATATATTGATCCTCTAGATGTAGTATATAATGCTTCGGTGGAAATTTAGTAAAGGTGAAATCTATGGATTATGTTACATATTTTACATTATTCAAAATATACTTATTAATAGAGAAAAGCTTAAAGAATAAAATAAAATTTACTAAAATATTTTATTTAGTTACATTTATATTAGGGATAATAGGAATCACATCTCCTGGCAAATTTATGGTCTACTTATAGTGTTTCCTATACAAAAGAAGAGCTTTATGAAAAAATAACTTATATAAAATACATTTTAGAACTTAGAGGAGTTAGGTTTAGTTAAAGATTAAATGACTTCTTATATAAAGTCCAAGGAGTAGGTTTAATTAATCAAATATAATTATAGATTTATTTAAATTTCATTAAAAGAAAATTAGATAAAGTGAAATTTAATAAACATAGCGAACTAAGTATATAAATGTTTGTTAGTTATTTATAAGAAACTAAAATTCTTTTAAAAATAAATATATAATATAGATGAAAATGAGTACATTTGTTTTAAAAAGAGAATACGCTTTACAATTACCAAATAACTATGTGAAAATTTATAGAGATGAAATGGAGTATGTTGATGATGGAGGAACTGTTACATTAGAAATTTTATGATTGGAGCTTTATAAGCAGTAGGTACTTCATTGGCATATGGAAAATCAGCTGTTGTCCTAGGTGCTTTGGGAATAACTATTGCAACTGAAATTAAATTAGGAACAGCTGGAACTATAGATGATTTATGGTTTCAACCATTTATGTGACATGGTACAGGGGGAAATGCATATGAAACAAGATAAAAAAATATTATGTGATATTGTTTATAATAACATTTGTTTTTGCTCTTAGTATTAGTACTTATAATTTAGTTAATATTACTGGATTTGCAATAATATTTCTCCCGAAGATTATATTTAATGCTATTTGTACTTGGTATCATAATAAAGTAAAATGATGTTTAATACTTAGGTAGGAGCTAATATTTAAATTGCATATGATTTAATTATAGTGAGAAGGAGAAAATTATGAGAATATGTAGTGCTTGCAAATCACAAAACCTAAAAGAAATAGAAATTGTACTAAAAGGAGCTTTTACAGCAATAGAAATTCCTAAAAAGATAACAATAAATCCGAAAAACTCAAAAATTAGAAAATATATGTGTTTAGATTGTGGATATATAAATCTATATGCAGAAGAATTTGAAAAATTTAAGTAAAGTGGGGATAGCTTTGTATTAAATTAGCATAAGGGGGAGATTAAAATTATTAATAAGAGAAAAGGCATGATGTCAATAGTAGCCATAGGAGCTTTTATTATTTGTTTTGCTGTAGTAATTGGATTTAATTATAACAAAGAAGGAAGATTTAAAAGTAAAAAAATAGTTGCTAAAATGCTGACAAGTAATAGTTTGAAGTATGCCCCTGTGGAGTTTAATGGAAACATATATTTCCCATCAAGATTTAAATTTCCTGAGGAATTAAAATCAGAACCTTTAGGTACTGTAGAACCTGAAAATATGAGCTTTTTTGTTTATTTAATTATGGACCATCAAATAGTTTCAGATAGAACAGATTCAGGTAACACCCATATAAAAACTTTAGGAGATGATTCAAGATTTTATTCAAAAGCAGAATTTTTAGAAAATCCTAAATTGATTAATGATATTTTTGAAAATTATTCTTATTTTGCTTTATGTGAAGGCGATGTAGGTAAAGAAACACAGATACAAATTGATAAAGATACTTTAATAAAGTTGGAAGAAAAATATGGTGAAGTTAAATATAATAAAGATGATTTTGATAAAGTAGATAAAATTTATTATATTTATGGAAATTATCTAAATACTCAAGATGCAGAGTTTATAGGTTGTATTTTATCTTATGAAAATAAATTATATTATGGTAATTTAAATAACTCAATGGAAGGCCCTTTATATGAAAAAATAAATTCTATATTAAAGTAATGATTTCATTAATTAATTATTAAAAACATTATAGAAATACATTTTTCAACTATTCACTAAAAGCAATTTAAATATAAAGGTAATTTATTTAATGAGAGAGTAAAAAATAGTTTTTTATCTAATTAAAATAGCTCCTTATTAGTAATAATTGGAATATAAATTATTACTAATAAGGAGCTATTATTTTAAAAGGTATCTTTAATTATAAGCTGATATCTACCAGTTGCGGTATAAACATAATATTATCTAGAGTAATAGTAAATAAGTTAAATTACTTGGAATATAAAGAACTTTAAGTAATATGATTCATCTGAATTCCAAAGTATTGGATGGTCAGCAGACTGAGTTCTAATTTCTACTTGTCTTAATGTTCTTCTAGCATCATGTGCGGCTTCTAGAACTGTCTTTTTAAGTTGTTCTTCACTCATATAATGTGAGCAGGAGCATGTTGCAAAGTATCCACCTGACTTAACCATCTTTAGTCCTCTAAGATTTATCTCTTTATAACCTCTAATGGCAGATTTAATTGTATTTCTTGATTTTGTAAATGCTGGTGGATCTAATATAACTACATCAAATTGTTTACCTTCTCTTGACCATTCTCCAAGGACATCAAAGGCGTTATGACATTCAAACTTAACGGTATCTTGTAGGTTATTAAGTTCAGCATTTCTTCTTGCACAATCTACTGCGTGCTGAGATACATCTATACCAAGAACTGACTTAGCTCCAGCAATACCAGCATTTAAAGCAAAGGAACCTGTGTGAGTAAAGCAATCTAAAACCTCTTTATCTTTACAAATTCTATGCATAGCAGCTCTATTTTCTTTTTGGTCTAAGAAGAAACCAGTTTTTTGTCCGTTTTCTAAATCAACTATGTATTTAACTCCATTTTCTACTATTTGAATATTTGTATCAAATGGTTCTGTTAAGAAGCCTTTCGTCTGTTCAAGGCCTTCAATTTCTCTTGTCTTAATATCACTTCTTTCATAAACACCTTTAGCACCATACTCATCAACTAAAATTTTTACTATTATATCTCTATATTGATCCATTCCTAAAGTAGAAATTTGAATTACATAGTAATCTTCAAATTTATCTACTGTAAGACCAGGTAAAAAATCAGCTTCTCCAAAGATGAATCTGCAAGATGATGTGTCTATAACTGTTTTTCTATATTCAAAGGCATTGGAAAATCTCTTTTTAAAAAATTCCTCATCTATTTCTTCATTAATATCATTAGTCATTATTCTTATAGTTATTTTACTTCTATCATTTATATAACCTTTGCCAATGAAGAATCCTTTATGGTTATATACTTCAACTATATCTCCATTTTCATAATCTCCATCATATTCATTTATTTCATCAACATATATCCAAGGTCTTCCTTGTTCAGCTCTTTTATTTTTTCCTTTATGTAAATAGAATTTACTTGCCATTAAATTAGCTCCTTCCATAATAACTCTTATAAGATTATAGCATAATTAAAATTTTAGTATATATTTGTTATATAAATGCAACTAAAAATACTGAAAGTTATATTTAAATGAATATTAAATATAAACACAAATATAATTATAGTATAAAGCAATTATTTGGGGAGATATATATGATATTTAAGGCAATTGTTATACCAACTCCAAGAAGAATAAGAAAGTATGTGGAAAATACAATAGATAAATTAACTTGTGAAAGTATAACAAAAGATAATTATAAAAATAAGGAATTAGAACATATTGATATAAGTAAAGATACTTTTAAAAATTGTGGATTATCCATTAGAATTTTTTAAAGAGTAAAAAACCACCTGATTTCATAACAGGTGGTTTTAGGGGAGATATAATCTATATGCTAATATAGTTTGGGGGAACTATATTAGTTATTTTCCAGATGTTTATCAATCAAATTTTGGATTGTAGGGGTACATCTGTAGCCTCTGCATCCACCTGTACAAGCTCCTGTTGCCTTAGAAACTTGTTCTACAGTGTGAGCTCCGGCTTTGATTGCATCTTTTATTTTGGATCTTGGTATTGCCTTGCAAGTACAAACTTTAGTAATCTTATCAAGGACTTGTTCGTTTAAGTTATTTTCCATTTAGTTTTCCTCCTAATATTAATAAGAATTTTACTAAGGAAAATAAAGGGGATAAAAAATAAATTTAATGTTTATTCTTTATGTTTACATTATATATCTGCTTTTGTAGGAAGTCAATACTAATTGATAAAAATTATTAGTTAATTTTTAATATCTAAACAAATAGTTATATTATTATTTTGTGAAAAATAATATAAAATATTCTTCAATATAATCTTTTATATTATTTTACTTTGTAGTAGAATATAATTATTATTAACATAATGATTATATTTATATTATTTTATTAAATATTTAAAAGCTATGATTAGGAGAAGTACTTAGTTAGATACTTTAAGAGAGTGACTGGTTGGTGTAAAGTCATAGAGAAGACTAATGAAAATCACCTAGGAGTTTGAGGCTGAAAGGTTATAAATTACTGATTAAGTTTTTCACGTTAGCCTGCGTTAAAGGATAGAGTATGATTGTACTCGAAATAAAGAGTTTCCAAATATGAATTATATTTATGGGGAACCTCTAACCTTAGGTGGTATAGCGAATTATCTTCGTCCTATTGGGCGAAGTTTTTTTTATATACTTAAATAGTTATATTACCTATTAACAACTAGGTTGTGAATAATTAACTATCTATAGTTAATAATCTAAGATATAACTTAAGAATAGTTTATATTATTTAAGTAAAACCTTAAAGCTTTAGTAGCTTTTAATATAAATTAATCAACAGAAGGGAGTTTATATATGTACAAAAAGGTTGAATTACCAAAGGGGTTTGTTGGTATGGAAAAAGAAGTAGCAGACCTTTGGAAAGAAAATAATGTTATCAAAAAGAATTTTGATATGAATCAAGATGGAGAATATTTCACATTTTATGATGGTCCTCCAACAGCAAATGGAAGACCTCACGTAGGTCACATTTTAACAAGGGTTATGAAGGATATAATCCCAAGATATAAGGTAATGAAGGGATATAAGGTTATAAGAAAAGCTGGTTGGGATACTCATGGACTTCCAGTTGAACTTGAAATAGAAAAGAAGCTTGGTATTTCAGGAAAAGATCAAATTGAAGATTATGGTGTAGAAAAATTTGTAACAGAATGTAAAGAGTCAGTTTTTACTTACGTTAATATGTGGGAAAAAATGACTGAACAAATTGGATACTGGGTTGATATGGAAGATCCATATGTTACTTATCATAATCCATATATTGAATCAGTTTGGTGGGCTTTAAGTCAAATGTGGAACAAAGGACTTCTATATAAAGGTCATAAGGTTATGCCTTATTGCCCAAGATGTGGAACAGGTCTTTCATCACATGAAGTATCACAAGGATATAAAGATGTTAAGGACTTAACTGCAATAGCTAAATTTAAAGTTGTAGGAGAAGAAAATAAGTATATACTAGCTTGGACGACAACTCCATGGACACTTCCATCAAATTTAGCATTATGTATAAATCAATCATACACTTATGTTGAAGCTAAAGTTAATGATGAAATATTAGTAGTAGCTAAGGATTTAGCAGCAAAAGTATTAGGGGAAGATTTTGAAATAATAAAAGAATTTAAAGGTACAGAATTACTTGGAACTAAATATGAGCAATTACTTCCATTTGGAAAAGTTGAAGGTAAGGCATTTGAAGTAATTCATGGTGATTACGTAACATTATCAGATGGTACTGGTATAGTTCATATAGCTCCAGCTTATGGCGAAGACGATAGTTTAGTTGCAAAGAAAAATGGAATTGCTTTTATAAACTTAGTTGATGCTAGTGGTAACTTTGTTGAAGAAGTAACTCCTTGGGCTGGTAAGTTTGTTAAGAAGTGTGATGAAAGTATAGTTAAATACTTAGAAGAACATAATCAACTATTTAAAGCAGAAAAGCACACTCACTCATATCCACATTGTTGGAGATGTGACACACCACTTCTTTACTATCCAAGAGAGAGCTGGTTTGTTGCAATGACAACTTTAAGAGATAAGCTTTTAGAAAATAATAATAAGGTTAATTGGTATCCAGATAACATAAGAACAGGTAGATTTGGTAAGTTCTTAGAAAATGTTATTGACTGGGGTATTTCTAGAGATAGATACTGGGGAACTCCACTTCCTATTTGGGAATGTGAATGTGGCCATAAGGAATGTATAGGAAGCATAGAAGATTTAAAGAAAAAAGGAATTAATGTTCCAGAAGATATAGAACTTCACAAGCCATATATAGACAATATACATTTAAAATGTTCTAAGTGTAGTAAAGAGATGACAAGAACAGCTGAAGTTATTGACTGTTGGTTTGATTCAGGTTCAATGCCGTTTGCGCAATTACATTATCCATTTGAGAATAAGGAATTATTTGAGAAGAACTTCCCAGCTCAATTTATATCAGAAGCTGTTGACCAAACAAGAGGATGGTTCTATACATTATTAGCTATTTCAACAGCTATATTTGATACTAATCCTTTTGAAAATTGTATAGTTTTAGGTCACGTTCTAGATAAGAAGGGCTTAAAGATGTCTAAATCAAAGGGAAATGTTGTAGATCCATTTGAAGTATTAGATGCTCAAGGTGCAGATGCAACTAGATGGCATTTCTATACTGCAAGTGCTCCATGGCTTCCAACTAGATTCTCAGTAGATGATGTTTCAGAAGCTCAAAGAAAGTTCTTAAGTACATTATGGAATGTATATTCATTCTATGTATTATATGCTGAGTTAGATCAATTTAATCCATTAAAATATTCTGATTTTGAATCAGAAAATGTAATGGATAAATGGATAATGTCTAAGCTTAATACTTTAATTAAAGATGTAGATGATAACTTAAATTCATACCAAATAACTCCAGCTGCGTTAGCTATCGAAGAGTTTACTGATGAATTATCTAATTGGTATGTAAGAAGAAATAGAGCTAGATATTGGTCAGAAGAATTAACTGATGATAAAATTGGTGCTTATGTAACATTATATAGGGTATTAACTACATTAGTTAGAGTTACATCTCCATTTGTACCATTTATATCAGAAGAGATTTATCAAAACCTAGTAGTTAACTTAGATGAAAATGCTACAGAAAGTGTTCACTTATGTACATGGCCAGAAGTTAAAGAAAATGCTATTGATAAAAATTTAGAAGAAGAAATGAATTTAGCTTACACAATAGTTAAACTTGGAAGAAGTGCTAGAAATGGATCTAATATTAAGAATAGACAGCCACTTTCAAAGATGCTATTATCAACAGATGCTATTCCAGAATATTATGGTGATATTATAAAAGATGAACTTAACATAAAGGCAGTAGAGTTTGGAGCAGATCTTTCACAATATGTTAACTTTGAAATTAAGCCTAACTTACCTGTATTAGGAAGAGCTTATGGAAAGCTTATTCCAGGAATAAGAAAAGAAATAGCTTCAAGAAATCAAATGGAGCTTGCTCAAAAGCTTCAAAATGGTGGAACTGAAACTATAGTAGTAGATGGAACGGAAATAGTTTTAAATAGTGAAAGTGTTTTAGTAACAATGCAAGGACTAGAAGGATATGCTTTTGCTGGTGAGGGTCAAATTGGGGTTGTTCTTGACACAACTATTACAGAAGAGCTTAAAGAAGAAGGTCATTTAAGAGAAATAATATCTAAGGTTCAAAATATGAGAAAAGAAAAAGGTTTTGAAGTATCAGATAAGATAAAACTATATATATCAGGAAATGATATGTTATTAGAAGTTGCTAATAAGTATTCTGATATAATTAAAAGAGAAACATTAACTCAAGAGATTATGATAGATGCAGAAGTTGATTATATTGAAACTGTTATAAATGGAGAAAAGCTAAATATGACAGTTGAGGTATTAGGATAAATTATAAAATAGATTAAAAAGTTAGAAGTTTTGGTTAAACTTCTAACTTTTTCACTCTATTATAATAAATTTTTATAAAGAAAATCCTTGAATGTTGTATTAATTACCGTTAAAGAGTATAATATATAGTTAGAATAGGGATAAAAGACTATAAAATAAAAATGGAGTGATGTTGGTATGGCTACTTCTATAAAAGATGTTGCTAGAGAAGCGGGTGTTTCTATTGCTACTGTTTCTAGAGTTCTAAATGACATAGATGTTGTAAACGAGGACACAAAAAAGAAGGTTTTAGATGCAATAAAAAAGCTAGGATATAGACCTAATATAGTAGCAAGAAGCTTAAAAACGCAAAAGACAAAGACAGTAGGAATTTTAGTTCCTGATATTTCAAGTGGTTTTTACCCAGAAATAGTTAGAGGAGCTGAGGATGTTGCAAATATTTATGATTACAATGTAATATTATGCAACTCTGATTTTGATGACGAAAAGGAAAAAGAATATTTAAGAGTACTTAAAGAAAAGATGGTTGATGGAGTTATATATATGAGTTCATCACTACAAGAAGAAACTTTGGATATAATAAATGAGTTAGATTTAACTACAGTTTTAGTTGAAACTAAAGATAAGGAAGAAAGTTTACCTAGCGTAACAATAGATAACGTAAAAGCTATGCAAGAAGCTACAAACTATCTTATTGATAAAGGTTTAAAAAACATAGCATTTGCAGGAGCTAAAAAAGGTAGTATGAACGCTTGGGGAGATAGATACATAGGTTATGAAAATGCCTTAAATGATAGAGGTATTAAATTAGATGATAATCTAGTGTACACAAAAAACTTAAAGGTTGGTACTGGATACGAAGCAGTTGAAAAATTCGAAAATAGCAAAAAGGAATATAGTGCAGTAGTTTGCGCTTCAGACGAAATTGCTATGGGAGTAATAAATGCATTAAGAGAACGTGGTAAAAAAGTTCCAGAAGATGTAAGCGTTATAGGATTTAATGATAACGCAGTTTCCTCAGTATTTTATCCAAAGATAACAACAATAAAGCAACCTAGTTATGATATGGGATCAGTAGCTATGAGAATGCTTATAAAAATGTTGAATAAAAAGGAACTAGATGAATCACAATTTATTCTTGATTATGAATTAGTTGAAAGAGAAAGTTGTAAATAAAAATAAGATAAAAATGTAGTGGTCTTACCACTACATTTTTATTTTTTTAAATCATATATTGCCAGGAAATAAAAACCATGATATAATAAAAATAAGTTATTAAACGTTTTCAAATTTCAACTGTGTGTAAGAGAAAATATGAGTGTATGATTTATAAGATTAGAAATGGGTTATCTAATCAATTAAAAATGTGAGTTATGGGTATAAAAATTGACTATATAAAATTAATTTTATATAGTCAATTTTTATTTTATTTTTTAGGAAATTATAAAAAATTTACTCTGTGAATAACTTTTTATAATTTCCTTCCTTCAGATTTAAAGTTCACCTATGTAATTTTGCGATGACTTGAAGAGAAGCGACGGAATAAGCAAAATCTACATAGGCGAACTTTTTTATTATAAACTTTATAGAATTCCTTCAGTTTTTAGTATTTCTTCTAATTCTTGAACCTTTTCTGTTAGCGTAACAAATTTTTCTTTTAATACATCCTTAGGAAGATCGGCGTTATCTATTACACTTACCATATCTTCTACAGTTTTTAGAGCGTCATCAATATCTTTTTGAGCTAATTTTAAGTTTGATTCCTTCATATTTCGTCTCCTTTATGTATATAAACATAATTAGTATTATATATATTTATCCTATCACTAATAAATATTTGATGCAAGGCATATATTGTATAAGTAATTCATAAGGGGTGAAATTTTGATAAATTATATCTGGTTCATAATGATATTTCTAGGAATACTTGTAGGATTATTTACTGGAAATGGGGAGGTAATATCTAAATCAATAATAACTTCAGCAGATTCAACGGTATCTCTTATTGTAGGATTAGTTGGGCTGATGTGTTTTTGGTGCGGAGTTATGAAAGTAGCAGAAAAAAGTGGATTTACTAATAAACTAGCAAAGGTTCTAAGACCAATTTTGAAACTAATATTTAAGGAAGCTGCAAAAGATGAAAAAGCATTAGGAGCTATAGTTATGAATATAACAGCTAATATGATGGGACTTGGCAATGCTGCAACTCCATTTGGAATAAAAGCTATGCAAGAAATGGATAGACTTAATAAAGAAAAAGGAACTGCATCAAATGACATGGCATTATTCTTAGTTTTAAATGCAGCTTGTATACAATTGGTACCTTCAACCATTATATCTATAAGAGCTGCTTGTGGCTCAAGTAATCCAGGGGCAATAATATTACCCGCTATATTAGCAAGTACCACTGCAGCTGTAATGGGAGTTATTTGCTGTAAAATCTTACAGAAGTACTTTTAAAAGGAGTGATTTAGAATGTTTCAGTATTTAACAAAAAGTATCATTCCTATAATAGTTGTAATAATTATTACCTATGGAATGTTTAAAGGACGAAAGGTGTATGAATGGTTTATAGAAGGAGCAAAAGAAGGATTACAAGTTTGTTTAAACATATTTCCATATTTATTAGCTATGATTATAGCTGTTCATATATTTAGAGAAGCTAAATTGTTAGATATATTAAACAATTTTATATCTCCAATAGGTAGAGTAGTAGGGTTACCTAAAGAAGTAATACCATTAGTTTTAGTAAAACCCTTATCTGGAAGCGGGGCAATGGGTATTTTAACGGATATATTAAAAACATATGGACCTGATACAGCTATAGGTTTAATAGCTTCGGTAATTATGGGCACTACAGAAACTATATTTTATACAATAACAGTTTATTTTGGAGCTGTTCAAATTAAAAAAATTAGACATACATTATGGGCAGCTATATTAGCAGATTTAACGGCAATAATAGCAGCTATTTTTTTAGTAAGCAAATTCATATTATAGAAAATTTATTAAACTAAAATTTACTTTTAAAATTTAACAAATTTTAATAAAGACGTAATAATTTTGTAACTAGTTATATAGTAAAATATCCTATAATAATAGTATAGAAAAAGGGAGGGAAGTGTTTTAGAGATGGAGTGGAATGACAGGTTATTTTTGTCAGACGAAGAAATAAAAGTTTTAGCTATATTTCTAGCATATGGAGTAGGAATTGGAGTATTAGTTGGTTTATTTATAGATAATGTTCAGCTATGCTTTGCTTTGGGAGGAGTTATATCTATATTGATTTCACTTTTAAAAACATTTTTTGTTAGAATAAAGAAATCAAATAAGATTCACATATAAATAACATCACTAATAATATGTATTTTATTTTTAAAAAGTTATATAATTATAAATTATATAGCTTTTTAATTTTTATAGGGTAGGTGATTTAGTGGCTTCAGAAAAATTTTATATAGTTAATGGTAAGGTACTACCAGAGGTTTTTAAAAAAGTTTTAGAGGTTAAAGAAAACCTTCTTATTGGAAAGGCAAAGGATATCAGCGAAGCTGTAAAGCAAGCAGGAATAAGTAGAAGTACCTTTTATAAATACAAAGATTATATTTTCCCTATGTCAGAGGGGATAAATAGTAAAAAGATAACATTAATTGTCTTATTATCTCATGAAGCTGGAACTTTATCTAAAGTTTTAGATTGTATAGCTTTTAATAAGGGAAATATACTAACAATAAATCAAGATATACCTATAAATATGGCTGCAAATGTAACCATAACATTAGATATATCTAATATGAAAAAAGATTTAAAGCACTTAGTTAATACTTTAAGAGGGTTAGCAAATGTAGTCAGTGTTAAAGTGTTAGCTATGGAATAAATAAGAGGGAGTGAATTTATGAATAAAGAGTTTTATAAGAATAATAGAAATAAGGTTTTAGAAAACATTAAAGATAATTCTTTACTAATATTATTTGCAGGTAATTCGCCAAAGAAAACTGCAGACGAAAAATATCCTTTTACACCAAATAGAAATTTTTATTATTTAACAGGAATAGATGAAGAAAAGCATATTTTAGTTTTATCGAAAATAAATGGAAAAACTAATGAACATTTATTTATAAAAGAGATAAATCCTATTACAGAAAAATGGGAAGGTAAAACTATTAGAAAAGAAGAAGTATTAGACATTTGTGATATAGAAGATGTTAAGTACTTAGGTGATTTTAACGGGTTTATAGAAAAAATATTAATTAATAAAGAAGACATAAATATATATTTAGATTTAGAAAAAGATAATCCATCATATAAGTATATAAATGAAATTAAGAAAAAATATTATAATGTAAGTATTAAAAATGCATATAAGATTATAGGAAATTTAAGACTTATAAAAACTGAAGAAGAAATTAGTAGGATTAAGAAAGCTATAGAAATTACTATAGAAGGTGTAAAAGAATTAATGAAAAATTCTAAGCCGGGCATAAAAGAGTACGAACTTGAAGCTTACTTTGATTTTATTTGTAAGAAAAATGGTGTAAAAGACTTTGCATTTAAAACTATTGCAGCAGCAGGGAAAAATGCAACTGTTTTACATTATGTAAATAACGACTCAGAATTAAGGGATGGGGACTTAATATTATTTGATTTAGGCGCTCAATATAAATATTATAATGGTGATATATCAAGAACCTTCCCTATTAATGGAAAGTTTACTGAAAGACAAAAAGAAGTTTATAATGCAGTTCTTAGAGTAAATGAAAAAGTTATTAAAGAAATGAAGCCAGGAGTTAAATTCATAGATTTAAATAATAAGGCTAAAGAGTGGGTTGCAGAGGAATGTATATCTCTTGGATTAATTTCTAAAAAGGAAGATGTATCTCAATTTTATTATCATAGTATAGGTCATAGCTTGGGTATGGATACTCATGATATAGAGTTAGAAAATAGGGATGTAACCTTTGAAGCTGGAATGGTATATACTGTTGAGCCCGGAATATACATAGAAAATGAAGGTATAGGAATAAGAATAGAAGATGATATTTTAATAACAGATAACGGAAATGAAGTATTAACTAAAGAAATGATTAAGACAGTAGAGGAAATAGAAGAATTTATGGCTAATAGATAAGTTAAAGAGAATTAAGCCTGGGATTAAAGGTTGATTTAACTAGTGAAAAATTGTATAATAATCCTATAAATTAAATATGAATAACGACAAGGGTAGAGGCGCGATAATTAATAGTACTATTAATGAGGTAAGCACTTTGATTTAATAGAAAAGGAATTATCGCCGAAGCGTATGATTAATGCTTTAATATCATATGGCTGGGGTTTCACAAAATATGTGTAACACTGTCACAAACTTAATTTGTGGTGAGCTATCGCTTGAGGATTTTTAACTTTATTTAGAATATTAATTAAAGTGTATCTATAGCCTTGAGTGAAAACTCAAGGCTCTTTTTAATTTCTGCCCTTAAATTATTCATGAAATATATAGGGGGAGCATTATGAATAATAAAAGAAATCTAAGATTAATATTAATGACTATGATGATGATTTTAATGTCAACATCAATAGTTTTCGCAGCAGAGGTAGATCAATCTACATCTAATGCAAATCATTACGGATTATTAACTTTGATACCGCCGGTGGTAGCAATAGTTTTAGCATTTATAACAAAGAATGTTATTATATCTTTGTTTATCGGAACTTTATCAGGTACATTTTTAGTTCAATTAGTTGATAATACTTTTCTTGGAGCAGTTACACAATCTTTTTTAGATTTTGTATCTAGAGTTTTAAACTCATTATCTGATCCATGGAATGCAGGTATAATTCTTCAGGTATTAGTTATAGGGGGAGTTATACACTTAGTTGCTAAAATGGGGGGAGCTAAGGCTGTTGCAGAAGCGTTAGCAAGAAGGGCTAAGAATGCTAGAAGCACACAATTAGTTACATTATTATTAGGGTTAGCTGTATTTTTTGATGACTATGCAAATTCATTAATAGTTGGTCCTATAATGAAGCCAGTATCAGATAAGATGAAAATATCAAGAGAAAGACTAGCCTTTATAATAGATGCAACAGCAGCACCAATAGCAGGCTTAGCTATTGTATCTACTTGGATAGGATTAGAAGTAGGGCTAATAAATGATGCTTTTATAAATGGAATAGGGCAAGAAGTTGATGCTTTTGGAGTGTTTTTACAAACTATACCATATAGATTTTATAATATACTAATATTAGTTTTTGTACTTATTACTTCAGTTTTATTAAAGGATTTTGGTCCTATGTATAAGGCAGAAGTAGAGGCAAGAAAAAGAGGGTTAAACTCTAATGTTGATGAAGTTGCATCAGATTCTAACTTAGATCATTCAGACCTTGAACCAAAAGAAGGTGTAGAGTTAAGTATATGGAATGCTATAATACCAATAGGTGTTTTGGTTATAGCTTCATTAATATGTTTCTATTTTAGTGGTTATACAGTAATAATTGGTGGTGAAGATGTTGCCATTCAAAATATAATGACTAATTCACCAGTATCATTTAAGGCTATACAAGAAGCATTTAGTGCATCAGATGCATCAGTAGCATTATTCCAATCAGCATTAATAGCAAGTATAGTATCAATTATAATGGGAGTATCTAAGAAAATATTTACTGTTTCTGAAGCTATAGAAACATGGATAGATGGTATGAAACCATTACTTATAACAGGAGTAATTTTATTATTGGCTTGGTCACTAAGTTCTGTAATAAAGGATTTAGGAACTGCTAAATATCTAGTTTCATTACTTTCAGGATCACTACCAAATTTCTTGCTTCCAAGTTTAATATTTACCTTAGGTGCAGTTATTTCTTTTGCAACAGGAACGGCTTATGGAACAATGGGAATACTAATGCCACTTGCAATTCCACTAGCTTATTCAATGAATCCAGATATGAGCTATGTAATAGTTAGTACAAGTGCTGTTTTAACTGGAGCTATTTTTGGAGATCACTGTTCACCAATATCAGATACTACAATACTTTCATCAATGGGAGCAGGTTGTAATCATATTGCTCATGTTAACACTCAAATGTGGTATTCACTATTTATAGCTGCAATTACAATTTTATTTGGATATATTCCAGCGGGTTTTGGATTAGCTTGGTATATTGTACTACCTATATCTATATTAGCAGTATATGTAGGAATCCAAATATTAGGTAAGAGTGTAGAAGAAGCAAAATAATAATAAGATATATTTAGGTTATAATTATTAATGGATATTTATATATACTTATAACTATTAAGAGTATGAAAAGAAGCTTTACAAATAAATTTAGTTATTTGTAAAGCTTCTTTTACTTTAAAACAAATGATATTTATTTTAGACTTCCACCATGAAAGTAGAGCTTAAATATTTCAATTCCATTATGTGATATTGATTCAACTCCATTAAAAGAAGCTAAATCACCATCCCAATTGCATTGATATGTAAAATCATCTTCTTTAAAATATTTAGGTCCTCTAAACGGACAATCATCGGATACATTTTTTAAAGATTTCTTTAAAAATTTATTAAATCCTGAAGGTAATTCATCAACAAGAACTTGTCCTTTATAATTCATTCCCCAGGAAACCTTTTCGTTTTCCCAAACTAATTCCTCTCCTATAAATTCTCTATCACCTAGATGGCTATCTAGATAATAGTAATTAAATTTTTTATAGGCATAGTCCTTTGAGTTTGGCCTAGAAGGTGTTTCTTTTTTAGCACCTGAAGCATAAGTATTTTTCTTCGCTTCAATTATAAAGTTTTTAAATTTTAATAAGTCTCCCATGTAAGCTCCCCCTTTTTTATACATCATTTAGATTATATATAAAAAACTTAGGTAAATCAACGAGTTTTCAGAAAATATAATATATTTAGAATTAAATGAATATATGGAATCTCATAAAGTATATAGGGTATAATTATAAATATAAAATTATTAAGGGGGCATTTAATATGAGCAATTTAGATAAACTTAGGGAAGTAATGAAAATAAAAAATATTGACTACTATATTATTCCAAGTAGTGATTCTCATCAAAGTGAATATGTATCTGACTATTTTAAAGGAAGAGAGTTTATATCAGGTTTTACTGGCTCAGCAGGTACTCTTTTAGTGGGGTTAAGCTCTGCTTATTTATGGACTGATGGAAGGTACTTTATTCAGGCTGATAAAGAATTAATTGGAAGTGGAATATCACTTATGAAAATGAGGACAATAGGATATCCAACTATTGAAGAGTGGATTGAAAAAAATATTAAATTAGGAGAGGTATTGGGATTTGATGGAAGATTATTTTCGGTAAATCAATATAAGAGCTTCTTAAAGATAGCAAAAAATGTTGGATTCCATATAAATATGGATAATGATTTGTTAAAAGAAGTTTGGTTAACAAGAAGCGAACTTCCTAAAAATAAAATATTTATACATGATGAGGAATATTCAGGTAAGTCTTCTTCAAAGAAGTTAGAAGAAGTGAGAACTCATATGGGAGAAAAAAAGGCTAAAAATTATATAATATCATCTTTAGATGATATAGCCTGGTTATGTAATATAAGAGGAAATGATGTTAAGTTTAATCCTGTAGCACTTTCATACATTATTGTTAATGAAAAGTATGCTAATTTATATATAGATAAGCAAAAGGTTGATGATATAACAAAGGAAAGTTTAATATCTCAGAGATTTAACATATATGATTATGATGAAATAGAAAATCATGTTAAATTAATAAATGAAACAACTATAATAGATCCTAATAAATTGAATGCTAAAATATATTCATGTTTAAGTAAAGATATAGAAATAATAGATGAAGTTAATATAACAACAAGACTAAAGGCAATAAAAAATGAAGTTGAAATAAACAATATAGAGAATTCTCAAGTTAGAGATGGTGTTGCCATGGTTAGATTTATAAAATGGCTAAAGGACAATATAGGAAAAGAGAAAATAACAGAAATATCTGCAAGTAAAAGATTAACTAGCCTTAGAGCAGAGGGAGAAAATTATAAAGGAGATAGCTTTGGTACTATAGCTGGGTATAAGGAGCATGCAGCAATGATGCATTATTCAGCAACGGAAGCAACTGATTATGAATTAAGACAAGAGGGTATGTTCCTTTTAGATTCTGGCGGACAATACCTTGATGGAACAACAGATATAACAAGAACTTTCATTTTAGGAAAGGTATCTGAAGAAGAAAAAAGAGATTTCACATTAGTATTAAAAGGACATATAGCTTTATGTAAAGCTATATTTTTAAAGGGTTCCACTGGAATGAACTTAGATATATTAGCAAGAAGACCTCTTTGGGAATACGGTATTGACTACAAGTGTGGAACAGGTCATGGAGTTGGATATTTCTTAAATGTACATGAAGGGCCGCAAGGAATAAGACCGGAGGGAAACACAACGGTATTAGAGCCTGGTATGATAATAACTAATGAACCAGGAGTGTACAAAGAAGGAAAGCATGGAATAAGGATAGAAAATACTCTTTTAGTAGTTAAAGATATTAAATCAGAAGAGTTTGGTGAGTTTTATAAATTTCAAACTATATCATATTGCCCTATAGATTTAAATGGAGTAGTTGTAGAAATGCTAACATCAGAAGAAAAAGTATGGCTAAATAATTACCATAAGACTGTATTTGAAAAGTTAAATCAATATTTAAATAAAGAAGAGATAGATTTCTTAAAGAATGAAACTAGAGAAATATAACAATTGAAAATAAAAAATGGACAATTGGAAATTGTCCATTTTTTATTAAATTATATACTATTCTTTTGGTGGAACTATAAACTTATTAACTAGTAAAGCTATAAAAATACCAAAAAGAGTTTCTACAGTTCTATTAACTGCATAAAAAATTGGATCAGAAAAGGCATGAATAGTTGTTACACCAAGAAAGGCTATGCAAGATACATTAATTGCTCCTGGCTTCTTTATTAAGTTACATGAGTATATAACTGCTATTATGCCTATAGCTATAGTAAAGTAAATCAATAATTTGCTTAAAATGTCGGATTCAATATTAAACTTGAAATATCTACACAGAATTAAAAATAATAATCCTATAGCTGCTCCAACTATTGTTCCAACACCCCTATTTATGGCCATTTTAACTGAGTTTGAAACAGTACTCTGAAGACAGATAACAGCAGTTAAGCAAGCAAAAAATGGCTCGTGAGGAAATAGCAATAAACATAAAAATACTGAAATTGCAGTTTTAATAGTTCTAAGTCCAACTTTAGGGATAGTAAAGTTCATATGTTGTTCTCCTTAATATTTATAATATCATTTGATTTCATTAGTTTTATCGTCTTGTGATGAATTAATTTCATTAGTTTTAGTATATTCTGGTGGGTTAATGTATTTATTAATAACAATTGCAATCATTATTCCAAAAGCTGTCTCTATAGTTCTTCTAAAAGAGTAAATTAATGGACTATCATAATTAGGTGATATAATAATACCAATTAAAACAATAGAAGCAATAGAGCAGGCAGCTGGCTTTTTTACTAGATTACACAAATAAATAATTAAAGATACACCAATTGCAGCTATTATTGCAGAGAATGATGATAAATTAAATTTATTTATTGTAAAAAGTAAAAGAACGCCTAGAATACCACCGAGTAATGTACCTATTAATCTATTAAGGCCTGTTTTAACTGAGTTTTCTACTGTGTCTTGTACACAGATTACAGCTGCAATTGCAGCAAAAAGAGAATTCGGCCAAAATATTAGGCAAATTAAAATAGAAAGAGCTGTTTTAATATTTCTATAACCAATATGAGGTAAGTCAAATTTTCTCACAGTATCAACTCCAATCTTTTTTATAATATTATAGCATATAACTTATATAAGGTTAGTGTTATAAATATGACTTAAAATTATAAGACTATATGAAATAGTACGTATTTTTAATTTGAGTATTATATTTATAGGTATGTAGTTACTAATTAATTTTAATTAGTAACTACATACTTATAAATATATATTGCAGATATAGTTATTACTATTATAAAATATAAATATTACAAATATGTTTAATAAGGATTGATTATATGAATTTTTGGGTTTATTTAGTATTAACAGAAATAATACCATTAGGTTTGTTTATTGTAGGAGGATTGTACGAATCCAAATCTACAAAGTATCCAGATATGAAAATAGGATATAAAAATAAATATTCAACACAAAGTAGCTTAGCATGGGAATATTCAAATAAGTTAGTGGCTAAGTTAAATGGATCTGTAGGAACATTACTATTTATAGTTAATGCAGTATTATTATTTATAATTGGAGAAAGTGCTTTTACTTTTTTATTAGCATTTAATTTATTTATGGTTGTTTTATCAAGATTGATGATAGATAATATAATAAAGAAAAAGTTTGATAAAGAGTGAATTGTTAAAAATAATTGACAGTATTTTTAATATAGAATATCATAATAATAAATGGAAAATGCAGTGAAGAGAAGAGTAGTGAAGAAATATAGTCTAAAAGAGAACTAGGCAAGGTGAAAGCTAGTGACAGTAATCTTCATGAATATGGACTTGGAGCAGATTCTTTGAGCTTATTAAGTTAGAGGAATACGGTAGCAACCGTTATATTGCAAGGTGAATAAATTTCACCTATTGAGATATTTATTGCGAAATAAGTATGAAATAGAGTGGTAACACGTATAATACGTCTCTATATAGGTCTTAATATACCTATATAGAGATTTTTTTTATTATTATAAAGAAGAAACCATGTTAGGGAGGAGAAAAGATATGTGTAAAAAGACATATTATATAACTACACCAATTTACTATCCATCAACTAAGCTTCATATTGGAAATACTTATACTACTGTAGCAGCCGATGCTCTTGCAAGATATAAGAGATTAACTGGATATGATGTAATGTTTTTAACTGGAACAGATGAACACGGTCAAAAGATACAAAGAATAGCAGAAGAAAAAGGTATAACACCAAAAGAGCATGTAGATGAAATAGTGGCAGGAATAAAAGATCTATGGAAAATGATGAATATCAATTATGATAAATTTATAAGAACAACTGATGATTACCATATAAAAGCTGTTCAAGATATCTTCAAAAAATTATATGATAAAGGAGATATATATAAATCATCATATGAAGGTCTATACTGTACTCCATGTGAATCTTTCTGGACAGAAACTCAATTGGTTAATGGAAACTGCCCAGATTGTGGTAGACCAGTAGAAAAGTCAAAGGAAGAAGCATACTTCTTCAAAATGAGTAATTATGCTGATAAATTAATGGAATATATAGAGTCTCATCCAGAGTTTATACAACCAGAATCAAGAAAAAATGAAATGGTTAATAACTTTTTAAAACCAGGTCTTCAAGATCTTTGTGTTTCAAGAACTAGCTTCAATTGGGGCGTTCCTGTAACATTTGATGAGGGACACGTTGTATATGTATGGATAGATGCTCTTTCAAACTATATTACAGCATTAGGTTATGGAAGTGAAAATAAAGACTTATATGATAAATATTGGCCAGCAGATGTACATTTAATTGGTAAGGATATTTTAAGATTCCATACTATTTATTGGCCAATTATGCTAATGGCTTTAGATTTACCATTACCAAAGCAAGTATTTGGTCATGGATGGTTACTTGTTGATGGTGGAAAGATGTCAAAATCTAAAGGCAATGTTGTTGACCCAGTAACATTAGTGGAACATTTTGGAGTAGATGCAGTTAGATATTACCTATTAAGAGAAATACCATTTGGATCAGATGGATTATTTAATAATGAAATATTTATAAAGAAGATAAACTCAGATCTTTGTAATGATTTAGGAAACCTTCTTTCAAGAACAGTAGCTATGATTGAAAAGTATTTTGATGGAACTATACCAGAAAATTCAAGCAAAGAAGCTGTTGATGATGAATTAATAAGCTTAGCTTTAGAAACTACAAATAAAGTTAATAAAGCTATAGATGATTTAAGAATTCCAGAAGTTCTAGAATATATATTTGATTTAATAGGAAGAGCAAATAAATATATAGATGAAACAACTCCGTGGATATTAGCTAAGGACGAAGAAAAGAAGGAAAGATTAGGTACTGTATTATATAACTTGGTAGAAAGTTTAAGATTTGCATCAGTTTTATTATCTGCATTCTTACCAGATACAAGTAAGAAGATAAATGAACAAATAAATACAACTAATATTTCTTTTGAATCCTTAAGTAGCTTTAATGGTACTGTTGTAGGAACTAAGGTTCAAAAAGGTGAGGCTTTATTCCCAAGAATAGATGTTGATAAGAAGCTGGCAGAATTAGATGCCTTAAGAGAAGCTCAGTTAGCAGAAAATAAAAAAGATGAAAAAAGAGAAATTACTCTAATAAAAGAAGAAATCACAATAGAGGATTTTGAAAAAATAGATTTAAGAGTAGTAAAAGTATTAGCTTGCGAACCGATAAAAAAAGCTAAGAAGTTACTAAAATTAAAGGTAGATTTAAATGGAGAAGAAAGACAGGTAGTTTCAGGAATAGCACAATACTACAAGCCTGAAGATTTAGTAGGGAAATATGTAGTATTAGTAGCTAACTTAAAACCGGTAACATTAAGAGGTGAGTTATCACAAGGGATGATATTAGCAGCATCAACAGATGATGATAGTTTGTTAAAGGTAGTAAATCCAGGAGAATTACCAACTGGAAGTCAAGTAAGATAAATCTTTATAATTTAATTAAGTTTATTTTAAAAATGATGATAAAGGAGGATAGGGGAACCTATCCTCAAATTTTTATAAAAAAATAATTATAATAAGGAGACATTGATATGAAAAAAACATTCGATATATCTAAAGAAAAAAGAGAAGCTTTAAAGAATGAAATAAAAACCTATTTCTATGAAGAAAGAGATGAGGAATTAGGTGATTTAGCATCAAATATGATACTGGATTTCTTTATGGATAAATTAGCAGTAGAATTTTATAATCAGGGGATAGAAGACTCTTATAAATATATTATAGATAGAGCAGAAGATTTACTTGGAATACAAAAATAAAGCAATAAGAAAATAGTGAGGGGATATTTATGAATATTATTATAGGAAATGCATGGCCATATGCAAATGGGCCACTACATTTAGGAAGAATAGCAGTATTACTCCCAGGAGATATTATTGCAAGATATCATAGGCTTATGGGAGATGATGTTGTGTTCTTGTCAGGAACAGACTGTCACGGAACTCCTGTAACTATGAGAGCTAAAGAAGAGGGAATAACCCCTATGGATGCTGTAGTTAAGTATCATAATGAATTTAAAAAGTGTTTTGATGACTTAGGATTTTCTTTTGATATATTTGCTAAAACTCACTCTACCTATCATGAGAATAAGGTTAAAGAGTTTATATTAGATTTATATAAAAAGGGATACATATATGAAAAGGAAATTGACCAAAAATATTGCGAAAGCTGTAATGAGTTTTTACCTGAGACATATATGGAAGAAAAATGTCCTTATTGTGAGGAAAAGTTAGTTACACAAACAAAGCATTTATTCTTTTCACTTTCGCAATTTGAGAATGATGTTAGGAGACTTTTAATTAGGCAAAAAGGTTGGAGAGAAAATGCTCAAAAGATAGTAAAAAGATATTTAGATGAGGGTTTAAGGGATAGAGCTGTAACAAGAGATTTTAATTGGGGCGTAGATGTTCCTTTAGAAGGATATGATGATAAAAAAATATTCGTTTGGATTGAGGCGGTTATGGGATATTTAACTGCTAGCATGAAGTGTTTAGAGGAAAGAAATGAAGATTGGAAGGAATATTGGCAAGGAGAAGATTCAAGAATTTACTTTGTTCATGGTAAAGATAATATACCCTTCCATACAGTTATATTTCCGGCTATATTAGCAGGGATTGGAATAAAGAATCCTAATTTAAGAATAATATCAAGCGAATATATGAAGTTAGAAGGGAAAAATTTTTCATCAGTTAAAAATTGGGCAATATGGGGCGACAATATAGTCGGCAATTATAATATTGATACTTTTAGATATTATTTATCCTTAAATTCGCCAGAGGTTAAAGATACCGATTTTACTTGGAGGGATTTTATAAATACAGTAAATAGAGATTTGGTTAATTGTTTTGGAGGCCTTGTTAACAGAACAATTGAACTTGTTCAGGATAAGTATAATTCTAATATACCAAATGGAAAAGTATCAGAGGATTTTAAAAATGAAGTGCTTAATTTATATTTTGATGTAGGAGATAGTATAGAAGAAGGAAGTTTCAAAAAGGCTCTTTCACAAATATTATCGTTTGTAAAAAAGATAAGTAAGCATTTTAATGATGAAAAATTATTTATAGAAAAAGAAAAAAATAATGAAAAATGTATAAATACAATATATGAATGTATTCAAGCAGTTATAAACCTATCTAATTTGCTAGAGCCATTTATTCCAAATACATGTGAAAAAATTAGAAAAGCATTAGGTTTAGATGAACCTATATGGAGTTATGTAGAAAAGAAAAGTGGCAAAATATCAGAGTTAGAGATGTTATTTGATAAAATAGATAAGAGAAGGGCCTTTGAAGAAGTTAAAAGATTAAAAGAAGAAAAAATAAAATAAAAAGGAAAAACCCTAGATTAAATTACTTTGGGGAATAATTTAATCTAGGGACCATTAGATGGTTTTAGGGGTAAATAATAATGCTTTAACTACTTTACAAGTATTATAATACATTAATAATATGACAGTAATGTGTCAAAAAAATAAATAAAATATGAATAAATTAGTAAGCTTTTCCTAGCATTAAAAATAATTTTATTAATAAAATTAAATTTCGATATTATTAATATTTACAATTCTAATTAATAGTTGTATAGTATTTTTGTTAATAGAATATTAACACATTAACAATTGAAAATTATTTAATGTATAAGGAGAAACATTAATGGACAAGTTTTCTATTTTAACAGGTCTTATAGGTGGACTAGGCTTATTCCTATACGGAATGAAACTTATGGGTGATGGCTTAGAAAATGCTGCCGGTGAAGGATTAAAATCAATATTAGAAAAACTAACAAGTAATAAGTACATAGGAGTACTGGTTGGAGCTGGAGTTACTGCTATAATACAAAGCTCAAGTGCAACAACTGTTATGGTTGTTAGTTTTGTAAATGCAGGATTAATGAATTTACTTCAAGCTGCAGGAGTAATAATGGGAGCTAATATAGGAACAACTATTACAGCTCAAATGGTATCATTTAAATTAGATGCAATTGCTCCATTATTTATAGGAGCAGGAGCAATAATATTACTTGTAGCTAAAAAGAAAAGAGTTAGAGATTTAGCTAGCATTGCATTGGGATTTGGTATACTATTCATGGGTATGGGCGTAATGTCTGGTGCTATGAAGCCTATTGCAGAAGCAAGTTGGTTTAGAGAATTTGTTATAGTAGTTGCAGATAATAGTATCCTAGGATTACTTGCAGGTCTTGGAATGACAGCTGTTGTACAAAGTTCATCAGCAACTACAGGTATTTTGGTTGCTTTAGCAACAACAGGAGCTATAGATATGCGTTTAGCATTTCCTGTAATATTAGGTTGTAATATAGGAACTTGTGTTACTGCTATATTAGCATCATTAGGAGCTAATAGAACAGCTAAAAAGGCTGCACTAGTGCATTTGTTATTTAACACAATAGGAGCTATAATTTTCTTCCCATTTATAGATCCATTTATAAGATTAGTAACAGCAACTGATCCAACTAACGTAGCAAGACAAGTTGCTAATGCACATACTATATTTAATGTTACAGTTACAGTATTGTTATTACCGTTATCAGCATATTTAGTTAAAATAGTTAATAAAATACTTCCAGGAGATGCTGAAATAGAAAAAGAAGGAGCTATTTACTTAGACAAAAAGTTATTAGAAACTCCTATAGTTGCAAATGGACAAGTTTTTAAAGAAACATTAAGAATGGCTACTAAGGCAAAAGAAAACTTAGCATTAGCGATGAATGCATTTACAGAAAATAATGTAGAATCAGTAGATAAGGTTTATCAAAATGAAAAGATAATTAATGCATTAGAAAAAGATATAACTGATTACTTAGTTGAATTATCACAATTAGAGTTACCAGAAGAAGATATAAAGTTGTTTAGTTCAACTTATCATGTAATTAATGACATAGAGAGAATAGGAGATCATGCAGAAAATATTGCTGATTTAGCTATAGAAAAAATCAATAAAAACATACATCTTGGCGAAAGTGCAAAAGAAGAGTTATCAATTATATTTGGTAAAACTATGAAAGCTATCGAAATAGCTATCGAAAGTTATAATAGTAAGATGTTAGTTGCACCGAAAGAAATAGAACAAATAGAAGACGAAATAGATAAATTAGAAAAGCAGTTCAGAGAAAATAATATAAAGAGATTAAATGAAAAGTCTTGTTCCGCAGCTTCTAGTGTAATATTTTTAGATTTAATAAGTAATCTAGAAAGAATAGGGGATCATGCAAATAATATTGGGAATTCCGGGAAAAAGCATAAAATAAAATAATTAATAAATGAAAAAGCCTGCTATTTGAGCAGGTTTTTTTACTATTTAGGAAATTATATTTTTATATTTATTTAATTTAAAGAGTATATAAAGTGTGTATTATATGATTTTTTGTAATATAATAATATTTATAATAATTTAGGGATAAAATTGGAGGAATTATGATGGAAAATAAGTATGTAATATTCGACACACATGCACATTATGATGATGAAGCTTTTGATGAAGATAGAGAAAATGTTTTAGAGCAAATTAAAGATAATGGAGTTATAGGAATTTTAAATTGTGCATCAAGTTATAAAAGTATAGAAAAAACTAATAAGTTAACTGAAGAAAAAGATTTTATATACGGAGCATTAGGGATACATCCAGAGAATGCAAATGAATTTAATGAAAATGTTAAAAGAGAAATAGTAAGTTTAATTGAAAAAAATAAGAAAATAATAGCTATTGGAGAAATTGGATTAGATTATTATTGGGACGAAAATCCATCAAAAGATATTCAAAAAGAAGTATTTAGAGAACAAATGAAACTAGCAGAAATGTTAAATCTACCAGTTGTAATTCATGATAGAGATGCTCATGGAGATACTTTAGAAATAATAAAAGAGTTTCCTAATGTTAAGGGGATAGTGCATTGCTTTTCAGGAAGCGCGGAATTTGCTATGGAGTGTATAAAATTAGGGTATTATATTGGTATAACTGGAGTAGTAACATTTAAAAATGCAAAGAAGATAATAGAGGTTGTTAAGCATGTCCCACTAGAAAAGCTACTAGTTGAAACAGATTGTCCATATATGGCTCCAGTGCCAAATAGAGGAAAGAGGAATAAATCAGACTATATAGCTTATATAATAGAACAAATTGCTGTAATAAAAGATTTAGACCCAAAAGTAGTAAATTTAGCTGTAAATGATAATTTTAAGAGGTTGATTGGAAATAATATATAAAGTACAATAAAAAAGTAATAACTTGAAAAAAATTACAATTTATAATTATTGATACACAAGGATGAAACTAGAATAAAGAACAATCTACTTTTGATAAAGAACTGCAATTTGGCTATTATTTATAATTTATAATTTATATTTTAGTATGCATAGTATGCATTTATTCGCAGTTTTATTAATGCAAGAGGTCTCAATTTGACAAAAATGTTTATTTCAATTATAATTCAAAAGACGCTCTTGCCAAGGGAGGTAAAGTAGATGGTAGAAAAATATAAAGAATACCTGAAAAATAATTTTTCTAACGGTCCAAAGGCAAAAATACTGATAGGCGCTATAGTGGCTACTATTATTCTATCAGTGACGTTCACAAGTATGAGAAAGACAATAACAATGAAAATAGACGGAGAAGAAAAGACTTTTGTCACATATAAAGGGACTGTTAAAGATGTGTTGAATACTAACGGGGTAGAAATTGGCCCTAAAGATAAAGTTCAACCAGCTTTAAATAGTAAAGTATCTGAAGGCGATACAATAGCTATTAAAAGAGCTGTTTCAGTAGAGCTTACTGTAGGAGATAAACAATTAAAGATTGATACTGCAGAAGATACTATAAAAGAAATGCTAGATGCAGAAAAAGAAGAACTTAAGAATCAAGGTGTTGAATTTAATGAAGGAATAGATGAAATTAGCCCTACATTAAATTCAGAAATTTCAGACGAATTAAAAATTAACCTTGTTAAGGTTGAAGTGAAAAATGAGTTAGCTAAAGAATCTATAGGTTTCGATGTAGTTATAGAGTCTGATTCAAGCCTTGATAGTGGACTAGAACAAGTAAGACAAGATGGAACTTCAGGAGAAAAAGAAGTAAATTATGAAATAGTTTACAAAAATGGCAAGGAGTTCTCTAGAGAAATTAAGAGTTCCAAAGTGGTAGCAGAACCAGTTAACAAAATAGTTGTGCAAGGAACAAGGAAAACCCTTGCAAGTAGAGATGGTCAACTATTAAATTATAAGAGCGTAATATATTGTGAATCTACTGCATATAGTGGAGGCGGAGTTACAGCAACAGGAACTGTACCTGTAAGAGATCCAAGTGGGATAAGTACTATAGCAGTTGATCCAAGGGTTATCCCTCTAGGAAGTTTAGTATATGTAGAGGGATATGGAAAGGCTGTAGCTGCAGACACTGGTGGTGCTATAAAAGGAAATATCATTGATGTATATGTTAATTCTCAAGAAGAAGCATATAATAGTTGGGGAAGAAAATATAATGTTCCTGTTTATATTTTAGCTTATCCAGGAGAATGGTAAAATAGAGGATGCTCTCAAAGTTAGAGCATCCTTTTATTTTGCAATTAATTTGACATAATAAGCTTATAGGGATAAATTATTATTTGGATATAATAAATAAAGATAAGGAAATTACTTTTATTAACGGAAAGGAAGTTAATATTTTGATTAAAGAAGTTATAGTTGTTGAAGGTAGAGATGATATAACTGCTGTAAAACAGGCAGTTGATGCTGAAGTTATAGCTGTAGGCGGATTTGGAATAAATGCAAAAGTAATAGAAAGAATAAAAGAAGCTCAAAGAAGAAAAGGTGTAATAGTTTTAACAGATCCTGATTTTGCAGGAGAAAAGATTAGGAGTATAATATCTAAAAGAGTAAAAGGAATAAAACATGCATATATAGCCCAAGAGGACGGCATAAAGGGTGATGATATAGGTGTTGAAAATGCGACTCCAGAAGTTATTATAGAAGCTTTAAATAGAGCTAAGATATCAGAAGAAGTAGTTGAAGAAGTATATACATCAGAAGATATGTTTCATTTTAAACTAACAGGTGATATTGATTCAAAAAGAAGAAGAATTATTTTAGGAAAAGAATTAGGAATAGGATATGGAAATGCAAATCAAATGTTAAACAGATTAAATAAATATTCTATAACTAAAGAGGAATTTATTTCGGCAATAGAAAAAATAGAAGAAAGCTTAGGGGTGAGTAGATAATGGAAATACAAGATATAAAAACAGCAGAGTTGGTTAAAAAATATAATTTTAAATTTTCTAAAAGTCTAGGACAAAACTTTTTAATTGATGATTCTGTACCAAGAGATATAGTATTAGGAGCAGAAGTTGATGAAAATGACTTAGTAATAGAAATAGGCCCAGGAGTTGGGACCTTAACAGCACAGCTTTTAAATAAGGCTAAAAAAGTAGTAGCAATAGAGCTTGATAATGACTTAATACCAATTTTAAATCAGGAAATAGGGGATAACCCTAAATTTACATTAATACATAATGATGCATTAAAAGTTAATTTTAATGATATAATTGGAAACGAAGAAAGCGTTAAATTAGTTGCTAATTTACCTTACTATGTTACTACCCCTATAATAGTTAAATTATTAAAGGAAAGTTATAATTTTAAGTCACTGACTATAATGATACAAAAAGAAGTGGCAGAAAGAATGAATGCAGAGCCAGGAAATAAGGATTATGGTGCTCTTTCATTATTAGTTCAATACTATTGTAATACTAAAATAATAAGAAAAGTATCACCACAATGTTTTATACCAAGACCTAAGGTAGATTCTATAGTAATAAGATTAGATAAGCTACAAGAACCAAAAGTAAAGTTAGATAATGAAAAATTATTCTTTGACATTATTAGAAGTTCTTTTAATATGAGAAGAAAGACTCTTTGGAATGGTGTAAAAAATATAGGATTAAGTAAGGAAAAATTAGAGCTAGCATTCAATAATGCAGATATAGATCCTAAAAGAAGAGGTGAAACTTTAACTATACAGGAATTTGCTAATTTAGCAGATAAAATAAATGAGCAGTTAAAGTAACTATATTAAATAAATTTATATAGAAATAAAATTATTTCTGACTCGTGAGAATTTTGGTGTAATATCAAATAATCTCACGAGTTTTATTTTTAACATATTTAGCTATACTATGCATATAATGTATTGAATTAATCTAAAGTGGAGGTTCTAGAGGTTTGTCGCAGTTAAATAAATTGTATAGAAATTTTATTATTTTACAAGAAGATGAGAGAGGCTATTCTAGCTCTAATGACAAAACCTTATCAGGATATTCAAAGATAGAGGCAAAAGGTGATAGATGTAAAATTTCATTTTATGCTCAAAATCTAAGAAATGACGGTGATGATTATTGCATTATGGCTATATGCAATAAAAAAGATACTAAGAAAATAGTAGACTTGGGTAAAATCACTATATCAGATGGGGGAAAAGCAGAAATAACAAAGGAGTATTCTGTTGATGACATAGCAGGCTTAGGACTATCTTATGATAAAATATCAGGAGCTGCAATAGCTAAAATGAAAAATGAAATGCCTATAATTATTATGTGTGGATTTATAAATGGAGAACAACCGGGAGATAATTGGAAGAATTATAAGATGGTTAAATCTGCAAAAGATCATTCAAAAGATAAAATGGATTATATGAAAAAAGATGATAAGAAGAAGGAGAAGAAAAAGGACGATAAGAAAAAAGAGCATAAGAAGTGTGAAGAATATAGAGAAGAGGAAATAAAAGAAGAAATAGTAGAAGAAGTAAATGAAATAATAGAAGAATTAGAGGAACCAAGAGAAGAGATAAGAGAGGAAATAAAGGAAGAAATAAGAGAAGAAGATGTTAGGGAAGAAAAGCCTTACGTAAAGGAAAATCAAAATTATTATACTTTAAATGTAGAAGAAGAAAATACAGATGAAGTATTTAACCAAAGTGAAAATGGAATGAACATGAAAATGGAATATCACAATACAGACAATCCATTTATAAACAATGGCTATGGGCAAAATCCATTTGCAAACAAAGGCTTTGATCCTAATTACTATGGTATGAACTCATTAAATAGAGAAAAGAATAAATTCGATGAATATGAAGAAAAAATAGAGGAAACTTCAGATATATTTAAAATTAGAGGAAGTGTTGGAGAGTACTTTGAAGGAATTGCAAGTGGATTTGAGTGCTGTAGAAGTGAGTATAGAGAAATAAAATACTGTAAGTGGTATAAGATTCCAATACATGATTTACACGAAATGTGCAATATGTCAAACTACAATAGATATACTGTAGCATATTATCCAATGCTTAATTACTATCCATATATAAGAAAGTATGGAAACTTCATGTTAGGATACAAATGTGATAAAGAAGGGAATTTAAAATATATAGTATATGGTATTCCAGGAAAGAAAAATAGAGATGAGCAGCCTTATGAGGGAAAAACTGGATTTGTAACTTGGATAAGTAATGAGACTAGGGATGGTATGGGATGCTGGCTAATGTTCTATGATTTTAGAAATTCAACTGTTGTTGTACCTATGCAGTAAGGTATAATAATAGAATGTACTTACAAACCCTAATGAGTATATTAAATGAATAAGAAAAAAATTTATATAATGGCTCTAATGTTATTCCTAATGTTTCTTATTCTTTGTATGAAGAATTTATTTATAAATGATATAAGAAAAGTTGCAATTTCAAATAATAATATAGAAAAATTTAATGATCATTTATTGAGCGATGGAAAATATAAAGTTTCATTGCCAGAAGATTGGGAGATAGATGAAGAAAATACAAGCTATGATAGTGATATAAATATTATTTTTAATAATAAAAGTAATATAAGTGGCAATATTTCTATTATAACTGGAGATGTAGAAGATATTACAGAGAATATTGCTGTTAATGATGCTAAGATTATAGTTGTTGATGATTATGATTATACTTGGAATATAGTAAGTATTAATAAAGAGAGATTCATAAATAAATACTATATAAGAAAATACTCAGAGGGAAAAGTTCTTATAATCAAATATTTTTATAAGTCTGAAAAAGAAAAAAATAGCATAAATGTTGTCTTTGATACAATATCTAAGAGTTTTCAATAATTCTTTAATAAAATTTGCTATTAAAGAATTAAAGTATTATAATTTATTTATAGTTAGGAGAAGCTAATGCTTCTCCTAATTAATTATAATTTATTGTAGGGACACTATTGACTTTTTAAATAGAGGGGAATGATACAATTGAAAAAGCCAATAAAAAATATAATTACTATATTAGTAATAATCCTATCGGTTAGTTTAACATCCTGTGGAGTGATGGATAATATAAAGGGTAAGTTTAAGAGGGATAATGGTTATTTTGACTACTTAGGAAGTGGAAAAGTAGATGTTATAAGTATTCAAAGTGTTAGGGATAAGTCGTTTAAATTTATTGTAACAGATGATAAAGCTATATTAAGTATGTATGAACTTTTATCAAAGGCAAAAGTTAGTGAAAAAAAATCTGATTTACAACCAGATTACATATTTGAGATAAAAATAGGTGATGAAGTTAAAAAGTTTAACTATATAGTAGGTGCCTATGATGGTAATTTTTATGATGAAGATATGAGCTTTACAGTATCTAAAAGATTAGATGAGAGCATAATACAAAATTTGTCTATTATAAGAAAGCCTAGAGATTTTGAATACATATATTATAACTCAATATTAGAAGTTATGAATCGAAAGAAAAAAGAACTTAACGATGGAAATAATAAGGTTGGAATTGATATTCAAGGAGATATAGATTGCCTTAAGTATATTTTTTCAACTGATATAGAAGACTTTTTAGAGAGAGCTAAGAAAATTACTCCTAATGTTGAAATGGTAGAGAATAATGAGAGTGAATTTGATATAGTTATAAAGGTTAAGAATAGAGGACATAATTCAACTGTATATAAAAGTAATATAACAGTAGAAGATAAGAAGAATAAATTAGAGGATTATTACTATGTAGTTGGGGAAAATGAATTTAAAGAATGGAACATTGATATTTACTCAAAAAAAGATGTTCCGAAAGAGGTAGAAAAAAACTGGTAGGAGGTAATAATTATGTCAGGTTGTTCAACTTGTCCAAGTAAAAATAAATGTAGTTCTAAAGAAACAGTAGGCTCACAAGGTTGTGGAAAACTATTGCCGAAGTACGGTGAAATAAAAAATGTTATTGGAATAATTAGTGGTAAAGGTGGAGTTGGTAAGTCTACAGTTACTGGTATATTAGCAAGTACCCTAAGAAAAAAAGGATATAAAGTTGGGGTTTTAGATGCAGATATAACAGGTCCATCAATGCCAAGATTTTTTGGTATAAATGATAAAAGAGCAGTGATAGAACCGATAGATGAAAATAATTTTAAATATAATCCTGTAGAGTCTAAGGGTGGAGTAAAGGTATTATCAATGAATTTACTAATACCAAAAGAAGATGATCCAGTTGTATGGAGAGGTCCTATAGTAACAAGTGTATTAACCCAATTATTTACTGATACTATTTGGGGAGAATTGGATTACTTATTAATAGATATGCCACCTGGAACATCAGATATTACATTGACAGTAATGCAAAGTTTTCCTATAACAGAACTTATAATTGTTTCAACACCACAAGATATGGTTTCTATGATAGTTAAAAAAGTAATAAAGATGGCAAATAAAATGCCATTACCAATAAGAGGCGTTATAGAGAATATGTCTTATATTCTTTGTCCGGGATGCGACACAAAGATGAGGGTGTTTAGTAAAAAATCTGCAGAAGAACACGCTGAGTATTTAGGAGTTCCTTTACTTGGAGAGCTACCTATAAATGTAGATTTAACTGAAGCTTTAGAAATGGGAGCAGCAGAAGAGTATGTAATTAATAATGATTTATACTCATTAATTTTTGAAGGTTTATACTAACAATACATAATATTTATATTTACTGGGGATATTATTACTGAATTTTAAAAAAGAAAGGAAGTAATAATTATATGAACGCTCATGTAGATAAGGATATTTGTATTGGATGTGGACTATGTCCATCAATTTGTGAAGCAGTTTTTGAAATGGATGATGATGGGAAAGCAGTAGCTAAGGTTCCAGATGTTCCTAGCGACAACGAGGATGAAGCTAAGGATGCTGAAGCAAGTTGTCCAGTAACTGCGATAAGTGTTTCATAATAAAAAGATGCTTGATATCAAGCATCTTTTTATTATTTAGGAAATTATAAGAAGCTTACCATGTGAATAGCTTTTTATAATTTCCTTCCTTCAGTTTTGAAGTTTGCCTATGTAATTTGGCGATGACTTGGATGACACGACGGAATAAGCAAAATTACATAGGCGAAATTTTTTGTTAGAAAAAATCTACTAATTTGTCTTGTGTAATTTTAGGATTACTATTAGTATTACAACTTAAGCTGTTTGAATTTATATTTACAAAAGCACCAATACTTAAATAATCACTTACTTGAGAAAGAGGAACTTTAACAACAGTATCATCTTCCAATGCTACAAATGCTTCAAAGTAATTATAATCAATAATTTTACCTTTCAAAATAACACCACCTAGAAATTATTAATATTATTTTGTGTAAAATTATAAATAAAATACATAAGGAGAATATAACTACTTTACTTATAAAGATCTTTATATATTATTTTAAAAACTTTTAAAGCTTCTTCTATTTTGGGTTTTAGAAGATGTTTTCTAGTATTGTATTCATTTAGTCCTTTAGGTGTAAGAGAGTACACCTTTTGAAATTTCTTCTTAGGATCATCCCATTCACCAGTAATATATTCATCTTTTTCAAGTTTTTTTAACAAAGGATATATTCCACCTGTACTGGGAATCCAAAATCCATTTGTACGCTGGCCTATTTTATTTGCGATATCATTTCCATTAGTAGGTCCTGTGGTAAGTATATGAAGAACATAAATAGGTAATAGCCCTTTAGTAAATACTTGGCCAACAGATTCTTTTTCTTTTTGAATCTTTTTTAGTTCTGCTAATTTTCTTTTATATTCTTCATGAAGTCTTTTTTCCTCTTCTTTTATATCTTCTATACTGCTTAAGTGAAGATTATACTTATCCATGTTAATAAACCTTTTGAATTGCTAGGCCAAGTAAACCCGGTCCTCCATGTACACCTAAAGCAGGGCTTATTTGAGACATATCAAGGTTAACTATATTTTTTAATGACTTTAGAGATTCCATAAATTTTTTAGCCTCTTCTAAAGCTCCACCTTGGAGAACCCAAACCTTACAAGGTCCTAAAGCAAGTTCATCCTTTAATATATTTGTTAGTTTTAGTATAGATTGTTTTCTTCCTCTAGCTTTACAAACAGTATAATAAACACCATCTTCATCAACAGATACAACAGGTTTTAAATTGAGCATTTCACCTATTGTACCAGAAATTTTACCAATTCTTCCGCCTCTTTTTAAGTATTCTAATGTATTTATAGTAAAGTATCCACTAATTTTTTCTCTTATTTTTGGTATAGAATCTACTATCTCTTCAAAGCTTTTGCCACTTTCAATTAAATTAGAAATTTCTAGTGCAATGATACCTTCTGGCATAGCCAAAATTTTAGTGTCAAAAACATGTGATGTTAAATTAGGATGATCCTCTAATGCCAATCTTATAGAGTTAAATGTTCCAGATAAACCACTAGACATAGTTACAGCAATAACGTGAGTATATCCTTCATTTTCTAATGAAACCAAAATTTCTTCTGTATTGTCTGCACTTGGTAAAGAAGTTTTAGGAACTTCTTTTTCTAAGTTGTTATAAATTTCATCAGCAGATATATCTATTTTATCTCTATATTCCTTATCAGAATAAATGATTTTAAGTGGTAGTAACTTTATATTTTTTTCTTTAAGTATTTCAAGAGATAAATCACAAGCGCTATCAACTAATAATGCTATTTTTTGCATAAAAATCCTCCCGATATCAAATTAAAATCATAATTTTATAATCTCAAAATATTCAAATTATATACATTTAATTATATCATATCAAATATATATATATCAATACTGATACTATTTTTAGTTATCAGTACTGATATAGTTTTTTATAATAAGAATCTTTACTATAAATTTTTAGTTACTTATAAGAAAAGTTTAAATAAAAGGAGAAAAATACCATAAATTAAATTAAAACTATAAAATATGAGTACCCTATAATTTGATATGAATATTTTTAGAGAGTATAATAAATAATAGTATTAAATACAATATATTGTATGGCGGAGGTTATATAAATGCTATATGTAGTAAAAAGAGATGGTAGAGAGGTTTCGTTTGATTCAATAAAAATAGCTACGGCGATAAAAAAAGCAGGAGATGAAATAGGAATTAATTTAAGGGATATTGAACTTTTAGATATAGTTAAAAAAGTTATAAGCTATATAGAATTATCAGGAAAAGAAAAAGTAACTGTTGAGGAAATTCAAAACTTAGTTGAAAAAGCATTGATTGATAGTAAATATGAAAATATTAAAGTGGCATACTCTAATTACAGAAAAGAAAGAACTAAGGTTAGAGCAATTAAATCGGATTTAATGAGGGCCATAGAAAAAATAGGAATAGAAACAGATAGAGATAATGCTAATGTTGGAAATAATTTTAGCTCTAAGTTGCTAAGAATAGCATCAGAGTCTAATAAGTGGCACAATTTAGCTGTTATGCCTAAACATTTAGCAAAGGCCCATGAAAATGGAGATTTATATTATCATGATTTAGATAGCTATAATTTAACTACTAATTGTTTACACATACCAACTAGAGAGATTTTAGAAAAAGGATTTAATACTGGATATGGCACTATAAATCCCCCTAAAAGAATAGAAACAGCGGCAGAACTTTCTTGCATTTTACTTCAATCAACTCAAAATGATATGTTTGGAGGGCAGTCACATCCAGACTTTGATAATGACCTGGGTATATTTGTTGAGCCTACAAGGAGAGAGTTAATGCTAGAGTTGGAGGAGCTTAGCTTAGATAAAGAAAAGATAGAGACATTAACAGAAGAAAGATTGAAAAAGAGAGTGCATCAGGCTATGCAAGGAGTCGTATATAATTTAAATACTATGCATTCAAGAGCAGGATCACAGGTTCCATTTAGCTCAATAAACTTAGGGATACCAAACTCTGAAGATGCTGCATTAATATGTGAAGTATTCCTATTAGAGTATGAAAAGGGATTAGGTAAGGGAGAACAACCTATATTTCCAAACATAATATTTAGAGTAAAAGAAGGTGTAAATAGGGATCCTGGAGATAAGTACCACTATTTATATCAATTAGCTTGTAAAGTTGCAGCTAAGAGAATGAATCCTACATTTATGAATATAGATGCTGATTTCAATAAAGAGTATTATGATATGGGATATATGCCAGCAACTATGGGATGCAGAACTTATTTAATGAAAAATGTTAACGGAGAGCCTGGTTGTAAGGGAAGAGGTAATATAGCTCCAGTAACTATTAATCTACCTAGAATAGGAATTCAGGCAAAGGGGAATATCCAAGTATTTTTTAGTATATTAGATAAAAGATTGGAGCTGGCTAAAGAAGCCTTATTACACAGATATGATATTTTGAAAAAGCTTAAGGTTAAAGATTTACCTTTTGTTGCAGGTCAGGGTTTGATGAAGGGATCTGAGGGACTTTCGCAAGAGGATTCAATAGAGCCAATATTAAAGCAAGGAACTTGGGGAATTGGGTTTATAGGTCTTACAGAAACATTAGTTGCTTTAACTGGAAATCATCATGGAGAAAATATTAAATCAAGAGAATTAGGGGCTGAAATAATAAGTTATATAAGAGCATTTATTGATAGATCAACAGAAGAAACAAAATTAAATTGGAGTTGTTATGCAACACCAGCAGAAGGTCTTTCAGGTAAATTTATAAAAAAGGATAAGAAGGCCTTTGGAGTTATTAAAGGAATAACAGATAAAGATTATTACACTAATAGTTTTCATATACCAGTTAATTATCCAATATCTATAAAGGATAAGATTGATATAGAAGCACCTTATCACAAATTATGTAATGCAGGTCATATAAGTTATATAGAAGTAGATGATTGTCCATCTGGTGAAGCTATTATGGATATATTAAATTATGCGTATAAAAATACTAACATAAGTTATTTAGGAATAAATTTCCATATAAGATATTGCAAAAATTGTGGAAAATACTTAAATAGTAGTGAAAGAAAATGTATTGAGTGTGGAAGTGACGATATACAAGGTGTATCAAGAGTAACTGGTTATTTAAGCTTAGATGAAAGATTTGGACCTGGGAAGTATGAGGAAAGAGCAGATAGAATATCTCATGTAGGAAGTAAGAAGAATAACTATAAAGTTTTATAAAATACAGTTAGTCTATAATATGTATTAAAATTTATAAAAAAATTATAGTACTACATTATAGATTAGTTTTTTCTTTAAGTAGAATTTATTTAAAGATAATATTAGTTATAAATATTAAAAAATATAAGTAGAGGATTGTAAATTTAGGTTTTAATAAATTTACAATCCTTTTTTTGAACTAAGTTAACAATGCAGGATTTTTATAAAATATTTCATTTTTATGATTCTCAAACCTTCTTTTAGGTGTTTCGGTTACATTATTTGAAATAAATTTATAAAAACTTGCAATTTTTATAAAAATCAGATGAATTTCACTTGTTTCAAATTAGTGTGTATGCTAAAATTAGTAATAATAATTATAGGAAAAGTATAATTTATTAATTGGGGTTAAGTTAATTAGCAATAAGCAGTAATTATTTTTGAAAAGGGGGAAATTGAATATGTCCATTAAAAATTTAGATAATGGTAAAGAAATTTTTATTGTGGATACTACTTTAAGAGATGGAGAACAAACAGCAGGAGTTGTTTTTGCAAATGAAGAAAAAATAGCAATAGCTGAAATGTTAAGTGACATAGGAGTTGATCAGTTAGAAGTAGGGATACCTACAATGGGCGGAGATGAAAAGAAAGCTATAAAGCAAATTGTTAAAAGAAATAAAAAATCAAGTATCATGGCTTGGAATAGAGCTGTAATAAAGGATATAGAAGAGTCAATAGATTGTGGTGTAGATGCTGTAGCTATATCTATATCAGTATCAGATATTCATATACAACATAAGCTTAAGACATCTAGAGAATGGGTACTTGAAAATATGGTTAAGTCAGTAGAGTTTGCTAAGAAAAATGGCTTATATGTATCTGTTAATGGGGAAGATGCATCAAGAGCAGATAGAGAGTTTTTAGTTCAATTTATTGAACTAGCTAAACAAGCTGGCGCTGATAGATTTAGATATTGTGATACAGTAGGTATAATGGAGCCATTTAAAATTAATGAAGATATAAAGCACTTATATTCAAATACTAATTTCAATATTGAAATGCATACTCACAATGATTTTGGAATGGCAACAGCTAACGCTATAGCAGGAGTTATGGCTGGAGCATCACATGTTGGAGTAACAGTTAATGGTTTAGGCGAGAGAGCTGGGAATGCTGCTCTAGAAGAAGTTCTAATGGCTTTAATGTTTGTTTATAACTATGATAAAAATATAAATACAACTATGTTTAGAGAGGTTTCAGAATATGTCTCTAGGGCATCAGGAAGAATATTGCCTTCATGGAAAGCTATAGTTGGAGACAATATGTTTAGGCATGAATCAGGAATACATGCAGATGGGGCAATAAAAAATCCTAAAAACTATGAAGCTTTTGATCCTAAAATAGTTGGATTAGAAAGGCAAATTATTATAGGTAAGCATTCTGGAAAAGCTGGAGTAGTAAATAAGTTTAAAGAATATGGGGTAAATTTAGATGAAAAGTCTGCTCAAGCTATACTTGAGATGGTAAGAGCAACATCGGTAAGGCTTAAGAGAAGCTTATTTGATAAAGAACTTGTTCAAATATATAAAGAATATTTAAGGCTAAGTGAAGAACAAAGCAATTAATTAAAAGGGGGCAATAAATAAATGGGGCATAACTTAGTTTATAAGATTTTAAAAAGTCATTTAGTAGAAGGAAAGATAGAATCAGGAAAAGAAATAGGTATAAAAATAGATAGAACATTAACTCAAGACTCAACAGGAACAATGGCATATTTGCAATTAGAAGCCATGGAGATAGATAAAGTAAAAACAAAAAAATCCGTAGCTTTTATTGATCACAATATGCTTCAACAAGGGTTTGAAAATGCTGATGATCATAAATTTATACAAACTGTAGCATCAAAGTATGGGGTTTATTTTTCAAAACCAGGTAATGGTATATGTCATCAAGTATTTCTAGAAAGATTTTCAGTTCCAGGGGACACTCTCATAGGTTCAGATAGTCATACACCAACTGCTGGAGGGGTTGGAATGCTTGCAATGGGAGCAGGTGGATTAGATGTTGCTTTAGCAATGGGAGGAGGAGCTTACTATATAACAACTCCGAAAGTTTGTAAAATAAACTTAGTTGGTGAATTAAAGCCAATGGTTGCAGCTAAGGATATAATATTAGAAGTTCTTAGAAGACTTACGGTTAAAGGAGGTGTTTCCAGAGTATTTGAATATTTAGGAGATGGAGTTAAGACTCTCTCAGTACCTCAAAGGGCTACTATAACCAATATGGGTGCAGAGCTTGGAGCAACAACATCTATATTTCCAAGCGATGAAAAGACCTTAGAGTATTTTAAGGCACAAGGAAGAAAAAAAGATTGGGTAGAACTTAAAGCTGATGAAAATGCAGTATATGATGAAGAAATCACAGTAGATTTAAATAACCTTAAGCCTTTAGCTGCTAAACCCCATAGTCCTGACAATGTAGAAGAGGTTGAATCTATTGGAAAAATAAAAGTTGATCAAGTAGCTATAGGAAGTTGTACAAATTCTTCTTATGAGGATTTAATAAAAGTAGCAAAAATATTAAAGGGAAGAAAGGTTCATAAAGATGTAAGTTTAGTTATAGCTCCAGGATCAAGGCAGGTTATGGAAATGATAGCTAGGAATGGAGCGTTAGGGGATATAATAAGTGCTGGGGCAAGAATATTAGAAAATTCTTGTGGACCATGCATAGGAATGGGACAAGCGCCAGGAACTGATAGTGTATCATTAAGAACTTTTAATAGAAACTTCTATGGTAGAAGTGGAACATTATCTGCTAAAGTATATTTAGTTAGTCCAGAAACAGCAGCAGTTTCTGCAATAAATGGAGTTCTTACAGATCCAAGGGAACTAGATATAGATATCACAGTAAAAATGCCAAAAGAATTTTTAATTGATGATTCTATGATAATAGAGCCAGCAGAAAATGGTGATGATGTAGAAGTTGTAAGAGGACCTAATATAAAGACGTTCCCTGTAAATAAAGAGTTAGGAGAGAATGTAAAAGGTAAAGTGATTATAAAAGTACAAGATAATATTACAACAGATCATATAATGCCATCTAACTCGAAATTACTACCATTTAGGTCTAATATACCTTATTTAGCAGAATACTGTTTTAATACATTAGATGAAGGATTCCCTAAGAGAGCTAAGGAAAATAATGGAGGTATAATAGTTGCTGGAAATAACTATGGACAAGGATCTAGCAGAGAGCACGCAGCATTAGCACCGCTATATTTAGGAGTTAAAGCTGTAATAGCAAAATCTTTTGCAAGAATTCATAAAGCTAATTTGGTTAATAATGGAATTGTTCCTATGGAGTTTGAAGCAGAAGTTGATTATAATAAAGTAAATCTTTTAGATGAGCTAATTGTGGATGACATCAAAGCAGCTTTAGTAAATGGAAAGGCTAGAATAAAAAATTTAAGTAACGGTACCAGTTTTAATGTATATGTTAATTTAACAGATAAAGAGGTAGATGTAATAAAAGCTGGTGGAAGATTAAATTATGTTAAATTAAATAGTTAAATATAAAATAAAATTGCATGTGAGAATACATGCAATTTTTTTTGCCTAATAGTATGTTTACTTTACACTTAATGTTATATAATTAAGTTAAAAAATGTAAAATAAGGGGATATTTATGATGAGCAGAAGAAAAGTTTTAATTTTATTAATGGTCACAATTATTGTAATAATATCAGGAATATTTTGCATACCTAAATTTCAGGTATTATTAAGTAAACATAACACTATTTTAGAAAAATCAGATAATGAAAATCTAGACAAGGATATAGAGAAAGATGTTATTAAAAAGGAAGATAATATAAAAGCTATTGAAGTGGTTGCAACAGGAGACTTTTTAATACATAAGGAGATATTAGAAACCCAGTATAATAATAAAGATAACACATATGATTTTAAAAATACTATTCAATATGTAAAAAATTATCTAAATGATGCTGATTTAACTATTGCAAATTTGGAGGGAACCCTTTCTGGTATTGAGAATTATGGCTATTCAGGCTATCCAAGTTTTAATGCACCAGACGAATTGGCTGATGCAATGAAATGGGCTGGAGTAGATGTAGTTAATAGTATGAATAATCACTCCTTAGATAGAGATGTAAGAGGCTTTAATAGAACTAGAGGGATCTTAAAAGATAGAAATTTTGATATAATAGGAACAAGAGGAAATACTAATGAAAATAGGTATACAATAAAAGGTGTTAATGGTATTAAAATTGGGATTATCTCTTATAGCTACACTATGACGGCTGATGGGGGAGCTAGAGGATTAAATGGAGCAGTTATTCCTCAGGATATATATCCATTAATGAATACATTTAGAGAAGATACATTAGATTTAGATTTACAAGAAATGAAGGATCAGATAAATGATATGAGAAGCTCTGGAGCAGAGGTTATAATTTTTTATATGCATTGGGGAGATGAATATGAGCTAGAGCCAAATAATACTCAAAAGAAGATTGCTCAATTTTTAGCTAATGAAAAAGTAGACATAATATTTGGTACTCATCCACATTCATTACAACCTATAGATATTTTAAAGTCTATTGATGGTACTAAAGAAACAGCAGTTATATATTCCATGGGAAATTTTCTGTCTAGCCAAAGAACCGAAAGAATACAAAATCCATATACAGAAGATGGTGTTATAGTATCAGTAAAAATAAGCAAGAATATAGATAAGAATGAAATAAAAGTAGAATATCCAACATATATACCAACTTGGGTTAATTGGTATGATAAAGATGGAAAGTTATTTTATGAAGTTGTTCCATCAACTATTAATAATGCTGAGTATTTAACAGAAGAAGGTAAAGTAAGAGTAGTAGAATCCTTTAATAGAACTAAAGGAATAATAGAGAATTATAATGATAAAATAAAACTAAGAGAATAGAAGAAGGGGATGTTATATATGAAAGGTAGTATAAGGCTTTCTGGTATAGCTTATGAAAGTTTAGTTAATGGGCCTGGAATAAGAAGAGTATTTTTCTCTCAAGGATGCAAACATAACTGTGAGGGCTGTTTTAATCCTGATACTCATGATTTTAATGGTGGAGAAGAAAAAAATATTGATAGTCTTATTGAAGATGTACTAAATAATCCTATTATTAAAGGAGTAACATTTAGTGGAGGAGATCCTTTTGAGAGAGCAGAAGAGTTTGCATATATGGCTAAAAAATTTAAGGAAAACAACATTAATGTATGGAGTTATACAGGATATACATTTGAGTATATAATTAATAACTTGAGTGCTAAAAATGGATGGAGAGATCTAATTGAAACCATAGATGTTTTAGTAGATGGTAGATTTGAAAAAGATAAGTTAAAAGATGGATTAAGATTTAGAGGTTCTACCAATCAAAGAATAGTAGATGTTAAAAAAAGCTTATATGAAAATAAATTATATACATTAGATTATTAATACCATTGGTTAAAACTTGTAATTTGAATAGTTTATTGATATTTTTTATATATGAGTGCTATAATAAATCAAAAAGATATAAATAGTATTCGTATATGCTTGAAAATATGGTTCAAGTGTTTCTACTAGGAAACCGTAAATATCCTAACTACGAAATTCAATTGTTGCCATGTATTTATTTGGCTTTATTACATGAATTGCTAAGGAAGACAAGCTTTTGAGAATACTATATCATTAAGTAATAAAGGGGATAATTATATGGAAAAGTTAAAAGAAAAAATCCTAAAAGAAGGAAAAGTTAGAGAAGGAAATATATTAAAAGTAGATTGTTTTTTAAATCACCAGATGGATATAAGGTTTTTAAATGAGGTTGGACAAGAGTTTAGAGAAAGATTTAATGGACAAAAAATAGATAAAATACTAACAATTGAAGCTTCAGGAATTGGTATAGCAGCTATAGCATCTCAATATTTTGACTATGTTCCAGTAGTTTTTGCAAAGAAAACTGAAAGTTTAAACTTAGATAAAGAGGTATATGAATCAGAGGTCCATTCCTTTACAAAAAACAAGACTTATAAAGTTAGGGTTGGAAAACAATTTATAAATGAAGGTGAAAACATACTAATAATAGATGACTTCTTAGCCAAGGGTTGTGCTGCTAAAGGGATGATAGATATAGTAAAACAATCATGTGCTAACTTAATTGGAGTTGGAATAGTTATAGAAAAAGGCTTCCAAGAAGGAAGAGGCGTTTTAGAAGATATGGGAGCTCGTGTTGAATCACTAGCTATAATTGATAAATTTGAGGATAATAAGGTAATATTTAAATAATATATAGACTAATAATTAAAAATAATTTTAATAAAAAGCAGTATATAGTGTTTGTCTATATACTGCTTTATTTCTATCTATTTAGATAATATTCCATAATATTTCTTACTTTAGGAACAGTTACGTGGCTATGCCCTCTATCTTTAACATCTTCAATAATCATTGATAAGGAAATTTTAGATGTATCTGGATCAACAGATACGAACCAACCATTTTCAGTTCCAGTAGTATCATCTTGAGATTTTTTTATTTCAGCAGTACCTGTTTTACCTGCCACTCTAAATCCTGGGACAGCCCCATCTGGAATAGTTGCACCAACATCATTTATTAAAGCAGTAAAGGAATTTATTAATGTAGGCAGATTATCTTTTGATATAGCACCTTGTTTCCAAACTTTTGCTTCAGAATTTTCACTTGTTACCAACCTTGGTTGCATTATATCTCCATTGTTAGCTAAAGAACTGTAGGCTAAAGCTACATGCAAAGGTGTAACCATTATTTCCCCTTGTCCATATCCTGTATCAGCTAATAAAATTTCCCTACTTAAAGCACCATCATTAGAAATTTGTGATTCTTGCATAGGATATTCAAATTCTAACTTTTCGCCAATACCAAAGTTTTTAATTCCATTTATAAACTTATCACTACCTAGTTCTAAAGCTACTTGTCCAAAATAAATATTATCTGAGTGATTAACCGCATCTTTTAAATTTTCAGGCTTACCAGGATCAGTTACTCTAGTAATTTTGAAGTCACCCCAAGAACTATCCTTTTGCCATTCTAATCCTTTAATATCTCTTGTTTGATTTGGATCTATAACTTTATTTTCTAATCCTATTGCAGAAGTTATTAATTTCATAGTTGATCCAGGAGAATATATTTTATTAAATCTATTTATTTCATCAGCGTTATTAGTCTCTTCCCATTTGGCTTTTTGAGTTTTGGTTACATAGGTTGTAAAGACATTAGAATCAAAAGAAGGGGCACTAACCATAGCTAATACTTCTCCGGTTTTAGGGTTAACAGCTGTAGCGGCTCCTTTTTCACCAGTCATTTCACTGTATATCTTGCTTTGAAGAGCTGAGTCTATAGAAGTTTTAATATCTTTTCCATCTTCTCCTTCTTTATTAGCAATAGTAATTTTTTCTTTTCCTCTTTCTATATATATTTCAGCTGAATCTTTTCCTCTTAAAGTTTCTTCATAAACTTGTTCTAATCCAGCTTTACCTATAAGACTTGTATCACTATATCCTTTACCTTTATTAGCTTCTAATTCTTCTGCAGTTATACTTCCAATATAACCAATTAATCTGCCAAAGGCTTCTCCACCAGTATAGACTCTACCAGCTTTTTGTTTTATTAATATTCCTTCATTGTCTATACTTAAAACCTTAGCTATTTTAGAATCATCTGGTAATATATCTACTAAAGGAACAAAGTGCTCAGGATCAGTATTTTGATTAAGTTTACTTTTTATATTTTCTTCACTTATATCTAGAATATTTGCAATTTCAGTTATTTTAGCATCTACATTTGATAAATTAAACTTTGCAGGATAAATCCCTATTGTTTTAAGAGTGCCATCTTGTGCTAATGGGTTTCCATCTTTATCTAATATACTTCCTCTTTTTGAAAGAGAGGTATTTACTCTTACTTTATCCTCTTTAGCCATTTGAGGAAAAATCAAACTTTCATCCCATTTAATTTTATATTCTTTATCTTCTTTAACTAAAACTAATTTGTAATCTGTAAGTTCAATGGCTCCAGCTATTGTATTCATTTTTAATTTAAATGGAATAGTTATGATACCATCAGATTTTTCTTTATCACCATTAACTTCTAGTGATAAATTATTAGCATCTATGGCAGAAAATATATTAGTATATCGTTTAATAAAATCTTCCTCAGATATGTTTGATTTTGAATCACTAGTTAGCATTTCATACATACCTTTATAATCACTTTGAACCCATTTATCAGAGTAAGTATCAAGGGATTTTTGTGCTTTATCTAATTTAGAACATCCGTTAATTAATACTATTAATGATAATAATATAGGTAATATAATAAGTTTTTTAATTTTCATTAAATTCATCTACCTTTCTTAAAATATTCAGTTATTATAAATTATAGCATTAATTGGATATAGTTACATAATATTATTTACTTAACAGAATTAAAATATTATTAACTAAGAAATTTAAAAAATTATTGAGTTTTTGATGATATATTTAAATAGAAATTTAGATTAGAGTATTTATTTGCAAAGTAAAAAAGCGCCGAAGCGCTTTATAAATAAATGGGGGATGGGACCTGTATTAAACAGGTTTTGTATCTACATTAGTATTATTTACACAAATAAAATTTTTATACAGAAAATTTAAAAAAATTTTTTAGAATAAAATATTTTTTCAAACAAATAATAATTGTTATCCATTGAATAGATTTTATAATAATGGTATTATGATTAAAAGACAATTAACGTGAGGTGATAAAATGAATATATCATATAAAAGTTTAACTTGTTCAACTGCTGATGCTCTAGTTATATATTTACTAGAAGATAACCTTAGAGTTTCAAATGATGAACTAAATAAAAATATAAAATTTGCAGAAGATAAAGAATTATTTAAAGGAAAAAATGGAGAATTATATACATTTACTAGAGAAGTTAATGATAATATACAAACTGTAATATTAGTTGGATTAGGAAAAGAAGAAAATTTAACTTTAGACAATATAAAAGCTGCTACAGGTAAGGGAATTAAAAAGAGTAAAGAATTAAAAATTAATAATATATTCTTAAGAGTTCCACATACAGAGTCTATAAAGCTAGAGGAAATTATAAAATCTATGGCTTGTTCTGCTAAATTAGCTAACTATACATTTAATAAATACAAGACAGATGCTAAGGAAGAAAAAGAGCTTAACGTATCTATATCAAGATGTGGAATAAAAGAAGCTACTAAGGAAATAGAAGAGGCTATTAATGAAGGTAAAGAAATAGCAGATGGAATCATAATTGCTAGAAACTTAGTTAATGAGCCATCAAATATTATTTATCCAGAAACTTTAGCTAAAAAGGTAGTTGAGTTAGGTGATGAAAGTGGATTTGAAGTAGAAGTTCATGGAGTAGATAAAATTAAAGAATTAAAAATGGAAGCATTCTATAATGTTGCTAAGGGATCTGCAAAAGAACCAAAGCTTATAGTTATGAGATATTTCGGAGATAAAGACAATAATGATAAGGTTATTGGATTAGTAGGTAAGGGTTTAACTTACGATTCAGGTGGATACTCAATAAAGCCAACGGATAGCATGATGGATATGAAAAATGATATGGGTGGAGCAGCTTCAGTTATAGGAGCGATGTCAATTATTGCAAAAAGACAATTAAAGATAAATGTAATTGCAGTTGTTGCAGCATGTGAAAACTTAATATCTGGAGAAGCTTACAAGCCAGGTGAAGTAATAGGATCTATGGCTGGTAAGACTATAGAAATAGTTAATACAGATGCTGAGGGTAGATTAACTTTAGTTGATGCAGTTCATTATATAATTAACAATGAAAAGGTTGATGAAGTTATAGATTTAGCTACATTAACAGGTGCTGCATTAGTTGCTCTAGGTGAAACTACAACAGCAGTTGTTACAAATAATGATGAATTCTATGGAGAGCTTAAATCTGCTTCAGAATACACTGGAGAAAAGATTTGGCAATTACCAGCTTTTGATGAATATAAAAAAATAATTAAATCTGATATAGCAGATTTAAAAAATAGTGGTGGAAGATTTGCAGGAACAATAACAGCTGGGTTATTTATAGAAGCATTTGTTCAAGACAAACCTTGGTTACACTTAGATATAGCTGGAACAGCTTGGGCATCAAAAAACAGTGATTTAGGAGTAAAAGGTGGAACAGGAACTCCAGTTCATACATTATATGAATTAATAAAGAGAAGAAGTAAGTAATTATAATTGAGAATCACTATAAAATAGAGATTTTGGCAATTTAAAATAAACTCTATAGAACAGACTATTTAAAAAGTCTACTCTATAGAGTTTTTTATATTTAGAAGCTTAATCTAAAGATTTTGTTATAATATTAATAGAAAAATTAATATAGCTAATAAAGTGATTAGTACTTAGAGAATTTAAATCTAATAAATTATAATATATTAAATAATAAAATATAAATGCTTAATAAAATTACGAAAGGAGAATTTGCTAGAAAAATGGATAATGAAAATAAAAGTACGTTTAATAATAAAGAGTTAACTAATAGTGAGAATTATTTTGAGTCATTAGTTTTAAATGCTATATTAAGTGAAAATGATGATAATTGGAAAAAAGTAAGAGAAGAAAGAATAAAAGAGCTTAAGGATATTTATAAAAGAGATAAATTGGTATTATTCCTGGGAGCAGGAATATCTAAAGAAGCTGGAATAAGCGATTGGAATGATTTGATGTCAGACTTATTAATATTTATGATAATGAATAAGTTAAAAGAAAAAAGTATTAGAATTTCTCCTAAAGAAGCAGATTTTCTTATAAAAAAAATGAAAGAAACAAATAATAAATCACCTTTATTGCAATCAGCATTTATAAAGGCTTCATTAGGAGATTCCTTTGAAGAAAATTTAGCTAACTTACTTTATAAAAATATTAATAATGGAAAGGGAACTTCAGAACTATTAAATAGTATTTCAAGGTTATGTTTAACAAGGAAAAATGGAACTGGAATAAAAGCTATTGTTACATATAATTTTGATGATTTATTAGAAGAAAACTTTAACAAATATAATATACAATATGACTCATTATATAGTGAATTAGATTATACAACTTCATATAAATTGGGAATTTATCATGTACATGGGTTCTTACCTCGTAATCCTAATAAATATCAGCGACTATCTGAAGGATTATTGGTATTTTCAGAAGATAGATATCATAGCCTTTATAATGATCCTTATTCATGGACTAATATAACACAATTAAACTTTTTAAGGGAAAACACTACATTAATGCTTGGGCTATCCTTAACTGATCCTAATTTAAGAAGACTTTTATCAATAAGCAATAGAAAGAATAAGATGAAAAAGCATTATGCAATTATGAGAAAAAAAGATTTTAAGAAATCTCCAGAGGATGATAATATAAAAGGCGATATTCTTAAATCGTTTAATATTATAAATAATGATTTATATGAAAAATCCTTTGAGCAATTAGGAATAAGTATTATATGGGTAGAAGATCATGATGATATACCTGCTATAATAGATAGCATTAGATCTGTGTAGAATAAAACTAGGTAAAATATATCTTTATGATTTATTGTTAAATAAACTAAGAATTAATTATAATAATGCATAATTTAATATTTGTAAGTATAGTAGGAAGATTTACACTTGTAAGGTCTTCTTATTTTTTATTAAAAATAAAGTTATCTTGAATTTAGCCGTATAAAGTATAGTCATAAAATTATTAAAATAGGAATAAAGTTTATAAAACAATAAATATAGAAGGTGTGACATTGGCGAAGAAAAGATGTCCAAGAGAAGTAATAGCTTCAACTTTAAGTAGAATACAAGATAATAGCTTAAAAAAGATAAATCTTATTTGGTTAGAGGCTTGTGGCTGCTCAGGAAATATTATTTCACTTTTAGATGCTAATACTCCAGATATACCGTATTTATTAACTCAGATAGTAAATATGACTTACAATAATAGTATTATGGGAGCAGAAGGGCAGAGAGCTTTTGAGAAATTTCTTGAAACATTAGACACTGAATTTATTTTAGTTGTAGAAGGAGCTGTAACATCAAGAGATAATGGGTTTTATAATATAATAGCTCAATATAATGGGAAACTTATTTCAGGGGCAGAGGCTATAACACTTGCAGCGGGAAAAGCAAAGCACGTTTTAGCTGTTGGTACATGTGCATCATATGGTGGTATATCTTCAGCAAATTCTAACCCGTCTTTAAGCAAAAGCGTCTCAAATTTTTTAACTAGGGAAGTTATAAGAATTCCTGGTTGCCCTGCTAATCCTCAGTGGGTAATAAGTACTATAGCTCATCTAATTTCATATGGATTGCCAGAATTGGATTCAGAGGGTCGCCCTTTATTTTTATACGAAGAAACTATACACACTTATTGTTCTAGAAGATCATTTTTTGATAAAGGAAATTTTGCTACAAAGCTGGGGGATAAGGAGTGTATGTTTCAATTAGGGTGCAGAGGTCCAATTACAAAGACAAATTGTCCACTTAGAAAATGGAATGATAGGGTAAATTGGCCTATAGAGGATAATACACCTTGTATTGGTTGCGCAAATGAGGGGTTCCCTGACAAAATTGAGCCCTTTATAAATTTTTAATTGTGGAGAAAATATATGAGTGAAAAGATTATAATAAATCCAATTACAAGAATAAGTGGTTTTTTGCAAATAGAGGTTACTATAGAAAAAAATATAGTAACAAATGCTAGAAATACTGGATTTCTTTTTAGAGGATTTGAAGAAATGCTAAAGGGGAGATCACCATTTGACGCCATTTATTTCACTGAGAGAATATGTGGTATATGTTCAACAGCACATGGGTTTGTATCAACAGTTTCTTTAGAAAATGCTTTAAACATTACCCCAAATGAGAATGGAAGTATATTGAGACAAATAATGCATGCATGTGAGTTTTTACAAAATCATATAAGACATTTTTATCAATTTGCAATACCTGATTATGTACAAATAGATATTAAACCTGGAAATAATACTGAAGGAAGAAAATATAAATTACCAAAAGATATTAATGATAGATTGAATAATCATTATATTGAAGCTTTTAAATATAGTAGAGATGCCCATAAGATGTTAGCCATATTAGGAGGAAAGGCTCCACATAATCATGGAATTTTTGTTGGAGGTGCAACAGTTAATATCGATGTAGCAAAAGTGGTTGAACTTAAATCTATATTATATTCAATTAGAAATTTTGTTAATAATGTAATGATTGAGGATATAAATATAATTTCTAAATACTATCCTGAGGATTTTAAAAATGGAGGGGGATATGGTAACTTTTTAAGTTATGGAGCATTTGATAGTGATTTTAATGAGCCTAACGGCTATGTAAAAAGCGGAGTTATTATAAATAATTTGAGAGAGAAATTTGATATAAATAATATAAGTGAAGATATTGTCTACTCTTACTACTCAGATTCTAAGAATGTTTTAACACAGGAAGATAGAAATTGGAAACCAGACACAAATAAAAAGAATGCTTATAGCTGGGTTAAGGCAGCAAGATATAAGGGTCTTCCTATGGAAGTAGGACCACTTGCTAGACTATGGCTAAATGGGGAATATACTAAAGGAATATCTACTTTAGATAGAACTATGGCCAGAGTTATTGAAGCTAAAAGAATATGTGATATAATCGAAGATCTTTTAAATAAAGTTAAGCTTGAACCATCTGTACAAAAACAATGGGAAATACCAGAATATGCAAATGGAGTTGGAGTGAGTGATACCACGAGAGGAGCTTTGGGACATTGGGTGACAATTAAAGAAAAGAAAATTGAAAGTTATAACATAATAACACCATCATCTTGGAATATATCACCTGAAGACTCTGTAGGAAATAAAGGAGTTGTAGAGAAGGCATTAATAGGAACTTATATAGAGGATATAAAAAATCCTTCTGAAGTTGGGAGAATAATAAGATCTTTTGACCCTTGTGTTTCCTGTGCAACTCATATTATAAGTGATAAATTTAGGGATTTTAGTATGAGGGTTGTTTAATGATTAAGGTTATTGGAATAGGGAACCTATTAATGGGTGATGATAGTATATCACTTAAGATAATTGATTCAATAGAAGAAGAATTAAAGAAATTAAATTTAAGTATAGAGTGTATAAAAGCAGAAACTGATTTTAATTATGCTTTAGATAATATACAAAATGGTGACCTTCTATTTATTTTAGATAGCACACTATTAGGATTAGAATGTGGACAAATAACTAAAATTTCATTAAATGAAGCTGAAAAATATTCAAGTAATTTACTATCAATACATGGTATGAGCCTACTTTCACTAATTAATTATTCCAATACTGAAATCGAAGGTTTCATTTTAGGAATTGAGGTAGTAGAAGTAGGTTTTAGTTTAGAGATTACTAATGAGTTAAAGACAAAATTTAAAGAAATATGTAGTGAAGTCTATAAAATTATTAAAGATAATAGCTTAGAGTATATGGAAAAGGGTGAAACTAGTGCATGAATCATCAATAGCATTTGAGATATATAGCATAGTAGATGAAAATATCAAGAGATACAAGCTTAAAAATGTAAGCCTAATAATTATTAAAGTTGGTAGTTTTAATGGAATAGATGAGGAATCTCTTAAATTTGCTTTTAGAGCACTAAGTAAAGGAACAAAGTGTGAAGGTGCAGCAATAATTATAGAGGTAGTAGGGGGATTTGAACTACTTGTTGAAAGGATAGAGGGGGAAGAGGATGAAGAGTATATCAATACAAAGAAGGATACTACAATCTAATACTGAATTTGCAGAAAAAAATAGAAAGCTTCTAAAAGAAAAAGATATATTCACTATAAATATATTTGGATCTCCGGGGGCAGGAAAAACTTCAATTCTTGAAAAGATAATAAAAAATATGAAAGATACAATTTCTATTGGGGTAATAGAAGGAGATTTATATACTACAAAAGATGGAGAAAGAATAGAAGGGCAAGGTATACCTGTTGTTCAAATAAATACCTGTGGTGCATGTCACTTAGATGCTGCTATGATAGAAAATTCTATTGAAAATATGGATTTAGAAGATTTAGATTTAATTTTTATAGAAAACATAGGAAATTTAGTATGTCCTGCTTCCTATGATTTAGGAGAAGACTGTAGAATAACAGTTTTAAGTATTACAGAAGGAAATGATAAGCCACTTAAATACCCTTTTATATTCCAACAATCAGAAGCAGTTGTTTTAAATAAAATAGATATTATAAATTTTATAGACTTTAATATAGATGAGTTTTATGAAGATATTTACTCTTTAAATAAGGATATTAAGGTGTTCGTTATATCAGCTCGCAATGGGAAGGGAATAGAAGAATTATGTCATTACTTAATAGATAAGATTAATGTCAGAAGGGAGCTTTCTTAGAGAATACTATGATTAGAAAATATATATTGGTAAAGGGATTAGTACAAGGTATAGGGTTTAGACCTTTCGTATATAAAATAGCATTAAAAAATCATGTAAATGGATTTATAAAAAATAGTAGCACAGGTGTAATTATAGATGTTGAAGGAAATAAAAAATCTATATATAACTTTATAAATGATTTAAAAAATCCATCCTTAGAGCTTTTAAATATTGAGAAATTTATAATAGAAGATAGAGAATTAGTGAACTATAAAGCTTTTAATATAGAAGGAAGTATTAATGAAAGCAAGGGAATGACATTTATTACACATGATTTAGGGATTTGTAAAGATTGCTATAAAGATATTATAGATAAAAAAAGTAACAGATATTTATATCCTTTTACTAACTGTACAAACTGTGGACCAAGGTATTCAATAATAAAGTCACTTCCTTATGATAGATCATCAACAACTATGAATGATTTCAAAATGTGTAAATCTTGTAATGAAGAATATAATAATGTATTTAGCAGAAGATTTCATGCACAGCCTAATTGTTGTTATAAATGTGGACCAGAATTAGAGCTAGTTGATAAAAAAGGAAACAAAGTAGATACAGAAAATCCAATTAAAGAAACTATTAAGCTAATAAAGGAAGGGAAAATATTATCCATTAAAGGTATAGGAGGATTTCATTTAGTTTGTGATGGTAAAAATGAATATACAATAAATAACCTTAGAAAGAAAAAGAATAGATTAACGAAGCCATTTGCTTTAATGATGAAAGATATTGGAACTGTAAAAAAATATTGTTTTTTATCTATAGATGAAGAAAAAATATTGTTGAGTAATAAAAAACCTATATTGATTCTTAATAAAAAGGAAGAAATATTACCTTACAATATAGCTCTAGGTAACAAGACCTTAGGTATTATGCTTCCCTACACTCCATTGCACTATCTTCTCTTTGATGAAGATTTAGATACACTTATTATGACAAGTGCAAATATTAATGGGATGCCAATAATTTATGATAACAAAAAAGCTATAGTAGAGTTAAGTAGCATAGTAGATTATCATCTTATTAACAATAGAGATATTTACACTTCAGTAGATGACTCTGTAACTAGATTTATTTTAGAAGGGGAAAGGGTTGTTAGACTAGGAAGAGGTTATTCACCGTTATATTTAAAGGGAGAAAATTTTAAAGAAAGCCTAAGTCTTGGTTCGCATTTAAAAAATACATTTTGTTTTTGTAAGGATGAAAATATAATTTTAAGCCAATACATAGGTGATTTAGAAAATTTAGAAACCTTAAATAGATATGACGAGGCTATAGATACACTAAAAAATATTTATAATATAAATCCAAGGTTAGTAGCTTATGATTTTCATCCCAATATTTTTTCATCTGAATATCTAAAAAAATTTAAGGGGAAGAAGATAGGTGTTTACCATCATCATGCTCACATTGTTAGTGTTTTATTTGAGAATAAAATAAAAAATAAAGTTATTGGTGTTGCTTACGATGGAGCAGGTTATGGGAATGATGGAACTATATGGGGAGGGGAATTTTTATTAGCTAATTGTAAGGATTTTAAAAGAGGTGGACATTTAAATTTAGTAGCTATGCCTGGAGGAGATATAGCAGCTAGAAATCCTATTAGAATGGCTATTTCTTATCTTTACAAGACTTATGGGGATAAGGTAAAGGAAAATTTAAAAGAGATATGTAATTTAAATTATAATAAAACGTCATCTATAGAAGAAAAAGAAATTGAAATATGTATTGATATGATTAAAAAAGATATAAATTCTCCAAAAACATCAAGTATGGGACGATTGTTTGATGCAGTTGCTTATATTCTAGGTTTTAACAAAAGAGTGACCTTTGAGGGGGAAGCTGCTATTTATTTAGAAAATATAGCTTCAGGTAATAATGTAGGTAGCTATAAGTTTAGTATAGATTTTATAAATGAAAACTATATTATAAACACAGATAATATAATTACTGGAATAATTGCAGATTTAAAAAAACAAACTTCAAAGGAAGTTATTTCTATGCGCTTTCATAATACTATAATTAATTTTACATTAGATGTTTGTGAAAAGTTATCAAAGGATTATGGAATTAAAAAAGTTGCACTTAGTGGAGGAGTATTTCAAAATAAAATTCTTCTTAATGGAATATATAATGCTTTAAGAAAAAGGTCCTTTAGTGTTTATATAAATAAACAAATACCTTGTAACGATCAAGGTATTTCATTAGGTCAGCTAGTAATAGCAAATGAAAGGGAGATGAATTAAAAACATGTGTATTGCAGTTCCACTTGAGGTTATTGAAATATATAATGAGGAAGCAATGGTACATTATAATGGTGTTAGGATGAAGGTGAATATAGCTCTTTTAGATGATGTGGATATAGGAGACTACCTTCTTGTTCATTCAGGTTGTGCAATAGAAAAATTAGATAGAGAACAAGGAAAAATTACACAAGAATTATTTGATAAATTATTTAGTTCTGAATATGAAGGTGAAATATGAAAGGTTTAGAAATAGATAGGGAAATAAGAATAATGGAGATTTGCGGAACTCACACTATGTCAATTTTAAGAAGTGGAATAAAGAACATTTTACCTAATAATATAAAATTAATTAGTGGTCCAGGATGTCCTGTATGTGTAACAAGTCAAGGCTATATAGATGCAGCTATAAAGTTAAGTGAAAGAAAAGATATAATAATAACAACATTTGGGGATATGATCAATACTCCAGGAACTAATGGTTCTCTAAATCTTCAGAAAGCTTTAGGTATGGATATAAGAGTAATATATTCGCCATTAGAAGCAGTAAATGTTGCTAGAAAAAACCCTGATAATGAAGTTGTATTTTTAGCAATAGGATTTGAAACCACAGCACCAACTATTGCTCTTGCTATAGAAAAGGCTTATATGAGAAATTTAAGAAACTTTAGTGTGTTTAGTGCTTTAAAAACTATGCCTCAAGCTATTGAATATTTAATTAGTGATAAGGATGTCAAGGTAGATGGTATCATTTGTCCAGGGAATGTAGGTACTATTATTGGTGAAAGAGACTTTAGTTTTATTAGCGAAGAACTAAAAATACCATCAGTTATAGCTGGTTTTGATGACCAGGATGTTATGGCAGCCATTTATTTATTAGTAGATATGATAAGGGAAAATCAGATTAATTTAAGGAATATTTACGGCAGATTTGTTAGATATGAAGGAAATAAAAAAGCTAAAGAGTTGATGAATAAGGTTTTTGATAATTATAATGGCAACTGGAGAGGTCTTGGATTCATTGAAAATAGTGGATTACAGATTAATAGTGAATATAGTGACTATGATGCAGAAGTTAAGTTTAATATAAAAGTTAAAGAGAGTAAGGCTTTAAAAGGATGTATTTGTGAATACATAATACAGGGAAAGAAAGCTCCAGAGGATTGTAAATTTTTTTGTAATAAATGTACTCCTTCTAATCCTGTAGGAGTTTGTATGGTGTCTAGAGAGGGAACTTGTAGAATACATTATATGTATTTAAACTAATAATAAAAGAGGTTGTTGAATATGGATATTATTACTTTATCTCATGGAAGTGGTGGAAGGAAAACTAATGAACTTATTAATAAAATTTTTTATAAACATTTTAATAATGAAATACTTCTAGAGCAAGGAGATTCTAGTATAATTAAAAATTTAGGTGAGAAAATTGCTATAACAACTGATTCATATGTAATAAATCCAATATTTTTTCCAGGAGGAGATATAGGTAAATTATCCATATGTGGGACAGTAAATGATTTAGCTGTCAGTGGGGCAAAACCTCTTTATATTACAGTTGGATTTATAATTGAAGAAGGGTTAAGAATTAGTGATTTAGAGAGAATTGTTAAATCCATGGCTAAAACTGCAAAGCAATGTTGTGTTAAAATAGTTGCAGGGGATACCAAGGTAGTGGAAAGAGGTAAGGGAGATAAGGTTTATATTAATACTACAGGCATAGGCGTATTTGAAAATAATTTAAATCTATCTAGTCAAAGGATTGAAGAAGGAGATAAGGTTATTGCAAGTGGTACATTAGGAGATCATGGAATAACTATACTATGTGCGAGGGAGGAGCTAAATCTAGAGTCTGAAATACAAAGTGATTGCAATGCACTACATTTACTAGTTAGAGATATTTTAAAGGCTAGTAAAAAAGTTAAATTTATTAGGGATATTACAAGAGGTGGACTTGCTACAACTTTAAATGAAGTAATAGAAGAAAAGAGCATAAGTATATTATTAAATCAAAACTCTATCCCAGTAAGAGAGGATGTTAGCGCTATTTGTGAAATATTAGGAGTCGATCCATTATATATAGCAAATGAGGGCAAAATCGTATTGATCGTTTCAAAGGAAGATTCAGAGGGGGTTATTAAAGTCATGAAAAATAATCCTTTAGGAAAAAATGCAGCTTTAATAGGAGAAGTAGTAAAGGATGACCGAGGAAAGGTGTATTTAAAAACTAAAATTAATGGTACAAGAATATTAGGTATGTTGGAGGAAGATATTATACCTAGAATATGCTAACCCCTAGCTTGCTATAAATAAACTAGTAGGTTAATTATAATACTGATAATGTAGTACCTACCATTAAAAGAGATGCCAATGTAATAGTTAATATTTCTAGATCAAATTGTTGTTTAAAGGATATTTCAACATAAAATTCTAAGTTTGTGTTAAAGTTATGCAAAATAGTATAAAACTTTATGAATCCTTGACAACCACAGATATTTTTCAATATAATGTTAAAAATATCAAATAATATAAAACTCTTCTTAAAAACTCATGACTTCAATTTCATGACAAATAACATTATGTAGTATTTTAAAATTGTAAAATACCAATTTACTTTTAACCATTAATTATGATATAAAAGGAGTTTTTTTAATGAATTATTATGAAAGAATAGAAGAAAATTTAAATAAAATTTGTTTAGAATGTAAATTTTACAACACAAACCAATGTATACCATTCAAGTGCAATATAGGATTTGCTAAAAATGCTGTAGAAGCTACCAAGAAAAATGGATTGAAGATAATTAGTGATGGGATTAAATTAATACCTAAAAATGACATAAAAGTATATAACGAAAATCTGACTGCTAAAAGCATAGCAAGTGTATGCAGGTTGTGTAAAGAATGCAAGCAAGATCATGATGAAAATTGTATAATATCATTAAGTAGAAAATCATTAGAAAGTACATATTTTAAAGATGATGTTATTTATCCCGGAAATATATTAATGTATCTAGTTAATGTAGCTAAGCAGGATCAAAAGCTTGCTAATAAAATAAAAGCTGAATATGATGAAATTATTAAAGAACATTCACAAGAAATCGTTATGGACAAGTCTTTAATAGCGAAAAAGCATCCTATTTTAGTGGAGTTAAAAGAAGATCAAACATACTTTTGGTGCACATGTGGAAAAAGTTCAAGTATACCATTTTGTAATGGTGCACATGTAGGTACATCATTCACACCTTTAACTTTTATTGCTAAAAAAAGTGAGAAGGCGCATTTATGCGCTTGTAATCACACTAAAAATCCACCATTTTGTGATGGATCACATTTAAAACTTTAAGTGTAAAAATAACACAATAAACTTTATGTAATAAAAATGTTTCTAAATTGATTAACTTAATTAAACAAACCTAGTAAGCAAGCTGTTTACTAGGTTTTGTTTTATTAGAAATCAGATTGTCCTGTAGTTCTTGGGAATGGTATTACGTCTCTGATGTTTGACATTCCTGTAATGTACATTATTAGTCTTTCAAAACCTAATCCAAATCCAGCGTGCTTAGTTTCTCCGTATTTTCTAAGCTCTAAATACCACCAGTAATCTTCTTCTTTAAGTCCAAGTTCAGCCATTCTCTTAGTTAAGATGTCTAACCTCTCTTCTCTTTGGCTACCACCTATAAGTTCTCCTATACCTGGAACTAAAAGGTCTGTTGCAGCAACTGTGTTTCCATCATCATTCAGCCTCATATAGAATGCTTTTATATCCTTTGGATAATCAGTCACAAATACAGGTCTTTTAAAATGTTCTTCAGTAAGATATCTTTCGTGTTCTGTTTGTAAGTCAATTCCCCATTCAACAGGGTATTCAAACTTCTTATCAGCTTTCTTTAGTATTTCAACTGCATCTGTATAAGTTACTTTACCAAAGTCAGATGAAATTACATGATTTAATCTATCTAGTATTCCTTTATCAACAAATTGATTAAAGAATGCCATTTCTTCTGGACATTCAGCTAAAACATATTCTAAAACATACTTAAGCATATCTTCAGCTAATTCCATATCATCTTGTAAATCAGCAAATGCTATTTCAGGTTCTATCATCCAGAACTCTGCAGCATGTCTTGCTGTATTTGAGTTTTCAGCTCTAAAAGTAGGTCCAAAAGTATAAATGTTTCTAAATGCTAATGCATAGCATTCACCATTTAATTGGCCTGATACTGTAAGATTACTTTCTTTACCAAAGAAGTCTTGTTTAAAATCTATAGCGCCTTCTTCAGTTTTTGGAACGTTGTGTAAATCTAGAGTTGTAACTCTAAACATTTCACCAGCACCTTCAGCATCGCTTCCAGTAATTAAAGGTGTATGAGTATAAACAAAACCTCTTTCTTGGAAGAATTTGTGTATAGCATAAGCAGATACTGAACGTACTCTAAATACAGCTGAAAATGCATTACTTCTAGGTCTCAAATGAGCTATTGTTCTAAGGTATTCAAAACTATGTCTTTTCTTTTGAAGAGGGTAATCTGATTGAGACATACCTTCTATAACTATTTCATTAGCTTGAATTTCAAAAGGTTGTTTAGCTTCTGGAGTAGCAACTAAAGTACCTATAACAGTTATTGATGAACTAATAGGTAGTTTTGATACTTCCTTAAAATTAGCAAGTTTATTATCAAAAACAACTTGAACATTCTTAAAGAATGTACCATCATTTACTTCAATAAATCCAAAAGCATTTGATGCTCTTAAAGTTTTTATCCAACCAGAAATTTTTATTTCCTTAGATAAATATTCATCTTGATTTCTGTAAAGTGATTTTACTAAACTAGCTTTATCCATTATTGTTCCTCCTAAAATAAATTTTTATAAAATAAAAAAACCTCTCATCCCTAAAAAGGGACGAAAGGATAATTTCGCGGTACCACCCAAATTGCTATAAATAGCCACTCAATTGACACAGATAATGCCATTCAAATTATAACGGTTTGACTCCGTCTAAGTCTACTTAAGTGAGACTAAAAATTTTAATTTTGTTAGTCGAACTTACACCTTTAATATAAGGAAAAGGTGATCATTTTTCACTTGTTCGGTTAGAAACTCAGAGATGTTCTTCACTAGAGGCTTCGTATAAGGCTTACACCATTCCTTACTCGCTAAGACTACTTCCGTATAGCTACTCTTCTCATCACAGTAATAAAATTATAATGTTTATTACGATTTTACACCAATTCACTAACATTTGCAACTTTAAATCATAAGATAATTTGAGAAAGCATTTTATGGAGGATTATATGAGCAATAGAGGTTTCTTAGAAGAAAAATTTATTGAATTAAATAAACTAAAAAGCATGCTAGTAACATATCCTGAAGAATACAAGGAAAATATATTACAAGTTATGGACAAGGTTTGTAATCAAATAAATTCTTATTTGAATGAAGTTACATTTCACAATAAGAAAAGAGGCAATGGATTACTTGAATTAACTATAGAAGAATTAGCTAAATATAATGGACAAAATGGTATGCCAACGTATATAGCTATAAATGGAACTATATATGATGCTTGTGATATACCTCAATGGAAAGACGGAAAGCATTTTGGTATTAAAGCAGGACGTGACCATAGTAATACTTTTAAAAATTGTCATAATAATGATAAAAAAATTTTATCAAAATTGAGAATAGTAGGACTAGTAAAGTACACAAAAAAATGTACTTAGAAATAATAAAAATTGCTACGCTAAAAAAGTGTAGCAATCTTTATTATTCATTTCCACTTTCATATGATGAAACTAATTGAGCAGGAAATTTAAGCATTTGTGCATCTTTAACGATTCTTTTAAATTCATATTCTAATTCTCTAAATTTAACATCTATATTTTTATTTTCATCAATATTAATTAAGCAATATGTAGCGTTAGGTCTTCCTATTTTAGGCTTACCAACACTTCCAACGTTAATAAAGGTTTTTTGGTCGAACTTTTTGTAAGAAGGAATATGTGTATGAGCACAAACTAACACATCTTCTTTAAGATTTTTCATTATATCTTCTGTATTTTGCCCATCTTGGAAAAGATATTCATTTATTATATTAGGACTACCATGGGTAAATTTAATTTTTACTCCATTTATATCATAGTCTAAAAATGTTGGCAGTTGTGATAAATAATATTTATTTGAGGCTCTAACTTCTTCACATGCCCAAGGAAGTGCAAATGAATTAACTGAATTATCTCTTATAAAAGTAAAGCCTTCATCTACTACTGATGCATCATAGTTTCCCTTTAGACAAGGGATTTCTCTTCTTTTTATTAAAGCAATAACCTCATTTGGATGAGGACCATAGCCAACTAAATCACCAAGGCAAACTATTAAGTCAACTCTTTGTTCATCTATATCCTCTAGTACCTTAAGTAGTGAGTAAATATTTCCATGTATATCCGAAATTGCAGCTATTTTCATAAGTATATCCTCCTAAATAATATATTCTATATTATATCACTTAAAATATTTAGGATAAATAATTTTAATATGATTATAATAAATAGATATTATTTCATCCATAAGGTATATTATATTTATAGGTTAAAAAAAGGAGGTACAGATATGAAGCTAAATAGAGTACAAAATGTATTAAAAGCTATGGAGGAACAAGGATTAAATCAAATAATAGTATCATCTCCACCAGCAATTTTTTACTTAACAGGAAAGTGGGTTTCACCAGGTGAGAGAATGATTGCTTTATATTTAAACACAAATGGTAATCATAAATTTATAGTTAATAAATTATTTCCTATATATGAAGATTTGGGTGTAGATTTAATTTGGTATTCAGATATAGAGGATCCAATAAACATATTATGCACAGTTGTGGATAAAGAAAAGACCTTAGGTGTGGATAAAAATTGGCCAGCACATTTCTTAATAAAACTTATGAATAATAATGGGGCAAAAGCTTTTGTTAATTCATCACCTATAATAGATAGATTAAGAATGATAAAAGACCAAGAGGAAATAGCTTTAATGAAAAAGTCTTCTGAAATTAATGATAAGGTTATGCTTGAACTTTGGGATAACTTAAAAGAAGGAAAAACAGAAAAATATTATGCTAACCTTTTAACTGAATTATATGAAAGTTATGGAGTAAATGAGTTTTCATTTTCACCCATAATTGCTGTTAGTCCTAATGGAGCCGACCCGCATCATCATTCTAGTAATGATACTATAAAGAAAGGGCATAGTATAGTTCTAGATATTGGTGGTGTGTACAATTCATATTGTTCAGATATGACAAGAACAGTATTTTTTGGTGAAGCACCTAATGAAAGGCATGCAAAGATTTATAATACAGTTAAGGAAGCAAATCAAAGTGCTATAAGAAAAGTAAAAGAAGGAATGAAATTCTCTGATATAGATAAAGCAGCTAGATCTTATATAGAAGCAGCTGGATATGGTGAATATTTTACTCATAGAACAGGTCATAGTATAGGAATAGAAGACCATGATTTTGGAGACGTTAGTTCTGTAAATAATGAGGAAATAAAAGCAGGTATGATATTTTCTATAGAACCTGGAATATACCTAAAAGATGACTTTGGTGTAAGAATAGAAGATTTAATATTAGTAACTAAGGATGGGTGCGAAGTATTAAACTCTGTAAGTAAGGAGATAACTATAATTTAAAAATAAGGCTGAGTTTTAGATATTATCTAAAACTCAGCCTTATTATATTTAAATAAAATTATAATAAAATTTTTAGCTAAATACTAAAATAGTACACCAGCTATTGTTGCTGTTAAGCAGGTTGCTAATACACCACCTATAAGAGCTTTAAAGCCTAGTTTAGCAATAGTAGATTTCTTTTCAGGTGCCAGACCACCTATACCTGCTATTTGAATTGCAATAGAGCTAAAGTTAGCAAATCCACATAAAGCATATGTTAACATCATCACAGTCTTTGGCTGTAGTACATTAGCTGCTATTAATTTTCCAAGCTCAGAGTATGCAACAAATTCATTTAATATTATTTTTTGACCAAGTAAACTACCAGCAGCTGAAATATCTGATAAAGGTACTCCCATAACAAATGCTAATGGAGAGAATAATTTTCCTAAAATCCATTGAAAACTTAACTCAGGAAATCCAAATACCCCCCCTATAGCACCTATTAAGAAATTAACTAAAGCTAATAAGGCTATAAATGCTAGTAACATAGCACCAACATTTAATGCTAATCCTAAGCCATCACTTGCTCCATTTGCAGCAGCTTCAACTAAGTTAGATGAAGTATTTTCAACTACTATATCAGAAGAATTTTTAGTTTTACTTTCTTCTGTTTCTGGAATTATAATTTTTGCTAAAACTAATCCAGCAGGAGCAGCCATTATGCTTGCAGCTAAAAGGTGACCAGCATTAACTCCCATTGCTACGTAGCCAGCCATTACACCACCAGCAACAGTTGCCATTCCACCTATCATTATAGCTAAAAGTTCAGACCTAGTCATATCCTTTACAAAAGGCTTAACAAGAAGTGGAGCTTCAGTTTGACCTAAAAATATGTTTCCAACTGCACTTAATGTTTCAGAACCACTAGTTCCAAGTAACTTAGCTATAAACTTAGCTATAAATTTAACTATAAATTGCATTATTCCAAGGTAGTATAACACTCCCATTAATGCTGAAAAGAATATTATTGTAGGTAAAATTTGAACTACCCACACAAATCCTATTCCACTTACATCGGCAAGTGGTCCAAATAAGAAGTTTGTACCCTCTTTAGTAAAGTCTAGTAGTTTTGTTATTGCACTACTAGCACTTTCAAATACTCTTCTACCAACTGGAACTTTTAATATTAATATAGCAAATATTATTTGTAATCCTAAACCAGATACAACTAAACGCCAATTGATTTTCTTTTTGTTTTCTGAAAGTAAAAAAGCTATTCCTAATATAACAATAATTCCTAGTATTCCAACAAATCTTTCCAAGTTTAATTTCTCCTTCGTTTGGTTATAAAATTTTCTTTAGTAAAATAGTAAAATAATTAAATAACTTCAATTATTTTATTCATAAATGAAGTGAATTTCTCTTTTACCATATTAGAAGTTTCTACTACTTCTTCGTGGTTTAAAGGTTGCTCTAAAATTCCAGCAGCCATATTAGTTAAACATGATATTCCTAATACCTTCATTCCTGAATGATTTGCAATTATTACTTCTGGAGCTGTAGACATACCTACTGCGTCACCACCAAGTATTCTTGCCATTCTAACTTCAGCAGGAGTTTCGTAAGTAGGACCACTAAACATCATATATACTCCTTGCTTAATATCAATGTTTAGATCTTTTGCAACTTCTAAAGCCTTACTTCTAAGCTCTGGATCGTATGCAGTAGACATATCTGGAAATCTAGGTCCAAACTCTTTAAGGTTTCTACCTATTAGAGGGTTATCTCCAGAGAAGTTTATGTGATCAGTTATAAGCATTAAATCTCCAGGTTTAAAGCTTGTGTTAGCAGCTCCAGCAGCGTTAGTAACGATTAATTTATTAACTCCAATTAATTTCATTACTCTAACTGGAAAAGTTACTTCGTTATAGCAGTATCCCTCATAGTAATGGAATCTACCTTGCATTGCAACAACACATTTTCCATTTAACATGCCTATAACTAATCTTCCAGCATGACCTTCAACAGTTGATATTGGAAAGTGTGGAAGGTCTTCATAAGGGTAAAATTCAGGATTTTCTATAGAGTCAGCTAATGATCCTAATCCAGATCCTAAAATTAAACCGATTTCAGGTTTGTATTTAGATTTTTGTAATATAAAATCTGCAGCACTTTGAATTTTGTTTGATAATTCCATGAAATCACCTCTACTCTAAAATTTGTATTTTATATAATTTTAGATATATAAGAATATTATATAAAAATACTTATAGTTCTTGTAAATTATAAAATAAACCTAGATAAAAATAAATATAAAAAGCAAACAATATCAATATTATTAGGATATTAGTCAAAAGAAAACAAAATAAATACTATAAGGAAATAGAACAATACCAAATAATATTAGCATATAAGTTCTATATCCATATAGTATTTACTAATAAAGTAATAATATAAGTAAAAATTTGATATCTATTATTTTAAAATTAAGTCGGCAACTTTAACTACATCTCCAGCACCAATAGTTAAAACAATGTCATCTTTAGTGATTTTACTTTTTAAATAATTAGCAGCTTCTTCGTGACTGTGAATATTAATACACTTTATACCTTTAGCCCTTATTGCATCTCCAAGATCATTAGAGCTTACAATTCCAGTATCTTTTTCTCTTGCTGCATATATATCCATAAGTAGCAGTTCATCTGAGTTAGAAAAGCATTCAGTAAAATCATTAAATAACGTTTTTGTTCTTGTATAAGTGTGAGGTTGAAATACTGCATAAATATTTTTGTGTGGAATTATATTAGCAGTATCTAAAGTAGCTTTAATTTCTACTGGATGATGTGCATAGTCATCTATTATAGTTGATCCATTAAATTCCCCTTTGTATTCAAATCTTTTATGAGCTCCCTTACATTCAGCTAAACCTTCAATTATTGAAGAATGAGGTAAGTTAAATATTAATCCAACACAAATAGTTGATAAGGCATTTAATATATTGTGTTTACCTGTAGTATTTAGTGTAATATCAAATAACTCTGTGTTATCTCTGCATACAGTAAAACTAGCACATCCCTTATTATTAAAGGAAATATTTTTAGCTGTTACATCACCTTTATTTATTCCGTAGCTAATAGTATTACAATGAGCTTTATTTAATATTTCATTTACATTTTCATCTTCACAATATCCGATTAAATATCCATCAGAAGGAATTATATTAGAGAACTTTTCAAAAGTCTCTTTTATATGATTTAGATCTCTGTAGTAATCTAAATGATCTGCATCTATATTTAAAATTATTCCTATATAAGGATAGAATTTTAAAAATGATTCTTTATATTCACAAGCTTCTGTTAAGAAGTACTCACTGTTTCCAATTTTAAAGTTTCCATCTATTACATCTAAATCTCCACCAACTAGTATAGTAGGATCTAAATTTGCTTTTAAGGTTATATGAGAAAGCATGGATGTACAAGTTGTCTTTCCATGAGTACCGGAAACAGCAACATTATATTTATGTCCATTCATAATTAAACCTAAAAATTCTGCTCTGTCCATCATCTCTATTTCTTTTTCCTTAGCCTCTAATATCTCAGGGTTATCTGATGGAATAGCAGCTGTATAAACTACTAAGTCAACATTTTTCAAGTTATTTCTATTATGACCTATGTAAATTTCAGCACCTTCAGATTTTAATTTATTAGTAATGCCAGATTCTTTCGAATCAGAACCGGATACCTTAAACCCCTTAGTTAATAAAACAGCAGCAAGACCGCTCATGCTAACTCCGCCAATACCTATAAAATGAATTTTCTTATTTAAATCTTTATTAAGATCAAAAGACAAAAAAATCAACCCCTTTATTATTAAGAATTCTTTACAAACTTATTGTAAATAGTTTTCACCTTATAATTATATACAAATTTAAGAAAATGAACACATAAAAAAGCAGTATATTAAATAATTTAGTGAAAAACATTAAAAAAAGTGACAATTATAAATAAATTTACAGAGATAACTGTTTAAAATGTATTGATATTGAGAAAGATATAGAATAAAATATGAATATTAGATGCTTGAAATTAACGAATAATTCGGAAAAAATAAAGATGTGGGTGATATATTTTGGAAAAGTTAAGCAGAAATAGTAGAGTAGTAGCTATTACAAAAATTTTAACTGAAAATCCCAATAAGGTTATAGGATTAAATAAATTTTCAGATTTATTAAATGCAGCAAAATCGACTATAAGTGAAGATATAGTGATAGTTAGAGAAGTTTTAGAAAAATTAGAAATGGGAAGAGTTGAAACTATATCAGGTGCAGCAGGGGGAATAAAATATATTCCTGGAATAGAAACTGAAAGCAGAAAAAAATTTGCAGAGGATATTTGTGAACTTTTAAAGGATGAGAGTAGAATAGTTCCAGGAAATTTTATATACATGACAGATTTAATGTATAATCCTCAAATAATAAGTAAGGCAGGAGTTATTTTATCTACAGAATTTTATGATAAGGAAGTAGATTATGTAGTAACAGTAGAAACAAAAGGTATTCCGCTTGCTTATGAAGTTGCAAGGAATTTAGGTATTCCATTAGTTATAATAAGAAGAGATAGCAAAGTAACAGAGGGATCTACTGTTACAATAAATTATGTATCAGGTACTAGTGGAAGAATTCAACAGATGTCACTTTCAAAGAAGTCTATGAAAGCTAAAAGTAAATGTATATTTATAGATGACTTTTTAAGAGGTGGAGGTACAGCTCAAGGAATAAAGGATTTATTAAAAGAGTTTGAAAGTGAGTTAATAGGAATAGGAGTGTTAGTAGATAATATAGGTGTATTACAAAAGAGAGTTTCAGATTATATATCTATAGTTGAACTTAAACATTTAGGAGAGTCAAAAGATTTAGAGGTTAGGCCTTCAAATATTATTATATAAAAATATAATCTTTGCTAATTATAGATGGAAAATTGTAAAATTTGAAAAAATTTAAAAAATTTAAAAATAAAAAAAGGATTTTTATGTTTTTTATAGAATTTATTATCTATCAGAGCAACGGAGGTGTAGTGCAATGACAATAACCGATGTAAGAATTAGAAAGATAGCTTCAGATGGAAAGATGAAAGCTATAGTTTCTGTTACATTTGACAACGAATTTGTAGTTCATGACATCAAGGTAATCGAAGGACAAAATGGATTATTTATAGCTATGCCAAGTAGAAAGACACCAGATGGAGAGTTTAAGGATATAGCGCATCCTATTAACACAGACACTAGAGAAAAGATTCAGACGTCAATACTTGAAGCTTATGAAAAAGCTAGAGTTGAAGATGAGGCTGAAGTTATAGTTGGCTAATTTATATTGTTTAAAAATAAAAGGGGTATGCCCTTTTATTTTTTTTGTCATATTTTAGAGAAGTGTTTGTATATTAAATTGTATTTTAGCAATAAATTGATATAAAGATATGTAATGGGATAAATAAGGTTGAAATACTTATTCTAATACAATATAATATAATGAGATGTTTACGAATATTTTTTAAATTAATTATAAATTTGTCCTTAACATTTTATAGTGAGGTGTTTTTTATGTATAAGTGTGCATTAATTTTAGCAGCTGGTCAAGGAACAAGAATAAAATCCGACTTACCAAAGGTTCTACATAAAGTTTGTGGAAAAGAGATGGTAAATCATGTTATAGATACTATGAGAAAAGCTAACATAGAAGATATAGATGTAATTATTGGAAAGGGAGCAGAGTTAGTAAAAGAAAAAACTGCTTTAAAAAATGTTAGTTATTCATTACAAGAGGAGCAATTAGGTACAGGTCATGCTGTAAAATGTGCTATTGAATTTTTAAAAGGAAAAAAAGGTGTTGTAGGTGTTTTTTGCGGAGATGCACCTTTAATTAAGCCAGAAACAGTTGAAAGTTTATTTAAAACACATATAGAAAATAATAATAGTGCTACATTATTAAGTTCAATAGTTGATGATCCAACTGGTTATGGAAGAGTTGTAAGAGAAAATGACGAGGTTTTAAAAATCGTTGAGCATAAAGATTGCACTGAAGAAGAATTAAAAATAAATGAAATGAATGCGGCTATATATTGCTTTGATATAGAATTATTACTAAATTCTTTAGATAAATTATCAAATAATAATAATCAAGGTGAATACTATTTAACAGATGTTATTGGAATTTTAAAAGAAGAAGGTAAAAAGGTTGGGGCTGTTGTAATAGACTATGAGGAAACTATAGGTGTTAATTCAAGGGCTCAACTAGCGCAAGCAGAAGAAATTTTAAGAAAAAGAATAAATTTAAGACACATGATAAATGGTGTAACGTTAATAGATCCAAATTCTACATATATAGGTGATGATGTTGAGATTGAAAGAGATACTATAATATATCCAGGTAATGTTATAGAAGGAAATACTAAAATTGGAGAAGGTGTTATATTATATCCAAACTCAAGAATTTCCAATAGTATTATTTCAAATAATGTTGAAATACAATCGTCAGTTATTATAGATAGTAAAATTGGGGAAAGAACAACTGTTGGTCCATTTGCATACATAAGACCAGAATCAGTAATTGGAAGTGGTGCTAGAATAGGTGATTTTGTAGAGATTAAAAAATCAACTATAGGTGACAATACAAAAGTATCACATTTGACTTACATAGGAGATGCTTCAGTAGGTAAAAACTGTAATTTTGGTTGTGGAACAGTAGTTGTTAATTATGATGGACAAAAGAAACATAAAACAGAAATAGGGAATAATAGTTTTATAGGTTGTAATGCAAATTTAGTATCACCAGTTAAAGTAGAAGATAATACCTATATAGCAGCAGGATCAACTATAACTAACGATGTAAAAGAAGGAGAACTTGCAGTTGCAAGAGCAAAACAAAGAAATATCGAAGGTTGGGTTGATAAAAAAGGTCTTACTAACAAATAGTTATTTAGATAAACAAAAGTGCCAAAAATTTAAGGAGGTCTTCACACAATGATAACCCATGGAAAAAATATTAAAATATTTACTGGAAACTCACATCCAGAATTAGCAAAAGAAATTGCAGATATTTTAGGATTGCCACTAGGTAAAGCTAAAGTTTCAACATTTAGTGATGGAGAAATATCAGTTGATATAGCAGAAACTGTAAGAGGAACAGATGTATTTTTAGTACAATCAACTAGCTCACCTGTTAATAATAATTTAATGGAGCTTTTAATAATGATAGATGCATTTAAGAGAGCTTCAGCTGGAAGAATTACAGTTGTTATGCCTTACTATGGATATGCAAGACAAGATAGAAAGGCTAAGTCAAGAGATCCAATAACAGCTAAACTAGTTGCAGATTTATTAACAGCAGCAGGAGCTCACAGAGTGTTAACTATGGATTTACATGCAGCACAAATACAAGGATACTTTAATATACCAGTTGATCATCTATTAGGATCACCAATTTTAGCAAAATACTTTGTAGAAAAAGGATTTGATGATAGAGATGATGTTGTAGTTGTTTCACCTGATTTAGGAAGTGTGACTAGAGCTAGAAAGTTTGCAGACAGATTACATGCACCAATAGCAATTATAGATAAGAGAAGACCAAAGGCAAATGTATCAGAAATAATGAACATAATAGGTGACATTGAAGGCAAGAAATGTATATTAATAGATGATATGATAGATACTGCAGGAACTATTGCAAATGCGGCAAATGCTTTAAAGGATTTAGGAGCAACAAATGTATATGCATGCTGCACTCATGGAGTTTTATCAGGTCCTGCCTTTGAAAGAATAAATGACTCTTCTATAGAAGAATTAGTTATGCTAAATACAGTTAAATTACCTGAAAAAGATAATTTAGTAAAGTTTAAGGCGTTATCAGTTGCACCATTATTTGCAGAAGCAATAAAAAGAATATATGATGATGAACCGATAAGTAAACTATTTGAAGTTTAATACATAATAGGATAAAAGCCCTCTAAGAAGCACAAACTTTTTAGGGGCTTTTTTACTCTATAGGAAATTGTATTTTTAAAATCTTTGGATAAATTATTTATAGCATACAAGTTATTAAAATTAGCCCTATAGAGTAAAAAATAGAATAAAATGCGCGTGCAAGATTTTCCTCAGGCAAGCTTCGGAAATGCACATGCGCTAAAAAAAGTCGACGGCTCGGCAAGCTCGCCTTGGCGACTTTTTAATTACAAATAATAGTTAATAAATTGTTACAATTATTAATTATTATTTATAATTAATGTAAAAAGCTAAAAATAAGATATAAATCAATTATAATAAAAATAAGGAGAGTGTTATTATGGATAATAGATTAGGTAGAGTATTAATTGTAGATGATGATGAAAATATATGTGAAGTTATAAATATGTATTTATTAAGTTCTGGGTATGAAACAAGAATTTGTCATAATGGAAGAGAAGCTAGTAGTGTTTTTGATGAGTTTGAGCCAGATTTAGTGCTTTTAGATATTATGTTACCAGGTATGGATGGAATAGAAGTTTTAAAGTGGATTAGAAAGTTTAGTCAAATACCTGTAATTATGTTAACTGCGAAAGGAGATACTTTTGATAAGGTTTTAGCCTTAGAATTAGGAGCAGATGACTATGTAGTAAAGCCTTTTGAGCCGAAAGAGTTGTTAGCAAGAGTTAAAGCAGTTATGAGGAGATATAACTATGATGAAAAAGACACTGAGGTAGTTAATTATCCTGACTTAGTTGTAGATTCAGCTTCTTATAATGTTATATATAAAGATGTAGAAATAAAAATGCCTCCTAAAGAATTTGAATTACTTCATTATTTAGCAAGTAATAAAAATAAAGTCTTCACAAGAGAACAATTGCTTTGCGAGGTTTGGGGGTATGATTATCCAGGTGATTCTAGGACGGTGGATGTTCATATTAAAAGATTAAGAGAAAAAATTAGTGGTGGAGATAACTGGCAAATAGAGACAGTTTGGGGAGTTGGATATAAATTTGAGGTGAAATAATGAAGAGAAAAAGTGTTATATACAAAATTTTAATTGCTTTTTCATCTATTACTTCAATAATACTAATATTAGTGGGAATGATTCTATCAGCATTTATTAATAGAGAATATTCAAATAAAAGAACTGAGCTTGCAAATAAGTATATAGAGTTAATTCAAGATTCTACATTAGAATATTTAAATCAGAATAATGAAACTTCATATGATGATTTAAGAAATACAATGAAGATGGTTAAAATATCAGTTAATATGGACTCTATAATTTTAGATAATCAAGGTTATGTATATGCTGTATCTAATGATAACCTTTCTTATTTAAAATATAGTAAGCTAAGTATATCAGATTCAGAGATGAAGCTATTAAAATCTGGACAAATGATAGAAAAAGAGTTTTTTGATAAGGATAACAAAAAACTTAAAGCATACTCAAAACCATTATTTAATGAAGAGAATTTTAATGGATCAGTAGTTCTTATAGAAAATAATCAAAATATTAGTGAATCAAAAAAAATATATATTATAATTTGGATATCTGTAATAGTTGCAGTTATCTTGTCTAGCATAGTAACTTATTACTTCGCTCAGAAAATATTAATAAATCCTTTATCTGAAATAAATAATGCTGCAAAAAGGTTAGCTAAAGGAGAAGTTGAAAAGAGAGTTTATATAGATTCTCAAGACGAGATAGGTGAGCTAGCTAATTCATTTAACATAATGGCAGAATCTTTAGAGAAAGTAGATAACATAAGGAGAGAATTTATTTCAAATGTATCTCATGAATTAAGGTCACCTATAACATCTATTAAGGGTTTTATAACAGGGATTATAGATGGAGTTATTCCTAAAGATAAAGAAAACTACTATTTAAATATAGTAAATGATGAAGTTTGCAGACTATCAAGACTTGTGAATGATCTTTTAGATATATCATCTATGGAGTCAGGAAAATTTAATTTGAATATTGTTAAATTAGATATAAATGAAATTATCACTTTATGTACCTTAAATTTAGAAGGAAAGATAAAGCAAAAGAAAATTAATGTTGAAGTAATATTTAATAATAGTCATGAGTATTGTATTGCAGATAGAGATAGAATAATACAAGTTGTAACTAATCTTCTTGAAAATGCAATAAAGTATGGAATAGAAAGTGGAAAAATTCAAATAGAAACATATGCTAAAGGTGAATTGGTTTATGTAAGTATATTTAATAGTGGACCTAATATTTCTAAAGAAGATATAAATAAAATATGGGATAGATTCTATAAAAGGGATAAGTCCAGAACAAACAAAGTAAGTACTGGCCTAGGATTGCCTATTGTTAGATTAATATTATCACAGCATAATCAGGATATTTGGGTTAATAATATTCCTGATAAAGGTGTTAAATTTACATTTACTCTTAGAAGACAGGTTAAGTAGAGAGACAAAGTATAGGAGGAATGAAATCTATGAATAAAAGTATAAAAGACAAACAAAATAAAGAAAAATTTATGGATGAAAGTTTTCCTTCAATACAGTTTAAAAGGAAAAAAATAAAATCTAACATTAAGATAGGTGGCAAGATTATATGTTTATTTATTATAGCTGGATTATCAGGGGTATTGTTTTCTAATTTAATTATAGAAAAAAAATATAAAGATATGTCTAATAAAATAAATAAAAATATAGAAAATGGTGATTCTTCTATAGATTACTCTAGATTGGCAGAAAAGTTAAAAAAGTCATTAGTTACAATAAGTGATAGTAAAGAGCATTTAACTGAAAACTTATATTTTGATAATAATTCAACAGGAATAATAATAGATAATGATGGCAAAATACTAACGAATTATTCCAAGGTAAAAGATTTAAGACAAATATATGTTAAGTTATCATCAATGGATAGCGATCCAATTAGTGCAGAATTTATTGTAGGAAATGAAGAACTTGATATGGCAATAATACAAGTCAATTATAGTGATGAATTAGTACCAATTAAATTTGCTCCAAAAGCAGAGAAATTTGAAGGACAAAGAATTGCTCTTATCAGCAATTCGGTGGGTGATGACTATATAGATAATATAATACCAGGGATTATTACATCAACTAATAGAAATTTAAAAGTAAAAGATAATACTTATGAATTATTGGAGCTTAATACACCGATAACACCTATAAATACAGGTGGAATAATAAGTAATTTAAATGGAGAGCTTATAGGAATTGCTAGCTATAAGATAACTAGTGATATGAAACAAAACGGATTATATTATGCTGTTGATGTAAGCTCCTTAGAGGAGATAATAAATTCTACAAATGAAGTTAAAGATATACTTGGTGTTTTAGAAGGTGGCTTTATTAATGGAAAAGATAAATTTACTGTAGTTGGTTTTTATGTAGCGCGTATAAAGCGTGATAGCAATTCATATAAATCAGGGCTAAGGCCTACTGATATAATATTTAATATAGATGGAAATGAAATAACAAGTATAAGTCAAGTATCTAAAATACTAAAAAATAAAAAAAATGGAGATACTTTAAATTGTAAGGTAATGAGAGCGGGGGAAGTTAGAAATCTACAAATAAAACTAGATAGTATTAGCCAATAGATGTATAATAGTTGCAACTCAATTAAAGGGTTGCAATTTTATTTTAAAGGACTTTTATTATTGTAAAAAAATAGTATAATAATAAATATGCCGATAGTAATTAGGAGGTTTCAGGATATGTTTTTAATTGTTGGACTAGGAAATCCAGGAAAGGAATACGAAGGCACTAGACATAATATAGGATTTGAAGCTATAGATTATATTTCAAATAAGTATAATATAGATATAAATAGGATAAAATTTAAAGGGGTATACGGTGAAGGCTTTATAAATAATAATAAAGTTATTTTATTAAAACCTACTACATATATGAATTTAAGTGGAGAAAGTATAAGAGAAGTTATGAATTTCTATAAACTAAAAGATGATGAAGTTATAGTGATTTATGATGATATTAGTTTAGAGATTGGAAAACTAAGAATTAGAGAAAAGGGAAGTGCAGGGGGGCACAATGGCATTAAAAGTATAATAGCTAACATAGGTGGAGATGTTTTCCCAAGGATTAAGATAGGCGTAGGACAACCTAATGGTGATTTAGTTTCGCATGTTTTAGGTAGGTTTAGTAAGGAAGAATCAGAAGTCTTAATGGAAGTTATAGAAGCTTCTTTAATTGGTGTAGAAGGAATAATTAAAGATGGAACTAAGGAAGCAATGAATAAATTAAATGGTTTTAAAGCATCAAAAAAACAATAGATTAAGGACGGTGTAGATTAATGAGATTAAAGGGGGTATTGCAGCCTTTAAGGGACAGCTCTGCTTTTAATGAAATAATATCAAGTATTAAGAAAAAAAGATACCCAATTAATATAAATGGATTATCAGATTCAGGAAAAAGCTATAGTATTTATGGAATATACGAAAACTTAGAATCATCCATGATAATACTTACTCATAGTGATATGGAAGCTAAAAATATATATGAAGATTTGAGCTTTTATACAAATGATATTTACTACTTTCCTGCAAAAGAAGTAGTTTTTTATAATATAGACGCTATTTCAGGAGATTTAAGATGGGCTAGGTTAAAAGTAATTAAGGAAATTTTAAATAACAAAAATAAAATAATAGTAACATCTATAGACTCACTAACCTCTATTTATACTCCAAAGGAATTATTTTTAGAGTACACTTTTAAACTTGAGGTTGATAATGAGGTTAACTTTAAGGAGTTATCTAAAAAGCTAGTAGAAAGTGGTTATGAAAGAGTAGAGGCAGTAGAAGGAAAAGGTGAATTTTCTTTAAGAGGAGGAATACTAGATGTATTTCCACCAACTTCTACTTACCCATATAGAATAGAGCTTTTTGGAGATTTTATAGAATCTATAAGAACTTTTAATACAGAATCTCAAAGAAGTATTGAGAAGGTTAACAGTGTAGAGATATTTCCAGCTAAAGAAGTTATCTTAAGTGAAGAATCTTTAAGCAGAGGAAAAGAAAATATGCTTAGAGAATTAGAAGTTATTAAAGCTTCTTCTAATGAAAAGGATGAAAGAATTCAAAAGTTGGAATCTATAGTAAATGCTAATATAGAATCACTAATTGAAACTTTAACATTTGAAACTTTAGATAGTTATTTACCTTATTTTTATGATAAGCCAGATAGCTTTTTTAACTATGTAAAAGACTATACATATATAGTGGATGATGTTAAAAAATGTGAAGGAAAGTTAGAAAGCTGCTATTTTGAATTTAATGAAAACTATGAAGCCTTTTTGCAAAGGGGTGGTATTTTACCTTCACAAAATAGGCTTTTAATAGAAAAAGAAAAATTAACTGAAAAGCTAGAAACACAAAAAGTTATAACTTTAGATGTATTTGCAGTTAATACCAAGATGTTAAATCCAATAGACAGATATTCAATTAAGGAAATTACACTTAATAGTTATCAAGGTCAATTAGACTTATTAATAGAGGATATTAAAGATAAGAAGTCAAAGGGATACAAAACAATAATATTATCAGGAACAAGAACAAGAGGAGAGAGACTTGTAAATACATTAAGAGATAGAGAGATAGAAAGTTCATATAGAGAGGATATAAAATCAATAGAATTTGGGGAGGTTGTAATAACTTTTGGAAACTTACTAAAAGGATTCGAATACCCAGATTTAAAGTTATGCATAATTTCTGATAAAGATGTTTTTGGAGAAGCTAAAAGAAAAATATCCCAAAAGGCAAGTACACGAAAAGGTATAGCAAAGATAAAAAGTTTTGCAGAACTTAAACTTGGAGATTATGTTGTTCATGCTAATCATGGTGTGGGTGTCTATAAAGGTATAAAGCAAATTGAAGTAGGAGGCCATAAGAGGGACTACTTAGATATTATCTATGATAAAGGTGATAAGTTATATGTGCCTGTTGATCAACTTGACTTAGTTCAAAAATATATAGGGAGTGAAGGTAAGACTCCTAAGGTAAATAAACTTGGAAGTAATGAGTGGAACAAGGCAAAGGCAAAAGTTAAAAAGTCAATAAATGAAATAGCAGAAGACTTAGTAAAGCTTTATGCAGCAAGAGCCACATTAAAGGGACATAAATTTAGAAAAGATACAGAATGGCAAAAACAATTTGAAGATGAATTTCCATTTGAAGAAACACCAGACCAACTAACATCTCTCGAAGAAATAAAGGTAGATATGGAATCAGATAAGCCTATGGACAGACTTTTGTGTGGTGATGTTGGTTATGGAAAAACGGAAGTAGCTATTAGAGCAGCATTTAAGGCTGTTATGGATGGAAAGCAAGTGGCATTTTTAGTTCCTACCACTATATTAGCGGAGCAGCATTATAAAAATATGACAAAAAGATTTTCAGATTTCCCAATAAAAATAGATATGATAAGTAGATTCAGAAGTGCAAAAGAACAAAAGAGTACACTTCAATCTGCTAAAGAAGGAAATGTTGACTTATTAATAGGAACACATAGACTTGTTTCTAAAGATATTGTATTTAAAGATTTAGGTCTTTTAATAATAGATGAGGAACAAAGATTTGGAGTTGCTCAAAAGGAAAAGATAAAGAGCCTAAAGAAAAATGTAGATGTGTTAACTTTAAGTGCAACGCCGATACCTAGAACTTTGCATATGTCATTAACGGGAGCAAGAGATATATCTGTAATAGAAACTCCACCTGAAGAAAGATATCCGATTCAAACTTATGTAGTTGAGCAAAATGATCAACTGGTAAGAGATGCCATATTAAGAGAAGTAAATAGAAGTGGCCAAGTTTACTATGTATATAACAGAGTTGAAAGTATAGAAGGAATGGCTAAATATATAAGTGAGCTAGTGCCTGAATGTAAGGTTGGAATTATACATGGGCAAATGACAGAAAGACAGTTAGAAAAAGAAATGGTAAGTTTCATGAATAGGGAATATGATATATTAGTTTGTACTACAATTATAGAAACTGGTATAGATATACCAAATGTTAATACTATGATAATTCATGATTCAGATAAGATGGGATTATCACAGCTTTATCAACTAAGAGGTAGAGTAGGAAGATCTAATAGAATAGCATATGCATATTTTATGTACACAAAAGATAAAATTTTAACAGAAGTAGCTGAAAAGAGATTGAAGGCGCTTAAAGATTTTACAGAACTAGGATCTGGATTCAAGATAGCCATGAGAGATTTAGAGATTAGAGGAGCAGGAAATATGATGGGCTCATCTCAACATGGACATATGGCTGCAATAGGGTATGATTTATATTGTAGAATGCTAGAAGATACAATAAAAATTATAAAGGGAGAAATAGAAAAGGAACCTATTGAAACAACAGTTGATATAAAAGTGGATGCATATATACCAGGAACTTATATTGAAGATGAAATACAAAAGATAGAGGTTTATAAAAAGATTGCTGCAATAGATGGATTAGAGGACTACATGGATATAAAATCTGAATTAGAAGATAGATATTCAGAAGTTCCAGAACCTGTTTATAATTTAATGGATATAGCTTATATAAAGAGTAGAGCTAAAATTCTTTCTATAGAAGAAATAAAAGAAACGCCAAAAGAGGTTAAATTTATATTTGCAGAGGGAATTAGAGATTTAAACAGTATATATAAGTATTTACTAGAAAACTACAAAGATAAAGTGTTCTTAATGTTTGGTGAAAAACCTTATTTTGCAGTAAGAGATTCAGAGATTAAGAAAACTTCTTTAGCATTTTATAAAGAAATGTTGGATAATTTAACAAAAAATATGTAAAGATATTTTTATAAATTGAATAACTGTCACAATATTGATATACTAATTAAGTATAATGGTATTGAAACAAATTAAATGAGAAATGAGGGAACATCATTGATTAAAATTAAAAAAATTATAGCTGCAGGAGCTTTAAGTATATTTGCTTTTTCAGCAGTTGGATGTGAAATGATACAAAAGACACCAGAAGCAATTAAAAACACAGTTGTAGCAAAGGTGGGGAATACTAAGATTACAAAGGGAGATGTAGATGAAATTGTAAATCCATATATGGAACAACAATATGGAAAAGATTTCGAAAAAAATGCTCAGCTTGCAGAACAAATAAAAACTGTGAAAACTCAAGCTTTAAACATGTTAGTTGACGAAAAAATCATGACGAAAAAAGCTGAAGACCTAGGTCTAGCTCCAACTCAAGAAGAAGTTGATACTGAAACTAAAAAGTATATTGATAGTATAAAGGCAAATTATGGCGGAGAAGAAGGATTGAATAAAGCTCTTGAAGCTACTGGTATGACATTAGATGAATATACTACTAAGCTTAGTGAAGGTATGAAAAATCAATTAATATCAACTAAGGTGGCAGAAGAGATATTTAAAGATATAAATATATCTGATGAAGATATAAAAACATATTACGATGAAAATAAAGATAGTTTCGGGGAGGCTAATGTAGCCCATATATTAATATCTGATGAAGCAAAGGCTAAAGAAATAAGGGAAAGAGCTGCAAAGGGTGAAGATTTTGCTGCTTTAGCAAAAGAATTTTCAGAAGATCCAGGAACGAAAGATGCTGGTGGAAGTTTAGGAGTTGTACCTTATAATTCAACTCAATATGTTGCAGAATTTGTGGCTGGCGTTAAAAACCTTAAAGAGGGAGAAATATCAGAACCAGTAAAGAGTAAGTTTGGATATCATATAATTAAAGCAACAGATGTAAAACAAAAGACTTTTGATGAATCAAAAGACTCTATAAAAACTACTTTAGAGAATCAAAAGAAGAATGAAGTGTATAAAGATTCGCTTGAACAATGGAAAAAAGATTATAAGGTAAAGACATACGAAGATAAACTTTAGTAAACTAAATAAGCCTAGCTAATTTATATAAAAATTAGCTGGGCTTATTTTTATATAAACTTTCAAATATTGAATTTTATAAAATTTGGTTATATGGGTATAAAATTTCTAAGAAGTCAAATAATAATATTGCAACTAATTATTATTAATAAAAGGAGGTATCTCACAATAATGAAGGCAACAGGAATTGTTAGACGTATTGATGACTTAGGCAGAGTTGTTATACCAAAAGAAATAAGAAGAACTTTAAGAATTAGAGAAGGTGATCCGCTAGAGATTTTCACTGATAGAGAAGGTGGGGTTATTTTAAAAAAATATTCACCGATTGGAGAATTAACAGATTTCTCTAAAGAATATGCAGAAAGCTTACAACAAGCAATTGGACATATTGTTTTAATAGCAGACAAAGATGCATTTATATCAGTTAGCGGTGCTCCTAAGCGAGATTATATGGAAAGAAAGGTTAGCGTAGAACTAGAAAAAATAATGGAAGATAGAAGAGCTATACTTATAACAGAACAATCAAAAACTATTCCATTACATAATGATGATGAGGCAGGAAAATATGCTAGCCAAGTAATATCTCCAATAATAGCAGAAGGCGATGCAATTGGAGCAGTAATAATATTATCTAAAGAATCTGGAGAAAAACTGGGAGAAGTAGAATTAAAGTTATCTGAAACAGCTTCAGCTTTCTTAGGTAAGCAAATGGAGCAATAAAAATAAATATTTAATCAAATATAAAGTTATCAATAAAATAAAGTAATAATACCTCTAAACTTACAATACAAATTTACTAAAGCCTATTTGAAGTTTGGAGGTATTTTATGAGAAAACAATCATTAATTAAAGCAAGTTTAGTACTTGGAATAGCTGGAATAGTTGCAAGATTTCTAGGATTATTTTTTAGATGGCCATTAATAATGCTTATAGGAGACGAAGGTGTTGGATACTATCAAATGTCATATCCGCTATATATGTTTTTCGTTGCTATGGCATCAGGAGTACCAGTAGCTATTTCAAAAATGATATCAGAAAAAAAAGCAAAGGGAGATATACAAGGAGTCTTTGAAATTGTAAAGGAATCAACAATTTTAATGATGTTTTTAGGTGTTGGTACAACCCTTATATTATTCTTTTTTGCTAAACCTATTATTAATTTTGTTCAATGGGATGCAAAATCATATTATGCATTACTTGGAATCTCCTTTGCACCATTTATAATATCTATAATGACAATATATAGAGGTTTTTTTCAAGGATTACAAAATATGACTCCATCAGGAGTATCCCAAATACTTGAACAAATAGGAAGAGTTATAATAGGAGTTGGACTTGCCATATTACTTTTACCAAAGGGAATAGAATATGCAGCAGGGGGAGCAGCCTTTGGTGCAGCAGCAGGAGGAGTAATAGGAGCAACATATCTTTATGAAAAATATAAAAAAGTAAAGAAACAAATGTGGAATAAAAAAGTTAAAAGCAATCCAGAAGTATTGACTTCTATATTAAGGATAGCATTACCTATTTCTGTAGGTACAACTGTTGGAACAATTATGAGTTTAATTGACTCTATATTAGTTCCTCAAAAGCTTTTACAAGCAGGATTAACCTCAGAAGGAGCAACGATTTTATATGCTCAATTAACAGGGAAAGCAAATGTAATAACCAATATACCACTAACATTATCTATGGCATTAGGAACTTCTTTAATTCCTATAATAGCAGAAAATTATATAATGAATAAAAGAAAGGATTTAGAATCAAAAGTTCAATTGTCATTAAAATTATCTATGTTAATAGCAATGCCTTGTACTATGGGATTGTTTTTCTTAGCAGGACCTATAATGAAAGTTATATTCCCTGGCAAATGGGATGGCATATTAATACTTAAGTATTTATCTTTATCTGTTCCTTTTATAATAATAACTCAAACAACAACATCTATTATGCAAGGAATAGGTCATTATATAAGACCTATAATAAATTTGTTTATAGGATGTATAGTAAAGGTTATATTAACCTTTACACTAGTACCAATGGCTAATATTAATATATATGGAGCTGTAATAGCAAGCATATCAGCATACCTAGTATCAACTATACTAAATTTAGTATCACTAAAAAAGAGATTGAAACTAAGGTTAAGTATATATCAAACATTTATTAAGCCAATTATTGCTTCCTTAGCTATGATAGCTGGCGTATTAGCCACATATTTATTTTTATTTAATAAGACATCTAGCAATGGATTTTCTTGCTTAGTAGCTATATTTTTGGGTATTATTATATATATGGTATTAATACTAATATTAAAAGTATTTAGTATAGATGAAATAAAAAGTAAAGTCATAAAAATTAATTAGTAAGGAGAGGACCTAATGATAAAGATAATAGGGTTGGGACCAGGAGCACCAGAAGCCTTAACAATAGGAGCGGTTAAAGCTTTAGAAGAAGGAAAGAATATATACTTTAGAACAGAAAAACATCCTACAGTAGATTATTTAAAAGGAAAAATAAAAGAGTTTAAAACATATGATAATTATTATGAAATATCTGATAGCTTTGATGAGGTATATGAAAATATAGCAAAGGATATAGTAAGTAAATATTTAGATACTAAAGAAATGATATATGCAGTTCCAGGACATCCTTTAGTAGCAGAAAAATCGGTTTTTAATCTTATAAATTTATGTGAAGAAAAAGGGATAGAATATACTATATTACCAGCCGTAAGTTTTATAGATGCTATGATGGATGTATTAAAAATAGATCCTATAGAAGGGTTAAAGGTTATAGACGCATTTGATATGAAAAATCAAATTTTAGATAAGAGAATAGGAACTATAATAACTCAAGTATATAACCCATTAATAGCCTCTGAGGTAAAGTTAAAATTATTAGAATATTATAATGATGATACTGAGATATATTATGTTAGAGCAGCTGGAATAGTTTCAGAAGAATCTATAAGGAAAATTCCAATATATGAGTTAGATATGCAAGATGATATAGATTATTTAACATCTATATATATACCTAAAGATATTAATAATAAAAAAGATTTTAATGATTTAGTTGAAATAATAGATACTTTAAGAGGAGAAAATGGGTGTCCTTGGGATATAGAGCAAACTCATGAAAGCATAAAAAATCAACTTTTAGAAGAAGCATATGAAGTTATAGATAGCATAAATAATGATGATATAGATGGTATGATTGAGGAATTAGGAGATGTTTTATTGCATGTAGTATTTCATGGATCTATAGGAAAGGATGACGGATACTTTAACATTTATGATATAATTGAATCTATATGCAATAAGATGATATATAGGCATCCTCATGTATTCGGTGAAGATAAGGCTGATAATAGTGGGGAGGTTCTTAGCAACTGGGAAGAGCTTAAGAAAATGGAAAAGAGCTTTACTACAGTAACGGAAGAAATGAATGCTATAGCTAATGCACTACCATCTTTAATTAGGGCACATAAGGTGCAAAAAAAGGCTTCTAAGGTAGGTTTTGATTGGGATAATGTAGAAGATGCAGCTTTAAAAGTAAAAGAAGAATTAAAAGAGGTATTAGATGTATATAAATCCAATAATAAGGAAAAAATAAAAGATGAAGTAGGAGACTTAATATTTGCATGTGTTAATGTAGCCAGAATACTAAATGTTGATGAAGAGGAAGCAGTTAATTCAACTATACAAAAATTCATAAAACGATTTTCATTTATAGAAGAAACAGCTTTAAAATCTAATAAAATTTTAAGTGAAATGACATTAGAAGAAATGGATGAACTATGGAATAAGGCAAAAAGTAAAGAATTTTACGAAAATAAGAAGGATTTATAAGATGTTTGAAGAATAATATATAATGGTTTATACTATACTATAAATAACTTATTGTAATAAATAGCTTTTATAACAAAAAAATCATAATCTTATAGACTAGTATTAAAAGACGATATATAATAAGAGAATGTAGTTATAGTACATATTAACAGAAATAGTTAACTACTAAAAATATATAACGGGTTATTTAAGGAGGATGTAATTGTGAATAAAGCAGAATTAATCACTAGCATGTCAGAAAAAAGTAAATTAACTAAAAAGGATGCTGAGTTAGCTCTAAAAGCATTTATAGAAAGCGTTGAAGAAGCTTTAGAAAAAGGTGAGAAAGTTCAATTAGTTGGATTCGGAACTTTTGAAACAAGAGAAAGAGCTGCAAGAGAAGGAAGAAATCCAAGAACTAAAGAAACTATAAACATTCCAGCTTCAACAGTTCCAGTATTTAAAGCTGGTAAAGAATTTAAAGAAAAAGTTAATAAATAGTATAATAGGACCCGAGATTTCTCGGGTTCTTTTAATAATATAAATTAATAAGGAGATTAACTATGAGGTTAGATAAATATCTTAAAGTTTCAAGAATAATAAAAAGAAGAACAGTAGCAAAGGAAGTATGTGAGGGTGGGAGAGTTTCTATTAATAATAAGGTAGCTAAGCCATCTACAGTTGTAAAAGAAGGTGATATAATAGAAATTCAATTTGCTAATAGATCATTAAAAGCTAGAATAATAAATATTGTAGAGCATGTTAAAAAAGAAAATGCAAAAGAAATGTACGAGATACTAGAAGGAGAAGAAGATAAAGAATAAAAATACTATCTCATTCATATATTTTTATAAAGAATATGTGGAGGAGATAAAATGGAAAAGAAGAATGAAAATAAGTTAGAAGAGCCAAGGGGTAATATAACTTTAGAGAATAGAAAAAAATTAATACTTACTGGAGTAGAAGAAGTAATAAGTTTCGATGATGAAAAGATATTATTAAATACAAAATTAGGGTTTTTAACAATCAAGGGATCGGAATTGAAAATGAATAAGCTAGATGTGCAAAATGGTGATGTTATAATTATAGGAAATATATCCTCTATAGTATATAGTAGTAAAGAAGTTAAAAAAGAAAAAGAAAATATAATTTCTAAGTTATTTAAGTAGGAGATTATATGCCTTTATCAATAGAAGCTCAATTTGACATAGTTATGTATTCAATTATTTCCGGAATATTAATAGGAATTATGTTTGATCTTTACAACATAATAAGAGGAGTAAAAATACCTAAGATAATAATTATCATACAAGATATATTATTTTGGATATTAACTGCTATTATAGTGTTTACTTTTTTACTATACACCAATTATGCCTTCTTAGGACCATATGTATATATTTTCATGACTATAACTTTGATTATTTACTTAAGATTTGTTAGTCCTATAGTTTTAAAATTAGAGAGAAGTATAATAGATAAATTAAGTAGAGTTATAAGAGTAATTTTAAAAAATTTAATTTATCCTATAAAAATTATATATTCTAATATTTCAGGAAAAAAATAAGGAAAAAGTGTGAACATAAAAAAATAGCTTGAATAAAATATATATAGTGTTTAAAATATAATATATAATATATTTTAAAGAGGGTGAGAGCAATTAAAAAGCAATTAACTCTTAAAAGATTAGTTATAGTTTTTATTTTTGCAATTTTTATATTTAATTATATTAAACAGGAAATTACAATGAAAAGAATTCAAGAGGATATTTCTATTAGTCAAAAACAATTAGAGGAGCTTAAAGATAAAAATAGTAAATTAGAGGCTGATTTAAAAAAAGTCGAATCTGATGAATATATAGAAAAGCTTATTAGAGAAAGATTAGGAATGACAAAAGAAGGAGAAAAAGTTGTAAATTCCCAGAAGCAAAATTAAAGAATATGTTTTAAAATTATAGAAAAAGGTTATTATTATAATAACATATATTATTTAATTTTTAAGGAGGAATCTTTGTAAAATGACCTTAATGGCAGGAAACATATTAGAGGGTACAGTAGTTAATATTACTAGTTTTGGAGCTTTCGTAGAAATTGAGGGTAAAACAGGATTAGTTCATATTTCAGAAGTGGCAGATTCATTTGTAAAAGATATTAGACAACATCTTAATGAACAAGATAAGGTTAAGGTAAAAGTAATATCAATCGATGATAATGGAAAAATAAGCTTATCAATAAAGCAAGCTAATGTTCAAAAAAAATCAATTAAGCCTGTCGAAATAGATTGGGCTTCAGAGAACAAAAAAACTAGTTCTAATGCAGGAAATTTTGAAGATATAATGTCAAGATTTTTAAAAGATAGTGAAGAAAGAATGCAAGATGTTAAGAAGAATCAAGATTTTAAATCTAAAAGTGGAAGAAAAAGCTTTTAGTTAAATAGTTAGAGACATCATATAAATTTAATATATAAATCTATATAAAAGGCTAAGTGCTTTATGCATAATAGCCTTTTATAATGTAAATTACATAATGTTAGTATAAAAAAACAAAAAATATGTTGACACTATATAAAACATAATATATAATTAATTTTGTCGTTGAAGGACGGCGAAAAAATATGCTGAAGTGGCGGAACAGGCAGACGCACAGGACTTAAAATCCTGCGGTAGCGATACCGTACCGGTTCGATTCCGGTCTTCAGCACCAAGCTAAATTCAACTTATAATATCGCGGGGTGGAGCAGTTGGCAGCTCGTCGGGCTCATAACCCGAAGGTCGTAGGTTCAAGTCCTGCCCCCGCAACCATAATATGGCGGAATAGCTCAGCTGGCTAGAGCACTCGGTTCATACCCGGGGTGTCGTAGGTTCAAGTCCTATTTCCGCTACCATATATGCTGGAGTGGCGGAACAGGCAGACGCACAGGACTTAAAATCCTGCGGTAGCGATACCGTACCGGTTCGATTCCGGTCTTCAGCACCAAGTTGAATTTAGCTTATAATATCGCGGGGTGGAGCAGTTGGCAGCTCGTCGGGCTCATAACCCGAAGGTCGTAGGTTCAAGTCCTGCCCCCGCAACCATAATATGGCGGAATAGCTCAGCTGGCTAGAGCACTCGGTTCATACCCGAGGTGTCGTAGGTTCAAGTCCTATTTCCGCTACCATATATGCTGGAGTGGCGGAACAGGCAGACGCACAGGACTTAAAATCCTGCGGTAGCGATACCGTACCGGTTCGATTCCGGTCTTCAGCACCAAAGCACTTAAGAATATTCTTAAGTGCTTTTTTTATATTTGTTTTATACTTTCCTTACCTTCAGTTTGTAGGTGGACATATGTAAATTTGCGTTGACTTGGAGCGGAGCGACGGAATAAGTAAATTTACATATGTCTACTTTTTTATAATGAGTGATAAGTGTAAAATAAATTATATGATAACTAAAATATATTTATTAATATTTTTGAAATGTTTATTCTTCATAAAAATAGCTATAGTGACAAATTTATATTGAAAAAAGTTTATATAAATACAAAGGCTATTTTATTTAAAATAAACGTAATGCTTTACAATATATAGATTTTTAGAATGTATATATTAATTTTAAATATATATACATATAGAAATTATTTATCTATGTATAAGGAATTTTATACATTATTGTCCAACGAAAAAAAGTAATAGGGTACATCATATGACATATATTTCTACAATGCAATGATATAATTTTAATTACATTTTATGGAAGTTGGAGGTAAATATATGCAATACGGAGTGGATATATCAACATACAAGAGATTGGAGAATAGAAGCAATAAAAAAGAATTAAGGTTACAAAGAACACCGATTAAATCAATTGCATTTTTTATAATGGGTTTTTTACTGAGTAGAGTTTTATTATCTGTAACAATAGAAATGGGAATAGCACCTTTTGGAATTGCATATCTTATAGGAATAAAAAAAGAAAAGAGCAAAGATATACTTTTATCACTATTAGGAATTATAATGGGTTATTTATCTATATATAGAAGTTTAGAAGGGGCTATAGCATACTGTATAGTAGCTGTAATTGTAATGGGTTATATTGAAATATGTAACAATTTAGAGTTAAAGCAAAGAGATGTAATAACATTTGGATTAATATTTTTAACGTTTTTTATATATAATTGGGCTACATATAGTCAACCTGTAGGTGTAAATTTAACATTTTCTGCTTTAAAGGTATTAAGTATAATACCAGTAAAATATATACTTAATTATGCGTTTAACTGTATAGATGAATTAGAAAGTAATTATTTTTTCTCAACAGAAGAATTAATAAGTATAGGAATACTAGTATGTTTATTAATTTCGGGAGTAGGTAATGTAAGTATTTTAGGGATTTATATTAGAAATATATTTGCATTATTTACAATAGCTATTTTTTCATATGTAGGAGGCGTTGGATTAGGATCTGCAATAGGAATTTCAATGGGATTTGTAATAGGAATAACTAATAATGATATAGTTACATCCATTAGTTTATATAGCTTATGTGGACTTATTGTTGGAGTGTTTAAGGATACTGGGAGAGTATTTTCTTCACTAGCATATTTCGTTAGTTACTTTATAATATCTATGTATTCTAATAGGTTTACTATCAATGGAGGTCTAGAAGTTTTATTTGCTTTATGTATATTTATTGCTATTCCTAAAATGATTATAGAATCTATAAGTAAGGAGTTTAATCAAGAGAAAAAGGCTGAAGTTATTAACGATATACACTTAAATGGTGTGAAAAATGAATTTGTAGATAGATTAAATTCTATGAAATCTATATTATCAAGTCTATCTGCTTCTGTATTAAATTTAGGTGAAAATGACATATTATCACTAAATAATAAAGGAACCGCTATGGTGGAAAGTTTAGCAGATAGAGTATGTTATAATTGTGAGCTTAAGCAAAGGTGTTGGGATAGAAATTTACATTCTACGTTTGAAGGATTTTCAGAACTTATAAGTAGTTGTGAAAATAATGATGTATATTTTCCTCAGGATTTAGAGAAAAAATGTGTTAAAAAAAGAAGTTTAATTAAAAACGCTCAAGAGATTGTAAATAATTATACTGTAAATGAGGCTTTGAAGACTAGATTAAGTGAAGGTAGAAATTTAATAGCAAATCATATAAATAATATATCATCTACCATGGGTGATATGATTAGAGATTTTGAAAAAGATATATCTGTTTGTTCAGAAATAGATAAGGTTTTAAGAAAGGCTTTAAATAAAAATAAAATAGAATATAAAGATGTATTTTGTTATCTTGATAGAAAAGGAAGAATGAAAATAAAAATTACTTTAAGTAATTGTGAAGGTGGAAATTACTGCAGTAAAAATATTCTATCTGTTATAAATGGTTTAGTTAGAGTTCCTGTATCTATATCTAGCGAAGGATGTAGAATTAATCCTGATACAGATGAATGCTCAATTATAATAGAGGAAACTCCTAAATATCACATGTCTTCATATGCAGCTATTAGGGCTAAGGAGGGGGAAACTTCTACAGGAGACAGCTACAGTTTTTCTAAGAACACTGATGGAACTTATTTAACTATAGTTAGTGATGGTATGGGATCAGGACCAGAAGCTGGAGTAGAAAGTGGGCTAGCTGTAGATTTAATTGAGAAATTCACAGAAAATGGATTTAGCGAAAAAACAGCTATAAATACAGTAAACTCTATAATGGCAATGAAATTTAATGAAGATGAAAAATTTACAACAATGGATTTAAATATAATAGATTTGTATACGGGAGAAGCAGAATTTATAAAAATTGGTGGGGTTGTTAGCTTTATAAAGAGTGGAGAAGAAGTAAAAGTTATAAAATCTAACAGTTTACCTTTTGGTATATTGGATAGTGTTGACGTAAGCTCAAACAAAATGAAATTAAAGCATGGTGATATAATAGTTTCTATTAGTGATGGTGTATTAGATATAGATAAAAATAATGTTGGTAGCTATTCTTGGTTAGAAGAGTACTTGAGATATTCAGACACTAATCCATCGGCGTTATCTAGAGATATTCTTGAAAAGGCTGTAGTTCTAAGTGGTGGAAAAGTATGGGATGACATGACTGTACTAGTATCTAAGATGTATTCTGTATATTAATGAAAGATTTGAAAGTAAAGAGGATGGGAACTGATTTTAGTGTCTCATCTTCTTCAATTTTAAATGTTGTAAAAATTAACTAATTATAAATATTTACATATATAGATGTTAAGGTTATTATATTATATATTAAAATAATTATACTAAGGAGTTTTGATGTGATAAACAAAGCAAAAGATTTTATCTTACAAAACAATCTTATAGAGAAAAATGATAAAGTATTAGTTGCTTTATCTGGAGGGCCTGATTCAGTTTGTTTACTTCATGTACTTTACAAAATTAAAGATAGCCTAAATATAGAAATTGGTGCAGCCCATGTAAATCATATGCTAAGAGGTGAAGAGGCTTTAAAAGATGAAGCTTACGCAGAAAGTTTATGTAAGAAGATGGGAATACAGTTCTATTCTACGAGAGTAGATATAAATTCTATAGCAAAAGAAAAAAATATATCTCATGAAATGGCAGGTAGAGATGAACGATATAAATTTTTTAATGACATAAAATATACACATAATTATAGTAAAATTGCAGTAGCTCATAATTCTAATGATCAAGCTGAAACAGTGCTTATGAATATGATGAGAGGTACTGGAATAGAGGGCCTTTGTGGAATTAGGAGCAAAAGAAATAATGGTATAATAAGACCTATATTGTGTCTTTCAAGAAGTGAAATAGAAAATTATTGCAAAGAAAACAATTTAAATCCTAGAATAGATAAAACTAATTTAGAAAAGATATATAGTAGAAACAAAGTTAGGTTAGATATATTACCATATATGCAAGAAAATTTTAACGAAGATATTATAGATACAATAAATAGAATGTCAAGATTATTACAAATAGATAATGACTTTATAGAAAAACAATGTAATAATAGTTATAAAAAGTATTGTATAACTAAAAATAAATTTATAGTTATATCAAAGGGTGCCTTTTTGCTAGATAAAGCAATATTGACAAGGCTTATAAAGAAATCATTTATAGAATTTACAGGAAAGCACAACAACTTTGAAATGAAACATATTTATGAAGTTATTGATTTATCTAAAAATACGACTAATAAAAAGATAGATTTGCCTAATGGTATAATGGCAGAAAATATTTATGGTGATATATATTTAAAAAATAAAGAATATAACCATGAAAAATACGAAGATATAGAAGTCTTAATAAATAAAGATAAGTTAGATAAATATTCTTTTGATTATAATAATTGCAAGGTTCATTTTGAAGTTATAAAAGACAAAAATAATATAGAATTTTCTAATAATGTATTAATAAAATATTTCGATTATGATAATATAAAAGAAGGGCTAGTTATTAGAAAAAGAAAAAATGGGGATAAAATCACTCCTTTAGGAATGAAAGGCAATAAGAAATTAAAAGATATATTTATAGACTTAAAAGTGCCTGTGGAATTAAGAGATCAAATTCCTATTTTATGTTTTGATGATGAAATAGCTTGGATAGTAGGGTATAAGGTTTCGGATAAATTTAAAATAACCAATGAAACAAAAAAGATAATAAAAATTACTTTTACTAGAAAGGAATAAAGGAATGATAAGAGACATAAAAAAAATATTAATAAGTGAAGAGGAAATATTAAAAAAAGTTAAAGATTTAGGAAGTAAAATTAGTGAGGATTATAAAGAAAAAGACTTATTAATTGTAGGAATTTTAAAAGGGTCAGTAGTATTTACATCTGATCTTATTAAGAATATAACTATACCATGTGAAATTGATTTTATGGCTGTATCTAGTTATGGAAGTTCTTCAGAAACTTCTGGTGTTGTTAGAATATTAAAGGATTTAGATCATGGCATTGAAGGAAAAGACATAATTATAGTAGAAGATATAATAGATAGTGGAGTAACATTAGATTATCTATTGAAATATCTAAAAACTAGAAAGGCTAATAGTATAGAAATAATATCTTTACTAACTAAGCCATCTAGAAGAAGAGTTGATATAAATGTTAAATATTGTGGATTTGAAGTTCCTGATGAGTTCCTAGTTGGTTATGGGTTAGATTATTCAGAGAAATATAGAAACTTACCTTTTATAGGTATATTGAAAGAAGAAATATATATAAATTAAAAGAAAATGCAATATAATAAAAAAACTAGAAGAAAGGGGGGCTCTTGAATGAAAAAATATTCAAGTGCAACAGTATGGATATTTGTAATTTTAATACTTTTCTTATCTGCAACATTCCTATGGAATAGCGGTAAGATGGCAGATGAAATATCATACAGTGATTTCCAACAAAAATGGGTTAATGATGAGATTGAGAGTGTTATGGTTCATCCTGATAAAATGATAATTTCAGGAAAAACTACATCCAATAAACAGTTTACTACATATGCACCAAGTGAAATGGTACAAATGTTAATGACTCAAAATCCTAAGGACAATATAAAGATAGAATTCAAACAACCTTCAAATAGTAGTATATGGATTAGTATAATTCCTACATTAATGTTAATGGTTTTAGTTTTTGTGTTCTTCTTTATGATGACGCAGCAGTCACAAGGTGGCGGTGGAGGAAGAGGTGTTATGAACTTTGGAAAAAGTAGAGCCAAAATAATGCCTCCAGATGCAAAGAGAGTTACATTTGATGATGTAGCAGGAGCTGATGAAGAGAAGCAAGAACTAGAAGAAATAGTTGATTTCTTAAAGCAACCATCAAGATATACTGAAATGGGAGCTAGAATACCTAAAGGTGTTTTATTAGTTGGTCCTCCAGGAACGGGAAAAACTTTATTAGCAAAAGCGATAGCTGGTGAAGCTGGTGTTCCTTTTTATAGTATATCAGGATCAGATTTTGTTGAGATGTTCGTTGGGGTTGGTGCTTCAAGAGTTAGAGACCTTTTTGAGCAAGCTAAGAAAAGTGCACCATCACTTGTGTTTATAGATGAAATTGATGCTGTAGGTAGACAAAGAGGAGCAGGTCTTGGTGGAGGCCATGATGAAAGAGAACAAACATTAAATCAACTATTGGTTGAAATGGATGGATTTGGAGCAAATGAAGGAATAATAATGATTGCAGCAACTAATAGACCAGATATATTAGATCCAGCTTTATTAAGACCTGGAAGATTTGATAGACAAATAGTTGTTGGAGCTCCTGATGTAAAAGGAAGAGAAGAAATATTAAAGGTTCATACTAAAAAGAAACCTTTATCCGAAGATGTAGAACTAAAAGTTTTAGCTAAGAGAACCCCTGGGTTTAGTGGAGCAGACTTAGAGAATTTAGCAAATGAAGCAGCTCTTTTAGCTGTTAGAAAAAATGAAAAGCTAATAGGAATGCTGGATTTTGAAGAAGCTATAACAAGAGTAATAGCTGGTCCTGAAAAGAAGAGTAGAGCAATAAGTGAACACGATAGAAAATTAACTGCTTATCATGAAGCAGGGCATGCAGTTGTAATGAAGCTATTAGAACATGCCGACCCAGTACATGAAATAAGTATAATACCAAGAGGAATGGCCGGTGGATATACAATGCACTTGCCTAGGGAAGATAGGGCTTACACTTCAAAGGAAAAGTTAAGAGATGATATGGTAGGGTTACTTGGAGGAAGATTAGCTGAAAAGATAATACTATCAGATATAAGTACTGGTGCTAAGAATGATATTGATAGAGCTAGTGCTATTGCAAGAGCTATGGTAATGGAGTATGGAATGAGCGAAAAGCTTGGAACTATTTCTTATGGAAATGATAATAATGAAGTGTTTATAGGTAGGAACTTAGGAAGAAGTAGAAACTTCAGTGAAGAAGTTGGAGCTGAAATTGATAAAGAAGTTAAGAGATTTATTGATGAGGCATATGAGAGAGCACAAACATTATTAAGCCAAAATATAAGTAAATTACATGCAGTAGCAGAAACTTTATTAGAAAAAGAAAAAATAGATGGAGAAGAATTCGAAAGAATTTTTAGCCAAAGTTAATAAAGAGCAGTCTATAGACTGCTCTTTTTCATATATAAAAAAGTATAAAAGTTTAAAGTTTTGAAAATGTGATTATATAATATTTTTAATAATCGAATGTGGAAAAGTATATTTATTTTATGCTTATAAAAGATTTCTAAGAATTAAACAATATAAAATACGAACTATATATAATAATGAAGCTAGACAATTGCGAAAACAGTAAAATATACGAAGGATTATTGATATAAAAATATAAACGTTCGAATTAATATTTGAATGTTATAGATTAGATGATATAATTTATGTATAAAATAACAATAGAAAATAATTTTAAAAGAAGTGGGAGTGTATTGGTATGAAGAGTGATATACAAATAGCTCAAGAAGCTAAGATGGAGCATATAACTAAAATTGCTCAAAAGCTAAACTTAACAGAAGATGATATAGAACAATATGGAAAGTATAAATGCAAATTATCATTAGATATATTTGAAAAAAACAAGAACAAAGAAAATGGAAAGTTAGTATTAGTAACAGCTATAAATCCTACACCAGCAGGAGAAGGTAAATCAACAGTTACAGTTGGGTTAGGGCAAGCACTTTGCAAAATGGGTAAAAATGCAGTTATCGCTTTAAGAGAACCTTCACTTGGACCGGTTTTTGGGATAAAGGGTGGAGCAGCTGGTGGTGGATATGCTCAAGTAGTACCTATGGAAGATATAAATTTACATTTCACAGGGGATATGCATGCTATTACTAGTGCTAATAATTTATTGGCGGCAGCGATCGATAATCATATACATCAAGGAAATGATTTAAGAATTGATTCAAGAAGAATAATATTTAAGAGAGTTATAGATATAAATGATAGGTCTCTTAGAAATATAGTTGTGGGGTTAGGTGGAAAACTTAATGGATTCTTAAGAGAAGACGGTTTTATGATAACTGTAGCATCAGAAATAATGGCTATATTATGCTTAGCAAATAGTTTATCAGATCTTAAAGAAAGAATGGGGAATATATTAATAGCCTATGATTTAGATGGCAACCCAGTATATGCAAAGAAGTTAGATATACAAGGAGCGATGGCATTACTTATGAAGGATGCTATAAAGCCTAACTTGGTTCAAACATTAGAAAATACACCTGCAATAATACATGGTGGACCTTTTGCTAATATAGCACATGGATGTAATTCAATAATAGCAACTAAGATGGCTCTTAAATTAGGTGATATAGTTGTAACAGAAGCTGGGTTTGGAGCAGATTTAGGTGCGGAAAAGTTCTTAAATATTAAGTGTAGATATGGAGAGTTAAGTCCAGATTGTGTTGTTATTGTTGCAACAGTAAGAGCATTAAAAAATCATGGAGGAGTAAATAAGGAACAGTTAAATATACCTAATGTAGAAGCTTTATCAAAAGGAATTTCAAACTTAGAAAAGCAAATTGAAAATATTAAGAAGTTTAATGTTCCAGTTGTCGTAGCTATTAATAAATTCTCAACAGACTCTGATGAAGAAGTTAAATTTATAAAAGAGTACTGCAATAATCTTGGAGTAAAGGTTGCTTTATCAGATGTATGGTCTAAAGGTGGAGAAGGTGGAGTGGAACTTGGTGAGATAGTATGTGATACACTAGAAAAAGATGAGGCTAAATACAAGCCGATTTACGATTTGAATGATAGTATAGAAAATAAAATACTTACAATAGCTAAAGAAATATATGGAGCTAAAGGTATAGTTATTACACCTAATGCTAAAAAGCAGATAAAAGAGCTAGAAAAGTTCAACTTAGATAAATTACCTATTTGCATGGCAAAAACACAATATTCACTTTCTGATAATCCAGCGTTATTGGGTAGACCAGAAAATTTTGATATAACAGTAAAGGAAGTAAGAATATCTAATGGAGCAGGGTTTATAGTGGCATTAAATGGCGATATAATGACAATGCCGGGACTTCCAAAGGTACCAGCGGCTAACAAAATGGATATATTAGATAATGGAGAAATAATAGGATTATTTTAATATATGGAATTTACAACACTTGACAAATACTCTGTAATTGTTAAAATTAAATTGTTAAATTTATTGTGATTATATTTATTTAAATAAAGGCAGCTTTCAAAGCTGCTTTTAATTGTATTAAGGTGGTGCTTGTATGATTTTAGTGGTAGATGTAGGTAATACCAATATAGTCTTGGGTGTATATAATAATTCTGAAAATATTGCTGGCTGGAGAATTTCTACTGATGCAAAAAAAACATCTGATGAATACTCTATTCAAGTTATGCAACTTTTTATTCAAAGCAACTTAAATCCGAAGGAAGTAAAGGGAATAATAATTTCATCCGTTGTTCCAAATATAATGCATTCATTAGAAAATATGATAAAAAAGAGTTTTGGAATAAATCCTTTGATTGTAGGACCAGGGGTTAGAACAGGAATAAACATAAAATATGATAATCCAAAAGAAGTTGGAGCCGATAGAATTGTAAATGCTGTAGCTGCACATGATAAATACAAGAGAGATCTTATAATAATAGATTTTGGAACAGCTACTACCTTCTGTTCGCTAACTAAAGATGCCAACTATCTTGGAGGGTGCATTACTCCAGGTATAAGAATAGCATCGGATGCTTTATTTGATAGAGCTGCAAAGTTACCAAGAGTAGAATTAGAAGTACCCAAAAATATAATATGTAAAAATACTATATCTAGCATGCAATCAGGTATAATTTATGGATATATAGGGCAGGTAGAATATATAGTAAACAAGATAAAAAAAGAAATGATAGATCTTGGTTCTGATGAGCCTTTAGTTATAGCAACAGGTGGATTGGCTAATTTAATAGCTAAAGAAACTAAAGTTATAGATAAGGTAGATTCTAGTTTAACATTAGAGGGGTTAAGAATAATATACGAAAAAAATAAGGAGTAGTATAATATGAAGATTGGAAACCTAGAATTTGAAAATAATGTTTTTCTAGCACCTATGGCAGGAGTAACAGATATATCTTTTAGAGGGTTATGTAAGGAAATGGGATGTGGACTAGTTTATACAGAAATGGTAAGTGCAAAGGCACTTTATTATGGTAACGAAAATACAAAGTCATTACTTAGAATAGCTGATGAAGAGATGCCTGTTGCTGCACAAATATTTGGAAATGATCCTAAAATAATGGCAGAAGTAGTACAAAGACATTTTAATGATAGAGAAGATGTTTGTATAGTAGATATAAATATGGGATGCCCTGTAAATAAAATTACTAAAAATGGAGAAGGATCAGCTTTATTAAAGAATCCAGAATTAGCTGCCAATATAGTAAAAGAAATAAAAAAAGTATCAAATAAACCAGTAACAGTTAAATTCAGAAAAGGTTGGGATGAAAATAATATAAATGCTGTTGAATTTGCAAAAAGGCTTGAAGATGCTGGAGTAGATGCTGTTACAGTTCATGGAAGAACAAAAGAGCAGATGTATGAAGGTAAAGCAGATTGGGGTATAATAGGAGCAGTAAAAGACGCTATATCAATTCCTGTACTAGGAAATGGAGATGTATTTACAGCTGAAGATGCGCTAGAGTTAAAGGAAAGAGCTAACTGTGATGGAATAATGGTTGCAAGGGGAAGTATGGGAAATCCTTGGATATTCAAACAAATTCAACATAAACTAAAAGGAGAACCACCTTTAGAAATAACATATTTAGATAGAATAGATATGTGCTTAAGACACTATGAACTAGCTCTTAAGTATGATGGAGAACATAAATCAGTAAGAGAAATGAGAAAGCATGCTTCGTGGTATCTTAAAGGATTACCAAAGAGCAATGATATAAGAGGAGTAATGAATACCCTAGATGAAAGCAATGCTGTTATCCAATTACTTAATAATTATAAAGAAGAGTTAAGAAGAATTTATTAGATTATGTAATTAATAGGTTTTATAAGGAATAAATATATTAAAAGCGAGAATAATATATATCTGTTAAAATAATATTATATATTTATTTATAATATTGGTGAGTTGACAGATAATACTTGCTGATTTATAATGTTTAAAATGATTTGGAGAATATCAGACCTAGTGTTAGGTATTTAAATAAAGTAGTAATTTTGAAGGGGAGAAAATCATGAGTGAAACAAAAAAATTCGTAATGACATACGAAGGTGTTAAAAAGCTAGAAGATGAATTAGAATTCTTGAAGACTGTTAAAAGAAAAGAAATAACTGAAAAAATAAAAGTTGCATTAGGATATGGGGATTTAAGCGAAAACTCAGAGTATGATGAAGCTAAAAATGAACAAGCGTTTACAGAAGGTAGAATTATTCAATTAGAAAATATGTTGAAAAATGCCAGTGTTGTTGACGAATCAGAAATTCCAACAGACAAAGTTTCAGTAGGAACAATTGTTAAGGTTAAGGATTATGAATTTGATGAAGAAGTTGAGTATTTTATTGTAGGTTCAGCAGAAGCAGATCCTATGAACTTTAAAATATCAAATGAATCACCAGTAGGAGCAGCTTTACTAGGTAAAAAGGTTGGAGAAATAGTTGAAGTATCAGTACCTAATGGAGTGAATAAATTCGAAATACTAGGAATAAGAAGAGAGTAACGGAGGGATATTTAATGTCAACTGAGGAAATGAATATACAAGAGTTAGAATCTCAGTTTAGTGAGCAAGAAGCATTAAGAAGAGAGAAGTTAGTAGAACTACAAAATCAAGGAAAAGATCCATTTGACGTATACAAAGTTGAAAAAACACATATGTCAGAGGCTGTTAAAAATGATTTTGAAAATTTAGAGGGAACTGTAGTTACAGTAGCTGGAAGAATTATGTCCAAAAGAGGGCAAGGTAAAGTTGTATTCTCAGATGTACAAGATAGAGACGGGAAAATTCAATTGTTTATAAAAATAGATGAAGTAGGAGAAGAAGCTTTAAAATCATATAAAACTTATGATTTAGGAGATTGGGTTGTTGCTACAGGAGAAGTATTTAAAACTAAAACTGGAGAAGTATCAATCAAGGTTAAAAGTTTTGAGTTAATATGTAAATCATTAAAACCGTTACCAGAAAAATGGCATGGATTAAAAGATCCAGATTTAAGATATAGACAAAGAGAAGTCGATATGATTTCTAACCCAGAAGTAAAAACTAACTTTATTAAGAGAGCTGGAATTGTAAAAGGAATAAGAGAATTCTTAGATAATAGAGGATTTATAGAGGTTGAAACTCCAATGCTTGCACCAATTGCAGGAGGAGCATCAGCTAGACCATTCATAACTCATCACAATACTTTAGATATAGATATGTATTTAAGAATAGCACCAGAATTATATTTAAAAAGATGTATAGTTGCTGGTTTAGAAAAGGTATATGATATGGGAAGAACCTTCAGAAATGAAGGTATGTCAGTAAGACATAATCCAGAATTTACAATGATAGAATTATATGAAGCATTTGCTGATTACAATGATATGATGGAAATAACAGAAAATATGATTGCTTATGTATGTGAAAAGGTAAATGGAACAACAAAGGTTAATTATCAAGGAACAGAAATAGACTTTATGCCTCCTTGGAATAGAATAACTATGGTTGATGCTGTTAAAGAACATGCAGGAGTTGACTTTAATGAAATAAAAACAAATGAAGAAGCTCAAGCTATAGCTAAGGAAAAACACTTAGAATTTAAGAAAGATCTTAAGCATGTAACTAAGGGTGAAGTATTAAATATGTTATTTGAAGAATATGCAGAACAACATATGATTCAACCGACATTTATTTGTGATTACCCAGTAGAAATTTCTCCTTTAACTAAGAAAAAGAGAGGAAATGCTGAATTTACAGAAAGATTTGAAGGGTTTGTATTTGGAAGAGAAGTATGTAATGCTTATTCAGAATTAAATGATCCTATAGTTCAAAGAGAAAGATTTAACCAACAAGAAAAAGAAAGAGAACTAGGTGATGATGAAGCATACATGATAGATGAAGAATTCATGAGTGCTTTAGAAACCGGTATGCCACCAACAGGGGGACTAGGAATAGGTATTGATAGAATGATAATGTTCCTAACTGATTCTGCATCAATAAGAGACGTTATAATGTTCCCAACAATGAAACCACAAAAATAGATTTTTTATAAGGGAATGGGATTCCTATTCCCTTATCTAACTAAATTATATAGTGTATAAATAATAAAATTTTAAAAAGTATAAAAAAACACTTGCATTATTAATAAAAATTGTTATAATAACTAATGTAACTAATATTCCGCGATAGCTCAATGGTGGAGCACTCGGCTGTTAACCGATAGGTTGGAGGTTCGAATCCTCTTCGCGGAGCCATTTTAATTTTAAAATTAATAGGAATATTCCGTGGTAGCTCAATGGTGGAGCACTCGGCTGTTAACCGATAGGTTGGAGGTTCGAATCCTCTCCACGGAGCCATTTTAATTTTAAAATTAATTTATAAAAATATTCCGTGGTAGCTCAATGGTGGAGCACTCGGCTGTTAACCGATAGGTTGGAGGTTCGAATCCTCTCCACGGAGCCATTTTTAAAAGAGTTTTATAAGAGTAGATAAATTATCTATTGTTATAAAACTCTTTTTTACTTGACATATATAAGTCTTTTGGTAAAATTAATATATAATTTAATAAATACTATGAGAAAGAGGAGTAGACTTAGTATTTCTTTTAGAGAGACAATGGTTGGTGAAAATTGTTATTAATTTAAGTTGAAGGGCGCTTTTGAGTATTAATATGGAAAGTTGGGCTAAAGCCAAGAAGGGTGGAACCGCGGAATTTAAATTTCGTCCCTTTAGGTTTGAGGCCTTTTTTATTTATAAAAAATTGGAGGTATTAAAATGGCGGTAGAAAAAACTATGGAAAAGATTGTTGCTCTTTGTAAAAGTAGAGGCTTTGTATTTCCAGGATCAGAAATATACGGAGGATTAGCAAACTCTTGGGATTATGGTCCATTAGGTGTTGAGTTTAAAAATAATGTTAAAAAAGCTTGGTGGAAGAAATTTGTTCAAGAAAGTCCTTATAATGTAGGAGTAGATTGTGCTATATTAATGAATCCAGAAGTGTGGGTTGCATCAGGACATGTTGGTGGATTTTCAGATCCGTTAATGGATTGTAAAGAATGTAAAGCTAGATTTAGAGCAGATAAAATAGTTGAAGATCATATGACTGAAAATGGAGCAGAAGTTGCTAGTGCAGATGGATGGAGTAATGAGCAATTAAAAGATTATATTGAAAAAAATAATATAGTATGTCCTAAATGTGGAAAATTAAATTATACAGATATAAGAAAGTTTAATTTAATGTTTAAAACATTCCAAGGAATAACAGATGATTCTGCTAGTACAATATATTTAAGACCAGAAACAGCTCAAGGTATATTTGTAAACTTTAAATCAGTTCAAAGAACTTCAAGAAAGAAAGTTCCTTTTGGTATAGCTCAAATAGGGAAATCTTTTAGAAATGAAATAACTCCAGGAAACTTTACATTTAGAACAAGAGAGTTTGAACAAATGGAATTAGAGTTTTTCTGTAAGCCAGGAACGGATTTAGAATGGTTTAAATATTGGAAAGATTACTGTTGGAACTTCTTATTAAATTTAGGAGTTCAGCAAGATAATTTAAGAATGAGAGATCATGGAGAAGAAGAATTATCATTTTATTCAAATGCAACATCAGATATAGAATATTTATTCCCATTTGGTTGGGGTGAGTTATGGGGAATAGCTGACAGAACAGATTATGACTTAACAAAGCATCAAGACCATTCAGGTCAAGATATGAGCTATTTAGATCCAACAACTAATGAAAAATATGTTCCTTATGTTATTGAACCGTCTTTAGGTGCTGATAGAGTTGCATTAGCTTTCTTAGTAGATGCATATGATGAAGAAGAATTAGAAGGTGGAGATACTAGAACAGTTATGCACTTACATCCGTCTTTAGCTCCATATAAAGCTGCTATATTACCACTTTCAAAGAAGCTTTCTGAAAAAGCTTTAGATGTATATGCAGATTTAAGCAAGAAGTTTAACATAGAATACGATGAAGCTGGAAGCATAGGAAAGAGATATAGAAGACAAGATGAAATAGGAACTCCATTCTGTATAACAATAGATTTTGATACTCTAGAAGATGAAGCTGTTACTATTAGAAATAGAGACACTATGGAACAAGAAAGAGTAAAGATTGCAGATTTAGAATCTTATATAGAAAAAAGTTTAGAGTTTTAATTTAAAAGAGAGGAGTGTATAATAAAATTCTCCTCTCTTTTTTGAGTTTGGATATCTTAAATGTTATAATTAGAAAGAATTGGGACAGACTTAAAGATAAGTGAGCCTCCAAATTTCACATTTGGAAAGGCGAACTTACTCATTCGAACGTAGTAAGAGGAGTTTCATATAATATCTTATATATGGTTTTGGAGGAAAGCTATGAAAAAACAATTTAGTGAATTCAAAGAGTTTATAAAAGACAAAAATGTTGCTGTTGTTGGTATTGGAGTGAGCAATATACCACTTATAAGATTTTTGGTTAAGCTTGGAGCAAAAGTAACTGCATTTGATAAAAAAAATAGAGAAGAATTAGTTGATATAGCAAAAGAGTTTAATGAATTATCTGTTGCTTTAGAACTAGGTGAAGGATACTTAGATAAATTATCAGGGTTCGATGTTGTATTTAAGACTCCATCAATGAGAATAGATTGTGATGCTTTGCTAAAAGTAAAAAACGAAGGTGCATATATAACATCAGAAATGGAAGAGTTCGTTAGATATTGCAAAGGAAAAGTATATGGCATAACAGGAAGTGATGGTAAAACAACAACAACAACAATTATATCTAGGCTTCTAAAAGAAGCAGGGTATAAAACTTGGATTGGAGGAAACATAGGTACACCTTTATTTTCTAACATAGAAGAAATAAAAGAAGATGATAAAGTTGTTTTAGAGTTATCTAGTTTTCAACTTATGACTATGAACACACCTATAGATGTTGCTGTAGTAACTAATTTAGCACCTAATCACCTTGATATGCATTTAGATATGCAAGAATATATAGATGCAAAGAAAAATATATTCTTGTATCAAGAAAAAAGTGGAGTTTTAGTTTTAAATAAAGAAAATGAAATAACTCATAGTTTCACATCTGAGGCTAGGGGAGAGGTTAGAGAGTTTAGCTCTAAGAGAGAAGTTGAAAATGGCACATATTTTAAAGATAGTATACTATATTTAAATAACAAAGAAGTATGTAAAAAGCATAATATAATAATTAAGGGTATCCACAATATAGAAAACTATTTAGCTGCTTTTTTAGCAACGAAAGATGATGTATCTATAGATGTTATGAAAAAAGTTGCTGAAACCTTTGGTGGAGTTGAACATAGATGCGAGTTTGTTAGAGAACTAGATGGAGTTAAGTATTATAATGATTCTATAGCTTCAAGCCCAACAAGAACCTTAGCAGGATTATTTGCTTTTGAAAAGAAAGTTATTTTAATAGCTGGAGGGTATGATAAACATATTCCCTTTGAGCCTTTAGCAGAAGAAGGGTATCCTTATATAAAGGAATTAATATTATTAGGAGTAACTAAGGATAAAATAAAAGAGTCTTTTGAAAAGCTTAAAAAAGAAAAAGGAATTGAAATTCCTATAACAATAGTAAGTTCATTAGAGGAAGCTGTACTTAAAGCAAAAGATTTATCTAATAATGGAGATGTTGTGACACTTTCACCTGCATGTGCATCTTTTGATATGTTTGCTAACTTTGAAGTAAGAGGAAATAGGTTTAAAGAAATTGTAAATCAACTAAAATAAAAATAAAAGGCTGTATAGCCTTTTATTTTTTAGGTTGAATAAAGAATTTTTATTTCTTGTAAATTAGATGCTGGTTCTATAAAAATTCCTTTTTCAGTAGGAAAATATTCATTTGTGAAATCTGAAAATAATTTGTTATATTCAAATTTATCGTTTTGTGTAGCTTGTGTAATAGTATAGATTGAATTTGGGTCATCATTATTAATAAAATAAATTTTATTCTCTAGTTGTTTCAAGTTACTAGCATTAATATTTAAAACTTTCTTTATTTCTTTATTTGAAAGATTTAAAGAATATAGAGAATTATTATCAGAGGTATTTATAAATAATATTTCGTTATTATAAGTTATAAAACTATCTACAGGCATATCAGTTAATTTTAAATTATTATCTTTACCATTATTATTATCTATTACTAAACAATATAATTTAGAGTTATCATCTAAATTTTTATAAAATATATTATTACTATTTAAAATAAAATTTCCTGCTTTATTGTTTGATAAGATAGTTTTAGACTTAGATTTAATATCATATGAGTACATATTATTAGTATTTAAATCAATATAATATAACTTTCCGTTTTGGTAGACTATTCCTTTAGGTGAATCATTATTAATTTTTACTATATCCTTTTTTTCATAATCTAATTTATAAAGCCCGTGATCCTTAGATGTTGATGAAAAATATAATGTAGTATTATCTGAAGCTAAAGAATCTACTGAGTAATCAAATGAATCTATTATTATATCTTTTGTTATACTTACGCTATTCTCTGAGAGTTGAGCTACTGAAAGTTTATTATTGTTATTTGTATCAGGGAAAAATAGTAAATTACCTATATAGGCATATTTGTTATAGCTTAAGGTTTTACCAGAGAGAATAATGCTTTTGCTTGCATCTACATTTTTCTTAAAAGATGTTGACAATGAAGCGTTGTTTTGGGTTGCTTTGGTTTCTTTATTATCACTAGTACAACCTGTAAAAAATAATGTTGATATAATTAAAAAATAAAATATCCTTCTTATCATATAGACCTCCTAATAGTCGATTAATATCTTTATAATAATATATTAAATTAAAATTATAATTAAGTAAAACAAAACTATGAAAATATAGAAAATTTTGATAAAAAATAGCGTAAAACAGTTTAAATTTATAGGTATATAAGTTAACTTTACCTGGTGTATCATTATATAAAAAAGAAAGAATAAGTTAGAAATTAGTAGAATAATAAAAATAAAATCAACAAATAAGATTGTTTTATATTTGAATAAAATCATAATCGTGATAATATAAATAACGTCGTCGGGAGCGAAAAGCAGACAATAAATAATAAGAAAAATTGAAAACAAAAAAATGTTGACAATTAATTAATGAAATGTTATTATTATTAAGCAGTCGTTGAGACGGCAAAAGTTAGATCTTTGAAAATTGAACAGAATATAAGTTAAGTAAAAAACCAGCAATTCTTTTAGATGTCTTAAAATTAAGACTCAAAGTAATTTGAGCAAAGAGATTAAACTTTTTATTGAGAGTTTGATCCTGGCTCAGGACGAACGCTGGCGGCGTGCCTAACACATGCAAGTCGAGCGAGGGGAGTTTCTTCGGAAGCAAACCTAGCGGCGGACGGGTGAGTAACACGTGGGCAACCTGCCTTATAGAGGGGAATAGCCTTCCGAAAGGAAGATTAATACCGCATAACATTGCTTTTTCGCATGAAGAAGCAATTAAAGGAGCAATCCGCTATAAGATGGGCCCGCGGCGCATTAGCTAGTTGGTGAGGTAACGGCTCACCAAGGCGACGATGCGTAGCCGACCTGAGAGGGTGATCGGCCACATTGGGACTGAGATACGGCCCAGACTCCTACGGGAGGCAGCAGTGGGGAATATTGCACAATGGGGGAAACCCTGATGCAGCAACGCCGCGTGAGTGATGAAGGTCTTCGGATCGTAAAGCTCTGTCTTCAGGGACGATAATGACGGTACCTGAGGAGGAAGCCACGGCTAACTACGTGCCAGCAGCCGCGGTAATACGTAGGTGGCGAGCGTTGTCCGGATTTACTGGGCGTAAAGGGAGCGTAGGCGGATTTTTAAGTGAGATGTGAAATACCCGGGCTCAACTTGGGTGCTGCATTTCAAACTGGAAGTCTAGAGTGCAGGAGAGGAGAGTGGAATTCCTAGTGTAGCGGTGAAATGCGTAGAGATTAGGAAGAACACCAGTGGCGAAGGCGACTCTCTGGACTGTAACTGACGCTGAGGCTCGAAAGCGTGGGGAGCAAACAGGATTAGATACCCTGGTAGTCCACGCCGTAAACGATGAATACTAGGTGTAGGGGTTGTCATGACCTCTGTGCCGCCGCAAACGCATTAAGTATTCCGCCTGGGGAGTACGGTCGCAAGATTAAAACTCAAAGGAATTGACGGGGGCCCGCACAAGCAGCGGAGCATGTGGTTTAATTCGAAGCAACGCGAAGAACCTTACCTAGACTTGACATCTCCTGCATTACTCTTAATCGAGGAAGTCCTTTCGGGGACAGGATGACAGGTGGTGCATGGTTGTCGTCAGCTCGTGTCGTGAGATGTTGGGTTAAGTCCCGCAACGAGCGCAACCCCTATTGTTAGTTGCTACCATTAAGTTGAGCACTCTAGCGAGACTGCCCGGGTTAACCGGGAGGAAGGTGGGGATGACGTCAAATCATCATGCCCCTTATGTCTAGGGCTACACACGTGCTACAATGGCAAGTACAAAGAGATGCAATACCGTAAGGTGGAGCCAAACTATAAAACTTGTCTCAGTTCGGATTGTAGGCTGAAACTCGCCTACATGAAGCTGGAGTTGCTAGTAATCGCGAATCAGAATGTCGCGGTGAATACGTTCCCGGGCCTTGTACACACCGCCCGTCACACCATGAGAGTTGGCAATACCCAAAGTTCGTGAGCTAACCCGTAAGGGAGGCAGCGACCTAAGGTAGGGTCAGCGATTGGGGTGAAGTCGTAACAAGGTAGCCGTAGGAGAACCTGCGGCTGGATCACCTCCTTTCTATGGAGAAATCTAGTAAGCAAGAAGCTTATCTAGTATAGTTTAAAAGAAGGTTTAAACTTAACTTCTGTTCAATTTTGAGGGATTTACCTCAAAATTAATGTGGGGGTATAGCTCAGTTGGGAGAGCACTTGCCTTGCACGCAAGGGGTCAAGGGTTCGAATCCCTTTACCTCCACCACATGGGTCTATAGCTCAGCTGGTTAGAGCGCACGCCTGATAAGCGTGAGGTCGATGGTTCGAGTCCATTTAGACCCACCATTGTTCTTTGAAAATTGCACATGAATAAAAAACAACTTTAATTAACAACGTTAATTGAGAAGTGACAACAAGCCAAAAATATTCTTTGTGAATAACTTTGTAATTTATAAAACCATAAAGGTCAAGCTACAAAGGGCACATGGTGAATGCCTTGGCATCAGGAGCCGATGAAGGACGTGATAAGCTGCGATAAGCTTCGGGTAGGCGCACATAGCCAGTGATCCGAAGATTTCCGAATGAGGGAACTCACATGGGAAACCCCATGTATTCTGTAGTGAATAAATAGCTGCAGAAAGGTAAACCTAGGGAACTGAAACATCTAAGTACCTAGAGGAAGAGAAAGAAAAATCGATTTTCTTAGTAGCGGCGAGCGAAAGGGAAAGAGCCCAAACCAGAGATTTATCTCTGGGGTTGCGGACAGAACATTAAGAGGAAGTTATAATTAATTGAAAACAACTGGAAAGTTGTGCCGTAGAGTGTAATAGCCACGTAAATGAAAATTATAATTACTAAGTTCTGATCCAGAGTACCACGAGACACGTGAAACCTTGTGGGAAGCAGGGAGGACCACCTCCCAAGGCTAAATACTACCTGATGACCGATAGTGAAGCAGTACCGTGAGGGAAAGGTGAAAAGAACCCCGGGAGGGGAGTGAAATAGAACCTGAAACCGTGTGCCTACAACCGGTCAAAGCCCCTTATGAGGGTGATGACGTGCTTTTTGTAGAACGAGCCAACGAGTTACGGTATGTAGCAAGGTTAAGTACTTAAGGTACGGAGCCGAAGGGAAACCGAGTCTTAATAGGGCGACTAGTTGCATGCCGTAGACCCGAAACCGGGTGACCTATCCATGGCCAGGTTGAAGCGGGGGTAAAACCCCGTGGAGGACCGAACCACGTTGCTGTTGAAAAAGCATGGGATGAGCTGTGGATAGCGGAGAAATTCCAATCGAACTCGGAGATAGCTGGTTCTCCTCGAAATAGCTTTAGGGCTAGCGTCGGATATGAGTAATGGAGGTAGAGCACTGAATGGGCTAGGGGGCATATCGCTTACCGAACCTTATCAAACTCCGAATGCCATATACTATGAGTCCGGCAGTCAGACTGCGAATGATAAGATCCGTAGTCAAAAGGGAAAAAGCCCAGATCGTCAGCTAAGGTCCCAAAGTGTAAGTTAAGTGGTAAAGGATGTGGGATTTCTAAGACAACTAGGATGTTGGCTTAGAAGCAGCCACTCATTTAAAGAGTGCGTAATAGCTCACTAGTCGAGAGATCCTGCGCCGAAAATGTCCGGGGCTCAAACTTACCACCGAAGCTACGGGTTCAAGTTTAACTTGAGCGGTAGAGGAGCGTCGTAATCGGGCTGAAGTCGTACCGTAAGGAGCGGTGGACTGATTACGAGTGAGAATGTTGGCATTAGTAGCGAGATGTAAGTGAGAATCTTACAGGCCGAAAATCTAAGGTTTCCTGGGGAAGGCTCGTCCGCCCAGGGTTAGTCGGGACCTAAGCCGAGGCCGAAAGGCGTAGGTGATGGACAATTGGTTGATATTCCAATACCACTATTATCGTTATTATCGATGGTGTGACGGAGAAGGATAGGATGTGCTAGCGATTGGAAATGCTAGTCTAAGCATTTAGGGAGTTAAGACAGGAAAATCCGTCTTAACAATTCTGAGGTGTGATGGGGAAGGCCAATTTGGCCGAAGTATCTGATTCCATGCTTCCAAGAAAAGCATCTAGAGAGAGAAGTAGTGCCCGTACCGCAAACCGACACAGGTAGATGAGGAGAGAATCCTAAGGCCATCGGAAGAATTGCAGTTAAGGAACTAGGCAAATTGACCCCGTAAGTTCGCGAGAAGGGGTGCCTGCGAGAGCAGGCCGCAGAGAATAGGCCCAAGCAACTGTTTAGCAAAAACACAGGTCTCTGCTAAAGCGTAAGCTGATGTATAGGGGCTGACGCCTGCCCGGTGCTGGAAGGTTAAGGGGAATACTTAGCGCAAGCGAAGGTGTGAACTTAAGCCCCAGTAAACGGCGGCCGTAACTATAACGGTCCTAAGGTAGCGAAATTCCTTGTCAGGTAAGTTCTGACCCGCACGAATGGCGTAATGACTTGGGCACTGTCTCAACTGCAAATCCGGCGAAGTTGTAGTGCGAGTGAAGATGCTCGCTACCCGCGATTGGACGGAAAGACCCCGTAGAGCTTTACTGTAGCTTAGCATTGAGTTTCGATATTGTCTGTACAGGATAGGTGGGAGACTGAGAAGCTAGGGCGTCAGCCTTAGTGGAGTCATCCTTGGGATACCACCCTGACAGTATTGGGATTCTAACCGGACGCCATGAATCTGGTGACGGGACATTGTTAGGTGGGCAGTTTGACTGGGGCGGTCGCCTCCAAAAAAGTAACGGAGGCGCCCAAAGGTTCCCTCAGAACGGTCGGAAATCGTTCGAAGAGTGCAAAGGCAGAAGGGAGCCTGACTGCGACACCCACAAGTGGAGCAGGGACGAAAGTCGGGCTTAGTGATCCGGTGGTACCTCGTGGGAGGGCCATCGCTCAACGGATAAAAGCTACCTCGGGGATAACAGGCTGATCTCCCCCAAGAGTCCACATCGACGGGGAGGTTTGGCACCTCGATGTCGGCTCGTCGCATCCTGGGGCTGTAGTAGGTCCCAAGGGTTGGGCTGTTCGCCCATTAAAGCGGCACGCGAGCTGGGTTCAGAACGTCGTGAGACAGTTCGGTCCCTATCCGTCGCGGGCGTAGGAAATTTGAGAGGAGCTGTCCTTAGTACGAGAGGACCGGGATGGACTGACCTATGGTGCACCAGTTGTTCTGCCAAGAGCATGGCTGGGTAGCTAAGTCGGGAAGGGATAAACGCTGAAAGCATCTAAGCGTGAAGCCCCCCTCAAGATGAGATTTCCCATAGCATAAGCTAGTAAGACCCCTTGAAGAACACAAGGTTGATAGGTCAGAGGTGTAAGTGTGGTAACATATTTAGCTGACTGATACTAATAGGTCGAGGGCTTGACCAATAATTAAAAGATTTTGGCAATAATTCATGTGCAATTTTCAGAGAACACTCTGATATCTGGTGATGATGGCGTAGAGGAAACACTCCTTTCCATTCCGAACAGGAAAGTTAAGCTCTACAGCGTCGATGGTACTGCATGGGAAACTGTGTGGGAGAGTAGAACGTTGCCAGGTTATATATGGCTCGATAGCTCAGTCGGTAGAGCAGAGGACTGAAAATCCTCGTGTCCCTGGTTCGATTCCTGGTCGAGCCACCAGGTATGGCGCTATAGCCAAGTGGTAAGGCAGAGGTCTGCAAAACCTTTATCCCCGGTTCAAATCCGGGTGGCGCCTCCAAAAAAATCCTACAAGTTTTATTTGTAGGATTTTTTTATTTGAAAAATAATTCTTTTTGCACAAGTAAATTACTGCTAGATAAAAATTCAAATTTTGAACCTATTGGTATTGTTATATTAGGATAATCATGCCCGAGGGGAAAGCTTTCAATGATTGGTATATTTAATGGCACTAATTTTTGTTTTATAATATCGTTTATAGAAAAATCGCTATCTTTATTAGTGCAATCTGTAAAATGTCCTAATATTATTCCACAGACCTTTTGAAGTTTTCCACAAGAGATAAGTTGAGATAACATTCGATCTACAGAATAAGGACTTTCATTAACATCTTCAATAAAAAGAATATTACCTTTAAAATCTATCTCATAAGGTGTTCCAATAGTTGAGCAAATTATTGATAAATTACCTCCTACTAAATTACCTTCAAAATCTTTTTCATTCCATACAAAATAATTATCAGAACAAATTTCTTTTAAGTTATAGATAATTTTAGGGGCTTTATTTGTAAGTACTTTTATAAAATACTCTTTTGTTATAATATCATTAAAATTTGAAGTTATCATTGGGCTATGAAATGTAGTTAATTTGCAAGCTTTTGCAAAATAGTTTAATAGTAATGTTATATCACTATATCCACAAAAGGGTTTAGGATTATTTTTTATAAGCTTTAAATCTAAATATGGAGCCATTCGCATGGAACCATATCCACCTCTAAGAGAAACTATTGCGTCTATATCTTTATCTGCGAACATTAAGTTTAAATCTTCTGCACGATCTTTATCGTTACCGGCTAAATACCCATAAGAGCTATATAAATGTTTTCCCTTTTTTATTTTAAAGCCTAGTTTTTGAAAGTTGCTTATTTTTTCATCTATAAACTCTCTGTCTTCGGGGGATGCTGGGGCTATAATTCCTATTGTAGATGAAATATTTAATGGTTTTAATTTTGACAATGAAAACACCTGCTTAAAATTATTTATATACTTAATATACGATAAAAAAATAAAGCTAGTGACTTAAAGCTAGCTTTATTTTTAAGAAAACATATCTTTTCTATATAATATGTAAGCAGTTCCAAAAGTTAATACTAAGGTTATAATCATTGTTATTTCAAAACCATAAGTATTATTTATAAGTGGCATTTTTATAAAGTTCATTCCAAATATTCCACCTATAACGGTTGGTATAGCCATTAGTATTGTAACAGAGGCTAAAACCTTCATAACTATATTTAAGTTATTTGAAATAACTGAAGCGAAAAAGTCCATGGTACTTGCAAGTATGTTACTGTATATCTCTGTCATTTCTATAGCCTGCTTATTTTCAATAATAACATCCTCTAATACATCTTGATCTTCCTCATATTTTTGCATTATATCTAATTTTAGCATTTTTTCTAAGGTAATTTCATTTGCTTTAAGTGATGTAGAAAAGTAAACTAGAGATTTTTCTAGAGAGTGTAGTTGAATAAGCTCTCTATTTTTCATTGATTTATGTAGTCTTTTCTCTATCATTAAGCTTTTCTTATCAATTTGTCTTAAGTAAATTAAATATGCAGTTGATATTTTACTTAATATTTGCAATATAAATCTAGATTTTTTAAAAGAATAAAATGATTTCACCTTACCATTTACAAAATCTGTCAATATACGACTGTTCTTTAAGCACACAGTGATAATTTGTTTTTCTGTATGAATTATAGCTAGTGGATATGTATCATATGTAAGAGAATTATCTTCCATTTCAGTAAAAGGTATATCCACAACTACTAGTAAACAATCATCTTCTATATCTATACGAGAAGTTTCTTCATCGTCTAATGGAGCTTTTAAAAATGATAATGGAACTCCAGTCTTTTTTGAAATTAGAATTAATTCTTCATCAGAAGGAGCTACAATGTTAATCCAACAACCAGGTTCTAAATTATCTAGAACTTTTAATGAAGGATTTTGTTCAATAATACTTTTATAAATTTGTATCATAAAGGACCTCCTTAAGTAGATTACAAAACTAATTATACTATTAATATATGTTTTTGTAACATAATAAGTAAATTTTTATTTTAAATATTTGATAATATAGATAATTGAAGATATTCATAGTAAAAGTGCATATGAATTAAATAATTCAACACAAATTAAAATAATGATAAAAATATAATCATTAATTAATAAATTTTAATGTGGATAAAAACCTAAATAATTAGTATAATCTCAGTATTGCTTTAATGAATAGAAGTAATGTCGTAACGGGGGATTAATAAAGAAATGATGCATAGAGAAATTATTGCTAAAAAAAGAGTACCAGCAATTGTAGTTGTTTTATTTACAGTTACAGCTATGTTATATTTAGCTGAGGCTATAGAGAGATCAAAATATAATAGACATATCATTGGTCATATCGTTAATATTGCTTTAGTATTAATAACTATAATTTTAATTATTAAAGAAATTAAAAGCTGCTCAGTATCATATAAGTATGCTATTATAGCAGACAAGCTAATAATAAATTTAATAAGGAATAAGGAAGAAAAAAATCTAGAGAGCATAAAGATGTCTGATATATTGTACATAGGTGAAAAGTCATTAATGCCTAAAGAGTATCAATTTTTAAGAAGGTCTAAAAGGTATTTATGTAATAGAGTTTTTTCAAAATCATACTATTGTGTTTATAAAAGTGGTAACAATATAGAAAGAATAAAATTTCAACCAAGTGATAAATTTATTAGTAGGATAATAAAACATGGTGAATTAAAATGTAGATTAATTAGAAGAGAAATAATATAAAAAATAGGCTGGGATACAGCCTATTTTTTATAGAATTCATTTTTTACTTCTGAAAGAAGATTTTCATTAAGTATAATATCATATCCAGTAAAGGACAATGACAAGGCTGCTTTCATAGCTTCTTCAAAAGCATAATCAGATATTGTAGCATTGCAAAATTCTTTTGTTCCATATTTTATATTATCATTATTAACTATAGATATATATGGATGAATACAAGGAACTTTTTTACTAACGATACCTAAACTTAATCCTGAATAAATATCTCTAGGACCAGAGATATTTATTATTCCATTTTCTTTTAAATTATGACTAAATAACCTATTTAATGTTCTATTAGTTATCAGCTCTTCATTTTCAGGTTCATATAATGAAATAGAATATTGCAATCTTATAAGTTTTGAAACATAAATTGCAATTTCTCTTAATTTATTTTCTGCTATTTTGGCTAAATCCATTTCTTTGCTTCTTATATAAAATTTAGCTTCAGATTCTATGGGTAACAATAAAGGAGTAAAGCCTCCATTAGACAAGATAGAGTTTACTTCTACATCTTCAGGAAACCCCTTTAGTAGTGAATTTAATATATTAAAAGTTAAAAGAATTCCGTCTAAAGATGTATAAGCTCCTTTATTCAAAAAGCTTAATCCATCATGGCCTATAAATCTTATACTTAATGGTACTACAGCAGAAGAACTTCCACTTTCTGATGTTATTATATCTGGGTGTGCAAGTAAAACTACATCTATATCGTCAAAGACTCCTTGTTTAACCATTACTGATTTTGTTCCACCAAGATATTCACCAGGACAGCCTATTAATACAACAGAGCCACCTATTTTATCTATTATATTACTTAATGAAAGAGCTGCTGCAACTGATGTTGATGTTAATAAATTATGACCAGTTAAATGGCCTTCATTTGGAACAGCATCATATTCGCATAAAAAGCATATTTTAGGGTGTCCATTACCCTTTGAGGCATAGAAGGATGTTTTTATTTCTAAAAATTCTTTTTTTACATCAAAACTATAATTAGTTAGCAGTTTACAAATATAATTGTAACTATTGTACTCATTATAGCTATCTTCTGGATTATTATATAAATAATCATTTAACTTTTTTATATCATCTTTACATTTTGATAAATAAGAAATCATTTCTTGTTTCATAATATCTTCCTCCCAAATTATCTTATTCTTAATTTTCCCTTAAACTTAAATAATTATTTATTAAATGGAACTTTTTAAATAAGTATAAAAATACAATTATTGGGTGAGAATTATAATAAAATTATTATAAGAAGGATGGGATTACATGGATTTATTAATAAAGGGAATAGATATAAATGAAAATAAATGTATTATTTGTAGAAAAGAAATATATAGTGATATAATTATAGAAAAAAGCTTATTATGCCAATGTTGTCATAGAAAGATATCTACAATAACTGTAGATGATTTTGAATATGATTATTATAAAGATAAGGTTAAAGAAGGGCTTTGTGGTAAATATAATTTTAAATAGTATGAGGTATAACAGATGAACAGAGGAAAATTTATAGTATTTGAAGGTGGAGAAGGATCTGGTAAAAGCACAATTTTGGACATGGTGTATGACTATTTAATTCAAAATAATGTGGAATGTATTAAAACAAGAGAGCCGGGCGGAATAAAGATATCTGAGGATATAAGAAAAATAATATTAGATACTAAAAATACGGAAATGGATAGTAAAACAGAAGCTTTATTATATACTGCAGCAAGAAGGCAACACTTAGTAGAAAAAGTCATAGTAGAAATTGAAAAAGGAAAAATAGTTCTTTGCGATAGATTTATATATTCTTCTTTAGCATATCAAGGTTATGCTAGAAATATAGGTATAGAAGATATATATCAAATAAATAAGTTCGCAATAGGGGAATATATGCCAGACTTAAATATACTATTTGATGTATCTCCGGAAGTTGGGTTGGGGAGAATAACTAAAAATGAAGATAGAGAAGTTAATAGATTAGATTTAGAAAAAATGGATTTTCATTATAAAGTTAGAGAAGGATATAACGACCTATATGAAGCTAATAAAGATAAGTTTGTAAAGGTAGATGCAGAAAAATCCATAGAGGAAGTTTTTAACTCTGTAAAAGATATAATTATTAATTTCATTGAATAAAATTAATAATATAGGATAAATTTTTGCTCAATTAGAACTCTTTTATGATAGAATATTATTAGAGGAGTATAATTTTATTGGGAGGGGTTAATATGAAATTAGTAATAGCTATGGTACAAGACGATGATGCATTAGATTTAGTAGATGCAATTACAGAAGCTGGGTTTAGAGTTACTAAGTTAGCGTCAACTGGAGGGTTTTTAAAAGCAGGAAACACAACCTTAATAATAGGAGTTGAAAAAGATAAAGTTCAAAGTGTTATAGATGTTGTAGAAGAAGTTTGTAAAACGAGAAAACAAATCATAACAACACCAACACCTATTACAGGAAATGTTGATATGTACATGTCATACCCTATAGAAATTGAAGTTGGGGGAGCCACTATATTTGTTATAGATGTAGATCAATTCATTAAGATATAAATTATATTGGAGGGTGTAATGGGGCAATTTGTCGGACATAAAAACATAATTAATAGTTTTAAAAAAAGAATAGAATCAGGAGAAATTTCCCATGCACATATAATAGTTGGAGAAGATGGTATTGGAAAGAGTAAATTAGCTAGAACATTAGCTATAAATATTCTAGGTGGAAATGAAGATAGAAATTATGTTGATATTATAAATTATAGGTGCAAAAAGGCTTCTTTTGGGGTAGATGATATAAGAGAAATGGTTGATGAGATAAATAAAAAACCATTTGAAGGTGATAAAAAGATAATTATAATTTATAATGGAAATAAGTTAACGGTTCAAGCTCAAAATGCTCTTTTAAAAACTATAGAGGAACCACCAAAGGGTGTTTTTATTATTTTATTATGCGAAAGTTTAGAATTGATATTAGATACTGTAAAATCAAGGTGTCAAATATATAAGCTTACTCCATTAAAAAAAGATGAAGTGAGACTTTATATAGAGGGCATGGAACTTGAAAACTATAGTAATGATGAAATAAATGCTGCTGTTGCATATAGTGAAGGAATTCCTGGCAAAGCAGAAGATTTTTTAAAAAATTCCTCATTAAAAGATTTAAGAAATATGTTAATTGATTTATTATATGTATTAGTGAAGGGAAATATAAAAAATCTATTAGATTTCGAAGATAAAATATTATTATATAAGGACAAAAAAGAAGAGATATTAAACATTTTAGCCTCCTTTATAAGAGATATCATTATCTATAAAGAAGTAAGTAATATTAATGGAGTAATAAATGGGGATAAAATAGAAAATATAAAGGAATTAGCTATTGAAATGTCTTATAAGAAACTCAATAAGATTATTGATAAAATTGGAGAGGCTAGAGAAGCTTTTTTAAGCAATTCAAATTTCTCATTAACTATTAGAGTTATGCTTATAGGATTTATGGAGGTTTAATAATGATAAAAGTTGTAGGTGTAAGATTTAAGAAAGCCGGTAAAATATACTATTTTGATCCAAGTGAACTTGATGTAAAAAAAGGTAATTTTGTTGTTGTAGAAACAGCAAGAGGTATAGAGTTTGGAGAATGTGTAATAGGAATTAAAGAAATACCAGAAACTGATATAGTAGCACCATTAAAAAGTGTTATAAGAGTTGCTGAAAAAGAAGATATAGATAAACATAAGGAAAATAAGGTAAAGGAAAAAGATGCTTTAGAAATTTGTTTAAAGAAAATAGAAGAACATAGATTAAATATGAAATTAATCGATGTAGAGTATACTTTTGATAATAATAAAGTTATATTCTATTTTACAGCAGATGGTAGAGTAGATTTTAGAGAGCTAGTTAAAGATTTAGCTACTATATTTAAAACTAGAATAGAATTAAGACAAATTGGTGTTAGAGATGAAGCTAAGATGTTAGGAGGATTAGGACCTTGTGGAAGACCACTTTGTTGTTCTACATTCTTAGGAGACTTTGCATCTGTTTCTATAAAGATGGCAAAGGAACAAAATTTATCATTAAACCCAACTAAGATATCAGGAATATGCGGAAGGCTTATGTGCTGTTTAAACTATGAGCAAAGTACGTATGAAGATATAAGAAAGAGACTACCTAAGGCTGGATCAATTGTCAGCTTAGGAGAAGCTAAGGGTGAGGTAGTAAGTAATAATACAGTTAAGGAAAGCGTAAAGGTTAAGTATAGAAGAGGTGATGAAGAGGTAGTAGAAGAGTTCAAAATAGATGATATTGAACTTATTGAAGGTAGTTATGAGGATTCTATAGATGAGTCAGACATAAAATTAGAAATTGAGTTACCAGAGGACAAAAATTTAATTAAAGATCTTATTAAAGATAATTAAAAGGGGGAAGTTAAATGAAATCCTTATTAAAGGTTTCTAATATTAATACAAATGAGGATATAATTAACGTAAGAGAGGCTATAGCACAAAATGCAGGTGTAATTGCTTGTGAGGTAAGTTTATCTAAAAAAGAAGTAAATATTGTATATGATGATAAAAGTGTAACTATAGATAAAATAATAAGCTCAATTGAAGAGATAGGATATAGCATAATATAAAGTCTAGTACTAATATTAGATAAATTCTTCTTAAGGCTTTTAAATTTTAAGTCCTTATGATAAAATAGATTGTGAAATAAATTCATAATACTAGGAGGTGCTTTTTATGGCATTTAAAATTGAAGATTCATGTGTAAACTGTGGTGCTTGCGCTGCAGAATGTCCAGTTGATGCTATAAGTCAAGGAGATACTCAATTCGTTATCGATGAGGATACTTGCATAGATTGTGGAAACTGTGCAAATGTTTGTCCAGTAGGAGCTCCAGTTCAAGCATAATTTACATAAAGAACCGCTAAATTAGCGGTTCTTTATTTTTTGCTCTTTAGGAAATTATATTTTTATATTTATTATGGATAACCGTTGTAAAATATTTAGTTATTAAAGTTATACCCTAAAGAGTAAAAATTTAAATATAGTGCGCGTGCAAGATTTTCCTCAGACAAGCTTCGGAAATGCACATGCGCTAAAAAAGTCGACAGCTCCACAAGCTCGCCTTGGCAACTTTTTTAGTTAGACAACAATATAACGGAGCATTTGTCCTTAAATGATATATCATCAGAATATATTGTATTAGATTTATAAGATAAAATATTTTTTAAAGAGGATAAAAATTTATATGGACCATCCAAATAAAAATACTCAGATGAAGTTTTAAAACACATTGGAATTATGTACTTTGGTTTTAAAGTTAAAGCCAATTTAGCAGCAGAATATCCATCTAAACAAAAGTGGCCACCTATTGGAATAAATAAAAAATCTACTTCAGATAATTTATTTATTAATTCGTCGTCTAATTTATGTCCTAAAGAACCTAAGTGACAAATTTTAAAATTATCAATATTTAAATAATAAATTATGTTCTCACCACGTTTAAATCCATTCATATTATCTTTAAATGTTTTAAATCCTTCTAAGTTTATAAAACTATTAGAAAATGAACAGGAAGAATTTATTACTGTACAGTTCTTATCAATATACTTATTAATAATTTCATTAGTATGAGTATGACTAAATGTAATTATATCTGGTTTTAAATCATATTTTTCTATATAGGGATATATTTGCATTGGATCTAAAAGAATTCTTTTACCGAGAGAGTTCTTTATTAAAAAACTAGTATTGCCTATCCACTTAATTTCCATATTTCATCACCTCTAATATATAGTTTAAGTAAAATATGCGATATAATTCTCTTTTTTGATTTAATATATAAAATCATAAAATGGACATATTAAAATTTATAATATATAATAAAAGTCAAAGAAGGTCAATTTGAAAAATGGTTTAAGAAGGTGAAAATATGGCAAGAATTTCAGATACAATAGAGAATTTTATAAAAGATATGATAAGTGAAGAAAATAAAAGACAAGTCTTAATTCAAAGAAATGAATTAGCAGATAAATTTTCATGTGCACCATCACAAATTAATTATGTATTAACCACAAGATTTACTTACGAAAAGGGTTATATTATAGAAAGTAAAAGAGGCGGTGGAGGTTGCATAGTAATAAAGAAAGTAACATACGATAATAAAGATGAAAGATTAGCTTTAATTAATAATTCCATCGGTGAAACAATAACATATGGAAATGCCCTATCTATATTAGAACATTTAAAAGATACTAATAATATTACAGAAAAAGAATATGAAATAATAAAAATATCTTTAAATGATAGAACTTTATCATCTAGTGAATACAAAAACAAATTAAGGGCTGACATACTTAAGGGAATTATAACAGTTATATTATCGTAATATAAACTTAAAAACCAAAATTTATCTGATAGTTGTTAATATTAGCAATAGGGTATGGAGGTATATATGATTTTTGGGAAATTTACAGAGAGGGCACAATTAGTATTAGTAGAGGCTCAAAAAGAGTCACAATATTTCAAACATGGATATATAGGAACTGAGCATGTTCTTTTAGGGGTTTTAAGAGAAGGTGGATATGCAAAACAACTACTGTACAGCAATGGGGTTACAGTTGAGAAAGCAAGAAAAGTTATAGAAGACTATCTAGGTTTTGGAGATATAGATATATCTGTAGGAGAAATGCTACTAAATCCAAAAACAAAAAGGTTATTTGATGATAGTCTAATTAAAGCTAGGATATATGATCATAACTGTATAAACCCAGAACATATTTTACTAGCATTAATAGATGATACTGAAGGTGTAGCATATACTATATTTACAAATTTAAAACTAAATTTAAATCTAATAAAAAATGAAATAAGTAACTACTTATATGAAAAAAGGTTAGATAATATAAAAAATGATGATAAAGATAAGAAAAAAAATATAAAAACTCCTCTACTAAATCAATATGGTAGAAATCTTACTACTATGGCTACGGAAGGTAATTTAGATCCGGTTATAGGTAGAGAAGATGAAAACAAAAGAATATTAGAAATATTGTGTAGAAGAGTTAAAAATAATCCTTGTCTAATAGGTGAGCCGGGGGTAGGTAAAACAGCTGTTATAGAGGGGTTAGCTCAAAGAATAATAAGTGGTAATGTTCCAGAAATACTAAAAGATAAAATATTAATTTCTCTTGATTTGACTTCAATGATAGCAGGAGCAAAATATAGAGGAGAATTTGAAGACCGATTAAAAAGAGTAATGGATGAGATAAGAAACTCACAGAATATAATAATATTTATTGATGAAATTCATACTATCGTTGGTGCTGGAGGTGCGGAAGGTGCCATAGATGCGTCTAACATTTTAAAACCTGCTTTAGCAAGAGGTGAAATAAAATGTATAGGTGCAACAACAATAGATGAATATAGAAAATATATAGAAAAAGATTCAGCTTTAGAACGAAGATTTCAACCGGTTAATATAGAAGAACCATCAAAGGAAGAGACTTTAGAGATATTAAAGGGCCTTAGAGAAAGATATGAATCACATCATAGGGTGCAGATAGAAGATGAAGCTTTAGAGGCGGCAGTAGAATTATCAGATAGATATATAACAGATAGATTTATGCCAGATAAAGCAATAGATTTAATTGATGAAGCTTCTGCAAAAGTTAGAATAGAAAACCTAACTTCACCACCTGATGTTAAGGAAACACAAATAAAAATAGAAGAAGTTGCAAGAGAAAAGGAAGAATCAATAAAAAATCAGGATTTTGAAAAGGCAGCTTACTTAAGAGATAAAGAGAGAGAATTAAAAGACAAAGTAGATAACTTGAGAATTAACTGGAATAGTAATGAGAATGTTAAGTATATAGTTGACAGGGAAAAGATAGCAAAGGTAGTATCTGTTTGGTCTAAAATTCCATTAGAAAAACTTACAGAGCAAGAATCAGAAAAGCTACTAAGGTTAGAAGAGGCATTACATGAGAGAGTAATAGGACAAAAGGAAGCGGTAATGGCTGTTGCTAAAGCTGTAAGAAGAGCAAGGGTAGGATTAAAGGATCCTAACAGGCCAATAGGAACATTTATATTTTGTGGACCTACAGGAGTTGGAAAAACTGAATTGTCTAATGCATTGGCAGAAACAATGTTTGGAGACAAAAAAAATTTAATTAGAATAGATATGTCTGAATATATGGAGAAGCATTCAGTTTCAAGATTAATTGGAGCTCCACCAGGATATATAGGACATGATGATGGTGGTCAATTAACAGAGGCTGTTAGAAGAAATCCTTATTCAGTAATTTTACTAGATGAAATTGAAAAAGCTCATCAAGATGTATTTAATATATTACTACAAATAATGGAGGATGGAAGATTGACGGACAGTAAAGGAAAAGTAGTAAATTTCAAAAATACTATTGTAATAATGACATCTAATATAGGAGCTCATGATATTAAAAAGCAAAGTATAGTTGGATTTTCTACTTCGGCTACTTTAGAAGATAATGAATATGAAAAAATGAAAAAAAATATAATGGAAGAAATAAAAAGACAATTTAGACCAGAATTTATAAATAGAATTGATGATATTATAGTTTTCCATCAATTAAAAAATAGTGATATATTAAAAATAGTAAATTTAATGCTAAATAACACAATAGATAAATTAAAAGAAAGAAAAATAACAATAAATTTAAATAAAGAAAGTAAAGAGTTCTTAGTAAATAAAGGTGTAGATATAAATTATGGTGCTAGGCCTTTAAGAAGAATAATAACAAAAGAATTAGAAGATAAATTAAGTGAAGAGATGCTAAAAGGATGCATAAAGGGTGGAGACAATTTAGAAGTATATTGTAATGGAGAGGAACTTTATTTTAAGCATATATCATAGTATAGATGAGGGGATTTTTAAAATAAAGATCTTCTCTTCTTTTTATTTTTATTAATAATTTCTATAGAAAAAGCAATAATATTAAGAGAAATAAAGTTTAAAATAGTAATTAATAAAAATTATTATTTAAAAATAGTTGCATTTTAGGTTGTAGAAGCATATAATTAAATTAAAGAATATACCCCTGGGGGGTAGAAGGAGCGAGTTATGAGTAAGGAAATTAAACATAAAGAGTTAATTATAATAGGTGGTGGTCCAGCGGGTCTAACTGCTGCTATATACGCAACAAGAGCTAAGTTAGATATGCTTTTATTGGAAGATCAAATATTAGGGGGACAGGTTAGGAATAGTTATACAATAGAAAATTACCCTGGATTCAAAAAGGTTTCTGGTACTGAACTAGCTGATTTAATGCAACAACAAGCAGAAGAACTTGGAGCTGAAATTGATGAATTTGATATGGTTGAAAAAGTTGATTTCAGTGGAGAAGAAAAAATAATTGAAACAAATAGTTATATATATAAAACAAAAACAGTAATAATAGCAACTGGGGCTACTCCAAAGAAATTACCTATTCCAAATGAAGGAGAGTTCTCAGGAAAAGGAGTTCACTACTGTGCGGTATGTGATGGAGCAATGTACGAAGGAAAAATAGTCGGAGTTGTAGGTGGAGGAAACTCTGCTTTAGAAGAAGCTCTGTTTTTAACCAAATTTGCTACTAAAGTAGTTATGATAAGAAGACATGATTACTTTAATGGTGAAAAAGCAACAATTGAAGAAGTTATGAATCATCCTAAGATAGAAATTTTATTTAATGAAGATTTAGTTAATGTTGATGGAAATGATTTTGTAGAAAAAGCTATAATAAAAAATTCTAAAGATGGCTCTGAAAAAGAAATTCCTATGGATGCGGTATTTGGATTCATAGGAACAGAACCTAAAACAGATCATTTTAAAGAGTATATAAGTTTAACTCACAATGGATATATTAAGACTGATGAAGGAATGAGAACTAATGTTGAAGGAGTATATGCAGCTGGAGATGTTAGAGAAAAGGAATATAGACAAATAACAACTGCTGTTGCAGATGGAACTATAGCAGCATTACAAGCAGAAAAATATGTTGTAGAAAAGAAAAAATAATTAAGAAAGATTAAAGGAGAGATATTATGATAAAAATATATTCAACATCATGGTGCCCATCATGTATAAAAGCTAAAAGATTTTTTGAAATGAAAGGGTGGGAATATAACGAAATTAATGTAGCAGATAAGCATGAAGATAGAGAAGAAGTATTTAAAGTTTCAGGTCAAAGAACTGTACCTGTAATTAATATAGATGGTGAAATAATAGTTGGTTTTGATAAAAATAAGATAGAACTAGCTAAGAAGAAGTAGGTGATAGGATGTTTAGTTGTATAAAAGGTAAGGAAAGAACATTTAGAAATTTAGTAAATGGTGAGTGGACTACTAGCGAAAATGAAAAGTTCATAGATATATATTCACCAATAGGAAATTGCTTAGTTGGAAAGGTTCCAGTAATGACTACTGAAGAAGTTGATTTTGCTATTAAAAGTGCAAAAGAGGCACAAAAGAGTTGGAGAAACATTCCTGTAAGTAAAAGATCAGAAATACTTTATAAAGCAGCTGATATACTAATAGAAAGAGTAGAAGAATTATCAGATATAATGATGAGAGAAACAGGAAAAGATAGGAAGAGTGCTGAATCAGAAATATTAAGATCTGCAGATTATATAAAATTTACAGCAGATACAGCAAAGAACTTATCTGGGGAAAGTATTCCAGGAGATAGTTTCCCTGGTTTTAAAAGAAATAAAATATCTTTAGTAACAAGAGAACCACTAGGAGTAGTTTTAGCTATATCTCCATTTAACTATCCTATAAATTTAGCAGCATCAAAAATAGCACCAGCTTTAGTTGCAGGAAACTCAGTAGTTTTAAAACCAGCAACTCAAGGTAGCTTATGTGGATTATATCTAGCTAAAGTATTTGAGCAAGCCGGAGTACCAGCAGGAGTTTTAAATACTGTTACAGGAAGAGGGAGCGAAATAGGTGACTATATTGTTACACATCCTGGAATAGATTTTATAAACTTTACAGGTAGTACAGAAATAGGTACTAGAATATCAAGAATAACAACAATGGTTCCATTACTTATGGAGCTTGGTGGAAAAGATGCAGCTATAGTATTAAAGGATGCTGATTTAGATCTTGCAGCATCTAATATAGTTGCAGGAGCATATTCTTATTCAGGACAAAGATGTACAGCAGTGAAAAGAATACTAGTTGTAAATGAAGTTGCAGATAAACTAGTTGAAAAAGTTAAAGAAAGAGTTGAAAAGCTAAAAATAGGAAACCCATTAGAAGAAGATGTTGATATAGTTCCACTAATTGATAGTAAATCAGCAGATTTTGTTTGGGAACTTATAGATGATGCTAGGGAAAAGGGTGCTCATTTACTTGTTGGGGGAAAGAGAGAAGAAAATATGATTTATCCAACTCTTTTTGATAATGTAACAACAGATATGAGATTAGCTTGGGAAGAACCATTTGGACCAGTTTTACCTATAATAAGAGTTAAAGATAAGGATGAAGCTATTGAAATTGCTAATAAGTCAGAATATGGATTACAATCATCTGTATTTACAGAGAATATAAACGAAGCATTTTATGTAGCAGATAGATTAGAGGTTGGTACAGTACAAGTAAATAATAAAACTGAAAGAGGACCAGACCATTTCCCATTCTTAGGAGTTAAGGCTTCTGGAATTGGTACTCAAGGAATTAGATATTCAATAGAGTCTATGTCTAGACCAAAAGCAACAGTAATTAATTTAGTAAGATAAATTAAAATAGAGAAGTGAAATTTCACTTCTCTATTTTATTTAAAAGGAAGATAATAAAATATCTTCTTTTATGTTTAATATTAGATATTTAAAGCTGAATCTATAGCTTTTTTATCAAAGCCTACTATAATTGTTCCATTTATATCTAAAACAGGAACTCCCATTTGCTTTGATTTATTAATCATTTCATCTCTTGCAGTCATATCTTCTTGTACATTTAAATCTTCAAATTCAATATTAACTGATTTTAAATAATTTTTTGCTTTTACACACCATGGACAAGAATTTGTACTATAAACTTTAACCATTCGTTAAACACTCCTTTGCTATTATCAATAGATAATTAATATTATTTAATATAAATTTTACACCATTTTAATGATAAATACAATAACTAACATATATTTTATTAAAATAAAGAATATGGTATTATATCAATGGGAAAATATAAATTAAATCTACTTAATAATATTTTGATCTTCTAGGTTAGAATTTAGAATAATGTTGTCTAAAGAGACATCTATATAGTTAGATGATAACTCTTCTGATAAATTTTTCTTGGTAGTATCTCGAACTATGTTCCTAGATTGAACATTAGAAAAATAAGTTTTATTAATCATAGAATCAACTCCTTGATATTTATAAACTTATTTTTTGCAAAAAAATTATTTTTATAACAGTTTAAATAAATTATACAACTGGTCTAGACATCTATAACTATGTTTTGTATAATATTAATAGGAGGCTTAATAATGATAGATAAAAGTAGTCCGATTCCGGTTTATTATCAATTAAAGAATGATTTAATATCAAAAATATCTGAAGGTGTATGGAAACCTGGAGAATGTATAGCAAGTGAAAGAGAGTTATGTGAAATTTATGGTGTAAGTAGAATGACCATAAGACAAGCGATTGGAGAATTAGTTCAAGAAGGTGTTCTTTTAAGAATTAAAGGTAAAGGAACTTTTGTATGTGAACAAACCTTTAAGCAACAAGATATGATGAGTTTTACTGAAATAATAAAGCAAATAGGTAAAAATTTAAGATCTGAAGTTGTTGAATTTTGCAAAATAAATACTCCAGAGCATTTATCAGATATATTCTCTTTAGATGAACTATATAAAATAAAAAGAAAGCGTATAGTTGATGATGAGTGTGTTGCTTTAGAAACAGTATTTATACCTGTAGATTATTGTGGATACATGGATGAGGAAATGCTTAATGGGTCATTATTTAAAATACTAGAGGGCTTTGGATACATAGTTGATTATTCTAAGTCATCAATAGCGTCTGTAATAATGAATGATGAGTTAAAGAATACATTTGAGGTAGATAAACAAGTACCTATGTTAAAGATTATAAGCAAAACTTATGATCATAATAATAAAATGATTTTTTTAGAAGAAGCAATTTATAGATCAGATAAATTTATATTGCAAGTTAATATATCTAGGAGAGAGGGAAAAATACGATGAAAGTAATAATAACTAAAAATTATGAAGAATTAAGTAAGAGAGCTGCTGATGAAATGGCAGAGATAATAAAGAATAATTCTAAGGCTATATTAGGTTTAGCAACTGGTGGATCTCCAATAGGAATGTACAATGAATTGATAAGAATGAATAAAGAAGGAGAAATAGACTTTTCTCAAATCACTACTGTTAACTTAGATGAGTATATAGGATTATCAGGTGAACATTCTCAAAGTTACAGATATTTCATGAATGAGAATTTATTTAATCATATTAACATAGATAAAACTAAAACTTATGTTCCAAATGGATTAGCAGAAAATATAGAAGAGGAATGTAAAAGATATGATGCAAAAATAGCAGAATTAGGTGGAACTGATATTCAATTATTAGGAATAGGTAACAATGGACATATAGCATTTAATGAACCAGATGAAGTGTTAATATCTGGCACTCACTTAACAGGATTAACAGAAGATACAATAAAAGCTAATGCCAGATTCTTTAATTCAATAGATGAGGTTCCTACAAAAGCTTTAACAATGGGACTTGGTGGAATAATGAAATCAAGAAAGATAATAGTTATAGCAAGTGGGGAAGGAAAAGCAGAAGCTGTAAAAGAAATGGTAAGTGGAAAAATAAGCACTAATATGCCAGCATCAATGTTACAAATGCATAGAGATGTTGTAGTTATAATTGATGAGGCAGCAGCGAAATTATTATAAAATTAAATTTTAAAATAATAAGAATACAAAAGAATTGTAATACTATAAATTACAATTCTTTTTTTATAAAAATTGTTTTTTATAATATTGTTATGATATATTAATTATATAAAAATAAACAAGATTGGTAGGTAATATGTTATGGCTAAGATTAAATCCATGTTTGTTTGTCAAGAATGCGGATATGAATCTCCTAAATGGTTAGGAAAATGTCCAGATTGTAACAAATGGAATACCTTAGTAGAAGAAATAAAAGAAACTCAAAGAGAAGTTAAAAATAAAGTAAATAATATAAGAGTTTTAGATAATATGCCAAAGAGTATAGGACAAATTAAATCTGGAGAGAAACAACGATATAATACTGGCTTAAAAGAGTTAAATAGGGTTTTAGGTGGAGGTTTAGTGAGAGGATCATTAACATTAATATCAGGAGATCCTGGAATAGGTAAGTCAACATTATTACTACAAACAGCAAATTCAATATCAAGGACATATGGAAAAGTATTATATGTTTCTGGTGAAGAATCTGAAGAACAAATTAAAATAAGAGGAGATAGATTAGGAGCTAATGCAGAGCAACTATATATATTATCAGAAACTAATCTTGACTTAATAGAAGCATACATAAATGAGTTAAAGCCTGTTTTTGTAATAATAGATTCAATACAAACTGTTTATAAAGAGTCTGTTACATCAGCTCCAGGAAGTGTGTCTCAGGTAAAGGAATGCTCTAATGCTATAATGAGAATAGGCAAAAACCAAAATATACCATTGTTTATAGTTGCTCATGTAACTAAACAAGGAGAACTTGCTGGGCCAAGAGTACTAGAGCATATGGTAGATACGGTATTATATTTTGAAGGAGAACGTACAGAAGAGTTTAGAGTTCTTAGAACTATGAAAAATCGTTTTGGAACAACTAGCGAAATAGGTGTATTTGAAATGGCTGAAGAAGGATTAAAGGAAATATATGACCCTTCGAGAATATTCTTAGAAGATACTAACTTTAATCAAGAGGGATCAGCTGTTATAGGCATAATGGAAGGAACTAGACCAATTCTTGTTGAAATGCAAGCTCTAGTTAGTGAAACAAATATGCATATGGCTAGTAGAACCGCTGTTGGAATAGATAATCAAAGGTTAAGACTTATATTAGCAGTTTTAGAGAAAAAACTAAGAGTGCCATTTTATAAGTATGATGTATATGTAAATGTAGTTGGTGGTCTTAGTTTAGATGGAACAACAGGAGACTTAGGGCTTGCGTTAGCACTTTTATCAAGTGTAAAAAATACTGGATTTAAATTAGAAAGAATGGTCATAGTTGGAGAGGTTGGTCTTACTGGTGAGATAAGACCCGTTTCATCTTGCGATAGGCTAATTAAAGAAGCTGAGAAGATGGGCTTTAAGAATGCTATTATTCCAGAAAGAAATAAGGATAAAGTTAATAGTAATTCTATTAATATAATAGGAGTAAGCAATTTAAGAGAGGCTATTAGTAAGATATTCTAACAGAATAGGTGAGTGTATGAGAATAAAAGATGATGAAGAAATAAAAAATATTTTAAAACTTATGAGTCCAGGAACAGCATTAAGAGAAGGTTTAGAAAACATATTAAGAGCTAAGACTGGTGGCTTAGTAGTTATTGGTGATGGTGAAGACTCAATGAAGCTTGTTGATGGTGGATTTAATATTAATTCGGAATATTCACCAGCATATGTTTATGAATTAGCTAAGATGGATGGAGCTATAGTTTTAAGTGGGGATTTAAAAAGAATTATTTGTGCTAATGCTCAACTTGTACCAGATCATACACTTACTACATATGAAACTGGTACTAGGCATAGAACAGCTAATAGAGTAGCAAAGCAAACAGGCAATATAGTTGTTGCAATTTCTCAAAGAAGAAATATAATTACTGTTTATAAAGGCGATTTAAAATATGTATTACAAGAAAGCAGTGTTATATTAGCAAGAGCTAATCAAGCAATACAGACATTGGAAAAATATGTAAATGTATTAGAAAGAGTAATAAATAATCTGAATCTATTAGAGTTTCAGGATTTAACTACCATTTTTGATGTTGTAACAGCAATACAAAGAACCGAAATGGTAATGAGGGTTGTAGAAGAAATACAACGATATATAGTTGAACTTGGGAATGAAGGAAGACTTATTTCAATGCAACTTAGCGAGTTAATAAAGTTTATAGAGAGAGATGGAATTTTATTAATAAGAGATTACTGTAAAGAAGGAATGGACTTTAATGAAATATATAATGAAATTCAGAGAATGAGTTCTGAAGAATTAGTTGACTTAGATTTAATAGCTAAAATATTGGGGTACTCAGGGATGTCTTTAGTTGACTCTTTAATTTCACCAAAGGGATTTAGAATATTATTTAAAGTTCCAAGGATACCAGTTTCTGTAATTGAGAATTTGATAAAACATTTTAAAGAGCTTAAATATGTAATAGAGGCTGATACTGATGATTTAGATAAAGTTGATGGAATAGGTGAAGCTAGAGCAAAAGCAATAAGAAATGGATTAAGAAGAATAAAAGAACAAATATACTTAAAAAACGAAATTTAACAAAATTATGTATAAATTTAATGGAAATAGCCGATAATAGAAAAGCAGGTTAAAAAAACCTGCTTTGAGTTTATCTAAGTGTAAATTTACCTAGAATATTCATTTTATCCTCTTCTTTTAATAAGATATCATACAAGTTTAACTCTAAACAATTACATAAAGAAGTAAGATAAAAAAGATTATTTCCAATTTCACTTTCAATAATTTCAAGACAATTATTACAAAGTTTTCCTTCAATATGATTACTTAATGTATAGCTAAAATCATCTTCATTATTTTCGGAAGGAATATCTTGTTTTTGAGCAGAAATTTTAATACAACCACAATTAGTTACAGCTTTAGCTATGGCTCTGTTAACTCTAGCACTCGATTCACTATATTTAGTTATTATATCTAAAATACTTTTATGTCTTAGTAATGATTCGTTAACATCGTTTTGAAAATTATCAAAAATTATGTCCTTCATATGCTTCAACTCCTTAGAAAATTTATGGCTGTTTATAAAATATAGTTATTCTTATAAAATTTAAAATGATTTAGTGAATCAACTTTAATATAATGATATCTAATAAATATCTTATTTTATAGGGGGTATTTTAAATTAATAAGATTTTAATAATTATTCATTTTAGATAATACCTTTATATGGTATAATAATATAAACTTCTTAAGAAGGCACAAATGATATTAAAAATAAAACAAAAATAATAGGGAGGTGACATTATGTTAAAAAAGATTATAAGAGTTATATTTACTATAATAGGCTTCATAAGCGGATATATTATTAGTGGGTTAATACAAACTATTACTTTTTTAAGTAACGTATCTTTTTTATCTAAACCAATTGGAATTATATCATTACGTATTTTTTTAACTATATTATTTGGACTTATACTATACTTTGTTTCACCACGTATTTATGACTCTATCGTTAAAATTATAGAGTATATTGAAAAAAACATTCAAAGACTTACAGCGGCAGAACTTCTTTATGGTGGCTTAGGAGCTTTAATATCTTTAATATTAACGTCTCTTGTAGGACTACCATTAAATAGTATAAGCCTTTATGGGTTAGGACCAATACTGTTTGTATTATTAAATCTAATATTTGCAATAATATTTGCAAGTATATTTATTGAGAAGAAAGATGATATATCAAATCTTCTTGTAAATTTAAGAAAAAATAATATTAAAGAAAAAAAGTCAAAAGGAGCAGCCAAAGTTAATCCTAAGGTGTTAGATACATCTGTAATAATTGATGGTAGAATATTTGATATATGTCAAACAGGATTTGTTGAAGGTCCTTTAGTTATACCAAATTTTGTACTAGACGAACTTAGGCATATTTCAGATTCAGCAGATTCTCTTAAGAGAAATAGGGGAAGAAGAGGACTTGATATATTAAATAAGATACAAAAGGAACTAGAAATAGAGACACAAATTTGGGAGGGAGATTTTCCAGAAATACAAGAGGTTGATAGTAAGCTATTAAAACTTGCTCAAACTCTTAAGGGAAAAGTTGTAACCAATGATTTTAATTTAAATAAAGTTGCAGAATTTCAGGGTGTACCTGTTCTTAATATTAATGAATTAGCAAATGCAATAAAACCAGTTGTACTTCCAGGAGAAGAAATGAAGGTTATCGTTGTTAAAGATGGTAAGGAAGCAACACAAGGAATTGGGTACTTAGATGATGGGACAATGATCGTTGTAGAAGGTGGAAGAAAGTTCATGGGAGAACAAATAATTGTTCTAGTAACATCAGTATTACAAACAGCAGCAGGAAGAATGATATTTGCAAAACCAAAAGAATAGTTAGTAGGTGTTAATATGATAAGTGCTATAATTTTAGCTGGTGGAAAAGGCAAAAGAATGAGTTCTAAAATTAGTAAGCAATATATAGAGTTGAAAGGCAAGCCTATTTTATATTATACCTTAACTAAATTTATTAACTGTAAAGAAGTAGATAATATAATTTTAGTTTTACCAAAGGATGAAATAGAGTTTTGCAAAAGGGAGATATTGGAAATATACTCCTTAAAGGTTGACATGATAGTTGAGGGTGGAAAAGAGAGACAAGATTCAGTGTTTAATGCTTTAATGGAGATTAATGATTCTGAAATTATATTGATTCATGATGGTGCAAGACCATTTACATCTGAAAAAATAATTAAAGATGGAATAAAATATGCAAAGCTTTATGGAGCAGCAGCACCAGGAGTCACGCCAAAGGACACAATAAAAGTTGTAGACGAAAATGGATTTTCTAAACATACTCCAGATAGGAAAGATTTATTTGCAATTCAAACTCCACAAGTTTTTAAGCTGGAAGTTATAAAGGAGTGCCATAAGAAAATCAAAGAAGAGAATATAAGTGTTACAGATGACACTATGGTAGTAGAGCACTACAACAATAAAGTATATTTGTATAATGGAGAGTATACAAATATAAAAGTCACTACTCCTGAAGATTTGATACTTGCAGAAAAGCTAGTATAATGCAGAAGTTGCTATATTGACATAAGTTTTAGTAGAATATATAATTAATTAAGCTGAAATTTAATAAACTTAAAACAGTGAAGAAGAATAGTAAAATCCGCCAATCAGAGAGAAAATTCATAGGCTGTAAGATTTTCAACAGGATTTGAACCAGCTTTGGAGTTGTAGGTAAAAACTATCGGTTTAATACCGTTATCATTTTAGAGAACAAATTTAGGTGGTACCGCGATATAAGTTCGCCCTAATTAATTAGGGTGGGCTTTTTTTATTATTTTAAAATAAATAATATTCAATACGAATTAGAAAATAAATATGAATTAATAACAATAATAGGAGGAAGCATAAATGAAAATGTCCAATATGTTAATATCAACATTAAGAGAGGTTCCAGCAGAAGCTGAGATAGATAGTCATAAGTTAATGCTAAGAGCTGGAATGATAAGAAAGATGGCGTCAGGTATTTATAATTACATGCCTTTAGGATTAAAGGTTTTAAAAAATGTGGAAGATATAATAAGAGAGGAAATGAATAGTGCAGGAGCACAAGAATTTTTAGCTTCAGCAGTATTACCAGCAGAACTTTGGCAAGAGTCTGGAAGATGGGATGTTTATGGAGAGGAAATGTTCAGACTTAAAGATAGAAATAACAGAGATTTCTGTCTTGGGCCAACTCATGAAGAAGTATTTACTGACATTGCAAGAAATGAGATTAAATCATACAAACAATTACCAGTAAATCTTTATCAAATACAAACTAAGTATAGAGATGAAAGAAGACCAAGATTTGGAATTATGAGATCAAGGGAATTCATAATGAAGGATGCATATAGCTTTGACAAGAATCAAGAAGGATTAGATTTATCATATAATAAAATGCACGAAGCATATATAAAAATATTTAATAGATGTGGAATAGATGCAAAATGCGTTGAAGCTGATTCAGGTGCGATTGGAGGTTCAAACTCAGCAGAATTTATGGTTAAATCAGAAGTAGGAGAAGACGATGTTGTATTCTGTACAGCTTGTGATTATGCTGCAAATATAGAAAAGGCTCCATCAACAGTTGAAAGAGCTGAAGCAGAAGAATTAAAGGGATTAATAAAAACTGAGACTCCAAATGTAAAAACAATAGAAGAACTTGTTAAATTCTTTAATACAACAGAAAAGAAATTTGCAAAAACTCTAATATATAATGCTGATGGTAAAATAGTAGCAGTAATGGTTAGAGGAGATAGAGAAGTAAATGAAGTTAAAGTTTCAAATGCTTTAGGTGGAGCAGTAAATTTAAATATGGCTACTCCAGAAGAAGTCTTTAAGGCTACTAATGCACAAGTCGGATTTGCTGGTCCTATAAATATAAAAGTAGATACTTTATTAGTTGATGAAGAAATTGTTAATATGTACAATTTCATTGTAGGAGCTAATGAAACAGGATACCACATTGAAGGTATAAATTACGGAAGAGATTTTGAAGGTGTAGTTGGAGATTACAGAAATATAACTGAAGGTGAAAATTGTCCAGTTTGTGGTGGTAAAGTAACTATATCAAGGGGAACAGAAGTTGGTCATATATTTAAGCTAGGAACAAAATATTCAGAAGCTATGAATGCTAATTTTATAGATGAAAGTGGTAAGGAAAAACCATTTATGATGGGGTGTTATGGAATTGGGGTAACAAGAACAATGGCATCAATAATTGAACAACATAATGATGAGAATGGAATAGTATGGCCTTTATCTGTAGCACCGTACCATGTTAATATTATTCCAGTAAATATCAAAGATGAGGAACAAATGAAAGTTGCTAACAATATCTATGAAGAGTTAAAAGCTATAGGTTTTGATGCGATACTAGATGATAGAAACGAAAGAGCAGGAGTTAAATTTAAAGATTCAGATCTTATGGGAATACCAATGAGAATAACAGTTGGTAAGAAAATTGTTGATGGAGAAGTTGAATTTAAGTTAAGATCATCAGATATGGAAAATATAAAATTTGAAGAAGTTATAGATAGAGTAAGAGAAGAGTTTAAGAAAAATAAATTATCTGTGAGATAGGAGGTAATTAGATGAGGATTTACAATAGCATAACTAGAAAAAAAGAAGAATTTGTACCATTAACACCAGGCGAGGTTAAGATGTATGTATGTGGACCTACTGTGTATAACTATTTTCATATAGGAAATGGTAGAACTTTCATAATCTTTGATACTATAAGAAGATATTTAGAGTACAGAGGATATAAGGTTAGATTTGTTCAAAATTTTACAGATATAGATGACAAAATGATAAAAAAGGCAAATGAAGAGGGTACAACAGTTAGTAATGTTGGAGATAAATATATAGATGAATATTATAAAGATGCTGATGGGTTAAATATAAAAAGAGCATCAGTAAATCCAAGAGCGACTGAATATATTATTGATATTATAGAGTTTGTAGAAGGCTTAATTGAAAAAGGATATGCATATGAAGTAGATGGAGATGTTTATTTTAGAACAAAGAAATTCCAAGGATACGGAAAATTAATTGGTCAAAATTTAGAAGATCTACAGGCTGGAGCAAGAATAAATGTAGATGAAAGAAAAGAAGATCCTATGGATTTTGCATTATGGAAGGCTCAAAAGCCGGGTGAACCAGCTTGGGAAAGCCCATGGGGCATGGGAAGACCAGGATGGCATATAGAATGCTCATGTATGGCGAAGAAAATATTAGGAGATACCATAGATATACATGCTGGTGGGATGGATTTAGCTTTCCCTCATCATGAAAATGAAATTGCACAAAGTGAGGCTTTAACTGGAAAAACATTCGCTAGATATTGGTTACATGGAGCTTTCTTAAATATAAATAATCAGAAAATGTCAAAATCATTAAATAACTTTTTAACAGCAAGAGATATATTAAAACAATATGATGCTGATGTAGTAAGATTTTTAATGTTATCAGGACATTATAGAGTACAATTAAACTTTAGCGATGAACTTCTTGAATCTGCAAAGTCATCAACAGAAAGGTTATATAATGCAATCTCTAATTTAGAAAACTTAATGGATGAAGTTAAAAAAGAGTCTATGGGTGATAAAGAAAAGGCTTATCTAGAATCTTTAGATGTTTATAGACAAAGATATATAGAAAAAATGGATGATGACTTTAATACAGCTGATGCTATTACAGCTATTTTTGATCTTATAAAAGATATAAATACTAATGTATCAATAGATTCATCAAAGGAGCTTTGTGAAAGTGTGCTAAGCTTAATAAGAGAATTAGGGGAACCATTAGGAATACTTCAAAATTCCACTAAAGGAAGTTTAGAAGAAGAAATAGAAAATCTAATAGGGCAAAGACAACAGGCTAGAAAAAATAAGGATTTTGCATTAGCAGATAAAATTAGAGATGATTTAAAAGCTAGAAATATAATCTTAGAAGACACACCTCAAGGAGTAAGGTGGAAAAAGGTAAATTAAGGTTAAAGGGCTGCATTAATGCAGCCTTTATTTAAAGGAGAGAAAAAATATGTTAGAGGATTTAAGAGTGAGAGAATTTAGTAAAGAAGAAGCTAGGAGATTAAATCCTTTGCAGTTAGCACTGATAGGTGATGGTGTATATGAAATATATATAAGAAATTATATACTTTCTAACAATACTGAATTATCAGCTCATAAAATACATGTAAAAGCAATAGGTTATGTTAAAGCTAAGAGTCAATCAACTATAATGCATAGTATAGAGGATGCCTTAACAGAAGATGAATTATATATTTACAAAAGAGGAAGAAATACAAAATCTGCAACAATACCTAAAAATGCAGAGGTAATAGACTATAGAAATGCTACGGGATTTGAGGCTTTAGTAGGATATTTATATTTAACAGGAAATAAAGAAAGACTATATAATATATTAGAAAAATCTACAGAATTACAGTTATCATAACTAAGGAAAAGTATATAATAGACATAAGGAGTGATTTAAGATGACAAAGGGAAATAGAGAAGCTAGAATGAAAGCTAGAATGGAAAGACAAATGCTTGAAAACAATTCATCACAAGGCAAAAAGTATGGTGTAAAAGAAAATAGAAAAGCAAAAGATTATTCAAGCGAAAATATTAATAATGCAGTAGAAGTAGAAGCGAGAGAAGACCTAATTATCGGTAGAAATGCTGTTATGGAAGTATTAAAAAGTGATAGAACAATAGAATGTCTTTATATTGCTAATGGTAACATGGAAGGATCAATTAAAGTTATAATAAATATAGCAAAAGAAAAAGGTTTAGTATTAAAAGAAGTTGATAGAAAGAAACTTGATATAATGACTAATGGAACAAACCATCAAGGGGTTGTAGCTTTAGTTACTCCGTTTAAATATTGCCAAATTGCAGATATACTAAATTTAGCAAAAGAGAAGAAAGAAGATCTATTTGTTGTAATATTAGATGAAATAGAAGATCCTCATAACTTAGGATCTATAATAAGAACAGCTGAGCTATGTGGAGTTCATGGAATAATAATACCAAAAAGAAGAAACGTAGGAATAACTTCTACTGTTTATAAATGCTCAGTTGGAGCTATTGAACATATGAAAATAGCAAAAGTAACTAATATAAATTCAGCAATAGATGAATTAAAAGAAGCAGGATTATGGATTTATGGTGCAGATATAGATGGAGAAGAATATAGTTATCAAGCTAACTTTAATGGACCATGTGCAGTAGTTATAGGAAGCGAGGGAAGAGGAATATCTAAGCTTACCTTGAAAAAATGTGATAAACTAGTTAAAATTCCTATGATAGGTAAAATTAACTCTTTAAATGCTTCAGTTGCAGGTGGTATAATGATGTATGAAATATTAAAGGGAAGACTAATAAAATAACAAAATCAAAGAGGTAACATGTGAAAATTATATTTGTTGATGGATATAACGTAATAAACAGCTGGCCTAATTTGAAGAAACAAAAAGACTATAGCTTTGATGGAGCAAGACAGAGTTTAATAGACAGTTTACATAACTACTCAGTTTATGAAGGATGCAAAATAATAATAGTATTTGATGCTCATAAGGTTAATAGGAGCATTGAAAAAAAGCAAGATATAAATAAAAACATAAGTATAGTTTTTACAAAAGATGGTGAAACAGCAGATTCTTATATAGAAAGAGAAGTACATAACTTAGGTAGAAGATTTGAAGTTTATGTTGTTACATCAGATTGGCTTGAACAACAAACTATATTTCAAAGAGGTGCAGTAAGAATATCTGCTCTTGAGTTCTATAATGAAGTTTTAGAAACTCAAAATAGAATTAACAAAAAGGCACAAAAAAATATGTCTTTATCTAAAAATCATTTGGGAGATAATGTTGATGAAGATATATTTAAAAAATTAGAAGCTATAAGACGAAGTGATTAATAATTTTAATTAATATATTTATCATAATAGAGGGCTTAAAGGGGTGATATATGGTGGAGAATACCAAAAAAGATACTAGTCTGTTTGTGGAATTTCAGAACAAGCTAGATGAAGAAGTAGTTGATGAAGCAAAAAGAGGAAATAGCAGAGCACAAGAATATTTAATATCTAAGTATGAAAACTTTGTAAAAGCTAAAGCGAAATCATACTTTCTTATTGGGGCAGATAAAGAAGATATTTATCAAGAAGGAATGATAGGATTATACAAAGCTATAAGAGATTTTAAATCAGATAAATTAACGAGCTTTAAGGCTTTTGCAGAGCTATGTGTTACTAGACAAATAATAACGGCTATAAAGACAGCAACAAGACAAAAACATATTCCCTTAAACACATATATATCTTTAAATAAGCCCATATATGAAGAAGAATCTGATAGAACACTAATAGATGTTTTATCAGAATTAAAAATAACAGACCCAGAAGAGCTTTTAATAGGAAAAGAGCAACTAAAACATATAGAAGGTGAGATGGCTAAAGTTTTATCAGACTTAGAAATGGAAGTGCTTCAATCCTATCTAGATGGTAAATCATATCAAGAAATAGCATGTGATTTAGATAGGCAAGCTAAGTCTATAGACAATGCTTTACAAAGAGTAAAGCGAAAGCTTGAAAAATGTCTATATACAGAAAAATAAGTCACTAAATTTTTATTGACAAATTTTTTGAACAATAGTAAACTTTATAATTGGTATATTAAACTATAAAAATATTATGTGGAAATGCTCACGTAGCTCAGTAGGTAGAGCGTCGCCTTGGTAAGGCGGAGGTCGTCGGTTCAATCCCGATCGTGAGCTCCAGTATAGTTGAGTGCTTACTAATAATGATTGTTGTAATTTATAAATTACTTAAATCTTTGTAGTAAGCTCAATATATTAAGCAAAACGATACAAAACGCTAGGCAAAGTTTATTACAAAGATTAAAGGAGGATTTTACAATGGCAAAGCAAAAATTCGAAAGAAGTAAACCACACGTAAACATTGGAACAATCGGTCACGTTGACCACGGTAAGACAACTTTAACAGCTGCAATCACAACTGTTTTATCAAAAAAGGGATTTGCAGAAGCATTTGATTATGCTGCAATAGATAAAGCTCCAGAAGAAAAGGAAAGAGGTATTACAATCAATACTTCTCACGTTGAATATCAAACAGAAAACAGACATTATGCTCACGTTGACTGTCCAGGACATGCTGACTATGTTAAGAACATGATCACAGGTGCTGCACAAATGGATGGAGCAATATTAGTTTGTTCAGCTGCAGATGGTCCAATGCCTCAAACAAGAGAACACATTCTTCTAGCATCAAGAGTTGGTGTTGACTACATAGTTGTTTTCTTAAATAAAGCAGATATGGTAGATGATGAAGAATTATTAGAACTAGTTGAAATGGAAGTTAGAGAATTATTATCAGAATACAACTTCCCAGGAGACGACATTCCAGTAGTTAAGGGTTCAGCTTTAGTAGCATTAGAAAACCCAACAGATGAAAAAGCAATCGCTCCAATTCTTGAGTTAATGGATGCAGTAGATAGCTACATTCCAACTCCAGAAAGAGCAACAGATAAGCCATTCTTAATGCCAGTAGAAGATGTATTTACAATCACTGGTAGAGGAACAGTTGCAACAGGAAGAGTTGAAAGAGGAATTCTTAAGGTAGGAGACGAAGTAGAAATCGTTGGATTACAAGAAGAAAGCAGAAAAGTAGTAGTAACAGGAATAGAAATGTTCAGAAAGTTACTAGACGAAGCGCAAGCTGGAGACAATGTTGGAGTTCTTTTAAGAGGAGTTCAAAGAACAGACATCGAAAGAGGTCAAGTTTTAGCAAAGGCTGGAACAGTTAAGCCACACAAAAAGTTCGTAGGTCAAGTTTACGTACTTAAAAAAGAAGAAGGTGGAAGACATACTCCATTCTTCGATGGATACAGACCACAATTCTATTTCAGAACAACAGACGTTACTGGTTCAATTAAGTTACCAGATGGAATGGAAATGGTTATGCCAGGAGACCACATCGATATGAACGTTGAATTAATCAATCAAATAGCTATGGATGAAGGATTAAGATTCGCTATCAGAGAAGGTGGAAGAACTGTAGGTTCAGGAGTTGTTACTAGCATAATAGAGTAATATGTATTATTAGTATATAGTTTAGGGCTGGGTGGGATTACCTAGTCCTTTACAAAGGCTTATATATTGACATAATGCATGTTTTGTGATAATGTGTTTAGGTAATTAACGAAATTAAATTAACATAAAGTAATAAGGTTTTATATTATTTACGGTAAACTGGAGGTGCAGACTGTGAGAGTAAAGATAACTTTAGCATGCACAGAGTGTAAGCAAAGAAACTACAATTCAATGAAGAACAAGAAAAATAACCCAGACAGATTAGAAATGCATAAATACTGCAAGTTCTGTAAAAAACATACACTTCATAAAGAAACTAAATAGTTAGCTGATATAGTGATGACATATACTCACAAAAATTAAGGATGTGAAGTAATGGCTGTTAAGGAAAATGTAAATTTAACTAAAAATTCACCTGATAAAGGTGGCGTATTTAAATTTTTTAGAGAGGTTAAGGCAGAAGTTAAAAGAATAACTTGGCCTTCTAAAAATGATACTAAAAAAGCGTTAATTGCAGTTGGCGTAGTCGTACTAATATATATAGTATTAGTAGGCGGGTTAGATTATATTTTTCAAAACCTCTTTAAATTCATTTTAAAACTAAAGTAAGGAGGTTTAGGTGGTTAACCACCTATAAGGAAATATGAGCGAAAAAGCAAGATGGTATGTTGTACACACATACTCAGGCTACGAAAACAAAGTTAAAGCAAATCTTGAAAAAACCATTGAAAATAGAAATCTTCAAAGCTTACTTCAAGACATTCAAGTGCCTATGGAAGAAGTAATAGAAGAGAAAGATGGGAAACAAAAGATTTCTCTTAAAAAGAAGTTTCCTGGATATGTGTTAGTAAAAATGCTAATGACTGATGAGTCATGGTATGTGGTTAGAAACACTAGAGGCGTAACTGGGTTTGTTGGCCCAGCTTCTAAACCAGTTCCTCTTACCGATGAAGAAGTTGAGTCTATGGGAGTTCAAGAAACTCCGGTAGAAATAGATTTGGAGGTAGGGGAAAGTGTAAGAGTTATCTCTGGACCATTAAAAGAATTTGTTGCTATAATCCAAGAGATAAATCTAGAAAAACGCAAAATAAAAGCGTTAATTGATATGTTTGGCAGAGAAACTTTAGCTGAACTAGAATTTACACAAGTTGAAAAATTAGTTTAATATAAGCTAATGTTTTAATAAAGTGGGAGGACTAAGGTCCGTATTACCACAGTATAGGAGGAATAATACATGGCTAAGAAAGTAACAGGAATGATTAAACTTCAACTTCCTGCAGGTAAGGCGACACCAGCACCACCAGTAGGACCAGCATTAGGTCAACACGGTGTTAACATCATGGGATTCTGTAAGGAGTTCAACGCAAAAACTGCTAACCAAGCTGGATTAATAATACCAGTTGTTATAACAGTTTACCAAGATAGATCTTTTAGTTTTATACTAAAAACTCCACCAGCAGCAGTTCTTATAAAGAAGGAATTAGGAATCGAAAGTGGTTCAGGAGTTCCAAACAGAACTAAAGTTGGAAAATTAACTAAGGATCAAGTTAGAAAAATTGCTGAGTTAAAGATGCCTGACTTAAATGCAGCTACAATCGAAACTGCTATGAGCATGATCGAAGGTACTGCAAGAAGTATGGGAGTAACTATTGAAGAGTAATTCGTAAAAAAGTGGGAGGTAAAAACCGCTAATACCACAAAGGAGGCAAATTATGGGAAAGAATTATATTGAAAGCGCAAAATTAATAGATAAGAGTGCATTATACACTCCATCTGAAGCTTTAGATTTAGCAGTAAAGACTGCTAAGGCAAAATTTGATGAAACTATAGAACTACATGTTAGATTAGGGGTTGACCCAAGACATGCAGATCAACAAGTTAGAGGAGCTGTTGTTCTTCCAAATGGAACAGGTAGAACTGTAAGAGTTTTAGTGTTTGCAAAGGGAGAAAAAGCTAAAGAAGCTCAAGAAGCTGGTGCAGATTTCGTAGGAGCGGAAGAATTAGTTCAAAAGATCCAAAGCGAAAACTGGTTTGACTACGATGTAGTAGTTGCTACGCCAGATATGATGGGTGTTGTTGGTAGAATCGGTAGAGTTTTAGGACCTAAAGGATTAATGCCAAACCCAAAATCAGGAACAGTTACATTTGATGTTGCTAAAGCAATTGCTGAAATAAAAGCTGGTAAAGTTGAATATAGAGTAGATAAAACTGCTATAGTTCACTGCCCAATTGGAAAGAAGTCATTTGGTGTAGAAAAATTACAAGAAAACTTCCGTGCTTTAATGGATGCTTTAATAAAAGCTAAACCAGCAGCTGCTAAGGGACAATACGTTAAGTCAGTATCTGTTTCAAGCACTATGGGTCCTGGAGCAAAGGTTAACCCAACAAAAGTTTTAGATTAGTATTGACAAACGGATAGTTGTGTAATATAATTTTATCTGTTGTTAAAGAGAATACTGATTCCAAAGACAGTAGGTGCCGAAAGGTTTAAAATAATTGCCTACCGAGGAATACCAAGGTAAGTAATTATTTGGTCTTCCTATGTCTATGGGAAGGCCTTTCTTAATATAAATTTGCAGTTGAAAACTGTGAGGAGGTGGACACACAGTAATGAACAAGAATAGACAAATTAAAGAAGCTAAAGTTGCTGAGATTAAAGAAAAATTAGAAAAAGCTCAAGCGATCGTTTTAGCAGACTATCAAGGTTTAACAGTTGAAGAAGATACAGCTTTAAGAAAATCTTTAAGAGAAGCTGGTGTTGAATATAAGGTTTATAAGAACAACCTAGTAACATTAGCAGCTAAAGAATTAGGAATCGAAGGTCTTGATGAATATTTAGAAGGACCAGTTTCTATAGCATTCGGATATGAAGATGCTACTGCTCCAGCAAGAGTATTACATACATTTGCTAAGGATCATAAGAAGATAGAATTAAAGGCTGGTATGGTAGAAGGAACTTTATACAATAAAGAAGAAGTTGAAAAACTTGCTACAATACCATCAAAAGAAGTTCTTATCGCAAAACTTCTTGGAAGCTTCAAAGCTCCATTATCAAACGTTGCATATTTATTAAATGCAATTAAAGAAAAAAAAGAATCAGAGTCAGCTGAATAATAACTGATAAAAATTTGGAGGTGCAATTAAAATGACAAGAGAAGATATAATTCAAGCTATAAAAGAAATGACTGTTTTAGAATTAAACGAGCTAGTTACAGCTTGTGAAGAAGAATTTGGTGTAAGTGCGGCTGCTCCAGTAGCTGCTGCAGGAGCTGTTGCAGGTGCTGCAGCTGCAGAAGAAAAGACTGAATTCGACGTAGTATTAGCTAGCGCTGGATCACAAAAGATCAAAGTTATCAAAGTTGTTAGAGAATTAACTGGATTAGGATTAAAAGAAGCTAAGGAAATAGTTGATGGAGCTCCTAAGACAATAAAAGAAGCTGTATCAAAAGAAGAAGCTGAAGACATGAAAGCTAAATTAGCTGAAGTTGGAGCTGAAGTAGAAGTTAAGTAATTAACTTTTAAATTGAAAAGGTGCTGTTAAAGGCACCTTTTTAATTGCTCAAATAAAACTATATAAAATATCAAAATCCTGGGATACTTTATATAGTTTTATATAAAAATTACTTGAAATGTAATTTATTATAGATTAACATAAGTTATACAATAAATTAATTGACATTAAAAGAATAGTATGATAGTATCATTAAATGTACTATTCAATATGGATAGCTATATATTCATATGAAAAAAATGTATAATCGAACAGAAGATGGTTATACTAATAAGTGATGCTGTCCGAAAGCATAAGTCCTTAGGGAAAGTGTGCTTTTGGTTATTTTAGTTTTATACAAGGGGTGAAAATTCATGGTACATCCTGTCCAAGTCGGAAAAAGAACTAGAATGAGTTTTGGTAAAGTTAAAGATGTAACTGAAATGCCAAATCTTATTGAGGTACAATTAGATTCATATCAGTGGTTTTTAAAGGAAGGACTTCATGAAGTTTTTGATGATATCAATCCTATTACAAACTTTACTGGTAATCTTGTGCTTGAATTCATTGATTATAAGCTTGATATGGATAATATTAAGTATTCAGTGGAAGAGTGTAAGGAGAGAGACTCTACTTATGCTGCACCATTAAAAGTTTCAGTAAGATTACAAAATAATGAAACTGGAGAAATTAAAGAACAAGAAGTATTTATGGGAGACTTCCCATTAATGACAGAGCAAGGTACTTTCATCATAAATGGTGCTGAAAGAGTTATTGTAAGTCAATTAGTAAGATCACCAGGCGTTTATTACAATTTTAATGTTGATAAAACTGGTAAAAAATTATATTCATCAACAGTAATTCCAAATAGAGGAGCATGGTTAGAATATGAAACAGATTCTAACGATATTATCTATGTAAGAATAGATAAGACAAGAAAGCTTCCTATATCTATATTAGCAAGAGCTATGGGATTTGGAAGTGATCAAGAACTTTTAGACTATTTTGGAGAAGATGAAAGATTTAAAGCTACAATAGAAAAAGATAATACTAAGACTAAAGAAGAAGCTTTATTAGAAATATATAAGAGATTAAGACCTGGTGAACCACCTACAGTAGATAGTGCTATATCTCTTATAGATTCATTATTCTTCGATGCGAAGAGATATGATTTATCAAGAGTTGGTAGATATAAATTTAACAAGAAGTTAGCTTTAAATTTAAGATTAGTTAATCAAGTAGCAGCTACAGACATAATTAATCCTCAAACAGGGGAAATTATGGTTGAGCAAGGTGAAAAGATTAGCAGATCTGTTGCAGAAGAAATTCAAAATGTTGGTATTAACTCAGCAGACATACTAGTAGAAGATAAAGTGGTTAGAGTAATTGGTAACCATTTTGTAGACATTAAGAAATTTATATCATTTAATATTGATGATTTAAATGTTAGAGAGCTTGTTCACTACCCAACATTAAAAGAGATATTAGATAATTATGAAGATGAAGATGTTATAAAAGAAGAAATAAAGAAAAACATAAACAGACTTATTCCTAAACATATAATAAGGGATGATATATTTGCGACAATAAGCTACGAATTGGGTTTACCATATAATGTTGGCTATGTTGATGATATAGACCACTTAGGAAATAGAAGATTAAGATCAGTTGGAGAGCTATTACAAAACCAATTTAGAATTGGTTTATCAAGAATGGAAAGAGTAGTTAAAGAAAGAATGACTATTCAAGACCAAGAAGCTATAACACCTCAAATGTTAATTAACATAAGACCTGTTGCAGCTGCTATAAAAGAATTCTTTGGTAGTTCACAATTATCACAATTCATGGATCAAACAAATCCATTATCAGAATTAACACATAAAAGAAGGTTATCAGCTTTAGGACCTGGAGGTCTTTCGAGAGAAAGAGCAGGTTTTGAAGTTAGAGACGTTCACCACTCCCATTATGGTAGAATGTGTCCTATAGAAACTCCAGAAGGACCAAACATAGGGCTTATTAACTCTTTAGCAACATATGCTAAGGTTAATGAATATGGATTTATAGAAACTCCTTATAGAGTTGTAGATAAGGAAAAAGGTATAATAACTGATGAAATAGAATACTTTACAGCTGATGTAGAGGACCAATATCTTATAGCACAAGCTAAAGAGCCTATTAGTGAGGACAGAAAGTTTGTTGATAAAAGAGTAACAGTTAGATACCTAGATGAAGTATTAGTAGTAAATGCTGAAGAAGTTGATTTAATTGATGTTTCACCAAGACAAATAGTTTCAGTAGCTACTGCTATGATACCATTCCTTGAAAATGACGATGCTTCAAGAGCGCTTATGGGATCTAACATGCAACGTCAAGCTGTTCCTTTATTAAAACCTCAGGCGCCAATAGTAGGTACTGGGATAGAATTTAAAGCAGCTGTAGACTCTGGAGTTCTTCCAAAGGCTAAAAATGCAGGGAAAGTAGTTTACGTAAGCTCTAATGAAATAAGAATTAAGAGAGACGTAGACGGTGGTATAGACACTTATAGACTTCTGAAGTTTAAGAGAAGTAACCAAGGTACATGTATAAACCAAAGACCTTTAGTAGATAAGGGTGAAATAGTGTTTAAGAACCAAGTTTTAGCTGATGGTCCATCAACTGATTTAGGCGAAATAGCACTAGGTAAAAACATTAGAATGGGATTCATAACTTGGGAAGGCTATAACTATGAAGATGCCATGCTTATTTCTGAAGAACTAGTTAGAGAAGATGTCTTTACTTCAATTCATATAGAAGAATACGAATGTGAGGCAAGAGATACAAAACTAGGACCAGAAGAAATAACTAGGGATATTCCTAATGTAAGTGAAGATACATTAAAAGATATAGATGATAGAGGAATAATAAGAATTGGAGCTGAGGTTAGATCAGGAGATATTCTTGTAGGTAAAGTAACGCCTAAAGGAGAAACTGAATTAACTGCAGAAGAAAGATTACTAAGAGCTATATTTGGAGAGAAAGCTAGAGAAGTAAGAGATACTTCATTAAGAGTACCTCATGGAGAAGCTGGAATCATAGTAGATGTTAAGGTATTTACTAGAGAAAATGGCGATGAATTAAATCCAGGAGTTAATGAACTAGTTAGATGTTATATAGCTCAAAAGAGAAAGATTTCTGTTGGAGATAAGATGGCTGGACGTCACGGTAATAAGGGGGTTATCTCAAGAGTATTACCAGAAGAAGATATGCCATTCTTACCTGATGGTAGACCATTACAAATATGCTTGAACCCACTTGGGGTTCCATCTCGTATGAACATCGGTCAGGTACTTGAAGTTCACTTAGGATGGGCAGCAAGTCAATTAGGATGGCATATAGCTACTCCTGTATTTGATGGAGCTACTGAAAAAGATATTGAAGAATGCTTAGAAAAAGCAGGATATAATGCAAATGGAAAAACTGTTTTATATGATGGTAGAACAGGAGAAGCATTTGATAACGAAGTAACTGTTGGTATAATGTATATCTTAAAGCTAGCTCACTTAGTTGATGATAAGATTCACGCAAGATCAACAGGACCATATTCATTAGTAACTCAACAACCACTTGGTGGTAAGGCACAATTCGGTGGTCAAAGATTTGGAGAAATGGAAGTTTGGGCGTTAGAAGCATATGGTGCTGCTCATACACTACAAGAAATATTAACCGTTAAATCAGATGATGTAGTAGGTAGAGTTAAAACATATGAAGCTATCGTTAAGGGCGAAAATATACCTGAGCCAGGAGTTCCAGAATCATTTAAAGTTCTGATTAAAGAACTTCAAGCTTTATGCTTAGACGTTAAAGTATTAAATGATGAGAATCAAGAAGTTAGACTTAAAGAATTCGCTGAAGAAGATATGGAAGATTTAGAAGTTAATATTGAGGGTACAGAAGATGTTGTATCTGATGATATAAATGTAGATGATAGTTATACAATATCAGAGGAAGAAGTTGAGGAAGATGTTGAGTTTGATAACTTTGCATTAGATGGATTCCAAGAAGAAGATTTAGAACTTGATGATTTTGTAAATGATGAACACTAAATTTGAAGGGAGGATATACCCTTGTTTGAATTCAATAATTTTGATGCTATACAAATAGGTTTAGCTTCACCTGATCAAATAAGAGAATGGTCAAGAGGAGAAGTCAAAAAGCCTGAAACTATAAACTATAGAACTTTAAAACCAGAAAGAGATGGTTTATTCTGTGAAAGAATATTTGGACCTATTAAAGACTGGGAATGTCATTGTGGTAAATATAAGAGAGTTAGATATAAGGGAATAGTTTGTGACAGATGTGGAGTTGAAGTTACTAAAGCTAAAGTAAGAAGAGAAAGAATGGGGCATATTGAACTGGCTGCCCCAGTTTCTCACATTTGGTACTTTAAAGGGATTCCATCAAGAATGGGATTACTTTTAGATATGTCACCAAGAGCTTTGGAGAAAATATTATACTTTGCATCATATGTTGTAATAGATCCTAAGGAAACACCATTATTAAAGAAACAACTTTTAAATGAAAAAGAATATAGAGAAGCTGTTGATAAGTATGGTGAAGAAAGCTTTGTAGCTGGAATGGGTGCTGAAGCAGTTCAAGAGTTACTTAGAGAAATTGACTTAGAAGGCCAATCAAGAGACCTTAAAGAAGAACTAAAAACAAGCACTGGTCAAAAGAAAGTTAGAATCATAAGAAGATTAGAAGTAGTTGAATCTTTTAGAAAATCAGGAAACGACCCAAGATGGATGGTTATTAATGTAATACCTGTAATTCCACCAGATTTAAGACCAATGGTTCAATTAGATGGAGGAAGATTTGCAACTTCAGACTTAAATGATCTATACAGAAGAGTTATAAATAGAAATAATAGATTAAAGAAGCTTTTAGATTTAGGAGCACCAGATATAATTGTTAGAAACGAAAAGAGAATGCTTCAAGAAGCTGTAGATGCGCTTATAGATAATGGTAGAAGAGGAAGACCTGTTACAGGACCAGGAAATAGACCTCTTAAATCTTTATCAGATATGCTTAAAGGTAAACAAGGTAGATTTAGACAAAACCTACTTGGTAAAAGAGTTGACTACTCAGGTAGATCAGTTATAGTTGTAGGCCCAGAGTTGAAAATGTACCAATGTGGACTTCCAAAAGAAATGGCTTTAGAATTATTCAAACCATTTGTTATGAAGAAGTTAGTAGAAGATGGGGTAGCACATAATATAAAGAGTGCTAAGAGAATGGTTGAAAGAGTAAATAATCAAGTATGGGATGTACTTGAAGAAGTTATTACAGATCATCCAGTTTTATTAAACCGTGCACCTACACTACATAGGCTTGGAATTCAAGCATTCCAACCGATTTTAGTAGAAGGTAGAGCAATAAAGCTACATCCACTTGTATGTACGGCTTATAATGCTGACTTTGATGGAGACCAAATGGCTGTTCACGTTCCACTATCAGTTGAAGCACAAGCAGAAGCAAGATTCTTAATGCTTGCAGCAGGAAACATTATGAAACCTTCTGATGGTAAACCAGTTTGTGTACCTACGCAAGATATGGTTTTAGGATCATATTATTTAACTATGGATAAAAGTGATGCTAAGGGAGAAGGTAAGATATTTGCTTCTAAGGATGAAGCTATAATGGCTTACCAAGTTGGTGAAATAGCAATTCATGCATTAATTAATGTAAGAATGTTTAAAGAAGTAAATGGAGAAAAGAAATCGGGAATAATAAAGACAACAGTTGGAAAGATAATATTCAATGAATCAATACCTCAAAATTTAGGCTTTGTAGATAGAACTAAGGAAGAGGAAGAGTTCAACTTAGAAGTAGATTTCTTAATAACTAAAAAGTCTTTAGGAACAATTATAGATAAATGTTATACTGTACATGGTCCAACTAATACATCAATAATGCTTGATAAAATTAAAGCATTAGGATATCATTATTCATCTATTGGAGCTGTAACAGTAGCAGCTTCTGATATGATAGTGCCTGAAGCTAAGTACACACTATTAAAAGAAGCGGATGAAACTGTTGATAAAATAGAGAAGATGTATAAGAGAGGATTCATATCAGAAGATGAAAGATATGAAAGAGTTATAGAAAAATGGACCAAGACAACAGAGGATGTTGCTGATGCATTAATGGAAAGTTTGGATAAGTTTAATCCAATATTCATGATGGCAGACTCTGGAGCCAGAGGATCTAAGTCTCAAATTAAGCAATTAGCTGGTATGAGAGGTCTTATGGCGAGTCCAACAGGTAAGATTATAGAGTTACCTATTAGAGCATCCTTTAGAGAAGGACTTGAAGTTCTAGAATACTTTATATCTACTCATGGAGCTAGAAAAGGTAATGCTGATACAGCTCTTAAAACTGCTGACTCTGGTTACTTAACAAGAAGACTTGTTGATGTATCACAGGATGTTATTGTAAGAGAGATAGATTGTGGAACAACAGAAGGTATATATGTTTCTGAAATAAAAGAAGGAAACGAAGCAATCGAAGGATTAGCAGAAAGACTATACGGAAGATATACAGCAGAACCAATAATTAATCCAACAACAGGAGAAGTTATGGTTGAAGCTGATCAATATATGGAACTAGATGTTGCAGAAAAAGTTGCAGCGTCAGGAGTTAAGAAAGTTAAAATTAGATCTGTATTTACATGTAAGTGTAAAGTTGGTGTGTGTTCTAAATGTTATGGTATGAATATGGCCACTGCACAAAAGATAAATATAGGTGAAGCTGTTGGTATTATAGCAGCTCAATCAATAGGAGAACCAGGAACTCAGCTTACAATGAGAACCTTCCATACAGGGGGAGTTGTTGGAGCCGATATAACACAAGGTCTTCCTAGAGTTGAAGAATTATTTGAAGCTAGAAAACCTAAAGGTTTAGCTATAGTAAGTGAAATTACAGGTACAGTAAAAATTGAAGAAACTAAGAAAAAGAGAACTGTATTTGTTACTTCAAATGATGGTGAAGAACGTAGTTATGAAATACCATTTGGTTCAAGATTAAAGGTATCAGACGATGACTTTATAGAAGCTGGTGATGAAATTACTGAAGGTTCAGTAAATCCACATGATATAGCAGCAATTAAAGGCATAGATGGAGCTAGAAAATATCTACTATCTGAAGTTCAAAAAGTTTATAGACTTCAAGGTGTTGATATTAATGATAAACATTTAGAAGTTGTTGTTAGACAAATGACTAGAAAAATAAAAGTTTCGGATTCAGGAGATACTGAGCTATTACCAGGAACTATGATAGATATGTTTGACTTCGAAGAAGAAAATGCAAGAGTAAGAGAATTTGGTGGAGAAGAAGCTAAAGGGGAGCAAGCATTACTTGGTATAACTAAGGCTGCTTTAGCAACAGATAGTTTCTTATCAGCTGCATCATTCCAAGAAACTACAAGAGTTCTTACAGAAGCTGCTATTAAAGGAAAGATAGATCCATTAGTAGGACTGAAAGAAAATGTTATTATTGGTAAGTTAATACCAGCAGGTACTGGAATGATGAGATATAGAGATGTAAAACTAGATGTTGACGATGTTTTAGTAGAAAATGAAGCATTAGAATCAATTGAATAATACATTGCAATTTTATTGACATGTGTATGCTTAAATGATAAAATACGAGATGTGTGATTTTAAAAGCTACACTACAGTATAATTGTCTACATGAATTCATGGAGGCAAAGTTATGAACTTAGCCTCTATGAACTTTTATATAGGGAGTGATTTCATGATAGATAGAATTGTAGGTAATAAAGTAATTGGAATAAAACAATGTACTAAATCTATACTAAATGGAAAAGGTACTATTTTATATGTAGCTAAAGATGCAGACAGTAATTTAACTAATCCGTTAATAGAATTAGCGAATGAAAAAAAAGTTAAAATTATTATTATTAATACTATGAAAGAATTAGGAAAAATGTGTGGTATAGATGTTAAAGCATCTTCAGTACTTATATTAGACTAATTCATTAATAAGCTTTTATCTTAAATATTAGATATATAGATAAAAATTTTCAGGAGGTGAAAAAATGCCAACTATTAGCCAATTAGTAAGAAAAGGCAGAAAAACTATTATCAACAAGTCAGCGTCACCAGCACTTAACGAGTGTCCACAAAGAAGAGGAGTTTGTACAGTTGTTAAAACAACTACTCCAAAGAAGCCTAACTCAGCTTTAAGAAAAGTAGCGAGAGTAAGACTTACAAATGGATTCGAAGTAACTGCATACATTGGTGGTGTAGGACACAACTTACAAGAGCACAGTGTTGTTCTTATAAGAGGTGGTAGAGTAAAGGACCTTCCTGGTGTTAGATACCATATCGTAAGAGGAGCACTTGACTGTGCTGGAGTAGCTAACAGAATGCAAGGAAGATCAAAATACGGTGCTAAAAAGCCGAAGGCAAAAAAGTAGTTTAAACTAAACTACAGTAGTGCTTGTCTTCAGCATTTACATAGATTTATAAATTAAGTTTATATAGATGAAAAGGCGAAGCACTTTACGGCAATGTTTAATTGCAGAGTACCAATGAACTTAAATTTACAATGTTAAGGAGGGAAGAAAAGTGCCAAGAAAAGGACATATCGCAAAAAGAGATGTATTACCAGATCCAATATATAACTCAAAAGTTGTTACAAAGTTAATAAACAATGTAATGGAAGATGGTAAAAGAGGAGTAGCACAAAAAATATGCTACGACGCGTTTGAAATAATGGCGCAAAAAACAGGAAAAGATGCTTTAGAAGTTTTTGAAGAAGCTATGAACAATGTAATGCCTTTATTAGAGGTTAAAGCTAGAAGAATAGGTGGTGCTAACTACCAAGTTCCTATCGAAGTTAGACCAGAAAGAAGACAGACATTAGGATTAAGATGGCTTTTAGATGCTTCAAGAAAAAGAGGCGAAAAAGTAATGGCTCAAAGATTAGCTGGGGAATTAATGGATGCAGCTAATAACACTGGAGCAGCTGTTAAGAAAAGAGAAGATACTCACAAAATGGCTGAAGCAAACAAAGCATTTGCTCATTACAGATACTAATATACAAACTGTTTTGGCTTTTGCCAAAACAGTTTTGTCGAATTTAAAATTACTCGTTGAGAGGAGGACATACAAATGGCTAGAAAATATTCGTTAGATAAATTCCGTAACTTTGGAATAATGGCTCATATAGATGCTGGTAAAACTACAACTACTGAGCGTATATTATTCTATACAGGAAGAAGCCACAAAATTGGAGAAGTTCATGAAGGGGCAGCTACAATGGACTGGATGGTTCAAGAACAAGAAAGAGGTATAACAATTACTTCTGCTGCAACAACATGTGAATGGCAAGGACATGAATTAAATATTATAGATACTCCAGGTCACGTAGATTTCACAGTTGAAGTTGAAAGATCATTAAGAGTACTTGATGGAGCTGTTACAGTTCTAGATGCAAAGAGTGGGGTTGAACCACAAACTGAAACTGTATGGAGACAGGCAGACAAATACGGTGTTCCAAGAATGATATATGTTAATAAGATGGATGCTACAGGTGCAGACTTCTTCAGATGTATAAACACTGTAAGAGATAGATTAAAAGCTAATGCAGTTCCAATTCAAATTCCTGTTGGATCAGAAGACCAATTTAAGGGAATGATAGACTTAATAACTAATAAAGCTATTATGTTCTATGATGATTTAGGAAAAGACGTTAGAATTGAAGAAATACCAGCTGATTTAGCTGATCAAGCTGAAGAATACAGAATGGCTTTATTAGAAGCTATAGCTGAAAATAACGAAGATTTAATGGAAAAATATCTTGAAGGTGAAGAGTTAACTGAAGAAGAGTTAATGATTGGATTGAGAAAAGCTACTATAGCTAATGAAATAGTTCCATGTATATGTGGTTCATCTTATAAAAATAAAGGTGTTCAGCAAATGATTAATGGAGTTGTTGCTTTCTTACCATCACCGTTAGATATTCCAGCTATTAAAGGAACTACTTTAGAAGGTGAAGAAGATTCAAGAGAAGCGTCTGATGAAGCTCCAATGGCAGCTTTAGCATTCAAAATAGCAACTGACCCATTCGTTGGAAAACTTGCATTTACAAGAATTTATTCAGGTATTATGGAAAGTGGAACATACGTACTAAACTCAACAAAGGGTAAAAAAGAAAGAATAGGAAGACTTGTTAAGATGCATGCTAATTCAAGAGAAGAAGTAGAAGCATTAGAAGCAGGTGAATTAGGAGCAATTATTGGATTAAAAAATACTACAACAGGAGATACTCTTTGTTTAGAAAGTAATCCAATAGTATTAGAATCAATGGAATTCCCAGAACCAGTTATATCTGTAGCTATAGAGCCAAAGACAAAAGCTGGTCAAGAAAAGATGGGCTTAGCATTAGCTAAACTTGCTGAAGAAGATCCTACTTTCAAAACTCATACTGATCAAGAAACTGGTCAAACAATTATTGCTGGTATGGGAGAACTTCACTTAGAAATCATTGTTGATAGATTAACAAGAGAATTCAAAGTTGAGTGTAATGTTGGAGCTCCTCAAGTTGCTTACAAAGAAACAATTAGAACAGCTGTTAAAGCTGAAGCTAAGTATGCTAAGCAATCAGGTGGTAAAGGACAATACGGTCACTGTGTTATTGAAATGGAACCTACTGAAGGAGAATACACATTTGAAAATGCTGTAGTTGGAGGGGCTATTCCAAGAGAATATATTCCAGCTATAGATAATGGTATTAAAGAAGCAGCTAAGAATGGTATTATAGCTGGTTATGAAACTATTAACTTCAAAGTTAAAGTTGTTCATGGTTCATATCATGAAGTTGACTCATCAGAAATGGCATTTAAGATTGCTGGTTCTATGGCATTTAAAAACGCTATGGCTAAAGCAGATCCAGTATTACTTGAGCCAATGGAAAAGGTTGAAGTTACAGTTCCAGAAGAATACATGGGAGATGTAATGGGAGATCTTAACTCAAGAAGAGGAAGAATCGAAGGTATGGAAGCTATTAACGGTGCACAAATAATAAGAGCATTCGTTCCACTTTCAGAAATGTTTGGATATGCAACTACTTTAAGATCAAGAACTCAAGGTAGAGGTACTTACTCAATGGTATTCGATCACTTCGAAGAAGTTCCAAAGAGTGTTCAAGAAAAAATTAAGAGTGAAAGAAATTAATTCACTTTAGTAATAAATTTAGGTAATGTTGCTGATAATTAAAGTATGAGCAACGTTACATTATATAAATTTTAGTATTATGAAATAATATGATGAAAATTTATATAACTCTAGAAAATTAGAAGTAAATTAGATATAATAATTAAGAAGGTTCATATAATTAATTTCCATAAAGGAGGATTTTACAATGGCAAAGCAAAAATTCGAAAGAAGTAAACCACACGTAAACATTGGAACAATCGGTCACGTTGACCACGGTAAGACAACTTTAACAGCTGCAATCACAACTGTTTTATCAAAAAAGGGATTTGCAGAAGCATTTGATTATGCTGCAATAGATAAAGCTCCAGAAGAAAAGGAAAGAGGTATTACAATCAATACTTCTCACGTTGAATATCAAACAGAAAACAGACACTATGCTCACGTTGACTGTCCAGGACATGCTGACTATGTTAAGAACATGATCACAGGTGCTGCACAAATGGATGGAGCAATATTAGTTTGTTCAGCTGCAGATGGTCCAATGCCTCAAACAAGAGAGCACATTCTTCTTGCATCAAGAGTTGGAGTTGACTACATAGTTGTTTTCTTAAATAAAGCAGATATGGTAGACGACGAAGAATTATTAGAATTAGTTGAAATGGAAGTTAGAGAATTATTATCAGAATACAACTTCCCAGGAGACGATATTCCAGTAGTTAAGGGATCAGCTTTAGTAGCATTAGAAAACCCAACAGACGAAAAAGCAATCGCTCCAATACTTGAGTTAATGGATGCTGTAGATAGCTACATTCCAACTCCAGAAAGAGCAACAGATAAGCCATTCTTAATGCCAGTAGAAGATGTATTTACGATCACTGGTAGAGGAACAGTTGCAACAGGAAGAGTTGAAAGAGGAATTCTTAAGGTAGGAGACGAAGTAGAAATCGTTGGATTACAAGAAGAAAGCAGAAAAGTAGTAGTAACAGGAATAGAAATGTTCAGAAAGTTACTAGACGAAGCGCAAGCTGGAGACAATGTTGGAGTTCTTTTAAGAGGAGTTCAAAGAACAGACATCGAAAGAGGTCAAGTTTTAGCAAAAGCTGGAACGGTTAAGCCACACAAAAAGTTCGTAGGTCAAGTTTACGTACTTAAAAAAGAAGAAGGTGGAAGACATACTCCATTCTTCGATGGATACAGACCACAATTCTATTTCAGAACAACAGACGTTACTGGTTCAATTAAGTTACCAGACGGAATGGAAATGGTTATGCCAGGAGACCACATCGATATGAACGTTGAATTAATCAATCAAATAGCTATGGATGAAGGATTAAGATTCGCTATCAGAGAAGGTGGAAGAACTGTAGGTTCAGGAGTTGTTACTAGCATAATAGAGTAATAATTTCTTATAAAATAGATTTGAATGTAAATTTAAATATTAAGTGTGATCACATTTAGAGAGTAAGGGGACGCCCTTGCTCTCTTTTTTTATAATAATATAGAAAAGAGTTAATAGATAGAATATGCATGATAAATAAATGCTATTGCATATATATTTTTATAATATGTAGATAATATAATTAAAGAAATTTATAAAAATATTTTCTTTTTATTGTAAAGGATTAATATATGTTGAATAGTCAATAATATTAATATAAATTTTAATTTATATTAATATGTAAAATAATACTATAAAAAAATATATTGATAAATATCGAAAACACATATAAAATATATTTGCAAAATAAAATATGTTTTGAAGGTATAAAAAAGCATACTTTAAAAATTATCAAAAAAGGCTAAAAAACTCTTGAAAATGCTATGTAAAGATAGTATAATAAAGAAGTTGTATAGCAAACAGCGATGAATCAAGAGGTTGCCGGACTTCCGGGTTAATTCTTGATGAGTATGTTAGGATCTAGAATCCAACGACAGGGGTTTTATAAAAGTGTGTTTTCAAATATGAAACACCAGGAACAGTTTATAGAACATCCGCTGTTGTGCGTTAGAAGTAAAGCGTACATGAAAAGGAGGGAAACCAAGATGTCAAAACAAAAAATAAGAATCAGATTAAAGGCTTTTGATCACACAATATTAGATCAATCAGCTGAAAAAATTGTTGAAACAGCTAAATCAACAGGAGCTAAGGTTGCAGGTCCAGTACCACTACCAACTGAAAAAGATATTGTTACTGTATTAAGAGCTGTTCATAAATACAAAGATTCTAGAGAACAATTCGAAATCAGAACACACAAGAGATTAATCGATATCGTTAATCCATCACCAAAAACAGTTGATGCATTAATGAGATTAAACTTACCAGCTGGTGTTGATATCGAAATCAAGCTATAGTTGATACTTATTAAATAAACAGTTTGAACGGTTATGATTGCTAAGCAGTCCGCTAATACGTTTAGGAGGTGTAAATACATGAAAAAAGCTATATTAGGAAAAAAAATAGGTATGACTCAAATTTTCGATGAAAATGGAAAAGTTGTTCCTGTAACAGTAGTAGAAGCTGGTCCATGTGTTGTTGTTCAAAAGAAAACTATCGAGAAAGATGGTTATGAAGCAATACAAGTAGGCTTTGGAGATGTTAGAGAAAAATTAGTTAACAAACCAAAGAAGGGACATTTTGCTAAAGCAGGTGTTTCTTTAAGAAGAAAGCTAAAAGAATTCAGATTAGAAGATTGTTCAGCTTATGAAGTTGGTCAAGAAATCAAAGCTGATTTATTCGTAGCTGGAGATAAAATTGATGTATCTGGAGTTTCTAAAGGAAAGGGATTCCAAGGGGTTATCAAAAGATGGAATGCTAGCAGAGGACCAATGAGTCACGGTTCTAAATTCCACAGAGCAGTAGGTTCTATGGGTGCTTCATCAGATCCATCAAGAACTTTCAAGAACAAGAACATGCCAGGACATATGGGAGCTGTTAACACAACAGTATTAAACTTAGAAGTAGTTAAGGTTATAACTGAAAAGAACTTAATACTAATCAAGGGTGGTATCCCAGGACCTAATAAAGGTACAGTAGTAATAAGAAACGCAGTTAAAGCTTAATTTCTGTAGAAAGGAGGAAACAGGATGCCTACAGTAGGATTATTTAATCAAGAAGGAAAACAAGTTGGAGATATCCAATTAAATGATAATGTGTTCGGAGTTGAAGTTAACACTGATGCTATGCATCAAGTTGTAGTTGCTTTATTAGCAAACAAGAGACAAGGAACTCAATCAGCTAAGACAAGAGCTGAGGTTAGAGGAGGCGGAATTAAGCCTTGGAGACAAAAAGGAACTGGTAGAGCAAGACAAGGTTCTATTAGAGCTCCACAATGGATCAAAGGTGGAGTTGTATTCGCACCAAAACCAAGAGATTATAGAATGTCAGTGCCAAAGAGCATGAGAAGAGTAGCTATGAAGTCTGCATTAACTAGCAAAGTTCAAGACGGACAAATGGTAGTACTTGAAACATTAGCATTTGAAGCTCCAAAAACTAAGAAAATGGTTGAAGTTTTAAAAGCATTTGAAGCTAAGAAAACTTTAATAATAACTGGAGAAGCTAATGAAGTTCTTTACAAGTCAGCTAGAAATATTGCTGATATTGAAATAATGCCAGTTAACAACATCAATGTTTATGATTTATTAAAATTTGAGAAATTAATCATAACTAAGGATGCTGTATCAAAAATTGAGGAGGTGTACGCATAATGACAAGCTATGATATTATAAGAAAGCCTGTTATCACTGAAAAGACTATGACTGCTATGGCAGACAAAAAGTACACTTTCATAGTTCAAATTAATGCAAACAAAGTTCAAATTAAGAGAGCTGTAGAAGAAATATTCGGCGTTAAAGTTGAAAAAGTTCAAACAGTAAGAACTATGGGAAAAACAAAGAGAATGGGCGTACATGTAGGAAAGAGAGCAGACTTCAAAAAAGCTATCATTACTTTAGCAGGAGATAGCAAGAACATAGAATTCTTTGAAGGAATGCAATAACGCAAATAAAGCGTATTATTGGTATGAAAATACCAGAGAAGCTTAAAGTAAGGAGGGAATTTACATGGCAGTTAAAAAGTTTAGACCAACTACCCCATCAAGAAGAGAAATGACAATGGCTACTTTTGAAGAAATAACAACAAGTACACCAGAAAAATCACTTCTTGTATCATTAAACAAAAGTGGTGGTAGAAATGCTCAAGGTAAAATAACTGTTAGACACCACGGTGGTGGAGCTAAGAGAAAATATAGAATAATAGATTTCAAGAGAAATAAGGATGGTGTTCCAGCAAAGGTTGCTACAATAGAATACGATCCAAACAGAACAGCATACATTGCATTAGTAGTATATGCTGATGGTGAAAAGAGATATATAATAGCTCCAGTAGGATTAAAAGTTGGAGATGTTATAGTTTCAGGTCCAGATTCTGATATTAAAGCAGGAAATGCTCTTCCATTAAAGAATATACCAGTAGGTACTTTCGTTCACAACGTTGAGTTACAAGTTGGTAAGGGAGCTCAAATGGTAAGATCAGCTGGAACTACAGCTCAATTAATGGCTAAAGAAGGTAACTATGCAACATTAAGATTACCTTCAGGAGAAATGAGATATGTAAGAATCGAATGTAGAGCTACAATCGGTACTGTATCAAATACTACTAACGATATAATCAATATCGGTAAAGCAGGTAGAAAGAGACACATGGGATGGAGACCTACAGTTAGAGGTTCTGTAATGAATCCTTGCGATCACCCTCATGGTGGTGGTGAAGGTAGATCACCAATCGGTAGACCGAGTCCAGTTACTCCATGGGGTAAACCAGCACTTGGATACAAGACAAGAAAGAATAAGAAGTATTCTGACAGATTCATAATAAAGAGAAGAAACGATAAGTAGTATGAAGAGAATCTAAATTTCTCTTCATGGCTTGTCAGCCTATAGATTATGAAGGGAGGCAAATTATAGTGAGTAGATCAACAAAAAAAGGGCCTTTTGTACATGAAGGACTTTTAAAGAAAATTGAAGAAATGAATGCTAGTGGAGATAAGAAGGTTGTTAAAACTTGGTCAAGAAGTTCAACTATCTTCCCACAAATGATTGGTCATACAATTGCTGTTCACGATGGAAGAAAGCATGTTCCAGTTTTCGTTAGCGAAGACATGGTAGGACACAAGCTTGGTGAGTTCGCTTTAACAAGAACTTACAGAGGACACGATTATGACGAAAAAGCAGCAAGAAAAAGAAAGTAATCCCGGAAAGGAGGAACATAAATGGAAGCTAGAGCTATAGCTAAATATGTTAGAATGTCTCCAACAAAAGTAGGAGTAGTTCTTGATTTAATAAGAGGAAAAAATATTCAAGAGGCTTTCGCTATTTTACAATATACTCCGAAAGATGCAGCTGTTGCTATAAACAAAGTTTTAAAATCAGCTGTTGCTAATGCAGAAAATAATCATGAAATGGACGTAGAAAGATTATATGTAGCAGAAGCATTCGTTGGTGCAGGTCCAACACTAAAGAGATTTAGACCGATGGATCACGGAAAAGCGTTTAGAATTAACAAAAGAACAAGTAATATAACACTTGTGGTTAAAGAAAGAGCTTAGAAAGAAGGAGGGAAATCAAGTGGGTCAAAAAGTACATCCTCACGGACTTAGAGTAGGAGTTATCAAAGATTGGGATGCTAAATGGTATGCTTCAAAGAAGAATTTTGCAGACAATCTAATAGAAGATAACAAAATCAGAGAATTCGTAAAGAAAGAACTTTTCTCAGCTGGTATTTCAAAGATTGAAATTGAAAGAGCTTCTAAAAGAGTTAAGTTAAATATATATACTGCTAAACCAGGAGTTATAATTGGAAAAGGTGGATCAGGAATAGAAGCATTAAAAGGTAAATTAGCTAACTTAGTTGATAGAAAGAACTTATTAATCAATATAGTAGAAGTTAAAAATGCTGAAGCAAATGCTCAATTAATGGCAGAAAATATAGCTGCACAATTAGAAAAGAGAGTATCATTCAGAAGAGCTATGAAACAAAGCATTCAAAGAGCTATGAGACTTGGAGCTAAAGGTGTTAAGACAGCTTGCTCAGGTAGATTAGGTGGAGCTGAAATAGCTAGAACTGAACAATATCATGAAGGAACAATTCCACTACAAACTTTAAGAGCAGATATAGATTATGGATTTGCTGAAGCTGATACAACTTACGGAAAAATCGGCGTAAAGGTTTGGGTTTATAATGGAGAAGTTCTTCCAACTAAAAAAGTTGAAAAGAAGGAAGAAGTTAACGCGTAAGAAAGGAGGAATTAGTCATGTTAATGCCTAAAAGAGTTAAGCATCGTAAGGTACAACGTGGTAGAATGAAAGGGAAAGCTACTAGAGGTAATTTCCTTGCATACGGAGATTTTGGTATTCAAGCTACAACTTGTGGTTGGATAACTAGTAACCAAATAGAATCTGCCAGAATTGCTATAAACAGATATATCAGAAGAGGTGGAAAACTTTGGATAAAGATTTTCCCAGATAAGCCAGTAACTGAGAAGCCAGCTGAAACAAGAATGGGTTCAGGTAAAGGTTCACCAGAATATTGGGTAGCAGTAGTTAAACCTGGTAGAGTTTTATTCGAACTATCAGGAGTTAATGAAGAAGTTGCAAGAGAAGCTATGAGACTTGCATCACACAAGCTTCCTGTAAAGTGTAAATTCGTTACAAGAAGAGATTTTGAGGAAATGGGTGGTGAAGAATAATGAAGGCTAGAGAATTAAAAGAATTAAGAGCAAATAATCCTCAAGATTTAAAGGTTAAATTAAATGACCTTAAGGCTGAGTTATTCAACTTGAGATTCCAATTAGCTACAGGTCAATTAGAAAATCCTATGAGAATAAAAGAAGTAAAAAAATCTATAGCCCAAATCAAAACCATCATAAGAGAAGAAGAGATCAGGGCTTTCGAGCAGTAAATCTGAAAGGAGGTAACTCTTAATGGAAAGAGGATTAAGAAAGAAAAAAATAGGTAGAGTTGTTTCAGATAAAATGGATAAAACTATCGTTGTTGCTGTTGAAACTAAGGTTAGACACCCATTATATGGTAAAACAGTTAATAGAACAACTAAGTTTAAAGCTCATGATGAAAACAATGAAGCTAAAATAAATGATAGAGTTTTAATTATGGAAACTAGACCATTATCTAAAGATAAGAGATGGAGACTTGTTGAAATAGTTGAAAAAGCTAAATAGGCTTTAAGACTGAAAGGAGGGTAATTCAATGATACAACAACAAACCTTACTAAAGGTAGCAGATAACTCAGGCGCAAAGGAAATAATGTGCATAAGAGTTTTAGGCGGATCAAAAAGAAAGTTCGGTAACATTGGAGATGTAATAGTTGCTAGCGTTAAAAGTGCAACACCAGGCGGAGTTGTTAAAAAAGGAGACGTTGTAAAAGCTGTTATAGTTAGATCAGTTAGAGGATTAAGAAGAGCTGATGGTTCATACATTAAGTTTGATGAAAATTCAGCTGTTATTATAAAGGATGATAAGCAACCAAGAGGAACTCGTATCTTCGGACCAGTTGCTAGGGAGCTAAGAGATAACGAATTTAACAAGATTTTATCATTAGCGCCTGAAGTTCTATAATAGAGGAGGTGTCTCATTTGAAGGTACATGTTAGAAAGAACGACACAGTTGTAGTTGTTTCAGGTAAAGATAAAGGGAAAACTGGTGAAGTTTTAAAGGTATATCCTAAAACAGGTAAAGTTATTGTTCAAGGAGTTAATATAATTAAAAAACACCAAAAGCCAACTAGAGCTAATGCTCAAGGTGGAATAATTGAAAGAGAAGGAGCTATTTATAGCTCAAAAGTTATGTTATACTGCACAAAATGTAAAAATGCTACAAGAATAAGCAGTAAAATCTTAGAAGATGGTACTAAGGTTAGAGTTTGTAAGAAGTGCGGAGAAACATTCTAGAATCTGAAAGGAGGTACTAATTATGACAACAAGACTTCAAGAAAAGTATCAAAAAGAAGTAATTCCAGCTATGATTGAAAAGTTCGGATATAAAAATATAATGGAAGTTCCAAAGCTTGAAAAGGTAGTTATCAACATGGGAGTTGGTGAAGCTAAGGACAATCAAAAAATATTAGAAGCTGCAGTTAACGATTTAAGCATAATTGCAGGTCAAAAGCCAATTTTAACTAGAGCAAAGAAATCTGTTGCTAACTTTAAGATAAGAGAGAATATGGCTTTAGGATGTAAGGTTACATTAAGAAAAGCAAAAATGTACGAATTTGCTGACAAATTAATGGCTATTGCTCTTCCAAGAGTTAGAGATTTCAGAGGAGTTTCAAGCAAAGCTTTTGATGGTAGAGGAAACTACTCACTAGGAGTAAAAGAGCAATTAATATTCCCAGAAATTGAATACGATAAAATCGATAAGGTTAGAGGAATGGATATTATCTTCGTTACATCAGCAAACACTGACGAAGAAGCAAGAGAATTATTAAGATTCCTTGGTATGCCATTTGCTCAATAATAAGGAGGGAAAACTGTGGCACGTAAGGCTATTATTGAAAAGTGGAAAAAAGAACCTAAATATAAAACAAGAGCTTATACAAGATGCAGAATATGTGGAAGACCACATTCAGTATTAAAGAAGTTCGGTATTTGCCGTATATGTTTTAGAGAACTTGCTTATAAAGGTCAAATACCTGGTTGTAAGAAAGCAAGTTGGTAAAAAACTGATGTAGTGAAAGGAGGCACATTAAATGGTTATGACAGATCCTATCGCAGATTTGCTAACACGTATTAGAAACGCAAATGCTGTAAGACATGAAGTAGTAGAAGTTCCTTCATCAAATATGAAGAAGGCTGTTGCAAATATATTATTACAAGAGGGATATATTAAAGAGTTAGAGGAATATAACGATGGTGTTGTTCCAATGTTAAGAATATCTCTTAAATATGGCGCAGATAAAGAAAGAGTTATAACTGGTATAAAGAGAATATCTAAACCAGGACTAAGAGTTTACTGCAAGAAAGATGAAATTCCAAAGGTACTAAGTGGACTAGGAATTGCTATAATATCAACTTCAACAGGTTTATTAGTTGATAGAGATGCAAGAAAAGCTGGATTAGGCGGAGAAGTAGTTTGCTACGTTTGGTAATTTTCAAAATAGAAAGTAACTAAATTAACATATAGAACAAGTAAAACAGGAGGTGCGATTATGTCAAGAGTAGGTAGATTACCTATAGCTATACCTGCAGGCGTAACTGTAACTGTTTCAGCAGACAATGTTGTTACAGTTAAGGGTCCAAAGGGCGAACTTGTTAAAGCTATGAATACAGACATGAATATAGCAGTTGAAAACAACCAAGTTGTTGTAACTAGACCTAGCGATCAAAAAGAGCACAGAGCTCTTCATGGTTTAACTAGAGCATTAATCAACAACATGATAATCGGAGTTGAAAAGGGATTTGAAAAGAACTTAGAACTAATAGGTGTTGGTTACAGAGCTCAATTACAAGGTAAGAAGCTTGTAATGAACTTAGGATATTCACATCCAGTTGAAATAGAACCAATCGAAGGTGTAACTTTCGAAACTCCAGCTGCAACTAAGGTTGTAGTAAAGGGAATCGACAAGGAAAAGGTTGGAGCAGCTGCGGCTGATATAAGATCATGGAGAAAGCCTGAACCATATAAGGGTAAAGGAATTAAGTATGATAACGAAGTGATCAGACGTAAAGAAGGTAAAACTGGTAAGAAATAATAGAAAGGAGTGAAACCTTTATGTTCAAGAAGGTAGACAGAAAAGCTAGTAGAGAAAGACGTCACCTAAGAGTACGTAAGAAAATTTCTGGTACTCCTGAAAGACCAAGACTTTCAGTATATAGAAGTGAAAAAAATATATATGCTCAAATTATAGATGATGTTAATTCAGTAACTTTAGTTTCAGCTTCAAGCTTAGATAAAGCATTTGATGAAAAATCAGGTGGAAATAAAGAAGCAGCTAAAATGGTTGGTGAATTAATAGCTAAAAAAGCTTTAGAAAAAGGAATTTCAGAAGTAGTATTCGACAGAGGTGGATACGTATATCACGGAAGAGTTCAAACTTTAGCTGAAGCTGCTAGAGAAGCAGGCCTAAAATTCTAATAAATAAGGAGGGAAATACATGAGAATCGATCCTAGCACACTAGACCTTAAAGAAAAGGTTGTTAACATAAACAGAGTAACTAAGGTTGTTAAGGGTGGTAGAAACTTCAGATTCAGCGCTTTAGTAGTTGTAGGTGACGAAAACGGACACGTAGGCGTTGGTATGGGTAAGTCAATAGAAATCCCAGAAGCAATTAAAAAAGGAATAGAAGACGCTAAGAAAAATTTAGTAAGTGTTGCAATAGTTGGAACTACTGTTCCTCATCAAATATATGGAAAATTCGGAACTGGTAATGTTCTTATAATGCCAGCAAAAGAAGGTACAGGAGTTATCGCTGGAGGTCCAGCAAGATCTGTATTAGAATTAGCAGGATTAAAGGATGTTAGAGCTAAGTCATTAGGTTCAAACAATCCTAAAAATATGGTGAATGCTACAATTAACGGTTTAGCAAGCTTAAAAACAGCTGAAGATATAGCTAAATTAAGAGGCAAAACTGTAGAAGAAATTTTAGGTTAGGAGGGAAAAGCAATGGCAAAAATTAAAGTTACTCTAATGAAGAGTTTAATTGGAAGAAAGAAAGACCATATTGCTACTGCACATGCCCTTGGACTAAAAAAGATCGGTAAGACAGTAGAACATGAAGAAACTCCTCAAATCAGAGGAATGATCAACAAAGTTGACTATCTACTAAAAGTAGAAGAAGTTTAATAAGAGGAGGTGCATTGAGTAATGAAACTTCATGAATTAAAACCAGCAGCAGGAAGTAAGAAAGCTCCAAAGAGAGTTGGTAGAGGTACTGGTTCAGGATTAGGTAGAAATGCCGGAAAAGGTGAAAAAGGCCAAAATTCTAGATCAGGCGGTGGAGTAAGACCAGGATTTGAAGGCGGTCAAATGCCACTATATAGAAGACTTCCTAAGAGAGGATTTACAAATATATTTGCTAAACAATATGTTAGCATAAACGTAGATAGATTAAATATATTTGAAAATGGAACAGAAATAACACCAGAAGTTTTACTTGAAAGAAGAGTTATAAGTAAGGTAAAAGACGGAGTTAAGATTTTAGGAAATGGGACATTAGAGAAGAGCCTAACTGTTAAAGGATGTAAGTTCTCAAAATCAGCGGCTGAAAAGATAGAAGCAGCTGGAGGAAAAGTTGAGGTGATTTAGTATGCTATCAACCCTACGTAATGCCTGGAAGGTTCCCGAATTAAAGAAAAGATTTTTATGGACTATATTTTTAGTTGCAATCTTCAGGATAGGAATACATATTCCTGTTCCTGGAATTAGCACAGAAGTTCTAAATGATTTAGCTAGTAGCGGAACTATATTTGGTTTCTACGATTTGTTATCTGGTGGAGCATTTAGACAGTTTAGTATATTTGCTTTAAGCGTAACACCATATATTAATGCTTCAATCATAGTTCAATTATTGACTATAGCAATTCCTTCTCTAGAGCAATTATCTAAAGAAGGTGAAGAAGGAAGAAAGAAGATACAAAAGATAACTAGAATATTATCAATATTTATAGGATTTATTCTTGCTTTCGGAACATATAGTATGGTTGCAGCAAGAGGTGCAGCGCAAGGAATGCAATGGACTGGAATAATCGTTGTATTAGTAGCATTAGTTGCAGGTTCAACATTCTGTATGTGGCTAGGTGATCAAATTACAGCTAAAGGCTTTGGAAATGGTATATCCATATTAATATTTGTAAATATAGTATCTCAGTTACCTGTAACTTTAATGTCATTATTTACATTAAAGGATCAAGGAAAAATTACTATAGTTGAAATTTTATTATTTGTAGTTTTTGCAATTGCTTTATTAGGAGTAGTAATATTCTTCTCATTAGCAGAAAGAAGAATTCCAGTTCAATATGCTGGTAAAGCTGTTGGAAATAAAGTTATGAGAGGCCAAAGTACTCACATACCTTTAAGCATAATAGGATCTGCTGTTATAGCAATAATATTTGCTATGTCAGTTATGATGTTTCCTAAAACAATTGCAGAATTTTTCCCAGGTCATGACTGGGCTGTATGGATAACAGGAAGTAAGTATAGTGTATTTAATGAAAAAACATGGATGTATCCTGTAATGTATTCAATATTAACTATATTCTTTACTTGGTTCTATACACAAATTACATTTAAGCCAGATGAAATGGCAGAGAATCTGCATAAATCAGCAGGGTTTGTGCCAGGAATAAGACCTGGAGATGCAACTGAAAAGTATTTTGAAAAAGTACTTACTAAAGTATCATTAGTTGGAGGAGTATTTGCAGCTTTACTAGCGATACTACCAATACTAATTTCAAATACACAGTTACAAGGAGTTCAATTTGGTGGTACATCATTATTAATTATGGTTGGTGTTGGACTTGATTTCTCAAGACAATTAGATTCACAATTAGTAATGAGACATTATCAAGGATTCTTAAAATAGATTAGTAATGGAGATGATGCCCGTGAAGATAGTATTATTAGGTCCTCCTGGAGCAGGAAAGGGAACACAGGCAAAATCAATTAGTAATAGATACTCAATACCACATATTTCTACAGGAGATATATTTAGAAAAAATATTTCTGAAAACACTCCATTAGGAATAGAAGCTAAGAAGCACATCGATAAAGGACAGTTAGTACCAGATGAAGTTACTATTGATATGGTAAAAGATAGACTGCAGCAAGAAGATTGTAAAAATGGGTATTTATTAGATGGATTCCCAAGAACAGTCGCTCAAGCAGAAGCACTTCAAGATTTTCTTTCTGAAAGAAATGAAAGGCTTGATACTGCTTTACTAATTGAAGTACCTACTGGATTTATATTAGAAAGAATGACAGGTAGAAGAGTGTGCCCATCATGTGGAGCTAGCTATCATATAAAGTTTAATCCACCAACTGTTACAAGCAAATGTGATGTTTGTGGAAGTGATATAATCCAAAGAAAAGATGATACAGAAGAAACTGTATCTGAAAGACTTGATGTGTATGAGAGACAGACACAACCACTGATTGATTTTTATAAAGAAAGAAACTTACTTTCAATTGTAAATGGAACAAAAGCTATTAACGAAGTATTCGAAGGTATCTGTAATATCTTAGGGAGAGTTAAATAATGATAATCATTAAAAATAACAAAGAAATTGACCTAATGAGATTATCAGGTAAAATAGTAGCTGAAACATTACTACTAGTTGAAGAAAAAGTAAGACCAGGAATAACTACTGCTGAATTAGATAGAATAGCAGAAGAATTTATAACTAAGCATGGAGCAAAGCCTTCATTTAAAGGGCTATATGGTTTTCCAGCTTCACTATGTATATCTGTTAACGAGCAAGTAGTTCATGGGATCCCAGGAGGTTATGTATTAAAAGATGGAGATATAATTAGTGTAGACTGTGGTGCTTTTCTTAATGGCTTTCACGGAGATGCTGCAAGGACTTTTGCAGTGGGAAACGTAACAGAGGAAGCTAGTAAGTTAATTAAAGTAACAGAAGAAAGTTTCTTTAAAGGAATTGAATATGCTAAGATCGGTAACAGGCTTACTGATATATCACATGAAATACAAAACTACATAGAAACTTCAGGTTTCTCTGTAGTAAGAGATTTCGTAGGACACGGTATAGGTAGAGTTGTACACGAAGATCCAGAAGTGCCTAATTTTGGTAAGCCTGGCAGAGGCCCAAAGTTAGCTTCAGGAATGGCACTAGCTATTGAGCCTATGGTTAACGTAGGAAGCTATAAAGTTAAAACATTAAATGATGACTGGACTGTAGTAACTAGTGATGGAAGTCTATCTGCACACTACGAAAATACTATTGTAATTTTACCAGATGGACCCGAAATATTAACACTAATTAAATAAGTGTTGCTTAGTTATAAATTCGCATGATACCAAAAGGTGGCTTGTAGATTTATGACTAAGGTAATCATCGAGGTGAAAAGTTTGCAAAACAATGACTTAATTGGGAAAGTGGTTCTTTCAAAAACAGGAAGAGATAAAAATCATTTATATGTAATAATAGGCCATTTAAGTGATAATTATGCAATTCTTAGTAATGGGAGTACTAAAACAGTTCAGATGCCTAAAAAAAAGAATTTAAAACATATAAATGTTTTAGATGATGTAGATGATGAGATTAAAGAATCTATCATATCAAAAGATAGAGGTACTGATTTAAAAATAAAAAGATTTCTAAAACTTAAAGGCATTGTTAAGGAGGGTTGATTACCTTATGTCAAAAGATGATGTAATAGAAATGCAAGGTATAGTACTAGAATCATTACCAAATGCTATGTTCCAAGTTGAACTAGAGAGTGGTCACAAAATTCTAGCACATATATCAGGAAAATTAAGAATGAATTTCATAAGAATTCTACCGGGAGATAAGGTTACAATTGAACTTTCTCCATACGATTTATCAAGAGGTAGAATTACATGGAGAGCTAAATAAAGGTAGAGATTACCGTCAAGTATTACAAGGAGGGTTAGCGATGAAAGTAAGACCATCAGTTAAGCCTATTTGCGAAAAGTGCAAGATTATAAGAAGAAAAGGAAAAGTAATGGTTATCTGTGAAAATCCTAAGCACAAGCAAAAACAAGGCTAATACAATCAAAGTATAGGCAAAAAAAGTATTATTTAACTATGTAAAACTTATTGACTTTTAACTTAAAGTCAAATATGATTATATAGGCATTTAATTAAGTAGATAAATTTTAGGTACGGCTGACAGTAGAGTGAATCTCTATTGACCTATGATTTTATTATATAAAATACACATATAATTAAGTTGTATGCATTTCAATATCAGGAGGTGTAAGTTTTAATGGCAAGAATTTCAGGAGTAGACCTACCAAGAGAAAAAAGAGTTGAAATAGGTCTAACATATATATATGGTATAGGACTTTCTACTTCACATAAGATTTTAGCACAAACAGGAGTTAATCCTGATACAAGAGTTAAAGATCTTACTGAAGAAGAAGTAACAAAAATTAGAGAATATGTAAAAACTTTAACAATTGAAGGTGACTTAAGAAGAGAAGTTGCTTTAAATATTAAAAGATTAGTAGAAATTGGATGTTATAGAGGAATTAGACATAGAAAAGGTCTTCCAGTTAGAGGTCAAAAGACTAAAACTAACGCAAGAACTAGAAAAGGTCCAAAGAAAACTATCGCAAATAAGAAGAAGTAGTGAGGAGGGAATTCGATGGCTCAAAAAGTTAAAAAAACTAGAAGAAGAAAAGAAAGAAAGAACGTTGAGCATGGTGCTGCACACATCAAATCAACTTTCAATAACTCAATAGTTACTTTAACTGATGCTACAGGAAATGCTTTATCATGGTCAAGTGCAGGAGCTTTAGGCTTCAGAGGATCAAGAAAGAGCACTCCATTCGCAGCTCAAATGGCAGCAGAAACAGCAGCTAAAGCGGCTATGGAACACGGATTAAAGAGTATAGAAGTATATGTAAAGGGACCAGGCGCAGGAAGAGAAGCGGCTATAAGATCTTTACAAGCAGCAGGATTAGAAGTAACTTTAATTAAAGACGTTACTCCAATCCCACATAACGGATGTAGACCACCAAAGAGAAGAAGAGTCTAGTATTCATATAGGAGGTGTAATTAATGGCAAGATATACTGGAGCTACATGTAGATTATGTAGAAGAGAAGGTATGAAATTATTCCTTAAAGGGGATAGATGTTATACAGATAAATGTGCTTTTGTTAGAAGAAGTTATGCGCCAGGACAACATGGAGCAGCTAAGAAAAAAATATCTAACTACGGTGTACAATTAAGAGAAAAGCAAAAAGCTAGAAGAATATACGGAGTATTAGAAAGCCAATTCAGAACTTATTATGAAAAGGCTGATCATATGAAGGGTATTACTGGTGAAAATTTACTTAAATTATTAGAAATGAGATTAGATAACGTTGTTTACAGACTAGGTTATGGTGCTTCAAGAAATGAAGCTAGACAATTAGTTAATCATGGACATTTCTTAGTTAATGGTAAGAAAGTTGACATTCCTTCATTTAAAGTTTCTGTTAATGATGAAATTACAGTTACAGAAAAGAGTAGAGGAACTGAAAAATTCAAGACATTTGTTGAAAATCCAAAGACATTACCAAAATGGTTAGAAGCAAACGTTGAAAATTATTCAGGTAAAGTAGTTGCTGAACCAGCAAGAGAAGATATTGACGTTCCAGTTAATGAAACTCTTATCGTTGAGTTATACAGCAAGTAATAGTTTAATATTTGTATTTGTAAGAGCAATCTTACAATACAAATATATAAGCAGTTGCCCTCAGAATAAGGTTGCCATTTAAAATTTAAGGAGGGTTTGTGCATGTTAGAAATAGAAAAGCCAATAATAGAATGTATAGAGTCAAATGAAAATGGTACTTACGGTAAATATGTAGTTGAACCACTAGAAAGAGGATATGGTATAACTCTTGGAAATGCTTTAAGAAGAATACTTTTATCATCACTTCCAGGTGCTGCTCCTACATCAGTAAAAATAGACGGAGTACTACATGAATTTTCAACTGTACAGGGAGTTAAAGAAGATGTTACAGAAATAATATTAAACATTAAATCTTTAGCTTTAATAATGAATGGTGAAGGTCCAAAGACTATATATATAGATGCTCAAGGACCAGGAGTAGTTACAGGTGGAGATATAAAAACTGATGGAGATGTTGAAGTTGTAAGCAAAGATCTTCATATTGCAACATTAGATGATAATGGTAAGTTATATATGGAGATAACAGTTAATAGAGGAAGAGGATACGTAACTCAAAATAAAAATAAGAGTGAAGATCTTCCATTATCAGCAATTGCTGTAGACTCAATTTATACGCCAGTTAAAAGAGTTAATTTCACTGTAGAAAATACAAGAGTAGGTCAAATTACTGACTATGATAAATTAACTTTAGAAATCTGGACTAATGGAACTATTAAGATTGATGAAGCAATAAGCTTATCAGCAAAAATTCTTATAGAACATTTTAAATTATTTATGTCATTAGGAGATAGTACTAATGATGTAGAGATTATGATAGAAAAAGAAGAAGATAAAAAAGAGAAAGTACTAGAAATGACTGTAGAAGAGTTGGATTTATCAGTTAGATCATATAACTGTTTAAAGAGAGCTGGAATAAATACAGTTCAAGAACTTGCTGGAAAATCAATGGATGACATGATGAAGGTAAGAAATCTAGGAAAGAAATCTTTAGAGGAAGTCGAAAGAAAGCTTAAGGAATTAGGCTTAGGATTAAGACTAAACGATGAGTAAGGAGGTAAATCCACATGGCAGGTTATCGTAAATTAGGTCGTCCTACTGACCAAAGAAGAGCTATGCTTAGAAGCCTTGTTACAAGCTTTTTAAAGCATGGTAAAATCGAAACAACTGAAACAAGAGCAAAAGAAACTAGAAGATTAGCTGAAAAGATGATCACTTTAGCAAAAAGAGGTGACCTTCACGCTAGAAGACAAGTTTTAGCTTTTGTTAACGAAGAAGAAGTAGTTCAAAACCTATTTGACAATGTTGCTCCAAAGTACGCAGAAAGAAATGGTGGATACACTAGAATGTACAAAAAAGGCCCAAGAAGAGGGGACGGAGCGGAAGTTGTTATACTTGAATTAGTATAATATAAAGGGGATTAAGTTAAAAACTTAGTCCCCATTTTTACATATTGAAATTTAACTAGTATATAAGAATTCATAAATTTAATATTAAAGTAATTGTAATTAAATGAATGTATATTATAATATTCTTATGCTGAATGTATATACACTATGAATTTTTATATAGTACTTAAGAGCAGAAGTTAAGCGATAAAAGGAGGGGGCTATATATGAAAGAAACAATGATTAAATGTGATAATGTATCTTTTAAATATAGAGTACATGAGGGAGAAGAGGAACGATACGCAGTTAATGGCGTAAATTTTGAGGTTGAAAAAGGAGAATTTTTAGTTGTTTTAGGACATAATGGATCTGGTAAATCAACTATAGCAAAACATATTAATGCACTTTTAGTACCATCAGAAGGAACTGTTATAGTAGATGAACTTGATACTTCAGATCCTAATAATTTATGGCAAATAAGAGCTAAGGCTGGAATGGTATTTCAAAACCCTGATAACCAGTTAGTAGCTACTATAGTTGAAGAAGACGTTGCTTTTGGACCAGAGAATCTAGGAGTACCACCAGAAGAAATAAGGAAAAGAGTAGATGAGAGCTTAAAGAAGGTTGGAATGTATGAATATAAAAGACATGCACCACACTTGCTTTCGGGTGGGCAAAAACAAAGAATCGCAATAGCTGGGATTTTAGCAATGAAGCCTCAATGTATTATTTTTGATGAGCCAACAGCTATGCTAGATCCTTCTGGTAGAAGAGAAGTATTAAATAATATAAAAGAAATAAATAAAAAATATGGGATTACAATAGTTCTTATCACTCATTATATGGATGAAGCAGCACAAGCAGATAGAGTTATTGTAATGGATAATGGAAAAATAATATTACAAGGAAATCCAAGAGAAGTGTTTTCTAATGTTAAAGAAATGAAAGAAATAGGATTAGATGTTCCTCAAGTTACAGAATTATGTTATGAACTTAAAAAAGATGGTATAGATATAGATACAAATATTTTAAATGTAGATGAGATGGTGAATGCGTTATGTCAATTAAAATAGAAAACTTAGTACATGTATACATGCCCAAATCACCTTTTGAGAAAATGGCATTAAATAATGTTAATATTGAAATAAATGAAGGTGAGTTTGTAGCACTTATAGGCCATACAGGCTCAGGAAAATCAACATTAATACAACACATGAATGGCCTGCTTAAGCCAAGTTCAGGTAGAATAATAGTTGATGGAGAGGATATTACAAAAGAAGGTGTAAAACTTACTGATATAAGAAAAAAGGTTGGACTTGTATTTCAATACCCAGAGTATCAATTATTTGAAGAAACTATAGAAAAAGATATAGAGTTTGGGCCAAGAAATTTAGGATTATCTAATGAAGAAATAACAAAAAGAGTAAAAAGAGCAATGGAAATGGTTGGCCTAGATTATGATAAATATAAGAATAAATCTCCATTCGATTTAAGTGGGGGACAAAAGAGAAGAGTAGCTATAGCTGGTGTAATTGCTATGGAACCTAAAATACTTATACTAGATGAACCAACTGCAGGACTAGACCCAAAAGGAAGAGATGATATTTTAGCTCAAATAAAGGTTTTACATAATGAGTATAAAATGACAATTATACTTGTAAGCCATAGTATGGAAGATGTGGGTAAACTTGCAGAACGAATAATAGTAATGAATAAGGGAGAAGTGGCTTTAGAGGGAACCCCATCTAGGGTATTTAAAGAAGTGGATACTTTAGAAAGTATAGGGCTTGCAGTTCCACAAGTAACCTATCTTATGAGAGAATTAAAAAATAAGGGATTTAATGTTTCAGATGAAGTTTATACTATAAGTCAGGGAAAAGAAGAATTACTAAGAATATTAAAGGAAGTTAAAAACTAGGGGGAACAAAGATGATAAAAGATATAACTATAGGTCAGTATATACCAGGTGAAACTTTTGTTCATAAGCTGGATCCTAGAACAAAGATAGTATTATCAATACTATTTATAATTTGTCTATTTGTAGTAGATAAGTTTATTGGATATATATTAATAGTTGCATTTTTAGCATTAACTGTATATGTTGCTAAATTGCCACCTAGGTACTTATACAAAGGTTTAAAACCAGTATTTTTCCTTATTATTTTCACAGCTATTTTAAATATTTTTATGATAAAAGGTACTTCAAGTACATTAATATTTGAACTTGGATTTGTAAAAATATATCAAGAGGGATTAAGAACTGCTGCATTTATGGCTTTAAGGTTAATATTTTTAATAATGGGTACATCAGTATTAACATTAACTACATCACCTATTGAGCTAACTGATGGAATCGAAAGATTATTAAAACCTATTGGAAAAGAAACTGCACATGAATTAGCTATGATGATGACTATAGCACTAAGATTTATACCAACATTAATGGATGAAACAGATAAAATAATGATGGCACAAAAAGCAAGAGGAGCAGATTTTGAAACAGGGGGAATGATTCAAAAAGCTAAAAGTCTTATACCATTATTAGTACCATTATTTATAAGTTCCTTCAGAAGAGCTGATGAACTTGCTATGGCCATGGAAGCTAGAGCATATAGGGGTGGAAATGGTAGAACTAGAATGAAACAATTAAAGTTTACAAGAAAGGACACTATTGCATTTGCTTTATTTTCTATTTTATTTATCGGAAGCTTAGCAGTGAGATTTGTTATTTAGAAAAAATGAGTAAAAGTGATTTAAGTTATGAGAAATATTAAGCTTACTTTAGAATATGATGGTACTAATTATTTGGGATGGCAAAAACAAAAAGTAGGAAGTACTATACAAAAAACATTAGAAGAAGCCATAAGCCTCTTAACTAATGAGGATATTGAGGTTATAGGAAGCTCAAGAACTGATGCTGGTGTACATGCAAAAGGATTTGTTGCAAATTTTAAAACAGAAAGCAAAATACCATCAGAAAAATTTAGAGAAGCAATTAACTATAGATTGCCTGATGATATAGTTATTTTAAAATCTGAAGAGGTAAATGAAGATTTTCATTCAAGATATAGTTCAGATGGAAAAACTTATTCTTACTCTATATTAAACAGAGAGGTTCAATCTGCAATAGGAAAAGATTATTTATATCATGTAAAAAGAAAACTAAGTGTAGAATCAATGAAAGAATCTTGTAAATATTTTATTGGGACTCATGACTTCATTGCATTTAGAAGTAGTGGAAGCTCTACAAAAACAACTATTAGAACAATAACAGAATTATATATTGAAGAAAGTAACGACATAATAAAAATTTATGTAACAGGTGATGGTTTTTTATATAATATGGTTAGAATAATAGTTGGAACATTGTTAATGGCAGGAACTAATAAAATAAATCCTGAAGATATACAAAATATAATATATGATAAAGATAGAACAAAAGCTGGAATATGTGTTCCAGCAACAGGTTTAGTATTAGAAAAAGTTTATTATTAAAATTAACAATAATAAATTAAAAAACATGTTGACACGCCCGTAAGCGTGTATTATAATAATGTATGTTTGTTAGAATAATTTATGTATATAAGATCCACTAGCCCCGGGTCTTGACATAAAAGCAGTACTTAATAAGTAAAGCACAAATGTAAGTTCAGGGAGGGAAAAACATGAAATCATACATTGCTAAGGCACAAGAAGTTGAAAGAAAATGGTATGTTGTTGACGCTGCTGGAAAGCCACTAGGAAGAGTTGCTAGCCAAGTTGCTTCAATTTTAAGAGGAAAAAATAAACCAACATTTACACCAAATGTTGACTGTGGAGATTTCGTTATAGTAATCAATGCAGAACAAGTTGTTTTAACTGGTAAGAAGTTAGATCAAAAATTAATGAGAAAACACAGCTTATATCCAGGTGGATTAAAGGAAACTCCATATAGAGAAGTATTAGCTAAGAAGCCTGAATTCGCTTTCGAAGAAGCTGTAAGAAGAATGCTTCCAACAGGCGTTTTAGGAAGAAAAATGCTTAAGAAGCTAAAAGTATATAGAGGTACTGAGCACGGACATGATGCTCAAAAACCAGAAGTACTTGAATTAAAGTACTAATACAAGCTCGGGAGGAGGAATAAAAATGGCAAAAGTTCAATACATGGGTACTGGAAGAAGAAAAAAATCAATTGCAAGAGTTAGACTTGTACCAGGAAATGGTAAAGTAGTTATAAATAACAGAGAAATAGAAAACTATTTCGGTTTAGAAACTTTAAGAATGATAGTTAATCAACCATTAGTTTTAACTGAATCTAAAGATAAATTCGACGTTTTAGTTAACGTTCATGGTGGTGGATTCACAGGTCAAGCTGGAGCAATAAGACACGGAATAACTAGAGCTTTAATAAAAGCTGACGAAAACTTAAAGTCAGAATTAAAGAAGGCAGGTTTCGTAACTAGAGATCCAAGAATGAAAGAAAGAAAGAAATATGGTCTTAAAAAGGCAAGAAGAGCTCCACAATTCTCAAAGAGATAATATATGGAACTTCACAAATCCCACAAACCGCACGGTTGTGGGATTTATTTTTTTATAAAAAGTTATAAAAACCTATATTTTATTATATACAAGTAACACATAAGTAGCATACAAGTAACAAATTTGATTTTAAAAAATATAATGAATAATAAACGTGATATTTGGTTATAAATATAATAATATTAAAAAAAATATGTTTATTTTAATATTATAGTGGAAAAAATCGTTTAAAGTAATATAATATAATTAAGAGTAATATATTTATAAGAAAAGGAGGGAATGAATATGTTATTAAGCTTGGAAGTGAAAAACTTTGCTTCATTCAAAAATGGATTTGAATTCTCTATGAAACCAGGTAAAACAATGAGTAGATTTGAAGATAATATTATAGAAGTCAAAAATAGAAAGGTTTCAAAGGTTGCAGTAATAGTTGGTGAAAATGCAGGAGGGAAAACTAATTTCATGACTAGCCTTCATTATCTTTGTTATTTAATAAAGGATGATGTAAGTTATGGAACATTAAAAAAACTATGCTATAATAATGATGACAATGTACCACAAGAATTTAAAATAGAGGCATTAATAGAAGATAAAATATACTTGTATATTATTAGAAAAGATAAGTATGTTAATTTATATGAAGCTTTATATGTAAGAAATATTAATCAAGAACGTAAACAGGGTGAGTTATTATTTAGCTTAACCAGAAAAAGTTTTAATGAAGAAACCCGTATTGTAGAAGTAGATGCAAAATTAAATGGCAAGTATTTTAGTAAAGAAATCAAGAATATTTTAGATAGTACAACTAATAAAATACAAGGGCTATTTTTAAATAAGTTATATAAGCTAGGATTAGAACCTGTATTTCCTTTTGTAGATTGGGTGAATAATAAATTGATTGTTAAATTACCAGATCAACATTCATTAAACTTTTATAAACAAATGGAAAAAAATGAAGAAGAGTTGAGCATCTTAAAGAAAAAGGAATTCTTAGATATATTCTCTATTGTAGATCCATCAATAGTTAATATTGAAATAGATGAGAAATTACCTTTTGAGGATACTATAATTATTAGAAAAAGAGCAGATAAAACTAATTTTTCAATTAAACTTAAAGATGATTCATCTGGAGTAAGAGATTTTTTTGCTTGGGCAGTTGAAATTTGGAAAGTAATTTATGATGATGCTACATTGTTTGCAGATGAGTTAGATAAAGTTTTTAACTCGATTTTAGCAACAAAAGTATTAAATTATGTAAAAACAATGACCAATAAAGGTCAGTTTATTTTTAGTACACACAATATACTTCATATTAATACTATTGATTTTATGAAAGAACAAATATATTTTATAAATAAAGATGAGGAAATACTTTCATCAGAAATGTATTCATTATCTAAATTTAAAGAATATAGATATGATAAACCTAAGGTATATGAGATATATCTAAAAGGGTTATTTGGGGGAGTGCCGAATGATTAAATCTATTAGGCCTAAAGCAAGACTTTTTGTTGAGGGTAATACAGAATATAATTATTTCAAAGAATTAGGGAAAATCATTAATATAGATTTTGCAATAGAGCCAATTGATATGAAGGGTGGGGGATACAAAAACTTTTTGTTAGAGGTTAAGAAAAAAGGTTTTTTAGGATGTACTATTATTTTTATAATAATAGACTTAGATAAAGTTCATTGTGATAAAGATAACTTTAAAAAACTTCTAGATTACTGTAGGAATCAAAACAAAAGGTCACCAGTTCCATATTTTATTATAGGTAGTTTTAAAGATTTTGAATATTTCGCTTGCTTACATTCTAAAGATTACAAAAATGGGGATACAAATAATTTTATACTAAAAAATTATAAGTATAGAAGTATAGATCAGTTTAAGGCAGATAGTAAAATATTTCAATTTTTAAACTCTAATGGAAGAAGTAGTGATATAGCAGTAAAGGTTTTAAGTAAGAAGCAGGCTTATATTAATAATATATATAAGCCTCCTACCAAAAAATATGGAGATATAATTATTAAAAATACAAAAATTAATATAAATGACAGCTTAGAAATGGCTAAAAATTCTAATATGAATGACTTCTTTGATATTATTGGACAAGCAGTAATATCAGAGTAATTACATAAATATTCAAAGTATAAATTTTATACTTTGAATATTATTAAATTAAATCAATAGCCTTTCTCAATTCTTCAATATCTTTATGTGTATATATCTTTTCTGTTGTAATATAGCTACTATGTCCTATAATTTTCTTTATAGAAGTTTTATTGGCATCACTATTACTCATAAGAGTAGCGAAAGTATGTCGGCAATCGTGAGGCTTATGATTCATATTTAGTTGTTCCATTATAGGAATAAACTTTTCTTTGTAATAATTATCATATTTCATTTTTCTACCTAGATCGTTGACTATTAAATATTCTTTACGTTCTAATACTCTCCTTTCTATAAAAGGCATAATTTTATGATTAATTGGTATAACTCTATTTTTACCAGCATCTGTTTTTATGCCGCCTGTTATAGTCCTATTTTCTAAATCTATGTTGCTAGACTTTAAGATTAGTAATTCACCAATTCTTAGACCCGTATATATCATTATGAGCATTGTATCAACATAAGGTATGCTATTTTCTACAGAGAATAATCTTTCTATTTCTTTATCTGTAAAAGGTTTTCTTGAAGTTGTTTCTGTCTTCTTACCAATATCCACGTATGATGAATAATCTTTGCTAACAATATCATTTTCCATAGCATATTTAAATAGCTGATTATAAAGGACTTTTATTTTACGTAATGTATCGTATCCTTTATTACAATTATTAATTACAGATTGAAGATGCATTGTTTTTATATCAATAAATCTTGTGTCATGCAAGGCCTTTGAAGTTTCGAAAGCTGCATTGTAGCCATTTATAGCTGATTGAGATATATCATTATATTTTTGTTCCTTCCACTTATCAAAGACTTCAAAAAATGTTATCATTGATGATTCTATATTAAAAGGATTAGTATTAAAATCTGCTAATGCTTGTAAGGCTTCTTTTCTAGTTTCGTAATAACCAATAGGTTTGAATAGTTGCTTACCATTATCATCCCAACCAATAGTTTTACGGGCTATAAATGGCTTTCTTCTCTTTCCTGAAAGCTTAAATACACTTCCATATCCATTCGGTAATCGCATATAATATTCCTCCATTTCTTTAATTACTTATAATATAATAAGCATACATATGTGTATAGTGTGTATAACTAATATTTAAACTGTTGATTATTTACTTAAACTAAATATTACAAGCTTCAAATTGTACTTCTTTTAATTCAAATTCATTTTTAATCTTAAAATATTTGTTTTCATCATGAATTATAGAAAGAATTTTATATTGCAAGATTTCATTAGTAACAGTGAAGTGTTCACACATATCCCACCTAGAAGAGATACATTTATTTAATGCTTGTACAAATTCTTCGTCACTTATTAAAAAATTTGCTGCCCAAGTTTTAGCAAGGTTTTCTTTTTTATTCTTAATTAATTTCTCAGAGTAATTTTTAGATGCTTCTAGTAGATTTCCTTGTGTTGTGAAATGATGTCCAAGTTCTTCAGCCAATATAGAAATATATAATGATTTATAATTCATTAAAGATTTATCTATTGCAATCACTGGAGGAATACCATCAACTTTTACGTATATTCCTTTTGATAATATATTTTTTAAATTAGTTTCCTCAAGAAGAATATTTTCTCTTTCAATAATATTGAAAACATCATAAGTTTTTTTCATAAATATTTCACCTCGTGTAAAATTATGCTAATATTATTATAATATCGAACGTAGGTTCGTACAAGAGAAAATTAAAATAAGGTGTTCGTTATGAACACCTTATTTACTATGTTTTGATTTAATATTATCTATTTTTAACATGATTTTTTCAAAGAATAATGACAAAATTAAAATTGATGAGAATAAAGTTATACTTAGTATGAATTTAATAACTCTAGATTGATTTATAGCGTCTATTTTTATAAGATTCTCGAATATGAGATAAATTGATATAGTTAATATAATAATGTATGCCACATGCTTAAATTTATTTTCTTTTAATAATGAATCTACTTTTTTCATTAACATTACTGATGCGAATACAGCTAAAATCAAAATACTAATACTAAAAAATCTAAAAAGGTTATTTTCTAGATATACAACATTTATAGTAAATGTAAATGTTACTAGAATGGTAAATATCAGAAAAAATGATATAAGACTAGACTCTATTAAAATTTTTATATTATTATTTTTAATAAATATATGCATCTTATCGACTAGGGTCTTATTACTTGAAAGTAAATGTGGTTGCTCATATTTTAATAATGAAATATTATTATTAACTAAATCCTCAACTTTCTTGAGAGTTGAATAAAAATTTTTATCATCTAAATAATTTAATTCATTTAATAAATTTAAGTAAGATATATCATTAAAAGATATTAAAGAATTTAATGATTCTATCAAAGCAGATATATCTATTTTCTTATTTCTAAACAGATATATAGCATTTCTAGCTTTTATATGAGCACTTAATGCATTGCTATTAAAAACATATTGCTTTTCAGATGTTTTTAATCCGTTGGAATAAATAAATTTTAGTATTACTATAAAACATATAATAAGTAACCAATAAAATAAAGATTTAAAATTACTTACATCATCTTTTTTAAAATAATCAATGACTTGAAGAATAATATCATAAATTGACTTTCCAACCTTAACTGGATCTATATTCATTGATGAAACCTCCTAAAGAAATAGAGTATTAATATCATATTATGTAAAATAGTTACACATAGATAATAAAATAAAAGTGTTCGTGACGAACACCTTATTTATCTTTATATTTATTTTTTATATATTCAATAAAGTTATTTATTTCTTCTTTAGCTTTATCTGGAAGTTCATCATATTCATGGTCACTATGAAGAGCTATAGTTTTCTCCTTTTCACGCTTTTCATAATTTCTTATATCTGTTTTCCCAAGGAGATAATCAATAGAAACATTGAAAAAGCTAGATAACTTCTCTAATGTAGGCATTTCAGGTATTTGTTTACCATTTTCATATTTTGATATAGATGTTCTACCTAAGCCGGTTTTATAAGCTAACTCTTCTTGATTCAGATTTAGTCTTTGTCTTTCATATTTCATTCTTTCAGCAAATGTAGCCAAATTCAATCACTCCTTTAATTTAATTATATCCAAAAGATGACCTGTAATCAAATAATGTGATTAAAAATCATAAAAAAGGTTACTTTTTTATTGACAAAGTGATTTAAAATCACTATTATATAAGTATAAGGTGATTCAAAATCACGGGAGGTGATTAAATGAAAGTTTTAGAATTAAAGTCTATAAGAGCAAAAAGAGGATTAACACAACAGAACCTAGCAGAAAGATTACAAATTAATACAACAACATATACAAAAAAAGAAAATGGAATAAACCCATTTACAATAAATGAGATTAAACAACTGAAAGATATTTTAATATTATCTAATGAGAAAATAATAGATATTTTTTTAAGTGACATGTGACTTAAAATCACATTATTAAGTTTGATTACTATATTTTAATTATTACACATATTAGGAGGATATAAAATGGTGGAACAATACAGAAATATTTACCAAATTGCTCGTGAGAGTACTGGTTTAACTCAAGAAAAGGCATCAGAACTAATGGATATAAGTGTTGATAGCTTAAGAGCGTATGAGGGATTTAAAAGAATACCCCCGGATAGAGTAGTTATAAAAATGATTGAAATTTACGATGCTCAATATCTAGCGTATCAGCATTTGAAAACTAGTGATTTAGTTGGAAACTCTTATTTACCAAACATTGAAATTAAAGATTTACCATCAGCTATGCTAAGACTACAAAAAGAAGTTAATGATTTCATAAAACTTAGAGATGAAATGATAGACATAACTTGTGATGGAATAATAGATGATACTGAAAAAGATAGATGGGAAGTAATAACAAAGGAACTTAATGATGTTGCAGATGCAATTATGGCATTGAAGTTCGCAAAATGAAAGGAGTTTTAAGAAATGAGCAAGGCAATATCAGTAAAAGAAGCAGCTAAAATAATGGGTAAGTCAGAACAGTTTGTAAGAATAGGTTTACAAAGAGGAATATTACCTATTGGTCATGCAATTAAAATAAGCACTATTTATACTTATTATATTTCACCAAAGCTTTTTGAAGAGTACGTAGGGAAATATAAAATTGAGCAATAAAAAAAGAACCTTATTTAAGGTTCCAGCAAATAGATGCGGACTGCCATCCGTATCTCCATTATAACATAAAAAGGAGATAAGTAAAATGAAAATTATATCAACTTTAAATATAAAAGGTGGAGTTGCTAAGACAGTATCTACTGTAAATGCAGCAGCTGAATTAGGAAGATTAGGAAAGAGTGTTCTTGTAATAGATATGGACCCACAAGCAAATGCTACAAAGTATTTTAACTGTTATAACATAAATGGTACATCAACTTATGAATTACTAAATGGGGAAGATGTGAATATAGTTTTTACTGAGTATGATGGAGTTTATTTAATACCATCGAACATAGAACTGATTTTATCTGAAAGTGAAATATTAGCAGATACTAAAAGATCTAGGGAATTAAGGCTTAGAAAGTATTTAAAGAATCTGGAACATGACTTTGATTATGTACTTATAGATTGCCCACCATCTTTAGGTGTATTAACAACCAATGCACTTGCTGCATCGGATTCTGTTTTAGTTCCAGTAAAGATAGATATGTTTGCGTTAGATGGATTTGAGTACCTTATATCATCTATAGAAGAAATAAGAGAAGAATTTAATCCAAGCTTAAATTTATTAGGTGTCTTTATTACTATGGATAGAGCAACAACTATTAATAGGGAAATCAAAGCAGAGCTTAGAGAATCTCTTGGAGATAAGTTATTTAAAACAAGCATAAGAGAAAATGTGGATGTAGTTAAAAGCACCTTTAATTTAACTCCTGTAATCTATTTTAATAAGAAAGCCAATGCTACTAAGGATTATAAGGCTTTAGTAAAGGAGATAGAAGAATGGCTTATTTAAATGGATTAAAAGGTATTGCAGATAGAGTAAATAAATTAGATGCAGAAAAGAATTTTAACTTACAGTTAATAGATATAGATAATCTAGTACCTTCTAGTAATAATTTCTATGGTATTAGAGAAATAGAAGAGCTAGCAGACAGTATAAAAGAAAGTGGACTTATGCATAACTTAGTTGTTAGAAAAATTAATGATGAAAGTTATGAGATCCTTTCAGGGGAAAGAAGATACCATGCACTAAAGTCACTAAATTATAAGAAAGTTCCATGCCAGGTTAAAGAATTAAATAATACAGATGGAGAAATTCTTCTTATTCAAGCGAATGCTAAGCAAAGAGAATTGACACCTTCTGAAAAGATGAAAAGTATAGAGAGACTTGAACAGCTTTATGCTCTTAAAAAAGCTAATGGAGAAGAAGTTCCTAAAGGCAAGACAAGAGATATTATAGGCAAAGATATAGGACTTTCAGGAGTTCAGGTAGGTCGTTATAGTAAAGTAGCTAAGAACTTAATAGAGCCACTTAAAGAGAAGCTAGACGAGGGTACTATCACATTAACCCAAGCAGATACTTTAAGTAGCCTAAAAGATAACGAGCAGAAATCAATATTAAATCAAATAAGCAATACAAATAGTAAAATTTCTAATACTGAAATTGATATTTTAGTAGAAGGTATTAAGCAGCCATTAACAAGCAAGAAGGATATAGAGCTATTAAAAGAACTAGATGTTGATAAAGATGTGGATAAAGATATCAAAATTGTTGATGAAATAAATAATCTGTTAGAGCAACATAAGACTCCTAAAATTATAATTTCAAGCAAATATATAGATGGAAATTTCTTTACCAAAGAAGTTATCTTTGATGGAGAAAAGTTTGAAGTTACATTATCAGGCTTTGGGAAAGTAAGTAAGCTTAATATCATTGCTAAAGATATAAAACAAGTTAAGAAACTTAATATAAATGATAAAAAGTTAAATCCTAAGAAAGCATATGAAATAGCACCGGAATGCTTTATATGGTTTTCATATATGGAGGAATAGATATGAGATTTACGGTACATGGTTTTAAACAAGATAAATTAATAGAACTAGGTTTAGATAATGATGATGCTCTCATATTAAGATATTTTATTGATTTTAGAGATACTGAGTCTATGAGAGCAGAAGTTATTGAGGGTGAGACTTATTACTGGATTAAATATGAAGCTGTTATTAATACAATTCCAATAATAAAGTTAAAGAAGAAAGATAGCCTATATAGGAAGTTGAAAAATATGGTGGTTATAGGAGTTTTAAAACATAAAACTATAAAAAGTAATGGCACATATTCTTACTTTGGTATAGGTGAAAAGTATTATGAATTAATAAATGAAGCTATCGGAAATAAATCCGTAGGGGGTGCGGAAGTAAATCCGAGGGGGTACGGAAATAAATCCGTACCAAATAATTCATCTATTATATATTCATCTATTAAAAATAATAATACTCCATCAGATGAGACATCTGACAGTCGAACACCTTATGAAAATATTATTGAATTATTCAATGCTACTTGTAAGTCCTTACCTAAAGTTAAGGCTAGGAATAAAGCTAGGGATAAAAAAATAAAAAATATGTTTAAGGAGTTAGGACTTGAAAATATTAAGATAGTTTTTAAGAAGGCTGAAGATAGTCCGTTTCTATCAGGTAGGAGTGGTACATGGGAGAATTGTGGCTTTGATTGGCTTATAAGTCCTAGTAATTATATAAAGGTGTTAGAGGGAAACTATGACGATAAAACAGCCATTAAAGAAGATAAGAAGCCTAAAAAGAATATTTCTGAAAAACCTAAAATAATTCTTGAGGAGGACTTTTAAATGAATATGGCAACACCACAAAATATTGAAGCTGAAAAAGCTTTGCTAGGATGTGTAATCAACGATAAAGAAAAGATTTATGAGGTAGAAGCATTAATATCAACAGAAGATTTTTACTATGATAAACACAAAGAAATATATAGAGCAATAAGAGAACTTGAAAGTAAAGAGATAGAGATAGATCTAATTACATTACTTGATTTAGTTAATAAGAAAAATATAGTGAAAGAATGTGGGGGGATATCCTACATTACTGAGTTAAGTACAGATGCAATATATAGCAATAATGTAACAAGTTACGCAGAAATAGTAAGGGATAAATCAGATAGAAGAAAACTGATTAAAGCAGGAAGAGAGCTAGTTACAAAAGCTTATGAAGATAATGAGGTTGATGAGATAGTTAATTCAGCTGAAAATGCTATATATCAAGCAGTAATCAAAAGTAGCGATGGAGAAGTCGTTAGAATTTCAGATGTAGTAAGCGATGTTTTAAATCAAATAGAAATTAATTATAAAAATGGTGGGAAGATAAATGGTAAAACTACAGGATATAAAGAGTTGGATGAATGTTTATCAGGACTAGTAAAAGGTGATTTTGTAGTAGTAGCTGCTAGACCATCTATGGGTAAAACAGCTTTTGCATTAAACATAGGGCAATATTCAGCAAAAGAATCTAATGTAGCTATATTTTCATTAGAAATGCCTAAAGCACAACTAACTCAAAGGTTACTTTCATCTATGGCATTAGTGCAATTACAGAATATTAAAACTGGAAAGTTAAATGATGCAGAGTTTGGGAAAATAGCACCAGCAAGTAATGAGTTAGCAAATAGAAATATTTTCATTGATGATGAATCAACTTCTTTAGCAGATATAAAAGCTAAATGTAGAACTTTAAAGAGAAAAAATGGACTTGATATAGTAATTATTGATTATCTTCAACTTATAGAAGTAGCTGAAAAAAGTTACTCAAGAGAGCAAGAAATAGCAAAGATTTCAAGAGAATTAAAGAAACTTGCTAAGAGCTTAGAAATAACAATAATAGCTTTATCACAACTATCACGTGCTCCTGAGCAAAGAGCAGATCACAGACCAATGTTATCTGATCTAAGGGAATCAGGATCAATAGAGCAAGATGCAGATGTAATTATGTTTTTATATAGGGATGAATATTACAACAAGGAAACTGAGGATAAAAATATTGCAGAAGTAATTGTCGGTAAAAATAGAAATGGAGAAGTCAAGACTATAAAACTTGGATGGGTAGGACAGTATCAAAGATTTGCACCATTAGAATTATCTTGGAGGTAGGTAATGAGTTTAAGTAAAGAAACCATTGAATTTTTTAGAAAGAGCAGAGAATTAATAGATCATACTCAATCAATGCAGATGGCAACAAACTACAAGCCTAAAGACTTTAATTATAGTCAGTATGGAATTTTATTAACTAAGGCATTAAAGGAGGTAGGGGACGAAGAAGAAATTAAAAAAGTCTATCCTAACGGATTATATTGATGCAGTAATACATTTATATTTCTTAGGTTATTCAGTTGAAGAAGCAATTAATGAAATTGAACTACCTAGCAATAAAGATGAGGTGATAGAATGCCTGAGAAGTGCGGTTACAAAATAGAAGATAAAGTTAAATTTAAAATAGATAATGAGCCTTTAATTGGAATAATAACTTCAATAAGTCCAAATGGGAAAATAGCAAGAGTTAGAGTAATTAAACATGGACGAAGATGTTACCATGAATGGCTAAAAATAAATCAAATAAAGTTAGTGAATGAGGGGGAATGACTTATCAATAAAGTAATACTTATTGGTAGATTAACCAAAGATCCAGATTTAAATTTTGCAGCAGGAAGTGGAATAGCTGTAACAAGATTTACTTTAGCTATAAATAGAAAAAAAGTAGAAGGTAAAGAACAACAAGCAGATTTTCCTAATTGCATAGCGTTTGGAAAGACAGGAGAAACAATAGCACAGTATCTCACAAAGGGGAGACCAGTAGCAATAGTGGGAAGAATACAAACTGGTAGCTATGATGCTAAGGATGGAACTAAGAGATACACAACAGATATATTAGTAGATTCATTTGAGTTTATAGGTAATGGACAAGGTAATAATAATCAAAACAATTCATTACATAAAGATAATAATTTTGATGAAGATATGACACCGGTGGATGATGGGGATATGCCTTTTTAGATATTGAATAATTGCAAGTAACAAAAATGTTCTTTGAGAATTGAATAATACGGTATTTACAAAATATGTTATAATTATTTTAAAATGTAAGTAGGTTAAGATATAAACTAATGTATAGATAATAATTTTTAATAATTTAAATTGGAGGGGATAAATTGAAAAACAAATCAAAATTTATCTTTAGTTTAATAATCGGGCTTCTTATACTTTCATTAGGTTATAATTGCTATCAACAAAATAAGATAAATAATTATAAGAAAGGATTAGCCAATGTGGTGAGAAGTAATATACAAAGGTTTGCTAGTTATGGAGGAAATGTAGAAAAGGAAACAGTTTATGCTGAACAATATGCAAGTATAGTAGCAGCTCAAGAGTCATATATGGTGTTAAGTGACGAGAATGGAATTCCATCTGATGAATGGGCATCTAGTTTGCCGGGATTGTTTATTGAAATAAAAAAAGTAATGCTTAATGATAAAGAAAAATTTAAAGAAGTATTTGAAAGAGAAAATGGTTCAGAATTAATGTTTAAAATATCAGATAATTTTGAGGATAAAGATTCTATAAATAAAGTTTATAATTTATTAACCAATTAATTTACTACATTAAAATATTAAGAATATAAAATTATTGGAAATGCCGTATTATTCAAAAAGAATATGCGGTATTTTTTAATTAGCAATTCAAAATAAATGCAAAGTTAATGAGAGAGTAAAGATAATAATTATTAAGGTGTTCATCACGAACACCTTAATAACTAAAAACTAAAAGAGAGTGAGAGTAGATTATGTTAATAAATGAAGATTGCTATAGAAAGCTTAAAAAACACGTTGAGGACAACTTAGAAAAGTATAGTTATTATGTAATAAGTTTAGAAACTCCTGGTCTAGGAGAAGCAACAAGGTGGGATAAGGTTTTTGAAAAGAGTTGCTCACCATCAGATCCTACTGCGATGAAAGCAATTGACGATGAGTATAAAAGAACTCTAGTTAATGTTATAGATAGTGTATTTGATAAGCTGGATGATAAGTCACAAACAATAATTAGAACATATTATTTTGAGGGTAATATAACAAATCCTAGCGAGGTTATGGTTGAGTTAAAAATAAGTAAAAATAGATATTATGAATTAAAGAAAATAGCATTATATAAATTTATGATGGCTTTTGGATTTTGTTAAGACTGCTGAAAAGCAGTCTTTTTTATTATATAATTTAATTTGTTGCAAGAAGCAAGATAATGACTTATTTAAAACAAATAAAATGATATTAAGGAGATAATTAATATCAGTGTGAGAATATAGATAATAATGGAAATATGTAGTATAATTAATGATAAATTAGAATGGGTAAATATTTGACGGAGGTATTTTTTATGAGTGATATTGAGGAAGTTGCTAAAGCAACAAGCAAAGCTTTAGATACAGCTAATAATTTTGGAGGATTTATATCTAAATTTATATCTGGATCTTTAGAAGAAGGAATGGGAATTGTTCAAGACAAATTAAAATATATTAGATGGGAAAGACAAGTGCGTCTAATGAAAAAATCAGAAGAGTTTATGAAGGAAATGGGTTCGGAAAATTCAATAAAACCAATACCATTAAAATTTGCAATTCCATTATTTCAAGCAGCTACTTTAGAGGATAATGACTATCTACAAGATTTATGGGCAAAATTGCTTGTAAACTTTAGTAATAAAGATAGTGATGTAAAAATATGCAGAACATATATAGATATTCTAGAGAAATTAAGTCCGTTAGAAGCAAAAATTTTATTAGTTATTTATTCTTATCCGTTTAAGGAGAGTGAACCTAGAGGAGTTCTTACAATAGATTTACCTGAAAAGGTAACTCCTTACATACATGATGAATATACAAAAAATAGAGATAAGTATAAAATTAAAGATGAAAATATAATATTTGCACTTGCTAACTTATCTCGTTTAGGATGTATATATCCACAAAAGAATATTGGAGGTGGAGATATTTTTGACATTGCAATGCCAACTGTACTAGGTAGATATTTAGTAGAATCATTCACTCTAAAAAAATAATATAAATATATACTCTTTATCTTATGAATTGAAATAATAAAGAAAAAAGTGAAAAAATCGGGAAAATACAAGGAAAATATTATAGACAGGTGAAAAACTAATTGCTAAGATTATGGTATAGTGAGAAAAGTGTATAAAAATAAATTATTAAAGCATAAGTTAATATCTTGTGCGTTTGCCATTTAAGGGCTAGTAATAGAAATATTATTAGTCCTTTTATTATGCAAAAAAATAGACACATGTCGTGAGACAGTAATAAGTCCTTCTATTTTATTTAAAAGGGGTGAGAATATGAGAATAGAGGATAGTATCAAAGAAAAGCAACCTACAGAATATAGTAAATTACATTCGATGAGAAAAGAAGAAAAGCTTACTGAAAAAGATTTAAAGGAGCTTATGAGTCATAGTTCTTATAAGCGAAGTTCAGGAGGTGCAATTAAGCAGGTGAGGCAATGAATGAAATAATTCGAGGTGAAAAAGTTCCTGCTAATCCTATTCCTGAAAGAAGATATGAACAATTTAAATATAGACTAGAAGAAAAAAGCGGGAAATATGCTAATAGGAACTTAATGATTTTTTATGTAGGAGTTGGGACTGGTTATAGATTAGGTGATATATGTGGGTTAACTATTGGAGAAATATTAGAAGCTTTATCTGAGGATAAATTTTCTATTCAAGAACAAAAGCAATATAAAGCATGGCAAAAGTATATAAAGGATAATCCTAATTCAAATAGAAAACCGCCTAAAAAAAGAGAAGCACCTATAAAGTCTAATCTTAGAAAGTTATTAAAAGATTATTGTAAGGGAAAGCCTAAAAGCTCATATGCATTTGAAAGTAACAAGAAAGGTAATCATATATCTCCAAAGTCATATAGCAATTTACTTTCAGAAGTGGGCAAGGAACTCAAGCTAAAAAATATTAGTGGACATAGCCTAAGAAAGACTTATGCATCTAGATTATGGGAATCAACTAGGAACTTAGAGTATGTAAGAATTGCATTAGGACATAAGAGTATAGAAACAACGAAGGTTTATCTAGGCTTAAATGATGAAGTTAAAGAAGGAGCTGCATCAATAGCTGATGATAGGCTTTAATTTTTTTAAAAAGTATAAATAGGCTAAAAAGTACACTAGGTCAATTAAAAGAGAAAATAAAAAATCTTTACTAATATATGTGTACTAAAAATGGAATGGGTAATCTATACTGTTATTACCTATTTAGATTAAATTAATAAATTACCTTTAAGCCTTGAAATATCAATGGCTTAGATAGGATTATTAGTAGTTCTCGATTATTACCTATTTAAAGCTCTTTTAAAATAAAAGTCTATGAAAAAATAAAAAGACCAAAAAAACGAGGTGATATTATGGGAAGAAAGTCTTTAGATGAGGAATTGGAAAGTCAGCTACCTTTGATTATATCTATGCTTAAGGACAATTGTACTGATAAAGAAATAGTTGAAAAGTTGGGTATTGGAAGTACCACTTGGAAACGTAAAAAGGTCCAAAATAAAAAGATAAAGCAGGTCATAGAAGAAATAACTGATGAGAAGAATCAAGAAGTAGAAGAAGCCCTATTTAAATGTTGTACTGGATATCATTATTATGAGGATGTAGTTACAAAAGTTAAAGAAGAAGTTGAAGGTGAAAATGGAGTTGTGCTAGTTAAGGAAGATGTTAAGATATCTAAAGTAAAGAAATATAAGGGTCCTGATATTGTAGCACAGAAGTATTGGTTGAATAATAAAAAGAAAGCTATTTGGAAAGATGATCCTCATAAGGTTGCTAATGATAAGGAGCTTACTAAGATTAAGAAAAAACAAGCAGAGCAGGGTGAATGGTAATGAGTACAGGAGTATTAAAGAAGTTCTATAACTCAGAGCCTTGGAGGATATTTAGGCAGCAAATAATATTAAGTAGAAGAAAGAATGGAGCTGTAATATGTCAGAATTGTGGAAAGAAGATAGTAGTATCAAAGCATATTCAAGTACACCATTTAGAAGAGCTTACTGAAGATAATTATACAGATGTTAATATTAGTCTTAATCCTGATAATGTAGAAGTGTGGTGTCATAATTGCCATAACAAACATCATAAAAGATTTTGTGGTGGCGGTCATAAGAGAAGGGAGAAAGCTGTCTATATTGTTTATGGTCCACCAATGAGTGGTAAGTCTAGTTATGTTATTGAACATATGGAATCAGGAGATATAGTAGTTGATATGGATAAGTTATATGAAGCAGTATCATTCCTTGATAAATATGATAAGCCTGATAATCTTAAGTATAATGTATTCTCCATTAGGAATCATATCATAGATAATATTAGAACTAGATATGGTGGTTTTAGAACCGCTTGGATCATAGGTGGTTATGCTAATAAAGTTGAAAGGGAAAGGCTAGCTAATGAACTAGGAGCACAGTTACTATTGATTAATGCAACTAAAGAAGAATGTATTAACAGGCTAGATACTTGTAATGATTATAGACAAGAACATAAAGAAGAATGGAAAGATTATATTAACAAATGGTTTGATAACTTTGTAGAATAATATCCCCCCATATAATTTTTATTATCACTTCCCTAGGACCGTTGGAGGTGATACACAATTAGAGTGCAAATTAAATTTTTGACTTTTTTCTGAAAAATTTTGAAAGAAAATTAGAAAGTTGGTGAGGTTTATGGATGTTCAGAAAGAATACGAGAGAATTAAATCTTTATTTGATGGAGTAGATGAGCATCAGCTCAATTTGATAGATGGAGTTCTTTGGGAATGTGCTAGACTTAGAGTTGAACTGAACGATCTCCATGAAATAGTAAAATCAAGTGGATTAATTAAAGTTCATCCTCAAAATTCAGCATTACAAAAAGAATTGCCTGTCTCTAAATTAATAGTTAAGGCAAGAGCTAATTACTTAAACTATATTTCTAAGTTATCTAATCTACTTGGTAAGAATATTGATGATGAAGACGATGATCTAAGTGGATATGAATAATAGTTATATAATTCAATACTATAATGCTATAAAATCAGGAGAAATTATAGTCGGTAATGAGCTAATGCTTCAACTAGAAAAATTAATTCGAGAAATTAGAGATCCTATTTATCAAAATGTAAATAAAATAAAAATTGATTTAGAAGAATCTGAAAAAAGAATAAGGTTTATAGAAAGTGAGTGTAAACACTTTGAAGCTCCTTATGCAGGTAAACCATTCTTATTAGAACTATTTCAAAAAGCTTTTGTTGAAGCCATATTTGCTATAAAGATTTTTGATGAAGAATTAGGAAGGTATGTCCGTAAATATCAGGATATACTTTTTTTAGTTGGAAGAAAAAATGGCAAGACTCCACTTATAAGTGCTATTTGCTTAAGCGAATGGTTTTGTGGACCAATTGGACTTAAGATATTATGTGCATCTAATGATGATACTCAAGCAGATTTAATGTTTCAGGCAATAAATGCTATGAGGGAAGAAAGTAAAACTCTTGAAAAAGTAACTAGAAAGAATCTTAAAGGGATTTTCTTTGGTAATCCTAAGCAAAGGAAAAAGAAAGGTAAGTTTAGTAAGCAAAATAAAGGGAATATTAAAAAACTTAGTGCTAAGACAGGAGCTAAAGAAGGAAGAAATATTGGTATTGGTGCAGTAGATGAAGTTTTTGAAATGGAAGACGATAGCACAGTAATGCCGATAAGACAAGCTCTATCAACTCAAGATGAGCCATTGTATTTTGAACTTACTACGGAAGGTTTTACTAATGATGGATACTTAGATGAAAGACTTAGAGATGCCAGAAAAGTTCTTAAGGGAGAAATGCAAAATGAAAGATGGCTAATATGGATATATACCCAAGATAATGAGCAAGAAATATGGCAGAATGAAGAGTCTTGGTATAAATCTAATCCAGGTATAGGAAAAATTAAAAAATGGTCTTTCTTAAGAAGAATGATAGAAGAGTCTAGGACAAGTACGAGTAAAAAAGCCTTTGTATTAGCAAAAGATTTTAATGTTAAACAAAATAATGCTCAAGCTTGGTTATCAAGTAAGGATATAGAAAATGATTTAACTTTTGATATTGAAGAATTAAGAGGATCTATATCAATAGGTGGAGTTGATTTATCTGAAACAGGAGATTTAACTTGTGCTAGAGCTCTTATTTACAATCCAAAGACAAGGATAAAGTATTTTATAAGTAAGTATTTTATTCCATACTCTAAGTTTGAAGAAGCAAGTGACGAGGATAGAGCAAAATTCAAAAAGTGGGCAAAAGAAGATTATTTATATATTTGTGAAGATAATGAGGTAAATCAATCAGATGTAGTTGCTTGGTTTGTTATGTTATATAAGAAATATAAAATTAGATGCTTATATAGTGGATATGATAAATGGCAAGCAAAAGCTTTTGTTAATGAAATGAAAGATTATGGATTTGATTTAGAGAAAATAGGTCAAGGATTTGACTTATCTAATGCTATGAATAGTTTAGAAATGGATTTGAAACAAAATCTAGTTAATTATAATCAAAATCCAATAGATAAGTATTGCTTAGAGAATGTTACTGCAAAGTGGAATTCAGCAGGAACTAAAAGAATGCCAATAAAAGTTCAAGGAGATGTAACCAAGAAGATAGATGGAGCAGTTACCATGCTAATATGTTATGAAACTTTAGATAGATATAGGAAAGAATACATGGATATTGTAAGTAGGAGGTGATTTAAATAGGTATCTTTAGTAACTTTAAGAAAAATAGAGAAGAGAAAAAGGCAGCTATGACTTATGCAAAAATGATGAATGGGTATTCACCTGTTTTTTCAAGCTTTGGAGAAGATATATATTCGAGTGATTTAGTTCAAATAGCAATTGGTCGTATCTGTACTGAAATGAGTAAATTAAATCCTAAACATATTAGAACTGACAGTGCTACTGGGTTACAAACAGTTGTTAATAGCGATATAGGAAGGCTTCTGAAATTCGGTCCTAATCCATTGATGACAACAAGTGATTTCTTAGAAAAGATAACTTACTTAAGGGAAATAAACAAGAATGCTTATATCTATCCTACTTATAGAACAATACCTTTAAATGATGGTAATTATAAAAGAGAATATACTGGACTTTATCCATTGAATCCAAGGTTAGTAGAGTATTTAGAAGATGAAAAAGGAACTCTATTTATTAGATTTTATTTTGCAGATGGTGAGCCACATACATTTCCATACTCGGATATAATCCATTGGAGAAAAGACTATACAGCAAATGACTTTGTTGGGGGAGACGCTAACGGTGAAGTAAACAATAAGGCTTTACTTAAGCTATTACAAACTGATGATGTAGTAATTCAGGGAATAGATAAAGGAGTTAAGGCTGGTCTTACTATTAAAGGAGTATTAAAAATAAATACTCTTCTTGATGATGATGAGCAGAAAAAAGAAAGAGAAAAGTTTGAGGTTAAGATGATGGATATGAAAAACGGAATCTTGCCTATAGACTTAAAAAGTGATTTTACTCCAATAACAATAGATCCTAAAGTAATAGATAAAGATACTATAGAATTTATAGTAAAAAGAATACTCGCTAATTACGGAGTATCATTAAAAATATTTAATGGTGATTTTACAGAAGAGGAATATCAAGCTTTCTATGAACAAAAGTTAGAAGCTATGATAATAAGCTTAGGTAGAGCTTTCTTTAAGCTATTTACTCAAAGAGAATTAGATGTGGGCAATGAAATTATATTTTATAACCAGGGACTTATGTATATGAATACTAAAAATAAAATAGCTGCAGTTGATATACTAAGTAGAGTAGGAACTCTTACAGACAATGAAATACTTGCGATATTTGGTTATCCTCCATTTGAAGGTGGAAATACTAGAAATAAATCTCTTAACTATATAAATAGAGATATTGCTGATACTTATCAGTTATCAAAGACTAATCCAAGAAAGGGTGAAGAAGTTGAGTAAGTTCAAAAATGAGCAAAGACTAGTAGAAATGAGAACTGTTGATAATGAAGAAGGAAAGATGATTGTTGAAGGTTATGCAATAACATATGATCAACCAGCTACTCATGAATATGGCAGTAGAAAGTTCACTGAAATTATTAAAAAAGGTGCATTAGATTATACTGATATGAAGGATGTGCCACTTAGATATAATCATAATGATACCTGGTGTATTATGGCTAGAACTAGGAATAATAGTTTACAGCTTATAAAAGATGAAAAAGGCTTAAAGATAGTAGCAGAGTTAATTGATACTCAAAGCAACAGAGACATCTATAAATCAATTCAAGAAGGATTGATTGATAAGATGTCTTTTGCTTTTACTGTATCAGATAGAGGTGATAACTGGAGCTATGGTGCAAATGAAACTGTTAGAGAAGTGATAAACATTAATAAGCTTTATGATGTCAGCGTGGTGGATACTCCGTTTTATGATACAACTTCTGTTTATGCAAGGAGCTTTGAATTATTGGAGAATAATTTAAAGCAGCTGGATGGCTTTGACTTACGTAAAAGAAAGTTAGAAATTTTATTTAAATAAATTAAAAAGTGAGGTAGAAGGAATGAATTATTTAGAACAATTACAAAAGGCTAGAGAAAAAAGAGAGGAGCTATCTAAAAGTATTAGGTCAGCTAATACAAATGATGAATTAGATACTCTAGAAGTAGAGTTAAGAAAATTAGATATAGAAATAAAGGACTTAGAAGTAAAGGTTGCAGAGGAAGAGGCATCTAAAAGAAGTGCAGGTGGTAATAATCCACAAGGTGGATTTAATCCTATAGTAACTTATAGAAATGGTTCGCAAAATCCTGAAAGAAGAAATTCAGAAGAAGACATATTTGGAACAATGGAGTATAGACAAGCTTTTAGAAATTATGTTGTTAGTGGGACTCCTATTCCTGAACAATATAGAAATGTTGAAGAAAGAGCAGATGCTTTAACAGTAGTAGGCGATGTAGGAGCAGTGATTCCAACAACTATTATGAATAAAGTAATAGAAGATTTAACTGTTGAAGGTAAAATAATTAATAGAATTACTCAAACTACATTCCAAGGAGGAGTTCAAATTCCAATATCAGATATTAATCCAACTGCTACATGGTTAGCATCAGAAGAAGCAGTATCAGATGAGCAAAAAGCAGCAATGAAAGCAAATATAAAATTCAGCTATCATGTTTTAGAAGCAAAGGTTGCTATAGGGTTATTAACAGCAACAGTAACTCTAGGCGTATTTGAAGCAACTGTAGTTAAGCAACTTAAAAAGGCTATGATAAAAGCTATTGAAACTGCAGTAATTAGTGGTACTGGTTCAGGTCAACCAAAAGGATTAACTAAATATTCATTACCAGAAGATCAAGTAATTGAATTTACAGATAAAGAAATTGGAACAGTTAAAGGGTGGGCAAGAGCTGAAGCAGCTATTCCAGAAGCTTATGAAGATACTGAAATATACTTAATGAATAAACAAACTTGGGAAATGTATCTAAATGGAATGACTGATACAAATGGTCAAAAAATAGGACTTGGGAAAATAAATGAAAAGGGTCAAAAAATACTTAATGGTAGAGAAGTTTTAACTACTGATAAATTCCCTGGCTTTGACAATGCTGCAGCAGGAGATATTTTTGGAGCTTTAGTAAATTTAGAAGACTATATTTTAAATTCTAACCTAGCAATGTATTACAAGAAATACTTTAATGAAGATAAGAATAAATGGATCCACAAAGCTTTAATGATAGCTGACGGTCAAATGGCTATTGGTGAAGTTGATTCAACACTTGTTGGAGCAAAAGGATTAATATATTTAAAGAAAAAGACAACAGTATAGGTGATTTAAATGGATAATAAGCTTGTAGAAAGTGTTAAAGATTACTTAGGAATAACAACAGATGACGAAGATGTGACAAGGAATATTTCTATTAAATCTAATGCTGTAAAAAACTATTTAATTAAAGGTGGAGCAAATATGGATACTACAAATTATAGTGAAGAAGTTATAGCATGCATTGCTACGGGCGTAAATGACTTGTTAAATAATAAAGCTGGAGATACTAAACTTTCTCCAGCTTTTAATATGCTTGCAATGCAAATATGTAGGGGGTGAAGGTATGCAGTTTATTAATCCAATTTATCTAGTTGAAAGTAATAATTATACTTCGGATGATAATGGGGATACAAGAAGCATTCCAAAGGAAAGAAAAGTATTAGCTCATATTTCATCAATAAAACAAAGTGAATTCTATCAAGCTCAAGCTAATGGTTTAAAGCCTGAAATTACTTTTATAATTAGAAGTTTTGAATACAAAAATGAGAAGTCTATAAGACAAGGAAAGAAAAATTATAAATTACTTAGATCCTTTGATAGGCCAGATGGGAATGTTGAATTAGTTTGTATTGGGGTTGTTAATAATGCCAGTACCTAAGTCAATTGTTAAAATGAAAAAAGGAAACATTGAGTATATAAGCAATGTTGATAGAGTGCAATATACAATAGAAGAATTAAGCAGAGCAGCATTAAGGGATGTAGGTAAATTTATTTGTAATAAGTTTAGAAGTGGATATTATGGATTATTTAAAAGAAGAAAAGGCAAGGTTGGTAGGTATACTCAATATTGGGTTAGAAAAAAGGAATGTGATTTACAAGTTGGATTAAAGCCTTTTGCTTTCTATGGAGGATTTCAGGAGCTAGGTAGTAGTAAATCTAAAAAGTATGGATTATTACAAAAAGTAGTTAGCGAAAGTATTCCTGAAATAGTAGAGATTGAATCAAAGTATTTAAGTGCTTTAGAAAATGAAGCAACTGCATTATCTATGATAGAAGAAAATGAATACGAAGGTGGTGCAGATGGTGAGTAGAACTATTGAATTAAGAAAAGATATAAAAAAGATATTATCAGAAGTCCATGAAAGGATTTTTTATAGAAAGGCAAATGATGAAGTAATATATCCTTATGTAACTTATTTAATAAAGGATATATATGGAGCAAAAATTCTAGAAATTAATGTATGGAATATTGATCCTGAAGATAGCACAGTGACAATTGAGAATCTTTCGGATAATTTACAGGATATATTAAATGATTTTATATTAGCAAATGAAAATCATACCATAATTTTATATGATAACCAGGATAGAAAGTGGTTAGATGATGAAGATAAGAGACTTCAAAGAATTAATTTTAGTTATGAAATAAGATATTACGGAAAGGAGTAATATTATGGGAAGGGCAAAAAGTGGATTTAATAAGCAAACAAAAGAAAATATACTAACAGGTGCAGGAGCTTTTTTTAAGAATTTTCGTGTAGGTGTTGATACTTATGAAAGTGCTAAAGAAGCAGGGAAATTAATTGGTGCAACACAAGGTGGTGGAGAATTTAAGGCTGTAACAACAATTAGGCAGATTGAGGTTGATGGAGTTTCTGGAAAAGCTAAGGGATTAGAATTAATAGATAGCTGGGAAGTAAGCCAATCTGTAAATTTATTAGAAACAACAGAAGAGACTATTAAACTTGCACTTGGAGCTGCTGATATAGATACAAGTAGTAATGGAGAATATAACATTATTACTGGTAGAAGTGAGATAAAAGATGAAGATTATCTTGATAATTTAACTTATATTGGAACTATAACAGGTTCAAATACTCCAGTAATAATACAAATATTTAATGCTCTTAGTACAGATGGATTAAGTATAAAAACAGAAGATAAAAAAGATGCGGTACTTGCAATAACAGTATATGGCCATTATACAGAAGATGATTTAGATTCGCCACCTTATAGAATATATTATCCTAAAAAGAAAAATGTAGCTACTCCAGTAGCTAATATTAAAGGTGGAACTTATGCAGGAAGTAAATCAATAACTCTTTCAACAGTAACAGAAGGAGCAACTATAAAGTACACTACTAATGGTTTTGAACCAACTTCAAAAGATACTACTTACTCTACTGCAATAGCAATAGATAAAAATACAATATTAAAAGCAAAAGCATTTAAAAGTGGAATCCCTGATAGTATAACACTAACAGAAACTTATATAATTGAAACAAATTAAGAGAGTATTTACTCTCTTAATTTTATATATGGAGGTATTTAAATGAGAAATTTACAAACAAAAGACATATTTTCTATGTCTAGATTAATAATGTCATTAAATTTAAAAGAAGAGTTAAAGAAAATTGCTGATAAAGCTGAAAAAAATACAAATGTAAAAGAATTAGGATATGAAGTAATTTTCACTATATTTGAAAAATGTGTTGATGAAGATTCAGAAAAGAAAATATATAAATTCTTATCAGGACCACTAGAAATTAAACCAGAAGAGGTTGAAGAAATGGACCCATTAGAATTAGTTGAAAAGCTTATGCAAGTAGCAAGTGTAGATAAGTGGAAGCTTTTTTTATCCAAAGCTTCACAGTTGACAAAGTAGAAACTGAGGAGCTTTTATTAAAAAGATATAGCAATATAGAATATATATTAAATCTTTCATTTGAAGAAGGGTGTGAATTAATATCAAAAGCTTATGAAAAAGAAGCTGAAGGAAGGCTTTGGGAACAATGGTTAGTTGATTATAGATTAATGGATAAAGAAACATTTATAAGTTTTGAAGAATATAAGAATAAAAGTAGATCAACAAGTGCTAATGTAGAGAAAGAACTAACCAAAGAACAAATAGAAGATAAGGTAAAAGGTATTATTGAACTAACTTTATAGAAAGGAGGGAGAGCATGGCAATAGAAATATTTAAGCTTATGGGTTCCATTCTAGTAAATAATGATGCCGCTAATGAAAGTATATCAAAAACTGATGAAAAAGCTGAAGGGCTTGGAAGTAAATTTGTAAAAGGTGTTGGAACTGCTGCTAAGTGGGGAGCTGCAATTGCAGGAGCAGCAGTAGCAGGAGGAACAGCGTTATTAGGGATGGCAACTAAGTCAGCAGAGGTAACTGATAGGATTGACAAACTAAGCAATAAAATAGGTATATCTAAACAAGGCTTTCAAGAGTGGGATTATATAATGGGCCAAAATGGAATGGATGTTGAAAAACTTCAAGTTGGAGTAAAAACATTAGTTTCACAAATGGATGCAGCTTCAAGTGGTAGTAAAAATGCTACTGAAGCGTTTAATAAACTTGGACTAACTTGGCAAGATGGAAATGGAAAATTAAAAAATCAAGAAGTTATGATGAATGAAGCAATGTTAGCTTTAGCAGGTATGGAAAATGGAACTGAAAAAGCAAGATTGGCCACTGAACTCTTTGGTAAAGCAGGAGTTGAAATGATGCCAATGCTAAATAATGGAGCTGAAGGAATAGAAGAGCTAAGACAAAGAGCACATGATTTAGGCCTTGTAATTTCTGATGAAGCAGTAACAGCTGGAGTTGTTTTAGGAGATACAATTGATGATGTTAAAGCTTCATTTTCAGCAATAACAACTAAAATAGGTGTAAGTGTAATGCCAATAATTCAGAAGTTTCTTGACTTTATATTAGATAAAATGCCAATAATCCAAGCTGTATTGGGTGGTGTTTTTAAAGGAATAGAAATTTTTGTGTCACTTGCAGTAAAGGGAGTTACTAATCTAGCAGAATCTATAAGTGATAAATTCAGTTGGATAATAGACAAAGTAATTGAAATGAAAGATACATTTAATAAATCAATGGAAGAGTTTGATGATTATGGGCAAGCCTTTAAATCTATGATAGAGGTAATAACAGGACCAATAGGAGATTTACCTATTTTTGATGAAATAGGAAAGGTGATGTCAGCAATTCATGAAATAATAGCAAGAGTTAGGAATGGGGAAGGTATTAGTGAAGCTTTAAGAAGTGCATTTGAGTGGAGAGATTCAGGTATAGGGAATGCGTTAATAGATCTTATGGATTACTGTAAAAACATATTTGAAAGCATAGAATCTGTTATAAGAACAGTAATAGAAAATTTAGGACCTATCTTTGAGGGATTAAAAGATTTATTTAGTATTACAATTAGTGCATTAGCTACCATATGGGAAAACTTTGGGAAACCTATTTGGGAATTTTTTATAGAAGCTATACAGAAAGTAGCTGAGGTATTTAATCATGTATTTCCTATATTAGTAGATATATTTAGTGGGATATGTGATACTTTAAAAAAATTATGGGACAGTGTATTAAAGCCTATCTTTGAAGCGATTGGATTATTTCTTGAGACAGTATTACTACCTAAATGGTCAAGCTCATTCTCTAATATAGGGGATATAGTAAAAGGTGCTTTTAGTTTTATAGGTACATTATGGAATACTGTATTAAAGCCAATACTTGATGGAATAATAGATTTCATTGGAGGAATATTTAGTGGTAACTGGTCACAAATTTGGGATGGGATAGTTGGAATTCTAAAAGGAATATGGGGAGCCGTTAAAATGGTTATTTGGAGTCCTATAGAATGGGTAATTGATAAGATAGGAGGAATAGTTGAAAGCATAGTATCACCATTTAGACAAGCGGCAGATTCAATAGGAAACATATGGAGTAGTATTAAATCTGTATTTAAATTACCACATTTCACACTTGATGGTTCATTAAATCCATTGAAATGGATAGACCAAGGTATGCCTAAAATAGGTGTTGATTGGTATTATAAAGGTGGAATTTTTACAGAACCAACTGTTTTACCAGGTGGGATAGGAGTAGGAGATAAATTTAATGGTAAAGGCTCAAATTCAGAAGCAGTAATTCCACTTGATTCTATGTATGAAAATATAAGAGGTATTGTTAGAGAGGAAAGTAAAGGCAATATAACTCAAAATATTAATATTTATTCTAAAACTGATAGTCCAAGCGAGTTAGCAAGACAATTCAAAAATAGTCAGAAGAGGTTAGCCTTAGAGCTAGCATGAGGTTAAATATGGGACAAATAATAAAATTTATAAATGCAAATGATGAAAGTGTAGAATTTTCAATATCTAGGCCTTTTTTACTTCAAAAGATTGATGGATTAAGTGAACTAGGTGCTAATCATACTACTTATAAAGGCGTAAATCAGGATGGAGAAATATATAAAAGTAGTAACTTAGAAACTAGAGAGTTAATAATTAAATTTTTAATAATTTCTGATGCTAAGAATGAGATATTAAGTTTAAGAGAGAAGGTTAATAGAGTACTCAATCCAAAACTAGGTGAAGGTAAGCTTATATATTCTTATGGAAGTATAGAAAGGGAGATAAAATGTATTCCAGATGGATCAGCATTTATGCCTATAAAAGGTAATCAAAAATATTGTGAAGGTGAAATAACATTATTAGCATATGATCCATATTGGAGAGATTTAATAGATGAAGGTGAAATTATTTCTACTTGGATTGGTGGTTGGAAATTTAAGTTTAAACTTCCTTTCAGATTCAAGCAAAGAGGTGAGCCTAAGAAAAATATTTATAATGATGGTCATGTTGAAACTCCTATAGAGGTAATATTTAAAGGACCAGCATTAAATCCATGTATAATTAACAATAGAACAGGCGAATTTATCAGAGTTACAAGGGAGCTAACAAGTGATGATACATTATATATAACAACTGAATATGGAAATAAGAAAGTAGAAATCGAGCGTAATGGAATTAGAACAAATGCCTTTAATTATATAGACTTAGATTCTACTTTTTTTAATCTTAAAATTGGCGATAATATGATAGAATACACAACAGATAATAATCTAGAGCCACAAAGCGTTGAAATTAGATATAGAAATAGGTATATAGGAGTATAGGAGGTGTTGGAGTGGAATACAGTGGTTTTTTCAATGGGGAGCAAGAGTATGGCCAAGAAGAGTTTAATAGATATTTCGATAATATTTATGAGAGTGGAGTAAGTATTAACTCTGATAATACTATGACTTTAGGTATTTCAGCTACATCCACAGGGGTTAAAGTTGATTCAGGATTCTCTATTATAAAAGGATTTTATCTTTATAACGATAGTATTAAAACATTAAATATAACTAGGGATGTAAATTATGATAGAATAGATAGAATTGTAATAAGGCTAAATTTAAGTACAAGCAAAGTAACAACTGAGTTAAAGCAAGGGGTAGCAGGGAGTAAGCCAATTGCTCCGAATTTACAAAGAGATAATTTAGTTTATGAATTATCTTTAGCACAAGTTCTAGTTCCTAGAATTGGAGATATTATTGTTACTGATGAAAGATATAGACAAGAACTTTGTGGAGCAATAAGACCTAAAAATTTAACTGAGTTTAATCAAATGCTAAAGGGGTTTACAGAGAATTTTGATAGATGGTTTAATTCTCAACAAGCTAAAGGTTGGAGGAATATATATATTCAAGAACAGAAGCCAACAGGGGCGGTGACAGGATCGATATGGATATAAGAATATTTGATAGTGATATTAATTTTCTTGGAGAAGTAGATATTTTTACTTCTCTTTTTTATATCTCTAAATGGGAAACATTTGGAGAGTTTGAATTTCACATCAAGAATTTTAATAGTGAATTAATTCAAAAAGGTAATATTATAATGCTCGATAAAGATGGATATAGAACTGGAGTTATTGAACATATAGAAGATAATCAGGAAGATATTGAGAATATAATTGTAAAAGGATTTGGTTTAGGTTATTGGCTTACTAATAGAATTACAGTTCCACCAATAGGTTATACTTATCACTCTTTTAATACTACAGTAGAAGATATAATGTTGGCGTTAGTTAAATTTAATGCAGTAGATCCATTAGATGTTAATAGAAAAATACCAAATTTAATGATAGAAGTTTCTAAGAATAGAGGGATTAAGTTAGAATTTCAAACTAGATATAAAAACGTTGCTGATGAACTAACTAAACTTTCAAAAACAAGTGGTTTAGGTTGGACTATAACTTTAGATATAAAATTAAAAAAATTTATTTTTAAAGTACTAGAAGGTAAAGATTTAAGTACAGAGCAGAATATTAATCCCCCACAGATTTTTAGCGTAGATTATGATAATATACGTAAACAGAATTATTTAGAAAGTAATATAGGATATAAAAATATGGCTTATGTAGCTGGGCAAGGAGAAGGAGCTAATAGAGAAGTTGAGCTTCTTAATAGTAACTTAAGTGGTTTTAATAGAAGGGAAACTTTTATAGATGCAAGAGATATTAATGAGGGGGGAAGCCTAGCAGATAGAGGTAAGATTAAACTATCTGAAACTCCACAAGTAACTAACTTCGAGTGTGAAGTGGATGTTAATGATTATAAAAAAACTTGGAATTTAGGGGACGTAGTAACTACTGCGAACAAAAAAATGAAGTTAATAATGCATAATAGAGTAACAGAAATTAGGGAAGTCTGGGAAGGAAGTGGGTATAAAGTAGAACCTACCTTTGGTACTTCTATCCCAACTCTCGGAGAAAAAATCAAACAAACTACAGATATCCCTTTGCAAGAAAGTGTACAAGGGCCTCCTGGTGAAGTAGGGGAAAGAGGACCACAGGGGTATAGCGTTCAATATCTTTGGAATGGAAGTAAATTAGGAATTAAGAGAGAAGATGAAACTTCTTATACTTATGTAGATTTAAAAGGTAGCAAGGGGGATATAGGACCTAAAGGAGAGCCAGGAGTAGGACTTAATTTTATATGGAATGGTACTAAGCTCGGAGTAAAAAAGGAAAATGAATCAACTTATCAATATGTGGATTTGAAGGGAACTCAAGGAGATAAGGGAGATCAAGGTATTCAGGGAAAATCAATTGAATTTAATTGGAATGGTACTAAGTTAGGTATTAGAGTTGAAGGACAAACAAGCTATACTTATGTGGAGTTAAAAGGAGAAAAAGGAGAGCAAGGAATACAAGGAGAAAAAGGACTTCAAGGAATACCAGGCCAACAAGGGGCAGATGGAAAAAACTTAGAGTTTATATGGAATGGTACTCAACTAGGAGTTAGACAACAAGGGAAGATTAATTATAATTATGTTAATTTACAAGGTCCTAAGGGAACAGATGGAGTAACTCCTACTATAGGAACAAATGGTAATTGGTATTTTGGAAATGTAGACACAGGAAAGCCATCAAGAGGAATACAAGGTATTCAAGGGACTAAAGGCGAGACGGGAGATACGGGGGCAACTGGACTACAAGGACCTCCAGGAAAAGATGGAACACAAATAATTAAATCTGTTACACAACCAAGTAACGTACCTATAGGTACAGTATGGATATAAGGAGGAGATATAATGGCACAAACAATAAAAAGGGCTTTTAAAACATTTAATGGCATAGATTGGGACACGCATTGCTTTGAAACTGTAGCTGCACAAGTTAAACTTGAAGATGGAACTTCATTGAAAGATTTTTTTGATAAAGGTGGAAAAGTAAACGGAGATATTGAACTGCCACCAACAAAAAAAGTTAAAAGTAAAATGAGTAGTGGTAGAGAAGTGATTCTTGTTTATATGCAAAATAACGGAGCAGTAACATTAGGAGATGCATTAAATCCAACTTTCCTAGTAGGGGCAGAAAGACCTTCCGTGTGGGAGAATAATGCAGCTAATCCGATAGTGTGCTTAAAAGACTTTATAAGTATAAAAGCTACAACCGGTCATAAGCAAACTGCAGATGGTTTTATAGAGCAATGGGGAGTCGTAACTATTACAGGACAAGCAGCTAATGCATGGTGCACAGGATGGAGTATACAATATCCAAAACTTTTTCCTAATACAGTTGTAAGCTTAGATATACAAATTTTAGCTGATGGCAATAATCATGATGCAGATTTAAGGGTTTTACCATATCTAACAGAAAATACAAACACATTCCAATACCATTGCAAAGTAGGCGCTAATGGAACATTAAAATTTAAATGGAGAGCTTTAGGCTATTAAGGAGGGGTAATTTTGAAACGTTATTTATCCATTATAAATAAACAAGAAAATCAGTTTGGATTTAAAGATGAAACAGATTTGATATTGGATACTGATATAGAAATAAGTACAGAGGACTTTGATAATTATTTTTTATTGCAAAGTCAAGGTAAGCAATTTAGATTAAAAGAGACACCAGCTGGAAATGAATTATTTAATTATATAGAAGAATATACTCCAGAAATTAAAGAAGTACCAAAAGAGCCAGGAATAGAAGATTATCTTTTAGATGTAGAATACAGATTAAGTAAAATAGAGTTGGGGGTGTAATCAATGACTTATAAATTATGTGTAACAGTAATTAATAAAGGTACTTATGGAACTAAAGAAGAAATGTGTTCAAAGTTAGATGTATTTTTACTTAATAATAGAATTAATCAAGAAGAGTATAATGGATTAGTTAGTTTACTAGAAGGAAAATAAATATATTAAAAAACTAGGTGGATTAAGGATATAAAGTATGTGTTAATGAAATCCACCTAGTAAAATAGTTAACTACCATAAAAAATAATAAATTAAATAAACATTCAAGTCAATTAGAATTTACAGTGTAGGTTCTTTTTTTATTGGAAAGAAAGGTTAAGTATGGAAACAATAAGTATTGCTCTTATATGTTCTATTATTGGATGTGTAGGAACATTAATAACAATTAGTAGAAATAAATCTAAGGATACTAAAGAAGAAACAGAAGGAATAACTAAAATAGGAGAAGAAATGAAATATGTTTCTAAAGGTGTAGATGATATTAAATATGATGTTAGAGGAATAAATAAGTCAGTATCAGATATGAATGAAAGACTTATAAGAGTAGAGGAAAGCTGTAAATCAGCACATAAAAGAATTGATAATATAGAAAAAGGAGATGTATAAAATGGAATTTGTAAAATTTATAATTGAAAATGCTTTAATATTGGTACCTGCATTATATGTTATAGGACTAATTATAAAAGGAACTGAAAAAATAGGAGATAAGTATATTCCAGTTATATTATTAGTATTTGGTGTTTTAGGAGCAATAGCTTTATTAGGATTTAATATAAATGCAATAATTCAAGGGATTTTAGTTACTGGTGCAGCAGTTTATACTAATCAATTATTTAAGCAAGTTAATAAGCAAGAATAAGGAACAGGATTAATCCTGTTCTTTTTATTTAAAAGGAGGAATTTATTATGAAAATAGCAGTAAGGGGCGGACATAACTTTCTAGCAAAAGGAGCTTCAGCTTTAATTGATGAAACTACAGAAGATAGAAAAGTAAAAGATAGTGTTATTAAATACTTAAACCAATTAGGTCATACTGTTTTAGATGTTACACCAGGTAATATGGATAGTGATAATGATTTAGTATATGGAGTTTCAAGGGCTAATGACTGGGGAGCAGATTTATTTATTTCGATACACTTTAATAAAGCGTACAGCTACTATGAAGGGAAGATAGGAACAGAAGCTTGGGTTTATAGTAAATCAGATAATATTAAGCTAGATGAAGAAGTAGCTTCAAGAATAGTAAATGCTATAGGTGATTTAGGATTTGTAAATAGAGGAGTAAAGGAAAGAACCGACTTATATGAATTAAAAGCAACTAAGATGGCTTCTATAATTGTTGAAGTATGCTTTGTAGAAGCAAATGAAGATGTAGAACTTTACAGAAGACGTGGAAGTGATTTAATAGGAAAAGTAATTGCAGAAGCAATAAGCAATAAAAAAATTAATAATGTAGTAGAGGAGAGAAAATGCGATATGAAAAATTTAGTATGTTATTGCAATCAAGTTGATAAGAGAGCAGCTGAGTATCTAGCAGACTATTTACAATGTCCTTGTATAGATGCGACGCTACCTTTCAATTATTCAAATGTAGCAGAAAATATAATTGCAATAGGTGGAGATAATCCTAGAAAGGGAGAAAATGGACAAGTTGGATTTAGTGGATATACTACTAAATATTTAAAAGGTAATGACAGATATGAAACAGTAAAAGAAGTTTTAAAGTTTATAAATAGGTTATAAAAGTAAGGTAGCACTTGGGAGTAATATCCTAGGTGCTATTTTTTATATAAAACTCTAATTAATTGATAATATGTAAAATAAAATATAATAATACATTAATTGACATATTAAACATAAAATGATATTATGTAAACGAAATATATTAAGGGGAGATGAACTTATGTTAAAAAAAGGACTGAAAAAAATCAATAAGGTAGTAGCTACAATGTTAAGTCTTGTTTTATTACTTGGAATTACTTCTCCAATTAAAGCAAAAGCAGATACAATAACTAATCAGCAGAAGCTAGTTAATGAAGCCTTATATTGGAAAGGAAAAATACCTTATTGGAGCCCAAGTTCATACAATTGGCAAACTGGAATTTTAGATAAAAATAATTGGCCAAAAAGTATGGATTGCTCTGACTTTACATCAGCAGTATATGCAACAGCACTAGGTATTAGATTTCAAGATTGGACAGGCTCTCAAATGAGTGTAGGTAGTGGCATAGCAATAGAAGGTCCAAAGAGTGGGAATTATAGTAATTTAGTGCCAGGAGATTTAATTATATTTTCATGGCCAGGCGAATATAATCCTACAGGAGATCATGTAGGAATGTATATAGGAAATGGAGAGATTGTACATGAGTCAGGTACTAACGAAAGAGGAGGAAATGTTAGAGTAGACTCTCTTAATACTAACTGGGGAGCTGGATATGGAGTTATAAGAAATAGTATTATATCTATTCGAAGAGTTATAGGAGTTGTAAATAAACCAAAAGCTAGTTTATCAGAGCTTAAAGTATATGATGAACTATTAGAAGGAAGAAAAATAACACTTCATGCTATATCTAATACAGGAGATACTGAGTTTAGATTTCGTGTAAGAGATCCTAAGGGAGAATGGATGACAATTAGAGATTATGAAGATGGAAGTATATACCAATATGTATTACAAGAGAGTGGACAATATAGATTTGAAGTACAAGCAAGATTAAAGGGATCAACTGAAAGCTATGAAGACTATAAAGTTGTAGATGCCTTTGTAAAACCAAGCCAAAAAGCTAACTTATCAGAACTTAAAGTGTATGATGATTTAGTAGAAGGAAATGAAGTAAGACTTCATGCTATATCTAATACAGGAGATACTGAATTTAAATTTGCTGCAAGAACTCCAAACGGTGAATGGATAACTATCAAGGACTATGGAGATGAAAGTATATATAAGTATACATTACAAGAAAGTGGAGAATACAGATTTGTAGTACATGCAAGAATGAAGGGATCTTATAAAGACTATGAAGATTATAAATTTGTAGACGTGAATGTAAAGCCTAAGGCTAGACTATCAGAGTTAAACGTATATGATGAATTAGTAAAAGGAAAGACAATAAGGCTTCATGCAATATCCTATACAGGAGATACAGAATTCAAATTTGCTATGAGAACTCCAAAAGGTGAGTGGGTTACTATTAGAGATTATGCTGATGGAAGTATATTCGAATATACACTGCAAGAAAGTGGAGAATACAGATTTGTAGTACATGCAAGAACAAAGGGATCTACTGAAAATTACCAAGACTATAAATTTATGGATGTAGTTGTAAAGCAGTAGAAAATTATATACTACACTATATAATATAAAGCATAAATAAAAAAAAGGTAGCACTTGGGAGTAATATCCTAGGTGCTATTTTTATTTCCATAAATACATATTTATAAATAAAATGTAAGAAAAATTATATTAATACATTAATTGACAAAATATTTATAAGATGATATTATGTAAACGAAATACAACACGAGGGGATGAGGAATATGAAAAAAAGAAGTATTGCTTTGATTATTGGAATACTGATGATTAATAATACTATTTTACCTGTAGTAAAAGTAAATGCTGAAGCTCTTGGAAGTATTAATAGTCTACAAGCTATTCATTCAATAGTACAAAATGGATGGGTGAGTATGGATGGTAATTGGTATTTCTATAAAGACAATATATTACTTAAAGGCTGGCAAGAAGTTGATGGAAAAACTTATTTTCTAGATTTAAATGATGGACATATGTTAACGGGATGGCAGCAAATTGATAATATATGGTATTTATTAGATCCAGGTGGATATGTTAAAAAAGGTTGGCAACAAGTTGATGGGAAAACTTATTTTCTAGATTTAAATGATGGACATATGTTAACAGGATGGCAGCAAATTGATAATATATGGTATTTATTAGATCCAGGTGGATATGTTAAAAAAGGTTGGCAAGAAGTTGATGGGAAAACTTATTTTCTAGATTTAAATGATGGACATATGTTAACGGGATGGCAGCAAATTGATAATATATGGTATTTATTAGATCCAGGTGGATACGTTAAAAAAGGCTGGCAAGAAGTTGATGGGAAAACTTATTTTCTAGATTTGAATGATGGACATATATTAACAGGATGGCAGCAAATTGATGGTATATGGTATTTATTAGATCCAGGTGGATACGTTAAAAAAGGCTGGCAAGAAGTTGATGGGAAAACTTATTTTCTAGATTTAAATGATGGACATATGTTAACAGGATGGCAGCAAATTAATGGTATATGGTATTTATTAGATCCAGGTGGATATGTTAAAAAAGGCTGGCAACAAGTTGATGGAAAAACTTATTTTCTAGATTTAAATGATGGACATATGTTAACAGGATGGCAGCAAATTAATGGTACATGGTATTTATTAGATCCAGGTGGATACGTTAAAAAAGGCTGGCAAGAAGTTGATGGGAAAACTTATTTTCTAGATTTAAATGATGGACATATGTTAACAGGATTACAGCAAATTAATGGTATATGGTATTTATTAGATCCAGGTGGATATGTTAAAAAAGGCTGGCAACAAGTTGATGGAAAAACTTATTTTCTAGATTTAAATGATGGGCATATGTTAACAGGATGGCAAAAAATAGGTGGTAAAGAATATTATTTCTGGCCTAGCTCTGGATCAATGGCTACTGATACTACAGTTGATGGGAAATATCTAGGAAAAGATGGAGCATATGTAGCACAAACAAAGGCTGATAAAGTAATTGCTGAAGCTAGAGCTCATAAGACTCTTGTAACATACGTGTATGGTGCAGATGATGCAGCAAGGCATATATTTGATTGTTCGTCATTTACAAAACATATTTTTGCACATCAAGGAATATCGTTAGGAAGATCTACTTGGAATCAAATGGAGCAGGGAGTCGAAGTTTCACAAGCTAATCTTAGAGCAGGAGACTTAGTATTTACATTAGGCGGAAATCACGTTGGTATATACACGTCGAATGGTAAGATGATTCATAATTCTAGGGAAGGTGTTAATGTAATCGAAAGTAATATAACTGATTTTTATACTGCAAGAAGAGTATTATAATTTACTGATTATAAAATTAACTATAATAAAAAGTACTTAGAGTAAAATCTAGGTACTTTTTTTTATTTATAAAATTTAAATTTATCAATAAGCTCTTTTTCACTTCATTTTATGCCTAGTAGGCTATTTCTAATTGCTATAATATAATAAAATAATTTATAACTTAATAGAACTATTAAAGCGACAGATAGAATTAATAATACATGCAGAAAAATACCATATACCATATAATCACCTCATTTAATTTATATCTAGTATGAAGATTTTTAAACAAGCTATAGTAAATAAGTTAAACAATATGCAAAGTTTATTATAATTTAAAAAATTACTTCCTTTATATATAGTAAAAAATATACCTTTAAAAATAGAGACTATTTATACAGTTTTATAAAGACATATAAATAAAAATAAGTAACTAACACATAACTAACAAATATAATTTAAGTGCAGTATATAAGCCATTGTCAATTCTCAAAGAGATAATATATGGAACTTCACAAATCCCACAAACCGCATGGTTGTGGGATTTATTTTTTTATAAAAAGTTATAGAAATCTATGCTTTTTAACGATAGCTAACAGATGACTATAATTTCTTAAATTATAAAGTATAGTAATTTATAATAAACATCTTTTTTAATTATATTAATTTAATAAGTTTAGTAGTTATATTAAATTTAAGTTAAAAATATGTTTAATTACTTAACAAATGTTAAAAAATAATGTAAACTAAACTTGTAAAAATAATGTTGAAAAGGAGAATAACTTTGGAATCATTAATGGTTATTATAAAGTTAGTTGGTGGATTAGGGCTGTTCATTTATGGAATGAAGTTAATGGGAGATGGCCTAGAAAATGCAGCTGGAGATGGATTAAAGTCAATACTTGAAAAAGTAACTAGAAATCCAATAGTTGCTGTATTAGTAGGTGCAATAGTTACAGCCGTAATACAAAGCAGTAGTGCTACAACTGTAATGGTGGTAGGATTTGTAAATGCTGGATTAATGAACTTAGCGCAAGCAGCAGGAATTATAATGGGAGCTAACATTGGTACAACAATTACTGCACAATTAGTTGCCTTTAAGTTAGATGAAATTGCTCCGCTATTTGTTTTTGTAGGGGCATTTATGGTTATGTTTGCAAAGGGCAAAAAGAGAAAAGATATAGGAAACATAATATTAGGATTTGGTATCTTATTTGTTGGTATGGGACAAATGAGTGATTCAATGAAACCTCTAACAGCTTCACCTATATTCCAAGAAATATTAGCAACAGTAGGTGATAAGTGGTATTTAGGGATAATTGCAGGAGCAGTTATAACTGCCGTACTTCAAAGCTCATCAGCAACTACAGGAATTTTAGTAGCTTTAGCAACTGCTGGGGCAATAAATATACATAATGCGCTTCCAATAGTATTTGGATGTAATATTGGTACATGTATTACAGCTATGATAGCATCTGTTGGAACAAATAAAACAGCACATAAAGCTGCAATAATGCATTTAATATTTAATTTAGGTGGAACATTAATATTTATACCAGTACTATTAAGTGGAATTTTAGGTAATTTTGTATCTACATTAAGCCCAGGAGATGTTAGTAGACAAATTGCTAATGCTCACACAGTATTCAATATAGTAAATACTGCTATAATGCTACCTCTTACTGGAGTATTAATTAAAATAGTAAATAGAATAATACCAGGAGATGATGAGGAAGACAAACCAGGACCAAAGTACATAGATGATAGATTATTAGAAACTCCAGTTATTGCTGCTGGACAAGTTGCAAAAGAAACACTAAGAATGGCTAATAAAGCTAAAAAAGGATTAGCTTTAGCTATAGAAGCTTTTGAAAGTAATGATGAAAAGTTAATTAAAAAAGTATATGATAATGAAGTTGTTGTAAATACTTTAAATGAAGCAATTACAACTTACCTAGTTAAGCTTTCAAAATGTGATTTATCTGATAAAGAATTAAGTATTGTAGCAGCAACTTTCCATGTTATAAATGATATAGAAAGAATAGGAGATCATGCTAAAAATATAGCTGCTTTAACAGAACAAAAAATTTCTAAGAAGTTTGAATATAGTAATCAAGCAATAGAACAATTACATAATATGTATAATAAGGCTACTGAATGTTTAGATGTAGCAATAGACAGTTATGCTAAAAAGGATGTAGAAAAAGCTAAAAGTATAGAGCCTATAGAAGCAGAAGTAGATAGATTACAAAAGAAATATAGAGAGCTTCATATAAAAAGACTTTACGATGGTACATGCAATGCATATGCAGGAGCTATATTCTTAGATTTATTAAGTAACTTAGAAAGAATAGGTGATCATTCAACTAATATAGCAGAAAGTGTTATAGAAAATAGTTAAAAAATATAAAAAATCTCTAGTAAAGGATATAAGTTCCTAAACTAGAGATTTTTTTATTAGTAAGAAAAATAAATAAATTGGACATAATATTTTTATAACCAATTTTATAAATATTATGGAGGCATACTAATGAAGAAATTTAACTTAATATTTTTATCTATCATTATGTCACTTTTATGTTTTACATCTGTTAGAGTTTTGGCAGAAGAAACAGATCAAAAAATTATTTTAATAGATCCAGGGCATGGTGGATTTGATGGTGGAGCTAAATCAAAAACAGGTATTATAGAGAAGGATATAAATTTACAAATAAGCTTAAAACTTAAAGGTGCCTTAGAGGGTAAAGGATATAAGGTTTATTTAACTAGAGATAGTGATACAGGTTTAGAAGAAAAAGGTTCAACTATAAAAGAAAAGAAAAGAGAAGACTTGAAAAAGAGAAGAGATCTTAAACCGGAAACAAAATGTGATGTTTTTATTTCAATTCATCAAAATATGTTCCCACAATCAAAGTGTTTTGGTGCACAGGTATGGCATTCATCAAATGATGTAAGTAAAAAGTTAGCAGACAATATACAAGAATCATTAAAGGAAACTGTTAAAGATAATAATAAAAGAGTATCAAAGCCAGCAGGAGATTCTTATTTAATTCTAAGAGATAATTATGAAGGAGCTTCAGTATTAGTTGAATGTGGATTTTTATCTAATCCTGAAGAAGAACAAAAGTTACAAACAGAAGAACATCAAAATTTAATAGTTAAAGGAATATCCCTTGGAATAGAAAAATATTTTGAAGAAATTAATAAGCAAAATAATTAATAGATAAATTTCCGGGGAAATATATCAAAACTTATTGTCGAAGATATTTTAATTCTATAATAAATTAAAGAAACAAGATATATTTTATAAAAAATAATATATCTTGTTTCTTTTTGCATAATAATATATTTATTAAAATAAATTAGTTTATATTCTTTGGAACCCCTTTCCATTAACTTCAGAAACATCTATTATTGTAATAAATGCCTTAGGATCTATTCTTAATATTTTATTTTTTAAATGCACCATTTGAGAAGAAGTTACAGCTATATAAAGCATTTTCTTTAACTCATGAGTATATTCACCTTCAGCAATAAGTGAGGTAACTCCTCTATTCATATCTTTAATAACATATTCAATTATATCTTGTTCTTTTTCTGTTAAAATTAATAGTAGTTTTTTACTGTTAAATCCATTAATAACCTTATCTACTATAGTTCCTTGAACAAACATAGAAATTAATGTATATAATGCTTTAGGAAGGCCAAATATTAAAGCGCCTATAAAAACTATTATACAGTTAATTCCAAAACTTAGCTTACCTATTTCAAAATTTGAATACTTCTTTCTAAGTATCATTGCAATTATATCAGTACCACCAGTTGAGCCATTTCGTGAAAATACTAATCCATATCCAAGTCCGCATAATACTCCTCCATAGATACAGTAAAGTAATATATCATCTACTTTAACTAAGTGAGAAAATCTTTTAGTTAAGATAAGAGAAAGGGATAAAGATACCATACCAACTGCTGAATATAGAGTAAATCTTTTATTTAACATCCTATAACTTACAAAAAATAATGGTATATTTATTACAAAAACAGTTATACCTGAAGGAACCTCAAATAAGTATTGTAATATAAGCGCGACTCCAGTAGCACCACCACTAAGAAGTTTGGCGTTAACTAAGAATAAATTAACACCAAGAGATGCAATTAAGCACCCAATAAAAATTATAAAAAAATCTAGAATCATATGCTTGTTGATTGTGAACTTGTGTAACATATCAAACTCCTTAAATTTATCTGTTAAAAATATACGTTAAAAATTATATCACTAAAATTATATATCAAATAGGTAGATATGTTAATAATAACTTATAAGATATTTAATTATTTTAATAAAAATGTAATTTTTATAATTAGTAAAAGTTCATAATATAAGATATTATAGTTATAAGGTATTATAAATTAAGAGGTGAAGTTATGTTTAACGTTTTAGTTGTTGATGATGAAAAAGAAATCAGAGATGCCATTGATATATATTTAAGAGGAGAAGGCATGAAGGTTTTCAAAGCTAAGGATGGAGTTGAAGCCTTAGAAGTTCTAGATAAAGAAAAGATACATTTGATTGTATTAGATATAATGATGCCTAGAATGGATGGAATAAAAACCTGTCTAAAAATTAGAGAAAAAAGAAATTTACCTATAGTAATGTTATCAGCCAAAGGAGAAGATAGTGATAAAATATTAGGATTAAATGTTGGTGCTGATGATTATATAGCTAAGCCATTCAATCATTTAGAGCTTGTAGCAAGGGTAAAATCTCAACTTAGAAGATATCAAAAGCCATTAGAGCTAGAAGGGGAAAGTCCAGATATAATAGAGGTAAAAGATTTAGTAATAAATAATAAAGAAAAGACGATATTTTTAAGAGGAGAAGAGATAAAAGCTACAGCTACAGAATTTAAAATACTTCAATTACTAGCTTCAAGCTTAGGTAGAGTTTTTTCTATAAAGGAGATTTATGAAAAGGTCTGGGAAGAACCATTTTATAGAAGCGAAAATACTGTAACTGTTCATATTAGAAGAATAAGAGAAAAAATAGAAATTAATACAAAGGACCCTGAATATATAAAGGTAGTGTGGGGAGTTGGATATAAAATTGAAAGAGAAGATTAAAGACTATATAACCGGAGTATGGGGAATAGAAATTTTAACAGTATGTGTCTTATTAGTAACCTTAACTATAGGGTATTATCAATCTTTTAATAATGTATTTGCTGAATTAGGTGCAGGTACCTTTGATGCACTATTAAATAAAGAAAAGTATATAGATTCAATGATATATTATGAAAGTAGAGATATATCTAAATATATATATAAGAGTACAAATAATTTAAATGATATTAGTTCTATAGAATATGAAAACGAGCATTTATCAGAAAATGCTTATTCTTATGGTAACTTATTCTATGTTTTAATAAATAAAGAAACAGGCGATTTTACAACAAGCGATATAAATTTATATAAGTTTACACAAAAGTATGATAATAATGTGGCATTGTTAGAAGATAAAATAAATGCATATCTTAAAGAACTTGGATTTTCATCAGTTAGAATAGATAATAAAGATAAATATAATTACTATGTTAAAAGTACTACTGATAAAGTAAATAGTCAAAATATTGATAATTATATAGAAATATATTATAGGGATCCTAGTATGTATACATATCTTATAAAAACAGAATCACTAACAGCGAAGATTATGATATTGTCAACTATATTAACATTACTTCTTTTATTAAAGATAATAGTTAACTCAATATTTAATAGTGATAAGATTTATTTAGAAATTAAAATATTAAAAAGACTTTTCTATGTATTAAGATATGGATTTAAGTACAAAAATACAAGAAACAAAATAATATTTTCCTTTAGTGGAGCAATAGCAGTAATACTTGTTTATTTATATTTAGTTGCAGGAATAAGAAATCAAAATGTATTAGTAACATTTTTAACTAGATATCCATTTAAAGGAACATTAATTTTAGTGTTAATACCATTAGTTTGTGTACTATATTCATTAAAGAAGAGTTTGGATATATCGGTAATCAATGATGGTTTAAAGAAAATTAATTCAGGAGATTTAGAATACAGTTTAAAAAATATTGGTGAAAGAGAAGTTAAAGAATTAGTAGATAATATAAACCAAATAAAAGATGGATATAGAATAGCTTTAAACGAAAAAGTAAGAAATGAAAAGTTAAAAACAGAGCTTATATCTAATGTTTCTCATGATTTAAAAACACCACTTACATCAATAATAAATTATGTAAATATATTAAATGATCCTAATATAACAGAAGAGGAAAGAAAAGACTATTTAACTATATTAGACAGGAACTCAAAAAGATTAAAAACTCTTATAGAGGATTTATTTGAAGTGTCTAAATTAAATAGCGGCAAGATGAAAATAGAAAAAACAGAAATAGATATAGTTTCATTAGTACATCAAGGGGTTGGAGAGTATTCAAATTTATATGAAGAAAAGAACTTAGAGTTTAAAGTAAGCTCAAATGAAGACGAAATATTTGTTGAGTTAGATGGCAAATTAATGTCAAGAGTTTTTGAAAATATAATAGTAAATTCTTTAAAATATTCTTTAAATAATACTAGAGTTTACATAGATATAAATTCTAGAGAAAATTCAGTTGAAGTATCCTTTAAAAACATATCAAATTATGAAATGGATTTTAATACTGAAGATATATTTGAAAGATTTACAAGAGCTGATAAATCTAGAAATTCATCAATAGAAGGTAGTGGAATGGGATTAGCTATTACTAAAAGTATAGTTGAACTTCATAGTGGAAGGATAAACATTGAAGTAGAGGGTGACATGTTTAAAATATATTTAATCATACCTAAGAAATAATATGTTATAATAGTATTAAGTAAATAATAATAATTAAATATAGGAGTGGTAAAATGTCAGTTTTATTTATTGAATATCCAAAATGTACTACATGTAAAAAGGCAAAAAAGTTTTTAACTGAAAACAATATAGAATTTATAGATAGGCATATAGCAGAAGAAAATCCAACAAAAGATGAATTAAAAAATTGGATATCTAAAAGTGGTTTAGGAATTAATAAATTCTTTAATACATCAGGTGTATTATATAGAGAAATGCAATTAAAGGATAAGGTTAAGGTACTGCCAGAAGATGAACTTCTAGATATTTTAGCATCTAATGGAATGTTAGTTAAAAGACCAATAATAGTGAAAGATGATACTGTATTAGTAGGATTTAAAGAAGCAGAATGGATAGAAAAGTTGAAGTAATAAATAGTATTTGATTATTAATTGTAGATAATAAAAATTATTGATAAAAACTATTATTAGAGGTGAAATAAGGAGATATTAAATGAATATCTCCATTTTTCTTTGCTTAATATTAGATTATTAAATTTTACAAAGGTAAGAATTGAAATTATAATTAACTATATGTTGTATATTATGGAAAGAGACGTAAGGTTATATACCATATATAGTGGAAGGGGATAAGTATGATAGATTTGTTTAATATTTGCAAGTTAGCTTTAGATGGAATAGATAATAGCCAGGGAATTTATACTGAGGAAAGACTTTTAGATGCATTAAAACATATAATTAGACCTAATGTAAAAGAAGAAGAAATTAGAGATTCAATAATACAAGTAGCATTAGAGCTTACATCTGATTTAGAACCAGCATGGCAATATGTTGCAGCAAGACTTTATGTATTTAAGCTTTATGATAAAATAAGAAAAAACAGGGATCTTAAAAAGGAAGAAAATTTATATGGTAATTTATATGGATTTATAAGTGAACTAACTGATAAAGGACTTTATGGTAAGTACATACTAGAAAATTATACTAAAGAAGAAATTTTAGAATTAGAAAAGGAAATTAAACCTGAAAGAGATTTTTTATTTACGTATAGTGGTATAAATCTTTTAGCAAAAAGATACTTAATTCAAGATTTTGATAGAAGTACATTAGAGTTACCTCAACAAATGTTTATGGGAATCGCTATGCATTTAGCAATTCCAGAGAAAAAGGAAGCTAGAGTAAATTGGGCGAAAAGATTTTATGATGTTCTAAGCTCACTTAAGGCGACCATGGCAACTCCAACAATGTCAAATGCTAGAAAGCCATTTTATCAATTAAGTTCATGCTTTATAGATACAGTAGAAGATAGCTTGAAGGGGATATATAAATCATTAGATAACTTTGCAGAAGTTTCAAAGTTTGGTGGTGGAATGGGAATATATATTGGTAAGATTAGAGCTTTAGAGTCACCAATAAGAGGATTTAAAGGTGCTTCAGGAGGCGTAATCCCTTGGGTTAAGCTATTTAATGATACAGCAATAGCGGTTGATCAATTAGGTGTAAGAAATGGATCAGTTGCTATATGGCTAGATGCTTGGCATAAAGATTTACCAGAGTTTCTTCAACTAAAAACTAATAATGGTGATGATAGAAAAAAAGCTCATGATGTTTTCCCAGGTCTTTGTTATCCAGATTTGTTCTGGAAGCTTGCAGAAAATGATATAGATTCAAATTGGTATATGATGTGCCCACATGAAATTAGATTAATAAAGGGGTACTCACTAGAAGATTCCTATGGAGAAGAGTGGGAAAAGAGATACTATGAATGTGTTGAAGATGAAAGAATAAGCAAAAGAGTTATGACAGTTAAAGAAATTGTTAGATTAATAATAAAAAGTGCTGCTGAAACGGGAACTCCATTTGCTTTTTATAGAGATACAGTAAATAAAATGAACCCAAATAAGCATAAGGGAATGATTTATTCATCAAACCTTTGTACTGAAATAATGCAAAACATGAGTGCAATGGATATTCAAAAATCAGAAATAACAGATGAAAATGGAGATACAATAATAGTTGAAAGAACAAAACCAGGAGACTTTGTGGTATGTAATTTATCATCAGTAGTTTTAGGAAATGTTGATGTCAAAAATGATGAAGAACTTGGATATGTTGTAGAAACACAAATAAGAGCTATGGATAATGTTATAGATTTAAACTATTATTCAGTACCATTTGCTGAAGTTACTAATAAAAAGTATAGAGCAATAGGGCTTGGAACAAGTGGATATCATCATATGCTTGCAAATAATTTAATACATTGGACGGAAGATGAACACAAGGAATTTGCAGATTATGTTTATGAAAGAATAAACTATCATGCAATAAAGGCAAGTATGACTATATCAAAAGAGAAAGGAAGATATTCATGCTTTGAAGGGTCAGATTGGGATAATGGAAACTACTTTGAACTTAGAGAATATAAATCAGAGAAGTGGAACTTATTAAGAGAAGAAGTAAATACTTATGGAATGAGAAATGGTTACTTAATAGCTGTAGCTCCAAATGGTTCAACGGCAACTATAGCAGGAACTTCTGAAGGAATAGATCCAGTAATGGCTAGATTTTGGCTTGAAGAAAAGAAAGGCAGCATAATACCTAAGACAGCACCAAACTTAAATGAAGAAAACTATTGGTATTATAATTCAGCTTATAATATTGACCAAAAATGGTGTGTTCAAATTAACGGAATAAGACAAAGACATATAGATCAAGGGCAATCATTTAATTTATATATAACAACAAACTATACTATGAGACAAATCATGAATCTATATATAGAAGCATGTAAATCAGGAGTTAAATCAATATACTATGTGCGTTCAAAGTCATTAACAGTAAATGATTGTGAGAGTTGTTCAGCATAATAGGAATAGAGTCTTGGAGGAAAGAAAATGCTTATAAATAAAAAACCTCTTTTTAATGAGTTTGGTGATATTGAAACATCTAAAAAGAGAATGATAAATGGAAATACTACTAACTTAAATGACTTTAATAATATGAAATATACTTGGGTTTCAGATTGGTATAGGCAAGCAATGAATAATTTCTGGATACCAGAGGAAATAAATCTAGCTCAAGATTTAAAGGATTATAATAAGTTAGCTAATGAAGAACGAACAGCTTATGATAAAATACTGTCATTTTTAATATTTTTAGATTCAATACAGACAGCGAATTTATCCAATATAAATAATTACATAACAGCTAGTGAAGTGAATTTATGTTTGACAATACAAGCTTTTCAAGAAGCAGTACATTCCCAAAGTTATAGTTATATGCTAGATACAATATGTTCTCCAGAAAAGAGAAATGAAATATTATATCAATGGAAAGATGATAAGATATTATTAGAGAGAAATAAATTTATAGGTGAATTGTATAATAACTTTTTAGAAGCACCAACTCAAGAAAATCTTATAAAAACTATAATGGCTAACTATATATTAGAAGGAATATATTTTTATTCAGGATTCATGTTTTTCTATAATTTAGAAAGAAACGGTAAAATGCCTGGCTCAGCTCAAGAAATTAGATATATAAATAGAGATGAAAACACCCATCTTTGGTTATTTAGAAATATATTAAAAGAGTTACAAGTAGAAGAACCAGCAATGTTTACTAAAGATATAAAAAATCAATTGAAGGAAATGATGAGAACTGCAGTCGAACATGAAATATCATGGGGAAATTATGTTATTGGCGATAATATTCAAGGTATAAATAAAGACCTAATCAATGATTATATAAAGTACTTAGGAAATTTAAGAATGAAAGCTATTGGATTAGAAGAAATTTATCCTGGATATGATAAAAATCCAGCTGCATGGGTAGATATATTAGCAGATGCAAATTCTGTTAAAACAGATTTTTTTGAGGCAAAATCAACTGCTTATGCAAAAGCTGGAGCACTTATTGACGATTTATAAAAAACAAAAGCTATCTATAAATTTTTAAATTTAGTTTATAGATAGCTTTTATATTTATAAAATTTGAAAATATAAAAGTATAAAAAATGAAGCAGTTTGAAATTATTGTAAAAATTTTTAGTATAATTATACTCATATAGAAAATCGCAAAAGAAAATAAACAGAAAATTAAAATTAGTAAGAGAAAATAATAAAAATTATGTGCATTATTATTAACATACAGAAAAAATATGATATAATACATTGTAGTTGTAATTTATAAAACAGATTAGTACTTCTATAAATTTCATATATTAATTTGAATTTATAGCCATTATTAAGGAGGAATCTCGGAAATGAAAAAAGGTATAGCTGCGTCTAAAGGTTATGCAATAGGAAAAGTATTTTTACAAGAACACGAAGAAATAGTAATAACAGACACAAAGGTTTCTGATGTAGAAGCAGAAAAGGCAGTACTACAAAAAGCTTTAGAGCAAGCAAAGGTTCAATTAACTGCAATTAGAGATAAAGCTTTAGCAGAGATTGGAGAACATGAAGCTCAAGTTTTCGAAGCTCACTTAACTTTATTAGATGACCCAGAATTTACTGGCGGAATGTTATTAGAAATAGAGTCAAATAGTATAAATGCAATGAGAGCAGTTGAAGGCGTTACAAATACATTTGTAATGATTTTTGATTCAATGGAAGATGAATATATGAAGGAAAGAGCTGCTGATATAAAGGACGTTTCAAAGAGAATCATAGCTAACTTAGCAGGTAAAGGCGGAGATGCTTTTGCAATTACAGAAGCAAACACTGTAGTTGTAGCTCATGACTTAACTCCATCAGACACAGCTCAATTAGATAGAAGTAAGGTAGTTGGTTTCTTAACTAACATTGGAGGAAGAACTTCTCACTCTGCTATTATGGCAAGAACATTAGAAATTCCTGCAATAGTTGGATTAAAAGATATAACTACATCAGTTAAAAATGGAGATATGGTTATAGTTGATGGTATTGAAGGAATATGTATCATAAACCCAGAACAATCAGTTATAGATGAATATACTGCAAAGAGAGAAAAATTCTTAGCAGAGCAAGAAGAATTAAAGAAATTAATAACTGTTAAAACAGTTACTAAGTCAGGAAGAAGAGTTGAAGTTTGTGGAAACATAGGATCACCTGCAGATGCTGAAGCAGTTGTTGCAAATGGTGGAGATGGTGTTGGTTTATTTAGAACGGAATTCTTATATATGGACAGAGATTCTGCTCCAACTGAAGAAGAGCAATTCGAATCTTATAAAAGAGTTCTTGAAATAATGGATGGAAAGCAAGTTGTTATAAGAACACTAGATATCGGTGGAGATAAGACACTTCCATACTTACCATTACCACAAGAAATGAATCCATTCTTAGGATATAGAGCTATTAGATTATGTTTAGATAGAAAAGATATATTCAAGGTTCAAATTAGAGCTTTATTAAGAGCTTCTGTTTATGGAAACCTTGCAGTAATGTTCCCAATGATTTCAGGCTTAGAAGAATTCCAAGCTGCTAAAGAATTCGTTGAAGAATGTAAGGCTGAATTAAAAGCAGAAGGAAAAGAATACTCAGAAAAAATCCAATGGGGTATAATGGTAGAAATTCCTGCTGCAGCTGTATATGCTGATGAATTAGCTAAGCATGTTGATTTCTTCTCTATAGGAACAAATGACTTAATCCAATACACATTAGCTGCTGATAGAATGAGTGAAAAGGTATCATACCTTTACAACCCAATGCACCCAGCTGTATTAAGATTAATCAAGATGACTATAGATGGAGCTCACAAGCATGGCAAGTGGGTAGGAATGTGTGGAGAAATGGCAGGAGACGAAACTGCTATCCCAACATTAGTTGAATATGGATTAGATGAGTTCTCAATGAGTGCTACATCAATGTTAACAGCTAAGAAGATAATATTAGAACAAGAATAATTAAACTTATGAAAAGTCGCATCATATAAATGCGGCTTTTTATTTTTACTCTTTAGGAAATTATAAAAAGTTTACCCTATCAATAACTTTTTATAATTTCCTTCCTTCAGTTTTCAAATCGATATATAGGTTTGCGATGACTTGGAGCAAAGCGACGGAATAAGTAAACCTATATATATCGACTTTTTTTAATAAAAGCATATAATTAAAAGTAAACTAATGTTGTAAAAGCTATATTAAAATTATGTATATAAGAGTTATTTTTAATAAGAGGAGGAGCAAATGAGAAAAATTTTAGAAATGTTTATTTCTTTTTTTAAAATAGGAGCTTTCACCTTCGGTGGAGGTTATGCAATGATACCTTTAATAGAAGAAGAGGTTGTAAAAAATAAAAAGTGGATTGAAAAAGAAGAGTTCATAGATATATTGGTAGTTTCGCAAAGTCTTCCAGGGGCATTAGCAGTTAATTGTTCTATATTTTTGGGATATAAAATAGGAGGAGTTATAGGGGGAATAATGGCTCTTTTAGCAGTAGTATTACCATCCTTCTTAATAATAATTATAATTGCAGCTTTCTTTATGCAATTTAGAGATAATTATTATGTAAATGCGGCTTTTAAGGGTATAACGGCTGCAGTTCCGATGCTAGTATTAGTTGGAGCAGTAAGTTTGAGCAAGGGCTTGCCAAAAAACACAAGGACTGTAATTACAATTATAATTGCGCTTATAGCATTAACTTTCTTTAATATTCATCCAGTTATAGTAATATTATTATCCGCTATATATGGAGCTATATTTTTAAGAAAGAAGGTGAGCTAATGCAGCTTTTAATAAAATTATTTTTTTCTTTCTTCAAAATAGGTGCATTTAGTTTTGGAGGGGGATATGCTATGCTTCCCTTTATTCAAAGAGAGATAGTGGAAAATAATAATTGGCTTAATATAAATGAATTCATGGATATAATCGGTATATCTCAAATGACTCCTGGACCAGTTGCAATAAATTCTGCCACATTTGTAGGTTATAAGGTTTCAGGAGTTGTAGGTAGTATTATGGCTACTTTAGGAGTTGTAATAACGTCATTTATATTAGTATCAATTATAAGTAAAACATTAGAAAAGTTTAAAGAATCTACAATAGTAAAATCAGCCTTAATGGGAATGAGGCCTGTATTAATTGCATTAATACTAAAAGCTTTTCTAGACTTAGCAAAAGAATCTTATTTAGATTTAAAGAGTATTATAATAACTACGATAATAGGATTAGTACTATTAAGTAAAAAGGTTCATCCTATATTAGTTATAGTAATAGCTGCAATTATAGGATTAATATTTTATTCATAAATCTAATGAGGTAACGAAAGTATGAAGAATAAAGATAAAAAGGTCTATGAAAAGGCACTTGATTTATATAATAAAGGTTATATAGATAAAGCTATAGAGCAATGTGAGATAGGAATATCAAGAAATTTAAAAGATTCAAATTTATTAAATTTAAAGGGACTACTTTTATATTTAAAGGGAAATATAGAAGAAGCAGTTTCATTATGGAAAATAAATAAAGATTATAATGGCGACAATATTTCAAAATCATATTTAATAGATATAGAAAAAGATTTCCGTAGAAAAGAATTATTTGAAGAGGCCGAAGAATTAATAAAAAATCTTAATATAGATGAAGGAATAGAGATTTTAAATATATGTAATGAAAGTGATTTTAACTTAATAGGAGTAAACAATAATTTAGCTATATGCTATATGAAAAAAGGGCTTTATGATAATAGTAAATTTTATATTAAGAAAGTATTTGCAGTAGATAAAAATAATATTACTGCAAAGAGCATAAATAAAGAGATAAATGAAATTTTAGATATAAAAGACAATAATAAAATAGTTTTTAAGTCTATACTAATAACATTTATTATATTTATGATTGTATCAACAGGAGCAATTGTTATGGGAAAGCTTAAAAATACACCTTTAGTTGAAGAAAAACTGTTAAGTGATAATTTAAGCGCTTCAAATAATATAGAGAATTCTAATACAATTAATGAAAGTGAAAATTCCAGCTCAAAGGATGAAGAGAAGCAAAATAATATACAAGATAAAAACAATGAGAAAATAGAAAATCCATTAACAGAAGGTGATATAACTACTAATTACATAAATGCGACAAATCTTTTTTCACAAGAAAAGTATAATGATGCAAAAGTATTATTAGAAAAAACTATTATTTATTCTGAGAAAAGTCATCTAAATGATGATATATTATTTTTACTAGCCTCTGCAAGCGAAAAGATAGCAAAGAATGAAGAGGCAATAAAATATTTTGAGCAATATATATATATATATGAAAATGGGAACTATATAGAAGAAGCTTATTATAAAATAGCCCTATTGTATAAAGAGATAAATATAGAAAAAAGTAAATTTTATGCACAGGCTTTAGTAAATAAGCATCAAAATTCAATTTATAATAACAATATTATAAAAGGTATTTTAAATATTTAACTATAGGAGTGACCAATATGCTAACAGTAATAAAAGGAATTAAAGTTTACTCTCCTGAATATCAAGGAGAAAAGGATGTAGTAATATCTTCAGATAAAATTGAAGGAATATATGAAAATTTAAAAATTCCTGAGAATTTTATAAATATAAATGTTATAGAGGGGAAAGGGAAGCTACTTTTTCCTGGATTTATAGATTGTCATGTACATATTAATGGAGGCGGAGGTGAAGGGGGATTTAAAACTAGAACTCCTGAGATAAAGCTAACAGATTTAACAAGAGCAGGAATAACTACTGTAGTAGGATGTATAGGTACAGATGCAATTTGCAGAGATATGAGAAGTTTGCTAGCAAAAGCAAAAGCTTTAGAAGAAGAGGGAATAACTACATATTGCTATACAGGCTCTTATGATATACCAGTAAAAACTATAACTGGTAATATAAAAGGTGATATAATGCTAATGGATAAAGTTATTGGAGTAGGTGAAGTAGCTTTATCTGATCATAGAAGTTCTCAAGCTACATATAATGAGTTTGCAAATACAGTTGCTCAAGCCAGAGTAGGAGGATTGCTATCAGGAAAAGCTGGAATAGTTAATATTCATTTAGGTGATGGAGCAAGAAAACTAGATTATTTATTTTCTTTAATTGAAGAAACAGAAATTCCTCCAACTCAATTGTTACCAACTCATATAAATAGAAGTAGAAAGTTATTTAAGGTTGGAGAGGATTATGCAAAAGAAGGTGGATTCATAGATCTTACTACAAGTTCTGATCCTAAATTTTTAGAACCAGAAGAATTAAGAGCAAGTGAAGCATTAAAGCTTTTATTAGAGAATGGAGTAAATATATCTAATGTTACTTTTTCATCAGATGGAAATGGAAGTATGCCTATTTTTGATAATAATGGTAACTTAACTGGGCTTGGAATATGTTCTGTATCAACTCTATATGGAGAGGTAAAAGAATGTATAAAAACTCATAATTTAAAAATAGAGGATGCAATTAAAGTTATTACATCTAATGTAGCAAGCGTATTAAAGCTTTCAAATAAGGGGTCAATAGATGCAGGAAAAGATGCAGATTTAGTTTTAGTAAATGAAAATTCATTAGAAATAGATACAGTTATAGCTAAGGGTAAAATAATGGTTGAAAATGGTGAGCCGATAGCAAAAGGTACTTTTGAGTAACAAAAAAGAAGTGATATGATAAAATATCACTTCTTTTTTTGTTTTAGTTTACTGAAAACTCCCTATTTAAAAACCAGGAATTTTTCTAGAAACTCTTTTAAACTATCTACCTATTTAATTTGTTTTAAAAAATAAATGTTGCCCTATAGCTTTGCTATCAGTTTTTTCAACACCTTGCATCCAAGAACAAGTCGCTATAGAAGGATTATAGAAGAATAAAGCTTCATTTGTTGGATCATTACCTTTTATAGCTTCGTAAACAGCATTATAGCATTCTTCAGTTGGAGTAACTGATATTTCACCATTTACCACACATGAAAAAGCATTTGGTTGAAGAATAACATCTCTAATGCTATTTGGGAATCCTGGACTTAATACCCTATTTAGAATAACCGACGCTACGGCAACTTTGCCTTCATAGGGCTCACCTTTACTTTCAGCATAAACAATTTTAGCCATTAAATTTAAGTCATCTTGTGTTAGATATATTTGGTTGTCGTTGTGATTGAAAACCTCAACCACCTTTTCTTCTGGAATATTTATAAAAGTACTATTGAATGCTACATTTAAGTCATTGCTTATTAGGTTATTAGAACTAATTTTAGCACTGGTGGATGTGGTAGTAGTTCTATAACCAAACACAGGTATTTCTGCTGAAAATAAAAAGGTTAAAAATAAAATAGGTATTGTTTTTAAATATTTCATAAATAACCTCCTTTTGGATAATATATAATCCAAAATTAGTATTGCCAAAAGAAAAAATATAATACTAATTTTTTTGTAGATTATTTTTATAAGAAGAATAAGCATCTAAGACATCATTTCTCTTAGAAGAAGCATTTTGATAATTTTTATCTATCTCTTTAGAATATTTACTTATATCAGAACAAGTTTTTTCATATATTACAGCTTCTTTAATTGATTTTAAATAAATGTGATATATTTTTAAATATTCATCTAAAGAGTTATATATGTTCATAAAACCATCTGGTATAGATAAAGATATAACTTCTTTTTTCAAACTTTCATAAGATTTTTCTTTTTTATATAAATCGTCAATAATAACCTGTAAGTCTCTCTTATCTTCTCTTATTTTATTTATAGCAGGTATTAAGTCTTCATTAAGTGTATCTATTGTTGATTTAAAAGATTCAAGTTTAATAATAAATTCACGTTGTTTTGTATTTTGAAATTCAGAATCTCTATTTAATTTAATAAGAGTATTTACATAATTATAAGTATTATTAAAAAATTCAAGAGTTTTATCCGAAAGTTCTATACGTATTTTGCTTTCATTTACAATAGAATAATCTTTTAGACATTTTTCTTTAAGATTATTAAAGGTATCTAAATCATTGCTAGATCTTATATCTTTAGGATTAGATAATATATATATACAATTATCATATAAATTTATTGTTGATAATAAAGCATTATTTAAATCATTTTTCATAGAAGAAACTTCTGCATTTACATTTTCTACTTCAGAAAGAGATGACAAAATCTCTTTAAGTTTATTTGAACCAGAAATTAAAAGTTCGTAGGATTTATTTGTATCAATTGTCATATCCTTTATGCCATCCTCAAGACTTGCATTAACTTCATTTAGTTCAACAATCATATGTTTTAAATTTCTTTTAGTTTTATTTGAATCTGAATTGTATATAAGAAAAAAAGACACAATTGATAAAAGTAATAATGCTGATATTAAAGATACAAACAAAGACTTATGCTCCTTTATTAAAATAGTAAATTTTTCTTTCATAAAACCATTCCCCCATATTAATCTCTTTACATAAATTTATATTATAGTAAAGTGGAAAATATTATATAATTAAAAAATTTTAAAGTATTATACTAAGATTTTACTAATTGGTGTATAATTAAAGTATATGAAAGTTAGGGGGGTGCCCTTTGTGCAGGAGATCAGTACGTTAATAACAAACACAATAAAAAACATATCTATATGGTCAGTTTTAGATATAATAGTAGTTGCTTATATATTCTATAAGGGGTATATATTAATAAAAGAAACAAGGGCAGAGCAACTTTTAAAAGGTATTATATTGATGATAGCATTAATACCTATAAGCTATATTTTAAAACTAGAAATGCTTAATTTTATTTTAAACAAGACTTTAACAATTGGACTTTTATCTGTTGTTATAATATTTCAACCAGAAATAAGAAGGGCGTTGGAACATATAGGGAGAAGTGCATTTGAAGAGATACACAATATTCAAGATGAGGAAAAAAGAGATATAACTGTAAATGAAATAATTAATGCTATCAGTAACCTAGCAGAGTCTAAAACAGGAGCATTAATAGTTATAGAACAAGCAACAAGATTAGGTGAGATATTAAATTCAGGAACTATCTTAGATGCAAAAGTATCTTCAAATTTATTAGAAAATATATTTGTAGTTAACACACCACTTCATGATGGAGCAACAATAATAAGAAAGGATAGAATACTAGCATCAGGATGTGTTCTTCCATTAACTAATAATAATACTATAAATAAAAAGCTTGGAACTAGGCATAGAGCAGCCATTGGACTATCCGAAGTTTCAGATTCTATGGTATTAGTTGTTTCAGAAGAAACTGGTATTGTATCGCTAGCTATAAATGGTAGATTAACAAGAAATTATGATAAAGAGAAATTAAGAGTAATTTTATTGAAAATGATGCAGCATAATGATAAAAAGAATGTAAAATCAGCTGGGGAGAAGGTGAAGGCTTGGATAAGAAGGAAAAAACCAAATTAGTAGTACCAATAATATGCCTCTTATTATCTATAGGCTTATGGGTTTATGTAACCAATGTAGAAAATAAAATAAGAACTACAGAAATAAGTAAAATACCAGTTGAATTAATTAATACAGAAGCTTTAACTAACTCTAAGTTAGCATTAACTCCAAATCAAGAACTATATGTAACTTTAAAGGTTGAAGGAAACACAAGCGATATAAATAAAATAAAGAAAAGTGATTTTAAAGTTCAAGTTGACTTAAGCGAATATGCTTGGAAAAAGGGTGAAAATAAGGTGCCGGTTACTATAGTAGATTATCCTATTACTGTAAGCCTAAAAAATAATAACGCCTTAACAGTGTCAATTAGAATAGAAGATATGGTAGAAAAATCTATGCCAGTAACTTCAAATATTAAAGTTAATACACGTGAAGGATACTTTGCATCTGAAGCAACAATAAAGCCAAATGAGGTTAAAATTAGTGGAGCAGAATCTGCTGTTAGCAGAGTTTCTAAATTAGTAGTATCGGGAACAAAGGAAGATGTTTATGAGAGTATCCTTGAGAGTTATGATATAAAAGCCATAGATGAAAGTGGAAAAGAAGTAACAGATATTTCTATATCGGATAAAGTAGCTAATGTAGAAATAAAGGTAAGCAAAGGGAAAGCTGTAAAAGTTAATATTGCTACCAGTGGACAGCTACCTAATCAATTTAAAATGAAATCAATAGAAAGCGATAAGAAAGCAGTAGAAATATTAGGACCTAAAGAGATATTAGATACTATAAATGAAGTAACAACAACCCCTTTAGATTTAAGCTCAATAACAGATAATAAAGATGTTTCACTTGGAATAATAGTTCCAGATGGAGTAAAAGTCGCTCAAGGGGATGAGTATGTAACAGCTAAAGTAAGTGTAATAAAACTTATAACAAAGGACTTTAATGTAAAGTATGATTTACTTGGAGCTGTTCAAGGTTTGAAAATTAAATTAAACAAAGATACCATAAGGGTTACAATAAGGGGATATGAAGACGAAATGCCTAATGTTACTCCAGATAATATTAAAGCAACATTAGATGTAAGCTCCTTTAAAGAAGATGGGACTTTTGAACAAACTCCAAAGGTTGCAATGCAAGGACTAAATAGTAATTTTAGTATAGTATCTTTTGAGAATGCAACATTTACTGTCTCTAAGGAAGTAGCTCAAAAGCCTTCAGAGAACAATAATAATTCAGAAAATAATTAATAATCTAAATAAAGAGATACATAGCTAATTTGGTTATGTATCTTTTTAATATCGAGGAAAGTATAAAAGTTTAAAGTTTTGAAATAGTAGTAGATAATACATATAAAAATAATTCTAATAAGAATAAATATATGTTAAAATAAGGTGCTATCAAATGAGTATTATAATTGATAGATATATTATAAATATCCAATAGAGAGGAGATTTAATTATGGCAATTAGAGTTAATAATATGGCCTTAAAAATAGATGAAGATAAGAATTTATTAATAAAAAAAGTAGCTAAAAAACTAAAGATTTCTATAGATGAAATGCAAAATTTCAAAATAGTAAAAGAAAGCCTAGATGCAAGAAAGAAAAATGATATAAAGTATATATATTGCGTAGAAGTAGAGCACAAAAATGAAGAGAAATTGGTCAATAAATTAAGAGATAAAGATGTAAAGCTAGAAGAGCCTCATTATGATGCCGATATAGTTTTTGGTGGAAAAGAACTAAAAAATAGGCCAGTAGTAGTTGGATTTGGACCGGCAGGAATATTTGCAGCTTTATTATTAGCAGAAAAAGGATATAAGCCTTTGGTAATAGAACGTGGAGAAGATGTGGATAAGAGAACAGAGACTGTTGATAAGTTCTGGAAAACAGGTGAATTAAATACAGAGTCTAATGTTCAATTTGGAGAAGGGGGAGCAGGGGCCTTTTCAGATGGTAAATTAACTACAAGAATCAAAGATAGAAGATGTGACTATGTATTAAGAGGGTTAGTTAGAGCTGGTGCACCAGAAGATATAACCTATGTAGGAAAGCCTCATGTTGGAACTGATATTTTAAAGGGTGTAGTTAAAAATATAAGAGAGAGAATTAAAGAATTAGGTGGAGAGGTATTATTTTCATCAAAATTAGAAGAGATAAAAAGTGAAGCTGGTGAACTAAAATCAATTATAGTTAATGGAAAAGAAATAGAATGTGAAAATCTTATATTAGCAATTGGACATAGTTCCAGAGATACATATGAAATGTTACATAAAACAGGAGTGTTTATGGAACCAAAAGCCTTTGCAGTTGGAGTTAGAATAGAGCATCCTCAAGAACTTATAAATAAAAGTCAATATGGAGATATGCATGAACATCCAAAGCTTAAAGCAGCAGAATATAGATTAACTTATCAAAGTGAAAAGTTAAAAAGAGCAGTTTATTCATTTTGCATGTGTCCTGGTGGTGTTGTAGTTGCAGCAGCTTCAGAAAATGAAAGATTAGTATCAAATGGAATGAGCTATCATGCAAGGGATTTAGCTAATGCAAATTCAGCTCTAGTGGTAACTGTAGGACCAGATGATTTTGAAGGAGATTCACCGCTTAGAGGAATGGAGTTCCAAAGACACTATGAAAGCTTAACATTTAAAGTAGGTGGAGGAAAATATAAAGCTCCAGTACAATTAGTTGGAGATTTTATGGAAGACAGAGTAAGCACAAAATTAGGAAAAGTTATTCCTAGCTATACAGCAGGTTATGTATTTAAGGATTTAAGAGAGTGTCTTCCTGATTATGTAATAGAAGCCTTAAAAGAAGGAATAGCTGATTTTGATAAGAAAATAAAAGGATATGGAGATTTCGATTCAGTTTTAACAGGTATAGAAACAAGAACATCTGCTCCTGTAAGAATAACTAGAGATGAAAAGCTTCAAAGTATATCAATAAAAGGTCTATCCCCAGCAGGGGAAGGCGCTGGGTTTGCAGGCGGAATAATATCAGCAGCAGTTGATGGATTAAAGGTTGCAGAAAAAATAATGGAAGAATATAAGCCAATAAAATAAATATTAGAGAAAATTCTGAAAATTCAAGTTTTCAGAATTTTTTTTGATACAATATAAAAGAGAAAAGGAAATATTTGTAGTTTATATCACTAATTGATATAATTTTAACAAAAAAGGGTTGAGGGTAAAGATTAATTAAGGACTATAATAAGCATTAAAGATAGAAAATTCTTAATTTTTAGAATAGTCATTAATTATTAAAATAAAAATTTACATAATGAGTATGAGGGGTGCTAAAATGAGTAAGAATTTTGATGATTTATTACAGAAGATTAATGGTTGTACTAAGAAAAAGGTGGCAGTTGCTGTAGCTCAAGATGAACCAGTTTTAGAAGCAGTTAAAGCAGCTAAAGAAAGAGGAATTGCAGATGCCATTTTAGTAGGAGATTCCAATAAGGTAAAAGAAATAGCAGAAAAGATTGATATGGATCTTTCACAATTTGAGGTTGTTCACGAAACAGATATAAAGAAAGCGACTTTAGAAGCAATAAGATTAGTATCAACTGGTAAAGCTGATATGGTTATGAAAGGATTAGTAGATACAGCCACATTTTTAAGAAGTGTTCTCAACAAAGAAATAGGATTAAGAACAGGAAAGCTTATGTCACATGTTTCTGTATTTGAAATACAAGGAGTAGATAGATTAATTTTACTAACAGATGCAGCATTTAATACTTATCCAGATTTAAAGGCAAAGGTTCAAATATTAAATAATGCAGTAGATGTAGCACATGCTTGTGGAATAGAAGTTCCTAAAGTAGCACCTGTATGCGCTGTAGAAGTTGTAAATTCAGATATGCCAGCAACAGTAGATGCAGCATTATTATCAAAGATGAATGATAGGGGACAAATTAAAGGGTGTGTAGTAGACGGGCCTTTAGCTCTTGATAATGCGCTATCAGAAGAAGCAGCACATCATAAAGGAATAACAGGAAAAGTAGCAGGAAAGGCAGATATAATATTACTTCCAAATATTGATACAGCTAATGTTATGTATAAAACTTTAACATATACATCAAAATCAAGAAATGGAGGACTTTTGGTTGGAACATCTGCACCTGTAATTTTAACATCAAGAGCCGATAGTTTTGAAACGAAGGTAAACTCCATTGCTTTAGCAGCATTAGTTGCAGAAGCTAAAAAGTAAAATAAGGAATGGAGGAAGCTTTGTTATGTCTTACAAATTATTAATCATCAATCCAGGATCAACTTCAACTAAAATTGGTGTTTACCAAGATGAAAAAGAGGTTTTTATAGAAACCTTAAGACACTCTGCAGAAGAAATAGGAAAGTATGAAAGTATTTATGATCAGTTTCTATTTAGAAAAGAGATAATTATAAAAGTACTAAAGCAAAATAATATTGATTTAAAAACTTTAGATGCGATAGTTGGTAGAGGTGGAATGCTAAAGCCAATGGAAAGTGGTACTTATAAGGTTAATGAAAAGATGATAGAAGATTTAAAAGAAGGTATTCAAGGACAGCATGCATCAAATTTAGGAGGAATAATTGCAAGTCAAATAGGTAATGAACTGAACATACCATCTTTTATAGTAGATCCAGTTGTTGTAGATGAACTTAATGATGTAGCAAGAGTTTCAGGCGTTCCTGAGTTACCAAGAGTTAGTAAGTTTCATGCTTTAAATCAAAAAGCTGTAGCAAAAAGATATGCAAAGGAATCAGGAACTAAATATTCAGATTTAAATTTAATAGTTGTTCATATGGGGGGCGGAGTTTCAGTAGGAGCCCATAAAAATGGAAGAGTAGTAGATGTAAATAATGCATTAGATGGAGAAGGGCCATTTTCACCAGAAAGAGCGGGATCAATACCAGTAGGAGCTCTTATAAAAATGTGCTATAGTGGAGAATTCACAGAACAAGAAGTATACAATAAGATACTTGGAAAAGGTGGATTTGTAGCATACTTGAATACAAATGATGCAAGAGATGTACTAAAATTAGCAGCAGAAGGAAATAAAGAAGCGAAGTTATGCTTTGATGCATTTATATATCAAATTTCTAAATCAGTTGGTGAAATGGCAACAGTTTTAGACGGAAAAGTTGATAGAATGATTTTTACAGGAGGAATAGCTTACTCAGAAAAAGTTGTAGAAGAATTAAAAAAGAGAGTAGATTGGATAGCAGATATTACAGTATATCCAGGAGAAGATGAATTATTAGCTTTAGCACAGGGAGCAATAAGAGTAATGACTGGAGAAGAAGAAGCAAAGGAATATAACTAAAGGAACAAAGCTACTATGAATATTAACATTTGATATTTATAGTAGCTTTTTATTAAGGCTTTAGTATTAACTTTATATATAATATACCTAAATTTACATAGTAGTTTACAAATATAAATTTATGGTAAAATATAGATAAGGGAGGGGTTTTATGAGAACTTCGTTTAATACAAATAATAAAATGACAATGCTATCAGAAATGAGAAATGATAGTATATTTCAGATATTAGAATATGATGATCTAGAAGGATCAGATGATCTAAACTTATCAATATATCTTAGTTTTATGAAAGAATCCACAGTTAAACTGAGACAAGTAAGAATAATATTAGATGATAGTGCAGTTAAAATAGAGTCAGGAGCATTAAGCTATATGAAAGGAAATGTAGAAATAGAAAATAAAACTGGGGGGATCTTAGGAATTGGAAAAAAGTTTTTTTCCAGTAAAGTAACAGGAGAGCCAATGTTTAAGCCAACTCTTAAAGGAACTGGTGAAGTTTTTCTAGAGCCAAGGTTTGGACATTTTACATTAATAGAGTTAGAAGATGAAGAAATAATAGTAGATGATGGTTTGTTTTATGCTTGTGAAGAAGGAATAGAAGTAGAGCCAGCAATGCAAAAAACTGTATCTTCAATGCTTTTTGGAAATGAAGGAGTTTATCAAACAAGACTAAGAGGTAGTGGAATAGTAGTATTAGAAATACCAGTACCAGATAAAGAAATATTAAGATGTAAAATGTTTAGAGATACTTTAAAGGTTGATGGAAACTTTGCTATTTTAAGAAGTGGAAATATAGAATTTTCAGTAGAGAAATCAGGAACAACATTAATAGGAACAGCCTTTAATGGAGAAGGATTACTTAATGTTTATAAGGGAACAGGAGAAGTGTGGTTAGTACCAACTAAGGCTATATATGAAGAGCTTAAAGAAACAGGGCTAAAGGATTTAAAATCTCCTGAAGGAAGAATTGATACAGAAATTTAAAATAACTTTCACTTCATATTAATAAAGTTGTAAACTGCTAAAAAGATAGTTATAATTTAATTTGTAATAATTATTTGAAATAAAACAAGGAGTGAGATATTTGGGAATAGTTGAAAGTAAACTTAAGAATCCTGAACTGGATTTGTTTTTTGAAGCTGTATTAAAGCTTGAAAATATAGATGAATGTTATAACTTCTTTGAAGATGTTGCAACTATAAATGAGATTAAGGCATTAGCACAAAGAATGTATGTTGCTAAAATGTTAAAACAAAAAAAGGTATATACAGAAATAGCAGAAAAAACAGGGGCCAGTACAGCAACTATAAGTAGAGTTAACAAGTGCTTAAACTATGGAACTGGAGGATACAACTTAATATTAGATAGACTAAATGAGAAATAGAAATTATAAAAGTTGTAATATATAAAAGTTGTAATATATAATTGAAAAATGTATACTATTACTATGACATTATGTGAAATCAATAAACTAGTAGAAAAAGTGAGGTAAAAAATATGGGTAGAATATTTGGGACTGATGGAGTTAGAGGTATTGCTAATACAGAGTTAACAGCTAACTTAGCGTATGGGTTAGGTAGAGCAGGAGCTTATGTACTAACAGAAGGAACTCATAAACCAAAGATATTAGTAGGTAAAGACACTAGAATATCAGGAGATATGCTAGAAGCTGCACTAGTATCAGGAATACTATCAGTAGGAGCAGAAGCTGTTATTTTAGATGTTGTACCAACTCCAGCAGTAGCTCATTTAATAAGAGAATATAATGCTGATGCAGGTATAATGATTTCAGCATCACATAACCCTGTTGAATATAATGGAATAAAGTTTTTTGATAACAAAGGATACAAGCTGCAAGATGAATTAGAAGATGAAATACAAAGAGTTATAGAAAGTGGATTCGAAGGAGTACCAAGCCCAACAGGACACGATTTAGGTAGATCATCTATTGAGGTTGGAGCTCTTGATGAGTATACTGATTATGCTTTATCAACAATTCCAGTAGATTTAAAAGGCTTAAGAGTTGCTTTAGACTGCGCAAATGGAGCTTGTTACAAAGCTGCTGTTAAAGCATTTAGAGAACTTGGTGCAGAAGTTTATGTTATAAATGACAATCCAGATGGAACTAACATAAATGAAAACTGTGGATCAACTCACCCAGAAGAATTACAAGATTACGTTGTAAGAAAGAAATGTGATTTAGGTTTTGCTTTTGATGGTGATGCAGATAGATGTTTAGCTGTAGATGAAAAAGGAAATCTTATAAATGGAGATTTCATATTAATGCTATGTGCAAAACACCTTAAAGATTTAGGAAAGCTTAAAGATGATACTTTAGTTGTAACAGTAATGAGTAACTTAGGGTTAGATATTGCTTGTAAAAAGGAAAATATAAATACAATAAAAACTAAAGTTGGAGATAGATATGTGTTAGAGGAAATGGTTAAGGATGGATATATTCTGGGTGGAGAACAGTCAGGACATATAATATTCTTAGATTACAACACAACTGGAGATGGATTAGTTACAGCACTTCAAGTTTCAGCAATAAGAAAGAGAAGCGGAAAAACTTTAAGTGAACTTGCAGGAATAATGAAAGAACTTCCACAAGTATTAGTTAATGCCGAAGTTCCAAATGATAAGAAAAACATATATTTAGAAGATGAAGAAATAGTAAATGAAATAAAGAAAATAGAAGAAACTTTACATGGAGAAGGAAGAGTTTTAATAAGACCTTCAGGAACAGAGCCATTAGTTAGAGTTATGTTAGAAGGCGAAAACCAAGAAGAAATAGATAAAATGGCACATGGCTTAGTAGATTTAATATTAAGTAAAATATAATATATTAATAAGAAATATTACTAGTAAAAAAATACTAGTAATATTTTTTTGATTGTAAATAATATATTGACATTTTATTTAGTTGTAACTATAATAGTTACAACAGGAGGGGTTATTATGAAAATAAGTAGCAGATTTTCTGTAGCTGTTCATATACTATCAATAATATCTATAGAAAAAGATAGATTATGTACTTCAGAATGGATTTCTGAAAGTGTAAATACTAATCCAGTAATTATAAGAAGAGTCACGGGTATGTTAAAAAAAGCTGGTATAGTTAGTGTAAATCCAGGAAGTGGAGGAGCATATCTTTTAAAAGATATAGAAGAAATTTCTTTATTAGATGTATATAGAGCAGTTGATGTTGTTGAAGAAGGTCAGCTTTTTCAAATGCATGAAAATCCTAATCCTAAGTGTCCAATCGGTGCTAATATTCAGCTTGTATTAGAGATTATACTTTTTAAAGCTCAAGATGCCATGGAAAATGTTTTAAAAAGTGTTACTATGAGGGATATAGTTGAAGGACTAATTAAAAAGATGGAATAAATATATTCTATTTTTTTATAGTAGTTGTAACTTCTGTAGTTACAACGAAATTGTTTAAGAGATTATATAAAGAATATTCAAAGTTTATATAGTTACTATTTAAAAAATATTTGAATTTAGGAGGAATAAGTAAATATGAAGAAAAAAATATATTATATTATGGATACAATGTGTGGTTGGTGCTATGGTTTCAGTAATGTAATAACTGAAATACAAGAAAAATACACTGATAAATATGATTTTGTAATTTTACCAGGAGGAATGTGGATAGACGAAAATGTTAAGGTTATTAATGATGATTTAGGAAATTATATAAAGAGCCATAATATAAATATAGAGCGATTAACAGGAAGAAAGTTCGGAGAAGAATTTAACGAAAATGTGTTAGGTAATAAAAATATAGTTTTAGATAGTTTACCTGGAGCAAAAGCTGTAGTTTTAGCACAACAGCTGAAGAAAGATATTACATTTGATTTTCTTAAAAAGATTCAAGAATCATTCTTTATTGAAGGAAACGATCCTAATAACTTAGAAATATATACTACAATAGCAGAAGAGTTTGGAATAGATAAAGATGAGTTTGAAAAGAAATTTTTATCAGAAGAATTAACAAATGAAACTTACTCAGTTTTTAATATGGTAGCTTCAATGGGAGCAATGAGTTTTCCAACTGTTATTATGGTAGAAGGTAATAAAGGAACAATAATAGCACAAGGTTACAGTAGCTTTGAAGAATTAGACAAAATACTATCTATATAGATGATAAATAAAAGATGATCTAACTTAGATCTTATTAATAAAATTATAAATAAGGAGGAAAATAATATGAATAAGAAAATGCCAGTTCTATTTCTTTCACATGGAAGCCCTATGAATGTGATATTAGATAATGATTATACAGAAGCATTAAAAGTATTAGGAAAGAGTTTAGAAGTACCAAAGGCAATAATGATAATTTCAGCACATTGGAAGACAAGAGGAACTTATTTAACCTACAGTAATAAACCAAAGCAAATCTATGATTTTTATGGATTTCCAGATGAATTATATAATATAAAATATAATCCTGATGGAGGTAAAGAGTATGCTGAGTTAGTTGCTAAAGAATTGGTTGATAATAAAGCAATGCTTACAGATGAATGGGGATTGGATCATGCTGCATGGGGAGTATTAAAATATATGTATCCTAATGCTAATATACCAACATTTGAAATAAGCATAAATGGATTATTAAATGAAGAACAACATTATGAAATAGGAAAGAAATTATCAAAATTTAGAGATATGGGAATTCTTATAATAGCTAGTGGAAATATAGTTCATAACTTAAGAGAAATGAATTATGACATGTATTCAGAACCTTTTGATTGGGCTATAAAGTTTGACAATGATATTGCAGAAGCAATTAAAAATAGAGATCATAAGAGCTTGATAGACTATAAAAAAAATGGAGTCGAAGCTGAATTATCAGTTCCAACAGATGAACACTATTTACCATTACTATATATAGCAGGATTACAAGAAGAAAATGATAAAGTAGAGTTTATTCATGAAAGTATACAACATGGTTCTATGTCTATGAGGTGCATAAAGATAGGTTAACAATAAGTTTATTTTCTACACAATTAAAGTGTGATATAATACATATAACAAAAACAAAGGAGGATGGGGATATGTTTTTAAATGAACTTAATAAAGAGATAGGAACAGCATATATCAACTTACTTATAGAATTTGCTTTAGTTGATGATAAAATAGAGAAACAGGAAAGAGAGTTAATTGAGAGAGCTTTAAAAGAAATGAGCCTAGAAGACTTTGAGTTAGAAGAGGTTACACATGAAGAAACTATACAAACTTTAAAAAATGCTGGTGAGAGAATAATAAATATAGTATTTTTTGAGTTAACTAGAGTTGCATTAGCAGATGCAGAATATGAAATGTCAGAAGTTAGATTTTTAGATAGCTTAGCAGAAGAACTTAACATCTCAAGAGTTAAGAGATTCCAAATGGCAGAATATTTTTATAAGCATTCAGAATACGATGAAGAAAATCAAGAAGCAGTTAGATTAGAAGCACAAGCATTTTTGAAGTAAAAAGGAGGCATAGCCCCTTTTTATTTTTTAAATAAATTAAAAAGTCCTATATTTAAAATGCTTTTAAGGAGGAATATTTTTGAATATAAAAAGCTTTTTAAAGTTAGTAGAAATACAAACTAAAGTAGCAAGTGTAATTCCATTTTTATTAGGAACTTTTTACACTATGTACAGATACGATAATTTTAATATTAAAAATGCAATTATAATGTTCTTATCAATGATTATATTCGATATGACTACTACTGCAATTAACAATTATATGGATTATAAAAAAGCTATTAAAAAAGAAGGCTATGGATATGAAACTCATAACGCTATAGTTAGAGATAAATTAAATCCAAGAATAGTTAGATTAACTATTTATATTATGCTTGTTGTAGCTTCTGGATTAGGATTATTATTAGTAAAAAACACTAATATAATAGTTTTATTAATTGGAATAGTTTCTTTTATTATAGGGATTACATATTCATTTGGCCCAATTCCTATATCAAGAACACCATTTGGAGAAATATTCTCAGGATTAACAATGGGATTTATAATAACATTTTTAACTATATATATACATATATTTGATTTAGGAATATTATCAATTAATATTTCAAATTTTAAAAATATAAGTCTTAGCTTTAATGTAATTGAATTAATTTATATATTATTAATAAGCTTACCAGCTATTATGGGAATATCAAATATAATGCTTGCAAATAATATTTGTGATATAGAGGAAGATATAGTAAATGAAAGGTACACGCTTCCAATATATATTGGTAAAGAGAATGCGTTAAAGGTATTTAAATGGCTTTATTATATTGGTTTTATAGCAATAATAATAGGGGTATTACTTAAAGTATTACCTATAGTTTCAATAGTTACTTTATTAGTCTTAAAAGTTGTACAAGAAAATATAAATAAGTTTAATAAAATTCAAACTAAGAAGGATACTTTTATATTAGCAGTAAAGAACTTTGTGGCTACTAATGTAGTATATTTAGTAACCATAATATTAGGATTACTATTATCTTATATTTAGAATAATATGAAATTATTCTAAAATGCATATCAAAAACTTATAATAAAAAGGCAGTAACTTAAATGTTATTGCCTTCATTTTAAATTAAAAGATGCATTAGAGAAAACTGCATAACAGGATCTAAATAAAAATATAGTGATTAATCCATATAAAACTTTTCATAGCATAATTTATAAATTTAAAGGAAAAATAAAATTAAAGCTAGAAAGGAGAGATTTATATGAAGAAAATAATAATTGGATTAATGATAGTTTTTAGTATAGGATTAGTTTCATGTAAACAGAAAAATATAGATAAGCCAGCAATAGATAATACAAAACCACAATCAAGTGACCAATCAAATCCTGATCAAACTACACCACAATCAGATACAGATAGTAAGTTGCAATCTGGTAAAATTTATATAAATGAGTTATATGTAAGTTTAAAGGATGAGGTAGAAAAGCAAAAGGAAAAACTTAATCCTGAGGAGTGGGAAAAATTTAAAACTGACTTTAATAATAAATTAAATTCTGTAAAAGGCTCAGTAGAGGACAATTATTTAAATGAAGCTGTAGATAATTTAGAGAAATTATCTAATGAATATGATACTGCAATTAGACAAGGTGTTGATGTAAGCAAAGAAAAAATTACAGAAATGAAAAATAAGATAGAAGAAACACTAAAGAAATAAGTTAAGGGGCTACTCTAAAATAGAAAGCAATTTCTAAGTTGGATTAGCCCTATTGTTTTATTATTATGTATATATGAATATTAATTAATAGCGTTTTTAATATAAGTTTATTTATATCTTATTTAAAATTACTTTTATCGAAATAATTAGTCAGTAAGAATATATTTATGTTATAATTTACATAAAATGTAATGCGATTTAGTTAACAGAAAGATAATATTAAGAGATTTACATACTAATATTTTCATGGAGAGTGATATATAATGAAGTTTATAGATATGGAAAATTGGAATAGAAAAAAGCACTATAATCATTTTAAGGAACTTGACTATCCACATTTTAGTATTTGTGGGAATGTTGATATTACAAAATTTTATAGATACATTAAGGAAAATGAAATACCGTTTTTTATATCATTTTTGTATGTTGCCACAAAAACAGCAAATAATATAAAAGAGTTTCGATTTAGGATAAGAAAAGATAAGGTAATTGAGCATGAAACTATAGATCCCTCCTTTACTTTAATGACTGAAAGTGAAGTATTTAGTTTTTGCAAGGTAAAATTTATAGATGGATTTAATGATTTTAAAATCAATACATTAATGGAAATGGAGAAAATAAAGAAGACTGTAGTTATGGAAGACGAGCCAGGTTGTGATAATGTCTTATATATTACAAGTATTCCTTGGATTTCATTTACCAGTATAACTCAGCCAATTCATATGAATCCTGTTGATAGCATTCCAAGAATAGCATGGGGTAAATATTTTGAGGAAAACGGAAAAATTAAAATGCCATTGTCTATTCAGTTGCATCATGCTTTAGCCGATGGTATGCATGTTGGACAATACTTTAACACAATTCAAGAAATATTAGATAATCCAGAAATACATTTATAGTATATAAATAATATTATTCAATGTATAATTTACTTATATGAGTACGTTTATATAACTTAGCTGATAATAACATTAAATAATATTAGGAGAAGAAAATGAATTACGTATATATATTAAGATGTTCAGATAATACTTTATATACAGGGTGGACAACCAATTTAGACAAAAGACTTAAAACTCATAATAATGGAAAAGGAGCCAAATATACAAGAGCTAGGCTTCCAGTCGAGATTGTATATTTTGAAGAATTTGATAATAAAAAAGATGCAATGAAAAGAGAATGTGAAATAAAGAAGTTGTCTAGAAAAGAGAAGCTAAATTTAATAGAATATTTTAATAAAAGTGTAGCAATATAAAACTATGTTAATGAGTCTTATATTGCTATTTTTATATTAGAAATTACAAATAGTATAAAGATATATGTCTAGACATCTACATGTATAGTTATTAATAGGAGTAAACAGGAGTAAACTAAAGAAATAATAAAGTAGTTTGAATAAATAGCTAAAATTAATTGAATTTAAATAAAAATCATTGATTTTAGGAAAAAATATGATAGAATTAGTGTAGCTTTTAATTTTATATGCATAAAATATAGTGTTAAAAATTGCTATTAAAGGAGATGAAAATTAATTAATAATATTAAAGCGCCAGAACTTAAGTGACACCCCGAATCTACGATTTGGTTGGTGGAACTTACTCAACGACTAAAAGGAGTTGAGTTTCCTGTTTAAAATAGATTTAATAATATTTTAGATTTAAAGGGAAAAAGGAAACTCCTTCTCATATTCATTCCAAGGAGTAAGTTCACCTTGCCAAATGTAAAATTTGGAGGCTCACTTAAGTTGACGAGGTTGGGGAGTATCGATACTTCGGCGGGTGCCCCACGGTATGCACACTACCGTTAACAGCTAATAAAACTGTAAAGTGATTTACAGGACAACATTAGCTTGGTGTTAAAACCTTCAATAAAGAAGTAAATTCTTTATTAGCATTAATAATTAAAAATACAGTTGAAGAAAAGGAAGGAAGAAAATATATGTGCGGAATAGTTGGATTTGTAGGAAAGAAACAAGCGTCTGAAATATTAGTTGAAGGATTATCAAAACTTGAATATAGAGGATATGACTCAGCAGGAGTAGCTATATTAGAAGATGGAGATATTAAAGTAAGAAAGTTTAAAGGACGTTTAAAGAATTTAGACGATAATTTAAAGCAGAGTCCTTTAAATGGAACTATAGGAATAGGACATACAAGATGGGCGACTCATGGAGAACCGTCTGATATAAATTCACATCCTCATACAAATGAGAACGTAACAATAAGTGTTGTTCATAATGGAATAATAGAAAATTATATGAGATTAAGAGAATGGCTTAAAACGAAGGGATATGAATTTTATTCAGAAACTGATACAGAAGTTATTCCTAATTTAATAGATTACTATTACAAAGGTGATTTATTTGAAGCTGTAACAAAGGCAACAACTAAAATGGAAGGAAGCTATGCTATAGGTGTTATCTGCAAAAATGAACCTGATAAACTAATTGCAGTTAGAAAAGACAGTCCATTAATAGTTGGATTAGGTAAAGAAGAATTCTTTATAGCTTCAGATATACCTGCAGTTCTTAACCATACTAGAGATATTTATTTATTAGAGGACAAAGAGTTTGTAATAATAAATAGAGATGGAATAGAAATAAAAACAGAAGATGGAGAAACTATAAATAAAGAAATTTACCATGTTACTTGGGATGTTGATGCAGCTGAAAAAGGTGGATATGAAGATTTCATGTTAAAAGAAATTCATGAACAACCAAAGGCAATAAAAGATACATTAACATCAAGAGTTTTAAAGAATTCACCTATACAATTAGAGAATATAAATCTTACAAAAGAAGAACTTGAAGCTTTTGATAGAGTATTTATAGTAGCATGTGGAACAGCTTACCATGCAGGTTTAGTTGGAAAAACTATTATAGAAAAATTAGCTAAAATACCAGTTGAAGTTGATATAGCTTCAGAATTTAGATATAGAGATCCATTAATAACAGAAAAATCATTATTAATAGTTGTAAGTCAATCAGGAGAAACAGCTGACACATTAGCAGTTCTTAGAGATGCTAAGAAAATAGGAGCAAAGGTTCTTGCAGTTACAAATGTTGTTGGAAGTTCAGTTTCAAGAGAAGCTAATCATGTTGTTTATACTTGGGCTGGTCCAGAAATAGCAGTTGCTTCAACAAAAGCTTATGAAACACAATTAATAGCTATGTATATTTTAGGAATATACTTTGGAGAAGTTAAGGGAACATTAAATAATGATTTATCAGAAAGTCTTAAAGAAGAGTTATTAAACTTACCAGAAAAGGTAAAAGAAATAATAGAAAGAAAAGATGAGCTTCAAAAATTTGCTTCAAAAAATTATATGGATAAAGATCTTTTCTTCTTAGGAAGAGGATTAGATTATGCAGTAGCATTAGAAGGATCTTTAAAATTAAAAGAAATATCATATATTCATTCAGAAGCTTATGCTGGTGGAGAATTAAAGCATGGTCCAATAGCATTAATAGAAAAAGGAACTCCAGTAATAGCTTTATTAACAGAAGACAGATTAAAAGATAAGATGATAAGTAACATCAGAGAAGTAATTACAAGAGGGGCAAGAGTTTTAGCAATAGCAAATGAAGGAGATGATGATGCTAAAGAAGTTTGTAATGATGTAATATACATTCCAAAGACAAACTCTTTATTAACACCAGTATTATCAGTAGTTCCACTTCAATTAATATCATATTATATGGCTAAGCAAAAGGGCTGTGACGTAGATAAGCCTCGTAACTTAGCAAAATCAGTTACTGTTGAATAAATTTATTATAAAGGAGATAAATAATTATGAGTCAAGAATTAATTAATACTTTATTAAATGAATACAAAGAAACTGAAAAAGCATTAGAATTAGGAATGGATTGGCTAGATGATAAAGATTATGCTAAAGGAAAGTTAGATTTAGTAAAAGTAATAATAGATGATTTAGAAAAGCTGTCTAAAGAAATTTAGTAATAAGTATAATATAAGGCTGCACACTCTCACCATTAGTGGATGAGTGTGCAGTTTTTTTATTAAAGTGAAAAAATATATCTAAGAGCCCTACTTATACTAGTAACTACTACAGAACCATGATTTTCTTCTGGTGCAATATAGATATCACAGTTATTATTAAAGCTTTTAATTTTATCGTATATTTTTTGAGCTCCTTCAACCATATAACCTTCTTTTTCTCCAACACCTATAAATATATTCTTTTCGCTATTTTCTAAGTTAGGGAAGCTTAAAAGTTCATAGTCATTCCACCACACTGAAGGACTAAAGGAAATTATATTTTTATATATATTTGAGCCCTTTAATAAATTCCATAATACATAATATCCACTTAAAGAATGGCCAATTATAGTAATATTATTTTTATCAAAGTTAAGATTAGGTTCAATTATTGGTAGAAGTTCTTTTTCTATAAAAGAATTAAAATTCTCACTACCTCCAAGATTATCTGGTATCATAAATTTTCTTTTTTCATCTACGAAGTATTTTTCTGCTGGGGCTGTAAAGTCTAAAAATCTTTTTTCTTTCTTTTCAAATTCTTGATGAAATATACCTACAACTATTGAAGGCCTAACTCCAGTTTTAACGTGTACTTGACCTTGTTGTTTTACACAAGATTTAACTATTTCAAAACAATTTCCACCGTCTAGGACTATTATTAATGGTAAATTATTAGTTTTTGATTCTTCTGGAAGATAGAAATTAATATCATAAAAATTATTAGTATAATTCGATTTTATCTTAAAATTATTCATAAATTTACCCCCTTGTGCTAAGATTTAGTAATAAGTATAAAATAACAAAAGGAAAAGGTCAACGATTATGAAACGAAGTATTAATTGGTTAATTGAATATTTTTCTGAAAATTCTATGGAGTTTGTTGATATTTTTAAGAGCAGTTTACCTCCTAAAGAAAAAGATATTAATAGAAAAACTGCAAAAAATTTATGTGGAATAGTAATACCTGTACGAGGAGAATGTTCATTTTCTGTAAATGATAAAAAATATAGTTTAAATAAAAATACAATACTGCACTGTGGATCAAATATGAATATAAAAGTTGAAACAGAGGAATTAGGTATAGAATACTATGTAGTTCATTATAAAAATATTTTGACTACAGAAAAGTTCGAAAACATAGAAAAAGAATCTTTTTATTTAGAAATTGAGGACAGGCTATCTTTATTAAAGTATTGTGAAACTATTACTGATAAATCATTAAGTCCAGATAATTACTCAAAATTTTCCTGTAAAGTAGATTTTATAAATTTAATAAATTCACTAATAAAGAATGTAAGAGTGTCACAATATAGTGATAAATTAAAGCTGGTGAATAAAGGAATTGAATATATAAATAAAAATTTTAATGAATTAATAACAGTAAGTGAAATATCAGATATTTTAGAAATAGATAGAAGAAGGTTTAGTGATGTTTTTAAAGAGGTTACAGGATTGTCGCCTGTAAAATACTTAACAGAATATAGATTAAAAGAAGCTAAAAGATTATTAAAATTTTCTTCTTATACAATTTCTGAGATAGCTGATATGACTGGATATAATGATTGTTTTTATTTTAGTAAAACTTTTAAAAAAAATGTAGGGATATGCCCTAGAAAATATAGAGAGATTAATAATAATGTTGTTACAAGTATAATAATTAAGAAGTAGATTCGGCAAAAGTACAAAAAAATATCCCGAAAGTCCATTTTACATTTCATAAGATTTTGCTAAAATAATTATGAATTGAAAATGATTATCAATAACAATGGGGGATTGCTATGAAAAAATATTTAACATTATTATTATCAACAGTTTTATTAGTAAGCTTAACTGCTTGTACTGAGAAAGGTTCTTCAGAAAAAAATGATGCAGAAAATAAAGATACAGCATTTACAATAAATTATTTAGGTAAAGAATATTCTTTTGATAAAAAGGTTGAGAATGTAGTTCTTGCAAGCTTAGAAGGAATGGAAGATGCAGCAACTTTAGGAGTTGAAGCAGTAGGAGTATTAGATGTTGCTGGCAAGGTACCTAAATATTTAGAAGAAGACTTTAAAGATGCAACTTTAATAGGGGATAAAATGAATCCTAATTCAGAAGTTATCTTAGGCTTAAATCCTGATGTCATTGTGGGAACTTCAAAGTTTGGAGAGGAAACGATGACTAAGTTAAATAAGATAGCAGTAACATTACCATACTCACACATATCAGCTAACTGGAAAGATAATCTTTTAGCATTAGCAGAAATAACAGATAAAGTTGAAGATGGTAATAAAATAATTTCAGATTATGAGGAAAAAGCTTCAAAGACTAAAGAAAAACTTTCAAATGAATATAAAGATAAAAATGTTTTAGTTATTAGGATTAGACGTGGATTAATGTATGTATATCCGGAAGGTGTATATTTAAATCCAATTTTATATAATGATTTAGGTCTAAAGGTTCCTGAAGTAGTTACTCAGGCAAAAGCACAAGCTGAATTAACTTTAGAGACTTTAGCAGAAATGAATCCAGATGCAATTTTTCTACAATTTGATGATTCAGAGAATTCAGATGCACCTAAAGCTTTAAGTGAGTTATTAGAAAATCCTATATTTAAAGGTATAGAAGCTTCTAAAAATAATAAAGTATTTGTTAATACTATTGATCCTTTAGCTCAAGGAGGAACAGCTTGGTCAAAAGTTAGGTTCCTAGATGCGGTTGTAGATAATTTATTAAAATAACAAAATTATGCCAGTCATATAATTATGACTGGATAATTTTTTAAGGGGACAAATATGAAGGGTTTTAATAAAAAGTTTTTATTAATATTTATAATATGTATAGTAGGAATAATTAGCGTGACTATTTTATCTGTTAGGATGGGAACTAAAGATATACCAAAAGAAGTGGTTTATGATGCTATATTTAAATTTGATGAAAATAATGTAGATCATTTAATAATAAAAAATAATAGGTTACCAAGAGCTATTGCTGTATTAGTTGTTGGAGGGTTTTTAGCAGTTGCTGGAGCAATTATGCAAGGAATAACAAGAAATTACTTAGCCTCGCCTTCATTAATGGGAGTAAATGATGGATCAGCTTTTTTTATTACCATAGCTATGGTTTTTTATCCAGGGCTTTCAAATGGAAGTTTAATTTTAGTTTCAATAATTGGGTCTATAGTTGGAGCCTTATTAGTATTAGGAATAGGTTCATCAATAAAAAATGGTCTATCACCTGTTAGGCTTGCCATTATAGGAACAATAGTAGGTAGTTTTTTAAGTAGTTTAGGATCTACTATTGCAATGTACTTTCAAGTGTCTCAAACTATTTCAGCTTGGTATAATACAAAAGTTCATACTGTAAATAATGATTTATTAAAAATGATAATTCCAATAGGCGTTATTGGAATTTTAATAGCAATAATAATAGCTAAGGATATTACTATAAGCTCACTAGGAGAAGATATAGCTATTAGCTTAGGGCAAAGAACAAATATAGTAAAATATTTATCTATGGGATCAGTAGTACTACTTACAGCTACTTCTGTTGCATTAGTTGGAAAGATTGCTTTTGTTGGGTTAGTAATACCTAATATAATAAGACTTTTAGTAGGACATGATTATAAATATATTATTTCCTATTCCTTAATTGGAGGAGCCTTCTTTTTAGGATTATGTGATTTATTAAGTAGATACATAGAATATCCATTTGAAACACCTATTGGAACTGTAACAGCTATTATAGGTGTACCTTTCTTTTTATATATGATAAAAACTAAGGGAGGCTCAAAAAATGCATAAGAAAAAACTTAAATATTCTTTTGTGATAATAGTACTGCTTCTACTAATATTATCTGCTTTTTATTTACATTTAACTAATGGGATGTTTAATATAAGTGTAATTGAAGTGTTTCAAACACTATTTAATTTAAATGATAATGAAAAATTCAGGTTAGTAGTATTTGAATTTAGACTTCCAAGAATAATTATATCTGTATTAATCGGAATAGGATTATCAATAGCTGGTCTTTTTCTTCAAGGAATTACAAAAAATGAATTAGCTGATCCAGGAATATTAGGAATAAATTCTGGTGCAAGTGCAGCAGTAATTATATATATGTATTTTGTTAATTTTAATTCATCAGTATCTGATGGAAGTAATTTCTTCAGCATCTTCGCTATGCCTATATTTGGGTTTATAGGTGGTATTTTAGCTGCAATATTAATACTATTATTTTCAAGAAATAATAGTAAGATGGATATGCAAAGACTTATTTTAACTGGTATAGCAGTAAATAGTGGATTCTCAGCTATTTCAATGCTTTTTTCTATGAAAATGAATGCTTCAGATTTTGAATTTGCAGCTATTTGGCAAGCAGGATCAATATATAATGCAAATTGGAGTTTTATTTATATGATGCTTCCTTGGATAATAATTTTAGGATTCTATCTTTATAAGAAAGTTCATTTACTAGATTATTTTCAACTAGAAGAAAGTAGTATAGTTAGTTTAGGTATAAATTTAGAGAAAGAAAAAAGAAAATTATTATTTGCATGTGTTGGGCTAATTAGTTCTTGTGTGTGTGTTGCTGGAAATATTGGATTTATTGGGTTAATGGCACCTCACATAGCTAGGCAATTAGTAGGTATAAAGCATAGAAAACTTATGCCAGTAACTGCTTTAGTTGGAGTTTTTCTTTTAATATTATCAGATTTTATTGCTAAAACTGTTTTTGCACCATCAGAATTAGCTGTAGGAATAGTGATATCTATAATCGGAATTCCTTATTTTATATATTTATTATACAAATCATAAGAGGTAAGATATGAAAAATGCTATTAATATAAAGAATTTAAAAATAGGATATGATAAAAAAATAATAATAGAAGAGTTAAACCTTAGTCTTGAAAAAGGAAAAATAACTAGTATTATTGGCTCTAATGGATGTGGGAAATCAACTCTTTTAAAAAGCATAGGTAGGATACTTAAAAAAGAAAAAGGAGAAATATTTCTTCTAGATAAAAATATTAATGATATGAATAGTAAAGAAATAGCAGAAAAATTAGCTATATTATCTCAAAATCCTACTGCGCCTTCTCAGTTAAAAGTTGAAGAGTTAGTTTCTTATGGAAGATATCCTCATAGAACTAATATAAATAAATTATCTAGTAAAGATAAAGATAAAATTGAATGGGCACTAAAAGTAACAAATACTATTGATTTTAGAGATAGAGAATTATCTGATTTGTCAGGAGGTCAAAGACAAAGAGTTTGGTTAGCTATGGCATTGGCTCAAGAAACAGATATATTATTATTAGATGAACCAACTACTTTTTTAGATATGTCTCATCAACTTGAGGTGCTTAATATTGTAAAAAACCTAAATGAAAGACATCAATGTACAATAGTTATGGTTTTACATGATATAAATCATGCAGCAAAGTATTCTGACTTTATTGTAGCAATGAAGGATGGAGAAATACTTTATAAAGATAAGCCAAATTTAATAATGAATAAGAAAGTATTAAAAGATATTTATAATATAGATGCGGAACTTATAACAAATGAAAATTATAATGTTCCTTTATGTTTAAATTATGAGCTATTATAATGAAATTAAAGAAAGCATCCAAGGTAAATGGATGCTTTCTCTAATTTCATTATATCCATTCTCTATTTTTTATAAATGATAAAACTATTAGTTTTGAATATGAGAGTCAACTCTACGAGATAATAAGTTTTTTAATTAATAAAGATATAAAATTTTATGATATTAAAGTTCAAGAAAATTCATTAATTCAGTTATTTGAAGAATCAATAGCAATATAATTTAAAAGGAGAAGTAAAATGGCATTTGGAGCTGAAACTATTACATTAAAACAAAATATATGTATCAATAAGTTTATAAAGGCTAATGTGGTATCCGAAGAAAAAGCTATAGATTACAATGAGTTAAAAATTAAATACTCACGTACTACTAAAATACTACTTAGAGAAGGCGTATTAATAGTTACGAGAGATAATAAAGCATATTTAGATATGGAGAATGTATATAAATTTAAGTATAGTTTTAAAAAAAATTTTATTTAACAGAAGTTTTAATTATAAGAAGATATATCAGAAAAAGTTGATAGTGTTAGGGACGGTAGATAATTCAAGTTATGAAATTAAAAATAAATAATATGAGAAAGCAAAATCAAAGAAAGATTCATACATAACACCTTCTTAAATAAAGTCAATTAAGTTGACCTCATGTGAATTATATTGTATTATATATAATATAGTCAATTAAGTTGATTATAATATTAATATTTATAAAATATTAATATTAAGTATATTATATAGCATTAAAATATATTGTTACATAATGAGATTATGGAATTAATATATTAAACAATAAATTTAAATATGAGGAGAAATACATATGACACTAGAAATGAGTAAATACTTACAAGTTAGAAAGGCTCAAGTACAAGGAGCTAGAACTATTGAAGAACTTAAAGAAATATCTGATATAGTTATTGAAAATGAAGAAGAGCTTAAAGAAGTAGAAGCTCTTATAAAAACCGTATGCAAATGTAAATCTGTATCAATAGATACAGTTGTAGAAGCAGTAAAAAATGGAGCAGATACTGTTGAAAAAGTTGGAGAAGTTACTAAAGCAGGTACAGGTTGTGGAAGATGTCAAGGTATTATATCAAATATCATAGAAAATAAAAGATAATTACTTTACCTTTACCATGAAACCCTCGAAAGTACAGAAATGTATTGTCGAGGGTTATTATTTTAGAATTATAAATAATAAACTGTAACTATTTTAATGTCTTTTTTACAAAGAAAATAAAAATTAATAGACTGATAAAACCGGATGTAGCACAAACAATAAATAACAGTTTATATCCTATGAGTTGTAAAACAAATCCTAGAATAATAGATCCAAAACCAATCCCTAAATCAAAGGCAGTAAAAAATGTAGCGTTAGCTACTCCTATTTTTTCAGGTTTAGCTAATCGTAGAGTAGCTACTTGAAGAGCAGGTTGTGCTGATCCAAATCCAATTCCGTATAAAACAGCTGTAATAACTAGTCCAACAATTCCATTTGTGAATGTTAAGACTAATAGTGCTATAATTAGTATGAAAAGTGCAGGAACAATAATGAGATCTTCTCCATATCTATCAGATATTTTTCCGGTAATTGGTCTAATTAATGCTAGCGTGATAGAATAGACTAAGAAAAATGTACCAGCATTAACTTGAATTTTTGCCGCAAACAGTGGTAAAAATGTTGTAATTCCACCAAAAGTTATTGATAGGAAAAATGTAACAATAGCCATCGGTAAAAATTCTTTTTCAAAAAATGATATTTTACTTTTATGTGTATGTTTAATTACTGGAATTTTTGTACTAAATGCAAGAATAAATGCAATAAGTGCTAATACTGTGCATAGTACAAACAGATAATTGAATGAAAATGATTCTGCTACCCAAAGGCCTACTATTGGTCCAAGAGCCATACCTAAAGTCATTGAAAGTCCATACCATCCCATTCCTTCTCCACGACGGGATTCTGGAATAACATCAGTTACAGCTGTTCCTATAGAAGTAGTAGCTATTGCCCAACTAACTCCATGTAAGATACGTAAAATAACTAAGAAAACAATTCCTATCACTAAATTATAAAAATACATTGTAATTGCAAAAAATAATAGCCCACTTATTATAAATACTCGTCGGCCATATTTATCCATTAATCCTCCAATAAGAGGACGAATAATTACTGCAGAAATTGTAAATACTCCAATAATAAATCCAACCTGAGATTCACTTCCACCTAATTCTTTAATAAACATAGGTAGTGTTGGCATTAGTAAATAAAAACCACTAAATAGCAGTATTGCTGTAATTGTCAGCTTTATATAGCTTTTTGTCCATAAACGTTCCATTACATTGAAACCTCGCTTTCTTTTATTTTAATAAATTGAAAATGAAAAGCTCACAGCAATTGGGTTATTATTACTCCCAAATAGCATGGTAAGCAAATAAAAAGGCAGTACATACTTTATAAAAGTATTAGTACTGCTATAGAGATTGACAAGTATTTTCTTACTTAGAATGTACTTGCTAGTTTAATAGCTTTGTTAAGTCCAGAAGAAATAATTTCTTCGGCTTTATCAGGTGATTGGTTGTGTCCTTCAATTACTACTGTCTCTATATCTTTTACTCCAAAGAAGCCCATCATGTTTGATACATATCTAACTGCCATTTCCATTTCAGATGTTGGACCTTTAGAATATACACCACCACTTGCGTTTAATAATGCAATTTTCTTATCAGAAATAAGACCCACTGGACCTTCAGGTGTATATTTGAATGTTTTTCCAGCACGATTTAAGTAGTCAATATATGTATGTAGTACCGCTGGAATTGTTAAATTCCATAGTGGGAATCCAAATACAACTTTATCAGCCGCAAGGAATTGATTTAAATATTTATCAGCAACAGCAACTACTTTTGCTTCATTTTCTGTTAACTCAAGTCCTCTGCTAGCCTTAAAAGTACCGTTAATCATATCTACTCCTACATATGGCAATTCTTCATTGTATAAATCAAGTTCTATCACTGTATTATTTGGATGTGATTCTTTATAGCTTGCTAAAAAAGCCTCATATAATTTTACACTAACCGCCTGATCAGCAGGACGATTGTTTGCTTTTACAAATAAAACTGTTGTCATTTTCTTTTCCTCCTATTAATTCATATTACGTTGCTATATGAATCATTTAAAATATGTATTGTAATTGTTATTATTATGTACACCTTAAGTAGATTAGAAAAAAATTAAAGAGAATAAAATCTACTTGACTATTTTAGTTTATTGATTTTTTAGTTAGTCTGGTTCTTTCATAGCAAAAACAATATAGTCAATTTGATTGACTATATTGAATATAGTATAATAAAAATAAGAAAAAGTCAACTTAATTGACTTTTAAGGGGGTATATATGAATCATCAAGCATTTAACGGATTAGATCTTACATCACTTTTTTTATTATCATTTAGTACATCTATTAACGAATTACATGACAGATTGATGGAATTGGGATTTGAAGATATTAGACCTGTACATGGCTTTATTTTTAGTTGTATTAGCCCTGATGGGGCAACAGGTATAGAATTAGCTGAGTATTTAGGAATTACAAAGCAAGCTGTGAGTAAAATAATAGATTATCTTGAAAAAAATAATTATGTAATACGCAAAACTCACCCTACTGATAAGAGAGGAAAAATTATTGTTTTGACGGAACGAGGCTCCGCAGTAATGAAAGTAAAAGATGAGATATTAAATGAAATTGAGCAACGTTGGAGTGAGAATATAGGTACCGAGCGAATGCAAATGATTAAAGAAGATTTAACTAAATTAGTTTATGAAACCAGTGGAGGTAAATTGCCATCGAAGTTAAGACCGGTTTGGTAAATATAGAATGCTTCAAAATATTAACTTTAAGGTATGGGCAGTAGGATTTTGGGATATATGCAAGGAGAGTGGGAAAACCTAACACTTTTAATCCTTAGAGTTAAATAATATAAAACTATCACTTATTTGTGATAAGGAGAACCATATCACAAATAAGTATGAAAATAGTTATAATAATTAAATTGAAAAATATTTTTGTTTAATTTATAGTAGCAACACACTATAACATTTTACTAGATTTGTAAAGGGGGGGATGAAAATTTTATATAGCTTATTAAAAGAAATAAACAATAAAACTTTAGATAATGGTAAAAAATTATATGCTATGCAAGAGTATGAATTTAGGCAATTATTAAGATATTTATATGATAATGACTATATAAAGGGAGGAATAATATTATCTGGTTCCTATTCTTTAAAAAGCTCAACCTTAACAAATAAAGGACTTCAAATTTTAGAAAAATATAAAGACTAGAGATTATTCTCTAGTTTTTTTATGATTTTTGCTTTAAAACTAGAACCTTACACTAAGTGTAAGTTTAAATTTAAACTACTCTTTATTAGAATTATATATAAGAAGAGTGGGAGGGAAAATAAATGAATATTAATGATAAATTATTAAAGGTTGAAAATATTAAGAAGGTATATGGAAGTAATGAAAGCAAGACTGAAGCTTTAAGGGGAATTACTTTTGATGTTTTAAAGGGTGAGTTTTTAGGAATAATGGGAGCAAGTGGATCTGGCAAAACAACTTTGCTTAATTGTATTTCCACTATGTTAAAGCCTACTTCTGGTAAGGTTTTATTAAATGGGGAAGATATTTGTTCTTTTAAGGGAAGTAAATTAGCTGATTTTAGAGGAAATAAAATTGGTTATTTATTTCAAGATTTCGAGCTATTAGATAATTTAACAGCCAGAGAAAATATTATTTTACCTTTGTCTATTCACAATATAAGTTATGAGTTAGCTAAGGAAAAGTTATTAAAAATAGTTAGTCAATTAGATATTGAATCTGTTTTAAATAAATATCCAAATGAAATGTCAGGAGGACAAAAACAAAGGGTTGCAGCAGCTAGAGCTTTAATTACTAATCCTGAAATTGTATTAGCTGATGAACCAACAGGAGCTTTGGACTCGAAAAATGCTAAATCTCTAATGAGTAAGCTTGAGCTTATAAATAAAGAAAATGAATCAACTATTTTAATGGTTACTCACGATGCTAATGCAGCGAGTTTTTGTTCAAGAATTTTATTTATACAAGATGGAGTTATTTTTCATGAGCTTAGAAGAAATAAAGAAAAAGAGAGTCAAGAGGACTTTTATGAAAGGATTTTAATGGTAATGGCTCAATTAGGAGGAGGAAGTGCAAATGTTCTTTAAGCATATTTTAAAAAATGCAAAGAAGAGTAGAAAAGAAAATGGATTGTATTTTGGTTCTTTAATTGTAGCTATAGTATCTTTTTATGTTTTACTTTCTTTAGAAGATCAAGATGTAATTAGCTTTTTAAAAACTATGGAGAGTGATGGAATTCAAAAGCTAATGGTTTTAATTAAGCTTGTATATGTAGTATCTTTATTTTTCCTATTTTTCTTAATTTATTTTTCTAGTAGGTATCATTTAGAAAGAAGAAAAAGAGAGTTTGGAATGTATCAAATGTTAGGTATGAGAAGAGGAAAAATCTTTGGATTACTTATGGGTGAAACAATATACAATAGTTTGATTTCTCTTCTAATAGGAATACCAATAGCTTTATTTTTAACTGAGCTAATAAGTTTAGCTACTATAAAAATAATTGGAATAGGTATTATAGGACATCAATTCAAATTTTCATATATGGGAATTATAGGAACTTTTATAGGGTTTTTGTTAGTACAAATTATAGCTATGCTTTTATTAAGTATATCTATAGCTAAGAAAGAACCCCTTGATTTAATAAAGAAGGATAGTTCTAAAAAACAAGTTATTTCCTCTGAAAAATCTAGATGGATTTATTTAATTATAGGAAGCGTTTTATTAGTAATAGCTTACTTAGTTGCTATTTTTCTTTTAAAATCTTTAAATTTAGTTGTTGCTCTTATAGTTTTAGTTACAGGAATTACTGGGACTTTTATGTTCTTTAAAGGAATTAGTGCTTTAATTGGAAATAGATTAAATAAAAAGTCAGAGAAATCTAGTGGATTATTCACATTTACAATGAGACAAATTCAAGAAAATATATTTTTTGAATCAAATACTTTAGCCTTTTCTTCTTTACTAGTTTTGTTATCAATGATATGTATTGCTTTTGGTTCATCTGTAGCTATATCAAGGCAAGATAATACTAATAGAACAGTAGATTTTTCAATAACAGCTTCTGAAGAGGAAGTTAAGGAAACTATAAATTCTTTAGATTTAAATTCTTATGTAGAAAATTATTATCCTGTTTATTTAGAAAATATGAGAACATCACTTCATTCAGATGATAGCAAAGCATTAGAATTTTCTTGGGAAGGATTTAGAAAAGAAATAGAAAAAATGCCAGAATCAAAGAGTAAGTATTCAATATTGCAGTATTTAACACCTGATAATTATCCTTATCTAATTTCTTTAGAATCTTTTAATAATATGAGAAAAGCATCAGGAAAAGAAAATCTTATTTTAGAAAATAATGAAGTTGCCTTTTATTCTAATGCAGGATTTTACTCTGAAGATTTTATAAAGGAAGTTTTAAAAGGTAATCCATATATTACGATTCAAGGAGAAAAATATGATTTAGTTAATGAGTATTATGTAGATAATATTGTAGCTGATAGAACTATAACTCTATCAAATGCATTTATTGTTTCGGAGGATTTATATAAGAGGCTTGTAGAAAATAGAGAACCTTCAATTTGGAATTTAAATATAAATAATAATTTGGTAGAAGAGAATGGGTTAATGCAAGCTATAAGTGAAGTTAATGAAATTTTATCTCAAAGTGGATTACAATATGAGAGTTATTTACAAGGTATGGGAAGAAATCTGTTTTATATTGTAGCAGGTAGTTATTTAACTTTATATTTAGGAATTATATTCTTAATAATAGGAAATACAATGATTGGTATTAAGTTCTTAATACAACTTAGTTCTACAAAAGAAAGATACAAAATCCTATTGAATTTAGGGGCAAAAAAATCAGAAGTATTTAAATCTGCAAAATCTCAAGTAAGAATATTTTTTGGATTAGTTATAGGAGTTTCTTTAATAAGTTCAATATTTGGAATATGGGCAATGTTTAATAGTTTTTTAAATGAGGAAAGTAAAAAACTATTGGTATATATTGGGCCGATAGCTTCTGTTATAATTATAATGTTAGTTATAGTAGAACTTATTTATATAAAAATAATTGATAGAACAAGTTATAAAGAAATAAATTCATTAAATTCATTCAATAGGGGGTAAGTGGCTTGGAAAAGGTGTTAATAATAGAAGATGATTTATATATTAGAGAAGAACTTGAAAGTATTTTTGAAAAGAGAGGATATGTAGTAGAAAGCATAACAAATTTTAATAATACTTTAGAAGATATAAAAAAATCTAATCCTGATTTAATAGTTTTAGATTTGAATTTACCAGGAATGTCTGGGTTTGAAATATGTAAATCAGTAAAGCAAAGAACATCTTTTCCAGTTCTTATACTTACATCTAGAAATCAAATGAAAGATGAGTTACATGCATTAGATTTAGGTGCAGATGATTATTTAACCAAGCCTTGTCATCCAGATAGGATAATTGCAAGAGCAGAAAAAATAATTAAGATGTATGGAAAAATTATGAATATTATTTCTGTTGGTAATTTGATTTTAGATGAGAGAATTTATGAAGCTAAATACGTAGATAATTCTATAATACTTCCAGAGAATGAAGGGAAAATACTTCGAGCTCTTATGATTAATTATCCTAATATAGTAAAAAAGGAAGATTTATTTATTGAACTTTGGGGAACAAAAGATTTTGTTGATGAAAATATTCTTCAGGTTAATATGACAAGACTACGAAAAAGCTTATCTAAAATTAAATTAGATAATATCATTACAACAATTAGAGGGATTGGATATAAAATGGAGGAATTAAATGAAGAATAAACTTAAGAAAAGTTTTATAGAATCAGGAACATGGATTTTCCTTTTAATATTAACAAACTTATTTTTTATTTTTATGATATGGCTAGTTTCTCCAAAGAACTTTAAAATTCTAGTTGGTGTAATGATTCTTTTTACTTTAATAGTTATTTTAATTGGATTGCTTTTTGAAGGAAATAAAATAAATAAACAAAAAGTTTATTTTGAAAAATTTTTATATGAACCAAGCGAAGAAAATGAAGGAAAGCTCTTAAATATTTTTAATGAAAATTATATAGATCCAATAAAAAATATTGGGGATAGATTAAGAAGCTTAGAAAAATCTATAAAAGAAAATGAAGAAAGATATTTGGAGTATGAAGATTTAATAGATGGCTGGATTCATGAGATAAAAACTCCAATTCATTTAGGAACCTTATTACTTGAAAATAGAAAGGATGAAATGTCGCCTTTAGTGCATGCTAGATTTAGCCATATCATTCATAGAATTAGTTCTAATTTAGACCTTATTTTATATTATGCAAGACTTCAATCTTCACATATAAATTTTCAACTTAAAAAAAGTGATATTAATGAAATTACAGGTGATGTAATAATGGATTTAAATAGCTTAATTAAAGAAAATAATGTGAATTTAGAAATTGAAGTTGAAAATAAAAGTATAGTTACAGATGAAAGAACTATGAAATTTATTTTATCTCAAGTTATAGAAAATGCTTTAAAATATTCAAAAGATAAAGAAAAATATATTTGGATAAAATCAGGAATATGTAAAGAAAATGAGAGAGTATATCTTGAAGTTAAAGATAATGGAGTTGGCGTAGAAGAACAAGATATACCATTTATTTTTGATAAAGGGTTTACAGGAAATTATAATAATGTAAAGAAATCAACAGGAATAGGGCTATATTTAGTTAAGAAATATTGTGACTTAATGAAAATAGGTATAGAAATTGATTCAATTATAAATAAAGGATTTTCTATAAAATTTATTTTTCCAAATATAAAGTAATAAAATCAATTATGAAACTATACGTCTTAATTTAAAGAAATGTATAGTTTTTTTATGCTTAATAAATTTTTAAATGTTAAGATAGCTTATACATTAAAGGAAGCCTTAGTATTTATAATAAGTTTTATATTAATAGTTTACCCTATAACATTACTTGGGGAAATAGTTGTAAGCTCAAAACTAATTTTAAATATATAATGAGAAGGGATAATTAAAGAATATTCTTTCTCATATTTTTATGCAACCATTTCTATAATCTTAAGGTCTAATATATGTAACAAAAAACATATGCGCATATGGGTACTAGTTACAGGAGGTAAATAGATGGAGTTAATGATAAAAAGAGCATAAAAAGAAGATAAAGAAGCATTTATAAAAATAATTAATGAGTATATTCAAGATATGTATAAGGTTGCTAAAACTAGATTAAATTCAGATGATGATATTGGAGATGCTATACAGGAAACTATTCTATCAGCTTATAAAAATATATGTGTACTAAAAGAGGCAGGTTATTTCAAAACATGGCTTGTTAGAATACTTATTAATAAATGTAATGATATTATAGCTAGAAATAAGAAGATTGTATATGTTGATGATTACTATGATGATTCTAATAGTATTAATTTATCAGTTTATAAAAATGCTGAGGATAATTTAGTATTTACAGAAACATTAAAGACTTTAAATGAAGCTTATAGAATCGTTGTAATTTTATATTATGTTAATGGATTTAATATACGAGAAATAAGTGAAATATTAAATGAAAAAGAAGGAACCATAAAATCTAGACTTAGTAGAGCAAGGCAACAATTACGAGATTATTATTTAAAAGATGATAATAAAAATAGTTCAACTAATTTAAATTTAGGGGGCAATGTGAAATGAATATAAATTTTGATAAAAAAATAGAAAGTGAATTAAAGAAAGATGTTAAAATACCACAATCTGTATTAAATAAGGTAAATGAAACTTTTGATGAAATTAGAGTAGGGGAAAATGAAAAGATAAGTAGAGTATATAAATTTAATAAGAAATTAATTGCATCATTAATCGCAATATCAGTATTTAGTTTAATTGCAATTAATCCTAAAGTGCTTGCTAGTATAAGCTCTTTTTTCAAAGATAAAGGAGTTCAAAAGGCAGCAAATAATGGATATATTCAAGCGTTAGATAATGAAGTAAAAAATAATGGAGTAAGCATAAAAGCTGATGATATTGTAGCAGATAAAAATAAGATAGCAGTTTCATTTACTTTAAAATTTGATGATATTAATAAATTGAAAGATATTAATGATATACAATTAGGATTAAATATAAAGGATAATAATGATAGAGTTATTTTTGAACATTTACAAGAAGGAATTCATAGTCCACTTCTTATTGGATCAGAATGGAATACAGATCTTTCAAATAAAGATAATGGAGAAACAAAGTATTATTTAATAATGTATTCAAGGGAAGGAGAACTTGTTAATATAGATCAATTATCTTTAAGAATAGATTCTATTTCTTTATATAATGAAAGTAGTAAAGGACAAACTAAAATTGAAGAAATAGGTGGAAGTTGGGACTTTAAATTAATATTAGATGAGAATATTAAAAATAAAGAAGAAATTAAATATACAGCTGAAAATAATAATCAAATTGTAAAAGTTGACTCTGTAGAAGTCCTTCCAACTGGAATGCTTATAAAGTTTAATATAAATGCTACAGTAGATGAAAATATAGTAAATCAAGTTGTTATAACTGATGATAATGGAAATGAGTACTATAACTTTAGTGGGGGTAGCATGGAGGATATTCCAGGGGGAGGAGCTAAGCTTTCAATGATGTTCGATGTAACTACATTTGATAATTTAGATAAATTAAAAATGATAGTTAAAGATATCCAAGGAAAAGATATAACATTGGATTTAATAAAAGAAGATAAATAGTAATAAAATTTTTATATGAAAAGCAAGTAGTTTTAATTAGTTTCTAGATTAAAACTACCTGCTTTTTTATATTATATACCATTATTGAGGAGTATACATCCCTTTGCTTTCCATATACTGAAATATGGTTTCCCCATGTTTTTGTTCTTCTTTTTGTATATGGTTTAATACATCACGAACCCTAGTATCTCTAAATTCGAAAATTGTAGTATCATAAGTTCCTGAAACATATTTTTCTGTCATTATTAAGTCTTTACACATATCAGCATCTGATACATTTCCCACATTTGACTGTGTATTATTCATAGTAGGAGCTGAATTTTGATTAGTCATATTCTGACTTGAATTTTGATTTTGTTGTTGACCCATTTGAGGGATTTTGCCACTTAATAATTGGTTAATGCTATCAAGATGAGTTCTTTCATCTTGAGCATGTAAATTAAATATTTGCTTTAATTGGGGGTCTTGTGCTTGATTTGCGTAATTTGTATATTTTTCTATGCAAATTTGTTCATGGCTTTTTTGATCTTCAAGTAATAATCTTTCCTTTTGTGTTAATGTTATTTCCATATTACTACACCTCCAATTTTATTTTGTGTAAAACTTATTATTTTATACTATTAAAGAATTTGAATTAATAATTAAGAATAATTTTATTAATATGGAGAGAGAATAGAGGATTATATTGAAAAATTGTATAAATACAGAGGGGGAAGGGGATTGATAATTAATATCAAAAAATATCTTGACTCAAAGATATTTTAGATATATAATTATCTTGAAATCAAGATAATGTAGGTGAAATTATGAGTGATATAAATTTAAAATTAGTAATTGCAATGGCTAGAACTTATGATGATTTATTTTTTCAAATAGAAAAAAATGTACAAGAGTTTGGATTAAATATTAGTGAATTTGGTGTTTTAGAAATGCTATACCACAAAGGAGATCAACCTGTACAAAAAGTAGCTGAGAAAATTTTAGTTACAAGTGGAACAATAACCTATGTAATAAATAAGCTAGAAAAGAAAGAGCTTGTTGTTCGTAGAAAGTGTGAGAAGGATAAAAGAATATTTTACGTTTCTTTAACAGAAAAGGGAAAGGATTTTATTGCACATATATTCCCAAAACATAAGGAGTTTTTGGATAGTTTATTCATCAATTTAGATGAGAAAACTAAAAAAGAATTACTAGATAATTTGATTCAATTAAGAAAAGTATTAAAGTGACTAATTAAATAATATATAAGATGTATATATTAATATTAAAATTTAGAAAAATTAAAAATATGATAGGAGAATGATTTAATATGAATAAAGATTTTTACAATGCAATAAAGGAAAGAAGAAGCATATATGCAATAAGCAAGGAGTCACCAGTATCAGATGAAAGAATTCAAGAAGTAGTAGAAGAAGCAGTAAAGCATGTTCCATCTGCATTTAATTCACAAGGTTCAAGAGTAGTTGTATTATTTGGGGAAAATCATAATAAGCTATGGGATATTACAATGGAGACTTTAAGAAAAATAGTTCCAGCAAATAATTTCTCTTCTACTGAAGAAAAGATAAATTCATTTAAAGCAGGATATGGAACAGTATTATATTTTGAAGATTTCAATGTAGTTGAATCATTGCAAAAGCAGTTTGAATTATATAAAGATAATTTCCCAGTTTGGGCACAGCAAACTTCAGGAATGTTACAATTTGCTATTTGGACTGCTTTATCTATTGAAGGTCTTGGAACAACATTACAACATTATACTGAATTAATAGAAGAAGAAGTTAAAAAAGAATTTAATATTCCAAGCGGCTGGAAGATGATTGCACAAATGCCTTTTGGTAAAGGTGTTGCACCGGCAGGAGAAAAAGAATTTATGCCAATAGAAGATAGAGTAAAGATAGTAAAATAGAATAAAAAATTTCTTGTATTTTCATTAAGTAGATATATGTTAAGGATACATATATCTACTAATTATAATATCGTAATATAGTGAATTTTAAATGTTTAAGTAAATAGTAATTATTAATGAAAGGAGAAAATTATTATGTTAAGAAAATTAGATCATAAAAATATGGGGAAAAGTAATTTAGGATGGCTAAAGAGTACATTCCATTTTTCCTTTGCAGAATATTTTAATATAGATAACATGAATTTTGGAGTATTAAGAGTTATAAATGATGATTTAATAGAAGGTAAAACAGGTTTTGATTTACATCCACATAAAGACATGGAAATTGTATCTTATGTAGTTGATGGAGAATTAACTCATGGAGATACAATGGGAAATAAAAATACTATTTCAAGAGGACATGTTCAATATATGAGTGCTGGTACAGGAGTATATCATAGTGAACATAATTTGGGGGATAGCATAACAAGGCTATTACAAATATGGGTTGTTCCAGATAAAAAAGATTATAAGCCAGCTTATGGAGATTACAGATTTAATGCAGAAGATAGAAAAAACAAATGGCTTAATATAGTATCAAGCAAAGATGGTGATGCACCAATTAAAATAAATCAAGATGCAAACTTTTATGTAGTAGAATTAGATGAAGGAAAAGAAATAGATTTTTCAGTAGAATCTGGAAGACAAGCTTATTTAGTTCAAGTAGAAGGAAATTCAACAATAAGCAATATAGAGTTAGACGAAAGAGATGCATTAGAAATAGTAGAAGAAAATATTCTAATAAAAGCTAATAAAAAATCACATGTACTTGCAATTGAGATGAAGAAATCAACAAGATGGTAAAAGTATTAATATATAATAAAAAGAACAAGCAGATTTATTATGCTTGTTCTTTTTTAGTGTATAGAAAATTACTATACATACTTTTTAATTAAATTTTATTAAAATATAGATAAAGATTTGATTATGATAATTATAATCAATTAACTTTTAAAATTATGAAAATTTTGGTATAGTAATTTAATAGATATTTTTATTAATTGAATAATAGGACATGTCTATGCAAATACTTAAATTATTATAAATTAATTATATAAGAACAAATAATTTTTAATTTTACAAAGGAGGCATAAGAATAGATATGAGAAAGACAAAAACAATGGATGGAAATACAGCTGCAGCACATATATCCTATGCATTTACAGAAGTAAGTGCAATTTATCCAATAACTCCATCTTCACCTATGGCAGAACATATGGATGAATGGGTTGCTCAAGGAAGAAAAAATATCTTTGGGAAACCTGTTAGAATAGTAGAAATGCAATCAGAAGCAGGAGCAGCAGGTGCTGTACATGGATCTTTGCAAGCAGGAGCATTAACTACAACTTTTACAGCATCTCAAGGATTATTATTAATGATACCTAATATGTATAAAATGGTAGGTGAAAGGTTACCAGCAGTTATTCATGTAGCAGCGAGAGCTCTTGCTACATCATCATTAAGTATTTTCGGCGATCATCAAGACGTTATGGCTACAAGACAATCAGGTTTTGCTATGCTTTCAGAAGGTTCAGTTCAAGAAGTTATGGACTTAGCACCAGTTGCGCATTTAACAGCGATTAAAGCAAGAATGCCATTTGTTAATTTCTTTGATGGATTTAGAATATCTCATGAAATACAAAAGATAGAGGTTTTAGAGTATGATGAGTTAGCTAAATTAGTTGATTATGAGGCACTTAATAATTTTAGAAAAAATTCACTAAACCCTGATCATCCAGTTATAAGAGGAACAGCACAGAATCCTGATGTATATTTCCAATTAAGTGAGTCATTAAATAAATATTATGATGATATTCCAGATGTTGTTGAAGGGTATATGTCAAAAATAACAGAATTAACAGGAAGAGAATATCATTGTTTTGATTATTATGGAGATAAAGATGCTGATAGAATAATTATAGCTATGGGTTCTGTAACGGAAGTTATAGAAGAAACTATAGATTATTTAAGAGCAAGGGGAGAAAAAGTAGGTCTTGTAAAGGTAAGACTTTATAGACCATTTTCAATAGAAAAGTTATTAAAGGTTATACCTAAGACTGTTAAAAAAATTGCAGTTTTAGATAGAACAAAGGAGCCAGGATCAATTGGAGAGCCATTATATTTAGATGTTGTTAGAGCAGTTAATGAAATGGATAATCCACCTAAAGTATATGGAGGAAGATTTGGACTTGGGTCAAAGGATCCATATCCATCATATATTGTAGCTGTTTATGAAAACTTAAATCAAGATAAACCAAAGAATAGATTTACTATTGGTATAGAAGATGATGTTACCAATTTATCTATTTCACCAAAGGAAGAAATTGATGCCACACCAGAAGGAACAACCTCTTGTAAGTTCTGGGGATTAGGATCAGATGGAACTGTAGGAGCAAATAAAAGTGCTATAAAAATAATTGGTGATCATACAAACATGTATGCACAAGGATATTTTGCTTATGATTCTAAAAAATCAGGAGGAATAACAATTTCGCACTTAAGATTTGGTAAAACTCTAATAAAATCACATTATGAGATAGATCAAGCAGACTTCGTAGCATGCCATAATCAATCTTATGTTTATAATTATAATGTTTTAAAGGGACTTAGAAAAAATGGCATATTTGTTCTAAATACAATTTGGAGCGAAGAAGAATTAAATAAGAAATTACCAGCAAGTGTTAAAAGATATATTGTAGAAAATAATATAGAATTTCATATTATAAATGCAATAAAAATAGCTCAAGAAATAGGTCTTGGTGGAAGAATAAATATGATAATGCAAGCAGCCTTCTTTAAATTAGCAAATATTATTCCACTTGAAGATGCTGTTAAATATTTGAAAGAAGCAGTTGTTACATCTTATGGCAAAAAAGGTGAAAGAGTTATAAATATGAACTTTGAAGCTATAGATAAGGGGATAGAATCATTAGTTAAAATAAACCCACCAGAAGAATGGAAAAATGCTGAAGATAATAAACTAGAAGAAAAAGTAGATCTTCCAAAATTCGTTGAAGAAATATGTATTCCAATAAATAAGTTAGAAGGTAATTATTTACCTGTTTCAAGCTTTGTTAATTCAGGAATAGAGGATGGTACATTTATGGCTGGTACTACATCTTTTGAGAAAAGAGGAATTGCAATCAATGTGCCAGAATGGATACCAGAGAATTGTATTCAATGTAATCAATGCTCATTTGTCTGTCCGCATGCTGTTATTAGACCATTTTTAGCTACATCTAACGAAATAAAAAATGCACCAAGTAGTTATAAAAGCGTAAAAGCAAATGGTATAAAAGGTAAAGAAGAATATTCTTATACAATAGGAATAACTCCTTTAGATTGTACTGGGTGCGGAAACTGTGCTCAAATTTGTCCAGCACCTGGAAAGGCACTAGTTATGAAGCCTATGGATAGTCAAAGTGAGCAAATAGAAGCGTGGAATTATGCGATTGAATCGGTTACTCCAAAAGAAAACCCTATGAATAAAAATACAGTTAAAGGAAGCCAATTTGAACAACCTTTGCTTGAGTTCTCAGGAGCATGTGCAGGTTGTGGAGAAACTGCATACGCTAAGCTAGTTACTCAATTATTTGGAGATAGAATGATGATTGCAAATGCAACAGGTTGTTCATCAATTTGGGCAGCTTCAGGAGCAGCAACAGCATATAGAGCAAATTATAATGGGCATGGACCGGCTTGGGGGAACTCCTTATTTGAAGATAATGCAGAGTATGGATTAGGTATGTACTTAGGTGTTAGAACAATTAGAGAGAGAATTGCAGATAACATTAAAATAGCATTAGAAGGTGAAATGCCAGAAGATACAAAAATGGTATTAAAAGATTGGTTAGATCATAAAGATACTGGAGATGGAACAAGACAAAGGTCAGATAACTTAAGAAGAGTTTTAGAAGAGGATAACTCTGAAATTGCAAAAGAAATATTAAGAGATAAAGAATTCTTTGTAAATAGATCTCAATGGATATTTGGTGGAGATGGATGGGCTTATGATATAGGCTATGGTGGTTTAGATCATGTATTATCATCTGGTGAAAATGTTAATGTCCTTGTGTTTGATACAGAAATTTACTCAAATACAGGTGGTCAATCATCAAAATCAACTCCAGAAGCAGCAGTAGCAAAATTTGCTGCAACAGGAAAGAGAACAAAGAAGAAAGATTTAGGATTAATGGCTATGACTTATGGCTATGTATATGTAGCCCAAGTTTGTATGGGAGCTAATTTAAATCAAACTCTTAAGGCTATTGCAGAAGCTGAGGCTTATAATGGACCATCATTGATAATAGCATATTCAACTTGCATAAGTCATGGAATAAAGATTGGAATGGGAAATACTCCTCATGAAGAAAAAAGAGCTGTAGATTCTGGATATTGGCATTTATACAGATATAATCCTGATTTAAAGGTACAAGGAAAGAATACTTTTGCATTAGATTCAAAAGAGCCTAATTCAAGTCTTAGAGATTTCTTAATGGGAGAAGTAAGATACTCATCATTAGCAAAAGCTTTCCCAGAATTAGCAGAAGAGTTATTCCAAAAGACAGAAGAAAATGCTAAAGAAAGATATCAAAGATATAAGAGTTTATCTGAAAATTCAATATTGTAAAATTTAAAATTAATATATAAATAAATTAAGATTATAAGAAATAAAAAGCTATTTGTTTAAGTATAAAAGTTAAACAAATAGCTTTTTTACTCTTTAGAAAAATATAAGATAGATATAAGATATAATTAAGAAGTATACATTACTATATTATTAAAGATTTGGTTAAGTTTAGTAAAAAAAGGTAGACTTATTAAACTGGGAGGTATATATTAAAAGTTAGTATTTTAGGTTTAAATGTTAAAATGTGTATGATGTGAATTTGACTTAATATTACTTAAACATTGGGATACATATAAATATATAATTTAGATTAAGTATATTTATATAGTTTTAGGAGGTGCATAATTTGCAAAGCTTTAAAGATAAGTTTACTACATTCTTTTTAACAGTATTAAAATTTTTAATGATAATACTTATACCTGCTAGTATTGGTGCTATATTTTTTGCTCATATTTTTCTTAGTGCTGAGAATTTAATTAGGAGCATTATAATAGTAACATTAATTATGATAGGTATCATATTAATAGAATTTTATATAATAAGAAAGAATTTTAGTTATAAGAAGCAGATATCTCTAATATTATTTTGTGGATTTATTATAAGAGCTTTATGGTTATTAAATATAAATAGCTTTCCAACATCAGATTATATGATTATTTATGAGTCTGCACAAGATTTTTTAAATGGTAGTACAAGTATGTTTTGGGGAAGTTCATATATAGCTAGATTTCCACATTTAACAATAATGGTGTTTTATATGGCCTTAATGATTAAGATATTTCCTATCAATAACATATTAATGATGAAGCTTGTTAATCTGGCATTAGGTGTATTAACGATATATATTATCTATTTAATAGTTAAAGAAATATTTAATTCAAATAAAAAAGGAATATATGCAGCTTCATTAGCAACAATATTTCCACCACTTGTAACTTATACAGGTGTTTTTTGCACGGAAAATATAGCAATACCATTATATTTGCTTAGTGTATATATATTTATACTTGTGCTTAGAGGAAAGAAAAATAAATATTATTTAATTTTATCAGGATTAATATTATCTTTTGGGAATTTATTTAGAATGGTAGCAACAATAATGATAGTTGCATATGGAATTTATATAATAATTTATTCTAAGGATAAAATAGTCCATAAAATAAGAAATATAGCATTATATAGTATTCCTTATTTTATGCTCTTATTTTTAGTAAGCTTTACATTGCAAAGCTTAAAAATTACAGAATTTCCACTATGGGAAGGTAGCGAGCCTAAGATAACAAATGTATTAAAGGGAACTAATATAGAAAGTATAGGAAGATGGAATGAGGAAGATGCATCTATTCCTGAAAAATATAATTACGATTATGAAGAAATAAAAGAAGCTAGTGTTGAAATTATTAAAGAAAGGCTAACAACAACTCCACCTTTAAAGTTAATAAGTTTTTATGTTAAAAAATTTGCAATGCAATGGGGTATTGGGGATTTTGAAGGGACTCACTGGACAAAATCATTTGTTCCACAGGAAGATATAGTATTAGATGTTTCCTTAGAAGTTTCACAAACCATCTATTCAATTATGATGATTCTTGTATTTCTAGGAATTTTAAATAGAAAGAATAATAAAGAAAATGAAGAAAATGAAGAAATTAATTTATTTTATATAATACTATGTGGATATGGCATTATGTATCTAGTAACAGAAGCACAAGGAAGATATTCTTACATTATTTCATGGGTATTTATAATTCTAGCAGTAGAAGGAATAAACTTTATATTAAATAAGTTTGATATAGATATTAAAAAAGGTTTTAGTAAAAGAGATATTAGAAAATATGAAAGAAACCTTTAATTAGATCTTAGATAATCCTTAATAAATTCTTAATAAGTGTATCTTAATATAATATTAAAGATTTATTTTTTTGTAAAAATAATATTTATGATTATATTAGCAAAAATAATACATTTATAAAAATTTAGAGGGGGATACAGGTTTGGAGAAAATTAAGGGGAGATTTACTAAATTCTTTTTAACTATACTAAAAGTATTAATGATAATAGTTATAATTGCCTGTAGTAAATATATTGAGGGTTTTAATAAAAATTCTATGATGATAGGAATTTTTTTATTAAGCATCATAGCTATAGAGTTTTATATTATAAAAAAGAATATAAGTTATAAAAAACAAATATTATTAATATTACTTTGTGGATTTATTTTAAGAAGCTTATGGTTATTAAATGTAAATAGCTTTCCAGTATCAGATTTTAGAGTTATTTATGAATCTGCACAAGATTTTTTAAATGAAAGTACAAGTATGTTTTGGGGAGATTCATATATAGCCAGGTTTCCACATTTAACAGCAATGGTACTTTATATGGCTTTAATGATTAAAATATTTCCAATTAATAATATATTAATGATGAAAGTTGTTAACTTATCATTAAGTGTTTTAACAATATACATTATATATTTAATAGTTAAAGAAATATTTAATTCAAATAAAAAAGGGGTCTATGCAGCTGCATTAGCATCAGTATTTCCACCATTTGTAGCTTATCCAGCTGTTTTTTGTACAGAGAATATAGCAATACCATTATATTTGCTTAGTGCATATATATTTATACTTGTTCTTAAAGGAAAGAAAAATAAATATTATCTAATTTTATCAGGAGTAATATTATCTTTTGGGAATTTATTTAGAATGGTAGCACTAATAATGATAATTGCGTATGGAGTGTATATAATAATTTATTCAAAAGATAAAATAGTTCATAAAATAAGAAATATAGCATTATATAGTGTTCCCTATTTTATGTTTTTATTTTTAATAAGCTTCACATTACAAAGCTTAAAAATTACAGAATTTCCATTATGGAAAGGAAGTGAGCCTAAAATAACAAACATATTAAAGGGAACTAACATTGAAAGTGGCGGTAGATGGAATGAAGAAGATGCATCTATCCCTGAAAAATACAATTATGATTATGAAAAGGTGAAGGAAGCTAGTGCTCAAATTATTAAAGATAGATTAACTACAACTTCGCCTATAGAGTTAGTAAAATTTTATATTAAGAAATTTGCATTGCAATGGAATGAGGGGGACTTCGGAGGAATCTATTGGACAAAATTAGATGTTCCAGAGGAAGATATAATAGTAGATGTTTCATTAGAAGCTCCACAAATTATTTATTTAATTATGATGATTCTTATATTTTTAGGAATTTTAAATAGAAAGAATAATAGAGAAAATCAAGAGATGAATTTATTTTACATAATATTATGTGGGTATGGTGTTATGTATTTAGTAACAGAATCACAAGGAAGATATTCTTATATTATTTCATGGGTATTTATAATTTTAGAAGTAGAAGGAATAAACTTTTTATTAAAAATATTTAATAAAAGACCTAATGAAAAGTTTGAGAAAGAAGAGAAATTGGAGAAAGTTGCTTAAATGAAAAAAATTAATAAAAGAATATTATGGATAAGTATAACATTTAGTATTTTATATATAAAAAGTTTGACTTTAACATTTATGAGTGCTTCAAATAGTGGTTTTAGTTTCTATGGTATCCCTTTTGATATAAGGCTTATGATAGCTCATTTAGCTATATTAGGAATAATTATATTTCCTAGCTTAATATTTAAAGGTAAGGCTTCAATAAGATATCTAATTGCTATAAATTTAATATACTCTATTTTTATGATTTTTGACATATGGTCATATAGAGGTACAGGGTATTTGTTAGAGTTAAAGTATTTATTTTTCAAAGATGGATTTAACCCTTTAAATGGAAGGATCATTAATCCAGGATTTATAGATATAGTTTATATAATAGATATTCCAATAATGATATTTTATTGTAAAAGGTTAAAGGGAAATGTTAATTTTAAAAGAAACTTTAGGGGAGCGATATTAGGGTTAATTACTTGCATAGCAATAATATGTTCATCTCATTATTTATTTGATATAAAAGGAGTTTTAAATGGGAAAATAAGATTCTTTCAAGAGGATTGGCAGGCTTCCTGGAGTCCAGCTCAAAGGCTTTCTAATAGATCACCTCTTGGACATCATATATATGAATCTTATAAAACCTTAAAGAAAGTTAATAAAAAAGTTGATTATGATGAAATAAAAGAAATTGATGAATGGTTAGCATGGAATAAGGAAACAGTTGAAGATAATGAATATAAAGGAATAGCAAAAGGTAAGAATATTGTGTTTCTTCAAATTGAATCCTTAGAAAACTTCGTTATAAATCAAAAGGTATATGACCAAGAGATAGCACCTAATATGAATGAAATTATAAGAAAAGGATTATATTTCAATAATATTCATGAGCAAAATAATGCTGGAAATAGTATTGATATGGATATGATGGCTGCATCAGGGGTATTACCTTTAGGGGATGTTATAACATATTTAGAATATCCAGAAGTAAAGTATAAGTCCTTTCCAAGGCTTTTAGAGGAAGAGGGATATAATACTATTTTAACTCATGCTGAAAGAGCTGGTGATTGGAATTGGGCAGAGGCTGGAAGATCAGCAGCAGGTTATAATGAAGTTTGGGATATAAAGAAATATAAGATAGATGAGTATGCAGGATTTGGTTTATCAGATAGAAGTTTGTATACTCAATTTAGTGGAAAGATTTCAAAATTAGAAGAGCCCTTTTTAGCAGTCGTACCAACATTAACAAGCCATGGGCCTTTTGATATAGATAAGAAATATAGAGAACTAGATTTACCAAAAGAGTTAGATGAAAATAAGTTGGGCGGATATTTTCAAAGTGTTAATTATGCAGATAAGCAAATAGGATTATTTTTTGAGTTATTAGAACAAAATAATATGTTAGACAACACAATAGTTGTAATATATGGCGATCATGGTGGAGTGCATAAATACTATATGGAAGATGTTGAAAGTACAGATATGCCAGGAGATTGGTGGCAAGCAAAAGATAACGAAGTTCCTCTTATAATATATGGAAAAGATATACCAAGTAAAACTATAAGTACTTATGGAGGACAAATAGATATAGTGCCAACAGTTTCATATTTATTAGGTATTGATACAAAGGATTATTATATGGGAAGAAATTTATTAACAACCAAAAGAAATGCAACAGTTATAAAAGGTGGAATAGTAGTTGGTAATCCATCTAAAGAAGAAGAAGTAAGATTAGAGCAGGCTTATGATATAGCTGATAAAATTATAAAAAATAATTACTATGTAAATACCAATAAAGTAAAATAATTAGATTATGCTGTAAACTAAAATATATAGTTTATACTTTGAGCGGAGGATTTTTATGGATAAGATATTATATTTAGTTATTCCTTGTTATAACGAAGAAGAAGTTTTGTCTGAGACAAGTACGAGACTTCTAGACAAGATAAATACAATGATTAACAATGAAGATATATCAAAAGAAAGCAAAATACTATTTGTAAATGATGGATCAAAGGATAAGACTTGGGATATAATTGAAGGTTTATATAATAAGAATAGTATATTTAGCGGAGTTAACCTTTCAAGAAATAAAGGGCATCAAAATGCACTATTAGCAGGACTTATGGTTGCAAAAGAACATGCAGATATGGTTATATCACTAGATGCAGATTTACAAGATGATATTAATGTAATAGATGAATTTGTTAAAGAATATTATTCTGGAAGTGATATAGTATATGGTGTTAGAAGCTCAAGAAAAACAGATACTTTTTTTAAAAGAACAACAGCTTTAGGATATTATAAAGTTATGAATAGGTTAGGTGTAGATTTAATTTATAATCATGCTGATTATAGGTTAATGAGCAAAAGAGCTATTGAAGGTTTAAGTGAATTTAAAGAAGTAAATTTGTTTTTAAGGGGGATAGTTCCTTTAATTGGGTATAAGTATTCTATTGTAGAGTATGAAAGACATGAAAGATTTGCAGGGGAATCTAAGTATCCATTAAAAAAGATGTTAGCTTTTGCGTGGGATGGAATAACATCTTTTAGTATAAAACCAATAAGGATAATTACAAGCTTAGGGTTTTCTATATTTATACTTAGTTTAATAGCATTAGTATATTCTTTAGTAGTAAAATTTATGGGAAAAACTCAAGCTGGTTGGACATCGTTAACAATTTCAATTTGGATGATAGGAGGAATACAACTTCTTTCATTAGGGGTTATAGGGGAGTATATTGGAAAGATATATAATGAAACTAAGAGTAGACCAAGATATATTATAAAAGAGATATTAATTGATGATAAAGAAGAGTAGTAGGTGCAAGTTAATTGAATAGTTTAATAGATAAAATTAAAAAAATATTTATTACGAAAGAGTTTATAATGTTTTTAATAATAGGTGTTATTAATACTTTTAATGGAGTAATTTTTTCTTATGTATATTCAAATATGTTAAATGAAAATATTGCTTTTGTGTTTGGATATGTTTCAGGATTAATCGTAGCATATATACTAAATAGCTATCTAACTTTTAAGGAAAAGCTGGCTTTTAAGAAGTTTATAAAATTTACAATATCATATATACCTAATTTTATAATTCAAAACATAGTAGTAATAATAACCTTTAACATTATGGGTTTGGATAAGCTTATAGCATATATACTAGCAGCAATATTAGGAATTCCAGTAACTTTTATATTGTTAAAATTTTTTGCATTTAAAAAAGAACAAAATGAATAGTTAAAAAGGCTTATTTAATTTATATCAATAATATAAATTGAATAAGCCTTTTTAAGTAAACTTAATTATAAATAAATACGATAATTGTTTTTAAAGGAGTTCTAGGGCTTCACTTAAAATTTTTCCAAGAGAATCGTTAATTACTAAATTAGCTTTATTATCAGCAGATGTAGAACTTTTATTTATTAAAATAAGATTCTTACCCCTAAAATAGTCTATAAGTCCAGCAGCTGGATAAACAACAAGGGATGTTCCACCAATAATTAAAGTATCAGCATGAGAAATAGCATTAACTGCACATCTAATTACATCATCATCTAAGCCTTCTTCATAAAGAACTACATCAGGCTTGACAGTTCCATCACATTTAGTACAAGTTGGTACTTCTTTAGAATTTAAAATAAAGTCAGCATCATAAAAAGCATGACATTTGACACAGTAGTTTCTATGAACTGATCCATGAAGTTCATAAACATTTTTACTTCCAGCGGCTTGATGAAGTCCATCTATATTTTGAGTTATAACAGCTTTTAATTTTCCCATTTCTTCAAGCTTAGCCAATGCAATGTGTGCGCCATTAGGTTTAGCTTCAGGGTAAATAAGCTTAGCTTTATAGAAGTTAAAAAACTCTTTAGGATATCTCATATAAAAGCTATGAGATACTAATTGTTCAGGAGTAAAAGTTATATTAAGCTTTTCATTAAATAATCCATTGGAACTTCTAAAGTCAGGAATTCCTGATTCAGTGGATACACCTGCACCACCAAAGAAAACTATGTTGTTACTTTCTTTTAAAATTTGTGTTAGCTTCTCTATATTATTGTACATTAAATCATCTCCAAATTATATTTATTAGTTTTATTATGACATAAGATAATAGAAAGGGAAATTAAAAAAAGATGGTATTGGATGGAAAAAATATAATGTAATTTATAATGAATTAAGTAAGATGCTTTATATTATATGAGGTGCATGAAATAAGAAAAATTTTAAAAACATATAACTTTCTGCATATTTAAATAGTAGATAGAAATTTTTTTGCTTAATAAAATTATTGATAAAATCAGTAAAATCAAGGGTTTACAAAGGGGGTAACGAAACGCGTACCCCTTTAAATATATATAAAATAATTTGTGAAGTGAGGTTTATATATAGATTTTAAAGACATATAAGAGTTTTAAAGAATACTTTGTATGTCTTTATAAAATACTGATGGGATACTGATTAGAGTAAATGGTATGGTATTCATTACTGATATATCCCTTAAGTCCTTGAAAAATCAAGAATGTTAAGTTTGGTTGACAAATTTCCAAGTATAATTGGTCGCAAGTTTTAAAGATAAAATATAAACTTTGTTGTAAGAGAAGATATATTATTTTCTTAAAAAAGAATTGGGGGACAGAATTTATGAAAAAAATTATAATTAGGATTAATCCTTTTAAAAAAGATGAGGGTGATATTAGTAAAGGATTATATGTGATTAAGAAGTTACTTGGATTTTTTTTAGTATATATATCATCTATGATTATTGGAGAAGTTATAGTAGTATTTGGATTAAATCTAGCAGGATATGATTTTTTACAAGGTGAAATGCCTAATGATGATATTATGATGTTAATTAAGTATTATGGATTTTCAATTCATCTAATAATAACAATTTTATATTGTAAGTTTATAGAAAATAGAGACGTAGAAAGTATGGGGATTGAAAAAGCTAACATAGTAAAGTCATATTTTTTAGGTACAGGAATAGCAATGATGCTACTTAGTATTATATTTACTTTATGCTTAATAAGTGGTTCTATTTTCTATAATGGAGAAAACAATGATATAAGTGTTATTTTAATTTTATTGTATCTTGGAGGATTTGGTATTCAAGGAGCAATGGAAGAAGTTATGTGTAGAGGTTTTTTAATGAATTCACTTAGATGTAAAGTATCTATACAAATAGCAATACTAATTAGTTCTTTTATGTTTACTTTTCCGCATTTATCAACGCTTTTTCAATTTAGTATATTAGTTAGAATAATAGGAATAGTTAATTTATTATTATTTTCAATTATGGTATCTTTATTGATGATTAAGTATAATAATATATGGGTGTCATGCGCTGTTCATAGTGTTTGGAATTTTGTGCTTGCAATTATAATAGGTATTAATGTAAGCGGCTCAAATAAAACATCGTCAGTTTTTAACTTTAATGTTAACAAAAGTATAGAGTTATTAAGTGGTGGTCAATATGGATTTGAAGCCGGATTAATTTGTACAGTGGTATTAAGCTTATTCATTATAATGTTATTAAGAAAGGGTAAAGGGGAGAGATATGGCATTTAGCAATAAATTATATTCCTTGAGGAAGCAGAAAGGTTTGTCTCAAGATGAATTAGGTAGTAAGTTAAATGTTTCAAGGCAGACAATTTCTAAGTGGGAGCTTGGAGAAACTACACCGGAGTTAGAGAAATTAATAGCGGTAGGTGATTTTTTTCAAATATCTCTAGATGAATTAGTAATGGATGCAAAAGAAAGAGAGAGTACAAAAATAGATTCATCAAGAAAGAGTAATTTAGAAACAATAATTGATAGTATTGATAGAGAAAAAGTTAAGATATCTACGAAGAAAATATCTAAAGTAGTGCTGATAATTATAGGAATAATTTTTGTGATTGATTTCATTTCAATTATTGTATATTTTATATTTTATGGTTTTCCATCATAAAAATTTATATATTAGACTATCTGTACAATCTAGAATTAAGTTATAGACATGCATGAATTTTAAAATATTCTGTATGTCTTTATTTTATAGTGTGAAGTTTTCAATGAGATTCTATTAATGTATTAACATCTATAAAGAAAATAATAATATTCTTATTTAAGATAAATTTTCACACTAATTATTAACATCTTCTAATTACTATCATTAGTTGCATTATGGCATAAACAATTATATAAATTAAGTAAAAATAAAAAGGATAATATTGGTATAACATATGGTATTATATTAATAAAGATTAATTGTATTTTATAAGGAGAAAAATATGGAGATTATAGTTAAATTACTTGAAGAATCTGATTTAAATGAGTTATTAGCTTTTGAAATAGAAAATAAAGCTTTTTTTGAGGAAACACTTCCACCAAGAGGTGATGAGTATTATGAGATGGAAAATTTCAAGGAAATAATAAAGGAATTAGTTGAAGAACAAAAAAATGATATTGTATATATGTACTTAATAAAAGATTTAAAAGGAAAAGTAATAGGAAGAATAAATATTACATCAATACAAAGGGGTAGTTTTAATAAAGCTGAATTGGGATATAGAATAGGTAAGGATTATCAAGGTAAGGGAGTTGCAACAAATGCAGCAAAAATAGTATTAGAAAAATCACTAAAAGAACATAAACTACACAGGATAGAAGCAGGAACAAGCTCTGACAATATAGGTTCTCAAATAGTATTAATAAAAAATGGATTTCAATTTGTTGGTAAATATAATAAGTATATTTATCAAGGAGATAAATGGCATGATAGCATACTTTTTGAGAGAGTGTTAGATTAAAAGAGTTTATATTATTAGGAAAATTTAAATTATAATAATTCATATAAAGATATACAAAAGGTTTTAGTAAGTAGACTTTCAGTATATCTTTATTATTTAAGAATATTATAATTCAAATTTAAAATTGTAAAAAATATTATCTTGAAAGGAGTTTGTAATGAATTTTAATAGGATAATAATTATTGGATGCGGAGGAAGTGGAAAATCAACTCTTGCAAGAAAATTATATGAAAAAACAAATTTACCAATAGTTCATCTTGATAAATTGTTTTGGCGAAAAGGATGGCAATCAATATCAAGGGAAGAATTTAATAAATTATTGCAAATAAAATTAAAAGAAGATAAGTGGATAATTGATGGAAATTTTGATAGAACTATAGAAGAACGTCTTAATAGATGTGATACTGTTATTTTCTTAGATTATCCGAGAAGAACTTGTTTAATTAGTGCAATAAAGAGGGTAATAAGTAATTATGGGAAAGTTCGTCCCGATATGGGAGAAGGATGTCCAGAAAAATTTGATTTTGAATTCTTAAAATGGATATGGAACTTTAATAAGGAGCATAGAGATAAGTATTATCAATTACTTAAAGAGATAGAAAATAAAAAAATATATATTTTTAAAAATAGAAAAGAGTGTAATGAGTTTTTAACGAAATTTTAATTAATAATACATATAAATATTTATTATAAATAAAGGAGGGAAAAGATGATAGATAGGTATATCTATGCAGTTACAAGCAAGTTACCTAAGAACGTAAGAAAAGAAGTTGGGGATGAAATTAGAGAATTAATATACGATATGATGGAAGATATTCATGACTTTAATTCAGAGGAACAAAGAATATATAAGGCATTAGAAAAGTTAGGAGATCCTGATGTATTAGCTAATAAATATAGGGGAAAAGAAAGATATTTAATTGGACCAAATTATTTTAATAAGTATATATTTGTTATGAAAATAGTTCTAGTTTCTATATTTATAGGCATATCCATATCTACAGTAGTAGGTGGAATATCATCTAGAGATAGTATTGGAGGAATTATAGGAAGTTATATAGCTACTTTAATGTCAGCTTTATTGCAAGGAGCTGCATGGGTAACAGGTATTTTTGCTCTTTTAGAATATAATGGAGTAGCTATAGATAATGTTAAAGGCAAAGAAAAATGGAATCCATCAGAATTGCCGGATTTACCAAATAAAAAGTCAATAATACCAAAAAGTGAGCCTATTTTTAGTATTATATTTTCAACTATATTTTTCTCTATATTATATTTTCAACCTCAATATTTTGGAATATATTATAAAAAAAGCGGATTGGCTATAAAGTCAATATTTAATTTAGATACTTTTGAATCTATTAAGATAATAATTTTAATAATATTTATAATAGGAATAGTTAAAGAATTAATTAAATTAGTTATAGGAAAATGGACGATTAAGTTATCTGTTATATATTCATTATTAACAACTTTAACCTCAATATTGTTAATAAAAATAATATTAAATGATTTAATTTGGAATAATGATATAATACAAAAAGCAGAGGGATTTATTAAAGTACCATGGGATAGAGTTATTTTAATTACTATAATCATTATAGTAATTACTACAGTTATAGATATATTAACATCTTTATATAAAGGGTTTAAATACGGAAAATAAAATAAGGTGTAGCTATAAATAATAGCTACATTTTTTTGTTACTAAATATATAAAATAAATTATTTAAGAATATATTTAGTAATGTTAACTTGACATTTAGAGCCAATAGTTTAAAATTGATGTAAGGTAAACTTTACGGAGGTTTTTATGAAAAATAGATTAAAAGAATTAAGAGAAACTTTAGGGTTAACTCAAGAACAGTTAGGAAATCTTATTGGAGTATCAAGGCAAGCTATTAATGCAATTGAGACAGAAAAATATGAGCCATCAATATGGATTGCTTATGATTTATCTAAAGTTTTTAATTGCACTATTGAAGAAGTATTTCTTTTTGAAGAAAGTGAGAAAAAATCTAGATCTCAGCAAAGTAGAGGTGTTGTTTAATGGCTATAAGACAAATCAGAACTTTTGAAGATGAAATATTAAGAAAAAAGAGTAGAGAAGTTGAAGTTATAGATGAAAGAATAAGACAAATATTAAATGACATGGCAGATACTATGTATAATACTGAAAATGGTGGTGGATTAGCAGCTCCACAAGTAGGTATATTAAAAAGATTAGTAGTTATAGATATGGGGCAAGGTCTTATAAAATTAATTAATCCTAAAATAGTAAAAAGAGAAGGAGAGCAAGAAGTTATAGAAGGATGTTTAAGTTCTCCAAATGTATGGGGAAAATTAAAAAGACCAGCAAAAGTTACTTTGCAAGCATTAAATGAAAATGGAGAAAAAATAGAAATAACAGCTACAGGAGATTTAGCAAAATGTTTTTGCCATGAAATAGATCATTTAGATGGAATTCTATTTACAGACTTAGTTACAGAGTTTATAAATTAATAAATAGCAAAAATTAATTTTAGTATTTTTAAGTTTTAATAATTTTGAATAATTTTTATATTAGCTTATTGATATTTAATAATCTAAATAAAACAAATACAAAAAAGATAGTAATAGGATTTTAAATAATCCTATATACTATCTTTTTTATTTATAAAATTTTATTACAAGCTTATACAATATATTAAAGAAAATAATATGCTAATTAATAATAAAATAACTGATAAATCTATTCTTAGAGAACTACTGTTATTAGTTTCCAAATATATCACCTCATTTAATTTATATCCAATTTAAAGCATTTTAAACAAAGTGTGCAAATTTTCTAAAGTTGCTATTATTTAAATTAATAATCAACTGATTGTTGATCATGTTTGCCATATTAAAATATATTTAGATATTCAACTATCAATATTTTGTATTGGAATAAAAAACTACACAGCTTCGTTATTACATTTAGTTTATTTTCTTAAAAATTTCTTGTGTTTTTCTGATTTCTTTATTACTTCTATTGATTAGTTTTTTTACATAATGTATATTTTAAGACATGCTAAACTCTATAGTAGATTAATTAATTTACAACTTTGAAACAATCAGGATATACTTTCGATAAGTTCATTAATAATATAATTTTTAGAATTTAAGATTTAGAAATTAGGGGATGTTTTATATGAATACTAAAAAGAGAAATATAAGTAAGAGAAATTTAAATTTGAGAATAAAGAGAAAAAAAAGAAGAAAAGTTAAATTAATAGTTTCTATTTTGTGTGGATTAGCATTGCTTACCATAGCGATGACTAAGTTATATAATGATAAAGATCAATATTTAATTTTAGTAAATAAACAGAATAAAGTTGGTTATAAACATACACCAAATGATTTAACTGTGCCATATGTTAGATTTAATGCTTCTAGTGATATGGATAAGAATATGAGGTTAGAGGCAGCTAATGCATTAGAAAATATGTTTAATGATGCTGAGAGAGATGGAATAATTCTTTTTGGAATTTCAGGATATAGATCTTATGAGTATCAACAGAGTGTATATGACAATAGTGTAGCTACGCAAGGACAAGATTATACGAATAAATATGTAGCAATACCTGGAACTAGTGAACATCAAACTGGATTAGCTATGGATGTAGCATCAGAAGGTTATTTTTCTTTAGATAGTAACTTTGAAGAGTCAGATGCATTTAGATGGCTTTCACAAAATATGAGTAACTATGGTTTTATAATTAGATATCCTAAGGGGAAAGAGGATATAACTGGATATAATTATGAACCATGGCATTTAAGATATGTAGGTGTAGGACCAGCAAAAGAAATAACTGACAATGGCTTGACATTAGAAGAGTATTTAGAAAGATAATCGTTATAATTAGGTGATTATATAATATTTTCTAAGGGAAAAGTATGTCCTCAAAATAAAAAACTCAGCGATATAGCTGAGTTTTATTTTTAATTATTCATTAGTAATTCTTAATTATCAGTTGTTTCTCTTAGCATATATTCTTTCCAATCACCATTCTCAATATAAATAGCTTCATCTTGGAATTTTGGATCTATATTCTCATTATAAAAATAAGAATAACAATTTTCATAGCTTTCATCATCATTTAATTTAACCTTTACAAGGTTTCTTAAGTATTCATTATTTGGATTATTTTCATCTGAAAATCCTTCCATTTTATCAATAGCTTTTAGTGTTGAATCATAATCTTCAAATTCAACAACTTCTCCTACTATAGTAGTGTCACCAGGCAATACTGCTGGATAACCTTTATAGGGCATATGGTATAATTCAAAGCCACTTATCTCAGCAGGTCGTATAGATTTAACTTTTCCTTTTAAGTAAAGGTCATAGTTAAAAAAGCCTTCTCTTAAGCTACCATAAACAAAAATATTTACATTTTGATTCATTAGCAAATAGTTCCACCTATAGTTTTTATATCTGATGAATTTTCTATAACTGCTTTTATGCTAAGTTCTAAGCCTTTAGCTATATCATCTATTGACATAGATGGCATATTAGGCTTTGTAGTTACTTGAGATGGAATATATGGTACGTGTATAAATCCACCTCTTATATTTGGATATTTTTTATCTATTAAGTATAAAACTCCATACATAACGTGATTACAAACAAAAGTTCCAGCGCTATTAGAAATAGAAGCAGGAATACCATTATCATTCATTTCTTTAACCATAGCTTTAATAGGTAGGTTTGAGAAATATGCTGATTCACCATCTTCGTAAATAGATATATCTATTGGTTGATTGCCTTCATTATCTTTAATTCTTGCATCATCCATATTTATAGCAACTCTTTCTGGAGTAATTCCAAATCTTCCTCCAGCTTGTCCTATAGATATCACTACATCTGGGTTATGCTTAATTATATTTTTTTCAATTGTTTCTAATGATTTTCTAAATACAGTTGGGATTTCTAATTTTATTATTTCACTCCCTAAAAGAGTATCAGGTAATTTTTTTACAGCTTCTAAAGCTGGATTTATATTTTCTCCACCAAAAGGATCAAATCCTGTAATTAATATTTTCATATAAAAGCCTCCTTTAAAATCTAAAATGCTAAGAAGTACATAAGTGGTATATGAATTGCAAGTAAGACAATTGCAAATACAGCTTGTGCTTTTATAACAGCATTTTTATCTTTAGTTTCTAATAAAGCTACTGGCAATACATTAAAGTTTGCAGCCATAGGTGTTAATAGTGTTCCACAGAAACCAGCTGTCATAGCTAACGCTGATGCAACTATAGGATCTCCGCCTTGAGCAAATACAAAAGGAACTCCTATACCAACTGTTATAACTGAGAAGGCAGCAAATGCATTACCCATAATAGCAGTAAATATAGCCATACCTAAGCAATAAGCTGTTATTCCTATTAATACGTTACCTTCAGGAATAACGCTTGAAATCATATTTGATATAATGTCTCCAACACCAGCAACGGTAAATAACGCGCCAAGAGCAGCTAGAAGTTGAGGTAATATTGCAGTAGCTCCAACAGCTTGGAACATTCTATCACTATCTTCTATAAACTCACTAGGTTTAGCCTTAGTTATTAAGAAGGTAGATATTAAAGCAACTATTGCTGAAATACCTACAGCAGCTACGCCTGAAATTGGTGTAAATTGAGCAATAATTAAAGCAACTAAAGCAATTATTAATGAAGGGATAAATATTTTTATACCTATCTCATTTGCTTTTAAGTTTGCAAAGGTACTGTCTAATTCTTTTATGCTTCCAATATTAATTTGATTAAAGGCAGCTAGGATACCTATTATTACAATAAGGAATCCTGTTACAACTGAAGGAATGTATTTGCCTAGTATAAATATAACACCAAGTATTCCCCAAAATAAAGCAGTACCATATTTAGTTTTATGATTCTTGTCTTTTAAAGTAAACATCATAGTAAGGATAAAAAACAAACCTACTATAATGTAGAATATTTCTAATAGTATATTTGAAAACATCTTAATATCCATAAATTTTTCCTACCTATTTTTATATTTTTTAGCTAGTTTCTTATCTAGTAAATAGTTTTGTATAACTCCTAAAATAAAAGCTATTACAGCTATAGGAATTGAAGCTTTAGCAACTTGTAATGCATCAACATTATAGCCTAAAGTCTCTAATGTACCAGCTATAAGAAGAACTCCTGAGTTTGCTAAAAATACATTTTGTCCAAAGAAATTACCATAGTTATCAGCGGCTGCTGAATGAGCTTTAATTAAATCTTCATCTTCATCATCAAGTTCACCATATTTAGAGATAGCAGCTCCTTGAGCCATAGGATTAATTAGTGGTCTTACAAATTGAGGATGTCCACCAAGTTTAACTGCAAGGGCAGCAGATACTTCCCTAATCAATAAATATCCAGAGATAAGTTTACCCGTGGATAAACCTTTTACTTTCTTTATTAGCATAATTGCTTTTTCTTTTAGTCCGTATCTTTCACATAATCCTATTACAGGTAATGTTAAAAGAAATAAACTCATTTCTCTTTTTTGTACGAAGGTTTGACCTAAAGTTGTAAGTATTTCAGAAACACTCATATCAGCAATTAAACCAGTTACAATACCAGAAACAATTACAACTGCTATTGTATTAAACTTTAGAGCGAATCCTACAATTATTATTAATATTCCTATTAATGCCATATTTATCGAATCCTTTCGAAATTTATAATTAATTAAATAAATTTGTTATATATTGAACATTTGTTTAATTATACAACTAATTTTGTATAAAATCCATAGAAAAAGATAAAAATTTATAATTTGGAATTATTATGATTCTTAGTATTAATATATTAATTTAATATTAAAATAGAAAATTAGGAATTATTTTAGAGTGCTTGAACATATAATATATATTGGAAATTTTAAATATTTAAGTAAAATATCTATTTCTTAGAAAGAATTATGTATTGAAAGAAAAAATGAGGTTAATGGTCGTGTTAGATAGTTACATGTAATAATTGACTAAAAGAAATATATTTTGCTTATAATAAAGCTAGTGCTTTTATTATGTACAATATATAATGATAAAGTAACAGGGAGTTGATTTTATGAAGAAGGAAACAAAAGATTTAAATCAATATAAGTTACTAAATAATATGATAAATAATTTAATAAATAAAAATAAATTAGAAAAAAATAATAAAAAAACATTTACATTATAAAAAAGTTGTGATACTATAAAAACGTAATTAAATAAGTAGTGTGTTACTGGTTATGCAGGCAAGGACTAAAAATATTATAGATATAGCTATATCTATAAGGTTTTGGTCCTTTTTTTATTTTTTATAATACTATTTAAAAAAGGTTTCATAACTTTATGGCAAAATGGAAATAATAAATCCATAGTAGCAAAAACTACTTAGCAGCTTATTTTTATATTTATATAAAATTTATTTAAGGAGGAATTATAAATGCTACAATTTTTACAAAGAATCGGTAAAGCAATCATGCTTCCAATAGCAGCTTTACCAATAGCAGGTATTTTACTAGGAGTTGGTGGTGCATTATTAGGAATATCAGGATTAAACAATCCACCAGCAGTTTATCAACCACTTATAGCTTTTGTTAGTATTCCAGCTGTTACAGCAGTATTAACAATAATGAAAAATGTTGGGGATATAATATTTGGAAATTTACCATTATTATTTGCAGTAGGTGTTGCTGTTGGACTAGCTAAAAAAGATAAAGGAACAGCAGCATTAGCATCAGTATTTGGATTCATAGTAATGAACCAAGTTATCTCTTCAATGTTAACTTTAGGATTAACTCAATTAGGCGTTGTTACTGCAAAAGAAGTTGGTGCATATGGAACTTATGTAACTACTAACTTAGGTATATTCACATTAAATATGTCAGTATTTGGTGGTATTATAGCAGGTATAGTTACAGCATTATTACATAATAAATATCACACAATACAATTACCACAAGTTATTGGATTCTTCTCAGGATCAAGATTTGTACCGATAATAACATCATTAGTTATGGCTTTAGTTGGAGCACTTTTAGCTTTCGCATGGCCAGTAGTACAAAATGGTATAGTAGGACTTTCAGAATTAGTTAGAAATGCAGGAGCAGTTGGAACATTCTTCTATGGAGTTATTGAAAGAGCATTAGTTCCATTTGGATTACACCATGTATTCTATACACCATTCTGGTTTGGATCATTTGTTGAAGGAAATATTTTAGTAAATGGAACATGGCAAACAGTTGCAGGAGCTAATACAGCTTACTTTGCTCAATTATCAAATATGGGTAGTTTAGTTGGTGCTTCATCAGCAGATATGGCAACAGTAGTTGCAGGTACTACAAGATTTATGGCTGGTAAGTTCCCATTTATGATATTTGGTCTTCCAGCAGCAGCTTTAGCAATGTATAAGGCAGCAGCTCCAAGCAAGAAGAAAATTGTTGGATCACTATTAATTTCAGCAGCAGTAACATCAATGTTAACAGGTATTACTGAACCGATTGAATTTACATTCTTATTCGTTGCTCCAGTATTATACGGAGTACACTGTATATTAGCAGGTTTATCATTTATGTTAATGGATATATTAAATGTATTCATAGGTATGACATTCTCAGGTGGTCTAATAGACTTTACTTTATTCGGTTTATTACCAGCAGGAGCTGGAGTACCAACTAACTGGATAATGGTTATAATTGTTGGTGCAGTATATGCAGTAGTTTATTACTTCTTATTCTTATTCATGATCAAGAAATTCAACTTAAAGACTCCAGGTAGAGATGAAAGTGAAGAAGAAACTAAGCTTTACACTAAAGCAGATTACCAAGCTAAAGCTGGAATCCCTCAAGCTGATATAAATGAAAAAGCTAAGGGTAAAAACAACGAAATAGTTGAAAAAGCTCCAGCAGTATTAGCAGCTTTAGGTGGAGAAGAAAATATAGTTAGTGTTGATGCTTGTATAACTAGATTAAGAGTTGAAGTTAAAGATAAAGCAAATGTAAATAAAGATGAATTAAAATCTTTAGGAGCAGCAGGTGTAGTTGAAGTTGGAAATGGAATTCAAGCTATATTTGGAGCTAAAGCAGATGCTTATAAAAATGAAATTAAAAATATCTTAGATCTTGATTAATAGTTAGTGCATATGGCTTTTAAATAAAGAGTAAAAAATCGTTAATTCTTATAAATAGAATTAACGATTTTTTTATATAAAATGTTAGATTTATGATGGACTTTTTATAATAAATTTTAGTTAGATGACTTTGATTTGCTTAAATTCAATATATATAATGCTTTTTAATCATTATATATTGGATTTAAGTATTAGACATAATTATTGCTAAATGTTAAATTAGTGATAAAGATAAGTAGAAATTATATTATAGATATATTAAATTAGCAAACTTTTAAGGAATAGAAGTGAATATTATATAAGTTATAGAAAAAAATAAATTTAATTAAGATTTTAGATTCAGAACTAATTTTAAAGTAGGGGTGATTAAAAATGAAAAAATTTAAATTAATCATTATTACAATTATAATAATCTTTTTAGGAGTAATATCAGTTACATATATAAATAAATCTAAAGCAATTCCTAAGATTACAACAGCAACAACAACATCAAATTCAGATCTTGCTTTTGCTGTGTTAGGAGATGTTCATGAGAATATTGATCATTTTCAAAAGGCTATTAATGATTTATATACAATAAATCCTAATATGGATGCATTAGTGTTAAATGGTGATGTTGTAGATCAAGGATTAGATGAACAATATGATTCAGTACAAAAAGCTTTAGATAAAAATAAAGAGTTCTTACCTGGAACAATTATTAAAAATATTGGGAACCATGAATTTTTTGATTATAATATTGAAACGAATTCTCCAGAGCAAGTTCAAATATTTATAAATAAATATCTTGAGTTTTCTGGAGAAGAAAAGGTATATCATGATAAATGGGTAAAAGACTATCATTTTATATCGCTAGGATCTGAAGATGGTAATTCTGAAACTTTAAATTCAGTAACAGCATTTATATCTAGTAAGCAATTAGAATGGTTCAAAGAAAAACTAGCTGAAAATCATCAAAAAGGAAAGCCGATATTTGTATTTCTACATCAACACTTAGATTATGGTAATAATTCATGGATTGGTGTTAAACAAAGTGAAGAAATTAAAGAGATATTAGCACAATATCCAGAAGTAATAATGTTTGCATCTCACACTCATAGTGACTTGAATGAAAACAGTGTAATTTTAAACAAACCATTTACAATAGTTAATACAGGAGCTGTTCATTATACTATTATACCTGATCAAAATGAAGAAAAGGGTTACAAGAGAGAAGCAGACTATATTAAAGGAATTTATATTGAAGTAAATGGTAATAATGTTACCATTAAAGGTAGGAATATAGAAGAAAAACAATGGATATTTAATACGGAGATTGTTAATTAGTGAACTTGATTAAATAGTGTCAATATATATATTATAATAATATAATGTGCATGATTTATAAATATAGGAATAATAGGTCTTGGGGGAGCTTTAGGAACTATAAATGCATCAGCATGTATTTTAAGAGATGTAATAAATATATCAAAAGGCATTTGTATTTAATTTTGAATGAAGTGTACTTAAATTTATTATCTGTATCTCGGCAGGCAGTTTCGAAATGGGAGTCTGGTCAAACATATCCTGAAATAGAGAAATTAATAGTGTTAAGTGATTTGTTTAAAATAACATTAGATGATTTAGTAAGAGATGGAGATATTACATGTGAGAATAAAGATAATGATGAAATTAAATTAGAAAATGAGATTTATGAAGATTCTGAAGAAAAGGATGAATTTATAATGGTAGGAGGATTTATTGTAGGTACTGCAATTGGATTGCTTACAGGTAATCTTATGTTTGGAGCAGTAGCGGCATTTTTGGGACTTGGATTATCCTATATTATAAAGGGAATTAGAAAGTATAGTTGACTAAATATTTACAAACTATCTGACTTAAGGAGAATATTATGAATAAAGAAGATAAAAGAAAATTAAGAAATGAAATATTATCAATAAGAGATACTTTAGTTAAGAACAAAAAAGAATATATGGATAATAATATATTTAATAAGTTAGTAAATAGTGAACTATATAAAAATGCCAAGAGTATTTTTATTTATATAAATTTTAGTAATGAAATAAATACAATAAACATAATAGAAAAAGCATTAAATGATGGAAAAGAGGTTTTTATTCCTAAAATATATAAGGGTAATAAATCTATGAAAGCAATAAAGTTTAATTCATTTAATGAATTAAAGAAAAACTCCATGGGAATATTGGAGCCATACGATGATTCTAATTTTATAGAAAAAACAAATATAGATTTAATAATAGTTCCAGGAGTAGTCTTTGATAATAAAGGAAATAGGATAGGATATGGCGGAGGTTATTACGATAGATATTTAGAAGATATAAAATATAAAAATAATAAAGTGGCCTTAGCTTATGATCTTCAAATAGTAGAAAGTATAGATGCCGAGGCACACGATGTTAAGATAGATTATATAGTTACTAATACTAAAATTATAGATAAATTTTAATTAGTAGTTGAAAATTTTGAGAATGATGCATATATAACAAAGGTAAGGGTTACATTAGGATAAGATTTTGGGGAGTGTCAAAGTCTATTTAATGCGTACTTAACAAATTTAGGTTTTAGAAACTTCTCATTTAAGAACGGAAATGTATTCTCAAAATGCTTTAGAATTGGCTAAATGTCTAGAAAAACATCTTAAAATAAAGTAGGTTAAAATTATTCATACCTTGAAACAAGTTCATAATATGAATGGGGGGAACGAAACGTGCACCCCTTTTTATAAATTAAAGATATAATAAAGTGGTTCATACAAGTTAGATTATATAATACAAAACAATCTAACTTTTTCTTATTTAGTTCTTTAAAGTTTTATATTTTAAATTTAGCAATACTTTTGATATAATAAATAATATTAAATAAGAAAAAGCAATGAAAGTTATTAGTGATAAGAAATAAAATTCTAATTGATTTAATTATTAAATATAGAATACAAATTAATTATAGGGAGTGGTTTGTTATGTTTACAAAGGAAGAACTTCAAATTCTTAATGATGCTTTAAAAATGGCTGAAGAAAATTGTACAAAATTATTAGAATCAAGTACAAATAATAAAGATAGAATGGTAGCTTATAATAGGAAGCAAAAGAAAATATGGTTACTTCAAAATAAGATGAAAAAACTTATTGAAGAAAATAAATAATGAAAAAAGCAGGTATTTGAAGTTAATCAAATACCTGCTTTATATTATTTTTCTTTATTTGCTATTTCTAAGATTAATCTATTCTTTAATTCTGAAACTGGAATTGCACCTTCTTCTCCATTTTTTCTGCTTCTTACTGAAGCCTCATTGTTAGCAGTTTCTTTTTCACCAACAACTAAAATGTAAGGGATTCTTTCAAGTCTAGCTTCTCTAATTTTATAGCCGATCTTTTCTGCTCTGTAGTCTCCAGAAATTCTTATTCCTGCATTTTTGAAATCTTTAACTATAGACTCGGCATAGTCATTATATTTATCAGAAATAGGAAGAACTATTGCTTGAGCAGGAGCAAGCCAAGTTGGGAATGCACCAGCATATTTTTCAATAAGCATAGCTAAAGTTCTTTCATAACATCCAATTGAAGATCTATGAATTATATATGGACGTTTCTTATTACCATCTTTATCTATATAAGTCATCCCAAATCTTTCTGCAAGAGCAAAGTCGATTTGAATAGTGATTATTGTATCTTCTTTTCCATGAACATTTTTAAATTGAATGTCGAGTTTAGGTCCGTAGAATGCAGCCTCACCCTCAGCTTCTACGTAGTTAATGCCAAGATGATCTAATATTCCTTTCATTAACACTTGAGTATCTTCCCAGGCTTCAGGGTTATTTATATACTTTTCAGTGTTCTTTGGATCCCATTTAGAGAATCTAAATGAAATATCTTCATCAATTCCTAAAGTAGACATTATATGATTTATTAACTCAACACAACCTTTGAATTCTTCTTCAATTTGATCAGGTCTACAAACTATATGACCATCAGATAAAGTAAATTGTCTTACACGAATTAATCCATGCATTTCACCTGATGATTCGTTTCTATATAAAGTAGAAGTTTCAGCATATCTTATTGGTAACTCTCTATAGCTGTGTTGCTCAGCATTATAAATAGTATATTGGAATGGACAAGTCATAGGTCTTAATGCCATAACTTCTGGATCATGGTCTTCATCACCTAAAACAAACATACCGTCTTTATAGTGATCCCAGTGTCCTGAAACCTTAAATAAGTCATTTTTAGACATAGAAGGAGTTTTAGTAAATACATAACCTCTTTTTTCTTCTTCATCCTCAACCCATCTTTGAAGAAGTTGTATCATTTTTGCTCCCTTAGGCATTATTAATGGTAATCCTTGACCTACATTTTCATCAGTTGTAAATATTTTAAGTTCTCTACCTAATTTATTATGATCTCTCTTTTTAGCTTCTTCTAATGCTTCTAAGTGAGCATCTAAATCAGCTTTCTTTAAGAAGGCTGTTCCATATACTCTTGAAAGCATTTTATTCTTTTCATTACCTTTCCAGTAAGCACCTGCACTTCTAATAAGTTTAATAGCTTTAACTGATTTTAATGACATTAAATGAGGACCTGCACATAAGTCAACAAAGTCACCCATTTTATAGAAAGATATAACTTCATTTTCGTCTAAGTCATTTATTAATTCAACCTTATATGGTTCATTAGCTTCTTCCATAAGCTTTATTGCTTCAACTCTTGGTAATTCAAATCTTTCGATAGAAGGATTTTCTTTTATTATTTTTTTCATTTCATCTTCTATTTTAACTAAGTCTTCAGCTGTAAATGAATTTTCTACATCAAAATCATAATAGAAACCATCACTTATAGCAGGTCCTATAGCTAGTTTTGCATTAGGATATAATCTTTTAACTGCATAAGCTAAAACATGAGATATACTGTGTCTTAATGCATCTTTTCCTTCTTGAGAATCAAATGTGCAAATTGCAAGTTCGCTATCTTGATTTACAACATAACGTAAATCTACAACCTCTCCATTAACTATTCCACAACAAGCATTTCTAGCTAAGCCTTCACTAATTGATTTAGCTATATCTAAAACAGAAATACTAGCTTCAAATTCTTTTACTGATCCATCTTTTAAAGTAATTTTAATCATATTTATTTCTCCCTTCGTAATACAAATTTAAAAAGTAAATAAAAAAACTCCCGTCTCTTCTATATAAATAGAAGGGACGAGAGTATAAATTCTAATTTTCCCGCGGTTCCACCCTTAATTGCCTAAAATAAGGCCTCTTAAGAATATCGTAACGTGATATAAACGGACTTTATTAGAGTCACTCAGAGGTGGTCTTCAACTAAATTCAAGTAAGATAATTTCACCAAACATATCTCTCTCTGAAAATGAAACGTAGTTTACTCTTCTCTTCAACGTGTTCAAATATTTATTACTAATTATTATAGTTATATAATATGCTAATGTCAACAAAAAAGAATTAAACTTAAAATTTTTTATAAAAAAGTAGTATAAAGCTATTTTAATCTATATATAAGAAAAGAATATTCGTGATTTGGCTATGGAAAGAAAATGTAGAAATTGAATTAAATCATAAATATGTAATTCTGAAACATAATTTTAGTTAAAATTAATATTAAAAATAGACTCAAAACGAAATATAAAAAATAAAAAGTTGACATTGTTCGTATAAAAAAGTAAAATAAACTTATAATATGAATAAAAAACGTGAAAAGGTTCGTACATTAACGAATTATTTAGAGGAGAAATGAAAAAATGAAGCGAAGAAGTCATTATATACTATTTATACCATGTGTAGTATTAGTAGCATACTTTATGATAGTTCCACTATTAGGCACAATAATTCCTACATTGACAAATACAGCTGGAGGAATGTTTAGCCAATATACAAATTTCTTTAAAGATTCATATATGATGTTAATATTCTGGAGGACCATTAAGATATCATTAATATCATCTGCAATTTGTATGATTATAGGTGTACCAGTAGCGTATTACATATCAAGAATATCTAAAAAGTTAAGAGGTTTACTTATTGCATTAACAGTATTTCCTGTTTTAACAAATTCAGTTGTTCGTTCATTTGCTTGGATGAGCATTTTAGGGAAGAATGGTGTTATAAATAGCTTACTTATAAAGTTAAATATGATAAATGAACCACTATCACTTTTGTATACAGAAGGCGCAATTATAGTTGGTACAGTATATATTTTCTTACCTTTAATGATTATTTCTCTTGTTGGGGTTATGGAAAATGTAGAAAATGATTTATTAGAAGCAGCAGAAAGCTTGGGAGCAAGTAAATTAAAGGCATTTTTCAAGGTTATATTCCCACTTAGTTTACCAGGATTAATAGTTGGAACGGTTCTAGTATTTACAGGGTCTTTAACTGCATATACGACTCCACAACTATTAGGTGGAAACAAAAATACAGTTTTGGCCACATTAATATATCAAAAAACCATGACATTGGGGGATTGGCAAGGAGCTGCAGTAGTAGCCACTATAATGATTGTAGTTACATTAATAGTTATAAAGGGAATCAACTTCCTAGCGTCAAAACTAGATAAGAGGGGTGTTTCATAAGATGAAAAAAAATAAATTTCTAACAGCTTTTGTTGTATTAGTATATATATTCTTATTTGCGCCATTAGTTATTATTGCTATGACAAGTATAGGAACAGAAAACTATATAGCATTCCCACCAAAAGGATTTACTTTACAATGGTTTTTAACAGTATTTAAATCAGAAGCTTTTATAAGCAGTATGATTACCAGTTTTGTAATATCGGGAGTAGCTACATTAGCAGCTTTAATTATAGGTACGCCTGCAGCTTATGGATTAAGTAGATATGACTTTAGAGGAAAAGCTGCTATTAAAAGCTTCTTCTTCTCACCACTAATAATACCTGGTATAGTAGTTGGATTTTCACTATTCCAATTCTTATTAGTAAAGTTAAGTCTTTCAGTACATATTAGTTTATTTATTGGACATACATTAGTAATTATTCCTTACATAATAAGAGTTATTGGATCTAGTTTAGAAGTATTTGACTATTCAATAGAAGAAGCAGCTATGAGCTTAGGATGCAAAAAATCATTAACTTTCTTTAAAGTAGTATTACCTAATATAACATCAGGAGTAATGGCAGCATTTATGTTAGCTTTTATAAATTCATTTAATAATGTTCCAGTATCTATGTTTTTAACTGGACCAGGGGTAAGTACATTACCTATAACAATGATGAACTATGTTGAGTATAATTATGATCCAACAGTATCAGCATTATCAGTAATATTAATGATATTAACTATTGGAATTATGTACATATTAGAAAAGACCTTAGGTCTTAATAATTTTGCAGGATAAAGTTATGACTAATAAAGAGTTGGAGGACAAGTAAAATGGATTTAATAAATTTACAAAGCATAAATGTTTCATATGATAAAAAAAATAATATATTAGAAAATTTAAATCTAAAAGTTAAAAAGGGAGAACTGGTATCTCTTCTTGGGCCAAGTGGATGTGGAAAGACTACAACTTTAAGAGTTGTTGCAGGATTTATAGAGCCAACTGCAGGTAAGTTTTTATTAGAGAATGAAGATTATACAAAGATACCTGTTCATAATAGAAATTTTGGACTAGTGTTCCAAAGTTATGCATTATTTCCACATTTAACAGTTGAAGAAAATGTAGCCTTTGGCTTAAAGATGAAAAATATGCCTAAGGATAAAATAAAAGTGAAGGTAGATGAAATATTAGAAACTGTAGATATGACTCACTTAGCAAAGAGGTATCCTAAAGAATTATCTGGGGGACAAAAACAAAGAGTAGCTATAGCAAGGGCGTTAGTTATAGAACCAAGACTTTTACTCTTAGATGAACCCTTAAGTAATCTTGATGCGAAGTTAAGGCTTAAAATGAGAGTTGAGATAAGAAAACTTCAACAAAAACTAGGAATAACAACATTATTTGTTACTCATGATCAAGAAGAGTGCTTTTCAATTTCAGATAGAGTAGCAGTACTTAATAAAGGAGTCATAGAACAATTTGATACTCCGGAAAATATTTATTCAAATCCAGCTACAGAGTTTGTTGCAAGATTTGTAGGATTTGAAAACTTCATTAATTTAAAAAAGGTTTCAAAAGATACTTATTCTAGTGAATGTGGAGCTGAATTTAAGGTGGACAAATCAAAGGATCAAATAGATGTTAAAGCAACTATAAGACCAGATGATATAAAGATAGTTAATGAAGACCTAGAAAATACAATAGACGGTATCATAGAAATAAGAACATTCTTAGGGAAAGCATACCAATATGATGTTAAAACATCTGTGGGTAGCATAATTGTGAATAGTGAAAATAGCCTTATATATGAAAAAGGAGATAAAGTAAAGATTCAATTACCATCAAATAAAATAGTTATATTATAAAATTTGCATAAGATAAAGGAGAATATTTATGAAGAAGAGAATTTTAGCATTATTATTAACAGGATTAATTTCATCAACAGCTTTAGTAGGATGTAACAAATCTGGAGATGCTGCATCAAACAAAAAACTTGTAATTTCAACATGGGGACTAAATGAGGATGTATTAAAAGAAACAGTGTTTGAACCTTTTGCTAAGGAACATGGAGTAGAGATTGTTTTAGAGGTTGGAAATAATTCTGAAAGACTAACTAAAATGAAGAACAATCCTAATTCTAATATAGATATAACTTATTTAGCAGAGTCATTTGCTGAACAAGGTATAGAAGCAGGTATATTTGAAAAAATAGATTACTCAAAAATACCAAATGCTGAAAATATGAATGAAAAAGCTAAAGCTACTGTAGAAAGAGGATATGGTCCAGCTTATACATTAAACAGTATAGGAATAGTAGTAGATCCATCGGCTGGAATAGAGATAAATTCATGGGAAGATTTATGGAAACCGGAATTAAAAAATAAAATAGCTATACCAGATATAACTACTACTAATGGGCCAGCAATAGTAGATATTGCGGCAATTAAAGCAGGGGTTGATATCAAATCAGATAAAGGTGAGGCAGCCTTTAAAGAACTAGAGGCTTTAAAGCCAAATGTTGTTAAGACTTATAGCAAATCATCAGATTTAGCTAATATGTTCTCAAGTGGAGAAATAGTTGCAGCTGTAGCATCAGATTTCGCATATGATACAATTGCAAAAGCTAAGCCAGGAGTTAAAAATATAGTTCCAGAATCAGGAACTTACTTAAACTTCAACACAATTAATATAAATAAGAATTCAAAGAACAAAGAATTAGCGTATGAGTTTATAAATTATGCTTTAAGTCCAGAAGTTCAAGAGAAAACAGCTAAAGCTTTAAAGGAAGCGCCAGTTAATACAGAAGTTAAATTAACCGAAGAAGATTCTAAGAATTTAACATATGGAGCAGTAGTTGATAATGCAAAAATAATAGATTTCAAATTTGTAAATCCATTAATGGAGCAATGGATTAATACTTGGAACAGAATAATGAACTAGTATTAAATGGGTGAGAGAATGGAAGTACAATTAATCATAAAAAATTTAAATGTATATAACAGTTATTTTAAAAAATTCATAAAAGGTGATGTTGTAATACATAATTGTAAATTTGTTCATATAGGACATAATTATGAGAACAGGTTAACATCTAAAAATGTTATAGACGGTAATAATAAGTACATGATTCCAGGATTAATAGATATACATATGCATATAGAAAGCTCAATGACCATTCCAAGTGAATTTTCAAAGGCTGTAATAAAACATGGGGTTACTACAGTTGTAGCTGATCCTCATGAGATTGCAAATGTTTTTGGAATCGAAGGAATAAAGGAATTTATGAAGTCTGAGGAAAAAGTAGATATATTTTATGGCATACCAAGCTCTGTACCTTCAACCTCAAGTGATTTAGAGACTACTGGAGGGAAAATTGGTGTGAGAGAGGTAGAAGAACTATTATCCTGTGATAGAGTTCTTTGTCTCGGAGAAGTAATGAACTTTAAGGATTTAATAGAGGATGAAAATTCTACTATAAATAAGATAATCAATATTAGTAAAAATAAAAAAAGAAACATTCCTTTAGAAGGACATTGTCCTAAAATTGATGGAGTAGATTTATCTTTGTATATTTATAGAGGTGTAAATGGAGACCATACTCAACAAAGCGTATCATCTCTTGAAGAAAAAATAAGAAATGGTATGTTTATAGAAATGCAACATAAATCAATGACTAGTGAAAATATAAATTTTTTAATAGAGAATAATTTATATGAGCATTTTTGCTTAGCTACAGACGATGTAATGGCAGATACGTTAAAAAAAGGACATCTTAATGAATTAGTCAAAAAAGCAATGAAATTAGGAATGTCACTAGAAAATGCAGTATATGTAGCTACTTATACTCCATCTATGAGAATGGGACTTCTAGATAGAGGAATAATAGCACCGGGAAAAATTGCAGACTTTATTCTACTTAGTGATTTATATAGCTTTGAGATTGAAGAAGTTTATAAAAATGGAGAAGTTGTATTTAGTAAATCAGAAGGAATAAAAGAAGAGTATTTTAAAACAAAGAGCAGATTTAGTGAAAGATTTTATAACAGTATAAAAGTAAAACCAATTACTAAAGAAGATTTACTAATTAAAGTGCCTAAATTATACAATAATAAAGTTACATGTAGGACTATTAAAGTATTTGAGAATACGACCTTTACAGAAGAAGGTGAAATTACACTAAATATAGCTAATAACATTTTAGAGTGGGAAAATAAAGACTGCTGCTTAATAGCTGTATTTGAAAGATATGGTAAAAACAATAATGTAGCTTTTGGCTTAGTAGAAGGTGGAATTATAAAAGAAGGTGCAATAGCAACTACATGGGCACATGATCACCATAATCTTATGGTGATGGGAAGAACTGTTGAGGATATGGTTTTAGCTGTAAATCAAGTTATATCTTCTGGAGGAGGATATGTTGTTGTAAATAAGGGTAGTGTATTAGCTGAGTTAAGCTTACCTATAGGTGGAATAGTTAGTGATGAGCCAATTGAGGTAGTAGGGAAAAATCTAGAAAAAGTAAGGCAAGGGATGAAGGATTTAGGCTATACTCATATGAATGAAATAATGTCATTTAGTACATTGTCATTACCTGTTAGCCCAGCTCTTAAAATTACAGATAAAGGATTAATAGATGTAAAGGCTCAGAAGTTTGTTTCGTTATTTAAGTAATAAATTATTAGACTATGTTATGCATAGTCTAATTTAATATAAAAATATAACTTGGAGGACAATATGAAAGTAAAAAGTAAGGTAACTATATTTAAGAATGTTACTATAATTACTATGAATGAAAATAAAGACATGATAGAAAATGGAGTAGTTGCTTTTGAAGGAAATAAAATAACATATATTGGAGATGCTAGTTTAGAGGATGATTCTCTAGAGAGATATATAAATAAAAATAGATGTTCAAATGAATGTGAATTTGAGGTTATAGATGGAAAAGAAGGAATTTTAATGCCAGGAATGATAAATTGTCATACTCATTCATCAATGGTTCCTTTTAGAAGTTTGGCAGATGATTATAAGGATAGATTAAAAAGATATTTATTTCCATTAGAGCAAAAGTTAGTTGATGAAAAGTTAACTTATATAGGTGCTAAATATGCTATAGCTGAAATGCTATTAGGGGGAGTAACTACTTTTTGTGATATGTACTACTTTGAAGATGAAGTTGCAAAGGCAGCTAAAGAAGTAAATATAAGAGGAGTATTGTGTGAAACCATAGTAAACTTCGTCGCGCCAGATACTAAAGAGCCTTTTGGGGGATTAGATTATTCAAGGCGTTTTATTGAAAAATGGAGGAATGATACTTTAATAACTCCAGGAATAGCACCACATGCACCATATACTAATACAGATGAATCATTAAAAGAAGCATATAAAATAAGTAAAGAATATAATGTTCCTATAACTATGCACGTAGCTGAAATGGATTATGAAATAAGTGAATATAGAGAAAAGTATAATCTAACTCCAGTTCAATATTTAGATAGCTTGGGTATATTAGATTCTAATTTTATATCAGCACATACAGTGTTAGTTAATGATGAAGATATAAAAATATTAAAAGAAAGAGGAGTAGGTGTATCCCATAACATAGGTGCAAATTCTAAGGGGGCAAAAGGTGTAGCGCCTATTGTCAAGATGAAAGAAGAAGGAATAAGCATAGGGCTTGGAACGGATGGGCCTATGAGTGGAAATACTTTAGATATAATAACTCAAATGTCACAAGTAGGTAAGATACATAAGTTATTTAATAAGGATAGAACGTTACTACCATCAATAGAATTAGTAGAGATGGCTACCATAGGTGGAGCTAGAGTATTAGGAATGAGTGAAGATGTTGGATCCATAGAAATAGGAAAAAAGGCAGATTTAGTTTTAATAGAGACAAAATCTGTTAATATGCAACCAATATATGATTATTATGCTACTATAGTTTATTCGGCTAATCCTAGTAATGTAGATACGGTAGTAGTCGATGGAAAGGTTGTTGTTAGAGATAAGATTCTGTTAAGTGAGGAATTCACAGAAATTAGAAAAAATTTAATGAGCTTAAAAGAAAAAATAAATAAGGTTGCTAAAGAACTTTAAGGATAGCCTATTAAATTAGAAAGCATATTGTTGTATTAAAGATTCAGGATATTATTTAACAAAAAGAATATATTAGAAATTTTAGGTATTGAATAAAATAAAAGCTTCTAAAGAAATGTATAATCTTTAAGAAGCTTTTTTAATTGGAAAAAATTTATATAAAGTTATTAAAATTCATTAAAAATATCTATAATTTAATTACATATACAAATAAATGGTAACTTGAATATAAAGTTAAATTTTAGCTAATATTAATATTATGGAAAAGACGTTCTAACTCAAGCTCTTGAAGCATAGCATAGGAGTAGAGTTTACCACCCATGAGGTTCTTTATTATTTCTTTTTTAGAGTATCCTTCTTTAAATAGTTTAAGGTTTTTGATTAACTTTTTTAAAGAAGAATGAGATATTTCTAAAATATTGTAAAGTTCCTTAGCTGTATAGTAATCTTTTGGTAAGAGCTTAAAAAGCTTATCTTGTAATTCAAGTTTATACTTTAAATCAGTTTCTATACAGTTATGAGGACCATGTTTCCCTCTATGGTGGTAGTTGCAAAGATATTTATAGTTTAACTTAATATCGTAGCCACCTTCGTGTTTATGAACTATATGATGAATATCCGCTTTTGATCCACAAATTTCACAGTGGTACAAAGTCATGCCTCCTTTTTATATCTTTAATAATATTATAAAATAAATTTATTTTTATTTCAAATTAGATATAAAAGTATATCATTGGGTGAGTAGGTATTTTACGCTAAAAATACGTGCATCCTAATACATAGAATTATATTGTTATAATAAAGTGTTTATATTTACTTTGTTATATTCTTAAAAAATACTTGTAAAGGTGGTATAATATACTATATAATATATATATAGTATATTATATTACGAGACTGAAGGAAAGGTGATACAGTGAGACATAGTTATGATTCATTTGATTACTGGGAAGAATTAATTAATGAAAATAAAACTATAAGAGGACATATGTTTATGGATAAGTTACCTAATGAAAAAAGTATATATATCCATAGCTTAGTTTTTTGCAAGAATAACGGACTTAATAATACATGGGCATACTTTCCAAATGAAAAAATATTGTTAGGATATATTCAATATTCATTTTTACAAGAAGCCTTTTATAAATGGATATATGGAAAGGAAAGGTTAGTTGTTAATGTTCCAAACATTCCAGTAGAAATAATAATTTCAGATGGAGAAAAAAATAAAAAAATATCTAAAGAAGAAGCAGATAATATGAGAAGACATGTAAAAATGATAAAGGAGTGTTGGGCTTTACCTAAAGATAAATTAATTAGGGCACTTCAAAAGTTTGCTAGAGACTTTAATAGAACTTGGTACGGAGACAATAGAGAATTTTTATATTTAAAAATTTTTAATACACCAAAAGAATTAGGGGAATTTGTTATAAATTCAAGCTATATGACAACAAGTGAAAGAGAATTTAAAGAGAGAACTAGCTTAATTATTTCAGATTGGAAAGAAGTATGTGAAAAAGCTGATAAAAATAAGAGCCATGGAGAGCGATTTAGAGATATTTTATTAAAATCCCTTACAGAAATAATTTAAAGGTAAAACTAATTATTGACAGTAATAATTACTAAATATATAATATTACTGTCAATAATATTTGCGGGTGTAGCTCAATGGTAGAGCCCTTGCCTTCCAAGCAAGTTACGTGAGTTCGATTCTCATCACCCGCTCCATATGCGTTATTAGCTCAGTTGGTAGAGCACCTGACTCTTAATCAGGGTGTCCCGGGTTCGATCCCCTGATAACGCACCATTAAAAGAGAGATTAATTTTATGTAATCTCTTTTTTTCTATTTATAGAACATTTAACACTAAATACTTTATTGTTAATAGTAACTTTAAAAATAAAAGACTTATATAAGGTGTTAGGAATATTTTTCATATTGACAATAGTATATTAAATTGATACTATTATAGTGCAAAATTTAAAAGTCTTATCAAGAGTGGTGGAGGGACTGGCCCTATGAAACCCAGCAACCAAGAATTTTAATTAATTCTTAAGGTGCTAAATCCTGCAGGTAAACCTGGTAGATAAGAGGCGAACTATAATTTTTTATATGTGTGAGTAAAGCTTCTGTATTTCTACAGGAGCTTTTTAATTTTTGTAATTATAAATAATTTATATTTTTAAAAGGAGAGGAAGAAATTTTGAAAAACAAAGGTAATGGACTAGCTTTAATTCCATTGGGAGTATTCTTATTAGTGTATTTAGGTACATCTATAATAGCAAAAGATTTTTATGCTGTATCAGTTATTGTTCCTTTTTTAGTAGCAGCTCTAACAGCATTAATTATGAATAGAAAAGTAAAGTTTGATGAAAAAGTAGAAGTTTTTTGCAGGGGAGCAGGAAACACTAATATTTTATTAATGATATTAATATTTATATTAGCAGGAGCCTTTGCTGAAGTTGCTAAAAATATGGGAGCAGTAGACTCAACTGTAAATTTAGGATTATCTTTATTACCAAGTAGTCTATTAATACCTGGAATGTTTATTATAGGTTGCTTTATAGCTTTATCTATAGGAACATCAATGGGAACAATAGTTGCATTAGTTCCAATTGCAGTTGGAATAGCAGACAAGACAGGAATAGCAACAGCATTGGCAGTTGGAGCAGTAGTTAGTGGTGCTATGTTTGGAGATAATCTTTCAATAATATCTGATACAACTATAGCAGCAACAAGAACTCAAGGTTGTGAAATGAAAGATAAATTTAAAATGAATTTTATAATAGTTCTTCCAGCAGCAATAATAACTGCGTTAATATTCATGGTATTAACAAGAAATGCAAATGTAGTTAGTTTAGATTCTTTAAGTTTTAATATATTCAAAATTTTACCCTATATAATAGTTATAATAACAGCTTTACTTGGAGTTGATGTAATAATAGTTTTATTACTTGGAATCTTGTCTTCAGGTATAATAGGATTTATATTTGGAAGCTTTGACTTATTGGGATTATTTAATTCTATATCTGATGGAATAGCTGGTATGAGTGAGCTAATAATAATCTCATTACTTATAGCTGGAACAATAGAGATAATAAAGTTTAATGGTGGAATAGACTTTATACTTAACAAAGGACTGAAGAATTTTAAAAGTAAAAGAGGGGCTGAGTATGGTATTGCAACCCTAGTAAGTTTAGTAGATATTTGTACTGCTAATAATACAGTAGCAATAGTAACTGTTGGACCAATAGCTAAAAATATTTCAAATGAATTTGATTTAGAACCAAAGAGGGTTGCAGGGATAATGGATATGTTTTCGTGTGTATTTCAGGGCATAATACCATATGGAGCTCAACTAATATCAGCAGCAGGTCTTGCAGCTTTATCACCATTTGCAATAATGAAATTTTTATTTTATCCATATCTTATGGGGATATGTGCTATAATAGCTATATACATTCATTGGAGAAATAAATAAGGCTGTTGTAAAAATTTAAATATATAAACCAAAAAACAAGGAGATAACTTTTTTAGTTATCTCCTTGCTTTTTATAAGCCTTAATTTAATTCTTAACTTTTTAATTATTTATTATCCATTGTAAGAAGGCATATACTTTGAGAGGATATACCCTCACCACTGCCAGTAAATCCAAGTCCTTCTTCAGTAGTTGCCTTAACATTAATTTGACTTAAATCAATTTCTAAAGCTTGTGCTATGTGTTCTCTCATTTGTTGTATATAAGGAGACATTTTTGGTTTTTGAGCAATAATAGTTGCATCTATATTGTTTATGGAATAACCATTATCTGAAAGAAGTAATCCTACTTGTTTTAAAAGTTTTAAACTTGAAATACCTTTGAATCTTTTATCTGTATCAGGAAAATGCTTGCCTATATCACCTAGAGCTGAAGCACCAAGCAATGAATCCATAATTGCATGAAGTAATACATCAGCATCTGAATGTCCAAGTAAACCGTGTTTATAAGGAATTTTAACTCCTCCTATTATTAAGTCTCTTTCTTCAACTAAACGATGTACATCGTATCCTAATCCTATCCTCACTTTATCACCTCTAAATTAATTATAGAATTATTTTACCATAAATATAGAAGATATATTTAAAATTTATTTTTTAGAACTATAATACTTTTTTAAAGGGATAGACTTTAGAATTATTTTTTACAGATTTTTTCTTAAATATTTTATTAATAAGATGATTTAATTTAATATTAAGCTTGTAAATAAAGTGAATGGTCCTAGATGAAAGCTTCTTACGTTTAAGGACGAAATCTACATAAATTATTTTTCTATTCATAAGTTGCTCCTAAAATATTAATAGACTATAAAAAGCATATATAAGTTCTAATAAATTGCATTAATTTAATTAAAGTAAATACACTTTGTTATAGTATAAGTAATTCGGTATTACAGGAACTTATATATAAAATTCAAAAATATATATGCTTTTAAATTTTCTTCATATACTGCTAATGAGATTTTACTATAAAATAAATAATACAAAATGTAATGTAAATTAATAATTAGAACATATATATTATAAAAGTCCATAATGTTTATGATATAATATATGATAGAGTGGTATAAATGTTTAATGGGAGATGATGAATTTGAAAGAAAAGATTAGAAGAGTAATAGGGATTATTTTAATAATAGTTGGACTAGCATTGATAATATCAATTGTTTATAAAAAAATGGAAACTTCAAAGAAACAAAAAGAGCTTCAAAATATTTTAGAACAAGTAATAAATGAAGATCCGAAAAGTGAGGGATCTGATAATGGTGATAAATCAATTAATGGATATAAACCTATTGCTTTAATTGAAATTCCAAGTATAAACTTATCTCAAGGCTTAGTGGAAGGAATGTCTGATAATGTACTTCAGTATTACTTAGGTCATTTTGAAGATTCAGCAAAACCAGGAGAAAAAGGAAATTTCGTGGTAGCTGGTCACAGGGTATCAGATTATTCAGAAGCATTTGTAAACTTGTACAAAGTTGAAGCAGGAGACGATATTATAGTTAAGGCAAATAAGAAAGAGTATATATACAAAATAGATGAAAATTTTATAGTTGATCCAAGTAGGGTTGATGTTTTAGATAAAACAGATGATGCAACAATTACCTTAATAACTTGTACTGTTGGAGCTAAGGAAAGAGTTATAGTAAAAGGTAAGCTTATAGAAACAAAGGATCTACAAAGTGGAGGAGAATAATGAGCAATTTTCAAAGTGATAAATATAAATTCTCAACTAAGGCTCCATCAAATTTAGCTTTAGAAGAGGTTGTTGAGAAAAGGTCAGAAGAAATAGGAAGGTTAAAAAATGAACTTTTAACCTATAAAATACTTATTAAAGATTTAACACATGAAGAGCCATCATATAATGTAAGAAACAAAATTTTAAATATAGCCTATTTTATGATAGAAGATGTAGAACTTTTTGAATACTTAAATACAACAAAGAAATTTCCAATAAATAGACTTTTCAAAAGAACACCAATAGAAAAAGAATTTTTTCACAATTGGAAAGAGCATATAATAACATATGTTGTTATATTATCAAATCCTAATTACAAGTATCTACAAGAGTATATACAAATAGTTGAAGCTGTTAACATAATGGGAGTAGATGAGGTTTCTGAGCTTATAAAGTCAACAGAGCATAGGGGGATTATACTAGAAAAGAGGATTAGGAAGGCTATAGTATTAACTTTTAAAGGTGAGTTTGTAAAGGTTAAGTGCGGTAAGGAAAATAAAGTTGGAGAAGATTTAATTAGTACTGAAGCTATTTCTATTAAGAAGTATAAATTACAATTTTCAATATTAATTAGCTTAATTGTAGTTATACTTATGATATCAATATTTAAGTATAGATCCATTGATAAAACTGTAGTAATAGAAACTACTTCTGAAATTACATTAGAGGTAAACAGCTTTAATAGAGTTATAGATTCTTATAGTAAAACAGAAAAAGGCGGAAATATGCTAAAAGAATTAAATGTAAATAACTCTGAAATAGATGATTCAATAAAAAATATATTAAATTATGCTGCTAGCAATGAAATGTTTCCTGAATCAGGAGTAATAGTTACTGTAGCTGGGAATCCTTTAAAATATGGAGTTTTAGAGAAAACAGAAAATTTTATTGAAGAAGAGAAACTTAAAGTTATGTTAAATAATTCAGGAGATGAACATAAGGTAAGTCCATAAAATCTGTAAAAGGTGATAAATTATGAAGCAAAAGAATAGTGAGAAAAAGTATGTAATAGTACATAATGATAGAGGAAATGAAATAAGATTAAATAAATTTATAAGTGAAACAGGAATATGTTCGAGAAGAGAAGCAGATAAGCTTATAGAAAGCGGTAGAGTTACTGTAAATGGAATAAAAGCAGTTATGGGTACGAAGGTAACAGAAGAAGCAGATGTTAGAGTAGATGGTAAATCTATAAAGAAAATTGATGATTTAGTTTATATAGCATTAAATAAACCAGTAGGAATTACATGTACTACAGAAAAAAAGGTTAAGGGAAATATAGTTGACTTTGTAAATCATAAAAAGAGAATTTTTCCAATAGGAAGATTAGATAAAGATTCACAAGGATTAATATTGCTAACAAATGATGGTGATATAGTAAATAAGATATTAAGAGCTGGAAATAATCATGAAAAAGAATATATAGTTACTGTTGATAAAGCTATTGATGAAAAGTTTATAGACTCCATGGCAAATGGTGTAAGAATATTAGGTACAGTAACTAAAAAATGCTATGTCACAAAAGAAAATAAAAATACATTTAGAATAATTTTAACTCAAGGTATGAATAGACAAATAAGAAGAATGTGTGAAGCTTTGGGTTATAATGTAGTTAAGTTAAATAGAATACGAATTATGAATATAAAATTAGATAATTTAAAAATTGGAGAGTGGAGAGACTTAACATATACAGAGTTAAAAAAGTTAAATTTATTAATTGGTAATTCAGGAAGAACAAAGGATTTTGATGATTAGAAAGCTATAAGCTGTTAAATTATTGCAGCTTATAGCTTTTTCTTATTAATTTAGGATGTTTATTAAAATATTGAAAAGTTATCCACAGACGTGTAAATGGCTATAATACAAAGGTCTGTGAACTTTATAGATTTGTATAGAAATAAATTACAGTAAAAATCTGTATGTTACACACATAATCCACATGTCCCTGTGGATAAGTTGTGCAAACTATGTTGAAAATAGTGTTAATAATTATTAACACTATTGTAGATAATATATTGTAGATATAATTATTGAAAATGCAGAAAATTATTATAATTTATAAAAACAGGAGATATAGTCATATGAGAAAAGTTTGTAGAGGGTTATTAATTACAGTGTTATTGTTAAAGGTTGTCCACATTTATCCACAAGCATTGTTAATAAATTTTAATAGTAATATTGTCGAAAATCCAATGCTTGTGGATAAGGTTATAAAAGAAAATACAAACTTCATAAATATAGATGTCGAAATCCCACAAATAGTAGGATTAGCTAATAAAGATAAAGAAAAAGTTATCAACAAGGAAATTTTGGATTGGACTGACATGTGGATAAAAGATGTAAAAGATGTTAGCCAAGAATTTAATCCAACAATTCCATATCAATTAAATGCAAGATATACTTTAACTAATGATAAGAAAATATTAAGCTTCTTTATAGATTACTATCAGTTTAGTGGTGGGGCACATGGAATTACTACTAGAAAAACATATAATGTAGATATTTCTACAGGAGAAAAATTAGAACTAAAAGATTTATTTAAAAAAGGATATGACTATAAGAAATTTATAAATGAAGTTATACAAAAGGAAATAAATAAAAATCCAGAGTATTATTTCACTGGTAAAGATGGATTTAATGGGATAAAAGATGATCAAAGCTTTTATATAGATAATGAAAAGCTTATAATTCATTTTCCTTATTATGAAATAGCGCCTTATGCAGGAGGAATGCCAGAATTTGAAATACCATATGAAGTTTATTAAAAAAAGCAGTCTGTACGTAGTACAAACTGCTTTTTATGAAACTTTTTATTAAGCTACTTTTTCTACATTTTCTTTTTCTTGTGAAGAAGTATGATTAGTATGCTTTCTATCATTTATTGAATCTCTAATTACTTTAACAACTTGTATTATTAAAGTAGGTATAAATGCTAATAAGTAAATATATCCGATTTGTGTACCTGTTAAATTAGCAACTTCAAATAAGTTTTCTAAGAATGGAACAAATAGTACACAGTTTAATAATACTAATCCTATACCAAATGCCATCCAACTATATCTATTTGAAAATAATCCAATTGAAAATATTGATCTATCTCCTCTACAATTAAATCCATGGAATAATCTTGCTAAACAAAGTGTTGCAAAAGCCATTGTAGATGCAACATATTTATCTGTTCTTAATCCAATATAAAAGGCTATTAAAGTAAATATTGCAATAACTAATCCTTCACTTGCTATTTCATATATAAAATCTTTTGATAATATAGATGAATTTCTTGATCTAGGTTTTTCTTTTAATAAATCTTTTTGTGATTTTTCCATTCCTATTGCAATAGCGGGTAAACTATCTGTTAAAAGGTTTATAAATAATAAATGTACTGCTGCAAATGGCATCGGTAAAGCCATTAATGAAGTATATAAAACAGATAATATACCAGATGCGTTACCTGATAGCAAGAATTTAATAGAATTTTTTATATTCTTATATATATTTCTACCATTAGCTACAGATTTAACTATTGTAGCAAAGTTGTCATCTGTTAATATTACAGAAGCTGCATCTTTAGATACTTCTGTTCCTGTAATTCCCATTGCGATTCCAATATCGGCTTGTTTAAGAGCAGGAGCATCATTAACCCCATCTCCAGTCATTGCAACTATTTGATTCTTTTCTTGCCATGCTCTAACTATTCGTATCTTATGTTCAGGAGAAACTCTTGCATAAACTGAAATTTTCTCTATGTTATTTTTTAATTCTTCATCTGACATTTTATCAAGTTCTATTCCTTCAATAGCTCTATCGCCATCTTTGAAAATCCCTATTTGTTTTGCAATGGCAGATGCTGTAATCTTATGGTCTCCCGTAATCATAACAGGTTTTATTCCAGCAGTGATACAATCCTTAACAGCTTCAGCAGATTCTTCTCTTGGAGGATCTATCATTGAAATAAGACCTATAAATGTATAATTATTTTCATCATCTAATGTTAATTCTTGAGAAGATTCAAATTCTCTATAAGCAAATGCTAAAACTCTTAATCCACTTTGAGATAATTGTTTATTTGAATTAATTATATTTTGTTTATCCTCATAAGTAATTTCTCTTACACCTTCAGAAGTTTTAATAGTTTTAACTCTATCTAATAATACATCAAAAGCACCTTTAGTAAACATTAAGTACTTATCATTAAAGTGATGAAGTGTGCTCATAAGCTTTCTATCAGAATCAAAAGGTAATTCAGATAATCTAGCATAAGATTTTCTTATAGACAGTTCGTCCAATGATAATTTATGACCTAAGTTAACAAGAGCTACTTCAGTAGGATCTCCAATTTCAACGCCTTCTTTAGAAGTAGAGTCATTACATAAAATTGAACTATTAATTAAATAATTTGAAACTTCGTCATTTAAATCTATTTCTTCACCATCAATTAATTTATTATCAATATAAACTTTTTTTACAGTCATTTTATTTTGAGTAAGAGTACCTGTTTTATCAGAACAGATTACAGATACTGAACCTAAGCCTTCAACAGCTCTAAGTTTTTTAATAATAGCATTTTCCTTAGCCATCTTTTGAGTTCCTAAGGCTAGTACAATTGTAACTATAGAGCTTAATGCTTCAGGTATAGCAGCAACAGCTAAGGCAACAGCAAACATAAGAGAATCTAACATATTAGTGCCCCTATAAAGACTAAGACCAAAAACTAAAGCACAGATTATTAATATTCCTATAGCTAATTTTTTACTAAAATCATCTAAGCTAGCTTGTAATGGAGTTTGTTTTTCTTGAGTTTCTTCCATTAAATGAGCTATTTTACCTATTTCAGTATTCATTCCAGTGCCAGTTATAACAACTAAAGCTCTACCATAAGTAACTAAAGAGCCAGAGAAAACCATATTTTTTTGATCACCTAAAGCTATTTCTTCACTTTCAATTAAATCAACAAATTTATTTACACTTTCAGATTCTCCAGTTAAAGAACTTTCATTAATCTGAAGTGAGAAGTTTTCAATTATTCTACCATCTGCAACGACCATATCTCCAGCTTCTAATATTAAAATATCTCCTGGAACAATTTCCTTAGATTGAATCTCAACCTTTTTACCAGATCTATAAACTTTTGCAGAAGGGGAAGAAAGTGCTTTTAAGCTATCTAATGACTGTTCTGCTTTAAAATGTTGAACTGTACCTAATATAGCATTTAAAATTATAACAGCAAAAATAACTAAAGTACTTTCAACATTGCCTGTAGCCATTGATATAATAGCAGCTACAATTAATATTATTACAAGTAAATCCTTAAATTGGCTTAAAAAAACCTGTAGCATAGTTTGTTTTTTCTTTTCAGTTAATTGGTTGTACCCAAATTTCTCTAAATTTTCTTTTACTTGATTTTCACTTAAACCACTTTTAGATACATTAAACTGTTTTAACACTTCTTCATATGGCTTAGAAAAAAATTTTTCCATAATAATTCCTCCAAACTATTTAGTATTAATATTTTGTGTTTTTATATAAAAATTAGCCTAGAAATATATGAGCCTATAAACAAAAAGAGACTCTTAATACAATTTTCAAGTTATGAAAAACTGTATTAAAAGTCTCGTAACCAAATTGGTATATAACACCAGACCGTAAGGTCGCGAATGTTGACGTTATATTTTTTACTACTCCCTCTTAATGGAAATATTAAATTATAGACTAATTTTAAACTTATTTTAGAAAAATGTCAATACATAAAATTTGTCTAAAGAGGGGATACTAAATAGAAAAAACTTTTATAAATATTAAAAATTTCACAAAATAAAAATAAATAGCATAGAATGTATTATAGTATTACATGGAGTTGAAAGTTATTGATATACGGGCTAATATTAGCAGGAGGAAAAGGAACTAGACTTTATCCTTTGTCAAGGTCAAGTAAGCCTAAACAATTTTTGAAGGTTATAAATAACAAAAGTTTTTTACAAAATACTGTAGATAGAATAACTCCTTTAATTAAGAAGGAAAATATTTATGTGGTTACTAACAAGGAGTATAAAGATAAAATAAAAGAAGAATTAGGTAATATAAATTCTAATAATATATTTACAGAGCCTATGAATAAAGAGACCCCTTAGTAGATGATATGGGTCTTTTTTATGTGTAGTTTAAAATTAAAAATTAATTTATAGTTTGCTCTATAATTTTATGTTTTAAATTAACAATATGGAGAATTTGTGGTAAAATAAACACTGTATGTATTATTATGTAAAATTATCTAATTAAAGGTGGAGATGGTGTGAAAAATGTATTAATTAGAAGAATAATGTCTTTGGGGATGCTCTTTTTCTTTCTTATGTCACAGACTGATATAGTTGTATCCTGGGCTAGTACTAGTAATAATATAGTTCAAAACGCCAATAAAGGGCAGAGCTATTCGTTTACCAATACTGATTTAAATAATAAAAGAAAATTATATAAAAACGGTAGTGGAACAGTAAGTTACATAATATATGATAAAGATGGTAAAGAGATAAGTAAGGTATTTTTAGGAGATTTTTCTTCAATAGAATTGCCTGCTGGAGGAAAGATGAATGTGACTATTGAAAATACTAGTAAGAATGTAAACTCGGTAGTATTTTATGAGCAAAATAGCAATAATATTAAGGCAGAAATTCTTAATGAAGCTGTATTATCTAATGTTTCTTTGAAATTAGGAGAAAGCTATGAGTTTATAAATAATGATGTAGTAGCTCATGATCTATTAAATACAAGTAGTTTTAATAGTAGATTAATAGATTATTCAATCTACAATAAGGATGGTACAGAAAAAGAAATAGGTTTAATGTCTGATAATAAAAAATTAAATGTACCAGCAGGAGGAAGATTAGTAGTAACTGTAGCTATGTCAAATGATGGAACATCTATAGAATTTGGCGGAGCTAAGGAATATTTTACAGGTAAGTCAACAGAAGTACAAGCTATGGAAAGAGTTGCTTTAAAATTAGGGGAAAGTTATGAGTTTGTAAATAATGATGTAGCAGCTCATAATATATTAAATACAAGTAGTTTTAATAGTAGATTAATAGATTATTCAATCTACGATAAGGATGGTACAGAAAAAGAAATAGGTTTAATGTCTGATAATAAAAAAATAAATGTACCAGCAGGAGGAAGATTAGTAGTAACTGTAGTTATGTCAAATGATGGAACATCTATAGAATTTGGCGGAGCTAAGGAATATTTTACAGGTAAGCCAACAGAAGTACAAGCTATGGAAAGAGTTGCTTTAAAGTTAGGAGAAAGCTATGAGTTTGTAAATAATGATGTAGCAGCTCATAATATATTAAATACAAGCAGTTATAATAGTAGATTAATAGATTATTCAATATACAACAAGGATGGTACAGAAAAAGAAATAGGTTTAATGTCTGATAATAGAAAATTAAATGTACCAGCAGGAGGAAGATTAGTAGTAACTGTAGCTAGTTTAGATAATAAGTCTACATCTATAGAATTTGGCGGAGCTAAGAAATATTTTACAGGTAAGACAACAGAAGTACAAGCTATGGAAAGAGTTGCTTTAAAGTTAGGAGAAAGCTATGAGTTTGTAAATAATGATGTAGTAGCTCATAATATATTAAATACAAGCAGTTATAATAGTAGATTAATAGATTACTCAATCTACAACAAGGATGGTACAGAAAAAGAAATAGGTTTAATGTCCGATAATAAAAAATTAAATGTACCAGCAGGAGGAAAATTAGTAGTAACTGTAGCTAGTCTAGATAATAAGTCTACATCTATAGATTTTGGTGGTGCTAATAAGTATTTTACTGGATGTATTACTACAGAAGAAGCATTGTTTAAAGTATCATTAAATTTAAACGAGAAGTATGAGTTTGTAAATAGTGATACAGTAGCCCATAATATATTAAATACAAGCAGTTATAATATTAGATTAATAGATTACGTGATATATAATAAAGATGGTAGTGAAAAAGAAAAGGGTGAAATGTCTTCAAATAGCAAGCTAAATGTACCAGCTGGTGGTAGAGTGTCAGTAGTAGTAAGAAGTTTAGATAATAAGGTAAATACTTTGGAATTTGGAGGATCAAATAAATATTTTAATAATTCTAAAGGGGTACTATTAGTTAAGGATTCAATACCTAAAAGGGGAAATGCAGATAAAGTGTCAGCAGATAGTATTGAGCCTATATCTTTAATATTTGATAGTAATATTATAAATGGAGAAAAGTTTGATAATATAGCCCTTAAAACTATTAATGGTGTAGAAATACCTAAAGATGTTACTATTGAAGGTAATGTATTAAGGGTTACACCAAAAAATGAATATAGTTATTCAACTGAGTATTTTTTAGTAGTGCCCAAAAATGCAATAACTAATGCTAATAATGATAAATTTATTAAGGATTATTATTTACATTTTAAAACTAACGCTAAATAAAATATTATATATAACTTATAATTGTGAACCATCTGTGTCAATATACAGGCATAGATGGTTTACTTATTTTTAAAATAAATATGTTAAGATAAAAATTCTATTTTTATTATACAAATCTAAGGAATTAATATTAATAATTAAAGTGATTATTTGAGAATAGAGAATCCATAATTAATTAAGTAGAGAAAAAATGTTAGATGACAGTTTTTGTAAGATGAAGTTAGGAGGTTATTTCCTAGCATTTTGTGAATTAAATTTTTAAATATTAATAGTATATATTATAGCAATTAAATTTAGGTGAAAGTGTGAGAATAAATATTATTTATGGAGAAGAAAGGTTTGAAGATTTATTTAAAGATTTAGTAAATGATAAAATAAATGATTTAATTCTTAGAGCAAAGAGTAGTTGCGATTTACGTTATAATGACAATAGATATATATCCACTATAGAATCAGAGGTGGATAAAGATGAATAAAATATGGAATGTAGCAATATATGCTAGAGTTAGTACTGATAAAAAAGAACAATCAGAATCAATACCAGTACAAGTAGATAATTTAAAAAAGTGGTTGCTTGAGAAGTCTAAGAGTGATACTGATGCAATATACAATATGGTGGATATATATGAAGATAATGGGAGATCAGGATCAAACTTTGAAAGAGATGAATTCATAAGAATGAAAAATGATATTGAAAATGGGAAAATCAATATGGTTATTACTAGAGATTTATCAAGGTTTTCAAGAAATTATATTTTAGCAGGATATTATCTTGAGGACTATTTCAAAGTTAAAAATATAAGGTTCATATCTGTATTAGATAATGTAGATACTATATATGAATTTAATGATATTATACCGTTTAAGAATATACTTAATGAGATGTATATAAAGGATTGTAGCAGAAAAGTAAAATCAGCACTTAATACGAGGATGCAAAATGGAAGTAGTATAGCCTCAAAACCTCCATATGGATATAAATTTAGTAAAGTTTACGAAGAAAATCAAAAGAAGATTATTTTAATCCCTAAATTAGATGATACAACTGAGGTAGTTAAAGAAATATATTCATTATATTTAAAGGGGTGGGGTGCAGGAAAAATTGCAACATATTTAAATGATAAAAAGGTACCAACTCCTGCTCAAAATATAAAAAGTTTTGGTAGAAATAGGTTTGGTAAATGGAACAACAATACAATAATAAGTATATTAAGGAATCCTAAGTATGGAGGTTACATGGTTCAGGGAAGGTATAAAAAACCTTCTTATAAATCTAAAAAAATTGTACTCACATCTAAGGAGGAATGGATATATGGGGATGAATTTGAAGGAATTATTAATAAAGAAGTTTTTGATAGAGTTCAAGAAATGATAGTTATGAGAAGTAATAGAAACTATAGATATAAGAATGGAGTAATACATCCATTTTCTACTGTATTAGTTTGTGGAGGCTGTATAGGTTCTATGACCTATAGAGGAAAATATGAGGGATATAAATGTGTAAATAGTCAAATGGGTGGAAAAAGATGCACCTCTCATAGTATTAAGGAAAAAGATCTAATCAAAATAGTATCCAGTAATTTAAAAGAGTTAATATATAAAAGTATAGATAAAGAATCTATATATGAAAATTATGATAGAATAAAGATTTCTGATGATTTGCAGAAACAACTAGATAGTATTAACGAGAAAATATCAAAGTTAAATATTAAAGTTAAGAAGCTTTATGAGGATAAAATAGATGGTATAATTTCTCAATATAATTTTAATAATATACTGAATTTGTTACAAATAGAGCAAGAGCAATTACTTCAAAAGAGAGAAAAATTTATTATTTTGATAAGTGAGAAATCTATAAAAAATGATTTATCATCAATATATAAAAATGAATTAAAGGCTTTACTTGATGGGGAGTGTATTGATAGAAAATTAGTTGAGACTTTAATAGATAAGATTGTTATAAATGAAGTTGGTGAAAGTAAGGAAAAAGAGGTTAATATATACTTTAAATTTAGCAAATATTAAAATGTTAATTATTTTTCATATAAATAACCTTTGTCGTCTATAAAGAGACTGCTACATGTATAGGTCTATCAGCTGTTAAGCTTTTAAAAAAAGATGGGGATGCTGTTATGGTTGTTTTACCCTCAGATCACCATATAGAATCTGAGAAGGTTTATATAGAAACATTATCACAAGCTGTGGATATTGCAAATAAGAGAAGAGGAATAGTAACCCTTGGAATAACACCAATTAGAGCGGAAACAGGTTATGGATATATTGAAATGGGACAAAGAATACAATCGGAAATACCCACTTATAAAGTAGCGAGGTTTACAGAAAAGCCTAATATAGAAGTTGCAAAAGACTTTTTATTAAAAGGAACTTATTTATGGAACTCTGGGATGTTTGTATTTAGAGCAGATGTAATATTAAGAGAGATAGAAAAATATTTACCTCAATTATATAAATCATTAATGGAAATATACAAACACATTGGAGAAGAGGATGAAGAGGAAGTTATAAATGAACAATATCCTTTAATAGATGGAATATCAATAGACTTTGGAATTATGCAAAAAACTAGAAAAGCTTTTGTAATAAAAAGTGATTTTATATGGGATGATATAGGAAGCTTTTCAGCTTTAAGTAGGTATTTAGAAGAAGATAGAAATAATAAAATAAGTAATAATGTATATCTTCAGGATAGTGAGAATTGTGCTATCTTTGGAGATAAAAATTTAATAATTGGTCTGGGAATAAAGGATTTAGTTATAGTGGATGCTGGAGATGTAATATTAATAATGGATAAAAATAAGGATCAAGAAATAAAACATTTATTGGGTGACTTAACCAATAAGCCAGAATATGACGACTATATTTAAAAATTAAGATAAAAATTCCAAATGAAGTTAATAAATATATTTTGTAATTTGGCTAGTTAGATTATTGCCTTAATTATTAAGTACCGATTATTAATTATAAATAGAGAAGCATTGTCTTCTCTATTTTATTATATAAAAATATATAATAAAGAAATTTTTAAATAATAGCTGTTAACAGTAATATATTAAATTGGAAATTATTACATGGGTGGCATTATTAAAATTAGATTAGTTAGAATATAGAGAGCTCTTATTTTTCTAGAAATCAAAAATAAATTGAAATTAAATTCTGAATTTTAGCTTAATATTAAAGTTAGAAATTTAAAATACAAATTTTTTATTGTATAATTTAAATAAAAAATTAAGGAGATAAAAAATGGGAGTAGAGAAAAAAAGAGAGTTTATTATAAATACTATATACTTAATAATAGTTGGAGCAATAATATACATTACTATTAAATATGGGCTTGGATGGTTTATGCCTTTTGTTATAGGGTTTGGGATAGCATTTATATTAAAGCCGCTAATTAATTTCATATCAAGTAAGTTTAGAATAAATAGAAAGTTAGTAGCTGGAATAACAGTTCTAATTTTTTATGCAACTGTTGGTGCACTTTTTGCTTTACTTGTTGTTAAATTGTTTGTAGCTTTAAAATCAGTATTTATTAGTTTGCCTAATATTTATTTAACCAATATAGAACCAGCTGTATATGATTTACTTGATGGAATAGAGATTTTAATAGCAAAACTTGATCCTGCATTAGTACAGGGAATTAATGATATAACTTCCTCACTTGTTGAGTCATTAGGAAGTATAATTACTAACATATCATCAGGAGTTGTTAAATTTGTATCTTCTACAGTATCATCAGTTCCAACATTTTTTATTATAGTTATATTATCTATCATTTCATCATTCTTTTGTGCAATGGACTATACAAATATTACAAGTTTCATAACTAGGCAATTTCCAGATAAGGTTTCTAGCATAATATTAGATGTTAAGGATTATATAGTAGGAACTTTATTTAAACTTATAAAGGCATACGCAATAATCATAAGTATAACTTTTATTGAATTATCAATAGGGCTGTCTATTTTAAAAGTAGAGAGTGCTATAACAATAGCAGCATTAATAGCATTAGTAGATATACTTCCAGTGCTGGGAACAGGTGGAGTAGTGATACCTTGGGTTATAATAGAAGCTATTAAGGGAAATTTTGGATTAGCAATAGGACTTGCAATATTATATGTAACTATTACTGTAATAAGAAATATATTAGAGCCAAAGATTGTTGGTCAGCAAGTAGGATTGCATCCTTTAGTAATGTTAGTATGTATGTTTATGGGAGCTAAAATATTTGGATTCCTTGGATTATTTATTTTACCAATTATAGTTATTATTTTAAAAAATTTAAATGATAGTGGGAAAATACATATATTTAAATAAATTGAATAAAAATTAAATTAACTGATACTTTAAAATTGGAGAAACATATGGAAATTGAATTTTATGAAAAAAATACAATAGAAAATGAAAAGTTACTTTATGCAATAATAGTTTCTAGGTATAGAGATAAATGGGTTTATGTAAAACATAAAAAAAGAAAAACTTGGGAAATACCAGCAGGGCATAGAGAAGTTGGAGAAGATATAAATTTTACTGCTAAAAGGGAGTTAATAGAAGAAACAGGAGCAGAAGAATTTAAAATAACATATATAAATGATTATTCTTTAATAATAGAAGGAGAAAAAAGTTTTGCTTCTTTATTCTACGCAGAAATAAAATCTTTAGGAGAATTACCAAATTTTGAAATAGGAGAAGTTAAGTTATTTGAAGAAGAACCAAAAGAATTAACATATCCTTCAATACAGCCTTTATTAATTAAAAGAATAAAAGAAATAAAGAAAATTAAATAAAAATATTAACAAAACATGAATATAAAATTATTATATTTAATAAAGAGAATTAAAAGTTAATATGATAATAAATGGAGATATAAACAAAAAAACATATTTGTTTTTTATCATCTATAGTATTATTATAAAGATATAAAAATAAAAGCGAGGTGAGGCAATTATGATGATGAATACTCACAAAGCTTTAGCACAACAATTTATAAACAATGTTGAAGAAGATAAAGTTTTTATAATAAATGATGGTCATTTTATTTGGGGAAATTTAAAACCTGATTCTGTATCAAAATATAAGTTTAAAAAACATTATATTGATGAAAGTTTTGAAATGATTGTAAAAAAAATAGAATTTTTATCTTCTCTAACTTTAGATGATATCTATACTAGATATTCACCTAATAAGTTTAATCAGGAATTAGGAGTTGTATGTCACTTTTTATGTGATTATTTCTGTATTCCACATTTTCAAAGATGGGAATTTAAAAGTGCTAATGCTATGAAAGAACATGTATTATATGAAAATGAATTAAATAAATTTACAAAGAATTATACTATTAAAAAAGATATAAATTTACATTTGACTTCAGAAGAAATAAGAAAATATATAATGAAGCTACAGGAAGAATATAATGGAAAATCCTCATATGAAAAAGATCTAATTTATGCTAGTCATATTTGCAGTACTGTTGTAAATATGGTTTTGAATGAAGTTGTTTTAAATCAAAAATTAAAAGAGCATATTGCATTGGTAATATAGAGAGCTGTAAAGCTCTCTTTTTTAGGTTTAGGCGAGTATAAAAGCTTAAAGTTTTGAAAATATGATTAAATATGTCCACTTTTTTACAAAAGATTTTTATTTAAAGTTGACACATTTAATAAGAATAGCATATAATATTATTAAATAAACATATGAACAATTGTTCATATGAGTTTGGAGGGGAATTATGGAAGAAAATAAATTGGAAAGTTGTAATTGTACTATAATTCATAAAGATGTAGTTGAAAAAGTAAAAGGTTCTATACCAAATGAAGAAACTTTATATGATTTAGCTGATTTATTTAAGGCTTTCAGCGATTCTACAAGAATAAAAATATTATGTGCTTTATTTCAAGAAGAGTTATGTGTATGCGATTTAGCTGCTTTATTAAATATGACTCAATCAGCGATTTCACATCAGCTTAGAGTATTAAAATCAAATAGATTAGTTAAGTTTAGAAGAGCTGGAAAAGTAATATATTATTCATTAGCAGATGATCATATTGAGCATATATTTAATGAAGGATTTAAGCATATTATTGAATAAGAAAGTGGGGATAGAAATGAGTAGTAATGAAATAAAATTGATTTTATCTGGATTAACTTGTGCAAATTGTGCAAATAAAATTGAAACTAGAGTTAATAACTTAAATGGAGTTAAAGAAGCCAATTTGAATTTTACAACTTCAAACTTGATTATAGAATTAAATGGAGATATATCAAGAGAAGAGGTAATAGAAGAAACAAAATCAATAATTAAAAAGCTAGAGCCAGAAGTTAAGGTATTTGATAAAAATGATAATAATAACATTACTGAAAATGTTAATAGATGTACAAGTAGTTGCTGTTCTATAGAAAGTGATAGTGATAAAGAAAATCATAATCATGGGAAGGAACATTCTCATACCCATTTAAGAGGAGAAGATCATGGACATTCTCATGATGATTCACACGGACACTCTCATGATCATTCACATGGAGGAAAAGTTGATATAAAGGAGAATATTAGATTAATAATAGGTGCAATAATATATATAGTTGCTATCATTTCAAAAGAGGCTTCAATGATATCAATAATACTTTTTGCTCTTAGTTATGTTTTAATTGGAGGAGAAGTAGTTTTAACAGCTATAAAAAATATATTCAGAGGAGAAGTATTTGATGAAAACTTCTTAATGACAGTTGCTACTTTAGGAGCCTTCTTTGTAGGTGACTTTAAAGAAGGGGTAGCAGTTATGTTATTTTATGAAATAGGAGAGGTATTCCAATCTTATGCAGTAAATAGATCTAGAAAATCAATAACATCTCTTATGAATATAAGAGCTGAATATGCTAATATTTTAGTAGATGGAAAAGAAGAAAAAGTTAAACCAGAAACAGTCAATATAGATGATATAATAGTTATTAAGCCAGGTGAAAGAGTACCTTTAGATGGTGTTGTATTAGATGGAACAAGCTTTGTAGATACATCAGCACTTACTGGTGAATCAGTTCCAAGGGAAGTTTCTGTGGGAGAAGATATTCTAGCAGGATTTATAAATACAAATGGTGTTTTAAAAGTTAAGGTATCTAAAAACTTTAAAGAATCAACAGTATCAAGAATTTTAGAATTAGTGGAAAATGCATCTAATAAAAAAGCACCAACTGAAAAGTTTATAACTAAATTTGCAAGAGTATATACTCCAATAGTTGTATTTTCAGCTTTAGCGTTGGCTATAATACCTCCATTAGTTATAAAGGATGCAAGTTTTTCAGATTGGATTTATAGAGCTTTAATATTCTTAGTTGTATCTTGTCCTTGTGCATTAGTAGTTTCTATTCCTCTCGGATTATTTGCAGGGATTGGAGGAGCATCTAAAAAAGGTATATTAGTTAAGGGTGGAAATTACCTAGAAGCTCTTAAAGATGTTAATACAGTTGTTTTTGATAAAACAGGAACTTTAACTAAAGGAGTTTTTAAGGTAACAGAAATAAATAATAATAATATTTCAAAAGAAGAATTAATAGAGGTTGCGGCTATAGCAGAAAGCTTATCAAATCATCCAATAGCTCAATCTATTATAAAGGAATATGGAAAAGATATAAAAAATGAAGAGTTAAGTGATTATGAAGAAATATCAGGACATGGAATTAAAGCCTTAATTAACGGAGCAGAAGTTTTAGTAGGTAACTATAAACTGATGGAAAAGTTTAATATAAGTTATACTGATATAGCATCAATTGGAACAATAGTTCATATTGCTATAAATAATGAATATAAAGGTAATATAGTTATATCCGATGAAATAAAAGAAGGCGCTAAGAAAGCCATAGAAGGCTTGAAGGAAGTTGGGGTTTCTCAAACTGTTATGTTAACAGGTGATAATAAATCCGTGGCAGAAAAGGTAGCATCACTAGTAGGCGTTGATAAGGTATTTTCAGAATTATTACCAGGAGATAAGGTTGAAAAGGTAGAAGGTTTAATAAAAGATAATTCAACTCAAGGAAAAGTTATATTTGTTGGAGATGGAATAAATGATGCACCAGTTTTAGCAAGAGCTGATATAGGAGTTGCTATGGGAGGAATAGGTTCAGATGCAGCTATTGAAGCCGCAGATGTAGTTTTAATGAAAGACGATCCAGAAGCTTTAGTTACAGCCATTAAAGTTGCAAGAAAGACAAATAAAGTTTTATGGCAAAATATAATATTCTCATTAGGAGTAAAAGTATTAGTATTGATTTTAAGTGCTTTTGGAGTAGCAACAATGTGGGAAGCAGTATTTGCAGATGTAGGAGTAACTTTAATAGCAGTTCTAAATTCAACTAGATGTTTAAAATAATTTTATAACTATTTTATTGACAAATTTCATCATATTAAATATAATGAATTAGGTTGAAAATTTTCAGGCGTAAGGGAAGCATACAAGATCATTATCTTGTTTACAAAGCTTTGAGAAGCTTTGTATAAATTTGAGACTTATGTATAACGGATCTGCTACGTTATACATAAGTCTATTTTTTATAACTAAATATAATTAAATTAATTTTTATTGGAAAATATTTTATTAAATGTTTATTAAGTATATAATCTATTTTTAGATTTTAAGAAAAATAAAAGAAAATTTTGAAACTTTGTTAAATACGTAACTCAAGTTGTTTTAAAATTTTAATAAAAGTGTTAAAATATATATTATAAATTTGGTAATAATAAAGTTTTAATATATGAAAATAAATTTGATTAGGAGAATGAAGGTTATGGATAAGAAAAAGAATATTTCTATGGCTGTAATTAAAAGACTGCCAAAATATCATAGATACTTACAAGAGTTGTTAAGAAATGATGTAGATAGAATTTCTTCAAAAGAGTTAGGAGAAAAGATAGGCTTTACAGCGTCACAAATACGCCAAGACTTAAATTGTTTTGGAGACTTTGGCCAACAGGGCTATGGATATAATGTAAAAGATTTATATAATCAAATAAGCCTAATATTGGGATTAAATAAAGAATACAAAGGAATCATAGTTGGAGCAGGAAATATAGGTCAGGCAATAGCAAATTACAGTAGATTTTCTCAAATAGGGTTAACTATAGAAGCTATATTTGATGCAAATCCTAAGCTTATTGGAATGAAAATAAGAGATATAGAAATACAAGATATTGATAACTTAAAATATTATTTAGGAGATAACAGTATAGATATAGGAATAATTTGTGTTCCTAGAATAAATGCACAAAAGGTTAGTGATACTTTAGTAGAAGGTGGAGTAACAGGCGTATGGAATTTTGCTCCAGTTGATTTATCTGTACCTGAAGAAGTTACAGTTGAAAATGTTCATTTATCAGAAAGTTTACTAACATTAATATATTTACTTCATGATAAAGATGAAAGTAAGTAGTTACATTAAAAAATTGCCTAAAATTAGAAATATTTATTGCAAAAGAAAATTTAAGAGTTTATAATAATAATTGAAGCGGGGGCTTCAATTATTTTTTTTATTAATTGTTACAAGATTAACAAATGGTTTATTTATTAAACATATAGATTATTAAAGAATTTTTGATATGTTTAGTTAAATATGTCACATTAAAGGGTATAAAGTATAGGTTTGAGAAGCTTATATAATTAAAGATTAATGAAAAATTGAATAATTTTATATAAGTATAGTTAAAGGGAGGACTTTATTATGGAGTTAAAGAATGTAATTCTTGAAAAAGAGGGAAATCTAGCTATTGTTACAATTAATAGACCTAAAGCTTTAAATGCTTTAAATTCAGGGACTTTAAAAGATTTAGATGCAGTTTTAGATGATTTAGAAAATGATCAAAATATTTACTGTGTCATACTAACAGGATCTGGGGAAAAAGCTTTTGTTGCTGGAGCAGATATTTCTGAAATGAAGGACTTAACTGAAGATGAAGGAAGAGAATTTGGTCTTTTAGGAAACAGAGTTTTCAGAAGATTAGAAAAATTAGACAAGCCTGTTATTGCGGCTATATCAGGATTTGCTTTAGGTGGTGGATGTGAATTAGCTATGGCTTGTGATATAAGAATAGCTTCAGAAAAGGCTAGATTTGCTCAACCAGAGGTTGGTCTTGGAATAACACCAGGATTTGGAGGAACTCAAAGATTACCAAGATTAGTTGGTGAAGGAAAGGGCAAAGAGCTTATTTATACTTGTGCAACTGTAAAGGCAGATGAAGCTTTAAAAATAGGCTTAGTTAATAAAGTTGTGGCACTAGAAAGTTTAATGGAAGAAGCTAAAAATATGGCAAAGACCATAATATCAAATGCTCCTATAGCAGTAAGGTTATGTAAAGATGCTATAAATAGGGGGATGCAAGTAGATATAGATAAAGCTATAGAAATTGAAGCCGAAGATTTTGGTAAATGCTTCTCTACAGAAGATCAAAAAGAGGGCATGGAAGCATTTATGGAAAAGAGAGCCAAAAATTTTTCTAACAAATAGTCAGAAAAAATAAAATATAAAAAAAATTCAAATTTAAATAATTAAAAATATTTAAATTAAGTAAATTCATATAATCAAAAAAGGTTCAATATCAAGGAGGTATATTAAATGAATTTTCAATTAACTAGAGAGCAAGAATTAGTGAGACAAATGGCTAGAGAATTCACTATAAATGAAGTAAAACCAATTGCTGCTGAAATTGATGAAACTGAAAGATTTCCAATGGAAAACGTTGAAAAAATGGCCAAGCTTGGAATGTTAGGAATTCCTTTTTCTAAAGAGTACGGTGGAGCAGGTGGAGACACGCTTTCTTATATATTAACTGTAGAGGAGCTATCAAAGGCTTGTGGAACTACAGGGGTTATAGTGTCTGCCCACACTTCTCTTTGTGCATCTTTAATAGAGCAGTTTGGAACTAAAGATCAAAAAGAAAGGTATTTAAAAGATCTTGCAACAGGTAAAAAACTTGGTGCTTTTGGTTTAACAGAACCAGGAGCAGGTACAGATGCGGCAGGTCAACAAACAGTAGCAGTATTAGATGGAGATAATTATATATTAAACGGATCAAAAATATTTATAACTAATGGAGGAGTAGCAGAAACATTTATAATATTTGCTATGACAGATAGAAGTAAAGGAACAAAGGGAATATCAGCATTTATAGTTGAAAAGGATTTTCCAGGATTCTCAATAGGAAAGAAAGAAGAAAAACTAGGAATTAGAGCTTCTTCAACAACAGAATTAGTTATGAGTAATTGTATTGTTCCAAAGGAGAACTTAATTGGACAAGAAGGTAAAGGCTTTGGTATAGCTATGAAAACTCTAGATGGAGGAAGAATAGGTATAGCAGCTCAAGCTTTAGGAATAGCAGAAGGAGCATTTGACGAAGCAGTTGCTTATATGAAGGAAAGAAAACAATTTGGAAGACCATTAGCAGCATTCCAAGGTTTACAATGGATGATTGCAGAAATGGATACAAAAATAGAAGCTGCAAGACACTTAGTTTATAAAGCAGCATGCTTAAAGGATGCTAAACTTCCATATTCAGTAGAAGCAGCAAGAGCTAAACTTTATGCAGCAGAAGTTGCTATGGATGTAACAACTAAGGCTGTTCAAATATTCGGTGGATACGGATATACTAGGGAATATCCAGTTGAAAGAATGATGAGAGATGCTAAGATAACTGAAATCTATGAAGGAACATCAGAAGTTCAAAAAATGGTTATTTCAGGAAATGCATTAAGATAATAAGGGAGGATTTATAGATGAATATAGTAGTTTGTTTAAAACAAGTTCCAGATACAACAGCTGTTAAGATTGATCCAAAAACAGGAACACTTATAAGAGATGGAGTTCCATCAATAATAAATCCAGAGGATAAACATGCTTTAGAAGAAGCATTAACAATAAAAGACAATACAGGAGCGAAAGTTACAGTAATAAGTATGGGACCTCCTCAAGCACAAAATGCTTTAAGAGAAGCTTTATGTATGGGAGCTGATGAAGCCATTCTTATAACTGATAGGGCTTTTGCGGGAGCAGATACATTAGCAACTTCAAAGGCTTTAGCAGGAGCTTTAAAAAAGTTAGAGTATGATATAGTATTTGCAGGAAGACAAGCAATCGATGGAGATACTGCTCAAGTAGGTCCAGAAATTGCAGAGCATTTAAATATACCTCAAGTAACATATGTTCAAGATGTTAAAGTAGAAGAAGATGGATTATTAGTAAATAGAGCATTAGAAGATGGGTATGAATTAATAAAAGTTAAGGCACCAGTTCTTTTAACAGCTATAAAGGAATTAAATGAGCCAAGATATATGAATGTTAAGTATATCTTTGACACAGCTAATAAGGAAATAAAGATTTGGTCAGCTGATGATATAGATGTGAATAAAGATGAATTAGGACTTAAAGGATCGCCGACTAAGGTTAAAAAGAGTATGACTAAAGAAGCTAAAGGAGCTGGAGAAATAATAAATGAAGTTCCACAAGAAGCTGTAAAGCATGTATTAGGAAAATTAAAGGAAAAGCACTATATCTAAGATATATGGGAGGTAAAAAATATGAGTATGGCAGATTACAATGGAGTTTGGGTATTTGCTGAGCAAAGAGAAGGGGAACTTCAAAAGGTTTCTCTAGAATTATTAGGTGAAGGTAGAATGATTGCTGATAAGTTAGGAGTAAAACTAACAGCATTGCTATTAGGAGATAAAGTTAATGGATTAGCAGACACATTAGGAAGACATGGAGCAGATGAGGTTATCGTTGCTGAGAATGAGTTATTAAAGCATTATACAACTGATGGATACACAAAAGTTATTTGCGATATAGCTAATGAAAGAAAACCAGGAATATTATTTATAGGAGCTACTTTCATTGGAAGAGATTTAGGGCCTAGAGTAGCAGCTAGATTATCAACAGGATTAACAGCAGACTGTACAGTCTTAGATGTTGATGTTGAAAAAGCAGATTTACTAGCTACAAGACCAGCTTTTGGTGGAAACTTAATGGCAACAATAGCTTGCCCTGATCATAGACCACAAATGGCTACAGTAAGACCGGGAGTGTTCTCAAAGCTTCCAGATGAAGATAGAGAGTTTACTGTAGAAAATGTTGAAGTTAAGCTAGAAGAGGCAGATATTAGAACTAAAATAGTTGAAATTGTAAAGGAAGCTAAGGATATAGTTGATATAAGTGAAGCTAACTTTATAGTAGCTGGAGGTAGAGGAGTTGGTTCTAAGGAAAATTTTGCTATACTAGAAGAATTAGCAGAAGCCTTAGGAGGAACTGTTGCAGGATCAAGAGCAGCTGTGGAAAATGGTTGGATAGAAAGAGATTATCAAGTTGGTCAAACAGGTAAAACAGTAAGACCAAATATATATATAGCATGTGGTATTTCAGGAGCAATACAACACGTTGCAGGTATGCAAGACTCTGACATGATAATAGCTATAAATAAAGATTCATCAGCTCCAATAATGAAGTCAGCAGACTATGGAATAGTTGGAGATTTATTAAAAGTTGTGCCAGAAATGACAGTACAAGTAAAAGAGTTAAAAGAAGAGAAATAGAATTAACATACAATAAATATAATTGACAATTAGCAATAGAAAATAGACAATTAAAGAGTAAATTTAATATTTATTAATTTAGTTTTTTTGAATTGTTAATTATTAATTGACAACTATCAATTATAAAGGGGTGTTTAGTAAAAATGGAAAAGATTTTTGTAATAGGCGCAGGAACAATGGGTGCTGGAATAGTTCAAGCTTTCGCTCAAAAAGGATATGAAGTTATAGTTAGAGATATCAAAGATGAATTTGTTGAAAGAGGAATAGCTGGAATAAATAAAGGCTTAAGCAAATTAGTTTCTAAGGGAAAAATGACTGAAGAAGATAAGGAAGCTATACTTTCAAGAATAACGGGAACTACTGATTTATCTCTTGCTGAGGATTGTGATTTAGTAATAGAAGCCGCAGTAGAAAATATGGAAATTAAAAAGAGTATATTTGCTGAACTAGATTCAATTTGTAAGGAATCAGCAATCTTAGCTTCTAATACTTCATCATTATCAATAACAGAAGTTGCATCAGCAACAAAAAGACCAGATAAAGTTATAGGAATGCACTTTTTTAACCCGGCTCCAATAATGAAGCTAGTAGAAGTTATAAGAGGTATAGCTACATCTCAAGAAACTTTTGATTCTGTTAAAAATTTATCAGTTGCAATCGGAAAAGAGCCTGTAGAAGTTGCAGAAGCTCCAGGATTTGTAGTTAATAGAATACTTATTCCAATGATAAATGAAGCTACATTTATACTACAAGAAGGAATAGCTTCAGTTGAAGATATAGATACTTCAATGAAATATGGCGCAAATCATCCAATGGGACCTTTAGCTTTAGGAGATCTTATAGGATTAGATGTTTGCCTAGCTATTATGGATGTTTTATATAATGAAACAGGAGACAGTAAATATAGAGCAAGTAGTCTTTTAAGAAAATATGTTAGAGCTGGATATCTTGGAAGAAAAACAGGAAAAGGATTCTATAATTATTAGAATTTAATAATAAAGAATTAAAACTAGTGGGAGAGTAAAGGAATAAATTCCTAAGCTCTTTCACTTTTTTTTATTTAATATATTGTATATAATATTAGAGGTTCATAATAGTTTAAAGTATAGTTTGTTATAAAATAATATTCATTTTATTGACATGTAGATTTTTATTGCATAGTATATTATTAGGAATAAATATATAATACAAATTGTTAGGTGAGGTTCCTATAAAGAAAAATGCTACTACCCAGAAAAATCTAGAGATTCCAATGGGTTAGCAAGAATCATCGCTAAGGTGATTTTTAATGTAGCTGACATTATGTCTACGCTTTATAGTGCTAAAGCTCTACGATTATAAAGCTAATGTTATTAACTTTTGTCGTAGAGGGCAAAAGTTTTTTATTTTGAAGGGAGATGTTACTATGGACTCGTATCTGGGGACAATGTATGAATTGAATAGATTTAGATATAAAAAAGATAGGAAAGTCTTAATAGTAGTAATCTCTATTGAAGGATTTTCTCCTATCTAATTTTAGGAGGAAAATTTATGAAGTTAGATATGAATAAGGAAGAGTTAAGAAGATTTTTACTTCATGCTCCACAAGATAAAATTATTAAGTATATAGAAGATATACATCCAGTAGATATATTAGATGTATTACGTGATAATAAAGAAGATATAACTGATATCTTATATAGATTACCAGAGGAATTTATTGCATCAATAATAGATGAAGCTGAGAATGAAGAAAAGTATGAAATACTTAGTCAGTTTTCAGAGAACAAACAAAAAAATATTATTGAAGAAATGTCTTCAGATGAATTAACAGATTTACTAGGGATTTTAGATGAAGGACAAGCGAATAAGATTTTAGCAAAGATGACTGATGCAGATGCTAGAAAAGTTAGGCAATTATTAAGCTATGATCCAGACACTGCTGCAGGGATAATGGCTACGGAATTTATATCAGTAAAAGAGAATATGACTGTAGAGGAAACTTTAAAATATTTACAACAATATGGAGAAGAGATTCAAAATATATATGACTTATATGTAATAGATAATTTTGATAAGCTTAAAGGAATAGTTCCATTAAAAGATTTAGTAGTCTCAGGGTTTAATACTAAGATATCAGATATTTTAAATACTAATGTAGAATGGATTCCCTATAATATGGATCAAGAAGAAGTTGGACATAGGTTTGAGAAATATGGATATTTAACTATGCCTGTAGTAGATAATGCAAAAAGATTACTTGGTATAATAACCTTTGATGATGTGATGCAAATATTAAGGGATGAAAGTACAGAAGATATTCATCGTCTTGGGGGAATAGACAAGGAAGAAAAGATTAATGGAACATTAGGAGAGTCAGTAAAAAGTAGATTACCTTGGCTTGTTATTAATTTAGTTACAGCTATTTTAGCATCAGCAGTTGTAGGGATGTTTGAAGGTACAATAGGACGAGTAGTTTCTTTAGCTACATTTATGCCAATAGTTGCAGGAATGGGCGGAAATGCGGGTACACAAACATTAACTATAATTGTTAGAGGATTAGCATTAGGGGAATTAAACTTTAGCAATATTAAGCATACATTCTTTAAAGAGGTCGGAATCGGACTTATAACAGGTTCTGTAATAGCTATTATAATATCTATATTAGGATATATGTGGGAAAGAAATATTGTTTTTGGAATAGTTATAGGTGTAGCCATGGTTTTAAATATGGTTGTTGCTACAATGTCAGGTTATGTAGTACCAATAGTGCTTAAAAAGCTTAATATAGACCCAGCATTAGCTTCATCCATATTTGTAACAACATTTACAGATGTATTAGGTTTCTTCTTCTTCTTAGGATTAGCTACCTTATTATTAAATTATTTAATTTAAAGAGTGATCATATTGACAATCAAAAATAGTAAAATGTTTATAAAATTAAATTTATAGGGAAGTTCATTGAATTTCTCTATTTTTTTAAACTAAATAAGGTTTATTTTAAAATTATCAATTTGCAATTTTTTATTTTAATTTATATTGTGTTATAATTAATTAAAAGAAGAGGGGAATAGTTCGTTTATGTCTCGGGGATAAATAATATATTAATGAGATATATAGAGGTGAAGAAATGGATTTTAAAAATGTTATATTTGAAGAAGATAAAGCTATAATACAAGGAGTTAAAAACTTTAATATAAAGCAAATATTAGAGTGTGGGCAATGTTTTAGATGGGATAAGATAAATGATTGTAATTACATAATTGTTGCCTATGGAAAAGTTATAGAAGTAATTCAAAAAGATGATGAAGTTACAATATATAATACTAATGAAAAAGACTTTAATAACATATGGTTAAATTATTTTGACTTAGAAAGAAGCTATGATGATATAAAGGATGTTCTTGCAAAGGATGAAATACTTAGAAAAAGTGTTGAGTTTGGGTATGGAATCAGAATATTAAATCAAGATCCTTTTGAAATGCTTATAAGTTTTATAATATCAGCTAGAAATAGTATTCCATCAATAAAGAAAACAGTTAAAAAGATATGTGAAAAATGGGGAGAAAAAGTAGAATACAAAGGAAATGAATATTATACATTCCCAACTCCAAAAGCAATTAAGGAATCCACACTAGAGGAAATACAAGAAACAGGTGCATCTTTTAGAAGTAAGTATATAGTTGATACTATTAAAAAAGTTAATGAAGCTCTAGTAATTAAAGAGGATATAGAATTAAATCCTACTAAGTATGAAGAAAGACCAGAAGTATTAGATTTTGATTTAGAGTACATAAAATCATTAAATGATGATGAATGCCATATAGCACTTCAAAAGTTTATGGGAGTAGGAGCAAAAGTTGCTGATTGTATAATGTTATTTTCAATGGCAAAACATTCATCTTTTCCTGTAGATGTATGGGTTAAAAGAGCAATGATTCATTTTTATGTTGCTCCAGATGTATCTTTAAATAAAATGAGAGTATTTGCTAGGGATAAATTTGGTGCCTTATCAGGGATGGCACAACAATATTTGTTCTACTATGCAAGGGAAAACAAAATAGAAGTATAAAAAAATAAGGTTGGAATAGCAAGGATGCATCCAACCTTATTTTGTTTTATTATGGGTTCTTATCAATAAATAAAGTTCCATCACTTTGAATTTCAGCATAAAAGACATCCTTAATTGAATTTATATTTTGCTTAGCGAGTTCATCTTTTACCCACTTCTCATCTAAATCAAATTCTTTTAAATTATGCTTTATTATTTTACCATCACTAATTATTTCAGAAGGAATATATTTTATCTCGGAAACAGGTATTTTCATATCAGACTTAGTTGGTTGATGATGCTCAGGTTTTTTCATTACACTTAAGCTTCCGTTTGGCTCTAATATAGCATATTCCACTTCTAAAATAGAGAAAACACTATTCTTTCTAAGTAGCATTGAAAGATCATCAATATTAAGACCGGTTGAAAATAAAGAATCTTTCATAATTTTACCTTTTTTTATCAAGATAGTTGGTTGTCCGTCTAGTATATGTCTTATTTTTCCTGATTTTAAGCTTATGTATGAAGCAAGGCTACTTAGTACGCACCACCAAATCAAACCAATAACTTCATCCGTAATGGGCCTATGAATATCACTAACTACATTGGCAGCAATAGAACCAATTGTAATCCCAGTAACATAATTAAAAAATGTTAGATGACTCATTTGCTTTTTTCCAAGTACTCTTGTTGATGTTAACAATACAATAAATATAACGGTTGTTCTGAATAATAAATTAAGTATGTCTACATTTCCTATATTCATATTAAACATCTCCTCTAAAAATATGAATTTTTAAGACAATAAGAATAAAAAATAACCTTTTCATCTATAATAACTTAATTTATGTTTTCCAAAGCTAATTAATTTATTCAAGAATGTTTTTTTATCAGTTGAAAGATGGCATAAATGATAGAAGTATATAGAAGTTAAGAAAAGATATGTATTAAAAATTAATATGAGATATCTATTAATTTTAATAGAGTATAATATTGGAATTTAATAATAATAAAGATATAATTAGATAGTAGAGGAAGTTATTAATAATATACTAGACATAGCTTAAAATTAGTAAGGTTTATAATATGTTATTATAGTAAAAAGAATTATATAAGACAAGTTGTATAGGGGGAAGGAAAAATGTATTATTTAGGTATTGATGGAGGCGGAACTAAAACAAAGTATCTACTAGTTAATGACAAGCTTGAAAAGGTATCAGAAAAGGAAGGTTCAACTATACACATTCATCAAGTTGGTGTGGATGGTATAAAAAAAGAGTTAATAGAAAATATTTCAAAGGTATGTGAAGAAGCCAATATAGAATTTAAGGATATAGCATATGCATTTGCAGGAGTTCCTGGATATGGAGAAAGTCTAGATGACATGGAAAAGATTGATAAAGCAATAAAAGAAGTTATGGAAGTACCATATTCTATTGACAATGATGCTGTTAATGGATGGGCAGGGGGAACTGCTTGCAAGCCAGGAATAAATGTAGTTGCTGGTACAGGTAGTATAGCTTATGGAAGAAATGCAGAAGGCAAGCTTGCTAGATGTGGTGGGTTTGGACCAGGGATAGGTGATGATGGTAGTGCATATTGGATTGCCTTAAGGACTATAAATGAATATACAAAGCAAAAAGATGGAAGAAAAGAAAGAACTGCTTTATACGATATATTAGAAAAAGAGTATAATATAACATACCAATATGAAATAGTTGACGTAGTATTTAATAGATTGAAGTTTAATAGAACGGAATTAGCTAAATTCTCTAAAATATGTTTCCTTGCAGCGGAAGAAGGATGTCCAGATTGTAAAAAAATATTTAGGGATGTTGCAGAGGCTATATTTGAGCATATAAATGCTATATCAAAGGAATTAAATTTTAAAGATGAATTTGTAGTATCATATACAGGTGGGGTATTTAAGTCTGGAAAATACGTTTTAGAGCCTTTACAAGAAATGATAAATAATTCAAAACTGAAATGCAAATTACAAGAACCAGCATTAGACCCATGGAATGGTTCAGTATTATTAGCATATACTTTAGCAGGAAATAAAGTTCCAGATAACGTTAAAGAAATATTTAAGTAAAAGAATATAAATAAAAAGAGGCTGTCTGAGATAGCCTCGTTTCGTTTCTGTAGTCAATAATAAATTAGATAAAATAGCTTATATGTTGAATAAGTTAAATAATAATAAAATTAAATTAATAAAAAAAGAGGACTGCTAGTAAATAGCATGTCCTCTTTAAGCTTTTAAGTTATATTATACAGCGAATACTCCGAAGAATCCACCAATTAAGCCAATTACAAGTAATAGACCTATACATTGAACAGGAGTCCATTTTCTTTTCTTAATTAAGTAGAATAACATTAATGTTAGAGCTAGTGGAACCATGTTAGGAAGAACACCATCTAATATATTTTGTATATTAATTGGAGCTTCTCCATTTGGTATTTCAATAGCTAATTTTGTTGCACCATAGTTTGCAGTAAGTGCACCAACGATGAATACACCTAGCATAGAGGCTGAACGTGTAAATTCTTTAGCATTTTTAGTTAGAATATCAATTGCTTTTGAACCTAAGTTATATGACCAATGCATCAACCAATATCTAATTAGGAATTGAACAGCATTAAATATTAATAAGAATAATATTGGACCAGCTAGAGATCCATTAATAGCCATATTAGCAGTAATACCAGCAGTAATTGGAACTAATGTGAACCAAAAAATAGCATCTCCAATTCCACCTAAAGGTCCCATTGCAGCAACACGGACAGCACGGATAGTATTAGTATCAGCTTTTTGTTGCTCTAATGATAAAATTATACCCATAACAAAAGTTACAAGGAATGGGTGAGTGTTAAAGAACTCTAAGTTGTGTTTCATAGATTTTGAAAGGTCATCTTTATCAGTATGAATCTTTTCTAATCCAGGTAATATTCCATATAGCCATCCAGCAGCTTGCATTCTTTCATAGTTAAATGAAGCTTGTAAGAATAATGAACGCCAAACCATTTTGTTTAAAGTTTTTTTATCAAGTTGTTTGGCAGGAGTCAAATCTTTATATTGTGTAGTATTAGATTCCATCTTCGTCATCTCCTCCTCTCGCTATGTCGGCTGTACAAGATTTCATTTTTACATTAGTTTGGAAGTCGTAGACACATACTGCAATTCCAATAAATGCAATTAATAATAATGCTGAGCCAGCTAAACCTTGTATTTTTCCTATAATAGTTGCAAGTGCAAAACCTGCAAAGTAAACGCCCCATAAGTCATTTGATAACATGATACGTAATAAAATTGCAAACCCAACATAACGCATCATTCCACCAGCAGCGCTAAGTCCATTCATGACCCAAACATATTTTGTTGATAATTCTGATAATGTCTTACCTGCAGCACTACCACCGATTAATCCTATAACAACTACAAGTGCAAAGAATCCTCCTAAAGCAGCCATTGCTCCATAGTTAAGTCTTTCGATACCCTTTGTATCTGATTTTTCAGCATATTTGTCAGCTTTTGACATTAATGGTGCCATTATTGTGAATAAGAAAGTAACACAATATTGTCCAAGTAATGCAAATGGAACTGCTAGTCCAACAGAAGCCGCTGGATCTAATTTAGAAGAAATAGCAAATACTACTGCCATTATTCCTCCGATAACAGCATTTGGAGGTTGAGCTCCTCCAACAGGCATATTTCCGATTGTCATTAATTGATAAGTACCACCTACAATAAGTCCAGTTTGTAAATCTCCAAGAATTGCACCAATAACAGCTCCGGATACGATTGGTTGATATAATGACTCTAAGAAACTAAATTGGTCGATACCTGCTATAAATGCAAATACCGCAACCAACAGAATTTGTACAATATTAAAATCCATGTGGCATTCCCCTTCCGTATTATTTAAAAATCTTTTCGATATTCTCAGAACCTTCAGTAGGAACTCTTCTTATTTCAAGCTCTACTCCTAATTCTCTTAACTTTCTGAATGCTTCTACGTCTTTGTCATCTACTGCAACTGAACCAGCAACTTGTCTTTTTCCTTCAGCCATATGCATGTTTCCAATATTAACTTTTTTTATTGGAACTCCACCTTCAACAAGTCTTAACACATCAGAAGGATTTTCACAAACTATAAATATAAGTTGTTTAGCACTAGCCTTATGAATAGTATTTATAGTTTTCTCTACTGTCCAATAACGAGTTGAAGCATAAGCTGGTGCACACATATCCATTAGTCCTTGTCTAAGTTTATCTTCAGCTACAACATCATTTGCAACTAGAATTAAGTTTGCACCAATAGAACCACACCATTGAGTTGCAACTTGTCCATGAATTAATCTATTGTCTATTCTTGTTAATACAATATTTGGCATATTATCACCTCCTCTTTGTGAAAACATTTTATTTTCACTAATATGAGAACATTATATACTTAATATAAATGATAATCTTTACACTTTTTAGTATTTGTTTTATTCTTTTTAACAACGTTTACAAAATGGAGTTAAATTTAGTTTTGTAAAAATATGATATTAATATTAATATAGTATATTAAAGCTACGGTTAAGTTCTCTTTTAAATTCAAAAAAAACTATGATATAATATATCAATAACTTTAATTTAAGTATTAATTAGTGAATTAATATTTATAATATAAAAGTATATAAGCAAAATAAAATTGATATTAATTAAGGATTAGCGAAAGTCTTATTAGAAAGTAATATTAGTAATTTATATTGAGGTGATTTTTATGTATGATAAAACAACTAGTGCTCAATTTAGAAAGTATGGTTCTGTTTATGATGAAGCTAAGGATATACATAAGGATGATTTAATATTAAAGCAAATTGTAACTAGTGATAAAGTTATTTCTAGCCTATACAATTTCTCAGAACCAACATATATAGAAATTGTTAAAGGAATGGCATCTATATTAATAAGTGATTCAAGTAATGGTGATTTTAAACTGTTTGCAGTTCATAGAAAATTAGAAATTAGGCCTAATATGTATTTTAATATTGTTTCAATGACAGATCAAGTCACTTTTAATTTAATAATACCATCAGGATATAACCTTAAACTTGAATTTTTAAATCCACCATATGTTTATAATAGAATATTGCCTACTATAAATATCCCTGAAATAATAGCTTATTATTATACAATTAAAAGTCCAAATTACAATTTTAAAGGAGAGAGTCACAGTTTATTTGAATTGACATTTGTTGATAATGGAACTTTAAATACATCTATTGATGGTGTTGATTACACATTAAACTCATCTGATCTAATTGTATACGGTAAAAATCAATTTCACACACAATCTGTAAATATTGATTCAGCTTGTTCATATTTAACAATTATGTTTGATATGGAATGTGATGATGCTAGTTTAATATGCAATAGGGTGTTTCATTGTAGAAAGGAATTATACAAGGCTGTAAGAACTTTTGCAAAAAATATATCAAGTACAATACCATACTCAGAAAATCTTATTTTGAGCAATTTTCATGAAATTATAATTAGATTATTACAATATGATTATTTAGAGATTGATGATAGCAAGCTACATAAAGAGTCATATCAGCATTTCCAAGATGAATTATTAGAAGGGATATTAGCATATATTGAAGAGAAGATTTCTTCTCCAATAACTATAGAAGAGCTTTGTATTAAATTTTCAATTTCAAGATCATCCTTGCAAATGATGTTTAAAAATAATTTAAATACATCACCAAAGAAATATATTAATGATTTGAAATTATCTAAGAGTAAGAAATTGATTAAAGAAAATAAATATACTATCAGTGAAATAGCATTTATGTTAGGTTTTAACTCAATACATTATTTTTCAAGAGCTTTCACACAACATTATGAAATAAGCCCTAGTGAATATGCGCAAAGATTATTTAAATCATAAAATAAGAGCTACCTTTTCGGAAGCTCTTTTTATTATTTATAAAATATTTTGAATTGAATATCTAGATACATTTATTACTGTGTTTTTAGCAATTTCAATTTCTATCTTTTCTTCTCCTACAGATATTACTTTACCATAAACTCCACAACAGAACATTACTTTCATACCTGGCTTTAATTCAACATGAACATCCTTAAGTTCAGAGGTTCTTTTTTTTATGTTTCTAGCTGATATAAATAGTAATATTAAGGCACCTATTCCTAATAATACTGCAACAGTGATGCATGTCCATATAACTACTTCCCAATTTATCATTGCTAGATACCATCCTCGCTTTCATCATCTTCATGAAGTATAAATTCAAATTTTACAACTCCACTTTTACCTACTTCAATGGCTGACTCAGATAGAGAATGCAAATCATCTATAATATCTTTAGTCATAGATATTTCAAGAAGCATAGGCAAATTTGTGCCACCAATTACTTCCATTGTTTTTTCTATTTCTGTTTTAACTTCAACTAAAGTTTTAAATGGTGATCCCCCAGCTAAATCACTAAGAGCTAAAATACTGTCACAATTATCTAAATTTTCTAATGAGGCATAATATTTCTTCTTTAAATCTTCTGTTGAATCCGTTTCCTCAAAGTCGATATATTCTACGTTGCAAGGTTCTCCTGCAATTAGCTTTAAAGATGTACGTAATCCTGATGCAAAGTTACCATGTCCACTAATTATTAATCCTATCATTTCATCATCTCCTAAAATAGATTATACAATGTTTAATAATTATAATTATAATGAAGAGTAGCTTAAATTCAATAAGCTTGGTGAAAGATATAAGATATATGTTGAAAAGTGCAAATATTAGACAAGTAAACTTAGGTATAATTATATATAAGTTTAATTAGGAGGTATATCATGTTAATACAAAGTAAGAGAGTCTGGATTGCTGATCAATTTATTCCAGCTCAAATCGAGATAGATGATAATAAAATAGTTAATATTTATGCTTATAATGAAAAGCAAGATGCTTACGATTATGCTGATAAGAGAATTTTACCAGGATTTATAGATATCCATTGTCATGGAGCTTATGGGTTTGATACAAATGATGCAAATGAGCAAGGATTAAGAAATTGGACAAAGATGATCGCAAGTGAAGGAGTTACTTCAATATTACCTACTACTATAACTCAAAGCAAAGAAGTGCTTATTAAAGCTTTAAGCAATGTTGCAAAGGTAGTAGAAGAGGGATATGAAGGAGCAGAAATATTAGGAATTCACTTTGAGGGACCTTATCTTGATATGGAATATAAGGGGGCTCAACCAAAAGAATATATAGTTAAGCCTACTATTAAGGAATTTCAAAGTTACCAAAAAGCAGCAAAAGGGTTAATAAAATATGTAACTTTGGCAACTGAAATAGATGAGGACTACTCACTTACAGAATATTTATTTAACAATAATATAGTAGTAAGCATAGGACATTCAGCTTCCACATATGAAGATGCAATATTTGCTTTTGCGCATGGGGCTAGATCACAAACTCATGTATATAATGGCATGACACCGTTTAATCATAGAAAAAATGGATTAGTTGGAGTTGCACTGAGGGTTAAGGGAATGTATGGTGAAATAATTTGTGATGGAAATCATTCTACTACCACAGCTCTATATAATTTCTTTAATGCAAAGGGATCAGATTATGGAATTATGATTACAGATGCCTTAATGGCAAAGGGGTATAAGCCAGGTTCTAAATTTATGTTTGGAGGAAATGAAATAGAAATTTATGAGGATGGAAGTGCTCACTTAGTAGAAACAAAAGGATTAGCAGGTTCTACATTAAAGATGAATGATGGACTTAGGATATTAGTCGAAGAGGCTATGGTACCGTTTAACTATGCTGTTAATTCATGCACTATTAATCCGGCCAAGTGTTTAGGTGCTGATAAACGTAAGGGAAGGATAGGAGTTGGATATGATAGTGATTTAGTAATTCTTAATAGTGACTATTCAGTACATCAAACATATTGTTTAGGAAAGGCGATGTTATAGTGAAAAAGAATATTATAAATTTAGCCGGAAATAACATATACTTGGATAGGTATGGAGATACAGTCTATTATAATGTTTTTGATAAAAATGGATATATTGTATCTAAGCAAATGGAACAAAAATTTAGAATATTTTATCATAGATATTTAACTATATTTATTGTTATGATTTTATTAGGAGATTATTTTAAATCTTTGCAAAATACGTTTTTAGTTGGAGTTGGAGCTATAGTTTTAGTAGAACTATACTTTAGACTTAGCTTTTTAAAGAAGCTAAAAGTAATTAAGGACTTTAAAAGAGAACGTAAGACATCGAGGTTAGAAAGTATAATTAATAGTAAGGAAAAAGAAAAGACAATAATGAAAGCATGTGCTTATGTTTTGTTAAGTGTTCTTCTTATTATAAATGCAATACAACAAAATTTTAATGTATTATTTTTAGTCTTAAGTATATTAGCTTCAGTATATAGTTTTTATATAGGAATTATTAATATTGTTGCTTTTAGTAAAATAAAAAAACTAATAAAATAGATATTTTAAATTTTTAAAGTTTCTATTTTGTGCACTGTATGGAATATTAGATTATAATAAAAGAATCATGGTCTAAAAATAATCTAGGTATAAATATTTATAAGAATTTACAATCAAAGAAATAGTATATATAAAATATAATTTATAAAATAAGAAAAGGAGCTGTCACATTAACGGATTAAAATCCGTTAATGTGACAGCTCCTAGTTTGTTTTGAATTTAAAAGAGAACTTAGCAGTAGGTATTAATATATTATATAGAATTATATTAATACTAAAATCATATTTTTACAAAGCTAAAATTAACTTTAATTTGTAAACGTTGTTAAAAAAAGTAAGACAAATACTAAAAAGTGTAAAGATTAATATTTATATTAATTGTATAATTTTCCTATATTAGTAAAACGAAATGTTTTCACAAAAAAGTAAAGTGATGATATGTACAATATTTTACTAACAAGAATAGACAACAGATTATCATATCTAATTGACATGACATCTAAGCTCATATCTTATAAACATAAATATAAGTAATAATAGACTTCATAGTATGTGGATCTCAAATTCATAAAAAGTTAATTCCTAAAGATAAAATCAGTTAGTAGTACATAAGTATAAACAATATGTTTATACTATTAAATTTATTTTTATTATATAAAACTAATTAGAAAATAAAATGAAAAAATTTGAGGAGGAATTATGAAGAGAAAAATGATAATAGCAAGGCTAACTGCACTTGCATTAACCACTGCTTTGGCATCAAGTCTTACAATTCAAACAGCATCAGCTTATGCGTACTCAATAACAGCTAATTCTAATGAAGAAAACTTATCTATACAATCAAGAGCAAGTGACTACAATACAATTGGAGGAGTTAAGAGCTTCGATAAGTTAGGTAATAAAGTTACTTTTGAAATGACTACTGGTGAAAAAGTCAGAGTATCATTCTTAGAAAACGATATATTTAGACTATACATGGATCCTGAAGGTAAATTCCAAGAGGATCCAACTCCAAATTCTAAGGATCACATAACAAAGATTATTGATAAAGCGGAGGATGAATATAGTAAGATAACTCCAACAGTAGAAAATGGCGATATTATAAAGGTTTCTACTGATAGTATTGAATTAAAAGTAGAAAAAGAAACAGGTAAAATGGAACTTTTCAACAAAAAAACAAATAAGACAATTTGGAAAGAAGCAGAGCCACTAAAATATAAAGCTAATGAAACGGTTCAAACTCTAGAAACTAACGATGAAGAATATTTCTATGGTGGAGGTCAACAAAACGGACGTTTCTCCCATAAAGGTAAGACTATAAATATAAAGAATGAAAATAATTGGGTTGATGGAGGGGTATCAAGTCCAACGCCATTTTACTTATCAACTAATGGATATGGAGTAATGCGTCATACATTTAAACCTGGACAATACGCTTTTAGTTCAACTGAAAAAGGAAAAGTTATTACAAAACATGAAGAAAAACGTTTTGATGCCTATTATTTTGTAGATGATACTCCAACAAAGATTATAAATAAATTTACTGATTTAACAGGTAAACCTGCATTATTACCAGAGTATGCATTTTATATAGGACATGCAAATGCATATGCTCGTGACTGGATTAACGATGAAACTGGACAAGAATCCCAAACTCAAAAACCAGGATTCGACCGTCAAGAAACTTTAATGGTAGATGCTAAAAAAGTTGTAGATGAACATGTTGACAATGATATGCCTATTGGATGGTTCTTACCTAACGATGGATATGGTGCTGGATATGGGCGTGCAAATACTATTGATGGGAATATAGCTCTTTTAAAAGAGTTTGTTGATTATACAAGAAGTAAAGGAATACAAACTGGGCTTTGGACACAAAGTGACTTAAAACCAAATGGTATTGGAGAAGTTTATTTACAACGTGATATAGATAAAGAAGTTGGAGTTGCTGGAACAAATGCAGTTAAAACAGACGTTGCATGGGTAGGAGCAGGATATTCTTTTGCACTTAATGCGGTAAGACAAGCAGCAGAAGGAATAGTAAATAACTCCAAGGATCGTGCTAGACCTTTTATTATATCATTAGATGGATGGGCTGGTACCCAACGTTATGCGGGTATATGGTCTGGAGACCAAACAGGGGGTAACTGGGAATATATTCGTTTCCATATTCCAACTTATATAGGTTCAGGATTATCAGGACAACCTAACGTAGGTTCAGATATAGATGGAATATTTGGTGGAGATAGTTTAATTCAAACTCGTGATATTCAATGGAAGGCATTTACTCCAATTGAAATAGACATGGATGGTTGGGGAAAATACCCTAAGAAACCTTATCAATTTGGTGAGCCAACTACTTCAATTAACCGTATGTATTTAAAATTAAAAGCAGAAATGATGGCTTATAACTATACTATTGCAAATGAAGCGACTACTAAAGGAACTCCTATGATACGTGCAATGATGTTAGAATATCCTAATGCATACACTTATGGAGCAAATACTCAATATCAATATATGTGGGGACCAAACCTATTGGTAGCACCTGTATATCAAAATACTGCAGCTGATGCAAAGGGTAATGATATACGTAATGATATATATCTTCCAGACGAAGATCAGATATGGATTGATTACTTTACAGGAAAGCAATATAGAGGTGGCGGAGTATTAAATAACTTTGATACACCTATTTGGAAGCTTCCTCTATTTGTTAAAAACGGAGCTATTATTCCTATGAATAATGAAAATAATACTCCAGAAAAGATAGATCGTTCACAAAGAAAATTTGAAGTATATCCAAGTGGAGACACTAATTTTGAAATTTATGAAGATGATGGATTAACTACAGACTATAAAGAAGGAAAATCAGCAACAACAATGATAACTTCATCAGCTCCTAAGGAAGGAAAAGGAAAAGCTGTAATTAAAGCAGGTTTACTAACTGGAGATTATGAAGGAATTGTAAATGATAGATCAACAGAATTCATAGTAAATGTTAGTGAAAAGCCAACAGATTTGGCATTAAAGATTGGAAATGGAAATGTTTCACTAAAAGAAGCAGCATCTTTAGAAGAGTTTGAAAAGGGAACAAATCTTTATTTTTATGATGAAACTCCAAATTTAAATAAATACTCAACAGAAGGATCAGAATTTGCGAATGTAAAAATAAATACTACACCTAAGCTTTATATAAAAACAGAAAAGACAAATGTGAAAGAAAATGAAGTTGAATTAACTATTAACGACTTTATAAATACTCAAGACATTTCTAAAAATGAAGTTAATACAAAGTTAAGTATTCCTAAGAATTTCATTGCTCCAGAAGATTCAATAACTTCAAATTCAATAAATTTAACTTGGGATAAAGTAGAAGGAGCAGAATCTTATGAAATTGAAATTGATGGAACAATACAAAAAAATATAACAGCAACACAATATGCTCATAAAAATTTAGATTTTGATACTAATTACAGCTATCGTATTCGTAGTGTAAATAAGGATGGTTATTCAAACTGGAGTGAAAAATTAATAGTTAAAACAGATTTAGACCCATATCGTAATGTTCCTAAAGATATGACTGTTAAGTGGACAGAAGGAAACTATGGTAGTGAGGTAGCTTCCAATGCTATAGATGGTGATGATAACTCTCAATTCCACTCAGCAGGAAATGCAATTGGTAAGCCATTTATAATTGATATGCAAAAAGCTTATCAAATTGAAAAGTTAGATTTGTTATTTAGAAATTATGGAAATGGGTCTGTAAAACGAGCTGAAATTTATAGTAGCTTAGATGGAGTAAATTATCAAAAAGTATTTAGTAATGCAAGTGATTCAGGAAATGCAGCTTGGGCTACAGATGGACAAGTAAAGACTATAAACTTTACTTCACCAATTAAAGCACGTTACTTTAAAGTTGTAACAAAAGAATCAATTGGTAACTTCTTGGCAATGAGAGAGTTTAGACCATATAAGGTAGATGGAACTAGTGGTCAACTTGTTGGTGACTGGAACAATGGTGGAACAATAGAAGAAGGAGATTTAACATTCCTTCAAAATTACACTGGCTTATCATCTGTAGATGCAGATTGGGATTATGTATCAATGGCTGACTTAAACTTTAATAATGTTATTGATGCTTACGATATAAGTTATGTAGCAAGCCAATTAGAAGGTGGTATAGTACCAACAGAAGGTGGAAATGTTGCTGGAGAAATTATGCTAGTTCCTAATAAGACAAGTATTTCAGCAGGTGAAACTTTTACTGTTGATGTTGTAGGTACTGGATTAACAGATGTTAATGCCTTTAGTGCAGAGGTTCCTTTAGATTCAAGTAAGTATGAATTTATAAAAACAGAAGGTGCAGTCTCAACAGCTTCTATGAAGAACTTCTCAAAGATTAGGGTTCATAGTGATAATTCACAAGATCTTTACACTGTGTTTACTAATATTGGTGATAACGTTAGACTTAACGGAACAGATACCCTTGCAACAATTACTTTAAAAGCAAAGAGTGATATTAATTTTGACTTAGTATTAAGTGATGCATTAGTAGTTGATAGTAACCTAAATTCTAAAAATGCAGTTGCTAATATTACTAATCCAGAAGATCCATTACCAGGGAATAAAGATTCAGTAGTGAAGGTTGGAAAAGAAAGTATTACTGTAACTGGTGATGAGTCACAATTACAAACAGGAATGGGATTAAGCAGGTTAATAGATGGAACTACAAGTAGTGCTGATAGTTCTCGTATGGATTTAAAATGGGTATATTCTGCTGATCAAGTAGATAAAGGAAAGCTTCCATTTGAAATGACATTTACATTTAATGAAGCTAAGAAGTTTAATAACTTTACAATATACAATAGAACTAATGCTGATGGTAAAAATAATATTGCAGCAATGAAAAAAGTAAAAGCAGTTGGATACTTAAATGGTGTTTCAACAGATTTAGGTGAAGTATCTAATATTACGACAGCAAAAACTATATACAATTTAGAAGGTAAATCCTTTGATAAAATAGTAATTACAGCTTTAGAATCTAATAAAGATATGTACACTTTAGCAATAAATGAAATAGAATTCTATGAAGAAAAGCAACAAGCACCATCATCAATAGAATTCTTAGAAAATGCACCAACAAATCTTTATGTAAATAAGATAGCACCTATATTTGCAAAAGTATTACCTGAAACTGCAAATTTAAATTATAAACTTACTTCAGAGAATGAAGAGGTAGTAAAGGTTATACGTGTAGATAATGATAATTCAGCCACTTATTATTTAAGAGGGGTTAAGCCTGGTACAGCAAAGGTAAAAGCTACAACTGCTGATGGAAATCTTAGCGTTGAGCATGAAGTTACAGTACTTGATGGATTTGATAAATCTATATTAATTGAAGCTATTGAAAAGGGTAAGTCATACTCAAAGAATAGTGAAATTTATACAGAGGAAACTTATTCAGAATTACTAAAAGCTATAGAAAATGCTGAAAAAGTATTAGAAACAGCAAAGACAGAATCAGAATTAAGTTCTGCGATTATATCAATAAGAGTAGCTATAAATGGATTAAAAGAACGTGACGATGCTAACTTAAATGTAATTGACTTTAGTAAATTAGAAGCTATATTTGCAACTTCTGAAGCTGATAGTGACTTTATGGAAAATGCTGTAGATGGTGATGAAAATACAATATGGCATTCGGGTTATCAAAGTATTCATAAGCTACCAGTTTCAATAGTAGTTAAGTTAGACAAACCTTATAACCTTAATCAAATTGATTATTTACCAAGACAAAACAGTAAAAATGGACATGTAACTGAATATATTGTTGAAACTAGTTTAGATAACGAAAATTGGACAGAAGCTAGAAAAGGAACCTTTAAAGAAGCAAGTAATGGTTCAGGATTGGAAAATAGGGGATATAATCCAATACGTTTCAATACTACTAAGGCTCAATATGTTAGATTTACTGCAGTAAAAACTTTAGGTGATACTCGTGATAAATATGCAAGTATAGCTGAACTTAAATTCTATGAACAGTCAGAAGTAGATAAATCAAACTTAAGTAGTAAGATTAGCGAGGCGGAGGCATTAGTTGAAGCTGATTACACAGCAGAAAGCTTTAATGCAGTTAAGGTAGCAATTGATGCAGCTAAGGGAATATTAAATTATAATTCAGCAACTCAAGAGCAAGTTAATGAAGCAATTAATATTTTAAGTGATGCAATTGATAATCTTGTTAAGAAAGACGATGTTGAAGAAGTTAATAAAACAATTCTAGCAATGGCAATAGAATATGTTCAAAACTTAAAGGCAAATGGAGAGCTTGAAGGTGTTGTTCCAGCAGTAATTAAAGAACTTGAGGCTGCATTAAAAGAAGCTAAAGAAGTTTTAGCTAATGAAAATGCTACACAAGCTCAAGTAGATATAGCTGAAAAGAGATTAATAAACGTAATTCATATGCTAGAGTTCAAAGTAGGAGATAAGACAAAGCTTAAAGAACTTGTTGAAATAATTAAAATTTTAGATGAAAGTAAATATACAACTTCAACTTGGAATGCATTGCAAGTTGAGCTTGAAAAAGCTGATAAAGTAATTGCAGATGAAAATGCAATGGAAGAAGAAGTTGCTAAAACTTATGAAAGCTTGAATAAGGCATTCGCTGAATTAGAATTAGTAGCTGATAATTCTAAACTTAGAGAATTAGTAGCTGAATTAGAAGCTAAAGATTTATCTAAGTATACAACAGGAACTGTTAATAAGTTCAAGGCAGAATTAGATTATGCTAAGGGAATCTTAAGTAATAAGGATGCAAGTCAAGAAGAAATAAATGAAGCTTATAATAAGTTAATAAAAGCTTACCTTGATTTAAGATTAATCCCAGATAAATCTATTCTTGAAGATTTAATAATGAAGGCTGAAGCAATAGACTTATCTAAATATACTAAGGAAAGTGCTAATAAGGTTAGTTTAGAATTAGCTAATGTTAGATCTGTTTTTAACAATGAAGAAGCTAGCCAAAGTGAAGTAGATGAAGCAGCCAATGGATTAAAGTTAGCTTTAGAAGGTTTAATTGCAAGTAACGGAAACGGTGGAAACACTAATAATGAAGGCAATGGAAACAATAACGGCAACGGTAATGGAAATAACAACGGAAATAATAATGGTAACGGAAATGGAAATAACAATGGTAATGGCCACGGAAATAACAATAATAACAACAGCAATAATGGAGGGAAATTACCAAGTACAGGGGGAACACCAGCTAGTGCAATGGCATTACTTGGAACATTAACTTCATTGTTGGGAGTTTCTATAATGAAAAAAAGAAAAAGAAACGAAGAATAAGAGATTAAAATGATAAATTAGTTTGCAAAGATTTAATAGAATAGTAACTAAACTATTTTATTAAATCAGAGCAAACTATTTTAAAATAACGACAACATTTTTACACATATACAAATATTTTGAAAATTATATCTAAGTTAATATTAGAAAGGAAAGAGAAATGATGAAATTGAATAGATTTTCAAGAATATCATTATCTATAATTTTAAGCTTTAATATAGTTTTAACTAATACATCATTTGTAGTAAAAGCTGAAAGTATTAGAGAAGGAAATATTATAGCTAGTTTAGATAACAATAAAATCATCATTGGTAATGACTATATTAAAAGAGAGTTTTCAATAGTTGAAGGTAAGGTATTAACAAGCTTAATAGAAAACAACAGAGCTAATACAAAATTAATACCAAAATCAGGTTCAGAGGATTTTATAATTAACACAATACAACAAGAAGGACAAGAACCAGAAAGCCCTAAACCAACTATACCAACAGAAATATTAAATCGTACTAATTGGAAGGCAACTTTATCTGCAAATAGTGGTAAAACATATTCAGAGGTAAGTGTATTAAAATTATTTGATGGAAATAAGGATACCTATATTGACGATTATCAAATTGCAGGATATCCAATTTCATTAAAAGTTGATTTAGGAGAAGAAAAAACTATATCATCTTTTTCATATTTAAAGAGGCCAGGATATCAAGATTCTGCATATGGGATAAATGGAAGCATGGGGCAATATAAACTTTATGTAAGTAGTGATGGAACAGCTTGGACAGAAGCTGGTAGTGGAGAACTTAAAAGAAGTGATTACAACTTACACAAAGAAGGACAATTATATAATGTAGGGGATGTTGTTTATGGTAATTTGGATAAAGCCCATACGACAAGATATGTAAGAATAGACCAATTATCTGATGGATTAGGTGGTACTCAAGAATTTACAGGAGCAGAAATTAATTTATTTTCAGATAGTTATAAAGCTCCCGAAGCTCCAACTAAGGATAATAAAATTAAATCAACAAACTTAAAGATTGATACTAAAAATACTAAAGTAGAAGATATTGAAAACGGTAAAAAGCTTACTATAGCTTATGAACCATATAATTTCAAAAATATTGAATATGAAATTGACATGATTACTGTTCTTGAAAGTAATGATCACTATATGAGGTCATTCCTTGAAATAAAAACTAATAACAATAATGCTCAAATAGATTATATAGATTTAGATCATTTTGTATTAGCTGATGAAATTAAGAATACTGTTTGGTCTCATCCAGATTTAAAAGATGTATCATCAATGTGGATTGGTAAAAATGAATTGATGCTAGGGCAACCTATATATGCAAATGGTATGTTCTTTGGTTCAGAATTTCCAGCAGCAGATACAGATATGATTAATAATGAGATGCAAATAAGATATTATAGTGGTAAAACTTTTGATAGACTAGCTAAAGACAATCAATTAACAACAGATGGTAAATTTGTGTCATGGCAAAATGTTATAGGTGCTGCAAAAGGGACAGATACAGATGTTGTACAAACTGATTTTTATGAATATATATCAGAAATTGCAACTCCAACTGAATTTAGAAAGCAATATAATTCATGGTATGATAATATGTTAGCAATAACGGATGAAAGTATTGCAAAGTCATTTTATGGTTCAGAAAAGGGATTAACTCAAAATGGTGTTGAACCTGTTGATTCCTATGTTGTTGATGATGGATGGAACAATTATAGAGATCCAGAATTTAATCCAAATATTTCAGTACCAGATGCTGGGGAAAGTATGAATCGTACTGGTTTTTGGGAGTTTAATGATAAGTTCCCTAATGAATTATATACATCTACTGAATTAACTCAAAAGTTTCAATCAAAATTTGGAGTTTGGGTAGGACCACAAGGTGGTTATAATTATTTTGGTAATTTTGCAAAATATCTAGAAAAAATGGGAACTGGATATATGCAAAAGGATTATTGGGCAAATGTTTGTGTAGGTTCTGATAAATATGTAAAGAATTTAACAAGTATGTTTATTGACTATCAAACAAGATTTGATGTTGATTATTGGAAAATAGATGGTTTTGCAGTAAGACCGTGTACAAATGCTAGCCATGACCATATGACTGGTGGTACTAATAACTCATATTATACAACAGATTTATGGGAAAAGTGGACAAATGCTTGGGAAGAAATGAGGGCAAGTCGTAAAGATGAAGGTAAGGATTTATTTATTAATGCTACTTGTTATGTAAATTTAAGCCCTTGGATTTTACAATGGGTAAATACTGTGTGGGTACAAGACTCTGGAGATACAGGTGAGGCAGGTACTGGTGCAAGACATCAACAAAAAATCACATATAGAGATAATGTTTATTATAACTTATTTAAAGTAAATCAAGTTCAATTCCCATTAAAAAATATATATAACCATGATCCTATTTATGGGGTATCAGATAGAAGTTCAGCAACTACAGAGGATTTTAGAGATTTCTTATTTGCAAATTCAGTTCGTGGAACAGCATTTTGGGAACTATATTATTCTCCATCAATTATGGATGAAGAAAAATGGCGAGTAAACGCAGATGCATTAGATTTTGCACAAACAAATGCTCATATTTTAGAAAAAGCTAAGTTGTTTGGTAATCGTGCAACTCAAGGAGTATATGGGTATTCATCTTGGGATGGAAATGAAGGAATTATTTCTTTTAGAAATCCAACAGGAGAAGAACAAGAATTTACATTACAATTAACTGATGTTGTTGGAGTTCCTAAATCAGTTAAAGACCTTAAGGCAAATCAAGTATTGCCATATGTTGCTGGTGAGGCTGGTACAGTATCTTATGGAGATAATGTTATAGTTAAATTAAAACCATATGAAACTAGAATTATCCAATATGGAAAAATTGATAATGAAGGAGCAAAAGTTATATCTTCTAAAGTAACTGGAGATAAAGAAATTACTATTAAGTATAATGAACGTATAGAAAACCTTAAGGAAGCTTATATTGTTGAAGGAAATATAGTTACAGAAACTAAATTACTAGATGATTATAGAACTGTTGTAATTAATACTGAAAATAAATTAGTAGATAATGCGGTATTAAGTATTAATGGAGAAAAAGATGATGTAGGTAATACATCATCAGTAACATTAACAATTCCAGTATATAATGATTTAAAGATTATGTCTGTAAAATCAGGCGAGGATTTAGTAAATGGAGAGAATGTAACTAAGAAATACAATGGGAATTTAAATACATTCTTCTTTGATATTGATAAAGCTTATAAAGTAAATACAAATAAAGCATTTGAAGGGACAACTGATTTTGCAATTAGTATGGCTGTAAATACTAAATCAAGTGGAGTTAACTTATTTAAGCAAGGTGAAGATATTAATTTATCTATTAATGAAGAAGGGTATTTAAGCTTTAAAGTAAAAGACTTAAATGTTAATTCAAAGTCAGATGTAACTACTGTTGTTGAAAAAGCTCATGGAACATTTGGAACAGATGAATATGTGCCAACATCAACAAAAACTACTGTAGTAGGTAAAATTAATGATGGGAATTTACATCAAATTACTGCAGTTCGTGAAGTTAATGGAATGATTAAGCTTTATATTGATGGAGAGCTTGCAAACTCTGTATATGATGAATCAAAAACTAACCAATCAATTGTAAGTGGTGAAATAGAATTAGCTGATAATAACTTCAGCGGAATTTTAGGGGAAATAAGATTAAAAAATACTTCAATTTATTACGATGAAGTAAAGGCGAATTATTCTTTATATAGTAAGGCACCTATAATTGAATATGACAGAAAAGATTGGAAGGCAAGTGCATGTTCAGGAATGACATCACCAACTGGAGATGGCCCTGCATCATCAGCAATTGATGAAAATGAAAATAGCTGGTGGCATACAAATTATGTAGGTGGAGATAATCATTCAGGAAGCCATTGGATTTCAATGGATTTTGGAAAAGAAATTTCATTTGATAGTGTAAATGTATTATCACGTGGTAAAGGGTCAAATGGAACTATTAAAAAATATAAATTAGAAGCTAAAGTTGGTGGAGAATGGAAGTCTATCAAAGAAGGAGAATTTGTAGACGGTAAAAATGACAAAATAGAATTGGAAGAAGGTATAATAGCTAATGGAATTAGATTAACTGCACTTTCTACATTTAATGGAGCCAATTTTGCAGCAGTAAAGGAAATATATGTTTCTAAAAAAGATAGGTTAGCAACACAAGATGAAATAAAGGAGGCTATTGCATTAGTTAAAAAGATAAATGAAAGTGACTACACAATAGCAACTGTAAATAAATATAAGGAAATTGCTTCAAAAATTACTTCTTTAGATGTTATTAATACACAAGCTTTAAGCATATTAAAAAATGATTTAGAATTAGCATATTCTTCATTATTAGAAGCTAAAGATTTAAATAACTTATTAATAAAGGTAGAAGGTTTAAATAAGGAATATTATACAGAAGAATCATGGATATTATTAGAAGCCGAATTAAATAAGGCAAGATCAGTAGTGAATAATGAAAATGCAACTGAAGCAGATGTTAATGAAGCCATGGACACTCTGAAAAATGCAATTGATAGCCTTATTATTAAAGATGAAAATACTGAAGAGGTTGATAAAGCAGTATTAGAAACGGTTATAGAATATGCTGAAGATGTAAAGGCAAATGGAGCACTTGACAATGTTGTTCCAGTAGTGGTTAAGGAATTTGAAGAAGCATTAGAAGAAGCGAAAGTTATTTTTGTTGATGAAAATGCTACAGAAGCTCAAGTAGAATTAGCTATAAAGAAATTAGTTAAGGCAATCCATATGTTAGAATTCAAAAAAGGTGATAAGGCAGAACTTGAAAAACTAATTCAAATAATAAATGCTTTAGATGGAAGCAAATATAAAGAAGCTACCTGGTCTGCACTTCAAGTTGAAGTTGAAAAAGCTAATAATGTAATAGCAGATGAAAATGCAATGGAAGCAGAAGTAAAGGATGCTTATAATAAATTAGTTAAAGCTTATTTAGATTTAAGATTAATACCTGATAAGTCTAAACTTGAAGCATTAATAAATAAAGCTGAAGCAATATACACATCTAAATATACTAAGGAAACTGTTAATACTCTTAATGCAAAATTAAAAGAAGTTAAAGCTGTTTTAGCTAATGAAGAAGCTACTCAAAAAGAAGTAGATGAAGCAGCAAATGGATTAGAATTAGCGTTAGCTAACTTAGAAATTGCACAAGGTAATAGTGAAGATACAGGGAATAATGGGGCTGATAACGGGGCTAGTGGAAACAATGGAAATAATAATACTGGAAAAGGAAATAATGCAAATAACCTACCAAGTACAGGAGGAACACCAGCCAGTTTAATGACATTACTGGGAACATTAACAACAGCATTAGGAATATCTATTATGAGAAAAAGAAATAAATAATAGGTGATAATAAAATGAGTTATAGTCTGTGAGAGCTCTTATGAAAATGGAATGAATCACCATAAGAGCAAACACAGACTATTTGCTTATTATAGCTTTAATTACATTTGGTAAAAACTAATTTATATCGAAATAGATATTTGACATGTTTTATTTTAGCGTTTACAATGTAGATTGAATAATAGAAATATATATATTTTTTTGAAATCAGAAATTATATTAAAGAAGTATTTAAATTAAATATGTTTTTTAATATAATAAACTATGGTATAATTAGAATATGATCAATGAGGTGAAAAAATGAATATTGTTGATAAAAGCTCTAGAATACCACTATATTTACAATTGATGGAAATACTTATAGAAATGATAGAGAACACTCTACAGGAAAATGAAAGAATACTTTCTGAAAGAGAAATCTGTGAAAAGTATGATGTAAGTAGAACTACAGTTAGGCAGGCTTTAGATGAGCTTGAAAAAGAGGGATATATATATAAAGTTCATGGTAAAGGAACCTTTGTATCTCCCAAAAGAGTCAATCAAGATTTAATTTCTTTTTATTCATTTACAGAAGAAATGAAAAAGCTTGGGAAAAAGCCTAGCTCAGAAGTAACTGGATTTGAGATAGTCCAAGCTGAAGAGAAAGTTGGATCCATTTTCAAAATGGATAATGATGATTTACTTTACAAGATATCAAGAATAAGAATGGCTGATGGTATTCATATGATATATGAAACTACTTATCTTCCCTTTAATAGGTTTAAAGACTTAACAAAAAATCAATTAATAGAAAAACCTATGTATGATGTACTTGTTAAGGAGTTTAATGTTAAGCTAACAGCAGCAGAAGAATTTTTTCAACCTATATTAACTAATAAGTTAGAAAGTATATACTTAGATATTAAAGAAGGTGCTCCAAGTTTAAAAATAGAGAGACTAACATATGAAAATAAAGATATAATAGAATATACTGTTGGAGTAGCTAGAGGGGACAAATTTAAGTATAGAGTAAAATTAAATAACAATTAAAAACAAAAATTTTTTAATTAAACTGGTAATGATGACATTAACAGATGTAGGAGGTATTAAGATGTTTTTTGGAATGGAAATGGAAAGAATTAATGAATTAGGGGCAATGTACACAGCTACAGAAATAAGACAGCAGCCTAAATTATGGGGAGAAACTTATAATATAGTAAAGGAAAATGAAGAAGCAATAAAAAGCTTCTTAGATAGAAAACTAAAGAGTAATACAAGAATAATATTAACTGGTGCAGGAACTTCTGACTATGTTGGAGATACGATTTACTTACATTTAGCAAAGAAATTAAATTTAAGAGTAGAGGCTATTGCTACAACAGATTTAGTATCAAATCCAGCAGAATTTATAGAAGAAGACACACCGACAATTTTAGTTTCTTATGCAAGATCAGGAAATAGTCCAGAGAGTGTTGGAGCTTATGATATATTCGGAGAAAATGTAAAAGACATATCTCAACTGGTAATTACGTGTAATAAAGATGGAGAACTTGCGAAAAAGGCAGCTAAAAGTGATAATAACCTTTGCTTATTAATGCCAGAACTATCAAATGATAAAAGTTTTGCTATGACAAGTTCATTTAGCTGTATGTTATTAGCTTCATTATTAGTATTTGATATTAATAACTTAGACGAAAATAAAAAGTATGTTGATATAGTAGTTAATCAAGGAAACAATATCTTAGATAACAAGTGGAAAGATATAAAGGATTTAGTTGATTACAATGCTTCAAGAGTAGTTTACTTAGGATCAGGAGTACTAAAGGGGTTATGTCAAGAAATGGCACTTAAGAATTTAGAACTTACAAGTGGAAAAGTAGTTACTGTTTGTGAATCTGTATTAGGATTTAGACACGGTCCAAAATCAATAATAAACGATGATACATTAGTAATATTTATGAATTCTAATAATAAGTATACTAATCTTTATGATATGGATCTTATAAAAGAAATACATGGAGATACAGGTAAGCATAAATTAGCTGTTATTAGCTATAAAAAGAATGATGAATTAAATGGTTTATGTGATAAATATTTAAATATTGATGGTGAAGAAATTCCAGAGGTTTATACAGTATTTAACTATATGTTATTTGGGCAAGTGTTTGGATTATTTAGTTCTTTAAAATTAGGAATTTCTCCTGATAATCCAAGACCGGATGGTACAGTTAACAGAGTTGTTAAAGGTGTAATAATTCACAAATATAATAAGTAAAAGAATATATTAAATAAACAAATTGAACTTGATATGAAAAATGGAATATAAAAAATACATAAGGAGTTGAAGTAAATTATGAAAATATTATCAACAAGAGAAATGTTAAAGAAAGCTCAAAGAGAAGGATATGCTGTACCAGCATTTAATATTCATAACTTAGAAACATTACAAGTAGTGGTAGATACAGCAGCTGAATTAAAATCACCAGTAATTTTAGCAGGTACACCATCAACAATAGCTTATGCAGGTGGAGAGTATATAGTAGCTATGGCAGAAGTTGCAGCTAAAATGCATAACATTCCAATAGCAATACATTTAGATCACTATGAAGTAGTTGAAGAAATTAAGCATTTCGTAGACTTAGGCTTTAAATCTACAATGATAGATGCATCACATTCAGATTTTGAAAACAATGTAAAAACAGTAAAAGAAGTAGTTGAATATGCACATAAATTTGATGCAACAGTAGAAGCTGAACTTGGAAGACTAGGTGGGCAAGAAGATGACTTAGTAGTAGATGAAAAAGATGCTATGTACACTAATCCAAAACAAGCAAAAGAATTTGTAGAAAGAACAGGAATAGATTCATTAGCAGTAGCTATTGGAACAGCTCATGGATTATATAAAGGTGAAGCAAAGCTTGACTTTGATAGATTAAAGGAAATAAGAGATATGGTAGATGTACCACTAGTTTTACATGGAGCATCAGATGTACCAGATGAATTAGTTAAAAAGGCTATTTCGCTTGGAATATGCAAAGTTAATGTAGCAACAGATTTAAAAATACCATTTTCTGATGCAGTAAAGAAATACTTTATTGAAAATCCAGATGCTAATGATCCAAGAAAATATATGGCTCCTGGTAAAGAAGCTATGAAAAAAATAGTTGCTCACAAAATAATGGTTTGTGGAAGTAATGGAAAAGCTTAATTTAAATATTTAAAAGAAAATAATATAGTAAATACGAAAGAAGATAATATGAAAGCAAGAGCTAGAATATTATTTTCTTTCATATATGGGTAGGGTTTATATTCAAAAATTTTAAGAGGTGATAAGATGGTACATCCTATGAAAGAAATTGTAAAAAGATATAAAAGTGGAGAAAATGTTGGAATATTTTCAGTTTGTTGTTCAAATAAGCATGTAATTGAAGCTTCAATGGAAAAACTTTTAAACAAAAATATACCTTTACTAGTAGAAGCAACTGCAAATCAAGTTGACCAATTTGGTGGATATACAGGAATGAAGCCAAAAGATTACGTTAAATATATTTATAAAATAGCTGAAGAAGTAGGATTTCCAAAAGAAAGAATAATTTTAGGTGGGGATCATTTAGGACCATTAACTTGGAAAAATATAGATCCAAGAGAAGCTATGGAAAATGCTAAAAATTTAATTAGAGAATATGTTTTGGCTGGATTTACTAAAATTCACCTAGACACTAGTATGCCTTTAAAAGGTGATATTGAAAATGGTTTATTTGACGATAGTTTAATAGCAAATAGAGCATCTGTATTATGTAAAATAGCAGAAGAAGCATATTTAGAGTTAAAAGAAAATGATGAAGATGCTATTCACCCAGTTTATATAATAGGTAGTGAAGTTCCTATACCAGGTGGAGCGCAAGTAGAAGAAGAGGAAGAAGGTCCTAAAGTAACTAGCGTAGAAGGCTTTAAGAACACTGTAGAAACATTTAAAGTAGCTTTTGAAAGCTTTGGAGTAGGAGAAGCATGGCAATATGTAATAGGTGTTGTTGTTCAACCAGGAGTTGAGTTTAGTAGTGATTATGTATGGAAATATAATAGGGAAGAAGCTAAAGAGCTAATAGATGCACTAAAGGATTATCCTCAATTAATATTTGAAGCTCACTCAACAGATTATCAAACTCCAAAAGCATTAAGAGAAATGGTAGAGGATGGATTTATAATATTAAAAGTTGGACCAGCATTAACTTTTGGTTTTAGAGAAGGTATATTTGCATTAAATCTTATAGAAAATGAATTATTAAGATATAATCCAGATGTAGAGTTGTCTAATTTTATTGAAATATTAGACTTTAGTATGCTTAAAGAAACTAAAGACTGGATAAATCACTATTCAGGAACAGGAGATAAAATTAAGCTAGAAAGAAAATATAGTTTATCTGATAGAGCTAGATACTATATGCCAAAGGATGAGGTAAACTTTGCTTTAGAAAAATTAATGAGCAATTTAGAAGGTATAGAAATACCTATGACTATTATAAGTCAATTTATGCATGAACAATATAAAAAGGTTAGGGATGGAATATTAAATCCAACAGCAGAGGATTTATTAAAAGATAGAATAGGTGAATATATAGACGACTATTTATATGCTGTTGAAGAATAAGAAAAAGACTTTCTAATATAAATTATTTTTAATAAAGGACATGCACTTAGACATGTCCTTTATAATTACCAAAACAGTTTTCTGAATATTTAGAATAAAGCTAATTGGAATTAATTAACTGTTATAATAGTATTGGGGAATATTGGTTTAAATTTATTTATATAGGAGGATTTTGGTATGTTTCAATTTGAAACTCAGTTAAAAAAGCTTAAGCATGAGGTTTTGACAGAAGTAGCTAAGTTGGCTAAGGAAGGTAATCTAACAACAGAATCAATAGAAAAAATTCCTTATGAGATTATAAAAGGGGAAACAGCTATGTATAGATGCTGTGTATATAAGGAAAGAGCTATTGTTTTAGAGAGAGCAAAATTAGCAGCAGGGTATTTAGCTAATGGAGATAATATAGATGATGAATTTGTTGATATTAAAGAGGACGATCAAATAATATATGTTATTGAAGCTGCCTGTGATAGATGTCCTATAAATAAATATAGTGTTACAGATTCTTGTAGAAACTGTTTAGCTCACAAATGTAATGAAGCTTGTAATTTTAATGCGATAACTTACGTAGCTGGAAGAGCATATATAAATCAAGAAATTTGCAAGGAATGTGGAATGTGTAAAAAAGCATGCCCCTATAATGCTATTGCAGAAGTTATGAGACCATGTAAAAGAGTATGTCCTACGGGTGCTTTAGATATAGATCCAGATGATAGAAGAGCTATGATAAAAGAAGAAACATGTGTTAATTGTGGAAGCTGCATGAGTGCATGCCCCTTTGGTGCTATTTCAGATAAGAGCTTGATAGTTCCAATATCAAAGAGACTAGCAAGAGGTAGAAAGATGTATGCAGTAGTTGCTCCAGCTATAACAGGACAATTTGGGGCGAAAATATCATATGGACAAATTAAAAATGCAATTAAAAAGCTAGGATTTGTAGATATGATAGAAGCAGCTTGTGGAGCAGATGCAGTAACTGTACATGAAAGTAGTGAATTTATAGAAAGATTAGAAGAAGGTCAAAATTACATGACAAATTCCTGCTGTCCTGGTTTTCTAAGTTATGTGGAAAAAATGTTTCCTACAGAAGTAGAAAAGATATCAGGAACTGTATCACCGATGATTGCAACAGCAAGATTTATAAAGCATAATGATCCAGATGCAAAGGTTGTATTTATAGGGCCATGTACTGCTAAAAAAAGCGAAGCAGTTAGAGAGTCAGTAAAGGATGCTGTTGACTATGTTATAACTTTTGAAGAGCTTTTAGCCTTATTTAGTGCCTTTGATATAGAAGTTGAAAAGTGTGAAGATACTATAGTTGATGATGCATCAATATATGGAAGAGGATTTGGAGCTCATGGTGGGTTAACAGCTGCTATAGAAAATTATATAAGAAGTCAAGGATTAGAAGTTAACTTTAATCCTGTTAAAGTATCTGGCGGAATAGAAATAAAGAAAACTATGACTATGGCTAAAATAGGAAAACTGCAAGGAAACTTTATTGAAGGTATGATGTGCGAAGGAGGATGTATAAATGGTGCAGGAGCACTAGTTACTCCTTTTAAATCTAAAGGTATTTTTAATAAAATAAATGCACAAGCAACTAAAAAGTCAGTTATAGATAATGATAATCTTGATGAGTATAAGAATATAGACTTAGAAAGATAAATTAAATATAAAAATATAAATTAGTTAATATATACGAGGTTTTTATATGATAATAACATTTTACGTTATATGATATAAACCTCGTTATATTATATTTTAAAATATTATGTACTTATAAGATATATTACGAGAGTGGTAGCCATATTCTAACTAGTAAAGCTAAAATTCACAGATTTTAATATTCAGCATAAGATAGCATTAGTGTTTTTATTAGCCATTTTTTAATATATTTTCTTATATATTTTTTAATATAAGTGTAACAATGATAGATACAATTTATTGGATGTTTTTGAAGTATTATGTAAAAGAAACAAATTCAAATATAATCATTATTAAATAATATATGGACATATATGAAATTAAAAGAAAATAAGTAAAAGAGTGAGGAAATATAAAATAATTAATGAAAAGTGGTAATATTTATTATATACAGGGTAATAATATATGAAGTAGCGTTTGAAAAAATCAAAGCAAAACATTATTATAAAGTTATTAGCACTTGAATATGATGAGTGCTAATAAAGAGAATTATTATTAGAGGTATAAATAGGAGGGATTTTTTTATGAACATTAAACCACTAGCAGATAGAGTAGTAATAAAGAAGTTAGAAGCAGAAGAAACAACTAAGAGTGGAATAGTTTTAACAGGAACTGCAAAAGAAAGACCACAAGAAGCAGAAGTTGTAGCAGTCGGACCAGGAGCTATAGTAGATGGAAATAGAATAGCTATGGAAGTAAGAGTTGGAGATAAAGTACTTTATTCAAAATATGCAGGTACAGAAGTTAAAGTTGATGGAGAAGAATATACTATTTTAAAACAAGATGATATCTTGGCAATAGTTGAATAAGGGAGGAATTAATTATGGCAAAAATGATTAAGTTTAGTGAAGATGCAAGAAGATCAATGCAAATTGGTGTTGATACACTAGCAGATACAGTTAAGGTAACTTTAGGACCAAAGGGAAGAAACGTAGTTTTAGATAAAAAATTTGGATCACCACTTATTACTAACGATGGAGTTTCTATAGCAAGAGAAATAGAACTTGAAGATCCATATGAAAACATGGGAGCTCAACTAGTTAAGGAAGTAGCAACTAAAACTAATGATGTTGCAGGGGATGGTACTACAACAGCAACTCTTTTAGCACAAGCTATAATAAGAGAAGGTTTAAAAAATGTAACAGCAGGAGCAAATCCAATACTAATTAGAAATGGTATAAGAATGGCAGTAGATAAAGCTGTTGAAGAAATAAAAAATATTTCAAAGCCAGTTAATGGAAAAGAAGATATAGCTAGAGTTGCAGCGATATCAGCAGATGATAAAGAAGTAGGTAAGCTAATTTCTGACGCTATGGAAAAGGTAGGAAATGAAGGCGTTATAACTGTTGAAGAATCAAAATCAATGGGAACAGAATTAGATGTAGTTGAAGGTATGCAATTTGATAGAGGATATGTATCAGCATATATGGTAACTGATACTGAAAAAATGGAAGCTGTTTTAGATAATCCATTAATTCTTATAGCAGACAAAAAGGTTTCAAATATTCAAGAGTTACTTCCAATTTTAGAACAAATAGTTCAACAAGGCAGAAAGCTACTTATTATAGCTGAAGACGTTGAAGGTGATGCTATGACTACATTAGTAGTTAATAAATTAAGAGGAACTTTCACATGTGTAGCTGTAAAAGCACCAGGTTTTGGAGATAGAAGAAAAGAAATGCTTCAAGATATAGCTACTTTAACTGGAGGAACAGTTATATCAGAAGAACTTGGTATAGACATAAAAGAAGTAACTGTTGATATGCTTGGACAATGTGAAAGTATTAAAGTTACAAAAGAAACTACTACAATAGTTAATGGAAAAGGAAGTAGCGAAGCTATTAAAGAAAGAGTATCACAAATAAGAGCTCAAATTGAAGAAACAACTTCAGAATTTGATAAAGAAAAATTAACTGAAAGATTAGCAAAACTTGCAGGTGGAGTTGCAGTAATCAAAGTTGGAGCAGCAACAGAAACAGAATTAAAAGAAAAGAAATTAAGAATTGAAGATGCTTTAGCAGCAACAAAAGCAGCAGTTGAAGAAGGAATAGTACCAGGTGGTGGAGCTGCTTATGCAAATATAATTAATGAAGTAGCAAAGATAACTTCAGATGTACCAGATACGCAAGTTGGTATAAATATAATAGTAAGAGCTTTAGAAGAGCCAATGAGACAAATTGCAACTAATGCAGGAGTTGAAGGTTCAGTTATTATAGAAAATGTTAAAAATAAAGAAGTTGGAATGGGCTATGATGCATTACAAGGAAATTACACTAATATGATTAAAGCTGGTATAGTAGATCCAACTAAGGTTACAAGATCAGCTCTTCAAAATGCAGCATCAGTAGCATCAACATTCTTAACTACAGAAGCTGCAGTAGTTGACATTCCTCAAAAAGAAACTCCAATGCCAGGAGCACCAGGAATGGGAATGGACGGAATGTATTAAAATTCTAATCTATAGGGAACTTAGATTTCTAAGTTCTCTATTTTTCATAATCTCATTTCTTCAGTTTTCAAGTGGACATATGTAAGTTTGCCTTGAATTGGAGAGAAGCGACGGAATAAGTAAACTTATATATATCCACTTTTTTATTGATTTTAAGTGTATTATAATATTATAATCTATACAGTAGGAATTAATTATATGAATTAAAAAAATCTTAAAGTAAATAATATTATAATAGTTTTTAAAATCATACTTGGAGGTACTGATATGAATAATAATTATAATACGAGGAAAAAGAAGAAAAAATATGGTTTTACTATAATTGAAATAATAACAGTACTAGTTGTAATAGGAATATTAGCGGGTATATTAGTACCTAATTTTAATAAATATATAGTTGACTCTAAAAAGGTGGAAGTAAAATCAATTATAAGAGAGTTTGTTATGGCAGTAGAAACAGCTGAAATAAGTGATAAAATTAAGTTTTCAAATAGTGATTCTGTAGCAAGTATACTAAGTGAAGGTGGAGAAAAGGCAAAATCTATAAATAAGTACATAAGCAATTCAGATGACTTAAATAGAATAAATAACTTAAATATAGAGGGTGCAAAAAAGATAGCTAATTATGAAAAGGATTTTGAGATAGATAAAAAAGGGAATTTTTTAAGAATAATAGAAAAATGATTAAAGCCGAGATTAAAATATCTTGGCTTAATTTATTTTTTATAAATTTATATATCTAAAGGAATATATTAACATTATGTAGAATTAAAACTAGGTCAACTTTACAAATTTAAGGAGGATAATTATGGAGTTATTTGTATTTATAATAGGGTTATGTATAGGGAGCTTTTTAAATGTATGTATATATAGAGTTCAAAGAGAGGAGTCTATAGCTTTTCCAGCTTCTCATTGTACCAATTGTGGATATGAACTAAAATGGAGTGATTTAATCCCTATAGTTAGTTATTTGTTTTTAAAGGGAAAATGTAGAAAGTGTAGTAAAAAAATATCATTAAAATATCCTTTAGTAGAATTATTAAATGGTTTTTTATATATTTTATTATTTATTAAATATGGATTAGGCTTAAATTTTATATTTTTTAGTTTGTTAGTTTCCCTGCTAATTGTTATTTCATTTATAGATTTAGAAAGTAAATATGTATATTCATCTACAATAATATTTGGTGTAGTCTTAGGAGCTATTTATATATTAATAGGATGGTATATTGGCCATATAAATATTTTAAATAATTTATTTGGAGGTATTTTAGGTTTTGGAATTATATATCTAATAGTTATAATTACGAAGGGGATGGGAGAAGGAGATGCTGAAATAGCAGGAGTTTGTGGCTTATTTCTAGGAGTAAAAGGTGTTTTAACAACATTGTTTATAGCTATACTATTAGGAGGAATAGTGGCTTCACTAATACTTTTATTTAAGTTGAAAGATAAGAAAGCAGAAATTGCCTTTGGACCATATATAGCTATTGCTACTATTATATATATGTTTTTAGGGAATGAGTTATTGTCATTATATTTAAAATTTTTTTGGTGAAAAGTAAGTTAAATTAAAATTAATATTCTGATTGCAAAAGGAAGAAAGCTATATTAATATTAAAATATGAGGTAAATGGACAAAAAAGGAAATTTTTTTTAGAAGGAAATTAAATTTAGGGGGAGCTTATGGCTATAGTTGAAAAGAAAAGATTAGGGGATATTTTAGTAGCAGCAGATAAGATAACTCCTTTTCAACTTCAAAGTGCGCTAAAATCTCAAAAAATTTTAGGTAAAAAATTAGGAGAAGTTTTAATTGAAGGTGGAATTGTTTCCGAAGAAGACATTATAGATGCTATAGAAACACAAACTGGAATAAAAAAAGTAGATTTAAATGATATAAATTTCGACAAAAAAGCTATTAAGATAGTGCCTCAAAATTTATGCGATAAGTATAATTTAATAGCATTTGGATTTGAAGAAGATAAAATAACAGTAGCGCTTTCTGATCCATTAAATATTTTTGCTATAGATGATATTTCCATATCTACAGGCTTAGAAGTTAAGGCATTTATTGCACCAAAAAATGATATAAAAAAATTTGTTCAAATAAACTATAGTAGCGAAGAAGTAAGCAAAGCAGCAGAAGAACTTTTAAAAGAAGCATTAGAGTCAAAAAGTATAACTTTAGATGTAGAAGAACTTGATGATGTAAAAAATGCCCCAGTTGTAAAGATGATAGAGCAATTATTTAGAAACTCAGTTGAAATGAGAGCATCAGATATACATATAGAACCATATGAAAAGGAAATAAGAATAAGATATAGAATAGATGGAGAACTTACTACAATAAATACTTTAGGGATAGAAAGCTTAGCACCATTAGTGACTAGAATAAAAATTCTTGCAGGACTAAATATAGCTGAGAAAAGGCTTCCACAAGATGGAAGAATAATAACTAAAGTTGGAAATACTGAAGTAGATCTTAGAGTATCTATCCTTCCAATTGTAAGTGGTGAAAAAATAGTTATAAGAATTTTAAATAGAGATAATTATAAGGTTAGCAAAGAAAAGCTTGGTTTAAGTAAAGAAAATCTTAAAAAGCTAGAAAATATAATAGCTAGCCCTAATGGAATAGTCCTAGTAACTGGTCCTACAGGAAGTGGAAAATCAACAACACTTTATACAATTTTAAGTGAACTTAATTCAAACAATGTAAACATAGTTACAATAGAAGATCCAGTTGAATATACATTAAGTGGTGTAAATCAAGTTAATGTGAATACCAAAGCTGGATTAACCTTTGCAAATGGTCTTAGAAGTATATTAAGACAAGACCCAGATATAGTGATGATAGGGGAAGTTAGAGATGAAGAAACTGCACAAATAGCAATTAAAGCAGCTATAACTGGTCACTTAGTTTTAAGTACTCTTCATACTAATGACTCACCATCTTCAATAACTAGATTAGTTGATATGGGAGTTGAACCTTACTTAGTGGCAACATCTATATCAGGGATAATAGCTCAAAGGCTAGTAAAGAAAATATGTCCTAATTGCAAAGAAGAATACATAGCTTCTGATTATGAAAAGATGATATTTAATGGAAAAGATAATGAGCATTTAAAATTATATAGGGGTAAAGGTTGTGGACATTGCAATAATACTGGATACATTGGAAGAATCGGTATATATGAAATAATGGAAATAACAAGAGAGCATAGAGACATAATAAATAAAACTAGAGATTCTAATATTCTTAAAGATATATCGATTAAGCATGGAATGACAACTCTTGCACAAGAGTGTAAAAGGCTAGTTTTAGAAGGAGTAACAACTATAGAGGAACTTGCCACTATAACACTACTAAAGGATATATAAGGGGTGATAAGAAGTTATGAAAATTTTTAAATATAGAGCTATGAAGGCAGATGGAACTAAGATAGAGGGGAAGTTTGAAGGTAGTTCGAAAGAAGAAGTAATAAATATGATAGCTTCAAGTGGATATTATCCTTTAAAGATTGAAGAGGTAGTTGAAAGTAAGTCTATAGAGTTTAAATTTTTAGATAGAATAACAACAAAAGATTTGGCCATTTTATGTAGGCAATTTTATACTATGCTAGATGCAGGAGTTCCTATAACTAATTGTTTGAATATTTTATCTAATGAAATTCCAAATAAAAAATTAAGAGATATACTATCAAAAATTGAGGATGATGTTAAAAAGGGAGAGCTTTTGTCAGAATCAATGGCAAAGCATAATAAGGTTTTTCCACAACTCTTAATAAGTATGGTAGAGTCAGGAGAAGTTAGTGGTAATATTGATGAAATGATGCTTAGAATGTCGGTACATTTTGAAAAGGAAAATAAAATTAATAACAAGATAAAATCAGCAATGACATATCCAGCTATATTAAGTGTAGTTGCTATAGCAGCTGTTGTTTTTATAATGACATTTGTAATGCCAACCTTTATAGAGATGTTTGAAGGGGAAGGAATAGAACTTCCTTTAATAACTAGAATCATGCTTGGGACAAGTAGGTTTTTAAGTAATAATTTATTTCTAATATTGATATCGATAATCATTATAGTGTTAATATTTAATATTTACAAAAAAAGTTCAAGTGGGATTTTAAGAATTAGCTATTTAAAGTTAAAGCTTCCTATAATAGGGACATTAAATAAAAAAATAATAGTTTCAAGATTTACAAGAACCTTATCTACTTTAATAGCATCGGGAGTGTCTTTAGTACATGCCCTTCCAATAGTTGCAGGAGTACTAGAAAATAAAGTAGCAGAAGATGCCATTTTGAAAGTTAGAGAAAGAGTTGTAAGAGGAGATGGATTAAGTTCACCAATAAGAGAAAATGATATTTTCCCTAAAATGCTATCTTCAATGATAAAAATAGGGGAGGAGTCAGGTTCCTTAGATGACATATTAAACAAAACAGCAGACTTCTACGATGATGAAGTTGAACAAGCTATTCAAACAACAACAGCTCTTATAGAACCATTACTAATAGTAGTTATGGGAATAGTTATCGGAGGTATAGTAATTTCAATAATGCTTCCAATGTTTGATATGTACACACAAATGTAGGATTTTGATCTTTTTTCAGAAAGTACTTCTAGCTGCTCGCTATATGTTTACTACACATATTCTATTTATCAGCGACAGTATATTTATAACCATAGTTGGTAAAAATAGGGATATGTAGAATTGAAAAGATGATGTTTTGCTATGTAAAATTTAGGGTTATATAATCGCAAAGCGATTCTAGTTTAAAATTTTTTTAAGGATTTTTTCCTTAATTCTATATTATTTTGCTTCGCAAAATATAAATAGGTTTATATTTAAAAATTAATATAAAGCAAAAATAAAAGGAGGATTTTATTATGATTAAAAATGCTAACAACAAAAAGAAAAAGAGAGGGTTTACTTTAATAGAGCTTATTATAGTTATAGCTATTATAGCTATACTAGCAGCAATAGCTATTCCAAAGTTTGGGGAAGTAAGAAAGAATGCAAATGAAAAAGCAGATATAGCAGATGCTAAAACAATAGCAAATGCTGTTACAGCATTAATAGCTGAAGGAAAAATTGAATTAGGTGCTGGTGATATTAATGTTGCAAAAGGTGGTACTGGTGATGTAAAAGACATAGAAGATTATCTTCAAAATGTACCAACACCAAAAAGTGTTTCAGGAGCAACTAACTTCGTAGTTAAAGTTGCAGCTGATGGTAGAGTAACTATAGAAGCTGGAAATAAAGAGTTCTTCCCAGAAGTAAAAGATGCTACAGCAAAACAATAACAAGAATGTAATATTAATTAAAGAGTAAAATGTAGATGACCTCTGCATTTTACTTCTATTAATTATCAACTATCAACTAAACTCCGGAGGTGAGAAAATGTCACAGGAAAAAAGTAAATTCAATTTATCAAAGCTAAAAGATAGAGGAAGTATGGATGTAAAGGACATTGGTAAGCTTTTTAAAAAGGAAAAATCTAATGATATAAATTCTTCTTATGAAGTAGTAAATAAAGTTGAAAAGAAAATCAGAATTAAGGAAAAAGCAAAATTAGTTTTGTCTATAGATTTAGGAACTAATCATATAAAGCTAGTAGAAGGAAAGTATCAAAAAAATAAGCTTAGTTTAAACAAGGCTATTGAAATTCCAACTCCAGAAGGATGTATAGCTGATGGTAAGATAATAAATTCTCAAGGTGTTATAGATGTATTAGATTTTTTAATAAAGGAAAATAACATAAAGGCTAAGGACGTTATATTTACAACTAACTCTTCCTCAATAATAAACAGAGATATTTTAATACCATTAGTTCAAGAAGAGGAAATGGAGACTGTAATTAGGTATGAAATACAACAATACTTACCTATAAATTTAGATGATTATATTATTCAATTTATAGTTTTAGACAAAATTGTTGAAGATTCAGGAGCAAAGCTAAAGGTTAATGTAACTTCTTTCCCAGAAAGAATGGCTCTTGCTTATTATAATATAATAAATTCTTTAGATTTAAACCCATATGCATTAGATGTTACTTATAATTCAATAAATAAATTAGCTAATTATTCAGAGTATACATCAAATGATGGACAAGTTATAGGAGGTACTGTTGCTTTTATTGATATGGGAGCAACCTCTATTAGTGTGGCAATATTTAAAAATGGCAAATTAGATTTTACAAGAATGATAAAATCTGGTGGAGATAATATAGATTATGCCTTAAGCCAAAGCTTAAATATGTCAATAAAATCAACAGAATCTATAAAGATAAAGGATGGAAATTTATTAAACATTAAAGAAGATGATATTTCCAATTTAACTATAAAAAAAGCTGTTGATGATATATTAGAAGAGCTAGAAAGAATACTTCAGTTTTATAGCAACAAATCTGGTAATGTAATAAATAAAATATATTTATATGGTGGGACTTCTAATTTAACTAATATAAGTACATATATTCAAAATAGGTTAAATACTAATGTTCATAAAATTGAAGAAATTAGAAATATAGAATTTACATCCAAGGAATTAACTAATGAAAATCTTGGAGAATACTTAAATGCCATAGGCGCAATTATAAGGTTATAAGGAGGAACATTATATGGTAAAAGATATGAATTTTTTTACCCCTTACCAAGGGCAAAAAAAGGAACAAAAAAATAAAAATATTTATGTTTACTCCTTAACAGGTTTTTTAGCAGTTGTTATATTAGGAACCTTAGCTTGGAACAGTACAAGCTTATTTTTACTTAATAGAAAAATTAAGAGTTATAATGAAAAATTAGAACAAGAAAATATAAAAGAGAAAATTACTAAATGGGATGATATAAGTAGAAAAAGTGATATCTTAAAGAGATATGATATAGAGTTAAGCAAAATAGTTGGTGCTTTAAAAACTAGAAAAGTAGTAACTACTAATTTATTAGATAAACTAAGTTCTAGCTTACCAACAGAAGTAACTTTTAGTAGCATAAACATAACTAATACAGAAATTTCTATTCAGGCTGTTTCAACAAGTAGGGTTGCGATAGGGGAAATAGAGCATAATTTAAAGAAGCTAAATAATATACAAGATGTATATATTGGTGGAATATCAGGGGATGGACAGTATACCTTTGATATAAAATGCGTATTAAAGGATGTTGAGTAGTATGAATATAAGTAAAAGAGAAAAATATTTATTAGGTATTTTAATAACTGTATTAGTATGCTTTGTTTACTATCAATTTATTTATAAAAATCAAATTGAAAAGCTAAATGTAAAAAGAAATGAAAAAAATCAAGTTGAGCAAAGATATAATGAAGTAATGGCAGCAATAGCAAAGTTAGACTCAAAAGAAGAGGAACTAAAAATATTAAAATCAACTGTTTTAGATAAATCACAAAAGTTATATCCAACTATTTTACAAGAGAAGATAATAATTGAGATAGACAAGCTTTTAAGTGATAGTGGACTTAAAGGAAATATAGCTTTTAGTCCAATAGAAGTATCACCAGTAGAAAAGATGATATCTAAAGAAGTAAAAAAGCCAGAAAGCTCATTAAAACCTATGGCTGATGAATATAATGGCAAAGAAATTAAAAACATTGAAAATAGTAATTCCAATAATTCTAATAACAATACAAATAATACAACAGAAAACTCTGGACAAGACCAGCAAGAGGTTAAGAGTCAAGAAGGTGGAGCAACATCAGAACAACTCAAGGTTGCAATAAACTTTTCTGGAAACTATGGAAATTTAAAAAAATTTATTGAGCTAGTACAAAACTATGAAAGAAAAGTTGTAATTACAAATATATCAATATCATCAAAATCTCAGGAAGAGTTAGCAGGAGTTATGAATTTAGAATTTCATGCAGTTCCTAAGTTATCTGATACAGATATGGAATATCTAATATGGACATTAAACAATGTATATGGAAAAGAAATTTTATTTAGTAATGGAGCAGCAAGTGGAGCATACTCTTCAACTATAGAAGAGCAAAAAGATAAAAAAGATATTAATGATTTTGCTATGATGCTTAGATCACCATCTTCAGAATTACCTACAGTAACAATAGGAAAGGCTAAAGATGATTCACGGGAAAGTTATATATACTCAGATAATGACAAAACTGAGGAAGTAGAAATAGCTTTTAATGAAGAAGGAGGAAAAATTTATTATAAATATAAAACCTCATCGTCATATTATCCTAAAGAAAATTCAGGAACAGGTAAGGAGATTAAGTCAAAATCAGAAAATATAGTTCTTGAAATATTAAGTGAAAAAAGAGTAGGAAGTTCAGATAATTCAGGAATAAAATTAAAGGTTATAAATAATACATCTAAAAAGGTTGAAGTAATGGTTAAAGATGACGATTCTTCAAATCCTAGAGTTGCAGTAACAAGTGAAGGTAACACTGTAAATGTTACTAAAAAGTAGGTGTTTAATATGAAAAAAGAAAAACTAAAAGCAAAAAAAGGGATGACATTAATTGAGGTAATCATTAGTGTTACCCTTTTATCAATATTAGTGGTACCTTTATCAGCATTGGTAATTTCAAGCTTAAAAACAAATAAAGATGCGGAACATAAACAAAAGGCAAGTTACATAGGGCAAAAGGTTTTAGAAGAGCTGAAGGCTTATGATGAAATAACATTAAAAGATGATACTGGAGTAAAGTATTTTCAGCTTTTAGATGGAGATAAAATAGAAAAAAAGAGCTTATCAGAGAATAAGTTTACAGGAAGCTTTAAAAGAACTATATATGGAGCTACTTCAGAAGACTCAAGTAAAAATGAAGAAGTTTATAATGTTGATGTTGAGATAACTCAAGATTCTAATTTTAAATATAGTGACACAGATAATTTAGATAAAAATAGTGATGCAGACTTTAAGCTTAATTTTTTTAGAAAAGATAATGTAAATAAAATAGAATTAGATTCTGATAAAAATAGTGTTCCATCAGTTAGTGGAGATTTAATAGTTGAATTAAATAAAGGCTCGAACAACCTAAATTTAAGGGTTTATAGTAAAAATAATAAAAGTCCAATAATAGATACTACAAAGAAAGAAGCGATTAATAATAAGATTCTTTTATATATTACAAATAGTTTTAGTGAAAATATCAATGTTGATATAAAAAATAATACAGAAGAGTTTATAGAAATACATGTAGTTAAGGAAAATAATTCTTTTGGTAAGTTAAATGTAACATCAAGTAAAGGCAATGTGATGCTATATGAAGAAAATGAAATAGAAAAAAGCTTAATTGCAGATATGTATAAGTACAAGGTAACAGTTAAAGACAAAAGTAATAAAGTCTTATTTGAAGGTAACTCAAGCAAAAACATAAATATAAAATAAATTTATTGGTGGTGAATAAGAGGTGAAAAAAAGAAAAAAGAAAAAAGGTTCAACCTTTATGATAGTAGTTATAGTTATGGCAATTATTTTTACAACAGGAACAACAATATTAGCTGTTACAGCCAATGACTATAAAATGAGAATAAATGAAAGTAAGAAGCTTCAAAATCTTTATGAAGCAGATTCAGGTCTAGATATAGTAGAAAACATAATAATAAAAACCTCACAAGAAGCCATAAAATATGCAGATAATGAAGTTAAAAAAGAATTCACTAATACAAAGGAAGAAGATAGAAGAAAGGAAAATTTAAATAAATTATTTAAAGAAAAATTCTATGAATTTCTATCTAAAAAAGAGACTTTAAATTTAAAAGGTAACTCAAAGGAATTGTATATTCTAGAGTATTTAATAAAGGATAAGAAATATATAAAATCTATATCTAATGATGCTATGGAGTACACTTCAAGTGGAATAGATCCTAATATAATAATAGAAATACCTGAAGGCGGGTATGTTGTAAATAAGAGTGGAAATATTATAGATAATATTAAAGTAAAAGTTAATTCTACTTTTGAAACAAAAGAAGGAACACTTAGAAATAAAAAAACAGTTTCTACAGAATTTACAGTAAAGGCACCAGATTATAATTCGGAAATAACTAGTATAAATATATACCCTGTATTTGATGGTAAAGCGATAACAGCAGATGGAAATATGACTGTTTCAGAAGGTAACATTGATATAAAAGGGGATATATGGATAAAAGGTAATCCTAGCAATTTAGATAATCCAGCATTTACTTTTGATAAATATAATGGAGGAATAAGCTTAGAAAATACACAGTTTAATATTGATGGAAACATATATACTGACAATACTTTTCATTTAAAAAATAAAGTAGAAAAAGGCTCATCTGTAAATGAAAATATATATGCAAAAAATATTTATGTAGGAAAATCTGCAAATTCAATCATTTCAGAGAATAATAATATTTCTTTTCAAAAAGATGTTATTGTAAATAATGATTTAGCATTAAATGCTATAAAAAGTAGTATATTGATTAAAAATAATTTTTATGGAATTAATGATAAGACAACAGAAGTGGATACGGCTGAAAAAGCATTAAATTCAAGTAGTATTATCGTAAATGATCTAAGTAATACATCTAAAATAACAGTAGATAAGGATTCTTATATTATGGGAGTTGCATATCTAAATGCAACTGATGATAAAGGTAATAAATATCAAACTGGTGAATCTGTAGCAGTAAAAGGGAACTATTTAGCTTATACAGATGTAAATAATTTAGGTAGTAATGTTACTTTAAAATATTATAACCCACTTCATTTATTAGAAAGTATCAATGGAGATAAGTCAGCAAATATGAAGGCTAAATATTTTGAAGACTATTATTCTAAGTCTAATGATTATTCTTTAAAACAAGGGGGAGTAAATCTTAATGGAAATATACATTCAGTAGGGGCAAGCATTAAGATGGATGGTACTATTCAAAAAGCAAATATAAGTAAAGAAGATTTAGACGTAATAAATAATCAAAAAAGTGAATTTGCAAGAAATGTATTTGCTATGGGGGATTCTACAGGTTTTAAGGATTTATATGACGAGCAAACCGTTGTTAGAACTGTTAATAATCAAATAGATTTTAATAAAGTAAGAGATATTCAAAATAATGCATTTGATGAAAAGGAAGGATCAGTTATTTTAATAGGAGATAAACAAAATCTCGTAATAGAAAATAATAAAATAAATGGACAAGCATCACAAAAAATAAACAAAGGTTTAATAGTAACAAATGGAGATATAACCATAGAAGGTGAATTTGATTTCACTGGAAACATAATAACTACAGGAAATATTAATTTTAAAGACAATGGAACTAAGAAAATTACTTATAGTCCTCAAGTTGTAAGAAATGTACTATCTAGTAATTATGATGTTTTAAAGGATATATTTAAAACTAAAGAAAGTATAAGTAAGGGTGAGGAGATAAAAGTTAATGCATCTTCAGAATTATATAATACAGATAGTTTTCTAAAAAAATCTTTATGGAGAATTGTTAAATAAAAGAGGTGGAATTATTGAAAACAAAAGCAAAAGGATTTACTTTACTAGAACTTATAATAACCTTAAGCTTAACAGTTTTAGTTTTAGGAGTAGTTTATACATTTTTCTTTAGTAATAGCAAAACCTTAACTACTACAGAAATTAATTCTGACCTGCAATTAGAGGCTGAAGCAATTCAAAAGGAGTTGTTAATGTATGGAACACAAGCTGAGGGAATAAGTAAAATTAATGGAGTGGAGTTAATAATCCCTAAGGACATGGAGTATAGTTCTATAGCAGCTAGCGATGGAAAACTTGATGTTACAGAAATAAAGCTAAAAGTTGGAGCAGATTATTTTACTTTTTTATACAACGAAATTAATAATACGTTAACTATAAGAAAAGTAAATGAAGAAGATAGAGAAGTTATAGACTCAAAGTTAAATTTACCAAAAGAGTTGTCAAATAATGTTTCTGAATTTAAAGTTAGACCTTTAGATTATAGGATGAACCCAACAGGAAATTTTAAAGATGCTCCAGGATTAGAAATTTCATTAGTTCTAAATAAGAAAAAGGGTTATTCAAATGTAACTATTCCTGTAAGTGTAATAGTTAAATTTAGAAATAAAAATAATATTTAAAAAAGGGGGATAAAATGATTAAGAAAAATAAATTTAAAATAATAAGTTTAATAACAATATTTTTTGTTATAGGAACCTTAATATCCCTTAAAAGTTTAGATGTAAAGGCAAAAGTTCCAGATAGACCAGATTTTGATATGGAAATTTCAGCTTCTCCAAACCCAGCTATGGTAGGCGAGGATATAGTAGTTAGTGGAAAAATAATACCAAAGCCATTTGAAACAGAAATACCTCCAAAGGAAATAGTATTAGTTTTAGATGTGTCTGGAAGTATGAAAGATCAAATCAGAGGAGTTATATGTAATAATACAGGATATTGTGAAGAGCATAATTCATATAATAGGCATTATACAACAAAAATGTATGAGCTAAAAAAGGCTGCAAAAAATTTTGTTGAGAAAATGAAAAATGTACCTAATCTTAAGATTGGTATTGTTACGTACTCTACAAATGCAGATATTAGAAGGGCTAGAATTAATAATAAGGATGTAGCATTAATACCTTCAAATGAAATTTATAAGTTAAACTCAATAATAGATGGATTAAGGCCTGATGGAGGAACTAATACAGGAGAAGGAATGAGAAAGGCAACTTATTTATTAGATAGCAGTGGTGAAAGTAATTCAAATGCTAATAAATCCATAGTAGTAATGTCAGATGGAATTCCAACTTATAGAACAATTTATGAATACTGGAACTATGGTCGATATTGGGATTATTATAGGGATACTAGTATTGAAAATCCTAGGGATGCCCGTATTGGTGGCGCAGGTAGTTCAGATGATGGTGGCTTAAATACAGAATATGCAAAAGAAATCGGTAAAATTATTAATATTAAAGGATATAATGCCTTTTCAATAGGATATGGTATGAACGATACAGGAAATAGCAAAATGAGAGAAATACAAGGAGCTATGACTGGGTTAAATATGAATGACCAAAGTACTACGGATGAAGCAAAAGGATTCTTTCCAACAAGTGATAATGCAATAGATAGTGTTTTTAATAAAATTGCAGATAAAATATTAGATAGTTATCCTGTTAATAATATAGATTTAAATATAAACTTTACAGAAGGTTTTACATTAAATGCAGGAGGAAATACTGTAAGATTAGATAATGTTATTTATAAGAAAGTTTCAGAAAGTAATGGTAAGGCAAGGTATGAAGCTAATCCACAATCATTTAAATTTACGGTAAAGGGAAGAATACCAGGTGTTCAAAAAATCTATAATAAAATAGATATTAAATTCCAATGGAAAAATGATACTATTACAATAAATCCTACAAATAATATATCTATAACAATAAAGGATAATGAGCTACCATCTATAGAAGCGAAACTTATTAGCTCTAAGGAAGTTCAGGTTAATAAAAATGAAGAATTTAAACTTCAGTATGAAATTAAGCCAGATGACTTTATTTTTAAAGATGTAACAAATACAGTATCAAATGATGTTGTTATTGTTTTAGATGTGTCTAAAGATATGAAGGACAAATTAATACCAATAAAAAACTCACTATGGAGTAAGCTTTTAAATAATGATACTTTAATAAGTAGTCAAACACAATATGGATTAGTAACATTTAGTAGTCAAGCAAAACAAAAGGTTGATTTAACTAAGAATATAGCTAATCTTAATGAAGAATATATAAAAAATATAGAGTTTGATAATTCTAATGCTAGCAATATAGGACATGCTTTTGATGAAGCAGTAGATATTTTATCAAGAGGTAGACGAGAAGCAAGAAAAAATATAATATTTATATCCATGGGAAAAGTATCATATAATACTGATTCCTTAGAATTGTTAAAAAAACAAGGATATAATATATTAAGTTTGTCTATGGATAATAGTAAGGATAATAATAGCTTATATAGGTTGCATAAAGATTTATCAGGAAAAGATGAAGACTATTTTAATGTAGATAATAATAATTATAGTAGTATAGAAGAAACTCTAATGAATCTTATAGCTGATAGAATAATTTCTACCACTAAGTATAAATCTTATAAGTTTAAACCATCATTAAAGATAAATTTAGGTGAGAATTTTAATGCTATAAGCGGAATACAAAGTGTAAATGGAGGAGTAGCAACAATAGCAGTACCAGAAATTACTTATAATCCCGTAGGAGATGGAAAATATTCATCAGATAAGGTTTTAGTGGAGTTTACTATATCAGTTAAAGAGGGAAAGATAGGAGAGCTAAATTTCGGTGAAGCTAAGAAAAACATAATGATCTATAATAAGTTAAAAGGTGGAGTTGCAGAAGTTTTATTAGAAACACCAAAAGTTACAGTAAGAGAGGAAATAAAAAACTTAACTCATGGCCTGTATAATGGAATTAGAAATAACTTAGTAGATATTCAAACTAATGCTAATGGATTTGAAATAGCTGCAGGATCAACAGTGACCTTTGGAGGTAAGTTTACTTTAACAGGCAATAAATCAGAATTTAATTTAAATATAGATTCTAAATTTGAACAATTAAATAATGATGATATAAAGATTTATAAAGTTGTTAAGAATGGTGAGAATATTTCTTTAGTGGAACTATTAGATGTAATTAAAACAAAGACATCACCAAATAATAATAACTTTAATATAAAGTTAGAAAACTTAAATGAAAATAATAGTAGTTCAGTATTAGAAAATGAAGTGGTTGTTGTATATAAAGGAAAGATTAAAGAAGATAGTAAAACTGAAAGGCTTGAAAACACCATTCAGTTTACAAATGCTTCATCAAAGGTAAGTATTTTCACTCCTAATTCAAAGAATGGAGAATTACCAGACCTATTCTAAAATTAAATTTAAATCATATAAAAGCAGGAGCTTAAACATAAAAGCTCCTGCTTTTTTTATACTTTCTTTGCTTTTAGTTTGTAAGTGGACATATGTAAGTTTGCGTTGACTTGGAGCAGGGCGACGGAATAAAAAACCTTACATATGCCCACTTTTTTATTGTGTAAGGAAAATATAAAATCTTTATACAATCTTAATGTCTACATATATAATCCTAACACTATCTTTATATGTAATTTTATATAATTTTAGATAGAAGGGGGAAGGAAATAATGTCAGTTATTATAAGTCTTATTGGTTTAGTAGCCTTAGTGCTATTTATTTATTTAAGTTACATTTTACTAAGAGGTGATAATGAATGATTAACTCAATAATACAGTACTCATTATACTTGATAATTTTAGTTGTACTAGCTATTCCTTTGGGGAAGTATATTGGCAAAGTAATGAATGGAGAAAAAGTTTTCTTAACTAAAATATTAAGTCCAGTTGAAAACTTTATATATAAAGTATTAAAGATAGATAAAAATGAGGAAATGAATTGGAAAAAATACGCCTTATCAGTAGCTGTTTTTAGTATTATAGGATTCGTAATTTTATTTTTATTACAAATTGTACAAGGTGTATTACCTTTAAATCCAGAAGGAGTTAAAGGTGTAAGTCTAGATTTAAGTTTTAATACAACTTCAAGTTTTGTAACCAATACAAATTGGCAAGCTTATTCAGGTGAAAGCCAATTAAGTTATTTAACACAAATGTTAGGGCTTACAGTTCAAAACTTTGTATCAGCAGCTGCAGGAATTGCAGTTTTATTTGCACTTATAAGAGGTTTTACAAGAGTTAAAGAAAAGACAGTAGGTAGTTTTTGGGTAGATGCTACAAGAAGTATAGTTTATGTATTAATACCTCTTTCAATAGTAGTATCAATATTAATAGCATCTCAAGGAGTTGTACAAAACTTTTCATCTTATCAAGAAGTTGAGCTTTTAGAACCAATAACTCTTGAAGATGGAACTGTTATAACAAAGCAAGTAGTACCACAAGGACCAGCAGCAAGTCAAATAGCAATAAAACAATTAGGTACAAATGGAGGAGGATTCTTCGGAGTTAACTCAGCTTATCCACTAGAAAATCCTACACCTTTTACAAATACAGTAGAAATGCTTTCAATATTAATAATACCAGCAGCATTATGTTTTACATTTGGTAGAAATATAAAAGATAAAAAACAAGGACGAGCTATATTTATTGCAATGTTTAGTATTTTACTTATAGCTCTTGCAATAATAGCAGTAAATGAAGCAAATGCTACTCCACAACTTGCTCAAAATGGAGCTGTAGATATATCATCTATCCATCAGGCTGGTGGAAATATGGAAGGTAAAGAAGCAAGATTTGGTATTGCAGCATCTTCTACATGGGCAGCATTTACAACAGCAGCATCTAATGGTTCAGTAAACTCAATGCATAGTAGTTATACTCCTTTAGGTGGTATGATTCCAATGTTATTAATGCAATTAGGTGAAGTTATATTTGGTGGAGTTGGATGTGGATTATATGGAATGATTGCATTTGCAATAATAGCAGTATTTATTGCAGGATTAATGGTAGGAAGAACGCCAGAATATTTAGGAAAGAAAATAGAACCATTTGAAATGAAGATGGCAATGTTAGTATGTCTTGCAACACCAATAGCTACATTAGTTGGAAGTGCTATAGCAGCCTTAGTACCAAGTGTAGCGGAAAGTATTGCTAATCCAGGAGCACATGGATTTTCAGAAATGCTTTATGCATATTCTTCAGCAGGTGGAAATAATGGGTCAGCCTTTGCAGGTTTTGCAGCAAATAAACCATTTATAAATATAAGTATAGGTTTAGTAATGTTATTTGCTAGGTTTGTTCCTATGATGGCTACACTTGCCATTGCAGGATCATTAGTTCAAAAGAAAAAAGTAGCAGTAAGTGCAGGAACACTGCCAACACATAATGCTTTGTTTATAGGGCTTTTAGTATTTGTAATACTTTTAGTTGGAGCATTAAGCTTTTTCCCAGCACTTGCATTAGGACCAATAGCTGAGTTTCTTAAAATGATAGGATAGGGGGAATAATATATGAAGGGTAATAGTAGTTTTCTATCTGATAAAAAAATGGTAAAAAGAGCAGTAAAGGATTCTTTTATAAAATTAAATCCTAAAACACAAAAAGAGAATCCTGTAATGTTTATAGTATATATAGCTTCAATTATAACAACTATTCTATATTTTATATCTTTATTTGGAATAAAAGATAATTCATCAAGCTTTATATTAGGTATAACTATTTTATTATGGTTCACAGTTCTATTTGCAAACTTTGCAGAAGCAATAGCAGAGGGACGTGGTAAAGCTCAAGCCGATGCATTACGTTCTGCTAAAAAAGATGTTATGGCGAATAAAATAAATTCTTTAGAAGAAAAAGATAAATTGATAAAAGTAAGTTCTACAGAGCTTAGAAAAGGTGATATAGTGGTCGTTTCTGCAGGAGAACAAATTCCAGCAGATGGGGATGTAATAGAAGGTGCAGCATCAGTAGATGAAAGTGCTATAACTGGGGAATCAGCACCAGTAATTCGTGAAAGTGGTGGAGACAGAAGTGCAGTAACAGGTGGTACAACAGTAATTTCAGATTGGCTTATAATTAAAGTAAGTAATGATCCGGGTGAAAGCTTTATGGATAAGATGATAGCAATGGTAGAAGGTGCAGCTAGAAAGAAAACACCAAATGAAAAAGCACTTGAAATATTATTAGTTTCACTTACAATAATATTTCTTATAGTAACAGTTTCTTTATACACTTATTCAGAGTTTATTTCTAATGAAGCAGGTATGGTAAACAGCACATCAATAACTTCATTAATAGCGTTATTAGTTTGTTTAGCGCCAACAACTATAGGAGCTCTTTTATCATCTATAGGGATAGCTGGTATGAGCAGATTAAATCAAGCAAATGTACTTGCTATGAGTGGTAGAGCTATAGAGGCAGCAGGGGATGTTGATATATTAATGCTAGACAAGACAGGTACAATAACACTTGGAAATCGTCAAGCTAGTGAATTTATTCCTGTAGATGGAGTAGATATAAAAGAACTTGCAGATGCAGCTCAATTATCTTCACTTGCAGATGAAACTCCTGAAGGAAGAAGTATAGTAGTTTTAGCTAAAGAGCAATTTGGCATTAGAGGAAGAGATATGGGAAGCTTAAATGCAACTTTTATAGAATTTACAGCTAAAACAAGAATGAGTGGGGTAGACTTTAAAGGGAATGAAATAAGAAAGGGTGCAGCAGATGCTGTAAAAAAATATGTTATAGAAAAAGGTGGAGTTTTTTCTAAGGAATGTGAAGAAAAAGTAAAATCAGTAGCTAACCTAGGGGGAACACCGTTAGTTGTAGCCAAAAACGGCAGAGTACTTGGAGTAATACACTTAAAAGATATAGTTAAAAAAGGTGTAAAGGAAAAATTTGCAGACCTTAGAAAAATGGGAATTAAAACAATAATGATAACTGGAGATAATCCACTTACAGCAGCAGCTATTGCAGCAGAAGCTGGTGTAGATGATTTCCTTGCAGAGGCAACCCCAGAAGGAAAACTAGATATGATTAGAGATTTTCAAAAGAAGGGTCATTTAGTAGCTATGACAGGTGATGGAACAAATGATGCTCCAGCATTAGCACAAGCAGATGTTGCAGTTGCTATGAACACAGGAACTCAAGCAGCTAAAGAAGCTGGTAATATGGTAGATTTAGATTCATCACCAACAAAGCTTATAGAAATTGTTCGTATAGGTAAGCAACTTTTAATGACAAGAGGTGCATTAACAACATTTAGTATAGCAAATGATATAGCAAAGTATTTTGCTATAATACCACCATTATTTATAGGTCTTTATCCAGAATTATCAAAGCTAAATATAATGGGTTTAAGGAGTCCAGAAAGTGCAATATATTCAGCTGTTATATATAATGCCTTAATTATAGTAGCACTTATTCCGCTAGCACTTAAAGGTGTAAAATATAGAGAAGTTCCAGCTAGTAAGTTATTGTCAAGAAATCTTTTAGTATATGGACTTGGAGGTATAATAGCTCCATTTATAGCAATAAAGATTATAGATATACTAATAACAGCAATAGGATTAGTTTAGGAGGTATAAATTATGAAAGTTATAAATAAAGCATTTAAATTTATACTAATATTTACAATAATATGTGGATTAGTATATCCAGTTTTTATAACAGGTGTTTCCCAATTACTATTTAAAGATAAGGCAAATGGTAGTATCATAGAAATTGATGGAAAGAAGTACGGTAGCGTATTACTTGCTCAAGAATTTACAGGAAATGATTATTTATGGGGACGTATAATGAATATAGATACAAATACATTTAAAGATGACAATGGAAAAGCATTAATGTATGCTTCTCCTTCAAATTTAAGTCCTGCAAGTGAAGAGTATGAAAAAATAGTAAATGATAGAGTAAATAAAATAAAGGAAGCAAACCCAGATAAAAAAGATGAACCTATTCCAGTAGATTTAGTTACATCATCAGGAAGCGGACTTGATCCTCATATATCAGTGGCAGCAGCAAATTATCAAGTAGATAGAATTGCAAAAGCACGTAATATGAGTACTGATGAAGTAGAAAAAGTAATAGAAAAATACACTGAAGGAAGAACTTTTGGGGTCTTTGGAGAAGAAATGGTAAATGTATTACAAGTTAACCTTGCTTTAGATGGAATATTAAAATAATGAGGTGTCAAAATGAATGAAACTCGTCCTAATCCAGAAGAGTTACTGAAAAAAATAAAAGATGAAGAAAAAGAGAATAAAAAAGGTAAGCTTAAAATATTTTTTGGTTATGCAGCAGGCGTAGGTAAAACCTACGCTATGCTAGATGCTGCTCATGCCGCAAAAAAGGCAGGAATAGATGTAGTGGTAGGGTATATAGAACCTCATACAAGACCAGAAACTTTAGCTCTTTTAGAAGGATTAGAACTTTTACCAAAACTTGAAGTTAAATATAAAGGAATAACATTAAATGAATTCGATTTAGACGGAGCTTTAAAAAGGAAGCCAGAGCTTATACTTGTGGATGAATTAGCTCATACAAATGCGATAGGGTTAAGACACAAGAAAAGGTATAGTGATATAGATGAGTTGTTAAATGCTGGGATAGATGTTTATACTACAGTAAATGTTCAGCATATAGAAAGCTTAAATGATATAATTGCATCAATTACTAATGTTGTAGTAAAAGAACGAGTTCCTGATAGATTTTTTAATGAGGCATCTCAAGTAGAAATAATAGATATTGAACCATCAGATCTTATAGATAGATTGAATTCAGGTAAAATATATAAAGAAAAACAAGCAAAAAAAGCTTTAAATAATTTTTTTATAAGAGAAAATCTAGTAGCATTACGTGAAATAGCCTTAAGAGAAACTGCAGATAGAGTAAATAAAGAAGTCGCAATTAATAAAAGTTATAGCAAAGGTATGTACCATACAAATGAACACATTTTAGTTTGCTTAAGCTCATCACCATCTAATGCAAAGGTGATAAGAGCAGCAGCAAGGATGGCAGAAGCTTTTCATGCTGAATTTACAGCACTTTTTGTTGAAACTATATCTTCAAAAGATTTAAGTGAAAAAAGTATTGATAAACTAAGAGAAAATTTAAAGCTTGCTGAAGATTTAGGAGCAAATGTAGAAACTGTTTATGGAGATGATATACCATACCAAGTAGCAGAGTTTGCAAAATTAAGTAGTATATCAAAAATAATTATTGGAAGAACAAAAAGAAGAAAGGTTCTTCTTTGGTATAAAATTGGATATGTAGATAGAATAGTAGAGCTTGCTCCAGAAATAGATCTTTATGTTATACCAGATAATGAAGATATTGTTGCTAAAAGGAAATATCCAGTAAAAAATATACAGCTTTCACCTAAAGACATAGCTAAGACAATCTTAATATTGCTATTGTCTTTAGTAATAAGTGGTCTTTTATATACTCTTGGATTTAGTGAAGCTAATATAATAACTGTATTTATATTAGGAGTGTTACTTATTTCTAATAATACTGAAGGTATGGTTTATGGGGCGATATCATCATTAGCAAGTGTATTGATTTTTAATTTCTTTTTTACAGTACCAAGGTTTTCACTGAATTTTTATGATCCTGGATATTTGGTCACATTTATTACAATGCTTACATCTGCATTAGTTACAAGCACGTTAACTAATAAGGTTAAATATCAAGCAAATTTATCAGCTGTAACTGCAAATAGAACCAATATTTTATTAGAATTAAGTAGGGATTTAGAGAGAACAAGTAATTTAGAAGATATTATATTTACTTCACAAATGCAGTTATATAAGTTTTTAAAAAAGCCTATTATAGTGTATGAAGCTATAGATGAAAATATAAAAAGTGTATATAATTATAAATTTGATGATGGAAGTGAGATAGATAAAAAGTATATAAGTGAGGAAGAAAAGGCAGTAGTAAGCTGGGTAATAAGAAATAAGAAAAGGGCAGGTGCTAGTACTGATACACTTCCAGGTTCAAAGGCAATGTATATACCATTAATAGGGCAAAATAATGTTATGGTTGTAATAGGAATAGTAATGAGAGAAAATGAAAGCATAGATAGTAGTGAAAAATCTTTACTAGAGGCAATGCTAAGTCAAATTTCCTTTGCAATAGAAAAGTATTTATTAAATGAGTCTAAAAAGAATGCTTTAATGCAAGCTGAGAATGAAAGGTTTAGGGCTAACCTTTTAAGAGCAGTTTCGCATGATCTTAGAACACCACTTACAAGTATTTCAGGAAGTGCTAGTTCGATATTAAATAATGAATTTGATGAAGAAGTAAAGAGAAAATTAATATTAGATATATATGATGATTCTCTTTGGTTAATAAATTTAGTGGAGAATTTATTATCAGTATCTAGATTGGATAATGGTAATGTAAAGTTAAATACAGAGCCACAATTAATAGAAGAGATAGTTAATGAGGCTCTTGAACATGTTAATCGTAAAATTTCAGAGTATAAAGTAAAAGTTAATTTAACAAATGAATTTTTAATGGTTGATGTAGATGTAAGGTTAATAGTTCAAGTAATGATAAATATATTAGATAATGCAATAAAATATACAAAACAAGGAACGGAAATTCAAATAAATGTATTTACGAAAGGGAAAAAAGTAATAGTAGAAATAGCCGATAATGGGGTTGGAATTAGTAAGAGTGATCAGGAGTGTATTTTTGATATGTTCTTTACAGCAAATGATAATAAGGGAGACAGCAGAAGAGGTCTTGGATTAGGGCTTGCACTATGCAAATCAATAATAAATGCTCATGGAGGAGAAATTTATGTTAGAAATAACAAACCTCATGGAACAGTGATCGGATTTACTTTATTACAAGTGGAGGTAAACAATGGCAGTGTCAATTTTAGTAGTTGAAGATGATAAAGCAATAAGAAATTTTATATCTGCTACTTTAGAAGTTCATTCATATAGTTGCTTTACAGCAGAAAATGGAGAGCAAGCAATTTTGCTTGCAACATCTCATAGACCAGACATAATTATATTAGATTTAGGATTACCTGATATAGGAGGTATAGAAATAATAAAAAAAGTAAGAATGTGGTCTAATTGCCCAATAATAGTTGTTAGTGCAAGAAGTGAAGATAGAGATAAAATAGAGGCATTAGATTCTGGCGCAGATGATTATCTTACAAAGCCATTTAGTGTAGATGAGCTTTTAGCTAGAATAAGAGTTGCTATTCGTAAAATGAACTATGATAATAGCAAAAAAGAAGAAAGCACTGAATTTATAAATGGTGGACTAAAAATAGATTACATCTCAGGGTGTGCCTTTATAGATGGAGAAGAAATACACTTAACTCCTATAGAATACAAATTACTTTGTTTATTAGCTAAAAATGTTGGTAAAGTTTTAACTCATACCTACATTTTAAAAGAAATATGGGGAGCCACCTATGAGGGAGATATACCTTCTTTAAGGGTATTTATGGCTACATTAAGAAAAAAGATAGAAAAAAATAGAACTAAAAGTAGTTATATACAAACTCATATAGGAGTGGGATATAGACTTGTTAGAATACAAGATGGTGATAATGAGTAGCTAATTACAAGAAATACTGTTGAAAATAATTTAAAGAGAACTTCATTATATAATAGTGGAATTTATAAAATTGATTCAGGAGAATGATATAAATCAAAATACAAAAAATATTTGAATTATAAATTGCAAACTTATTGACAAGTATAAGGCATAGATATATAATAACTATAAATTTAAATTAGTCATACGTCTAGTACTCGTATATACCCTGAATATGGCAGGGAGTATCTACCGGAAACCTTAAATTTCCGACTATGAGTGATTTTGATATACTATACCTATAGTTATTTATATAGGGTTTTAGGCATATTAACTTCACTTAGAAGATTAGTATGTCTTTTTTTATACTCAAAAATAGAAAGAAAAAAGAATAAATAACATCATAACACAACAAATATGCAAGAGAAAAATCATTTTTCAAGGGGGAAGACAAATGGCAACAATAATTAAAACTGCTTATACTTTTGATGATGTATTACTAGTACCTAATAAATCAGAGATTTTACCTAATGAGGTTAGCTTAAAAACTAAATTAACAAAAAAGATAACTTTAAATATTCCATTAATGAGTGCGAGTATGGATACTGTAACAGAATCCAAAATGGCTATTGCAATGGCTAGAGAGGGCGGAATAGGAATAATACATAAGAACATGACAATAGAAGAGCAAGCAAAAGAAGTTGATAGAGTAAAAAGACAAGAAAATGGAGTAATAACAGATCCAATATTTTTATCAGAAAATCACACAATAAGACAGGCTCAAGAACTTATGGCTCAATATAGAATATCAGGAGTTCCAATAACAAGAGGAAATAAATTAGTTGGTATAATAACTAATAGAGATATAGTGTTTGAAACAAACTATGATAGATTAGTATCAGAAGTTATGACAAAAAGTCCATTAATAACATCAGCAGAAGGAACTACATTAGAAGAAGCACTTGAAATATTAAAGAAGCATAAAATAGAAAAACTTCCTTTAGTAGATAGTGATAATAACTTAAAGGGATTAATAACTATTAAAGATATTGAAAAAGCAAAGGCTTTCCCAAATGCAGCAAAAGATGAAAAAGGTAGATTATTATGTGGAGCTTCAGTTGGTATAACTAAAGATATGATGGATAGAGTAGATGCTTTAGTTAAGGCTAATGTTGATGTTATAACACTGGATACAGCACATGGACATTCAAAAGGCGTTATGGATGGAGTAAGAAAAATAAAAGCTAAGTATCCAGACCTTCAAATAATAGCTGGTAACATTGCAACAGCAGAAGCTACAAGAGATTTAATAGAAGCAGGGGCAGATTGTGTTAAGATTGGGATAGGACCAGGATCAATATGTACAACAAGAATAGTAGCAGGAGTTGGAGTACCTCAATTAACTGCAGTTATGGATTGTGCAGAAGAAGGTAGAAAATATGGAGTTCCAGTAATAGCAGATGGTGGATTAAAATATTCAGGGGATATAGTAAAAGCATTAGCTGGTGGAGCATCTGTTGCAATGATGGGGTCAATGTTTGCAGGTTGTGAAGAAGCACCAGGAGAAATGGAGATATATCAAGGAAGAAGCTATAAGGTTTATAGAGGAATGGGATCACTTGGAGCAATGGAAAAGGGATCAAGTGATAGATATTTCCAAAATGGAACTAAGAAGTTTGTGCCAGAAGGTGTTGAAGGAAGAGTTGCTTACAAAGGATATGTTGCAGATACAATATACCAATTAATAGGCGGAATAAGATCAGGAATGGGATACCTAGGATCAGCTGATTTAGATACATTATATGAAACTGCAAAATTCGTAGTTCAAACATCATCAGGAATAAGAGAAAGTCATCCACATGATGTTAATATAACTAAGGAAGCACCAAACTACAGTAAATAAAAAACAATATAGAATTAACTAATAAGCTATTATATAGTTTATTAAATAGAAGAGTTAAAAAGTAAAAAAAAGTGAAGAGTTTCAAATTAATTTAATAACTTTTTGACTCTTAACTACTAATTATAAATTATGATATACTAAACTATACCTAAATTAGAAACTTATATTAACGAAAGTTGGAGGTAGTTCATGAATAAAGAATTAGTTTTAGTTGTTGACTTCGGTGGGCAATATAACCAATTAATAGCTAGAAGAGTTAGAGAATGTGGTGTTTATTGTGAAGTTCACCCACATACTTTAAGTGTTGATGAAATAAAAGAAATGAATCCAAAGGGAATAATATTTACAGGAGGACCAAACAGTGTTTATGGTGAAGATTCTCCTTTATGTGATAAAACGTTATTTGAAGCTGGAATACCTATACTTGGAATTTGTTATGGTTCGCAATTAATGGCTCATATGCTTGGAGGTAAGGTTGCTACTGCTCCTGTAAGTGAATATGGAAAGACAAAAGTTGATGTAAATGCAGATTCAAAAATCTTTGAGGGAATATCATCATCTACTATTTGTTGGATGAGCCATACAGATTACATAGAAAAAGCACCAGAAGGATTCAAAACAGTAGCTAATACTCCAGTATGTCCAGTTGCTGCTATGGAATGTTCAGAAAAGAATTTATATGCAGTTCAATTCCATCCAGAGGTTATGCATACACAAGAAGGAACAAAGATGATATCAAACTTCTTATATAATGTTTGTGAATGCTCTGGTGACTGGAAAATGGATTCATTTGTAGAGAAGACAATTGAAGAAATCCGTGAAAAAGTTGGAAATGGTAAGGTGTTGTGTGCATTATCAGGTGGTGTTGATTCATCTGTAGCAGCAGTATTACTTTCAAAAGCTGTTGGAAACCAATTAACATGTGTATTTGTTGATCATGGTTTACTTCGTAAAAATGAAGGAGATGAAGTTGAAGAAGTATTTGGACCTAATGGACAATACAACTTAAACTTTATTCGTGTAAATGCTCAAGAAAGATTCTATGAAAAATTAGCAGGAGTAGAAGAGCCAGAGCAAAAGAGAAAAATAATCGGTGAAGAGTTTATTAGAGTATTTGAAGAGGAAGCTAAAAAGATAGGTGCAGTGGATTTCTTAGTACAAGGAACTATTTATCCGGATGTAATTGAAAGCGGACTTGGAAAATCTGCAGTTATAAAATCACATCATAATGTTGGAGGACTTCCAGATTATGTAGATTTTAAAGAAATAATAGAACCATTAAGATTATTATTTAAAGATGAGGTACGTAAAGCAGGTTTAGAACTTGGTATTCCTAAAAAGTTAGTTTACAGACAGCCATTCCCAGGACCAGGTCTTGGAATACGTATCATAGGTGAAGTAACAGCTGAAAAAGTTAAAATAGTTCAAGAGGCAGATGCAATTTATAGAGAAGAAATTGCAAAGGCTGGAGTTGATAAGGAATTAGGTCAATACTTTGCAGCACTGACTAATATGCGTTCAGTAGGTGTAATGGGAGATGAAAGAACTTATGACTATGCAGTAGTGCTTCGTGCAGTAACTACAAGTGACTTTATGACAGCAGAATCAGCAGATCTTCCATGGGAAGTACTTGGAAAAGTAACAACTAGAATTGTAAATGAAGTTAAAGGTGTTAACCGTGTAATGTATGATTGCACAGGAAAACCACCAGCAACTATAGAGTTTGAATAATTTTAATTTAATATGAGATATTCTAAATGACAGGTAGTCTATGAGATTATCTGTCATTTTATATTATAATTATTTTTAGTAGTGTTACAAATATAATATTATTAGATTTAAGGAAGTAGTAATTTAAATATACTTAATTTATATCAATGATAAAGTGATAAAAAATTATAGAGGGTTGACAACATTAATATTTTATAGTAATTTTACATTTTAATAAAAATTAAAATAATGTATCATACTATTAAATATAAACTAAAGAGGAGAGAAGTGAATACATGGAATTTAAACTAGATATATTTCAAACAATGGCATTAGCGACAGCTGTATTTTACTTTGGAGTATACTTAAGAAAAAAGGTAAAAATATTAGACAAATATTGTATACCGTCGGCTGTAGTTGGGGGAATGACTTTTGCATTAATAATGCTAATTTTAAAAATAACTAATGTAGCAACAATAACATTAGATACAACACTTCAAAATGTTTTTATGACTGCATTTTTTACTAGTATAGGATATACAGCTAGTATTAAAGTATTAAAAAATGGAGGAGTAAAAGTAGCATTTTTTTTAACACTATCAATACTACTAGTAACATTCCAAGATTTAATTGGAGTATCACTAGCTAAATTATTTAATCTTGATCCATTATTAGGATTAGCAACAGGCTCAATTCCCTTAGTAGGAGGACATGGAACATCAGGATCCTTTGGTCCTTTATTGGAGAACATTGGGGTTAAAGGAGCTACAACGGTTTCTTTTGCATCAGCAACTTTTGGATTAGTAATGGGAAGTATTTTAGGGGGATTTCTTGCAAAGTCATTAATAGAAAGGAATAATATTAAGACTATCAAGGAGTATCATGACAAAGATATTCCTTTAAGTGATTTTCATCATGATGAGTCTGCAATACTAAATTATAATAGGCTTATGAAGGCTGCTTCCTGGATTTTTATTGCAATGGGGATTGGGTCAATTATAACTAATTATATACAAAGTTTAGGACTAACTTTTCCATCATATATAGGTGCGATGATTTCAGCAGCTATTATTAAAAATATAAGTGATTATAAGAATTTCGAGATTGAAGATAAAGAAATAGAAACTATAGGAGGAATTAGTCTTTCTTTCTATCTTTCATTAGCATTAATGGGATTAAAGTTATGGGAGTTATTTTACTTAGCACTTCCTATGATTGTTATGCTTGTTTCACAAACAATTCTTATGGGGATTTTCGCATATATAGTTGTATTTAGAACTATGGGAAGAAATTATGAAGCAGCAGTTTTCTCATCAGCCATGTGTGGATTTGGTATGGGTTCAACAGCAAATGCAATAGCAAATATGGATGCACTTACGAATAAGTATGGATTTAGTCAAACTCCTTATCTTGTAGTTCCAATTGTAGGTGGATTATTTATTGACTTTATAAATTCGGCAATAATTACATTATTTATAAATATATTTAGTTAATATTTATTATGGTTAAGGTAGTGTAATTTTAGGATTTAAAAGAACCTATAAATAATATTAATATTATTTATAGGTTCTTTTTGTATTATAATTTTCAATAATATTATTTTACAAAACCTCTATTTTTCATTCTTTTCATATTTGTAAATAGACTCATACCTGTCTTTAACTGTCCAAAACCTAGCTTTTTATAAACATAAAGAATTAATAGGTAGAATTTGCTTTAAAACATTCCAGCATATTCAGAACCGATAATAATAGAAAACTCTGATTTTGGAATATTTGTGACTTATTCAATAAAGTTTTTAGAAACAACAAATCGTTACTTTCATATAATACTATATTACTTAATTATTTATGAAAAATTTAGTTAGAGTTTAATAATATACAGATAAAACTTAATAGACTTAACTTTAATTCAAAAATAAAGAATTTTAAACATATATACATATATAGTAACAAAATTAACCTATCTTCAATACTATATATTATGAAACAAAAGAGGAGGAATTTAAGTTATGTCAATGTCATGTAATGAAAAAAAACAAACTCACGTTCATGAATTTGTTGGAAGTGTAAGGTTAGCTGAACTTGGGGAAGATCCTCATAATCACCGTTTTGCAGGAGTTTCTGGACAAGTTATTCCATCAGGTTGTGGACATGTACACCGTCTATGTACAAGAACAGATTTCTTTAATGATCACTTTCATGAAATTAATGTAATTACAGGACCAGCAATACCAGTAGGTGCTGGAAGACATGTTCATTTTGTTTATGCATGTACAGAAGAGAGCGATGGTCATAGGCATGCATTTATAGTTGCAACTTTAATAGAAAATCCTATAGGAAAAATTAAGAAATGTTAAATTTAATTAACTAAAAAATAGAGTTAATAGGTAGTTATGATTTTTATAAAAGTAGAAATAGAATCATAACTACCTTAATTATTTTATTTTTTTAGTTGATTACAAATTTTATTTATTCAATAAATCCTCTATTTTTCATTCCTTCTATGTTTGTAAATAAACCCATTTCTGCTCTGAGCTTTCCAAGGATTAACCTTTCATAAATCGTCAGCGTCTTTTCTTCACCATATCTTACAGTTTCTTTAGTACTAAAGCTATCTCTAGAATCTTTTTCAATAAAGTATCTATTATTATTTATTATTTTCAAGTAAAGAAATAATATTTTTAAAAATATTTTGAAAAATTTTTAAAAAACTATAATTAGTGCATATGTAATAGTTGTAAGGAGCTAGCTTCAAAAAATAATAAAAAATAAATTAAAAGGGAGGATTTTTAAAATGGCTTTAGTACAAAGACTTATATCTTCAGACAAATACAGTATAAAGTGTCCATATTCTATGACACCAAAGGGGATTTGCATTCATAACACATATAATGATGCAAGTGCAAATAATGAAATATCTTATATGGTTTCTAACACTAACAGTGTATCCTACCACATTGCAATAGACGATGTGGAAGCAATTCAGGCAATACCATTTAATCGTAATGCTTGGCATGCAGGAGATGGATCAACTGGTGATGGTAACAGAAATTATATATCAGTTGAAATTTGTTATTCAAAATCAGGTGGAACTAGATTTATAAATGCAGAAAAAAGAGCTGCTAAAGAAGTTGCAGCATTATTAAAGCAATACGGATGGGGAATTGCACAAATTAGAAAACATCAAGACTTTAGTGGAAAATATTGCCCTCATAGAACTTTAGATATGGGATGGCAAAGATTTTTAGATATGATTAAAGCAGAATTAGATAACTTAAATCCACCAACAGAATTGTATAGAGTGAGAAAAAACTGGGAAGATGCAGCTTCACAAGTAGGAGCCTTTAGTAGCCTAGAAAATGCTAAGATTTGTGCAGATCAAAATCCAGGCTATAGTGTATTCAATAGCAGTGGAGTTAAAGTATATCCTGTATCTATAGTAGTAGGTTCAAAAGTAAAAGTTATAGGTACTAACTATGCTACAGGAGAAATAATTCCAGATTGGGTTAAGGCTAATGTGTACACAGTTAGCAAAATAACTGATAATAAAGCATTGCTAGAAGAGATAACAAGTTGGGTATATCTTAAAGATTTAAAGTTAGCATAATAAAAATTAAGTTTAGAATTTAAAACTTAAAATTGGGGAAAATAATTCAAACATGTTGAATTATTAAAAGAAGGGTAGTTAAATTTAAAAAATTTAACTACCTATTTCTATATAAGAAAATTAGGAAAAGCTTTAACCTAAATTTTCAATGTTTAATTTTAAATTAAGAATTAAGCACATATTATTAAAATAATAACAAAAAATAATATATGAATTTTTATATAAAATAACAAAATAAAATGGCGTTATAAAAAATTTAAGTCATATAATTTAAAATATGTTATAATAGATGTTGATTAAATCAGCAAAAATTCCCAGAAAGATTCGGAGGTATGATTATGAATAAAGGTTTAAGATTAGACTTATCTAAGGTAGAACCATATGCGAAACTACATGAATTAGACTACATGGAAGCAATGGTAAAAGGAGCTCATGAAACTCTTCATAATAAAAGTGGCGCAGGTAATGACTTTTTAGGGTGGTTAGATTTACCTGTTAACTATGATAAAGAAGAATTTTCAAGAATAAAGAATGCAGCTGAAAAAATTAAAAAGAATTCAGAAGCATTAATAGTTATAGGAATTGGTGGTTCATACCTAGGACCTAGAGCTGCTATAGAAATGCTAAATAGTAATTTTTATAATGTGTTAGGCAATGATAAGAGAAACACTCCAAAGGTGTTCTTTGTTGGAAACAACATAAGTTCAACATATTTAGCTGATCTTTTAGATGCAATTGAAGGAATTGATATAAGTGTAAATGTTATTTCAAAGTCAGGAACTACAACAGAACCTGCAATAGCATTTAGAGTATTTAAAGATTACATGGAAAATAAATATGGTGTAGATGGAGCTAAAGAAAGAATTTTTGCAACTACTGATAAGAGTAGAGGAGCATTAAAATCACTAGCTGATGAAATGGGATATGAAACGTTTGTAATTCCAGATGACGTTGGAGGAAGATTCTCTGTTTTAACTGCAGTTGGTTTATTACCAATAGCTGTTGCTGGAATTAGTATAGATGAAATGATGCAAGGAGCTGCAGATGCAAGAGAAGCATATTCAACTCCAGATTTTAAGAATAATGATTGCTACAAGTATGCTGCAATGAGAAATGCGTTATATAATAAAGGAAAAGAAATAGAAATATTAGTTAACTACGAACCAGGTCTACACTATTTCAATGAATGGTGGAAGCAATTATTTGGGGAGTCAGAAGGAAAAGATCAAAAGGGAATATTCACAGCGGCAGTTGATTTTTCAACAGACTTACACTCAATGGGACAATACATTCAAGAAGGAAGAAGAAGCTTATTTGAAACAGTTCTTAATGTAGAAAAAGCAAAGAGAGAAGTTGTTATAGAAGAAGCTAAGGGTGATTTAGATGGATTAAACTTCTTAGCTGGAAAAACTATGGATTTCGTTAATAAGCAAGCATTTAACGGAACTTTATTAGCTCATAATGATGGTGGAGTTCCAAATATGGTATTAAATATTCCGGAGCTTAGCCCATACTACTTTGGCTATATGGTTTATTTCTTTGAAAAAGCTTGTGCAATAAGTGGATATATTTTAGGAGTTAATCCATTTGATCAACCAGGTGTTGAAGCTTACAAGAAAAATATGTTTGCTTTACTTGGAAAGCCTGGATATGAAGAATTAAAAGCTAAACTAGAAGCTAAATTAAAATAATGAGAATTATAGTAGATGGAGATGCCTGTCCAGGCATCTCTATTATTAAAAGTATAGCCAAAAAGTATAAATTAGAGCTAATAGTTTTTTGCGATATTCATCATTTTATAAGTTTAGATTATGGTGAAGTTAAAGTTGTGGATAGCGGATTTCAAAGTGTGGATATGTATGTAGTAAATACCTGTAAGTCAAATGATGTAGTAATTAGTCAAGATTACGGAGTTGCAGCAATTTGTTTAGGAAAAAAAGCTCATATATTGAATCCAAAAGGATATTTGTACACAGAAGAAAATATAGATAGAATGCTAGAGGAAAGACATATTTCTCAAAAAATCAGAAGAGCTGGTGGAAGAACATCTAATCCTAAAAAAAGAACTGCAGAAGATGATTTACGCTTAGAAAAAAACTTAATAAGGACGATAGAATGTAATTTTAAAGAATAAACTGTAGAAATATCAAATATAGTTTATTCTTATTTTTTTATTTTGGTGACAAATTTCGTTTTATATTTCATTATGTAAACTGTATAATAATATTAGGTAGAATTGAGAAAAAATAGGGTGTGAGGGTATGAGCGAATTATTAATAACTTTTGATAAAGAAAGTCCATCATTAATAGATGAGAAAATAAATATAAAAGCAATTTCAGATGGTAATGATTGTATGGAATATAAGTTCTTAGAAGGGATTCCAGTGGAGAGGCATTTGACTTGGAAACCAATTCAAGATTATTCACCTAAGAATGAGTGTCTGTGGAGGCCTAATAAATCTGGAGAATATATGATAATGGTTCAATATAAACATAAAGATTCAAATAAGCAAGGCAATGCCAAAGCAAATTATGAAATTAAAGGGATAGAAGAAAGTGATGCATTAGAACTAAATCATAGAAGTAGTAAGTTAATCAAGGATGTAATAATAGATAAGACTTCTTTAATTATAGGGGAAAAACTAAATATAGAAGTACTAGCAGCAGAAGATGAAGAAATTTTATTATACAGATTTTGGATAAAAGGAACACAAGGATGGGAGCCTCTTAAAGATTACAGTACAGAAAATAAGTTAACATATACTACTACAAAAGCTGTAGATGGTGAATTGCTTATTGAGTGTAAAAGACCATCATCCCAAGAAAATGTTGAAGATTTTATAACTGTAATATTTAAAGTAAAAGAACAGCCGCTTATAGAGATAAATTCATTTAAATGTTTATCAGAAAATCTTTTAGTAAATGAAGAGTTAATATTTAAAGTTGGTGTAAATTATGATAATAGTAGAACTATACTATATAAATTTTTAAGAGTAGATACTAATGGAAGAATAACATGTATTCAAGACTATTCAACTAAAAATATAGTATCACTTTATGAAAGGAAAAAGGGAGATTATAAGCTTTTATGTTATGTAAGAGATATATTTTCCAACAAGCAATATGATGATAGAGCATGCATGATTTATTCTATTAATCCTTATAATGAAATAAAAATAAGGAATTTTTCATCAGATTTAAATTCGCCTCAAGTTTCTGGAGCTAATATAAACTTTAAATCATTTGTTATAGGTGGAAAAGAAATTCTGTATAGATATATAGTTGAAGGTCCAGTTGCAGAAGATACAGGTTATATAAGGTCAAGAAACTTTAATTGGGAAACAAAAATTGAAGGTGAATATAAAATAGTACTTAAAACAAAGGATATTTCTTTTGATGGAGATTATGAGGATATAAGAGAACTAGACTTTAAAATAGATAAAAAAGGTGAAAAGCCAGTAAAGATAATAGATGTTTTAGCAAGCAAAACAAGAGGTTGTATAAAAAATGAGCCTATAAACATAAAGGTTAAAGCAGAGGGTGGAACAGAACTTAAATATTCATTTATAGTCTATAAAGACAAAAAGGAAAAGGAAAGAAGTAGTTATGGAATTACTAATTGGATAAACTTTACTCCAGAAGAAAGTGGAGAGTATGAGGTTGAGGTAAGAGTTTTAGATAAGTACTCATCTAAAGAATATGATTCCCATAGCTTTATATATTTTAAAGTTAAAGATTATCAAGAAGCAGAAATAGATTATGTATTATTATCTCAAAATGAAATTTATTTAGTAGGAGATATAATAGATTTAGAAACTATAGTACAAAATACTAAAAACGTTTTACTAAGATATATAACAAAAATAAATGGACGTGAAATAGAAGATACAGGTTATATAGAAAGCAAAAGAATTAGGTTTAAGCCTAAGTGTTCAGGAAAATATACTTTTGAGATTTATGGGAAAAATGTATTATGCACTGAGGACTATGATGTAAAAAAGGAAGTATCTCTTTATGTAAATGAAGCTACACCAGTTACGAATACAAAGATTAGAGTTAAAAATGAAAATCTTCAGGTGAATAGTGAAATAACTTTCGAAGCAAGTAGTGAAGGTGGAAAAGAAGTTTGCTATGAATTTTATATCATGGAAAAAAGAAATTGGATAAGAGTCCAAGCCTATAGTAGAAAAAATTATTATACATTTGTACCATTTTCACCTGGTAACTATAGAGTGCTAGTTCTAAGTAAAAGCTATTACAAAAAGGTTAATTATGAAGATTATACAAGTATAGAATTTGAAGTTGAGCCTTAAGTATATTAAAAATTGTACGATATTAATAGCAAAAGTGTAATTTCGGAGGAAACAAAAGTGAATATTCCTAAAGTAGAAGAATTTATGGGAAACATGATTAGTAAAGAAGTTTTGAAAAAAGCTATGGGTGATGGCCCGGAATTTGAGATAGTATATGAAGCTTTATTAAAGAATAATGAAGCTAAGGCTTCAGCTAGCGATAATGAAAAAAATACAAGAAGTTATACACCTACAGGGGCAGGACAGAAGCTTGAAGAAATACCCCTTAGATTTAGGTCTGAGACAGTACAAAAAGAAGAAGAAGAATTGTTAGAAGGAGTAGGAAATAATACAAGTTCTAACATAAGCTTTAATGAGTTAAGTAAAGATATAAGTCAAGAATCAGGAAATGATGTGGAAAAAATATATGAAGCTGTTGATAAATATTGCAGTAAATATGGAGTAGATAGAGCTTTAGTTCTTTCAATAATAAAGCAAGAATCAAACTTTAATCCTAATGCAGTTTCATATGCAGGAGCGAAAGGACTTATGCAATTAATGGACTTTAACTCAGAAGCTTATGGAGTAACAAATCCATTTGATATAAATCAAAATGTAGAAGCTGGAGTAAGACACATTAAAGAATACTTAGATATGTTTGGTGGAAATTTAGAAATGGCACTTATGGCATACAATGGTGGACCAGGAACAATGGAAAGAAGAGGAGTGAAGTCACCTAGTGATTTATATAAGATGCCACAAGAAACTCAAAACTATGTTCCGAAAATATTAGATAATTATAGACATTATAGTAGTAATGAATAAAATAAGTAATATATAATTAATAAATAATAATTAGTTATATATTTATTAAATTAATTCTAAGTAATAAGGGCCTAACGAAACGTTAGGTCCTTATTAAATAATTAAGATTACTTAAAGTATAAAGGAAGAAAGTAGATAAATTCTTATGAGGTTATCTACTTTTTTAAATTTTGACTATTTCACTTGTTTATCTCCTATTAAAGTAATAAAATAAATCGTAAAGGCTCAACATATTAATTGAGAAGGAAGGTGCTTAAATGGAAAGATTAGATAAAGTTTTAGCTAATTTAGGATATGGAACAAGAAAAGAACTTAAGCAAGCGATAAGAAAAGGTCTTATAGAGGTAAATGGGGAATTAGTTAAAGATAATGGAATGCAAGTAGATCCAGAGAAAGATAAGATTTGTGTTAATGGAGAAGAAATATTTTATAGAAAATACATATATTTAATGATGAATAAGCCAGATGGAGTAGTCTCTGCAACTCATGATAATAGAGATGAAACAGTTATTGATTTATTAGAAATAGAACATCAAGTATTTAATCCTTTTCCAGTTGGAAGATTAGACAAAGATACTGTAGGATTGCTACTATTAACTAATGATGGTGATCTGAATCATAGATTAATATCTCCAAAATGGAAAGTTGACAAGATTTATTATGCTAAGATAAATAAAAAAGTTACTGATGAAGATATAAAGAAATTTAAAAATGGTATAACTTTAGATGATGGATACACTTGTAAAGAAGCTAAGCTTGAAATTATAGAAGCATCTGAAGAAGGTTCAGAGGTTATGATTACTATTCAAGAAGGAAAGTATCATCAAGTAAAGAGAATGTTTGAAGCTGTCGATAAAAGTGTTACCTATCTACAAAGGGTTGAATTTGGAACTTTAAAGCTAGATGATGATCTGGAAGAAGGCGAATATAGAGAGTTAACAGAAGAAGAAGTCTCTATTTTAAAGAGTTTTTAGCGAATATTTAATTAAAATGAAGCTTAAACATTCATAAATGAATCAGGTTTACAGTAATATTTTCAAAATATCTTGCATTTTAGAAAAAGATACACTATAATAATTCTGCAAGGATAAATAAAAGGAATAAATAGCCCCCTTTTTATTTATTGCTTATTGCTAAAGCGCAACCTGGCCCCAAGGGTTGCGTTTTTTGTTTGGAAAAAAACAGATGAAATCGCTTACTAATGGGGAGAATTTACTATTTTAATAATAGAAAACGATTAAAATTTAAGTGTTAAATCATAATAAAATTTGAATGAAAATGTATAATAAGATGGAAAATGAGTTTATGAAACCAAAAAAATTGCAATATGTATATATTTTAAAAAAATATATGAAATATAAAATTCCTAAATCTATAATAATTGCAAGTTTGAAATCACATTTAAAATTTATTGACTAGCTAGTTAAACGTAGTATAATTAAATAGGAAAAATATACAATAATAAACTTATGGAGGATTATTATGAAAATTATACCATGGTGGCAATATTTAATTTCTATGACTGCATATATTGCTGTTTTATACTTATTAGTAGAATTAGCTAGAAAGTATCTTAAAACTACTACAGTTGTAGGTGTTCTAGCAATATTAGCTTTTCCTTTTTGGATTAAGACCTTCGGAAATGATTGGTTTAGATTAGGTAAAGTATTAATAGTTATTATTCCAACATGCTTTGTTAATATTTGTAGAATGAGTAATAAATATAAAGACAAAGGTTTAAGTTTTTTAAAAAAGAATTGGGTATTATGGTTTTTTTATGTAGTACTTTTTCTAAACATATTAGAGGCTTCTATTAAAGACCTTACATTAGGAAATTATTTTAACTTTGGAGCAGGTATTCTATGTGCCATAACAATACCATTTCCACCAAAGCATTGGAGATTTGGATCTAAAGAAGGCTTTGCAGAACTTATTAGTGATCTTCCATTAATGTGGTGCTTATTCTATACTACTTGGAATGCTGGATTCGTTTATGCAGAAAATACAGGATTCTTTGCAAGCTCTATTTGTATATTAATAGTTCCAGAAATTTATTCTTTAATTAGAAAAAGGTCAGATTTATGGTTACATGCAAGAATTTACACATTAGCAATTCATATGTTTATAAGAGGAACATTTGGAGATGTGTTTGCACCTATAATGGGTTCAGAAGCATGGAGAAATGAAAGTATAATTCCTATAATAGGTATATTAAACTTAGTATTTGGTGTAGTATATACTATATGGTGGTTTAATAAATTAAATCAAGAAAAAATAAAAAGTGTAAATGCTATAATTTCTTAGTTATTAGAAATTATATATAGATTTTATTATGAAATTAAAGTGTTTATAAATTAAATAAATAGTAAAGTAGATATACTGTGATTTTTAAATGGTATATCTATTTTTTATGATTAGGAGAATATATTTGATATAATCTATTTAGTGCTTTTAGGCAACAATATAAATGATATGTATGTTATAATATGTTGGTAATATGAAAGGAGTCTGTATAGATGGATTTAAAGTCATTACTTAACAAAGAACAATATGAAGGGGCTACTACTATAGATGGTCAAGTGCTGATATTAGCAGGAGCTGGTTCAGGAAAAACCAGAGTTTTGACACACAGAATGGCCCATATGATAGAAGATTTAGGAGTTTTACCATATAAGATACTAGCTATTACTTTTACTAATAAAGCAGCAAAGGAAATGAAGGATAGAGTCAAGGCTTTAATAGGAGAAAGAGCAGAGGATATGTGGATTTCTACATTCCACTCAACTTGTGTAAGAATACTTAGAAGAGAAATAGAAAAGCTTGGATATAAAAAGAGTTTTACAATATATGATACTTCAGATCAAAAGACACTTATAAAAGAGTGTATGAAAGCTTTAAATATAAATGATAAAGATATAACTGAACAAGAAATCATGAGTAAAATAGGTAAGGCTAAGGATAATATGCAAAGCCCTGCAAGTTTTATGAGAGAGAATGAAAGTAATTTTAGAGAAAAGAAAATAGCAGATGTTTATGAAATGTATCAAAAGAGATTAAAGGAAAATAACGCTTTAGATTTTGATGATTTAATATTTAAAACTGTAGAGTTATTTAAAAATGATAAAGAAACATTGGAGTTTTATCAAAGAAAATTCCAATATATTATGGTAGATGAGTATCAAGATACTAATAAGGTTCAATATGAATTGATTAGACTTCTAGCAGATAAATATAAGAACATATGTGTTGTTGGAGATGATGATCAATGTATTTATCAGTGGAGAGGAGCAGATATAAGAAATATATTAGACTTTGAAAAAGATTATCCTGATGCTAAAGTAATTAAGCTTGAGCAAAATTATCGTTCAAAAGGTAATATATTAGATGCTGCTAATGTAGTTATAGTAAATAATGCAAATAGAAAAAGCAAGGTTTTAAGAACAGAACAAGAATCAGGAAATAAAATTAAGGTATATAGAGCCTATTCAGATAGTGATGAAGGTGATTTTGTTGCAACCCAAATAAATAAAATAAAAGAAGAGGAAGATAAAAAATATAAGGATTTTGCAATTCTCTATAGAACTAACGCTCAGTCACGTATATTTGAAGAAGGCCTAAGAAGAAAAGAAATTCCTTATAAAATTTTAGGTGGAACTAGATTCTATGATAGAAAAGAAATTAAGGATATGCTTTCATATTTAAAAGTTCTAGTTAATCCAACTGACAGTATAAGTTTAAGAAGAATTATAAATGTTCCAAAGAGAGGGATTGGAGATGCTACAGTAAATAAAGTTGTAGATTTCGCTGATGATTATGAATTGCCATTATGGGATGCTTTAAGTACAGTAAGAAATATTCCTACATTAACTGCAAGAAATTGCGGAGGAATAGAAGTGTTTATGGAAATGATGGATAAATTCATGGAAATGAGCGAAGTAATGCCTGTATCTACTTTAATAGAAACTATATTGAAGGAAACAGGGTATATATCAGAGCTAGAAAAATCAAAGGAAATAGAAGATAAGAGTAGAATAGAAAACTTAAAAGAATTAGTTTCTGATGCTGTTGATTTTGAAAGAAGTAGTGAAGATAAGAGTTTGTCAGCATACTTAGAAAAAGTTTCCTTGGTTCAAGACACAGATAAGCTAGAAGCGGAAGATGACACTATAGTTTTAATGACTGTTCATAGTGCTAAGGGGCTAGAGTTCCCAGTAGTTTTCATGGTTGGAATGGAAAATGGAATATTCCCAGGTAATGCATCCTTTGAAAGTGAAGCAGAAATGGAAGAATCGAGAAGGTTATGTTATGTTGGGATAACAAGAGCAAAAGAACAACTATTTATGACTTCAGCAGAGGTTAGAAGACAATTTGGTAGAACAGTTGCCTACCCTCAATCAGATTTTATAGCAGAAATAAAAGGCGATTTAAAGGAATATGTTTCAGGAAATAATTCAGCACAAACAGCTAGAGCTACAATGTTTCCAAGAGATAATAGATATAATAATCCACATAGCTTAAGAGGTAATTCAGTACAAATGACAAAACCTAAGTCACAAAATATAGAATCATCTCTTTCAAATGATGAGATAACTATAGGAAGAAAAGTAAAACATAGCAAGTTTGGAATTGGAACAGTAGTATCAATAGCTAATACAGGAAATGATAAAAAGCTTACAATAGCTTTTGATAATCAAGGAATAAAGATATTAATGTTATCATTAGCAAACCTAGAACTAATGTAATAAATTGCGAATATAAAGGCTACGATAAATAGATATGGTCCATAAGCTAAATAGCTGTGCGAAGAAGTACTAGGCTTATTTCACATATTCTATTTATCTTCGTTAACTTATATTTCTCCACTTAAAATTATTAAATGATGAATTAGCCTCATTAATTATATGTATTAAATTGGAAATTTTATAAAAAAGGGGTGTTCTATTTGGATAAAAAGCAAAGAATAGAGGAATTAGTAGAAGAATTAAATAGATATGCTTATGAGTATTATTCCTTAGACAATTCATCCATATCTGATAAAGATTATGACAAAAAGTATGATGAACTTAGAAAACTAGAGGAAGAAACAAACTATATTCTTTCATATTCACCTACTTTAAGAGTTGGAGATAGAATATTAGAAGGATTTAATAAATACACTCATAAATCAAGGCTTTGGAGCTTAGATAAGGCTCAAAGTTTAGAAGAATTAAAAGATTGGCATAATAGAAATCTTAAATTTATAAAAGAAATGAATTCTAGGGGCGAAAATTTACCAGAACCAAGATATGTATTAACAAAGAAATTTGATGGATTAACAGTTAACTTAACTTATGATGAAAATGGAATATTAGTATCTGCTGCTACAAGAGGTAATGGAGAAGTTGGAGAAGAGGTTTCAGCTCAAGTTAAAACTATAAAATCAGTACCATTAAAAATATCCTCAGAGGATTTGTTTGAAGTTCATGGTGAAGCTATAATGACTACAGAGGCCTTTGAAAATTACAATAAAAATGCTGATGTTCCTCTTAAGAATTTAAGAAATGGTGCTGCAGGAGCTTTAAGAAACCTTAATTTAAAAGAAACCGCTAAGAGAAATCTTTCAGCTTTTTTCTATGATGTAGGTTATAAAGAAGGGGAACCTTTTAAGACTTATGAAGAAATGTTAAATTTCATAAAGGGAAAAGGCTTACCTATGGATAGCTATGTTAAATACTGTACTACAGTTGAAGAAATAGAAAAGGAAATTAACTATATAAATGATAGTAGATTTGACTTAAATTATGATATTGATGGTGTTGTTATTGCAATAGATGATATAAGAACAAGAGAGCTTATAGGATATACAGTGAAATTTCCTAAGTGGGCAATAGCTTATAAGTTTGAAGCACAAGAAGCCACAACAAAGCTTTTAGATGTAGAGTGGAATGTTGGCAGAAGTGGTAGGGTTGGCCCTACAGCTATTCTAGAACCTGTAGAACTTGCAGGAGTAACTGTAAAAAGAGCAACTTTAAATAATATAGATGATATAAGAAGAAAAGGTGTAAGAATAGGAGCAGAAGTTTTTGTAAGAAGATCTAATGATGTTATTCCTGAAATAATGGGAGTAGTAGAAGAATCCTTAGAAAGTACAGAAGAAATAAATGTTCCTGAAATTTGCCCAGCTTGTGGAGCTCATTTAGTACAAAATGGAGTTCATTATTTCTGTGAAAACACTCTTTCATGCAAACCTCAAATGGTTAAAACGATAGTTCATTTTGCATCAAGAGATGCTATGAATATAGAAGGTTTCTCAGAAAAGACAGCTGAACAGTTATTTGAAAAGCTAGATATTAAATCAATTGCAGATTTATATAATCTTAAAAAAGAGGAGCTTGTACAGTTAGAAAAGTTTGGACCTAAAAAAGCACAAAATTTATTAGATGCAGTTGAAAAAAGCAAAGATTGTGAATTATATAGATTTGTATATTCATTAGGTATTCCTAATGTTGGAGTAAAAACTGCTAAGGATTTAGTTAATAAATTTAAATCTTTGGAAGGATTAAAAAATGCTAGCTTTGACGATTTAGTATCTGTTCAAGATGTAGGCGGAATAGTTGCTAAATGTGTTTTAGAATTTTTTAAGGAAGAAAAGACATTAAATACGATAAATGAGCTTTTAGAGCTTGGGGTATCTCCAAGTTTTGAAGAACAAGAAATAATATCCAGTCCTTTTGAAGGTAAAACAGTTGTTGTAACAGGAACTTTAGAAAACTACTCTAGAGGAGAAATAAAAGCAAAACTAGAACTATTAGGTGCTAAGGTTTCAGGGAGTGTAAGCAAAAAAACTGATTTTGTAATAGCTGGTGAAGAAGCAGGATCAAAGTTAGATAAAGCAATTGAACTTGAAGTAAAGGTTCTAAGTGAAGAGGATTTTGAGGGTATAATAAAGGAGTAATTAGAAATGAGTAAATTTAGATTTAAGGATTTTTTTACACTAATATGTACTTTAGCTTCAATAGCAGCTAGTGTGATTATAGTTCTTACATTCTTAACAACATACCATTTCATTAATATGCATATGTTTAATTCATACTTACCATTACAAATAGGTATATGCGTAACTATGATGCTATGGGCAATAAGATTTTTTCTTTATAGGATAGGTAAGGAAAAGTATATGTATTCATTAATATGTATAATAATATCAATTATAAGTTTATTTTTTATAGTAAATTTAGTGAAATAGTATATATTAGTAAAGGAGTAGGGTTTTCAAAATTCTACTCCTTTTACTATATAGTTAATTTATAAATTTTATAGAGGTATATAATTTTCAAATTTTTTAATTACATTAGCATAAATATTATCTAACATATTAAAATCTAGAGCATTTATATAATAAGCTTCTAATTCATCATGAATTCTATGAGCCTCAGAGATGTAAGATAAAGCTTTGTTTGTAAGCTCATAGAAAATTTGCTTATCATAATCTACATCACTTTTATTACTTGAAAGTATAGATGCATTACAGAAATCTTCAATATTATAAGTCTTACCATTAAAAGAAGCTTGGCTAATTTCATTTTCAGTTAATACACAAGTAGATATTTCAGGTATTAAAATGTGTTCAATTCTTTCAGGTATAAAAGGATCATGCATATATTCCACGAAGTAGCCTTTCTTTTGAGCAAGCTTACCTATTTCTAATAAAATAGTGCTTTTGCTAAATCCAGGACCGCCTTTTAATATGAATTTGCGCTTAAGTTCAGAAGTGAGATCTTTAGCAAAGGTGATTATTCCATTAGGTGTAAATGCCGTTGCAAATAAATGTCTCTCATCACCAAAACCAGACTTTTGCTTAGTAAATATTTCTTCTTTTAAACTTTCAGAAATTGTTACTATTTTACTATAATCTAAAGCCTCAGAATTTAATCTACTCCAATCATCATGGATATACTTAGCTGAAGCTAAGAATGTATAAGCCCTTTTAAAGTTATTGCTAATAATCTTACAAACATCGATAATTTCTCTCTTGTTTAAAGAAAGAGCATCAATGTTAAGGGCATCCCCCATATTAAGAATTTCATCTACAGCACCTGGGTGAATAGGATCAACCATATGAGGTGATGTACCATCTAGAATTGCAAGGCCAAGTTCTTTTATAACAACTCCATCTAGGGAATTATTATCAGAAGAGCAGTGGTGATATTCGATTGAATAACCCATATTCTTAAAATGAGCTCCAACCTTTTTCATCAAAAAAGATTTCCCTGTTCCAGGCCCACCTTTTATGCATATAATTCTATTTGCATCTTCTTGTGTCAATATATACTTATAAAAAGAGTAAAAGCCTTTATAAGTATTACCCCCTGGAAAAAGATGCCTTTCTTTTTGGTAAATCAACTATATCACTCCTAATTATTGCTTCTTTTATTTAAGTTCCAATAATAATGTATGCTTATACTAAAAAAGTGAAACAATAAATTTGAATTTATATATATGTTCTAATAAAGTGCATTCATTTAGTTAAAGTAGATACAATTTTCTATAGCTTCAGTAATTAAGTGTGACAAACTTATATATTATGTATAAATTACAACTAACAACTTATAAAAATGCATAAATTTTCAGGCTCTGAAAAATAATAAATATTATGAAATTTATTTTTATAAACAAGAAAAGTATAGAAACAAGGAGGATTTACTGAAATAACATGGTTCATGAAAAATATAAAAAAATTTTAAAAAAAGTGTTGCATAAAAATAAAATTATGGTGTATAATTATGCTAGTTTATTTGAAAGACAATTTGCATATTTAATCATAAAGAGGGGGATTAAAAAATGAAAAAGGGAATAATAAAAAAAATATTAGCTGTAACTGTAGTTGGGGTTATGTCATTTGGTTTAATAAGCTGTGGGGGAAAAAGTTCTAAATCTGCAAATAAGCTAGCAGAAGTTAAGGAAAAAGGAAAATTAGTTGTTGGACTAAGTGCGGATTATGCTCCATATGAGTTTCATATTATGAAAGATGGAAAAGATGAAATAGTAGGCTTTGATGTCGAGATAGCTAAAGAAATAGCTAAAGATATGGGAGTTGAATTAGAAATAAAAGATATGAAATTTGATTCTTTAGTAGCAGCTGTTCCAACAGGGAAAATAGATATGGTTATATCAGGAATGAGTCCTACTGAGGAAAGAAAAAAAGCTGTAGACTTTTCAGATATATACTATGTTGCAGAACATGGAATGGTGGTAAGAGCTGAAGATAAAGATAAATATAAGACATTTGAAGATCTAAAAGGTAAAAAAGTTGGAGCTCAAATGGGATCAATTCAAGCCGATTTAGCTAAAGAAAAAATTGCAGATGCTCAAATGCAATTACTATCAAATGTTAATGATTTAATTCTTGAATTGAAATCAGGAAAAATAGATGCTTTAGTGGTTGAATTACCAGTAGCTGAAATGCTAGTTAAAAATAATCCAGAATTAGTTGTAGGACAAGAAAAATTAAAAGATACAGAAGGTGGATCAGCTATTGCTATTAAGAAAAATTCACCGGAATTTGCAGAACAATTAAATAGTACAATAAAAAGAATAAAAGAAGAAAAATTATTAGATAAATTTATAATAGATGCTAATGATTTAGCAGGGCAAGCAAATTAGTTAATTATTGACAATTGATAATGTTTCAATTACGAATTATATTCTTATTAAGTTAAGCAATTTAATTTATGGAATTGTAAAAATAATTATCAATTGTCAATTTTAAATTTAAGTTAAGAGAAAGGGTGTAAAATTTGACTTTAGATTTTAGTTTTTTATCTGAATATATGCCATATTTTATAAATGGTGTTAAATGGACTTTATTGATATCATTAATAAGCGTACTTATGGGTGTTATTTTAGGATCTTTATTATGTTTTATGAAAAGATCAAAATTTCAAATATGGAAAATCAATCCTTTAAACGCTATTGCAACTATATATATTGAAATAATTAGAGGAACTCCGATGCTTCTACAAATCATGATAGTTTATTATGGATTTGATGAACTTTTAGGTGTTAATATACCAGCTTTAACAGCAGGTATAATAGCAGTATCTATAAATTCAGCAGCTTATGTTTCAGAAATAATAAGAGCTGGTATTGAAGCTGTTGATAAGGGGCAGTTAGAAGCTGCAAGAAGCTTAGGGATGAGTCAATTTACGGCAATGAAGCTTATAATAATGCCACAAGCAGTTAGAAATATATTACCTGCAATAGGTAATGAATTTGTTACTGTAATTAAAGAGTCTTCAATGGCATCTGTAATAGGTGTTAGTGAACTTATGTATGGTGCACAAGTAGTTAGAGGAGTAACTTTTAGAGGATTTGAACCATTAATAGTTGCAGCAGTATTCTATTTTATTATGACATTTTCACTAGGAAGACTTATGAATTATATAGAAAGGAGAATGAAGGCCGGTGATTCACGTTAATAATTTACACAAATATTTTGGGAACAATGAAGTATTAAAGGGAATTAATGAAAATATACAAAAGGGTGAAGTTGTAGTTGTTATAGGACCTTCAGGATCAGGTAAAAGTACTTTTCTAAGATGCTTAAATTTATTAGAGGAACCAACTGATGGGGAAATAATTTTTGAAGGTAAAAGTATTACAGATAAAAAAACTGATATAAATAAGATAAGAGAGAAAATGGGAATGGTGTTTCAACAATTTAATTTATTTCCACACAAAACTGTCTTAGAAAACCTAACAATAGCACCTATTAAAGTTAAAAATATGTCCAAGAATGAAGCAGAAAAAAAGGCAAAGGATTTATTAACAAAAGTAGGACTATTAGAAAAAGCTGATGCTTATCCAGCTTCTTTATCTGGAGGACAAAAACAAAGAATAGCAATAGCAAGAGCTTTAGCTATGGAGCCGGATGTTATGTTGTTTGATGAACCTACATCAGCATTAGATCCAGAAATGGTCGGGGAAGTATTAAATGTTATGAAAAGTTTAGCAAAAGAAGGAATGACTATGGTTGTAGTAACTCATGAAATGGGTTTTGCTAAGGAAGTTGGAGATAGAATATTATTTATGGATGGAGGAAATATAGTAGAACAAGGAACTCCTGAAGAAGTATTTACGAATCCTAAAAATCCAAGAACTATAGATTTCTTATCTAAGGTGCTTTAATAAAAAATTGGACATATTTAAGTTTGCTTATTCCGTCGCTTTGATCCAAGTCAACGCAAACCTACATGTGTCCACTTGAAAACTGAAGGAATGAAATTATAAAAACAAAACCAGTTTTGCTTTATAGTAAGACTGGTTTTATTTTTTATGGTACACACTATTAATGTATTTCTTAATAAAAAACAAAAAAATAAGTCTAGTAGTGCTAATATTTATAACCTTTATAATGGCGATAGCACTTTCATTTTTAGGAATTTTATAGTTAATTAAATGTTCTATATAAATTTCAATTAAATAAAATAGTAATAAGAAATTAAATAGATAGAGTTTGTGGGGGAATGATGAAACTTAAATTTGACTTTAGTTTTTTATTACTTGAATTTAAAGATTTATATTATATTTTAAACAAAATAAACGAAGAAACAAATCTAGAAGATATATGCTTAAAACTAATTAAAACAATAAAGGAAATAATAATAACAATACATTTAAATAATAAGTTATTTTACAACAGTGAAAATTCATTAGTAGAAAATATTAAATATCTTTCAAGAAAAGACGTAATTCCATATGAACTTATGAAATACCTAGTAAATTATGTAGAAGATTTATATTATATTGGAGATATGCTAAATGATTATGAAATAAACGTTGATAAAAAGAAAGATTTATCAGAATTATTATATGATCAAAAGGCAATTTATGAGGCTTCTGTTTGGTTAGTTATAAATTGTGGTGAAGAGGACTATTCATTATTTTATGATAGGCTAAGTGAATATGAAAGAAAGATATTTGATAAATATTTAAATTATAATGAAGTTGAAGAGCATGTAGACGATTTTGATGAATTAAATTTATTAGATGAAACTGAATATGAAGAAGGAAGTTGCGAAGAAGAAACTAGTTCAGTTGAAGAGTATTTGTTAGCTGGAGAACTATATTATCTAGGTAAAAATGTTAGAAAGAACTATTATAAAGCAAAAGAATATTTCGAAAAGGCAGCAGAAGAGGGAAGTGAATACGCAGAAAGTTATTTAGGACTATTCTTTGAAAAAGGATATGGTGGAGAGAAGGATATAAACAAGGCACTATATTGGTATAAAAAAGCAGCTTTGAAAGGAAATCCATTTTCTCAATATTCTTTAGGATATATGTACTTTTCGGGGGAAGAGGTAGAGCAAAATTTAGAATGCTCATTTAAGTGGTATAAAGAGGCTGCAGAAAATGGATTTGCACCAGCTCAGTATGCTCTTTCATATTTATATAAAAACGGAGAGGGTTGCGAAAAAAATATATTTAAAGCGTACTATTGGCTAGAGGAGTCAGCAGAAAATGATTTTGAGGACGCTTATTATGTTTTAGGACAATCATATTTAGAAGGAACTCATATAGAAACTGACTATAAGAAAGCTTTCTTTTATTTATCAAAGGGAGCAGAAAAAAATGATCTAAATTGTTTAGACAGTCTAGGAGATATGTATTATTGGGGTTTATATGTAGATGAAGATAAAGAAAAGGCATTTTCACTATACTTTAAAAGTATAGAAGAAGGAAATATAGCACTGTATTATAAAGTAGGAAAATTATATGAAGAAGATAAAAATTTTGAAATGGCATTACTGAATTATTTAAAAGGTCACAATAACGGAGATTTAAAATCTACTCAAAGGCTAGGGATAATCTACTATAATGGTGAAGGAGTGGAAATAGATAAGAAAAAAGCATTATACTATATGAAGTTAGCTACAGAAGGAGAAGATCCACATTCTTTATATGTTATAGGGGTTGCATATTTAAATGAGAATAGAGAAAAAGGTTTAGAGTACTTGAAGAAAGCTTATAGAAAGGGATCTCATTATGCAGCAGAAGCTCTTGCAAGTGAATATTTATTAGATTTATTAAATGAAAAAGATATAAATGAAGAAGAATTGTTACAATATATAACTAAAGCTATGGATAATGAAGTTACAGAAGCAATATATTATTATGGATTACTTCATGTTTATGGAGTATGTGTAGAAAAGAATAATGAAGAAGCATTCAAATATTTCATAAAAGCCGCAGAAAAGGGATCTGAAAAGGCAATGATAAAGTTAGGAAACTGGTATAAACATGGAGTATTTGTTAAAGCGAATTCAAAAGAAGCTATAATTTGGTATAGAAAAGCTGCTGAAAAGTATAATACAGAAGCGTTGTTAAATATAATAGAAATTCATGAAAAAGGAATTGGAATAGATAAAGATTATAAAAAAGCATTAGAAGGAGCTTATTTATTAAGAGATATTAACATAGTTGAGGGAAATATAAAGTTAGCATATTATCATGCTAAGGGAATTGGTGTAGAAGTGTGTAATGAAACTGTAAACAAATATATAGAAGAATTGTTAGTATTAAATAAAGGTAAAGCTCTTAATTTATTAGGTGAATTAGCAGAAGAAGGTCTAATTAATAAAAATGAAGAAGAGGCAGTTGAATATTATTTAAAGTCAATTTCTACAGGATATATTAAAGCTTATTCTAATTTAGAGTATTATCTATATAAAAGAGGAAGAGATATAAGTGAATTTAAAAATTTAATAGATAATATATGCGGAAAAAATTATTTGTTGGAACAGGGTAAAAGTGTATTTATAAAAGGAAAAATTGAAATTATAGAGGGAAAAATAGATAACAATGAAGAAGCTATAAATGAAGGATTAAGGAAGCTGAAAAAAAGTGTGCATTTAGGATTTTACGAGGGGGTAAGAGATATAATATCATACTATGAGGAAGCTGAAAAAAACAGTAAAAACTTAATAGAGTTATACAAGTATAAAGAAAAATTAGTGTACTATGGTATTGATAATTAATTTGAATAAAAGAGTGTAGAATTTCTATACTCTTTTATTAATATACTCATTTTGTAAAATAAAATTTCAAAAAATAAAAAAAATATTGAAATAAAAAAATAATAGTGTATAATATAATTATACTAAGAAAAAGATTTAGTGTAAACGTAAAACTTATATTAGGAGGTAATATATATGGCACAAAATATGGAACTAATAATTTTCGAAATAATAAGTCAAGGTGGTACAGCTAAGGGACTAGCATATGAAGCTTTAATGGCAGCTGAAAATGGTGATTTTGAAAAGGCAGAAGAATTATTAAAAGAAGCTGATGTATGTTTAGGAGAAGCTCATAAAATTCAAACAGATATAATCCAAGCAGAAGCAAGAGGAGAAAAAACTGAAGTATCAGTATTATTTGTACATGCTCAAGATCATTTAATGACAGCTATTGAAGCTAAGACATTAATAGAACATATTATAAAGTTACATAAGAAGATAGCAGATAAGTAATTAATTTAAATATATGAAGTCTATAGTAAAAGGAGGTATTAAAGCTTATGAAAAGAAATTCTGTTACAAGTGAGTTGCGAGCTAAGAAAACAGATTATAATATACCAACCTTTGGATTTAAAAGTGCTTTAGTGATACTTTTAGGTGGAGTAGTTGGAACTATAATATTTCCAATGTTTTTAAGTATATTTGGTGTAAATACTAATTTTGGGGTGTTAATAGGAAATACATTTATAACAAGTTTTGTTATTGCATACTCAAGATATTTTATAGAAACAAAAAAAGGATATTGTAAGTCTTTTTGGTTAAGCTATGCTTTCTTTGCATTTTCATTGGGAATTATGTCTTATCTATGGCTGTATTTAAAGTTTTTCATATAAATATGAAATTATATTTCATAAAATTTTAAAAAAAATGAAAGAAAACATTGAATATTTCTTGAAAACGATTTATAATATTAATTAAGAAAGATATTATAAAAAAATATTAATGATTGTTGAAATTATTAATAAAAAATTGGAGGTATTATTTATGATGAAAGTATTATTTGTATGTTCACAAGGTATGTCAAGTGCTATAGCAGTAAATGCACTTAAAAAAGAAGCTGAAAAAAATGGTGTAGATATGGAAGTGAAAGCTGTAAGTACACAAGAGTTTGAGGAAGAAGTTAAAGCTGGATATGATGTAGCAATGGTTGCTCCTCAAGTAAGACACCGTTTTGATTATTTAAAAGCATATGCAGATGAAGCAAAGGTTCCATGTGCTTTAATACAACCTCAAGCATATAGTCCACTAGGTGGTCCAAAACTACTTAAACAAGTTAAAGAACTTGCAGAAAGTTAATTTAAACTAAATGTAAGTTTGAAATAATAATTATTTTTTATTTTATTATCTAAGGGGGAATTAAATTATGAATCATTTTGCTGATTTCTTGGACAAGAAGTTATCTACTCCAATGGCAAAATTGGCAGAGCAACGTCATTTACGTGCTGTGCGTGATGGTATTATAGCTACATTACCATTAATTATTGTAGGATCATTTTTCTTAATACTTGCGAATCCACCGCTACCACAAAGTTGGGGGATTTACAAAACTCTTAAAGCTAATGCAGCAACTATAGTGCTTCCATTTAGAATGACAATGTATATAATGACAATATATGCATGTTGGGGTATAGGATATAGTTTAGCTAGATCATATAAACTTGATGGAGTTACTGGTGGTACATTATCAGCAGCAGCATTTTTCTTAACTCTTGTTCCTAAGAGTGCAGCTGCATTAACTCCAGAATTAATGGAAATAGTTAAAGGAAATGCAGATCTTTTAAAATGGTATCAAGGAGTACCACAAGGTTTCCAAATGCCTATGGCAAACATGGGTGGAGGCGGAATGTTCGTTGGTATTATAGTATCAATACTAGCAGTTGAAATATTTAGATTTACTAATAAGAGTGGATTTAAGATTACAATGCCTGAACAAGTTCCAGCATCTGTTGCAAGAAGTTTTGAAGCTTTAACACCAGCTGCAATTATAGTTTTATTAATAGGATCTATAACATATTACCTTCATTTCGATTGGCATGGATTTATTGGAAAAATAGTTGCTCCACTTGTATCTGCAAGTGATAGTTTACCAAGTGTTTGGATATTAGCAATTTTACAAGATTTCTTCTGGTCATTTGGTATTCACGGTGCATCAGTAGTTGGATCTATTGCAAGACCAATATGGTTAATTTTATTGGAACAAAACTCAGCTGCAGCAGCTGCTGGAGCTCCTTTAACAGCAATAGCAGCAGAACCTTTCTTCCAATGGTTCTTATATATTGGGGGTTCAGGATGTACTATAGGTTTAATTACAGTTTTATCAATATTTAGTAAATCTACTTATGGTAAGACAATAGGTAGAGCTGCTTTAGTACCAGGTATATTTAATATAAATGAACCAATAGTATTTGGTGCTCCAATAGTATTAAATCCAACATTAATTATACCATTTATAACTACACCTTTAGTAACAGGTACTTTAGCATGGTTTGCTACATCATGGGGATTGGTCAATAGAGTTCAATTGATTGCCCCTTGGACGTTACCAGGACCAATTGGAGCTTATCTAGCTACAGGAGGAGACTGGAGAGCGGCAGTATTAAATATAATTTGTATTTTAATATCAATAGTAATGTACTATCCATTTGCTATGATGTATGATAAGAAATTATTACAAGAAGAACAAGGCGAACAAGCTCAATAAAATTAATAATTATAAAAGTGGTGAAGAAATTCACCACTTTATTTTAAACTAAAGTTAGAGGTGAATATTATGGGAAAATTAGGAATATCAATTTATCAAGAAAAAACTACAGAGGAAGAAATATACAAATATATAGATATAGCAAGTGAAAACGGATTTAGCAGAATATTTTCCTGTCTACTTTCAGTAAATGATACTAAAGAAAATATAGCTAATAAATTTAGAAAGACAAATGAATATGCAAAATCAAAGGGCTTTGAAATAATAGTTGATGTTAGTCCAAGAGTCTTTAATGAGTTAGGTATAAGCTATAAAGACCTAAGTTTCTTTAAGGAAATTGGGGCAGATGGCTTAAGACTAGATATGGGATTCACAGGTTCAGAAGAGTCATTAATGACATTTAATGATGAAAATCTTAAAATTGAAATCAATATGAGTATTAATACTCATTATATAGATACAATAATGGATTATATGCCTAATAAAGATAACTTAATTGCTTGTCATAATTTTTATCCACATAGATATAGCGGATTAAATTTTGATCATTTTATGAAATGTACAGAAAAAGTTAATAAGCATGGATTAAGAACAGCTGCATTTATAACAAGTCAAAATGAAGGAACATTTGGTCCATGGCCTGTTGCAGATGGACTTCCAACTTTAGAATTACATCGTAATTTACCAATAGAAGTTCAAGCTAAGCACTTAATAGCATTAGGCAATATAAACGATATAATAATATCAAATTGCTATCCAACAGAAGAAGAAATGAAAAAGCTAGGCTCTATGAGAAAAGATATGGTTACTTTCGATGTTTATCTTGAAGAATCAACTCCAGAAATAGAGAGAAAAATATTATTTAAAGAAAGACATTTTAATCGTGGAGATTTCTCAGATAATTTAATTAGATCTACTCAAAGTAGAGTTAAGTATAAAGGACATGACTTTAAATTATTTAATGCGCCAGAAATAATTAAGAAAGGTGATATAGTAATAGAAAGTAGTGAATATGGACATTATGCTGGAGAACTACAAATTGCTTTATCAGATATGCTTAACAGTGGCAAATCAAATGTAGTAGGACATATTAAGGAAGAGGAAATATTTATTCTAGACTATATAAAACCATGGCAAAAATTCAACTTCAACTTAATTAAATAATTGGAGGACAATTTATGTATTTTTTAGGGATAGATGGAGGAGGCACTAAAACCTGTTTCACTTTAATAAATAAAGATGGAAATGTTATTAGTAGAGTTATAAAAGGAACCTCTCACCCAACTCAAATAGGCTTTAATAATTTGGAAATATTATTAAGAGATGGACTAAAAGAAATAATAGAGTCTAGTAATATTTCTAAAGAGCAAATTTCAAAAAGTTATTTAGGGCTAGCTGGATATGGGATAGTTAAAGAAATTGCAGATAAAATAAGTGAAGTTGTTTCTAAAGTATTTGCTGGAATGGATTATATTCTAAATAATGATGTAAGAGTTGCAATAGCAGGAGCTTTAGTTGGAGAAGATGGAATAAATGTTGTTTCAGGAACAGGATCCATAGTGTTGGCTTTAAAAGATGAGAAAGTGTTAAGATGCGGTGGATGGGGATATTCAATAGGGGATGAAGGATCTGCTTATTGGATAGGTAAAAAGTCACTAGCATTATTTAGCAAGCAAAGTGATGGAAGGTTAGATAAGGCTCCTTTATATGAAATATTTAAAACTAATTTAAGCTTAAATAGTGATTATGAAATAGTTTCTTATGTAAATGAAAAGATAAAAGGTGATAGAGGCGAGATAGCTAAGCTCGCTAAATTATGCTCAGATGCAGCCCAAAGCGGGGATGAAGGAGCAATAGCAATATTTAATGAAGCGGCAATAGAAATTGGAGAAATGATAAAAGCTTTATTAAAGAACTATGATAAAAAAGATGAGATAAAAGTTTCTTATACAGGTGGAGTATTTAATTGTGGGGATTTAATACTTAATCCATTGAGAAACATATTAAAGGGATACAATGTTAAACTAGTGGAACCACAATTATCACCAGACTTGGGAGCTTGCCTACTAGCATTTATAAAGTCAGGAAATGAAAAAACAGAAGAGTTTATAGAAAACATGAGGAAGAATAGTTAAAGGGTTAAAAAATGAAAGAGTTAAAGAATTATAAAAGAATTTATCAAATTCTTTAATTCTTTAACTCTTTAAAATTTATTGTATTACATAAAGTCATAATCAACTGTTATAACACAGTTATATTGTGGATGTTCTTTCTTTATAGAAGATTTAATGCTTGATAGCATTTTTTCTTGATCTTTTTTATTACCAGAATCAGCTGAAGATAAAACTATATCAAATATTAGGTTTTTAATCTCACCTTCACCAACTATTCTAAAATCATGCATCGATTTTATTTCTGGATATTTTCTAAGAACTTTTTCTACGAAGTCCCAAGTTTCTTTAATTTCATCTGTAATAACACAAATAGGATCCATGTGTATTACTAAATGTAAATTAAGATCTTTTGAAATTTCTCTTTCAGCTTTATCTATTACATTATGAATTTCCATTATATCTATATCTGAAGGAATTTCAGCATGTAAAGAAGCAATTATTCTACCAGGCCCATAATTATGAACTATAAGATCGTGTACTCCTGAAATATTAGGATAAGATAATACTTTTTCACATATCTCATTTACAAGTTCAGGATCTGGAGCCTCTCCAAGCAATGGATTTAATGTTTCTTTTACTATTTGAAAACCTGCATATAAGATTGCTAATGCAACAAACACACCTATATATCCGTCTATAGGAAGTGTTGTAAATTTAGCAATTAAAAATGATATTACAACTGTACTAGATGTGAAAACATCACCCATTGCATCTGCAGCAGAAGCTTTTAAAGCAGAAGAATTTATTTTATTACCTATAAATTTATTAAAAGATGATAACCATATTTTAAATCCAATTGATACTAAAAGTAGTATAAATGGAACTATTTCAAAGGTTATTGCTTGAGGGTTTAAAATTCTTTCTATTGAAGATTTTATAAACTGTAATCCAACAAGCATTACCATGAAGGCAACTAATAGTGCAGATAAATATTCTATTCTACCATGTCCAAAAGGATGTTCAGCATCAGCAGGTTTACTTGCCATTTTAAATCCAACTATGGTTATTATTGAAGAAGCTGCATCAGATAAATTGTTAAATGCATCAGCTGAAACAGCAATTGATCCAACCAACATACCTACTGAAAATTTAATTAAAAATAAAATAACGTTTATTATAACTCCTATAATTCCACCTAAGGTTCCATAAGCATTACGAACTTTTTGATTTTTTGTATCTTCATTATTTTTTATGAAAGATTTAACTAAAAAATTAGCAATCACCGTATCACTCCTATCTATTTAATATTGTTTCATGGAAAATATATATCTATTCAAAATAGATATAATCACTATTATATACTAAAATTTACTAAATTCAATTATAATTAATTTTATAAATAATAAGAAAATTTTATAAATATGGTATAATATTAATAGTCTTAATTTAGGAGGAATTGAAATGAAAAAAGAATTAGCATTAGATTTAATAGACTTTTTATATAAAAGTCCAACAGCATATCATTCAGTTAAAACTATTAAAGAAAGATTGGATTTAAATGGTTTTAGTGAAATAAAAGAAAGTGAAGAATGGAACTTACAAAAAACAGGTAAGTATTATGTTATAAAAAATGATTCTGCGCTTATTTCTTTTACAGTTGGTAATGGAGAGATTGATAAAGACGGATTTAGATTAATAGGAGCACACACTGATTCACCAGGCTTTAGAATAAAAGCAAATCCAGAGATGGTTTCAGAAGGAAAGTATTTAAAGCTAAATACTGAAGTTTATGGGGGACCAATTCTTTATACATGGTTTGATAGACCTTTAGGATTAGCAGGAAAAGTAACTGTAAAAGGAAAATCAGCTATTAAGCCAGAGACAAAGCTTGTAAATATTAATAAACCAATTCTTATAATACCAAGTGTTGCAATTCATATGAATAGAACAGTAAACGAAGGCTTTAATATAAATAGACAAAAGGATACATTGCCATTATTAAGCTTAATAAATGAAAAGTTTGAGAAAAATGGATATTTAGTTAAGCTATTAGCAGAAGAGCTAAATGTTTCTTCAGAAGAAATATTAGGATTTGATTTAGGGTTATATGAAATTGAAAAGGGATGCTTAACAGGATTAAATGAAGAATTCATATCCTCAGGAAGACTTGATGATATGTGGATGGTTTATACAGGTATTCAAGCTTTAATAGATAGCAAAGTAAATACCTTTACTAAAGTTATGGTTTGTATAGATAATGAAGAAACAGGAAGTCTTACAGCTCAAGGAGCTAATTCAATGCTATTATTAAATATTTTAGAAAGAATAACTCTAGCATTAGGAAAAGATAGACAAGGATTCCATAGAGCTTTATCAAACTCAATAATGATATCAGCAGATTTAGCTCATGCAGTTCATCCAAATGCAGAAGAAAAGCATGATCCAACTAACAGACCAGTTTTAGGAGGAGGCCCAGTATTAAAGAGTGCAGCATCTGGAAGCTATAGTACAGATAGCTATAATGCAGCTATTTTTGAAGGCCTTTGTGCATCTGCAGAAGTTCCATATCAAAAGTTCTTTAATAGATCTGACGTAAGAGGTGGAACAACTATAGGTCCAATAACTTCAGCTAACTTAACTATTCCAGTTATGGATATGGGTGCACCATTACTTTCAATGCATTCAATAAGGGAATTAGCAGCAGTAGAAGATAACTACTATACAATAAAATTATTTACAGAATTCTTTAATATTTAATATCGAAATTAAGAATAATGATAGATATTAATATTTAAAAGTTACCCTATGAATTTAGACAATACTATAGTAAAGTCTACATCATAGGGTATTTAAAATGAAATAAAATATGTTAAAGAGGGGAGAATATGCAAATAAATAAGAAGAAAAGCGCATCTCTTAAAGGAAAAATAACATTTATAAATGTTACATTAATAACTATTGCAATAACAGTAACAGTAATCATAACATTGATGTTAAGTGTAAACATATTAGAAAGAAATATTACAAGCAATATAAAAAATGTTTCTGAAATGCTTTCTAAATCAGACATGGTTAGAGATTCTTTAATAAATAATGAAGTAAAGGATAATTTGATTACATATATAGATGATTTAATACCAAAGTTAAATGATGTTGATATTATTGTTATTGCAGATAATAATGGTAAACGATATTATCACCCAGATAAAGAAAAGATAGGGCAGTCATTTACTGGAGGTGATGAGGAGAGAGTATTAACTAATGGGGAAAGTTATATATCTGAAGCTAAAGGGACTTTAGGAAATCAAAAAAGAGCTTTTGCTCCAATAAAAGATAAAAATGGTAATCAAATAGGCTTTGTTATGACTAGTACTCTTCTTAAAAATTTAAATAAGCTTAAAATAGATATACTTAGTATATATATAATGGTAGCTGGGTTTTTATGCAGTATAACTATAATAGTATCTATGTATCTTTCTAGAAATATAAAGATGTCATTACTTGGTCACGAGCCAGAAGAATTTGCTAAAATGTATTTACAAAGAGAAGAAGTTTTATCTACCCTAGAAGAAGGGATAATAGCTATTAATCATGAAGGAATAGTAACACTTTTTAATAACGCTGCTATTAACATGCTAGATATAGAAGAAAAGAATCCAGAAGGAAAATATATAATTGATGTATTTCCTAAGACAGAGTTAATAAACGTTATTAAAGATAAGGAAAGCCAATACAATAAAGATATGATAATAAATGACAAGGTAATTATAAGTAATAGAATATTAATAAGAGAAAATGATAAAGTTATGGGAGCTGTAGCTATATTTAGAAATAAAACTGAGGTAACTAGGCTTGCAGAACAACTAACAGGAGTAAATCAAATAATAGATGCTTTAAGAGCTAATACTCATGAATTTATGAATAAGCTTCATATAATATTAGGACTTATACAAATAGATAGAATAGAAGATGCCAAAAGATACATAGTTGATATAACAGAAGATCAGAGAGAAGTAGTAAGTCTTGTTATGAACCAAATAGAAGAGCCTACAGTAGCAGCATTAATACTAGGAAAAATGAGTAGAGCTAAAGAACTAGGAATAAAGCTAAGACTGTATAATAATAGTTGCTTAAATAGAGATAATAAGCTTTTAAATCGTAATTCATTAGTGACTATAGTAGGAAATTTACTAGAAAATTCCATAGACTCAATAAATGAAAAAGATGATGAAATAAAAGAAATAAATTTACTTATTTCAGAAGATGCTAAATCCTTAATAATAATGGTTGATGATACAGGTATGGGGATTAGAGAAGAACATAAACTATCTTTATATAAAAGAGGATTCTCTACAAAGAAAAAAAATACTGGAATAGGTATGTATTTAATAAAAGAAATAGTAGATAGTGTTGGGGGAGAAATAAATTTAGAAACTGAAGAAGGAGTAGGAACTTGTTTTACTATAAGAATAGGTGGGGAGAAATAATATGATTAAGGTTTTGATAGTAGAAGATGATCCAATGGTTGCTGATATTAATAAAAGATATATACAAGACTTTCAGGAGCTTACAGTTGTAAGGATATGTAATAATGGAAAAGACGCACTAGAAATTTTAAATAGAAATAATATAGATCTTGTTATTCTAGATGTTTATATGCCAAAATTAACAGGCATAGAGTTATTAAAAGAAATAAGAAGAAGAGAAATTAATACAGAAGTAATAATGGTTACAGCAGAACATGAAAGCAGAAATATAGATGAAGTTTTAAGACTAGGAATTATAGATTACTTAATAAAGCCATTTGAATATAACAGATTTATTGAAGCAATAAATAAGTTTCTTGAAAAGTATAAAATGTTTAATACTAATAATAAATTAAATCAAGGGGAAATAGATAAAATTATTGGCAATAGTATAAATTTAAATAGTTGTAATATAAAAAAAGGACTTCAAGAAAAAACATTAAAAAATGTTAGAAGCTTTATGGAGAATAATAAAAATAAACTATATACCAGTGAGGAAATAGCTGATAGCTTAGGATTATCAAGAGTTACAATAAGAAGGTATATGAATTACATGATGGAAATAAAAGAAATAACTAGTGAAATAGACTACGAAACAGGGGGAAGACCTAGTATAAAGTATAAGTGGAATATGTAGGATGATTTATTAGAGTGGTGTAATAATCCACTCTTTTTAGTTTCTATAAGGGCACTGATTTAGTTATTATACCTTGAAAAATTAAAAAAATATCTATTTCAGATACATATATTATTGTTAAAGTGAAAACATAATTAATGTTAAGAAGTTCATTTATTATATAAAAAATAGTAAAATTATTTCAAAATCTATAAATTTTAGTTAAATCTTTAACATGTACTTTACTTACAAAAGGTTTTCAATACTTATTAAAAGTATAAATTTGAAAACGTTAGCAGTAGAATAATATCAAGAAAACAAATTAACCTTTAGGAGATGAATATTATGGATTATAACAAATTAAGTTTAGAAATGCATGAAAATAACAAAGGTAAGGTAGGTGTACTTTCAAAGGTAAGAGTAACTAATAGAGAAGAATTAAGTACAGCTTATACACCAGGAGTTGCAGAGCCATGTAGAAAGATAAGTGCAAATAAAGAAGATGTATATAGATATACAGCAAAAGGAAATTTAGTTGCAGTAGTTTCAGATGGAACAGCAGTTTTAGGCTTAGGAGATATTGGACCAGAAGCGGCAATGCCAGTTATGGAAGGTAAAGCTATATTATTCAAAGAATTTGCTGGGGTTGATGCTTTTCCTATCTGTTTAGATACAAAGGATGTAGAAGAAATAATTAAGACAGTTAAATATTTAGCACCTACATTTGGAGGAATAAATTTAGAAGATATATCAGCACCAAGGTGTTTTGAAATAGAAAGAAGATTAAAGGAAGAATTAGATATACCAGTTTTTCATGATGATCAGCATGGAACTGCAATAGTAGTAGCTGCAGGATTAATAAATGCTTTAAAGCTTGTAGGAAAAGATATTAAAGATACAGAAGTAGTTATAAATGGTGCAGGCTCAGCAGGTATATCTATATGCAAATTACTTCTACAATTAGGAGTAGGAAATGCTATTCTTGTAAATATTCAAGGAGCAGTTGCTGTTGGAGAAGAATGGATGAATGAAGCACAAGCTCAAATGGCTTTAGTTACAAATAAGAATAATGAAAAAGGACCATTAAAGGAAATAATAAAGGGGAAAGATGTATTTATAGGAGTTTCAGCACCAAATGTTATGGATGCAGAAATGGTTTCAACAATGAATAAAGATGCAATAGTATTTGCTATGGCAAATCCAATTCCAGAAATTATGCCAGAAGAAGCTAAAAAAGGTGGAGCTAGAGTAATAGCAACAGGAAGATCAGATTTCCCTAATCAAATTAATAATGTTCTTGTATTTCCAGGAATATTTAGAGGAGCTTTAGATGTTAGAGCTACAGATATAACAGAAGAAATGAAAATAGCAGCTGCAAAGGCTATAGCAAGCATTATAACTGATGAAGAGCTAAATGAAGAGTATATAATTCCAGGAGCTTTTGATAGTAGAGTAGCTGAAGTTGTGGCAAAAGAGGTTGCTAGAGTTGCTAAAGAAACAGGAATAGCTAGAATATAAAAACAATTAGGGGGATATATTATGCAAGGCATATTAAATAAAAACTCAAGTCAAGCTACTGAAAAAAAGAAAATAGAAATAATGGGAATGCCATTACTAGCATTTTTAGGGGTAGCAACAGTAATACTAGGGGCCACAGTTATGGGGTACTTACCAAGTGGAATAGTTGGAGCTCTATCTATAATGATGGTTTTAGGTGCTTTATTCAATGAAATAGGAAATAGGACTCCTATTGTTAGGACTTATTTAGGTGGAGGTGCAATAGTTGCTATATTTGCATCAGCTGCATTAGTAACTTTTAACCTAATACCTGAAGGCGTTATATCAAATGTAAACAGTTTTATGAATGATTTTGGATTTTTAAATTTTTATATAGCTGCCTTAATAACAGGTAGTATATTAGGAATGGGAAGAAAACTATTAATAAAGGCATCTGTTAGATTCTTACCAGTAGCAGTAGCTTCTATAACAGTTGCATTATTATTGGTTGGAACAGCTGGAGCACTTTTAGGATATGGATTTAAAGAAGCTATAATGTTTATTGCAATACCTATGATGGGTGGCGGAATGGGTGCTGGTGTTATACCTTTATCTAATATGTATTCACAAGCATTAGGAACTGATGTTTCACAGATGCTTTCTGTAATGATACCTGCATCAACCTTAGGAAATGTTATGGCTATAATAATGGCTGGTGTATTAGGAAGAGTAGCTACAGTAAAACCAAATTGGACTGGTAATGGAAAACTAATGAAAAGTGATTCAGGAGATTTGGAAGAAAAGACAGAGAATAAACTAGATCTTAAAATGTTAGGAATGGGATTATTATTAGCAATGACTTTCTTTACTTTTGGTACAATAGTTGGTAAGTTAATTCCTTCAATTCATGCATATGCTTGGATGATAATAGGTGTTGCGGCAGCTAAGATACTTGGAATATTGCCAAAGAAATTTGAGCAAGCAGCTCAGCAATGGGGACAATTTGTAATGACAAATTTAACAAGTGCTCTTCTAGTTGGAATAGGTATTTCAATGATAGATTTAAAAGCCGTTGCAGAATCAATAAGTCCTTTATACTTAGTTCTTGTATTTGTAGTTATTGCAGGTGTAACTATAGGAGCTGGAGTAGGTGGAAAGCTAGTTGGATTCTATCCAATAGAATCATCACTAACTGCAGGTCTTTGTACAACTAATATGGGAGGTACAGGAGACGTAGCAGTACTATCAGCAGCTAATAGAATGGAATTAATACCATTTGCACAAATAGCAACTCGTATATGTGGAGCTTTGATGTTAATAGTAGCAAGTGTACTGTTGCAGATACTTATGTAGTAAAAGAATAGATATTTAAATTTTATAATAAGAATAAAAGAGACTGTTATAAAATTGACTTGGTTAGTTGATTTTGAACAGTCTCTTTTACTGTTCAAAATTATTTGCAAATTAAAGATATAAAGTAATAAGTTATAAATTTAATATAGAAATATTGAATTAATGAAATAACTAATAAGAATAAAACAAATCCAATGAAATGAAATAAGGAATTTGAATAAAGGCGTTGAAATATTGTTTCAAATATGGTAATATAATATTAAAGTGAAAACGTAGTCAAATGCACTGGTAGGCATACTTTATTTTGGAGGTATTTATATGAATAAAATAGACTTAGAAAATTTAACAACAGAGAGTAGAAACCCAAATACCATAGACATAGACAAGGTTTCAACCTTAGAAATGCTTAAAAAGATTAACGATGAAGATAAAAAAGTTGCAGAAGCTGTTGAAAAGGAATTACCTAAAATAGCAGAAGCTATAAATGGAATAGTAGAAGGAATGCATAAAGGAGGAAGATTAATTTATATAGGAGCTGGAACTTCAGGAAGACTTGGAATATTAGATGCGTCTGAATGTCCTCCAACATATGGAGTTTCAGAAGAAGTAGTTCAAGGGATTATAGCAGGGGGAACAGAAGCTATATTTAGAGCAAAAGAAGGAGCAGAAGATTCTAAGGAATTAGCTGTTGAGGATTTAAAGTTAAAGAAACTAAACGAAAATGATACAGTAGTTGGACTAGCTGCATCAGGTAGAACACCTTATGTAATAGGTGGATTAAATTATGCAAATGAAATAGGTGCTTTAACAGTATCAGTTACATGTAATGCAAATTCAGAAGTTTCAAAAGCAGCTAAGATTTCAATAGCACCAGTAGTAGGACCTGAAGTAATTACGGGCTCAACTAGATTAAAATCTGGAACAGCTCAAAAGTTGGTTTTAAATATGTTATCTACAGGAGCCATGATAAAACTTGGAAAAGTTTACGGTAACTTAATGGTAGATGTAAAAGCTACTAATGAAAAACTAGTTGAAAGATCAAAAAAAATAGTTTGTGAAGCTACTGGAGCAGATAGGGAAGAAGTAGAAAAAACATTAAATGAAACAGAGTTTGATGTTAAACTTTCAATATTTATGATATTATCAAAGCTTGATAAAAACCAAGCTAAGAATATATTGGATGATAAAAACGGGTATATAGCTGAAGCATTAAAGGGTATTTAAAGCAATAATTAAAGGGTATTTAGAACAACAATTAAAGGGTATTTAGAAGAATAAGTTAAAATTAAAAAATGTGGGAGGAATTGAGAATGACAAATCAAGAAATTGCTCAAAATTTGGTAGAATTAGTAGGTGGAAAAGACAATATACAGTCTGTAGCTAATTGTATGACTCGTTGTAGATTAGAACTTAAAGATTATTCAAAGGCTGATATAGAAAAAATTAAAAAGTTAGAAGGATCTTTAGGAGTAGTTAAAGCAGACGGTCAACTACAAGTAATATATGGACCAGGAAAAGTTAATAAAGTGACTGATGAAGTGAGTAAAATTGTTGGAAAGCCTATACTTTTAGGCGAAGATGCACTTAAAGCTACAAAAGCAAAATTAAAAGAAAAAAATAATACAGGTTTTAAAAATGGACTTAGAAAGCTTGGAAATATATTTATTCCATTAATACCTTTATTCGTAGCATGTGGTTTAGTTCTTGCAGTTAATAATATTTGTAATGTTTATTTTGGTGATGTTTATAAAACAACTACAGCATCCCAAATAATTGGGCTTATAGGTGGTGGAGTATTCTCAGTATTATCAGTTTTAGTTGGTGTAAATGCAGCTAAAGAGTTTGGTTCACAAATGCCTATGATGGGTGGAGTACTAGGTGGTATTCTTTCATCAGGAGCACTAGCAAATATTAATTTATTTGGAAAAGCTTTAACACCAGGTCGTGGAGGAGTTATTTCAGTTATATTAGTAGTTTTACTAGCTGTTTTCATTGAAAAAGCTTGTAGAAAGTTTGTACCAGATGTATTAGATTTATTTGTAACACCTTTAGTAACTTTAACATTATCAGTGTTAGCAGCATTATTTATACTTCAACCAGTAGGTGGATTTATTTCAGATACAATTGGTATGGTAGTTGCACAAACAATAGCATCAGATAATACATTTGTTTCAGTTATTTCAGGAGCAGTTTCAGGGGCATTATTCTTACCATTAGTTATGACAGGAATGCACCAAGCATTAACTCCAATACATGCCGATTTAATAGCTACTGCAGGATATACAGTATTACTTCCTATATTAGCAACAGCAGGTATGGCTCAAGTTGGAGCAACTATAGCAGTGCTTAGAAGAACAAAAAATGAAAGATTAAAGAAAACTGCTAAAAATGGACTAGTTCCAGGATTCTTAGGAATTGGGGAACCATTAATATATGGTGTAACATTACCACTAGGAAAACCATTCTTAGGAGCTTGTTTAGGAGCTGGAGTTGGTGGAGCAGTAATGGCAATCTTCAAGGTTGGAGCAGTGGCTATGGGAGTATCAGGATTACCTCTAGCATTATTAATAGCAGATGGAAAAATGTTTGTATTCTTAATTGGAGTAATTACATCATATGTAGCAGGATACTTATTTACAGAGATGCTTGGATTTGAAGATCCAGTAGAATAATATAGAAATAATTAAACAATAAGTGTAGATATTATGTAAGTCTTAGTTACTAAAGGTAATTGGGTATTACTTAATTTCTACACTTTACTTTAAGAAAAGTAAAAAGGAAGGTGTGAAATGAATAATAATATAAAAGCCGAAGAACAAGTAAAAGAAGAAGATCAAATAAAAGTTGAGGATAAGACATCTCAGGTAATAGCAGATACTCAATGGTCTAATACAATGAAAATACATTGGAACTATGGAGTTTACCTTCCTGAAGAATATGTGGAAAATTTAGATAAAAAGTATCCTGTACTTTATGTTTTACATGGATGGGGTGGAAATGTTACTAATACAATTGATGAAACTAGAATAGATTCAAAATCAATATTAGATAATTTAATAACTAATAAAGAGATTAAACCTATGATAGTTGTGTTTGTAGATGGATTTAATAGTTTTTATGTAGATGGGCCAACATTCAAAATGAAAAGTGCAATAGTCAATGATTTAATTCCATTAATAGATTCTAAATATAGAACGTTAAATAATAAGAGTAATAGAGCGATAGCTGGGATTTCTATGGGCGGTTTTGGATCATTAAATATAGCATTAAGCAATAGTAATAAATTTGATTCAGTTGGATTAATGTCACCGGCTATTTGGGATACTATAGAAGAAAATAATATCATTTATGGAAGTCCATTAGTAGAAAAGTATTATGAAAATTCTTATAAAAACTTAATTAGAGAAGTTAAATCAAAGGATATAAATATTTTTTTATATCATGGAGAAGATGATGAAGTAATATCTTATGATAATATTGAAAATTTTGTTTCTTATGCTAGAGATTCTGGATTTGATGTTAAATATGAGCTACAAAATCAAGGAACTCACTCTTGGCCAACATGGCGAGAAATGTATCCTAAAGTGCTAAATGATATAAGCAATAATTTTAATAAGTAAAATGTTTGTATTTATATAAAATAGTAGGCATATTAGGATAGGTTTCTTAATATGCCTGATTTTTTATAAGTTAATTTTAAGAGATATTTACATTAAAAAATAACATTAATTATAAAAATAAGTTAATTAAGGAGAGGATTAATATGAGTTATGGATTTTCAGTTTATTTTGGACTTGATAATACTAAAGAAGAAAATATTCAATTATTAAAAGATGCACATGAACTTGGATTTACTAGAATATTTACATCTCTTCATATACCAGAAGCTAATTATGAAGTTTTGAAAAAAGAAGTTAAAGAATTTTTCGATATAGCTAAAAACTATGACATGGATATAATAAGTGATATATCACCTAACACTTTTAAATTTTTAGATTTGGAAGATATGGACTTAAAAGGACTAAGGGATCTGGGAGTTAAAACTATAAGGATAGACTTTGGCTACAGTGAAGAAGAAATCGCTAAAATGAGTAACAATAAATATGGAATTAAAATTCAATTAAATGCATCAACTATAACTGAAGAATTCTTTAATGAACTTGATAAATACTCTCCTAATTATAGTAATGTAGATGCATTGCATAACTTTTATCCAAGAATTGGAACAGGTATTTCTGAAGAGTGTATGGTAGATAAAAATAGTATTCTTAGCAAAAGAGGAATAAAACCTTGTGCATTTGTACAGTCAAATAATAGAAAAAGAAGTCCATTAAAAGATGGCTTACCAACTCTTGAAGATCATAGAGGAGTAGGGGTAAGGGATGCTGCTAATCACTTATTTGCACTAGGAAACAAATCAGTGTTTATAGGAGATTCTCTTCCAAGTATAGATGAACTAAAAGACTTAGCAAATTTAGATCCTGAAGTTATAGAATTAGATATAAATGTAAAGACTAATAGTGAAGTCATAATTAGACTTCTAAGTGAAACCTATACAGCAAGAACAGATGAAGCTAGAGATGCTATAAGGGCAAGTGAAAGTAGATTGCTATTAAATGGTGACACTATAGAACCTTTTAATACAACTAGTAAAGAATATGGAGATATTTCAATAGACAATAAGAACTATATGAGATATATGGGAGAACTTCAAATATTAAAAATAAATCAAAGTGAAGATTTTAGAACAAATATAGTAGCTTCTGTTTTACAAAAAGATATTTATTTATTAAAATATATACATGGTGGTAAAAAATTTAACTTTAATATAGTCAATAAATAAGCTGATGAAAGAGTAGTAAGGTGTTAATGATGAACGTATTGCAGTATATTAAACAAAATTATGATAGTTTTACAGATAGGGAAAAGCTAATAGCTGAATATTTACTTAGTAATAAAAAAAGCATTATAGGTATGTCAGCAAAGGAGATTGGAGATATTACAAATACATCAGCTCCAACAGTTGTTAGATTCTCTAAAAAAATAGGTTTTGATACTTTAAATGAAATGAAGTTGCAATTGTCATTAAATATAAAAAATCATGAGAAGGCTTCAGATTTTGAATATTTAGAGGGTGATTTATCTACAAAAAATATAATCCATGGAATAAAAAGATCTATAGATTCAATAGTAAATCAAACAGTGGGGACTTTAAAAGAAGACCAACTAGAAAAAGCTATAAATGTACTTAATAAAGCTAAAAATATATATATATTTAGTGTAGGTGTTTCTAATTTAGTAGGTTTGGATTTTTATTATAAGTTAAGTAGAATAAATAAGAGATGTATTTCTCATACTGATACTCATCTTCAGATGACTTCTTCTGCTCTTATGGAAAAAGGAGATGTGGCAATAGCTATATCTTATTCTGGAGAAACAAAAGAAGTTATTAGATGCATTGAAAATGCTAAAAAAAGTGACGTTCCTGTTATATCGATTACAAAGGCTAGTATAAATAATACATTAGCAAGTATATCAGATATAGTTCTACATGTCCCATTTGTAGAAAAATCTTTAAGAGAAGGTGCTATGAGTTCAAGAATATCACAGCTTGCAATAATAGATATGCTATTTATAGGAATGGCAAGAAATAATTTGAGAGAAGTAGAAGAAAAGCTTAGAATAACAAGAAAAGCTGTAGAAGAGTTAAAAAATTAAAGAGTTAATAAATACTTTACTAATAAAATTGGCTTCTGCACAATGAACTAAATTAGTTCATTGTGCAGAAGCCAATTTTTATGTCCACTTTTTTATTTATCTAATTTTCACTAGACTTTCTTTTTCTTCATGAGTAAAAATCCTTAATTCTGCAAATAATAAACTTATCCTATGGGTATAATTCTTAAAGAAGATTTTTTAATAAAAGAAATTATAGAAAAATCTAAAATGAATAAGTTTAAGTATATTTTTAACAAGAAAAATTCATTTTAGTATAACAATAAATTTATTTAAATTAAAGAGTAGAGGAGTATTTATTTATGAAGGAAGAGGTTTTAAAAAGTGGCAGAAAAACAGTATTAATGGAGTTAAATGAAGCCTTTAAAGGTATAATTCATAATCATAAATATTTAAATAAGCTTGCAAAGCATGGTGAAGATGTAATTTCTTCAGCTGAATGGTTATTAGATAATGTATATTTAATAGAAAAGGAATATAAAGCAATAAAATTCAATTTACCAATTAATTATTTTGATAACTTACCAACTGTTACAATGGAAGATATAGAATATCCAAGAGTATATATTTTAGCAAAAAATTATATTGAAAAAAATCAAAATACAATAGAAGAAAGTGAAATAATAAAATTTATAAATGAGCAAGGAGAAATATTTACAATAGGAGAACTTTGGGCTTTCCCGTTAATGCTTAGAATTGCATTAATTACAAACTTAGCAATTATAACCAATGATATGGTAGTTCTTCAAAAACAACGATTAGGAGCAAAGGACTTAGCAAATACAGTTATAGATTCTTACAATAATCAAAAGTTAGATATATTATTATCTAAGTTAGAAAGTAAATATCCAATTGAAGTAGAAGATACTACAAAAGATATTTCTAAAATTAATTATATGGGAGATGAGGATATTCTCCATGATGGTCTATTTTCACCAGAATTTTTAGATAAGTTTTTTAATATTTTAAGAAATAACTCAATAGATGATGAAAGAATATATAAATTTGCTCTAGATAGATTAAAGGACAAGGAAAATACAAGCTTTGAAAAGGAAATAATAAAAGATCATATAAGAGAAGGGAATATAGCTACAACAATAGGACGGATTATAAGTTCGCTAAGAATAATGGATTCTGTAAATTGGAAGAGATTCTTTTCAGAAACATCAAATGTGGAGAAAATATTACAACAAGACCCAGCAGAAATTTATGAAGAAATGGACTTTGAAACAAAAGATTATTATAGACATAAGATAGAAGAAATTTCAAGAAAGATAGATATAAAAGAACTAGAGTTAGTTAAAACAGCGTTAGAGCTTAGTACTTTGTATCTTGAAGATAAGGATCCATATAAAAGGCATATAGGTTATTACATAGTAGATGAAGGAATAAAGGATGTATTAAAAAGGTTTAATATTAATAAGAATATAGATAGAAAAATTTCAAGAGCGACATATTTATCAACAATATTTTTTGGAACAATGTTAATAGATTTAGTAGTCTTACTATTAACATACTTAATACCATTAAACTTTAACATAGGACAATATATATTAGCATTTATATTGATGATAATTCCATCAAGTGAGGTTGTAATATCATTATTTAATTGGTTTATAGCAAAGGTAACTCCTGTTAGCTTTATATCTAAAATGGATTACTCAAAGGGAGTTCCAGAAAGTCAAAGAACTATAGTAGTTATTCCTGCAATATTAAGCTCAGGAAAAGGTGCAGTTGAATTATTAAAAAAATTAGAAATTTATTATTTAGCTAATAGAGATAAAAATATATTTTTCGCTTTACTTGGAGATTTATGTGACAGTAATAATGAAAGTGAACCTTTAGATAAATCTATAAATGATGAAGCAATAAAGTTTACAAAAGAATTAAATAAAAAATATTCAATAGATGGAGAAGATAGATTTTTCTTCTTTAACAGAAAGAGATTATACAATAAGGCAGAAGGAGTTTTCATGGGCTATGAAAGAAAAAGAGGAAAGCTCATGGAATTTATGGCACTTGTAAGAGGTAGTGAAGAAACTACATATAATGTACTGAGCAGTAAGATAGACTCATTAAAAAGTGCAAAATATATTATAACTTTAGATAGTGATACATTTTTACCTATAGGAGCAGCTAAAAAACTTATAGGAGCTATGAGCCATATATTAAATACTCCTTGCACAGAAAATCAGGTTGTAGTTAGAGGGTATGGAATAATGCAACCAAAAGTAGGTGTACACTTAGAAGATAAACATAAAACATATTTTTCAGAAGTTTTTGCAGGTGAAGCAGGGGTAGATGCTTATTCTACAGCTTCATCAGATACATATCAGGATCTTTTTGGAGAAGGAATATTTACCGGAAAGGGAATTATAGAAATAGATACTTTCTATGATGTTCTAAAAGATGAAATTCCAGAGAATAAGGTTTTATCTCACGATTTAATAGAAGGTGTCTTAACAAGATGTGCACTAATAACAGATGTTGAAGTTATAGATGGATATCCATCTAGTTATATTTCAAGTGCTTTAAGACTTCATAGATGGGTAAGAGGAGACTGGCAAATATCAGGTTGGATATTTTCAAAGAAATTATCAGCAATATCTAAGTGGAAGATTATAGATAATCTTAGAAGAAGTTTATTAGCACCAAGCTTACTAATAGCTTTACTAGCAGTCTTAACAGTATTAAATGGAGCAGTGCAAATATCAATATTGCTATTCTTAGCTTTAATAACACCATTAGTATTTACAGTAACAGATTTTGTTGTAACTCCTAAAAATAAGCTTATGGGAACCTTTAAAAATTCAAAACAAATAATATTGATATTAAGTTTTATCCCATATCAAGCGTGGTTAATGTTTGATGCTATATTTAGAACAATTTATAGATTACTTATATCTAAAAAGAATTTACTTCAATGGAAAACTGCTGATAGAGTTGAGAAGTCAGTAAAAAATACATATATGTGGTATTATCAAAAAATGTGGATATCAGTAGGCGTATCTTTAGTAGTATTATTACTTAGTTTAGATAATTCTATAGAAGTTTTAATAGCAACAATAGTAATTTTTATCCTTTGGGCTATAGCGCCTGCAATAGCATGCAAAATATCAAAAGAAGCGATATTTGTAGAGGATAGAATAGAGTTAGAGGATGAAGAATTTTTAAGAGAAAGTAGCAGAAGAATATGGGCTTATTATGAAGATTTTATAAACGAAGAAAATAATTATTTAGCACCAGACAATTATCAAGAAAAGCCATTTAAAGGATTAGCTCATAGAACATCACCTACTAATATAGGTATGGGATTGATTACTAATCTAACAGCTTATGACTTAGGATATATATCAATAGGAGAAGTTGTTTATAGAACAGAATTAATACTAGATGGTATGAGAGGTTTAGAAAAGTTTAAAGGTCATTACTTAAATTGGTATGATACAAAAACAAAAGAACCACTTTGGCCTAGATATGTATCAACAGTAGATAGTGGAAATCTTTTAGGATACCTGTGGATAATTAAAGAAACTATAAAGGATTTCAATAATGATCCAATAGTTAGAGAAAAAGAAATTTTTGCAATAAAAGATACCTATAGCTTAATTAGAAAAGATGAAAAAGAAGAATTTTACGATGGTTTACCTGATAATATAGATTTGAAGGATTATAAAAATATTTTATTAGATGAGCTAAAGAGAGTAAATGATAAACTAGAGAAAAATAAAGAAAATAATGAAAAAGACAAGAGTGAATATTATTGGCTAAAAAAATTGAAAAAAGAAATAGAAATAAAAATAGATTTTTATGATTATATATTTGATGGTATAGAAAAAATAGTTATAGATTCTTTTGAAAATTATAAATCACCAACATTAATGGAGTTAATAGATAGATTAGAAGATATAAAGAATTCTTCAGGTGAAGAGTTTAGAGAAATATTATCTAAAAAAATAAATAATTTAAGAGAATTTGATGAAAGACTTAAGCTTATTTATTCAGAAATAGATAGCATAATGGAAGATATGAACTTTAGTTTCTTATACAGCAAAAACAGAGGTCTTTTTGCTATAGGATATAATGTTGAAGAAAAATCCTTAGGAAATTCTTATTATGATTTAATGGCATCAGAAGCAAGAATATCCTCATTTTTAGCTATAGCAAGAGGTGAGATTCCAAAAGAACATTGGTATAACTTAAGTAGAAATATGACAAAGGCCTTTGGTGAAAAAAGCTTGGCTTCATGGAGTGGTACTATGTTTGAGTATTTCATGCCATTCCAAATAATGAAAAGTTTTAAAAAGACTATATGGGATTTAACATATTCCTCAGTAATAAATGCTCAAAAAAATTATGGCGAAAAGAAAAACATTCCATGGGGAATATCAGAGTCAGCTTATTATGAATTTGATATAAACCAAAACTATCAATATAAAGCCTTTGGAGTACCTGGAATAGGTTTAAAGAGAGGGCTAGAAGAAGATGTTGTTGTATCTCCATATTCTTCAATAATGACGTTACCTTATGATAGAAAAGGATCAATAGAGAATCTTAAAAAATTATATGACATTAAAGCATTTGGTAGATATGGGTTTATAGAATCAATTGATTATAGTGATGAAAAATCTAAAGACGAAGCAAAACAAGTAAGATGTTATATGGTTCACCATTTAGGAATGTCCCTTTTGGCTTTAGATAATATATTAAATAATAATATATTAAAGAAGAGGTTTCATAATATACCAGAAATAAAAGCAGTTGAAATTCTTCTAAAGGAAAAGGTCCCTCAAAATATAACCTTTGAAAGAGAAGTAGATATTACTAATAAAAATAATATAAAGATAGAAAAAGAAGATTTCATCCCAAGAAGATTTAAAGGAACTAAAAGAGAAAATTCAGAAGTATTACTGTTATCAAATGGTACATATTCTACTATGATTGCAGATAGTGGTAGTGGATATTCTAGAAAGGATGATATGACAGTATACAGATGGAAAGGTGATAGTACATCTGATTCAAGTGGAATGTTCTTTTATATAAAGAACTTAAACTCAAATGATTACTGGAGTGCTGCTTATGAACCTTGTAAGGAAGAGAATGATGATTATTTAGTTGAATTTACTCTAGATAAAGCAAAATATGAAAGAAAAGATGGAAGCATAAAAACTAATTATGAAATCACTTTAGCATGTGAAGATAATTTAGAAATAAGGAAATTAACATTAAAAAATACTGGTGATAAATCAAGATGCTTAGAAGTAACAAGTTATTTAGAAGTAACTTTACAATCATTTGAAGGAGATGCAGTTCATCCAAGTTTCTCAAATCTTTTCATAAGCACAGAATATGATGAAGAAACCAAAAGCTTAATAGGTAATAGAAGACCTAGAGCTAAAGGAGCAGTTACTCCATACATATTCCATACTGTAGCTACAAATTATGAGTTAGATGGGGACTTAACTTATGAAACATCAAGGCTAAACTTTATAGGAAGAAATAGAAGTTTAAAATCTCCAGAAGTTATGGATAATGATACACCACTTCAAAATACAATTGGAATAGTACTAGACCCTATAATGAGTATAAGAAGCGCAGTTACTCTTAAAGCAGGAGAAGAAAAAGAGATTTACTATTTAACAGGAGTTGGAGAATCAAAGGAAGAAGTAATAGATATTATTAAAAAATATAAGGATATTCCAAGGATAGAAAAAGAATATGAAGCTTATAATTATGCTAATCAATTAGAGATTAAGCATATGGGTATTAGATCTGCTCAAGCTAATATATATCAAAGCTTGGCATCTTATATTTTATACTTACACAGTGGAAGAAAAAATAGAGAATATTATATAAAGAATATTAGTATGAATCAAGAAAATTTATGGTCTTATGGAATATCAGGAGATTTACCTATAATATTTTTAGTATTAGAAACAGAAGACGACATTGATTTATTAAGGCAAGTTATTAATATGCATTATTACTTTAGAAATAAAGGAATAAAATCAGATTTAATAATTTACAATGAAGAAGAAATATCATATGAAGAACCATTACAAAAAAATATTATGTCTACAGTGAAAAATTCTGTTGAAAGAGAAAGCTTAAATAAATCAGGTGGAATTTTTATTCATAACAAATCAACAATGGATGATAATGTAAAAAGATTTATAATAGGAATAGCAAAAATTTATATAAATTCATCTGAAGGCACTTTAGCAAAGCAATTAATAGAATCAATAGAATACAAATATGATGATTATAAGAATAAAGAAGAGTTATCACATATTAATAGAATAAGAGTAAATATAAACGAAAGTGATTATATAAAGAGCTTTGTAGATAAGGAAATAAATAAAAAAGATAAGGCTTCAAATAAAGCATTAAAAGAGTATGGTTTAAGAAAATTTAATAAGAATAATGAGAATAAATTAGGCGAATTAAGAAATACTGAACTTATGGATGAACATTTAAACATAGAAGAATTAGATTTCTTCAATGGTTATGGAGGCTTTAATAAAATCGATAAAAGTTATGTTATAAGACTTAAAGATTATGAAAACACTCCGGCACCATGGATAAATGTAATTTCTAATAAGGATTTTGGATTCCATATTTCCGAGGTGGGTTCAACTTATACCTGGTGTGGAAACAGTAGGGAAAATAAAATAACGCCTTGGAGCAATGATTGGGTTGTGGATCCAACAGGAGAAGCTTTATATATAAGAGATAACAATACAGGAGCATATTTTACAATTACTCCTATGCCAATAAGAGACGGTGGAGAGTATATTGTTGAGCATAGCTTTGGAGTTTCAACATTTAAACATACTGCATATAACATTAGTGGTGAAATGAAGATTTTCTGTCCACAAGAAGAAAAGTTGAAATTATGCAAGGTTTCTCTTAAAAATTTATCAAATGCAAATAAAAGCTTATCTATATTTTACTACGCTCAGTTAGTACTTGGTGTATATAATTATGGAAGTGCTAAATATATAAGCACCCATGCCCAAGGCAAATATATATATGGCCAAAATCCTTATTCAAAATATTTTGGCAAGTTAAAGGCTTATTTATCTATTAATGGTGATAAAGAGCAAAGCTTTACAGGAGATAGAAAAAGTTTTATAGGTGTAGGTGAAGACTTAAGTGCTCCTAAGGCATTATCCTTAGATAAATTAAATAATGTGTATGGAAGTGTCTATGATCCTTGTTTAGCAGCTCAATTAAATATAGATTTAGATGCCGGAGAAGAAAAGGAAATTGTAATAATTTTTGGTGAAGAAGAGGATGAGAAATTAATCGAAGAAAAAATAAATAAATATAGCAATATGGCGAATGTTCATAAAGAATTAGCTAATATAAAAGAATATTGGTCAAATTTCCTAGGAAATATACAAGTAAAGACACCAGATTTATCTATGGATTATATGTTAAATGGGTGGCTTATGTACCAGACATTAGCTTGTAGATATTTATCAAGAACAGCATTTTATCAAAGTGGTGGAGCCTATGGCTTTAGAGATCAACTTCAAGACTCAATGGCAATAGGAGTACTAGATCCAAATATAACAAGAGAACAAATTTTAAGGAGTGCTTCAAGACAATATATTGAAGGAGATGTCCAACACTGGTGGCATCCAATAATTAATTCTGGTATAAGAACTAGATTTTCAGATGATTTATTATGGTTACCTTATGTAACAATTGAATATATAAAGTCAACAGGTGATTATAGTATTTTAGATGAAGAGGTACCTTATTTAGAGGATGAACCATTAAGAGATGGAGAAGATGAAAGGTACACAATAGTAAATCAGTCAAGAAAAAATGGAAGCATATATGAACACTGCTTAAAAGCTATAGATAAAGGGTTAAGATTTGGAAAACATAATATTCCTCTTATGGGTAGTGGAGATTGGAATGATGGAATGAGCACTGTAGGAAATAAAGGAGAAGGAGAAAGCGTTTGGGTAGGCTGGTTCTTATATAAAATATTAGATGGATTTAAAGAAATTTGTAATTATAGAAAAGACAATGAAAAAGAAGAAGAATATAATACATTCCAAAGCTTTATACAAGAGAACTTAGAGAAAAATGCTTGGGATGGAGGATGGTACAGAAGAGCATACTTTGATGATGGAAAGCCTCTTGGATCAAGGGAAAATGATGAATGTAAAATAGATGCAATAGCACAAAGTTGGTCAATAATTTCTAATGCAGGAAAGTCTACAAGAGTAAAAGAAGCTATGGAAGCAGTTGATAAACATCTTGTAGATAAGGATAAGGGGCTTATAAAATTACTAGCACCACCTTTTGATAAATCTACTTTAGAACCAGGATATATAAAAGGTTATGTACCAGGAGTTAGAGAAAATGGTGGTCAATATACGCATGCAGCAGTATGGGTTATTTTAGCCTTAACTAAGCTTGGATTAGGTGATAAAGCATGGAGATATTACAATATGATAAATCCAATAAATCACTCTAATACAGAGCTTGAAGCAAGAAGCTATAAAGTAGAACCATATGTAATGGCAGCAGATGTGTATATAAAAGAGCCTCATGGTGGAAGAGGTGGATGGAGCTGGTATACAGGAGCATCAGGATGGATGTATAAAGTAGGACTTGAGGATATATTAGGATTAAAGAAGATAGAAGGAAAAGGATATAAAATAAAACCATGTATTCCTGAGGCGTGGAATGAATACGAAATAAACATTAAAAATGAAAAAGAGCAATATAGTATAAAAGTAAAAAGAGGTGAAAATAAAGGTCTTATTATAAATGGAGAAAAGTCAAAAGATGATTTAATTCCTAAAGACAAAGGAAACCTAAATATAGAAGTTATAATATAAAAAAATTCATATAAAATTATAAAAAGCTATATTACTGAAATTCTACTTATCAGTAATATAGCTTTATTTTAAAGGTTTTTAACTCTTTAGAAGGTTATATTTTTATTAGTAAACTATAATTTTATAATGAAACTACAGAATATTTAAAAAATATTAAAAGTTATATACCATTGTAAATTAATATTTAGTTATGTATAATTTTAGTAATAACTGAGATGATAAAAATTTATTCTTAGTTTTAAATAAAAATAAACCTTTGGTTGATTAGGGGGAGAGGTATGAGTAAATATAAAATGGGTGAAAGAAAAAAAATAGCACTTGTAGCTCATGATAATAGAAAATCTGCTTTAATTGAATGGGTGTATGAAAATAAAGAGTTATTAGAAAAACATATACTTTGTGGAACTGGAACAACTGCTAAGCTTATTAGTGAAAAAACTGGATTAAGTGTACATGGTTTTGAAAGTGGACCAATGGGAGGAGATCAACAAATTGGAGCAGCCATAGTAAATGGAGAAATAGATTTAATGATTTTCTTTTGGGATCCATTAACATCTCAACCTCATGATCCAGATGTAAAAGCACTACTTAGAATAGGGGTACTATATGACGTAGCAATTGCAATGAATAAATCTGCAGCAGATTTTCTTCTAAGTTCAGATAGGTTTAATGAAGAGTATGAGAAAAATATTGTAGATTATTATGACAAAATAAGAAAAGATAATTTCTAAGAAGGTGGAGATCTTAATGAATAAAACTAAAAGAGCTATCTTTGAATCAGCTATAAAGGTTTTTTCTAGTTATGGTTATACTGGAGCAACAATGGATGAAGTTGTAGCTAGAGCTGGAGTAGCTAAGGGTAGCTTGTATTATCACTTTAAAAGTAAAGAAGAACTCTTTATGTTTATAATTAAAGAAGGAATAAATCTTATAAATGAAGAAATAGAAGAAGCAACAAAGGATATTGATAATCCATATGAAATAATAAAAGTTTCTGCAAAGGTTCAACTTAAATATGTTTATGAAAACAAAGATTTATTTAAGGTAATAGTTAGCCAGCTTTGGGGAACTGGTGATAGAAATAATATGTTAAGAGAAGAAATAAAAACTCTTATAGATAGAAGTTCACTTAAGTTTAGAGCTGTAATGGATGGAGGATTTATCGAAAATGATGATCCAGCTTTCTTGAGCTACGGTTTAATTGGAGTATTAGTTTCTTCAGCTCTTTATGAAATTTTAAATGAAGATAAATACGACCATGAAGAAATAGTTGAGAAATTTATGAAGTATTTTCAATATGGAATAAATGTAAAAAGAGATTGAAATAGTTATTGTGATTTAGGAGAGAGTATGACATGAAAGAAAAAGAAAAAATGCTTAAAGGATTACCGTATGATCCTAATGATGAAGAATTAGTAAATGGAAGATTAAGAGCCAGAAAGCTAACTAGATTATTTAATTCAACTATAGAAACAGAATTGGATGAGCGTAAAAAAATATTAAAGGAGCTTTTCGGTTCAACAGGAGAAAATATTTATATAGAGCCCAATTTCAAATGTGATTATGGATATAACATACATGTCGGAGAAGGATTCTATGCAAATTTTGATTGTATAATGCTTGATGTATGTGAAATAAAGATAGGTAAAAATTGCTTTATTGCACCAGGAGTACATATATATACAGCAACTCATCCAATAGATCCAAATGAAAGGCTAAAATATGAATTTGGGAAAAGTGTTACTATAGGAGATAATGTTTGGATAGGAGGGCATTCAACTATAAATCCAGGAGTCACAATAGGAAATAATGTTGTAATAGCTTCAGGATCAGTCGTAACTAAAGATGTTCCAGATAATGTTGTAGTAGGAGGAAATCCGGCTAAAATAATAAAAAACATAGAACTAAAAAATAGATAAATAATAAAAAATAATAAATTGATAATATAAGTGATAAATATACAAAAAATTTAAAAATATTTCTTAAAAAGGTTAGTTATAAGCACTTAAAGCTATAGACTAGTCTTTTTTTATACTTTTCTTATCTTCAGTTTGTAAGTGGAAATATGTAAGTTTGCGTTGACTTGGAGCGGAGCGACGGAAGAAGCAAATTTATATATTTCCACTTTTTTATTTCGAATTTATTGGTAAATGTTTTCATTATACTATTCTAAAAATTAATGAAAAAACCTAAAAAAATTTTCAAAAATTATATTGACTACCCAGTACAAAAGTAGTATAAATATATCATACTGATTAACTGACTAATCAGTACAAAAAATTAAACAGAGGGTGATTGTATGAATTTCCTAAAGATTGCAGGGGAAGACATCAAGAGCATATTTAAAAACCGATTCATACGAGTATCGATAATTGCAATTATTATAGTACCACTATTATATTCATTATTATACTTATATGCTTTCTGGGATCCATATGCAAAACTTAGTGATGTCAACGTTGCGGTAGTAAATAAAGATGAAGGTACCATCTTAGATGGGGACAAGGTTAACTATGGTAAGGATATTGAAGAAGAATTAAGGGGAAATAACGAAATTGGATGGGTTATAACATCTGAAGAGGATGCTAAAGAAGGCCTAGAAGGTAAAGAATACTATGCAAAAGTAGTTATTCCAAAGGATTTTTCATCAAAGGTTATAGCAGCTAAGGATGGAGCACCAAAGGTTGCAAAGATTGAGTTTATAACAAATGATAAAAAGAACTTCTTAGCAGCACAAATAAACTCAAAAGTAGAAGGTGAACTTAAGGCAAATATAACTAAAACAATAACAAATAATTATGTAGAAGTAGCATTTGATAGTTTATACGAAGCTAAGGACGGATTAACTCAAGCTGCTGATGGAAGTAAACAAATTAATGATGGTTTAAGCACAATGAATGAAAAAGTACCAGAATTAGTTGATGGAGCAAACAAATTAGGCGATGGTTCAGGTCAACTAGTAAATGGACAAGTTGCACTTAATGATGGTATTGGAGCTGCAGCAAATGGTTCTAAGGCTTTAAATTCAGGACTTGGACAATTATACGGAAAAGTTCCAACACTAAGTAATGGAGTAAATGCTTTAGCAAAAGGAGCGGGAGACTTAAAGGCAGGAATTTCTGAAGCTTCATCAGGAGCAAACCAATTAGCTGATGGAAGTAAAAATATATATAATGCCTATACAGGAAAAATATATCCAGGTGTTGGTCAATTAAAAGCAGGAGCAAATGAACTAAATAAAGGGATTAATCAGTTAGTAAGTGGTGTATCAGATTCAACTAAAGCAACGGCAATGATACAAAATCTTTTAGATAGAGCATCTAAATCTACTAATAATGATGAAAAGAATCAATTGATACAACAAGCAATGCAAATAACTCAAGGAATACAAGCTAGTGCTGTTGAAAGTGCACCAGAAGTTAAGAAATTAATAGAAGGAGCTTCAAAATTAGATAATGGATTAAATGGGTTATACGCTAGTTTAGATCCTAATACTAGTGAATTTGGATTAGGATTAAAAGCTATAGCTGATAACACAGGAAACTTAAATGCTGGATTAGATAAGTTAAATGCAGGTGCTACACAATTAAATGATGGAACTATTGCTTTAAAATCTAATATGCCAGAATTAAGTTCAGGAATAACAGCACTTTATAATGGTTCAAATGAATTAGTAAGCGGTTCAGTTAAACTTGCTGATGGTTCAAACCAATTAGTAAGTGGACAAAAAGCATTAAATGATGGAGTATCTCAATTAACATCAAAGGTACCAGAGTTAAGCGATGGAGTTACAAAGCTTCATGATGGAAGTAATGAATTAGCAACTAAGCTTAATGAAGGTGCAGATGAGATGGAAAAAGGATTAGTAAATCCAGCAGATACGATGGGTGAATTTGTATCAGAACCAATTAATATGAATTTAGAGTCAATAAATAAAATTCCAAATTACGGAACAGGATTTGCACCATACTTTATACCACTTTCATTATGGATAGGTGCAATAATGATGTTCTTTGTAATACCAGCAAATGTTAGAGATGAAGAAAATTTATCTAAGTTTGATAAGGTAGCAGGTAAATATTTATCTTACGCATTTGTAGGTGTTTTACAAGCAGTGCTTGTAAGTGTGGTAGTATTAATGCTTGGATTAAAGACAAGCAATGTAGTTGCTTATGTAGCAACAAATATATTCTTATCGCTAGTGTTTATTTCAATTATTCAATTCCTAATTTCATTATTAGGTGATGCAGGAAGATTACTAGGTATAGTATTACTAATACTTCAACTTACTTCATGTGCAGGTACATTCCCACTAGAAGTAGTACCTGGATTCTTTAAAGCATTGAATCCATTTATGCCATTTACTTATGCAGTTGAGGCTTTAAGAGAAGTTATATCTGCAGAAGTAATCAACTATAGCATAATAGGAAAAGACTTCTTAATCTTAGGCGTAATACTAGTAGTATTTTTAATTATGTCTATAGCTCTAAAAAATGTTGGAGAAAAGATAGCCGAAAAGATAGAAGGAAGAAAATCAGAAATGACAGCATAGGATTAACTAGATTATAAAATTAAAATGTAATAACTAAATAAATAATTACTATGAAATGAATAACAAAAAGATGTAGAAGTTTTTAATAATTTCTACATCTTTTTTTATTCTTTGGAAATTATAAAAAGTTTACTCTGTGAATAACTTTTATAATTTCCTTTATTCAGCTTTGAAGTTCACCTATGTAATTTTGCGATGACTTGGAGGGTCGCAAGGTCATAAGCAAAATTTACATAGGTGAACTTTTTATAGTGACTATATAAATTAAATTGAAACCTGTATTACATATTAAATATTTTTATTGGGCTTTCTCACATTACTAATGGAATCTTTATTAATATCTTTATCATCCTTTACTTTAGTTAAACAGAAAAAGCCTATAGAAAATAAAATTATTAAGCTCAATATACCATTTTTAGTTTGACCTGTTCCTTGAGTTATTATTGCAACAAGGAATGGCCCCATAATTGCTGCAAATTTTCCAAATATATTATAGAATCCAAAAAATTCATTAGCATTTTCTTTAGGAACCATTTTGCCATAGAAGGATCTAGATATTGCTTGGATACCACCTTGAGCAGAGCCTACAGCCATTGCAAGTATCCAAAAACCTATGGCATTTTTAATAAAATATCCATATATACAAATTATCATATAAGTTATTATTCCAATATAAAGAAGCTTTTTTCCACCGTATTTCTCTGACATCTTACCATATAAGATTGTAAATGGAAAAGCTACAAATTGTGTAATAAGAAGTATTACAAGTAAAGAAATCATAGATATTCCAAGATCTGTACCATAGGAAGAAGCCATTCCTATTATAGTATCTACACCATCAATATAGAAAAAGTATGCAATTAAGAATAAAAATATATTTCTATGATTTTTAATTTCTTTTATAGTTGAAAAGAGTCTTTTAAAGGAATTAGAAATAGGATTATCTTCAGGTTCAATATAATATACTTGATTAACATTTTTAAGTATAGGAATAGTAAATATTAGCCACCAAATAGCTGTAATTAAAAATGTTAACTTACATGCTGCTGGAAGTGTAATTGGTAGTATCTTCATTTGGGTAAGCAAAACAACTCCTATTGAAATTATAAAAGGAATAGTACTTCCTATATATCCAAGTGCAAATCCATAGGATGAAACCTTATCCATTCTTTCTTTAGTAGATACATCTACTAAAAAGGCATCATAAAATATATTTGTTCCTGAAAACCCAACAAGAGTAAATCCATAGCAAAGAAGTAAAAGTATAGGGTTGTTTGCAGGAATAAATGCAAGAAGTATAGTGAAAATAACACCAATAGAGAAAAAGTACTTAAAGAACTTCTTTTTATTTCCTTTATAATCAGCGATAGTTCCTAAAATAGGGGCAAGGAGAGATACTACCATAGTAGAAAGAGAAATTGTGTATCCCCAAAGAGCTGTAGAATTTGATGGTGACATACCTCCAGCCTCAGCTACAGACTTAAAATACATTGGCAATATAGATGAAGTTATTGTCATTGAGTATGCAGAATTAGCCCAGTCATAAAGAGCCCAGCTTTTTTCTTGTTTGGTTAAATATTTCATAATTAATCCCCCATAATTTATAGATTTTAACCTTTTATACACTTAACATTAATTGATCTATTTTCCTAAATTAAATTTATAATATAAATTATTTACTATATAGGAAATTATAAAAAGTTTACCCTGTGAATAACTTTTTATAATTTCCATCCTTCGGTTTTGAAGTTCACCTATGTAATTTTGCGATGACTTGGAGCAAAGCGACGGAATAAGCAAAATTTACATAGGTGAACTTTTTTATAAGTCTAAAATTCTATCTTCTACCATACCATCAGTATTTACTAAATTTAATCCTAATAATTTTGCAAAAGTAGGTCCATGATTTATTATTTTTCCGCTTTCTAAAACAATACCTTTTTTAATTCCTTTTCCAAAGGCAACTAAAAATGTTCCATAGTTATCTTTAGTAGGAGAGTATCCGTGAGTAGATTTAGTTCTATGAGGTAATTTTCCAATATCACATTCATTAACTTCTTCAACAACATTTCCACAAAGCTCATCAACAAAGTAAAATCCTCTTTTTGCCTCAAGCATAAAGCTACATTCCGGATCAGCACCACAATTAACAGCTTCTTCATTGTTTAATATAAATTCTATAGGTGAGTCAGAAGTATTTTTGAAGTCATTTAATATAGTAGAAACAAGATTCAATATTTCTTTATCGTTTCTATTTTTTAAATAAATATAAGAAGAGCCATCACAACTTTTAGCTATAGCCTTATAACTTTTTAACTTACCTTTTGAATCAACTTCAAGCAATCCATTTTCCTTAAGTAGCACATTAAGATTAATCATATTATTTCCATCAATAGTACTATGATCCCCTAAAGCTACAATTGTACTATCCTTTAGTATATTAGCCTCTTTTAGGGTATCTATTAATTCACCTAGTCTAATGTCATGTCTTTTTAAAGCTTCATTCGCTTCAACACTATTATATCCATGGTAGTGTCTATGAGCATCAACATCAGTAAAGTGGATAAGCATTAAGTTAGGCTTATATTTTAATATTGTATATTTTACAGATTCTTGAACAAAGTTATCTAGAGCAGGTTGAGAAATTCCATCTCTAATATGGCCAAACCTTTTATTTAAATCAAGTTGATATTTTAAAGAGCCAGATAAGATAGACATTACCAATTGATTATGCCAAGGCTTAGTGCAGAAAATTTCAGGTAAATTATAATCTATACTGCTTCTACCAGTTACAGGCCATAATAATGATGCTGTGGTTAAGTCATTTTCTCTGGCTAATTCAAATAAAGTTTTTGATTTAATATATTTACTATACCAATACCAGTCAGGGCTAGCATCAAATGCTTTATTTAAAGTATTGTTAACAATTCCATGCTTACTAGGATACATTCCTGTTATGATACTAGAATGTGCAGGATAAGTTAAAGTAGGATAAACACTTTCAATATTATTTATTAAACTTCCATTTTCAATTAAATACTTAAAATTTTTAAATTCTCTTAGTTTAACTACATCCTCAGATGAAACAGCATCAAAGGATAGAATTATCAAATGTTTAGTTTTCATTTAATATTTACCTACCTTTTAATTAGTAATTATATATTAATTATATCGTATAAAAGTTAAAAATATAATAAAGTATATGTAATATTAATGTTAAATAAGCCAATAATACTTAATAAAAAGTTAAGCTAATTTAATATAAATATTGATAAGTTACATTTAAATAATATATTTATATATCTACAAAAATCAAATAATAATATTTTTAAAATTTAACGCTAGTATTTATATAGAATAATATCTGATTAAAAAGTAATACTAAATTTAAGTAAAATTAAGTAAATTTAAATTTTATTAATATGGAGGTTATTTAGATGGATATTAACAATCATCTTTTAAATGGAGTATTAGAACAATACAATGATATGGTCGTACCAAAGATTCCAGTTTTTACAGGAAATGATATTACTTCAGAAGTTTACTTTTTTAAGCCAGGACAAGTTTTGAAAAGTCATAGACATCCAAGTGGAGAGCAAATTTTTATATTTCTAAAGGGAGAAGGAAAAATTAAGGTTGGAGAAAATGAATTTGATGTAAGTGAAGGAAGCACAGTATTTATACCTACTGGAGAGTGGCATGAAATAACTAACGGAAGCAAAAATAAAATGACTGCTGTTCAAGTAACTAAAGTAGGTGCAGGAGCAGAGTATAAATCTTAAAGTTAAAATAAATTAAAAGAGTAAGTATAATATTTTAGTTATCCTTACTCTTTTAATCTTTATTGTTAAAATATGATTTTTATGGAGAGTGTAAAATAATGAAATGTATTTATAGTAATAAATTTCCAGGTGTGATACTATTGTGAAAATATATTCTGAAATGTGAGGTTCTAAAACATTATCTTAAATATTTATAATAGTATAAAGTTTAGTATAAAAAACTATGATTAAGAATTATTTTATGGGGGAAGGATAATGAAAAATAAAAAAATTTTAACAATAATGCTAGTAATTTCTATAATTGTGAATACTGTTTTATTTAGTATAATTTTTAGAAAAGAAAGAGTCGCTATTTATAAAACAAATATATTAAGTGATGATATTGAAATTAACAATATAACGTTAGTTTCTATCGGAAAAGTTATATACATTCAAGATGGATTTGAAATTAACGCGTTACATGATATAGAAAATATAGAGTATTTATATTTAGAAATTAATGTAGATGGTAAGCAAGCCTTAACAGTTTCAATGGGAGACATATATCCCAAAATAAATAATATTACAAGAGATTTATTTGGAATAATAGATAAAATAAAAATAAAAGAGAATTCAGTAATAGAAGCAAAATTAAAATATAAAATTAATGGACAAGAAAAAGAAGAAATTGAAACCATACCTATGAAATCAGCTATAAAATATAAAAATTAAAATTATATTAGATGTTAAATATAATAATGGGAATTTAGTTTATAATATTTCAATATGTTAGATAAGATAAAAATAAATAAATTGATATTTGTGGATAATTATATAGTTGATAATCTTTATAAAATATGAGATTAATATATAGGTAAATATTTATAAAATGTTTAGCTAATTTGGATATTCAGATATTTAAGAAAAGGGATTATATATTTATGTTTAATCCTTGGAGGATTTTATGAAAAAGATATTAGTGGTGGAAGATGAAAAACAACTTAGTAAAATTATAAAGTTATACCTGGAAAGAGAAGGATATGATGTTACTTTAGCTAATGATGGGAAGATAGCTGAAGGTTTAATAGAAGATAATATATATGATTTGGTTGTATTAGATATAATGCTACCTAATAAGGATGGATGGTATCTTTTAAAGAAAATAAAATTTTTAAATAGTAAAACACAAGTAATTATAACTAGTGCCAGGGGGGAAGAAGAGGATAGAATTTTTGGATTTGAACTTGGTGCTGATGATTATATGGTTAAGCCATTGAGTATGAGAGAGTTGGTATTAAGGGTTTCATTAAGAATTAATAGTGATAAGAAAGAATACTTTAAGGATATTAAGTATAATGATTTAAAAATAGAAGAAGAAAATAGAAGAGTATTTGAGAAGGAGAGTGAAGTTATTTTAACTCCTAAAGAATATGATTTAATGATATTTTTAATTAAGAATAAAAATAGAGTTTTCACAAGAGAAGATTTAATAGTAAGTGTGTGGGGATATGATTTTTATGGAGATACAAGAACTGTAGATACTCACGTTAAAAAGCTTAGAGAAAAAATAGATTTCTTTAAAGAAAACTTAAAAACTGTATGGAGGGTAGGCTATAGCCTTACAATAGAGTAATGAATAAAATAACTGAAAGAATGGTTAAGTATCTATTTGCTATGAATCTAGCAGTAGCACTTGTAGGATTTCTTTTAACCTCTTTTATTTTACCAAAGATTTATATAAATAATGAGTATAAAGATTTAGAAAAAGCAAGTGAATATGTTTTGGAAGCAGCTCAAAATAATACTGTTACAGATCTAGCTAATATATCAGCTGTGTTAATAAATGAGGGAAAAATTTCTAATATGTGTAGACCAGCGAATGGGCATGGACAAATGGGTCAGATGGGACAAATGGCTCAGATGAAATCTATAGATTTTGAAAGCATAAAAGGAAAGGAGATATTTAAGTCTAGAAATGGAGATACATACATAGGACTTAAAAAGACTACAGATTATGGAGATATAGTTGTTTATAAAAGTTATGAAGGTACAAAATCTTTAATAAAAAGCGTTAATTTAATTCTTATATCAATATTTTTATTTTCATTAATTGTGTCAACTTTGATAGCTAGTTATTTAGGTAATAAATTTACAAAGCCAATTATAATTTTACAAAAAAGAGCTAGCAATATTTCAAAAGGAATATATAAAGGGGAATTTTTGGTTAATACAGGAGATGAAATTCAAGAATTAAATGATAGTATAGATGAAATGGCTAAAGAACTTGAAATAAAAGATAATATGCAAAAAGAATTTATTGCAAATGTTAGTCATGATTTAAAAACTCCTTTAAGTGTAATTAGAGCTAATAGTGAAGTTATAAAAGATGGATTAGTATCTGGAGAAGAGGTTAATGAGTATGCTTCTAATATAATTAAAGAAGTGGATAACTTAACAGAGCTTGTTGGTGAAATATTAACATTATCTAGATTAAAGGATAATAATAAATTAATTAAACTTTCAAAATGTAGCTTAAAAGAGTTTATAGAAGAAAGTCATAGTAGATTAATTTGCTATTTGAAAAATGATGAAAATTTGGGTTATAAATTAGAATTAAAAATAGATGATAATTTAATTAATAAAAATATATTTGTTTTAATAGATAAGAATTATTTATTTAGAGTTGTATCTAATTTTTTTATTAATGCTATGAAGCATTCAGGAAAAAAGGATGGAAGTGTACTTTTTAGGGTAGAAGAGTTAAATGAAGATATAAAAATATCTATTAGAGACTATGGAAAAGGGATAGATTCAGAAGAACTTAAATATATTTGGGATAGATATTATAAAGGAGAAAAAAGTGGGGGAATGGGGTTAGGCTTAGCTATTTCTAAAGAAATAATATTAGCTCATGGATTTAAATATGGAGTTGAAAGTGAAGTTGGAATTGGGAGTGATTTTTATTTTATTATTCCAAAGAAACTAATAGAAATACAATAAATTTTCACAAATCCATCACAAGTTTATCATTAAACTATTAAATATTACCTTTATTATATAATTAAAGTTGCTTAAGAGGAGAGTTTTAAAAATAATCTTAAGTGGCAAATTATATTAAAGTTGGAGGTATAATCATGAAAAAAATATTTTTATCTTTATCATTAATTGCAGCCCTTACAGTAGGTACTGGTGCTATGGCATTTGCGGCTGATGGGGAGGCAGCAACAACTACAAATGAAAATACTACTACAATAACACAAGTTGATGAAGCTACTATAGATAGCCAAGATACAAATACTTACTGCCAATACAATGAGAATTGTCCATATAATGGAGAAGGCTGTGAAGGATCTGGAAAATGTAGAACTGATGGGCAAGGATTAGGTAGAAGGAATTGTCAAGGAGGATCTGGAAATCAAAGTTTAGAAAATGGTGAAAAAAGAGGAAACTGTGATGGAACAGGTCAAAGAATGGGCTTTAGAGGCGGAATGCAAAAGTAGAATATAATTATTAGTTATATTTATGTAGATGATTTGATAGTTTATAGAGAATAAGGTTTATTTAAAAATTACACTAGGTAGAATCATTTTTATATGGCACTACCTAGTGTAATTTCTAATAAAAAAATCATAATTATATAAAATCTTATTAATTTCCGATTAATAGAATATTAAGTATAATATTATAATATTTAAGGTTCTATATTGATTTTAGAATTTAAATTTTGTTAGAGTTTCTGAAAGTTCTTGTGCTAGCTCAGCTTGACTTTGAGCTGTTTCAGCAATTTTAGTTATGGCACCTATAGTTTCGTTAATGCTATCTTTAACAGCATTAACATTTGATGATGAGCCTTGAGTCATTGAAGCAACTGATTGAACAGCATCACTTAATTGAGACATTGTTGCAGATACTTCTTCAGACATAGATGCAATATCTTCACTCATTTTTCTAACAAATACTCCATCACTTTCATATTTACTGCCTATTTCAATAAAGTTTTTAAATTCTTTCATTATTTCATTGTTCATAAATTCCAGTAAAGTATTACTACTATCAGTTATACTATTAAAAGCTATTTGTACCTGTTTAACAGTATCTTTAACATTTTGAACTGAGGCTCTGGATTGCTCAGCAAGGTTTCTTACCTCTTCAGCCACTACTGCGAATCCTTTGCCTTGCTCTCCAGCACGAGCAGCTTCTATTGCAGCATTTAAAGCGAGAAGATTAGTTTGTTCAGCAATTTCTTCAATAGAATTTGCCATATAAACTATTTCATTTACAATTTTACCTTTTTCAATTGAAGATTTTATGTCACTTTCAACATCTTTATATAAATTGTTTGTATTTTCAATTACATATTCAGTATTCTCCTTAATATTAGTAGCTCTTTTTTGTATCTTTTCTGAATTCATATTTCCATCAGTAGCTTTTTCAGAAAGGACATCTATGCTTGAACTTACTTCTAAAATAGAAGCAGATAACTCTTCTGTTATAGCACTAGTTTCTTGAACTATAGAGTTAATTTCACTTGAAGAATCACTTATTTGATCAAATTGACATGTAACTTCCTCAATAGCCATAGATAAATCTTCGGTAGCAAAGTTAACCTTGTTAGTGCTATCTATAACAGTATGAATTATTCCTTTTAAATTTTCTTGAGCTGTATTAAGGGAATTACCTATAACTCCAAACTCATCATTATATTTGTCCACTATAGATTCAGATAAGTCATATGTAGCTAGTCTATTAGATAAGGACATTATCCTCTTTAGTGACTTACTAATTCTAAGTATAATATGAATTGCAGATGCTAGAGCAAGAATTATTGATAAAATTAGAACTATGGATGTAATTCTTAATGAGCTATTATAAATATCTTTATTTGATTTTAGAGATTCTTCTGCCCATGTATTATTTAATTCTACCAATCTATCTAGTTTAATTGTAAAATATCCACATGTTTTATCTAAATCATATACAAAGTTTTTGGCTTCATTAATTTTATTTTCATTTACTAATGTAATTATTTTATTTGATAAATCATCAATAGTATCTAAAGATTTTACTATTTCATCAAAACGTTGTTTATCTTCTTCTTTTACAATTGAACTTTCGTAGAGTTCTGCAATTTGTGAGTTTCTTTTAATATTATAAGCTATATTTTCAGTTAAAGTTTTTCTTTCTGATTCATCAGTTGTTGAAAGTAGTAATTTGCTACTTAGATAATTATAAGTAGTATTTTCACTTAATTCATTAATATAAATTACTCCTAAAGTATTATCGGAGTAAAGGTTTTCGGAGGCCTTATTAACTTTATTCATATTATAGAGCCCAAGTCCCCATATAAATAATAACAAAGCTATAATTAATCCATATGACTGTATAAGTTTATGAGATATTTTATGTAATTTTTTATTAGCCTTTTTAACTTTTTCTTTTGGAATTTTTTCTTTTTTAATTAGTTGGAATTTAGTTTCTGTACTCATTTAATTCTCTCCTATTTATACAATAAATTTATTTAGTAAAATAACAAAAAAGACAATTACTTAAATTATCGGAAAATTAATCCAATAATTTAGTAGTTGTCCATATAAATATTATAATAATGTACAAATAATTAATATAATAATGTACAAATAATTAATATAATTGATTTGTTTTTGATGTTTTATTTACTTCTTGTTTCCTTGTATATTCATAAGATGAAGAGGCTACATTGCTATGATTCACAGGTGTTGCAACAGTTTTATTTTTCATTGGAATTACTCCGTCTGTTCTGCTTTTTTTCTTGTTAGACATACTACATCTCTCCTTAAAATTTATTTATCTAATTCTATATCTATATTAGATTGTTCTGTATAATCGAACTCCGCATTAGATATATTATTTGCAACTATGGCATCTTCCACTGGACTAGGTAATGGACTTGATGGTGCTTCAATTTTCCCATGGCTAATCAAAGCATGTTTTTCTGGAGCATATCCTGTTCTTTCATGAGGTGTATAAATTTTTTTATTGTTTAGTTTAGTTGGCATAAATAATCCCTCCTTATAATTATATTATTTGAATTATAGCTTATTTAATTCCTAGTATTATCTTCTAAAAATGCATAAAGATTTTATAAAATTTAGGGTAAACTAAAACAGATAAAAATATATAAAATTTTAAAATTTAGATATGAAATTTCCTCTGTATGAGGCAATTATATATATATGAATATGTTTTCACTAAGTATATAATTTTAAAAGGTGATTTTTTATGATAAGTAGCGAAAGACAAAAACAAATTATTAATATCTTAATAAGCAAAAATAAAATTGTTAAAGGTGAAGATTTATGTACTACAATAGGGGTTTCATCGAGAACAATAAGAAGCGATATAAAAGAGCTGAATGATGTATTAAAAAAGCACGGAGCTTTTATTTTATCCGAAAAAGGTAAAGGTTATAGTATAGAAATAACTGATAAAGATGATTTTAAACAGTTTTTAGATTTTTTAAAAGTAGATGAAAAAGGTGGTTATATAAATTTAACTATAAAAGAAAGAGCAGAATATATAGTTATGAAGCTTCTTTTAAATGATATTAAAGGCTTAGATGGTGTTACACAAATAGATTTAGCTGATGAACTTTTTATTAGTTTATCTTCTTTAAAAAACGATATTAAATTAAGCAAAACTATACTAAGTGAAATTAAGCTTGATATTGTTAAAAATAAAAATAAAGGAATAATAATAAGTGGAAAAGAGGACGATATAAGAAAATGTATATCAATATATTTAAAAGCTTATAATAAATTTTTCTTTGATGAATTTAAAAAGATTTTCCAAGAAAAAGTAGGTAATGATACATTATTAATTATAGAAAATATATTAAAAGAAAATCTTTTAAAGTATAAGCTTAGGTTAACTGATATAGCCTTTAGTAATTTATTAAATCTTACTTATATAATGATTATTAGAAGCTTAATGGGAAAACACATAAATTACACAGAAGAAATAATCAGTTCATTAAATAAAGAAAGTAAAATAGAAATAGCAGAAAATATATGTAGTGATTTAGAAGAAAAATTAAAAATAAAATTAGAGGTATGTGGTGTTTATTATATAACTCAATATATAATTTCAAGTAATTTAATAATTACAGAAGTAGAAAAATACAAGTTAACAAATGAAGAAGCAAATTATAATTTAATAAATGAAATATTAAAAGAAATTTATCAGGTTTATTATATTGATTTAAGTAAAGACGATATTTTAAGAAGTTTCTTGGGAAGTCATTTAAGTGCATCTATAAATAGAGCAAAATATGAAATTAAAATTGAAAATAATATGCTTTCAACAATAAAAAATAATTATCCATTTGCTTTTGAATTAGGCGTTTTAGCTAATAAAATAATTAGCAAAAGTATAGGAATAAGCTTAAGTGAAGATGATATTGGATTTTTGACTTTACACTTTGCAGCATCCCTAGAGAGGATGAAGGGAAAAAAGGGAAAAGTAAAGAGAGTAATTCTTGTATGTACTACGGGAGTTGGAACTTCTCTTTTACTAAAAGTAAAGCTTGGGGATAGATTTAAAGATAAATTAGATATTGTAGATACTATTCCTTGGTATGAATTCAATGAAAACTTATTTGAAAACGTAGATCTAATAATTACAACAATACCTTTAGGTATAGAGTCAAAGAAAGTAATATATGTTAAAAATTTATTAGATAAAAATGAAGTGAAATTAATAGAAGAAAGTATATACAATACAAATCTAGATGGTAAAAATATATTAGATATATTTAAAGAGGAATTATTTATAAAGTCGGTAGATGCAGCAAATAAGTATGATGTACTTGAGATGATGACAAACCATTTAATAGATTTAAGTTACATAAAAGAAAATGTGAAAGATGAGATATTTAAAAGAGAAGAATTAGCTAGCACTGAAATTGGTGATTTAGTAGCTATTCCTCATACTATGCAAGAAGGAATAGAAAAGTCATTTATATCAGTAGCTATTTTAAAAAAATCAATTACATGGGAAAAGGAAAAGGTTCAAATTGTATTTATGGTAGGTATAGCTCAAAAAGATCAACAATTATTAAAGTCAATTTTAGAGCAAATATACAAGAAGATTATAGATAGTGATTTAATACTAGAGTTAATAAAAGTTAACAGCTTTAATGAATTTATAAAAGTATTTAATTAAAAAATTTCCTCTACTAAGTGCAATTATCTAACTGTGAATATGTTTTCATAGGCAATATAATTAAATCATCAAATGACAAACAAAATTCAAAGTGAGTTTTAGGAGGAAATAAAAAATGAAACTATTAGCAGTTACATCATGTCCAGTAGGAATTGCTCATACTTATATAGCAGCAGAAAAGCTAAATAAGATGGCAAAGAAAATGGGAGTAGAAATAAAGGTAGAAACTCAAGGGTCAACAGGAGCTGAAAATATTATAACAGACGAAGATATAAGAGGAGCAGATGGTGTTATAATAGCAGCAGACAAAGCTGTAAACTTAGACAGATTTGAAGGAATGGCAATTTATGAATGTCCTATAGCTAAGGCTATAAAGGAGCCAGATGTTTTAATTCAAATGTTTTTAGATGGAAAAGTTGAAAAGAAAAAGTCTTCAAAAATAAAATCAGTTGATGAAGCTAAGAAAGAAATGAAATCAAAGCAACCTACTTTCTATAAGCACTTAATGGGTGGAGTTTCTTACATGATTCCAGTAGTTGTAGTTGCAGGTCTTTTAATAGCAATAGCTTTAGCTTTCGGTGGAGAGCCAACAGCAAACGGATTAGCAATACCAGCAGATTCATTTTGGAAAAAGATAGAAATGATAGGTGGAGCAGGATTTACATTTATGGTTCCAGTTTTATCAGGATTTATAGCTTATTCAATTGCAGATAGACCAGGTTTAGTTCCAGGGTTAATCGGTGGATATATAGCAGCAAATGGTTCATTCTATGGATCTGAAGCAAATGCTGGTTTCTTAGGTGGTATAGTAACTGGTTTCTTAGCAGGTTATGTAGCAAAAGGATTAAAATCAATAAAAGTACCAAATATGATTAAACCAATAATGCCAATAATCATAATTCCAATAATAACAACATTAGTTACAGGATTGGCATTTATATTAGTATTAGGTGGACCAATAACTTCAATATTTGAAGGATTAACTAACTTCTTAGCAGGATTATCAGGAGCAAGTTCAGTAGTTTTAGCTACAGTATTAGGTGCAATGGTTGCATTTGATATGGGTGGTCCAGTAAATAAAGTTGCATTCTTATTTGGTGTTGCAATGATTACAGAAGGTAGACCAGAAATAATGGGACCTATAGCAGCAGCAATAGCTATTCCTCCAATAGGAATGGGATTAGCAACATTCTTAGGAAAGAAACATTACAGTCAAGATGAGCTTGATGCAGGTAAAGCTGCATTTACAATGGGACTTTGTGGAATAACAGAAGGTGCAATACCATTTGCATCAGTTGACCCACTAAGAGTTATTCCATCATTAATAGTTGGTTCAATAGTTGGAGCTAACATAGCAATGTTTGCAAAAGTAGCTGATAGAGTACCTCATGGAGGTCCAATAGTTGCTTTAATGGGAGCTGTTGATGGAGTAGTTATGTTCCTTGCTGCAATAGCGATAGGCTCATTAGTAACAGCACTTATGGTTAACTATTTAAAATCTTTAAGAGATAGAAAAGCAGCTAAGTAAATTAATAAGAAATATATTATAATAAAATAAATAGTAAAAACATAAATAATATCAAGGGAGTTAACAGTTTTAATTTCCTTGATATTAAATTCAAAATTCAAAGAGAGGTAATAGCAATGAATAGCAAAATATTTGATGTAAAATACATGGATTTAAACTTAGAAACTAACGAAAAATTTGAAACAATAAATCATCTAGCACAACTAGCAAAAGATAGATTAATAGATGTTGATAAGTATGTTGAAGATGTAAAAAGAAGAGAAGCTATATCAACAACAGGTATAGGTGATGGAGTTGCGATACCTCATGCAAAATCACCATGGGTAAACATACCAACGGTTATAGTTGGTAAAAGTGAAAAAGGAATAGAATGGGAAAGCTTAGATGATGAACCAGTAAATATGGTGTTTTTAATAGCAGTACCAGATGGTGAAGGAAATGAGCATTTAAAAATTCTTCAAATATTAGCAGTAAGCTTAATGGATGATGATTTTAAAGCAGAAATAGAAAAAGCTAATGATAAAAAAGTAATAGAAGAGTTATTATTACAAAGAACTGAAATGTAAAAAGAATATAAGCAATAAAATAGACTTAAAAGTTTCATCTTTTAAGTCTATAAATTTATTTGTGAAAATTTATTCAATTATATGATAAAATTATAGTGATAAAATATTAAAAAAATATCGATATAATAATGGAGGAATAAATGAGTAAATTATTAGCAACAGATCTTGACGGAACATTAATAAATGATAATGAGGTTACCATTGAGGATAAAGAGTTTATACTTAGACTTCAAAGAGAAAAGAATTTATTAGTAGTTTCAACGGGAAGACCATACAATGGAGTAGAAATGCTAAAGGATGACTATAAGATATTTGCAAATTATTATGTATTACTAAATGGAGCATTAATAGTAGATTCATTAGGAAGAAAAATAAAGCAAGAAGTAATTAATAAAAAAATAATAGAAAGTATAATAAATGGAATAAGTGAAGATGATGTATATATTTCAGTAGAATCTGGATTTGACACATATTTATTAACAGATGGAGATAATTTACCATATCCAAATAAAAAAAGAGTAAATTCAATATGTGAAATAGAAGAGGAGCTAAGCTTAATTTCTATATATAATCCAAATAAAGAGAAGGATGAAATAGAAAAAATAAAAGATGAAATAAATGAAAAATATGGTGATACAGTAGTAGCATATAGAAATGATATTTATATAGATGTAGTTCCAGTGGGATGTTCAAAGGGAAGTGGAGTAAAATATTTAGCAGAACAAGAATTAATAGAAAATGAAGATCTATATACCATAGGAGATTCATGGAATGACGTAACTATGTTTAAGATAACTAAAAATTCATTTACATTTAACCATGTAGAAGAAGAACTAAAGAAACATGTTAAATATTTAGTTAACTCCGTAGGAGAATGTATAGAAAATTATTTATTATAAATATTATAGAAAATAAATATTATAAATAAAATAGAATAATTGAAGAATATTAATTAATTTTTATTTAAAAAAATCAATTAATTTAATAATCTATATATTGAAATATATATTTTACTTAAGAAGTGTTGTTAAGGAAGGAGAAAGATTATGTATCCAATTAGATTTGAGAATTTATATTATGAAAAAATATGGGGTGGAAGAGATTTTGAATCCTTTAGAGATAATATGCCAGAAGGTGAAATAGGTGAAACATGGGATATAGCATGTCATCCAAATGGGACTGGAATTGTAGAAAATGGTTCATTAAAAGGAACTAGCTTCGATGATTTAATTAAAAAGTATGGACATACACTTGTAGGAGCGAAGGTTACTTTAGAAAAATTTCCATTACTTATAAAGCTTATTAATTCAAAAGAAAAACTTTCAGTACAAGTACATCCAGGAGATGAATATGCTGCAAAGTATGAAGGGGATTATGGTAAAACAGAAGCTTGGTATGTTATGGATGCTAAACCAGGTGCTTGTTTAATAGTGGGAACTAAAGATTGTAGTAAAGAACAATTTGAAGAAGCTATAAAAAATAATAATGTGGAAAGTTATTTAAATAAAATAGAAGTTAAAAAAGGTGATTGCTTTTTAATTAATAGTGGATTAGTTCATGCTATATGCGAAGGTGTTATAATAGCAGAGATTCAACAAAATAGTGATGTAACATACAGAGTATATGACTATGGAAGACCAAGAGAAATTCATGTTGAAAAAGCATTAGATGTTATAAACTTTGATCTTCAATGTGAAAACCTTAGTGAAAAAGAAGAAATAAAGCATGAAGGCTATAAGCAAAGCTTACTATGTAAAAATGAATACTTTGGAATAGAAAAAATAACTATAGATTCACAATACAATGATGCAAGTGATATAGAAAAGTTTGATATGTTAACTTGCGTAGATGGAGAAGGAATAATAGAAGGAAAAGACTTCACAGAAAAAATAAAGACTGGAGATAGTTATTTAATCCCAGCTACTTTAGGAGAATATTCAATAAAAGGTAATGTTACAGTTTTAAAGAGCTATCCAGTTATATAGTTAAATAAAAAACCTCTAAGTAATTAATTATTTAGAGGTTTAATTTTAGTTTTTTATTTTAAATTAAAATGACTTAGCAAAATATAATGGATTTCTTACATATGTCCACTTTTTTATAAAAAAGTAAAAATACTATTGACAGTGGAAATATATACATATATAATGAGGAACAAGAAATGAAAAACAAAAAAATGAATAGATTTTTATCAAGAAAGACGGAGGGACTGGCCCTGTGAAGTCTGGCAACCTGAATTACGAACTTAAATTAGTTATGATTTAAGGTGCTAAATCCTGCAGATGTTTACTGCGTCTGAAAGATAAGAATGAAATATAGAAGTGTATTACACTGCTTTCTTATTTTTTAGGAAAGCAGTTTTTTTATTACCTTTTTTAGGGTAGAAGGAGGGGGAACATGATTGAATTAAAAAATTTGTACAAGACTTATGATACAGAAGGTGGAAAAGTAGAAGCAGTAAAGGATGTAACACTAAACATTAACAAAGGTGAAATTTATGGAATTATAGGCTTTAGTGGAGCTGGAAAATCAACTCTAGTTAGATGCATAAACTTTTTAGAGAGACCTACTAAGGGGCAAGTACTTATAGATGGAAAAGACCTTAATACATTATCAAATAAAGAACTTAGAGAAGAAAGAGAAAAGATAGGAATGATATTTCAGCATTTTAATCTTATGAAGTCTAGAACAGTTTTTGAAAATATAGCCTATCCTTTGAAGGGAAGTAAATATTCAAAAGATGAAATAAAAGATAAAGTTATATCACTACTAAAACTTGTTGAATTAGAAGATAAGGCAAATTCTTATCCATCTCAATTAAGTGGAGGACAAAAACAAAGGGTAGGCATTGCAAGGGCTTTAGCCAATGATCCAAAAGTATTACTTTGTGATGAAGCAACCAGTGCCTTAGATCCACAAACTACAAAATCCATACTAAAACTTTTAAAAGAGGTAAATAGAAAATTTGGAATAACCATAGTAATAATAACTCATGAAATGCAAGTAGTTAAAGAAATATGCACAAGAGCTGCTGTTATGGAAAATGGAAGAGTTGTAGAAGAAGGAAATATATTTAAGGTGTTCTCAGAGCCTAAAGAAAAGATTACAAAGAATTTTATAGATAGTACTTCTCTATTAAGTAATATATATGACTTAATAGAAGATAAATCTTCAGTTGTAGAAATTAAGGAAAATGAAAAGATACTAAAACTCAAATACTTAGAAAATAGTACAACTGAACCAATAATTTCAATAATATCTAGAGAATTTAATGTAGATGCAAATATAATCTTTGGAAATGTAGAGATAATTCAAGAATCTCCACTTGGTGGACTTATTGTAATAATTAAAGGTCAAGAAGAACAGATTCATAATGTTATAAACTATCTTAAAGAAAAAAATGTGGAAGTTGAGGTGATTAAAGATGGCAGACTTAATACAAAAATTATTGCCTAATGCAGTAAAAAAAATACCAGAAATTTATGAAGCAACTGGACAAACCTTGATTATGCTTTTAGTATCAGGAGCTATATCATTTGTTATAGGTCTTATATTAGGAGTAATATTAGTGGTAACTAAGAGGGGAAGCATACTAGAAAATAAACCAGTTTATTATGTTTTAGATAAGATAATAAATATAACAAGATCAATACCATTTATTATTTTATTAGCAGCAGCAATACCATTAACCAGGGCCATAGTAGGGACAGCAATTGGAACAAAGGGTTCTTTTGTACCACTAGTTTTAGGAACTATACCCTTCTTTTCAAGGCAAATAGAAAGTGCTTTATCAGAAATAGATAAGGGGGTGATAGAGGCAGCTGAGGCAATGGGGTCATCACCTTTAGAAATAATATTTAGAGTGTATCTAAAAGAAAGTGTACCAAATATTATTAGAGCAACAACAATAACTTTTGTAAGCTTAGTTGGATTAACAGCTATGGCAGGATCAGTAGGTGGCGGAGGTCTTGGGGATCTAGCAATTAGATATGGATATCAAAGAAATCAAATAGATATAACCTTTGTAACAGTAATAATATTACTTATTGTAGTAAATATAATTCAAGGGCTAGGGGATAGAGTAATTAAAAAAACAACACATTAAAATTAAAGCAATAAGCAAAAATAAATAATAAATAAAAAGGGGACGTAAAATATGAAAGCTAAAAATTTACTAAGTATAATATTATCAGGGGCATTACTTTTCTCATTAGCAGGATGCCAAGGAGGAAAATCTAAAGCAGAAAATAAAGTGGTTAAGGTAGGAGTAGTTGGTGAAAGCAGTGATCAATGGGAACCTGTAATAAAAAATCTTGCAAAAGAAGGGATAACTGTAGAACTTGTTCCTTTCTCAGATTATAGTCAACCAAACCAGGCTTTAGCAGATGAAGAAATAAATTTAAACTCATTCCAACATTATGCATACTTAAATAAAGATATTGCAGATAGAGGATTTGATTTATCAGTTATAGGAGAAACTTTAATAGCTCCTCTTGGTGTATATTCAAATAAAATAAAATCTGTTGATGAGCTAAAAAATGGGGATTCTATTGCTATACCAAGTGATGCAACTAATGGAGGAAGAGCTTTAAAGGTTTTAGAATCAGCAGGAGTTATTAAGGTAGATGAGGCAGCAGGATACACTCCAACTTTAGATAATATAGTTGAAAATCCTAAAAATATAAAATTTGTAGAAGTTGAAGCAGCTCAAACTCCAAGATTATTAGAAGATGTAGCTGCAGCTTTAATAAATGGTGGACATGCAGTTGATGCAGGACTTAATCCAAAAGAAGATTCTATTTACTTAGAACAAGTTAAAGAAGGTAGTGATAATCCTTATATAAACGTAATTGTTGCAAGAACTGAAGATAAAGATAATGAAGTTTATAAAAAAGTTGTTGAAGCATTTAGATCAGATGAAGTAGCTAAGGTTATAGAGGCAGTATATAAAGGGGCTTATATACCAACTTGGAAATAGAAATTAAAGAATAAAACTATTTATAACAATATGAATATAAATAAGTAAAATACTGTGAGTGATTAATATAAGGGGCCATTTTTATGAATATAAAAGATTATGTAATAAAGGAAAAGGACTATATTACTGGATTAAGGAGATATTTTCATAAGTATCCAGAAGAAAGTTTAAAAGAATATAATACAGCAAAGAAGATAGAAGAAGAGCTAGACAAACTAAATATTCCACATAAAAGAATTGGGGAAACTGGGGTTTTAGGAATAATAAAAGGTAAAAAAGCATCAAATAGAATTTTAGCTGTAAGAGCAGATATAGATGCTCTTAAGGTTCCAGATTTAAAGAAGGAAGACTATAAATCTGAAAATGATGGATATAACCATGCTTGTGGTCATGATGGACATACGGCTAGTCTTCTTGGAACTGCAAAAATATTAAAAGAAAAGGAAGAGGAGCTGGTAGGAGAGGTAAGATTATTCTTCCAACAAGCAGAAGAAATTGGACAAGGAGCTAAAATATTTCTTAAAGAAGGATGCTTAGATGGAGTAGAAGAAATAATAGGAGCTCACGTAGCTTCAGGAATAGACTTAGGTAAGGTATCAGTAACTAGTGGGCCTAGCTGTGCATCTTGTGATTATTTTAAGATAACTATTAAAGGCAAAGGTGGTCATGTATCTGCACCTCATTTATCAACAGATGCTTTATATATTGCTAGCCAAATAGTAGTAAATCTACAATCAATAGTAAGTAGGCAAACAGATCCTATTGATACAGTAGTTGTAGGAGTTGGATTAATCAAAGGGGGAACTACTTACAATACAGTAGCAGGAGAAGTCACATTAGAAGGAACAACGAGAGCTTTTACTTTTGAATCAAGAGAAAAGACAAATAAGTCAGTAGAAAAAATAGCGAAAAATATAGCAGAAAGCTATGGGGCAGAGGCTATAGTTGAGTTTAGAGATTATGCATCACCTTTAATAAATGATGAAAGAGTTAGTAAGGAAGTTGCTCTTATTGCAAAAAATATTGTGGGAGAAGAAAATGTAATAACCAACTATCCAAAGAAACTAGGAGCAGATGATTTCGCAGAATTCTTAATAGAAGTACCAGGTACCTATATACAAGTGGGAACTAAAAATTCATGTAATTCAAATACTGCTGTAGCACATCATAATGATTTATTTGATATAGATGAAGCGGGATTATTAGTAGTTACAAATATAGAAGTAGATTATGTATTAAATAAGTTATTATAAAAAAATTTCCCTAGGTTCAAAACAGTTGTTTCCTAGGGAAATTTTTTTAGGAAATTATAAAAGTCTAAAATTTTGAAAATGTTAATATAGAAAGCCTTTAGCAATTTTATTTGGAAAATCGTTTTAAGAATTATCTAGTTCATTTTCTAAAAATTAGAATAGTAAATAAAAAATATCACTATATAATAAATTATAAGATGTTAGATTATATACAAAATTAAAGTGAGTTATTATTGAATTTAAATTAATCCAGCTATAAGATTGTTTTAAAGATTACTTTATATTATATAAGAATATGTTATCTTTAAGAAGAATTAAAATAAGGCGGTGATTTAATGTATCCAATTAGATTTGAAAATTTATATTATGAAAAAATATGGGGTGGTAGAGATTTCGAAGCCTTTAGAAATAATATGCCAGAGGGAGAAATAGGTGAAAGCTGGGATATAGCATGCCATCCAAATGGAACAGGAGTAGTAGAAAATGGCTCATTAAAAGGAACTAGATTTAATGATTTAATAAAGAAATACGGGCATGCACTTGTTGGAGAAAAGATTACTCTTGAAAAGTTCCCATTACTTATAAAGCTTATAAACTCAAAAGAAAAACTTTCAGTACAAGTTCACCCAGGTGATGAATATGCAGCAAAGTATGAAGGGGATTATGGTAAGACAGAAGCTTGGTATGTTATGGATGCTAAACCAGGTGCTTGTTTAATAGTGGGAACTAAAGAGTGTAGTAAAGAACAATTTGAAGAAGCTATAAAAAATAATGAAGTAGAAAGTTATTTAAATAAGATAGAAGTTAAAAAAGGCGATTGCTTTTTAATAAATAGTGGATTAGTTCATGCTATATGCGAAGGAGTTATAATAGCAGAGATTCAACAAAATAGTGATGTAACATATAGAGTATATGATTATGGAAGGCCAAGGGAAATACATGTTGAAAAAGCATTAGATGTTATAAACTTTGACCTTCAATGTGAAAATCTTAGTGAAAAAGAAGAAATAAAGCATGAAGGATATAGTCAAAGTTTATTATGTAAAAATGAGTACTTTGGAATAGAGAAAATATCTGTAACTTCAGAATATAAGGATTTAAGTGATATTGAAAAATTTGATATGTACACTTGCGTAGACGGTGAAGGAACAATAGAAGGAAAAGATTTCTCAGAAAAAATAAAAATGGGAGATAGTTATTTAATTCCAGCTACTTTAGGAGAATATGCAATAAAAGGTAATATTACAGTTTTAAAAAGTTATCCAGTTATATAATAAATCCCTCATAATATAATTAATAACAAGCTTAAGCTTGTTATTAATTATAATGTAAATGTTTAAATTATATAAAATAATAGAATGGAGATTATAAAAATGAAATATATAATAGGTATAGATATAGGTGGAACTAATATTAGAACTGCCTTAATGGATGAAGAAAGAAATATTATAGAAAAACTTAAAATAGAAAATGAAGTGAACAAGGGACCTGAATACAATTTAGATAAAATTATAAATCATATTAATGCTAATTGGAAAGAAAAAGGTATAAGTGGGATAGGAATTGGAAGTCCAGGTCCTTTAGATATTAAAAGTGGTAAAATACTTAAGGCTCCAAATTTGAAAGGCTGGGATAATTTCAATGTGAAAGAATATATTGAAAAAAACACATTATTAAAAACTGAAATTAATAACGATGCAAATGTTGCTGGTCTTGCAGAAGCAATGATAGGTTCTGCAAAAGGTGCTGAAAGCGTTTTTTACATTACTGTATCCACAGGTGTAGGTGGAGCTTTAATAATTAATAATAAAATAGTAAATGGTGCAAATAGTTTTGCAGGAGAAATATGCAACTTAATAATAAATGAAGATAAATATAGTCATTCAGGATTGGTTAAAGGAGGATTAGAAGGTCAATGTAGTGGCCCTAATATTTCAAGAAAAGCAAGTGAAAAACTAGGAAGATACATAGAAACACCAGAAGTTTTTGATTTATATAAAAATAATAATGAAGTAGCAATTAAGCTAATTGAAGAATTATGTGAAAATTTATCTAAAGGAATTTCTAATATAATATCAGTAGTTGACCCTGAAATTATAGTTTTAGGAGGTTCTGTAGTTTTATATAATCAATCAATTATCCCAATAATAATAAATAAAGTTAAGGAAAATGTTATAAATAAGGAAGCAGTAAATATAAGGGTAGCAGAAATTGGAGATGATGCTGGACTTAAAGGTGCAGGATTCTTAATAGAATAAATAGTTTAATGGGAATGGATAAAAATAATATTAGAAAAAGAGAAAATATTTATTTCTATTGTTTAGGCTGTGTTAGAGGAAGATATCTAACACAGCCATTTTTTACCCTATAAGAGATTATATTTTTAAAATCTGTGGATAAATTATTTATAGCATATAAGTTATTGAAGTTAGCTCTATAGAGCAAAAAAGAGAATAAAGAATGCAAGATTTAATTGGTTTTATTTAAAGTAAATATTTGTTTAATTAAAGCTTCATAGATAGTAAGCTATTTCGTGAGGAGAATTCTTGAAAAAAGGGGGGAAGGAATAGTGGAGACTGTATCTAAAAGGTTTTCTAATTATCTTCTTATATCGTCTTTAGGTGGAAATATAATTGGAAGCTTATTTGTTCTATTTTTAAGTTCCACTAAAGGATTTAGTGCTAAAGAAATAAGCTTAATTATAGGAACAACACCATTGATAATATTTCCCATATTTTTTATATGGGGTAGTGTATTAGATAAATATAAAAAAATTATATGGTTTAGTAAGTTAGTAAATTTATCAAATATCATAACAATGATGCTATTGATATTTACAGATAATTTTAGAATATTCTTTATTATAAATTTATTAAGATCAATTTTACTGCAACCTGGTGGAACATTAAATGATAAGTACCTATTGAACATATCAAAGATTAATAAAGGTTCATATGGAAATTTAAGAGTTAGATCTACTATAGGATATGGATTAGCTGGAATAGTAAGTTCTATAGCTATTAAATTAGGTGATGTATATTTAGCTATGTCAGTGGGGATGGTTTTAATATTTATAAGTATTATTCTAATAAACAAAATTCCAGACATACCCAATGATGATATAGAAAATTATAAAGAGAATGAATTAAGTAAGGGTAATCTTATTAAATCTATAGCAAATTTATTAAAAAATAAACTATATATTAAGTATTTAATAATAATATCAATCATTTGGGGAACTCAAAATGCAGCATCTGGATATGGAATTCAAATAATGATGATTGATTTAAATGCGTCAAAAGAAATTATAGGATTAATTCCTTTTATAATGGTTATTTTTGAAGTTATATTTTTGTTAATTTATGATAAAATAAGGATTTTAAAAAAAGTTGATACAGCATTAGTAATATCATTATTAATACTAATTTTAAGATGGGGTATAATGCTTTTTGCTAAATCATATTCAACTATATTATTAATAACTATACTTCATGGAATAGTTACAGGAATAGTTCTACAAATTCAAAATAAGTTAATTGGAGAAACTGTTCCATCTAATCAGCACTTCTTAGCATTTATAATAATAAGTTCCTTTTCCAATACAATACTACCTAGTATATTAAACTTAATTACAGGGAGTTTATATGAGAATATGGGGATTTGGATATTCGGAGGATGTTATTTAGTACTTACATTAATAGCTATATTTATAATGATATTTACAAGTATAAAGAATAAATTTAAATTCAAAAAAGTTGATGCAGAATTCAATTTATAAATATAATTGTAGGGTTAAGTTAAAAAATTCAGAGAAAAACGAATTTATAGAGTAAGTTTGGATAATGAATATAATTTTATAGAAAATATAACAAAAAATATAATATAGATACTAGATTAATAGAATTTAAGATTAATAGGCTATTAAAGTAAGGTTTAATGGTCTATTAGATGGAGCATAATGACTATAACAAATTCTTATATTGTAGTTTTATTAATAACAATTTTACATGGTTTTGTAGCTGGAGCTATTTTTCAAATACAAAATAAACTTTTTGGAGAAATAGTAGAGCCTCGGTATCAATTTTCAGCCTTTATGTTATTAGGAGCTATATTAGGGACAATGCTACCTAGTATTTTAAATTTAATAACAGGAAATTTATATGAAAAATTAGGTGTTGGAATATTTGGTGCAACATATTTAGCACTTACAATAATTGCATTAGTCATTATGATATTAAGCAAAATAGAAAAGAAAAATTTTGGACAATAAATATGGTAAAAAGAGGATGTTGAATCCTCTTTTTCTATTTATACCAGAAAAATTTACAAATTAATTTAAAAAACATAAAAATTAAAGTTAATTCGCGTTGAAATTCAAGCAAATCAACTATAAAATGATAATTGAAAGGTTTACAAAATAAAAAATATGTCGAAGCAAGTAGTAAAATGCTAAAATATAAATACTTGTATTAAAAAATTAAAGTTAAATTCAAGTTTATAGTGTATCTATGATACTTATGATAATTAAATTTTTAGGGAGGAATTTTTATGAGCAAAATCACTAAAATAATTTCTGCATTAACATTAACAACTATTATGGCTACATCATTAGTAGGTTGTTCAGGTGGTAATTCAGGTTCAAAATCTTCAGGAGATGCTATTACAGTAAACTTTTGGACAGCACCACAAAAAGTTCAGTATGATTTTTGGACAAAGAAGGCAGAAGCATTTAATGCAACCAATACTGAGGTAAATGGAAAGAAAGTTAAATTAGAAGTACAACAAATGCCAGAAACACCATCATCAGAAGCTGGGATTCAAAATGCATTAGCTACTGATACTACTCCAGCTATATCAGAAAACATAAATAGAGGATTTGCAACTACGTTAGCAGCATCAGATGCTGTATACTCACTAGAAAATGAAGAATGGTTTAAAGACTTAGTTGAAAATAGAGCACTTGAAACAGTAATGCCAGGTTGGCAAATAGATGGAAAACAATATGTAATACCAATGTATGTTAACCCAATGGTATTACAATGGAACACTAAAGCACTAAAGGAGTTAGGTGTTGATAAAGCTCCAGAAACTAAAGCAGAATTTGAAAGCTTAATAACTAAATTCAGAGAAAATAAAGATAAGATGGCTTCAATTGGTGTAAGTCACGTATTCTATAGAAATTCATTAATAAGACCAGATCAATGGTGGGACAGATGGTCTGATTTCCAAAATATTTATTTATCATTTAGTGGTGGTAAGCCATGGGTTGAAGGAAATAAATTAGTTTTAGATAAGGAATTAACAAAAGAAACATTTGAATTCTTTGGATCATTAGGAGATACATTATTAACATCAGAAGTTCCAAATGTATGGTCAGAAGAAAATCCACCAGTATTATGTACAATAGCAGCACCATGGGAAATTCAATCTTTAAGAGAAGGTGGAAAAAAATATGGTGAAGATTATAAATATGGTCCAATGATAGTTAAAAACCAAGGTAATACTACTTATAACTATGCAGATGCAAAAGGTTTAGTTTTATATAAAGATAGTAATATTACTGATGAAATGCATCAAGGCGCAGTAGAGTTTATTAAGTGGTTATATAATGAAGAAAATTCAGCGCAAACAGATTTAGAATGGTTAGAAGCTACTACAATGTTACCAGTTAGAGGTGACTTAGTTACAAATGAAACTTTCACTAAATACTTAAATGAAAATCCAGAATTAAAAGACTTAGCAAAATATGTACCATATGCTATTCCTTGTATGCCTCATGATAAGATGACACCAATACAAGAAGCATTAGGAACTAGTTTAGCAGCATATTTAGAAACTACATTAACATCAACTAATATTAAACCAAATGATGCTACACAATTTGTTAACCAAGCATTTGACGCAATGAAACAAGCTGGCGGACTAGAATAGTTTATTAAAGTAAAGCAAAGATGAATAAACTTTATCTTTGCTTTATTTATAAAGGAGTGACACTAGATGAAGGAAAAAATACAGAACTTAAAAAATAAAGGTGGGTTTTTAGGATGGCTATTTAATTTGCCATATATTGCATATTCAGTTATTTTCTTTTTAATACCATTAGTGTGGGCATTTTGGTTGTCAATGACAGACTGGAACTTAATGTCAAAGAATAAGAATTTTGTAGGGTTTGATAATTTTACAGCTTTATTCAGTGATCCAAGAGTTAAAGCGGCTTTTATAAACTCATTTAAATATTTAATACCTATAGTTATTTTTACATTTGTTGCAGCGATGATAATTGCATTATTAGTTCATAAGTTACCAGAGAAAATAAAGGGAATTACAGCAGTTTTATTTTTTATACCTTATTTAACTTCAGGTGTTGCAATATCAGTTGTAGTAAGATATTTCTTTAGCTTTAATTCAGCTTTAAATGTATCTTTGAGAGACAAAGGAATTAATATTGATTGGTTTAGAGATCCAAAATGGGCATTTATTATAATAGTTGGAATAGTAGTTTGGAAAATGTCAGGATATTATGCATTATTTATATTATCAGCATTAGAGTCTATTCCAGATGATGTTCATGACGCTTGTAAAATTGATGGAGCTACTGGTTTTAAAAAATTTAAAAGTGTAACATTACCAATGGTTATACCAACATTAACAACAGTTATTGTATTAGCAGCAGGACTTGCATTTGGTATCTTTACAGAACCTTATTTATTAACAGGTGGAGGGCCAAATTTAGCAACAACTACATGGCAATTAGAAATTTACAATACTTCATTTACAAACTTCCAATCAGGATATGGTGCAGCTATTGCAATAGCTAGTGCAGTTCATGTATTTGTAACAATAAAAATAATTACATTTATAATGGAAAAATTCAATAAGAAATACGGTCAATAAAAGTACTTACGCAAATATAAAATTGGAGGTTAATAAAATGAAAAATAAGTTAAATATAAAAACTATTTTAGTAATAGTAGCTACTATTATAATATTAGGAATTTCATTATTTCCTTACTTTTATATGATAGTACAATCATTAGCACCTTGGGATCAAGTAGATAAGGTTATGATGCCAGATGGATTTACATTAAAAAGTTATGAATATCTTTTAGGCGGAAATGGTGCAGCTAATGCTAGCATGTGGATTAAATCATTAGTAAACTCATTTATAGTATCATTACCTACTGCAATAATTTCAGTATTAGTTGGTTTATTAGTTGGTTATTCAGTATCTAAAATGAAGAACTTTAAAGGAGAAAAAGTAATAATGAACTCATTATTATTTCAAATGTTCTTCCCAGTAATAATATTACTGGTACCAAGATATATAATTTCAAAGCCACTTACAAACACATATTTGGGTATGATATTACCTTTGTCAGTATCTATTTGGGGTGTGTTTATGTATATAAATTATTTTAAATCATTACCAAATGCTGTTTTTGAAGCTGCAAGAATAGATGGTGCTTCAGAACTAAAAATACTTTGTCATATAGCTTTCCCAGTAACAAAATCAGTAACGACAATAGTATTTTTATCAACATTTATGACAAGATGGTCAGAACTTATGTGGGATATGCTAATTTCACCAAAGGTAGATATGCAAACACTTAACGTGTTAATATCAACACAATTTAAGCCAATGGGGAATTTGCCAGGACCTATGTATGCAGCATCAGTTATATTAACAATTCCAATAGTAATTATGTTCCTATGCTTCTCTAAGCATTTCAAAGAAGGAATAAACTTTATGTTAAAGTAAGAGGAGGACTAGTATGAGTAATAATATAGACGTAAAAAGAAGTTTAAGAAATCCATTAATAAAGCCAAGTGACGTTAAGGCAAGTAGAGAAGACTTTAAGGTTGATGGTGTATTTAACTGTGGAGTATGTAAATATAATGATGAATATATTTTATTATGTAGAGTAGCAGAATCGGTTAAAGTAGTAAGTGAAAATGAAGTTAAGATACCTGTGGTAGTTAATAAAAATGGTGAGGATGTTATTGAGATAGTATCTTTTAACAAAAAAGTAGATACACAGTTTGATTATTCAGATTCAAGATCATTATGGATAACTGATGTTAAGGGAGGAAGAAAGATAGCTTACTTAACTTCATTATCTCATATAAGAGTTGCGAGATCTAAAGATGGAGAGAACTTTGAAATAGCAGATGAAGCTTTTATAAAGCCAATTGCTTCAGAAGAAGAATGGGGAATAGAAGACCCAAGAATAACACAAATTGATGATACTTATTATATAAACTATACTTCAGTTACAAGAAATGGAGCAGCAACTTCATTAGTATCTACTAAAGATTTTGTAAGCTATGAAAGACATGGAATTATATTTGCTCCAGAAAATAAGGATGTAACTATATTCCCAGAAAAAATTAATGGTAAATATATAACATTTAATAGACCAGTACCAAGTGCTATTGGTGGGCCAGATATGTGGATGGCAGAATCACATGATTTAATTCACTGGGGAAAACAAAAGCATTTTTATGGAGTGTCAAATGATGATTCATGGGAAAATGGAAGAGTTGGAGGAGGAGCAGTTCCTTTCTTAACTGAAAAAGGATGGGTAAAAATTTACCATGCAGCAGATAAAGATAATAGATATTGCTTAGGGGCTTTCTTATTAGATAAAGATGATCCAAGTAAAATATTAGCTAAAACAAATAGAGCAATATTAGAACCAAAAGAAGATTATGAAATAGAAGGATTCTTTGGAAATGTAGTATTTACATGTGGATGCTTATTTGAAGATGGAATAGTTAAAATTTACTATGGTGCAGCAGATGATAAAGTTTGCAGAGCAGATATTAAAATAGAAGATATATTTAAAGTAATGGATAAAATAGTTTAATTTAAAATTATAGAAAATATTTTGGGGGCAGTCTTTATTGGTTGCTTCCTAAATTAATATTAGGAGATATAGTATGGCGAAAGTAACAATGAAAGAAATAGCAAACAAGTTAAATATATCAATTAATGCTGTATCCCTTGCATTAAATAATAAAATTGGTGTTAGCGAAGAAACAAGAAAGCAAGTTCTTGATATGGCAGAAGAATTAGGATATTTAGATAAATCTCCTAGATTTGTACAATCCTATGCAAGTCGAAATATATGTACACTTATAAAAAAATCTCACTTTGAAGATAGTACTTTTTATTCAAAAATATTAATGGGAATAAATGAAGAGGCTAGAAAAAAGGGATATGATATTATAACATGTATGATTAATGAAAATGAGCAAAGTATTCCAAGCTGTATAGAAAGTAAAAAGGTTTGTGGAATAATAGTAGTTGCAGCTATTGAAGATGAATATTTAGTTAAACTTAAAGATTATAAGCTTCCAGTTGTATTAGTAGACCATACATCATTATTAGAAAGTACAGATAGTATTTTATCAGATAATAAGCTTGGTAGCTTTAAAGTTACAAAGCTGCTTTTAGATAAAGGTTATAAGAATATAGGATTTTTTGGTGATTTAGAATACTCGTTAAGTATTAAAGAAAGATATTTTGGTTATAAAGAAGCAATAAAGAAGTTTGTTTGTATTAATTCAGAAGATGAAACTTTAGAATATATAGATAATTATTCTGTACTTCATAATTTAGAGGAATATATAATTAATCAGGATGAAAAAGGAGTACAAAAAATTATTTCTGAAATGGATAATATTCCAGAAGCATTTGTTTGCTCAAATGATAATGCAGCAATAATTGTAATTACTGCTTTAAGAGAATTAGGATATTCAATTCCAGATGATATTGCAGTTGTAGGCTTTGATGATATTGTATTAAGTTCATTAGTAATACCAAAGGTTACAACTGTAAGGGTTCAAAAGGATTATATGGGTAGAAAAGCAGTAAATAGATTGCTTTGGAGATTAGAACATAAAAATGATCCAAATGAAAATATTGTAATGAGCGTTGAAGTAGTTGAGAGAGATTCACATAAAAGATAATTATAAGAAGGTGGGGTAAAAGAATATGATAAAAACTTGTAATGGATTATTAAAGGAATATTTAGAGTCAAAACCATCAGTGTACAATGTAGAAAAAATTAAGTTTGTAAATGTAGGGGATAATGATGTATATAATATAACTGCTCCTTTTAAAAATGATGATAAAACTATAATAGCAGGTAGAGTAGAGGCTAGAGATAGTGAACATTCAAAAGTATATTTCTTTGAAAATATAAGTGAAGGTTGGAGTCCTGCTAAAGGATATCCAGTGTTAGAATTACAAGATCCTTTTTATACTAGAATTAATGATGAGTTAATAGTTGGAGGGGTAGAAATATTCCCTGACCCAGAAAAAGAAGATACATTAAAATGGAGAACTATATTCTATAAAGGAAAGAATATACAATCATTAGAAAGATTTTTTGTTGGCCCTGATGGAATGAAGGATTTAAGATTAGCACAATTATTAGATGGAAAAATAGCAGTTTTAACAAGACCGCAAGGTGAAAAAGGTGGTAGAGGTAAAATTGGATTTACTATAATAAATTCTTTAAATGAATTAACTATAGAAGTAATTAATAAATATCCATTATTAAATGGATTATTTATAGATGAAGAATGGGGAGGAGCTAATGAAGCAAGGCCATTGGATTCATCAACATTAGGAATATTAGGTCATATAGCATGCTTTGATAATGATGGAAATAGACATTATTATCCAATGACTTTTAAATTAGATATTAATACTTTAAAAGTATCAGAACAAAAGCTTATAGCAATAAGAAAAGATTTTAAACCAGGAGAAGCTAAAAGACCAGACTTAGAAGATGTTGTATTTAGTGGTGGTTTAATAATAGAAGGTAATAAGGCAAGATTATATTCAGGAATTAGTGATGCAGAAGCTCAATTTATAGAAATAGATAATCCATTTAAGTAGGAGGTATTTAAATGAATAAAATATGGTGGAAAGAAAGCGTATTTTATGAGATATATATGTCTAGCTTTATGGATGGAAACAATGATGGTATTGGTGATTTTAAAGGAATTACATCTAAACTTGATTATTTATCAGATTTAGGAGTAAATGGAATATGGTTAACACCATTTTATCCATCCCCTAGAGTAGATAATGGATACGATATTTCAGATTATTATAATGTAGATAAAGATTATGGTACTTTAGAAGACTTTAAAAGCTTTATTAATAAAGCACATAACTTAGGGATAAAAGTAATAGTTGATATAGTTTTAAATCATACATCAAGTATGCATCCATGGTTTATAGAATCAAGAAGTTCTAAAGATAATGATAAAAGAGATTTTTATATATGGAAAAAAGAAGTTCCAAACAATTGGGAGTCTTTCTTTGGGGGAGATGCTTGGGAGTTTGACAAAGAAACTAAGGAATATTATTATCATGCTTTTGCAAAGGAACAAGTAGATCTAAACTGGAATAATCCGAAAGTATATGATGCAATGAAAGCTGTATTAAAATATTGGTTAGACTTTGGTGTAGATGGATTTAGATTTGATGTAATAAACTTCTTAACAGTTCAAAATGATTTAAGCAAAGACAATCCTTTTGATGAAAAAGGAGAACAAATACATAAATTTGATAAGGATCAAGATGGTGTATTAGATATAATTAGCAGACTAGTAGCTGATATAAAAGCAATTAAGGAAGATGCTTTTTTAGTTGGAGAAGTTGGTTCAGAAGACATAAATGAGTTAAAGAATTACTTAGGAAAAGATTTATTAGATGTAGTATTTAATTTTAACTTAGGAAGTATGGAAGAGTTTTCTTCAGAAAAAATATATAAAGAAATTAAATCTATGGATGAAGTGTATGAGGAAAATCAAATACCTACAATATTCTTTAATAGTCATGATATGGGTAGAAGCATATCAAGGTTTAATCCAAAAGGAGATTTAAATGGAATAGAAAAAGCAATGGCAGCTTTACTTTTAACTTCATATGGTGTTCCATTTATGTATTTTGGTGAAGAAATAGGTATGAAAGATTTATTATGTTTTGATATTAAAAAGATGAATGATATACAAGGTATTACTAAATATAAGCTTGAGCTAGAAAAAGGTAAAACTGAAAGTGAAGCATTAATTAGTGCAAATAAAAGTTCAAGGGATAAATCAAGAAGCCCAATGCAATGGAATAACTCAAAATACTATGGCTTTAGCAGTGTTGAGCCATGGATAAACATAGAAGACAAACTAGACGATACTAATGTTGAAAAGTGTTTACAAGATAATAATAGTATATTAAAGTTGTATAAAGATTTAATAAAATTAAGATATAATAATGAAGTTTTAATGTATGGCATATATAAAGAAATATCATTTAATAACAATGTTTTATCTTTTACTAGACAATTAGGAAGTAAAGAGGTAGAGGTTATAATAAATTATGGTGAAGATGTTTATACTTATAATAATAACTTTAAAACATTATATGAAAACAATACTATTAATGGAGCGCTGAAACAATTTGGTTTTGTGATAAATAAGAAATAGAACTTATTTATAGTAATAGTAGATGGAAATTTAACACATTAAGTAAATTTTAGATAGTAGATAGAATGGTGAGAGCTAATCTATCTACTATTTTTTTATTATAGATAGTATTGTATTATATAGGTTTCAATATAAGGATTATATGATAAATTTATATGATTAGTTTATAAGTAAGAACTTGTGGTATATAATAAATATAGAATATTTAGGAAACAATAGTATATAATGTTTTAAAGTTTATTAATAGATTTATATAATGTTTTTAATATAAATAAATAGGTAGGGAATATGTTTAATAAAAATAATAAATTTACTTTATACTTAGGAATATTTATTTTAATATACATTGTTATTACTAATGAAATACTAGGAAAAATAACATTTAGTTTACCATTTGTAATTATAGGTTTAGCTTTAATTATTTATTATTTTGTAAATAACAAATATTATGATAATGAAACATATAGCAAATACATAAAAATAATAACATCTGATTCCCATGCATTAAGAAGTGATATGTAAATCCGCAAGAGTGTGGAAATAGAACATGAGTTAGATGGGCAGAGATAATTGATAATAACAATGAAGGAATAAAAATAACTGGAGATAATATAGAAATGAGTGTATTACCATATACTCCACATGAACTAGAAAATGCATACCATGCCTATGAGCTACCACCAATATATCATACAGTTTTAAAGATATCCCTAAAACAATCAGGGGTTGGAGGAGATGATAGCTGGGGAGCAGAGGTACATGATGAGTATAAGTTAAAGGCAGAAGAAGAGAGAATATTAAAGTTTTCAATTATTGGCAAAGATTTTTTATAATTCACCTTATTCGAATCATCTAAACATGGCACAACTCGCATAGGCTCAAACAGTGCCAGTTCTTAACGGTAATTTGAAACGGTGGATTATAAAAATCTAGTTGCTCGTAATGATGCACCCTTCCGACAAAATAGTCCTTGAATTTTACCTATAAATGCAGCTATTATGGGTTAATAAATATAAAGAGTGGTGAACTTCCACCAATGAGCGAAGAGTTGAAAGAGTAGAATATAAGAATAAATATAAAAAAGCTATTATTTCGCATCTATCAATGCGAAATAATAGCTTTTTTTATTTTTGTTTGGGCACACTAAACAGTTAATTACAATTTTTGTATTATATCAGACTTTGCAAATGGCTTAAAATCGTAATTTTTTATTTCTTCGTGAAAAGATTTTTTAGCGAAATCTTAAGGAAATTACAAACATAATATAGTACAATATAGAAAATAAGTTAATATGTGAAAAAAGAAAGTAATAGTTACTTTTACTTTAATAGGAGGGATTTATGAAAGAAATTAAAGTTAAAGAAAATTCACTCAAAATTGCAATCATACACCTAATTGTATTTGTTGTTTCTACTGTAATATTTATTTTTGATCCATCTAATAGTGATCCTCTGCTTATTGTGGAAATATTACATCCAAATTTTATAATAAAACATTTAGTGATTTGTACCATTTTATTTTTAACATTAGTTATATCATTTAAAGTAGAAAATAAGTTTTTAAATATATATTTGTTAATTATGATGATTATGTCTATCACAATGTCTATGAATTCAAAATTTTTGGGTTATAAGTTTAAGGTAGAAACTCCTTTCATATCGTGGGTTACATATCCACTTGGTTATTATTTATCATTTTGGATTGAAGTAAAAAAAATGACACAGTATAGAATTGTAACAATATCATCTTATTTTATTACTTTAAGTATTCTGCATAGAGTGTCAATTAAGTTTATTGATATTATTAAAAATAAACTTAATTGACTTAAGTAGATTCAACTCCCTAAGCCTATAGGAAGTTGAATGGTGTTTTATAGTTTATATTACGTATAAATGATTATTAAGGTAAATACAGCCATTTACGATCTGAAGAAGGTGCAGCAAGGTCTAATTCTGGATAAAATCTAGCACCTTCCTCAACGTAACCTTTATAAGAACGTTTAGCTACGTGTTCATTTATTTGTTCATCTCCAAATCCAAATATTACTGTATAGTCAGTTTTGCACATGGCAGCTTTAGTGTATCCACCAATATGATTTTGCCAATAATCAGCAAAACTTAGAGGACTTATAGGAGTATGTGGTACTCCTGTATTGCATGAATAAAACTCTGTAACTACAGACTGGAATGAATTTTTATTTATTTTAACTATGTCAGAAGGTTTTAATGTTAATTTAGAGCTACTGGAACTGTATGCTCCGAGTGCAAGCCATCCAGGATAGCCATGTTATCTTCTATTTATTAGGATTGTCAACATAATCATGAAGTTTTTTTATTTCTATTATTTTTTAAAATCACTCTGAATTTCGGGACGTGTATTACTAAGCTGCTTTATTATATTTTGGTAGTTTTCTTCTCTTATTTGATTTTGTTTTAAAACATAAAGTAGAAGATAGCCAAATAATAGAGCGAAAACACCCTGAGTAGTTAAAAAATTAAATAGTTCACTATTCATAAAATAACTTCTTTCAATATATATAAAGAGTTTTTCTTATAAAATAGTAAACTATTATTTTTATTAAATCTAAATTCGCTAAAGTTGAACTTAACGTAATTTTAAAGCCAATGATCATTGAGCATTGGCTTTTGTTATTCATTAAAGATACTTTTAACGAAATTAGAATGTTTATATTTTATAAATTACTAATTCACAACTATCAGCAATCATATATATAAAATAAGGAATTTTATCAAGCTCTTTAATTATTTTGACATCAAAATTAAAATGGATTCTAAAAGTTTAGAGATTATAAGTAATAAGACTTGCATTTGAAAAATAAGCTTCTACCTTACTGTCATTAGTATAATAATTACTAGGTATTCTTGATAACCCAGCTCAATATCCTGTATTAGGAATCATACCAACAAAACTATATAGCGTAAATATATTTCCAATAGTAGTAGCTTCTTTTTATAAGTTAGAGGTTGGATGTTAGAATACAACTTTTAAAAAATAAATTTAAATGTGATATAATATTAAATAAAAATTGGGGGGTATTTATGAAATTATATAGATTAAAGTTCTTATTAATTTTTATTTTAATTATTTTAATTGTAATTCCTTGTTTACCATATAAAATGCCAGAAAGAGATAGATATGAATATGATAATTTGATAAGATTAGAGATCCAATGTCATGAGTGGAGTGGTGGGCCTAAAGTTATTGGTGGCCAAGAACATTTAGATAGATTTCTAGACACTTTACCTGACAAAACTATTTCAAGAGATACTGTAAATTTAATTGGAAATACTCCATATGAAAGTATATCAACATTTAGGCAGGGAATTCCTTCATATAGGGAATTTGTTGTTTATGGAGAATTTAAAGAAGGTTATTCAAGATTTAATGAGGTTAGTTTTGATATTAAAGAATGGTATCCTAAGAACCAATACGTAACACTATATGATAGTATGATTTTTTATGAATTAAAGATATATCCTATTATAATTATTATAATTATTTTTTTAATATTAGCCAGTTTAAAAATTAAAAAGTAACCCAGTATGCATTATCTTCTTTAGCTGGAATTGGATATCTAGAAGATCCAGCCGGGATGTACCCAGTTTGAGCTCTTAAAGCTCTTACTGCAGCTTTTTCAACTATAGAAGCATTTTCTGTGTAAGTTGTGAAAGCATATTCTGTTCTGTATACAACAGTTTCTGTTACTCCATTAGTTTTAAGCTTCCATGCATATGCGAAACTATTATTTCCACCAGTAGCTGTATTACAAGAATAGAAAATACTATGTGTATTTTGGAATGCAGAGCTATTAATTTGGCTCAAATCAGCTATTTCAATACTGTAATTAGAACCAAATAATAATTTTCCTACGTCACCATGACCAAATAAAGTGAATTTGCTTATTGGATATATTCTTTTACCAACACCTGAAATGTTACCAGTATTTATATAGTTAATAAATTCTGCTTTAGATTTAACAAATTGTATATTAGCTCCAAAGACAGATGCACTATGTTTAAAATTATTAATATCTTCTTCAGAATAACTTCCTGAGTCTATTAACCATGTAATAACGTTTCTTGAGGCAGGTGAGTTTTTTATTTCTATTATTTTTTAAAATCACTCTGAATTTCAGGAAGTGTCTTACTAAGCTGCTTTATTATATTTTTATAATTTTCTTATCTTATTTGATTTTGTTTTAAAACATAAAGTAGAAGATAGCCAAATAATAAAGCAAAAACACTATTAACAGTAGAAATATATACATATATAATGAGGAACAAGAAATAAAAGATAAAAAAATGAATAGATTTTTATCAAGAAAGATGTAGGGACTGGCCTTATGAAGTCTGGCGACATGAATATGAACTTAAATTAGTTGTAGGTACTGGATTAATCAACGCAGTAACTACTTACATATATCCACTTTTTTATTGAATTTTACATATTACTAATATACTGTAATAATATAAAGTGAATATTTAATAGAATAGGGGAGAAACACAATGAGCAATAAAGGAATAGTATTTTTTGATGTAGATGGAACACTAATAGATTGCTTTAAAGGGATTACAAAACCAACAGAGAAAACTAGGGAGTCTATTAAAAAATTAAAAGAGAATGGTTATTTAACAATGTTAGCAACTGGTAGATCTAAAAGCTGCTTAGATGAAGGATTATTGTCATTAGGGCTAGATGGATATATAACATCTAATGGATCATATGCAGATATAGATGATAAAATAATTTTTAGCTATCCAATTAATAAAGAAAAGCTAGTTGAAATTGTAGAGTACTTAAATGAAAATAATATGGATTATATTCTAGAGGGACAAGAATTAAATTATCTTTCCTCAAGTAATAATGAAAAATTAAATGACTTATTAAAGGGCGCAAATATTGGACAGGATGTTTTAACAGATAAATGGGATATAAATGATATAGAGTGTAATAAAATAATAGCAATTATTAATACAGAAGATGACTATAATAAAACAGTAGAAAAGTATAGTGAAGAATTTGCATTTATGAAACATCCATATGGAGTTTCATTTGAAATATATATAAGTGAATACACTAAAGGATATGGAGTTACTAAATTAGCTGACATATTAAAAATAAACATAGAAAATACATATGCTTTTGGAGATGGGGAAAATGACATAGAAATGTTCCAAGTTGTAAAGCATGGAATAGCTATGGGAGGGTATCATGAGTTACTAGAAGAACATGCTTATGATTTTACTGAAGATGTAGAAAATGAAGGAATAAGTAAGGGACTTAAAAAGTTAGGATTAATATAATTAGTAAAAATAATAGTAGTATATTAAAAAGAGTGAAGTGATAGATTATATATTTTTATCACTTCACTCTTTTTAATGTATAAACCAGTTATAAAAAAAGTTGCTAAAAATTATTTAGTAGATAAAAAGTTACAAGTTATAAATAATTATCCAATCTAGTATTATCTGATAAGGAGAGAAATACTTATATTAGAATGATTTATATAAAGAAGTTTTAGGGGGATTTGTATGAATAATAAAAAAAAGATAATGAGCGCATTGAAGCAATTACAAATGAATAAGGAAAATATAGACAAATTCTCTAAAGGAGTGAAAGCAGAAGAGGTTTCTAAAATTTTAAATATACAAAGGAGTGTGGTTAGTAGGCATCTTAATGAATTGGTTAGGGAAGGGGTGGTAACCAAGACTGCCACAAGGCCTGTATACTTTAGGTATATAGAGTTAGAGCGTAATAAACCAAAGGTAGATTATATAGAAAGCAATGATCCTTTTACTAAAGTAGTAGGAAATAATAATAGTTTACTTCAAGTAGTAGATAAGTGTAAGAGTGCAGTAATTTATCCTAGTAGGTCAATGTCAATCCTACTGTTAGGAGAAAGTGGTGTAGGAAAGAGCTATATGGCAGAAATTATATATGAGTACGCTAAATATAAAAAATGTATATCTAAAGATGCACAATTTGTTGTACTTAACTGTGCAGATTATGCGAATAATCCAGAACTTTTATCATCATGTTTGTTCGGATATAAAAAAGGAGCATTTACAGGAGCGGATAAAGACAAAGAAGGATTAATAGAAGCTGCCCAAAATGGGTATTTATTTTTGGATGAGGTACATAGATTACCTCCGGAGGGACAAGAAAAGTTATTTATATATTTAGATAAAGGAATCTTTAAAAGGATAGGCTCTAGTAAAGAAACATCTAATGTTAATGTAAAATTTATATTTGCTACTACGGAGAAACCTAATGAAGCTTTATTAGATACTTTTTTAAGAAGAATTCCAGTGAAAATAAAAATTCCTAGTTTTACGGATAGACCAATTGAGGAGAGACTAGCATTGATTTATCAGTTCTTCTATATGGAATATAAAAATACTAATGTGGAATTTAAGGTAAGTAATAGAGTTGTAAATACATTACTTTTTTCAAAGCAGAGGGGAAATATAGGCGGTATAAGGGATACAATTAGATTTAGTTGTGCTAATTCATATAGAAGAAATATTAATGGGAAAGTAAAAGAAGTGCTTATGGAAGATCTAACAGACAATTATTTAATGTTAAGTGAGAAAATACAAAGTTATTTTAATAAGGACTATTTATATATTAATGATGATATTGAGAATAGAATAGATCTTTCTATTATGACATGTAAAACAGGGGATTACTTTAATGAAACCATAGATAATGTCTATGAAGAAATTAAGAAGTTTGAAAGAAGCCATACTAGTAATGATAGTTTAATAAAGAAACTTACAAAAGAAATAAATAAGTTGATTGATAATATCACATATGACTCTAGTAGTAAAGGTAATGAATTGATGGAGAGTATATACATTCAAAATGTTTCTAGAGGACTGCAGATATTAAATGATAAATATGGAGTAAAGTATTATGGTAATTCTTCTAAAGTATTAACTAAGTTTCTTTTGCAGTTAAGAGATGAAGATTATTTTGATAATAGTCAAGAGAATAACAATATTAAATATATAGATACTTATTTAAAAAAAGATTGGGGTAAGTTATATATTACGTCTGATAAGTTTATTTCAATAATAAATTCATCTTTAGATTGCAATATAAAATTAAAGTGTAGAGTATTAATAAACTTATATTTTATTTCCATAAGAGCTAATAAAATTAATTCAATTAATGCAATATTAGTAGCACATGGATTTTCAACGGCCAGTAGTATTGCAAGTTTAACTAATAAAGTGTATGAGGAATTTATTTTTGAATCATTTGATATGCCCATAGATATGAAACCGAAAGAGATAATAAAAAAGGTTACAGATTATTTGAAGAATCTAGATACAACTAATGGAGTAATAATACTAGTTGATATGGGATCATTATTTAACATGGGTGAAGAAATAGAAAAAGTATCAAAGGGTAATATAGGAATAATAAATAATATCACAACTCAGGTAGCTTTAGATGTAGGGGGTAGAATAATAAATAATCAAAGTATAGAAAGAATAATTGATTCTATCGAAAAAGGAATGCTATTCAAAGCAAATTTATTGAAAAGGTAAAAAAGAAGAAGGCTATAATCACTACATGTATAACAGGTATAGGTACTGCAACTAAAATAAGAGATTTAATGAAAATGTGCTTAGATGGAAATGATGTAGAGGTAATTGAATATGAGTATCGAAAGTTACTTACAAATGGAAGAAATGAAGAGATATTTAAATATTATGATATCCAGCTAATTATATCTACTATCGAAATAGAACTAGATGATGTTAAATGTATTCTTCTTCAGGATTTAATAAAGGAAAATGGAGAAAAAGAACTTGTAGAGACCCTTAGTGGAATGGGAATAACTAAAAAGCTAAATAATATAACTTCAAATATTGTAAAGTATTTCTCTATGGAAAATATTATAAATCAATTAACAATTCTCAATGTGAATAAAATAATAAATGATGTGGAAGAAATGATACAAATATTAGAGAGGGAACTAGGATTTAAGTTTTCATCACAATTAACAATAATTATATATATTCACGTAAGTTTATTAGTTGAAAGGCTAATAACAGGAAGAGAAATGCAATCTGATGATGATTATTCAGATTTCATTATTAATAATGGAGAATTTATAAATGCTATTAATAAAAGTTTTATGAATATACAAAAACAATATGGTGTAAAAATAAACATCACAGAAATAAATATGATATATCAAATTATTTCAAATACAGTTGCTATGAGTGAATAAGGAAACTTAATAGAGAGTGTGATACAAAACAAAGCCTAGATGTGTAAATTTAGGTGTTTGTAACAAAAAAATGTAGGTATTATTAAATAACTGTCACACAAGCTTAAAATGTGTGCAATTAAATCTTTAAAAAGTATAATAAAATCTATATTTCAGAAGTTGGCATAAGAACTGCTAATAATATAAGTATTGATAACGATATAAGTGCAAAGAAAATAGTAAGAAAATAATTGGAGGTGAGTATACTGATTGGAGTCTTATTGGTGAGCCATGGGGATTATGCAAAGGCAATGAAGGAATCCATAGAGATGATAGTGGGAAAAAGAGAAAATGTTTATTGCATTGGATTACAAGCTAATGAGAATGGAGAAAATCTCAGTGAAAAATTAGATCGGATAGATGAGGACATGAATAAATATAGTGAGTGTGTAGTATTTTGTGACTTATTTGGTGGCACACCATGTAATACAGTCATTAAGAAGTATTTAAACAATGACAAAATAAAAGTTATAAGCGGAATGAATTTTTCAATGCTATTAACTACATTATTACAAGAAGAAGCTGACATTGATATGATAATTGATGATGGGAAAAAGGGGATTGTTGATGTAAAGGATTTCTGTAATATGGATGATCGTTATGATTAAAAAATAGGAGGGCATTATGGAAATAGTAAATGTAAGAATTGACGAGAGACTAATACATGGACAAGTAGCAGCTTTATGGACAAATAAATTAGGTATTACAAGAATAGTTGTAGTTAACAACGAAATAATCAAAGATCAAATTCAGAAAATGGCTTTAAAAATGGCAACCCCAGTTGGGGTTAAACTATCTATTCTTTCAGTTGATACAGCAGTAAACAATCTTAAGATAAATAAGTACGAAAAGGATAAGATACTATTGATAACAAAGGGGCCTAAGGAGATATTTGAAGTAATTTCTAAGGGGATAGATATTAAAGAAATTAATGTGGGAAACATGTCTGCAAAGGCAGGATCAAAACTGGTTAAGTCTTCAATTAGCGTAAGAAAAGAAGACATCGAATATTTTAATAAAATTTCACAACTTGGAGTAAGAATAACTGCTCAAATGGTTCCTACAGAAGAAAAAATAAACTTCATGAATTTAATAAAATAATAGATAGGAGGAATTAGCATGAACGTACAATGGTGGCAAATATTATTACTTACTTTAGTGGCATTTTTTTCGATTATTGATTTATTATCTTTTGATATTGGTTTAGGAAGGCCAATACAAGCTGGATTCATTGCAGGTTTAATTTTAGGAGATCCAATAACAGGACTGATAATTGGTGGAACATTACAATTAATGATTTTAGGTATAGGAACTTATGGCGGTGCTTCAGTACCAGATTATACTACAGCAGCAATAATAGGTACTGTACTAGGAGTAGGACAAGATATAGAGGTGGCAATTGCAATAGCAGTACCAGTGGGATTATTACTAATTCAACTTGATATTTTAGCAAGATTTTCAAATACATTCTTTCAACATAGAGCAGATAAATATGTAGAAGATTGTAACCTTAAGGGAATTGCTAGAATGAATTTAATGGGAATGATTCCTTGGGGATTATCAAGGGCACTTCCGGTATTACTGGTATTATTATTTGGTCAAAACTTTGTAGAATTGGTTTTACAATATGTTCCACAATGGTTAATGGGAGGATTAAAGGTTGCAGGAGGATTATTACCAATAGTAGGTATTAGTATATTGCTAAGATACTTACCAACTAAGAAGTATATAGCATATTTAATTTTAGGTTTTGCTTTAGTAGTATACTTCTCATTACCTATGATAGGGGTAGCAACTTTAGGGTTAGTTATTGCTATATTAACGTTTAAATATAAATCTGAAAAGAATGCAAACGTATTGCCAGTTTATAGTAATATGGGAGATGGTGATGAGTATGACGAAGAATAATGAAAATCAATTAGTAAAAAATAATGAAGTTCAAGTAGGAAAGCATTTAACTGAAAAAGATTTAAAAAATGTTAACTTTAGATGGCTATATGGGAGTCAAATAGGTTGGAATTATGAAAGAATGATGGGACTTGGCTATATATATGCTATACTTCCAGCCTTAGAAAAAATATATAAGGATGATAAAGAAGCATTAAAAGAAAGCTTAAGAACTCACTCACAGTTCTTTAATACAGAGCCTGATATGGGACATTTAATTGTTGGTGCATCATTAGCTGTTGAAGAGGAGAAAGGTATAGAAGGTAAGGAAGCAGTACTAAGTATAAAGAACGGATTAATGGGACCATTTGCAGGAGTTGGTGATACAATATTTGGCGTAATTGCTGGAACTGTATTTGGAGCAATAGCAGCTAATATGGCCATAAAAGGAAGTTATACAGGACTAGTAATATGGACAGTATTTTTAATATGCAGATGGTTTATACGTACTAAAATGTTTAGTTTAGGTTATAAGCAAGGAACTTTATTAGTTACTAAGTTTAAGGATAAATTAAATTATTTCACAGAAGCTGCAACAATACTAGGGCTAACTGTTATTGGAGCATTGATACCATCAGTTGTTAGAGTAACAATACCATATGAGTTTGTTGCTGGTGATGTAGTAATGAAGGTACAAGATGTATTAAATCAAATTATGCCTGGACTAGCCCACGTGGGATTAGCAGCCCTATGTTTCTGGTTACTAGGACGTAAAAAAATAACATCTACAAAATTGATAGTGTTTGTAATGATTTTATCAGTAGTTTTATTTAATTTAGGAATACTAGTATAGGGGGGAGGACATAATTGTGAGTAACAAATATTTTGAATTAATTTCGGAGATGCTAATTAATTTAGAACAAAGTCAGTCAGAAAATATAGTGAGGGCTGGAGAAGTAGTTGCTAGTTGTATAATGAATGGTGGTATTTTACAGGCATTTGGAAGTGGACACTCATATGCTGCAGCTATTGAGGTATGTGGAAGAGCAGGTGGATTAATACCTTCAAAATGTATTATAGATCCAGCTGGTGGAATATATGAAATGATAGAAGGTGTAGGAAATCAACTTATTAAGAGACTAGATTTAAGAGAAAATGATTGTTTAATATTAATTTCAAACTCAGGTAGAAATCCGTTAAGCATTGAATTAGCACAATACGCAAAAAGTCAAAATGTTAAAATAATTGTTGTTACTTCATTAGATGTATCTAAAAAGTTAACATCTAGACATAGCTGTGGAAAAAATCTTTATGAATTCGCAGATGTAATATTAGATAACTGTGGAGTAGAAGGTGATGCTTCTATAGATGTACCAGGTTTACCAGTTAAAGTTTGTGGTACCTCTTCAGTAGCAGCAGCAGTACTATTAAATGCAACTATGCTACATGCCATAAATACAATGGTTGAAAAAGGATATAATCCTCCAGTATTTATGAGTGCAAATGTGGATGGTGGACCAGAATTTAATCAGAAATTATTAAATCAATATAGTGATAGAATATATAGATATTAATAATACTATATGATAATTATAATAGGTTGTTGTATTTATTTTAATTGATAGGACTAGTCTAGTGTTACATCACTAGACTTTTCTTAATGTATGGGAATGTAAAAAAGACTGTTTATTATATTTCGTGAAATACCAAAGAAGTTTAAGAATTGAATAGGGTTTGGAATAATATTATATTTTATATATAATAATATTATATATAAAAGGAGGGATACTATGAAAATTGCTATAATTGGCTTAGGATCAATAGCTAAAAAGGCTTATTTACCTATTTTAGCTGTTAAAGAAGGAGTAGAGCTTTTAATCTGTACTAGAAATAAAGACGTATTAGAAGAAGTATCAAATAAATATAAAATAGATAAAGCATATAATAATATAGATGATTTGCTCAATGAAGAAATAGATGGAGCAATAGTTTCAACTCATGCAGATGGTCATTTTGAAATATCTAAAAAGTTAATAGAAAAAGGTATTAATGTATATATAGACAAGCCTCTTAGTTTTAACTTTGAAGAAAGTAAAGAGATAGAAAGACTATCTAAAGCTAATAATGTGATTGCTATGGTTGGATTTAATAGAAGATTTTGTCCAAAGGTTAGAGAGCTTAAGGATAAAGGCAAAGCAGATATAATTATAATGCAAAAAAATAGAGAATACCCACCTGGTGATATTAGAAGATTTATTGTGGAAGACTTTATTCATGTTGTGGATACATTAAGGTTTTTAATGGGGGAGGAAGCTACAGCGGTTGATATTAATTATTCAAAGGATGGAAATAATCTCAATAATGTAGTAGTTACTTTAAAGGGAAATAAGGTAACTACAATTGGAGTTATGAATAGAACTGCAGGGATTACCGAAGAAAATATAGAATACATGGTTAAGGGAAATAAATACATTGTTGAGGATTTAGTTGATACATTGGAAGTTAACAACAAAGGCAAAACAAAAAATAGTTTTGGTGGATGGGATTCAACATTATATAAAAGAGGTTTTGAAGATATAATAGATCATTTTATAAACTCTATAAAAGAAGATACAGCTCCAAATCCATCAATTAGTGATTCTATAATTACACATAAATTATGTGAAGATATAGTGAATTATATTGTAGAAAATGAGTAAAATTAAAGGATAGTAATTAAAAGTTAATAATAAATAATGAAATAAAGCTAGCTGAAGATAGTAATGAGCCTATATAGTTACACTAAAATAAGTGATTTTAAGCATATACAAACAATATTTGTATGAATATAATAATTTACTTGGCATATATGGATTATTTATCTAAATTATAGATATAATAATACTATATAAACTAACAAATAGTTATAATATATTATTAAAAGCATAATTGGGGGAAATTTATGGGTAGTAAGGAAAGAAAAAATTCAGGAGTAAGCTTAGGAATCATATTTGGTAGTGGATTAGGTATAGCATTGGGGATCATATTTAATGAGCTTCTTTGGGGAATAATCATTGGAACTGGTGTTGGACTAACACTTGGATCTATATATGATTCTAAAAATAAAAATAATGACGGTACAGAAAAAAATATAACTAATAAATAACAAAGGACAAGTGTAGACTTGTCCTTTATTATTTAGATTAATTACAACAATGGCTTAAAGGAAAATCTAAATTTTTAATAATTTAATGTTAAAAAAAATACAGTAAATGTAAAATTTCAGGATTGTAATTTGACAAACTGACAACTTAGTGATAGTATAGAGTTGTTACTGAGAAAGGGAGGTAATTTATGATAGAGTTTAGAAATGTTAAAAAAAGCTATAAAAATAACATTATATTAGAAGATTTTAATTTAAATATAGAAGACGGAAATTTAGTTGTATTAATAGGTTCAAGTGGTTGTGGTAAAACAACCTTATTAAAAATGATAAACAGATTAATAGAATCTACATCAGGAGAAATATTAGTTAATGGGAAAAATATAAAAGATATGGATCCTATAAAATTAAGAAGAAGTATTGGTTATGTAATTCAACAAACAGGTTTATTTCCACATATGACAGTAAAAGAAAATATAGAAATAATACCTAAGCTTATGGGGAAGAGCCAAGAGGAAATTGATAATAAGACAGTTGAGCTATTAAATATGGTTGGACTAGAGCCAGAAAAATATAGCGAACGATATCCAGTAGAACTAAGTGGAGGTCAGCAACAAAGAGTTGGAGTTGCAAGAGCTTTTGCAGCAGATGCTGAGATAATACTTATGGACGAGCCTTTTAGTGCTTTAGATCCAATAACTAGAACAGAGCTTCAAGAAGAACTTTTCAATATTCAAAAAGAATATAGAAAGACTATAGTTTTCGTAACTCATGATATGGATGAAGCTATAAATTTAGCAGATAAAATATGTATATTAAAGGGTGGTAAAATACTTCAATATGATACTCCAGAAAATATATTAAAAAATCCAGCAGGAGAATATGTTGAAGAATTTGTTGGTAAAAATAAAATTTGGACAAAACCAGAAATGATTAAAGCAGAAGATGTTATGATATCAAAACCAGTAACAGTTAGTCCAAAGAGAAACTTGCTACAAGCAAGAGAGATAATGAGAGAAAAGAAAGTAGATAGTTTACTTGTAATAAATAAATTAGGAACCCTATTAGGATATATTACATTAGAAGATATTCAAAAAATATCAGAGAAAAATAAATTAGTTGAAGAAGTTATGAATAAAGAACCTAAGTGGGTTTCAGGAGATAAGAGTCTACCAGAATTACTAGAAGTATTTAATAATTTAAAGAAAGGATACTTGCCAGTTTGTGATGAAGTTGGTAGATTACTAGGCTTAGTAACAAGAAGTAGTTTAATATCAGTTTTAAGTAGTCAATATATCGAGATGGGAGGAGATAATTAATGAATACTTTTATGGAACAACTAATATCGAAAAAATCAGAAATCCTATCTCTTCTACTAGAGCATATACAACTTACAGTTATAGCTGTATTGATAGCAGTTGTAATTGGTGTACCATTAGGTATATTTATAACTAAGAATAAAAAGCTAGCTAAGGGTGTAATTGGATTTGCAAATTTAACTCAAGCTATACCAAGTTTAGCTATTTTAGGTTTCTTAATACCAGTTATAGGAATAGGATCAGCACCAGCTATAACTATGGTAGTATTGTATTCAATGTTACCTATAATTAAAAATACTTATACAGGAGTTACAAATATAAACCCAGATATGCTAGAAGCTGCAAAGGGATTAGGTATGACTAGTGGACAAACACTTAAGCTTATAAAAATACCTCTAGCAATGCCGGTTATGATGGCAGGTATAAGAATGGCAGCTGTTACAGCCGTTGGACTTATGACAATAGCAGCCTTTGTAGGGGCAGGTGGTCTTGGATATTTAGTGTTCTCAGGTATTCAAACAGTAGATAATAACCTTATATTATTTGGAGCAATTCCAGCAGCTATATTAGCTTTAATAATAGATTGGATAACAGGAAAAATAGAAGCAGCAACAATGCCAAATGGTATAAAAAAATCAGATGGAACTATGAAGGTTAAAAGAAATGGTTCTAATAAAAATAAAAAGAGAAATATAATTATAGCATCTTTACTAGCTGTTGCTGTTATTGGAGGAGCATTAGCTTCAAGTATATTATCAAGAAGTGATAACAAGATAACTATAGGATCTAAAAATTATACAGAGCAGCTTATATTAGGAAACATGCTAGAAGAATTAATCGAAAATAAAACAGATATAGATGTAGAAACTAAACTAAACTTAGGTGGAACACAAGTTGCATTTAATGCATTAAAATCTGGTGGAATAGATATGTATGTTGAATATACAGGTACTGGTTATGTAAATATACTAAACATAAAAGAGCCTAATTCAAATACAGATGAAGTTTATAATGTAATGAAAGATAGATTCAAGAAGGATTATGGAATTGAAGTGTTAAATCCAATGGGATTTAATAATACTTATGCAATGGCAGTTACAAAAGAAACTGCAGATAAATATAACTTAAAGATAGTATCAGATTTAGCTAAGATATCAAGTGAATTAGTAGCAGGGCCTACAATAGAATTTGCTAATAGAGAAGATGGGTTATTAGGAATTAACAAGGCTTACAATATGGGCTTTAAAACCGTTAAACCTATAGATGGTGGTTTAAGATATACAGCATTAAATAGTAATGAAACTCAAGTTATTGATGCATTTACAACAGATGGATTAATAGAACAATTTAAATTAACTGTTTTAGAGGATGATAAGAACTTCTTCCCTCCATATTATGCAGTTCCAATTATAAATGAAAAAACTTTAGAAAAGTTCCCAGAGCTTAGAGAAGTTTTAGGTGAATTAGATGGAAAATTAACAGATGAAAAAATGAGAAAGTTAAACTATGAAGTAGATGTAAATAAAAGGGATGCAAAGTCAGTTGCAAAAGAATTTTTACAAGATGAAGGTTTAATAAATTAATATAACTTAGCAAAATTAAATCAAAATCAAGATTCCCTCCAATATACATTGAAATTAACTTAGATTATTGATATAATTAAAATCTGTTTTGAAAAATAATTTAATTTCATATAGAAGTTTTTGGAGGGTTTGCAATGCCAAAGAGAATTGCCATTTTAGGTGGGCCAAGATGTGGAAAAACTACATTAATACAACAACTTTATGTAGAAATGAAAATAAAAGATTTAAATGTAGGTGTAGCAACAGAATATAGCACAGATTACTTAAGAGATAAAGGCATGATAGAAAATATAGCTGAACAATATGGAATATATTTAGGACAACTTCACTTAGAAGAAAGCTTAAATGATTTTGATTATGCTATTACAGATTATGCTACATTTGTGCCATACATATATGCTAGATTCATGCTTGGTGATAAAAAAAGAACAACAAAAGAAATAGAAATATTAAAAGATCTTTATGTGTTAGCTTTAAGAGATTTACCAAAGTATGACCATATATTCTTTGTACCAAGAGAATTTGGTTATTCAAAAGATGGTGTAAGATGGCAAGATGAAGAAGTTGCACAAGCTGTGGACAGGGCTATACTAAGCTTTTTAGAAGCAGAAAATGTTAACTATACATTAATAACAGGACCAACAAAAGAAAGAGCAGAAAAAATACTACAAATTGTAGGAATTTCTCAGGAAATAAATCTAGATATGGCGAAATAAAAAATAATTGAAGAGGAGCTAACGTTTCGGTAGCTTCTTTTTTATGTTTATAAAAGTGTAGAATTTAAAAAAGTAATTATATAATGCTTTTAGTACCTCAATGCTTAAGAGTAGATTTATTTTATACTTTTCTTCCTTCAGTTTTCAAGTTGATATATGTAAGTTTACGTTGACTTGGAGTGAAAGGGTGGAATAAGTAAACTTACATATATCAACTTTTTTATAATGAGGTTTTATTTAATTATAAATTATATTAATATATAATAGTAAGACGAGCTTATGGGACAAAGTTTAGAAAATATAAACTATAGAAATGAAATATTAACAAATTATCAACACTAAAAGAAAACTTATCAACTGATAATTGTGAATAATTAAATATTAATTGTTGATAATTTTCAGATTTTTTTAAATTAATATAAAAATGAATTATTTTACTATTTATATAAATCAAAAATTATAAGAATTTACGGAGGGCATATGACTAAATTATATTTAACAAGACATGGAGAAACAGAATGGAATGAAAAAGGAATAATGCAAGGCTGGGGAAATTCACCACTAACTGATCTTGGAATAAAACAAGCAGAGTGGCTTGGAGATAGGATGAAAGATTTACATATAGATGTAATATACTCAAGTCCAATAGGAAGAGCTTATGATACAGCTAAAATTGTAAGAGGAGAAAGAGACATACTTCTTAAAACACATGATGGATTAAAAGAAATTAAAATAGGTAGTTGGGAAGGCTTAAACCAAGAAGAAATGAAAAGTATGGGAGAAGAAAATTACTACAACTTTTGGAATGTTCCATCAAAATATGTACCAACAGGAGATGGAGAAAACTTCTATGAAGTAAAAGACAGGGCTTTTAAAGCCATAAATGAGATCTTAGAAAAAGAGAAAGGTAAAACTGTTTTAGTAGTAACCCATACAATAACTTTAAAATCTTATTTATGTGAATTAGAAAAAAGAGATATAGATACTTTATGGGATCCACCATTTATAAAGCAGACAAGCCTAACTGAAATAAACTTTACAGAGGATGGATACGATATGCCATTAGTGGCTTGCATGGAACATCATGAGTATGCTAGAAAAGAATTTAATGAGTTTAAATAAAAGTTGCTAATATATAAAAGAATGTTATTGATTTACACTAAAAAGTTATATATAAAGCAATAATTTGTTTTTAAATTAAAAACATAAAGAAAAAATTGAATTATGTAAAGGGAATTAAAAGCTTGAATGTTATACTTTTAATTCCCTCTTTTTTATTCTTTGATTTTTCTAAAAGCTAAAGGTGTTTTTCCATGTACCTTTTTAAACATTTTTACAAAGTTTCCACAATAATTATAACCAATCATTTTAGAAATTTCTTCAATGCTTAAGTCGGTTGTTGATAATAAGTTCTCGGCAATTGTCATACGAATTGAGTTTGTATATTGACTAATTGACATATGATATTTTGCTGAAAATCCTGCCTTTAATTTTTGTTCATTTAAAAATACCATCTTGCTTAAAGCTTTTATGGTGGGAGGATTACAAGCTTCCATTGTCAAAATTTCATAGGCATTTTGTATTGCATTAGCATCTGAGGCTGTTAATGTAACCTTTCTATTTTTTCCAATCATAATATCGCCATAATTTAATTGATTAGTAAAAGTGTTTTCAGGTGAAGAATGAATTTCTTTTGATATTAAGGCAATTGCTTCTAAAATCTTACTTTCTAAATATAGTTGGGTTAAAGCATCAGCTTGAGCTAAGTTTCTTAATTGCTGAATAATAGTAGCAATTTCAAGGGGAAGATAATGATAAGTATAATTAAAAATGAAACTATTAAAATCAACAATATTAGAAAAGTTTGGCTTAATAATTTCATCAAAATACTTCTTATAAATTGTTATTTCTGCTCCATGAAAGTGCTGTCTCTTTTTCCAAACCTGTGTCCCTTTTAAGTTCTTTTCTACAACAAAAAAGGAAGAGGGAGTAAATGAAGAGATAGGGTTATTTTCTATTTTAAATTTTGTAACTCCAGTATAAACAGTTCCAAAGCGCATTATTTCATCTTGATGGTCAAAAGAAAGTGAAAAATCTTCAGCAATAGTGTAGTCACCAATTCCAAAATCATAATATCCTTCACGGCCATATTTAATGAAATATCCAAGTTCAGGTCTATTTTCATTTTTGTATATAGTGTAGTTTTCCATAGGATATGCTGAAAATGTCATATTATTTAAAACTGTATCTTGAAACTCTTGTGTTGATTTTGATATCATTTTTCCTCCTGTTTAGGCTTATAAGTTAATAATAAATATTCTCTCTTTTTATTTAGTATAGATAAAGTCATAATAAAAATATTGGTTTTGGTAATACTATTTTTAATAAAAAATAGCATTTGTAACTTAATTTTATAATTATTATATCAAAGAAGCAGATTATTTATAAATAAAAAATTATCATAATAGATGATAAAATTATTAAATTGGTTGCAAATATTGAATTGAGAATGAGTATCATATACAATCACTACAGAGATTAAGTAGTAAATAAAATAGTTATGGAAATGTATGGAGGTAAATTATGAAGAAAAATTTATTAAAAACAATAGTAGCTTCTTGTGCTACTGCAATTATGCTTGTAGGATGTAGTGCAAATGGTGGTACAACAGAGAATAAAACATCAGAAAAGAGTATAACAGTAACAGATGTAAGAGGAGAAGTAGAAATACCTGAAAATCCTCAAAGAATAGTAGACTTAAGTGGAAATAGTGATATTTTATCTATCTTAGGATACAAAGTAATTGGAACTGCAAATAGTGATGCTTATGATTATACTAAATTTCCTTCATATTTAGAAGAAACATTAAAAGGAGCAGAAATTTTAGGATATAGCATGCAAGATACTATGGATATAGAAGCAGTTATGAACTTAAAACCAGACTTAATAGTTATATCAACAGTTCAAGAAAAGATGTATGATCAATTAAGCGAAATTGCTCCAACAGTTATGATTAAATTAGAAGCATTAAATTGGAAAGAGGATGTTAAGGCATTTGCAAAAGTATTTAATAAAGAAGACATAGCAAATAAATGGCTTGAAGATTATGAAGCAAAAGCAAAAGCAGCAGGAGATAATATTAAGAAAGAGTACGGTCAAGATACAACATATCTTTCATTCTTAGCAAGTGGTGGACAATTCTTTATATTTGATGGTGCAGGATTTGGTAGTGTATTATATGAAGACATGGGACTTAAGAAACCAGAAGGAATGCCAGAACAAAGTGATATTAGCCTTCCAGTTGTTACATATGAAGGTTTAGCATCAATTAAATCAGATTATATATTCTTAATGGCAACTGATGAAGACTTAGCTCAACTTGAAAGCAATGCAATTTGGAATAGCTTACCTGCAGTTAAAGAAGGTAAAGTAGTTAAATTAGGAGCTTCACCATACTTTAACCAAGGTTATAGCTCAGTAGGTAGAGAACTATTAGTAAACGAAATAGGTGAAATGTTAAATGAAACAAAGTAAGAAACATACAATAGCTTTTACAATTTGTAGTATGTTACTTCTAATAATAGGACTGGTCCTAGCCATAAGGTTAGGATCTGTCCATATTGGTTTTTCAGAAATTTGGGATAGTATCTTTAATTATAGTGAAACTCTTGAGCTGATGTTAGTTAGAGATGTTCGTATTCCAAGAGCACTTTCTGTATTATTTACAGGAGGGATTTTAGGAGTGACAGGTGCAATAATACAAGGTGTTACTAGAAATCCAATAGCTGAACCATCAATTTTAGGGGTTAGCCAAGGAGCAACTTTAGTAATATCAATTTTTTATGCATTAGGAATAACAATAAATACAAAAAATGTTATGATAGCATCTTTAATAGGAGCACTTATAACAGGTCTTATAGTTTTAGCCTTTATATCTAAAAAAGCAAATAATAATTCAATTGCAAAGATACTTTTAGCAGGAACAGCTATGAGTACATTTTTTATTTCATTAACAACCATAGTTGGACTTTTATCAAATCAATCTCAAATGATAGGATTTTGGGTATCTGGGGGCTTTAGAAATGCAAGCTGGTCAGATTTTAAATTAGTGTTTTTTGTAGGAATCATAGGACTTATTATAGCAATTTTATTATCACCTAAAATCAATATTTTAAATCTTGGAGATGACGTAGCAATTGGCCTTGGAGAGAATCCAGAAAAAATAAGATTTACAACACTTATGGTTATGATACCAATGAGTGCAGCAGCAGTAGCAGTTGGGAAAAACATAGCTTTTGTTGGGCTTATTGTACCTCAAATAGTTAGAAAAATATTAGGTGAAGATTACAGAAAAAATATACCGTGTGCTTTTTTATTAGGGGCGACCCTTTTAACATATGCAGATATAGCAGCAAGAATGTTATTTGACCCATATGAAACTCCAATTGGAATATTTACAGCCCTTATAGGAATACCATTTTTCATAGCAGTAGCAAGGAAGGAGAGAGGATAATGAAGAAGAAAAAATTTAAATTAGTTTTAATAACTTTAATATCATTATTACTTGTCTCATTTTTTGTTACATTATGTTGGGGGACGTTTAAAGTAACACCTTTAGAAGTTATAAGTACTTTACTTGGAAAGGGAACAAAGCTTCAAAATACAGCAGTTTTAAATATAAGGCTTCCAAGAATGTTAGTCGGAGTATTTGTAGCAATTGCTCTATCAACAGCAGGTTCCATACTTCAAACTATAACAAAAAATGATTTAGCTGATACAGGAATAATAGGGATAAATGCAGGAGCGGCAGTAGCAGCAGTTCTATTTATTACATATAAAACTGAAAATTATTATAGTGAACTTGGAGCATTATCTATTTTTGTTCTTCCTTTTATGGCTATAGTTGGAGCAGCAATTTCTTCATTTATAATATATATGCTATCTAGTAGGAATGGAGTAAAACCAAAAAGACTTCTCTTAATTGGAATAGGTATGAATGCAGCACTTAATGCTTTTATTACCTTCTTTACCTTTAGAGGAGGAGTTGGAGATTATAATAGAGTTTTAGTTTGGACATCTGGAAGCCTTTGGGGATCTGGATGGAGTTATGCTAAAGTGATAATTCCAATAGTGACTATAATTTTTATAATAATCTTATTAAATCATAAAAAGCTAGATGTTCTAAATCTTTCAGATGAGCTTTCAATATCTCTTGGATTAAATCTAGAAAAAGAAAGAAAAAAGTTTTTAAGTTATGCAGTTATATTAGCAGGAACTGCAACAGCCTTTGCAGGAAACATTGGATTTTTAGGACTTATATCTCCTCATATTGCGAGGAAATTAGTTGGTCCTTATCATAAGCACTTTGTCTCAATCTCAGCAATAATAAGTATTATAATAATTCTTCTTGCAGACGCAGTTTCAAGAAATCTATTTTCTCCAATTGAAATTCCAGTTGGAATTACTGTATCAATATTTGGAGTACCATATTTTATTTATTTAATGATGAAGGAGAAATAATTATGGAAGCTATTAGCGTAAAGAATTTATCAGTTGCATATGAAAGCAATACTATAATTGAAAATATGAGCTTATCAATACCAAAGGGAAAAATCAGTATAATAATTGGAGCAAATGGATGTGGAAAGTCAACACTTCTTAAGACTATATCAAGAATTAATAAACCAAAGTCTGGGGATATTTTTATAAATAATAAAAATATAAAGAAGGTAAAAGAAAAAGATATAGCAAAAGAAGTAGCATTTCTTCCTCAAGGACCAGTATGTCCTACTGGACTTACAGTAAGAGAACTTGTAGCCTATGGAAGATTTCCACATCAAAAAATGATAGGTGGATTAAATAGCCATGATAAAGAAGTTATTGATTGGGCAATAGAAGAAACGGGCCTTAAAGAATTTGCAGAAAGAGAAGTTGAAAACCTATCTGGAGGACAAAGACAAAGAGCATGGATTGCTATGACTTTAGCTCAAGAAACAGATATTATCATGCTAGATGAGCCGACTACATATTTAGATATGTCATATCAACTTGAGGTTTTAGAAGTATTACAAAAATTAAATAAAGAGAAGCAAATTACAGTAGTAATAGTTCTTCATGAGCTTAACAATGCTTGTAGATTTGCAGATAATATTATTGGTCTTAAAAAGGGAAAGATTATTTGTGAAGGAAGACCAATAGATGTAATAACAAAAGAATCATTAAAAGAAATATATGGGGTAGAAGCGAACCTTCAAACAAGTGAAAATGGTGAATACCCAATATGTATGGAATACGAACTTCTGAGGGGGGAGCATGAAAAATAAAAACTTTACAATAATAGTTATAGGGCAAATTATATCTTTGTTTGGTAATGCTATTCAAAGATTTAGTATGTCCTTATATTTACTAGAATTTACAGGTAGTACGGCTGCCTTTGCAAATATACTAGCAATATCAACAATACCATATATCTTATTTGCACCTATTGCTGGAATGTTATCAGATCGTGTAAATAAGAAAAAGATAATGGTTTACTTAGATTTCTTCTGCTCATTATTAATTGGAGGCTATGCAATAATATTACTTAATGGTAGGGATCATGAAGTAATAGTTGCTATAGTAATGTTTATGCTATCAATTTGCTTTACATTATATGGACCAGCAGTTACAGCATCAATTCCTCAAATAGTTGAAGAAGATAAACTTACAAGTGCAAATGGTATAATAAATCAAGTGGGATCAATAGTAAACTTTGCAGGACCAATACTTGCAGGTATTCTTTATGGAATAGTTGGAATAAAACTAATAGTTATAATAAGTGCCATAAGCTTTTTTGCTTCTGCAATAATGGAATTATTCTTAGAGATTCCGGATGTAGTAGTAAAGGAAGAGAAACTAGAATCAAGTGGTGTAGTTACTTTAGAGAAAAATACAGTAACTACAGAAGTAGCAGCAACAGTATTAGATTCACAAGCTTCAGAATTAGAAGAAATAGGAGCAACATCTACAGAAGTTAAAGAAAATATAAAGAAGAAAGACAAGATACTATCAATGGAGTTTATAAAAAATTCCTTTATAGATATGGGAAAAACCTTCAAGTATCTATCAAAAGAGAAAAAGGTTGTTCTTGGAATCATAGCTTCATATGCTTTATGTAATATATTTTTAGTTCCAGTATTAACAATACTAGCACCATATTTTATAAACATTTTTTTAGGTTTACCTTCAGAAGTATATGGAATAGTGGAAGGTATATGTGTCTTAGGAATGATCTTAGGTGGACTTTGGATAAGTGTAAAACCAAATATGTTTAAAATAAATAAGGTTCATTATACATATTTTCCAATGGTTACAGGTGTTATATTAATGTCAACATTAGGTGGAATAAAAGCAAATAACTATACTATAGCTTTCTTGTTTGCAATAGGTGGACTTGCGATAATGATGTCTCTTTCATTGTCAAATGTTTTAACCTTAACATTTATACAAAAAGAAGTGCCACTAGAAATGCTAGGAAGAGTTTCAGCTTTTTCAACTGCAGTAGCAACAATAAGCGTAGCACCAGGACAATTTCTATATGGACAAGTCATAGATTTTGGAATACCGCTAGGAATAATTTTATTTATAACAGCTATAATTAATTTTGGACTTATATTGTTTATTAAGTGGAATGTAAGAGAATTAAATTATAACAAAGTAAACATTAGGGAAACAGATAATTAAGAAACATTTATATTTGGCTCTGATTGTACATAATCATAATTGATTTGTGTTCAATCAGAGCCACTTTTAATGTGAAATAAAAAAATAATAAATTAAAGGTAAGAAATCACCTTATTGAATCTAATTTCAGAAATGTTATGTTTTTTATGACACAGGATAATTAATTCTAGAAAAAAGAAAATACAGCAAGATAATATAATTTTTCACTAACATAATAATATTTTATTACTAATAAATAATGTAAAATTATCTCATACTATGTATATCGTATGTCTAAATTTACTACATAGTTACATTATTTGGAAAAATTTCTAAAAGGACAAAGGCGAATGAAAGGGATACATTTTGCGAAGTCTTTCTATTATAAAAGTAAATGATTCACATTTTATAATGATAGGATGAGGATTTTGCAAATGAAGGAGAAAAATGAAAGGAGGAAAGCTAAAAGAACTGGGTAAAATTTATTGCAATAACAAATCTAAACTAAAGGAAAGGAGTTTATGTATATGGTTAATATTATAAAAGGGAGAATGAAAAGGTTTTGGTCCGCATTGATAGCGTTTACTGTATTTTTTTCAACATGTCTATTGCCATCTTTACATGTTTTAGCAGCACCAAAAATTGTAGGACATATAAAAGCTGGAAGTGGTAATGGTAATGGTCATTTCGGCAGCGCGACTCCAGAGGCTTTTGTATTATCAGATAAAAAAGACATTACAAATGAGTTAATTAGCTTTCAGATGAAAGTAGGAAGTGAAAAGAAAGATACAAGATTTCGTTTTGTAACAAAATATGTAGACGATAACAAATGGGGATATGTTGCATATGATGGAGCATCAGGTTGGCTTATAGAGTATAAGAATGGTAGCTCAGAATATAAAGGAGTTACAGGACTACCAGATTTAAATCAAAATGATATCGTAAACATTAGTGCAGAGTATGAGGAAAATGGACTTAAACTAAAAGTAGATAATAAGACAAGTGGTAAGAGTGGAGAAGCACTAATTGATACAGCTAATTTTGTTAGTTTAAAAGATCAAGCAGGACAAATTGGACTTGGTTCAGCTGCATATCAAACAGCTTACACTGATATCTATTTTTCCGATGTAACAGTTGGAAGCAATAAGTACACAGATTACAATGCTTGGACATTATATAAAGATAACCTTGCAGGTCAAGTATGGGAACCATCAGTAGTAGTTTCAGACGGGGAAGAGCCATCTGAGAAAGGTGAAAAGTGGTTTAAATTGACAGGTGGTGCTAACAATGGTGGTGGACATGCTTATGGCAATGCAGCTGCAAAAGCACCAGTTTTATTACTTGATAATGATAAGAAGATGGAAGATGCCGGTGAGCTTTCACTAAAAGTAAAACCAAGTAGTAACTGGGGAGTTTTTTATACTTATGTAGACGATAACAACTGGTTATATGTAGGATATGATTCAGCTAGTAAGTGGTATTATCAATATAAGTTAAATGGTAGTGAGTCTTATCCAAAGATTTCAGGCCTTCCAGAGCCTGTAGAGGGTCAAGAATTACAAATGTCTGTATCCTTAAGTCGTGAGACATTATCAGTAACTGTTAATGGAACTACAGTTAGAGTTACTAATCAAGCTTTAATTTCATTTGCTGAGAAGGCTTCCGGAAAAGGAAGATTTGGTGTAAAGACAAATGGAGCAACATCAATTTCATTTGCAGATGTGAAATACAATGGAACAAGCACTATGGAGGATAATTGGGTATTCTGTGCAGAGCGTACAGGACAAAAAGTAGAAGAAGTATATTCAAAGCTTGTACCAATATCAGGAACTGTTTTAACTAAAGATGGGAAGGCAATTCCAGAAGCAGTTATACGTATAGGAACAAAGTCGGTTAAGAGTGATGTAAATGGAAAGTATCAGTTTGATGGCTTGGAAGTTGGAGAACATAATATGGCTGTTACAAAGCCAGGTTATGATGCATATTCTAAGGTTATAAAAGTTGAAGATAAAGACAATGTAGTAGATATTATATTAGAAGAAAAAGCAGGATTAGATTTAACAGAGTATGATACTATTGCATCAGATGAAATGAAAGTATATATTGGGAAAACATTCCCTGTTGTTGCTAGATATCAAATACTTAAAGATGGCGTAGAAGTAAAAGACCAATATATGCGTGGTAACGAAACTAAACTTAATACTGTAGCAATCAATGGTATAAAAATTGAACCAACTGTTACAGTTGAAAAGACAGAAGCAGATTTTAGAATATATTCAATGCATGTTGAAAATGTTGAAAATAACATAAATTTGGATATGAAAATAAAAGTAAGCGTAAAAGAAAATGATTTAACATGGGAAGTAACAGAGCTTACAAAGGCGGAAGGCTCTGCAAAGATTGCTACTATTGATGTTCCACAGTTAAATCTTTTAACAGTAGATGCTGTAGAAGAAGGTGCTAATTTTGCAGGTGCACAAACTTCTACAACTACAACAGCAAGTGGAGACGTATTTATTGATTTTGAAAATGGATTTGTTCCATCAAAAACAGAATCTTATTTATATGGATTCCTTACAAATGAAAAGTTAAGTGCAGGTCTTTTCAGTAATTCAGAAGCTGAAGGAGATAAACGTGTTGTAAGAAACAATGGTGCAGATACAATGAGTCTTACAAGTGCACCATGGTATTATGAATTAGGAGATAAGCAGGGACAAGCTGCAGCTAACAAATATGAATCTTATCCAGTAAGTGATTTACCATGTACAAAGGTATCTATTGCAGCAGATGAAAATGGAGATGGAGATATTGACTGGAATGATGGAGCCCTTGCGTTCCGTGATATTATGAATATGCCTTATGAATCAGAAGTAATTAAGGATATGGTTAACTATCGTATTGTTATGAACTTTGCAAGTATGGCATCTAATCCTTATTTAACAACAGCTGATAATATTAAGAAAGTATATCTTGCAACAGATGGGCTTCCACAATCAGTTATGTTAAAGGGATATGGAAATGAAGGTCATGATTCTGCAAACTCTGAATATGCAGATATTGCAGAGCGTGAAGGTGGAGTAGAAGATTTCCAAAAATTAATTGACATTGCACATGATTATAATACAGAAATTGGTGTTCACGTTAATGCACAGGAAGTATATCCAGAAGCAGCTTCATTTAATGAAGATATGTTACAAAAACCATTTACAAATGGATGGGGATGGCTAGATCAGTCACATGTAATTGATAAGCTTTGGGATTTATCAAGTCAAGCAAGATGGAAACGTCTTGTACAATTATATGATCGTATTAATGGAACAAATTTCTATACTAGAGAATGGCCATTAGCTGTAGAAGATTCAAAAGGTGAAGTAACTGCAAGCAAAGAAGAAATTAAGGCTGATGCTGAAAGCCGCGAAAATAATATGGATTTCATATATCTTGATGTATGGTATCAAAATGCATGGGAAACAAGAAATATTGCAAAAGAAATCAATTCTCTTGGTTGGAGATTTTCAACAGAGTTTAGTGGGCAAGGAGAATATGATTCTACATGGCAACACTGGTCAACAGATGCAGCTTATGGTGGTGCAAGTGCAAAAGGATTTAATAGCGATATTATCCGTTTTATAAGAAATGACCATAGAGATTCTCAAGTATTGAATTATCCTGCATATGGAGGAACAGCAGATAATCCATTACTTGGAGGTTACAGACTGTATGGATTTGAAGGATGGGGTGGAGATAGAGACTTTAATGACTATATTTTACAAACATTTAATCAAAACCTACCTACTAAATTTTTACAACATTATAATGTAACTGATTGGAAAAATTATAAAGAAGGACAATCACCTGTAGGAAATCATGAAAAAGAAATTACATTAAAAAATGATGCAGGAGATAAAGTTGTTGTAACAAGAAATGAAGAACAAAGAAATGATGATAATATTGAGCGTACAATTACTTTAAATGGTAAAGTAGTATTAAATGATGTTACGTATTTATTACCATGGACAGATGAGGATGGAACAGAAAAATTATACCATTGGAATTTAGATGGTGGAAAAACAACATGGGAACTTCCAGCAGGATGGGAAGGGCTTGGAAATGTTGTAATGTATGAACTATCTGACCAAGGACGTATAAATGAAATAAGTGTTCCAGTAAATAATGGTTCTATAACTTTAGAAGCTAAAGCAGCAACAGCATATGTATTAGCAAAAGGTTCTGAAATCAAAGAACTAAAAAATGACTTTGGTCAATTGGATTATGTAGTAGATCCAGGATTTAATGGTTATGCTGCAGGAGAAAAATTATCTTCAGATGAATGGTCAGGAGATATAAAAGATGAATCAGTTGTAATAGAAAAGGCAAATACAGGGGATCAAAGACTAGCATTTAATAATCCTTCTGAAGATGTATCTGTAACTACAACTATTTCAGGATTGAAGAAAAATACAAATTATGTAGCAGAAGTATATGTAGAGAATAATAGTGATGAAAAGGCAACTATAGAAGTAAATACAGGAAGTAAGACAGTTTCTAACTATACTGAGCGTTCTATTTTAAATAACTATGTAAAATCTGATCAAAAGAATGGAAGTAAAATGCAACGTATGCAAATTTCATTCACAGCAGAAAAGGATACAGCAGAATTAACTTTAGCTAGAGCAGCTGGAGAAGGAGCTACTTATATGGATGATATCCGTATTGTAGAAAAGACATTAGATAACTTCCAAAAAGATGGAACATTTAAACAAGACTTTGAAACAGTAGTACAAGGATTATATCCATTTGTATTAAGCTCTGCACAAGGAATCTCAGACCCTGCAACGCATTTATCACAATTAAATGCGCCATACACACAAGCGGGATGGAACGGAAGAGTAATTGATGATGTAATTTCAGGAGATTGGTCATTAAAACATCATGATGCAAATACTGGAATAATTTATCAAACACTTCCGCAAAATTTCCGTTTTGAAGCAGGCAAAGTGTATAATGTCGAATTTGATTATCAATCAGGACCAGACAAAGCATATGCTATGGTCATTGGAGATGGAACAAATTATACAGCACCTGCAGCTGATCAGTATCTTGTACAGGCTTGCGGAGAGACAAAACATGTTAAAATGCAGGTAATTGGCAGTGGAAGTGGACAAACTTGGATTGGCCTTTATGAAAATGGAAGTAAAGCAGGCAGTGGATCTATGGGACAAAGAGATTTTACCCTTGATAATCTTTTAATTGAAGAAGATAAGGATGCTATCGCAGTTACACTTTCAAGTTTAAATCTTTACAAAGGCGAGACTGCTACAATATATGGAAGTGGTTTAGATAAAATCCAATGGAATTCAAGTGATGAAAAAGTAGCAGTTGTAGATAAAGATGCTAATGTTGTAAAAGCATTATCAGCAGGAAATGCGACTATTACAGCAACACTTCCAGATGGAAAAGAAGTTGTATTTGAAATGGCAATTGTAGATGAGGTTGTAATAGATATTCCAAGAACTGAATTAAGCGGTATAAGTTCTAGTGCAAATACAGAAGAACCTACAGGTGAAGGAGCAGGAAGTGGAGTGGCTTCTGCAACTACTGATGGAGATTCTTCTACATTCTGGCACTCAAATTGGAGTGGTACAGGCTTTGTTGTAAGTAAGGAAAATCCAGCAATTTTAACTGTAGATTTAGGAACGGGAATGGAAATTGGAGGATTTAAATTCCAACAAAGACCAAGTGCAAATAATGGTATTGTACAACAATACAAATATGAAATTCTAGATTCAGAAGGAAATGTTTTAGAAACTTCAGATTCTATTACTGTTCCAGATTCAAATACACAAGGAGGAGCATGGATAACTTCTAAGTTTAATAAAACACTTACTGCAAAAACAATTAAAATTTATGTAGAAAGTGGTAAAGGTAATTTTGCAGCAATAGCAGAAGTTGCACCAATTATCCTACAAAAGGTAGCAGATACAGCAACTTTAGAAGATGTGACACTAAATATAGGTGAAAAAGTAACATTAACTCCTAAGCATCCAGAAAATACTGTTCTAAAAGGTATTGTATGGAGCTCTTCTGATGAGAATGTAGTAAAAGTAAATCAAAATGGTGTTTTAACAGGAGTAAGCTCAGGCACTACTAAGATTAAAATAACAAATGCAGCAGGTCTAATAGCAGAGAGTACAGTAACTGTTGAAAAACAAAAATTAGATTATACTGAATTAGAAAAGACTATAAAAAATTCAGAAAAAGTTGATTTAACTAAGTATAAAGATGGAGCTGAAAAAGATGCCTTTGTAAAAGCACTAGAAGATGCAAAAGCTTTAATTGACAATTCAGTTTCACAAGATGAAATAGATAATGCAGTGAAAATTCTTACAGAAGCACAAGCAGCATTAAAATTGCTAGACGTAGAAGAAGATATTGATAGAAGCGAATTAGGAAATGTAATTGCAGAATATGAAAAGATTGACTTAGATAAATATCAAGATGGAGCAGAGAAAAATGCCTTTATAAATGCATTAAAAGAAGCAAAAGATGTATATAAAAATGCATCAACACAATCAGAAGTAGATAAAGCTCTATCAAAATTAAAGATAGCGAAAGGCAATCTAATAGATGTAGAAACAGAAACACCTGAAGCTTCTAAAGTGGATAAGTCTAAGTTAGAAGAATTCTACAAAGAATGCCTAAATTATTATATTGAAGAAAATCATTCAAAAGAAAATTGGGAAAAATATCAGGAAGCATTAAAAACAGCAGAAAAAGTTATAAAGGATGATAACGTAACACAAAAAGATGTTGATAAAGCATTGAATGCTCTTGTTAATATTACAAAGTTAATGAATAAAGAGCTTGGAAATCCTTCAACTGTTCCAGAATTACCAAAGACAGGAGATAAAACTAGTGTTAATGTATTGATTCTAGGATTAGTAATTAGTACACTTGGAATTTTCGCATTAACTTTTAAGAAGAAAGATGAAAATTTAATCTAATTTGATACAAGCATAGAAGAAGGGCATGTATGGTATTCTTAATAGAAAGCCAGACTATGCTCTTCTGCTATTTAATGAAAAGCTCTTTTTGGAATGTTGTAATAAAATTTTCATTTTAAATTATATAACTTTAGGGTATAATGAATAACTAGAGAAATAGAGATAAAACTTAATTTTAAGGAGGAAGCTACTTTGGCAGATTATATAAATGAAATAGAAAAAAGAAGAACCTTTGCTATTATATCTCACCCAGATGCAGGTAAAACAACATTAACAGAAAAGTTCTTGTTATACGGAGGAGCTATAAGGCTTGCAGGTTCAGTTAAAGCAAGAAAGGCTTCTACTCATGCAGTATCAGACTGGATGGAAATAGAAAAGCAAAGAGGGATTTCAGTTACTTCCTCAGTAATGCAATTTAATTATAAAGGACATTGTATTAACATATTAGATACACCAGGGCACCAAGACTTCTCAGAAGATACATATAGAACTCTTATGGCAGCAGATAGTGCTGTTATGGTAGTAGATGGAGCAAAAGGTATAGAAGATCAAACAAGAAAGCTATTCCATGTTGCATCTCTTAGAGAAATGCCTATATTTACATTCGTTAATAAGATGGATAGAGAATCTAAAGATCCATTTGAATTATTAGAAGAAATAGAAAATGAACTTGGAATAAAAACATATCCAATGAACTGGCCAATAGGCTCAGGAAAGGAATTTAAGGGAGTTTATGAAAGAGATAACAATAGAATTATAGCCTTTTCAGCAGGAAATCACGGTCAAAGTGAAGTAGATGCAGTAGAAGGTTCAGTAGACGATCCTAAGTTTAGAGAAATATTAGGAGATGCGCTTCATGATAAGTTAATGGAAGATATAGAACTTTTAGATATAGCTGGAGATGAGCTTGATTTAGAAAAAGTTAAATCAGGAGAATTAACACCAGTATTCTTTGGATCAGCTTTAACAAACTTTGGTGTTGAACCATTCTTAGAACATTTCTTAGAAATGACAACATCACCACTACCAAGAAATTCAAGCATAGGAGAAATAAATCCATTTGATGATAACTTCTCAGCCTTTGTATTTAAAATACAAGCAAATATGAATAAAGCTCATAGAGATAGAATTGCATTTATGAGAATATGTTCAGGTAAATTTGAAAAAGGTGAAGATGTTTACCATATGCAAGGTAGTAAAAAGATAAAATTAGCACAACCACAACAATTTATGGCTCAAGATAGAGAAATAGTAGAAGAAGCATATGCAGGTGATATAATTGGAGTATTTGACCCAGGTATATTCGCAATAGGAGATACATTGTGTGCACCGTCAAAGAAGTTTAAATTTGAAGGTATTCCAACATTTGCACCAGAGCACTTTGCAAGAGTAAGACCAGTAGATACAATGAAGAGAAAACAATTCGTAAAAGGTGTTACTCAAATAGCTCAAGAAGGAGCAATTCAAGTATTTAGAGAACTATTTATAGGAATGGAAGAAATAATAGTTGGAGTTGTTGGTGTACTTCAATTTGAAGTTCTAGAATATAGATTGAAGAATGAATACAACGTTGATATAAAGATGGATAGACTTTCATTTAGATATGTAAGATGGATAGAAAACAAAGATATTGATATGGATAAATTAAATCTAACGTCAGATACTAAAAAGGTTAAAGACTTCAAAGATAGAAATATCCTTATATTCCAAAATGATTGGGGTATTAGCTGGGCATTAGATCATAATAAAGGATTAGTATTATCTGGTGTTGGTAAAAGTGATGAATAATTAATAGATATATAAAAAGGTGACTAATATGATAGTCACCTTTTTATATAACAAAATATTTACTATTTATATTATATATTTATTTACAAAAGGTATTTTCTTTATTAAGTAAGATAATATAATGCAACATATAAATATTAAAATGGATATGAATGGAATGGTGAGAGCGGGATTTACAATATTAGCTGTTAAAATTTCATGACGAATAAGATATTTTATAAATAAGTCATGAATTAAAAAAACACCAAATGTATATGATGATATAGTTGATATATACTTTATATTTCTATTTGAAACTTTAACTTTATCAAATAAATTTTTTAATAATAAAAATATAGCAATACTATATGACATAACATTTATTGAGAATATACCTTGCCAAGAATCTGTAGGAACAGAATTTTTAATTGATACATATTGAGTTATAATTACTGTAAAAATTGCACCACATGTCCCTAATATATATATGAAATTTTTTGTTAATTTCTTTAATTGGAAGTTAGTTAAATAAAATCCTAATAAATAATATATGACGTAGTCTCTAGGTATAGAAATATACATTTTATTTACGTTTTCTGATATAAAATTAAATGGAAAATATCCTGAAAGTGTTGGTATAATAGCTGAAATTATAATTCCAATTATTAAAAAATACTCTATTTGATTTTTAGTAGCGTTAGCGGTTATTATTCTTAAAATTGGAGTTACAATATATAGTCCAATTATCATATATAAAAACCACAGATGATAATTAGTAGTACCTTTCAAAATAGAAATAACTATACTCTTAAATAGTTCAATATTTATTGGAGTATTAATAAGATATATTGTACTCCAAAATAAAAGAGAAATAATAATTCTAGGTAAGTATTTAGTATAAATGCTCTTAGTAGATATATTTTTTCTAGGATCCAAAAGAAACATGCCACTTAGCATAATAAATATTTGAACACAGCATCTAGATAAACAGTTATATATATTAATTATACTCCAGTTTATAGAGTTAACATCTAGAGTAGTCCAAATAACTCCAGATACATGTAGCATAACTACAAGAAAAGCAGACATAATTCTAAGAATATCTGCCGAAACTATTCTGTTATTTGTAAACAATTATATCACCTCAAAATAATATTATTTTAGTAGGGAAATATTGTCAAGCGTTTAATTTTATTTACTAAATTTGTTGATTTTTATATATAACTTTTAAAATAACATAATATTATATATTAAAATGTTGAAATACTTAACTTAAATTGATAAGCTATATAATTGAGAGGGAGGTGAGAATGTGTCATTAAAGAAAATAAAAAGAATGGTGGCGCAACTATTAATAATAGCATTTATAGTACCAAATATAAGTGCAAAAGCAGTAACAACTAATTTAAATTCAGTTATTGAGGAAACTACTACCAATGAAGATGTAAGTAGTAACAACCAAAATGTACAAGCTGTTGATAACAGTGAAAAAAAGGAAGAATTAAAACAGGATAGCAGTAATGATAAAGAGCAAAATAAAGTTACTGATGAAGCTTTAAACAATGATTTAAAAGAAAATTCTTCAAAACAAGATTCTTTAAATGAAATAAAAAAAGAGGAAGTTAAAAAAGAAGAAGAAATTAAGGAATCAAAGGTAACATTAGATGCTAATTCAAATAGCGAGCTTAAGGGAACTAAATATACAAAGAAAAAGGCTATAAACACAAATGTAAAAAGCTTTTCTATGGCATCACAAGAAGGGCAAGAGCGTGAAGAGTTTAAGTTGAAAAGAGAAGCTCTAGAAAACTTAGAAGTTCTAGAACCAATGACAGATAAGCCATATGAGTTAACAATTGCTAATTCAGATGGAAGCTTTGAATATGTTGATGCTTATGAAAATTTATCAGAAGCCGTAGATGCTGCAAAAAAAATGCCAGAACAATCATTAGCTAGTTCTCAAATGCCTGCAGTAATAAATTTTGCTGGACAAGTTGTTTATTCAACAAATCAAATGGCAAGAGTAATAAAGTACAGTAATAATAGTCCAGTTTATGGAACTGTTAATTTGTATAAAGAGCCTCAATTAAGCAATGCATTTACATATGTTAATCCAGGATATATGGATGATGCACCTATATTAGAAATGAGTGGTACATCAGCTAAAGTAATGATTAATGGATATGATGGATGGATAAATAATAATACTTCATCTGGAACTTATGATATGATAGTAGTTCCTTTAAATCAAGTTAAAAATCCAAGTTACTATAGTGTGAAAAATGGAGAGTTAACTCATTTTATAAGTTATGATTTAACAGGAGTTACTGGATTTACAAAAACTCTAGGAAAGGCCCCATCTTATTTAAGAGAAGGTGTTAGATATTTAAGCTATGATGGAATTTATTTCTATGATGGAAGTAATATTGAAGCAGGATTAAATACTTTAATTAATGATTATAGGGCAGGAGTTAGAAATAATTCATTAAATGCAGGCAATCCACATTATTTATATTATGGTAATCTACCGTTTAGAAGTAAGACAATTTATTCAGCAGATGATTTAAATAGGTATATAAATGCATATACTAAGACAGAATCAAAGCTTAGAAACTTAGGTGCTACTTTAAAAGAAGTTGAAAACAACTATGGAGTTAATGCGCTTTTAACACTTGCAGTTTCAATAAATGAATCTTCCTATGGAATGTCAGATATTGCTCAAACTAAAAATAACTTGTTTGGACTAAAAGCATATGATTCTTCAGTAGGTTCAGCTGATAGTTTTGCTGCACCAAGAGATTCAGTAATAGATTTTACAAAAAACTATATTTCAAGGGGTTATGCAGATCCAGCAGATTGGAGATACTTTGGCGGTTTCTTAGGAAATAAAAACAGAGGTGCAAATGTAAAATATGCATCAGATCCTTTCTGGGGAGAAAAGGCTGCAAGCTTTGCATATGAAATAGACAAGTATCTATCAGGTGGTAACACTAATTTAAAAGATACTAATGCTAATCAAGTTGGTATGGCTAGAACTAATAATGCAGTTATAAAAAGAGATGGTTCATTATTATATAATGTGACTAACGATACTAATCAATATGGTGGATATATAAATACTCCATTTATAATATCAGATATTCAACAAGTTACTATAAATGGGCAAAAGTATTACGAAATATATCCAGAAAGAAATACACCAGTAGGTTATGGTGGAGCAGATAATAAATATCATGGGAATTATAACTGGGGAGATAGAGGATATATAAACTCTAATAACATTAGTTTAGCTAATATATTTACACCGCCAGTTGAAGTGAAATCTGGAATTGATAGATATGCAACAGCTGTGGAATTAAGCAAAAGCTCATTTAATTCAGCAGAAACTATAGTAATTTCAAATGGATATGCTATACCAGATGGATTAACGGCAACACCAATTGCTTCATATTATAAAGGACCATTATTACTAGTTGATAAGAATTCTATTCCATCATCAACTCAAGATGAAATAAAGAGACTAGGTGCAAAAAATGCTATTATTGTTGGAGGGCCAGCAGTTGTATCTCAAGATGTTGAAAATAAGCTTCGAGGATTAGGAGTTACTAAGATAACAAGATTAGGAGGGGCTACTAGATATGAAACAGCTTTACAGGTTGCTAAGTATATTGATCAAAATCTATATGATGTAGAAAATGTAGCAATTGCTAATGGTTATGGTGAAGCAGATGCATTATCAATAGCACCTATATCAGGAAGAGATAAAATGCCAATAATATTAGTTGATAATAATAGCATTTCAAATGATGTTTATGATTGGTTAAGATCAGAAAGTCTAAATAATGCATTCATTATTGGAGGAACTACAGCAGTTAATGATAATATACTAAGTAGAATTAATTCAATAACTAAACAAGATGTTTCTGGAAATAGACTAGGTGGAGCAAATAGGTATGAAACAAATGCGAAAATTATAGAAAAGTTTTATGGGAATGTAACTGAAAAAGTCTATGTGACTGAAGGATTAGAATTAGCAGATGCTTTAACATCAGGACCTATAGCATCACTTAATGGATCGCCAGTAATAATATCTGAGAGTCAGTTAACTTATACTCAAAAGGTAGTTTTAAAAAATAAAACAACTAATAGCATAGTACAAGCTGGTGGAGTGGTTTCTAGAGCGGTTATAGAAAACCTTAGAGAACTATTAAGTAGAACACAATAATATAAATTAAAAAGTATATATGAATAGTCTATATAAAGTGTATTGATAATAAAATCAATACACTTTACTTTTATATTTAAAACTATGATAAGCTTGAATTTTAATATCTACAATTATATAATTGGGAATATACATATTAAAATTGTGAAAGGGTTGAAAATAATGGATAATATAAAAGTAATACCATTTTCTCCTCCAGATATAACTGAAGCAGAAATTAATGCAGTCGTAGAGGTTTTAAGATCAGGATGGATAACATCAGGACCAACTTTAGCAAAATTTGAAGAAGAATTAGCAGAGTATTGTGAAGCAAATAAAGCAGTAGCGTTAAATAGTGCAACAGCAGCAATGGAACTTATATTAAAGGTTTTTGATATAAAAGAAGGAGATGAAATAATAACAACTCCCTACACATATACAGCAACTGCAAGTGTAGCAGTTCACAGAGGAATTAAACCTATATTTTGTGATGTAGCAAAAGATTCTTTTTTTATTGATTATGAAAAAATTGGTGATTTAATAACTGAAAGAACTAAAGTTATAATGCCTGTAGATTTTGCAGGAGTACCTTGTGATTATGATAAAATAAAAGCAGTTTTAAAAGAAAAGAATAGAGAAGATATAATAATTTTAGTAGACTCAGCTCATTCCTTTGGAGCAAAGTATAAAGGAGAAAGAGTTGGAGCACAATGTGATTTCCATAGTTTTTCATTCCATGCTGTAAAGAATTTTACAACTGCTGAAGGTGGAGCTATAACTTACAATGATAATAACTTCAATGGAAGAGAAAACTTATATCAAGATCTTAAATTCACTTCTCTTCATGGACAATCAAAGGATGCTTTATCTAAGATGAAGGCAGGGGCTTGGGAATATGATATAATTACAGATGGATTCAAATGTAATATGACAGATATAAATGCTGCTATTGGAAGAGTCCAATTAACAAGATATGAAGATATGTTAAAGTATAGAAAAGAAATATTTGATACTTATACGAAGATATTAGAAAAAGAAGATTTCGCTATAATACCATTAACTAAATATGGTGAAGGTACTGAAAGCTCTTATCATTTATATCCATTAAGAATAAAGGGGTTTAATGAAGAACAAAGAAATTTACTAATTCAAAGATTAGCTGAAAAAGGGATTTCAACAAATGTTCATTTTAAGCCATTACCTATGTTTACTTTGTATAAAAATTTAGGGTATAAAATAGAAGATTATCCAAATGCATATGCACAATATGTAAATGAAATTTCACTACCAGTTTATAGTACATTAGAATTAAAAAATGCAGAATATATTGCAATTGAACTAGTTAAAGAGGTAAATAATATATTAACTTAAAAATACTAAGCCTTTTGGCTTAGTATTTTTTTTCATTATATAATATAGCAATAAAATGACCTACATAAAACCAGTAAATTAGAGAAATAAAGCTTATTTTATATACTAAATTACTTTCCATTAAGTTACATACAGGAATCCCTAAAATTATACCAAGTAGAATTGTATATAAAAATTTATTTTTATTATCTAGCCTTGAGATTTTATATACACCATATAAATATGCACATGATATAAATAATAAAATCATAAATGTAGCTATAAATCCATTGACTGTAGTTATTTCCATATATATATTATGAATGCCACCCTTTGTAACCCCTATTAACTCGGCAGGCTGATTTTGTATAAGTGTTGGAATTGTATTTGATGTTCCAATTCCACTAAAGAATGCAAATTTTATTATACGAATAGCAGCAACCCAAATGTATTCTCGGCCAGTAAATATATAGTGTAAGGTTTTAGGATCTAATTTAAAAATAAAGAACACTGTTATTATTGGAATTATAATCATTAAAGTTCTTATTATATTATTTTTACTATAAACAAATATAAAAGAAAATATAAGTGATAGTAAAATTAAGTATCCACTTCTTCCACCAGAAATAAATAGTGTTATCAATTGAATTATTAAATTAGTAATTAAAAATAATCTAACATTTTTCAACTTACTTTTATAAAGAAGATAGAAGGTAATTATTAATGATATAGAGGAAGCAATTCCAAGTGAATTCTCATTTCTAAATAATCCTGTAAAAATAATTAGTTCTTCTACACCATCAGCATTTATAATAGATTTTTGTACTGAAAAGTTGCTAAATATTAATATTGTAGACAATGAAGAAAAAATAAAAGTAAAAATCACATAGAAATAGGAGTAAATATCCAACTCTCTTAAAAGTAATTTTTTATTTTTAAAAGTATCTATTGAAAATAATACTGCTAAAATTACAACATTCAAAATCCATACCTTAAAGTTTTCTTTTGTTGGATATTTATAAATAGTAAAAAATAGAGTAACGGCTAAAAAGCCATATAGAAATATGTTAAAAATAAGAATTTTTCTTTTTTTCAGAATTACTTCTATAAATTGAGTTATGAATAATAACAGCGCCCAACCTAGACAAATCTTAGTTAATATTTTAAAGATAGGAAAATCAAAAATAATGGTCACAAAAGATAAGCTAACTAGCAAATATAATAATTTCAGATAGAAAGTATTTGAAATTACACTATAAAGCTTATTGAAATATTTTTTCATTTAAACAACTCCTTCAAATCAAAATAAATATATGATAATTTAAATTTTAGCACTTAATTTATAAATAGTCTAAGAATTTACACTAAAAAGATTGTATAACATAATAAATGTGGTAAAATATTATTGTTAGTTTTTTGTTAATCATAAATAAAGGAGGGTATAATAATGAATATACCTTTAATAGATTTAAAAGCTCAATATGAATCATTAGCGGAAGAATTAAATAAAGCAACATTAGGTGTGCTATCATCAGCTAATTATATAATGGGGAAAAACGTAATAGAATTTGAGAAGGAATTTGCAGAATTTATAGGAGTTAAGCATGCAATATCAGTAGGAAATGGTACAGATGCCTTAGTAATTGCTCTTAAATCAATGGGAATAGGAGAAGGAGATGAAGTAATAACTACTCCATTTACATTCTTTGCAACGGCAGAAACTATTTCAGCAGTTGGAGCAACTCCAGTATTTGTAGATGTAAATAAAGATACTTTTAATATAGATGTAACGAAAATAGAAGAAAAAATAACTTCAAAAACAAAAGCTATAATGCCTGTACATATATTTGGTCAAGCAGCAGATATGGATGAAATAAATGAAATAGCTAAAAAGCACAATTTATTAGTTATAGAAGACGCTTGTCAAGCTGTAGGTGGAAAATATAAAGAAAGAAAGATAGGAACATTAGGTGATGTTGCTTGCTTCTCATTCTTCCCAACAAAGAACCTAGGTTGTGCTGGTGATGGTGGAATAATAGTAACAGATAATGATGAAATAGCTACTATTGCAAGAGCACTTAGAACTCACGGTAGTGGGGAAAATGGTCAAAAGGCATATAACCTTTTAAATAATATAGAAGAAGAAATTAAAACAGCTGAAGGAGCAAACGATACTGTTTATAATCCACTTAAGTATTACAATTATTTAATAGGATATAATTCAAGATTAGATGCTGTTCAAGCAGCTATTTTAAGTGTTAAATTAAAAGAAATAGATAATTGGAATGCAAAGAGAAGAGAAATAGTTGAGCTTTATAACAAGGCTTTACAAAATAATGATTTAGTAACTCCAGTATGTGAAGATTACAATGAACATGTATATCATATGTATATACTACAATCAGAAAATAGAGAAGAAGTTTTAGCGAAATTAAAAGAAGCTGGAATTGCAACAGGAGTATATTATCCAGTACCATTACATCTTCAAAAGGTTTATAAGAATTTAGGATACAAAGAAGGAGATATGCCTGTATCTGAATACTTATCCAAAAGAACCTTTGCTATACCTGTTTATCCAGAATTAACAAAAGAGCAAGTTGACTATATAATAAGCAAAGTAAAATAATAATATATTCTAATAAATAAGCTATAATAAAAAGTAATATCAATTAGTAAGTTTTTAATTGATTAGGAGGAAAAGTCATGTCAGTTTTAAAAGATGAATTATTACAAAAAATAAATAATAAAACTGCAAAAGTTGGTGTAGTAGGTTTAGGTTATGTTGGATTACCTTTAGCAGTTGAAAAAGCAAATGCAGGATATCAGACAATAGGATTTGATGTTCAAGATCAAAAGGTAGAAATGGTTAATAAGGGCCAAAACTATATAGGTGATGTAGTTGATGCTGAATTAAAGGAATTAACTGAAAAAGGTATTTTAAGAGCAACTACAGATTTTAGCTTTATAAAAGATGTAGATACAGTTTGTATCTGTGTTCCAACTCCACTTGATTTATATAAACAACCAGATCTTTCATATGTTGTAAATTCAACAAGGGATGTAGCAAAATATCTACATAGAGGTATGATTGTTATATTAGAAAGTACTACTTATCCAGGAACTACAGAAGAAGTACTTAAACCAATATTAGAAGAAAGTGGATTAAAATGTGGAGAAGATTTCTTCTTAGCATTCTCACCAGAAAGAGTAGATCCAGGTAACAAGAGCTACAACACTAAAAATACTCCAAAAGTAGTTGGAGGATGTACTCCAGAATGTACAGAAATAGCTGCTGCATTATATGAAAATGTACTAGAAGGAGAAATACATAAAGTTTCTTCACCAGCTGTAGCTGAAATGGAAAAAATTCTAGAAAATACATTTAGAAATATAAATATAGGATTAGCAAACGAAATGGCTATACTATGTAATAGAATGGGAATAGATGTGTGGGAAGTTATAGATGCTGCTAAAACTAAACCATACGGTTTTATGCCATTTTATCCAGGTCCAGGACTTGGTGGTCACTGTATTCCACTAGATCCTTTCTACTTAGAATGGAAGGCTAAAGAATATGATTATCACACTAAGCTTATAGAAACATCAGGAGTAATCAATGATTCTATGCCTGATTTCGTTTTAGAAAATATCATGAAGATATTAAATAAACATAAAAAGGCTTTAAATGGATCAAAAGTTTTAGTTATGGGATTAGCATATAAGAATGATATAGATGACTACAGAGAGTCACCATCATTTAAAGTTATAGAACTATTAGAAAAGAATGGAGCAGAAGTTATAGTTAACGATCCTTTCTGTGATACTGCTAAATATAAAGGAAAGACTTATCATTCAGTAGATTGGAAAGAAATTATTGATGAAGCTGATATGGTAGTTATAACAACTGGTCATACTATTTATGACTATGAGCAAATAGTTGAAAGAGCTAAAGTTGTTTATGACACAAGAAATGCAACTAAGGAAGTTGTTAATAATAGAGAAAAAATTTATAAATTATAATTTTAATATAAAAGACATGTATTATTATATAAATAATACATGTCTTTTATTAATGATTTATTTTAGATTTAATATTAACTTATCAATTTCTTTATGATTACTATCATAAAAATAAAGCGTCATATATTTACTCGTTGAAATTGTATAATTAATAAAGTAGCACAAAAATGCTACTTTATTAATTTATCTATTAAATTCAAAATAATTAAATCTTAATTAATTTTCATTATAATCAATTATGATTGATTTAACTCCAGCAGAGTTAAGTTCAGATATTTTTTTAGGGTCTGCATCCGAGTCAGTAATTAAATAATCAACATCAGATATTTTACCACTAGAAAAATTATGATGAATTCCAATTTTGTTGCTTGTAGCAAGTATATATACAGGGCCAGTGCAACGCTTTATCATTTCTTTATTTATTGTAGTTTCTTGTATAACAGAAGTACTTATTCCGTAATCAGGCTTTATTCCGGAAACTCCCATAAAGCATTTAGTAGATGTTATGTTTGAAAGTACTTGCATTGCTAAATCCCCAATCATAGAATGCTTTCTACCATAAACTTCTCCACCGGTTAATATTAAATATATATTAGATGGCAAATTCTTTTCAAGAGCTCTACCATTATTAGTTACAACTGTAACTCTCTTATCTTCTAAATAATCTAGTATAGAAATAGCAGTAGAACTAGAATTTATAAAAATTGTATCTCCATCCTCAACTAAAGAAGCTGCATATTTTGCAATAGATTGTTTTTTTATCTTAACAATGTCAGTTTCATTAGAAACCTCATCTTCTAATATTTTAGCTCCGCCGTAATATCTAAGAACCAAACCCATAGATTCAAGTTCTTTAAAATCTCTTCTTATTGTAATAGGAGCTGTATTAAATAACTCAGATAACTCTTCAGTTTTAGCTTCTTTATTTTGAGTCAAATAATCAATTATCTTTTGTTGCCTTGGTGAAAGTGAATTATACAATCCCATTATAGATGTCCTCCGATCTTTTAGGTTTTATTTTAAAAATAACTTCAGATTTGTATGTTATATACATTGAAGTAGTATTATTCTTTATATCATCTAAATAGATTTTAGCACTAATAAAATCATTATCATAGATTTTTAGCAAAGATAAATTGAAAAAATGTAAATATTTCTCACGATTATTTAATAAGGTCACATTTACCTTTTTGAAATACTTTTTAGCTAACACATAATCCTTTTGATAAAGGTTATATATGCCAGAAATTTCATTCCAGGATAAAATAGGAGCAATCTTTTTTCTTACATCTTTTCTATCTTTCAAGTCCATACATTTATTATAATATTCCTTAACCTTTTTACTATTATCAAGGCTTATATAAGATAGAAATAAACTATAGTAATAAATTAATAGTAAGTCATAAGATGCTTTAAAAGGCTTTATTGTAACCTTTTCTAGTAATTCAATTATTTGATTATACTTATTCAAATCACTAAAAGCTAAAAGTTTATAAACTAAAATAGATTTTCTATAGCTTTTAAGTAAGTCATACTTTTCTAGCTTAGATAAAGTTTCTAAACCACTAACAGGATTACAGCTTACAGTAAGCTCATTAATAGCTTTTTTATAAAGCTTATCCAAATATTCATGTAAAAATACAAAACATATCATTATTAATGAAAATAATAAATAAACAAGTTTTAGCCTAATATCAGTAGAAGTAGAAATTAAATAGATCATATATATAACAAATAATATATAAACTAAATAATCTAAATACTGTTTATTTTTCTTACTTAAAGAATACCAACCCTTTTTACCCATGAAAATTCCCCCTCTTATAAATTGTTAAGAAAATCTTATTACTTATTATAAGTATAAAAAATTAAAGATGAACAAACTAGAATCTCTTCATGATTGTAATAAAAAAATCATTATATACTACTTGAAAATATAAAATGAACAAATTAAAGTTTAATTATGATTGTTTGTATCTTTATTATAAAAGAAAAGAACATAAAAATCAATTCAAATAAGAAAAAATAAAAAGAATATAAAAAAGGTGTTGATTTTTGTGAAAAAATAGATTATTATAAAAATATAAACAAGAAAAACAAACTAAAAGAACAAAAAGAACAAAAATAATAATAAAAATTAAAAATAAAGTGAAAAGTAACAATAAAAAAGAACATTTAATTAAATATGATGAGAAAAGAAACAAAAAAACGAAAAAATAAAACAATAAAGAAACAAAATAACAAATTTACAAAGTAATAAATTAAATAGTATATATTTTAGGAGGTATAGCAATGTCACAAGTAGAAAAAATTACAAGAGAATCATGGGTTTTAAATACATTTCCTGAATGGGGAACATGGTTAAATGAAGAAATCCAAGAAGAAAAGGTTGCACCTGGAACTTTCGCTATGTGGTGGTTAGGTTGCACAGGAATTTGGGTTAAAACAGAAGGAAATACGAATATATGTGTAGATTTCTGGTGTGGAACTGGAAAGAAGACTAGAAAGAACCCTTACATAGATCCAGAACATCAAATGGCAAGAATGTGTGGAGGAAAGAAATTACAACCGAATTTAAGAGTTACTCCTTTCGTTCTAGATCCATTTGCAATAAAGGAAATAGACGCTGTAATTTCAACACATGACCACAATGATCATATTGATGTAAACGTTGCTGCAGCAGTTATGCAAAACTGTGATTCATCAATTCCATTTATAGGACCACAAGCTTGCGTAGATAAATGGGTATCTTGGGGAGTTCCAAAAGAAAGATGTATAGTAGTTAAACCTGGAGATACAGTAAAAGTAAAAGATATAGAATTAGTTGCATTAGAATCTTTTGATAGAACAGCATTAATCACAGCTCCACCAAAGGGAAATTTAGTAGGAACAATGCCAATAAATATGGATATAAAAGCTGTTAACTACTTAATTAAAACACCAGGTGGAAATATATATCACTCAGGAGACTCTCATTACTCAAACTATTATGCAAAACACGGAAATGACCACAAAATAGATGTTGCATTAGGATCTTACGGTGAAAATCCAAGAGGTATAACAGATAAGATGACATCTGTGGATATATTAAGAATGGCAGAGTGTTTAAATACTCAAGTTGTAATTCCATTCCACCATGATATATGGTCAAATTTCCAAGCTGATACAAATGAAATATTAGCACTATATGATATGAAAAAACACAGATTACAATATAAATTCAACCCATATATTTGGCAAGTTGGCGGTAAATTTGTTTACCCAGCAGATAAAAATAATAGAGAATATCATTATCCAAGAGGATTTGATGATTGTTTCTCAGTTGAAATCAATACTCCATACAACTCATTCCTATAAAACTAGATATTTTGCAAGCTAGGTATATATCTAGCTTGCAAAGTAAAAACTAAAGAAGTACATGAAGAAGGGGAGTAATCTATATGTTAAAAGAGCTAATAGATAATAAAAGATATTCATTCCATAAAGAATTTGATAATTGGGAAGATGCAGTTCAGGCTGCGTGTAAACCTTTAATTGAAGAAGGAGTAATTGAAACAAGCTATGTAGATTCAATAATAGAAAATGTAAAGAGCTTTGGGCCTTACATAGTTATTGCTCCTAATATATGTATTCCACATGCACAAGAAGGAAAGGGGGTAAATGATACTGCAATTTGTTTCATGAGAACAGAAAAACCTGTTCACTTTGGAGAGACAGCAGAGCATGATGCAAGACTATTCTTTGTATTAGCATCGACAGATAACGAAAAACATATGCAAAATTTAGTAGAACTATGTGAATTAGTAGAAGACCAACAAGTTGTAGAAAAATTACTAAACTCAAATTCAGCACAAGATCTAAAAGCTTTATTAAAAAATTAAAATCAAAAGTTTAAGGGGGATTTTAAATGGATTTTATAGTTTCTATATGGCAATTTTTCCAAGTTAATATTTTAACACAACCAGCATTCTTCGTCGGATTTATAGTACTTATCGGTTACTTATTATTAAAGAGACCTCTATATGAAGCGTTTGCTGGATTTATAAAAGCAACAGTTGGTTACTTAATCTTAAATGTTGCAGCGGGGGGACTTGTAAATAACTTTAGACCTATATTAGCAGGACTTAAAGATCGTTTTAATTTAACAGCAGCAGTTATTGATCCTTACTTTGGGCAAACAGCAGCTCAATCAGCTATTGAAAGTGTAGGTAGATCATTTTCAATGATGATGCTTGTTTTACTTGTAGCATTTATGTTTAATATATTATTAGTATTATTTAGAAAAGTAACAAAAGTTAGAACAGTGTTTATAACAGGACACATAATGGTTCAACAATCATCAACAGTTTTATGGCTAGTAATTTTCGCTTTCCCACAATTACAAGATACGAAAGTAGTACTTATGATGGGATTACTTTTAGGAACATATTGGGCAGTTTCTTCTAACCTTACAGTTGAAGCATGTCAAGAGCTTACTGAAGGTGGAGGATTTGCAATAGGACATCAACAAATGTTTGGAGTTTGGTTAACAGACAAAATTGCAGGAAAAGTTGGTAATAAAGAAAAGTCTATTGAAGATTTAGAATTACCAGGGTTCTTATCAATATTTAATGATAACGTTGTTGCAACTGGTACATTAATGATGTTATTCTTTGGAGCAATAATGCTTATATTAGGACCAGATCTATTACACAAAATAGATGCAGGATTTAAAGCAGATAGAAACTTTATATTCTACATTATGGAAAAATCACTTAACTTTGCAGTTTACCTAAGCATATTACAACTTGGGGTTAGAATGTTCGTAGCAGAACTTACTGAGTCATTCCAAGGTATATCAAACAAGTTACTTCCAGGTTCAATGCCAGCAGTAGACTGTGCAGCAGTATATGGATTCGGACATCCAAATGCAGTAACTATAGGATTTATATTTGGAGCTATAGGACAATTTATAGCAATCTTAGGATTAATCGTATTCAAGAGCCCAGTATTAATAATAACAGGTTTCGTACCAGTATTCTTTGATAATGCTACTTTTGCAGTGTTTGCGAACAAAAAAGGTGGTTTAAGAGCAGCTATGATTATACCATTTGCATCAGGAGTAATCCAAGTTATAGGTGGAGCTTTTGCAGCATACTACTTCCAATTAGCACAATTTGGAGGATGGCATGGAAACTTCGACTTTGCAACAGTTTGGCCAGTAATTGGTATATTAATGAACAAATTACAATACGTAGGTGTAGCTATCTCTATATTAGCATTACTAGCTATTCCACAAATTCAATATATGAAGAACAAAAAAGGATACTTCAAGTTAGCAGAAAATTATGATGAATACATGGCTGAAAAAGCAGCTGGAGAAATTTAATAATTTATAACTGATTAAAAATAAGTAAACCATAACTAAATAACTTACTATTTAGTAAAAATATATTAAGTAATAACACTCATATTAAAATAATAAATAGCTTTAAATTAGCTAACCACAATATATTATGCACTATAATAATATACTCCTTAACATTTTTGGCACTTTGTTAAAATTGTGGTTAGCTAATATAAATAGCTAATGCCAACAATAAAAATAAATATAAATAATATAAACAAAGAAAAGCATTAAATCGAAAGTAATTAAACTTTACATAAATAAATTTAAGCATCAAAAGAAATAGGATCTTTAAACATTAAAAGAAATAAAACTTAAATAAAATCTATATGAAAATTTTGGAGGGATTATTATGTTAAAAGTAATAGCAGCATGTGGAAGTGGAATGGGGTCAAGTCAAATTATAAAAATGAAAATAGAGAAGATATTTAAAAAATTAAATATCCAAGTTACTATAAAACATTCAAGCGTTGGAGAAGCTAAAACTCAAGCATCAAACTATGATGTAGTGTTTTGCTCAGATGCTTTAAAAAGCAACTTTAAGAGAGCAGAAGAAGCTGGAACAATAGTTATAGGACTTAGAAATTTATTATCAGAGCAAGAAATAGAGCAAAAGATTATAGATAATGTAGTAAACAAAAAATAATTTATCTACAAATTAATAAATAAAATAAAGAGGTTAATTTATATTAACAAGCTTAACAGAAGAATAGTTAACAATAGTAACAAAAAAGTAGTATCAGGGGGAGAAAGATATGAAATTTGAAAAGAAATTTCTTACAAACTTGCATAGATGTTATGCAACAAGTAGCACTGTAATCGATGGAGAAAGATATATATTACTAGCAACAGAAGGAGAAGGTCCTTGCTATAGCTATAGAGGAGAAGAGTTTGAGCAAAATACAGTTTGGGATGGACCAGGTGGAACAATGTCTATGATACCTGTTCCAGGAAAAAATGGAGATTTCCTAGCTGTACAAAATTTCTTTCCAACTTTCCAATCTGAAAATGCAACTATAGTATGGGCAAAACCAAATGGAAATGGTGAGTTCGAAGTAAAGACTTTATTTAAAATGCCATATGTTCATAGATTTGATATATTATCAGCTGGAGATAAGCACTATTTTATAGGAGCTACTTTATGCACAACAAAAGAATTTAAAGATGACTGGAGTAATCCAGGAAAAATATATGTAGCAGAAATTCCACAAGATTTAAATACTCCTTTTGAATTTAAAATTATAAAAGAAGGATTAACTAAAAATCATGGATACTGTAGAACTACATGGAATGGAAAAATGGCAGGACTTGTGACATCAGAAGAAGGAGTTTTTGTAGTAACTCCACCTCAAAAAGATGGAGAAGAATGGTCAGTAGAACAAATAATGAATAGACCAACAAGTGATATTGCTGTTGTAGATATCGATGAAGATGGAGAAGACGAACTAGTTACAATTGAAGACTTCCATGGAGGAAACTTCTTAATAAATAAAAAAATAGATGGAGAATACAAAACTATATATAAATATCCAAAAGAAATGGACTTTGGACACGTAGTATGGGGTGGGAAATTAAGAGGAATCCCAACTATAATTGGTGGATACAGAAGAAATGAAAAAGAATTATTTATTATCCAATGTGATGATAAAGAAAAGCTTACATTTAAAACACAAGTTATTGAAGCAGGGGTAGGACCAAGTAATGTTGCAGTAATAAATGATGAAGATAGAGATATTATAATTTCAGCAAACAGAGAACTTGGAGAAGCTGCACTTTACTTTGTAACAGAAGAATAAAGACATCTTAGAGGTATACGAATTAAAAAAGTTCTATACCTCTAAATTTAAGGGAAAATACTAAAATAAGAGCAATAAAATAATGATGTACTTTAATATCAGTTAGAAATGTATGTAGTGTTCTATCAAATCTTATAACTACATCATAAAAAGGAGGAATATTTATGCTAGAAGAACTAAAAAAAGAAGTTTATAAAGCAAATATGCTTTTACCAAAATATGAATTAATTACATTCACATGGGGAAATGTATCAGCAATAGATAGAGAAAAAGGCTTGATAGTAATAAAACCATCAGGTGTTGAATATGACGAAATGAGTCCAGAAGATATGGTTGTAGTTGACTTAGATGGAAATGTTGTAGAAGGAAAGTACAAGCCTTCATCAGATACTCCAACACATATAAGACTTTACAAAGAGTTTAAAAATATAGGCGGAGTAGTTCATACACATTCAAGATGGGCAACTATTTTTGCGCAAGCTGGAAAGAGTGTAATACCATATGGAACTACTCAAGCAGATTACTTCTATAATGAAGTTCCATGTACTAGAGATATGACTCCTGAAGAAATAGCTAATAACTACGAATACAACACAGGAGAAGTTATAGTAGAAACATTCAAAAATCTAAATCCAGATTTTATACCAGGAGTTTTAGTTAAAAATCATGGACCATTTACTTGGGGAAAAAATGCAAATGAAGCAGTTCATAATGCGGTAGTTTTAGAAGAAATTGCAATGATGGCATGGAACACTGAAATATTAGGCGGAACTTATATAAAGAAAATGCCTCAAGAGCTTATTGATAAACACTTTATGAGAAAGCATGGTCCTAATGCATATTATGGACAAACTTCTAAATAAAAGTTAAGGAGGTATATATATGAGCTTTGAATATACATTAGGCTTATACGAAAAATCAATGCCTAATACTTTAAACTTCAAAGAAAAATTACAATGTGCTAGAGAATGTGGCTTCGATTATATGGAAATAAGCATAGATGAAACTGATGAAAAACTAGCAAGACTTGATATGACTAAAGAAGAAAGATTTGAAATAGTAAAGGCTATGTTTGAAGTTGGGCTTCCAATAAGAACAATGTGCTTAAGTGGACACAGAAAATATCCTTTAGGAAGTTTAAATGAAGAAACAAGAAATAGAGCCTTAGAAATAATGGAGAAAGCAATAGACTTAGCTTATGACCTTGGAATAAGAGTAATTCAAATAGCTGGCTATGATGTTTATTATGAAGAAAGTAACGAAGAAACAAAAGAACTTTTCATAGAAAACTTAAAAAAATCAGTAGAAATGGCATCAAAAAAAGGAGTAATCCTAGCTTTTGAAACTATGGAAACAGATTTCCTAAATACTGTAGAAAAAGCAATGAAATACGTAAATTTAATAAACTCACCATACCTTCAAGTTTATCCTGATTGTGGTAACGTAACTAATGCTGTGTTAAATACAGAAAAAACAGCAAGTGATGACTTTAAAATAGGAAGAGGACATTTAGCAGCAGTACATCTTAAAGAAACAGTTCCAGGAAAGTTTAGAGAAATATCATTTGGAACAGGTCACGTAAATTTTGAAGATATAATAGAAACTTCATTAAACTTAGGAGTTAGAAAATTTACAGCAGAATTTTGGTATGTAGGAAATGAAGATTGGAAAGAAGTTATAAAGAGCACAAGAAAATTTATGGATATAAAATTCAGAAGTGTTCTAAGTAACAAAGGGGGAAAGTAACTTGAATAAAGATTATTTAATAGAAGTATCTAAAGAAGTAAGAAAAAATATTATTAATATGATTCACAGTGCGAAATCAGGACATCCAGGTGGTTCCTTATCCTGTGCAGATATAATGACTTACTTATTCTTTGAAGAAATGAACATAGATTCTAAAAATCCAAAGATGATAAATAGAGATAGATTTGTTTTGTCAAAGGGTCATGGAGCACCAGCTTTATACAGCGTACTTGGAGAAAAGGGCTTTTTTGATAAAAGTGAATTTACTGGACTTAGAAAAATAGGGAGACTTCTTCAAGGGCACCCAGATTCTAAGCATATCCCAGGAGTAGATGTTTCAACAGGATCTCTTGGTCAAGGTATATCAAATGCAGTTGGAATGGCTTTAGGTTTAAAATTAAGCAACCAAGAAAGCAAGGTTTACTGCCTATTAGGAGATGGAGAAATACAAGAAGGTCTAGTATGGGAAGCTTCAATGTGCGCAGCTCATTATAAATTAAATAATTTAGTAGCTATATTAGATTACAATGGCTTACAAATAGATGGTAAAAATGATGATGTAATGACTATTTCTCCAGTAAAAGAAAAATTTGAAAGCTTTGGATGGACTGTAATTCCATGTGATGGACATGACTATGATTCTATAGATGAAGCTTTTAAAAAAGCAAATGAAGTAAATGGACCAGCTATGATTATAGCTAAAACAGTTAAAGGTAAAGGCGTAAGCTTTATGGAAAACCAAGCAGGATGGCATGGACAAGCACCTAATGATGAACAACAAAAATTAGCTATAAAAGAGCTATGTAACTAGGAGGTTAATATGGGAAAAGCAACTAGAGAATCTTATGGAGCAGCACTAGCAGCTATAGGTAGAGAAAATGAAAATATAGTGGTTTTAGATGCTGACCTTTCGAAATCAACAAAAACAAATATATTCTTAAATGAATTTTCAGATAGATTTTTTAACGTAGGAATAGCAGAACAAAACTTAATGGGAGTAGCAGCAGGTTTAGCTAATGTAGGAAAAATACCATTTGCAAGTACATTTGCGGTGTTTGCAACAGGAAGAGCCTTTGAGATAATAAGAAATTCAATTTGTTACCCAAAGATGAATGTTAAAATAGCAGCAACTCATGCAGGAATAACAGTTGGAGAAGATGGAGGCTCTCATCAATCTATAGAAGATATAGCATTAATGACGGCACTACCTAATATGACGGTAATAGTACCAGCTGATGATAAAGAGGCAATGGCAGCAGTAAAAGCAGCAGCAAAAATAAATGGACCAGTATACTTAAGATTTGGTAGATGTGCAACACCAGACTTATATGATGAAAACTATAAATTTGAAATAGGAAAAGGATCACTTTTAAAAGAAGGTAATGATATAACTATTATTGCTACTGGTATGATGGTTGCAAAAGCTTTAGATGCAGCTAAAATCCTAGAAGAAGAAGGAATAAATGCAAGGGTTATAAATATGGCAACTATAAAGCCAATAGATGAAGAAATAATTATAAAAGCAGCTAAAGAAACAAAAGGAATAATAACAGCTGAAGAACATTCTATTATAGGTGGTCTTGGAGATACAGTAAGCGCAGTAGTTTGTAAGAACTCTCCAGCAAGAGTAGAAAAAGTAGGAATAAATGATGTTTTTGGAGAGTCAGGAACCCCAGATGAATTAATGGAAAAATATAAACTAACAGCAGAAGAAATAGCTTCAAGAGCTAAAGCAATATTATAAAATAACCTGTTTAATAAAACAGTATAATTAACATTATAAATTGCCATAACATAGCTAGAGCATAAGATAATTAATCTACAAAATAAAAATGGCAAAGCCTTAGGAGGAGTTAATATATGAAAATTTTTATAGATACAGCTAATGTTGACGAAATAAGAAAAGCAAGCAAGCTAGGAGTGCTAGCAGGAGTTACAACTAATCCATCTTTAATAGCAAAGGAGGGAAGAGATCTAAAAGAAGTAATAGAGGAAATATGTGAAATAGTAGATGGCCCTATAAGTGGAGAAGTTATATCTTTAGAGCATGAAGCTATGATTAAAGAAGGAAGAGAATTATCAAAACTTCATAAAAACATAGTAATAAAAATTCCTATGTGTGAAGAAGGATTAAAAGCAGTTAGTGTTTTATCAAAAGAAGGAATAAAAACAAATGTAACATTAATATTCTCTCCACTACAAGCTTTACTTGCAGCAAGAGCAGGTGCATCTTATGTAAGCCCATTCTTAGGTAGATTAGATGATATAGGAAACCCAGGAATAAATATAGTTAAAGAAATAGCAGAAATGTTTAAAATACATAATATAAATACAGAAATAATATCTGCTAGTGTAAGAAATCCAATGCATGTTTTAGAATGTGCATTAGCAGGATCACATATAGCAACAATTCCATACAATGTAATAGTTCAAATGACAAAACATACATTAACAGACATAGGAATAGAAAAATTCTTAAAAGACTACGAAAATATGAATAAATAAAAAGTGTAGGCTATATCACTTAGAGATGATATAGCCTTTTTGAAATTTTATGTAAATTTATCTAATGTCCCTTACTGTCCTAAAACAAACTTTTCAATGGCTTTAGCAACGCCATCATTCTCATTAGTATCAGTTACAAAATCTGCTATATCCTTAACCATTTGAAGTCCATTTCCCATTGCAACTCCAAGTCCAGCAAACTTAAGCATTGAAATATCATTTTCAGAGTCACCTATGCACATAATTTCTTCACTTGGTATATGAAGAGAATCAGCTAAGTAAGCAACAGCATTTCCCTTAGAAGCATTTCCGATCATTATTTCAAAATTATTTGTACCAGAGCTAACTATGTGAAGCTTATCCTTGTAAATTGACTTAAGCTCTTCCTTAGCTCTCCAAAGCTTTTCCTTATTCTCATCTTCGACGATTATTACCTTGAGAAGGTTACCTTCAAATTCATTTATAGCAGATATAAAATCCTCATTTACTATAAAATTAACCTTTTTTCCTTCTGGTAAATCCTTATTCATAGTTTTATAAGCATGGCCTTCAGGGATTTCAGCATCTCTAATAAAAGTATTCCAACTATTAGAGTTAGCAGTTAAATCATGCTTTTTAATAATTTTATAAATGTCGATTAACATATCTTTAGGGATAGGACATTCAAGTATGGGATCATCTTCATACTTATTTTTAATATAAGCACCATTAGAAGCTATAACAGGGGTATCAATTCCAAGTAAATCAGAGTAATATCTTGCAGAGCAAAAAAGTCTTCCAGTAGTAACAGCTATATTAATACCCATTTTTTTAGCTTTTTTTAGGGCATTCTTATTTTTTTCACTTACTTCATGTTTACTATTAAGTAAAGTACCATCCATATCTATGCAAATTAGTTTAATATTTTGCTTCATATATAAAATCCTCCTAGTAAAAATATAAGTTTAAAAAACTCTTTATCACTAGTATAATCTAAAATTCAAAAAAATAAAAATTTTATTAGAATAGAGCATTCTGTCATAAATTGCGATAATAATATGTGGAACAACGAACGTGTGTTTGATATAATTTAATTGTAATAAATTTGAGGGAGATGAATTTATGAATCAATTAATCAAAAAAGCTAAACAAGGGGATAAAAAAGCAATGGAAGAAATACTAAATAGTTTTGAGCCATTAGTTTATAAAACTTCAATTAGCTACTATATATACGGCTGCGATACAGAAGATATTAAACAAATAACAAGGCTTACAATAATTAAATTAGTAGATAAGTTTAACATTGACTTAAGTGAATCCTTTCCGGCTTATGTACAAAAGGGAATAAGAAACCAAATGTATAAAGAAATAGAAAAGGCTACTAAAAAATATTATGACAATAAATTGAACAAAGAAATAGTCTCCTCAATAGATATAAAAGAAATAGTAGATAAAAATACTAATATAACTGAAGATTATATAAAAAAAGAATTGAGAGAAAGTCTATATAATCTTATAGAAAAGCTAAACTCCAGTGAAAAGGCTTTACTTAACTCACTATATGTAAAAGGAATAACCTTAAAAGATTACTCAAAAAGTCAAAATATAGAGTACCATAAAATGAGATACATTAAGGATAAAATAATAGAAAAATTAAGAAAGGAAGTAGTTATTTAAAGTATAATTTTTTAAATTTTTATGAAAGTATAAAAGTTTAAAGTTTTTAAAATGTGATCACAAGTGTGGAGAGTAATTTTATGGTGACTTGGAGCGAAGCGACGGAACAAAGAAAATTACTCTCCTCACTTGTGTTAGTACACATTAAGAGTTATACTTTTTAATTTATGAAGAGCTCTCTTTTTTAAGCAACTACAATAATAATAATCTTTATCCTTTAAAATACTGTACTTAGAAAGGTTTGGTTTTTTATTAGATATATAAAGAAATTCAATTAACTCCCTTTCCTCAGGATCTAAATAATCTAAAGCTAAATATAGCCTTTCATATAAAATATCATTAAGCACACCTTCTTCAAGGTTAATGTCTGTATCTATTATACTGTACCCTAATTCACAACCCTCATCAGTAGTTTTATTTAAACTAAATTCATCATTATATTTAATTTCTCGTCTGCAAATATATCTAAAACCATTTTTAATTGACCAAAGAGCATAAGAAGGAAAACTGCTAGCCTTTTTAGATAAATCAAATTTATTTATAGCATTAAGTAAATTTACAACACCAATTTGAATAAGATCATCAAAAGATTTGTTCTTAAGATAAATTCCTTTAGCTTCTTTTATTATTAATGGATAATACATTTTTATTATTTCTTCCTTTGCAAAAGAATCCTGATTTTTTGCTTTCTTTAATAAATCCTCCATAAAATTCTTCTCTCCTTTAATATAAAAACTTATTTCATTAAATAAATATCTTAAAAAAATATGTTTTGAGAAAAAAATTTAAAAAAATATTTAGTTAAAATAATACAAAAAATTGGAAGTTTACCCCAAATACATTAATCTAGTTATAAACCATATTAAATAAGGGAATAAAAATAATTAAATACATACAAACAAAGTGTATATTAACTAAAGTTGAACCAATATATAACATTAAATATATAAATTTACTATTAACCTGTCTAAAGCTGTAGAAATAAAATTGTGGTTTAAAGAAAATTTTAAATCTATAATTAAAATATGATAGATGGGAGCGGGGGGATAAAATGTTATTTGCAAATTTAATTTTTAAGGATTTAGTCATACGGGGAGAATTTAAATCAACATATTTACTTAAAAAGATAGATGAAGCAATTAAGTGTAATATAAAAAGATTAGTTTTAGCACCAGCATATTATGATATAGAAAGTAAAACTAGTATAGATGAAGTTAGTCATATTGTAGAAGAGTTAAATACTTACTTAAAAGCTAAAAATATAGACTTAACATTATATTCAGCTAATTTATTAAGAGATAACTATGAAAATGTAAAAGATTATATAAGCGGTGATGCAGGAAGCATAAATAATAGTAAATATATTTTACTTGATGTTGAGGAATCTAATAAAATAGATGAGCTTTTAGAAATAGTTTTTGAGTATAGATTGCGTAATTTAGTACCTATAATAGTTAGTCCGGAAAAAATAGAAGAAATAATAGAAGATAACAAAAAGATAGAAAAACTTTTAGAAGAAAATTGTCTTTTTCAACTAGACCCAGGAAGTTTGCAGGGGATTTATGGGAAAAAGGTTCAAAAGGCAGCAAAGGTTTTAATAAAAAAAGATGTATATCAATTTGTTGGATTTGAAGAAAAAATAGAAAAAGAATTTATAGATAAACAAATAATAGATTTAAGTAAAAAAAGTTTATTTGTTTTAAAACCAGAAGGTTCAGGAACTAGAAAACTTTTAAAAGATTCTAAAAAGAAAAAAGGTTGGATTTTTTAAATAGGGGTTAGATTTTTTAATAAGATATTCAGTAAAGGTCTGAATATCTTATTTTTATGCAATAAAATAGATAAGATTTAAAAAACTATAGAAGTAATGTATATTCATCTATAAAATGTATATTTATCAAAAAAATATTATATTATTAGAAAAACATTTTGCGATACGACAAAAAAATACATTTAATAAAAATCAATTAAATAAAATTAAAAACTAAATTTAAGTATGGTGAATTATAGGTAATATTTTTACAATTAAAAGAGTTCACAAGCAAGGAAAATACACGATTTTGCATAAAAAATACGCGGAATTTTAATTTTTATCAACAAATTATATAATTTTATTAAATAAAAATTCATAAAAAATTTAATAAAAGTGATATTAAAAAACTATATTAATGTCGAAAGGTTTAAATTATCTAAATATGTAGATAATTTTTGATGAAGAAATGATAACAAAATAGTGTATTTATGGTATAATTTTATATTGTTGAATAAGTTTATAGATAAAAAATAAATTTAACATGACTAATTATGTTTAAAAAATGTATAATTATAAAAAATAATATTAAATTAAAAAAACAAACAAAATATATATTTAATTAAGCAATATAAATCGAATTTGAATAGAAAATTAAATAATAGTAAATTTTCAATTTAATTTAAGTGTTAAAACGTGTAAAAAAATAGGATTTAATGTTATAATAAGCCTATAATGTAATTTTGTAATGTAATTATGGTTTAGGAGGAATTTAATTGGAAGAACAAGTAATAAGATTAGACGAATTATTTGAAGCCTTAAAAAAGAGATGGTTAATGATATTTACAATTACAATAATAGCTACAGTAATAGTAGCTGCGTTAAATTTTTTTGTAATAAAACCTAAATACGAGGCCTCTACAAAAGTATTTGTAGGTAAAGATGGAGAAAATCAAGCTTATAATCAAAATGATGTTATGATGTATCAAAAGCTTATGAAAACATACTCTGAAGCAATAAAAACTAAAGATTTAGTTTCAAGAAGTATAGATAAGACAAGCTTTAACTTAAAGCCAGAAGGAGTTTTAGCAAATTTAACTGTAGTACCAGTTGCAGATACACAAATACTACAAATTAAATATAGAAGCACTAACCCTCAAGAAGCAAAAGAAGTTATAAGCGAAATAACAGATGAATTTATAAAAACATCTAAAGATTTAGTTCCAAATGGAAATATAAAAATAATAGAAGAAGTTCAGTTCCCAGAAAAACCAGTAAGCCCAAATAAAAAGCTTAATATAGCAATAGCATTTTTACTTGGATTAATGGTAAGTGTAGGGTTAGCCTTCTTATTAGAATTCTTAGATAATACTTTTAAAACTAAAGAACAATTAGAAAGAGAGTTAGATATTCCAGTAATTGGAACGGTACCTAACGTTAAGGAGCTTTAGGAGGATAATATGTTTATAGTAGAAAAAGAACCAAAATCTATAGCGGCAGAAACCTATAGAACTTTAAGAACAAATATACAATACTCATCCTTTGATAAAGAATATAGAGTGATAATGGTTACAAGCTCAGAGCCAGGTGAAGGAAAGTCAACTACTTCAGGAAACCTTGCTTTATGCTTAGCTCAAGGAGATAAAAAGGTTATATTAGTAGATTGTGATTTAAGAAAACCTTCAATACATAAGAAATTTAGAATTTCAAACATAGTAGGTTTATCAGATGTAATTATAGGAAAAGAAGATTTAGTTACAGCTATGCATAGATACAATAAAAATTTAGTAATTTTAACTTCAGGAAAAATACCACCAAATCCATCAGAAATGCTTTCATCAAAATCAATGACTAATTTAATAGAAAATCTTAAAGAAAACTTTGATTATATAATTTTAGATACACCACCAGTACAAGCTGTTACAGATTCACAAATTCTATCAACAAAGGCAGATGGAACAATTTTAGTAGTAAGAGCAGAAAAAACAAAAAAAGATTCAGTTCAAAATGCAATTGGTCTTTTAAAAAAAGTAAATGCAAATATTATTGGAACAGTATTAAATGGAGTAGATAACTCAAGAAATAAATACTATTACTATTACGGAGAAAAATAAATATTATAAAGGCAGGTTAAATATGGTAGATTTACATTCTCATTTAATTTGGGAAATTGATGATGGATCTAAATCTAGGGAAATGACCTTAAATATGTTAAAAAAGGCAATTGAGGGAGGGACTACAAAGATAGTTTCTACCCCACACTTCCTGCCTGGATATTACGAGGCTCCCCTAGAGGAAGTAAAGAAAAGAATAGAAGATGTAAGAAGCTTAGCTAAAGAAGAGGATTTAAATATTGATATATATTGTGGACAAGAAGTATATTACTCATCAAGCTTATTAGAAAATTATTACAATGGATATATAGGAACCATAAACGAGTCAAGATATATGTTAATTGAATTTAATATGAGAGACTTTTCTATTAAAGAGGCAGTTGAGAATATATATGAGTTACAACTTAAAGGAATAGTACCGGTTATAGCCCATCCAGAAAGATATCAAAAATTTATAAAAAATCCTTCTTTAATAAATGAGTTTATAAAAGAGGGATTTCTTTTTCAGGTAAATATGGGAAGCATAACTGGAGACTTTGGTAAAGACGTTAAAAAAACAGTTGATTTGTTTTTGAAAAATAAGATTTATAGCTTTATAGGCTCTGATGCTCATAGGGATACAAAAAGAAATACAGATATGAGAAGTGGAACTGAAGCTATAAAGAATTTAGATAAAGATTACTTTAATTACTTAAAATCTTCAGGAGAAAAGCTTATAGAAAATCAAGAAGTTAAATTTAAAGGAAGCTTAATAAAAGAGAAAAAAGGACTTTTTGGGATGTTTAGTAGAGGTTAATTAAACAAATTTTATATATTAGGTGTAAAGGGGTTGAGAATGTAAAATGGAAAGAATTCAAATTCAAAATGAAGAAATAATTGAAATAGAAAAAAAAGAAAGTGCTTTGTATGAAGTGTTAAAAAGATTTATGGATATTATAGCTTCATTTTTAGGGCTTATTATTTTAAGTCCAGTGCTATTAATTGTGGCTATTTTAATAAAACTAGAATCTAAAGGCAAAGCTATATTTTCACAAAAACGCATAGGATTAAATGGAAAAGAATTTAAAATGTATAAGTTTCGTTCAATGGTAGAAAATGCAGAAGAGCTAAAAGCAAAGCTAGATAAAGAAAACGAAATGTCTGGGCCTATGTTCAAGATGAAAAATGATCCTAGAGTTACTAAAGTAGGCAAGTTTATAAGGAGAACAAGTATAGATGAACTTCCACAATTAATAAATGTATTAAAAGGAGAAATGAGTTTGGTAGGACCTAGGCCAAGCCTTCCAAAGGAAGTAGAAAAATTTGAACCATGGATGCTAAAAAGATTAAGCGTAAAACCAGGTTTAACATGTTACTGGCAAGTTTCAGGAAGAAACAATATAGATTTTTATAATTGGATGAAGCTTGATTTACAGTATGTAAATGATAGAAGTTTTTTATTAGATATAAAATTAATATTAAAAACAGTAAGTGTGTTGTTCGGAGATAATAATGCTTATTAAGGAGAGGGGGATGATATTATGCTATGCGCTTTAATAATGGCAGGCGGAAAAGGAACAAGATTTTGGCCTTTATCAACTGAAGAAAAACCAAAGCAATTTTTGAGTTTAATAGGCGAAGAAACTATGATTCAAATGACTGTAAATAGAATTAGACCTATTATACCAATAGAAAGAATATTTGTATGTACTGGTGAAATGTATGTTGATTTAGTTAAAGAGCAGCTTCCAGAAATACCAGAAAAAAATATAATAGTTGAAGCAGAAGGAAGAAATACAACACCGTGTATAGCTTTATCTGCAATGGTTATAGAAAGATATTATAAAAGTGCTAACATGGTTGTTTTACCTTCAGATCATTTAATAGTAGATGAAGAAGAGTTTAGGAGTACCCTTTTAGCAGCTGATAACTTTATAAAAGATAATGAAAATGCAATAGTAACTTTAGGGATGAATCCAAATAGAGCAGAAACAGGATATGGTTATATAAAATGTGGAAAAAAATCATTAAAACCTAATGATTTTAGAGTTATAAAGGTTGAAGCTTTTGTAGAAAAGCCAGATAAAGAAACAGCAAAAAGATATTTAAGAGAAGGGAATTATCTTTGGAATGGTGGAATGTTTGTATGGAGTACACAAAATATAATAAATCAAATTAAAATGTACTCTAATAATACATATGAAGCGCTTCATTTAATAAAAGATGTTAATGAAGAAGAATTACAAAATTTAATAAATGAAAATTATAATAAGACAGAGGCTATATCAATAGATTATGCAGTTTTAGAAAAATCTAATGATGTATATGTTATACCAAGTAACTTTGGATGGGATGATGTAGGAAGTTGGGAAGCTTTAGATAGGTATAGAGAAAAAGATGATTATGGAAATGTCTTAGTTGGACAAACTAAAGCAGTTATGGGAGAAAACAATTTAATTATATCTTCTAATCATAGTGTAGTAGTTGAAGGCTTAAGTGATATATATGTTATTGAAAATGATGGAAAGATATTAGTTGGATGTAAATCTAATGTAGCTAATGTTAAGGAATTAAAGAATATTATTTAATATATAAGTATATTTTAGGAGAATGAAAGTGAAGAAAATATTGTTTGTTACTACAAGATTAATTTATCCGGTCAATGATGGTAGAAAAGTTGTATTGTTTAACTACTGCAAGGGATTGGCAGAACAACATAATTGCGAAGTTAGATTATTTTCTTTAATTGATGAAGATGAAAAAGGAATAGAGCAACCTAGTTTTATAAATAAGGTTTATTATGCTAAACTTCCTAGTAAAATTGAAAAGATTAAAAATTTATTAATTAAATCAATATTATTACATAAATGGCCATTACAAGTATCATTATATTATTCAAAACAATCTAAAAAGCAATTAGAAAGGGTTATTGAAGAGTATAAGCCTGATATTGTTATTTCAGATATGGCAAGGACTGCTGAATATTTAAATGATTTAGATGAATTGAAGTATAATAAAATTTTAGATATGGATGATATATTATCTAAAAGGTATGATAGACAATCTAAAAGTGGAATATTAAGTAATAGTGCTATAGGAGCATACTCTAAAAAATTACCTAGTTTTATAAATGATATTTTGGATAATGGAAGCATTATGAAGTTTATTCTTAATAAAGAAGCAAAGCTATTATCAAAGTATGAAGTTGAAGTATCAAAATATTACAGAAGTATAGTTTTTGTATCTCCAATTGAAGCACAAGAATTTAATAAGACTCTTGGAAAAGATAAATGCATAGATATTACTATAGGTGTAGATTATGAATATTTTTCTGAAAAAGTTGTAGAGAAAAAGAAAAATAATTATATTGTATTTTTAGGTAATATGTATGTTGCACATAATAAAGATTCGGTTAATTCATTTATATCAAATGTTTTTCCAAAAATATTAAAAGAAAATCCAAACTGTGTTTTCAGAATAGTAGGAAGATGTTCAGAAGAGTATAAGAATGAACTTAACCAATATACCAATATAGAAGTTACAGGTGAAGTTGATGATATAAGAGAATATGTTCAAGAATGTACAGTTGCTATAGCGCCACTAATATATGGTTCAGGAATAAAAACAAAAATTTTAGAAACCATGGCTATGGGTATTCCTGTAATTACTAATGATATTGGAATCGAAGGAATTGATGCAATAGACAATAAGGAAATTTTAATCTGTAATAATGATGAAGAATTTAAAGAAAAAATAGAAGAACTTTTAAAAGATTACAATTTAAGAGAGTATGTATCAAATGAAGCTCAAAAGTTAATATTAAATAAGCATAAATGGGAAAATATACTTAAAAGATTTAATTCTATACTATAGAGAAAAATTAAGTAAAACAAGGAGATTATAATGAGTAAAAAAGTTTTGTTGCTGACAGATCAACTACGTGTAGGTGGAGCAGAGACTTATTTTTTTAAGATAGAAAATAATTTGAAGTGTGAATCTGTGGAGTTAATTACTGCTGCTGAAGATGGAGAGTATAGAGACAAAGTTGTTAATGATGATAGATTCATTTTTTTAAGTAAAAACCCAATAAAAAATATATTTAAAATCATTAAAATAGTAAGAAAAGAAAATGTAGATATAATTCACGCTAATTCTTTGAGATTAAGTATGATGTCTATTCCTGCGAAATTTCTAAATAAAAAAAAGATAAAATTACTATATACGAAACATAATCTTACATATTTGGAACAGATTCATAATAAAATATTTGTTAGTTATGTTAATATTTTTATAGATAATTTATTAACAGTTTGTAATTTTGAAAAGAATAGGATGATTAAAAAAGGAATAAAAGCAGATAAAATAAGGGTAGTTTCAAACAGCACAGACATTGAACAATACAAATTTGATTCTCATTATATAAATGATAAAGAGGATTTACTTAAAATAGCAATATTAGCTAGGCTATCTGAAGTTAAAAATCATGTATTTTTCTTAGATATAATTGAATCATTGCAAAATTCAAGTTTAGTTAAATTTAAAGCATATATTGCGGGTGATGGTGAATTAAAAGATGATATTCAAAAAGAAATAAATAAAAGAAAGTTAAATATAGAAATGTTAGGAAATATATCAAAACCATATGAATTTTTAAAGTGTATTGATGTATCTATAATTGTATCACATAGAGAAATATTCCCAATGAGTGTTATAGAGGCACTAAGTGTTGGAACATTAGTTGTATCTATTGATGTAGGTGGAGTTAGTGATATTGTTATTAATAATAGAACAGGTTATTTAATAGATGAGTACAATTGTAAAGATTTTGTACAGACAATTGAATGTATTTATTACGATAAATCAAAAAATAAAGAAATCATACTTAATGCAAGAAAATTGGTAGAGAATAAATATTCTCTAAATAAAATGTTAGAAGATTTAGAAAAAATATATTTGGAGGAATAAAATGAAGAAAGTTTTAATAATAACTCCTTATTGTCCATATCCAGCATATAAATCAGGGGGAATACATGCATTATTAAACATAGTAAAAGAGAATGTTAAGTATGGAAATGAAATTGATTTGATATATTATGATGAAAAAGACAGTAATGCTGAAGTTGAGTTAGAAAAATATTTTAAAAATATAACTTATATAGATTTAAGAAAAAAAGAGAAACTACTTAGAATAAAAAGTATTATAAAAAAAATTCCTTATGGTATTTACCAGTATAATGAAAATCTGATAGAAATAATAAATAAATACGATGAAATCATTTTTGATCAACCATTAAGTATGAATATAGTTAATAGAGTACAAGCTGAGAAAAAAGTATTAATGGCATATGATAGTATGAGTTTATATTTTAGAAGAAAATCTGAAATGAATAATAAAAATATTATACAAAAACTATACAATGTAATTCAAAGTAATTTATACAAAAAAATTCAGAGGAAGCAATATGAAAATTTCACCAAAATTTATTTTGTATCTAAAAATGATGCTAAATATGAAAAAAATCAATTACCAACACTAAAAAATAAAATAGATTATATAAATTTAGGAGTTAATTATAATAAATTTAATAGTAGGAAGTATCATATTAAAAGCGAGAAAAATATAATCTTTACAGGGATTATGGACTATGCACCTAATAAAGACGCAGCCATGTATTTTGCAAAAAATATAATGCCTAAAATTTTAAAGACAAATAGTGATGCTAAATTTATTATTGTAGGTAAAAATCCTGATAAAGATATATATAGCTTAGCTAACTCTAATATAATAGTAACTGGATTTGTAGAAGATATTGTTGAATATATTGCTAACGCTAATGTTTATGTGTCACCTTTAAGATATGGTACAGGAATGAAAAATAAAATTTTAGAGGCTATGAGTTGTGAAAAAGCTATAGTAGCATCAGAAGTAAGTATAGAGGGAATAGATTATTTAGAAGATGGTAGAAATATATACATTGCAAGGTCTCAACAGGAGTGGGTAGACAAAGTAAATGAATTATTAAGCAATAAAGAGATTAATTGCAAGTTTGGTAGAGAATGTAGAGAAATAATTTTAAATAATTTTAGTTGGGATAAAGCATATAAAAAAATTTTTAATGAATGAGGTAAAAATGAAAAAAAGTGTTTTAATATATGGATGGTTTGGCCATGAAAACTTAGGAGACGAATTAATATTAAAAAGCATAATTAATAGTGTTAAAAAGGTGAATGTAGATTTAGAAATTAATGTGATGGGTTCTAAGCCTAAGAATATAGAGAAATATCATGATAATATTGAAATAGTATCTACTAATATAGATTTAAGATTTAAGTCTATACTTAGAACATTAAAGTACAATCCTTTCAAAGTAGTAAAAAATTTGTTTTTTAATGATTATTTAATAATAGGAAGTGGTGGAGCACTATCTGATTGGAATTCAAATTCTACAGTATCATTATTTTTCATGATTAATTTATTTAAAAAAGTATTGAAAAGGCCTGTTATTATGATGGGAGCCGGAGCTGGTCCTATACTTAGAGAGGAATCTAAAGAAAGATTTAAAAATATTCTTCAACAGGTAGATTATATATGTTTAAGAGATAAGGAATCATATGACCTATTAAAAAGTATAGGTCTAGAAAATATACATTTAACTAACGATGTAGTGTATGATTTAAGAGATGATAAAATATTTAAAGGAAAGAAAATTCAAGATGATAGTAATTATGTAGCAATAGTAATAGCACCATTGTTATTAAATAAAGAATATATGAAAGAAAACTATAAAAATGAGATGATAAATTATATTTGTAGTTTGAAAAAAAATAATATAAATTGCAAATTGATTCCTTTCCAATATGAATATGATGTTGATTTCTTTAGAGAAATACAAGATAAAACAGGAATAGATATATATATAGATGGTTCTAAAAATATGTGGGGAATATTGGAAGAATTAAAGAACTACGATCTAATTGTAGGTATGAGATTTCATTCAGTAGTAATATCTATATTATTAAACATACCCGTATTACCTATAATATATCATAGTAAAGTATATAGTTGTGCTAAAGATTTTAAATTAGAAGATGTTGCACAATCAATTGGCGATGGAGAAAATTGGAAAGATAGTGCAATAGATAGTAAGAAAATGTTATCAGATACTTTAATGATTCTTAATAATAAGATTGAAGAAAGTAGAAAATTGAAGGAAATATTAAATAATAATATAAAAGATGAAAATATTAAAATTCTTAGTAGATTTATCAATGTAGGAGAGTAAAATGAATATATTATTTGTTTCTGAACTATCTAATTTAGGAGGTGGTGAGACAAGCCTTTTAAATTTAATGTTAGAATTTAAAAATTCACACAAAGATATAAATCAAACATTGTTATGTTTTAGTGAAGGAAAGCTAACAGAAGAAGTTATAGAAAATGAAATTGAAACTATTATATATGATATAAATAGTAATATTAATAAAGGTAAGTTTATCAATATAATAAGTACACTTAAAAATATAATAAAAAGTAAGAACATTGATGTTGTACAAACAAACGAATGGAAAACAGCAGTAATATTCAGTCTTATAAATAAAATATTTTTTTTAAATTGTAAAGCTATATGGGTTTGTCATGGGCAGTGGTATAAATTTAACTTTTTAAAAAGAAGTTTAATAAATTTTTTCATTAATAAAATTATTTCAGTTTCTAGAAATGTAAAAGATAATTTAATAAAAAATAATGTTAAATCTAAAATAATAACACAGATCCCATTAGGAATAGATATAGAAAAATATAATGATGGTGATGAAAATAAAATAAGAAAAGAACTTAATATAAGTAATAATGAAAAGATATTTGCTGTAATAGGAAGATTTCAGGAAATAAAAGGTCAAAAGTTAGTGATAGAATCTGTAAATTTATTAAAAAAACAAGGTGTGAAATGTAAAATATTATTTGTGGGAGACTCTATTTTTAATAATGCTTCAGATGATTTATATAAAACAGAATGTCTAGATTTAATAAATAGATATAGCATTGAGCAATATTTTTATTTCCTAGGGGTAAGAAGGGATATAAATGATATATTAAAGGGAATAGATGCATTAATAGTTCCATCAATAAACGAATCATTTGGAATGGTTGTTATTGAAGCTTATGCTTCAAATTGTATTGTAATTTCAACTCCTTGTGATGGACCAAAAGAGATAATTAAAGACGAATACGATAGTTATGTTTTAAAAGAAAGAAGTCCACAATGCTTAGCTAGAAAATTATTGAGAATTATAAATAATAATGGAGAAACAAAAAATATTAAGCTGAATCAAAAAAATGCAATATCAAGATATTCAATAAAAAATATTTGTGTTGCCTATCGAGAAATATACAATATTTAAATATAGCGAGGTAGTTATGAAGTTAAGTAATACGATAAATAAAAATAGTTCATTAATTAATTATGCATTTATTACGTTCTCTTTTTTATTAATCTTTGAAATACTATTAAGAGCAATAATACCAGGCAGTGATAATCTAATAAATGTTTTGAAGTTAGTATTCTCTTTAGGGTTTATTATGTATATTTTTATAGATAGAAAAAAATTAAATTTGCAATATAAATATATTTCTTTAATTTTTATTACGTTTTTCATAATTACATTAATTAAGGTATTAAAAGATGGATCTTTGGATTATTTTATTAAGTGGATAGTTACTAATAACAACATGAACTATTTTATGTGGTATGTGTATTTTGTAATATTAATTCAATTAAAAGAAAAAATAAAGTATGATAAAACAGTTAAAATGTTAAGGGTTTTCAATTATATTATAATTTTAATAACTATAATTTTATTTTTAACTAACAATTATTTAGGAATGGTATCTTACGAAAATATGTTAGCTTATGCTTGGATAGGTACGAATAAGATGCGTATTATGTCTATTTTTGGAAATCCAAATCATGCTGGATTATATTTTGCAATAATGCTATTTATTTTAGATTATTCACGAGTAAAAAATAAAAAAAGTATAATTTGTTTTGAAAATATTATTATATTATTAATGAATTTTTTAACTTTCTCAAGAACAAGTATATTAATAAGTATAATATACATATTTATTAGAGGAAAGTTAGTAGGATACAATAAGAAATCAAATATATTTAAATTAATTATTAATAGATATAAAATTCTGATTATTAGTAGTGTTTCTATATTAATATTAAGTATATTAGTAAATAAGTATGGTGTATATTTTTTTAATTTAAATTATTTATTCTCTAGTTCAAGATGGGAAAAATGGATAATAGGCATAAAATATGCAATAACATATCCTTTTATTGGTACACCATTTGATAAAGAAGTTGTTGGGGTATCCTCATCATTTAGTGAATTGAAATTTTCTGATAATATGTTTATTGAGATTGCATCTAGATTTGGACTTATACTAAGTTGTTTAGTTATAATATATATTGCATATCTAATATATAAGGCTTTTAAAAATAAGGATTATAATGCAATTAATAAACTTCAAACCTTTATAATCTCTAGTTTTTTATCAGGAACAATACATTTCTCAGTACCTGTATTTTTATTTATATATTATGTTATTGTATGTAATGAGAGTTCAGATTATTTAAATAAAAACATTCAAAGTTAATAAATATGAGGTATACTAATGAGTTATTTAAAAGAAAAAATTAAAAATTTAATTTTAAAATTAAGAATTAGATTAAAATGTAAAAATTCAACTTTGATTATTGGAGAAAATAATTTTATTTCTAGAAAAGCAAAAATAATAATGGAAGATAATTCGAGTTTAATAATTGGTAATAATTGCTATATATCAGATAATGTAAGGATTATAGTTCATAAAAACTCTAAACTAATTCTTGAAAATAGTGTATATGTATCAATAAATTCTATAATTACTAGTAATAGTGAAATAGTAATAGGAGAAGACACATCAATTGCACATAATGTTACAATTATTGATACAAATAAAAATTATAAGGATAAGAACACCTTAATAAAAAAGCAAGGAGTTACAGTTAAATCAATACATATAGGGAAGGACTGTTGGATTGCTACAGGTGCTATTATTTTGCCAGGAGTGTCATTAGGAAAACATTGTGTGGTAGGTGCTAATTCCGTAGTGAATAAATGTTTTCAAGATGGAAGTATAATTGCTGGAATTCCAGCAAAAGTAGTAAGAATAGTAAATTGAGGATATAAAAATGAGAAATAACGTTTTAAAAACAGCATCTGTAATGATAATTTTTAATTTGTTTTCTAAAGTTTTAGGGTTTTTAAGAGACTATTTTACAGCAATAAAATTTGGAACTACATTAGAGGCAGATGCTTACTTAATGGCATCTAATATACCCAATGTAATATTTGTAATAATAGGAGTTGCTATTACAACTACGTTAATTCCAGTATATAATGATGTAAAATTAAATAGAAGCAAAGAAGAGTTAAAAAAATTTATATCAAATGTAATAACTATATTATTAATTTTTAGTGTAATTTTAACTATTATGTGTGAAATATTTACACCACAGTTAGTTAATATAATGGCACCGGGATTTGTAGGAGAAAAATTTCAATTAACAGTATTATTGACTAGGATACTAGCTAGTGTTATTTTACTTAACACTATTATTTATATTTTTACAGCTATATTACAATGTGAAAATAATTTTTTATTACCAGCAAGTATTGGAATACCTTATAATATACTTTTGATAGCATATTTTGTATTTTTTAGCGATAAGTATGGAGTAATAGGAATTTCCATAGTAGTATCTATTGCATTGGTTATACAAATTTTAATATTAATGTATGGTTTGAAAAAAATAAAATTTGAATATAGTATTTATTTAAATTTTAGAGATAATAATATAAAAAAAATATTAAAATTATTAATTCCAGTTTGTATTGGAACTGGAATGACTCAAATTAATGGAATATTTAATGGAATTTTTGCCTCTTCGCTTAATGGTGGTAGTGTAGCAGCAATAAACTATGCTTTAAAGCTAAATGCATTAATTATAGATATAATAATTGTATCTATAACAACAGTAATTTATCAAAATATTACTAAAGTTGCAGCTAGCAAAGAGAGAAATGATATAGCTAATGAGACTAATAAAAGTTTAGTTACAATGTTCATAGTATTAACTCCTATTGTGATTATAGCTTCAGTGAATTGTAAATACATAGTTAAAATTCTTTTTCAAAGAGGAGCATTTAATATAAATAGTACAATTATGACTTCTCAAGCTTTTTACTATTATTCTTTAGGTTTATTTGCAATAGCAATAAATAATATTTTATCAAGGGTATGTTACGCAATACAAGATACTAAAACACCAATGATAAATACATTTTTTGCAGTTATTATTAATATAGTAGCCTCTTTCATATTAAAAGAGAAATTAGGTGTAGGCGGTATAGCTTTAGCATCAACAATAGGAAGTGTAATTTCAGTAATTATATTATATTTCAATGTAAGAAAAAATATACCTAATTGCATATCAAGAAAAACAGTAATAATTATATTTAAATTATTTCTAGGATGTATTCCATTGATAATAACATCTATTTTCTTCCAAAAGTACTACTTTGATATTAATTCTAATAATGCGATAATAGAATTAATTAAACTTGTAGGCATGGTATTAATTGGAGGAATATTGTATTTAACAACAATATTTTTATTAAAAGTAAAGGAAATTTCATTAATATTTGACATTGTATTTAAAAATAAGAAAGGTGGAAATTAGTGAATATTAAAAATGTCCAAAAGGAATTACTAAATATTTTAAAAGATGTAACAAAAGTATGTGATGAAAATAATATTGAATATTGGTTGGATGCAGGAACATTACTTGGAGCTGTTAGGCATAAGGGATTTATTCCATGGGATGATGATATAGATATAGCTATGGATAGAAAAAATTATAATAAGTTCTTAAAGATTGCATCAGATAAATTACCTGAAAAATACTTTATACAAACACCATACACGGATAAAGAATATAAAACTCCTCATGTTCCATGCAAAATAAGGAATACAGAAACTATTATATTAGAAGATAACTATGATAAAGAAGTTAATGAAAAAGGTTTATATATAGATATTTTCCCATTTGATTATTTTAGCGAAAATAATATCAAGAGAAGTATTATGAGTTTTCCTAAGGTACTAGTTTCTTTAAAGATGTTATCTGCTTCAAAAATAAAGAAACCAATTTTAAAGTCAAAAAATATTAAAAAAAATATTATAAAAATTATTTCACGTATATTTAAATTGTGGCCTCAAAAATTAAATTTATTTATATGCAGAAGATTTTATAAAAAGGTATTAAATCCGGATAAAATTGTATCTTATGGAATAGATACTTGTTATTTTACTAAATTTAAATATAATGATATATTTCCTCTTAAGAAAATAGTTTTTAACGATATAGAATTTTACGCACCAAGAAATTGTGAGAAGTATTTAAAAGTAAGTTATGGAGATTATATGGAGATTCCATCGCTAGATGAGAGACAAAATCATATTTCATATTTCAAATATAAAAAGTAGTAATAGTTTGACATTAATTGAATTAATTATCTATATTTTATCAATAAAATAGAAGTAATTTATTGATTATCAAAGGAATAAGGGAAAACTGCCTTAGTAAAATAAGAGAAATTACATAAGTAATGCGTAAATTTAATTATGATAAGAAACTTAATTAAATTTATATTAAAAAGGTATTTAAGAAAAAATATATATTAATACATACCTTATAACAATTAATTACTATATTACTGATTTTTTACCATTAGGGTATGTTATTATAATAACTTAAGTAGTAAATTAATAAAAAATTATATGTGTAAGAGACTAACACATTGATATAGAAACTTTATGATTAAAGATAAATTAAGGTAGTCATATACTGATAGTTAAAAACTTAAAACGGAATGTATGTGAATAAATTTATTGTTATATTTTTAGATATAGATTATATAAAACACTCCATAAATTAATAGGCTCCAATCCAAGGCATTTCACAAGACTCCCAGGAGCAAATAAGTTTAGAATATTAAATAATATTCTAATGTGAATATTCATCAGAAGGGATGTGTAAATATTATGAACATATTAGTAACTGGCGGGACTGGATATATAGGATCACACACTTGTGTCTCACTTCTTGAATCAGGGCACACAGTCTTTGTTGCAGATAATCTTTGTAATAGTAAAGCTGAGACTATAGATAAAATAAAACAAATAACCAATAAAGAAGTTACTTTTTACAATATGGATATAACCAATGAAGAAGTATTGGAAAGCATTTTTGCCAAGCGTAAAATAGATGGCGTTATTCACTTTGCTGGTCTTAAGTCAGTAGGAGAATCAGTAAAAGAGCCACTAGTTTATTATTACAACAATTTAGTAAGTACTATGGTTCTTTGCAAGCTTTGTAGGAAGTATAATGTTAACAAATTTATATTCAGTTCATCAGCGACGGTATATGGAGATAATACTGTACCATTTGTAGAAACTATGAATACTTTACCTACTACAAATCCTTATGGTGAAACTAAAGCCATGAGTGAGAGGATTTTAACTGATTTAGTTAAAGAGAATCCAAACTTCTCAGTGGTACTTTTAAGATATTTTAATCCGGTAGGAGCACATGAGAGCGGATTAATTGGAGAATCGCCTAATGGAATTCCTAATAATCTAATGCCTTATGTTACGCAAGTGGCAAAAGGAAAGTTAGAAAGATTGAGAATTTTTGGAAATGACTATCCAACGGTGGATGGAACAGGAGTTAGGGATTATATTCATATAATGGATCTTGCTGAGGGGCATTTGCTAGCTCTTAATAATATGAAGAAAGGTGTACATGTTTATAATCTAGGAACAGGTAAAGGAACTTCGGTATTACAATTAATTAAAGCATTTGAATTAGCAAGTGGTATTAAAGTTCCCTATGAAATAGTAGATAGAAGACAGGGAGATACAGCTTCTTGTTATGCCGATGTAAGTAAAGCCGAAAAAGAACTAGGGTGGGTAGCTAAACGTTCTATAGTTGACATGTGCAGAGATTCTTGGAGATTTCAAAGAGGATGCCAAGATTAAGAGACTATATAGAAAAATAAGTGTGACATATTGACAATTAAAATAAAATATCTTAATTTATAGTAGTGTTCATATTATGAACACTACTTTTTTGGTAAGAGGGGATTTTATGAATTTAGATTTATTAAAATTAATTAATGACAATAACAGTATAAGCCAAAGAAAAATATCAGAAAGTTTAAATGTATCTTTAGGAAAAGTTAATTCAACTCTAAAAGAATTAAAAGAGAAAGAATATATAGGAATATATTCAGAAGGAAAAAATACAAGATATGAATTAACACAATATGGTTCAGATGAACTTGAAAATTTATTAAAAGAGCAAAAGGAAAAAAGATTAAACTTACATAAAGAGGAAAATAAAACCGTAAAGGAAGCGGTGATACTTGCTGCTGGACATAATAAATATTTTGATAAACCACCAGGTTTTTTGAAAATAGAAGAATTTAAAATAGTTGAAAGAATGATTAATCAACTTAGAAATAATGGTATAGAAAAAATAGTTATTGTAACAGGGCACAAGAAAGAATACTATAAGGAATTCGCTAAAGATTATAATTATATTTACTGTGTAAGTAATGAAAATTACAAATGGACAGGTAGTATGTCTTCTTTATCTTTAGTGAAAAAGCATATAACAGATGATTTTATTTTAGTTGAAAATGATATGATTTTTGAAGATAGAGTTATAGAGAAACTTATAAATAATAAAAATAGAGATTGTATAGTTTTAACTACAGAAAGTGGTTCAGGAGATGAAGCTTTCGTTGAGATAAGGAATGGATATTTATATAAAATGTCTAAGGATATACATCAATTTAATAGAATTGATGGTGAAATGATTGGAGTAAGTAAAATATCTTATAAGTTATTTGAGCTTATGTTAAAAGAATTTGCTAATAATGAGAATCCGTATATGAATTATGAGTATACGATGTTAGATGTAACAGGAAATTATAATGTAGGGTATCTAAAAATTAATGATCTTATATGGGGAGAAATAGATAATGATGAACAATATGATAGAGTAAAAAATTATATATACCCTATAATAAAAAGAAAAGAAATTCATTATAAGAGAGATAAAATAAAAAGAGAAATACAGATTGGATTAAATGTATCAGAAGATAGTATAAAAGAAGTAGTACAAATTGGTGGAATGACTAATAAAAACTATAAGGTATCAGTTGATGATTTGGAATATATAGTAAGAATTGCTGGAACTGGTACAGAAGAAATGATAGATAGACATAAAGAGATGGTTAACTCCAAATTAGCAGCAGACTACGGAATAGATGCAGATATAGTATATTTTAATGAAAATACAGGTGTTAAAATATCAAGAATGATAGAAGAAGCTGAAACATTAAATCCTGAAACAGCTAAAAAGAAGAAAAATATAGATAAAGTCGCTAATATTCTTAAAAAGCTACATAACAGTGATATGGTTATGGAAAATGAGTTTGATGTATTTTCAAAAATTAAAAAATATGAAGATATAGCAAAGAAAGTAAATGGAAAATTTTATGATGGATATTGTGATGTTAAAAAAGAGGTAATGGAGTTAAGAGAAAAGCTTAATGATTTTGGATTTAGATTAATGCCATCCCATAATGATACGGTTGCTGAAAATTTCATAAAGGATATAAATGGAAAGATATATCTTATAGATTGGGAATATAGTGGGCTAAATGATAATATGTGGGATTTATCAGCATATGTACTTGAAAATGACTTAGGAGATGAACAAGAAGAACTTCTACAAAAAATATATTTAGGAAGAGATGCAAATAAGAATGAAAAAATAAGAGTAATTATTCACAAGATATGTCAAGATTTCTTATGGAGCATATGGACAGTAATAAAAGAAGCACAAGGTGATGATTTTGGTACTTATGGCATTAATAGATATGAAAGATGTAAGAAGAATTTAGAAATACTAAAAACTATGTTAATTATTTGAGGTAAGCAGGAAGAGCAGGTGAAATTTTAGGTAAAAAAGGAAATGCGTTTGGATTATTATCAGGTTTAACTTGGGCACTATATACAATAGTTTTATATACAGTATTAAATCTATATGCTAATGCAAAAGGAGATTTTCTTAGTATAAGAGGAATAATGTTAATTTTGATTACAACTATTTTAATTTCATTAGCAGATTTATTTTTCAATGTTACATTTGAAATATTTGTATTAAGAAAAAACAATTTAATAGAAGAATTTAAAAAAGTTCTTTTTTCTAAGAAAGGATTTGGAATAATTCCAGCAGCAATATTAGCTGGTCCCTTAGGTTTAATACCATATGCAATTGTTAGCGCTATATCAGCGCCAGTTGCTGGAGCTTTCTCAGCTTTATATCCTGCAGTTGGTGCAGTAGCATCATTCTTAATATTTAAAGAAAGATTATCAAAAGTAAAGATATTAGGAGGCATAATTTCAATTATCGGAGTTATCGCAACTTATCAATTAGAAACTGTTAGCTTAGTTGTCTATATAATAGCATTAATACCCGCATTTGGTTGGGGATTAGAGGCTATATTTGGTTATAAATTAATGAAAGATGATGTAAATCCAATTGTAACAATTACATTAAGGCATATTTATTCAATTTTAATATTAGGAACATGTTTAATAATATTTTTGATTTTCACTGGAGAATACTCATATATAATTGACTTTTATAGTGGAATTCAATTTTCAGACATGATTTCAATTATTAATAAACCATTTATATGGTCTATTTTTGCACTAGGTTCATTTATAGGGGGCGCATCATATATTTTATGGTACCTTTCAATGAAATATATAAGTGTAGCACCAGCAATGATTTTAAATATTTCTTATGTATTATGAATACCATTAATACTAATGTTACCACCTTTTTCACAACAAGTTTCAACTAATGTTTTATTAGGATGTATTATAGTATTTATTGGTACAAGTTTAGTTATAATTGGAGATAGTGTAAAGTCTAAAAATTATCAGAAAGTTAGTGAACTATAGATGGAGGGAAGCATATGAGAGCAGTATTATTAGCAGCAGGTATGGGTACAAGATTACGACCTATTACTAATGAAACTCCAAAGTCTCTTATAAAAATTAAAGGTGAACCACTGATAGAGAGACAAATTAAATTTTTGAGAGAAGTTGGACTTGAAGAAGTTGTAGTTATGACTGGATATTTAAGTGAGAAATTTAACTACCTTAAAGAAAAATATAATGTAAGATTAATTAATAATGATAAATATGACATTTACAACAATATTTACTCTATGTATTTAGTTAGAGAGTATCTTCCAGATTCATATGTAATTGATGCAGATACTTATTTATGTAAGAATTATTTGGAGAATACGTTGGGAAAATCGACCTATTTTGCAGGGAAGAAAACAGTGAGTACTGAAGAATGGATGCTAATTTTTGATGAAAATAATAAAGTTAATGATATTAAAATTTCCAATGGTGAAGGCTACATAATGTCAGGGGTGTCCTATTGCACAAAAGATGATGGAGAGTTTCTTAAAAATAAACTAGAGGAAGTTATAAGGAATGATAATTGGGGAAATTTATATTGGGATAATATTGCTAAAGATAACCTAAAAAATATGAATGTTAATATAAGAAAAATCAATTGTGATGATTGGTTTGAAATTGATTCTTTAGAAGATTTGAAAATTCTTGAATCAAGTATTTAATATTAAATTCTAAATAACTTAGAAAATTTGATTAAGAATATTTATTATTTAATGATTAAAGTAATCTAGATTTAATACATCTTTAAGAGAAACGTCTTCAATTATTTAAAGAAATGCTACTATGTAATCTAAGGATGTTTCAGAAAAGAAGCTTAACTTAATAATTAGACATATTAAGAAGGCGGTTCAAAATTAAGATATTTCAGCGCTTAAGGATTCTGCTATAGCTAAAAATATTATAAAAATAGAAGCAGGAGATATTGTTGAAAAGTTGCTGAACAAGTAGTTACTAAAGAAACAACTAAAGTTATACTTTAGTTTCCGTATTTTGGATCTTAGAGGCCTATGTTAATATTTTTATAAATTGAAATTATGAAAAAAGTCCATAGAAATATGGTCTTTTTCTATTTGTTCTATCGATCCTAATTATAAGTAAACGTGAAAAAATACGACTAGATAGTTAAATTTTTCTTTGATAATATTCCAGATATAAAAATTAAATTAGGAGGTCTGTTCAAATATAATTTCAACTAAAGCACCAAGTACCACTTTTTATAAAGCTATGCCTTCAAATTAGTTAATAGCACATATGTTTATTATGAAATATTAGCATATGTTATCTTAATATAGGAAGAAAAATTATTTCAAGATGCTCGGTGTAGATATTTCAAGGCAAACTATGTCTAGCTGGATGTTAGTGGTAGATAATTTGCTTGGAGATATTTAGGACGCTATGAAAGATGAACTTCTAAAAAGAAGTTATATTCAGGCTGATGAAATATCCTTACAAGTTATTGATGATAACGGTAAGGATTCAAAGTCTAAAAAATATATGTGGTTATATAAAAGTAGTGGATTTAAAGAGCCAATTATTTTATATGACTATCAAAAGACAAGATTGAGTTCTTTTCCAAAGGAATTTTTTAAAGAGTTTTCAGGTTTCATTCAAACTAAAGTAGATACAAATAATAAAGAAATGATGTTAACTATTATTCATTGGGCAAAAGAAATTCCACAAGAATTAAGAACATCCAAATGCAAATAAATAATTATATTAAATGTTAAACTCAAGTAGAAGCAACATACTGATATGCTCCACTTATGATAGATAATTTAAATAATAAAAATGTCTATCACAAGGAGATCATATCATACCGCTCCTACTTGGGTCTATTTTATCATTCTAAATTTATATATGTTACGCGTCGATTATTTGACGCTTATTAAAGAATCACTATTAATAACATAAGGAATTTCCTTAGAAATCATTTTACCAGAAGAATCTTTTACATCAACCCAAAGTCTATAATTACCAGGTTTAGTAGGAGTCCAATCAAAATAATTCTTAGTAGAGAAATCTTGATGAACAGTCCAAGAAGAACCATCGTAGGTCCAGAATTTATAAGTTAAAGATTCTTTACCAGAAGCTTTAGGAGAAATTCTAATAGTAGAATTAACAGCTTGAGGAGAAACCTTATCAGTATCAATAGAAGAAATAGCTAAAGAATCACTATTAATAACATAAGGAATTTCCTTAGAAATCATTTTACCAGAAGAATCTTTTACATCAACCCAAAGTCTATAATTACCAGGTTTAGTAGGAGTCCAATCAAAATAATTCTTAGTAGAGAAATCTTGATGAACAGTCCAAGAAGAACCATCGTAGGTCCAGAATTTATAAGTTAAAGATTCTTTACCAGAAGCTTTAGGAGAAATTCTAATAGTAGAATTAACAGCTTGAGGAGAAACCTTATCAGTATCAATAGAAGAAATAGCTAAAGAATCACTATTGATAACATAAGGAATTTCCTTAGAAATCATTTTACCAGAAGAATCTTTTACATCAACCCAAAGTCTATAATTACCAGGTTTAGTAGGAGTCCAATCAAAATAATTCTTAGTAGAGAAATCTTGATGAACAATCCAAGAAGAACCATCGTAGGTCCAGAATTTATAAGTTAAAGATCCTTTACCAGAAGCTTTAGGAGAAATTCTAATAGTAGAATTAACAGCTTGAGGAGAAACCTTATCAGTATCAATAGAAGAAATAGCTAAAGAATCACTATTGATAACATAAGGAATTTCCTTAGAAATCATTTTACCAGAAGAATCTTTTACATCAACCCAAAGTCTATAATTACCAGGTTTAGTAGGAGTCCAATCAAAATAATTCTTAGTAGAGAAATCTTGATGAACAATCCAAGAAGAACCATCGTAGGTCCAGAATTTATAAGTTAAAGATCCTTTACCAGAAGCTTTAGGAGAAATTCTAATAGTAGAATTAACAGCTTGAGGAGAAACCTTATCAGTATCAATAGAAGAAATAGCTAAAGAATCACTATTGATAACATAAGGAATTTCCTTAGAAATCATTTTACCAGAAGAATCTTTTACATCAACCCAAAGTCTATAATTACCAGGTTTAGTAGGAGTCCAATCAAAATAATTCTTAGTAGAGAAATCTTGATGAACAATCCAAGAAGAACCATCGTAGGTCCAGAATTTATAAGTTAAAGATCCTTTACCAGAAGCTTTAGGAGAAATTCTAATAGTAGAATTAACAGCTTGAGGAGAAACCTTATCAGTATCAATAGAAGAAATAGCTAAAGAATCACTATTGATAACATAAGGAATTTCCTTAGAAATCATTTTACCAGAAGAATCTTTTACATCAACCCAAAGTCTATAATTACCAGGTTTAGTAGGAGTCCAATCAAAATAATTCTTAGTAGAGAAATCTTGATGAACAATCCAAGAAGAACCATCGTAGGTCCAGAATTTATAAGTTAAAGATCCTTTACCAGAAGCTTTAGGAGAAATTCTAATAGTAGAATTAACAGCTTGAGGAGAAACCTTATCAGTATCAATAGAAGAAATAGCTAAAGAATCACTATTGATAACATAAGGAATTTCCTTAGAAATCATTTTACCAGAAGAATCTTTTACATCAACCCAAAGTCTATAATTACCAGGTTTAGTAGGAGTCCAATCAAAATAACTCTTAGTAGAGAAATCTTGAGGAACAGTCCAAGAAGAACCATCATATATCCAGAATTTATAAGTTAAAGAACCATTACCAGAAGCTTTAGGAGAAATTCTAATAGTAGAATTAACAGCTTGAGGAGAAATCTTATCAGTATTAATAGAATAAATAGCTAATATCGAATTATTGGTTAAGTTAACTATTTCATCCTTAGCACTATAGTTTATATTTGTAGCTAAAGAAGTGCTTAACTTTACTCTACTAGTAAATCCAGATAATGATAAGTTATCATTTAGATTAGTAGTTTTAAGGTTAACAGTTCCAGCTTTTAAAACCTTAGCTTTTATTATAGCAATAGTACCATTACCAGATACTCCTTGAGTGTTACCAGTAAAAGTAATTGCTAAATTTACTTGTCCATTTTTTATGGTTTTAACTGGCTCCTTTACATTAGTACCCGTGCCCCATATAGAACCTTTGTTTATGCTTTGAACTTCAATTAAACTAGAATCATAAACAAAATCGATAGAAGCACCATATAGGTCACTTACATTTGAAGTATTAACAGCTATTTCTATAGTGTTTCCAACTTTAGGATCACCTTTTATATCATAGGAAATGCTTGTACTAGCGTTTCCAATAGAAGCAGCTAAAGTAGTTTTGGGACTTAAAACTATTAGCTGAAACATAAAGGTTAAACAAACTAATAGTGAAAGTTTTCGTAATTTAGTTTTTTTCATTAAATTCACATTTATCCCCCTTTTATACAATAATTTTACAATGTAAATTTTACTATAAGTGATCATTAAAGTAAATAACTATATAATATTTACTTAGACATAAATTGTGAAATTTAAACAGTTTATATTATATTTAGCTATATGTTTCCTAAAAAAGATATATTTGGTATAATGGAAAAGCGTATTTGGTATAATATTAATATTTTTTTAATTAATACCAAATATTTAAATAAAGCGGATTTACATACTATAAATTTTACAGAGCGGGGGATGAATGTTGAAAAAAATAATAATGCAAACGATAAGCTTTTTATTAACTATTTTACTTTTTATGAATTTTAATTTATTAGTTTATGCTGATAATAATGAAGAATATCAAAAAGATAAAGATTGGCAGATATCATTAGAAACAAGTAGAATACCTCTAAATTCTATTAGTAAAAATAAAGAGGATATATTAGTTACTGTCGGTGATTTAGGACTAATTAAAAGATCAGATGATGGGGATAATTGGAATATTATTTATACTAATAATAAAAATAACTTATATAAAGTTAAGAATATTAACGATAATTTTTTTATTGTAGGAGATAAAGGCACTCTTTTAATTTCAAAAGATGGATTAAATTGGGAAGAAGTTTATACCGGAGTAAGTACAAACTTAAAAGATATAATTTTTTATAATGATACATATTATCTGGTAGGAGATTCAGGAACAGTTTTATATTCAAGTGATAAATATATTTGGAATAAAAGAGAAGTAGAGATAAGCGAAAATATACTTGAAATGGAGGTTTTTAAAGGCGAAATATATATGATAAGTAACAATAATTTATATAAATCAAGTAATATGAAAGATTTTATGAAAATAAAAAGTGTACATAGCTATATTAGCATAGAAGCGAATGATGATAAATTAGTAGTAGCATATAAGGATGAAGGAGTCTATGAAGTTAATCCAAAATACAGGGGAATATATTTATATTTTGATACTACTAGTGATGGTAAAGTGTGGAGTAAAAAATTCATAGATGAATATGATAACTCAAAGCTAAGGTGGGATGGTGGAAAATTTTTAATGTATTCAAACAACGGATTAAACAGTTCAACTGATGGAATAGATTGGACACGTAGTAATAATATTTCAAAATCTGGCCGTCCAAGTGATTTAATTAATTATAAAGATAAAATTATAGTAATATTTAATGAACCATATGGTAATAGTAATATATCTAAATCAGAGGATGGGGTAAATTTACAAGATATACGTGAGTTTGCAAGTGCTGAAATGTATACTGATGCTACATGGGGAAATGGTAATTTTATTGTGGTTGGAAATAATGGGGAATTACTCCAATCATTTGATGGTGTGAAGTGGAATAAAGATAAATATGGATTTAGGGAGATAGTAGCCACTGATTATGGGCCTTTAGGTTATGTAGCATCTGGAGCTTATTGTAAAATTTATTTTTCAAAGAATGGAGATTTATGGACAATAGCAACAATGCCTGAATTATCAAGCAATACAACAGTTTTAAATGATATTAAGTGGGTAGGTGATAGATATATCTGTGTATCTACAAAAGGAGAAGTTCTCTCTTCATTTAACGGGTTAAATTGGGAAAAAATATATCAAGTTGATCCTGTACCTTGGGGAGGTTTGAATATACAAAATATAGTGAGAGCTAATGGCAGTACTTTGATATATAATTATAATAATTATACAGAAGAAACTATAATTATTAAGACTGATGGTTATAGTAAGTGGGATAGATATGAGTATAAGGGGCGTATAGACGAAGTAATATTTGCAGATGGAAAATACTATGCAATTGGAAAGGGCCTTACAATTGGAAATGACTCTATATTAAGTTCTGTTGATGGTATTTCTTGGAATGTAGTAAAGAAGTTTGGAATTTCTTTATATAATGCAAATGAAATATTATGGACAGGAGAAGAGTTTCGAGTAGCAAGTGATTTGTATACAATAATATCAAAGGATGGAGTCAATTGGGAAGTCTTTGAAGCGATAGATAAACCTATTGGAGGAGCAGGTATAGCATATAATGGTTCTAAATATATCTCAGTAGGGAGGGGAAGGACATCTTATGGATATGCTAATGTAATTTCTAGTAAGACAGTTAAAAATGAATCAATCCCTTCAAGATTAGAAATAATAGGAGAACAGTATTTTAATATAGAAAATATAGATAGAGAAATACAATTTAAGAGTAGATTGGTAGATCAAAATGATAATGAGATATCAAATTATAAACTAAATTGGCAAGTTGAGAAAAATGATTTAGGTATAAAAATTGATAATGATACTGGAAAGTTATTAATTCCTAAAAATTGTTCTAAAGGAGAAGTGTTAATAACAGCAAGCCTTAATAACAATGATAAAATATTAATTGGTAAAAAAATATATATAGGAAAAGAACCTTCAATTATTTTAAGAAGTAAAGAAGTTAAACTTAAAAAAGGACAAACATTAGATTTAGGCAGGTTAATGAACACATATGAAAATATATATAGTGTACCTATAAGTAGTAGTAATTCAAGAATAGCTACTGTAGATAAAAAGTATAATCTTACGGCGCAAAATGCAGGTGAGGCTACAATTACATTTAGTAATTCGAGAGATGGCATGGATGTAGATTTAAAAGTTATTGTTTTAGAAGAGGAATATATAAAAGAAGATACAAATGAAGATGGAGTTGTCGATATATTGGATTTAAGTGCAGTAGCTTTAAAATATAATAACAAAAAATATAATTTTCCTATAGATGAGAGAGAAAATTTTAACAAGTATGATTTAAATGGGGATATGATAATAGACTTATATGATTTAGTAGCTATATCTAAAAAACTATAGGAAGGCTAAAGAATTGGTGTATAAATCCAATATTACGTAAATTATTTGAGTTAACAAAAAAACATAAACTAAAAATCAAAATAATAATTTAGAAGAATATGAATTGTAAATTATTTTACAATATAATGCTATTGAGAGATAATATGGATAAGAGGACAATAATAATATATATATAAAATACTTAAATAAGATATAAATCCATAAGAAATTTATTATTCACTTTCTAAGCTTAAAAATAAATATAAGGTGGGGAAGATATGAGAAGAAAAAAGAAAATACTATCATTAATATTATCTATATTAATAGGTTTAAATTTTAACTTTACAGCAAGGGCGGCTACAACTAATAAGGAAACAGAGGATATAGCTAATGTTATATATTTTGTTGATTTTAATGATAGCGAAGGTAACTTTACGGAGGGGAAAGTAGATAGAATAAAGGATATGTTCGACGGCGAGAAAGACACATCATTAAGTTCTTATATTAAGAAAATATCTTATAATAAAATGAATGTACACAATTATTTTCCTCAAGAAGTTAATGGAAGTATAACTCCATATAGATTATCAGAAAATAGGGACTCTTATGGTAGGCCTAGTGAATATCGAATGATATCACAAGTAATTAATGGTGTTGAAGTAGATACTAGTTATAATATTGATATGAATAATGACGGCTACGTGGATAATTTAATTTTTATTTTCTTAGGAAAAGATAAAGGTGAAAATGATGTCTTTTGGCCACACACAGGGAATTATCAGAGTGGACGTGATTCTATTAATGGTAAGAAAGTAGGTGTTTTTAATATTCATAATTCCTCAAAGACAATTGATGATACCATTGGAGGAGAGGGAGTATTAGCACATGAAGTCCTTCACTCTATGGGATATAGCGATTTGGATAAGGATACAGTAGGTGGTACACCTGTTGGAACTTGGGATATAATGGGAAGTACATCGCGATCTCTTCAATATCCATTAGCTTATACTAGAAGTTCTGTATCTAACTGGCTTGCAATTGACACTATAACTAAAAGTGGTACTTATACATTAAAACCATCTTCTTCTCAAGATGGAAACCAAGCATTTATATTAAAAACACCAATATCTAATAATGAGTTTTTTGTAGTTGAGTATAGAAAAAAAGGTGATTCAGATATAGGTGAGCTCGATGCTAAGATTCCTGGAAGTGGAATCATTATTTATAGGGTAAAGAATGATGAAAAAAGTAATAATGCAGGAAAAAATAATTATATTTATGTATTTAGACCGGGAGAAAAAGGGAATATAGAAGGCTTTGGCAATCTATCTCAGGCATTTCTATCAAAGGAATCAGGAAGGACAAACTATGGTAGTGATGATTTCAGTAAAGGAATAAGTGATAATGCTATAACATATACTTCAGGTCTAAATAGTGGTATTGTAATAAATAATGTTTCAGAGAGTGGAAACGATGAGATAACCTTCGATATTAAATTTACTGATACTAATAAGGCAGGTGTCTGGAATGTGTTAGGAAATGAGATGATAACTAATTCTTCAGGTGGTAATAATAATATTGATGTTGTAGGAAATAAGATTTATACAGTTTATAGCGAAGGTGAGTCCGATAAAAAGCTTAAAGTTAAAATGTATGATGGACAAAAGTGGATTTATTTAGGTAATAATATATTAGATGAGTCTGGAAGTAAATCAAAGATTAAGGTATTTAATGATATTCCTTATGTATTGTATCATGATAAAGATGATAATGTAGTAGTGGTAAAATTCCAGGACAATATATGGCAAAAGGTACAAGTAATTTCAGAACAGTCGATTCTGTTCTCAGATATGATAGCTACAAATAGTGGATTATATGTTACTTATACAGAACATTATGTAGGGTCGCTAAATGTTTTGAAATTAAATACGGAAACTAATAAGTTTGAAGATTTAGGAGATTCAATCAGTGGAAACATTTTATATCCATCCTTAAGTGAATATAATGGGGAACTATATGTAGCTTTTAATGATATATGGGCTAGTAATAAGGTTTATGTGAAGAAATTTGAAGATGGAAGGTGGGTAGGTGTACCTGGATTAGATATAAAAGCATCAGCAGTAAAGTTAAGTGCTAGTAATGATGGAATATATTTAGCCAAGGCTCCAACTTCTGGTGGAATCTCATCAGAAGTATACTTTTATAATGGTGAAGCTTGGAGAAAGGTAGGATATAATTTTGCAGGTACAAATATTGCTAACATTCAATTAGATACTTATAAGGGAGTTCCTTATGTTGCCTATGTAGATGTTGATAAAAGAAGAACTGAAGTTAAATACTTTGATGGTATAAATTGGGTAAATAAAGGTATTAGTGTTTCTGATGAAAGAAGTAGTAATTTAAGCTTAAAAATACAAAATGGTAAAGCTTATGTAGGTATTAATTCCTATAATAATCCAGGAAATTACTTTGTGAAATATAAAAGTATAGATGCAGAAGAAGTTTTAGAGGATATTAATGGAGACGGAATTATTGACTTATTAGACTTATCATTAGTTTCATTAAAGTATAATCTACAAAGTACAGATATTGGGTTTGATGAAAAATGTGATTTAAATAAGGATGGAATAATAGATATCTTAGACTTAGTATTAATATCTAAGAACATGGAGTAAATTATCTAAATTTTAAATTATGTCTTAATAATAGTTAAGTGAATTAAAAGAGCTATGAATTTTAAAATTTAGTATTCATAGGAAAAAGAATATAGCTTAAATATGAAATTCTGTAAAAACATTAATATAAATATTTTTACAGAATTTTATTTTATTATTTAGAAAGTTATTAAGTAGTTACAATGAAATACTCTTTACAATGTTTCTCTTTTAATTTTGTAATAGATATATAAGCTTGCAATGACTTAGATTAAATTTTTGAAATAAGTAAACTTATATATGTCTACTTTTTTATAATAAATTTAATGGAATATTTATGAAAAAGTAAATAAATAGTATATAATTAATATAGGTATGTATGTAATATAATGATAATTAATTTAAGGTTTATAAGGGAGTGATTATATTTGAAGAGATTTTTGGTGGGTTTAACAATTAGTTTATTTGTTTTTACTGGAATTCCTGTACAAGCAGAAACAAAAGAAAAACCGGTAGCAGGAGAAGTTTATGAGAAGGTAAGTGCACAAGAAGTTATGCATTATATAAATAGAGCTTATAAATATAATAAAGAGTACAGTGAAGAGGAAATTGAAAAGATAAATGCTATGAACAATTATAAGATACTTAAGCCAAAGACTGAATCTAATTATGAAATAGCACTTGCATATAGTGATGGAAGTTATAAGTATATTAATGATAGTGATAGCTATGATGATGCAATATCAGTAGTAGAAGATTTAGAGAAAACATATAATGACAATACAGTAATTCCTTCAATAGTAAATAGTAATGGACAAGTTGTTTATTCAACTAATTCAATGGGAAGAATTTGGAATCATAGAAATGGAGAAGCTCTTCAAGGGGACACTGTAGTAACAAATATATTCTTATATTCTTCTTTAACAAATGCATATACTTATATAAATCAAGTAAGTATAGATGATGTTCCAATTATTGAAGATGCCGGAAAATCAGCAAAGATACAAGTAAGTGGATACAAAGGCTGGATAAATAAGGATTCGGCATCAGGAAATTATGATTTAGTAGTAGTTCCAATAAACCAAGTAACTAATCCAAGTTGCTATTATGTTAGTAATGGCTTTTTATATCATTATATATCCTATAATATGACTGACTTAAATGATACTAATGGACATCAAATTATAATAGGAAAAGCTCCTGATTTTTTAGTTCCTGGAGTTGAGTATTATAGTTATGATGGTATATATTTCTATAGTGGAAATAGTAGACTTGATGGATTAAATAAGCTTGTTACTGATTTGAAAAGTGGTACAAATAGTAATGCAGTAAATCACGATAAGCCACATTATAATTATTATGGATATCTACCATTTAGAACTAAATCAAATTACACTGCTGAAGAGCTTAATTCTTTTATAAATAGTAATACTGTAGATTACAGCAAGTTAAGAGGTATAGGACAAGCTTTGATTGATGCTCAAGATAAATATGGAGTTAATCCAGTACTGGCATTAGGAGTTGCTATTAATGAGTCTAAGTGGGGCGAATCACCTATTGCTCAAGAAAAGAATAATCTTTTTGGTATTAAAGCAGTAGACTCAAATCCAGGAGAATCAGCAAGCGCTTTTGCAACCCCAGGAGATAGTGTTTTAGAATTTTGTAAAAACTATATATCTAGTGGATATGCAGATCCAAATGACTGGAGATATTATGGTGGATATCTTGGCAATAAAGCTTTAGGAGCTAATGTTAAATATGCTTCTGATCCATATTGGGGAGAAAAAGCAGCTCAACATGCATTTACTGTAGACTATGAATTATCTGGTAAAAATTTAAATAATCTTAGAGATTATGATGGATATCAAATTGGATTGCTTACTGGCGGTAATGATGTTTTAAACTCAAAAGGAGAATTACTATATAATATTAATCCAACAGTTAGTGGATATGGTGGTTATGCTGGCAATTTAGTTGCATTAAAGTTTAATTATAAAAACAACTCAGGAAGATATCAGATTTTTGCAGATAGAACTACTAATATTAATGAAGGTACCTATGGTGGAAATTATGATTGGAATGAAAATGGATTTATAAATTCCAATAATATTAAGCTTGTAAATAATCCTAAGAGTAGGTTTATTCCAGGTTATAGCAAAGAAGATATTAATAAAGATGGAAAAGTTGATATAGAAGATATATCACTAACAGCTTTAAATTATAATAAGACAAGTGGTTTTTATCCTCAAATCGATATAAATGAGGATGGAATAATTGATTTATTTGATTTAGTTTATATTTCTAAAAATATTGAAGGTTAGACAAATGAATAGGAGAAATCAATGAAAAAAATATTAGTGATATTATTAGCAGTGTTTATGGTTATAGCACCTGTAAAAACTTTTGCAGCGAGTAATGCATCTGTTGAAGTTAATGTTAGTGGAGAGGTAAAAAAAGGGTCAAATATTGAAATATTAGTTGATATAAAGAATATTGATAATTTATATGCAGCATCAATAGATTTTACTTATAACACAAATCAATTGGAAGTAGAAAGTATTAAATCTACAGAGTATATTACTAAGAATATAGATAATATAATGGAGCTTGGTGGAGAAACTGATAAAAATGGTGATACAGCAACATATTCCTTTACATTCCTAGGTGATGTAGATGGGCTTATGGGATCAGGAACTTTAGTTAAAATTAATGCAAAAGTGCTTAATAATGATAAATTATCAGTAACTAAAGACAATATGAAGATAAAATTAGTTCAAAAGGCTGATGGAACAGTAAAAAATTATGATTATAAATTTATAGGTTATAATGGGCAAGATGATTCTAATAGTAATTTATCGAATAATTCGAATGGCAATAATTTATCTAATGATTCAAATGCTGGTTCATCCAATAATAATGTAGGAAGCAATGGTACTAGTAATGAAAAAAATGATAATTCACAAGGCAGTGATAATAAAAAAGTAAGCTCTAATAATAGTAATAATTCTACCAATAATGGTAATGAAGTTAACAAAGATGAAAATTTAAATAAAAATAACGATGAAAACAATTCAAATGGAGAAAGTAGCTCTAATAGTAAAGATAACAAAGAAAATAAAGATAAAAATTCAAATAGTAATGATAGTAAAATTGAAGTATCTAAAAATAATATTGCTAATGTAGCATATGTATTAATAGCTATAGGCGTTGTAGGTGGAGTAGGATACTATTATTACAAATTTAGAAAAAATAAAAATAAGTATAATTAAAAATAGTAGAAAGTGATGGTAGATAAATATCATCACTTTTTTGTTTTAATGCTTTATCAAATAATGAAATCAAAACAAATATTGATATATTTGATTTAGTACTATGTACAAAAAGAATAAAATAGATTGCTGATTTTGCTTTTATTAATAAGAAGTGTACTGATTAGATAAAGAAAAATAATATAATAAATATTTTTATATTATTTAGTAAGTTCATAAACTTATAAAAATAAGAAAAAGATTAGGCTGTATCATATCAGATGAGTCATTCAGTATGATGCAGTCTTATTTTAGGTTAAAGTAAAAAGTATGGTTATAAATATACAAAAATTATTATAAAATACAAATATTGATAAAATATTACAAATATATTAAAATTATAACGTAAATAATAATATTTGGAGGGGGATAAATGGCTAAGGTAAAGAAAATAATGTCTTTAATTGTTACATATATATTTGTAATCACAATGACTTTATCCAATTTGGACTATAAGGTATTAGCAACTACATTAAATGATAAAAATTTAGAACTAAAAGCAATTAGTGGACAAGTAGTTGTAAAGGTGAAGAATTTAAATGATACAAGTTATAAAGCCATAATAGACAAGTATCAAGGCAAAGAAATAGAATCTTATGATAATTATTTATTAATAGAATTAGATGATTCTGAAATAAAAGGTTTTAAAGAGGAAATAAAATCAAATCAAAATGTAGAGCTTTTAGAAGATAATACTATTGGAGAAAAGCGTCCAGTATCTTTAGAAGAATTAGCAAGTAAACAAGAGCATGTATTTGATACAAATGCTGTAGATACATGGGGAGCGGCTACTGATACAACTCAATATGCAACTATAACAGAAAGTTCTTCTAGCAATACATTAACAATAAGTGTAAAGGCTCCGAATGGAGATGATGTAATTTCAGGTGATCTTATAATAACTAAAAAATATGGAGAAGATACTAAGAAAGTACCGATTACCTCAGGAATTATATATATGGATAAAAATTTATTGTCACAAGAGAATAATTATAGTGTTGTTGGTAAAACAGGCAAGGATGAATATATCCTTTATGGTGATATAAAAATAGATAATTCAACTGCGGAAATTAAAGGAGCATCATTAAATAAGACTAAATTTAATATTTCTATACCTAATAATAAAAATTCCAGTTTAAATTTTAAAATATTAAAAAAGAAAAGTGGAATAGAATATTATGATATGGATATGATTAGTGAAGATTATTATGGAAATTCTTCAATTAATAGTTTTCTTGAAAAATATAATAATAAAAATATTTATATTGATGGAAGCGAGTTTTTAGTTGAAGCTTATTGTACTGACTACAATAACTCTAATAGGCGTAGACATATGTTAGCACAAGTCGCTAATAATGAAACAACTAATATAGACTTAGATTATAATAATGTTGCTCAAATTTTGCTAGAAAATCATGAAGGTTATAAAGTAAAGGATATTAAATTAGGTAGTAGTTGGGCTACATTAGAAGTAAATAACTCAGATTATATAAGTAAAAATGTATTTGATAATTATAGTTTTCAGGTAGTAAATAATAACTCTAAAGATTACGAAAGTTATAAGTATGTAAAGAAGCTATCAACTCCAATTAATACAGATAGTTATGATATTAAATATGGAGAACCTTTAAGATTAGTAGCTGAAACATCAGATAATCTATTATTTACTCAGAATATGAAAATTACTGCTAATTTATATTTATATGATAAGTATGAAAATTTAGTAGGTTCTGATCTTATTAATGATAAATACATTAATAAGATAGTTGATGGAAAGAAAAAAGAAAAAAGTAGGGTATATCCTAAAGGTGGGAATGGATATTATATAGTAAATAATTCTTTATATGAATTTGGTAAGAATATAGATGTATTTTATAGTCTAGATTTTAACGGAAGAATATTTGAATCTAATACTATTAAATATACTTTGGATGAATCAAAATATAAAATTATTCCAGCGAAAGATCCGTTGGGACAACCGTTGGTTAGTAGTGATATTGGTATTGGTAGCTATAAAATAATTGATGGCTATTTTTACATTAGAAATGATGAAATTAATAATTCATCCCGTAAGTATACTATTAAAGGATTTAATGCTGCTGGAGATAGAGTTAAATACCAAGATTATTCTATAAATAAAGATACTAAGGAAATAATGGATAGCTCTCTTATTGGATATACTGTCAATTTAGATAAAAATAGCTTTAAAAATATAAATACTATGAAATTTATCCTGATGAAGAAAGGTAATGCATATTACGATTCAGATACAGATAGCTTCGAAAAAGATTTTGATGAAATAAAACCATCCTTCAAGTACTTTATAAAAGCAGATAACTACGACCTAGCTGTTGAATCAAACAACTCAGATACGATATATCTTACTTCAAGCAAAATAGGAAAAGATAATATAGTATCTAATATAGCTAATAATGCAAAAGTTAATGTGAAAATTAAGTCATCTAAATATCCTGTAGATAAACTATATTATTCATTCTATAGTGATTCTTATAGTTTTAATTCACTTGATGTTAATAAAAATATTTTTTTAGCGCCAAATACTTTTTATATAAATAGAGGATCAATTCATAAGGAATATGATAATGGTACTAAAAGTGAAGACATAGAAATTAAGGATTCATTTATCAGTAATGAAGGTAAAAACATTATGATAGGAAGTGAAAAAACATATAATGTTAAATTAAATGACCTATTATATTTAAATGAGAATGATACTTTAATTGAAAGTTATAGTTTTAATGATGAATATGGAAATAAATTAAGTGGAGCAATTAATTATACAATTAGATATAAAGGAAATAATTATGATAGTGGAGAAATTAATAATATAAATTCATTGCCAAGTGGTATTAAAGAGGGAGTCTACACTGTAGAATTAACTATTAATAAAGATAGTAATAATCCAATTAAAATAACTCAAAATAATATAAAAGTCATACCAAGAGATAAGGTTATATATCAGACTAGTGTAAATGTGGCTTCATATAAGTTATATAAAGGAAGTAAAGAAGTCGATGCTAGCTTCAATAATAGTATTGGTCCAGTTATATTACAAAATCCTAATATTATTAATGGAGAAGATTATAGATATAACTATTTTGGAGTTTCATATTATTCACAATATGGGAAAAAAATGGTGGGTATAAAAGATAATAGTGAGACTGCATATGTTAAAGAAGGAAAGCTACATGTTAATAGTATTTATAATGACGAAGTATCTTGGTATAAGATAACTAATGCTAAAAGAGTATCCGTTTATGGAAAGGATGGACTGAAAGTAGAAAATATTCTTGCAGAGGATTCAGAAGTTCAATTAAGGCTACTTAAAGGACAAGTTTACACAATAGAGGCATTAATAGAAGATAATTCAGGGATATATTTAGTAAGTAAAAACTTTATTGCTGAGAAGACAGGTTATGAGTATAGGCTTATTAATTTTGATAAATCATCATTAAAGAAGGTAACAGTTGAAAGTAGTGCAAAAGGGAAATTAGCTACACATAATTTAACCTTATCATATGGAAATGGAAAGAAGTTTGAATTTAACGAGGTTTCGGATATATCAAAAGGATTATATTTACCAAGTGGTTCTTATGAAATTAATATGGATTTAGTTAATTACACTTTAGGTCTTTCAAAGTATAAAAAGAATATTGTAGTAGGTTCTAGTAATGTTGTAATTCCTATAGGGAAAAATTTATCTTATGAAATTAACTTAGATAAAAGTGAGTATAATATCAATGAAGAGGTTAGAGGAATAATACATAACTTTAAAGACAATGATGCAATAAAATCATATTTGGTGGACAATAATCTTAGTGATATTAAGATAGATTTAATGCATGGAGATTCAGTTGTGACTTCTTTTGGAAATACAATCCCTAAATCATTAAAAGGAGATTGTATAATTAGAATAAGTGGAGTAAGTGATTCATTAGGAAAAATTGTTTCTAAAAATATTCCTATAGTTATAAATAATAATGGGGATATATTAGTTGGAGATATAAATCTAGATGGATATGTAGACTTATTTGACTTAATATATATTTCAAAAGATATAGATAAGGAAAAGGGAGTAGATAGCTCTTTTGATCCAAGAGTAAATTTAGATAATAGTAATAATAAAATCGATATAGCAGACTTAGCAAAGGCAGCAATGAACTATAGTAAGTAGAGCAAATATATTATTAAGTTAGAGCAATAAATATAAAAAGAGTTAAATAGACTGTTGATAATGTTTTAATTAATAAAAAGTAATGGTAATTAGTTACCATTACTTTTTTATTATTGATAATATCATTTTTTACCAAAAGTATTTATAAAAAAGCATATAATTAATTTATATTATTATATTTAATTATAAAAATAGTCTAAAGATTTAATGGAAATTTAAGATAATAATAATAATAAGTTTTTATACGAGGTCATAGTAAAACAGATGTTAATAAAGATGGAGAAATTAATATAGTTTATTTATTTGATATTGTACACGTATCTAAGAATATTAAATAAGTATAAGTATTGATTCTTGAAATAATATTTGAAAACTATATGATAATTAAAAGGGGAAATATGATGAAAAAAATATTAAGTGTATTAACTATAATTCTAGTTTTAATTAGTAAATCACAGATAGCTAGTGCAGATGTAATAAATAGCAACGAAGCGTCTATGGATTTAAAAGAATACTACCAATATAATGATAGAAATGAATTGGAAAATATTTCGGAAACGGAATTATTAATGGAAGGAAAAGTATATAATGATATAAATACATTGGAGAATGAAATATTAAGCTTTTCGAATATGGAAGCATCAATAAAGGGGAAAATTTATAAATCTTTATTAAATGTTGAAAAAACTATTGATATATCTGATTTCTGTAAGGATACGTATTATTATGATAACAGGGAGATGTTTGCTAAGTACTTTGATACTATATATGAAAATCCAGATCTTTTTTATGCACCTAATAAAGTTAGTATGAGTTATTCTTATGATAGTAGCACTAAAAAATTAACTAAATGTATTTTAAATGTTTCATATCAATATGCTGAATCAGAAATTTTAGAAATGAAGAATATATTTAATGACAAAGTTAACTATATTGTAGAAGAGTATTTGAGTAGTACCAATGATGAGCTAACACTTGAGTATATTATAAATGATTATTTGCTAGATACAGTCACTTATGATTACGATAATTTTTTAAATAACACAATACCAGATGTTTCACATACTGCTTATGGAGCATTGGTAAATGGTGTGGCTGTTTGTGATGGATATGCAAAAGCAGTAAAGGTATTAGCTAATAAGCTAGGTATAGAGAGCGGTATAATTACTAGTTCAGAAATGACTCATGCTTGGAACTATATTAAGATAAATGATAAGTACTATAATCTTGATGTTACTTTTAATGATCCAGTTCCAGAAACTAATAAGAGAAGATATACTTATTTTAATAAATCAAATAATGAAATGAGTACAAGCCATACTTGGAATAAAAGCGAATATCCAGAATGTAGTGATGAAAGCTTTAAATTTTTAAGGAATTTTAATGAGAATGATATATCTAGAGTTAGTGATAGAATTTATTATTTATCATCTAATAGGAGTGATATTTATTCCATGGATTTATTAGGAAAAGATAATAAGATAGAGTTTCAGGGGCTATATCCTAGGTATATGGTTAGCTATAATAATACATTAAATTTTTTAGATGAATATAAAGTAAAAAGTTATAATATTAAAACTAAAGAATTTAAAACATTATCTGAACCAAATTATAATGTAAGTGGATTATACATAACAAATAATATTTTGAATATAAACTCGCCTAATACTGAGAGGCTTTCTTTAAAAATAAATGAAGACTTTAATAATGATAGCGTTGTAGATATAGAAGATTTAAGTAATGTATCATTAAAATATGGATTATCTAAGGGTGACATTAATTGGAGAGATAAGTATGACTTAAATCTAGATAATATTATAGATATTTTTGATTTAACTATGTTAGCAAAGAGGTTATAATGGAATTTTTAGTAAAATGGAGAAACTGATAAAAATGGTAATATGGCTACATATTCATTCACTTTTTAGGTAATAAAAGTGGGGAAAGTGGTTCTGGAACGTTGGTTAAGATAAATTATACGGTCAAAAATGATAATAAATCTTCTATAGATCAAGATAAAATGGAAATAAAATTAGTAAAAAGATCAGGAAATGATGTATTAAATCATGAGTATAAGCTTAATGGTTACAATATTGGGACAAACAACGATAATAATATAAATGATAAAACAATAGTCAGAATGAAAGTAGTGATTCTAATAGTAACAATAATTCAGAGGAAGAAAAAAATTCAAATAATCTATCAAATAATGAAAGAGAAAAAAGAAAAGGATATAGATAAGGAGAATAATAAAGACACTGATAGTAATCAAGATAAAAATATTATAAGTATTACATTATTTTCATTAGGTATAGCTTTAGTTATAGGGTTAACAATATTAGTTACTAAAAAATATAAAAAGAAACATTAGAAAATATATGATTGAATTATAATTTAAGGGGGATATTGTTGGATAATAAATTTATTTGGAAGAGAAAATGATTATTAAATTAATAATTATACGAATATGCTAAAATAGCAATAAATGATCTTTTAAATAGAATTTTATATAAAATCTTATGAGAGGTATAAAATGGCTTTATTTAATAAAATAAACAAACCAATATTTTTAAAGGAAGAAAGTGATGTAAAATATTATATATCAAAATTAAATGAGTTATATAATAATTCACCAGAGCATTTAAAAAATAAAATAGAAAAAGAAATAAAACTTGCTACATTAGGTGAGATTGGAGAAAAAAACATAGCTTTTGAACTTAAAAATGGTGGTATTCCAATGTACATAATTCATGATGTATGTTTAGAATTTGATGGATTAACAGCACAAATTGATTATATAGTAGTAACAAGAAAAGTTACATTTATAATTGAATGTAAAAATCTTATAGGTAATATAGAAATTGATTCTCAGGGGAATTTTATAAGAACCTATAACTTTAATAAAAGATTTATAAAAGAAGGGATATATTCTCCAATAACACAAAATGAAAGACATATAAATGTAATTAAGCAAATAGGAATAAATTCTAAAAGGAATATTATATCTAAAGCATTATTTGAAAAGTATTTTAATGATAACTATAAATCAATTGTTGTATTATCTAATCCTAAAACCATTTTAAATTCAAAATATGCTAAAAAAGAAATTAAGGAGAAGGTTATTAGAGCAGATCAACTTAATAATTATATAAAAGAAGTCAATAATAAATCCAATACAATGTCTTTAAATGATGATCAAATGAAAAATATAGCAGAGAGGTTGTTATCTTTACATAAGCCTAATAACTCATATTATTTAAAAAAGTATGGTGAAGCAATAGAAGCTTACAATAATAAAAATACTGAAGAAATAACTTCTAAAGAAACTATTGAAAATTCATCCAATTTTAAAGATATTGTTAAAGAATTAAATATTGAAAACAATGCTTCTAATATAAATGATACCAATAGTAGTAATATTAGTAGCAATAGTATGCATAGTGAAGTATTAATAAGAGCATTAAAAGATTTTAGACTTAAAATAAGCAGAGCAGAAAATACGAAACCATATATTATCTTTAGTGATAAGCAAATGCATAACTTATTAGAAAAAATGCCAAAAACAAAAGAAGAGCTTAAAGAGGTTTCAGGTTTTGGTGATGTTAAAGTTGAAAAGTATGGAGATAGCATTCTTAAAATAATAAATAAGTAAATTAATATTAAATAGATATAATAAGGTGTTTTATTATATCTATTTTTTTATATTCTTCAGATATTTTTTGGAAATTACAACAATTGCATATATATCAGTAAAAATATCTTTGGTGAGAAGATTAACTTAATAGTGAGAGAGGTTAAAGAAGAAATTTTAGATGCAGATATTTCTTTAATTTAAAGAGTATACCTACAGGGGAATATAATAATAATTTATATAGTGTTATGGTAACATATACTAAAAGAGCAGAAACAAAGTATTATGTTAATGCAGCTAATGGAAATATATATAGTGTAGTAACTGGAGCTAAAATAAATTAATACTAATTTAGATATAGCATAAGGTTAAAGGAGAATGAAAAAAACGATAGCAGAGTAAAAGCTATCGTTTTTTATATTTATTAGGACAGTAAATAGATTTGTGTAATTCTTTTTTATGCTTACGTGCCAACAAGTAAGATTTACTTATAGGTAACATTAAAATGATATCTATAAGGTAAAAGTATGAAAATATAAATAATACATTAAAGTGACCATTTATAAATAGTTCCACCTAACTCCATTTCTAGGTAAGTAGAATCACTATTAGTTATTGCTATAAATTCTTTTCCAGTAGCATTTCTTCCTTTGCCTATAGCATATGTTCCAGCACCTTTTGAATTAGGATATGTCCTACATTTAGTACCATTAGAATCATAGAATTCAGCTTGGTTATCTAAGAAGAAATCTAATTCTTCCATGCTGATGTTCTCCACAGTGTAATTTATTTCAACAACATTTTTCACTTGATCAGCAAATTGATTTCTTTCACTAGTTAACTGAACACTATTGATTGTCAATGCAAATTCTCCCTTAGAACCGTATTTAAATACTATTCTTTCCCCTATTTTATTAGCTTTTTTAGCTTCTTCTTCTTTAGCAAGTTTTTCTGATTCAGCTTTTTTAGCAGCTTCTTCCTTGGCTAATCTTTCTTTTTCTGCTTTTCTTTCATCCTCCTTCATATTAAACCATGGTTCAGCTTCATCTACTTTTGATTGTAGATCATTGATTGTATTGTTTTTATCTGACACTTCACTCGATAAAGTATCTACAGATTGTTGTAATTCTGAAATTTTTGAAGAGTTTGAGAAAATAATGCTGCCAAAAATAAAGCAAATTATTCCTATAACTGCTCTATTTTTTAAAACTTTTATAAATTTTTCTTTCATTTTATTACTCCCTTATGAAAATATGTCAATTAATATATTACCATATAAATCATGTATTGTAAATATATGTTTAAAATGCGATCCAGAAAAATGGAAATTATTATGATATATAATAATATTAGAAGTGTATATTTCAGAACAGCAGATAGTATCAGACTGAAACATCTGCTGTTCTTTTTTGTATATTAGAGAGAACTGGAATAGTTGTGACAAATAATATAAAAATATTTTTCTCAAAAAGTTAAAACATCAGGTATTTATTAGTTGAAGGATAAAATAATTATTTTAAAGGGGATAGGATTTATGCAATATTCATTTTTAGGGTTTTCAGTTAAAAAGATTATGAAGTTTGATTTAGATGTTAAGGATTTAGCTATACTTAGATATTTTGATGATTTTAGAGATAGTGGAAGGATGAATTATGAAGTTATTGAAGGTGAAAAGTATTATTGGGTTAGTTATCAAAGTTTTGCAAAGGAAATGCCTTATTTAGGATTAGAAAAGAGATCAATTATGGCTAGGATGTTAAAGCTAAGAGATTTAGAGATATTAGATCATTATACTAAGAAAGAAGGAGGAACTTTTTCTTACTTTAAGCTTGGTAAAAGATTTTATGAGCTTTTTGATGATAATAATTTGCAAAATAATGCTAATGGTGTCTTTAAAAATGATGATACTGTTTATAAATTAGAAAAGGAAAAGCCTTGTGATGATGAGGTTATCTATAAAAATGATAAAGGGCTATCTACAGAAAATGATAAGAGGTGTACATCAAAATGTTCATCAAAGACTAATCTATTAAATAATTCATCTACTATAGATACTAATATATATAAATATATAGAAGAAGTTAAAAAAATAATTGTATATTTAAATTCAAAGGTTGGAACTAATTATAAAGAAAATAACAGAGCTACTATTATGTTAATTAGCAATAAGCTCAAGGAAGGTTATGATATTGATGATTTTAAGACTGTTATTGATAAAAAGGTGAAGACTTGGAAAAATAATAAGTTTGAGCAATATTTAAATCCACAAACTTTATTTGGAGATAAGTTTGAAATATATTTAAATCAAAATATTATTAAAGAAGAGCAAAAGAATAAAGACTATGAAGATTATAGATTCCATAAGAAATTAAGATTTAATAATTTTATAGGAAGAGATTATGATTATGACATTTTGGAAAAGCAGCTTTTAGGGTGGGCGTAAATATCAGATGTGCTCATTTGATTAACTTATTTCAAATTGATAATAGGAAAATTAATAGTAATTAAAATCTTTTTATTAATTTTTTAAAAACCTATCATGTCTGCATATATAGATTAATGAGGAGGTGATAAACATGGCAGCAAGTTCAGTATTAGTAGGAAACAATTTAGCAGTAAGATACCAAGTTGGTGTTAATGCTAAGGGGAAGGATGTTTTTAAGGAACAAAGCTTTAAAAACATATCAGCTACTGCAACAGATGAGGAGCTAGTATTATTATCTGATGGCATAGAAAAGCTTTTAGATTTTAATATTGGTACAATTAAAAAAGAGCAAACTTTTGTAATAACTAGAGGATAGTAGGTTAATAGTAGTTATTGCAAATAATAAAGAAAGGGGGAAGGGGAATGATTCAAAGAACTGCTACTATGGCATTTAAAGATGTTTCAGGAAAGAAGCTTAACTTAATAGTTAGAGATGTTAAGCAAGATGTTCAAGATGCAGATATTTCAACACTTATGGATTCTGTTATAGCTAAAAAGCTTATAAAAACAGAAGCAGGAGATATTGCTGAAAAATTTGCTGCACAGGTAGTTACTAAAGAAACGACTAAAGTTACACTTTAGTTTCCAGAATTTTGGACCAAAGGGGAAACAGGAGGGGTTACCCAATAATTTTCTCTAGAATATAATTATTTTCCAAATATAAACCAAGTATTGAATATATTTAAAGGGGGTCGCGTTTCGTGACACCCTTACTTTTTACTTTCTTTTAGTAACTCTAAGAGTGGAGAGTAATTTTATGGAGACTTGGGGTGATTATGATTCAAAGAACTGCAACAATGTCATTCAAAGATGTCTCAGGAAAAAAATCTTAACTTAATAGTTAATGATATAAAAAAGATGTTCAAGATGCAGATATTTCAGCACTTATGGATTCCGTTATAGGAAGAAATTTTATAAAAGCAGAAGCTGGTAATTTAGCTGAAAAGACAGCAGCTCAAGTAGTTACTAAAGAAACAATTAAAGTGGAACTTTAGATAAATTAGCAGTTTAATTATTAATATAAGGATCTGTTAGACATTTTACTCTAACAGAGACTAATATTAAAATAAAGGCTTTCTTAAAGTAGGTTATCTATTTTAAGGAAGCTTTTTAGTTTTGATATTAACGAGGATATGGATAATAATAGGGATATTCAAGAGATTTATAAATTTAATATTTATTAATTTAAGCTGATTCAAGAATAAAATACGTATGTATTAATATAGAAAATTGTGAAAAATATAGATTACTAACAAATTTATTCTTGAATGTAGAAAGTGTTTATAGTAAAATATTAATGTTCAATAAATGAACAAAGGAGGGTTTATGAAGAGTATATTTAAACTATTAAAAGAAATAAATGAAAATCCAGGAATTAATCAAAGAGCATTAAGTATGAAATGTGAAATTTCATTAGGAAAAGTAAATTCGTTGATGGAAGATTTGGATTTTAATAACCTTATTACAAAAGAGATTAATGGAAGAGAACATAGGTATTTTATTGACACCAAAGGTTTAGAATACTTAGAAAAAGAATTAAAAGTTAATCATAATATTCAATTAAAGCTTCATAGAAATGATATTAAAACTATTAATAAGGCTATAATACTATCAGCAGGAAGAAATAAAAGTTTTGATATTCCTGTTTCAATGTTAAAGATAAAAGAAATTACTTTAATTGAAAGAATGATTGAAATACTACAAAGAAATGGAATTAATGACATTATAGTAGTAACTGGCTATAAATCTGATTTAATTAAAGAACAGTTAGGAAATAGTGTAACTATTGTTGAAAATCTAGATTATAAGTGGACAGGTACTATGGCTTCTCTTTCCAAAGTTAATGAGTATATAGAGGATGACTTCTTACTTATAGAAGGTGACATAGTAATTGAAGAAAGTGGGATAAAAGAGATTATTAATCATAAATTAAGAGATTGTATATTAATAACTGCAGAAAGTGGTTCTGGAGATGAAGGCTTTGTAGAAATAAGAGAAAATAAAGTATATAAAATATCTAAGGATATAGCTCAATTAAATAAAATTGATGGAGAGATGATAGGAATAAGTAAAATATCATATGAATTCTATAATAAGATGATGGAATTGTATAAAAATAATAAAAATCCATATATGAATTATGAATATATGATGTTAGATGTTTCTAAGACTTATTCATTGGGGTATGTAAAAATAGATAATTTGTTGTGGCATGAAATAGATACAGTAGATCACTATAATTATATAACATCAAAATTATTAAATAAGATAGAAAAAAAAGAGAGTTCTATTTTATTAGAAAATTTACGACAAGTAGTTTGTGAGTGTATGTATATTAATATAGATAGAATTCAAGAGATATCTCCTATAGGGGGAATGACTAATAAAAATTACAGACTACGTATTGATGATGAATTATATGTATTAAGAATTCCAGGTAATGGGACAGAGGAAATGATAAGTAGAGCAGATGAGATTAAGAATGCTGTGTATGCCAATAAAATAGGGGTAGATGCAGAACTTGTTTATTTTAATGAAAAAACAGGTGTTAAGATATCTAAGTTTATAAAAGATGCTGAAACATTAACTCCAGAAGCAGCTAAAAAACAAAGTTCAATGAAAATGGTAGTAGATATACTGAGAAAATTACATGCTTCTAAATTGGAGATGGATAATAGCTTTGATATATATAATAAAATAGAAAAATATGAACAGCTTTTAATTAAAGTGAATGGAAGTAATTTTGAAGATTATTATAAAGTAAAGGATAAGGTATTATACTTAAAAACAATAATGAATGAGTCAGATATAGAATTAACGCCTTGTCACAATGACACTGTTGCAGAAAATTTTATAAAAAGTGGTGATGATAATATTTATCTTATAGATTGGGAATATGGTGGGATGAATGATCCTATGTGGGATTTAGCTGCATATTGCTTAGAAAATGGACTCTCTCAAGATGAAGAAGAGTTATTTTTAAATATATACTTCAATGGTGATGTTGAAGAAAAATATAAAAAGAGAATTCTAATAAATAAAATTTATCAAGACTTCTTATGGAGTACTTGGACGAATATAAAAGAGGCAAAAGGCGATGATTTTGGAACTTATGGAATAGATAGATATAATAGAGCAAAAAGTAATTTGGAAATAATATTGAGTAGTATGGAGTAGATATATGTTATATGGATTATTGTCTGGAATATTATGGGGATTAGATACGGTTTTGCTTGGAATTGCTTTAGCAATGACGCCTTTTGTATCAACGGAACAAGCTATATTTTTAGCTCCATTTGTAAGTACATTTTTGCATGATACATGTTCATCTATATGGATGGTACTGTATATGAGCTTTAAGAAACAACTGAAAAAAACTTTAATTGCTGCAACAACTAAGAGTGGGAGATTTATAGTATTAGGAGCTCTTCTGGGTGGACCAATAGGGATGACAGGATACTTGCTATCAATTAAGTATATAGGATCAGCTTACACAGCTATAATATCATCTTTATATCCAGCCTTTGGGGCATTACTTTCTTATATATTTTTAAAAGAAAAAATGAAACCTATATCCATTATAGGGCTATTTATTAGTATTTTAGGAATAATTATTTTAGGATATACCCCAGGAGGAAATGTCTCTAATTTATATTTAGGATTTACCTTTGCCATAATTTGTGTTATTGGATGGGCATCAGAAGCTGTAGTATGTGCTTATGGGATGAAAGAAGAAGAAATTACACCGGAGCAGTCTTTACAAGTAAGACAATTAACATCAGCTATAGCATATGGATTTTTAATTATACCAATTGTTAAAGGCATAAATTTTACAGTAAGTGTTTTACCTACTAGTGCAACAGGGGTAATAATATTAACAGCATTAGCTGGAACTGCATCATATGTATTCTATTACAAAGGGATACATAAAATAGGAGCTACTAAGGCAATGTCATTAAATATAACCTATTCAGCATGGTCAATATTATTTGGAATAATTTTATTAGGAAATTCAATTGATTTCAAGTCAATAATTTGCTGTATACTTATTATGATTGGTTCTATAATGGCAGCTGGAGATATTCAAGAGATATTAGATATATTTAGAATTAATAAAAAAATAAACACAAATAATTAAGGAATAGGAGTTTATGTTATGAGAGCTATATTATTAGCAGCAGGAATGGGAACAAGGTTAAGACCGCTAACTTTAGAAACACCAAAGTCATTGATTGAGGTAAACGGAAAACCATTATTAGAAAGACAAGTGGAGTTTTTAAAGGAAAAGGGAATTAATGAGATAATAGTAGTTACAGGATATTTATCAGAGAAGTTTGAATATCTTAAGGAAAAGTATGGAGTAAGTTTAGTATATAACGATAAATATGATGTTTATAATAATATTTATACAATGTACTTGGTTAAGGACTATTTAGAGGATTCTTATGTAATTGATGCAGATGTCTATATAGTAGAAAATTTTATAATAGAAAATCCTCAAAGTTCATTATATTTTACAGCGTATAAAAAGGGATTTAAGGATGAATGGAAACTTTATTTTGATGAGGATTTGAGAGTAAAAGGAATAAAAGTTGAGAGTGGTGAAGGATATATACTTTCAGGAGTGTCTTATTGGTGTAAGGATGATACTAAAATTATAGGAAAAGAACTTGAATATATGATTGATAGTGGTGAATTTAGTAATTTGTATTGGGATGATATCGTGAAAAATAATATTTATAAATTAAATGTAAATATAGAGAAGATTAAAGAAAATAGCATTTTTGAGATAGATAATTTAGAAGAGCTAGAATATGTTAAAAGTATAGTTGAATAGTACTACACATTAGAGGTATCAATTTTAGAACAGCAGATAGTATCAAGCTGAACCATCTGCTGTTCTTTTTTGTACATTAGAAAGAAATAGGATAGTTATGACTAATAATATAAAATAATTTTTTAAAAACCTCTCATCTCTGCATATATAGATTAATGAGGAGGTGATAAACATGGCAGCAAGTTCAGTATTAGTAGGAAACAATTTAGCAGTAAGATACCAAGTAGGTGTTAATGCTAAGGGGAAGGATGTTTTTAAGGAACAAAGCTTTAAAAACATATCAGCTACTGCAACAGATGAGGAGCTAGTATTATTATCTGATGGTATAGAAAAACTTTTAGATTTTAATATTGGTACAATCAAAAAAGAGCAAACCTTTGTAATAACTAGAGGATAGTAGATTAATAGGGGTTATTACAAATAATAAAGAAAGGGGGAAGGGGAATGATTCAAAGAACTGCCACTATGGCATTTAAAGATGTTTCAGGAAAGAAGCTTAACTTAATAGTTAGAGATGTTAAGCAAGATGTTCAAGACGCAGATATTTCAGCACTTATGGATTCTGTTATAGCTAAAAAGCTTATAAAAACAGAAGCAGGAGATATTGCTGAAAAATTTGCTGCACAGGTAGTTACTAAAGAAACAATTAAAGTTACACTTTAATTCACAAAGTAAAACAAGTTCATTAATATTTAATGGGGATAAAGTTAAATAAGGTTATATTTACTAAGGATCTAAAAGGGGGTCGCGAAACGCGACCCCCTTTTATAATTATAGCAAGGTTACTAAAAACTACTTGTAAGGTTCCATACTTTTTTAGATGTGAAAGATATAAGAATGATTATTTATATATATGTAAACGTCTAGAATAGAAAAAATAAATCTGATTCTGAAACTTTGTTAATAATTTATCCATGTTATACTATGAGACGTAGGATAAAGTTGAAGGAGAGGGAAATATGAAAAAATATCTTATGAAGTTTTTGTCTCTATTTGCTGTAATGACCCTTTTATTTGCTAGTGTTGGGTGTTCAGGTAAATCAGGTGTTAAATTTACACCAGGAGTATATACAGGAACTGCCGATGGTAAAAATGGTCCTGTTACAGTTGAAGTAGAGTTTACAAATACAGAAATTAAAAGTGCTAAGGTAGTTAGTCATTCAGAAACAGAAGGCATTGCTGATGCAGCTATAGAACAATTACCTGAAAAAATTATTTCACAGCAAAGTATAGGTGTTGACGCTATTTCAGGTGCAACTCTAATGAGTGAGGCTATACTAAAAGCTGTTGAAGATTGTGTTGTACAAGCTAATGGAGATGTAAAAAAATTAAAACAAGTTAAAAATACAGCATCAAAAGAAGTTGAAGAGGTTAGTACTGATATAGTTGTAATAGGTGCTGGTGGAGCAGGAACATCTGCAGCACTTGCAGCTGTTGAAAAAGGTGCGAAGGTTTTATTACTTGAAAAAACAGCAAATCCTATGGGAGCATCAACTCTTGCTGGTGGTATGTTCGCTGCTGATTCAAAAGAGCAAAAAGAAAAAAATGCTACTGTAAACAAGGAATGGTTATATAATGAATATCTTAAATCTTCTGATGGATTTATGAACTCATTATTAGTTCGTAAAATAATTGATGAATCAGGTGCTACTGTAGACTGGTTAGAAGAAAATGGCTGTGAGTTAAATCTTGTAGATGCTGGAACAGGTGGAGGATATGAACATATAGGAAAACCTGCTACTCTACATGGATATAATGAAGGTGGAACAGTTGCAGTTACAAAACTAATAGATTCTTATAAATCTAAAGGTGGAGATGTTAGGTTTAGTACACCAGCAAATGAATTAATTAAGGATTCTAATGGAAAAGTTACTGGAGTTAAGGCTACTAAACCAGATGGATCAACTTTAAATGTTAATGCTAAAGCTGTAATAATAGCAACAGGTGGTTTTGGTGGAAACGATGAAATGTTAAAGGAATATATTGGTGATAGTTACACTAAAGGTGAAATTGCTCAAAATAATGGTGATGGAATAAAGATGGCTTGGGATACAGGTGCTGATAAATATGGAGAAGAAGTAGCACAATATTTCTGGGAAAAGTTCACTGATGAAGAAAATGCTAAGCTTGCAGAAGCTTTAGGTGATGCTTCATATATATTACCAAACCTTAGCAAGTACCCTAACTTAAGAGTAAATACCTTAGGAAAGCGTTTCTCAGATGAAACAAAAGCAACATTATATTCAATTCATGGTGCAGAAATTAGCATGCAACCAGAGCAAAAAGAATATGTAATAATTGATTCTAATATGCTAGATAAAGTTAAGGCTTCAGGTACAGCTGCAATTGAAGAACAATTTGGTAAGTGGAAAGATAATCCACAATCTTTTATGGAGTTTAATGAGCCAAATGATACTGCTATGTTTTTAGAAGAAGAACATACTCCGGTTGATTATGCAGCACTTTTAGACAAAGCAGTAGGTACTGGTGTTGTATTTAAATCAGATACATTAGAAGGTCTTGCTAAGGAAATGGGTGTAGATGAAAAAACATTTGTTTCATCAGCTAAGCAATATAATGATTCAATAAAAAATGGTAAAGATGAGTTATTCTTCTCAAATACATCTAGATTAATATCAGTAGATAAAGCACCATATTATGCTGTTAAGTTCTCAGCGAGAAACTTAGGTACTTTAGGTGGAATTCGTATAAATGAAAATATAGAAGTAGTTGATAAAAAAGGAATGCCTATAGATGGATTATATGCAGCAGGAGCTGATGCAGGTGGAATGTATGGTAAAGCATATGTTGATTTTGAAGGTGCAACTTTAGGATTTGCATATACATCAGGTAGAATAGCAGGAATTAATGCTGCAAGATATGTGAAGAGTAATTAGCTTTTAATAGAATTAATAATTATTAAGAGATACGGGTCATCTCTAGCCAAGCTAGAGATGACCTGTTTTTAAATCTACAGGAAAGTATAGAAGTTTAAAGTTGTGAAAATGTGATTATATGATGCTTTTATTACCTTCAGTTTGTAAGTGGACATATGTAAGTTTACGTTGACTTGGAGCGAAAGCGACGGAATAAGTAAATTTACATATGTCCACTCTTTAATGGCATAAAACTTCATTTAAGGCATAAATTGTGTTATCATAATAGAGGCTACTAAAGGATTTTAAGGGGATGATTTTATGCTAGAGTTAGGAGCTATAATAGATTGTTATAATACCTATGATCAAGGGGATATATATTTTGAGGTTTCTAAATCTATTTTAGAAAATTATAATAATCTTGATATGTCAAATTTACAATCTTGTGCAGATTCTCTACATATTTCAGTTTCAACATTAAATAGATTCATAAGACAAATGTATTATAGTAATTTTTCAGACTTTAGAAATTATATGAGTATGTCTGAGGAAAATTATTATTATGATGGTAAATATTTTCCGGGAGTAAATGAAAAAAATATTACCCCTATTGAGTATGGACAAATTTTATGTGATGAAATAACAGAGGTCATGAGTGTGTTAGATCAAAATAGCATTGAGTCTTTAGTATCTATGATTAAAGATAGTAGAGAGGTTATATTTATTGGGATTCAACTTACTTCAGAAGTATGGCGTCTACAAAGAGAATTGATTTTTATGGGTAAAAGGACAAGTGCTTTTTTAGATCCTAATTATCAAGTTTCTGAACTAGATAAGGTAGGACCTGATTCACTTGTAATTTGCTTGCAATATAATCGACAACAAGATAATCATAATGAAAGATTAATTAAAAAAGCAAAGAGCAAAGGGGCCAAAACGGCGTATATTGGAAACATAAAATTTAGAAGCATAGAACAAAATAGTGATATATCAATTGTTTATAAAGGAACAAATACAAATATTGATACGAATATCATGCATATGATATTGAATTATATAGGTAATTATTTAAGAAATATTATTTTAACACGATAAAAAATATCTAAAAGGACCTAACGTTTCGTTAGGTCCTTTTAGGATTTATAGTAAGTCCACTATAAGCCACATGAGGACTAATTAATGGAGGTTACATAGTAACTTCTTTTTGTCCTGATACTTTAAAGAAGATTAATAGGGATATAACGGTAACTATCAGTAGTATAGTTGCAAGGGCTGCTGCAACACCATAATTTCCTCTAATAACTTCAGTATATATGGCTATTGTCATTGTTTTAGTCTTTGCAGTATAAAGAATAATTGATGTACTAAGTTCAGTTATAATTGTAATCCAACTAAGGATTGCCCCGGAAATTACACCAGGTAACATAAGTGGTAGTGTAATTTTACTAAAGGTTTTTACGTTAGAGGCACCAAGGCTTATAGCTGCTTCTTCTGTATTTGTACCAATTTGATGTATTATAGCTGCACTAGATCTTATAGTGTATGGCAGTCTTCTAATTGCAAAGGCCAGTATCATTATAAAGGCCGTTCCACTTAAAAGTAATGGTTTTTTGTTAAAGGCAACTAATAATGAAATACCTAAAATTGAACCAGGAACTATATAAGGGAACATTGTAATAATATCTAATAAGTTTGTCATAACGTTACGCCTTCTAATAGTTACGTATGCTATTATTACAGCTAATATAATTATAATTATTAATGCTATTATAGCTAGTGAAAAAGTATTTTTTATTGAGCCACCAACTTTAGTAAAGGCATTTTTATAACTATTTAATGAATAGCCTTCTTTAAATAATCTACCAGATGTATTTAGGAAGGAAGTATATATAACTGTTATTTGAGGTAATAAAGCTAATAAAGTGAATATATAAACGTAAGCATGTGATAATATATTGCTAATTCCAGTTACTTTTTTAGCTTTTATTGGTCTAAGGGCACTCATAGTAAATGACTTTTTATTTGATATATATTTTTGCATTAAAAATACTGCTGTTGCAAAAACAATTACTATAACACTTATGGCAGCTGCAAAGCCATCATCGCCACCCATTTCACTTATAAATTCGTTAAAGATTAAAACAGGAACTGTTTGATAACCTTCACCTATAAGCATTGGAGTACCAAAATCAGCTAAAGCTCTCATAAATACAAGTAGTGCCCCAGCTAAAATTGTTGGCATAATTAAAGGCATAAGAACCTTTAGCATTTTTTTAATTCCAGTACAGCCCATACTTTCAGCTGCTTCTAGAAGTGAGTTGTCCACCTTCTTTAATGCACCTGATACATACATATATACAAGTGGAGTAAGCTGAAGGGTTAAAACTAAAAGTATTCCAGCAAATCCATATATATCAGGAGTAGGAAGATGAAGTGTGTTTTTTAGAAAGTTTGTTAATGCACCATTTCTTCCAAGTAATAATATCCATGAATAAGCACCTATAAAAGGAGCTTGCATTGATGATATAAGAATTAATATTTGAATAAGTCCCTTACCTTTAATTTTTACAGTAGTCATTATATAAGCAAGAGGGGTAGCAACTAGTACACATAAGAATGTAACGCTAATTGTAACCTTTAAACTGTTAAATAACGCACTGTAGTAATAAGGTTTACTAAAGAACTTTTGAAAATATCCTAATGAAAATCCATGTGTATTTCCATCAACAAAACTTTTTGCAAGTAATGAAAATAGAGGGAAAATCAAAAATATTACATAAAATATAAAGATTAAACCTGTTAAAGATGTCCAAATATCTAAATTTTTATTTGCTTTATTTAATTTCATAAAATCACCTACTCACTTATCAATTAATTTGAAGCAGTAGCTGCAACAGAATATTTTTTAGTATAGTTTTCATCACCTTTATTACTAAATACATTAATCTTTTCTTTTTTAACAGTAAGATTAATCTCAGTTCCAGGTTTTAATATATTATTAATAGTTGATTCTTGGATTATTTCACAGGTTTCATTTGTATCTTTTATTTCAACGAAATAGTGAGTGTTTATTCCTAAGAAAATGCTAGATAAAATAGTAGCTTTAATTCCTTCATTTTCATTAGAAATTACAAATTCTTCAGGTCTTATAGAGACGGTAACATCTAACTTTTCATTATTATTTAATAAGTTTTTAGATAAATTATCCATTTCGATGTTGTAATTCTTAGATAATGAAAGAGTAACTTTTCCATTATTTAAAGAAATATTTCTTTTCATTATATTTGTGCTTCCAATAAATGAAGCAACGAATAAATTGCTAGGTCTTTGATAAATTTCTTGTGGAGTTCCAATTTGTTGAATAACTCCAGAGTTCATAACAGCAATTCTATCTGAGACAGCCATAGCTTCTTCTTGGTCGTGAGTTACGTAAACAGTTGTAATACCAATTTGGTTTTGAATTTCTTTAATTGCGTTACGCATATCTACACGTAATTTTGCATCTAGGTTTGAAAGGGGTTCATCCATTAAAAGAACATCTGGATGAATAACTATAGCACGAGCTAAGGCAACTCTTTGCTGTTGACCTCCTGATAAAGCCTCAGGAAGTCTATCTTTATAATCACTAATTTTTACAATATCAATTATTTCATCAACTTTTTTAGCTATTTCATCCTTAGGAACTTTTCTATTTTCAAGTCCAAAAGCTATATTTTCTTTAACAGTTAAGTGTGGGAAAATAGCATAGTTTTGAAAAACCATTCCTATATTTCTTTTAGATGGAGGAACATTGTTAACGATAGTGTCATTGAATTTTATAGTGCCACCTTCTATGCTATTAAATCCCATAATCATTCTTAACAATGTTGTTTTTCCACAACCAGAAGGGCCTAGTAGTGTGAAAAATTCACCATTTTTAATTTCAAGATTTAGATTAGGAATAATTATGTTTTCACCATATTTTTTTATTATATTTTCACATGTAATACATCTACTCATTTTCGAATATTCCTCCTATAAATAATTTATTTAATATTAATTTTTAGTATTTGTAAATATTTCAGTATATTTTTCAGCAATTTCTTTCTTATGTTCAAATACATAATTTCTATCTTCTTCTAATAATTTAATATCTTTTAATGGTTTCATATAATCAGCAAGCTCAGCATCTTTTCTTAAAGGTCTTATAGTTAATTGAGTACCAAAAGCATCTTGAGCTTTCTTTGAAGTTAAAAAGTCCATAAATAACTTAGCGTTGTCCATATTTTTAGCACCCTTAATTATTGCAGAACCAGGATCTAGGAAAACTGCACCTTCTTCAGGGTAAACAACTTCAACGTTTCCACCATTTTTAACATAGCTTACAGATGGATCTTCATAAGTTAAACCAACAACAAATTCACCATCAGCAACACTTTTGTGAACAGCACCTGAACCATTAGCCACTTTACCATCTAAATTAGCAACTAAAGATTTAACATAATTCCAACCAGCATCAGATGTGTAATCACCACCCATTGCAAGTAATATGTTAGTTAATTGAGCAAAGGAAGAACTTGAAGTTGCAGGATCTGAAGCAGCTATTTTACCTTTAAGCTCAGGGTTTAATAAATCTTTATAACCTTTTATTTTTATATTACCAATTAGATTTTTATTAACTAATAGTACGCTTCCATCAGAACCGTAAGTAGTTACATAACCATTAACATTTCTATGACCTTCAACTAGATCATCATTATATTTAGCAACATATGGTTCAAAAAGATCAGGGTTTTGAACATATTGAGCCATTGAACCACCAAATATTACGTCAGCATAAGAATTATCCTTTTCTGATTGTAGACGTTTAAATAATTCGCCTGTTCCAGCACTTACTAGTTCAACTGTTATACCAGTTTCATCTTCGAATAAAGGTACTATAGTGTTAACTATATCTTCACTATTAGGTGAGTAAACAACAAGCTTTTTAGATCCGTCTTTGGTTTGTGCTGAGTCCTTTCCACCACTACAACCTACAAAAGAACCAACTGTTATTACAGTAGCAGTTAAAAGAGCAATAATTTTTTTCATCATAAAATCCCCCTTAAAATTAAAATTTGTAACAATTTTATTTTAATAAAAAGGTTTTCATAAATAAATGTCAAAATAAATAAATATAGTGTAAAATAGAAAACAGATTTACGAAGGAGAAATATAATATGGTAAAAGGAGCTAAAAAGGTAAGAAATTTTGAAGATTCAATAAGATACATGTTTTTAAGGTATTCATTAATGTCTATAGTTATAGCCTTAGTATTATTTTCAATATTTGTAGTTGTAATGCTAAAGATAAATATTATTATCAATACAACTCAAGCAAATAAAATTATAAATGAGAACATTAGTAAGTTATATGAGAATTATTATAATGAAATCGATAATTTATCATCTTCTAGTAATTTAGTAAATTATATTAAAACTAAAGAAGATGGAAATCTTATTTTTGATGAGTTTTATAAATTTAACAAAGATCAAGATGTAAAGGGTGTATTTGAGGTAGTAGATGCAAGTGGAAACTTTATAATATCTACAGCATATTCAGATTCTAATTTTGATGCAGAAGGATATATACATAGAAATATTATACCTAAGCTAAAAGAAAAACCAGATGAGACTTATGTGGAAGAGAATTTTATTAAGTATCAAAATGACAGTACAGCTATTACTTTTGCTAAAGCTGTAAAGGATAACAACGAAATAATTGGTTATGCTCTTTTAATGGTATTTAAGTCACCGTTAGAAGAAATGCTATTTGTAAAAAATAATGAGCTTGCAGTTTTTACAGACAAAAGAAATAGAGTTATTGTAACTACGAACAATTCAGTTAAAGGACTTGTAAATAAGTTTAATCCACAAGTTGCAAAAGGAAATAAAATAGAAAATGTAGATGCTTTAGAATCAGGTAGTTATTATATGAAGAAAACAACTTTACCTAAGTCTAATTTTAATATTTACACTTTAAATTCCTTGGAAATAAAAAATACATTATTTATTGTTTATGGAGCCTTTTTAATGATAGTAGGATTTCTATTTTGGTTTTTATTAAATCATTTAGCAAATAGGATGTCAAAAGAAAATACCAAGTCAATAGACAAGCTTATTTGTGCAGTTAATAAGTTGAAAACTGGGGATACTTCCCATTATGTCAACATAAAAACTGGGGATGAGTTTGAAGTCCTTGGGGATGAATATAATTCTATGTTAGATACATTAAATTCTTTAATGATAAAAAATAAAGAGCTATCTAAATTAAAATATCAAAGTGAAATGAAGCTACTGCAATCACAATTTAATCCTCATTTTATATTTAATATACTAGAAACATTAAGGTATTCAATATATATAGCACCAAAGGATACAGAAAAGATAATAATAAAGCTAGCAAGTTTATTAAGGTATAGCATAAATTATGAGGCTGATAGAGTAACTTTAGATAAGGATATTTGTTATATAGAAGATTTTTTAGAGTTAAATAAATTTAGGTTTAAGGACATGCTTAATTATAATTTTTTTATAACTGATAAAGCAAAAGAGGCTTTAGTGCCAAAGTTATTAATACAAACTTTAGTAGAAAACTCAATAAAATATGGTTATATAACAAAGGACAGCCTAAAGATAGATATTATATGTGAAAATAAGGAAGATAAACTAATAATAGAAGTGAAAGATAATGGATCAGGAATAAATGAAGAAACATTAAAAGAGGTTCAAGAAATAATATCAAAGGTTGAAAATAATTCTAATCATATAGGATTACATAATTTATATAGAAGGCTTGAGCTATTTTATGGAGAAAATAAAAGCTTTGAAATTTCTAGTATTTTGGGGGAAGGCACTAGTATAAAAATAGAATTACCCTATGAATTATGAATTTATAGTAAGAATACTTTGAAGATAAAAGTATGAACAATGAACGGAGGAATAACTATGTATAAGGTTTTAATTATAGAAGATGAAGAAATGATAAGAAAAGGGTTAATTTATACTTATGAATGGGAAGAGCAAGATTTAATAGTAGTAGGAGAAGCAGCAAATGGGATAGAAGGGTTAGAAAAAATAGAAAGCTTAAAGCCAGATATAGTTATAGTAGATGTAAATATGCCTATAATGACTGGAATAGAGATGCTTGAAAAATCAGTAGATAAATATATATTTAGTGCAATAATACTTTCAGGCTATGCAGAATTTTCTTTAGCTAAAAAGGCTGTTCATCTAGATGTAGCAGAATATCTTTTAAAGCCTGTAGATAAAGAACAATTAAAAATAGCTTTAGAAAAAGCTAAGGAACAAGTAGAGCTTAGAAAACAAGCTAAGATTATAAAGGAAGAATATAAAGATATAGATGAATTTTCATGTTTAAAACCAAATTTAATAAAGGATAAAAAGAAAACATCTAAATATGTTTTGAAGATGATAGATTATGTTAATGAAAATTATAAAGAAAAAATAAGCATTCAAGATTTAGTTGAAATACTATGTGCAAGTTCAACCTTTTTAAATAATGAATTCAAAAAGGAAACAACATATACCTTTAATGACTATTTAAATAGGTATAGGATAAATAAAGCAATAATATTAATGAAGGAAGGTGATGAAAAAATATATAATATTGCATCAGAGGTCGGCTTTAAGGATTATAGGTATTTTATTAATGTATTTAAGAAATATACAAATTGTACTCCAACTGAATTTAGGTAATATATCTGGAATAAGAAATAATATGAACAATATGTAAATAGATACTATTGTAAATGAATGAATAAAAAAATATGATATAATTATTCAAATATCTACATTAGTACTTTAGTATGAATGTTTTATTAATATTATTTTTTAGAAGGGTTGTGGATAATGATAGATTTTATTTATAATAATTTATCTATACTAGGAGCATTTGTTTTTTGGTATCCGTTAATAATGTCTCTGTTTTGGATTTCTGGAGCAGTAATATTTTCATTTTATAGAGAAAAACATATTGAGTTAAATATAGAAGAAATATCATGGCCTAAAATTAGCATTTTAGTACCATGTTTTAATGAAGAAGAAACTATAAGAGAAACAATAGAAAATCTATTAAGTTTATCATATCCTGATTATGAGATTATTGCTATCAATGATGGAAGCACAGATGGTACAATAGAAATTTTAAAGGATATAGCTAAAAATGAAGAAAAGTTAAAAGTTATCCATTCGGTGCAAAATAAGGGTAAGGCAAATGCTTTGCATATTGGTGCTTTTGCTTCAACATCAGAATATTTATTATGTATAGATTCTGATGCTTTAATAGAAGACAGTGCCCCTTACTATTTAATTAACCATTTTATTAATAAAGGTGAAAGAGTAGGTGCTGTTACAGGAAATCCAAGAATAAGAAACAGAGATACTTTATTATCTCGTATGCAAATTGTTGAATATTCTTCTATTATTGGATCTATTAAAAGAACTCAAAGAATACTAGGAAAGGTTATGACGGTATCAGGTGTCATTGTAGCTTTTAGAAAAAAGGCATTAATGGATGTAGGAATGTGGGATAGAGATATGATTACAGAAGATATAGCTATTTCATGGAAACTGCAAAAAAGATTTTGGGATATAAGATACGAACCAAGGGCTTTATGCTGGATGTTAGTTCCTGAGACTTTAAAGGGAATATGGAAACAAAGAGTTAGATGGTCTCAAGGTGGACAAGAAGTAGTCCTTAGACATTGGGATATATTTAAAGATTGGAGACAGAGGAGACTTTGGCCAATATATATTGAGCAAATTCTTAGTATTATATGGGCATTTATGTGGTTAATTATTACTGTTATTTACATATTAAAAGCTAAAGATTTTCAAGAAATTATGATGTGGTTTGCATTTAATTCTTTTGCATTAGTAATGTTAAGCCATGTCCAATTAATAATATCCATAATAAATGACTCAAGATATGATAAAGTGGCAAGATACTATATTTGGGCAGCGTGGTATCCAGCTATTTATTGGATGATAAATACTTTTGTTGTAATTGCTGCAACACCGAAAGCAATAAAGTCGAGAATAAGGGGAGGCTATGCTGTGTGGACCTCGCCAGATAGGGGGCATAGAAGTAATATTTAATGAATAATTTTATAATTAAATCGAAACAAAATCCTTTTAAAAAATTATTAACTATAATAGTAACATTAGTTATGTGGATTTACTCTATTGTAGTTTTTTATTTTTTTATAAGTGCTGTGTTTAATGAAAATGATAAATACATATCTGCTGTAAAGGAAGCTTTAAAAATGACAAATAATGATATTAATATGTTTTTAATAATTGTATTTTTATTACTAGTTATGAGCTTTTTAATATTGATTATTTGGAGAACATATAACAAAAAAAAATTCGGAAAGTTAAATAGAAGAGTATATCCTAAAAATACAACAAAAGAGGAAATGCTCAGTTTAAATTTAATATCTGAGAAAAACTTCAATAAGCTACAAGAACATGGAGTTCTAATTTTTGAAGAGAATCCAATAAAAGAATTAGAACGAGGTAAGAAATTTGAAAAAAAGAAATAAGATTATTTTAATAGGGTTAGTAATATTATTAGTAGCTTTTAAATGTTATCAAATGATTATTTTAGATTCTAAAGAAGATGAAACTTTGAAAGAAATAAATTCAGAAAATATTTGTGTTGCATTAAATTATCATAGAGTGAAGAAGCCTAAAATATGGTTTAAAAGCATAGAAGCTATAACTAATTCTAAAGAATTATCTAAATATAATGTATATGAAGATGAGTTTAAAAAGCAAATGACTATGTTAAAAGAACAAGGTGCATATTTTGCAACATTAGATGAAATGATTAAGTTTAGAGAAGAAGGGAATTTCCCGGAAAAGTGTGTATGGATTTCTTTTGATGATGTGGATAAAAGCGTGTATGAAAATGCATTTCCAATTTTAAAAGAAATGAATATTCCATTTACTTTATTTGTTATAGCTGGACAAGTAGGAAATAATGATTTTAATAACTTACAAATGGCAACTTGGGATGATTTAAGAGAAATGAAAGATAGTGGACTAGCATCCTTTGGTTCTCATTCTTATGATATGCATTATTTAGAAGATGATAAAGCAGTTTTCTTAGAGGAGACTAAATATACAGAGTTTAAAGAAGATATAATAAAAAGCAAAGAAGTAATAGAAAATAACTTACAATTAGAAGTTAAAGCTATAGCATATCCTTTTGGAGAAACTTCAGATGAAATAACTAATATTGCAAAGGAAGCAGGCTTTGAAGAAGCTTTTATCCTTAGTTCATTACCTATAACACCTAATTCAGATCCATATTATCAAAATAGATACTTAATAGATAATGTAGCTTTTGCTCAGGTTATTATTCCATGGATAGAAAATAATTAGATTTAATAAAAAGCATTAGATTAATGAGATTCTAAAAACTTGCTCATATGTAATTATGCAACTATCATATCAACAAAAATACCTAACAGAGCGACAATTAAAAGTAAATAGCATTAACAAATAGGCTGTATCAAAAGTTTCTTTGATACAGCCTATTTTTATAAGTAACTCTTTGTAAAATAATAACTATATAACTAACATTATGTAAAATAATATATATAAAAGTAATATTTAATATAAAAATTAAAGAAATTTTAAAAACAATTTAAAATTACATATAATTATTGAGAAATGAAGAAAATAATGGTAAAATACCTTGGGGGTTATAAGAGGAGGATATTGACGTGAAAAAATTTAAAACACTTGTTGCCAGTATTATAACTTACATAATGGTAACAACATTAATTCCAACAAATTTAATAGGGGTGGTAGCTAAAGCTGCAGAAAATCAAAATATAAACATTATTGAAAATGATTTATATTTAAGAACTGCTGCACAATATGGTGATAAAGCATTAGTTACTTACGGGATAAAAACCGAAGATAATAAAAGTGCTATTAGAATATCATTATTTGATAAGGGTCAAGAGAAAGTAATAAAAGAATTAGTAGCTATAGATGGGGAGACTGCTTGGTCAATTGAAGAAAAGTCAGAAGAAGGAAAGGCTGCATTTTCAGTTTATAATGTAGCTGAAAATAGAGTTAAATTTGAATATGATTTTAAAACAAATGAATTAAAGGAAGTTGATAAAGTTACTAGCAATAATGGTGACTATTCTTGGAGCTCTAATTATACAGATGATATGGATCTTAAGCTAAGCGTACTAGATAAGGTAAACAAAAAATATAATAAAAATTATAAATTAGATGATAAAAATAGAAAAGAAATAGTATTTGTAGATGTTCGTAATATTAAAATTGAGCAAGACGGTAAAGTGTTAGAAGGAATAGAGTTTGAGTGTAGTGTAGAAAAACCAGAACTAGCTTCGCATGAAGCATATAGAGGAATCATAATAAAAGATATGGATATTATAAATAGAGATATTTATTTAAATTCAGATTATGATGGAAAGTCTAAGGAATTTAAAATTTTATCATCAGATGATGATTTTAATAGTTATGATTATATAACTATATCAATTGATGGTACTGTAAATAAGGAGAGAATTGTACTAGACGAATATGCATATTTATCTAATAAAATAGAAGCTACAATTAATGACTTAACCTATATGAAAGGTAGTACTTTCCCTGAACAACATTTATATGAATTCAAGAAAGAAAATAATGAATATCATGTAAAAAATGTATACAATTTACTCGATGGTTATAATAATGTAGTTGTAGACAAAAATAATAATTTATGGTTTTTAAATGGTAGTCCTGATAAGGTAAATGTAAACAAAATAGAAAATGGACAAATGATTACAGTTTATGAATTAGATGCTACAAAAATTGCTGATCAGTTTATGCAATTATATGTTTATGATGAAAATAATATAATAATTGCATCTCCTATGGGATCAATTATGATCAGCTCTAAGGATAATACAGGAAATCCAAATGAAGGTAATAACAACAATCAAGGAGATAATAATCAGGGAAACAACAACCAAGGAAGTGGAAATGGCGGAAATAACAATTCAGGAAGCGATAATGTAACTATTAAGCCTATAGAAAATGGACAAGCCAAAGTTGAAGTAGCTACTGTTAATCCTAATGGTGAAAATAAAATAAACTTACAATTAGATGATTCAGCTAAAAGCGTAGAAGTTACTTTTAATGATATTAATTCAATTAAGAATGGAAATGGTTCTATAGCTTTAAATATTAATAATACAGTAAATATGAATTTACCTTTTTCATTAATAGATAAGAGTCTTTTAGATGGAGCAACAAGTGTAACTGTAAATTTAAATACTATTGTTGATTCTGAAATAGTTAAAGGATTTAATGCTGTAAATAAGGTATATGACTTTACTTTAACTATAAATAAAGAAAATGGATCTGTTAATATTCATAATTTTGCTAATGGTGTTGCAGAAATAAAAATAAATGTAACTGATGAAGATTTAAAAGGGTTAGATAGAAATAACCTTTCAGTTTTCTACTATAATGAAGAAACTAAGAAATTCGAAGAAGTTGAAACAACAGTTAATGGAAATGAAATAACTTTTAAAACTTCACACTTCTCTAAATATGTAATTGGAGAAAAATCTTTAGCTGAATTAGCTAATAATGGATCTTCAAACACACAAACATTACCAAAGACAGGAGCTGTTGTATCAAGTACTGTAATAGCTCTTATAGGATTATTATTATTAGCAGCTGGTGTTACTTTAACAGTTAGAAGAAAGAGAAAGACAGTATAATATATAAAGAGGAGTGGTGCTAACTATTCCTCTTTTTACATACTAATTATCAACAAAATACATAATACTGGAGGACATATGAATTTAGAAATAGTAATAGCTATTTTACCTTTGATAATACCTTATGGAATATTAGGAGAAAATCTGAGTAATTTAATTTTAGCTATTTTAGCTTGTATTTATCTTATAAAATCTAAGAAAAAAATAAAAATAGATAAATACTTTTATTTAATTAGTATATTATCTATTACTGCCTTTATAACTCAAATAATTATATCTAGAAATATTGAAAGTCTTTCAGGACTTTATATTTATATAAATGTAAATTTATATTATTTAACTTGGAAAAATATTTTTAAAGATAAAAATAAAGACAAGCTTTTAAAATATATGGTTTTATCTATAGTCATATTAAGTGTTATTTCTATAATAACACAAGGATTTTATTTAGATATTAGAATAAATGGAAATATTGGTTATGCTAATAGCTATGCCTTGTTATTATTAATAGGGATATATATCAATAAGTTAAGAGAAGAGGACAAACTATCAGATATTATTGATAGTATATTTGTGTTAGGAATTTTTTATACTGGCTCTAGAACTACTATTATATTATTAATTGCTTATTATTTATATTTACTTTTATATGAATATAAGAAAAATAAAAAAGAGATTGTATATTCTTTAGAACCTTTTATTTTAGGGGTAATTCAATATTTAATTTATTCAAATATTGGACTATTTTCTTTAATTATAATTCCTATATATATAATTATTTATAACTATATAAAGAATGAAAAATGGAGAAAGTATTTATATTATATTGGAATTATACTAGGGGCTATAGCTATGTTCTTTAGCTCAAGTAATACCTTTGAAAGACTTAGGAATATATCATTAAATAATGGTAGCTTTCAAGAAAGGCTAGTATTTTTTGAAGATAGTATAAAAAGTATATTTAATAATCCTTTAGGACATGGAATAAATACTTTTCAATATAAGCTTTATGATAATGCATCTGCTTTTTATGATGTAAAGTATGTACATAATTCAGTTTTACAAACTAGCTATGATATAGGTATTATTGGAGGTTTATTAATTTTAATTATATTTATTTATGGGATTATAAAGTTATTTAAATCAAATGAAAACAACAGAAATTATTTTATTTTATTATACATATCAATATTTATTCATTCTTTAATGGATTTTGATTTTTCCTATAGCACTTTAATAATATTATGGGTGTTAGTAATAGCTTTAATTAATAAAGATAATAAAGAAATTATAAATAGAAGAATTGCCTATATTCCAGTTATAGCTTTAGCAACATTTTTATTATTGTATGAAGGAACATTACTTTTAGGAGAAAAGGCAATGAAGTATAATTTAAATTCCTTTGCAGAAAATTGTTTTAATGTTGCAAATAAAATTTCTTTCCAGCTAGATTATAGAGGTTATTATAATGAAGCTCAATTATATAAAAATTTATATGATGAGGATAAAAATGAAAATAATTTATTAGAGTCTTTAGATTTACTAAAAACTTGTGAAAAAATAAATAAGGATGATCCAAGGATATTATGGAATATTTCTTATATATATGAGAAGCTAGGAGATGCTGATAATACAGAAAAATATATGGAATTAGTTTTAGAAAAAGAAAAGTATTATAAAGAAGCTTATATAAGGTATCAAGATTATTTAATTAAAGCTTATGGCAAAACTAATGACAATAAATATGTAGATAAGCTAAATACATTAGAAAACTATTATTATGAAAGCTATACTAGTTTAAATAATAAGGCTATATATATGAAAAATCAATTAAAAGAAAACTATGATGATATAAGAGATATATCTATTGATTACAATATATTGTTAAATGGTAAATATAAAGACACAATAAACTATTATGATCAAAAGGATACTAAATGGAGTGATATTCAATATCCAACTAAAGAAAAAAATGTAGGGGAGTATGGTTGTGGTGCAGTTTCAATAGCTATTGTACAAGCTACATTAAATAATTCTAATATAACACCAATAGAAATGGTTAATTATTCTTTAGAAAATGGATATTGTGAAAATGGTACAAAGAGAGAATTCTTTACAGATGTATTAAAGGAAGAGAAGTATAAATTAAATGTAGAAAAATATTCTGCTACAGAAATAAGTAAGGTTAAAAGGCTATTAAGCGATGGAAATCATCTGGCAATAGCTATAATGAAGCCTGGAAACTTTACTAAAGAAGGACATTATATAGTTTTAAATGGTATAGAAACTATAGATGGATATAACTATTTTAATGTTGTAGATTGTAATAAAAATAATGACAATTATAAAAATAATGGCGACTTAATAGTTAGTGAACCTAAAAATGGAATAGTTAAAGCAAGAACTAATATATTTCAAAAAGAATGTGATGAATATTGGGTTTATAGTAAAAATTAAAATTCAAAATAATTATAAGAAGAGAAGGATGTAATTTTTAAATACATCCTTTTTATTTTTTAGTTGTAGTATCTTTTAAACATTACAAAAATTCCTAAAAACCAGTTATAAAATATCATAAATTTTCATATAAAGAGTATGAGGGTATCTATACACAATAAACGTATTTGGGGATTATCTAAAAAATTTATTGTGTAAAAATTATAATGGGGGAATTTAAATTATGAAGAAAAGAGATAAGTTTTGGCAATCTGTACAAACCTTTGGACGAAGCTTATTATTACCAGTTGCTCTTATGGCACCAATTGGTATGGTAATGGGGATCTGTAATGCATTTACACAAAGTTATATGATAGAACAGTTTAGCTGGCTATCAAATGAAACATTGCAAACTATTTTAAATAGTTTAAAGTCCATAACAAGCATCATATTCAATAATATTCCTTTATTATTTGCAATGGGAGTAGCTTATGGATTAAGTAAAAAGGAAAAAGGCATAGCTGTATTTTCTTCTGTTGTTGCATATTTAACATTAAATATAGTTATGAATGTTTATCTAATAGTAACAAAAACCTTAGCTCCTCAAGAAACTATGACTCAATTAGGACAAGGAATGGTATTAGGTGTACAAACATTGAAAATTGAAGCTTTAGGAGGAATTATTGCTGGTATAGTAGCAGCTAAGTGTACAGATAGATTTTATAAATTACAGTTGCCACTTGCCTTTGCTTTCTTTAGTGGTAAGAAATCTGTTCCTATAATAAGCTTTGCATTAATGATTCCTATAGGATTAGTAATTCCATTTTTCTGGGGAATAATAACCAAGGTGCTTATAAGTGGATCTGTAATTTTTATGAATAAATACGTAGGACCTGGTATATATGTGGCACTTAATAGATTGTTGATTCCATTTGGATTGCACCACGTTTTATCTTCAATAGTAAGATTTACAGAAGCTGGTGGAGTTTATATGATAAATGGAGAGCAATATGTTGGAATAATGAATGCTATGAATGAAATATTATTTAATTTAGGGCCAACACATCCATCATGGAATGAGTATATGCCAACTTTATCAAGTTATATGGCTCCAGCTCAAATGTTAACTACTTTATTTAGAGTTCCAGCTATTGGACTAGCTATGTACCATACAGCATTTACAAAGAATAAAAAAGTTGCAAAAGGTGTTATTATTACAGTTTGCTTAACAGCTTTCCTAGGAAATATTACAGAGCCTTTAGAGTTTACATTATTACTTGTTAGTCCAATGTTATTTGTTACCTATTCAATTCTTGCAGGTATAACGACTATTCCGTTAGGATTTTTAGGTGTAAAGATGGGTTATATAAGAGGTACAATATTTGACTTTGGAGTATTTGGACTTCTTTATGAAAACACCAACTGGATTAATTTGGTGATACTAGGGATTATAAATTTTGTTATATTCTATTATGGATTTAAATTTATGATTAAGAAGTTTAATTTAGTTACTCCTGGTAGGGAAGATTTTGAGCTAGATGAAGGTGCAAGTCTTTTACTAAAAGAAAAGAGGTATAAAGAAATTGCTGAAATTGTTATAGATGGTTTAGGTGGTGCAATTAATATTCTAACTGTAGAAAACTGTGTAAGCCGTTTGCGTGTAGATGTTGATAAGCCAGAATTAATTAATAAAGATAGAATAAGAGAGAGTGGATGCTTAGGTATATTCTTACCATCAGAAAAGCATATACATGTAGTTTTTGGGCCACATGTAGAAGCTGTAAAAAATGCTGTAGATGATGCATTGAAACAGTTAGGAGAATAGTGGCAAAATATTAAAAAAGCTGATGAAATGGAGAAATAGTATGATAATTTATTCTAAGAATATATATTTAGAAGATAAAAAGATAAGTGGGTTTATTAAAATTCAGGAAGAAAAAATTGTAGATATAGTAGAATGTAAAGATGAACTAATAGAGGGGGATTTAAAAAATCATATTTTAAATGCATTGAAATGGGATAATCATAATGAAGTTCTTGATTATTCAGATTTTAATATTATTCCAGGTTTTATAGACAATCATGTTCATGGATGGGGAACAGGGTCTTTTTGGATTGAAAAGTCAAAAGAATCAATATTAGAAATGCAAAAGAATTTACCAAAGGAAGGTGTAACATCTTTTCTTGCAACAACTGGAGCAGATGCTATAGAAGATATTTTAAAACAGATTGATGAGGCTAATGAAGTATATGAATCAAAACAAATAGGGGCAGAAATGGTAGGAGTTCACTTAGAGGGGCCATTTATAAATAAGGAATACAAGGGAATGCAAAAGGAAGAAAATTGTATATCACCTAATATTGAACTTATGAAGTCTTTTTACAATAGGCAAAAGTCACATGATTTAATAAAATTAATGACAATGGCACCAGAATTAGAAGGTGCTAAAGAAGTTGCTGAATTCTGCAATGAGAAGGGAATACAACTTTCAATTGGCCATTCTGCATCTACCTTTGATAAAATTAAAGAAATGAAAGGATATGGGTTTGGAGGATTTACTCATACTTTTAGTGGGATGAGAGGTATGCATCATAGAGAGCTTGGTGTAGCTGGAGCAGCCTTGTATTTTGAGGATATGTATTGTGAATTTGCTAAACAAACTGGCTTAACAGTAAAACATGAGATTTTTGATATAGCCTTAAGAATTAAAACTAGCGATAAAATAATTTTAACTACAGACTGTTGTGGACTAGCTAAAACAGATAAGCCTTGGCATCATTACGTTAGGAAAATAACTCTCATTCCTCATGAAAAAGGCATAATGATTAAGCATGATGATGGAAGAGAAGAAATAATAGATAATAGTCAGTATGAAAACGTTAAAGATTTAGAAATGAGTTATATTAATTCGGTAAAAAATGTTGTAAAACATTCTAAGGTGGATTTCTTCGATATTATGAAGATGGCTAGTATAAACCCTGCAAAATATATAAATGTATTTGATAGAAAGGGAAGCATAGCTGTAAACAAAGATGCTGATTTACTGGTAATTGATGATGAGTTTAATATAATTGATACAGTTATTAGAGGAGAAATATGGGGCTAAAATATACTTTAAGGTATTTCCAGTATTCTTTTAACTAATTGTATAATAGGGTATAATATAAATATATGAATTGGCAAGAAATGAAGATAGGATTATTAGAGTACTAAAGCTTATCCAATATACAGAGGATTTATAAATTGGAATAATAAGAGGTGATAGCTTGATTAAGGGTATAAATTATAATTTAGAAAAAGGAATAGTAGAGGAAATATGTGAAATATCTAAAAAGTATCCTGAAATTAAAAAAGTAGTTCTTTTTGGTTCAAGGGCACGTGGAGATAATTCGCCTAAAAGTGATATTGATTTAGCTATATATTCAGAATCTTCTTTAGTAGATTTTATTGAGGATATTGAGAATAATACTAATACTTTATTAGAATTTGACTTTTCAAATATGAATACAATAAAAGATGAATTGTTTATAGAACAAGTTAATAAAGAAGGGGTTATTATATATGAGAAGTATTGATTTTAAATATATGAACTTAAAAAAGGCATATATCAGATTAAAAGAAGTAAGCGATTTATATGATGGTAAAAATGATATAATTAGAGATAGCTTAATACAGAGATTTGAATTTACTTATGAGCTTACCCATAAAACCCTTAGAGAGTTTATGAAATATTTAGGGGTAACATTAGAAAATTCATTTCCGCGCACTATATTCAAAAAAGCCTATGTAAACAACTTGATTTCAGATGATAAAGTTTGGATTAATTTATTAGAAGATAGGAACTCAACATCACATATTTATAATGAAAGCCTATCAGATGAAGTAGCTCATAGAATAGTTAATAAATATGTTAGTGCAATTGGAGAATTAGTAGAGAATTTAGAGAAGTTATTGTAGAAGTAGCCCATAGCAGAAAAGTATGTTTATTTTATACTTTCATTATCTTTAGTTTGTGTGTGGACATATATAAGTAAATTTATATATGTCCACTTTTTTATTTGCTTTAATCTAAAAATAGTACAAGTTTATAAAAATAATCCATTTCTTATGTAATATAGAAAATAAAATCTAAAAATATTAAAAGTTTAAGTAAAGAATCTTCTAAATTAAAGCAATTAAGTTATGATAATATAAATGCATAAGGTGTAAAGCATTACAAAATGTAAACAAGCCTAGTTAAGATTAATACACTTTTCATAAAAGGGGAATGACAAAGAGAATATTAAGATGGAGGGGTTTAAATGAAAATTAAAAAATTGACATCAATTTTATTAGCAGCAACGTTAACTTTAGGTTTAGTAGCTTGTGGAGGAAATAGCAAAAACACAAGTGATAAGACGGATAGTAAAAATGCTAAAAGTAACAAAATAACAATATGGGCATGGGACGAGTCTTTCAACATAGTAGCAGCAAATAAAGCAAAGGAAATATATAAAAAGGATCATCCTGACGCAGAAATTGAAGTTGTTACAATGGCTCAAAATGATATTGTAGCTAAATTAAATACAAGCTTATCTTCAGGATCTTATGAAGGACTTCCTAATGTTGTATTAGTTGAAGACTATAGAATCCAAGGATATCTACAATCATATAAAGATGAATTTGCAGATTTATCATCTATAGCTAAAGCAGGAGATTTTGCAGAGTTTAAAACAGGTGTAAATTATATTGATGGTAAATTATATGGAATTCCTTTTGATAGTGGAGTTGCAGAGACTTTCTATAGAACAGATTTAATAGAAAAAGCTGGATACACTAAGGAAGATATGCAAAACCTAACTTGGGAAAAATACATTGAAATAGGTAAAGCTGTGAAAGAAAAGACTGGTGTTGCAATGTGTACATTAGACCCAAGTGATATAGGACAAATTAGAATGATGTTACAAAGTGCTGGAGCATGGTACACAGATGAAAATGGTAAAGTTACTATAGCAGATAATCAAGCATTAAAAGATGCCTTAAAGACATATAAAGACTTAACTGAATCAGGAATTACAAAGCAAGTAGCAAATTGGGATCAATTTGTAGGAGCATTTAATAAAGGAGAAGTTGCATCAGTAGTTACAGGTTGCTGGATTGCACCTTCAATTAAGAAGGCTGAAGATCAAAGTGGAAAATGGGCTATAGCACCATTCCCTAAGATGGGAGCTAATTCTAAATCTGTTAATGCATCTTCATTAGGTGGAGCAGGATGGTATGTTCTTAAAAACGTTGGAAACACAGATATGGCAGTAGATTTCTTAGGAAAAACTTTTGCTTCAAATACAGATTTAATGAATGGATTAGCACAAGATATAAATTTAGTAAGTACTCTAAAGGCAGCAGCAAAGGCTCCAAATTATTCTAAGCCAAATGAATTCTTTGGTGGTCAAGAAATATTTGCAGATTTTGCAAAATGGAATGAAAAAGTACCTTCAGTAAATTATGGACTACACACTTATGCAATTGAAAGTATTATGACTGAAGCTGTTCAAGCTATAGTAGGTGGAGCTGATATTGATTCAACTTTAAAGAATTTCCAAGGTCAAATTGAATCAGCTGTAGCACAATAATAAGAGTTAAAAGAGAAATAATCATTATAAGGAGAGTAGCCATTTATTAAAATAAAAATTAGTAAATGGTTATTTTCTATATAGGGGGAATAGGCTTGATAGTAAGAAAGAAAAACAATAGTCTCAATTATAAGTCGGATAGAAAAGCATGGATATTTATTATGCCAAGCATTATTTTAATAACAGTCTTTGTGTTTTATCCAATGGTACAAGCTTTTATAACTTCCTTCCAAGGTGGATTGGGAAATAATCTAGGCTTTGTAGGAATAGATAACTATAAAAGGTTGTTAACAGATTCAACATTTAAGAAGGCATTATTTAATACATTATTATATTTAATAATCCAAGTACCTATTATGACCATATTAGCCCTTGGAATATCAGCTTTATTAAATGATAAAAAATTAAAAGCAAGAGGATTTTTTAGAACAGCAATATTTTTACCATGTGTTACGTCACTTGTAGCATATTCTATTATTTTTAAAAGTCTATTTGCCACTGATGGATTTATAAATGTAATTTTAATGCAAATTAATGTTATATCAGAACCAATTGCATGGATTACTCATCCAATATGGGCAAAGGTATTAATTATAATAGCAATAACATGGAGATGGACAGGATATAATATGGTATTTTACTTAGCTGGTATGCAATCAATTGATGATTCTATATATGAAGCAGCTGAAATTGATGGAGCAAGTGCTTTTATGAGATTCAAATGCATAACCCTTCCATTACTAAAACCTATAATTTTATTTACAACAATAAATTCTACAATAGGAACATTACAATTATTTGATGAAACTGCAAATATAACACTTGGAGGACCAGCAAATGCAACAATTACAATTTCACAATATATATATAATTTATTATTTAAATATTCACCAAACTTTGGATATGCAGCAGCAATATCATATGTAGTAGTACTAATTATAGTAATACTATCATTTATTCAATTAAAAGCAGGAGGGGATAAGGATGAATAAAAAAAGTAAGATAATAAATTTTATTAAATATGCATTTTTGATTATTTTATCTTTTATATCAGTCTTCCCATTTATTTGGATGGTCATAGCTACAACTAATAAGTCCGTTGAAATTACAAAAGGCACATTAATACCAGGAACATATTTTTTTGAAAATCTAAAAAACTTATTATCATCAGACTTGCAATATATGACAGCATTTAAAAATTCACTAAAAATTGCAGTTATTATTACAGTTTTAGCTATGCTAATTTCTTCATTAGCAGGATATGCTTTTGAGGTATATAAGACAAAAACTAGAGATAAAATATTTAAATTTATATTACTATCTATGATGGTACCTTTTGCAGCTTTAATGGTGCCTTTATTTAGAATGTTTAGTAAATTCAGCAATGTTGCTCCACTAAAAGGAATATCTTTAAATACACATGGTTCGGTAATTATTATTTCAGTTGCAACAGCCTTTTTAATATTCTTTTTTAGGCAAAACACAAAGAGCTTTCCAAAGGATTTAATGGAAGCAGCAAGAATAGATGGTCTAGGAGAATTTGGTATTTTCTTTAAGATTTATATACCGACAATGAAGTCAACTTATGCAGCAGCAACAATAGTTACTTTTATGGCTAGCTGGAACAGTTACTTATGGCCACTTATAGCATTACAATCACCGGAAAAAAGAACATTACCACTTGTTATATCAGCATTAGGTTCATCATATACTCCTGATTATGGAATGATGATGACTGCTGTTTTAATAGCAACTCTGCCTACAGCTTTAATATTCTTCTTAATGCAAAAGCACTTTGTTGCAGGTATGACAGGTTCAATGAAGGGATAATTATTGCCCCTCCCTCCAGGGGTTCAATTATTTAAAAAAAGGCTGTGTTAGACTGAAAGGTTGATATGATAGTGACTTCATAGCTAATTCATTAGGCTAAGAATTTCTATTATTTCTTCCATAATGTCTAGCACAGCCAAATAAAATAATAAAACTAGAAAAGAGGTGTTATGTTTATGTTAGATATACAAAGCTCACAAATCGCTGAAAACTTACAAAATGAGCCAAGCTTAGATTGGTTAGAAAATCCAGAAGTTTTTAGGGTTAATAGAATAGATGCTTATTCAGATCATTTATTTTATGAGAAGAGAGAAGATTTATCATTAGGATATAATATGCCACTTAAGCAAAGTTTAAATGGAAAATGGAAATTTTCTTATGCAGTTAATCCAAGTAATAGAATAAAGGATTTTTATAAGGAAGATTATGATTGCAGTAGTTTTGATTATATAAATGTACCAGGACATATTCAAATGCAAGGCTATGATAGATGTCAATATATAAATACAATGTATCCATGGGATGGAGTAGAGGAATTAAGACCTCCACAAGTTTCAAAAGAGTATAACCCAGTTGGAAGTTATGTTAAATATTTTAAAGTAAAAGAAGAATTAAAAGACAAAAAGATTTATATATCCTTCCAAGGTGTTGAAACAGCATTTTATGTATGGTTAAATGGAGAGTTTATAGGCTATAGTGAAGACACATTTACTCCATCAGAATTTGAATTAACAAAGTATATAAAGGATGGAGAAAATAAATTAGCTGTTGAAGTATATAAAAGAAGTAGTGCTAGTTGGATAGAAGACCAAGATTTTTGGAGGTTTTCAGGAATATTTAGAGATGTGTACCTATATGCAACACCGAATTATCATGTAGAGGATTTATTTGTAAAGTCAGGGTTAGATGATACTTATACTAATGGTGAATTAAGTATAGATATAAAATTAAACAATAATAAAGGATGTATTGTAAAAGCATATTTAAAAGATAAAAATAATAATTTAATTCATGGCTTTAAAGAAGTTAAATTTGATAAATATAATAATGAAAATGATAGTAATACTACTAATAAAGACATTAATAAAATAACCTTTAAATCTACTATAAATAAGGTTGAAGCATGGAGTGCTGAAAGTCCTTATTTATATAAACTTTATATTGAGTTATTAGATAATGAAGGAAATTTATTAGAAATAGTTCCTCAAAGGATTGGATTTAGAAGATTTGAAATAATTAATAAAGTAATGTGTTTAAATGGAAAAAGAATAATATTTAAAGGAATAAATAGGCATGAATTTAGCTCTAAAAATGGGCGTGCGATTACTAAAGAGGATATGCTATGGGATATAAAATTTTTAAAACAAAATAATATAAATTCAGTAAGAACATCTCACTATCCAAATCAAAGTCTTTGGTATGATCTTTGTGATGAATATGGAATTTATTTAATAGATGAAGCCAATTTAGAAAGTCATGGATCATGGCAAAAGATGGGGGCATGTGATCCAGAGTGGAATGTTCCAGCTTCAATTCCTGAATGGAGAGATACTGTAATTGATAGAGCAGAATCAATGCTCCAAAGAGATAAAAACCATCCATCAATATTAATATGGTCATGTGGTAATGAATCTTATGCAGGAACAAATATTTTAGAAATGACAAAGTATTTCCATGAAAATGATGATACTCGCTTAGTTCACTATGAAGGGGTATTTTGGAATAGAGAATTTGATGAAATAAGCGATATCGAAAGTAGAATGTATGCAAAGCCTGCAGATATAGAGGAATATTTGAAAAACAATCCACAAAAGCCTTATATAAGCTGTGAGTATATGCATGCAATGGGTAATTCCTGTGGAGGAATGAAGTTATATACAGATCTTGAAGATAAATATGAACTGTATCAAGGTGGATTCATATGGGATTATATAGATCAAGCAATAGAGGTAATTAATAAAGAAGGAAAAAAAGTATTTGCATATGGAGGAGACTTTGATGATAGGGCAACAGACTATTGTTTCTGTACTGATGGAATTGTTTATGCTGACAGAAGTGTATCTCCAAAGGCTCAAGAAGTAAAATATTTATATTCAAATGTAAAACTTATTCCTCACAGCAAAGGTGTAACTATAAAAAATAATAATTTATTTGTGGGAACAGATGAATATGATTTTGTGGTATATATTGAAAAAGAAGGCGAAAGGATTTTTGAAACTATAATAAAAGCTGATGTTAAACCAGGAGCAGAAAAATATATAGAGATACAATATCCTAATATTCAATACTATGAGGAATATACTTATAATATATCTATGAGGTTAAAGGAAAATTTATTGTGGGCTAATAAAGGGTTTGAAGTATCTTTTGGTCAAGAAGTTTATAATATAGATTGCAAAGGTTGTACAAAAGTTAGTGAAAATATAAATAGTAAGGAAAGTACCTTAAAAGAAGTTTTACAAGAAGATAATCTAAATAAATCATTAGAAGAATACCCCAAAGAAGTTATAGAAGATAAAGACGAATTGTTACAAGTGATTGAAAATAGCAATTCACCACAAAGTTTCAAGATCATTCATGGAGATGTGAATATAGGGGTAGTTGGCAAAGGCTTTAGAATGATGTTTTCTAAACAAGAAGCAGGTTTAATATCTCTTTGTTATGATGGAGTTGAATATATAACAAGAGTTCCAAGAACTTCTTTCTTTAGAGCAACCACAGATAATGATAGGGGAAATGGCCATGATTTTAGAACTGCACAATGGCAAATAGCAGGAGCTAATCAAAAATTAGAAGACTTTAAATATATAGAAGAAAATGGTAAAATAATATTAACTTATAAATTTATAATGCCAACTAGCATTAAAACTAATAATATAGTTAAATATACAGTAACTCCAAATGGAAATATAGAAGTTGATATACATTATAAAGGTGTAGAGGGTTTATCAGAGATACCTATATTTGCTATGGATTTTAAATTAAAAAAGGAACTTAGTAATTTTGAATACTATGGTTATGGGCCAGAGGAAAATTATATAGATCGTAATAATGGTGCTAGGCTTGGAAGGTTTAAAAATACAGCTATAAATAATTTATCTAAATATTTAATTCCACAAGAATGTGGAAATAGAACAGGGGTAAGATGGGTAAGGGTAACAGATAGTAATAATGAAGGCTTATCTTTTAAATATGTAAATACACCATTTGAGTTAAGCGTATTACCATATAGTGCTTATGAGCTTGAAAATGCTATGCATATAGAAGAACTTCCACCTATTAATTATACATGGGTACGTATAATAGCTAAACAAATGGGCGTTGGTGGAGATGATAGTTGGGGAGCTTTAGTACATGATGAATATAAAATTTCATCTAAAGAAGATATAAATTTAAGTTTTGTTATATCAAAGGCTTAAGGCATTATCAAATAAATATTAGACCAGTTTTCTCGCCTATTTGTCACGATTACTTCGTCGTCAAAAGCCTGGCATAGCTCCACTATGACAGTCTTTTAACTTCTTGTCTCGTGGCAAATATGCTTCGAACCTTTGGTCTATTATTTATTTTCACATGCCTAATATTTAATCTTTAGTTTAACTTATATATAATAATCTGTAGAGGGGGATATTATGAGTAAAAATTATTGTAAGGTTTTAATTGTAGAAGATGAATTTATTATGCGTCAAGGAATGAAACATATGCTTGAATGGGAAAGGGAAGGCTTTACAATAGTTGGAGAAGCAACAAATGGGCAAGAGGCATTAGAGTTAATAGATACATTAAAGCCTAACATTATAATTTCTGATATCGTTATGCCAATACTTAATGGTGTTGATTTCTCAAAAATAGTTCAAAAAAAATATCCAGATCTACAGATTATTATTTTAAGTAGCTATGATAATTTTGAATACGTTAAAGATACTCTTTTAAATGGAGCTGTAGATTATATATTAAAGCCAACCTTAAATCCAAGTCAGCTTTTAATAACTTTAAAAAAAGCAGTTGATAGAATTCCAGGTTTAGAATTAATTAAAAATGAGGATATTTATTACAATAATTTAATTGAAAGATATTTAATTGGTTTTGATTCTAAATTAGATAATACTAAGTTTTCAGCAATTTTTCCTAATACTTATTTTAGAATTTTAGGTATAAATTTAAAGCAAATTTGTGGAAAAAATAAAGAAAATATAAAAAAAATTAAAACAAAGATAGAAGAATTTTTTATAACTAATAAAGAGTATATTCATTTGAAGCTCTTAATTAATGATGAAGTACTTTGTTACATTATCAATTATAAAATAAGTAAAGATAAAGAAATAGTAGAGAATATTAAAGAATATATTGAGAAGAATTTATTAATTCAAGAAAATATATTTTTTATAATCACACCAAAATTTGATAACATTTACAAAGTTAAAGAAATATATAATGAAAAGTTTATTTCATACCTATCTCAAAAATTTTATTATAAAGATGAGTTTTTACTAAATACAGAAGGAATAGATTTAAAAAGCAAGTTAGTAAAGTTTGATTATAATAAATATTCTAATCTAATAAAAACAAAAGAATTCAATTTAGCAATTAATATGATAAATGAATATGTAGATTATGCTATAGCTTTAAGGATGGATGAGTACAAACTTAAAAACCTTGTTAAAAACTTATTATATAATGTGATAGTAAGTTTAGAGTCTTATGAAATTGAAACAGAAGAGTTAAGGCAATCATACTTTAAGAAAATAGATAACGTAGCATATTCACAAGACTTTATTGAGGAAATCAATATAATTATTTTAGAACTTAAAGATATTATTTCAAAAAATATAAATGTGGAAGCGGAAAGAATTAAAGAAATTTTAGATTATATAAATGAGCATTATGATAAACCTCTTGAGTTAAGTGATATTTCAAAGGCATTTAACTTTAATTATTATTACTTATCCTTCTATTTTAATAATCACTGTAAGGAAGGCTATTCAGAATATCTGAATAGAATAAGAATTGAAAAAGCATGTGAACTATTACAAGAAAATAAGTTTTATGTTTCTGAAATAAGTAGTATGGTAGGTTACTCAGATCATAGTTATTTTTGTAGAGTCTTTAAAAAGATAGTAGGACATACCCCTAGTAATTATCGAAGATTAAGCAAAGTTAAGGGAGTGCTAAGTAATGAAAAAGAAGCTGATAAAAAATAGTTTATTTTTTAAAATATTGTGTGTTGTTGTTGCAGGAGTAATTTGTGTATCAGCTTCTATTAGTTATATTATAATAAATATTTCAAGGGGAATATTTACAAAAACTTATAGTGACTCTCAAAAAAAAATTTTTCAACAAGTAAATGATAAATTTTATGATTTTCATGCTGAAGTAGTTAAAGTTATAAATGAAGTGAATTCTCATAAAGCCTTTAAAGTATTTCTCGCTGAAGAAAATTTAAGTATAAAAGAAAATTTTAAAAATATATATGATGTTAAGAGTCAGATGAAATCAGCATTAGCAACAAATACATATGATATGAGTGTTTTAATAGTAGGTTTAAATGGAAATTCATATTTAAATAGAGAAGAGCTTTTAACTATGGATGCTAATGAGATATTGGACATGGATATTTCTAAAAAATCCTTAGAAAATAGTAAAACTATTCTATATCAGTATTTAAAAAAAGGATTCACTTCCTTCACAAAGGATGAGCCTGTAATTGTGATAACAAAAGCTTTGAATTTAAGTAATGGAAAGCCTTATGGGGTTATATACTTTACAATAAAAGAAAAAGATTTTGAAAAATTTTATGATTATTTTACAGTAGAAATAAATGATATAGTAGTTCTAAATGAAAATAATGTTGTTCTATCTTCAAACAAAAAAGAAAATATTGGAGAAGTCCAAGAAGAATTTAAAGAAAGCATAGATGAACTTGCTTTAACAAAGGAAGTAAGTAAAAGTTATAAAAGTGATACAAATACAATATTAATTCAAAGACTTCCTTATTGTAATTTAACTATATGCGGAACTGTAGATAATTATAAAGCCTTAGGAAAAATGTATGATATGAGAAATATAGTTCTCATTTGTGTTGTAATTACATTATGTATTTTAATAGTTATATTTTTAATAGTTAGGCAAATGACTAAACCTCTATATTTACTTACTAAAAAAATGTCTAATGTAAGGGATGGAAATTTTGATGAATATATAGAAGTAAGTGGTCCAGAAGAAGTTAAAGAGCTATCATCTACCTTTAATTATATGATAAAGGATTTAAATAAATATGTAGATGAGCTAGTTAAGGTTCAAAGGGAAAAGAGAGTAGCCGAAATACATGCTTTGCAGATGCAGATAAATCCACATTATATTTTTAATACATTATCAAGTATAAAATGGCTTATATGGCAAGGTAGTAATGATAAATCAATAAGTGCATTAGATTCTTTTATAACTTTGCTAAGAAATACAGTTAGTAAGACAGATGAGTTTATTACTGTAGCTGATGAAATAGAGAATATTAAGAATTATGTGTTTATAAATAATATCAGATATGGAGACAGAATAAAAGTTGAGTATTTTATAATGCCTGATTGCAATGATTATTTGGTGCCTAAACTAATACTACAGCCTTTTATTGAAAATTCCTTCTTCCATGGATTTCCATCAGATGAAGAAGGAAAGATACAAGTTTTCATAAAAGAACAAGATCAAAATATGAAAATAGAAATATATGATAACGGTGTAGGAATAGAAGAAGAGACTTTAGAAAAAGTCAAAGAGAAAAAAGAAACTAAAAACGAACACTTTAGCGGAATAGGAGTAAATAATGTTGATAGTAGAATTAAGCTTATATATGGGGACGAATATGGAATAGAGATAAAAAGTAAATTAAATAAAGGAACAACGGTAACAATTATGCTACCAATTAAGAAATGAAAAAGTGGACATACGTAAGTTTGCTTATTCTGCCGCTTCGATCCTAGTCAACACAAACTTACGTATGTTCACTTGAAAACTGAAGGAAGGAAATTATAAAAAGTTATTCACATAATAAACTTTTTATAATTTCATCGTATTAGAAGTAAAAATCAAATGGGGTAGCGTAACGTTACCCCCTTGAGGTCTAATTATTTTTCAATAAAAGAGCTACCTTAATGAGAGCTCTTTTTTTATATATTTAAACATAAATAGTAAAACTTTCGAAAAATATGTCCAAAATATGTCCAAAATATGTCCTAAATACAAATTAACGTCATTATTTACAAATATTGTGATATAATTATAATATAGAAAATAATAGAAAGAAGTGTTTTTATGAATAAGAGTAAAATCTGTGCTTTAATATTAGGTGTAGCAATACTTGCTCAAGTAGCAGCTCCATCTTTAAATGTTTTAGCTGAAGAAGTTAATACTAAAAAAATTGATGAGAAAGTGAGCTTAGAGGAAGAGAACTTAAAAATTAATGAAAAAGTGATCTTAGAGGAAGACAACTTAAAAATTAATGAATCGTTACAAAAGAAAGATGAAATTATAAATATACCAGATATTAATTTAAAGAAAGCATTAAATGAAACATTAAATCAAGCAGAAAATGCTGATATTACTAGAGAACAACTTGAAAGTATAACAAAATTAGTAGCAATTGATAAAAATATAAATAGCATCGAAGGATTACAATATTGCATAAATTTAGAGGAATTACTTTTAAATGGAAATAATATAAGTGAAATAAAGGGTTTAGAGGGATTAACTAATTTAAAGACATTAGACCTAGCAAGAAATCAAATAAGTAAAATAGAAGGATTAGAAGGATTAGTAAATTTAGAACATTTATATTTAGAAAGAAATCAAATAAGCAAAATAGAAGGATTAGAAGAATTAACCAAATTAGAACAATTATATTTAGGGGAAAATCACATTGCTAGAGTAGAAGGATTAGAAAGATTGACTAACTTAAACCGATTGGTTTTGTCAAGTAATGGTATGTATTCTATAGAAGGATTGGAAGAATTAACTAATTTAGAGTATTTATATTTAGGTGGTAATGAAATAAATCATATTGAAAATATAAGCCATTTATCTAAATTACGTTTATTAGATTTATCAGATAATCACGTCGCTGAAATGCAAGGGATAGAAGGATTAAGTAATTTAGAAATGTTATTTTTACAAAAAAATAGAATAGAGAAAATAGAGGGGCTAGAAGGGTTAAAGAATTTAAATTACTTAGATTTAGATTCAAATCAAATAAGCAAGATAGAAGGGTTAGAAGGGCTGACTAATTTACAATTATTAATATTAGATTCAAATCAAATAAGCAAGATAGAAGGTTTGGAAGAGTTAAAAAGTTTAAATGCCTTAAATTTAAGTTCAAATCAAATAAGTAAAATAGAAGGACTAGAGAGTGTAACTAATTTAAACTCATTACTATTAGATTTAAATCAAATAAGCAAAATAGAAGGGTTAGAAGGGCTAAAGAATTTAGGGTCCTTAGTTTTAAGTAGAAATCAAATAAGCAAGATGGAAGGTTTGGAAGGGTTAAAAAATTTAAATGGATTAACTTTAAATTCAAATCAAATAAGTAAAATAGAAGGGCTAGAAGGATTGAACAATTTACATTCCTTAACTGTGAGCTCTAATGAAATATCTGAAATAACAGGATTAAAAGGATTATTAAATTTAAATTATTTAGATTTAGAAGTTAATAAAATAACGAAAATAGAAGGACTAGAAGGATTGAATAATTTATCCTACTTAAATTTGCGGTCTAATAAAATAAGTAATATAAAACCATTAAGTGAGTTAACTGGATTGCTTTATTTTGATATAATTATGCAAGAAATTAATTTACCAGAATTAGAGACAAACGATTCAGTTGAGGTAGAAAATATTTTAGTAGGTATTAATGGAGAAGCTATAAAGCCTAGTGACATGGTTGGTGATAACTATGATTTAGAGACAAATAAGCTTAAGTGGAATAATATATCAAAAGATGTAGTTGAGACTTTCTACTTTGCAAAGGAGATAAAGATAGGAGATACTCGTGGAGTTTTTTCAGGAACAGTATCACAATCAATTAAGTATATAAATAATAACAAAGGAAATACTGATAACAATTCAAATACTAATAGTAATGATAAATCAGATACAAAAAATAATACTTCATATACTAGTCTTCCACAAACAGGGGTAGAGAGTCAACTACCATATATAGCTGGAGTATCTTTATTATTAGGTTCTGTATTAAGTATTAAAAAGAAAAAATAATATAAAATAATTTAATATTATAAGAAAAATATAAAGTTTTTTTTAGGGCGGTTCAAAGATAAATTTGAATCGTCTTTTTTATTAATTCGATATTTGTGGAATTATGCTACCGATTAAGAAATGAAAAAGTGGACATACGTAAGTTTGCTTATTCCGTCGCTTCGCTCCAAGTCAACACAAACTTACGTATGTCCACTTGAAAACTGAAGGAAGGAAATTATAAAAAGTTATTCACATAATAAACTTTTTATAATTTCCTTGTATTAGAAGAAAAAATCAAAGGGGGTCGCGAAAAATGCTACCCCTTTTGAGGTGCAGTAATTTCCAAGAAATATTTTTTTAAATACTATTGTAAAGGTAATCAAAGCGTGATATTATAAATATACAAAATATTGTACATTAAATGAGAATTAGACAGGAAGTGATATATTGGACTTGCAAAGTACGCTTATGCAAAAGCTTGGAATAGCAATTAATTCCTTAGCAGTTGAGTTTTTATCTTTAAATGAAGGTGACAGAATTAAGACTATTGCAGAGCTTTCTGAGAATTACTACACCGCAAGAGGCACAATACAATCTGCTTTAAAGTTTTTAAAAGAGCATGGTGCATTAACTTTAGAATCTAGAGGACATTTAGGAACTTTTATAAAGGAGATAAATTATATAAAGCTTTTAGAACTTACAGGAATTAAATCTTTAGTAGGGGTTATGCCATTACCTTATTCTAAAAGGTATGAAGGACTAGCAACTGGACTTTGTAAGTGTTTAAATGGCTCAGGTATAAATACAAATCTTGCTTTTATGAGGGGATCTAACCATAGATTAAAAGCTTTGGAAGATGGCAGATATGATTTTGCAGTAACTTCTAGACTAACTGCTGATTATTATTTAGAAAATAATAAGGAAATTCAAATAGTTAGAACTTTTGGAGATTTTAGTTATGTTAATGAACATATAATAGTTGTTTCTAAAGATTTTAATGGTGAATTCAAAAAAGGTACAAGGGTTGGAATAGATAATTCTTCTATAGATCAGTTTATGTTAAGTAAAATATATTTTGAAGAAATAGAAGTAGAATATGTTCCATTAAACTATAGTCAGTTTATCACAGCAATAAAAGAAAATAAAATAGATGCTGCAATTTGGAATTTAGATGATATTGAGGATAGGAAAGATGATATAAAATTTATTCCTATAAACAGAGAAAATAAAAACATAAAAGATACAGAAGCAGTAATTATTGCAAATAAGAAAAATTCAATCGTTCCAGCACTATTTTCTAGAGTATTAAATGTAGATGATGTGAAGGAATATCAAAGACTTGTTATGGAAAAGAAGATAATGCCTCAATACTAGGGGTATTACTGATATCAAAATACAAAAAAACGTATATTGGAGGTTTGGGGATGGAATTAACATTAAGATTAAATATACTAAGAGACTCAGGACAATTATCACAACAAAATTATGACAAGGTTCTAAAGGTAATAGAACATTTTAAGGAAAAAATGGGTATAACACTTTTAGAAGAGAATGCATCTATGTTTATAACTCATTTATGTTCAGCATTAACAAGAATTGAAGAAGATAAATTAGTTAATAAATTAGATGAAGTTGTAGCAGAATCTTTAAAAGAAGATAAAAATTATGATAAGGCATATTTAGTAACAAAAGATTTAGAAGAAATTTTAGGAAAAATTCCAGATTCAGAGTTTGACTTTATAATAATGCATGTTTGTACATTGCTATAATTAATCTAAGTAAACAAAGAAGAGTGGGACAAGTAAATAGATATAGGACAAATATATAAGAAAATAAACAAATGAATAGATAAATAACAATATGGAAAAGTAGATAATGTAAATGAACATATAAAGATATAGATAGGTAGTAAGTAAATAAAAAAATTAGAATAATATAAAGAAATTTTTAAAATTAGGGAGGAATATAAAAATGAAAAGAATAGTAATAGGTGGACAAATAGACAAGCAAAGAGTAGCAGATATAACAGCGAAAATAGCAGGTGACAAAGCAAGTATTGAAATTAAAAGTGATATAGAAGCAGCAATGGCAATAAAAACAGGAACAGCAGATTTTTATTTAGGAGCATGTAACACTGGTGGCGGTGGAGCACTTGCAATGGCAATAGCATTACTTGGAATGGGTCAATGTGCAACAGTATCAATGCCAGGAAATATTAAAAGCGAAGCAGAAATAAAAGCAGAAGTAGAAGCAGGGAAAAAAGCGTACGGATTTACAGCACAACATGCTGAAGAGGTTATACCAGTAATACTTAAATATCTATTATAAAATATTTATCAACTCAAATATTTATATATGAAAGTTAGCTTTTATTGAATAAAGTGAGCAAATAGTCATAAAAACATAAATAGAAAATTTAATTAGTTATATATTTTATTTATATATATTATATTAAAAAATTTTTGGGAGGTATTATTTATGCAATATTTAGTTGTAGCACTTTTAGGTGCTTTAGCAGCGATACTAGCAAATGCAGGTATAGCAGTTTTCAATGATGGTTTTAGAGCTATAGTTCCAGAATACTTAGAAGGTAGAATGGACAAAAAAGCTTTAGCAGCAACATCTTTTGCAATAAGCTTTGGATTAGTTATTGGTTTTGGTATACCAGTATCAATAGCGGCATCTATAATCTTAATTCATAGTATATTATTAGGTACTGATATTATTGGTTCTTTCTGTCCAAGTGGTAAAAAGGGACTAGTTGTATCTGGAATAGCTGGAGCTCTTTATGGAGTTGGTATAGTTTATGGATTACAATTTGTTGTTGATTTATTTGCAAAGCTACCAGTTAATTTCTTAGATTCATTAAAACTAGTTGGTACTCCAATTACAGTTGCATTTGCAGTATTCCCAGCATTGGTTGTATCTTATCAATTTGGAATTAAAAAAGGATTCCTTACAGGAATAGTTGCTTTAATAGTAAGACAAATAACTGCAATATATGGAGTTTTCACTATAAATGGAGCTAAGGTTAAATTAGATCAAGAAGGTATGGCATTACTTGCAGGTATGATAATAATGATTGCTTTTGCAATGAAGGAAAAACCAGATCCAAATGCACCAAAGATTGATTTAGCAGCACTTTTTGAAGAAAGAGTTAAAAAAATCAAAAAGAACTTACCTTTATTAGCTTTAATGGGTGGATTAGTATCAGCAGCAACTAGTTTAAGCCTAGTAGCTGGAGACCCTATTAGTTTAAATCTTTTAGCAGAAGGAAAAACAACTGAAGCTGCAATGACAGCATTTGCAAGAGGTATAGGATTTATACCACTAGTTGCAACTACTGCAATTTCAACTGGAGTATATGCACCAGCAGGTATGACATTTGTATTCGTTACTGGATTCTTAATAGGAAACCCAATACTAGCATTTGTTGCAGGGGCAGTAGTAATGACTTTAGAAATTTTATTCTTAGATGTTATGGCTAAGATGATGGACAAGTTCCCAGGAGTTAGAAAGTGCGGAGATAACATAAGAACAGCTATGAGTAAAGTACTAGAAGTTGCTTTATTAGTAGGTGGTGCGATGGCAGCTCAAGCAATGGCACCAGGATTTGGATTATTCGTAGTAGTTGGACTTTATGTATTAAATAAAACTTCAAAGAAGCCAATAGTAGATATGGCTGTTGGTCCAGTAGGAGCAATTACAGTAGGAATTTTAATTAACATATTAAATTTAGTTGGATTATATGTAGTTCCTAAATAAGAATTAAATAAAAATTAGATAAATTTTACTTAATTAAATAGAGAGGTAGCATAATAACTTGCTACCTCACTTTTAAAATAAGCATAACTTATTCAATAACTAAAATGTTATAGAAGTACATATACTCCAATATATAATTTCCTTCCTTCAGCTTTGAAGTTCACCTATGTAATTTTTCGATGACTTGGAGCGAAGGGATGGAATAAGCAAAATTACATAGATAAACTTTTTTATAAGGAGATATTTATATGAATAAAGAAATAATTTATTGTCATGAACATATTACTATAGATTTGTCAGGTGTAAAAAAAGATGCGGATTGTTTTTTAAATAATAAAAGACAAACAATAGAAGAGTTTAAAGATTTAAAGGCTAAAGGAGTTTCTACCATTATAGATGTTACTAACAGAGGAATGGGAAGAAGTACTGAATATGTTAGTGAAGTTATTAAAGAAACTGGTATAAATATTCTTCAAGCAACAGGATACTATAAGGAACCATTTCTTCCAGAAGAGGTTTATAACATAAGCGAAAAAGAAATGGCAAAGCTTTTAGTAGATGAAATAGTCAATGGGATAGATGGGACGCAGGTTAAAGCAGCTGTTATAGGAGAAATAGGAACTAGCTTAAATAAAATAGAAGAAATGGAAAAGAAGGTTTTTGAAGCTTCATGTAGAGCACACTCTGAAACAGGAGCACCAATAATAACACATACAACACTTGGAAAATTAGGATTAGAGCAAATTGAAATATTTAAAGAGTTTAACGTTGATTTATCTAAAGTTACATTAAGTCATATAGATTTAAGTGGTGATTTAGAATATATGTTTAGATTGGTTGATACAGGAGTGAATATAGCATTTGATACAATTGGAAAAAATAATTATCAGCCAGATGAAAAGAGAGTAGCGTGGTTAAAAGCTCTTTGTGAAAAAGGATATAGCAATCAAATAGTTATGTCTATGGATATTACAAGAAAGTCTCATTTTAAAGGAAATGGTGGACTTGGTTATAGTTATTTAATAGATAACTTTTTACCAAGATTATATGAAAATGAAATTTCTAACAAACATATAGAAAATATGTTAGTTAATAATATAAAAAATATATATAACCTTAAGTAGGAGGAAAATCTATGAGAACATACCCATTACACTCAATAAGTTTAGATGAAGCAAAGAAATTACAATTTAAAATAATAGATACAATAACAAAGAATTTTGATGGACAAGAAATATTATCCCTAGGTGACTTAGGTGTTGTTAAGGGATTAAATAAACCAACTTATACTAAAAAGGTTGAAAATGTTTTTGCAGAAGTATTTGATGCAGAAGCAGCAATATTTGTTAGAGGAGCAGGAACTGGAGCTATAAGATGGGGATTAATTAGCTTTATGAACAGTGGAGATGCTATTTTAGTCCATGATGCACCAATATATCCTACTTCAAAAGTTACTATTGAAACTATGGGACTTAAGGTTATAAAAGCTAACTTTAATGATTTAAATAACATAAAAGATGTTGTCTTAAAAAATCCAGAAGTAAAAGGTGCATTAGTTCAAAATACAAGACAAAAAATAGATGATTCTTATGATTTAGAAGAAGTTATAACTACTATAAAAGAAGCTAATTCTAACATAAAAATAATTACTGATGATAACTATGCTGCTTTAAAAGTAAAGAAGATAGGTAACCAATGTGGAGCTGATCTTGGAAGTTTTTCTTGTTTTAAGATATTAGGACCTGAAGGTGTCGGTGTTTTATTAGGAAAGAAAGATCTTATAGATAAGGTTTATTCATTAAATTATTCAGGGGGAAGCCAAGTACAAGGCCATGAAGCAATGGAAGCTTTAAGAGGGCTTGTATATGCACCAGTTTCATTAGCAATTCAATCAGAAGTTAATGAAGAACTTGTAACTAGATTAAAAAGTGGAGAAATCCCAGAAATAAAAGACGCTTTTCTTGCTAATGCTCAATCAAAAGTGTTATTAGTTGAATTAAATGAAAATATAGCAGAAGAAGTTTTAGAATTAACAACTAAATATGGAGCAGCATCACATCCAGTAGGCTCAGAATCAAAATATGAATTTGTTCCAATGATGTATAGAGTTTCTGGAACCTTTAGAGCAGCTGATCCTACTTTAGAAAAGAGAATGATAAGAGTAAATCCAATGAGAAGTGGAGCAGACACAATAATAAGAATATTAAAAAATGCAATTGATGACGTTAAAAAACAAGTTAAGTAAGGGGGAGTAAAGATGTTTCTTGAAAAAACCATAGAAAGAAATAGAGAATTAGTTCAAGCTGCATTTAACCTCCATAAAGAAGGGTTAATTATTCCTGACACTTATGTTATTGACTTAGATACATTATTAGAAAATGCTGAAAAAATGAAAGCTGAAGCAGATAAGTATGGTATAAAGCTTTATTTCATGACAAAGCAAATAGGCAGAAATCCTTTTATTGCAAAAGAGTTTATGAAACTTGGATATGATGGAGCAGTAGTAGTAGACTTTAAAGAAGCAGGAGTTATGATTGATAATGGAATTAAGATAGGTCATGTAGGACATTTAGTTCAAATTCCAAAGGCTTTAATAGAAAAGGTAGTTAAATCTAAACCGGATTATATTACTGTTTATTCAATTGAAAAAGCTAAAGAAATTAATGAAGCCTGTGAAAAGCTGGGATTAAAGCAAAATATAATGCTTAGAGTTTTAGGAGAAAATGATAACTTATATTCAGGTCAATATGGAGGATTTAAGTTAGAAGAACTTAAAATAATTGGAGAAGAATTAGTAAAGCTTAAGAATTTAAATTTAGCAGGAGTAGCATCATTTCCATGTTTCTTGTTTGATGAAGAAAGTAATAAGATTAAAAGAACAAATAATATAGATACAATTAAAAAGGCTAAAGATATTTTAGAAGAGACATTTAATGTGAAAATAGAACAATTAAACATGCCATCAGCTACTTGTGTTAGTTCTATAAAGAGTATATACGAAGAAGGTGGAACTCATGGAGAACCAGGTCATGGATTAACTGGTACTACTCCATATCATAAGTTTAATGATGGAGTGGAGCTTCCAGCCATGGTTTATGTAAGTGAAGTATCACATAACTTAGGAGATAGATCTTATTGTTATGGAGGAGGTCATTATAGAAGATCTCACATGGAAAATGCTTTAGTTGGTGAAGATATAGATAATTCAAAAATGATTAAAGTTATTCCACCAACAGATGAAAGTATAGATTACCATTTTGAACTATCAGAAAACTGTAAAGTATCAGATACTGTAGTTATGGCTTTCAGAACTCAAATATTTGTAACTAGAAGTAACGTAGCTTTAGTTAAAGGAATTAAATATGGAAATCCAGAAATAGTTGGAGTTTATGATTCGCAAGGAAGATTAGTAAAATAGTGACAGATTAAAGAAATAGCTGATAAAAATCTATTGAATCATAAATATAGCTACTATAAAAAGATAAATAACCAATATTTAAAATAAAAAATAGTTAAAAGAAATGGATGCTGAGGATGGGATAGTACTACAACCTTGTGCTGAAGTTTCTTTTAATTATATTCAAAAATTAGGGTGTGTTAGAGGAAAATGTTGATATGAGAGCTACTCCAGAAATAATGAAATTCTAAAAATTTGCTCATATATGATTACGCAACTATTATATCAGCTAAAATGGCTAATACAGCGAAATATTAAAATTGATATTTGATTAAATAAGAAGAGGAGGAAATTTAATATGGGAAAATTTGTTGTAATTGTACTCGATGGTTTTGGCATTGGAGAAATGGATGATGTTAAAGAAACTAGACCTCAGGATATAAATTCAAATACATGTCTTCATATATTAGAAAAAAGAAAAGATGTAGTTTTACCTAATCTAGAAAAGTTAGGTCTTATCAATATATTAGGAACAGAAATAAATGGAATGAAGAAAAATCCACATGCAACTTTTGGAAAGGGAAGATTAACTCACTTTGGAGCTGATACCTTCTTTGGTCATCAAGAAATAATGGGAACAAAGCCAAAGATGCCTTTTAGAGAACCTATTAAAAATAAAATAGAATCAATATATAATGCTATAAAAGAAGCTGGATATAAAGTTGAATATAAAAAGGGAAATAAGGAGAAGTATCTAGTTGTAGAAGATGCACTTACTGTTGCAGATAATATAGAATGTGATTTAGGTCAAGCTTTCAATATCACATCAGCATTAGATTTAATACCATTTAGTAAGGTTTTAGAAATTGGACATATAGTTAGATCTATTGCAACAGTCCCAAGAGTTATAACTTTTGGAGGAAAAGGAATTACTTTAGAAGATATATTAAATGCAGAAGAAGAAAAAGACGGTGGATATATAGGTATAAATGCACCAAAATCAGGAGTTTACAATACTGGATATGAATGTATTCATTTAGGATATGGAGTTAATCCTAAAACTCAAGTTTCAACAATACTTTCTGAAGAAAATATACCAGTTTATTTATTAGGAAAAGTAGCAGATGTAGTTATAAATGAAAAAGGAACAAGTATCCCTATGGTAGATACAGAAAAGGTATTAAAGAGAACAATAGAAATATCCAAAGAAGTAAAAGAAGGATTTATATGCTGTAATGTACAGGAGACAGATTTATCAGGACATGCGGAAAATGTTGATAGATATGCAGAAAAACTTCAAATATCAGATAAGCTTATAGGTGAGCTTATAGAAACAATAAGAAATGATGATATATTATTAGTAATGGCAGATCACGGAAATGATCCAACAATAGGGCATAGTAAACATACAAGAGAGATGGTTCCAATTATGATATATGGAGAAAATATTAAAGAAGGAACAGTTGGAGTAAGAGCAACACTTTCAGATGTAGGAGCAACAGTTGCAGATTACTTTAAAGTAAAAGCACCGGAAAATGGAGCAAGTTTCTTAAATAAACTATTATAAAATTTGTACTTTAAGTAGTATAAACTTTTTAAAGAGACAAGGATGAACATTATATATAGGAAAATTATATATAGGAAAATTAAATAATTCAATATGATGGAGAAATTAAAATGAAGAAATTTAAAGTTAATAAAGGCTTAATAAATTTAATTTATTTTTATTTCTCCATTGCTTATTTTATAGAGGTGAAAAGTTATCTTTAATTAACAAGGAGGTTACCTAAATGATGGATTGTAAAACAAAATTATATAAGACTAAAATTCTAGCAGAACAAAATTTATATAAATCTGTTATTTCAATAAATAAAACCTTAGAAGAAGAGGAAAAACACAAAGAAAAAGAATATTTAACCTTTGGTGTTAAAAATACTGTGGATATACCTATAGAGTTGGTGGATAAATTAAGGAAAAATTCTAAATATTTATTCACTACTGTGGATAAAATGTCTCATATTGGTAGAAGTTTGGATACGGATTTAATTAATCCATTAACTTATAGATGTATGACTGGCTCAAGTAGTGGAACAGCAGTAAATATTCTTAAAGGAATTAATGACTTTGGTATAGGAACAGATGGGGGAGGATCAGTCCTTGCTCCTGCCCTTAGTACTAATTTGTATTCTTTTATAGGTTCAGGCATAGGATTAGTTACAGATAAAGAAGGCTTATCCACAGATAGTATATCTTTTACTGGAGGAATTGGGATAATTTCTAAAAATTTTCCTGTATTGAAGATGGTAGTAGAAGATATTATCCACAAGGAAATAAATTATAAACAAAAGAAAACGAGAGTATTAATACCAGCATATAATTGCTTAAAGTTACCAGATGGCATAAATATGAGGTTAGAAATAGATAAAACAATATCTAATATAAACAAAGAAGAATTTGAGTTTAAGGAATACTTTTTTGAGAATATTTATGAAAGAAGCATAGGAATAAAAGAAATTAAATATATTTTTGGAAATGACATAGCAGACATTATTTTAACCTATGAAGGACCAATAGATGTTTATGGCTATGATGAAACTATTCAAAGAAGCTTTAAAGGAAAAGCAGAAAAAGAAATTACTTCAAATGGTGGAAAAGCAATAGTAAAGGCAGCAAATATGTGTAAGTGTACAGCAATAACGATACCAGGAGATAAACTTGCAAGTGGCTTTGTAATATGTGCAAAAGAAGGAATGGATGGTTTAGTAAATGCATTTAACCTTGGAGAGATTTTAGATAATAATATAGAAAAGAATGAGGTTTTTGATAGATACTTTATAGAAAGAGAGAAGTTTATTGAGTCCATAAAGATAAATTGATATTACATTTATATATTTACATATGAGAAAGGTTTTAGAATTTCATGAATTCTTGAGTAAATAATAGAAATTCTTAAAGTATGTGAATTAGTGATTAAGCAATTATCATATAAAAACTTTCATATAGATAACCCTATATTTAACCTTTAGTTTATAAAGTGTGTATATAATATGGTGGCGACTTGGAGCGAAGCGACGGAGTAAGCCATATTATATACACACTTTTTAGGTGAATTATTCAATTGAAAATAAAAATTTATGTAGTTCTTTAGTAGTTCCTTCTATATCTATATTAGTATGATACATATCAGTAAAACCAGCACTTATAATGTTGCCATCTGAAGGGAATCTTCCTTGCTCAATATTACTTAAACCCATTCCAAGTGCTTTATTTGAAATAGATATAATTTCAGAGTTTGAAAGGTTAGTTGTAACTAATGGTAAAATATCATTAACAAGACCTGGCATTTCAGTTAAACTAATATCTTTAAATTTAACAAATAAAGCTTCTAGAACATCTCTTTGACGTTCAGTTCTTCTAAAGTCTCTTCCTTCTGTATATCTTATTCTACAATAAGCAGAAGCTTGGGTACCACTTAAAAGCTGTTTTCCAGCTGTAGTTATATGCTGAGTCTTAGTACCATTATTTTTATCAATATCATCTATGTAACTGTTAATATACTTTAACTCATCTTGAGTTATTTGCATTTCTATACCACCAAGAGAATCAATTATCGTAGGTAGTCTTTTTAAATCAACTTGTACAAATTTATCTACTTTTAGATTAAAGTTATAATTTATAGCTTTTAATATTGAACTAGGACCACCATCTAAAATAGTATAGTTTAAGTTCATTTTACCACCATCAGGTAAATCTAAATAAATGTCTCTCATTAGTGAGCAAAGCTTTATTTTATTATTTTTAGTGTCTATAGCCAAAATCATAGTCGCATCAGCAGAACTTACATCATAAAATTTAGAATAGTCACTTCCAAATAAAGCTATAGTTATAACATCATCAGCTTCTTTAGGTGCTTCCTTTCCTGTGTCAGTAACTTCAGATCTATCTACCTCAACTCTTGAAACCTTACTAGATAAATAGTATGTATATGTTAATCCTGAGCCTATTAAAAGTAAAATTACTACTGCAATTGTAATAAATACTTTCTTCTTTAATGTCATTTTTTTCATTTATAATCCTCCTCATATTTAGAACCTAGGGATATTATATCAAAAATAAGGTAATATTGGGAATACAACACTAAACTTTATATTAAATATTGGTAATTGATGTTAAATGTAAAAAGTGATAGAATTATTATTAGTTGTAAATATTTTGGAATTTAAGGGAGAGAAGAATGAAAAAAATTATATCTGTAATAATATCTTTACTACTTTTTACACCATCAATAAAGCCTTTGGCTGATAGTACTATTGAAAACAATAATATATATAATTATATGATAGAAAATGGTACAAGCCTTGGTGTTGATAACCTGAGTGATAATTCAGAGAATAACAACTTACCTTTAATGGCTAATGGTGTTGAAAAAACAATTAATAATATAGTTATACTTATAAGATTTAAAGGTGAAAATGAATTTATGAATGAAGAAAAATCTAATCAGTTATATAATTCATATAATTTATTTAATGATTTAAATAATGACAAAGTTTCAGATTTAGGATCTATATCTCTAAATTCATATATTAATGATTTGACTTATGGTGAGATAAAAGTAAATAGTAGTTTTTATCCTAAAGAAAATAATACATATTTATCTATTGAAGCTCCACAAACTAGAGGGTTTTACGAGAAATATGTTGCTGGAGGCAAAGAAGAACAAGAATTAATAAAATGGGCATTTGATTCAGTTAAAGATAATATAAATTTACCACAAAATGAATTAGATAAAAATGGAGATGGGGAAATAGATGTAGTTACTTTTTTATGTAGTGGAGTAACTACAGGAAGTAATATGCTATGGCCTCATGAAACAAAATTTTCAGGTGATACATCATTAAATGGAAAAAAACTTTCTACTTATAATTTGATTAATGTAGGTACTAATGAAAATAATATTTTTAATAAAAATTTATTAAAGATAGCAATACATGAATTTTTACATGCATTTAACTATCCTGATTTATATAGATATTACTATAGAGGAAATCCAGTTGGTGAATGGGATGTAATGGCTAATACAGATGGGTATGGACAACTTCCTTTAGTATATACTAGAAACTTTTATAGTAATTTAAATATGAATATTCAAGAAATAAAAGGCGATGGAGTTTATACTTTAAAGAGCTCACAAAGTTCAAATAAGAACGATGTTGTAGCTTTTAAAATTAAATCTCCTTTATCAGATAAAGAATATTTTATGGTGGAGTTTAGGAAAAATTCAGGGAATTGGGATTCTACTTTACCAGGCTCTGGACTTATAGTTTACAGAATAAATGAAAATGTAGATCCATATTTAGGTAATAGAAATGGATATCCAGATCATATTTATGTATTTAGATCAGGAGATATTAATAATACATATGCAGCAGGAAATACTAGAGCCGCATTTTTATCACAAGAATCTGGTAGGACAAGCATAGGAAATAATAATGTAAATAGTGGATTTAATTCTAATAATTTATTTTTTGATAATGGAGAAAATAGTGGAATTGTAATTTCAGAAGTTGGAAGTGCAAATGGAGATGAAATAAGCTTTAAAGTTACCTTTCCAAAGGTAAATAATGAAGTGAAATTTACAAGTATTATAGGAACTGATAGATATGATACTGCAGCAAAATTAAGTAATTCAAATTTTAATAGCTCAGATATAGTTGTACTAGTTAATGGAATAGAGCTAGCAGATGGTCTGACAGTTACACCTTTAGCTTCATTTTTAAAGGCTCCAATATTATTAACAGAGATTAATAATATTCCAATTGAAACTATAAATGAAATAAAAAGAATTGGAGCAAAAAAAGTAATAATAGCAGGGGGAGAAGGGGTTGTATCTCCAAATGTAGTTGAGCAATTAAAGAAATTGGGAATATATAATATAGAAAGACTAGCTGGAAAAGATAGATATGAAACATCACTTGAAATTGTAAAATATATTGATGCAAATTGTTATGACGTTGAAAATATAGTTATAGCAAATGGATATGCTGAGGCTGATGCAATGTCTATTGCAGCCATTTCAGGAAGAGACAAAATGCCAATTATATTATCAGAAACAAATAGTTTAAATAATAATAGCTATAATTGGTTAAGAAGTGAAGCCTTACAAAATTCATATATAATTGGAGGCACAGCAGTAGTATCAGATAATATATTAAATACTATAAACTTAATAACTGCTTTAGATATAAGAAATAATAGGTTGGGTGGACTAGATAGATATAAAACTAATGCCTTAGTTATAGACAGGTTCTATGGTAATGAAATTAATAAAGTTTATGCGTCAAAGGGAATAGAGCTTATAGATGCACTAAGTGCAGGACCAGTTATTGCAATGAATAACGGAGCAATAGTTTTATGTGATAAATATTTGGATACAAATCAAAGAGCAGTATTAGAAAAAAGAGAAACTAGAGAAGTTATACAAATAGGTGGAGGAGTTTCAGAAAATACTTTATCAGAAACTATTAAAATCCTAAATTAATGCTAAAAATTTTTATAATAAGTTGATGGAAGAAAAGGGGTATATTATGAAAAAATTTAAAATACCAAGTATATTAATAATAATATTTACAATATTTAATTTACTAAAGGTTACTCCAAAGGCAGTTGTAAATGAGGACATGCAAGCTGTATGGATAACTACAGTTTATAATAAAGATTGGCCAAGTGTTGATTCAAGAAATAATGTGTCAGCACAAAAGCAAGAATTTATAAATATATTAGAAAATGTAAAAGCAATTGGTTTAAACACAGTTATAGTACAAGTTAGACCAAAGGGAGATGCCTTATATAAATCTAATATAAATCCATGGTCAGAAGTGTTAACTGGGATTCAAGGGAAAGATCCAGGTTATGATCCACTAGCTTTTATAACAGAGGAAGCACATAAGAGAGGAATTAAAGTTCATGCGTGGCTTAATCCTTATAGAGTAACAACAAGTGGTACAGATGTTAATTCATTATCAGAAAATCACTTTGCTAGAAAAAATCCACAAACAGTTATCACAGATGGTAAAGCTTTATATTATAATCCAGGATTACCAGAAGTAAGACAACATGTTATTGATACTGTAGATGAGATAGTAAGAAACTATAATGTCGATGGAATACATTTTGATGACTATTTTTATCCAGGAAATAATGTAAATGATAGTGATGCTTATTCAAAGTATGGTAATGGAATGGACATAGGTGATTTTAGAAGAAATAGTGTTAATGAATTAGTTAAAGCTGTTTATAATAAAATAAAAAGTGTTAATAGAAATGTAGAGTTTGGAATAAGTCCAAGAGGAATTTGGAAAAATAATTCAACTGACTCCACAGGCTCTGATACAAGAGGTGGACAAAGCTATTATGATATTTATGGAGATACTAGAACTTGGATAAAGAATGAATGGTTAGATTATGTTGCACCTCAAGTTTATTGGGAAATAGGAAATAGTGCTGCTGATTATTCAAAACTTATACCATGGTGGTCAAATGAAGTTAACGGAACAAATGTAAAGTTATATATAGGGCATGGTATATATAAACCTACAGTTGCAAAAGAAATAGATAAACAAATAGGTTTAAATAGACAATATCCAAATGTAAGGGGAAGTATATTCTATACTTATACAGATATAAAAAACAATGTTGAAGGTGTAAAGGATAAAATTGCAAATTCATTAAAAGTTCCTGTAACTACACTAATAGGATTAGACAGATACGAAACAGCAGTAAAGCTAAGTCAAAGCCAGTTTAATAAGTCAGATACAGTAGTAATAGTTAATGGAGTAGAAATGGCAGATGGGTTAACAGCAACACCATTAGCAACTCATTTAAATTCTCCTATACTATTGTCAGAGATAAATTCTATCCCTAGTGCTACTAAAAATGAAATTACTAGATTAAATGCTAAAAAAGCAATAATAGTAGGTGGAACTGCAGTAGTAAGTTCTAACGTAGAAGCATCTTTAAGAAATCTGGGTATTACTACAATAGAAAGATTAGGTGGAATAGATAGATATGCTACTTCTTTAAAAATAGCTCAATATATAGATGCTAATCTTTATGATGTTGAAAATGTAGTTATAGCTAATGGTTATGCTGAAGCAGATGCAATGTCTATAGCCTCTATATCAGGAAGAGAGAGAATGCCAATTATACTATCAGAAGTTAATAGCTTAAATAATAATAGTTACAATTGGTTAAAAGGTGAGAGCCTAAATAATGCATATATAATTGGCGGTACATCAGTTTTAAATAATAATGTTTTGAATATAGTTAATGGAATAACTGCAACAGATATAAGTGGAAATAGATTAGGTGGAGCAGATAGATATGATACTAATGCAATGGTAATAGAAAGATTTTTTGGTGAAAAGCTTAATAAGGTTTATGCTACAAAAGGAATTGAGTTAGTGGATGCATTAAGCTCTGGTCCAATTGCAGCCTTAAATGGAGGTCCTGTAGTTTTATGTGACAATGATTTAAATAATTCACAAAAAAATATTTTAGGTTATAAAAATGCTAATTCAATTATACAAGCTGGAGGAGGAGTTTCTCCTAATGCTATAAATTCTTTAAGAATTGCATTAAAATAGATAGTAAGTGTATTTAACAGTTTATAAAGTAGTTGTATAGATTATTTTATAAACTGTTTTTATTTATATATTTAAAAGTTAATATTTAATTATAAGAGTAGAGGAAAAATAATATTAAATTCGACAATTATATTTTATTTAGTTATATCAATAAAAGTAGTAATATGATTAATTTTTATGAAACATCAATATTTAAAAATGATTTTAATTTAAACTTTAAAATAATAAAAAAATTATATAAAAAATTCAGAAATCTACTGGATTATCACTTATTTTCAAGTATTTTTTTTACTGAAATTATATGATATAATTATCTTTAGCGAAATGTGAATACTGTTGAAGGATTAATAATAATGTAGAAATTTATTAATCAATAATTAGGGGGATGTACTTTGAGTGATATTAATTTAGATATTAATGTAGAAGTAAGAAAGAAGGAAAGCAGAGTAATATATAATTTTTTTAAAAGAATAATTGATATTGTAGGTTCATTATGTGGGTTAGTAATATTAAGCCCTATACTAATAATTATAGGTGTATTAATAAGACTAGAATCTAAGGGACCTATTGTTTTTATCCAAAAAAGAGTGGGCAAAAATGGTAAAGAATTTGATATGTACAAGCTTAGGTCTATGATTGTAAATGCTGAAGAAATTAAAGAGAAGCTTAAAGAACAAAATGAAATGTCTGGGCCTATGTTTAAGATGAAAGATGACCCTAGAATAACAAAGATAGGTAAGTTTATTAGAAAGACAAGCATTGATGAACTACCACAACTATTAAATGTTTTAAAAGGTAATATGAGTCTAGTTGGGCCAAGACCAAGCTTACCTCATGAGGTAAAGGAATTTGATTTATGGATGTTGAAACGTCTTGATGTTAAACCAGGACTTACTTGTTATTGGCAAGTAATGGGGAGAAATAATATTGATTTTGAAGACTGGATGAAACTAGACGTTAAATATGTAAATGAAAGAAGCTTATGGTTAGATATAAAACTTATATTTAAGACATTTTTTGTTTTATTTGGGGATAGTAATGCTGCTTAAATTATATAAACTATAGATATATTGCTTGAAAATGTTTGGAGGTTTAGCATATGGCTATTTTTATTTCAGGAGGACTAGGTTATATAGGAAGTCATACAACAATAGAACTTTTAAATTCGGGGTATGATGTTATTATAGCTGATAACTTATCAAATAGTAATGAGATTGTTTTAGATAGAATAACTGAATTAACAGGAAAAAAACCTAAATTCTATAAAATAGATTTATTAAATGAAGAATGTGTAGAAAAAATATTTAAGGAAAATAATATAGAGGCTATTATTCATTTTGCAGCATATAAGGCAGTAGGTGAATCCGTAAGTATGCCTATTGAATATTATTATAATAATATAACTACAACTTTAGTAATTTTAAAATTTATGAAAAAATATGATGTTAAAAATTTTGTGTTTAGTTCATCAGCAACAGTATATGGAGATGCGAAAATTATACCAATAACTGAAGATTCTCCATTGTCAGCAACCAATCCATATGGTAGAACAAAATTGATGATAGAGGATATACTTAGAGATGTATATAAATCAGATAATAGTTGGAATATTGCACTTTTAAGATATTTTAACCCAGTAGGTGCTCATAAAAGTGGAAAAATAGGTGAAAATCCTAATGGTGTACCAAATAACCTGATGCCATATATTACAAAGGTGGCTGTTGGTGAATTAGAAGAACTAAGTGTATTTGGTAATGACTATAATACTCCTGATGGAACAGGAGTTAGAGATTATATTCATGTAGTTGATTTAGCAAAGGGACATATAAAAGCATTAGAAAAGCTAAATACTAATTCTGGACTTGTAACATATAATTTGGGAACAGGAAAAGGATATAGTGTATTAGATTTAGTGAAAGAATTTTCGAAGTTAAGTGGAAAAGAAATACCATATAAAATAGTAGCAAGAAGACCAGGAGATATAGCAATCTGTTATGCAGATCCTAGTAAAGCTAATAAGGAGTTAGGTTGGAAGGCAGAAAAGTCAGTAGAAGAAATGTGTGAAGATTCATGGAGATGGCAAAAAAATAACCCGAATGGATATGAGGATGTATGATTTTAAAGCTTATAATGTTACTAAGATATAGGAAGGTGAAATAGATATGATATGTGCTTTAATAATGGCTGGAGGAAAAGGTACTAGATTTTGGCCTTTATCTACAGAAGAAAAGCCAAAGCAGTTTTTGAATTTAATAGGAAAAGAAACGATGATTCAGATGACAGTAAATAGAATTCTTCCAATAATACCATTAGAAAGAATATTTATATGTACTGGAGAGAAATATATAGATTTAGTTAAGGATCAATTGCCTAATTTACCGGAAAGAAATATTATAGTAGAGCCAGAGGGAAGAAATACTGCTCCATGTATAGCTTTGTCAGCATTAGTTATTAAGAGATATTATAATGATGCTACTATGGTTGTTTTACCATCTGATCACTTGATTAAGGATGAAAGTAAATTTATAAATATAATTCTTCAAGGGAATAAATTTTTAAATGAAAGCAAAAATGCTATAGTAACTCTTGGAATGAAACCAGATAGACCAGAAACTGGGTATGGATATATAAATTACGGTGAGAAGGTATCAAAAACTATTAATAAGGTAAATAGATTTGTTGAAAAACCAAATAAGGAAAAAGCTGCAGAATATTTAAAGTCAGGAGATTATCTCTGGAATGGAGGGATGTTTATATGGAAAGTAGATACGATAATAAATGAAATAAAGAGATATGTTCCTAATATATACGAGGCTTTGTCAAGTATAAAAACAGTGAAAGAAGAAGAACTACAATATTATATAAATAAACAATATTGTAATACAGAAGAAATTTCTATAGATTATGCTGTTTTAGAAAAATCAAACGAGATATATGTTATACCAAGTGAGATTGGATGGGATGATATAGGTTCATGGAAATCTATAGAAAGATATAGAGAAAAAGATGAGGATGGAAATATTGCAAGTAATAATTCAACAATTATTGAGTCAGAAGAAAATATGATTATTAATAGCAATAAAAAAGTTGTTATGATAGGTGTAGAAAACATATTAACTATAGAATTAGATGACACTATATTTGTAGTAAATAAGGGCCTAATGGATAATTTAAAAGATTATAAAAATTATATAGATAATAGTACATTTTAATAATTAATAGAGAGTGTTGGATTTAACATGAATAGAATGAAATTTTTAAATATTGAAGTAGATAATTTGACAATTAGTGAGAGTATAGATGCTATAAATGCACTTATTAAATTAAGAAAAAAAGCATATGTAGTAACACCTAACGTAGATCATATTGTTAAACTGGAGAATGATAATGAATTTAGAGAGGTGTATAATGAAGCAGATTTAATTCTTACCGATGGAATGCCATTAATATGGATTTCTAAACTTCTAAAAACTCCAATTAAAGAAAAAGTATCAGGTTCAGATTTATTTCCTAAGGTTTGTGAACTAGCTAGCAGAGAAGGATATAGTATGTTTCTTTTAGGTGCAGCTGATGGCGTTGCAGAAGAAGCAGCAAGAAGACTTAAGGGTAAATATAATGGGCTTGACATTTGTGGAACTCTGTCCCCAATTTACGGATTTGAAAAAAGTGAAGAAGAAATAGAGAGAATAATTAAAATAATAAATAATGCAAAACCTGATATATTAGTGGTTGGATTGGGAGCGCCTAAACAAGAAAAATTTATATATAAATATAAAGATAGACTTAATGTTCCAATTTCATTAGCAATTGGAGCAAGTATAGATTTTGAGGCAGGAAATATAAAGAGAGCACCTAAATGGATGCAGAGATGTGGATTAGAATGGTTTTATAGATTCATAAAGGAACCTAAAAGAATGTTTAAAAGATATTTTATTGATGATTTAAAAATATTAAAAATTTATTTTAAATATAGAAAGTAGAGAAAATATGAAAATATTATTTTTAACAAACTTAATTCCGTTCCCTTTGGATAATGGAGGAAAGATAAAAACTTTTAATACAATAAAAATGTTAGCAGATAAATATGAAATAGATTTATTTTGCTATTATGAAGATGATAGTGAAATTGATTATAAGAAAGAACTTCTTAAATACTGCAAAAGTGTAACTATGATAAAAAAACAGATTGTTACAAGTAAAAATTATAAGTATATGATTAAATTAGCTTTAAAGAACTTATTTAACCGAACTCCTCTTACAATGATTAAATTTTATGATGAAAATTTATGTAGAGAGATAAATAATAAATTAGAGCATAACCAATACTCTTATATATATTATGATCATTTACAGTTAGCTGTATTTGATAAGAGTATTAAAAAAAATACTTTAAGAGTATTAGATCAGCATAACTGTGAGTCCTTTATCATAAAAGGTTACTATAAGTCAGAAAGAAATATACTTAAGAAATTATTTTTTTTATTAGAATATTTAAAGGTAAGAAATTTTGAAAAAAATATAATTTCTTCGATAGATAAATTAATATTATTATCTAATGAGGATATGAAATCTATATCAAATATAGTTAATATCAGCGATATAAATAAATTAGTTTCGCCTATAGTAGTAGAAAACCTAGGATATACAAAAAAAACAAATGATATTAAGTTAGATAATGCCATTAATATTTTATTTCTTGGAACTATGTCATGGTATCCTAATTATGAAGGGATTAATTGGTTCATTGATGAAGTGATTCCTTTACTTAATAAGAAATTAAAATATAAATTACACATAGTTGGAAAAGGAATAAATAATGAATTAATTTCTAAAGCAGAAAAATATGAAAATATTAATATTATAGGATATATCGAAGATATAAATGATGCATATACGATTTGTGATTGTATGATTGTTCCTATATTCACTGGTAGTGGATTAAGGGTAAAAATTATAGAAGCATTTTCAAAAGGATTTCCAGTTATATCAACAACTTTAGGCGCTGAAGGGCTAGATGTAGTTGATCATAAAAATATACTTATAGCAGATAATAAATCAGAAATGGTTGAAGCTATAGATGAACTCAAAAACTCTAATTTGTTAAGAAAGAAAATTTCGGATAATGCATATCAAACATATGAAGAAAAGTACTCTTTTGATGGAATTAAGAGTAATTTATTAGATTTTTTAGATTAGGAGTAGATATGAATAATATAATAACTTTACTATATATAATTACATATTTAATAGTTTATATTTTTAAGATTCCAGGCACTGAAGAAATAATATCCATAAGCAGTGTTTTATCAATAGTAATAATTATAATATTTATTTATAAAATTATTAGAGAGAATAAAGTAAAAGATTTTTTTATTAATGACTATTATATTAATACTATTATTTTAATTTATTCATTATATAAAATTTGTCTTACAGTATTAATTGACTCAACAATGATAGTTTATACTTTAACAAATGTCATACCAATTATAACCTTTGGAATATTATTATATGTATTACAAGGTAAAGATGAGCTTAATATGAAATTAGTTAATATAATGAAATTATCTATGATAATTTGCTTTATAGTATCAATTACAATTTATATATTTGGAATAGATACTATGCAGATATCATTTAATGAAGTTATAAAATTTATATATGGAAAAGAAAATTTAGAATTATATGGAGAGAGAAGGTTATCTTTTTTCTTTACTCATAAATCTAGATTTGCTGTATATATATTAAGTTTATATATGTTTATAGAATTATTTAAATATAATAAAACTAAAAAGATTATATTTATAGCAATTAGTTGTATATTAATATTTTTATCAAGCTCAATAACTGTACTAGGAATATATGTATCGGTAATATTTATAAATGAATTATATGAAAATAGAGACATTATAAAAAAATATATCACTAAAAAAATTATAATAGTAGGAGCAATTTTAGCTTCTATCATATGTGCTGCCTTTATTTATAGACTAAGTATAAGAACAGGGGTGTCGACATTAGGCTATAGAATACCAATATGGAGATCAGGACTAGAGTATTTTATTAATAATCCTATGGGTGTTATAAAACAAACGGAATTTTTTGTTATTAGTACAGGAATAAATGAAGGGTTTAATGCATTCCACTCTCATAATGTATTTATTCAAGAGCTAATTGGATATGGTATTCCAGCGTTTATCATGTTAACAAGTATATTTGTTATTTTATGCAAGAAATTTTATGGTTTAAATAAAAAAATCTTTGTAACATTTATTGGAATAATAATTGCGTTAAATTTTGATTTTATAACGGATATGGAATCAATAAACACGTTTTGGTATATGTTACCATTGTTGATTAATGTTTATAGAGGAAAAGATTTTATTAAATTTATATGATAGTTAGAATTATTTATAAATAACAAAACTAAGTAAACTAATTTGATCTTATTATAAGTAATTTTGCTATAATTTAAAAATATATTAGATTTCTTGACTTTCTATACATTAGCTGTATATTATTGTTTATTAGTATTAATTAGATGAATTTATGTATAATACGTAATTATTATAATAATTATTAAGGTTAGTATAGCTATTAATATAGTTATACTTCTTATTTTCTAATTAATAGTTATTAGATAATAATATTATTATTCAGATCTTAATGAAAAAAATGAGTAAAATATTATTTATTTTTAAAATTAATCTTTCTAAATAATAAAAAAATTTAATATACAATAAGTTTATTATATAAATATTTATATAATTTAATAAAAATTATAGAAAAGGGGAAGGGTATGAATAAATTTTCGTTGGTGGTACCTACTTATGGTAGAGGTGAAGAGTTTAAATTTTTTTTAGAAAGTTTAGTTTCGCAAACATATAAAAATTTTGAGGTTATAATAGTAGATCAAAATAAAGATGATAAAGTTCTAAATATTGTTAGTGAGTATAGGGATAAGTTACCACTGAAATATAAAAGAAGCAATAAATTAGGGCTTTCATATAATAGAAATATTGGTGTCCAAATGGCTGATGGAAATGTAATTGCATTTCCAGATGATGATTGTGAGTATGATTACAATACATTAGAAGAAGTAAATTATTTCTTTAATTCTACTAATTTTGAAATATATACATCAAAAGTTATAGACAAGAATACAAAGAAAAGCTTTGGAAAATCTGAAGATAATGATAGTGAATTAAAGTTTTCAAAAGTAATGAAGAATTGTGTAAGTATATCAATATTTATTAAATTTAAGAATAAGAAGGATATAAATTTTGATGAAAAACTTGGAGTGGGTGCGAAATTTCCAAGTGGTGAAGAAAGCGATTTAATTTTTGAATTATTACATAAAGGATATAAGGGATTCTACTATTCAAATAAGTACATATATCATCCGTTTAAAGAAAATGATGATTCAAGGGTAAAAGGGGATAGTTTGGGTTTAGGAGCTCTTATGAAGAAAGAAATAATTTATAGAAGAAATTATAAAATGATTGGATTTTATTTAGGAAGACTTATAAGGCCTATAGTAGGGTTTATAATAGTTAGTAGAAGAAGAAATTATTTTAAGTCTGCAATTAAGTATAGAATAATTGGATTTAAAAATTATAAAAGGAGTAACTATAATGAAGTATGATGTTTCCATATGTACACCTTTATATAACAGGGCATATAAGATACTAGATTTGTACGAGAGCTTAAAAATTCAAACATATAAAAATTTTGAATGGATAATCATAGATGATGGAAGTACTGATGATATAATATCAAAGGTAAATTATATAAAAAGTGAAGGTAAAATAAATTTTAGATATGAGAAAAAAGAAAATGGAGGAAAACATACTGCTATTAACAAAGGCTTAGATATTGCAGAAGGAGAATTATTTTTTATAGTTGATTCAGATGATGTATTAACTTGTAATTCTATTGAAATGATAGTTATCAGATGGAGAGAAGTTAAAGAAACTGACTGTAATAGATTTATAGGAGTAAGTGGTAATAGAGGCTATTCAAACAATAAAGTAATTGGAGATGATTTAAAACAAGATTATATTGATTGTACAGCATTAGAATTAAGATATAAATATAATATTTCAGGTGATAAAGCTGAAGCATTTGAAACAGAGAAATTAAAGAAATATATTTTTCCTGTTTTTAAAAATGAAAAATTTTTAACAGAGGCTATAATTTGGAACAGAATAGCTAGTGATGGTTATAAGCTTAGATGGTTTAATGATGTGATATATATCACAGAATATTTAGATGATGGATTAACAAAAAAATATGATTCATTAATGGCGAACAATATTAAGGGCACTAAATTATACTATTCAGAACTTCTAAATATAAAAGAAGTTATTAATGAAGAAAAAAGACAAGCTGCTAAAAAAGAGTATGTGAAATATTTATTCATTAATAATACATTACCAAAAGAAATAGTTAATTTGATACCAGATATAGATAAAGGAAATATAATTAGTGGTTATATTCTTGCACAGATATATAAAGTAAAATCACTAGTTAAGAGGGTAATGAAAAAATGAGAAAAGTAACATTTTTATTAGATAATCTTCTAGGAGGAGGGGCAGAGAAGGTATTAATAGAAATATTAAATAACTTCGATTATGAAATATACGATGTTGAATTAGTACTATTAACTAGAGAAGGTAAGTATATAGATTCTTTAAATAAAAACATAAAGCTTAGATATATTTTTGATTTTAAGAATAAATTAAAAATAAATATAACTTTACAGAAGATTCTAAGAAAGTTTCTTTTTAATTTTATAATTTGCTTTAATCCTAAATTTGTAGCTAATTATATTGTAAATAAAGATAGCGATATTGTTATAGCATTTATGGAAGGAATTTCAACAAAAATAGTTTCTAATGTTAGGGGAAAAAATAAAATAGCCTGGGTGCATACTAATGTAAAAGAATATAGGTGGTATAAGTCCTATTTTAAGAATATGGAAGAAGAAAAACATTGCTATAATCAGTTTAATAAAATTATATGTGTTTCAGAAATATGCAAAAAAGGATTTATTGATACATATGGAATTGAATTCGAAAATAAAATTGTAAAAATATTTAATCCAATAGACCATATGGCTATTAAGAAAAAATCTGTTGAGGAATTCAATAATATAGAAATTAAAAAAAATATAAAAAAAATATGTTATATAGGTAGATTGGAGCAAGAAAAAGGAATATTAAGATTGCTGAATATAGTAAAGAAAATACTTGATACGGGCATAAATTTTAATTTGCTTGTGGTTGGAGAAGGAAGCCAACGGAAGCTAATAGAGAAGTATATTCAAGAAAATAATTTGAATAGTACAGTTAAGTTACTTGGATTTCAGGAAAATCCATATAAAATAATGAATTTAGCAGATATTATAGTGTCTCCTTCATATTTTGAAGGATTTTCTTTGATAACAGCAGAGGCATTAATACTAGATAAAGTAGTAGTTGCTACAGATTCAGGAGGGCCAACAGAAATCTTAGGTAATGGTAAATATGGTTTTGTATGTAATAATGATGATTTATCACTTGAAAAATCTATTATTGATATACTACAAAATGAAGAACTATATTTAAAATATAAAGCAGTAAAAAAAGATATCATAAATGAGTTTGAAATTAAAACTGTATTAGGATATATTTATTATATTTTTAAAGAGGTTGAAAAAGAGAATGAATAAATTAATTATTAAAAATTATATCTTTTATCTTGCAAATCTAATGTTAGATATTCTTTTTCCGTTGTTATTATCACCATATATTACAAGGGTATTAGGAGCAGAAAAATTAGGAACGATTAATCTTGCTAACTCTATTTCTGCATGGTTTGTATTAATTGTTGCATTTGGAATTCCAGTATATGGAATAAGAGAGGTTGCAAAAGTAAAAGATGATAAAAAAAAGTTATCATCTTTATTTACTGAATTAATTATTATTAGATCAATATTGACAATTATAGGTGTTATTATATTTATTATACTAATTTTAACAGTAGATAGGTTACAAAATGAAACAACCTTATATATTGCCATGGTTTTAAATCTTGCTATATATATTTTCTCGGTTGATTGGTTATTTCAAGGTATAGAAAAATACGAATACTTAACAATTAGAAATTTATTTTTTAAAACAGTTATGTTTTTAGCAACTATATTATTAATTAGAAACTCTAATCAATATGTGTTATATGCTTACATACAGATAATTTCGTTAGGGATATTTAATATAATTAATTTCATAAGTGCTAAAAAGCATGTTGGTTTTACATTTAAGAAAATTAACATAATGAGACATATAAAGAATTTAAGAGTATTTTTTATTGCAGCATTAGTTACAAGTATATATACTATATTCGATTCAATAGTGGTTGGCTTTATGTTAGATGAAAAATCGCTAGCTTTCTATACTAAGTCGAGGCAAGTAATAAATATGGGATTGACATTAACGTTATCACTATCTACTGTTTTGATTCCTAGAGCATCATATTTATATAAAAATAATAAAGATGAATTTAAAGATACTGTAATTAAATCAATGAAATATATATTAATGATATCAATACCAATGGCCTTTGGTATTGGGATTTTATCTAAAGAAATAATGTTTTTCTTTGGAGGCAATGAATTCATTGATGGAGCTAATATACTTTGGATTATGTCATTAATCATTATATTTGACCCTATTTATATATGGGTTATAAATCAAATTTTGATACCAACAGGTAACGAGAAGAAAACATTATATATTCAAATATTAATGGCAGTTATCAACCTATTTTTAAATTTTATACTAATTAAATTTATAGGAGTAATAGGTGCCGCTATTGCTATATTAATTACAGAAGTAATTGGAGCTTTTATAGGAGTAATAATAATTAAAAAAGTAATATTTAAAGGTAAGATTAATATATATTATCTTAAATATTTTTTTGCTAGTTTAGTAATGAGTATTATAATTATTTTTGTAAAACAATTTATAGATAATTATATAATATCATTAGTTATAAGTGGTGTAGTAGGTATATTAAGCTATTTTATTATTTTAGTTATACTCAAAGATGAGAATTTAATTAGTACAATAAATTTATTTATAGAACATATAAAAGACAAAAAGGTAGGCTAATGTATTAATAAATTTATTATTTAATTAAAGCATATTTCGACTAAAAAGAATGAGGGGATAAACATTATTATGGACAAGTGCTTAAGAATATATGCTATTGATTTATTGAGAGCTATAGCCACTATAGCAATTATTACTATTCATGTATCAGATGGAGTTTTTTATGGAGTAGATGAGTTTAGCTTACAGTGGTGGTATGGAACAATATTACAAGTGGTTGTTAGAATTGCCTTACCAATATTTTTTATAATAAGTGGAGCATTAGCTTTAAATAGCAGGGATGAAGACATTAGTTATTTTTACAAAAAAAAGCTAATAAAAATAGTAGTTCCGCTATTTGTTTATTCAGGAATTTATTTATTTATTTATAAATATAAATGGAGTATAATGAATCCGCATAATATTATGTATGCAATAAAGGATATATTTAAAGAGCCGGTTTTTTATCATTTATGGTTTGTTTATACAATAATTGGATTGTATGTTGTAACGCCATTCATAAAAGTAATGGTAAAAAATTTATCGGATAAAATGTTAGCTTTATTAATAATAATTATTATTGGAACTAAATTTATCCAAGTATATGGACCAATATTAAATTTAAGTGTAGGAATAAATAATTTAGTCTTTGATGGGTGGGTAATATATTTTATAATAGGATACTTTTTAACAAGAGATTATGCAAAAAGAAATAGTAAAATAATATACATATTAGGTTTAATATCAGTAATGTTAACTATAATAATTTTAAGATTTATTCCAAAAGCAAGTTCTAATATTTATGATTTTGCCCCAACTATGATTTTTATGTCCTCTGCAGTATTTCTATGGTTTACTAATGATTTAAAAATAACTTATAGTAATAAATATATAATTTTAATAAGTAAATATAGTTATTCTATGTATTTAATACATGCATTTGTTCTTGCATATATAATAAGTGAAAAGTTGGGGATAGGTGCATTAACAATAAACCCAGTTTTTGGGGTATTAGTTACTGTAATATTAACAACTATAATTTCATTTATTATAGCTATTATAATTGACAACACTATTTTAAGATTATTAAACAAAGTATTTTCAAAAATATTATTAAAAGAATAGATTTAAAGATGACATGAATAATGTTTATAGTATTAATATATTTTATAAGGGAACTATATTAAAAGATATTTTAATATAGTTCCCTTAATTATATTTATTTCACATCATTAAATATATAATCTCTCATCTGCTTTACAGTAGCATCCTTATCAAAAGTTAAATAGTAAACACCATCAATCATGGTTCCTTCACCATAACCATCTCTAGGGAATCTTTCTTGTTCTAGGTTATTTCCTATACCAAGTACTTTTGTTCCAAGTGAAAGGATATCAGTAGCGTTTAAATTAGTTTGAACATAAGGTAAAACTTCATTTAACAATGAGTTATATGATGCAACTGATGTACTTTTTAATTTATTAAATAAAGCATCAAGAACAGTTCTATGTCTTTGTGTTCTTTCATAGTCTCCGCCACTAGTATATCTTATTCTAGAGTATGCAAGAGCTTGAATCCCATCTACATGTTGAACTCCGGAATAAGTTATATGTGGAGAATTAGTACCATCTTTTGAATTTATATCATCAATATAGCCATTTATATATTCAAGTTCATCATTTCTGATTTCCAGGTCAATTCCACCAAGAATATTTATAATTACAGGTAATGATGAAAAGTTAACTGATACAAAATCCTCTATGTTTAATCCAAAGTTTTCATTTAAAGTTTTTATTGCTAATTCAGGACCACCAAAGGCATAAGCATGATTTATTTTATCTTGTCCATGTCCAGCTATAGATACATATGAATCTCTCATAACAGAGGTTATCTTTAATTTGTTATGAACAGGATCTATAGTAGCAATCATAATTGAATCTGAACGACCGGTTTCACCGTCAGTTGAGTCAAGTCCAAAAAGAGCAATATTTTTTATTTTTTTAGAGTTTTCATAATCCTTAAATTCTTCTTCAACTATTCCTAAGTTCTTATTATCTAACTTAACACTCTTCATTTTATTTAGAAGTCCTATAGCGTATCCTCCGCCTACAATAGTAAATGCAAGTAGTATACATAGAAATCCAATAAATATTTTAAAGCCTATAGATTTCTTTTTTTTCTTTTTAACTTTTCTTCTATTTTTATTATCAAGTTGTGACATTTGTACACTTCCTTTCTAAAGAATATTTTATCATAAGGGCATAATATATTACAATTATAAACAACAATTGTAATATATTATTTAGAATTTCATTCTTTTAGTTTTCAAGTGGACATATGTAAGTTTGCGTTGACTTGGAGCGAAGTGACGGAATAAGCAAACTTACTATGTCCATTTTATTATTATGCTTATAATCCAGGTTCATGCAAATATGATGGAACAAGTTTATTAGATGTTAAATTATTAAATAAAGAGGATACTGATTTATATCCTATTCCTTCTCTAATCATATCTTTATTATCAACCTTATATTCATAACAAGCCATTAAAACTTTATTTTTTTCATCTATGTCATCAGCAACACTTTCTATTAGATCCTTTTTATTATTGGTAGGTATAAGCTCCTTACGTCCAAAGAATCTACAATCTTTAATAAGTCCTTCTTTATATAAATTGTATAGAACCTGACCTGTTCTTAAATGTTGTGGATGTATATCATACTTATAGCTATGAGTTATATGTGTTACATTATTAAAATTGTTTTCAAAATTTAATATTGTATTTTTAACTAGTTCTTCATCAACATTTTTCTCAGGTTGGTTTAGAAATATTAAATTACTTTCTAGTAATCCTAACTGAGAGGCGGCTGCTTTAAATTCATTATTTCTTAAAGTTGTCTTTTCAAAAATACTAAGTTTTTTATATCTATCATCAAGGAAAACACCACTTTCATCTCCATCTGTGATTAATACTACATATACATTTTCTCTACCAACAGATTTAATGGCATCAACTATAGTGCTGCCAGCAAACAATGTTTCATCATCTTGGTGTTGAGAATAAAATATTACTTTATCAGAATATACATAGCTTTTTGCTTTATTTACTGCACTTTGATTTATATCACCAAAAACTGTAGCACTTTTAGCTCCAGCTATTATAGATTTATCTGAATAGTTATCAACTAAAACAACGGGCTCTTTTAAAGCAGATGATGTTAATGCGTCTATAAGTTCTTCTGATTTACTTAAATTTACATGAGTTTTATCAGGAAAAAATTTTTTGATTACATTTTTATTTGTTTCAAATCTATTTATTCCATTTATACGTTCAGAAAAATTATCAAAAGATGAATTTAAAACAGTAAGTCCTCCAATGGAATATGATTTTACAGATTTTAGATAGTTTGTTGTTTTACCATCAGTCAATATAACAGGGTTTCCTGTTTTAGCTGCAACAGGTGCAATACTCATTGCATCTGCTTCTCCAACTAAACCATTAACATAGTAAATTTCATTTACACCTTTAATTTTTTCGATTTCATTTGCAACAGAATAAGAGGTAGAAAATCTATCTAATCCTCCTAAGCGTATTACGTTTTTACCATAGTCTTTAAGTTTTTTTTCTACAGATTTTGATATTACACTTTCACCTCCAACTAAGTAGATATTTGTAGCTTTTCCTACTCTATCTAATGTTGAAGTTGGAATTGAATTAACTTCTGTTAATAAAATTGGAGCATTTAAACTCCCACTAAGACCACTTGCAGATAGCCCATCTACCAAGGCTAGTCCGTTAACTAGAACAACAGTAGAATAATCAAGCTTGTCAGATATCAAAGCAGCAGTTTCATATCTATTTTGTCCAGCCACATATTCTATTGATGATGCTTGTACATTAAAAACGTAAGTTGATACTATAGATAATGTTAAAATTAATGTTTTTAAATATTTATTTTTCATTTTATAACTCCTATATGTATATTTGAATAATATAAATTATTCCATTACATAGAGTATTATAACAAAATTTACATAAATTATGAAATAATTAACTGAATTTGTTAGTTAAGTTTGTTGAATAGGTTGAATTAATACTATATAATTATATTATGTAAACTTTAATATAAATAAAAAAACAAAGAAGAGAGGATGGGGATCTTGAGAAATAATAGAAATTTAAAATTAACAGTATCTATTGTATTACTTGCCTTCATAATGAATTTTACATTTCCTTTATTTGAAGTTAAAGCTAAAGCCCAGGAGGGTAGTTCACAACAAGTAGAGCAAATGTTAAAAGAAGTAGTTTCTAAATATGGAGAAGAGAATGTAATATTTGAGGATGGTATATATGCATATTTAGGAGAAGAGATTAATCTTTCAAGTTTACAAAATTACGAAGGTGTAGTATGGAAGTCTGAAAACGACGAAATAGTTACAGTTAGTGGCAATAATTTAATTGGAGTTAGTGAAGGTACTACTTTTATAGTTGGTAAAAAAGATACTAAATACTTTATAAAAGAAGTATATGTTTCAACTCAGAGGGCTGATGTTAGAGCAGTAAATTCAGAGGTATCAAATGCTAAATCTCAATACGTAGTTTATATTGACCCGGGACATGGTGGATATGACCCTGGCGCTAGTGGAAATGGAATAATAGAAAAGGATTTGAATTTAAATCTTGGGTTAAGAGTTAAGGAAAAACTTGAAGCTCAAGGGATAAAGGTAATAATGAGTAGAACATCAGATGAATTTGTATCATTAGGAGATATAAGTAAGGGTGCTAACTATGCAAACCCTGATATTTTTATTTCTATACATATAAATTCTGCAGGAGCAGTAAGTGCTTCAGGTATAGAAACTTATTACAATAAAGAAATAGACAAGCCTCTAGCTCAAAAGCTTCAAAATAAATTAATAAGTTATACAGGAGCTATAAATAGATCAGCTAAATGGGAAGACTTCCATGTTGTAAGAGAAACTAGAATGCCAGCAAGTTTAGTTGAATGTGGATTTTTAACTAATGTGAATGAAGCTAATAATATGAAAAATTGGAACTATCAAGAAAAATTAGTTAATGCAATAGCAGATGGAGCTATTGATTATTTGCTTGAAAATATTAGTTTAGGTGAAAATGGAACATTACTTGCAAGTAGAATATTTGGAAGTAATAGGTATGAAACATCATATGAAATTTTTGAAAGAGGATGGAATGTATCAGATTATGCTGTGTTAGCTTCAGGTATAGACTATCCAGATGCATTATGTGCAGCACCATTAGCTGCAAAGTATAATGCACCTATAATTTTAGTTGATAACACAACTCTTAATAATCAGCCTAGACTATTAGAGTTATTAAAGAGTAGAGGCGTTACAAAGACGTTTATAGTTGGGGGAACAAGCGTTATTCCTTCATCAATTGAATCAGGACTTTCAGCTTCAGGTATATCTAGTACAAGACTAGGTGGAAAAGATAGGTATGAGACTTCTGTAAAAATAGCTAAAGAGGTTGGAAGTGAATCAGGTGAGGTATCTATAGTTAGTGGATTAGATTTTGCTGATGGATTATCAATTTCTCCAATTGTTGCTAAAAGAAAGAGTCCTATACTTTTAACTGAAAACAATAATTTGCCAGATGTAGTTTCAAATTATATAACAGGATTAAACTTAAATAAAAGTTTTATTATAGGTTCAACTGGAGCAATTTCTAATAATGTAGCTAGTAAATTACCAAACGTTGAAAGACTTGGTGGAAAAGATAGATATGAAACTAATAAGAAGATATTTGATAGATTTAAGAATGATATAAACTTAAGTGATGTATATATTGCATCAGGTCTAGATTTTCCAGATGCCTTATCAGCTTCAGCTTTAGCTGGAAAAAATGGTGAATTCGTTATATTATCAAACGTAAACTCACCTGAACCAGATGTGAAAAATCTTATTTCTGAAATTAGACCTAATATTGATAATCTTTATGTATTAGGTAGTAAAATTATTATTAGTGATAATGTATTAATTAATTTAGGAATAAATTTCATAAGATAAAAATAATATGTATAAAAATGCTATATCAATGTGATATAGCATTTTTTATAGTAAGTAATAAATTATTTAGTGTATAGTAAGGAGTTAACTCACCCCCAAATTTTCTAAAGTATTTTTCAATAGAAGGTATCATAGAACCTTCAAAATCAAATACAGGAAGCTTTAATATGTTTTTAGTATATAGCATTGCTTCCCAAAGTAAATAAGACATTCCAAAATTATTATTTCTGGAAATACCCCCCATAATATAGTAGGCTCTTTTGGTATCGTAAGCTAAAACACAACCACCAATAGGAGTATTATCTTCATCGAAAACTATCCCTATAATACAATTATTATTTTTGTTTAATTCTTTTAATAGATTTTTAGTTAACTCATTATCAAAGTTATCTATATTTTGGCTGCTAAAGCTTTTATCATTTAATTCAAAATAAATATCAAGATATTCATTAAATCCCCATTTAATTTTAACATTACTTTTATTACCTTTATTAACAGAAGTTTTTTCTTGTAAATTACTCCAAAGAATCTTTTCATCGTCCAAATTCACTCTATATGTATATCTTACGCTTGTAATATAATTATTCCAAATAAACGGCTGCATATCAGTGTGTTCTGGTGAAAAGCTATAGTAAAGTAAAGTTTTTTCTTTTAATTTTTTTATGAAAATTTCATTTATTTCTTTAATATTTCCTATTCTTTTACTAATTGTTAATTTGTGTATCATTGGAGCAATCATAACACCTCCAAAAGGTGTCATATGAGGCATTACTATAAAATTTTTTCCTATTTTTTTTGAAGTAGATATATAGAATGCTGAAATCCAATTATTATTTTTATCGCTAAGATAATAAAACTCGTAGCTTTGAGCAGATTTAAAGTTTTTTCCTATATTATTTAAAAGCCAATAACTCTTATGGTAAAATGTACCTTCAGGCGATTCATCTACAAAGTTATCCCATTTTAGCAATAACTCTTTATTACTAATATCTATTTTATTTATTTCCCAGTTCATCAACTACCTCCTGATAACTAATAAATTCTATATTGTTGTTATGGCAGTATTCAACAATCCATGTGTACCAATCTTTCCAATCTTTCCACCCATTTGAGAAATATTCTTGATGAAAGTTAACGTTAAATATAATATCATTATTATAATTATCATCAATAATTTTCTTTGTAAATTTTACGGCATAGTCTAAATTATATTTTTGAAGTCCTTTATCTTGGAACAAATAACTATCCATAAGATGAAAAGGTATTTCTACTAATCCTTCTTTTGTAATATAGGGTTGTTTAAGTTCAGGTGAATACTCTGTTGTATCAAAAGCATAACCTATTTTTTTCATATTTGCAAAGGTTTCCCTATCTTTTCTTAAGTAATGCATTCTTATACCTATATTACTTGTATTGTGAATAGTATTAAACTTGTCATATTCTTCTTTCATTTTAGAAAAATTATTAAAAGCTATTCCATGTATTCCAACATTTAAGCCATTTTTTAGTATGTACTCTACATGTGGCTTAGCAGCTTCAGCTTTGTAAGCTAATGTATTATCATTTGAGGTTGCAAAAAAGTAAGTCGCTTTTGTATTATATTTTTTATCTAATTCTACTAATTCTTTAATATTAGTAAGATTATTATTAAATATTAGTTTTAACCTAGTAAAAAAAGTATTAAAATTAATTCTAAATAATAATAGTTCTATGAATGCCCTTATTATCATTTTAATAATTATTAAATCATTTTTATGTTCTTTAGTAGTAAGATTATCTACATCATGCGATAATATTATTTTCATAAAAAAATCTCCTTTTTAAAATAATCTATTAAGTTCAGTAATGATATTATACATATAGAATTATATCATATAAATAACAATTTACTCGAAAAATATGTTTTTAAGAAATCTTTTATTTATTTTCTTAATAAATATGTTAAGATAAAGATAAAACCTATGTAGGAAAATAGGAGGATTATAAGGTTATGGATATTAATGTATTACATTTATGTTCTTATTATTACGGTTCTAAGTTATATGAAAATTTATTTAAAGACTTAGGAGAAAAAAATATAAAACAAGTAGTTTACGTACCGATTAAGACAGGTCTAGACATCGGTAAAATAAATGATTTCAATAATTGTAATTTTATAATAAAAGAAACAAGCAATAATTTAGATAGATTGTTTTTTAAGCGTAAAGCTATGAAAAATTATACAGGTTTATTGTCAGAAATAAATATTAATGACTTTAATATAGTTCATGCACATACATTATTTACTAATGGATATATGGCATATGAGTTAAATAAAACTTATAAAATTCCTTATATTGTGGCTGTGAGAAATACAGATGTTAATGTATTTTTTAAGTATTTTATTCATTTAAGAAAATTAGGAATAGATATTCTTTTAAGAGCAGAAAAAATTATTTTTATATCTCCATCATATAAGGAGAATACTATAAACACATATATACCTGAAAAATATAGGAAAGAGATAGAAAGTAAGTCAATAGTTTTACCAAATGGTCTTAATAATTATTGGATAAAAAATAGAGCTAAATCTAGCAAGAGTTTGGAAAATGATATTTTAAGGTTAACATATGTTGGTGAAGTTACTAAGAATAAAAACATTCATAAAGTAATACAGGATATAAGTCATATGATAAGTAAGGGAATGAATATTCGATATGATATAGTCGGGGATGGAGAATATTTAGAGAATATAAAATCTTTAGTTAATGAAAAAAAGCTAAATGATCATATAAGAATCTTTGGTAAAATAAATGATAAAGATAAAATTAGAGAAATATTTAATGAAAATGATATTTTTGTTATGACTTCAACTTTTGAAACTTTTGGCTTATCATATATAGAAGCTTTAAGTCAAGGACTTCCAGTTTTATATACAAAGGGCCAAGGTATATATGGATATTATCAAGAAGGATATGTTGGATATGCCGTTGATAATGGAGATTCAATAGAAAAGAGTTTAAATAAGTTAGTACGTAGATACAACGAAATGTCTGATAATGCAATTGAAGTTATAGAAGAGTTTGAATGGGAAAAAATTGGTGACAAATATATAGATATATATAGAAAATTATTAGAAAAATAGAGGTGAAAAATTAATGCATATTTTAGTGATACCATCAGCATATCCTACGCTAGAAAATCCATTAAGTAGCATTTTTTATAAAGAACAAGCTAAAGCTATACAAGAAGCTGGTAATAAAGTAGGTGTTATTTTTTCTGAAACTAGGAGAGTTTCTGGAATTAATTTTAATAGTTTTAATAAAAATCATTTTCAGATTAGAAAGTATATTGAAGATGGATTAACTACTTACAGGCTACATGGATGGAATATATTCACAATGAGGGGAACTCTAGGAGTTAATCTTTGGGTTAAACAATCTTTAAAACTCTTTAATAAATATATAGAGTTAGAAGGAAAACCAGATATTATACATGTTCATTCAGCTTTATATGGTGGATTAGTAGGAATGAATATAAAAAAATTGTATGATATACCATATGTAATAACAGAACATTCATCTTCTGTTTTAAAAGATGAATTAAGAAAACATGATTTACCGATATTAAAGAGTGTTTATGACTATGCTGATAGAATAATAAGCGTAGGAGAAGCCTTAAAAGAATCTATTAATAAGCATAGTAAAAATTATGTTCAAGTTATTCCTAATATAGTTGATATAGAAAAGTTTAATATTAATAAAAATACTATAAAAGAGAATTTTAACTTTATATCAATTTCTCATCTAAAAGAAAATAAAAATATCGACTTAACAATAAGAGCATTATACAAAGTTATAAAAGTTTATAATAATGTGAAATTAACAATTGTAGGAGATGGTCCAGAAAAGCAAAATTTGATTGATTTAGTAAATAAATTAGGAATATCAGAAAATGTGGAGTTTGTTGGAGCTGTTTCAAGAGAAGAATTAAATAAATATATTAATAGATCAAATGCCTTTGTTTTACCTAGTAAATACGAAACTTTCGGCATAGTATATATTGAGGCGTTATCATGTGGTATTCCTATAATTACAACTAAATGTGGAGGACCAGAGGACTTTTATAATGAGGATATTGGATATATGATAGAATCAGAGGATGAAGATATACTTAAAGATGTAATGATAGAGATGATAGAAAATATTAATAAATTTGATCCAAATATGTTACGTAAATATGTAGAAAGCAAATTTTCTAAAAAAGTTATTTCTAATAAAATTATAGCTGTCTATAAAGATATTTTAAATAAGAATGGAGATAATAATGAATAAGCTATTTAAAAAATTTATAGAATTTGCATTAGGAAATGCAATAGTATTTATTTTAGGAATTGTATCTGTTCCTATAGTTTCAAGAATGATTGACCCAACACAAAATGGAAAAGCCTCTATGTTTATAACATATACTAGTCTTATAGTTTTAGTATTAACAATGGGAATAGACCAAGCATACATAAGATATTATAATGACGAAAATGAAAATAATAGAGGGAAGCTTTTAAGAACCAGCATTAAAGTTCCTATAATTAGTAATTTGATTTTAGGGGTTTTTCTCTTGATATTATATACACAAGTTTCTAATTTAATGATAAGTGAAACTTCATTCTTAGTTGTACTATTAATGATTATACACAGTACTGCTAGTATAGTAGGAAATTTTGCAATGGTACATGTTAGAATGAAGCAAAAAGGAAAAGTATATTCATTTTTAGGAGTTAGTAATAAACTAGCATATTTAGCATTGATGCTTGTATTTTTCTATATATTTAAAAATAACTATATTACTATGATATTAGCAACAGTAATATCGAACATAGTAATGGTAGTTCTTGCAATATTATATGAAAAAAATGATTGGTTCAACTTTAGTGATGAGCCAATAAAAACAACTACAAAAGATTTATTTATTTATGGATCTCCATTTATATTTTCAATGGCAATAACTTGGATTTTCCAATCTATAGATAGAATTTCTATACAAAATTTTAGTAATGACTATGCACAAATTGGATTATATACAGGAGCAATGTATATAATTTCACTTTTAAATACTGTTCAAGGAGCGTTTACAACTTTTTGGACTCCAGTAGCTTATGAAAAGTACTCAACTAATCCTAATGATAAAGAGTTTTTTGTAAAAATAAATGAAATTGTATCAGCAGTTATGTTATTTATTTCAGTAGGGTTAATTGCAACTAAGGATATTTTAATAATTTTACTTGGCGAAAAATATGAAGGATCTCAATTTATTTTTCCTTTTTTAGTTCTTATGCCAATAATGTACACTATATCTGAAACTACAGTTTTAGGTATTAATTTTAAAAAGAAAACAAAATATCATATTTACATAGCTGCAGCTGCAGCAATTGCAAATATAATTGGTAATTTAGTTTTAGTTCCTATTTATGGAGCTAAAGGAGCAGCAATATCAACTGGGCTTGCATATATAGTGTTTTTCTTAGCTAGAACATATTATGCAAATAAATTTTATAAAATAAATTTTAAATTCTCTAAATTGTGGATATGTATTATATCTGTATATATCTTAGCTGCATATTCAAGTGTTTATAAATTTAATTTAATAATATTATTACTAACTATAGCTAACATAATTATTATATTAATTTCATATAGAAACATTTTTAATGATTTAGTTAATTTGATTAGAAAAAAAATTAAGAAGTAGTGTATGTGTCATAGTAATATAGACAATTTATTATTATTAGTAGTATAATTATATGGAATAAAAAATAAAGAATAGATAGTTTAATGCTATACCTAAAAATGGGTAGGAGGAAATTTTATGAATAGAGTAAAGACTCTTTTACTTGTTATAATAGATATTTTTATGGTTAATATGGCTTATTTATTAGCAATAAATATTACCTTTTTTGATAGATTTACAGAAATATCTACTATATATCAAAGAGATGTATTTTCAGTAACTATAATTTACTTGATATGTTTTGCATTATTTAAGATGTATAGCTCATTATGGCATTTAACAGGGACAGATGAGTTTTTATTAGGTGCAGGTGGAGGAATTTTAGCTGGAGTATTAGTAATTTTATATACTAGAAATTTTGGTGCAACTATACCATTAAATGTTTGTGTAATTGGAACTATGATTTCATGTATACTGGTACTAGGATATAGAATATTATACAGAGTTTATAGAAGAACGTTATTGTATGTGCCATATAAGTATTCTAAGGATCAGCAAAGAGTTATGATAGTAGGAGCTGGATCAGCGGGAACTATGATAATTAATGAAATGTTTGCTCGAAGAAATTTAAAGCTTAATCCTATTCTTTTAATAGATGATACTGAATTTAAAAAAGGTAAAAGAATAAGTGGTATAAAGGTAGAAGGAAATAGAAATGACATAATTAGATTAGCGGAAGAAAGGGAAATTGACACTATAATAATTGCAATTCCATCAATAGATAATGAAAATAAGAGACAAATTCTTGAAATTTGTAAAAAAACTAATTGCAAAGTTAAAATTATTCCAGGAATCTATGAAATAATTTCAGGTGAAGCTACAGTTAGTAAAATAAAAGATGTAGAGCTTGAAGATTTATTAGGAAGAGATCCAGTAGTATTGGATAATAAGGGAATATCAAACTACTTAAATAATAAAGTAGTATTAGTTACAGGAGCAGGTGGATCAATTGGATCAGAATTATGCAGGCAAATTTCACAATTCGGGCCAAAGCTTTTAATTTTATTTGATATATATGAAAATACAGTATATGACATACAAAATGAATTAAATTCTAATTATGAATCACTAAATATCAAGGTTTTAATTGGTTCAGTTAGGGATTATGAAAGATTAGACGAAGTGTTTAATAAATATAAAGTAAATGTAGTATTTCATGCTGCAGCTCATAAACATGTTCCTTTAATGGAAGATAGCCCTAAAGAGGCTATAAAGAATAATGTATTTGGAACTTTAAATTTAGTCAAAAAGTCTCATGAATATTCAGTTGAGAAATTTGTTTTAATATCAACTGATAAAGCTGTAAATCCAACAAATGTAATGGGAGCTACTAAGCGCTTATGTGAAATGATAGTTCAATCATATAATACTATAAGTAATACAGAGTTTGTTGCTGTTAGATTTGGAAATGTTCTAGGAAGTAATGGATCCGTAATTCCGCTATTTAAAAATCAAATTAAAAATGGTGGACCTGTAACAGTTACACATAAAAATATTACTAGATACTTTATGTTAATTCCGGAAGCAGCTCAACTTGTATTACAAGCAGGTGGATTTGCAAATGGTGGTGAAATATTTGTTTTAGATATGGGAAAGCCAGTAAAAATATATGATTTGGCTATTGATTTAATAAAACTATCTGGTCTAGAACCACACAGAGACATAAAAGTAAAAATTACAGGATTAAGACCAGGAGAAAAATTATATGAAGAGTTATTAATGAGTGAAGAAGGGTTAGTAAACACAGCTCATAATAAAATTTATATTGGAAGACCAACATTTGATAGTATAGATAAATTAGAATGTAAGCTAAGAGAGTTAGAAAGTATTTTAAAAGAAAATGATGAGAATATAGTAAAAGAAAAAATGAAGCAAATAGTACCGACATATAAGGAACCTTCAGAAGTAAATGAAGTAGCAGTAACTGGTATAAAATAGACTTAGTGAAAAGTTAAAAATAGACGAGGAATTGAATTATGAAAAGTATTAATAGAATTATCAAAAGAATATTTGACTTTATAGCTTCTTTACTTGGAATAATAATATTATCACCTTTATTGATAATAGTAAGCATTGCAATAAAGATAGATTCTAATGGAGATGTTATGTTTTTACAAAAGAGAGTTGGAAGGAATGGAAAATTATTTTATATCTATAAGTTTAGAACAATGATAACAGATGCTGAAAAAGTAGGAAAACAGATTACTGTTGGAAAAGATAATAGAATAACTAGAATTGGATCATTTCTTAGAAAATTTAAGATTGATGAACTTCCACAATTGTTTAATGTAGTAAAAGGGGATATGAGTTTAGTAGGACCAAGACCAGAAGTGCCTAAATATGTGGAACTTTATACTACTGAAGAAAAAAAAGTTTTAGAAGTTAGACCTGGTATAACTGATCTTGCATCGTTAAGATATAAGGACGAAAATGAAATATTAGGAAAAGTAGATAATCCAGAAGAGTATTATATAAATGTAATAATGAAAGATAAACTTAAATTAAATTTAGAGTATATAGAGAAGAGTAATATTTTACTAGATATACTGTTAATTTTTAAAACTGTAATAAAATGTATATAAGGTGGAGATTAAAATGAAAAAACTTAAGTTTGCTATTATTGGTTGTGGAAGAATTTCATATAAGCACGTTGAAGGATTATTTGAGAATAATGATATTGCAGAATTAGTAGCTACATGTGATGTAAAATTAGAACTTGCTGAAGCTAAAAGAGATGAATACTTATCAAAAATGGGTAATTCTTCATTAAATCTAACAGCTTATGTAGATTATAAAGATATGATTGAAAAAGAAGATATTGATGTTGTTACTATTGCTACTGAAAGTGGATATCATGCAGAAATTGCAATTTACTGCATGAATAAAGGTAAGCATATTATTGTTGAAAAGCCTATGGCTATGTCTATAGATGATGCGAATGAAATGATAGAAGTAGCAAAGAAAAATAATGTTAAATTATCAGTTGCTCATCAAAATAGATTTAATAAACCAATCCAAAAGTTAAGGGAAGCTGTTGAGGATAATAAGCTTGGAAGAATAATGAATGGAACTGCTAGAATTTTATGGCGAAGAGATGATAATTATTATAGGCAAGCTCCATGGAGAGGAACTTGGGATTTAGATGGTGGAACTCTAATGAATCAATGTATTCATAATATTGATTTACTTCAATGGATGATAGGTTCAGAAGTTGAAAGAGTTTATGCAGAATGTGACACATATAGAAATAAAATTGAAGGCGAAGATTTTGGAGCTATAGTAGTTAGATTTAAAAATGGGGCTATTGGAATAATAGAAGGAAGTGCAGTAGTTTATCCTAAAAATTTAGAAGAAACTTTAAGTATATTTGGTACTGAAGGAACAGTAGTAATTGGAGGTTTAGCTGTTAATGAACTTAAAACTTGGAGGTTTGAAGGGGAAGATGAAGAAACAGTAAAGAAAGACTTACAAGTTGAAATAGATAGTGTATATGGAAAAGGGCATACCCCTTTATTTAGAGATGTGATTTATGCTATAAATAATAATAGAAAACCATATGTTAGTGGAGAAGATGCAATAGTGCCATTGTCAATAATATTGGCAGCATATAAATCAAGAAAAACAGGAATGCCAGTAAATTTTCCATTATGTAATTTTTCAAGCTCAGATATGAAATAATTTAAAGCGCCCTTTTGGGGGCTTTATTTCAATATAATGATTAATATGTTATTAAGAATTTAAGGAGTTGAATTTGTGAATAAAACAGTTTCAGTTATTATACCATGTAGAAATGAAGAGAATTATATAGGTAAATGTATTGAATCGTTTATCAATCAAAGTTACCCAAAGGAGTTACTTACAATAATAGTAGCAGATGGTATGTCTACAGATGGTACAAGAGATACAGTTAAAAATTTTGAGAAAAAACATAAAAATGTAGTAATGTTAGATAATGAAGGTTTATCAGCACCTAAAGGAATGAATTTAGGAATTAGATACACTAAATCTGATATAGTTATAATATTTGGAGCACATGCTTATGCTCATAGAGAATTTGTTATGGAAAATGTTATAGCTCTTGAAAATAGTGAAGTTGGATGCTCTGGTGGTGTAATTACAACCATAAATGAGACTACTAAAGGAGCTGCTATAGCAGAGGCAATGAGCTGTCCATTCGGTGTTGGAAATGCCTTGTTTAGATATGCAGATAAAGAAACTTATGTAGATACTGTTGGATTTGGAGCTTATAGAAGAAGTCTTCTTGACGAAATTGGATTGTTTGATGAAGAGTTAGTAAGAAATCAAGATGATGAACTTAACTTTAGGGTAGAAAAAAGTGGAGCAAAAATTTTATTATCTCCAAAAATAAAATCTACTTATTATAGTAGAGGTGATTTTAAAAAATTATGGAGACAGTATTATCAATATGGATTTTGGAAGGTTAGAGTAATTCAAAAGCATAAAAAACCAGCATCTATAAGACATTTAATTCCATTAATGTTTGTGTTATTTTTAGTCTTTGGTGGAATACTTAGCATTTTTTCTAATATAATAGAAAGTTGTTATTTTATTATATTAGGATTATATATTCTTTTAGATTTATTTTTTAGTGCAAAAATTTCTTTTTCTAAATCATTAAAATATTTTATGTATTTAGTAATTACATTTCCATTATTACATATTTCTTATGGCTTAGGATTTATACTAGGAATATTTAATTTTTATATAATTAAAAGTTCTAAATTAGAAGAAAAAAATAAAAAAATTTCAAGATAAGATTATAAAAGCCACTTAATTATAGTGGCTTTTATAATAAGAAATTGCTTTTATAATAATTTTTTAAGCTGATTTTTTTAATTTATCTAAATTAAGAGATAAATAACCAAGATAGCACCATAATATTGTTGTTATATAGCTTTGGGTGAGTAGAATTACATTTTCAAATAAACCATTGATTGATATAGATACTATAGGTAATAGTATTAAAAATATAGTTTTTCTTTGAGAAATGTCCATTTTTAAATCATCATTAAATACAAAAATTAATGAATCTTTAACTATTAATATAAAGAATATCCCAAATGCAATCATACCTAATATTCCATTTGAAAGTAATATTTGAATATATCCATTATGCATATTGTTAGTAATTATGTATCTAGAGGTATCATTTGGATATAATTTTTGCTTAGCTAATCCTATATTACTAGGACCATGTCCAAATAAAGGATTGAATTTTAGAGTATTTAATCCATATGTCCAAATTTCAGCTCTTCCTGTAGAAACATGACCACTTTCTATCTCTCTATCAAGTACAATGCTAGTATTAGAATTATCCGTAGTAGTATCATTATTTAAATATAAATTCTCTATTAAATTTGGTACGTAAGATAATGTAACTTTAGACAAAGATAGCGTTACATTATAGCTTATAAAAATAATAGCAGTAGCAATTATAGCAATTAATAATGATTTTAAATTATTGAATTTAATCTTAAATTTATTATAGCATATATAAAATGTAATAAATAAGAGTGTACCTAGTAAGGAAAGAGCAGCCCCTCTAGAGTTACATAAAACAAGGTATAGCCATTGAATTATTATATTAAATATATAGTATTTAGTTTGTAACTTTGAATTATTTTTTTCTTTTCTATTTTTATATAGATATACATTAATTACTGTTAAAATTATAGATAAGACAGCAATCATACCACCTGAGTTTGGATTACTATAAAATCCCCATAACGCAGGTGAATCTGGATATACGAATCCCTGAGGAATATCATTATATGTAAATTGTATGAAGAATATAAATGTAAGTAATGAAGCAAAACCTGTAAGAGAACTTATTGTAATAACGATATTATTAAAATTAAGAAGTTCTTTTTGTATTGTATCAGTTGATTTACTTACGTCATAAGAATAAATAACAAAAAGAAATAGACCTGTATAAACGAATGTTTTAATATTGTCTACAGGATTATTTTTAAAATTTAATATTATACTTATAAAAAAAATTACCATATAAAGTATAAGAAAATTTTTATATCTTGATTTAAGACATGACTTTTTATTAAAAAAATCATAAATAAAATAAATTCCAGCCCATAATAAGATTAATATATTTAATTCTGTAGTTATAGGAGAAATTATTGCTATAGTTGATAACATCATAATCGTAATTAAACAATATATTATATTTATTTGTTTAAATAATATTTTTTTTATATTATTCATTAAAGAAACTCCCTCCAGCAAAATTATTTTCTTTATTTGTAATGTAATAATTATACGTATCAAAAACTTTTATGTCAATGCGAAGAGTTTTAAGTAATCTGAAACTAATTATATTTTTAGCAAATTTAATATTATATTAAGAAAATATTAATTGTATAAATACAGTTTATTCCATATAATACTAAGTGTACTATGTCAATTAGCGCACTTAGTATTTTTTACTCTTTAGGAAATTATATTTTTATATTTAAGGTCGACGGCTCAAAAAAACTCGCATTGGCGACTTTTTTAATATAAATTAGGGGGATTTTATATGAAGAAATCTACACTTTTAGCTTTAAGTGGGATAATTGTAGTATTTTTAGTTATCATGGCAATGGGAAATAAATCAAAGGTTTATGAAAAGCAAGAGAGATATAAGAATCCAGAGGATGCAATTGTTAACTTCATAGGTTATATTAATAGTTATGAAGTAGTGAAGGATAGAAGTATATATTATAATATAATTCCAAATGAGTTTTTAGAAAGCATATCACGAAGATATAGACTATATATAAATGAAGATAATATGAATAAGTGGATTTTAGGTGAGGTTCCTATACTTTATAGTTATGAATTAAGTGAGATAAATAAAGAAGATTTAAATTATCTTATAACAAGTTATGAATCCTCCTATGATGGTGTACCTAATTATAAAAAACCAGTAGAAACTAGATATTATAAATTAGATGCAGTAGGTTCATATAATAAAAATGTAGACAAGACTTTAGTTAAGTCTAATGGAACAGTAGATAAACTTGTAGTAGATAAAGATTATGATTTATCAAAAAATAATATAGAGATTTACTTAATAGTTGTTGATGAGGGAGAAGGATATGTAGTTGATTATTATAATACAATATCTAAATAACTAGTATAAGGGAGGAATATAAGATGATAGAATTAAAGAACTACTCCTTAAACTATGGTGGTAACAAGATATTAGATAGCATAAGTTTTTCACTTGATAGAGGAAAAGTATTAGGGGTTGTAGGGCCTAGTGGAGTAGGAAAAACTTCATTAATTAGAGGAATAGTTGGAATTTATAAGGGAACAGAAGGAAGTATACTTTTTGATGGAGAGGAAGTATATGATAATCCAAAGGTAAAAAAGAAAATAGCTTTTGTGCCAGATGAACATAGTAGTTTTTATTTGATAACTTTAAAAGAAATAATTAAATATTATAAAAGTATATATCCTAACTTTGATGAAGATAGATTTTATAAAATTAACAAAGTGTTTAAGATTCCGTTAAATAAAAGATTTATGCAACTATCAAAAGGAATGAAAATGAGAGTTAATTTAATGATTGCATTTTCATTAAATTGTGAGCTTCTAGTTTTAGATGAGCCTACCTCAGGCTTAGACCCTATTTTAAAAGAAAAGGTTCTAAAAATAATAATGAATGAAGTCTATAGCAAAGAAAAGTCAGTTATAATAAGTTCACATAATTTAGGTGAGCTTGAAAGGATTTGCGATGAAATACTTATTATTAATGATGGAAAGGTTTATTATCATAATTCCTTAGAAAGTATAAAGAAGAATATAAAAAAATTACAAGTTGCCTTTGATATGCCTGTTTATGAAGAAGATTTGAATATAGAAGAGATCTTTAGTATTTCTCAAGTTGGAAGAGTATTTACTATTATAACAGAAGAATATAATGATAGCTTTAAGGAAAAGATAAATAAATTTAAACCATTATTTATAGAAGAAATTGATTTAAACCTAGAAGAGGTATTTATACATAAGCTAGAGGGGAAGTGTGATTATGAAGAAATATTTAAGTGAAGACTTATTTTATCAGGGAGATGCTAAAATAATACTTCCATTAACTATAGCTTATATAGGTGCTTTTTTATTTAATAAGATGATTATTAACGAGTTTTTCACTTGGACAATAAGACAGAAACTTTATAATAATAATATAAACCAATTAATTTATCCCTTTGTAGGAATAGTTACTTTAATATTATACTTAATAGTTATTTATATAATATCAGTGGGAATATTTAAAAGAAAAAAGTGGTCTACTTTGTTAGCAGGACCATTTTCTCGAATGGATATAAGAAAGAGAGAATTGGTTATAGTGGTTATGTCTGCTTTGGTTTATATACTTATTTACTTAGTTATTGTAGGACAAGGTGTTATTGAAAATAAGGAGATTATATCTTATATAGGTAACTTTAAAGAAGTAATAATTGTTGATTTAATTAGAATTATTAGTATATCAATTATAACTATTGGTGGACTAGCTTTATTAGATTCTATTTTTTCTAATATATATTATTTAATAGGATCAATGATATTTATAGGAGTATATATAATTTCATTATTAATGAATTTTGAATCGGGCTTATATACTTATATAGATTCAACAGATACTAGAGGTATAAGATATGTATATAATGGACTTACGGAATACTTGCAAGGTGTAGCTATCGGAAATAAAATGAGTAGTCTTCAAATTACTTGTATATCTTTAAGTTTTATAGTAACAGGAATAATTTTAATATTAATAGCAAAAAAATTAACTAATAAGATGTTAGTTGAATATATGAATGAAGGCATAATGTTTAATTTTCCTAAAAAAGTAGTTCAATTTATGTTAGCTACATTTTTAGGAGTATTGTTTGCACCAATTTTAAGCAATTTAATCAACGAATTTTATTTTTATTATACATTAGGTAATCTAGAGATAATTTTTATAAGAATAGGAATAATAGTAATTTCATCAATACTTTCTTATCTTTTACTAATAAAATTCAAAAAAAGAAAAAAACATAATTATTATAATATTTAGAGCTGTACTTTTTAAGTACAGCTCTTACCTTTAGTATTCTAATTGTTAATAGTAGTTTTATAGCGACTTAGAGTGAAGTGATGGTTAGTCCTACAAGCGTGAATAATAATTTTATGGCGACTTGGAACGAAGAGAGGGAGCAAGTAAAATTACTATTCACACTAATCTAATTGAATTACTTCTTTAGTTTTAGGAGTAAATATAATATATCCTATTATAATTGAGATTACTGTTGGAATAACCCAACCAAAGCCTAATTCTCCTAAGGGAATAAAACTTAAATTTAATCCCGGAATTGCAAATAATAATCCAAATGCTAGTGAAGTATATACTCCAAGTCTTACAGCTCTTATATTCTTTAAAACTTTTGATAAAAGAGTAGTTGCAATTAATGTAATAGAAACTGGATATAATACATTAAGTATAGGTACAGATAAAAGAACTATTTTATCAACTCCTAATGTAGCAATACCTAAACTAATTATAGCTAGGACTATAGCATTAAATTTATATGGTAACTTTCCTTTTGATACTTTTTCAAAAAATGTTGCACCAGCAGTTAATAGCCCAATAGATGTTGTCAAGCAAGCGAGACCCATAGCAACTCCGATTATTACAGGACCAATTGAGCCTAAGACATTTTTAGATATTAAGATTAATAAGGATGTTTTACCTATGTCAGATGGAGCTAAATCAACAGTTTGTGCTCCTATGTAAGTTAATCCACCATATACAAATGCAAGTCCTATAACTGCAACAAGGCTTGATTTTAAAATCATTGATGAAAGCTGTGTTTCTTTGTATCCTTTGTCTTTTATTGACTTTGTTATTATTCCAGCGAATAAAAGAGCCGCTATTGCATCCATAGTTTGATATCCTTCTAATAATGAGGATGGAAAAACAGAAACAGCATTTGTTTCTAATATGGGACCTATAGGCATTAATGTACCCTTAACAATAATAGTTACTAATAGTACTATTAAAGCAGGTGTTAAGTATTTTCCAATTGCATCTATTATAGAAGTACTTTTTAAAACAAAAAATAAATTTATTACAAAATAAATTGTCATTGCCCAAAATGCTGATATATTAGGGAAAAATGGATTTATTGTAAGCTCAAAAGTAGTTGCAGCTGTTCTAGGAATACCAAGCATTGGTCCTATAGCTGTAAATAGTACAGCTGTAAAAATAATAGCAAATTTTTTATTTATTTTTCCAGCAAGAGATTCAAAAGTACCATTGCACTTAGAACAAGCAAGGATAGCTAAAAGTGGTAATCCAACTCCTGTAAATATAAAACCTATAATTCCTAATAAAAATTCACTTCCTATTTTATTTCCCAGGAAAGCAGGAAATATAAGGTTTCCAGCTCCAAAAAACATTGAAAATAGAGCAAAACCAACAACGATGGAATCTTTTGTACTTTTTTTCATCTTTTTACCTTCCTTTACTTAAAGTGATAACAAAATTTAGTTTTAAAACAAATTATTATCAAAACTTATAATTTAATAATAGTTTAATAATAAAAATATATTATTATTAAATAAATGTTAAAATGTATATTTTTTATATTACCATGATGAAGGAAATTATTCAATAAATTATTAAATTAAAACTTAAGAGAAATAATGGTATAATGAGATTGATATTTAAGAGAAACTTAATTGTTAAATTCATAAATTTTAGGAGGAAAGCTTATGCTATTAAGTGAAATTGTTAATTTAGTAGAAAATTTAGAAATTTTTAGAGATGGAGAATTTACCTCTTTAGGCCTTGCTGTTGCAGTATGTGAAGAAAAATTACTTTCTTTTATAGAAAATGAAAAGTATATAAGTGGATTAAGTGATAAAATCACATGTTTAATAACAACAAAGGAAATAGGGGAAAAGCTTAAAGATACATATGGTATAATAATTTCTAAAAATCCAAGGATGGATTACTTTAAATTACATAATAAGCTTTCTAATATTAGAGGATATAAGAGAGAGGATTTTGATACTATTATTGGAGATAGATGTGAGATAAATAATTTAGCATCTATAAGTAAGAAAAATGTGAGAATAGGGAATAATGTAAAAATAGAAGAGTTTGTTGTTATTAGAGAAAATACAGTGATAGGAGATAACTCTATTATAAGAGCAGGTGTAGTTCTAGGTGGGGAAGGATATGAGTATAAAAGAACTGATGGGATAATAATGAATGTTAACCATTGTGGAGGAGTAATAATAGGAGACAATGTAGAAATTCAATATAATGGGTGCATAGATAAGGCTCTTTATCCATGGGATAATACAATAATAGGAAGCTATTCTAAATTAGATAATTTAGTTCATATTGAACATGGAGTTAAGGTTGGGAATAGATGCTTAATTGCATCAAGAACAACTTTTGGAGGTAGAACAATAATTGGAGATGATTCATGGGTTGGATTAGGGGCAGTTATTTCTAATGGATTAATTCTTGGGAATAAAGTTAGTGTAAGCCTTGGCTCTGTAGTAACTAAAAATTTAAAAGATGGAGAAAAGGTATCTGGAAATTTTGCTATAAATCATGATAAATATATAAATTTTATAAAAGGTATTAGATAAAAGTGTATTTTAATAAAGAATAAGGTGAAAATAATATTAAGCATGTATTTAAATATTATTATAGTTTATTAGAATACTAAAATAATTTAGCTTAAATAAATGTAATTTGTTTTATATAAGTAGATATGTTAAAATTATAATTGGTTATATTATGTAAAGATATATGAATGAGAGGGATAAAGATGAAAGTAAGAAAAGCCATTATACCAGCTGCTGGGCTTGGAACTAGATTTTTACCAGCTACAAAGGCGCAACCAAAGGAAATGTTACCTATAGTTGATAAGCCAACAATACAATATATCATAGAAGAAGCAGTAGCATCAGGAATTGAAGAAATTCTTATAATTACAGGAAGAAATAAAAAGTGTATAGAAGATCATTTTGATAAGTCCGTAGAATTAGAAATGGAACTTGAAAAAAATCATAAAGAAGATCTTTTAGAGCTTGTAAGAGATATATCAGACATGGTTGATATACATTACATAAGGCAAAAAGAGCCTAAAGGTTTAGGGCATGCTATACTATGTGCAAAGGCTTTTGTTGGAAATGAACCTTTTGCTGTTTTATTAGGTGATGATGTTGTTGACTCAGAAGTTCCTTGTTTAAAGCAATTAATGGATTGTTACAAAGAGTATAAGACTTCTATATTAGGAGTTCAAACAGTAGCTCATGAAGATGTAAATAAATATGGAATAGTAGATGGAATTCATATAGAAGACAGAGTTTATAAAGTTAAAAAACTAGTAGAAAAACCTTCTATAGATGAGGCTCCAAGTAATGTTGCTATATTAGGAAGATATATAATAACACCACATATATTTGAAATATTAACTAATACAGCTCCAGGAAAAGGTGGAGAAATTCAGCTTACAGATGCATTACAAACATTAATAGAAAGTGAAGCAATGTATGCATATAACTTCGAAGGAAGAAGATATGATGTTGGAGATAAGCTTGGATTTTTACAAGCAACAGTTGAGTATGCTTTAAAGAGGGAAGAACTTAGAGAACCATTTATTCAGTATTTAACTAGTGGAGATTGGAATAAGTAAATTTTATAAATCAATAATAGCATAAACAAAAGACTCCATTTGGGAGTTTTTTGTTTATGCTAGTTTTAATCTATCCTCTTGGTATAAACCCAATTTTCTTTTGCATTTTTCTTAAAGTTTTCATTGAAACATAATTTGCTTTTTCAGCACCTAATTTATAGATATCTTCTAATGCTTTTTTATCCTTAAGGATTTCTTCAACCTTATTTTGAATTGGTTCTAATTCTCCAACTATAGCGTCAGCGACATCTTTCTTTAAATCAGCATAACCTTTATCCTTATAGTATTCTACAAGTTCTTCTGGTGTTGATCCTTTAATTGCAATTAATAAATCAAGTAAATTCTTAACACCTGGTTGTTCATCAGAGTAGTTTATAATTCCTAGGCTATCAGTAACAGCTCTAGAAACTTTTTTTCTGATAACTTCAGGTGGATCCATAATTAAAATATATGAATTAGGATTATCATCTGATTTAGACATCTTTTTACTTGGATCTTGTAGGCTCATTATCTTAGCTCCTACCTTTGGAATGTAAGGATCAGGTATTTTAAATGTTGGGCTATAAGTATTGTTAAATCTATTAGCAATATCTCGTGCAATTTCTAGATGTTGCTTTTGATCTTGCCCAACTGGTACTAAGTCTGTATTATATAAAAGGATATCTGCAGCCATTAATACTGGATAAGTAAATAATCCAGCTCCTATTGAGTCTCCATATTTTTGAGATTTATCTTTGTATTGAGTCATTCTGCTAAGTTCACCCATATAAGTATTGCAGGTCAATAACCATGCACATTCACTATGAGCAGGAACATGGGATTGAATAAATAGAGTATTTTTTTCAGGTACTATACCTGCTGCTATATATATTGCAAGAACTTCAAGAGTTCTTCGTCTTAAATCCTTTGGTTCTTGTTTAACAGTTATTGCATGTAAGTCAACTACACAAAAATAACAATCAAACTCATCTTGAAGAGAAACCCAGTTTTTTATTGCTCCTAAATAATTTCCTAATGTTAATTGACCAGAAGGTTGAATTCCACTAAAAATAACCTTCTTTTTTTCCGTATTACTTTCCAAATAAAGCACTCCTTTCATTTGTGCATACTAACATTTATAACCATAACTATATTCTTAATTATAGATTTGGAAAATTATGATGTCAATAAGGATGGATTAATATTAAAGTTATTAATACTATAGGTAGCAATATTGATGTAATATGAAAGTGGTAATGAATTAATTTGAGGTTTTATAAAGAGGCAAAAATTTAGGTAAGAAGCATGTTTATAAGATTAATTTAAATTATGATAAATATTAAATTTATATAAAAAGATTTTTAAGAGAGGGAGAAATTAAAAATCTTTACAATGCCAATACATTAATCAAGAATTTAATTTAGATGTTATTTATTAATAATATCTAAGCTTTTACATAAAAAATGTCAATAAATAATACTAACATAGATAGAAGTAGTATTATATTAATTGACCAAACTGAAAATTTAAATATTAAAGCAATTAATGTGAATAAAACAAATATATTAAAAAATATTTTTAGAAATTTCATTAAGTAAGTCCTCCTATAATGTAATGATAGGTCTAGATACTTAGTTTATGCAAATTTCCAAAAAAAATACGTAAAATAAAGACTAACCTTTAATGGTTAGTCTTTAGAAATAGAATTATCTTCTATTGTTTTGTGCTTTTCTAGCTCTTCTACAATCAGGGCATCTTACTGGCTCGTTGTCAAATCCTTTTTCCTTGTAGAATTCTTGTTCTCCAACTGTGAAAACAAATTCCTTTCCACAATCTTTACAAATTATTTTCTTATCTTCCATTTTAAAATCCTCCTTAAAATTCATAGGGATAAACTTGATAAATCTTCTTCCTTAAGGTGTACTATGAACTTTAAGGGATAGAGAATGTATCGAGATTTTTCCTAATCATTTAAATTTTCAAAATAATTATACCATAAATCATAATTATTTCAATAAGATATAATAAAAATATTTATAAATTATTTAGAATTTTTTGAAAACTTCTCCATAGACTTAAATTTAAAGTAATAAGAAGAAAATACTATAAGAGGTATTAAAATAAAACTAAATAAATTAAGTATTTGTAAATACTTTAAAGCATCATAAAGTATATAATTATTCATTCCTAAAAAATTAGAAAAAACAAATATTAGAAATGTATATATACCTATAAAAATACGCTTATTTTTCATATATTTCCCACAAATTAATAGAATGCTATAAGTTGATAAAACATATTTTACAAAAAATCCCATTACTGTCTGAACTATAAAAAATAGTTCTCCAAATTCTAAAAAACCAGCAACTTCAATTCTCTGACCTAATATAAATTCTGGATAAAAGATATTTGCAGTCCTTAATGGACCAAAGGCTGTTATTACTCCTATCATTGATATAACTACCAAGGCAGAGGTAATAATTCCAGCGTAAAAAGTATGTCTTCTTATATTTTCATATTTTTCTATGTACTTTAAAAATGGTAGGGCTATCATAAAGGAAGAAAATCCCCCAAGTACAAGAAAGCTTGAAATTATAAATTCCATAGAAATTCCGTTTCCAATTACAGGGAGTAAATTATTTATATCCTTATAGCTTTGAGATAAGATAAAAAATATTATTCCATTTACTATAAGTATAAATACGCTAACTAAGACAAAGATTAAGATAGTTTTTAGCTTTTTATTAAAAATAAAAAGAGATGGAAGAAGGAAAAAAATTAATGCATACCAAACAGGAGTTTCAAGAAAAAGTGTGGAATGTAATACATTTGCTTCTACGGCACCTGCTTCAATTGCATTTATAAATAAAGTTAATAAAAATATAAGCATTAAAATTATACCTATCCATTTAGGCATGGAACGATAAAATATATCGTTTATATCGTAGGTTTTTGTTGTTTTACAAACACTAATTATATACATTAAGAAAACTATAAATGCTATAGATGCTATTAATGATGCAAGCCAAGTATCTCTTCCCCCTATGTCAACAAATATAGATGGATATGTTTTAACAGATATAAGGGCTACTCCAATTATAAATAATATAAAATGTTTACTAGAAATTTTATTCATCTTTATCACCTTTCTGAATATTTAATACTTAACAATTAAGATTTTCACTAATGCATTGATTTTGTGCATTATTTAGTATTAGCAAAAAAATGAATATTAAACAGTTTTTCAACAAATAATACAATCAGGTGATGTATATGAATAATTTAGAATATGTAAAAGAGAAATTAAAGAACTCTTTTGATGTTAAGTATAGACCAATCCAAACAGTAATAGGAAAGGCTACAGTAGTATTTATTGATGATTTATGTAATGTGGCTATGATAAGCGAATATGTAGTTTTACCATTAAGGAGATTTGGAGAAATGACTCCTAATAGTAGAAGTATTAATTCTCCTAAAGAAGTAATAGAAAATGCATTAGACATAAATGCAACAGATATTGCTAAAGATATAGACGATGCAATAATGCATGTGTTATCAGGAGATCCTATATTAATATTTGATAACTTTCAAGAGATAATTTATGTAGAAACAAAAGGCTTTCCAGTAAGAAGTGTTGGAACCCCACAGACAGAATCGGTTTTGAAGGGACCAAGAGAGGGCTTTAATGAGTTAATGGTAACTAATATTGCATTAATAAGAAGAAGAGTTAAGAATCCTAATTTAAAGTTTGAGGCAGTAGTAGTAGGAGAACAATCTAAAACATCAGTAGCTGTATGTTATATAGATGGAGTTGCTCCAAGCGAATTAGTAGAGAATATAAAGGAAAAAGTAAATAATTTAGATTTAAGATTTATATTAGATACTAATTATGTAGAAGATGCCCTTAAAAACCAAAAAAGCTTTTTTGATACAGTTGGTTATACAGAAAAACCAGATGAAGTTAGTGCAAAATTATTAGAAGGAAGAGTTGGAGTAATTGTTGATGGAACACCATTTGTAATTACGGCGCCATACTTCTTTTTAGAAAATTTTCAAATGCCAGATGATTACTATTTAAATAAATATTATACAAATTTTAATCGTATATTACGATGGTTCGCATTTTTTATAGCTACATTAGTACCAGGACTTTATGTTGCCGTAATAACATATCACTTTGCTATGATACCTTCATTATTTATGTTTAGGCTTGCAGTATCTAGAGCGGGGGTTCCATTTCCTACATTTATTGAGGTAATGTTAATGATGCTTGCCTTTCAATTTATAAAAGAAGCAGGCTTAAGGTTACCACAGCCGATAGGTGGAGCAATGAGCATAGTTTCAGCATTAATTTTAGGAGATGCTGCAGTAGGTGCTGGTATTGCATCAAGAATAACAATAATAGTAGTAGCATTAAGTACTTTATCATATTTCTTAATTCCAAAGCTTTATGGAGCAGTATCCTTTTGGGCATTGATATTAGTTGTATTTTCAGCTGCATTTGGAATACCAGGATTTTTATGTGGAGCTTTATTACTATTAATACAATTAGCAGAATTAGATTCAGTTGGATATCAATTTTTATTTCCAGTTGGAAGCATAAACGAATATAGATTTAAAGACGTAGTTTTAAGAGGTGGTCTTGGAAAAATATCAAAGAATATAATAAAAAAGGGGAATTAAAAATGAAAATTAAAATATTAAGTAAGATTTTAACTATATTTTTTATTCCTTTATTTTTAGTTGGATGTTTTAATTATAGAGATATAAATAAGGTAAGCTTTGCAACAAGTGTTATTTTTGATACAGATGAGTTCGATAGAGCCATAGTTTATGTAGACGGTGTAAAGCCTTATAGAAGTACTAATGAAAGTTCAGATAAAGGAAAAAGAGTAATATATAAGGGCGTAGGGAAAACGGCTTTAGAAGCATTAAGAGATGTAAATTTAGCTTCTAGTTACGAGTTAAATTATTCTCAAAATAGAGCTTACATATTTACAGAAAAAGCAGCTAGAAAAGGAATTAAAAAATATGTAGACTTAATAAATAACAATCAAGAATTTCAAATTAAACCAGATATATTTGTATATTTTGGTGAAGTTGATGATTTATTAAAAGTTACTTCAAGTGATGAAGAATATTTGGGGTTATATTTAGAAGAATTAGTTCATAAGAATAAAAGAAACCCAAGAGCAATGAGAGCAAATATAAATGATTACTTAAGTAATTCAATAACAGCTAGCGATACATATATAGTAGGAGTAATTGAAATAAGAGATGATGCATTAGACAAGAAAATAGAAATAGGTGGAGGAGCTATAATAAAGGATAATACTTTAGTTGAAAGAATAGATGCAAAAGATGCTATGAGCTATAATTTACTAATGAATAAGATTAAAAGAGGAACCCTTGAAATGTCAAATCCACAATCCAAAAGAGGTTTTATAACTCTTGATGTATTAGATAGTAATACAGAAAGTAAACTGAGATTAGATGGAGATAATATAAAGTTAGTTAAAAATTTAGAAGTAAAAGTATCAATTGCAGAAACTCAAGATAGATTTATTGTTGATAATGAATTGTTGAAATATATAAAAGAGGTTAAATCAAAGGAAATAGAAAATTATCTTGAAGATATATTTAATGAGTATAAAGAAAAAGATTTAGATGTTTTTGAGGTTGAAAGACTTTTGGATATATACTATCCTAAAGCAGCAGTCTCTGATCCTATTTCGAAAACAGATTTAGAAGTTAATGTTAACTTAATAATTGAGGGAAGCAGCTTAATTAAAGATAGTCTATAACAATAGTTTAGCTAAAAAATTTTCAGTAAGAAAAAGCTATTGATATTAAAAGGAAAATAAAGTAATATTAATCTATAGATTGTCTGGATTCGATTCATACTATGTAAGATGAAATAGGGAGGGAGTATGGACGATTATAAAGTTAAGTATCATCAACTTAAGTCAGAGTACGAAAGCTATCAGAAAATCACAGAAGAAAAAATACAAGAATTAAGTTGTGTTAATGTTCAATATGAAAAAAATCTTGATATGCTTTCTAATGTAATATTAATTAGCAATTATATAAATTCAAATTTAAGTAATAAGAATATAATACAAATGATAAATGATATGATAATAGGAATTATAGGAGTAACACAATCTACTATATACTTGTTAGAAGATTTTAAATTTGTAATAAAGGCTACTAATGGAACAAAGGAAAGTATAGGGCTTACAGAAGAGTGTAAGAGGAACATAGGTAAGAATAAAACATTTATAGTAAATTCAAAAGAACCGATTGTAAAAGATGAATTAAATGGTATATTTATTCACTCAAGAATGGGAGTACCAATTAAGGTTGGAGAAAAATTCATAGGATATATAATTGTTGATCATACACATTATAATTATTTAACTGAGTTTCATGAAATATTTTTAAGTTCTATAGCTAGTCAAATTGCAATTGCTTTAGAAAATTCTATTTTATATAAAAAAATAGAAAAGGCAGCGAAGTTTGATGCACTAATTGGAATTTATAATAGAAAGACATTTTATGAAATTATAGAAGAAAGATTGGATAATGGAAGAGTAGATAAGTATGCTATAGTTATGATTGACTTAGATAATTTTAAGAGGGTTAATGACACATTAGGGCATCAATTTGGTGATAAGGTTTTAATAGAAACTGCAAACATAATAAGAGATAGGTTATATCAACAAGATATAATTGCAAGGTATGGTGGAGAAGAAATAATATTATATATAGATTGTATGAATGACACCGAAGGAGTGTATGAAAGAATAGATAAAATCAGAGAAGCAGTGTCTAGAAACTTTGTTTTAAAAGAAGGAATTGTTAGAAATGTTACTGCAAGCTTTGGAGTAGGTTTTTATCCTTATGATGGAGAAACTTTAGAAGAAGTTATAAATTGCGCAGATAAGTATCTTTATAAAGCAAAACATGCAGGTAAAAATAAAGTAATGAGTTCGCACTTTTTTAGGTAAAAAGATAGAGATTAAAAGGAATTCTCTATCTTTTTATTTTTTTAAATATAATATTGTAAATAATTTCAACAAGATAGAATATATATATATTAAGAGAATAAAAAATTTTATATAGAAGGAGTGGATTCCAATGATTCAAGTTTTTTGCGCAAGTAGGGGGTCAGGTAAAACTAAAAGATTAATAGAACTTGCAAATGAACGTTTAAGCCAGGCAAAAGGGGATTCAGTTTACATTGATAATGATACAAGATACATGATGCAGCTTAGAAGAAAGATAAGGTTTATAAATACTAATGAATTAGGCGTAATAGATTGTGATAGCTTTTATGGATTACTTTGTGGAGTTATATCTCAAAATTATGATGTTGAAAATATATATATAGATGCTTTATCTAATATAGTAGAGTGTAGTAATTTAGAATCAACAAACCTGTTTATGAAATTAAAGGAATTCTCTCAAAAATTTAATCTAAATTTATTTATAAATTTAAATTGTGATTGCAAAGAAGATTTACCAGACTTTATAAAGAAATATGCAGCATAAATGTCAAAGGTTCAAAAGTGGATAGTTTTTACTATCCACTTTCCTTACCTTCAGTTTGTAAGTGGACATATGTAAGTTTATGTTGACTTGGAGCGGAGCGACGGAATAAGTAAACTTATATATGTTCACTTTTTTAAGCTTTAATCAGTTGATAATATTTAAATTAAAAGATATACTATAATAAGTAATAAAAGTAGGAGGTTACGTAGAATGGCTAATGTTTTAGATGAGTTATTAGATCGTGGATACATAAAGCAATTTACTCATGAAGATGAAACTAGAGAATTGCTAGAAAAGGAGAAGATAACTTTTTATATAGGCTTTGATCCAACAGCTGATAGTTTACATGTTGGACATTTCATTGCATTAATGTTTATGGCTCATATGCAAAGAGCAGGACATAGACCAATAGCACTTCTTGGTGGGGGAACTGCAATGGTAGGAGACCCTTCAGGAAAAACTGATATGAGATCTATGCTTACAAAAGAACAAATTCAACATAATGTTGATTCAATAAAGAAGCAAATGGGAAGATTTATAGATTTTTCTGATGATAAAGCTATATTAGTAAATAATGCAGATTGGTTATTAAACTTAAATTATGTAGATTTCTTAAGAGAGGTTGGAGTGCATTTTTCTGTAAATAGAATGCTTTCTGCTGAGTGCTTTAAGCAAAGATTAGAAAAAGGCCTTTCCTTCTTAGAGTTTAATTATATGTTAATGCAAGGATATGATTTCTACGTATTAAATCAAAAGTATAATTGTAAGATGCAATTAGGCGGAGATGACCAATGGTCAAATATGATTGCAGGTGTTGAATTAGTTAGAAGAAAAGCACAAGGTCAATCAATGGCAATGACTTGTACTTTATTAACTAATAGCCAAGGTCAAAAGATGGGGAAAACTGTTGGAGGAGCTTTATGGCTTGATCCAAACAAAGTTTCACCATTTGATTTCTATCAATACTGGAGAAATGTTGATGATGCTGATGTAGAAAAATGCTTATCATTATTAACATTTGTTCCTATGGATGAAGTAAGAGAAATATGTTCAGTAGAAGGTTCAGCTATAAATGAAGCTAAAAAGCGTCTTGCATTTGAAGTTACAAAGTTAGTTCATGGCGAAGAAGAAGCTAATAAAGCTAAAACAGCTGCTGAAGCTTTATTTTCAGGTGGAGTAGATATGAGTAATGTTCCAACTGTAACTATAAGCAAAGAAAAGTTAGGATCAACTATCTTAGATATAATGGCTGAAAACAAAATAGTTCCATCTAAAGCTGAGGGAAGAAGATTAATTCAACAAGGTGGATTATCACTAAATGGAGAAAAGGTTACTGAAGTTAGTAGAACTTTAGAAGAATCAGATTTAGAAGATGGTTCAGCTTTAATTAAAAGAGGAAAGAAAAATTATAATAAAATAGTAGTTGAATAAGTAAATTATAAAAATAAGGCTATTAATATAAAATACTGAAAATCTAGCAATATTATTTCTAGATAGAGTATTAATTATTAATAGCCTTTTAGATTAAATAAAATAAGTACGTCTGAATTTATTTTTTATTTTATAGTTAATAAGTGATTAATTAAATATAACAATTAAAGGTAAATAATATATTTAATAATATTTTGTTTAAAAAGCACTTTATTGAAAAATTCTACTTAATTTATAGTAATTAAGGGAAGCTTTATAGTTGTAATTATTTCATTACCATTATCTAATAAAATTGTACCGTTATGATCTTGTATTATTTCCTTACATAAATAAAGTCCTAGACCAGTACTATATAAATCATCCGAAGTAGTTGACTTTACAAATGGTTCAAATATATGTTCATATATTTCATTTGGAATTGGATGAGATTCGTTAACTATATCAACTATATAGAAATCATCAATTATATATGAATTAATTATTATAGTTGAGTTTTCTAGGGAGTATTTTATTGCATTATCTAATAAATTTATTAATACCTCTTTTATTTTATTTTGTTTAATTGATATAAAAGAATCCTCTAATATAAATGAAATTATTAAATTATACTTTTCAGCTTTAATATTCATATCTAAGCATACTTGCTTAATTAAAGAGCATATATCAACTTCTACGAAATTTTCATTTATAGAAGATAATCCCTTTGAAATATTTATTATTTCAAGGACTAATTTATTTAATCTTTGACTTTCTGAATGTATTTGATTAATTGCACGAGATTTAAATTCTTCATCATCCACTATATTTTCTATTATCATTTCAGAATAGCCAATAATGGAGGTAAGAGGTGTTTTTAACTCGTGAGTAACAGTATCAAAAAATATTTTCCTACTTAAGGCTAGTTTTTCAACCTTTTCTTTTTCCTGCTCAATATCTAAAATTTGTTCTTGGATTTTAGATTTCATATTTATAAATTCTTTAGATAATATGGAAATTTCATCATTTCCTGAATAATCTATAGAAACATTATAGTCACCTTCTCCAACTTTTTTAGAAGCTAAAGTTAAATAAGTAATTGGTTGTACTATCTTATTTGTTAAGAAATATGAAATTGAGAAGATAAATAAGATTAACACTATTTCAATTAAAGTTAATATATTTGTTGCTTTAGTATAATCCGAATAAAGATAGGTATAGTCTTTATTTAAATTTATTATACCTATGTAGGATTCATTAATTATTATTGGATAAGAAAGCTTTCCTGTAAGGGTTTTATTATTATATTTTATATCAACAATAGTTTTACCAGATTTAACTTGAGGAAGATTTTCAGTAAATTCAGGATTAGCTTTTTCTAAATTAGAAGCAAGTACATTACCATCTATATCACATATTTGAAGCTTACTATCATAGTTTAAAGAGATATATTCCATTAAATATTTACTTTCTTGAGATAAAGCTTTATCTTTATAAAGATAATTTCTTACAGATAATGTGTATTTAACAGATTCACGGGTACTCTTCATTATTTCTTTTAATGAAGAAGTAACTGTATTTTCCATATTATCTTTTAATATTTTTCTAACAGATATATTTAATGAAATACCAAGTAAGACAATTGTAAGAGTAATAATTAAAGTAAATTTATATTTAATTTTCATGTTTACCTCATCATATATCCAATACCAAATACTGTTTCAATTATTGATGGTTGTCCAACTATATCAAGTTTACTTCTAATTCTTCTTATATGAATATCGACAGTTCTTATATCACCATCATAAGAAAACTCCCAAATATTATCTATAAGTTGCTCTCTAGAAAAAACTTTATTTCTGTTTTGAACAAAAAATTCAAGGAGTTCATATTCTTTAGGTTTAAGTTGGATAACTTCATCATTTTTTAAAACAGTTCTGTTATTAAAATTAATTTTTATATTTGAATTTATATTAATAAAATTTTTATTATTTTTTGAAGAGGACTTTTCAATACGCCTAAATACAACCTTTATTCTACTTATGACTTCTTTTATATGGAATGGCTTAGTAATGTAGTCATCAGCTCCAAGTTCAAGGCCAAGAACTTTATCAAATACATCACATTTGGCAGTAAGAATTATAATAGGTATAGTATATTTAGCATTTATATCTTTACATAAGTCAAAACCACTTCCATCTGGCAAGTTTAAATCTAATAAAATTAAGTCAGGTAAGTTTGTACTTAAAAAATCATTAGCTTCTTTTAAAGAAAAGACACTATGAGGTAAATAACCTTCAGACTTTAAAGTATGAAATAGTATATCATTTATAGATTTATCATCTTCGATAATAAGTATTTGAGTATTCATTACATATTCTCCTTAATGTGGATATTATAATATAATTATATTAAATATTTAGTAAATAATAAATAGAGCCATAAAAACTATTGATAATAAATGTAATACTAAAGAAATAAAAAAAGTGGACATATATAAATTTGCTTATTCCGTCACTTTGCTCTAAGTCAATGATAACTTATATGTCCACTTGAAAACTGAAGGAAGAAAGTATAAATTAAATCTAAATTTCAAACATTGATGTTTTAAAGAAATTATATAATCATATTTTTAAAAGTATAAATTTTTATACTTTCATATACATTAAAAATTAAGATTACAAGAATAAACTTAAGGTGTGTATTGTCTATAGATAGAGTAAGCAGATCCATTTTTTAATTCTATCCAACAAAGTGTACCTCTATTAGTTAATGGCTTATCATCCTTTATAACAGGATCTCTTATATCCATTGATTTTCGCAAATTAATATAATCTTTAAAATCTTTAAATGAAGCTACTTCGGTTATAGAAGAATTTTTAGGTGGAGCAACATTAATCCCCAAATCTAGAAAATCATGATTTAATAATTGAAAGCTACAGTTGTTTGATATTTCATAGGTGGTTAATTTATCATAGTTATTTCTTATATAATAACTATCTGGAACATAATACTCTCCCTTATCATTAGTAGGAAGATCTATCTTATCTTTATCTTTATTATCTTTGAGAAATTCCCTAAGAGATTCTTCTCCGCCACGATAAAATTCAACTAAGTCAACATCTATATAAGTTTTTCCATCAATAGTATAGATATTATTAATACATCCAATTTGCTTATCATAAACATTTTCTAAAACTGTTAGGTTCATTTCTACTTGCCGGCCATATTCTTCATTGGTACCATAATAACTAAAGGTACCTGGACTTAATGTATCAACTTTTGATACATTCCATGTTAGAGGAAGTGAGATTTGTTCTTCGTTTATATCAGTAATTACACTTTGAGGTAGGTTAAATTCTGAATCTTGATAAACAGAATTTATAAGCTTAATTACATCAAATTTAGATGAAATTTCTTTAGCTATTGTTTTCATGTTTTCACTGTCTACTCCATTAGCTAGAGCAGTTTTAACTATAAAGTAGGCATCATCAAGTTTATTAGAGTTCATATATATATCCTTTATTTCTAAATATAAATCTTTATTTGTTTTATCTAGATCAATAGCTTTATTAAAATATGCCTTGGCTTCATCGTATTTATCATCATCAAGAAGTTTTTTTGCATTGCTAATAGCTTCATTAACTTCAGTTTCTTCTACTAAAATTTCACCTTGAGTATCATTAGAAACTGTTACTTTTTTTGTCGTGTCAGTGCAGGCAAATAATGAAGTAGTTAATATTAAAAAAATAGGTATAATAGCTAATTTTATAAGTTTTTTATTCATAGTAAAGTCTCCTTTATTTTAGAATTTATAAATATTTTCTAGATATAGAGTACACAGTGTTATTTTTGATTTCAACCCAGCATAAAGTTGTTCTATTAGTTATTATTTTGTCACCTAATTCTTGCTTATTATCTAAGTGCATTTTATACATCATATCAATATAATTTTTGAAGGTTTCATAAGAAACTGTATTTAGTTCAGGTAGATTTGATTCACTATCATAACCTAAGACAAATAAATCAATAAAAAATAGTTGGAATACACAATCTCTTGAAACTTCGTAAGTAGTTATAGTGCTATTATTATTTCTTATATAGTAGCTAAATGGAAGAAAGTATTCTCCTTTTTCCTCATCATAAGCAGCCATATTATCTTTTTTGGCTTCAATTAAAGCTTCATTAGGGTCTAAATATAATTCTACTAAATCTACATCTATATAGGTTTTTCCATTAGAAGTATAAATTTTATTTATAGATCCAATTTGCTTATCATAAACATTTTCTAGAACTGTTAATTCCATTTTTGCCCTTCTACCGTATTCTTCATTAAAACCTTCGTAAATAAAAGTGCCTGTAGTTGAAGAGTCAACTACTTGGTTATCCCAAGTTATAGGAAGTGATATTGTATTTCCTGAAATTACAGTTTTAACTTCGTTAGGTAAGGTGTAGTTAGTATTTTGATATATAGATAAAGTCGTGTTTATTGATTCAAATTTAGAGGAAATATCTTTTAAAATTAATTTCATATTCTCAATATCTATATTGTTTGTTAGTGCTGTCTTTACAATAAAATAGGCATCATCAAATCTATTTAGAGACATATAGATATCCTTAATTTTTAAATATATGTCCTTATTTGTTTTATCTAGAGATATTGCTTTATTGAAATATTCTTTAGCTTCATCAAAATTATTTTCATTAAGATATTCCTCACCAGTTTTTATAGCTTGATTTATTTCATTTTCCTCAGAGGAAATTGTGTTTTTTGTATTATCCGATATAGTTATTTTTTTTGAAGTATTTTGACAAGATACTAGGGTTGATGAAATTGTAATAACAGATATAATTATTATTTTTGAAAAAAGTTTTTTATTCATTTCTTAACCTCCATTGATTTCTATACTTATATCATATAAGGTAAAAATTTCTAAAGATTATATAGTTATTTCTAACTTATTTCCAAAAGAAAATTAATTTGGATTTTAAATAAAGCTTTCTGAGGTTATATATGTTAAGAATTTGTATAAAGTATTCGACATTATAAATAATATAGATGTATATGAGGTGAAATTATGCCAGGAGTTTTTAATGTAGGTAATTCATATAATGTAAACAATAAAAGGATATCTAGTAAACTGACCTTTGATTCTGGTGAAAAATTTTCAGGGAAGATAATTAACAAAGATGATAAAAATGAAGTTACTATAAAGCTGCTAGATGGTTGGGAATTTTCAGCGGAAATTGATGGAGATATAGAATCATTAGATAATGGGTTACAAAGATTTCAAGTTGAAGGTTTTGTAAACGGAAAATTAAAATTAAAGGTTATAGCTAAGAGTGTTTCTGGAGATGAGTTAGCTCAAGGTGAATTTAATAATATTATTTCGAAAGAAGGATTAAGCAAAGAAGATACAAACTTATTAAAGTCTATGTTAAAGTTTGGAATCCCCCTTACTAAAGAAAATATAAAAGAAATTAAGGGGTTAATTCAGTTTTCGGATAAGATACAAGCTAATCCAAAAGAGATAGATGAGTTTATATCAAAATACTTAATGAGCAAAGGAATAAGCAAGAATAGTGAAGAAGGAATAAAAATTAATAATATTCTTAAAGAATTTTTAGGAGAGTTTAAGACATTATCAAAAGAAGATATTTTATTATTTTTTGAAAATGATATAGAATTTAATAAAGAAAATATAAAGGGATATAATAATATTTTAAAAGGTGAAAATAATATATCTAAATTACTTGATGATATTTCTAATTCTATTCCAAAGTTTAAAGAAGGAATTTTAGAAGATAGGTTAAATCTTAATAATTCAAATCATAATAAGGATAATTTGAAGTTAAATAATATAAATATTAAGACTACAGATATAGAAGAGGCAATAGATATAAAAAATCTTCAAATTAGTAATGGGGAAGAAGTTAATATTGATCAAAAAGTTAGTAATGGTCAAGAAACTAATAAGGGGCAAGAGGTTAATAATATAAGTAATAAATTAGTGAATGAATTATATCAAAAAAGTGATTCAGGTAATTCTAAGGTTAGTATGCTTTCATTACTTAAATCTATTTCAGGTCAAGCAGAAGACTTGCTTAATACTTCATTAAAAGAAATCTTAAGTAATAGAAGAGTAGAGTTTACAAGTAATGAATTTGATAGAACTTTTAACTCAATAAATTTAATAAAGCCAGAAGAATTTATAGGCAAGCTTAAAGAAATAATAGCTGAGTTTAATGAAATTGGGGCTAAAAATATAGTAGATGAGTTTAATAATTATTTAAATAAAGCTAATAATGAATCATTAGGAGTAACAGAATCATTAGACTTTAGTAAAGGACAATTAGAAAAATTACTATCTACTGCTATGGGAAAAGGAATAACATTAACAGAAGAGGAGTTTTCAAAATTAAAGGATGTTATAAATTTAAAGTACCAAGAAACTTTAGATAAAGATTCAATTAAAAATACTGAAACAAGTGATTTACTTAAAGATGGAGTTATTAAAGATACTACAATAAAAGATGCTATAATAAAATCTGATATATCCATTAATAATAAATTAAATATACCATCAAAAGAGTTAATAGAAGCTTCTATTAATAAAGGTGGAGAAAATAATAAAGAAATAATTAAAGATATTATATCTACTTTAAAGGGAGAGTCTATAATTTCTGAAAAAGTTATAGATATTATAAAAAATAATATAAATGAAATAAAGATGTTTAATAAAATAAGTGAAGAATACTATTATGCAGATGTTCCAGTTAATATTAAAGAAAGAGAATATCCATGTAAGCTAATAATTAAGGATAATAGAAAAGAAGGCAAAAAAATAGATAGTACAAATGTAAAAATGGTAGTTACAGTTGATACTAAAAATTTAGGCACAATAGATGGATATATGAAGGTTTTAGATAGAAAAATAGACATAGATTTAAAATGTGAAGAAAAATTTGTTAAAATAGTAGATATGGCAAAGACAAAATTAGTTAATAATATAGAGAATATGGGATTTTTAGTAGGTGTAAAAGTATCTAAAAAAGAAAGTGAAGTTTCATTAACATCATGCAGGGATTTCTTTAGTTCAAACTCAGGAATATCACTTGATAGGAGAGTTTAAAGTAAAGAGTTTAGGAGGAGAATATGAAAGGAAGAAAAAAGGCTGCTGCTTTAAAATATGAAGAAAATTTAATTGCTCCAATTGTTACAGCAAGTGGAATGGGACATATTGCAGATAAAATACTTGAAAAAGCAGAAGAAAATTATGTTCCTGTAGTGTATAATAAGGAATTGACAGACTTGCTTTGTAATGTAGATATAGGAGAACAAATACCTTCTGATCTTTATGAAGCAGTAGCACATATTATTGCATATGTAACAGATTTAGATAGAATAGTAGAAAGGTGAGTAGATTAAATGGCTTTATATGCTATTTCAGATCTTCATCTTGCTTTTACAACAGACAAACCAATGGACATATTTGGAGAAAAGTGGCTTAAGCATGATGAAAAGATAAAGGATAATTGGATGAATAAAATCACAAATGATGATACAGTGCTTATAGCAGGAGATATATCTTGGTCAATGAGATCGGATGAAAGTAAAGTTGATTTAGATTGGATAAATGCCCTGCCAGGGAAAAAAATTATATCAAAGGGAAACCATGATTATTGGTGGGGTGGAATATCAAAGCTTAATAAGATGTATGAAAACACAAAGTTTCTCCAGAATAATTTTTATACCTATGAGGATTATGCTATTTGTGGTTCAAGAGGATGGATCTTAGAAGGAACAGATAGATTTACAGAAAAGGATAAAAAGATATTTAATAGAGAACTTATAAGATTAAGACTTTCCCTAGATAAAGCAAAAGCAGAAGGATATACAAAGATAATAGTGATGATACATTATCCTCCAATTAACGAGAAAAGAGAACCTTCAGCCTTTACAGAGCTATTTAAAGAATATGCTGTAGAGAAGGTTATATATGGACATTTACATGGACCTTCATTAGCAAATGCACTTAATGGAGAATACGAAGGAATTGAATATATAATGACAGCCTGTGATTTTTTAGATTTTAATCCTAAAAGAATTTTATAAAATAATCTACATTTTAGATTTTTGCATATCTAAAATGTAGATTATTTTTATATGGTAAATAGCAGTATAATCTGCAGTAAACTATATAAAAGCAAATTAATATAATAATATAAAAATTAAGTTTTGTGACTTTGTTACAGTCAAAAACAATATAAAAGAATATACTTATATCATAGAATAAATAATATGATATTGGAGGAAATAAAAATGAATAATATAAGAGTTTATACAACAAACACTTGTCCATGGTGTACTAAGGTTAAAAATTATTTAACAATTAACAATATAAGTTATGAAGAAGTTAACGTAGGCTTAAATAGAGCAGCAGCTATGGAAATGGTAAACAAGAGTGGACAAATGGGAGTTCCTGTTTTAGATATAGATGGAAAAATAGTTGTTGGGTTTGACAAGAATAGAATAGATAATTTATTAGGACTATAAATTAAAATAGTTATCAAATGGGTTGATAAAGAAAAAAAGTAAAGCTAAAATAATATTAGTTTTACTTTTTTTAGAGTTTATGAGGTATGTATAATATGGATTTAAGAAATGAATTAATGGAAAGTTATCCATTCTTAAAAGATTTAAATGAAGATTTATTAGAAGAGCTTTTCAATAGAATCATTATAAATAATTATTCAATTGGAGATAGTATGTTTAATAATATACAAAGTTGTATAGGTTTTTCTTTTATACTAGAAGGAACAATAAGAGTTTACAAATTAGGGGATGACGGTAAAGACATAACTTTATATAGGTTGAAAAAAGGTGATAATTGTTTTAATACAATACTATGTGCATTAACTAAATCAGAAGATACTTCTTTTGCAGAAGTAGAAGAGAATTCTGTTATTGCCCTTATACCAATGGACTTTTTTAAAAGAACCTTATTAGATAATAGTAGTTTCTTAAAATATATATTTAAAAATTTATATAATAAGTTTGAAGATGTAGTGCAAGGGTTAGAAAAAGTTACATTTGACAGTATAGAAAATAGACTTATAAATTATTTTAAGGAAAAAATGAAAGATAATAATGGTAGTAAGATAATTTATACCACTCATGAAAAAATTGCAGCTGATATAGGCTCATCTAGAGAAGTTGTAAGCAGAAGTTTAAAAGCTTTAGAAAAACGTGGCATTTTAAAACTAAGTAGAGGAAAAATTAAAATTATAAATTGGAGTTATTAAATTTATATTGACATCTCAGTAACAATATCATAAAATTTGAATATAGTAATATTATTGACAGATTAATAACAAAGTGCGATGATATTTATATTGAGAAGGGGGAAGAGGTGATAGCTTGGATAGTAATTATAAACAATATGAAGATATAGCAGAGTTTTTAAAGGTTTTAGCTCATCCTGTTAGACTTTGTATAGTAAAGAATCTTTTAGAAAAAGGTTGTTGTAATGTAACTAATATGCATAGTTGTTTAGGGATGCCTCAATCTACAATTTCTCAGCATTTACAAAAGCTAAAAAGTGTTGGAATAATAAAAGGTGAAAGAAATGGACTAGAAATAGTTTATGAAGTAGTAGATAAAAGAGCAGGAAAAATAATAAAATCACTTATTGAATGATAAGTGATAATAAGTAGTTGTTAATTTAGGACAGCTAATATAAAGCTGTTCTTTAAATTTATAGCATAAATCGTAATATTATAATATACAAATAACTTATTAAATAGATATTAAAATGAAATTCATTTATTTAAATTTTTATAAAGATTAGTATTATTTAATTTAGGAGGATTTTAAATGAAAAAGAAGGTTTTAATAGTTGGTGGTGTTGCAGGAGGAGCATCTGCTGCAGCTAGACTTAGAAGGTTAGATGAAAATATTGATATAGTAATGTTTGAAAAAGGTGAATATATTTCATTTGCAAATTGTGGACTTCCTTACTATGTTGGAGAAGTTATAAAAGAAAGAGACGCACTTTTACTTCAAACACCAGAAAAAATGAAATCTAGATTTAATATAGACGTTAGAGTTAATAGTGAAGTATTAAGTATTAATTCAGAAAAGAAAACTGTTAAAGTTAAATCTTTAAAGGATGGTGAGTATGAAGAGAACTTTGATTACTTAGTTCTATCACCAGGAGCTAAACCAATAAGACCTAATTTACCAGGGATTGATAGTGAAAAAATATTTGCTGTTAGAAATGTTCCAGACATAGATAGAATAAAAGCTTATGTAGATTCGAAAGAGATTAAATCTGCTGTTGTTATAGGAGGAGGATTTATCGGAGTAGAAATGGCTGAAAACTTAAAAGAAAGAGGAATAAAAGTAACTTTAGTTGAAGCTGCGCCTCATGTTTTAGCACCATTTGATTCTGAATTTTCATGTTTAATTGAAAGAGAATTAAATGCAAATGACATAAGCATAATACTAAATGACAAGGTTAATGGATTTGAAGAAACTTCAGATTCAATAAAGGTTAACCTTGGAAGTGGAAAAGAAATAGTTGCTGATATGGTCATTTCAGCAATTGGAGTTACTCCTGACACTTCTTTTATTAGAGATACAGGAATAGAGCTTGGGGAAAGAGGTCATATAATAGTTGATGATCATATGAGAACAAATAAAGAGGGGATTTTTGCAGTAGGAGATGCCGTAGTTGTTAAAGATTATGTAAATGGAAAAGAATCATTTATCCCATTAGCAGGACCTGCAAATAGACAAGGAAGAATAGTAGCAGATAATATAGCTGGATTAAACTCAGCTTATAAAGGAACATTAGGAACTTCAATAATTAAAGTTTTTGATATGGTTGCTGCATCAACTGGAAATAATGAAAGAACACTAAATAGATTTGGAATTAAATTTAATAAGGCTTATTTACATCCAATGAGCCATGCGGGATATTATCCAGATGCTACACCATTAACAATTAAAGTTATATATGATATTGAAGGAAAAATATTAGGAGCACAGGCTTTAGGTTACGAAGGTGTAGATAAATTTATAGATGTAATAGCAACTTCAATTAAATTTGGTGGAACAATGGAAGACCTAGCAGAGCTTGAACTTGCATATGCACCTCCATTTTTATCAGCAAAATCTCCAGCAAATATGGCAGGTTTTGTTGCTCAAAATCAAAACAAAGGATTAGTAGATACTATAAACATAGAAGAGTTAAAAGACTTTGATTCATCAAAGCAAATTTTACTAGATACAAGAGACAAGCAAGAAGTTGAACTTGGTAAAATAAAAGATTCGATAAATATACCAGTTAATGATTTAAGAGAAAACTTAGATAAGTTAGATAAGGATAAGGAGATTTTGGTTTACTGTGCTGTTGGTATAAGAGGTTATATAGCTGTAAGAATATTAAAGGCTAATGGGTTTAAGGCTAGAAACTTAAACGGTGGATACAAAACTTATGCAAACTGGAACTATAAAGCTAGAGTTATAGAAGATTCTATGGATGATAATAACGAAAATAACTATGGCGGAGATTCTGTAATGAAGGAAGTAGCAGCAGATCAAATAAGAGAATTGAATGCAACTGGATTATCTTGTCCAGGACCATTAATGCAAGTAAAAGCAACTATGGATACTATGGATGATGGAGAAGTACTAAAAGTAAAGGTATCAGATGAGGGTTTCTGTAGAGATATTGAAGCATGGACTAAAAAGACTAATAATAGACTTTTAAGCATAGAAAAGAATAAAGGTATAATAGAAGCTACGATTAAAAAATGTTCAGATCAGTTTTTATCAGAAAAAGCAGTTTCTAATGCTTGTTCAAATCTTCCAACTAAAAATGGACAAACAATGGTAGTGTTTAGTGGAGATTTAGATAAAGCTATAGCTTCATTTATAATAGCAAATGGTGCTGCAACGATGGGTAAAAAAGTCACTATGTTTTTCACTTTCTGGGGACTAAATATATTAAGAAAACCAGAAAAAATTAAAACTTCCAAGAATTTAATAGAAAAAGCCTTTGGAATCATGATGCCAAGAGGTAGCAAAAAGCTAGGCTTATCAAAGATGAATATGGGAGGAATGGGTGCTAAAATGATAAGAGGTGTCATGAACAACAAAAACATTCAATCTCTTGAAGACTTAATGGAGGCAGCTATTGAAAATGGAGTTGAAATAGTAGTTTGCACAATGTCTATGGATGTTATGGGAATTAAAAAAGAAGAATTAATAGATGGTATAAGCTATGGTGGTGTAGGATATTACCTTGGAGAAGCTGATGATTCTAATGTTAACCTATTTATTTAAATAAGAGTTAAAAAACTTAAAAACTAAAGGGATATGTTTTGCATATCCCTTTTTACTCTTTATGAAATTATATTTCTATATTTATTCTAGATAACTATTGTGAGATATTTATTTATACTATTAAATTTGATTATTTAATGAAGATATAGTATCATCAAGCTTTTCTAGGCTAGTTGTTTGTAAGTCCATATTTGCAGCAATTTCTTCACATAAAGCAGAATGCTCTTGAGAAATAGTAGAAACTCTTTCTATTGTAGATAAAACATTATCTTTTTCAGAAGAAGCTACAGTTAGATTTTCTATACAGCTATCAATTTCTGTAATTGAATCACTTATTGATGATTTTATATTTGTAAAGCTACTTTTAGTGCTAAGAAGGGTTTTTTGTTGATTATCTATAGCTGAACTACCAGCTTGCACAGCTTTTGAAGTATCGATTATATCAGATTTAATATCATCTAATATTTTAGTGATACTTTCAACAGATTGCTTTGAGTTTTCAGCAAGCTTTCTTACTTCACCAGCAACTACTGAGAAGCCTCTACCAGCTTCTCCAGCTCTTGCAGCTTCAATTGCTGCGTTAAGCGAAAGTAAGTTTGTTTGGCTTGCAATTTGACTTATAGAATCTGTAATTGTATTTACTGATTCTAATTTTGAAACAAGAGAATTTACAGTTTGGCTTACTATTGTGAAAGCTTGTTGTAATGACATTAATGATTCATTTAAGCCAGTAAATGTATTTAATCCTTCATCAGCAACTTTATCTGTATCAAATACTGCTATTTGCACATTAGTAACATTATAAGCTAACTGTTCCATACGACTATTGAAATTTGCCATTATATTGTTAACATTATTAATTTCTTCAGCTTGTGTAAGAGTAGCAGTAGTTAAATTTGATAATGAACTATTAACATCGTGTATTGCACTAGATATACTAGAACTGCTTTCACTTAACATAACCATCTCATTTTTTAGATTCTCGTTTGCATTTTCTTTTTTGTTAATGTTAGTAGTAACGAACTCATTTGAAATTTCCTCTACATTATTTTTGGTTACTTCACTATTCTTCTTTGATTTAGAAAATAAACCCATTTTAGTACCTCCTAATTTTATCCTTTCCATCACGAGCCATCTCTTTTATTTTTTGAGGTGAACCTATAGAAGTAATTACTTCAGAAAACCATTTTAGAGCAAGGGTATCTTCACTAATTCTTCTATATAATTCACCGATTAGGAACATAATAGAAAACCTATCCAATCCATATACTGGAAGTTTTTCATTCGTAAATGTATCATTAAAAGCTACTAATGCTTGTTTAATAAAGTTTTTTTCATTAACATCGTCCATTAATAGCCTGTACATCCAAGCGATTTTTAAGCAAAGCATAGCTTTAGTACTACTCTTACCTTCAATAATTAAGGCGTTAAGTAAAGCTAATTTATATCTTTCAATTGCAATTTTTTCATTAAAAGGAATATCATATTCACGATTGATCCATTTAGGTGTGATTTTTTCTTTAACTAGTTTTATTTGAAATTCTCTTATTTTATTAAAATCTGTTTTTAAGGACGCGTAACCACAAGTTGGGCATAACCATACTTCATAAAAATATGGGTTTATAACAGAATATCTTATAAATAAGTCTGAGTCTCTAGAAACAACTCTAGGTGCATTAACCTTTACAGCTGGTGTTCTAAAAGAGTTATCACAAACTGGACAAGATACTTCCTTAAGGAATAAATTATTTATTAATTTATGATTATTATCGTTTACTTCTTTTAAATCTTTAGTATTTATGTTGTCTGAAGATTTTATCATAAGTTACCACCTCAATATTACACATATAGTTAATTATAACATATTGGAGTAATTTTGTAGATAAGGCATTTATAAATATAAGAATATAACTTAAATAATTTGATTACACATTTTAATATTTTTGATATAATAGTTAAGGTGAAGTTTGAAAAGGGTGATAAGATATGGCAATTCAAGATTGGAAAAGTTTTTTTATGCCTTATGAACAGGCTGTAGATGAACTGAAAGTAAAACTTAGAAGCATAAGAAAGGAATATAGAAAGAAGAATGAATATTCTCCAATAGAATTTGTTACAGGAAGAGTAAAAGAAATATCAAGTCTTCTTGAAAAAGCTAATAAATTCGGAATTCCTTTAGATAGGCTTCAATATGAAATTGAAGACATAGCTGGCATTAGGATAATGTGTCAGTTTGTAGATGATATAGATAGAGTTGTAGAAATATTAAGAGCAAGAAAAGATATGCAAATACTCTATGAAAAGGACTATGTTAGAGGTGTAAAAGAAAGTGGATATAGAAGCTATCATATTATAATTAAGTATCCAATAAATATGGCAGAAGGCCAAAAGGAGATATTAGCTGAATTTCAGATAAGAACATTAGCTATGAACTTTTGGGCAACTATAGAGCATTCTTTAAATTATAAGTATAAAAAACAATTACCTGATAATGTAAGAGAGAAGCTTAAGAAAGCAGCTGATGCAGCTTTTGAATTAGATGAACAAATGCTTGATATTAAGGATGAAATTAAAGATGCTCAAAGGCTATTTGAAATAAAGTCAGATATTATTTCAAGTATAATGCATAATATATTAACTCTTATATCATTAGGAAAGTTTGCTGAAGCAAGTAGATATGAAAGTTCATTAAATAAGTTAATAGAAGATGGAGAGATATATGAACTTAACAATCTACTAGTATCTATTAAAAGAGATATAAATAAGTATAAAGATAATTAATATTTAAAAATCAATAATTAGTATTTTAAAGAAGGGGATATTTTCACAATTTAGACATGTGAAAATATCCCCTATTTTTTATTTTTTATAAGATATTATTTAAATCTATTTTAAATTTTTTATAATATACCCAATCCTGCACTTGCATAACCTACTATTGGATTAGGAGCAACAGTTGTTGTTCCTTGAGCTATAGCTGAGAAAACTAACATTAAGCGTGTTTGCCTTCTTACAGGTATATTTATATTTCGCCTAATTCCAGTAGATACACTACCTATAATTGAAGCACCTGTGATTGGTGGTGCTAATGTTACTTCTGTACCTGGTATTGCTGTGAAAGTAATACTTGGTGGGAATGATCTGTATAACTGAGCCCTTATAAGAACTGCCCCTGCAGTAATACCTGATAAATTAGATAAAGTAAAATCTGCAGCTAGTGATCTTATAATTCCATTTCTTGGCATAGTAAATGCCATATTAACAGTGCCCGCTAGCGGCAAAGTAATAGTTCCACTCGGTACATTTAATGTAAGTGGAGTTGCATTATTACCAAAAGCAATTGCACTTTCATTTACATTAACAGTATTAGGTTGAATTACATTTAAACTTACAGTACCTCCTGATGCAAATGGAATTATACTTGAAGCTAATCTTATTTCTCTACAATGTTTTTCATGACATCTGTGATCATCATCACATCTATGCTCATCATGACATTTGTGCTCATCATGCCATCTGTGTTTATCATCACATTCATCTTCTTCGTACATTGCTTTAGATTCTGAATAATCATTTGAAGAATCATCGTAATAAAAATTATTTGGATAATTGTCAATACTCATTTGTATTTCTCCTTTTTTCATAAGTTATTGATATATTACATAATATGCAGAAAATTTAAAAATGTTAATTCTATATAAAAAGAATTAGATTGATTTTCCAAAAGTATATTGACAATGATAATCTTTATCATTTATAATGATAATCAGTTGATAGGTATTATCAAATAACAGGAGTGAGTATATGACTAAGAAATCTTTAATAGCAACTACTATTATATTATCAGTAATATCCCTATTTGTTGGAGTATCAGATATTAATTTTTTTAATATAGGAGCAGAAGAAATAGAAGTGCTTATGATAAGTAGGATACCTAGGGTGTTAAGCATATTAGTAGCCGGAATAGGAATGAGCATTAGTGGAGTTATAATGCAGCAAATAAGTAATAATAAATTTATTTCTCCAACAACAGCAGCAACAGTTGATTCGGCTAAGCTTGGAGTTTTATTTTCATTAATAGTGTTTAACTCAGCTACTATAATGCAAAAAATGTTTTTATCCTTTTTATTTGCAATAATGGGTACTTTTATTTTTATGGCAATACTTAAAAAGATAAAATTTAAAAATGTAATTTTTATTCCTTTAGTAGGTATAATGCTCGGAAATGTAATAGGCTCAATAACAGATTTCTTTGCATTCAAATACAATTTAACTCAAAATATTGGAGTTTTTATGCAAGGTAGTTTCTCATCAGTAATAAAGGGAAACTATGAAATATTGTACTTAAGTATTCCCTTGGTAATAATTGCTTTTTCATATGTACATAAGTTTACATTAGCAGGTATGGGGGAAGAGATGTCAGTTAGCCTTGGGCTAAACTACAAAAGAGTAACTAATATAGGAGTTATATTAGTTGCATTAATATCAGCTTTAGTTGTAATAACAGTTGGAAGTATCCCATTTATAGGACTTATTATCCCGAATATTGTATCTATTTGGAAAGGGGACAACTTAAAAAATAATATGCCTTTAGTTGCACTTTTAGGATCTAGCTTTTTATTAGCATGTGATATATTAAGTCGTTTAATAATTTTCCCTTATGAAATACCAATAGATTTAACTGTTGGGGTAATTGGTGGAATAATATTCCTTTATCTAATATTTAGGAGGAATAAGTAATGATAAATAAGAAAAAAAGAACATGGGCACTTTTTATACTAGCAGTAATTTTTTTAATTTTATATATTGTATGGGGATTAAATTCTAATAACTATACTTACAATTTATCACATAGACTTCCAAAGGTTTTAGGGATAATAATAGCAGGAGGAACAATAGCAGTAGCATCAATACTATTTCAAACTATTACAAATAATAGAATTATTACACCTAGCATAATAGGATTAGATGCATTATATGGCTTAGTTCAAAGTTTTGTAGTATTCGTATTTGGGTCAAGCTCTATATTTATGACTAACAAAACTATAAACTTCATAGTATCAGGAACAATTATGATAGGACTTGCAATGCTGTTATTTAAAGTTGTATTAAAAAAAGGGAAAAACAATATATTTTTCTTGCTTTTAGTAGGAACAGTACTAGGAACTTTATTTAGAAGTTTCTCAACTTTTATTCAAGTTCTTATAGATCCTAATGAATATGATGCATTACAAAGTAGATTATATGCTTCATTTAGTTTAGTAAATACACAGATACTGTTTGTATCAATTATAGTTATACTAATACTTTTTGCATTCTTATATGATGACTTTAAAAAACTAGATGTTATGTCATTAGGTAGAGAACAAGCAATAAATTTAGGTATAGATTACGATAAATTTAGTAAAAAGATATTAGTAATAGTAGCAATATTGGTATCTTTATCAACAGCCTTGGTTGGACCAATAACTTTCTTAGGAATTATAGTAGTAAATTTAACTTATGAAATTATAAGAAGCCATAAGCATACTGAATTAATTATAGTAGGTATATTGATTAGTGTTATAGCTTTGGTAGGAGGACAATTTTTAGTAGAAAGAGTATTTAATTTTAATACAACAGTGGGAATAATAATTAACTTCATAGGAGGAGTTTATTTTATAAATTTACTGTTAAGGGAGAGTAGAGCATGATAGAAGTTAAAAATATAAGTAAAAGTTATGGAAGTAAAAAAGTTTTAGAAAATGTTTCTTTTAATATAGAAAAAGGAAAAATAACATCTTTTATAGGTCCTAATGGTGCAGGAAAAAGCACAGTTCTATCTATAATATCAAGACTTATGGATATGGATGAAGGAGCGGTATTTATAGATGGTAAAGAGCTTAAATCATGGGATACAAAAGAACTTTCAAAAAAATTATCTATACTTAAGCAAAGTAACAATATAAATATAAGATTAACAATTAGAGAATTAGTATCCTTTGGAAGGTTCCCATATTGTGAAGGAAAGTTAAAAGAAGAAGATGAAATTTTAGTAGACAAGGCTTTAGAATATATGAAGCTTACGGATATACAAGATAAATATTTAGATGAGCTTAGTGGTGGGCAAAAGCAAAGAGCTTATATAGCTATGATAGTAGCTCAAGATACAGATTATATACTTTTAGATGAACCATTAAATAATTTAGATATGAAGCATTCAGCAGAAATGATGAAGCTACTTAGAAAAATGGTTAATGATTTAGGTAAAACAATTATAATAGTTATTCATGACATAAACTTTGCATCATGCTATTCAGATAATATAGTTGCTTTAAAGGATGGGAAATTAGTTGAAAATGGCAACTGGGAAAATATTATTACAGAGGATAGCTTAAGTAAACTTTATGAGATGAACTTTAATATAAGAGAAGTTAATAATCAAAGAATATGTATATATTTTTAACATAATTAATATAAATTTTTATAAAATGGAGGAATTTTAAAATGAATAAAAAAATAGGAATAATTATAGGTATTATAATAGTATTAATGCTTGCTGGCTTTGGAGTATATAAATTTAAGGGCGAATCTACAAAACAAACACAAGTCGAAAAGACAGTTAAAATTGTAGATAGAAAGGGAGAAAAAGAAGTTCCATTAAAGCCAGAAAGAGTAGTTGTATTAGATTTAGGTTCATTAGATATAATGACTGAATTAGGGGTAGAACCAGTTGGGTTGCCTAAAAATTCATTACCATCATATTTAGAAAAGTATAAAGATAGTAAATATGCTGATTTAGGTGCTTTAAAAGAATTTAATATGGAAAAAATAAATGAATTAAAACCAGATTTAATTATAATAGAAGGAAGACAAGAATCTTTTTATGACGAGCTAGCTAAAATAGCACCAGTAGTATTCTTAGGAACAAAGGATGGAGATCATTTTGGATCATTAGAGACAAATATAGATGTTTTAGGAACTATATTTGATAAAAAGGATGTAGCTGATAATAAATTAAAAGATATAAATACTAGAGTTGAAGCAGTAAACAAAAAAGTTAAAGAATTAAATAAAACTGCCTTAGTTTCAATGGTTAGTGATAGTAAGATAAGTGTCTTTGGACAAGAATCAAGATTCAGAATGATATATGATAAGTTTGGATTCGCTCCTGCTGATGATAAAATTGAGGTGTCAGGACATGGACAAGATGTTTCATATGAATATTTAAAAGCTAAAAACCCAGGATATTTATTTGTTATAGATAGAGGAGCTGTAGTAGGCGGAAATCAAAAACCAGCGAAAGAAGTTATAGAAAATGAATTAGTAAAAACAACAGACGCATATAAAGAAGGCAACATTGTTTATTTAAATCCACAAGCATGGTATATAGGTGGTAGCGGATTAATGTCAACAGATGTAATGCTTACAGAAATAGAAAACTCACTTAAGTAAAATTCTATAATTAGTCATCAAATATCTCTTTATATAAAAATACGTTAAGTTAAGAAAATTTAAGTTTATTTATAAAAGTAGGATACTTTTAAATCATAAAAGTGTCTTACTTTTATTTATTATAAAATTTTATAAAAAACTCTTTACAACTAATAATTATTATTATATAATAATAAATGTAAACAGGAATTACAAAATTAAAAAAGATTATAATTAAATTAAGATATAAATGAGGAGGATTTTAAATTATGAAGAAATTTGTTTGTACAGTATGTGGATACGTTCATGAAGGGGATATGGCACCAGCACAATGTCCAGTATGTAAGGTTGGAGCAGATAAGTTCGTAGAACAATCAGGAGACTTAGCATGGGCAGATGAGCACAGAGTTGGAGTAGCAAAAGATGTAGATCCAAGAGTAATGGAAGGATTACAAGCTAACTTTGTAGGAGAATGTACAGAAGTAGGAATGTACTTAGCAATGTCAAGACAAGCGGACAGAGAAGGATTCCCAGAAGTAGCAGAAGCATATAAGAGAATAGCATTTGAAGAAGCAGAACATGCAGCTAAATTTGCAGAATTAATTGGAGAAGTAGTAGTAGCAGATACAAAGGCTAACTTACAAGCTAGAGTAAATGCAGAGCACGGAGCTTGCCAAGGAAAGAAAGATTTAGCAACATTAGCTAAGCAATTAAACTTAGATGCAGTTCATGACACAGTTCATGAAATGTGTAAAGATGAAGCTAGACATGGTCAAGCATTCAAGGGATTATTAGACAGATATTTCGGACAAAACTAATTATAAGTATATAGATTCTCAGAAAAGGAGTTATTCTCTAATGATTAATAAAGTCATTAGAGATATAACTTCTTTTTATATTTTTATATAAGAGTTTCAGAGCTCAACAATTTATAATAAAAACGAATTGGAAATTGCAATATAAATTCTTATTTCTTTCATAATATTATAAAAATGTATATAATAAGATAATAGAATAAAATAAGTTCAGATAGAGGTGATATAAAATGAATGCATCTATTTTATTAATAGTAGCTTATGCTATTAGTATTTTATCTGCAATATCTCTAATATTTATAGAGAGAAAAGAGCCAACTACTACTTGGGCATGGTTATTGATATTATTAGTTCTTCCAGGGGTAGGATTTATAATATATTTGATATTTGGTCAAAATTTAAGTAGACAAAAAATATTTAGAGAAAAGAAAGTTACAGATGAAAAGAAATCCAGAAAATTATTAGAAGAATTTAAGGAAGAAAAAAGAGCGCAGAGAATATCTGATGAGTATATGGATCTTATAATGATGAATTATAACCATTCAGGAGCTCTTTATACAACAGGAAATAGCATTAAAAGCTATATAAACGGAGAAGAAAAATTTAATGATTTAGTTGAAGACATAAAATCTGCTAAAGATTTTATACATATTGAGTATTATATATTTAGACTAGATGGATTAGGAAAGAAAATTATAAATGAGTTAAAGAAAAAAGTAGATGATGGAGTTGAAGTTAGACTCTTAGTTGATGCTATGGGATCTAAGAGTATAAGAGGAAAGGATATTAGATATATAAGGAGCTTAGGAATAAAATTCAAAGTTTTTTTCCCAGGAATATTACCTTATATAAATATACGTTTAAACTATAGAAATCATAGAAAAATTGTTGTTATAGATGGCAAGATAGGATATGTAGGTGGATTCAATGTAGGTGATGAATATATAAATAAGGGAAAACAGTTTGATTTTTGGAGAGATACGCACATAAGAGTTCAAGGTGAAGCTGTAAATGAACTAAATAAGAGATTTATACTAGATTGGGATTATGCATCAGAAGGAGAACTTAAAAGCTATGAAAAATATTTCACTAAGCAAGAAATCTACGGGGAAGTAGGGATGCAAATAATATCATCAGGTCCAGATCATAAAGAAGAGTATATAAAAAATGCATATATGAAAATAATTAATAATGCGAAGAAAAATGTGTATATTCAAACCCCATACTTAGTCCCAGATGAGCCAATGAAAGAAGCTTTAAAAATAGCAGCTTTATCAGGAGTAGATGTAAGAATAATGGTTCCAGGAAAGCCAGATCATTTCTTTATGGAGTGGATACTTAGCGCCAATATGGGTGAACTTATAGAATGTGGTGTAAAGATATATAGATACCAAAAAGGATTTATTCACGCGAAAACTATCGTAGCAGATGGGAAAGTATGTAGTATAGGGACAGCTAATTTAGATATAAGAAGTTTTCAATTGAACTTTGAAATAAATGCATTTATATTTGAAGATGATTTTGCTAAAGCACAAGAGGAAGTTTTTTATAAAGATATAGAAGTTTGTAATCTTGTTACGATGGATGAATATAACAATAGAGGGAAATGGATAAGAATTAAAGAAGCTTTAATTATGTTAATTGCTCCTATATTGTAGTGTTAAAGAGTTTTTAATAGTAGTCTTAATTCTCTAATTAGTTTAATTGTAAGAGGTGATGTTTTGAAATTATCTGTAAATTTAAATCATAGTAACTATGATATTATTATAGAAAAAGGCTTATTAAATAAAATTGCTTATGAAATAAAGGGGACTTTTAAAGGAAATAAAGTTTTTATTTTAACTGATAAAAATGTTGATAAGCATTATGGTAGCAATATTTTAAATAGCTTAACTCAAGAAGGATATGAATGTAAAAAGTTAGTGTTGGATCCAGGGGAAGAAACAAAAGTCTTTTTTACTTTACCTTTAATATATGATGAACTTTTAAATTTTAAATTTACTAGAAGTGATTTAATTATAACCTTAGGTGGTGGAGTTATTGGAGATCTAGGAGGATTTGTTGCATCTACTTATTTAAGGGGTGTACCATTTGTACAATGTCCAACTACTTTACTTGCTCAAGTAGATAGCAGTGTAGGAGGAAAAGTAGGAGTAGATTTAGATAAGGGAAAAAATTTAGTAGGTAGTTTTTATCATCCAAAGAAGGTTATTATAGATCCTATAGTTTTAGAAACTTTAAGTGAAAGAGTTTTTAATGATGGTATGGCTGAAGTTATTAAATATGGTTGTATAGAGGATAAAGATTTTTTTGAAAGGCTATTTAATTATAGAGATAAAAAAGAAGTTATAAACAATATAGAATACATTATTCACAATTGTTGCAAAATTAAAGCAGAAATTGTGGAAAAAGATGAAAAGGATACTGGAGAAAGAATGCTTTTAAATTTTGGTCATACAATAGGGCATGCAATAGAACAATACTTTAAATATAGTAAGTATACACATGGAGAAGCTATTGCAATAGGAATGTATGAAATAACTAAATTAAGCGAAACGTTGAAGTATACTAAAGGTGGTACAGCAGATAGAATAAAGAGGATATTAATTAAATACCAATTACCATATGAATTAAATATTAATATTAATGAAATAATTAAGACAGTAGAATTAGATAAGAAGAATTTAGGGGCAAATCTTAATTTAATATTTCTAAAAGAAATAGGGAATAGCTTTATATATACAACTACTAGCAAAATATTTATAGAATAAGAGAATCTGAAAATAAGAAATTAAGAGAACAATATAATAAAGTTAGTGAAAGTTATTTTATTACCATAATCATTAATAAGGGTGGTGTTTTATGAAGACATTAAAAATAAGAAGATCTAAATTAGATGGAATTGTTAAGGTGCCTCCCTCAAAGAGTATGTCACACAGAGCTATTATTTGTGCAGCTCTTGGAGTGGGAACATCTACTATAGAGAATATAGATTACTCAGATGATATTAATGCAACTATAGATGCAATGATTGCTTTAGGAGCAACAATTATTAAAGAAGAAGATAAAGTGATTGTTAGTGGAATGTATAGAGAAGATTCAATAAAAAGTAATGTTAGGGTTATTGACTGTAATGAATCAGGTTCTACTTTAAGATTTATAATACCTATTTCTCTTTTATTTGATGGAATTACTAAATTTGTGGGCAAAGGTAACTTAGGAAAAAGACCTTTAGATACATATTTTGATATATTTAAAGAACAGGGAATTAAATATAATTATGTTGAGAACGAATTAAATATGATAGTTAAAGGTGTTCTAAAATCAGGAGAGTTTACTTTGCCAGGGAATATAAGCTCACAGTTTATAACTGGGTTATTATTTTCTCTTCCTTTACTAGATGGTGACTCTAAAATAATTATAACTACTGATATAGAATCAAAAGGTTATATAGATTTAACTCTTTCTTGTATGAAGGATTTTGGAATAGAAATAGAAAATAATAATTATAAAGAGTTTATAATTAAAGGTAACCAAAGATATATATCTAGAAACTATAGAGTTGAGGGAGATTACTCTCAAGCAGCATTTTATCTTTCAGCAGATGCCTTAGGATCAAGTGTTGTAATTGATGACTTAAATATAAAATCACTACAGGGAGATAAGGAGGTAATAGAGATATTAGAAAGAATGGGTGCTAAATTTCACGTTAATGAAAATAGCATTAATTGCACTATAGATAATGAATTAATATCAACTGTTATAGATGCATCTCAATGTCCTGATATAATTCCAGTATTGTCAACAGTTGCAGCTTTAGCAAAAGGGAGAACTGAAATTATAAATGGAGGAAGGCTTAGAATTAAAGAATGCGATAGGCTAAAAGCGATAGCAACTGAGCTTAATAAGATTGGTGCTAAAGTAGAAGAAAAAGAAGATGGGCTTATAATAGAGGGAGTAGATGAATTTGAAGGTGGAGTTGAAGTTTGGAGCTGGAAAGATCATAGAATAGCAATGAGCTTAGCTATAGCCTCAACTAGGTGTAAAGAGCCTATAATAATAAAGGATTGTGATTGTGTTGCGAAATCATATCCAAATTTCTTTGAGGATTTTAAAATGCTAGGAGGCAGTGTAGATGAGTGGGATATGGGGGAATAGCATAAAGGTTTCTATATTTGGAGAATCCCATGGAAATGCTATAGGAATAAATATAGATGGGTTACCATCAGGCTTTGAAATTGATATGGAAAAAATTCTTTTGGAAATGTCAAGAAGAGCTCCAGGTAAAAATCAAATATCAACAGCAAGAAAAGAAAGGGATCTTCCTGAAATATTAAGTGGTTATTTCCAAGGAAGAACTACAGGAACCCCTCTTTGTGCAATAATAAGAAATGGTGATACTAGATCAAAAGATTATAGTAAAACAAAAGATTATATGAGACCAGGTCATGCTGATTTTACAGGAAATTCAAGATATTCTGGTTTCAATGATTATAGAGGGGGAGGGCACTTTTCAGGAAGAATAACTGCTCCACTAGTATTTGCTGGAGCTATATGCAAACAGATATTAGAGGAAAAAGGAATATTTATTGGAGCCCACATTTCTTCAATAAAGAATGTAGTTGATAAAGAATTTAATAGTATAAATATATCCAAAGAAGAATTATTAGAATTAAGAAACAAGGAATTACCATTAATAGATAATTCCCTAAAAGAGAAAATAAAAAACACGATACTACAAGCAAAATATGAAGGAGACTCTGTTGGTGGAAGTATAGAGTGTGCTGTTATAGGAATAAATCCAGGGATAGGAAATCCATTTTTTGATTCAGTAGAGTCTACATTAGCCCATTTAATATTTTCAGTACCAGCTGTAAAGGGAATAGAGTTTGGTAAGGGCTTTGAAATGACTAATATGTTTGGTTCAGAGTGCAATGATGAATATTATTATGATAAAGATAAGGTTAAGACAAAAACTAATAACAATGGTGGAATATTAGGTGGAATAACTAATGGAATGCCAATAGTATTTAAGGTTGCTATAAAGCCTACAGCCTCTATTATAAAAGAACAAAATACAATAGATATAAAAACTAAAGAAAATGTAAAATTAAAAGTAGAAGGAAGACACGATCCTTGTATAGTTCAAAGAGCAGTACCAGTTATTGAAGCCGTGACAGCAATAGGTTTACTTGATTTAATAAAGGGGATAGAATAGGAATGAATGAGTTAGATAACTATAGAAAAGAAATTGATACCATTGATAAAGAACTAATAGCACTATTTGAGAAAAGGATGGATATTTCAGCTGAAGTTGGAGACTATAAAAAGAAAAACAGTTTACCAATTTTTAATGGAAAAAGAGAAGAGGAAGTTATAGAAAAAAATATAATGAAGCTTAAGAATAAGAATTATTCTAATTTTGCACAGAGCTTTTTTAAAAATATAATGGAATTAAGTAGGATTCTTCAAGAAAATATAATTAAAGAAGATAAGAATTCTAGCAATTAAATTAGGGAAATTAGATTTTTTCTTTATACTTTCCTTAATTTTAGTTTGTACGTGGACGTATGTAAGTTGGCGTTGGAATAAGTAAATTTACATATGTCCACGTTCTCTTTTGAAAGCTTTTATTAGAAGAGCATAAAAAAATAGTAGAAATTAGGAAGTTTTAGATGTATAATTAGTATACCAATAATTATTAGAATTTTCAGAAAAATTAAAAGGGTATAAAAATAACAATCTTTTTAAAAAACTATATTTTGAAAAGGTTTACTAAGGCTGGGGAGGAATTTCTATGGTGGGTTTTGATGTTAGAGAGATGGAGTTAAATGATTATAATGATATTAATAAGCTTAATTCTAAGATAGATTATTCCAAGGTAAAATCTATTTTAGAAGATAGAAATCATTTAATGATTGTAGCTCAATTAAATGATGATGTTATAGGCTATATTAGTAGTAATTTAAATGAGGATATAAAAGCTAATAAGGTAGTTGGAATTGAAGATATAATTGTAGACGAAAAGTATAGGGGGCTTGGTGTAGGACATCAATTGATGTTAGAACTAGAAAAAAGTGAAAAAAGTAAAGGGGCAAATTATATTATATCTTCGAATAAAAACTGTAATGAAGAAGAAGTTAAATTTTATAAAAGACAAGGGTTTACATTAGATAATGATTTTAAATTTATAAAAAATTCAAATTTGCAATAATAGAAGAGTGGTGAAACTAACTTAAATTAGTCAGGTTCATCACTCTAATTATTTATAAAGAAATAATAAATTGATTATGCTATAATAAAAATTAAAATAATAGTTTAAGGAGACATAATTATGGAGTTTTATGGATTATTAGGAGAAAAGCTTTCACATAGCTTATCGCCTCAAATTCATAGTGAAATATTAAAATTAATAGATAGAGAAGGAGCTTATAAGTTATTTGAGGTTAATGAGAAAAACCTTCAAGAGTTCACAAAGGCTTTAAAAATATTAAAAATAAAAGGAGCAAACGTTACAATACCATATAAAGAAGAAATAATTAAACATATAGACAGTATATCCAAAGAGGCAGAGAGAATAGGGGCTATAAATACCATATGGTTAAAGAATAATAAGTTATATGGACATAATACTGATTATTATGGTTTTGGATATATGTTAAAAGCTAATGATATTAATGTAGAGGGGAAAAGAGCAGTTATATTAGGGAATGGAGGAGCTTGTAAGGCAGTTTTATATTATCTTTTAGATAATGGTATAAGTAATGTTTATATAGTAAGTAGAAATCCAGATAAAAGAGAATTTAATTTAGAAAATGTTAAAGTTATAAGTTACGACCAATTAGAAGACTTAAGGGGAGATATAATTATAAACTCAACTCCTGTTGGTATGTATCCAAATATAGATAAAACTCCAGTTTGTGAATATGTAATAAAAAATTTTGATGTTTTATTAGACTTAATATATAATCCAACTGAAACTATGTTTTTAAGTATCGGAAAGTCATTAGGAAAGAAAAACATTGGAGGACTTTATATGCTTATAGGGCAGGCAGTTAAAAGTCAAGAGATATGGCAAGAGAAAAAAATAGAAGAAGAAGTAATAAAAAAGATATATGAGAAAATAAAATTGAAATTCATTTAGTTTAAAGGAGAACAAAAATGAATAAAGATATAATTTTACTAATTGGTATGCCAGGATGTGGAAAAACAACTATTGGAAAAGAGCTAGCTAAGGATATAAACTATGATTTTTATGATATGGACAATTATATAGAGGAAATTTCCAATAAAACTATAAAAGAATTATTCAATATAAATGAAGAGCATTTTAGAGATTATGAAACAAGGGCTTGTGCAGAATTAAGCAATAAGAATAAAGCTGTTATATCAACTGGTGGAGGGGTAATTAAAAGAAAGAAGAATATAGAGTTATTTAAGGGAAATAGTATAATTATATTTATTGACAGACAAATAGAAGATATAGCTAATGATATTGATATCAATTCAAGACCGTTATTAGCAGAAGGTAAGTCTAAACTTTACAACTTATATTTAGAAAGATATAATTTATATAATAAATATTGTGATTTTAAGATAGTTAATGATGGAACAATAAATGATATTGTATATAAAATTAAAAGTAATATATATATGCTCTAATTAATATTCTACATTATCTATATTTAAATTGAAAGCAGTAGTTAAAATTCAAAAAGTAAGTTTAATAGTGAATTAGAATCATATATATTTATAGCTATAAGCTTAATATAAAGGAGCGATTTTATGAGAATACTAGTTATAAATGGTCCTAATTTAAATATGCTTGGAATAAGAGAGAAAGGCATTTATGGAACTAGAGATTTTGAAGATATATGCAATTATATAAAAGAAGAGGGGCAAAAAAGAAATATCGATATAACACTTTTTCAAAGCAATATTGAAGGTGAAATAATCAATACAATTCATAAAGCATATTATGAAATTTATGATGGAATAATAATAAATCCAGGAGCATATACCCATTATAGTTATGCTATATTTGATGCAATAAAAGCAGTAAATATAAATACTATAGAAGTACACTTATCAAATATACATGCAAGAGAAGAATTCAGGCATAAGTCAGTTATAGCACCAGCATGTATAGGTCAAATCTGTGGCTTTAAAGAATATGGTTATGTAATGGCGATGGAAGCATTAAAGAATAAGAAATAATTTTAAATTTTACAGTTTAAATTGTTTTGTAGCATGGAGGACAGCGATGATTATTATAATGAATCCAAATTGTAATAAAGATGAAGTATGGAAGGTTAAGAGAGAATTAGAGAGTAGAGGGTTAGAAGTTCACTTATCACAAGGGGCTACATTTTGTATATTGGCAGTAGTTGGAGAAACTAGGGCAATAGATTCAGATAAACTTTTAAGATTTCCAGGAGTTAATAAGGTCCTTAATGTTGAAGAACCATACAAGAAGGCTAATAGATTATTTAAACCTGAGAATACTGTAATTGATGTAAAGGGAAGTTTAATTGGAGGAAATAACCTAGCTGTTATGGCAGGACCTTGCTCTGTTGAAAGTGAAGAACAAATAATTGAAATAGCTAAAAGTGTTAAGGAATCAGGTGCAACTTTTTTAAGAGGAGGAGCATTTAAGCCAAGAACATCTCCATATAGTTTCCAAGGCCTAGAATTAGAAGGGTTAGAATTATTAAAAAAGGCTAGAGAAGCAACTGGATTACCAATAGTAACGGAAATAATGTCAACTGATTATATAGATATATTTGTTAGAGATGTTGATATAATTCAAATTGGTGCTAGAAATATGCAAAACTTTGATTTGTTAAAGCAAATAGGAAGGACTAATAAACCAGTTTTATTAAAAAGAGGGCTTTCAGCTACTATAGAAGAATGGTTAATGTCCGCTGAGTACATAATGGCAGAAGGTAATGAAAATGTAATTCTCTGTGAGAGAGGGATAAGAACATTTGAAAATTACACAAGAAATACATTAGATTTAAGTGCAGTTCCTATGGTAAAGAAAAAATCACATTTACCAGTAATAGTAGATCCAAGCCATGCAGCTGGATATTGGTATCTTGTAGAACCATTAGCAAAAGCTGCTATAAGTGCAGGGGCAGATGGTCTTATGATAGAAGTACATAACAATCCACAATGTGCTTTAAGTGATGGACAACAATCAATTAAGCCAGAATCATTTAAAAACTTAATGGATAAAGTTAAGATACTAGCAGAAATAGAAGACAAAAAAATAAAAACTCTTTAGGAAATTATATTTTTATATTTATTATGAATAACTATTGTAAGATATTTAGTTATTAAAGTTATATCCTAAAGTAATAAATTGTGAATTAAATTTAATGACATGTATTAATGAGGAGAATTCTTCATTTAATAATTTTAAGTGGAGAAATATAAGTTGGCTACGATAAATAGAATATGCTTATGAAACATATCTATTTATCGTAGCCTTTATATTCGTAATTTATAAAATTTCTACAATGTATAAATCATCAGTTTTAGTTAAGTCTATAAATTCATCTTCACATAATATAAGTGGTGAAGAAATATTATTTAAATCAATTTGTATTATTTTAGCTTTTGAATCATTGTTTAATAATACCTCTTGACCAGTATAGAAATTTGCCATACCTTTTAGAAATGTACAACATAGAGTATAATCTAGTTTATTTAAGCTTTCTTCTTGAATTATCCTAAGTGCTTCCAAAGGTTTACTTTTTTTCTTATAACATCTATTAGAATTTATCGCATCAAATGTATCTGAAATAGCTATAATTTTAGCAAATTCATGAATTTGATTACCTTTAAGTCCAAGAGGATATCCAGAACCATCACATCTTTCATGGTGCATTAAAATTGAATAAATCACAGATTTACTTATAAAAGGAATATTTTTTATTTCATTGTATCCAACAGTTGTATGAGTTTTTATTGTTTCAAATTCTTCTTTGTTAAGTTTTCCTTTTTTATTTAATATTTTTTTATCAATTTTAGTTTTTCCAAAGTCATGAAGCAAAGAAGCATATATAAGATTATGTAATTGAGCGTCATTTAATCCGTGCCACTTTCCAAATAAATAGCTTAAAGATGCAACATTAACAGAATGTCTATATATACAATCATCTCCGCTACCATGCAATACTACACTTTTTAATATTTTATTATTTAATTTAAGTTCTTTCATTAATTTTTTTGCATATTTGTTTATTTCATTTGTGTTATATGATTGAAGGGTTTTAACGTTATCAAATATAAGTTTAACATCTATGGATATATTATTAAGGGTTTTATCAGCAGCCTTTAAAGCTACAATTTCCTCAGAATTATCTTTTTCATTGGTGTATATTTCAATATCATCAAAGGTACAAAGAGAATTTAATTTATTTAACATATGCTCAGTAAGAACTTTATCTTTTCCTACAAGAACTTTACCATTAGACAATATTTCATCAGCTGTAACCATACCTTCTTTTAAATCCCTAATATTTAGAGTCTTTTTTTTAAAATTCATTAATTTAACCTCACAGAATAAATTTTTATAAATGTAATTGCTATAATTATACAATTTAATAGAATTAATGTAAATTATTGCTTACATATTTAATCTCGGACAGTAAATGAAAAATTTTATACTATAAGGTTAAATTTGTAATAATAGACATGGTAATATCTATTTTTTTGTGTAGTGCCTATAAAGAATATACAATAATAAATATTAAACTAAATAATACAAAACTATAGATTAATATAATTTAATTAAAGGTAGGGAAGAATAAAAGCTTATCTGCTTTTAATTTTACTATGGTATAATATCTTATATAATTTTTGAAAGGAGTAGATTTTCATGAAAGAATTAGAAACTAGAATAATTGATATAAATGTTGATGAAATTAGAAAAAAACTTAGAGAGCTTGGAGCATCTAAGGTAAAGGAAGAATATCAAATAAATAATATATATGATTTTGAAGATAATAGGCTTCTTAATAATAAAGGATATGCAAGAATAAGAATAACAGATGATAAAATTACAAATAAAGAAATTATATATATGACAACAAAAAAAATGTTAAGTCAAGATACTTTTAAAGTTATGGAAGAAAATGAAACAATAGTTGAAGATAAAGAAGTAGCAAATAAAATTCTTTTATCTTTAGGATTGCAACTTAGGCAGTCAATTAAAAAGTATAGAGAAAGTTATGAGATAAAAGGTTCTTTAATTGAAATAGATATAAATGACGAAAGTTTCTGTCCATTTCCATATTTAGAGATTGAAACATCTTCTGAGGAAAGCTTAAAAGAAATATTAGATTTAATTGGTTATACAATAGACGACACCACATCAAAAACTATATATGAAATATTAGAAGAAAAGGGACTGAGTTTAGGTGATGGGAAAGGCCTTTAAATTATAAATGTAATATTTTGTATTTATTTGTAACAAAAAGATATCCTCTTTAGTAAATTGTAATTAAGGAATTTAAATGCTAAGGAGGATAGGACGTGGATTGGTTTAGTGGACTTAGCCCTGTTTTACAAGGATTAGTTGCAACTTTATTTACTTGGTTTATTACAGCTTTGGGAGCATCACTGGTATTTTTCTTTAAAAAAGTAGATAAAAAAATACTAAATACTATGTTAGGCTTTGGAGCTGGAGTAATGATTGCAGCTAGTTTTTGGTCTTTATTAAATCCTGCTATTGAACTTTGTAATGAACTTGGATATAGTGGTTTTGTGATTCCAGCAGTAGGATTTTTCTTAGGCGGGTTATTTTTAATATTTGCTGATAAATTAATGGATACTTATTCTTATGGTGTAGTAGCAAATAAAGATGAGAAAAGCTTGCCAAAAACAACAAAGTATAAAAAAAGTATATTGCTAGTTTTAGCTGTAACACTTCATAATATTCCAGAAGGACTTGCGGTAGGAGTTGCATTTGGAGGAGTTGCAGTTGGTATTCCAGGTACATCTTTGATTGCAGCAATGACTTTAGCATTAGGAATAGGGCTTCAAAATTTTCCAGAAGGAGCAGCGGTATCTCTACCATTAAGAAGAGAAGGAATATCAAGAAACAAAAGTTTTTTATATGGTCAAGCATCAGGCCTAGTTGAACCAATAGCTGGTGTTATAGGAGTAATAGCAGCTTTATCAGTAAGAAGTATTCTACCATTTCTATTATCATTTTCAGCAGGAGCAATGATTGCTGTAGTAGGAGCTGAATTATTACCCGAAGCATCAATGGAAAATAAAAAGTTAACAACACTAGGATTAATATTAGGATTTATAGTTATGATGGTATTAGATGTGGCTCTAGGATAACATAAATTAATATTTTTAATTAAAGGTTAATACAAATTTATCTATAAGGTTATTTAAAATTAGATAAACTAAAAGGTAGAAACAATGTGTTTCTACCTTTATATTTTATGGAATTAAGCTTGGTTAACTGATCCGAATAATTCCATTTTTTCTTTAACTGTAGCTTTTATAGCTTCAAATCCTGGACCTAAAAGCTTTCTTGGGTCAAAGCCTTTTCCTTGTAGGTCTTTTCCAGCTTCAATATATTTTCTAGTGCCTTCTGCAAATGCTAATTGACACTCAGTGTTAACATTGATTTTTGCAACTCCTAAAGAGATAGCTTTCTTAATCATATCTTCTGGAATTCCAGTACCACCGTGTAATACTAGAGGAACATTGTTAGTAGAATTGCTTATAGCTTCTAATGCATCAAAGCTTAATCCCTTCCAGTTTTCAGGATATTGTCCGTGGATATTACCGATACCAGCAGCTAACATAGTAACTCCTAAGTCAGCAATTGCCTTACATTCAGCAGCATCAGCTATTTCACCAGCACCTACAACTCCGTCTTCTTCTCCACCGATTGAACCAACTTCTGCTTCTAAAGAAATTCCTTTTTCAGTAGTTAATTTAACCATTTCAGTTGTTTTAGCTATATTTTCATCTATTGGATAGTGAGATCCATCAAACATTATTGATGAGAATCCAGCTTCCATAGCTTTTAAAGCTCCATCATAGCTACCATGGTCTAGGTGTATTGCAACAGGAACAGTGATTTTTAACTCTTCCATCATTCCGTTTACCATTGAAACTATAGTTTTGAAACCACACATGTATTTAGCAGCTCCTTCTGAAACTCCTAAAATAACAGGTGAATTATTTTCTTGAGCAGTTAATAAAATAGCTTTAGTCCATTCTAAGTTGTTGATATTGAATTGACCAACAGCGTATTTTCCCGCTTTAGCCTTGTTTAACATTTCTTTTGCTGAAACTAACATGGTATAAACCTCCATAACTTTAAATTTTATTATAATTAAGCTGTAAAGCTAAAATTTAGTAAGAACATATACTTTACATATTTATTCTTGTCAATAGTATTATAACTCAAAATAAATTTAATTGAAACAAAAAAATTAGAATTTAATTTCTAGTACATAAATATTATAACTATTTAGGTAAAATTTTTATGTATAAATAAATTTGAATATTATTTTTACAAATTTCAATCATAGTTTTATTAAATTTATTATTTGAAGGAAAATATCATCAAATAAATAGCAAAATGATAAAACTAATCAAATTTTGAAATAAAATTTCCATAATATGGTATTATATTAAAGAGATAATTTTTAGATGCTAGGATTTATTTGAAGATGGAGATTACCTTATGAAAAGCGTAATTGTAGAATTATAAGAATATATAAATAAGTCAAGTGAAACTGAGAGGGAAATAATAAATTATCTATTAAAGAATCCAGAGTCTGTAGTAGACTGTAATATTTATCAGTTATTCGGAGCTTATAGAAGAAGTGATTAAATGTGCAACGGGCATAAAGAAAATTGATGCTCCTATTATTGCAATTACTAGATCAGATAGTTCTCCTATAGGTAAAATAGCAGATTATAATTTGTAGGTAGCTATAACAGAATTAATATTTAGAAAAGGTGTAAGTTCTTCTAGAATAGCACAATTAAATTTAATAGATATTTTATACATTGCCTTTGTAAATGAACATTATGATTCTAATATTAAGCAATTTAATAGAATACATATAAAAAATAAATATACATATTAAGTAAACGTTATCTTGAGGAGGTGAAAAGGTAATTCAATCAGTAAGAAATGCTTTGACACAAATTGCAGATGTAATAGAAGTTTGGACTAAGGCTTTAGAGAAGGGAGGTAGAATAAATTAATTATAAAGAAGATGAAGAGTTGCAGGTTTTATCATAACTTATTTTGTTATAAAGGAATCTGATGTTAGAAATGCATAATTTATATAGATAACTATTAATTAAAGTAGTATATAACATAAAATGAGATAGATTGGAAGGTAAGGTGGTAAATTTGAAATGTAATAAAAATTTATTCAGCATTGCTATAGCTTTAACATTCATGTCATCTATGATATCTGCACCTACATTAAAAGTTAAAGCAAATGAAATTAATTATGGAAATGTTAGTGTGTCAGATGGCTCTATTAATGATTCAGGATTACAAGCTAATATAACTTTTCCTGATTACTTAAATTATGTAGATGATACTTTAATAGTCAATAATATGTACACTTTTAAGGGATATAAAGGACAAGGAAAATTATATATTACATGTACTGATGGATTGCAAAGCATAAGAGTATTTATAAATGGTAAAGAAATTGATGTTACCGAAGCTTGCAAAAATAATGGAGCAACTTATGAAATAGATTTTTCAGATGTTTCAGTAAACGATAGAAATACTATACAAGTTACAAATTTTGTACCTGAGACAGGTAAAGTTAATATAAAAATACCATACCCTGAAGTTATAGAAGGCAATGCAGAATCAGTTGGAATGAATCAAAATACTTTAGATTTAATCGATACTATAATCAATAATGATATTAAATATGGATTTACAAGTGCTCAATTAGCAGTTATTAAAGATGGTGTTATGGTTAAAAATAGTGCTTATGGTAATGTAAACTCTTATAACCAAGATGGAACACCAAAGACAGATTCAGAAAAGGTTACAACTGAAACCCTTTATGATCTAGCATCAAATACAAAGATGTATGCAACAAACTATGCTATTCAAAAGCTTGTTAGTGATGGAAAAATAAATATTGCAGATAAGATAACTAAGTATTTTCCCAACTTTGTAGATGGAGCTAATGATTCAATAAAAGGAAAAGCTAATTTAACAATACAGAATTTATTAGAACACCAAGGGGGATTCCCTGCAGATCCACAATATCATAATAATAAATTTAATCAAGCAACTCAAAAGCCAGATAAAAATGTAGATAATCCTTTATATTCACAAGATAAGGCTACCACTTTAGAAATGATATTAAAGACACCACTTCAATATGAGCCAGGTAGTAAAACTGTATATTCAGATGTTGACTATATGCTTTTAGGTTTCATAGTTGAAAAAATAACTGGAATGGACTTAGATAAATATGTAGAAGAAACTTTCTATAAGCCATTAGGATTAAATAATATATTATATAACCCATTACAAAAAGGATTTGAAAAGGATAATATAGCAGCAACAGAACTTAATGGAAATACAAGAGATGGAGCTATAAGTTTTGAAAATATTCGTGACTATACACTACAAGGTGAAGTTCATGATGAAAAAGCTTATTATTCTATGGATGGAGTTTCAGGACATGCAGGATTATTTGCAAATGCTGAAGATTTAGCTAAATTAGCTCAAGTTATGCTTAACGATGGTGGATATGGAAATAGTAAGTTCTTCTCTAAAAATACTATAGAAGAATTTACAAAGAGAAAGGCTTCTAGTCCAGTTTGGGGATTAGGTTGGTGGAGAGAAGGAGATAACGGTAGATTATGGTATTTCGGTACACAATCATCTAGTAATACTTTTGGACATCAAGGATGGACAGGTACCCTAACTGTTATAGATCCTGAAAGTAATTTAGTAGTTGTTTTATTAACAAATAAAATTAACTCACCAGTTATCGATAATACTATAAATGCAAATACTTTCATTGGAAATAAATTCACTACAGCAACTCTTGGTACAGTACCAACACTTGTTTATGAATCAATAGAGCATGGTAATAAAGAAGCAATAGATGCTAACCTTGCAACTATGGTAACAGAAAAATTAAAATTATATAACCCTTCAAATTATCAAGGAGAAGCAGTTTTAAAATCTGCATATTCTGTAGTTGATACAATGGTAACAAGAGCAGAAGAACGTAAGGCTCAATCTACTATTGAGTATGCCTATGCTGCAATAGAAGAAATAAACAAAGTAGATACAAATAAAACTATTATTAATGAACTAAAGGCTAGAGTAGATAATATAACAGTTGGTGATGAAGCAGAAAGGGATTTATCTAAGATTTCTTCATCTAAATTATCAGAAGTTCCAAATGCAGATTGGCAAGCAGATATTGCTTTCCCAGATTGCTTAGGATATGTTGATGATACATTAATAGTAAATAACTTATATACATTCAATGGATATCAAAATCAAGGAAGGGTATATATCAAAGCTTCACAAGGAGTTACATCTGCAAGAATATTTATAAATGGCGTTGAAATGGATACAACTGAAATTTTTATTAACTCAGGAACAACTTTTGAGGTTGATTATTCTCAAGTAGCCAAGAATGGAAGAAATACCATACAAGTTACAAATATAGAGCCTAAAAATACTGCTATAAAAAATGGTATATCAGTAAAAATACCATATCCAGAGGTTATAGAATGCAATACCGAATCAGTCGGAATGAATCAAAGTACCTTAGATTTAATTGATACTATGATTAATAATGATGTTAAGTATGGATTCACAAGTGCTCAATTAGCAGTTATTAAAGATGGTGTTATGGTTAAAAATAGTGCTTACGGTAATGTAAACTCTTATAACCAAGATGGAACACCAAAAACAGATTCAGCAAAGGTTACAACTGAAACTCTTTATGATTTAGCATCAAATACAAAGATGTATGCAACAAACTATGCTATTCAAAAGCTTGTTAGTGACGGAAGAATAAATATTACAGATAAGATAATTAAGTATTTTCCCAAATTTGCAGATGGAGCTAATGATCCAATAAAGGGTAAGGATAATCTTACTATACAAAATCTTTTAGAACATCAGGGGGGATTTCCAGCAGATCCACAATATCATAATAATAAATTTAATCAAGCAACTCAAAAGCCTGATAAAAATGTAGATAATCCTTTATATTCACAAGATAAAGCTACTACTTTGCAAATGGTATTAAAGACACCTCTACAATACGAACCAGGAACAAAGACTGTATATTCTGATGTAGATTATATGCTTTTAGGACTTATTGTTGAGAAGGTTACAGGAGTGGCTCTAGATGAGTATGTAGAGAATACATTCTATAAGCCATTAGGATTAAATAATATAGTATATAATCCATTACAAAAGGGATTTGAAAAGGATAATATAGCAGCAACTGAACTTAATGGAAATACAAGAGATGGAGCTATAAGTTTTGAAAATATTCGTGACTATACACTTCAAGGCGAAGTTCATGATGAAAAAGCTTATTATTCAATGGATGGAGTTTCAGGACATGCAGGATTATTTGCAAATGCTGAAGATTTAGCTAAATTAGCTCAAGTTATGCTTAACGATGGTGGATATGGAAATAATAAATTCTTCTCTAAAAATACTATAGAAGAATTTACAAAGAGAAAGGCGTCTAGTCCAGTTTGGGGATTAGGTTGGTGGAGAGAAGGAGATAACGGTAGATTATGGTATTTTGGTACACAATCATCTAGTAATACTTTTGGACATCAAGGATGGACGGGTACCTTAACTGTTATAGATCCTGAAAGTAATTTAGTAGTTGTTTTATTAACAAATAAAATTAACTCACCAGTTATAGATAATACTATAAATGCAAATACTTTTATTGGAAATAAATTCACTACAGCAACTCTTGGTACAATACCAACACTTGTTTATGAATCTATTATTCATAACAATGATGATGCAGTAGATGCAAATATTGCTCAAATGGTAGCTGAAAATTTAAAGCTATATGATTCTAAAAGCTATTTAGGTAAAGCTGTATTAAAATCTGTTTATTCTAAGGTTGATACTGTTATTACAAGAGCAGAGCAAAGAAAAACTGCTGCAAATTTAGCTTATGCTGAAGAAGCAGTTTCTAAATTAGACATTGAAAATGATAGACAACAAATAATTAAATTTAATGAAAGAATCGTAGCTCTTGGTGGTACACCAGTAGAACTTCCAAATTATAGTGCTGAAATAGAACAATTAAATAATGCTATTAAAGATTCAAAAGTTATAATTGATAAGGGACAAGATATAGCAGATCACATTCATTATCAAACTACTACTTGGAATAAGTTTGTTCAAGCTTATGAAAATGCTGTGAAAGTATCTAGTATGGGAAATGAAGCTAAGAAAGATGAACTTGTTAATGCTTATAATGAATTAAATCTAGCAAAAGATGAATTAGTTAAAATAGATAAAACTAATCTTAATAAAGCAATTGAAGATGCTAGATCTAAGATTAAAGAGGGAAAATTAGATAACGTAGATGAAGAATTTAAGAATTCATTTAATAAAGCTATAAAAGAAGCATTAGCTATATATGAGAATAAGGATTCAAGTATACAAGAAGTTGCACAAGGATATAATAATATTTTAGAAGAATATAGAAAGATAGGTCTTCCAATTGGAGATAAAAACACTCTTGATGATATAGTAAAACTGGCTGAAGCTATTAAGTTAGATAGATATCTAAGCAAAGGCCAGGATGAATTTAAAAATGCTTTAGCTAATGCAAAAGTTATTTTAGAGTTAGAAGAAGTATCAGAATTTGAAATATATGAAGCTTACAAAACTCTATATAATTCTATGATGAAATTAGAGTTAAAGGCAGATAAGTCTAGTCTTTATAACACAATTATATCTGCAGAAAAAGTTAATTTAAATGAATATACTGAAAATAGTAAAACAAGTCTTTTAGAAGTATTAGAAGTAGCAAATAGTGTAAAAGATAATGAAGAAGTTACTCAAGAAGAAGTTAATGTTGTAGTAGAAAATTTAAATAAGGCTTTAGAAGCACTTATAAAAGTAGCTGATAAGAGCGAGCTTAAAAATATAATTGATAAAGCAGTAGGTATTGATGTTAATAAGTACACAAGTGAGAGCTTGGAAAGATTTAATAAAGCTTTAAATGAAGCTAAAACAATTATGGAAGATAAAAATATATCAATAGATAATCAAGCTGTTGTAAATAATGCAACAAATAATTTAAATAATTCAATAGAATCACTTGTATTAAAAGATTCATCTAATGGTAATGGTTCTGGAAACTCAGGAAATGAAGATGATAACAAAGAACAAGAGGATACAACAACAAATAATAATAACACAAATAGCAGTAATAAAAATAATGGTAATAATAGTGATGTTGGCAAAGGTAATTCTAATTTACCAAGTACAGGAGGAAACTCACCTATAGTATTAGGTAGTATTGGAATATTAATAATAGCAATAGGTGTATATATAATCAGAAAAAGGAAAGTACAACAATAGATAAAAAACAAATTTAAAACAAAAATTAGGATTTATATTCTTTTAGAGATTAAAGCTCAAAGAGGTATAAATCCTTTTTTATAAATAGATTTAAGTTGCTAATAAAATATAGATTAAATAAAAGGTTAAAAATTAGTAAGTTTTATTATAAAATATATAATGAAGAAATGACTGGGGGAAAATTGCAATGGAAAATGTAAAACTAGTAATATTTGATATGGATGGATTAATATTTGATACAGAAAGACTTTCTTATGAGTCATGGAGAGAAGCTGCTAATAAGTTTAACATAAATTTTGATTTAAATTTATTATATAAGTTACTTGGAACTAATCATGAAAGTGTTAGAAATACTTTAAATAAGGAGTTTGCAAATAAAATAAATGTAGATGATTATATAATGGAAAGAAATAAAATTTATTTGTCTAAAATATTAAATGGAGAAGTAGAGAAAAAGAAGGGAATAGAAGAGTTATTAGAGTATTTAACTAGTAAAGGAATTAAAAAAGCTGTTGCTACATCATCTAATAGGGAAGTTGCTTATAAATTATTGAAAGAAGCAAAGATTTATGATTATTATGACTATATATTATGTGGTGATGAAGTTAAAAAATCAAAGCCAGATCCAGAAGTTTTTTTAACTGTTGCAAATAAGCTAAATGTACATACAAGTAAATGTATTGTTTTAGAAGATTCTGAAGCAGGGACCATTGCAGCAAACAAAGCTATGATGATTCCAATAATTATACCTGATTTAAAAGAACCTAGTAAGGAAATAGAAAAGCTAGCCTTCAAAAAGCTAGATAATTTAGAAGAAGTAGTAAATGTAATTGAAAACTTAAAATAAATTATAGATAATAATATGTGCATAAGAGAAAAGGTGGTGAAGTTTAGTAGAATGCGTTATAAATTAGCCTTCTACTAAAGATTAATAATGGAATATATAAATGATATAAATATACAAGAAGCAGTTATTCATATAGTAGATTCAAATGCAGATGAGCCTATTTTAAATGAGTATAGCCTTGAACTAAATGAAGATATTTATAAATTTCTTCATAGGCATATAGAAAAATGTTTTAAGGATGAGGAACTAAAATATGCTATTTTTAATCCAGAAAGAAATATAGTAAAGGAGCTTGTTCAAGATTATTTAAATGGAATAGATGATAATTTAATTAATTTATCGCAAGAATTAGCAAGGCAGTTATTTATAATAATGAAAGCAAATGTTAATATTCCTTCTTGTGATTTGATAGTAATATCATTAATAACAGATCAAGGACCTATGATTGGTATACTTAAGATGGATTATGTTAAGAATTTTACTCATCAAGTAGAGTTTATAGAGAATAAAATAGGAATAGGTATAGTACCACAATCAGCAGGACTTCCAGCAAGTAGCCAAAGAATACAAAAAGCAGCCTTTATAAAACCTATAAGAGAAAATCAAGCATATAATCTTATGGTAATAGATAAACAAAAAAAGAGTAAAGAAGAGGAAGCATATGGAGCAAACTATTTTATAAGCAATTTTTTAGGATGTTCAATAATAAATAATGAAAGAGATATGACTAAAACTTTTTTGAAGGCTACAGAAAACTGGACTAGAAGTAATATAGTAGAAGATGCAGACAAGGCTGAGAGAATAAGAACTACTGTTAAAGCAAAATTGAAAGAAGAAGATACAATAAATATAGATGAAATTTCTCATGAGTTATTTAAAGAAGAACCACAAATAAAAAATGATTTTTCTAATTTTATTAAAAGCCATGGATTAGAGGATGAGGTATCTATAGATAAGCAATGGGTTGAGAAAAAGTTAAAAAGGGTAAGATTAAAAATTGATAAAGACATAGACTTATACATAAATGAAGAAGCATACAATGATGCTAGTAGGTTCGAGATACAACGAAATGGTGATGGAAGTATAAATATGATAATAAAGCATGTTATAAATTATTTAGAAAAGTAAAACTATATTTAACAATAAAGGCTATATAATGATTTTAATTATTATATAGCCTTATAATTTACTAAAATATAGTATTTTTAGCAAATATATAAATTTACTATTGTAAGTTGTAAATTAATATAATAAAATAGAGTTATCATATGTAAGCGATTACTTACGTGGAGTGGGAGGGGTTCTTCATGGTTAATACTGTTGAATTAAAAAAGGTGAATTTGTCAAATGGTGAAACTATAGCATATAGAGAGGCTGGATTAGGAAATAAAACTTTACTTCTTATTCATGGAAATATGTCATCTTCTAAGCATTGGGATATTTTTATTGATGAGATAAAAGATAAGTACAAAATATTTGCGGTAGATATGAGGGGTTTTGGAGAGTCAAGCTATAAAAATCCAATTAATTCATTAAATGATTTTGCTAAAGATATAGAAGAATTTTTAAATATAATGAATATTGAATCATGTTCTGCTATTGGATGGTCAACTGGTGGAGGGGTTTCATTAGAGCTAGCAGCTAATTGTCCAGATAAGATTGAAAAAGTAGTGCTAATAGAGTCAGTAGGGGTTAAAGGATATCCTATATATAAAAAAGATAAAGATGGAAATCCTACAAGTGAGTTATTAAAAACTAAGGAAGAAATAGCAGAAGATCCTATACAGGTTAAACCTGTATTAGATGCACTAGCAAGTAGAAATAAGGAATATTATAGAATGCTTTGGAATATGGTGATTTACACTCATAACAAACCTAATGATGAGTTATATGATGAGTATTTAGAAGATATGATGACTCAAAGAAACTTAGTAGATGTAGATTATTCACTGGCGCATTTTAATATGACTAATGAAAGTAATGGAGTAAATGAAGGTACTGATAGATGTAAACTAGTTAAGGCACCTGTTTTAATATTACAAGGAGATAGAGATTTTGTAGTACCTATGTATATGGCAGAAGATACAAATAAGCACATTAAAAATTCAAAGATAGTTATACTTAATAATTCTGGACATTCACCAATGATAGACTGTATGGATAACTTGCTAAAAGAAATAAATAAATTTATATAAAGAAATAAAAATAAAGCAGAATGATAATAATATCATTCTGCTTTATTAACTATAGAAAAAGATTGTTATATATATAACCAAAATGGTAAGTTGTGAAAGTATTATAGAATATTTTAGCAAATTATCAAAAAGAATGTAGTAAAAATATTTCATTGAGAATATTTAGAAAATTAGGAAAGTTATATTGACAAGAAAACCGGAAAAGGTTTACAATTAGTATGAAAGTAAATACTTACATACTATAAGGTTATTGGAATGGGGGATTAATATGATTAATGTAGGAATAGTAGGATTAGGATTGTATATACCAGAAACAAAAATGATAGCAAAGGAAATTTCAGAGGCTACAAATGGTATTTGGAGTGAAGATGCTGTAATTAAAAAATTAGGTATAATTGAAAAAACTATACCAGGAGAAAATGATGGGACTCAAGAAATGGGTGTTAGAGCAGCTTTAGACGCATTAAAAGATGCAAATATGACTCCAGAAGAGATAGACGTAATTTTATGTATGGGTGAAGAATGGAAAGAATACCCACTTACAACATCAGCACTTTATATACAAGGTAAAATAGGTGCTGTTAATGCTTGGGGAATAGATGTTCAAAATAGATGTTGTACTACTGTATCTGCTTTGAAAATAGCTAAGGATATGCTAGTTGCAGACGAGAATATAAATACAATAATGGTAGTTGGTGGATATAGAAATGGAGATTTTGTTGATTATTCTGATCCAAATATGTCTATGATGTACAACCTATCAGCAGGTGGTGGAGCTATAATATTAAAGAGAAATGCTGGGAAAAACCTTGTATTAGGATCACATATAAAAGCAGATGGAACATTTTCAAGGGATGCTGGAGTAGAAATTGGAGGAATAGCAAAGCCATTTACTTCAAATAATGTTGAAGAAGGCTACAAGTCTTTAAGATTAATGGATGCAAAGCATATGAAAGATGGTTTAAATGCTATTTCAATGCCAAATTGGTATGAATGTATTGATAAGGCTTTAGAAAAATCAGGTTTAACAAGAGAGGATATAGATTATTGTGCGATTCTCCACTTTAAGAAATCAATGCATGATGTAATGCTAAAAGATTTAGGTTTAAGAGAAGATCAATCAATTTATCTATCAAATTATGGACACATGGGACAAGTAGATCAAATACTTTCATTAAAGCTTGGAATAGAAGAAGGAAAGGTAAAAGATGGATCAGTAGTTTTAATGATAGCTGCTGGTATAGGATATGTATGGTCTGCCAACGTAATAAAATGGGGAGAGTGTTAAAGCATGGATACATTTTTTCAAATATTATTTAGTAGTTTAGAAACTGGAAGTGTATATGCCTTAGCAGCATTAGGTATAATAATAATTTTTAGAACAAGTAGAACTACTAACTTTGCTCAAGGTTCCATAGGTATGTTTAATGCTTTTGTTGCAACATTTGCTTTTATACATTTTGGATTACCAACATGGGCAGCTGCAATAGTTGGTATGATAGCAGCTTTTGTATCAGGGGTATTAGTAGATGTAGTAATTATAAGAAAAGCTAAAAAAACATCACCAGTAGCAAAGCAAATCATAACTTTTGGAGTAATAATGCTTTTCTTAGGAGTAGCACCTATGATATTTGGTTCAACACCTTTGAATTTTCCAAAGTTTATAGAAAGTGGAGCTATAGATATATTTGGAGCATCAATTTCTTATAATGCTTTATTAAATATAATAGTTGGATTAGTAATAATGGGTGTACTATTCTATTTCTTACAAAATACAAAATGGGGACTAGCAGTAAGAGTAACAGCATCAAATGAACAAACAGCAAGACTTATGGGGGTTCCAACATCATTAGTAACAATGGGAGCTTGGGCAATAGCAGCAGCTTTAGGAACTTTAGCAGCACTAATGCTTGCACCAGCAATTACAGTAAATGTTTCTATGATGGATAATGTTCAAACTAATGCACTTATAGCTTGTGTATTAGGTGGATTCCAAACTTTCTATGGGCCTGTAATAGGAGCTTATATAATTGGACTTGGAAGAAATGTATTAATATATTATGTTTCATCAACTTGGGGTGAACCTATACTATTTACATTAATCTTATTATTCATAGTTTTAAGACCAAACGGAATAATAGGAAAGAAAATAATAAAGAAGGTATAGGAGGAAAAAAGAAATGAAGAAACTCTTAGAAAATAGATATATCAAATATATTTTATTTGGAGTTGTATTAGCTTTATTGCCATTACTTCAACAAATTGGAATTATAAAAAGTTCAACTGTAACTATATTTGGAACAATACTGTTTTATGCAATAGTAGCTATAGGGCTTAATGTTCTTTTGGGATATTCAGGATTAATATCATTAGGTACTGCAGGGTTTATGGGACTTGGAGCATATTTATCAGCATATCTAACTGATGATTTAAAGCTTCCATTTTTAGTATCTTTAATAATATCTATAGTAGTTCCACTTTTAATAGGACTTTTAATAGGACTTGTATCTTTAAGAATTTCTGGAATGTATCTAGCTATAGCAACATTAGCGGTAGCAGAAATATTTAAAAAGATATTTATTGAATTTGACAATATAACAGGTGGTTTTTCAGGTAAGAGGGCAGGATATCCAAACCTTTTTGGAATAACATTAGATAGAGATACTACTTTTATATTAATTGTAGTGTTGCTAGTTATAGTTATGATACTTACAGATAACTTTATACATTCAGCAACAGGGAGAGCTCTTTTAACTATGAGAGTTAGTGAAGCAGCAGCACAAGCAATGGGAATTAACCTTTTAAAGTATAAACTTACAGCATTTGCAATAGCAACAGTTTATGCTTCATTAGGTGGAGTGTTATATGTTCACTTTATAAGATTCTCTTATCCTGCTACATGGAACTTACTTTTATCATTACAAATATTAGCTGTAATAGTTATTGGAGGAGTAAGAACTATAAGTGGACCTATAATAGGATCGATAATAGTTTTTGGAATTCCAGAATTAATACTAAAGCAATTACCTGTAATAGGTAGTATAGATGGACTAGCTTATATATTTACTGGAATACTGATAATAGTTGTAATACTGTTCTATCCAAATGGATTAATCTATATAGGAAAAGATATTAAAAAATATATTAATAAGAAGAAGGTGAAAGTAAATGAGCTTAACGCAAACACTTAAGGTTGAAAACTTATCTATAGCTTTCGGAGGATTAAAAGCCGTTGATGACTTAAGCTTTCATATTAATGAAGGAGAAATATATGGATTAATTGGTCCAAATGGAGCTGGTAAAACAACAGTATTTAACTGTATAACACAATTTTATAAACCTAATAATGGAAAGGTTATATTTAAATCAATAAAAAATGAGGATGTAAATTTAGTAGAAAAAAATACACATGACATTATTAGGCTTGGATTAGTTAGAACCTTTCAAAATGTTGAATTAATTCAAGACTTAAGCCTACTTGAAAACTTACTTATAGGTGCGCATATTTCATATAAATCAGGATTATTTTCAAATGCTCTTAGAACTAGAAAATCTAAAAGGGAAGAAAAAGAAAATATAGAAAAGGCAGAAAAGATTTTGAATTTTTTAGGAATAGAAAGCAAAAAAAATGAACTTGCTGGTGGACAACCTTATGGAATATTAAAAAAGATAGAGCTTGGAAGAACTCTTATGAGTAATCCAAAATTAATAATTTTAGATGAGCCAGCAGCTGGATTAAATGATACTGAAACATTAGAATTAGCAAAATTGATTAAAGATATAAGAGATGAGTATAAGTGTAACATTTTATTAGTTGAGCATGATATGAGATTAGTTATGGATATTTGTGATCGTATATGTGCAATATCTTTTGGGAAAAAACTAGCAGAGGGAACTCCAAAAGAAATACAGTCTAATAAAGATGTACAAGAAGCTTATTTAGGAAAGGATGAGTAAGATGGAAAATTTAGCATTAAAGATAAATAATCTTACTGTTTCTTATGGAAGTATAAAGGCACTTAAGGGAATAGATATAGAAGTTCCAGAAGGAAAAATAGTTGCTTTACTCGGAGCAAATGGAGCAGGTAAAACTACTACTTTAAAAACTTTATCAGGAATTGTTAGTTCTGAAAGTGGAAGTATAAATTTTTATGGAAAAGATATAACTAAGCTATCTCCAGAAAAAATAACATCATTAAGAATGGTCCAATCGCCAGAAGGAAGACAAATTTTCCCTGATATAACAGTTGAAGAAAATTTAAGAATAGGAGCCTTTACAGTAAAGAGTAAGAAGGAAATAGCTAAAAATTTTGATAGAGTTTATAAATATTTCCCAATATTACAAGAAAGAAAAAAACAATTAGCAGGAACATTAAGTGGAGGAGAGCAACAAATGCTTGCAATTGCAAGAGCTTTAATGGCAAGTCCAAAGGTATTGCTTCTAGATGAGCCATCTTTAGGGTTAGCACCTCTTATAGTAAAAAATATATTTGAAATTGTAAAGGAAATAAATTCAGAAGGTACAACAGTTCTAATAATAGAACAAAATGCTCTTCAAACTTTAAAGATAGCAGATTATGCATATGTACTAGAAGTTGGAGAGATAAGTATGAAAGGTAAGGCTAGTGAATTAATCCAAGATAAGAGGTTATTGGAAGCATATCTTGGAGGGGAATAAAGTTTTTAGGGAGAAATCCTTAATATAAGTAAAATATATTTAAATAAAATATGTGGAGGGAATTTTTATGAGAAAAAAAATTGCATTACTTTTAGCTTCACTTACACTAACGATGGCTTTTGCTGGTTGTGGTAAAAAAGAAGAGGCAGCGCAAGGTGTTACTGAAACATCGATAAAGGTAGGAAATAGTATAGCAACTTCAGGTGCTTTTGCTCCAGTAGGAGTGCCATTTAAAGCAGGTATAGAAGCTTACTTTAAAATGGTAAATGAAGGTGGGGGAGTTAAGGGAAGAAAAATAGAGTATGTGCATCAAGATGATGAATTTAATCCAGAAAAAGGTAAAGCTATATTAGATAAGCTTGTAAATGATGAGAAAGTATTCTCTATAGTTGGACATTTTGGAACTCCAGTTGTAGGAGCAACATTAGATGACCTTAAAGAAATAGGTATTCCATCAGTTTACTTTGCAACAGGAACAGGTATATTATATAACGAAAATGCTACAAAGGGACAAGGAGATAATATATTCCCAGTACAACCTGTATATCCAATGGAAGGCCGTATAATGGCTGCTTGGGCAAAGGGTGAATTTAAAGCAGATAAAATAGGTGTAATATACACTAATGATGATGCTGGTAAAGATTTAGTTAAGGGTGTTGAGACAGAAGCTAAGAATATGGGTGGAATTGAAGTTATAAGTGAGCAAGTAGCTCCAGGTGCTGAAGATGTATCATCAGCAGTAACAAAAATAAAGAATGCAAATGTAGATACTGTAATAATTGCTGGTATTCAAGGTACATTCCCACAAATAGCTAAGGAGCTTGCAAAGCAAGGAAACACTAAACCAGCTATAACTACTTATGTAAACGTAGATAAAACTATGGTTGAGGCTGTAAAAGCAGACGTAGCAGGTAAGTTTGATATTTATGGAAATGCTTGGGTTGATGTAACTACACCAGCTATGGCTGAGTTCCAAAAATGGGTTAAGGAGACTTCAACTCAAGATTTTTCAGGAAATGCATATGCAATGACTGGATGGATAGCAGCTGATTTCTTTGTAAGAGGTTTAGAAAAAGTCGAAGGTGAACTAACTTGGGAAAATTATATAAAAGCTATGGAAAAAGAACCTATAAAGAATCCATTTGGAGGATCAATAGATTTTTCAGGTGGTAAGAGACTTGGTACACAAGAAATGTCTCTAGCAAAGATGGATTTAACAAGTCCAACAGGTTGGGCACCATATGTTGGATTTAAGAGCATAAATGATATATTAGGAAAATAATAAGAATTTATAACTATCAGCCAAGCTGATTTGGCTGATAGTTTACAAAACTTATGGGAGGGTTTAATATGTTACAAACAATTAAATCAAAAGACGTAATTGAAGATAAATATATAACAGTTGAAGAGGCTTTAACAAAGATAAAAACAGGTGATATAATTGTTTCAGGTCTTGCAGCTGCAGAGCCAAGAGAAATATTAAGAAATCTTCATACTATAAGTGATAAAGTAGAAGATGTTACAGTTACTACATGTTTACCGATGGAAATGGCAGAGTATTTTTTTAATCCACAATATAAAGATTCCTTTAGAATGGATGGATGGTTTTATACAGCTGCAATGAGAAAAGCTCATAAAAATGGAAATATTTCATTTATACCAAACCATTTACACTTAGCAGCAGTAAAAAGATTAGCTCATAAAGAGCCTAATATATATATGGGAACTGCAACTTTGCCAGATAAACATGGATATGTTTCTTTATCTTTAAGCAATGTGTATGAGAAAAGAATGCTGGAGGCTGCTGACCTAGTAATACTAGAAATAAATGAGAATTATCCAAGGACTTTTGGAGATGTAGAAGTTCATGTAAATGATATAGATTATATGATAAAAACTGATTATGAAGTACCAGAGCTTCTAGAGGTAGAGCCAAATGAAAAAGATTTAAAAATAGGAAAATTTATAGCTGATAGAATTAATGATGGAGATTGTATTCAACTAGGAATAGGAGGAATACCTAATGCAGTAGCGGCATCATTAATGGATAAAAAAGATTTAGGAATTCACACAGAGATGTTTACAACTGGGATGATGAAGCTTATAAGAGCTGGGGTAGTTACAGGAAAAAATAAAAATATATATAAAGGAAAACATATAGCAGCATTTGCTCTTGGAACTAAAGAACTTTATGATTTTATAAATGATAATCCATCTGTACTAATAATGGATGGGTATTGGACTAATGATCCATATACAATAGGATTAAATGATAATCAAGTTTCTATAAATACAACAATAGAAATAGATTTAACTGGACAATGTGCATCGGAATCAATAGGAGCAGTTCAATTTAGCGGAACAGGTGGACAAGCTGATACAGCTATAGGAGCACAAAGATCTAAGAATGGACGTTCTTTTATAGCTTTATATTCAACAGCAATGGTTAAAAATAAAGAAACAGGGGAAAGGGAAGAGATATCAAAGATAGTTCCGTTCTTAAAACCAGGAGCAGCAGTAAGTTTATCAAGGAATGACGTTGACTTAGTTGTTACTGAATATGGTATTGCAGAGTTAAGAGGAACGACTATTAGTGAAAGAGTTAATAGGCTAATTGAAATTTCACATCCCAAATTTAGAGAAGAACTTTTAAATAAGGCAAAAGAAATGGGCTTAATTTATTAATATAAAGTTAATGGAGGAGCAAATATGCCATTTATAAAATATAACAATAAGAATATTTACTATGAAGTTCATGGTGAAGGTAATCCACTTATAATTCTTAATGGGATTATGATGTCACATATGAGTTGGTCAGCATTCTTACCTCAATTAACAAAAGATAATAAAGTTATACTTTTAGATTTTTTTGATCAAGGTAAGTCAGATAAAATGGATAAAAGCTATAAGCAAGATTTACAGGTTGAAGTGGTTAAGACTGTAATAGATGAATTGGGTCTAGGGGAAGTGAACATATTTGGGATTTCTTATGGTGGGGAAGTAGCATTACAATTTGCATTAAAATATAATAATTTAGTAAATAAGCTTATGCTATTTAACACTACAAGTTATACTAACCCATGGTTACATGATATTGGAAGAGGATGGCTTAAAGCAGCACTTACAAAGGATCCAGAAATTTTTTATAATATAACTATACCTATTGTATATTCACCAATATTTTATACAAAAAATATAGATTGGATGAATAAAAGAAGAGAGCTTCTATATGGGGTATTTAAAGAAGACTTTTTAAATGGAATGGTAAGGCTTATAGAGAGTGCAGAGGGATATGATGTTAGAGAGCGATTAAATGAAATAAAGGCTAACACCTTAGTTGTTAGTAGTGAGTTTGATTTTATAACACCAATACCTGATCAAGAATACATTTGTGATAATATTTCTTTAGCTAAATATGTATTAATTAGAAATTGTGGTCATGCATCTATGTATGAAAAGCCTAATGAATTTATTAATATATTAACAGGATTTCTTGCTATTGAGAAAGAAATAAAAATAGTATAATATATTAATAGAGATAAATGTAAGGAATCACTTACTCTGAAACTGCTAAAAAAAGGAGAAAAAATAATGAGATATAACAATGAAACAAGTGAAAAGATAATGAAAGTAGCTTTAAAATTATTTTCTGAACAAGGATATTACTCTACAACTACAAAGCAGATTGCAGAGGAAGCTAGTGTTAATGAATTGACTATTTTTAGACATTTTGGATCTAAAAGCAATTTATTTCAAGTAACTACAGAACACTATGTAATTGACTCACATGTTGACTATATATTAAATGATACAGAGGAATTGACTTTTGAAGATGCTATGTTGATGATTTCAAATAGAATTTATAATCTATTTATTCAAAATACAAAGCTTTATAAGGTTCAAATGAAGTTAGCAGACAATGAGAAAGAATTTATTAAACTTAAGCTTTCAAGAAAGTTAATAAGTGTTCTCAAAGATTATTTTGAAAAGTTAAATGAAGAAGATGTAATAAAAGGAGAGCCAGAAATAATGGCTATTACCCTTATAAATAGCCTTTTAGGAGCATTTACAGTTGAATTATTAAGCGATGATACAATAACAGAAATATCATGGGAAGATTTAGTTAAGGAACATACAAGACAATTTGTGTCTTTATACAAGATTTAATAAAATATTAAAAATAATTAATCTTATTCGATAGGGAAAGATTAATTTTTTTAAAACATTATGTAAGTAAGTGCTTACGTAGAATGATTTTAGGAGGAGTTAAAATGTTAAGATTAGAAAATAAAGTTGCTATGGTTACAGGAGCATCACAAGGAATAGGAAGAGCAATAGCTGAAACTTTTGCAAGAGAAGGAGCTACTGTAATAGCTGTTGATATGAATAAGCTACCTTATGAAGTAGAGAATATACACGGATATGAAGTAAACGTTACTGATAGAGAAGGTATAAAAATATTCTTTAATTCAGTAATAGAAAGATTCGGTAAGGTTGATATTTTAGTAAATAATGCTGGAATAACAAGAGATGCATTAATACAAAAAATGACAGAGGAAATGTGGGATTTAGTTATAGATGTTAACTTAAAAGGATTATTTAATATTGCACAACTTATAGGACCTCATATGATGGAAACTGGTAAAGGTTCAATTATTAATATAGCATCAGTTGTAGGTGAATTTGGAAATGTTGGACAAACTAATTATGCAGCTACAAAGGCTGGTGTGATAGGTATGACAAAAACATGGGCTAAGGAGTTTGCAAGAAAAGGCGCTAACGTAAGAGTAAACTCAGTTGCACCAGGATATATAAATACAGATATGATGAAAACTGTTCCAGAGAAAGTATTAGAAAATATTAGATCTAAAACAATGCTTGGAAGACTAGGAGAAGCTGAAGAAATTGCAAATGCTGTTTTATTCTTAGCTAGTGATGAATCTTCATATGTAACAGGGCATAACTTATCAGTAAATGGTGGAATAAGATTATAGGAGGAATTTAAATGAGAGATGTAGTTATTTTATCAGCAGTGAGAACTCCTGTAGGAAGCTTTGGAGGAAGTTTATCAAAATTTACAGCAGTGGATTTAGGAGTAATTGCAGCAAAAGAAGCTATTAAAAGAGCTGGAATAAAGCCAGAAGATATAAATGAAGTTTTAATAGGAAATGTTTTAAGTAGCGGACTTGGTCAAAATGTATCTAGACAAATAGCAGTAAAAGCAGGGGTACCAGTAGAGGTTCCAAGTATGACATTAAACAAATTGTGTGGATCAGGACTAAGGGCTATTACTTTAGCAGCTCAAGAAATAATGCTTGGAGATGCTGATGTAATTTTATGTGGTGGAACAGAAAGCATGAGTAATGTGCCATACATTCTTAATTCAGCTAGATTTGGACAAAGAATGGGAGACGGAAGGCTTATAGACAGTATGATAGAAGATGGTTTAACTGATGCTTTTAACAAATATCATATGGGAATTACTGCAGAAAATATAGCAGAAAATTGGAATATATCAAGAGAAGAGCAAGATGAATTTGCAGTAAAGAGTCAAAATAAAGCAGAGGAAGCTCAAAGACTAGGCAAATTTGACGAAGAAATAATAGCAGTTGAAATTCCTCAAAGAAAAGGAAATCCTATTATATTTGATAAGGATGAGTATATAAAAGCAGGAATGAATTTAGACAAGTTAAACAGCTTAAGACCAGCCTTTAAAAAAGATGGTACTGTAACAGCAGGAAACGCATCTGGAATTAATGATGGTGCAGCTATGCTTGTAGTAATGAGCAAAGAAAAAGCTGATAGTTTAGGATTGAAACCATTAGCGACAATTAAAGGTTATGGTTCAGCAGGTGTTGACCCAGCAATAATGGGTTATGGACCTGTACCAGCGACAAGAAATGCTTTGAAGAAAGCAAATTGGACTGTGGAAGACTTAGATTTAATAGAAGCAAATGAAGCTTTTGCAGCTCAATCAATTTCAGTTGTTAAGGATTTAGGATTAGATACAGAAAAGGTAAATGTAAATGGTGGAGCAATTGCTTTAGGTCATCCTATTGGATGTTCAGGAGCTAGAATAGTTGTTACATTACTTCACGAAATGAAGAGAAGAGATTCTAAAAAAGGATTAGCTACACTTTGTATAGGTGGAGGAATGGGAACAGCAGTATTAGTTGAAAGAGAATAATAAAGGAATAAAAAGAATAAAAATAATAAAAAGAATAAAAGGGAGAGAGGATATTATGAAGGGAAGAACTATAAACGAAATAAGTATAGGGGATAAATCAAGCTACAGTAGAACTATATCGGAAGCTGACGTTGTTTTATTTGGTGGAGTAAGCGGTGATTTAAATCCAGCACATTTTAATGAGGAATATTCTAAGGATACTATGTTTAAAGGAAGAATAGCTCATGGAATGTTATCAGCTGGATATATATCTACTGTTTTAGGTATGCAATTACCAGGACCAGGAACAATATATTTATCACAAGAGTTAAAATTTACTGCACCAGTAAGATTTGGAGATACAATAACAGCTACTGTAGAAGTTATAGAGAAGTTAGAAGATAAAAATAGAATAACATTAGAAACTATTTGTACTAATCAAAAAGGAGACGTTGTTGTAAAGGGAAAGGCAGTAGTAATGCCACCTAGATAAATTAATTGATTTAATCAGGGGGAGAAAAATGGAGCTATTAGATAAACTCTGGGAATTATCTAAAAATGATATTAAAAGGATTGTACTTCCAGAGGGTGAAGAAGAAAGAAATATATTAGCAGCTATTAAAATTAAAAAATTAGGTTTAGCACATCCAATACTAATTGGAAACTTTGATGTTATATTAAATAAATCAAAGGAATTAAAGGAAGACATAAGTGCAGTTGAAGTAATAGATCCAGAGACTTCAAATAAGCTTGAAGATTATATAAATAGATTTTATGACTTAAGAAAAAGTAAAGGAGTAACCTTAGAAAAAGCTGAAAGAATAGTTAAAGATCCATTATATTTTGGAACTATGATGGTAAAATGTAATGATGCAGATGGAATGGTATCTGGAGCTATTCATACAACAGGAGATTTATTAAGACCTGGTCTTCAGATAATAAAAACATCAAAAGGTGTATCAGTGGTTTCTAGCTTTTTTATAATGGGTGTTCCAAATTCTTCTTATGGTGAAGAAGGAATGTTATTATTTGCAGACTGCGCAGTTAATCCAAATCCGACTTATGAACAATTAGCAGCTATAGCTATAGCAACAGCAGATACTGCTAAGAATGTATGTAAAATTGAACCAAGAGTCGCAATGCTTAGCTTTTCAACTATGGGTTCTGCAGATCATGAAACTGTAGAAAAAGTAAGGAAAGCTACAGAACTTGCTAAGGAGTTAAGGCCAGACTTATTAATAGATGGAGAACTGCAATTAGATGCAGCGATAGTTGAAAAGGTTGCAAAGCAAAAAGCACCAAATAGTAATGTAGCTGGTAGAGCAAATGTTTTAGTATTCCCAGATTTACAATCAGGTAACATAGGATATAAGCTTGTACAAAGATTTGCAAATGCTGAAGCAATAGGTCCAATTTGTCAAGGATTTGATAAGCCGATAAATGACTTATCTAGAGGATGTTCAGCTGATGATATAGTAAATGTAGTAGTTCTTACTGCTGTACAAGCACAAGCTACAAGATAATAGAGGTGAAGATAAATGAATATACTTGTTATTAATTGTGGAAGTTCATCATTAAAATATCAATTAATAGAGATGAAAAACGAAGAAGTTATATGTCAAGGGTTAGTTGAAAGGATTGGAATAGAGGGTTCCATATTAACACATAAGACAAATATGGATATAAAGCATGTAAATAAAAGAGAAATTAAAAATCACAAAGAAGCTATAAATTTAGTTTTAGAAACTTTATTAGATAAGGAAATAGGAGCAATAAGGGATCTTAATGAAATATTTGCTGTAGGTCATAGGGTTGTTCATGGAGGGGAAAGGTATTCTGAATCAGTTGTAATAGATAATAATGTTTTAAGTTATCTAGAGGAATGTATAAAGCTAGCGCCAATTCATAACCCACCAAATGTTATTGGAATAAAGGCTTGCATGGAATTAATGCCTTTAACTCCAATGGTAGCAGTTTTTGATACTGCATTTCATCAAACTATGCCTGAAGTTGCATATATTTATCCAATTGAATATAGTTTATATGAAAATCATAAAATTAGAAAATATGGATTTCATGGAACCTCTCATAAATATGTATCCCAAAAGATTGGAGAAATACTAGATAAGGATATAAAAACTTTAAAGATAGTAAGTTGCCATTTAGGTAATGGAGCAAGCTTGTCTGCAATTAAAAATGGAAAATCAATAGATACTTCAATGGGATTTACTCCTCTTGCAGGAGTTGCAATGGGAACTAGATCAGGTAATATAGATCCATCAATAGCTACATTTCTAATAGAGGAATGTGGGTATACTGTTGAAGAAGCAAATGAATCTTTAAATAAGAAATCTGGAGTATTAGGAATATCAGGTGTAAGCTCAGATTTTAGAGACTTAGAAAAAGCAACAGAAGAAGGTAATGATAGAGCACAACTTGCATTAGATATCTTTCATTATAGAATAAGAGGACAAATAGCTGCTTATGCCGCTCATATGGGTGGAGTAGATGCTATTATATTTACAGCAGGAATAGGAGAAAATTCTATTACCACAAGAAAATCGTGTTTAGAAGGATTAGAGTTTTTAGGTATTGAAATTGATGATAAAAAGAATAATGTGAGAGGAAAAATAGCAGAAATTTCATCTGATAATTCTAATGTAAAAGTATATGTTATACCGACAAATGAAGAGTTAATGATTGCAAAAGAAACTTTAGAAGTTTTAAATTAGCTATTTCTCATTAAATGACCTTATATAAATAAAGAGCTATATAATTGGATTCCCCTACATCCAATTATATAGCTTTTTAACTCTTTAGAGGAAATTATAAAAAGCTTACCCCGTGAATAACTTTTTATAATTTCCATCCTTCAGTTTTGAAGTTCACCTATGTAATTTTGCGATGACTTGGAGCAAAGCGACGGAATAAGCAAAATTTACATAGGTGAACTTTTTTATTAATTTAACTACCATTGCCCAGGATAAGCAATTACATTTACAGTAACAGTTCGTCTACCAAAAGCATAGCATTCAGCATCTGAATTCATATATAAATCAATTTTATTTCCTTTAATAGCTCCACCAGTATCAGAAGCTATAGCATACCCATATCCTTCTACATAAACCTTTGATCCTAATGGTATAACATTAGGGTCAACAGCAACTGTACTAATTCCATTAGGATCTCTTATAGGCTTAAGACCTGTTGCAGTAAGACCATGTCCAGTATATGCAGTTGCGTTCATAGTATGTGTAGATACTTGTCCACTGACATCTTCCACAGAATTGGAAGTAGTCGGTTTAGATTCTGCTTCAGAAGACTTTTCATTAGCTAGAGCAATTTTATCATTACCTAAATTAATTGCATCTTTAGCTAATCCTATAGAATAATCACTATTAAGTTGAGGTAACATAGCTTGCAATGTATTAACAGCATTTTGTAATTCAGAAATTGATGAAGAATCAGAGTTGATTATAGAAAGAGGGTGAGAAATTAAATTCTCTTCATTAGCCTCTATTACAGACATAATTTCATCTTTTCTAGAATTTAAACTTTCCAAAAGGTTTTCTTCTTCTTCTTTTTTAGAGTTTACTTCCGCTAAGTCACTTTGAATCGATTCTTTAAGCTTTTCTAATTCATTTTTCTTTTCTTCTATTTCTGTTGCATTTTTGTTGAGAGAATCCTTTTTTTTATTTATTTCTGAAATCATTTCTTTATCAATAGAAACAATTTTGCTCATAGCTTGTACCCTGTTGAGCATATCAAAAATATTTTCAGAAGTTATTAAATAAACTAACATACCTGTTGTCATATTACTTTTATACATTGAACGTAGACGTCCATCAAGGGTTTTTTGAGTTTTATCAATTTCTAGCTTTGCTTCTTCAATTTTATAATTAATAGTTTTTATTTCGTTGTTAGTATCTTCAATTTCAGAATTGTTTTTAGATAACTTTTCGTTAAGATTATTAATTTCACTATTTAATTTACTAATCTTAGTATCTAATTCCATTGTTTCGCTATCTAATTGTTCATATTTAATCTTATTTTCCTGGATAGTTTGGCCTTCAGTAGGGTTAGGCTCTGCAAATGCAATATAACTATTATTAAGTAAAAATAAAAAAGTCATGCATGCAGAGAATAAAGCTCTTCTTGTCAAAATATACACCTCCAATTAAACAATGCTACAATAATTGATATGTAAATAGTCATATAAGACTATAATGATATGTATTATCCTACAATAAATATTAGATCTTAGCAAGAAAAATGTAATATAATGTAATATATAACATTATATATACTAGTGCTATAATTAAGGATAAGCTTAATAAAACTTAAAATAAGTTTTATTATAAATATAAATAATAGATAAGAACTTATATCGAAAAGACATTAAATAGATTTGTATAAAACAAATTTATTTAATGTCTTTTTAATATGAATTTTTAAGATTTTAAGGTAACATTAAAATAAGTTATTAAGGTTAGGTTTTTGAAGTTCTTTTAAATGTTCTGCAGCATATCTTAATACATGAAGAGTTGCTAATGAATCTCCTTTTTCATCACTTTTAATATATAGGGAAAGCTTTAGGGATTCATTCATTAAAGAATCATAATCAACATGATTTAAATATATAGCTGGAATATCAGCTCTTTCTTCAATGAATTCTAATAATTCAACTGACTTTTCATAGGCTATATAATTTTCATTTGCCTCTAATAAATCTTCAATTTCTTGACATTTAAACATTACATCATCACAAAGTGATACAAATTTGTTATCAAGAAATAATAAGCCTGAGATCAAAGCTATAAAAAGAACTACAGAGATAATACTATTTCTCATTAATAATCCTCCTTGTCCTTATGTAGTTGATAAATAAATTTTCCTTTTGTATCTGTCATTGCAATTAAAACATCATCTATAGAGTTTATTTTATGATTCTTTAATTGCTTTTTAATCCACTCATAATTTTTACTACTAGATGTTAGAGCATTTTTGTTTACTTTTCCATCCAATACATATATAACTGGTAATAGAGGCTTAGTAGAATTATTATTTTTAGAGTTACTACTATCAGAAGTTAAAAAAGACATTTGACCATTGTTCTCTAGTATGCCGTATTCAATTTCACTTAAATCAAAATACCCAGCTAATCTAATTTCCTCCATAAGTTCATCTAAATTTATTTGTTGTCTTTTTAAAGACTCAAAATTAATTTTACCTCTAGAAATTAAAATAGAAGGTTCACCTTCTAAAATTTGTCTAGCCTTTTGGCTCTTTAATTGAATTATAGATAAAATAGTTTTTATAAATAATAAAGTGATTATAGGTATTACCCCTAGAATCAAAGGAAGCCTAGTATCTTGCATAGGTAAGGCTGCCAAGTCTGAAATCATTATTGTAATTACAAACTCATAGGGTTGTAATTCTCCTATTTGTCTTTTTCCCATTAATCTAATTACTAATATAACTAAAGCGTAAAGAAAGATAGTTCTTATTAATACTATAAACATGTTCAAACACCTCGCATGAGATATTATTTGTATAAAACTATAACTTTATTCCTATAATTTAAATAGGTAACAATACATTTTTATAGATTTTTTTAGATTCAAGTATATAATATACATATGGAAGATTCTTATAAAATAGAGAATAGAGATTAGAGAATAGTAAGTAGGTATTAGGAGGGAATTTAATGAATAATTTAAATATAAAATACAATAATAAAGACTACTTAGTAAATATGGATACTACTTATAAAGCGTTTATAGATAATTATCTGAATATTGATTCAAATAAGGTTGCTTTATGCAGACTAGATAGAGAGTATAAAGAGTTGTTTCATAAGATAGATAGAGAGGGAGTTTTAGAACTAGTAAAGTTTAATACTCCAATAGGATATAAAATTTACACTAGAACATTACAATTTATATTTATAAAAGCTGCTTTAGACCTCTATGATAATTCAATAATAACAATTGAGCATAGTCTTGGAGAAGGAGTCTTTGGTGAACTTCATAAAGAAGAGGCTTTAAATGAAAGTGATATTGAAAAGATAAAGGTAAGAATGAAGGAACTTATAGATAAAGACTTACCAATAAATAAAATAAAGGTGAAAAGGGAAAAAGCAATTGAAATTTTCAAGAGTTATGGAATGGAAGATAAGGTTTCTTTATTAAATCATGTAACCTTTGAAAATGTAAATTTATATGAGTTAGATGGAAGATATGATTACTTCTATGGACAAATGGCATATTCAACAGGAATAATAAAAGCATTTGATTTAATGTATTATGATCCAGGCTTTGTGCTAAAATATCCAAAGAAAGATGATTTAAATATAGTAGCAGAGTTTAAGGAAAATAGAAAATTATCTCAAATTTTTATAGAAACAGAAAGATGGTTAAATATACTAGGTATTGGAGAAGTAGGATCTCTAAATGATAAAGTAGAAAATAAGGAGTTAAGAGATTTAATTATGGTTTCTGAAGCTCTTCATGAAAAAAAAATAGCCCAAATAGCTGATATGATTAGTGAAAGAAAGGAAACAAAGGTAGTATTAATAGCAGGACCCAGCTCATCTGGTAAAACTACATTTGCAAATAGATTAGGAGTTCAACTTAGAGTAAATGGATATGTTCCGATGCCTATATCTTTGGATGATTATTTTGTTGATAGAGATCATACTCCAAAGGATGAAAATGGAGAATATGATTTTGAAAGTATATATTCTTTAGATTTAGATTTATTTAACTCTCATTTAGGTAGTTTATTAAAAGGAGAAGAAGTTGAAATTCCAAGTTTTAACTTTAAAAAGGGTGAAAGAGAATGGATAGGTCATAAATTGATCCTTCCAAGTAATGGAATACTTTTGATTGAAGGGATTCATGGATTAAATCCAATGCTTACAGCTTCTATTTCTGATAAGCATAAATTTAAAGTATATATATCAGCACTAACACAACTTAATTTAGATAATCATAATAGAATAGCAACAACAGATATAAGAAGAGTTAGAAGAATAGTTAGAGATTATTTATCAAGGGGTTATGGAGCAGAGCAAACGTTGAAGATGTGGCCATCTATTAGAAGAGGGGAAGAAAAGAATATTTTTGTATTCCAAGAAGAAGCAGATGTGATGTTTAATTCTACTTTAGTTTATGAACTATGTGTTTTAAAGAAATATGCTTTAGAGGAGTTAAATAAAATAGGCCAGGATAGTCCAGTTTATTTAGAAGTAAGTAGATTAAAATCATTTCTAGGTTTCTTTAAAGAAATAGATAAGGATTATGTTCCTACAAATAGTATTTTAAGAGAATTCATTGGTGGAAGTGTTTTTTATAAATATTAATAAGGGATTTTTCTAGTGAAAAATAATAGACAGTTAACATATGATTAATTGTCTGTTATTTTATACTATTTTTGGGGGGAATTTTATTGGTATTATTAAGTGACTATGGTAGGGTAATTTTAGAGGTAAATGAAGAAGAGATTATATATAAAAAACGTGTTATAAAAAAATGTGATATTAGAAGTTTATATTATGATGAGAATATCTTAGCTATACTTTGTTATAATGGCAAAGTACATTCACTAAATATGAATTCTCTTTTATTTAGTGAAAGAAAGAAGTTAGAGTACCTATATAGTGAATTAAATAAAGAAAATATGCTTTTTAATATTGATAAGAGGTATATAGGAAATACTGGACTATATTGGCTGCTATTTTTTATACCACGATATAGTAATAGTTATATATGTTTAACCTGGATTATAATTTTATCAGTACTTATATGTACATATATAATAGAGAAAAAGAAATATGTAGGTACATTTTATAATTTAGACAAGGAAGAATTTGAAGTATTAAAAAATGATAAAGTTATTAAAATAAAAAGAAAAGATGTAGAATATATAAAGATTAAAGAAATTAATTTGGGTAGCATAGTAGAAATTGTTTATAAAAAGAGCAAGTATAAAATGTTTATTAGAGAAAATGTAGATTGTAAAAAACTATATAATAAATGAGTTTTACCAATGTATAATAGTGACTAATAATTATTGAGATTTAAATTAATAAATTATAGATAATTATTAGGTTCATATATATAATAATAAATAGTTAAATTAAATTTATAACTAAAGGAGAAAAAAGCATGAGTGGCATGGGTGTTTTTGATATATTAGGACCTATAATGGTAGGGCCATCTTCATCACATACAGCAGGAGCAGCAAGGCTTGGAAAGGTTGCTCGTACAATAGCTGGAGATGAAGTAGTTGAGGTTACTTTTTTATTACATGGATCCTTTGGAAAAACCTACAAGGGACATGGAACAGATAGAGCCTTAGTAGCTGGAATAATGGGAATGGATCCATCAGATGAAAGGCTTAGAGATTCTCTTGAAATTGCAAAAGAAAAGGAAATAAAAATAGCATTTAAGGATGAAGATTTAGGAGATTATCATCCTAACACTGTTAGATTTTTAATGAAATGTAAAAATGGCAAGGAATGTGATGTCATAGGCAGTTCAATAGGCGGAGGAAATATTGAAATTGTTGAAATAAACGGAAATAAAGTTAAATTTACAGGTGCTTATGCAACTATAATAACTTCACATAGAGATATACCTGGAACTGTAGCAAAGGTTACAAATATTTTATATGATAATAAAGTTAATATTGCATTTTTAAATTTAGGTAGAAACCAAAGAGGTAAAAATGCTACTATGACATTTGAAGTTGATAGTAAAATTCCAAGTGAATTAATAGAAGAAATTAAAAAAGTTGAAGGAATAGAAAAAGTAATCCTTATTAATAAAGTTGAGGAGGGTGAATAGTTTGGATATAGCAAAGTCTGGAGAAGAACTTGTACATATATGCGAAGAAAATTCAATTTCATTAAGTGAATATGCAATTATAAGAGAAATGGAAGATAGAGATATTTCAAGAGAAGAAGTTTTCTTAAAAATGAAAAAAACTTTAGAGGTTATGAGAGTTGGAGCAGCTGAAGCTAGAGAAAAAGAGATATATTCTGTTAGTGGATTAATTGGTGGAGATGCCTATAAGTTACAAGAATATTTAAAAAAGGGAAAATCATTAACAGGAGATACAATGATATTGGCTATGGCTATGGCTCTTTCATCTTCAGAAGTTAATGCTTCTATGGGGAAAATAGTTGCTTGTCCAACAGCTGGATCTTGTGGAATTCTGCCAGCAGTAATACTAACAGCTGGAGAAAAACTTGGTAAAAATGATGAAGAGCTTATGAAGGCTTTATTTGCATCAGCAGCAGTTGGAATGATTATTGGAAGAAATGCAACATTTGCAGGAGCAGAAGGTGGGTGTCAAGCTGAATGTGGCTCAGCAGCAGCAATGGCATCAGCAGCAGTTGTAGAAATGATGGGTGGAACACCTAAAATGTCATTAGATTCAGCTGCGATAGTGTTTAAAAATATATTAGGATTAGTTTGCGATCCAGTTGCAGGTTTAGTGGAAATACCTTGTGCTAAAAGAAATTCTTCTGGAGCAATAAGTGCTTTATGCACAGCAGATTTAGTTATGGCAGGTGTAGAATCTAAAATACCTTTTGATGATGCTTTATCTGCAATGTATAAGGTAGGACGAAGTTTACCTTCATCATTAAGGGAAACAGGACTTGGAGGAGTGGCTATAACAAAAGCTGGATTAGCCTTAAAGAAAAAGGCTTTTGGAGAAAATAATTAAACTTGTTTTATACTTTAATGAGGTTAAATATTCATCTAATAATTTTAAGTGGAGAAATATAAGTTGGCGAAGATAAATAGAATATGTTTATGGAACATATCTATTTATCGTAGCCTTTATATTGGCAATTTATAAAATTTCACCATTAAGCATATCTATATATTCTTTTCCATAGTTATGCATAGATTTTAAAACAGGTATAATTTTTGTACCAATCTCAGTTAATCCATATTCAACCTTAGGAGGAACCACAGGATAAACCTTTCTATAAATCAAATTATCTTCTTCTAAACTTCTAAGCTGGTTTGTTAACATTTTTTGAGTAACGTTAGGAAGTTTTCTTTTAATATCACTAAATCTAAGTGAGCCATTACATAAATACCAAAGTATTAGTATTTTCCATTTTCCTGAAATTAGTTTGTGAACTAAAATCATTGGGCATATTTCGTGAGAATTTGTATTTTCATTTACATAACAGTCTGTATGATTTATTGAAAACTTTTCCATAAAATGTCTCCTTACTTATAACATATATTTATTAAAATTGAAACATAATAAATACATTGAATATTAATATATAGTATCTTTTTATATACTATATATAAAAAAAGTACCTACTTGAAAAAATATATCATATAATCTAATATTTATATTATAACAAAAAAGATATATATTACAAATGGTAATTATAATAGGAGGAAAAAAATGAGTAAAATACTATATATAAAAGCAAATATAAAACCAGAAGGTGAATCAAGAACATTTAAAGTTTCAGATAGTTTTATTGAGGAATATAAAAAAAATAATCCAAATGATGAAATTACAGTATTAGATTTATATAAGGAAAAAATTGATTTCTTAAGACCAGAAGATTTACAAGCAGTATTTGGAGAAAAAACTGAAGAAAGCAAAAATCATCCAATATTAAAATATGCATATCAAATGGCTGAGGCTGACAAAGTTATTATAGCAGCTCCTATGTGGAATTTAGGAGCACCAGCTATAGTTAAAGCTTATTTTGATTATGTAAGTGTAACAGGAATAACTTTTAAATACACTGCAGAAGGTCCAGTTGGAATATGTAAGGCTGATAAGGCTCTTATAGTTTCAGGAAGAGGTGGAGATTATACAAATTCAGTAACTTCACAATTTGAAATGGGAGAAAGATATTTAAGAACAATTTTAGCTTTCTTTGGAATAAAAGATATTAAGAGCCTTGCTGCTGAAAGTCTTGATGTATATGGAATGGATGTTGAAAAGATACTTTCAGATACAATTTCAGAAGCAAAAGAAATAGCAAAAGAATTTTAGAATTAATAAGAAATATTAAGATTAAATAATATAAATTAAAATCATCACCATAAATTATATTCAAGCTATGAATAGTATAAATTTAAAAGTAAATAATAACTTTGTAAGGTGGTGATTTAAATGGATAAGAATCCAAACATAAAGTGCACAGTAGGACAATGTAAGTACAATAATACAAATGAAAGTTATTGTACATTAACAATGATTGAAGTTGGAACACATGAAAAGAATCCGACTCAAGTACAATGCACAGATTGCAATTCTTTTGAATTAAGATAGTAATTAAACTTGATAATTTAGAATTGAAATTAGATAATGAATAAAATAATTCATTATAAAAGAATTAATAAAAAGATAGAGAAACTTATACTTTCTCTATCTTTTTATCGTTAAAAATTATTTGCAGATAATGAATTAAAATAGTCCACTTCTAAATTAATTGGATAAGAACAAAATATATAGGTAAAAATAATACTTGATATCAAATAAAATACAGGTGTTATTAAGTTTATAGTTAACATTTTGTAGAAATCCTTTTAGGAGGAACTATGAAAGAATTAGAAGATATTATTAAAGTATTATTTCAAATAAGTATAAGCAAATATTTAATTGCAGTTATAGTTATAGTTTTAGCAATAACTATAAATAAATATATAGTAGATAATATATTTACCCATATTATTAGACTAGCAAAAAAGACTAAAAATTTTGCTGATGATAGCCTTGTTAGGGCTTTAGAAAAGCCAACTAAACTATATATAATACTATATTCTTTATATTTATCTTTGAGAATTATAGATTTTGATGGATTAAATGTAAATACAGTTACAAGTGATAGATTAAAAATGGTATTTGTAGTTATAGTTGCCTGTTATTTTTTATATAACTTAACATTAGAAAATTCGCTTTTATATACAAGAATGCATAGAGGTGATGGAGGAAATACTATAGTCTTCCCTTTTATTTCTATAATAATAAGATTAATTATCGTTGTTATTGGAATAAGCTGCATAGCTAGAGAATTTGGATTTACAGGATTTATAGCAGGGCTTGGAATTAGCGGTATAGCCTTTGCTTTAATGGCACAAGACGCTTTTTCTAATTTATTTGGAGGAATGATAATAGTATTAGATAGACCTTTTGCAATAGGTGATTGGATACAAACCTCTCAAGTTGAAGGAATAGTAGAAGATATAACCTTTAGAAGTACAAAAATTAGAACATTTTCTATGGCAGTTGCAACTGTACCTAATTCTAAATTAGCAAATGAAAATATTATAAATTGGACACAAAGAAAATTAAGAAGAATACATTTTAAATTCACAATAAAATTTGATACAGAAGTAGAAAAAATTGAAGGCATTATAAATGAAATAGAAAATTTGCTTAAAGAACATGAAAAAATAGATAAGGATTTAATTATAGTGAGCTTTAATGAATTATCTACTTATGGTTTTGGGATTTTTGTTTATTTTTATACAAATGAATTAAACTACACTTGTTATGAAAAACTTAAAGAAGAGATAAATATTAAAATATTGAAGATACTTCGAGACAAAGAAGTCGAATTAATGTTTGTTACATTTAATTTTGGAAATGGACTTGAGCATAGAGGTTCAAATTGTGAGACAGAGTGTACAGAATTAGAATCAATAAGAAATATAACTGAAGAAGAACGTGGAAAATAGATAGGAAATCCTATCTATTCTTTTCTTACCTTCAGCATCTAAGTGGACATATGTAAGTTTGCGTTGATTTGGAGCGGAGCGACGGAATAAGTAAATTTACATATGTCCACTTTTTTATATAAATTTAGTGTTATAATTTAATTATTAAGTAAATTATAATTAAAAATGGTACTTTTAAATAATATATATGAGGTGTTTATATGGAAATAAATGATAAAAAACTTACACAATTATCAACACGATGCGGATGTGGAGGTAAATTTACCCCAGATGGATTAGCAAAGGTTTTGTGTCATATAGAAGCAAAGGAAGAAGATAGGGATCCAAATTTAATCGTTGGATTTGATAAATCAGATGATGCTGGTGTCTATAAATTATCAGAAGATTTAGCGTTAGTACAAACAGTAGATTTTTTTACACCAGTTGCAAATGATCCTTATACCTTTGGGCAAATTGCTGCAACTAATGCTTTAAGTGATGTTTATGCAATGGGCGGAAAGCCATTAACTGCATTAAACTTAGCTTGCTTTTCAGCAACTATAGGACCAGAAATATTAGCTGAAATATTAAAGGGTGGAGCAGACAAAATAAGAGAAGCAGGAGCAACTATAGCAGGAGGCCATACTATTACAGATGAAGAAATAAAATATGGAGTATCAGTTACAGGAATAGTTGACCCAAAAAAAGTAATAACAAATTCAGGGGCTAAAGATGGAGATGTGCTTATATTAACTAAGCCAATAGGGTCAGGGGTCTTAACTACAGCTTTAAAAATAGAATTTATTACTGATGAAGAATTTTTAGAAGCTGCAAAAGTAATGTCAACACTGAATAAGATAGCTTCAGAAGAAATGCAAAAGATAGGAGTTCATTCCTGTACAGACATAACAGGTTTTGGGTTTATTGGACATGCTTACGAAATGGCAAATGGTAGTGATGTTCAGTTAGAGATAGATAGCAAAGAAGTTCCAGTAATGAATAAAGTAATAGATTTAATAAAGGAATATTGCCTTCCAAGTGGAGCATATTCTAATGAAAAATATTTTGAAAAATGGGTGGACTTCCATGATGAGATTTCAGAGCAAGTAAGGTTATCTCTTTTTGATCCTCAAACATCAGGGGGATTATTAATTTCAGTTGAAGAAAGCAAGGCTGGAGAATTATTAAAAAATATAAATGATAGAAGTGAGATAAAAGCTAAAATAATAGGAAAAGTGGTTAAAAAAGAAACTAATAAAAATATAATTACTATATCATAATTAGAGCAGGTGAAGTTGTATAGCTTCACTTATTTTAATTTTTAAGTATCTTCAGTAAATCTTAAGTAAATATTTACATATGAATTATATAACAAATATACTATTTATTATATAATTATATTATGTAGAATATGTAAGAAGAAAAGCTATATAAAATATCTAGTTATTAACTTAAATATAAAGGAGATAGAATCAATTGAACTTAAGTGAAATTTTAAATTTAAAAAGAAATTCTTTAGTTTCAATAGTAGGTTCTGGTGGTAAAACTACATTAATGTATTTGTTAGCAAATGAACTTAAATCAAATAATAAAGTATTAGTTTCAACTACAACAAGGATATATGCTCCAAATAAAGAAGAAGTAGATTATATGGCTATAGGAAAAGATAATTATAATAATATTAAGGAGTTAAATTCTAATGGAATATATGCATATGGAACATGCATAAATGATGAAAATAAGCTTATAGGCATAAGCAAAGAAGATTTAAATATATGCATAAATGATTTTCCATATATAATAGTAGAAGCTGATGGATCTAAGAAAAAATCCATAAAAGGATGGAATGAAAAAGAACCAGTAATTTGTGATAAAACTGATATAACTATAGGTATAATGAGCTTTAAATCACTAGGAATGATAATAAATGATGAGAACGTTCATAGAGTAACTGAATTTAATAAACTTACAGATAGCTATTTAGGAGAAATAATAGGTATAAGGCATTTTATACGAGTTATATTCGGAGAAAATGGGTTATTTAAAAATTCTAAGGGGGAAAAAGTACTATTCTTAAATAGAATAGAAGAAGGAGTTGATACAGATATTCTTAAAGATCTCCTTGAGGAGATTAAGAAAAATAATAATAAGTACAAGCTTTTGGATAAAATAATATTTGGAAGTTTGAAAAATGAGCTCTATAGATATATTGAGTTCTAAAGCGAAATATAAGAAAGATGAGGTTTTTAAACTATGGAATTAGGGAAAATAGTAGTAAGAGGTGGAGGCGATATAGCTTCTGGAGCTATACAAAAACTTTATAGGAGTGGGTTTAAAGTATTAGTTTTAGAAACAGAAAAACCAACAGCTATAAGGAGAAATGTTTCATTTAGTGATGCTATTTATAATGGAGAAACTATAGTTGAAGGGATAAGAGCTATACGTGTTAAGAATTTAGATGAAGTAAATGAAGCATTTAAAAATAATATTATTCCTATAATAGTAGATAGCAAAGGAGAATTTATAGAAAAAATTAAGCCATTAGCAGTTGTTGATGCAATATTAGCTAAAAAAAATATTGGAACTAATAAAAATATGGCACCAATAACAATAGCATTAGGACCAGGCTTTAATGCAGGTGTAGATGTAGACATAGTAATTGAAACAATGAGAGGACATAATTTAGGAAGATTAATCTTTGAAGGGTATGCTAAAGAGAATACTGGAATCCCGGGAGAAATTGGTGGATATTCTAAAGAAAGAGTAATATATAGTGAATGTGAGGGTATTATAAGAAATTTGAAGTTTATAGGTGACATAGTAAAAAAAGGTGAAGTATTAGCAACAATAAATGAAAAGGAAGTATTAGCACCTATAGATGGTTTACTTAGAGGTCTAATTAAAGATGGTACTAACGTTCATTTAGGACTAAAAATAGGGGATATAGATCCAAGATTAAAAGAGGTAGAAAATTATACCACAATATCTGATAAAGCAAGAAATATTGGGGGGGGAGTGCTAGAGGCCATACTAATAACAAAAAAAATAAAAGGTTTATAGGAGGGTTAATTATGGATGAAGAACTATTGATTGAGATTTATGGAAGACTTAAAAAGGGCGAAAGTGTTGCATTAGCGATATTAACGGAAGATATAGGTTCATCACCTAGAAAACATGGATCTTCAATGGCAGTGTTTAGTAATGGAGAAACTTTGGGATCTGTAGGTGGTGGAAAAGTTGAACTTGCTATAATTAATAAGGCTAAAGAAGCTATAGAGAAAGGAGAAAGTACAAGCTTTCAATATAGTTTAAATGAAAGTGACTTAGGAATGCAATGTGGCGGAAGCGTTAAAGGATATATAAAAGTATTTATGCCTAAAAAAAGACTTATAATAGTTGGTGGAGGACATATAGGAGAAAAACTTAATAGCATAGCTAAGATTTTGAATTTTTATACAGTAGTTTTTGATGATAGAGAAGAGTATAAAAATGATGAAAGACTTAAAGAAGCAGATGAAATAATAACTGGAAACATAGAAGAATCATTAGGATGCTACAATATAAACAAAGAGGATTATGTTGTTATAGTTACAAGAGGACATCAAACTGATAAAGAGGCTTTAAAAAGTGTTGTTACAAGAGATGCTGCTTATATAGGAATGATAGGAAGTGTAAAAAAGATTAAGCATATAATGAATGAGCTTATAGATGAAGGTATTCCTGAAAAAAGACTTAAAGAGGTATATGCTCCAACTGGATTAGACATAGCATCAAGTTTACCAGAAGAAATTGCTTTAGGGATATTAAGTGAGATAATTCTTATAAAAAATAAAGGCTCATTAAATCATAAAAATGATACAAAAAAAATTTGGGATTAAGTAAAAATAAAGTTTAGACGTAGGGTTATTATAGTACTTATAGAGGAAATACGTATTCTATAAGACAAGGAGGAACATATGAGGGTTATAAATGTAAGAGATGCTGTTGGTCAAAAATTATGTCATGATATTACAAAAATAGTTCCAGGTGAATTTAAAGGAAGATTGTTTAAAAAAGGTCACATAATTAAAGAAGAGGATATAGAAGAACTTTTATCAGTAGGAAAGGATCATATCTATATATGGAATGATGAAGAAGACTTGGTTCATGAAAATGAGGCAGCAGAAATTCTTAAGGAAATATCAGCAGGATGTGGACTAAGCTTTTCAGAAGTTAAAGAAGGAAAGATAGAATTTTTTGCAGATATAGATGGGTTACTAAAAATAGACTTAGATTCACTTATAAAATTAAATTCTATAGATGAAATTATATTGTCTACTATAAATAATAACAAAGTTGTTAAAAAAGGAGATAAAATTGCCGCAACTAAGGTTATTCCATTAGCAATAAAGAAAGAAAAATTAATTGAAGCAGCAAATTTAATAAAGGAAAAAATAATAAATATTTATCCAATAAAATCTAAGAAAGTTGCAATAGTGACCACAGGAAATGAAGTTTATTATGGAAGAATAAAGGATGCTTTTAAAGAAGTTATTGAGAAAAAACTATATCCATACAATTGTGAGATTATTGGACAATCTATATTGCCAGATGACACAGAAAAGATAAAAGAATCTATTGAATATTGGATTAACAATGGAGCGGAAATGATTTTGTGTACAGGTGGTATGTCTGTAGATGCTGATGATTTAACTCCTAAAGCAATTAAAGAAGTAGGAGCTGAAATTATATCTTACGGAACTCCTATTTTCCCAGGGGCTATGTTCTTGATTTCTTACAAAGGAGATATGCCAATACTAGGTCTTCCTGGAGGTGTTATATTCTCAAAGAGCACTACTTTTGATGTTCTTTTACCAAGGATATTGGCAGGAGAAAAGCTTACTAAGAGTGATATAGTAGCTTATAGCCATGGAGGCTTATGCATTACTAATGAATACGCAAATAATATATATTAAGTTAAAATAGGATATTATAATTCAAAAGAGTATAAGGTTTAGTTCATAAAATCTTTGGAGGTGAGTACAATGCTTGATAAATGGGGAAGAAATATAGATTATTTAAAAATATCCATAAATGATAGATGTAATCTAAATTGTATACATTGCGTTCCAAAGGAAGATATAAGTTATACAAAAAAAGATGAACTATTAACTGTAGATGAAATAGTTAAAATTGTTCAAATATCTTCGAATTTGGGAATTACTAAGATAGGAATTACAGGAGAAGAACCACTTTTAGTAGAAGAAATTGAAGACTTAATATACAGAATAAAGAATGTTAAAGATATTAAACAAGTTTGTATAAATACCAAGGGTGCTTTCCTTTATGAAAAATTAGATTCTTTAGCAGAAGTAGGATTAGATGGAATTAACATAAAACTAGAGACGTTAAAATGTAATACCTGTAATGAAATAAGAAATTGCAATTTAACAGGTGTACTTAAAGGAATTAATAAGGCTCTAGAAAAGGGGATAGAAGTAAAAATAAATTCTATAAATTTAAAGGAATATAATGATATAATGAATTTTATTAAAACAAGTGAAAATTCAACTGGAAAAATAGGATTCACTAGTCCATTTAATCATTTAGATTGCAAAGATTGTAATAGGATTAAAATAACAGCAGATGGAATTATAAAGCAGTGTCTGTTTTTTAATTCTCCAGTTAGTATAAAGAAATTAATTAGAGAAGGCATATATGATGAAGATTTAGAAAATATGTTAAAAGTTTTAATATATAATAAGCCTTATAATAAACACTGTGTAGAAAAAAATATGAATCAAATAAGTAGAAAATAGTATAAGCAAAAATAGAGGAGTGTTATTATGAATACTATAGATTGCAAAGGACTAGCATGCCCTATGCCTGTTATAAAAACAAAAAAATATTTTGATTTAGAAAATTCAAAAGAAACATTAGTAATTGTAGACAATGAGGTAGCTAAAAATAATATTTTAAGATTAGCAAAAGGGTTAAAATTATATAGCAGCTTTATAGAGGAAAACGGAATATACAAAATACAATTATCAAGATCTGAAGTTACAGAAATTGGTGAGGGGTTAGATTCTAATGAAGCAAGTAAAATAAAAAGTGAATTAACTTATAAAAAGGCACCAACGATTTTAGTTTCATCAAACTTGCTTGGAGGGGGAGATGATAAGCTAGGTGAGACTTTGATGAAAGTATATATAAATACTTTAGCAGAAGCAGAAATGCTTCCAGAAAACTTAATGTTTATAAATGGAGGAGTGAAATTAACTTGTACAGGCTCTGATGTTTTAGATAGTTTAAATTCAATGAGGGAAAAAGGTGTTAACATAATAAGTTGCGGGGCTTGTCTTGATTTCTATAATTTAAAAGAGGATCTTAAGGTTGGAGAAATAGGCAATATGTATCAAATAATAGAGCTTATGAATGAAAGTGGAAATACTATAAAACTATAGAATTTAAAATATAGTAAACTATTATTTAGAGGGTGAGTAAAGTCACCCTCTAAATTTATGTGCAATTATACTATTAATTTTAAATTAATAGTATAATAAGAAATGTATTTATATAAACATTGGATGGCGAAGAGTTATATAGTTTAAAACACATTATAAGTTCATTTATATAGGAGGAATTAAATGCAGATTATACAAGTAAGAGAAAATACATTTTGCATTGATACAGGAATGACATATATACCTTTTTATAGGGTTAGTGAAAATAATATAGTAATGATTGATACCGGTTTGGCTAAAGGTGAAAGAGGGAAATTAGATAGATTATTAGAAGAAAATTCATTTAATATAGTTGGAATTATATGTAGCCATGCTCATATAGATCATATAGGTAATGCATCTTATTTTAAAGAAAAGTATAAATGTCAAGTTGCTATGTCTGAAACAGAAGCTTTTATTTGTAGTAGTATAATTAATCTTAAGATGTATTATTGTGATCAAAGCTTAGATGAAATAGAAGAGTATTTTGGCCATATGGTTTGTAAAGTAGATATTGTAATAAAAGAAAATGATTATATTGTAAATATAGCTGGAAGTAATTTTAAAATTCTTCATACGCCAGGTCATAGTGCAGCACATATATGTATTACAACTCCTGATGATGTTTCATATCTTGGTGACACCCTTATTAGTTATGAAGTTATGAAAGGAGCAAAAATGCCATATGCTTTTATTTTAAAGGAAGATTTAAAAAGTAAAGAAAAATTGCATAGTTTAAAGGGCATAAAATACATAGTAGCTCATAAAGGAATATATGATAATATAACAGAACTTATAGAAGATAATATAAACTTTTATAAGGATAGAGCAAATAAGATATGTGAATTAATAGATATGCCTATGACAAAAGAAGATGTAATCAAGAAAATAGTTAAAGAATGGAAAATGGGAATAAGGAATATTAGAAAATACATTGTTATTGAAAGAATGTTAAAATCATATATAGAGTATTTAAATGAGACTAAAAAAATAGAAATAATTTTAGAAGATGGATTTTTGAAGTATAGCAAATTATAAAAAAAGATTTTCCTTACCGTCAGTTTGTAATTGGACATATGTAAGTTTGCGTTGACTTAGAGCGGAGCAACGGAATAAGTAAATTTACATATGTCCACTTTTTACTCTATAGTAAATTTAAAAATTATAAATTTCTTTTATTTTTTGATTAAATTTCTCATAAAGTTTTATCATATCTGGCTCTGTTGAGTAAATTCCAACTTCATCTATTGAAATCCACTTTACACCGCTATTTTCATCTTCCTTTATTATAAGCTCATCATTTTCATCAGCTTCTAGTAAATATGCAACTGACAAATGTAAATGTGAGGATACAAATTTTCCTCTTTTTATGTGAGCTGGTACAGGCAATACATCTAATGAGAAAATTTTAGAATCTAATGCTTTTATATTCTTTACTCCAGTTTCCTCTTTTGCTTCTTTAATAGCTACATAAAGTAAATCATCATCACCGTCTGCATGTCCACCTGTCCATGACCAGGAATTATATATATTATGATAAATCATAAGGACTTTAGTTTTATCTTTATTTACTATATATCCAGAGCTAGTTATATGAGCTAATGGATTTTCTCTAGTTAAAAGATTATTAAAATTATCTATAGAATATAGAATAGCCTCTTTATCAGTAGCTTCTTGATCATTGTATGGCGTATATTCTTTGATTTCTTTTATCCAATTCATAAGTTACTCCTTAAAATTATAAATTAAGTTTAATGTATATTCTAATTAGAATGTATAAGTAGTTATTGATATATAACTATATGTTGTATAAATATTAGAATAATAAAACTATATATAGATTAAGTATATTAATACATATTAAATTTAATTATATACTAAAAAATATATATAATAAAACTATTTATATAGAAATAAATATGTAACATATAAAAATAAAGTCGAATAACATATAGAGATGTAGTATAAATATAATTACATCTTTAAAATTTAAGTTCAGGATGTAAGAGAGGATACGAAATGCAAATTGGTATAAGGGCATTAGACGAGAGTTTAAACTTGCAGCAAAAAAAGCACCCCCTTATACACTGTATCTCTAATTTAGTCACAGCAAGAGATTTAGCACAAGGTATTTTATGCTATAATGGTAATCCTTTAATTTCAAATTCTATTGAAGAAGCTTCAGATATAACTTCTGAATGTGAGAGTCTGTTAATAAACCTAGAAGACTTAAATAGTTCAAAAGTAGATGCTATTGAAAAATCACTTAGAGTAGCAAGAAGAAAGAGGATACCTGTAGTCTTAGATATAATGGGAATAAGTTTCTCATTTTTCAGAAGAGAAGTAGCATTAAGATTTATAAGTAGATACAATATAAATGTTGTAAAGGGAAAGTTAGAGGATTTTAACGTATTATTCCATAGTAATGATAAATTAAAAAACAAGAATTTTGATGAGACTAAACTTATGGAGGATATAGAAATTAGAGTAGAATTAAGAAGTTTTTCTAGAAGATATAATACAATAGTGGTAGTTCAGTCAGAAGATTATTATTTAACAGATGGATTTAGTGAATTTCATGTAGATGGATATCCAGATAAGTTTAGTAATATATTAGGAATTCAATCAATATTATGTGGATTAATTTCTGTGGGGGTTGCAGCTGCAAGTAATAATGAACAAATATTTAGAGCCGTCTTAGTTGCTATTATGACTATAGCAGTAAGTGAAAAAATAGTTATACAAAAGAACTTAAAACCAGAAAATAAAGTATGGTTAAAGGAATACTTATTAGATGAAATAGAAAATATAAATGCAGATAAATTAAATAGATTAGCAAAAGTTGATTATTCTTTTGTAAGATAAGTTAGTGGGAAGATATAATATTACTTGCGACCTCGCAAGATCCAAGTTGCCGTAATATTATATCTCCTTCTTTATAATGATTAAATAGAATTCATTGCTTGGGCAAATTTATGAATATTATCATTTAGTATATTTGATTTGCTGGAGGATGTTTTGGCTATTTTCTTAACTATAAATTTTTCAAAGAAGTTCATTTTGTCAAAATTGAATTCTCCTCCAAAATAGATCTTTGATATTGCTATATTAATTAATTCTGGCGGGAAATTTTCAATGAGTTCATTATTTATTGCATCTCCTTCTTGCATTCCACAAATGAATAAACCAATTTGCTTTTCTTTTAATTCTTTCAAATTATTTGAACAGAATTCTGTTACTTCTTTTTGTATTCTACCCATATATATTGATCCGCCAATAATGACTTTATCGTACTTTGAAATATCAATATCTCCTGAGTTTTTTAAGTTAATTATATTTGGTTTATCCTTAAGTTCTTTAGACATAAATTCTACACATCTTTCTGTACATCCGTATTTGCTTGAATAAAGGATTAAAGTACTCATTTAATTCACCTCATTTTTTATTTAATACATTTTCTATAGACTTAAGATAAGCTTTAGATGTTACTGTTGCGCCAGATATAGCATCTATTTTAGTGCTTTGGGTTTCAATAACTTTATTAAATAATTCCTCACTTACACCTGGCTTTGAAAAAGTAACATCATCTTTAATTAAAATCTCAGTAATTTTATTATTCTTAACTGTAATATCAAGCTTATTGGTCCATCTTCCATGATCATATTCTCCAGTGTATTTGCCATCATCTAATTTAGAGATGTCTATGCCATTTAAACTAATGCTCATACCTTCATTAAGACCTCGAGATAAATAAAAAATTACTCCTACAAAAATAAGCAAAAATAAAAGTATTAGTGACATTAATATTTTAAAAAATGTCTTCAAATAGATTCTCTCCTAACTATTTATTATTGTGAGCTATTTTTAATACTATTTCCTTTGAGTAAAACTCAATTAATTTTTGTTTTTGTTCTTCTTCCATATCTTTTTCTATAGATAGCTTTATTATAAGTCCTAATGTTGATACTGCTATAATTTGAGCAGTTAATTCTAGGGTTTCTTCATCTATGAGTTTATCTTTATAAATATCCTGTAAGCATTTATATAGTGAAGATAGAGCTGCTTTTTCTTTTGAGGCCCCTTTAAATAAATAGGATGTGTATTTTAAAGCTTCTTTTGACGTATTTAACTGAGCAGCCATAAATTCTTCAGGCATACTTAGGGCTATGTTTATATAATTTTTAGTCATTTCTATTAATTTTTCTTCAGCAGAATTAGATTTTGTTTCGGCTGAAGATATAGCAGATACTATTTTTTTATATCCTTTTAGCATTAAATTATTTATTATTTCTTCTTTATCGTTAAAGTAGTGATAAATTATAGCAGGTGAGTATTCAATTTTCTTAGCTATTTTTCTAATAGATAATTTTTCAAATCCTTCTAAAGCTATAATTTCATTTGCAGCTGAAAGAATAAGCTCTCTCATTTCTTCTATTTCACGATCTCTTCTTTTTTCTATAATCATAATTAACTCCTAATTTATTAAACATCGTTTAATTATTGAACAGTGTTTAATAATATAGTATCATTGTATTTTTTTTATGTCAATATATAGAAAAGAAATTAAAAAAAGATAGTGTAGAACTATTTCTAGTTATACACTATCTTTAAATATTGGTTGCGGGAGCAGGACTTGAACCTACGACCTTCGGGTTATGAGCCCGACGAGCTGCCAACTGCTCCATCCCGCGATATCAATGCACTAACCTCAGTCAGTATGTTAAGTATAGTACTATTATTAACAAAAGTAAAGGAAAATATTAAAATATTTTAAAAAAAATTTAAAAATATTAAAAAAACCATTACAAAACGTTTACGAATGATTTATTATTTAGTTAAGCGATTCACTAAACCGCTTCAGTAAATAATAAATCATTTAGGAGAGAGATTTATGAATAAGATATGTGTACTTGGAAGCATGAATATGGATTTAGTTTTAAAGGTTAAGGATATACCTCAAGTAGGTGAAACTATTTTATCAAAATCTTTTGAAAAGATATCAGGAGGAAAAGGAGCTAATCAAGCTGTAGCAGCAAGAAGAAGTGGTTCAAAAGTATTCATGATATCTAAAATAGGTAAAGATGATAATGGATTAATATTAAAAAGCAAACTAAAAGAAGATAATATAAATGTAAATTTCATATATGAAGATGACAAAGAAGCAACAGGAATGGCAATTATAATGGTTAACGAAAATGGAAACAATTCAATAGTTGTTGCACCAGGATCAAATATGACAATGAATGAAGGGGAAATTGATAAATCTATAAGAGCTTTAGAAGAAAGTGATATACTTATATCTCAATTTGAAACTCCTGAAGAAATTACATTAAAGGCATTTAAGAAATTTAAAGAATTTGGAAAAGTAACAATATTGAATCCAGCACCAGCAAAAACGATGGATGATGAACTTTTAAAAGTAACAGATATTATAGTTCCAAATGAAACAGAAGCAGAAGTCTTAACTGGGGTTAAAGTTGAAAGTTTAGAAGATGTAAAGAAAGCAGCGAAAACTTTCCAAGATAAAGGAGTGAAATTTGTAATTATCACTTTAGGGGCAAGAGGTGCAGCAGTAATAGGAAAAGATTTCTGTGAAGTAGTACCAGCATTTAAGGTTAATGCAATAGATACAACGGCAGCAGGAGATAGCTTTATAGGAGGTTTGAGTTCTAAATTAGATATAAGAAATTTGAATAAAGAAAATCTTATAAAAGCAGTAACCTTTGGTAATAAAGTTTCATCAATAGCAGTTCAAAGAAAAGGAGCACAACCTTCAATACCATATTTAAAAGAGGTGGAAGAGGTTTATGGAGAGGAGTAAGCTAATGAGAAAATATACTATTAAATAGAATATTATAGTAATTATTCATAGATAATGAAAAGATACTTTCATTAAAGAAGGTAACCTTTTTTATAAATATAAAATATATTCAAAATTTTAAAGAATATAATTTCAAAATTATAAATATTATGATAAATTATAAGTATAGGAATTATTTAGGGGGACTGTAGTAATGGATGTTATAATATATAAGCTAGTTTTAAATTACTTAAATGAAAAAGTAACAAATGAATTAAAGGATGAATTAAAGGATGAATTTATTAATGCAGCTTTACATTTTAATATAAATAATGATATATACCAAAAGTACTCACCAGTACAAATTGAATGTATGATAAATAAAATATCATCAGAAGAAATAATAGACTATGTTGAATTATGCTCAGTATATGGCTATATATTATATAGATCTATAGAACAGAATAAACTTAAAAATGAGGAAAGAATAGAAGTTCTTCAGATAGTTTTAAAAATAAGTAATACTATAACTGGCTATTTAAGAAATTTAATAAGTGAAGATGAATTATTTGAAAAGTTATTAAATATAACAAAGAAACTTAATTTAACAAAGGAACAAAACAAGAAGATAATTGAAATATTAAATCAATAAGCATAATTATGTAAACGTTAATTATAATTTTAAATAAGTAAGGTTTCTATTAGTATAGGAATCTTACTTATTTATTGCTAGAGGAAAGTATAAAAGTTCAGAGTTTTGAAAACGTAATCATATAATTTTTTATATGAAATGTTTTAATAATTTAAAAATATGGTAGAATTTTAAAGAGAAAGGAGTGGATAACGTTATGAATAAAGCAATAGAAGTGTTAGAAAAGTATTTTGGATATAACTCCTTTAGAGAAGGGCAAAGTGAAATAATATCTAATATTTTAAGGGGAAGAGATAGCTTTTGTATAATGCCTACTGGTGGTGGAAAGTCAATTTGTTACCAAATACCAGCTTTAATTCTTAATGGAATTACTTTAGTTATATCTCCTTTAATATCTTTAATGAAGGACCAAGTAGACTCTATAAATGATATAGGAATAAAAGCAGAGTATATAAATAGTACTCAAAGCTTAGATGAAATAAATGAAATTTTAAAAAGATGTTATGATGGTGAAGTTAAGCTTTTATATATAGCGCCAGAAAGATTAGAAAGCGAATATTTTAATAAAATGCTTAGAAAGCTTTGGATAAGTCAAATTGCCATAGACGAAGCCCATTGTGTTTCTATGTGGGGACATGATTTTAGAAAGAGCTATAGGTTTATATCTCCTTTTATAAAAAGCTTAAATGTTAGACCTGTAGTTACTGCATTTACTGCTACAGCAACTACAGAAGTAAGAAAAGATATTTTGAATCTTTTAGAGCTTATTAACCCATATACATATTTAGGTAGTTTTGATAGAGAAAATCTAGCTATATCAGTACATAAGGAAGAAGATAAAGCAGAATTTGTAAAAGACTATATTAAAGATCATGAAGAAGCTTCAGGAATAGTCTACTGTGCAACTAGAAAAGAAGTTGATGCTTTATATTACTATTTAAAAGAAAGAGGCTTATCTGTAGCTAAATATCATGGTGGTTTAAAGGATGATGAAAAAAACTATTATCAAGATGAGTTTTTAAAAGATAATTTTAATGTAATGATTGCAACTAATGCTTTTGGTATGGGAATAGATAAATCTAATGTAAGGTATATAATACATTTTACTCTATGCAAAAATTTAGAAAGTTACTATCAGGAAATTGGTAGAGGGGGAAGAGATGGTGAAAAAACGGAATGCCGTCTTTTATATAATAGAGAAGATATAAGAACATTAGAATATTTAATATATACTACGGTAGGAAATAATAGAAAAGAAGTTGAAATTAGAAAACTTCAAAATATGGTGGATTTTTGTGAATATGGCAATTGCTATAGGAGCTTTATATTAAATTATTTCGGAGATGAAAATGTAAAACCTTATTGTAATAATTGTAGTAATTGCTTAACTAATGAAGAGCTTAGAGATTTTACTATAGAAGCACAAATGATTTTATCATGTGTATATAGAACAAGAGAGCAGTATGGAATTTCAGTATTAGTTGATATTTTAAGAGGTTTTAAAGGACCTAAGATAATTCAAAATCAGCTAGATAAACTATCAACTTATGGAATAATGAAGGATTATAGTAGTAAATTTATTAGAGATTTAATTAAAACATTAATAGACTTAGGATATGTTAACTTAAAAGACGGTACATATTCAATGCTAAGATTAAATCCCAGATCAATAAAAGTATTAAAATCTCAAGAAAAAGTAATTTGTAAGTTAAGTGAAGATATAGAAGAAAAGATACTAAATAAAGATTTATTTAATAAATTAAGATTATGGAGAAAAGAGAAAGCAAACATATTAGGAATAAAGCCTTATATAATATTTTCAGATTCAACTCTTATAGAACTAGCTAATAAAATCCCAAAGGATAAAGAAGAATTACTTAATATAAGAGGTATGGGAGAAAAGAAATTTGAAAGGTACGGAGATGAAGTTCTTAATATAATAAATGTTAACTAATATTAATGAGTATGTATCAAATTGAATGTTAAATTCAATATGATACATCCATAGTGTATATTTATTATAAAATGCTAAGAATGAGTTTTGTAGTATTTACCGTAATTATAAGTATTATTTTAAAATTATTAATTTTAATCACATAAATAGGAAAACGTATGAATAAAAATGTAGAAGAATATAGAAAAATCTAGAAAAATATAAAATAAAATGTAGAAAAATACATATGTATATTGTATAATACCCATTGTAATTAGTTAAATTAAAAAACTTAATTAATTAAAAAAACTAGATAGAGAGGTTTGAGATATGTACACTGGGATATATGACATTATAAATAGTTTTCTTCAAACTATTATGATTATTATTACAATAAATTATTGTGTTGATAAAAAATATAAAAAAGATGCAATACAATTAATTGTATTGATAGTAGTGATATCCTTAGCAACAATACTGATTACCTCTTTTATGGGAAATTATAGTTTATCAATCATAATAATGCATATAGTATCATTAATTTTAGCAATTTCCCCTTATTACAAAGATAAATTATCAGCAACTATTGGATTTAGCATAATATATTTTATAATTTGTATGCATTCAATTATTAGTAATATTATACTTAGATTTCTTACCAATGTTATAAATGTTAATAGCAACAATATGAATTTACTAATGATATTAACTATATATTTGTCTTCATATATTATTTCATATTTTGTTTTAAGGAATATGAAATTTATGTATAAAGTATATTTAATGATTAAATCAAGAATTTCATCTATAATTACTTTTATAATAATAACAATAATATTTGATTTTATAATATCTTTATCATTTATTATTAATGGTAAGGATAATCCAATATTTGAAGAAACAATATTTTTATTATTAGGTGCATTTATTATTTTCGTTACTTTGTATTTTGCAAGCATAGATAAAAAATCTAAAGAGATAAATAGTTTAAACAAAGAATTAGAAAAGAAGATTAATGAACTAAAAAAAATAAAGCACGATCATGGTTCACAGATTTCATATTTATATGGAGCACATCTTATGGGGAATTATGAAAAGCTTGGAGAGTTATTAAAAGGTATAATAGCTGGTAATAATATTTCAACAAATGTTAAAGTTCTAAGTAGTGAATATTCCATTATATCTCAGATAGTTAATTCTATTGATTTAAAAGATGTAGATGTTTTAATAGACGAAAAAGCAGAATTAGAACATACAAATGTAAGTGAAATGGAGCTACAAAGAGTTATTTCTAACATAGTAAAAAACTCTGTTGAGGCATTAGATGGAAAAGGATTATTAATGATTAAAAGTTATTATAGTTATAATAATATTGTAATAAGTGTACAGAATAATGGACCAGAAATTGATAAAAATATTATCAATAGAATCTTTCAACAAGGATTTTCTACTAAAGAAAATAAAAATGGGGATAATGGTTTTGGTTTATACATAGTAAAAGAAATCGTTGATAAGTATAATGGAGATATTGATATATTAAGTAGTAAAGAGTTAACAGAGTTTATTATAAAATTACCATTACATATTAATTAGTTTATATATACATAAATAGAAAAAGCCTATAGAGTAGAGGGAAAATCTACTCTATAGGCTTTTTACTCTTTAGGAAATTATATTTCTATATTTATTGTGTATAACTATTGTAAGATGTTTAGTTATTAAAGTTATCTTCTAAAGAGTAAAAATATTAATAAATAAAAATATGTCGAATAAAATATTCGCAAAAAAGACGTTATTTTACATAGATTGAAGGCGATAATATATATAATGTAATATATGGGGAGAGAGTAATATTTTAAAAGTATTATATTGTTAGCCTTGTATGTTAAAGCTATGTTTCATATTGTAATTGATAAATAATAAAAAGCTTAAAAATTTTTATATAAAGGAGAATATTTATGGAAAATAAATTTGAATTACTGTGTAGTGATAGCAATAAAGTTATAAAGATAAATGCAGTTAAAGGAGAAGAGTTCATAGTTGAATCTGGTGCTATGGTTTCAATGAGTCCTGTATTTGATGTTAAAGCTAAAAGTGGAGGAATTGGAAAAACATTAGGAAGAATGTTTTCAGGAGAAGGTTTATTTATACAAAAGTTCAAGGCAAAAGAAGATGGAGAGCTTATATTGGCTCCTCAATTTTTAGGAGATATAAAATTAATAGAAATGGATGGAAGTATAAGTTATAGGTTAGGGAGATCGACATTCTTAGCATCAACATCTGGAATTGATGTAAGTACTAAATCAGGTGGTATTGCTGGAATGTTCTCAGGGGAAGGTTTAATTCAAATGCAGGCATCAGGAAGAGGTACTTTAGTAATTAGTTCTTATGGAGCTATTATAAAAAAAGAACTTGGTATTGGCGAAAATTATGTGGTAGATAGCAATCATATGGTGCTTTGGGATAGTAGAATGAAATATAGTGTTGAGTTTATGTCAGGAGTATTTAGTTCTATAGCTGGTGGAGAAGGATTAGTTTGTAAATTTGAAGGGCCAGGAGAGTTATGGATACAAACAAGGAACCCTGCAGTTATGCAACAACCTTCCAAATGATATAGGAGTTTTGGAAAAGAAAGGTGAGCATAATGCGAATATAGAATTCTATATTAAATTTAATCTATAGTATATTTAAAAGAAATGGAATAGAATTACTAAAAAAAGTTCTAGTTTTTAAAATTATAAGTGAAAAATGTAGAATAAGATATAGATATACTGTATAATATAAGTTACATAGTAAAAATAAGGTAAAAGGTAATTAAAATGGTAGAAAAGTTAATATATAGATGGGTTGAGAATTTAGGAGAATATAATAATTATAGTAATGAGCAAATAGAGCAAGCTAAGTATGCGTTAAAGATTTTTGTATATGAAGTTGTAAAATTTTCATTAATAATTTTTATATTTTCTTTATTAGGATATTTTAAAGAAAGTGTAACTATAACTTTTATTATGTGTATTACAAAGCCTTTCATTGGTGGATATCATGAAGATACACAAATAAAATGTTTTATTGCTACGTTAATGATAGTAGTATTAATAATAGTTCTATTTGAAAATAATAAATTAAATTTAATAAGTTGCATTATATTAAACCTAGTAAGTATATTTTCTATTTATAATAAGGCACCGATAATAGACAGTAGAATGCCTATTACAAGAGAAGATCTTATTAGAAAAAATAGAAAAATAGGTGTTATAAATGTTTTAATACTAACTCTACTTTCAATTATTATGTTCAAAATTAGTTGGTTTTCACAAATAATAGTTTGGACAATTTTAGTACAAGCTATATTAATGTTTAATAAATATAAAAATAAGGAGGTGAATTAAATGAAAAGAAAGAAGTATTTAGGAGCTTTTGTATTATTTTTAGCAGCAGTTTTAGTAAATGCAGGACCAGCATCTTTAGCAGGTATAGGTGTAGAAGATATGCCAGAAGCAATTAAAAAAACTAGATAGAAAAATTAGTTGGTTTTCACAAATAATAGTTTGAATAATTTTAGTACAAGCTATATTAATGTTTAATAAATATAAAAATAAGAAGGTGAATTAAATGAAAAGAAAGAAGTATTTAGGAACTTTTGTATTATTTTTAGCTGCATTTTTAGTAAATGTAGGACCAACATCTTTAGCAGGTATAGGTGTAGAAGATATGCCAGAAGCAATTAAAAAGACTAGATAGAGAGGTTTAATATATGTACACTGGGATATATGATATTATAAATAGTTTTCTTCAAACTATTATGATTATTAGTACAATAAATTATTGTGTTGATAAAAAATATAAAAAAGATACAATACAATTAATTGTATTGATAGTAGTGATATCATTAGCAACAATATTGCTTACATCTTTTATGGGAAATTATAGCTTATCAATCATAATAATGCATATAGTATCATTAATTTTAGCAGTTTTTCCCTATTATAAAGATAAATTATCAGCAACTATTGGATTTAGCATGATATATTTTATAATTTGTATGAATTCAATTATTAGTAATATTATACTTAACTTTGCTATCAATAGTATAAATATTAATATCAAGAATATGAATTCACTAATGATATTAATTACCTATTGGTCTTCATATATTATTTCATATTTTGTTTTAAGGAATATGAAATTTATGTATAAAGTATATTTAAGTATTAAATCAAGAATTTCATCTATAATTACTTTTATAATAATAACAATAATACTTGATTTTATAATATCTTTATCATTTATTATTAATGGTAAGGATAATCCAATATTTGAAGAAACAATATTTTTATTATTAGGTGCATTTATTATTTTCGTTACTTGGTACTTTGCAAGCATAGAAAAGAAATCTAAAGAGATAAATAGTTTGAATAAAGAGTTAGAAAAGAAAATTAATGAACTAAAAAAAATAAAGCATGACCATGGCTCTCAGATTTCATATTTATATGGTGCATATCTTATGGGGAATTATGAAAAACTCGGAGAGTTATTAAAAGGTATAATATCCGGGAATAATATTTCAACACAAGTTAAAGTTTTAAGTAGTGAAGATTCTATTATATCTCAAATAGTTAATGCTATTGATTTAAAAGATGTAGACGTTCTAATAGATGAAAAAGCTAAATTAGAAGATACAAATATAAGTGAGATTGAAGCACAAAGGGTTATTTCTAATATAGTAAGAAATTCTGTTGAAGCATTAAAGGGAAGTGGATTATTAATGATTAAAAGTTATTATAACTATAATCATGTTGTAATAAGTGTACAGAATAACGGACCTCAAATTGATAAAAAGATTATTGATAGAATTTTTGAACAAGGATTTTCTACTAAAAAAAATAAAAATGGTGATAACGGATTCGGTTTATATATAGTAAAAGAGATACTTGATAAGCATAATGGAAGTATTAATGTAGTAAGTAGTAGAGAGTTAACAAATTTTATAATAAAGATACCTTTATGTATTAACTAGTGAATAATAAAAATACATAAATGTAATATACCTATAGAGTAGATATAAAAAATCTACCCTATAGGTTTTTTTATGTTTATAATATTTAGTAGTATATAAGATAAGTACAGATATAAATATTATTTTGAGAAGAGGTGATACATATGAATTTAAAAGTTATGATGAATTATATTTTAAATTTAAGCTCTAGCATCTCAAAAAGAAATGGAATAGAGTTGTTAAAAAAAGAATTAATTTCTAAAGTTATAAGTAAAAAAATAAATGATACTTATCATATATATGGAAGAGTTTTAGAAAATAAAGATGAATATAGTACTCATTTAAAGTTTGATTCTAATAATAAAATAATTGATACTAAATGTAGCTGTAATCAATTTGAAGAAAATAGTAAGCAAATGAAAAATTATATTTGTAGTCATTTAGTAGCTACTATGTATAAATTTTATTATGCAATATTAAATAATAGAGAACAAGAAAATATTAGTGAAGAAAAAAATGACATTAATAAGAAAATATTAAAATTAGATATAAAGATAAAGCAAGTTAAAGTAAATAAAAATGAAGAATATCATTTAGAGCTTAGAGCAGGAGAAGAAAATACAATTGTAGTAGAAGTATTAGGTAAGTTTTTATTTGATAAAAATAATAAGTTTAATGAAAATGATACTTTAATAATAGATTTTTTAAAGGCGAGATTTAAAGAAAGTAAAAATAGAATTATAGATAGTAGAAACTTTATATTATATAGAGATGAACTTAGAAGTTTTTTAGAGTTAATAGATAATAATAAAAATATAGTTTTAACATATGACTATATGAACTATAATTCAATAATTCACAAAGAGGATATGCCTTTAATCTTTACATTAAAGAAAAAAGGTGAAGCTTTGATATTAAAGCCTCAAAAGAAGAGTACAATACCTATTGATAATAAAAAAGAAGTTTGGATATATGATAAGAAAATATATTTACCTACAGAAAAACAATTAAAATATTATAGAGCAATATATGATAAGCTAGCTCAAAAAGATAGTTTGATTTATAAAAATACAGAAAGTAACTTAAAGAAATTATTATTTATAGTAGGTGAAATTTCAAAGGATATAATTATAGATGAAACTGTAAAAAATGAAATAAATAAAGTTAATACTCCAAGATTTTATATAGAAAAAGAAAATGAAAATATATATTGTAGTATTGATATAAATTATGCAAATGCCTTAAATGGGTTAAAGGATACTAGAGCTAAAGAAAAAATAGAAATGGAACTTGAAAGATATAAGTTTATAAAACATAAAGATAAATTTATATTTATAGGAAATGATGAAGATAAATACATATTACTTAGTGAAGGTATAAATAAGTTGAATAAAATTGGAATAGTTACTTTATCTAATGAATTTGCTGAAATAAAGCTTATAAAATCTAATAATATATTAAGTGAAATTGAAGAAATAGAGGATTATTATAAGTTTAATTATAAGATAGATGGAGTAAACTATAACGAAATAGTAGATATAATGGAACAAATAAAAAAGGGAAAATCCTTTTATAAAACTAAAGAAAATAATTTTTTAGATTTAAATGACATGGAAGTAGTTGAGTTTTTCAAAACAATAGAAGAACTAAATTTATTTAATGATGTGTATAAAAAAGAAATATATGTGGATAAATTTAACTTATTACATTTAGAAAATAAAATAAAAAATAGAACAATTCCATTTATAACTGGAGAAGAAAAAATAAATGAATTAATAAATAATTTAAAGAATAAAGAAAAAAATTATGAGCTTCCAAAGGATTTAAATGCAAATCTTAGAACTTATCAAATTAAGGGATACAATTGGCTAAGGACAATAGAGAACCTAGGCTTTGGAGGAATATTAGCTGATGATATGGGACTTGGTAAAACTATTCAAACAATAACTTTATTACTTTCAAACAAAAATAAAAAGAGTTTAATTATAACTCCAACTTCTGTTGTATACAATTGGAAAAGTGAATTTGAAAAATTTGCAGATAGTTTGAAAATAGGAATAATTCATGGAAGTGTTAATGAAAGAAATAAAGTTAAAGATGATTATAAAAAATATGATGTTTTACTAACAACTTATGGAACTTTAAGAAGTGATTATGAATGGTACAAAGAGAAAAAATTTGATTTTTGTATAATTGATGAAGCACAAAATATTAAAAATAAAAAATCTAAAATTACAGAGTTAGTTAAATCAATAAAAGCTAACTGTAAATTGGCTCTAACAGGAACACCAATAGAAAATAATTTGCTAGAATTATGGTCAATATTTGATTTTATAATGTCTGGATATTTATATAATGAAGAAAGGTTCAAAAATAGATTTTTAAATGGAGATGATGAAAGTTTAAAAGAACTTAAAGAACTAATTTCTCCATTTATACTAAGACGATTAAAAGAAGATGTATTAGATGAATTACCAGATAAAATAGAAAAAGAATATTTAATACCAATGACATTTAGTCAAAAACAAATTTATAATTCATATATGAAAGAAGTTAAAAAGAAGCTTAAGGAAAATAAAAAAATTAAAGATAATAAAATTGTTATATTATCTTATCTTACAAAATTACGTCAGCTTTGTTTAGATCCATCTTTATTAATTGATGATTTTAAAGAAGAAAGTGCAAAGATAAAAGCAGTTAAGGAAATTGTAAAAGAAACTATAGACTCAAATAAAAAAATAATTATATTTTCACAATTTACATCTGTATTGAAAAAGATAGGAAATAAATTAGAAGAGGATAATATTAGCTTTTTATATCTAGATGGAAGTATTAAAGCAAAAGAAAGAATAAATTTAGTTAATGAATTTAATAATAGAGATAAAAATATATTCTTAATTTCTTTAAAAGCTGGTGGAGTTGGATTAAATTTAACTTCAGCTAGTGTTGTTGTTCATTTTGATCCTTGGTGGAATCCAGCAGTTCAAGATCAAGCGACAGATAGAGCTCATAGGCTTGGTCAAAAAAATGTAGTTGAAGTAATAAAACTTATATCTAAAGATACTATTGAAGAAAAGATTATAAAGCTTCAAGAAGAAAAGAAAGAATTAATTAGCAAAATAATAGATGGAAATATATTAAGTGGAGAAAGATTAAATACAATAACAGAAGAGGAGTTACTAAAACTATTTAGTTAGTAAAAATAAGCTATGGATATATATACAATAGGACATTCAAACTATACAGTTGAAAAGTTAATAGATATGCTAAGATATTATGATATTAATTGCGTTGTGGATATTAGAGGAACACCTTATTCTAAATATAATGTTCAATTTGACAAAGAAACTATAAAATATACCTTAACTAAAGCAGGATTTATATATATTTATATGGCTAAAGAGCTTGCAGCAAAAAGAATAAATAAAGTTTCTTATAACAATGAAGGATATTCAGACTTTGAAAAAGTTATATATGAAGAAGACTTTATAAAAGGTGTTGAAAGGCTAGAAGATGGTTGTAACAAGGGATATAAAATTGCATTACTTGGAGCAATGCAAGATCCAATAAGATGCCATAGAAGCATATTAGTTGGAAGGTCATTAAAAGAAGCTGGATTTAATGTAATGCATATTTTGGATGATTATTCTATAAAAAATCAAGATTACATTGATGAAAGAGTACTTGATAAATACTTTCCAGGTAGATCACAAATAACTATAGATGCTTTATTAGGAAATGAAATGAGTAGAGAAGAAATGGTAAATGAGGGATATAGAATGGCTAACAAGGAAATTGGTTATAGAATTGAATGTTTACCTGTAGAGAAAAAGCGTTGATCTAAGCGAAAACATTAATTATATAGTAAAACAAAGAGCTTTATGAAAGGAGAGAAATCTTTATGAGATATGTTATAGTTTGTGTAGTAAAGGGAGAAGCTGGTGATTTTAATAACGAAATGAGAAAGGATATTTTTCAAAAGTTTAAGGCAAAATCATCAAAACTTCCTGCACACTTTACTATAAAAGCACCTTTTGAGTACGATAAAAGTATAACAGATTTAGAAGAAGCTATAAGTGAATTTTGTAAAAATCAAGAAAAGGCAGAGTTTTCAATGAATAGATATAATCATTTTGATAATAGAGTTATTTATATGGATGTTGATATGTCTAGAAAAGGAAAAATTCTTCATAACAACCTAATAGACCTATTAAATAATTTTGATTATATTGAATTTAATAAGAAAGATGGAAAAGATAAGGTTTTTCATGTTACTTTAACATCAAAGAAGGTTCCAGAAATATATGATAAGGTATGGGAGTATGTAAATAAGCTTCCATTTAACTTCAATTGTTATTTTGATAATGTAAGTATATATAAGTGGGAAGAGAATACATGGAAGCTGCATAAAGAATTTATTATAGAAAATCATATAAGTAATTAATAAAAATGTAAAAAAATATAAAATAATTAGAAATAAGCATCTAATATTGATAGATGCTTATTTTTTATATACTTTCAAAATGATATTTTGATAAAATGATAAAAAAGTATTAAAATTATTAACTATATAAAATATTTATGTAAAAATATATAATATTTTATTAAGAAAATATTGATTTTATTAATATTTTAATATATCATATATTTAATGTTAATAAGCAATAAAAATAAAGATTTCAGAGGGGGCGATTTTATGGAAGAAAACAGAGAACAGTGGGGATCGAAACTAGGATTTATTGTAGCGGCAATTGGGTCAGCAGTAGGTCTAGGTAATATATGGAGATTTCCTTATATAGCATATACAAATGGGGGCGGGGCATTTTTAATACCTTATTTCTTTGCTATATTTACAGCAGGTATTCCATTATTAATACTAGAATATGGACTTGGACATAAATATAAGGGCTCAACTCCACTTGCAATTGCAAAAGTAAAAAGAAAGTGGGAATGGCTTGGATGGTGGCCAACTATAAATGCATTTATAATTCTTACTTATTATTCAATGATTTTAAGTTGGGCTGTAAATTATTTAAGGTATAGTTTTAATAAAGGTTGGGGCAATGATACAAATAAGTTTTTCCACGTTGATTTCTTAAAGCTTACAGATTCACCTTTTAATTTTGGTGGATACATTTTACCAATATTAATTGGAATCGGATTAATATGGTTTATAAATTGGTTTATTTGCTATAAAGGAATAAAAGGTGGAATTGAAAAAGCTAATAAAATACTTTTACCTATGCTTGTTATAATAATGATTGTAATAGCAATTAGAGCAGTAAATCTAGAGGGAGCATCATTAGGATTAAATACATTATTTACTCCAGATTGGTCAAAAGTTATGGATCCAAAAGTTTGGATAGCAGCTTATGGACAAGTATTTTTCTCTTTAAGCTTAGCAATGGGAATAATGATGACTTATTCTAGTTATTTACCTGAAAAAACTGACATAAACAATAGTGCATTTATGACAGCTTTTGCAAATTGTGGATTTGAATTTTTATCAGCAATTGCAGTATTTTCAATATTAGGATTTATGGCTAATATGAAAGGTGTTCCTATGAATGAAGTTGTTTCAAGTGGGGTAGGGCTTGCTTTTGTAGTTTTCCCAGCTGTGTTTGGAGAAATGGGAACTTTAGGAACTATTTTAGGTGTATTATTCTTTGTTTGCTTAGTATTTGCAGGAATAACATCAACAGTTTCTTTAATAGAAGCAGTTTCTGCACCGTTTATAGATAAGTTTGGGTGGGCAAGAAATAAAGTTGTTGCCTCAATTTGTTTAATAGGATTTTTAATTGGAAGTATATATTCAACTGGAGCGGGATTATATTTGCTTGATATAGTAGACAATTTTATAAATAATTATGGAATTGTTGTAGTAGGATTATTTGAAGTTGTATTAATAGGTTGGATATCAACTCCAGATAAAGTAAGAAATCATACAAATGAAATTTCCTATTTTAAGATAGGTAAGTGGTGGAATGTTTGTGTTAAGTTTGTTACACCATCTATATTATTATATATGTTAGTTCAAAGCATATTAACAGAAATAAAAACTCCTTACGGAGGATATCCACTTTCAGCATTATTTGCTTATGGTTGGAGTGTAATAGGATTTGGAATAATAGTTTCTTTAATAATTTCTAAAAAGAAATGGAGAAATAAAAATATAGAGAATTTAAATTAAAAATAAATTTAAGGGGGGCTTTAATTATGACAGGAGTATCATTATCATTTTTTGCATTAGGAGCAGTTGTTTTATGGGGAGGTTTAGTATTAACTCTTGGAATAACTATCTATAATGAAAGAAAAGAAGTTGTTTAATATTGATGATGTATTAAAGAGAAGAGTAAAGGGATAGAAATTAACTTCTATCCCTTTAATTTTTATATTCAACTTTAATATATTTTTTATCATACAGTTATAGTATTCTCCAAGGTTCCTCTATTTTTTCTTCAATAATAGTATATTTTATTTCTTTAGTTACTTCTCTAGGAATTTTTAATTTTTTAATTCTATCAGTAAATTCTGTAGAAAATACTTTTAATGATTTACCTATTTGCTTAGTAGAAGAATTAAATACTTCTAAAGGAGTTAAAAAGTCTTTACTATCTCTAAATTCATCTAGATATCTTGATGCTTCATTTGAAGCTTCAATTGCACATAGATTTATTTTATCTATCAATTGTTTATTAAATTCTTCTGGGTATGTTAATTCAAGAACTATCCTATAATTAGTTGATCTTCTTTGTTTACAAGGTATTTTAGCAGTTAGTTCGTTACCATCAACTTCTCCTAAATAATTAACTACAAAATCATCTTTTATTTCAGGAACTTCTACAGAAGTTAATAACCTTGTGTAAATATTTTTTATACCTGTAGGGGAATATTCCTTTCTTAGGCTTTTTAATGATTTGGTTTTATTTTTAGATTTAGAATTTGACTCACAACCTGATTCACAATTTGATTCACTTCTATAACATACAAATGAATCTATTCTTCTCAAGTCTAGCCCAAAGAACACCCAAGTTCCTCTAAACCAACGTAACCCAGACACAGTTCTTCTATCTACATTTAGTAAAAATGACCAGTATTCTCTTCCACTAGTTTCCCAAATATATGTGAATTTAAACAAACAAAAACTAATAGAACCAGGACTTACAGCTTTAGTTTGAGGGCCACCGGAGCTAAGGTGTTTTACGTCAGCACTAGTCTTAGATGGAGTAAAGTTTGGTGGTGGGCCTACATTTAAATTGCTTCCCATAGATGGAGAACCTTGAGATCCTTGGGAAGGAGAACTTTTAGCAGGACCGGAACCAGGACCAGAACTTGGGAAGCCAGGAATTAAATTTCCAAGTGGAGGAGGTCTTAATCTAGAATCATCTGGATATAGAATTGAATCATCATCATTAAAATTCATTGATAAACTCCTAATATATTATTTTATAATCATTATAAGAAATTATGATAAAATTTGTTACTTAAATCTATAGATTTAACTATGTAACAATCTATTAAGCTTTCTAATACAAATATTATGAGGTGATGAACTTGGGGTAGAAATAAGGAATGCTAAATTAGAAGATTATAAATATATAAGTAACATTTCAAAAGAACTACACATATTTCATGTTAAAAATAGACCTGATATATATAAAGAAGTTACTAAGACCATGTATAAGTCATATTTTAAAGAATTAATAAATGATAAAAGTATTGAGATTATAGTAATTATACAAAATAAAAAGATAGTAGGTTACACCATAACAAGATATGTAGAACTTAAAAATATGTATTTATTAAATGATAAGTTCTTTGCTTATATAGATGAAATTTGTATAAAGGAAAATTACAGAAGACAGGGATTAGGAAGAATCCTTTTTAATTACTTATATGACTTAGTAAAGAGTAAAGGTGCAGAAACTTTAGAACTGGGAGTTTGGAGTTTTAATGAGACTTCTATAGAATTTTATAAAGCTATGGGGATGGTAGAGAAAAATATCAGGATGGAGAAAAAATAAAAATGAAGAAAATAATTTGTTTAGAGCAAGTTATTATATCTAATTTTAAAGGGGCTCATGAAACGTGAGCCCCTTTGTAAGCGTTAATAGGAACTAATTGTAGGTGCTATAATGTTCTGTCTAATCTTAAAAGGGTGTCGCGAAATGTGCCCCCTTTTGTAAATCTTTGATTTTACTTGGTTTAATAATTTTAGAAGATAAAAGTTACCTATTATATAAATATGCAAAAGAATATAGATTTTAAAAATATATAGCTTAGATATTAATTATAAAAAAAATTAGGAAAAAATGTAAAAAATAAATTGACTTTATATGTATATACTGTATATAGTATACATATACGGAAAATACAGTTATGAGAGGTGAAAAATGAGAATAATAATTAGTAATTCATCTAAGCTTCCTATATATGAACAGATAGTAAATTCAATAAGAGAGGAAATCATAAGTGGAGGATTAGAGCCAAATGAAAAATTGCCTTCTATAAGGTCACTAGCTAAGGATTTAAACATAAGCGTTATAACGACTAAAAGAGCTTATGAAGAGCTTGAGAATCAAGGATTTATTGAAACAGTTGGGGGAAAGGGGTGCTATGTTTCTTATTTTAATAAGGAGCTTGTATATGAAGAGAAACTTAAAGAAATAGAAGAGAAATTAGAGGATATTATACAAACAGCAAGAGCTATAAAGCTAAAAAAAGAAGATATTTATAAAATTATAGATTTGCTATATGAAGGAGAGTAAGTATGGTTAGGGTTGAGAATGTAAATAAGACTAGAGGAAGATTTAAATTAGAGGATATTTCTTTTGAATTAAAAGAGGGATATATAATGGGATTAGTTGGACCTAATGGATCAGGGAAGACAACATTAATAAGAATGCTTCTTGGTTTAATTAAGGCTGATAGTGGCGAAATTAAAATATTTGATAAAGATATTTTTGAAGATGAGGTGTATGTAAAAGATAATATAGGTTTTGTTTATGATAATTTAAATTTCTATAGTCACTTAAAAGTTAGAGATTTTAAAAATATTGTTAGTAAGATGTATTCAAAATTCAACTCAGAAATTTTTGATTCTTATATAGAAAAGTTTGATATTAATGAAAAATCATATATAAGAAATCTTTCTAAAGGAGAAGCAATTAAGGTTATGATAGCAAATGCGTTATCTCACGATGCGAAATTACTAATATTAGATGAACCTACAGCAGGCTTAGATCCCATAATTAGAAAGGAAATTTTAAGACTCTTACAAGAAGCAATAGAAGATGGAAATAGAAGTATTATTATTTCTACTCATATAACTTCAGATTTAGATGGAATAGCAGATTATATAACCTTCATTAATAAAGGGAAATTAGTTTTATCAGAGGATATGGAATATATAAAGGATAGATATAGATTATTTAGAGGATCTAAGGAAGAAATTGAAAATAGTAATTTGAACTTTATTTCTATAAAGGAATCAAAGTACTATTATGAAGGCTTGTTTATTAATAAAAAAAGTTTAGATAATGAAAATATATCTATTCCAAGTTTAGAGGATATAATTTATCACTATGTAAAGGGGGAAAAATAATGTTTAAGCTTATAAAAAAAGATTTAATAGTAGGGTTAAAAGTGAAATCCTTAAAGGCTGCTATTATTACATTTATAATTGGATTATTTTTATTAACAGCTTTTTCTTATACATTACCAATCTTATTACCTATTTCATCAGGTTATGTATTTCCAAGCTTATTGCCTATAATATTAACTTATATAGTTATAATGAATAGCTTTTATTATGATAGTTTAAACAATAGTGAAAGTTTTATTTTAAGCCTTCCAACAAAAAGAGAAGATATAGTTTATTCAAAATATATTCTTATATTAATTGTATTTTTATTTTCAACAATACTTATGTATATATTATTTGGAATAAATATATTAAATTCTGTAAGGATAACGGTTTTTCAAGATATATTTGTTGGTATGATAACTATATTACTTAGCTTTTCAATAATAATTCCCGTTATATTTAAATATGGTTATAAGGTAGGAAGAGTTATTAGTTCTTTTACTATTATATTTATAGGATATTTAGTTTATACAAGTGATAATATTTCTAATTTTATTAATAATGGAAGAGAAACACTTCTGTTAAGGTTTTCAAGAAAAATAGGTATTTATATCTATAATATATTTAGCTTAAAGAGTTATGACTTTAAAACTATGTCAGTAAGTGTATATTTTATTATTACATGTCTTATAGCATTATTTATATTTATAGTATCTATGTATATTTCATTAAAGATTTATAAAAAGAAAGATATAGCTTAAGGGGGATAAGAAAGTGAATAAGAAATTTATAAAGGTTAGTATAGGAATTTTTATATCAGTTTTTATATTTATCTTAGGTTTTAAGTTTATCCTAGGAGATAAGTTATTATTCCATCAAGGTAGTGATGAAGCTTTTAATAGTTCAAATCCTATAGTAAAATATGTAGGTTTTGAAGAAGATGAAAATATATTGAAGATAAAAATAAGTATAAAAAATAATTCTAAGTATATTGCTAATGTAAATGAGGCAACTATAAGATTTGGAATTTTACCTAATTTAGTTAATGATTCCACAGTTAGTTCACTTAGTAATCCAATATTTAAAGGCTATGATAATGACTTTAAGAAAATAGCGGATGATAATAGTATAAAAATTAAAAATTTTGATGTGGCTATATATCCTGGAGAAGAAAGAGAATATGCATTTGAAGTTACTAAAGGAATACACTTGGATAAAAAAGTGTTTGATACAAATAAAATGTATGTTTCATATAATATTAACTATTATAAATATAAAATTAAAGGAACTTTTCTTGGAAATGCTATGAGTACTGGTGGTGGTGAAAGCTTAGATAATTCATCAAATCCATATGTAATAGAGTAGAAATTTAATAAGGAAAAATAGTAAGACATTCTATAAAATTATTTAAGCTAAAAAGTAGAGAATCACAAGATTCTCTACTTTTTTACTTCAGCTGTCTCAATTACTAATGCAATGTTTTGGTTTCTTAAGACAATATATTATTTTGTGTAGTGAGGGAGGATTAATTTTAATCTCTATTTACTTTCTTTTTCAGCATCATAAATTTCTTCATAAGTTTTTTGCTCATTATTCATGTTTTGAACTATCTCTTCTGATTTTTCTCTTCTACATTTTTTACTTAGCATGCATGCTATTCCATCCATGTAAAACACCCCTTTATATTTTTTTATTTAATTCTTATTAATTTTAATATTCTCTTATTATTAATATAACTATAATATATTATAGCAAATTTGTCAATAAAAGTTACTAATTAATAATTGTTATTAATATATCAAGTTTGATAAATATTAAATGAACATTTTTTATACAGTATAAGAACTTTTTATTTATTTAAATATATTATTCTTTATTTTGCTAAATTATATAAGATTTTATTCATAAACCTGACAAATATAATATTTTTTTAGTTTATATATAAAGTTAAAATTTATATTTATATAATAGTTTAATTATTAACTCCACATAAAAAATTCTATCTAAAAGATTTTGTCATATATAAAGTAGGTATAGGAATATATTTTAGTAAAAAGGGGGGGAGTAAATGAACTTTGAAGAATTTATAAAAAGTGATAGAGAAAGCAGAAACAAAGAAAAATTTGAAGGAACATTTCTTGATTATTTAGAGATAGTAAAAGAAAAGCCAGAGGTAGCCAAGCTTTCACATAAGAGAATTTATGATATGGTTGTTAGTAAAGGGATAGAAGTACTAAAGGGAGAAGAAAACCCTAAGGTAAAGAAAATATATGGAAATGATCCAATAAGAAGATATGGTTTTTTTAAAGATGATTTTTTTGGAATTGATAAGGTAATAATGAAGCTAGTAAACTACTTGCATTCAGCTTCAATGAAGGGAGAAGAGGCTAGGCAAGTATTATATTTAGTTGGTCCAGTTGGTGCAGGAAAGTCATCATTAGTTGAATCTCTAAAAAAAGCTTTAGTAGAATGTCCTCCAATATATTCATTAAAAGGGTGTCCAATGCATGAAGAACCACTACATTTAATACCTAAGCATTTAAGACCAAAATTTAAAGAATTATTAGGCGTTGAAATAGAAGGAGATTTATGTCCTGTATGTAAGTATAAGTTGGTTAATGAATTTAATGGTGAATATGAAAAATTCCCAGTGGAAACTAAGGGATTCTCCATTAGATCAAGAAAGGGAGTAGGTGTTGTTCCTCCAGTAGATCCAAATAATCAAGATACTTCAATATTAACAGGTTCAATAGATATTTCCAAAATGGATATGTATCCAGAAGATGACCCAAGAATTTTTTCTTTAAATGGTGCATTTAATGTAGGTAATAGAGGACTAGTTGAATTTATTGAAGTATTTAAGAATGATGTTGAATATCTTCATACAATAATTACAGCAACACAAGAAAAATCTATACCTTCACCTGGTAAGGGATCTATGATTTATTTTGATGGTCTTATAGTAGCTCATTCAAATGAAGCTGAGTGGAATAAATTTAAGTCAGATCATACAAATGAGGCTATATTAGATAGAATTGTGAAAATAGAGGTGCCATATTGTTTAGAACTTGACGAAGAAGTGAAAATATATGAGAAAATTTTAAAAAGGAGTAATTTTAATGCTCATATAGCTCCGCATACAATGCAAGTAGCAGCTATGTTTGCAATACTTTCAAGACTATCATCCTCTGCAAAGGTAGATCCGATAACAAAACTTAAGATTTACAATGGAGAAGAAATAGTTGAAAAAGGAAGTACTAAGAGAATTGATATAAATGAGTTAAGAGAAGAAGCAGGATCATATGAAGGTATGAAGGGAATTAGTACTAGATTTATAATTAAGGCAATAGATAATGCTCTTTCTAGCTCTGAATATAATTGTATAAACCCATTAAGTATAATGGAAAGTATAATAAAATCAGTTAAAGAAATGGATATAGGAGCAGAGGATAAAAAGAAGTATTTAGGATTTGTACAAGATACTATAAGAAAAGAATATAACAAGATATTGGAAAAAGAAATTACAAAGGCATTTATTCATTCATTTAGAGAACAAGCTGAGAGTTTATTTGATAATTATATAGATAACTCTGAAGCTTTTGTAAATAAGAGTAAAATAAAGGATTTATCAACTGGTGAGGAATTAAGCCCAGATGAAGAATTTATGAGAAGTATAGAAGAACAAATTGGAGTTTCAGAAAGTTCTTGTAAGGGCTTTAGAGCAGATGTTACTTCCTATATGTTCTATTTAGTTAGAAATGGAAGCAAGATAGATTATACTTCCTATGAACCTTTAAAGGAGGCTATTGAAAAGAAACTTATGGCATCTGTTAAGGATCTTTCAAGAATAATAACTAAATCTAGAGTTAGAGATAAGGATCAAGCTGAAAAATATTATTCTATGGTTGAGGAAATGAAGAATAATGGATATTGCTCTTATTGCTGTGATGTGATATTAAAATATGCTGCAAACAACTTGTGGAAGGATTGATAGAGATGGCAATCTTTAGAGATAGTGCAGATAACCCATTAGAGCATGACAGATCCATAGAGGATAGAAGAAGGCATAGACAATTAGTTGAAAAGTCTATAAAGGAAAATTTAGGGGATATTCTTTCAGAGGAAAGTATTATTGGTGAAAGTAAAAACAAGAAATTTAAAATCCCAATAAGAGGAATAAAGGAATATCAATTTGTATTTGGAAGGAATAATAAAGGGGTTGCTACTGGAGCTGGAGAGGAAAGAAGAGGAGATAAAATTTCAGATGGAAGTCCAAATGGAAAAGTAGGGAATAAAGGAGCAGGAAATTCACCAGGAGATGATATCTATGAAACTGAAATAACTATGGAAGAGCTTATGGACTATATTATAGAAGATTTAGAATTACCTAATTTAGATAGGAAAAGATATTCTGAAATAGTAACTGAAAGCTCAGGTAAAAAGCGTGGATATCAAAGATATGGAATAAACCCAAGACTTGCAAAGAAAAAGACTGTTATTGCAAAGATCTCTAGAAAGCAAGGGAAGAAAAGAGCTTTACTAGAAAGTGGATTAAAAGCAAATATAACTAGATTTCCATTTAGAGAAGAAGATCTTAGATATTATAAAGTTAAGAAAAAGCCTAAAAAAGAAAGTAATGCTGTAATGATATTTATTATGGACGTATCTGGATCTATGGATAGCAGTAAAAAGTATTTAGCAAGATCATTATTTTTTGTTTTATCTAGATTTATAAAAAGAAAATATAACAATATAGCTTTTGAGTTTGTGTCTCATACCACTGTTGCAAAAAAAGTAAATGAATATGAATTTTTTCATAAAGCAGAGTCAGGTGGAACTTATATATCAAGCGGACTTAATTTGGCATTAGATTTAATTAAAGAAAAGTATTCACCAGAAATGTGGAACATTTACCCTATATACGCTAGTGATGGGGATAACTGGAGTGAAGATAACGAAAGAGCTATGAAATCTGTAAAAGAATTATGTGAAATAAGCAATATGTTTGGATATGCAGAATTATTACCATCCACTTATTCAACAACAATGTACTATAGATTTAATAAAGAAATAAAATACAAGAACTTTATTTCTGTAATTGTGAAGGAAAAAAAGGATTTATGGGATGCATTAAAGATAATGTTGTCTAAAGAGCTAAAGGAGGAATAATTATGGAATACAATGTTAGTACTCTAGAAGAGTGGAATGAAATTATAGAAGAAAAGGCAAGAGAGATGGGACTTAAATTTTATCCACAAGAGTTTGAAGTAATAGGGTTTAATGAGATGCTAGGATATGAAGCTTATGTTGGTATGCCATCTAAATATCCTCATTGGAGCTATGGGAAAGCTTATGATAAAAATAAAACATTATACTCATTAAATATGACTGGATTACCTTATGAAATGGTTATAAATTCAAACCCTTGTCTTGCATATTTAATGAGAGAAAACACCTTGCTTTTACAAATATTAACTATGGCACATGTTTATGGACATAATGATTTCTTTGCAAATAATAGAATGTTTGTAGAGGGAACTAATGCAAAAGGTGCTTTAGAAATGTTTAAATTAGATGCAGAGATAATTAGAGGATATATAAATGATCCAAGTATAGGCTATGAGAAGGTTGAAAAAATATTAGATGCAGCACATGCAATTAAATTTCAAATACCTAGAGTGGTTGGAGTTAAAGAATTAAATAGTGAGGAAATAAAAGAAAGTAAAATTGCTGAATATTATTCAAAAAAAGAAAATAGAGGAATATTAGATTCTAATGAAGAAATTCCTTTTCCAGATGTATCTAAAATACCAGTAGAACCTTGTGATGATGTTTTAGGATTTTTAATAAGATATACTACTTTAGAAGAATGGGAAAAAAATATATTAAGAATAGTAAGAAGAGAAACACAATATTTTTTACCTCAAATAGAAACAAAAATAATGAATGAAGGTTGGGCAAGCTTTTGGCACTATAATATATTAAAAGAGCTAAATTTAAATGATGGATTACATTTTGAATTTTTAAAAAGGCATAATGATGTAGTAGCACCTATGGTTGGTGGTCTAAACCCGTATTATATAGGATTTAAAATATTTCAAGATATTGAAAAAAGATTTGGTATAGAAAAAATATTTGAAGTTAGAAAAACAGAAAGAGATAGTTCTTTCTTAAGACGATACTTAACAAGAGATCTTTGTGAAGAACTTAATTTATTTCAATATGTTAAAAAGAGCTTCGATTATGTAATTGAAGAGATATCAGATGAAATTGGGTGGAAGAAAATAAGAGATCATCTAGCAGATACCTGTGGTATTGCATCTATTCCATATATAAGGGTAACTGATTTAAATAGAAGAGATTTAACTTTAACACTAGAACACTTTTTTGATGGCCGTGAGCTTGAAATGTCATATGCTAAGGAAACCTTAAAATATCTTCAAGATCTATGGGGACATAAGGTAAGGCTTATAACAAAGACAAAAGAAGGAAAAGAAATAGAAATATCTTGTGATGAAGATAGGAAAGTTTCTATTAATTAGCTAATAGTTATATTTAAAATAAAGGCGAAGATAAATAGAATATGTGTAGTAAGCATATAGTGAGCAGTTAGAAGTACTTGGTGAAGGAAGAACTACTAGACCTTAGAGTTGTTGGTTTGTTTGAGTGTAGCGAATTTAAGCAAAACTCTTGGCATAGTAGTTTTTCGGAGCCTAGTACTTCTTTGCGTAGCTATTTAGCTTATGGAACATGTCTATTTATCGTAGCTCTTATATTCTCAATTTATTACTTAAGGGCACACTTAAATATGAGGTTGCATAAATTATAAGTGTATAAATTTTTAGGAGATAGAAATGGACTTTAAGGGAAGTAAAACTGAACAAAATCTTTATAAGACCTTTGCAGGGGAATCTAGAGCAAGAAATAAATATAATTTATATGCTGAAAGAGCAAGATTAGATGGATACCAATGGGTAGCAGAAATATTTGATGAAACAGCACATAATGAATTTGCTCATGCTAGAGAATCTTATGGAACATTTTTAAATTTAATAGGATGTACTAAAGATAACTTATTAGACTGTATTTTAGGTGAAACAGAGGAATATAAAATTATATACAAAGGGTTTGAAGAAGATGCAAGAGCAGAAGGGTTTATGGAAATAGCTGATTTTTACAAAGAGTTAGCTGAAACAGAAGAAAAGCATGCAGAAAGATTTAAAGCATTATACGATAAAATTGAAGATGGTACTATGTTTAAGAGCTCTGAAGAATCATTATGGATATGTATGAATTGTGGATATATCCATGAGGGAAAAGAAGCACCATTAGTTTGCCCACTATGTAAATATCCAAGAGCATACTTCAAACCATACTGTAAGGTTACAAATTCTTAAGGAGGCAGGTTATGTTTATATCAATACCAAAAGAGTTCTTTGTACCTGTATTGTTTAGTGAAGAGTTTAGATATAATTTTGAATCAAATACAATGGAATATGATACAGAAGAAACTACAAATGAAGAAGAAATATTTAAAAATAGTAGAAAAAGGTTAGCTGATATAGATTATATTGCAGATAAAAAGGATACTGAAGAAACAGAGGAAATTGTAGAGGATAACTTAAAAAATATAGAAAATGAAATTATAGAAGATTTTATTTTAAGGTATATAAAGGAATTTATGCGATATACTGAGGAGCTAAAGGAATATAGAGCTTTTGATAGTAATGAAGAAGAAATAATAAATCAATTAAACTTTCATGTAAAGAAGTTTAGAAATATTTATAATGAATATATAAATTTAATTTACAATACTAGAAAGCCATTATCTAAACCTGATATAGAAAGAATAATAAATCATTATGTTGGAGAAATTCATGGTGTTTATGATAAACATTTAAATTCATTAGATTGCAAAAAAATAGATTGTGAGCACATTGAAAATAAGGCAGAGGAAGTAGTTAATGATACAAAAGATGTATTAGAGCATTATATGAGAAAATTAAATTATAGTAATAATGATGACGAATGTAAGAAGCATAAAGATGTAGAAGAAGAATTTAAATATAGTGATAATGTTTTTAATATAGCAGATGATGAATTTATAAAGGGGATGAAGAGGGAAGAGGTGATTGATTGGGGTATAAAGATTTAATTAGAGGACAATATAACGAAATCAATAACTTAACTAACTTACTTAGTTCTATGGTTAATTCATATAGGCTATTAATTGGAGGCGCAAACGAATTAAATAATATATCAGAGGCTAAAAAAAGCCAAGTTAAAGAAGCTGTTGAAAGGGCAGATGATTTAGGTGATATAATAGATGAAATTATAAAGACAATAGAGGAGTGTAGTACTTCTTATACAAAATATTGTAAAATTAAAAAACAATTTATTGAGGAAAAGACAAATAAACATAATATATTAACAGAGATAGATTTTGATTTAGATTTTGATAATTCAGAAAGAGAAGGTGAAGAATAAAAAATAAAGCTATTCCAATTTTTTATTGAAATAGCTTTATTTTTATTGAAATAGCTTTTTGCTTTTATCATATTTGTGACTAAAGTTTTTTTAATTTAAATGTACTTACCATAAGATATGAACCAAGTGCTAGAAGTATTATTGGAATCCATGGAGTCAATTTATAATTTACTGTAAAAAATACAAATATAGCCATGAAACTTCCGGCAATAGTTATAGGAACTCCTGTAAATACTCCATCAAATGAAGATGTATTATATCTAGCTAATCTATAGGCTCCACATATAGGGAAGGCTAATAAAACGGCAAAACCTATTATTCCAGCTGGTCCTACCTTTGCTAAATCATACATTAAGAAGATAAGTATAGATGGTGCAACTCCAAAGGATACTAAATCAGCTAATGAATCTAATTCCTTTCCAAGTTCACTAGAAACATTTAGCCATCTAGCCACTCTTCCATCATATCTATCTACAAGGCCTGCTATTAATATAAAGAAGCAAGCGAATAAATAATTTTGATCAAAAGTGTATAAAATAGATATTATGCCACATGATAAATTAATAAATGTAAAAACATTTGGAATACAACTCTTTTTCATAAAATCACTCCTGGTTTAAACCATTAATATTATTTATTTTCTAATCTCTGTTGTCAATGCAATATTATATCACATATTTATAATAAATATAAGATATTTAAAGGTTAAATTAATTATTAAGGTAAAATTAAGAATTATAATTAATAATTAATTTGATTTATATGTAAAATATAGTAATATACTATATATAAATATATGAATCATTATATTTATTGTATGGAATTATATAATTTTTATAATTGGAATATAATACAAAATTAGCCTAGGAGGGGTACTGTGAAAAAAGTAAAATTTATTTATAACCCATACTCGGGAGAAAATCTAATATTAGATAAACTAGACAAGGTTATAAAAATACATCAGAATGCAGGGTACACTATAGTACCGTATAGAATAGATAAAGACGAGGATGTTATAAATGCTTTTAATGACTTTAAAGATAATAACTATTATTATATTCTAATAGCTGGTGGAGATGGAACAATAGATAATGTAGTTAATGCAATGGCTAAGTCGGGAATTTCAATACCAATAGGAATATTACCAGTGGGAACTGCAAATGATTTTGGGAAATTTTTAGGTATGCCATCTGATATCGGAAAGGCATGTAAACAAATATTATCATCAGAAGTAACTTCTGTAGATTTAGGAAGTATAAATGATAAGTATTTTGTTAATGTAGCAAGTACAGGATTGTTTACAGATGTATCACAAAAAACAGATGTTAACTTAAAAAATACTATAGGTAAGCTGGCATATTATTTAAAAGGATTAGAAGAGCTTCCTAACTTTAGAAAACTTGACATAAGTATTAGATCAGAAGAAATGACATATGAAGGAAAAATGTACTTTATGCTAGTTTTTAATGGTCAAACGGCTGGTAATTTTAAGTTAGCTACAAGAGCAGATGCAACAGATGGACAGCTTGATGTAATTATATTTAAAGCTATTCCTATAATAGAATTAATCCCTCTATTTGTTAAAATGTTAAGAGGCGAACATCTAGATTCAGATAATGTTATTTATTTTAAAACAAATAATCTATATGTAGAATGTAATGAGAATATAGTTACTGATATAGATGGAGAAAAAGGGCCAGATTTTCCACTTCATATAAAATGCATAAAAGGTGGACTAAAAATTTTAGGAGTAAAATAATATAAAGTTAGAATAAAATAAGAAATTTATTAATAATTATAAATAGCAGGAATATAAAAGGGTGGGGGATTAGTTGTTAGAATTTAGCTATTTATGTCTTTTGCTATTTACAATTACATTTATATTATATTTAGAAAAAAGGAATTTAGATTTATCACCTAAAAAGATAAAATTATTTGTAAGTATATCATTAATGCCACTAATATTAAGATATATTGTACTACTACTTGGGGTATTTATAGAAAAGCAAGGGATAATATACTTTTTAAAGTACTACGTATTTTTTAACTATTTTAGTGTACCATTAATAATACTATCAGCTTTATATATTTTCTTAAGAAATGAAAAGCAGAAGTTTAATAGAAATTATATTTTTATGATAATTTTAGCTTTATTATATGTTGCATTAGTATATACATATAAAATTAGCATAAGTATAACTAATAATTTTGGATTTGTTATTTCATTAAAAGATGGAATGATACCAATTTTAATATATTTAATTATAATAGCTTCTTTATCAGTATTTATATTAATTAATTTAGATAAACCATTTAGTAATAAAGTTGGGATGAGGATACTTTTAATAAGCTTAATGCTATATATAATAGAGTATATTTTGCTTTTAGGTGGAATAAATATATATCCATATCCAATAATTGGAGAAGTATTAATATTAGGTTGTTTATTAAAAGCAATATGCACATTTAAATAATTATTTAAATAAAAAGTGAGAGTTAATTTTTAACTCTCACTTTTTATAATTTATTCTTTATAGTAGTTTAAGTGTGGATAGTAACTTTATGGCGACTTTGAGAGAAGCGACGGATCAAAAAATTACTATCCACACTAAATACATTTCTCATTTAAAGAAAATAGGTTGCCTTTTTAGCAGGATTTAATATAATATAGTATTGGAGACGTTATGTATAATAAAATTAAAAATTATTTATTCTAAATAAATAAGGGGTGAATTTAAAATGGAGGGTGTCCCTCAGAGTAGTAACTTATCAAAATTGAATATTGGAACTTTAGAGGAGATAGACTTCATTATAAATTAGGTTTTATTATATTTATTGTCTAACTCCTCTAAAGGTGAGGAGGAAAAGATATGAAGAGACTATCAGTATTTCTATACACAAATATCTTAGGAAGAAAAATATACGATGAGTTTGACGAAAGTATAGGAGAACTTAAAGATATTTATGTAACTACTGAAGATGGCTATCCAAGGGTAATTGGGTATAAGGTGAAAAGAGATGGATATACTTTTCACTATGAATTTAGAAGTATTGCTTTTTATCAACAAGATAATAAGATAAAAATAGTTACAAGGGGAAGTAAAGAAATACTTCCAAGAACATATTCTTATCTTTTGTCAGAACACTTACTAGATAAAAAGATAGTAGATATAAATGGAAGGCAAGTAGTTAGAGTTGATGACCTAAGAATAGCTGAAATTGCTGGAGAATACAAGGTAATAGCTGTTGAAACAGGTCCTCTTGCAAGATTTAGAAGAATGAACTGTACAAAGCTTGGAAGCTTTATATATAAGATTCTTAAAAAAGATTATGAAGATAGAGTTTTAATGTGGGATGATGTTGAGTCCTTAGAAATGGTAAATAACAATTTGCAAATATCGGTACCATATAAAAAACTTTCAACACTTCATCCAGCAGACTTAGCTGATATATTAGAAAACTTAGATGCTAGTTCAAGAAAACAAATTTTTGAGTCATTAGATGAAGATTTAGCAGCAGATACTTTAGAAGAAATAGAACCAGAATATAAGGGTAGCATAATAAAAGATTTAAGTGAAACAAAGGCAGCTGAACTTCTAGAAAATATGCCTAATGATGAAATTGCAGATATATTAGATGATTTAGATGATGAAGAAAGAGAAAAAATACTTGTAAACCTAGAAAGAGAAGATGCTGAAGAAGTAAAAGAGCTTTTAAGCTATGAGGATGAAGCTGTTGGTAGTATAATGAGTACAGATTTTATTTCATTTAATTTAGATATAACAATAGGTGAAATAATTGATATATTAAGGGAAATGGAAGAACCAGAAGAAGAGGAATTATATAGAATTTATATTACTGATGAAGAAGATAGAATATTAGGTTCTATTAACCCAGCAGATTTAATTTTAAATAAACCTAATGTTAAGGTTAGGGATATAATGAGTGAGAATATAAATGTTATACGACATGATGCAAATGTAGACGAGGCAATTGAACTTGCAGCTAAATATGATTTATTATCAATACCTGTAATTGATGAAGATGATAAATTAATAGGTGCTGTAAATTCTCATGATTTAATAGATGAAATATTATATCCACTTTGGAAGAAAAAGATAAAATAGAAAAAATTAAGTGGGTTGACAATTAAATGCTTAAGCATATAATGAAAATATAAAACTTACTAAAGTACTCAGAATTAAAAACTGTGAAAAAGAGAAGTAGTATAGAGTCGGGTTACAGAGAGGAAAGCATGCTGAGAGCTTTTTACCTATAATTTATATGAAGTGCACTTTGGAGTTGAAGTTTGAATTATAGTAGGACTTTCCGGTATCATCCGTTATAATGATAATGCATTAATTTGCATTAATGAGTGAGATTAAATTATTAATCTAATTAGAGTGGAACCACGGAGTTAACTTCGTCTCTATATTGTTTAGAGACGAAGTTTTTTGTATTTTAAGTTTAACTAAGTTAGTAGGAGGAAAAGATGATATATAATGGAGTATTAGAGCTAATAGGAAAAACGCCAATTTTAAAATTAAATAACCTAATAGATGAAAATAGCGCAGATGTTTATGTTAAGTTAGAAAAATATAATCCAGGTGGAAGCATTAAGGATAGAGCAGCATTAGGAATGATTGAAAAAGCAGAAAAAGAAGGTCTTTTGAAAGAAGGCTCAATAATAGTAGAACCAACAAGTGGAAATACTGGAATAGCTTTAGCAATGATAGGTAGACTAAAAGGATATAAGGTTATAATAGTTATGCCAGACAGTATGAGTAAGGAAAGAAGAGACTTAATAAAGGCATATGGAGCAGAGCTTATATTAACTGATGGAGCAGAAGGTATGAATGGAGCTATAGAAAAGGGAAAAGAGCTAGCTAAACAAGATAATTACTTTATGCCACAACAATTTGAAAATTTAGCAAATCCAGAAAAGCATTATGAAACTACCGCCGAAGAAATATGTTCTGAAATAAATGACTTAGATGTATTCGTTGCTGGCGTAGGAACAGGTGGGACCATAACAGGAGTAGGAAGAAAACTTAAAGATAATATAAAAGGAATAAAAATAATAGCAGTAGAACCAATTAAGTCACCAGTATTAAGTGGTGGAAAAGCAGGAGCTCATAATATACAGGGATTAGGTTCAGGATTTATACCAGAAATATATAATCCAGAATGTATAGATGAAGTTAAGAAGGTTTCAGATGAAGATGCTTTTAGGTTAACTAAAGAAATTGCGGTTAAAGAAGGAATATTACTAGGTATATCATCAGGAGCAGCTATATTTGCAGCTTTAGAAGAAGCGAAGAAATTAGGTAAGGGCAAAAAGGTTTTAGCAATAGCACCAGATGGTGGAGAAAAGTATATATCAATGGGAATTTATGATTAATATTAGCTATAAGTAATTTTAACAAAGGGGGAATAGCTGTGTTTGAAAAATTAAGATACGATATAAATAATATATATAAAAGTGACCCAGCTGCAAGAAGTAAATTCGAAGTACTTTTGTTATATCCTTGTATTCACGCTATTATAGCATATAGAATAGCACATTTTTTATATAATCATAAGTGTTTTTTTTGTGCAAGGCTATTATCGCAAATGGCTAGATTCATAACTGGAATAGAAATTCATCCGGGAGCTAAAATTGGAAAAGGACTATTTATAGATCATGGTATGGGAGTAGTAATAGGAGAAACAAGTGAAATCGGAGATAATGTTACTATATATCATGGAGTTACTCTTGGAGGAACAGGAAAAGAAAAAGGAAAAAGACATCCAACTGTTGAAGATGATGTTATAATCGGTGCAGGAGCAAAAGTTCTAGGACCTATAACTTTAAAAAAAGGATCTAGGGTTGGAGCTAACACTGTAGTTTTAAAAGAAGTTCCTGAAAAGGCTACTGTTGTTGGATGCGCAGGAAGAAATATTATAAAGAATATTAATGATATAATTGAAGTAATAGATGAAGATGGAAATAGAAAAACAATATATAATAATATGATTATATAGAGGTTATTATGATTAAAGAAAATATAATAAACTATTGTAACTCATTAGGTTTAGATACCTTAGGTTTTATAAAATGTAGGGAATTTACAGAACTTAAGGATTTCTTTTATGAAAGAAGAAAACAAGGTCTAGAAAATGAGTTTGAAGAAAAAGATATTGAAAAGAGAATTAATCCTTTAAATTATATGAATGAAGGGAAAACTATTATATCAATAGCTTTCCCTTATCTTCATGATGTAGATTATTTTGATAATGGATTTTCAGTATATACAAGAGGTATGGATTATCATAAAGTAGTAAAATCATACTTAAGCAAGATATGTGAATATATTGAAAATATTGGGGGAAAAGCTATTTCATTTGTGGATAATAATTTTTTACCTGAAAGATATATTGCTTATTTGGCAAGAGTGGGGTTCATTGGTAAAAATAATTTAATAATTACAGAAAAGTATGGATCATATGTATTTTTAGGAGAAATAATAACAGACTTAGAAATAAATTGTGATGAGGAAAGAAGTTTCAATGAAATTTCTTTATTTAAAGAATGTGGAGAGTGTCAATTATGTTATAAAAGCTGTCCAAGTAAAGCTATAAATGCATATAGAAAAAATAGCAATATATGTGTTTCATATTTTACTCAAAAAAAAGATTTAGAAGATAAACATGTAAAATTATTAAAGGGAAGAGTCTTTGGATGTGACAGTTGTCAAACAAGTTGTCCATATAACAATAATATAGGATTTTCCAATATAAATGAGTTTTATCCATTTGAATTTATGAATAGAGAAAATACTATAGAGTTAGCTAACATAAATACTAGAGAGTTTAAAGAGACCTTTTTAAATACTTCTTGTGGTTGGAGAGGAAGAAATGTGTTAAAAAGGAATGCTTTAATTAAAATGAAAGATAATAATGGAGATATTAGTGCAATAAAAACAGATTCTCCTTATTTAAAAGATTATGTTAATAGACTTTTAAATATTAATAAAATATAATATTACATATAATAATAGGAAGTGAGGGAGAATAATGCTATCACCAACATTAGTAAAGGTAATAAATGTTTTGCCAGAGTCATTAGTAGTAAAGATAACAAAGAGTATTATAAATAAGTATTTTAAAAAATATGCAAATATTAAAATAGAGGGATTTGAAAATATAGAAAAAGCAAAGGGACCTAAAATATTCATATGCAATCATTTAAGTAATGCAGATGGATTAATATTAGATAAAATTCTTAGAAAAGAGTATGATCCAACCTTTGTTGCAGGAGTAAAACTTTCCAATGATCCTGTAACTAGACTAGGGACTGCAATGATAAAAAATGTAGGAATTAAACCAAATTCTGCAGATAAAGAGGCTATTACAAAGATAGTTAAGCTTGTTAAAGGTGGAGAAAATCTAGTTATTTTCCCAGAAGGAACAAGAAGTAGAGTTGGATCTATGATTGAAGGTAAAAAGGGAATACTATTAATAGCAAGACTTACAAAAGCACAAATAATACCAATTGGTATGTATGGAACAGAAATACTTTTACCTATAAATAAAGATGGAGATATGGGTGGAGAAAAGTTTAATTATGCAGACGTAAATATTAAATTTGGAGAACCTATAGAACTACCTTTAAAGGAAACGGATGAAGATAAGCATGCTTTTGATGAAAGATCTATGTTATACATAATGAAGTCAATTGCTAATTTACTACCTGAAAAATATAGAGGAATATATAAATAGGTGATTTTATGAAGCAAAGAACAAAAACTATATTAGAGATACTAAAAGAAGAATATCCAGATGCAAAATGCGAATTAAATCACAAATCTGCATTTCAACTTTTAGTTGCAACTATACTATCAGCACAAACTACAGATAAAAAGGTAAATGAAGTAACAGAAACCTTATTTAGAGATTATCCAGATTTAGATGCATTTCTAAAATTAGATGTAGAAGAGCTAGAAGAAAGAATAAAACAAATTGGACTTTACAGAAGTAAAGCAAAGAATTTAATAATGATGTGTAATCAGCTTAAAGAAAAATTTGGTGGAGAAGTTCCAAACACAATGGAAGAGATAACATCATTAGCAGGAGCAGGAAGAAAAACTGCAAATGTAGTTTTATCAAATGCTTTTGGAGTACCGTCTATAGCTGTTGATACCCATGTATTTAGAGTTTCAAATAGATTAGGTCTTGCAGATTCTGATAATGTATTAGAAGTAGAAAAGCAACTTCAAAAAGAACTTCCTAAAAAAGAATGGAGTTTAGCTCATCATCTTTTAATATTTCATGGAAGAAGATGCTGTATAGCTAGAAATCCAAAATGTGAGCAATGTAGATTAACAAAACAATGTAAGTATTATAAGGAAATTAAGAAAAAGGAAATAAAAAAGAAATAAAAAAGAAATAAAAGATTATAAAGTTTATTTTAAATTAGGATTTGTTAGATATTTTTGTTGATATGATAGTTACAAATCACATATGAGCAAGTTTTTAGAATTTCATTATTTATGTAGTAAATAATAGAAATTCTTAACGTAGCAAATTAGTGATGAAGTAACCATCATATCAACATTTTCCTTTAAAAGAGACTAAATTAAAAATTTCTAGCTGATATGATTAAATTTATATAAACTGATACTTACAATCTAGTCAGTTATTTTATATAATAAACTAGATTTAAATTTAATTGGAGGTCTTGAAATGAAAGTTGGAGTTTTAATGGGGGGAATATCTTCAGAAAGAGAAGTATCATTAAATAGTGGAAACTCTATGATGCAACATATAAATAAGGAAAAGTATGAAGTGGTTCCTGTTGTTATAGATAAAAAAGAAGATGTTATAGAAAAGGTAAAAGGTTTAGATTTTGCTTTACTTGCACTACATGGTAAATTTGGTGAAGATGGTACTGTTCAGGCAGTATTACAAACATTAGGTATTCCATATTCAGGATGTGATACATTAAGCAGTTCATTATGTATGGATAAAGATTTAACTAAAACAGTATTAAAGGCTAATGGAGTAAGAACTGCAAGGTGGTTAAATGTTAAATCAGTAGAAGAAATTGATTATAATAAAATAGAAGAAATTGGATATCCAGTTTTTATAAAACCTACTAATGGTGGATCTAGTGTTGCAACATTTAAGATAACAAAAAAAGAAGATGTTGAAAATGCAGTTTTAGAAGGACTGAAATGGGACAAAGAGGTTATGATAGAAGAATTTATTAAAGGTGATGAAATAACTTGTCCAGTTTTTGAAAATGAAATGTTCCCAGTTCTTGCAATAAAAGCAAAAACTGATTTCTATGATTATGAACAAAAGTATTCTGCAAATGGAGCTGAACATTATGCAATAAATTTAGAAAAAAATCTTCATAAAGAAGTAGAAAAGATGGCACTAGACACATATAAAGCATTAAAATGTTCTGTATATGCTAGAATTGATATGATAATTACAGAAGATAATGTTCCATATGTATTAGAAGTAAACACTTTACCAGGAATGACAGCAACAAGTCTTTTCCCACAAAGTGCAGCTGAAAAAGGAATAAGCTATACTGAATTTATAGATATGATAATAGAATATTCATTAAAAAAATAAAATATATAGTAAAAGTTTATATTAATATTTAGATAGGTGTGATTTTAAAATAATAAAATCATACCTATTTTTTATATAAGTAAATTATGAAAATTTAATTATTAATCAAAGTATTTTCCAAAAAAATGAAACGTATAATAAAGTGAGGTCTATATATTTGTATAATAGGAGGAATTATTATGAATTTCATTTTCTTAGTTTTAATTGGATCTATTTTAGGACTACTATTTGCAGTTTATCAAGGTTACTTTATATTAAAACAAGATGAAGGAGACGAGAAGATAAAGGGCATTTCAGAAAACATTAAAAAAGGGGCAAACGCATATTTAACTAGACAATATAAAGGAGTAGCAATATTCTTTATTTTAATGTTTGTTATATTTTTTATATTAAGTACCTTAGGATATGTTTCAATATTTGTACCTTTTTCTTTTATTATTGGAGGATTCTTATCAGGTCTTAGTGGATTTATTGGAATGAAAGTTGCAACAAATGCAAATGGAAGAACAACAACAGCAGCTAAAAAGAGTTTAAATGGAGCTTTAAAGGTTTCTTTTAAAAGTGGATCTGTAATAGGAATTGTAGTTGTTTCATTAGGATTACTTTATATAGGATTAGGATATTTATTTTTAGATTGGTATTATAGAGATTTAATAGAGGCAGAACGTATAATTCAAATTACTTCCAATATATTAACTTTTGGTATTGGGGCGTCTTCTATGGCTTTATTTGCAAGAGTTGGTGGAGGAATATTTACTAAAGCTGCAGATGTAGGAGCCGACTTGGTTGGTAAGGTTGAAGTTGGTATTCCAGAGGATGATCCAAGAAATCCAGCAGTTATAGCAGATAATGTAGGCGACAATGTTGGGGATGTTGCCGGAATGGGAGCAGATTTATATGAATCTTATGTGGGAGCTTTAGTTTCATCTTGTGCTTTAGCAGTAGCAGCAGGTTTATCTACAAAGGGGGTAGCAGTTCCTTTATTAGTTGCAACGTTAGGAATATTGGCATCTATATTTTCTACATTCTTTGTTAAAGCAAAAGAAGATGCAACTCAAAAAAATCTTTTAAAGGCTTTAAGAAGAGGTGTATATATATCATCAATAATTGTAGCTGTAGGATCATTTTTTATAGTAAAGGTTGTATTAGGAACTGAGAGTATAGGAATTTATTTTAGTATATTATCAGGACTAATTGCAGGAATATTAATAGGATTTTTTACAGAATATTATACTTCAGACAACTATAATCCAACAAAAAAATTAGCTGATATGACTAAAACTGGTCCAGCAACTACAATAATTGGAGGATTATCCTTAGGAATGGTATCTACTGCAATTCCAGTAATTATTGTTTCTTTATCAGTTTTAATAAGCTTCAATTTGTCAGGAGGAGCAAATGATTTTAATTTAGGTTTGTATGGTATAGCTATTTCAGCAGTAGGTATGTTATCAACTTTAGGAATAACTTTAGCTACTGATGCTTATGGACCAATTGCAGATAATGCAGGCGGAATAGCAGAAATGTCAAATCAGGATCCAGAAGTTAGAAAAAGAACAGATGCATTAGATTCCCTAGGAAATACAACAGCAGCAACTGGTAAGGGTTTTGCCATAGGATCAGCAGCGTTAACTGCTCTTGCATTTATTGCAGCTTATAAGGACTCAATTGAAAATATAGTGAAGAGTGGAGCTTATAAATTCGAATTTAATTTATCGATATTAAATCCACAGGTACTTATAGGGCTATTTATTGGAGGAATGGTAACATTTTTATTTTCTTCAAAGACAATGGATGCAGTTGGACGAGCTGCCTCTAAAATTGTTGTAGAAGTAAGAAGACAATTTAAGGAGATTCCAGGTCTTATGGAAGGAAAATCAGAGCCAGATTATGCTGCTTGTGTTGATATTTGTACAAAATCAGCTCAAAGAGAACTTATAACCATAGCTATAATAGCGATAGTAACACCACTTGTTGTTGGATTATTATTAGGACCTAATGGTGTAGCAGGGTTACTTGCAGGTTCTACAGTAACCGGTTTTGCAGTTGCAATTATGATGTCAAATTCAGGTGGAGCCTGGGACAATGCTAAAAAGTATATAGAGTCAGGAGTTTTAGGTGGAAAGGGATCAGATTGTCATAAGGCGGCTGTAGTTGGTGATACAGTAGGAGATCCATTTAAAGATACTACAGGACCATCAATAAATATATTAATTAAGCTTATGTCAATGGTATCAATAGTTTTTGGAACTTTAATTTTAGCTTTTGGTATTCTTTAATTTAATATAATTTTCAATATATAAGGGAGGCTATGAAATCGAGCTTCCCTTATGTTTTAAATAAAAATAATTAGAAAAATGTGAAAATGTTAACAGGAATATATTGACAACGATTAATTACAAGCGTAAACTCAATATATAAATTACGAATGTAGTCAATGGGGGTTGATATTTATGAGTAAGTTACCTAGAATATCTGATGCAGAATGGGAAGTTATGAAAATAATTTGGAGATTAGAAGAAGTGACTTCAAGTGAAGTAATTGATAATCTTAAAGATAAGCAAAATTGGAAAAATACTACAATAAAAAGCCTTATAAGTAGGTTATTAAATAAAGAGGCTATAGGATTTAAAAAAGTAGGAAAAGAATATTTTTATTTTCCACTTGTATCTGAAGAAGAATGTATAAAAGAAGAAATGGAATCTTTTTTAAATAAAGTTTTTAATGGTTCATTGAATAGCATGTTACTTAGCTTTATTAAATCAAATAATTTAACAAAAGAAGAGATAAGGGAGTTAAAAGATGCTTTAAATATGCGTTATGCATTGGAGGAAAAATAAAATGAATTATCTTAAAGGCTTCAGATTTAAAGATTTATTGTTTGGAATAGTTATAATCACAGTTTTAATTTTAGTAGGAATTGGGATAGCTTATAAAGTTAACAGTAAGGGTATAACTCAAATTGATAATAAAAAAGTTACTAGTATTTCTATCAAGGTAATGCCATCATCACCTAAACAAAAAGTTATAGATAATAAAAATGATATTGATAAGATAATAAAACATGTAAATTCAATAAAAGTAAAAGAAAAAAAGCAAGAACTTTATAAAGGGTGGGAAATTAATATATCAATTTTAGGGGAAGAAAATTACGATATTAGCTTTATAGGAGAATGTATTGATGTAAATGGAATTCAATATAAAGTAAGTAAAGATGAAATTGAAAAGTTAAGAAGGTTATATGATAGCTTAAATTGTGATGAAACAGATATATTCGATAAAATGGATGAAAAACTAAATTATACTAGCTTAATTAAAGGATTAATAAATAATAATTTAAAGATAGAAGAAATAGATAAAAGGACTTCTGCAGCAAAGGAGAATGGATATAGTGCTGATATTTATAATCTAAAAATAAATGATGAAGATGTATTAGTGTATGAATATAATGATGCTAAAGCTTCATTAAGTGAAGCAAATCTTATTAATGAAGATTCATTAAGGGAAATAAGCTATGCAGATGAATATATAATAATAGATAGATTAAAGCTACTTTCTATTAATAATGTATATTTAAAGGTCAATCTTGTTTGTTTATATGATGGAGATTCAACAGAAATCAAAGAAGGATTACAATCACTTTTAGGCGAACCATTAATAAAGCAAATTAAAGATCAATTAGTAATTTCAGATAGTAGTATAATCCTTAGATATCCAGCAAACTGGGATTATTATCAAACTCCAAAGGAAATACTTATAGGAGAAGATTCTTATAAAATAGATACTAGATATATAGAAACTAATAAAAATATATGTGAAGTTGAAATTAAAAGAGATGATTTAATATATAAAATGAGAAAGTTTGATGAAGATGAGCTTAATGTTAATTGGATTTCAAAAATTGATAGTAATAATAAAGAATTTTCAACTCGCATATCTAGAGATGATTTTATAAGAGTTAAGAGATTGCGAAACACTTATGTTGACATTAATAAAGTTTATCCAGAAATTGAAATTGACTCAAGTGATAAAACTTTAATTGGAAGAAAGTTATATGAAGAATATATAAAAATGCATACTACAAATTGGATGTTTCCTTTAGATAATGATATTGATGAAGAGCCTAAGGTATTAGTTATAGATAGTAAGATTAATGATGTTAAATTATCGACTGATGGAAACAATATATTTACTGTAGATATATCCTATGATGTTCAGGCTCCTAATGAATATGAGGGATGGTATGCTGGAAATGGAGTAATAGAAGAAGATAATTGGATAAGAAATAAATTTCATTTTGCTGATATAGAAAAGGTAGGAGAAAATAGATATAGAATTATTAATTTATATACTGGTTAATTAAACTGAAAAATAAATAGTTAATAGAAATACTGCATTATTAAAAGTGCAGTATTTTTTGTTAGTAAAGTATAAAAGTTTTAAAAATGTGATTATATAAGGATTTTAGTAATTCAATGTTAAAAAGTAGAGTTATTTTATGCTTTCCTTACCTTCAAGTTTGTAAGTGGATATATGTAAGTTTGCATTGACTTGGAGCGCAGCGGCGGAATAAGTAAACTTACATATGTCCACTTTCTTGAGTGAAAGACAGGGAAATATCATATTTAGGTAACTTTAAGCTAAGATACGGAATAAGCAAAATACTATTTATTATATAATTAAGGTTTTTTTAAGGAATAATAAAGTTTAATATTAAGATATTTTAACTACAATATAGATAAATAGTTAGAGTAAAAAATTAAAAGAATTCTTCTTTTATGTTAAACTAATTTTAGAAGTAGAGAGGAGTGGATTTTTTTGAGTAAAGAAAGAATTTTAATAGTTGATGATGAAAAGGAAATTAGAGATTTAATAGATATATATTTAAAGGGTGAAGGATATGACACAATAAAAGCAGAAAATGGTGAGGAAGCATTAAATATGCTTGGAAACAATGATGTGGATTTAATAATTCTAGATATAATGATGCCGAAGGTAAATGGGATAGAGGTTTGCTTAAAAATAAGAGAGGAAAGAGAAATGCCTATAATTATGCTTTCAGCTAAATCTGAGGATATGGATAAGATACTTGGTTTGAATACAGGAGCAGATGATTACTTAACAAAACCATTTAACCCACTAGAATTAGTTGCTAGAGTTAAATCACAACTAAGAAGATATAAAAGATTTAATAAAACTATAGTGAAAGAAGAGTTAAAGTTTGAAGAGGAAAATATTTTAGAAATTGATGATATAAGCATAAACTTAGAAACTCATGAGGTTTTTAAAGAAGGGGAAGAAATAAAGCTTACACCTACTGAATTTGATATATTAGTTTTACTTGGAGAAAATAGGGGGAAGGTATTTAGTATAGAAAATATATATAACAGTGTATGGAAGCAAGATTTTATGCAATCCGATAATACAGTTATGGTTCATATAAGAAAGGTAAGGGAAAAGATTGAGGAGGATCCTAGAAAGCCAAAATTTATAAAAACTGTATGGGGGGTAGGATATAAAATTGATAGGTAGAAAGAAAGAAGAGAAAAAAGAGAAAGTTAAAAAAGAAAGAGTAAGTTTAATAAGAGGAATAAGAAATCTTATAGTAAAAATTTTTTATAAATTCTACAACTCTAGAATAGGAATTAAAATTAAAGAATTATTAGAATGGATTTACAGAAGAATAGAAAAAAGTATAAGATTTGAGCTTATGGTTGTTTTTGCAATATGTTTTATATCTTCTTTTATGTTTTATGGATTTGCAAACAATATGCTATCTAAAAATAAAACAATAACAAGGCTTGAGTATGATATTGGAGAAGTTCAAGCAGAAGCAAACTCCATAGTTAGAGAATTAAGTGGTGACTATGGCGAAAAAGTAGAAGGATTAGATGATACTAAACACATAAATAATATATTACAACGTTATAATGGTGAAAAAACAAAAATATATATAACAGATTTAGATGGTAAAATATTATTTAAAGTAAATGGGGAATTTGAAGAAAAGGTAGATATATATGCAGTTATAGACAAAAGTAATTCTGTAAAAGATGATGGAAGTGAAAGGGTGTTTCTTTACCCTGTTACTATAGGAGGAGATAGAGCTTATCTTATATATTCAAAGATACCTACTCCATATATTTCGAATGATTACTATGTAGAGGAAAATTCATTTTTAGCCCTTGTATTATCAGTTATTATGTTTATATCTATATTCATAATAATAACAAATAAGAAAATGAAGTACATAGAAGAAATCGCATCAGGATTACGAGTTATATCAAATGGAGATTTATCATACAGAATAGAAGAAAGGGGAAAAGATGAAATAAAGAAACTAGCTGAAAATATAAATAATATGGCAGAAGAAATAGAAACTAGTATTGAAAGTGAAAGAAGAGCAGAAAAGACTAAAGGTGAACTTATAACAAATGTTTCACATGATTTAAGAACTCCATTAACATCTGTAATGGGATATATAGGTTTAGTGAAAGATGGAAAATATGAAGATGAAAACATGATGAAGGAATATCTAAATATAGCTTTTAATAAGTCAAATCAGCTTAAAGAGCTAATAGAGGATTTGTTTGAGTATACAAAGCTTAATAACAAAGGAATAGCTTTAGAAAAAACCAAAGTTAATATAGTAGAGTTTCTATCTCAAATTATAGAAGAATATATTCCTATATTTGAAGAAAATCAAATTGAGGTAGTAAAAAAATTTGTAGAGGAAAAAAGTATTGTAGAAATTGACGCAGGAAAGATGGTAAGAGTTTTTGAGAACTTATTTTCAAATACAATTAAATACTCTTTTAAACCAGGAAATGTTATAGTATCTGCATATGAAAATAGTGGTTTTGTAAATATAGTAATAAGAAATAAGGGAGAAAATATTCCTAAGGAAAAGGTTGAAAGGCTATTTGATAGATTTTATAGAGTTGACGAAGCAAGAAATTCTAACACAAAGGGTAGTGGATTAGGACTTGCTATATCTAAGAATATAGTTGAACTTCATAATGGTAGTATATGGGCTGAGTGTGTTGGTAATGATGTAAGCTTCTTTATAAAGTTAAAATCAATTAGATAGTAAATAAAAGTAACCTTTAAGAAAGAAATTAATAAATTAATATAGAGATTATTTTTTTCTTGGAGGAGAAATGCAAAATAAAAATCCTAATAGTAGATTTGGAATAGACATAAATGAATATACACAAAGTGTTGATTTTCAAACTTTAGCAAAAACTATAGATTTTCTTTATGTAAGAGCATCAGGTTCAGGAGGAGGAAGCTTTAGAGTTGATAAGAAATTTTTAGAGTTTGCTAAAGCAGCTAGAAATTACGGAATACCAGTAGGAGCATATCATTATGCTTTACCTTCATATGATTTGACTACTGCAGATTCTCAATGTGATGATTTCATAAACATATTGCAAGAAGGTTTTGGTCAAAAGAACTATGGAGATTTATTTCCAGTATTAGATGTTGAAGCACCAATAGACAATAAAATAAGCACAAAAGCATTGATAGATTGGATAGAAAGATTTAGGAAAAGATTCGAAAAAAAAACTAGAAGAAGACTTATGCTATATACAGGAGCATTCTTTATAGAGCTTTATAATGATTTCAAACTACCTAATGGAACTCAACCACTTAAAACTATGCCTTTATGGATAGCTATGTATACACATGTGGAAATTAATCCAGATTATCCACCAAATTTAGGCGGATGGACTAGATGGAGAATTTGGCAATTTAGTGATAGACAAATTGTTAATGGAGTTGGAAACCCTGTTGATGCAAACTGGGGGCCTGATAGTGTAGATCTACTTATTCAGCCTAGGCAAGTAAGAGGATTAAATGCCATTAAAGAGGGAGGATTATTAAAGGTTTCTTGGATGAAGAATACTGATGTAGATTTACTAGGTTATAATATCTTTGAAAATGGATATTGGATTGGGACTGTAGATAAAGGTGATACTAGTTTTCAAATAAGACTATCAGAATTACCAGTTAAAACGACATCACCAGTTACCATAAGTATAGAAGCTTTTGATTATGATGGAGAGACCTCTCAAGTTAGGAGTAAGGTTACGGTATAGGGATATTTGAAATTAAAAAATAAAAATATTATAAGCCTGTAATGTTAAGTTAGTTTTAATATTATAGGCTTTTTTATTTTATAGCTTATTTAATAATAAAATGTCCACTTTCTTATTAAGTAGTTAATTTAAGTCAAAGATTTTATTTATATAAATATTTTAAATTTAACTATAGAATACAATACAATATTAATGATATATTATTATTGTATTTATAAATTAAAGTTCAATTTTCATAGTTTTATTAAGATTAATTAGGAAGGAGTGGTGAAATTGGAGAAAAAGGAAAAAAATAATAAAAAAGCATTATTTGTCAAAAATAAAAATACATTAATGTTTGCAGGAATTATAATAATAGTAATGATAATAGGAATTATAGGATATGCTTTTTCAGCTAATAATAGAGTAGCTTCATGGGAAAATAAAATCTATCCTGGAATTAGTGTTTATGGTGTTGATTTAAGCGGTTTAAATAAAGAAGAAGCTATAAGCTTATTAAATGAAAAATTATCAGGTCTAATAATGGACAAGAAACTAGATGTTATAGTTGGAGACAAAAAAGTAGAATTATCTTATAAGGAAATACAACCTAAATATGATACCGAAGCTATTGCAGAAGAGGCTTTTAATTATGGAAAAAGTGAAGGTATGTTTTCTAAAAATTCACTTATTAGAAAGAAAAAGATTAATAATATAGATGCTAAGATTTCATATGATGAAGAAATTCTAAAAACTTTTGAAGATAAGGTTAAGTCTGAAGTTAATATAAATCCTAAGAATGCTAAAATAGAAATAAGTTCAGGCAACATAGTGATTACTCCAGAAGTTTCAGGAAAGAAAATAGATGAAGAAGAGCTTCATACTAAATTAGTTGAAAATATTAATGGAGATCCAACTAATATTGTTGAATTAACTTTTGAATTAAAAGAAGAAGAGGCAAAAGTAAAAGAAGATGATCTTAAGAAAATAACTGGCAAAATAAGTGGGTATAGCAATAGCTATAGGGATACAGGTGATGGAAGAGTAAGGAATATGCAAATTGCAGCAGAAACAGTTAATGGAACTATTGTTATGCCAGGAGAAGAATTTAGTTATAATGCTTTAATCGGAGACACTACACCAGATAAAGGATATGAAAAGGCTAACACTTATGTAGGAAATAAGATAGTTCCTGATTATGGCGGAGGAATCTGTCAAGTATCAACTGCTTTGTATAGAACGGCAATGAGAGCAAACTTAAGATCTACAGAAAGAGCAAATCATTCCTTAACGGTTTCATATTCAGAACCAGGATTAGATGCAACAGTTGCTTATGGATTTGTAGATTACAAATTTAAAAATTCATATGATTTTCCAATATATATACAAGGATATGTAGGGGGAGGATCAGTATCATTTAATATATATGGTAATGTTGAAGCTATGGAAGGAAAAACTTACGAATTAGTAAATGAAGTTCACGAAAAGTATAATCCTGAAGTAAAATATGAAAATGATTCTACTATGGATGAAGGTACTGAAAAAGTTGTTGTTAATGGAATGCCTGGATATAAGGCGAGTTCTTATCAAATAACATATAAAAATGGAGCTGAGATTTCAAGAGACTTTATAGCAACAGATATTTATTTAACAACTGATACTGTTATAAAAAAAGGAACAAAAAAGAAAGAAGTACCAAAGCAAAGTCCTACTGAAACACAAAAACCACAACAATAATATATAGAGAAAATAGAATGGCACAAAGAAATTGGCTATTCTATTTTTTTATAAATAATTAAATATTTTTTTAGGTTAAATAGGCATAATAAATGTTATCAATATGTTAAATTTATTGTTGAAGATTTAGTGTAATGATATTATAGTAATATAAAAGGTAAGTAAAGGAGTTTTTTATGGATTACAAAATGGTTTGTATTGATATGGATGGAACTTTACTTGGTAAGGGAAAAAAAGTATCTGAAGAAAGTAAAAAAGCAATAAAAGAAATTCATGATAAAGGAGTAGAAGTAGTAGTAACTACAGGTAGAATTTATAATAATGCAGAATACTATTCTAATCTTTTAGGAGTCGAATCACCTGTCATTGCGGCAAATGGAGCTATAGTTAGAGAAAAATATACAAATAAGGTTATATATGAAAATCCAATACAGACTGAAGAATGTATTAAATTAGTTGATATGTTATATAAGATGAAAATGTATTTTCATTTCTATACTTTAGATAGTATATATTGCAGTAATAATTTAACTCAATTAGCAACTAAGTTATATATGACAAAACAAGTAGGTGATGATAGCTTAAAAATAAATTATTACGTTATAAATAATATAGAGAAATGGAAGAGTTTTTTTAGAGAGAATAATGGCAAGATTACAAAATGTATAGCATTTTCATTAAACCCAGAAAAAATTAGCAAACTTAAAAATAGCCTAAATGAATTTGATTATATAGTGTATTTTGGAGCAGGAAGAAGAAGTGTAGAGATAAATAATAAAGGGGTTTCAAAAGGAAATGCAGTAAAAGTTTTAGCTGATTATTATGGATTTAAAAGAGAAGAAATTATATGTATTGGTGATAACGAAAATGACTTATCTATGATTGAATATGCAGGTGTTGGCATAGCTATGGGAAATGCTATAGAACCTGTAAAAAAAATAGCTGAGTACATAACTGATACAAATTTAGAAAATGGAGTTGCAAAAGCTATAAATAAATTTTTTGAACTTTAGATAAGAAAATATTTTGTTAATAAATACTAAATAACTTTGACTAATGTAGTTTCCTATAGTATCATTTTTTATATAGTTTTACTAAAGTAAGATGAATGCATCTTACTTTTTTAATCGGAGGTAAGAAAAATTGAATTTAAATATAGTTTTATACCAACCAGAAATACCACAAAATACAGGGAATATTGCAAGAACTTGTGTTTTAACAAATTCAACATTGCATTTAATCAAACCAATGGGATTTACAATAGATGATAAGCAAGTAAAGCGTGCTGGATTAGATTATTGGAGCGAGTTAAAGCTTGAAATTCATGAGAGTTATGAAGACTTTATGAAAAAATACGGAAATGAGAGAATATTTTTAGCTACAACGCATGGAGGGGTACATTATGATGAAGCTTCTTTTAAAGAAGGAGATTTTATAATGTTTGGAAGAGAATCCTCAGGCGTACCAGAAAGAGTACATAATAATCATGAAGGAATAAGGGTTCCTATGATTAAAACTAGCACTAGAAGTTTAAATCTTTCAAATACAGTTGCTATCATAGCTTATGAAGCATTAAGACAAATTGGTTTTCCTGGAATGAAGTAACTTTAGGGGGAATAAAAGTGGAAAAAATAAAAATATTAACAGATAGCTGTTTAGATCTTCCAGAAGAATTAATAAAAGAAAATAATATAGAAGTAATACCTGTTTTAATTAATTTTGGCGAAGAAAGCTACATTGATAGAGAAGAAATTAACTTAGAAGAAATGCAAGAAAAAATACAAAAAGATAAAGTTTTTCCAACAACAGCACAAATAACTCCAATCAGGTTTGAAGAATACTTTAAAAAAAGCTTAGATGAAGGATATAAAGTGTTAGCAATACTTATGTCATCTAACATGAGTGGAACATATAATTCGGCTTGTATTGCAAGAGACATGTTAGAAACAGAAGATATAGTAATAGTTGATACACAAGTTATAACATCTGCTCAAGGATTTTTTGTATTAAAGGCTTGTGAGCTTAGAGATAAAGGTTTAAAAGCAGAAGAAATAAAAGAAGAACTTTTAAAAATAATACCTAAAATGAATGCTTCATTATGTTTTGAATCTCTTGAAAATCTAGTTAGAGGTGGAAGGATTTCAAAGACAGCAGGTGCAATAGGAACTGCTTTAGGGTTAAAAGTGATAATTGGATTCGAAGATGGAATGATGACATCAAAAGATAAAGTAAGAGGAAATAAAAAAGCTTTAAAAAAGATAATTTCTGATTATGAAACAAGCAATCCAGATAAAAGCGAACCTGTAATTTTAATAGAAATAGAAAGTCCAGAAATGAAAAGTGAGCTGAAAAAATATTTAGAAGAAAATAATATAAAATATATAGAAACAAAACCTGGATGTGCTGTTGGAATACACTCAGGTACAAGAGTAAGTGGATTATTCTTTTTAAGTAAGTAATATTTAAAATAACTAGTATTTTAAAAGTAATGCTTAAAGTTTTAATTCGAATAAAATTTTAATTAGTGCAATAATAAATTATTTTAAAATAATGTTTATATAAAGATAAGGAAAAATTCCTTATCTTTTTTGTTTTAAAGAAAGACAACCCGAATTTTTATATATTTATTGGGGTAAGCTAAAATAAAAAGGAAGGTGGTTACAGTGTATAAGAAAAAGATATTATTACTATCATTTACTATATATATTATATTTTCAATGTCAGGATGTCAGGCTCTTAATAGCTCAATAATAAATTTGGAAAAAGTTAAAGTTGCTTATGTTATAAATAAAGGATGTTTAGAAGATAAGGGATTAAATGAATTGGGGCTAGAAGGCGTAAACAAGGCTGCTACAGAACTTGGAGTTAAGATAACTACTATAGAAATAGATGAGAGTAATGAACAAAACTTTCAAAAAGAATTTATAAAAGCTACAAAGAGCAATGATTTAATAATTGTAGTTGGAGATGATTTTAATAATGTAGTAAATGAAGCTGCAACTAACTATAGAGATAAGAAGTTTATAGCAACATCAAATAGAATTAGAGAAAGTAATGTTCAAAATATAAGCTTTAGGTATGAAGAAGGTGGATTTTTAGCAGGAGTATTGGCAGGGAGAAAGAGCACAAATAAAGAAGTAGGTTATATTGCAATAAAAGACAGTGAACCAAATAAACAATTGTTATCAGGATATATGGCAGGAGTTAAAATAACTAACCCATCTGCATTATCCAAGCTATTATCAAGTGAAAATGTTAAGTATGTTGAAGATTGCACTAAAATAAATATAGCATATAATGAAGCTTTAAAACTTTATGGTAATGGTTGTGAAGTAATACTAACAGATGCTGGTAGAGCTTCTGAAGGTGTTTTTAAAGCAGCAAAGGAAAAAGGTAAGTATGTTATTAATATTGGAATGGATGCAAGAGAAGTATATAGTGATTATAGAGAAAATATATTAGGCTCATTAAAGGTAAATTTTGATAAGGTGCTATATGAAAGTGTATCAGATGTAAAGAAGGGATTATTTAAGAGCGGTAAAGTTAATAAAATAAATGAAGGCTTAAAGGAAAATACTTTAGAAGTTATAATAAATGATGCTTTAATTGACATAAAAACCATAGATTTAATAAATACATATAAAAGTCAAGTAATTAAAGAAAAGATAGAGATTCCTAAGATAAAAGAAGAGGTGCTTGAATTTAAAGTTCAATAATGACTTGATATAACGTTTACTTAAGGTTTATACTAGTATTAAAGATTTATCTTTAATACTAGTATATTAAGTAAAAGTTATAGTTTTTTTGAATGAAGGTGTACTGTATGAAATTAGATTTTAATTTGAATCTCACGCAAGAACAAAAGTTAATAATGACTCAGCAAATGCAGTTATCTATAAAACTCTTACAAATGTCAACTTATGATTTAAGAGAGTATATAGAAAATGAATTTGTAGAAAATCCAATACTAGAAGGTGATTTTGATTTTGTCCAAGAAGACAAGGAGTATCAGGACAAAATTAATTACAAAGAAATGATAAAATACTTAGAATTTGATAATTATGGATCTCAAAGTTATGGAGAATATAATAAAGAAGATGATGTATCGCCTTTTAATTTCATATGTGAAAAGGAATCTCTTACAGAATATTTGCACGAGCAGTTGTTAGAAAGTGATGAAGACGAATATAAAAAGGCCATAGTATCTTATATGATAGAAAATATAGATAGTAGAGGATATTTGGACATGTCCTTAGAATCCATATGTAAGGAGTTAAATATTTCAATTGTTTTAGGAGAAGAATCATTAGAAATACTTCAGGATTTGGAACCAGATGGAATAGGAGCTAGAGATTTAAAAGAATGCTTAAAAATACAGCTAATTAAGATGGGAATTTTAGATGATAATTTAGAAATTATAATAGATGAGTATTTAGATTTAATTGCAGATAATAAATTTAATATTATAGCCAAGAATTTGAAAATAACTCCAAAAGAAGCTCAAGATTTAGGAGACATAATAAAGGGACTTGAACCTAAGCCTTCCAGAGGATTCTACACAGGAGATGAAGTTAAATTTATAATTCCTGATGCAGCTATTAGAAAAATAGATGGACAATACTTTGTTATAATGAATGATGGAGTTATACCAAGATTATCTATAAGTAATTTATATAAAAATATTATAAATAATAAAGAAGATAAAAATACAGAAAATTATGTAAAAGAAAAGTTAAGTAGTGCTATGTTTTTAATAAAGAGCATAGAACAAAGAAAAAGTACTTTGCTTAAAATATTAGAAAAGATAGTAGAAAAGCAAAGAGATTATTTTGATAAAGGTCAAAAATATTTAAAACCAATGACACTTAAGGAAATGGCAGAAGAGTTAGGTATACATGAATCTACTGTAAGTAGAGCTATAAAAGATAAATATATATTAACAAGTCTTGGTACTGTGAAAATTAAAGATTTATTTACTACAGGATTAAGTAAGTCAGAAGGTGACGGTGAGGATGTCGCTGTAGTTAACATTAAAAAGCAAATAAAAGAAATGATAGATATTGAAAATAAAAAGAAACCTTTATCAGATCAAATAATATGTGACGAACTTAATAAAAGAAATTTGAATATCTCAAGAAGAACGGTGGCAAAATATAGAGAAGAGATGGAAATAAAATCATCAAGCAAAAGAAAAAGAATAGAATAAATATTAAATTATAAAGAAAAAATAGTAATAGAGAGGTTGGCTATATATTATAATAAGTTGAATTTAAAGGTCAGCCTCTCTCTTATGAACCATTTGTGTAAAATAAGAACTTTAATGGAACATATGAATACAGAATGCTAAAAATTTGTAAAACTTTTAGAAAAGTTTAAAGAAAGTACTTTTAAATTTCAAAGAAGTGTTTTATAATAATAAATGTGGGACATATATATTATATGTGGGACTTTTTTAGACCAAAGGAGGGTTGGAAGTGCAGGAAATATTGTCTTTACAGAAAAAAATAGTTCCTGAACTTGTAGAAGTCCTAGAGAAAAGATATAACATACTTAGGACTATATATTACAATCAGCCTATCGGAAGACGTGTTTTAGCCAATCAGTTAGATCTTGGAGAAAGAATAGTAAGAACTGAAATAAGTTTTTTAAAATCACAAAATCTAATAGAAATAAACACTCCAGGAATGACAGTAACTGAAGAGGGACAAGAGGTAGTAGATAAACTTAAAGATTTTATACATGAAATTAAAGGATTATCTGATATTGAAGAAAACATAAAGGCCTTCCTTGGCTTAAGAGATGTAATAATTGTTCCTGGTGATGTAGAAATGAACCCTATAATTTTAAAAGAACTTGGTAAAGCTACAGCGAATTATCTAAAATCAATTATTAAAGATAATAATATAATAGCTATAACCGGGGGCAACACTATTAAAGAGTTTGTAGAAGCATTACCTAAGATAAATAATATTTCAAATATTCTCGTAGTTCCAGCAAGAGGAGGTATGGGAAGAAAAGTTGAAATACAAGCAAGTACATTAGCAGCATCCTTAGCACAAAAGCTAAATGGCGCTTATAAGTTGCTTCATATTCCAGAAAACCTTAGTTTAGAACTTTTAGATACTTTACTAAAGGAAAAAGAAATAAAAGAAGTAATAGATAATATTCATAAAGCAGATATTTTAATATATGGAATAGGGGATGCTTTAGTTATGGCTGAGAAGAGAGATGTTTTAGAGGAAGAACTTTATAAACTTAAATTTCTTGGAGCTGTAGGAGAGGCATTTGGATGTTACTTTAACAAAGATTCTAAGGTGGTTTCAGAAAATACTTCAATTGGAATAAATATTAATGAAGCAAGAAAAATTAACACACATATTGCAGTAGCAGCTGGGGAAAATAAAGTTGACGCTATTATTGCAACTATGATGAGAAACAATAATGCAGTGTTAGTAACGGATGAAGCAGCTGGTAGAAAAATCGTAGAATTTATCAAGGAACAAACTAAATAAGCTTAAAATTTTAAAAATTTTAAATATAACTATTTTTAGGAGGTAATTGCAAATGGTAAATGTAGCAATTAATGGTTTTGGAAGAATAGGAAGATTAGCATTAAGATTAATGATTGAAAACCCAGAATTCAACGTGGTAGCAATCAATGACTTAACAGATGCTAAAACTTTAGCTCACTTATTCAAGTATGACTCAGCACAAGGTAGATTTAACGGAGAAATCGAAGTTAAAGAAGGTGCTTTCGTAGTTAATGGAAAAGAAATAAAAGTAACAGCTGAAAGAAATCCAGCTGACCTACCATGGGCAGCATTAAATGTTGATGTAGTTTTAGAATGTACTGGATTCTTCACTTCTCAAGAAAAGGCTGGATTACACTTACAAGCTGGAGCTAAGAAAGTAGTTATATCAGCTCCTGCAACTGGTGATATTAAAACAGTTGTATTCAACACTAACCAAGAAATATTAGATGGTACTGAAACAGTTATTTCAGGTGCTTCATGTACTACAAACTGTTTAGCTCCAATGGCTAAAGTATTAAATGACAAGTTCGTAATCCAAAAAGGATTTATGACAACTATTCACGCTTACACTAATGACCAAAACACTTTAGATGGTCCTCATGCTAAGGGTGATTTAAGAAGAGCTAGAGCTGCTGCTGCTAACATAGTTCCAAACTCAACTGGAGCTGCTAAAGCAATTGGATTAGTTATTCCTGAATTAAAAGGAAAATTAGATGGAGGCGCTCAAAGAGTTCCTGTTATAACTGGTTCATTAACTGAATTAGTATGTACTTTAGAAAAGAAAGTAACAGCTCAAGAAATCAATGAAGCTATGAAAGCTGCTGCAAATGAATCATTCGGTTATACTGAAGAAGAATTAGTATCAGGAGATATCATCGGAATCAGCTTTGGTTCATTATTTGATGCTACTCAAACAAAGGTTATGGAAGTTAACGGAGAACAATTAGTTAAAGTTGCTTCTTGGTACGACAATGAAATGTCATACACTAACCAATTAATCAGAACTTTAAAGTACTTCGTAACTAGATAATTAAATAGTTAAGTTTATACTTATAAAGAACATATTGTTGGTCTGGTTTTATAGTAAAATCTATGAGGCCAGACCAATTTTAAATTAAGCAGAGGTTGAAAATCTTTGATTTTTACTATTAATGCTTACTATTATGAATGAAATGAACAAGAGTTTCATTAAAAATAAATTTAAGAGGTGAAATCAATGAGCTTTAATAAGAAAACTATAGAAGATATAGCTGTTAAAGGTAAAAAGGTTTTAGTAAGATGTGACTTCAATGTGCCATTAAAAGATGGTGTTATAACAGATGAAAATAGATTAAATGGTGCATTACCAACAATTAAATATTTAATAGATAATGGTGCAAGAGTTATACTTTGCTCACACTTAGGAAAAGATGCATCAAAATCATTAGCTCCAGTTGCTAAAAGATTAAGCGAAATGCTAAATCAAGAAGTTGTATTTGCAAGAGATGAAGAAGTTGTAGGAGAAAATGCTAGAGATGCTGTTGCAAACATGAAAGATGGAGATGTTGTATTATTAGAAAATACAAGATGCAGAAAAGAAGAAACTAAGAATATCGAAGAATTCTCAAAAGAATTAGCTTCATTAGCTGATATATTTGTAAATGATGCTTTTGGTACAGCTCACAGAGCACACTGCTCAACAGTTGGAGTTACTGAATTCTTAGATACAGCTGTATGTGGATACTTAATTCAAAAAGAATTAAAATTCTTAGGAGAAGCTGTAAATAATCCTGTTAGACCATTTGTTGCTATATTAGGTGGAGCTAAGGTTTCAGATAAAATAGCTGTTATAAACAACTTATTAGAAAAAGTTGATACACTAATAATTGGTGGAGGAATGGCTTACACATTCTTAAAAGCTCAAGGATATGAAGTAGGGTCATCATTAGTAGAAGCTGATAGAATTGAATATGCTAAAGAAATGATAGAAAAGGCAGCTTCTAAAGGAGTTAAGTTCTTATTACCAGTTGACCACAGAGTTGCTACAGAATTCAAAGATGTTGAACCTGTAATAACAGAAGATCAAAACATTCCAGCAGGAAGTATGGGATTAGATATCGGACCTAAAACAGAAACTATATACGCTGATGCAATTAAAGATGCTAAAACAGTTATATGGAACGGACCAATGGGAGTATTCGAATTCGAAAACTTCAACAAAGGAACAATTGCAGTTGCTAAAGCTATGGCAGATGCAGATGCTACAACAGTTATTGGTGGAGGAGACTCAGCTGCTGCTGTTAATATCTTAGGATTTGGAGATAAAATGACTCATATCTCAACAGGTGGTGGAGCTTCTCTAGAATTCTTAGAAGGTAAAGCATTACCAGGAATAGAAGCTTTAAACAACAAATAAGCTTTAAAGAATTTGAATTTTTGATTTAAATATTAAAACTTATTTTTTTTAGTACTCCTATGAACTTATGTTAATAGGAGTTTCTTAAAAATTTATAAACAATAAATCTGCAATATATATTGCAATTTTATATCAAATTATATGAGGTGATTTTAAATGAGAAAAGCAATAATAGCTGGAAACTGGAAAATGCATTATACTCCAGCAGAGGCTGTAAAAGTTATAGAAGAATTAAAACCATTAGTAAAGAATGCTACATGTGATGTAGTAGTATGCCCAACTTTTGTTTGTTTAGATGCTGTATTAAAAGCAGTAGAAGGATCAAACATCAAAGTTGCAGCTCAAAACATGCACTTTGAAGAAAAGGGTGCTTTCACAGGAGAAGTTGCTCCAGGAATGCTAGAAGCTATGGGAGTTAGCTATGTTGTTTTAGGACACAGTGAAAGAAGAGAATACTTTAATGAAACTGATGAAGCTTTAAACAAAAAAGTTAAGGCTGCATTTGCACACAATTTAACTCCAATACTTTGCTGTGGAGAAACTTTAGAGCAAAGAGAAAATGGAACAACTAATGAAGTTGTTGGAGCTCAAATTAAAGCTGATTTAGAAGGATTATCAAAGGAATTAGCAGAAAAAGTAGTTATTGCTTACGAACCAATCTGGGCAATAGGAACTGGTAAAACAGCTACTAATGAACAAGCTAATGAAACAATAATGGCAATAAGAAATGTTGTTGTAGAAATGTTCGGAAAAGAAGTTGCTGATAAAGTAAGAATCCAATACGGTGGATCAGTTAAGCCAAATACAATTAAAGACCAAATGGCTATGTCAGACATAGATGGTGCTTTAGTTGGTGGAGCTAGCTTAGTTGCATCTGATTTTTCACAAATAGTTAATTTCTAAGAAAAATTTATAAATAACCTTGTAGGAAATAATAAATTTCCTATAAGGTTATTTTTACTTTATAGGAAATTATATTCTTAAAATCTGTGTATAAATTATTTATAGAATATAAGTTATTAAAGTTAGTCCTATAGAGTAAAAAACAGAATAAAGTACGCGTGCAAAATTTTCATCAGGCAAGCTTCGGGCACTGAAAAGTGCAACTTCCATTAACCAAATATAAAATTTGTAGTGTCATTTAAATGCACATTCGCGAAAAAAGTCGACAGCTCAGCAAGCTCACATTGTCGACTTTTCTATTTTACTTTTAATAATAAGAAAGATAATAATAATTCAAATAGCATATTTTAGAGAAAATGAAGAAAAAAATGTTTATAAATGATAAGAATTGACGAGAAAATATTCACTTAGGGGAAATATTTGGAATAAGGATAATTTATATATTATTTTATCTATTATAGGGGAAAATAGATAAATATAGGGAAAAATAGATAAAAAATGAAAAAGGAAAATATTTGTAAAACGATTTCAGTAAGAGTATAATGTACTTGTATGATAAATACGACATAACTTTATAACAGTAAAGAAGGTGTGTTTATGATTAATCTTAGTATTTATAATACTTCCTAAAAGAAATTGTGTATTAAGATTATTAAATGTATTACAGAATTTTGGGGGAACAAATGGGAGAGAATGTTGGAATGAAAAAATCCTTATCCTTATGGAATTTTTTTACTATAGGGTTTGGAGCAATTATAGGAACTGGCTGGGTATTACTTGTTGGTGATTGGATGAAAATAGGTGGTGGTCCTGTACCAGCGATGATAGCTTTTATGATTGGAGCTATTTTTTTATTGCCTATAGGAGCTGTTTTTGGTGAATTAACATCAGCTATACCAATTTCAGGTGGGATAGTTGAATATGTATCAAGAACCTGTGGTGATAAATTATCTTACTTTACAGGATGGTTTTTAGTGTTAGGAAATGCAATATTATGTCCTTGGGAAGCTATTGCAATTTCAACATTAATAGGAGAGTTTATACCATCATTAAATGTTATTCCATTATATGAGATTATGGGGGCAACAGTATATCTTCCACCACTATTAATCTCATTAATTTTTGCAGGGTATGTTATTTACCTTAATTTTAAAGGTGCTTCATCAGCAGCTAAGCTACAAGGATTTTTAGCAAAGTTGTTATTAGGTGGAATGCTTATTGCTATGGGAATTTCCTTATTTAAAGGAGGTCCATCAAACATTTTACCAATATATGATGGAACAATATCAGGGGCTGGGGAAGGATCTAGTATATGGATGGGGATATTACCAGTCCTTGTAATGACACCATTTTTTTATGCCGGATTTGATACAATACCACAACAAGCAGAGGAGGCTTCTGAGGGATTAGATTGGAATAAATTTGGTAAGGTAATATCTTTAGCATTATTAGCAGCAGGTGTATTTTATGTTATTTGTATCTATTCCTTTGGATCCATTGTAAAGTGGCAGGATTTTATAACTCACAATATACCAGCATTAACAATACTATCAGTAATAGGTCTGGGAGTATTTTATAAGATAATGATGGTTATTGCAGTAATGGGGCCATTAGGACCAATGAATTCTTTTTTTGCAGCTTCAAGTAGAATACTACTTGCCATGGGTAGAAAGGAACAATTACCAAGTAAGTTTGCAAAGATAGATGAGAAAACTGGAACACCTAAAGTAGCTAACGTATTAATGGCAATTTTAACAATAATAGGTCCTTTTTTAGGTAAAAATATGTTAGTTCCATTAACTAATGTCAGTTCATTAGCATTTATTTTTGCTTGTTTTATGGCAAGTGTAGCATGCTTGAGAATGAGAAAGACAGAACCAAATTTGAAAAGACCATATAAGGTTCCAGGGGGTAAGGTTGGTATTTATGCAGCTTGTTTAGCTGCGCTAATAATAATTGCATTATTAGTGCTTCCAATGAGTCCAGCATCTTTAAATCTAGTTGAATGGAGCATAGTTATTATATGGCTTTTGGTAGGAATGATTTTTATGGCTGTAAGAAAGAAGAACGTTTATGTTGGTAAGAAAGAAGAGTTTTAAGAAATAAATAATTGAATAATAGATGGGTGGAGGTTTTTATGAGTAAAGTAGCTTTTTTAGGAGGATTATTAATAGATTGTACAGGAGCAGAACCAGTTAAAGATTCTTTGATATTAGTAGAAGATAAAAAAATAAAATATGCAGGGGAAAAAATAGAGTTTGATGATTCATATGAAGTGGTGGATATTAGTGGAAAAACAATAATGCCAGGATTAATAGATTCGCACCTTCATTTTAGTGGTAATTTATCAGACAATGATAATGAATGGGTTTTAGAGCATCCTATTCAAAAAACAGTAGTAGCTGTGGCTCAAGCGAAAGAGGCTTTAGAGCATGGATTAACTTCTGTAGGAGAAATTTCAAGATCAGGGATACACATTCGTAATATGATAGAAAAGGGAATAATTCCAGGACCACGTGTTGTAACAACTGGACTAGGTTTCTGTAGAACTGCAGGACATGGAGATTCTCACAATCTTCCATGGGAATATAATAACGATTCACATCCATGGGCAGAGCGTGTTGATGGACCTTGGGATTTAAGAAAGGCTATTCGTCATAGAATTAGAGAAAATCCAGATGCAATTAAAATATGGTCAACTGGTGGTGGAATATGGAGATTAGATGCAAAAGCAGATTCTCATTATTCAATGGAAGAAATACAAGCTGTAGTTGATGAATGTAATATGGTTGGCCTACCAGTATGGTCTCATGCTGAAGGTTATCAAGGAGCATTAGATTCCTGTAGGGCTGGAGTAAGTGCAATAATACATGGACAAGAGTTAAATGAAGAATGTTTAGATATAATGAAAGAAAAAGATATTACATTTTGTCCAACATATCAATTCTTTACTGAATGGTTTACTGTGTACGAGCCACCATATAGACCAATACATGATAATTTCCCAGGAAATACAGTGGCGGAAAAAGAATTAAATAGAATAACAAGTAATTTATTAAATGCTAATAAGAAAGGTATTCGTATTACAGTTGGCTCAGATTCTTTCTGTAGTTCATTAACTCCATATGGTAAATATGCAATTACTGAAATGTATGCATTAAATAAGGCTGGGTTAACTGAAGAAGAAGTTCTTTTAGCTGCTACAAAAAATGGAGCAGAAATGCTTAGAATAGATAAGGTTACAGGAACTATTGAGGAAGGAAAGTATGCGGATATAATTGTTCTTCAAGGAAATCCTTTGGAAGATATACATGAGGTAGATGCTGACAAAATGGAAATAATAATGAAAGAAGGACACTTTGTAAAGAGAAATATTTAATAAATATCTATAAAGAATCAGTATCAAAATAACTTCTGATACTGATTAACAAAAAAGGAGAATTCGTATTGAATTCTCCTTTTTTATGAATTGTTTGAAAATTTATTGAAATTATTTTCTTGCAAAGGTTTACTGAAATAGGTGTTTTATTGTTTATAAAGTACAAATATAGTATAATAAAGTTAGATTTAAAGAAAGATAATATTAGAATATTGTCAAATATAGATTTTAATAAAAATTTGGAGGGAATTATGGCGAAGAAACCTGTAATGTTAATGATATTAGATGGATTTGGAATTGCTCCAAAATCAGATGGAAATGCTGTTGAAACAGCAAAGAAAGCAAATTTTGATGGACTAATAGAAAAATATCCACACACTCAATTACAAGCTAGTGGATTACATGTTGGATTACCTGATGGACAAATGGGAAACTCTGAAGTTGGTCATTTAAATATAGGTGCAGGAAGAATTATATATCAAGAATTAACAAGAATAACTAAAGAGATTAATGAAGGTGGATTCTTTACAAATGAAGCGTTAAATCTTGCAATTAAAAATGCAAAAGAAAATAATTCAGCACTTCATTTAATGGGATTATTATCAGATGGTGGAGTTCATTCACACATAGATCACTTAAAGGGATTATTACAATTAGCTAAAGAGGCTGAGTTACAAAATGTATATGTTCACTGCTTTATGGATGGAAGAGATGTTCCACCATCATCAGGAAAAGAATTTATAGTAGAGCTTGAAAGCTACATGAAAGAAATTGGTGTAGGTAAGATAGCTACTATTGCAGGTAGATATTATGCAATGGATAGAGATAACAGATGGGAGAGAGTTGAACTTGCTTATAATGCAATGGTATTAGGAAGAGGGGAAGTAGCCTCATCAGCTGTAGAAGCTATTGAAAGATCATACCATGATAATAAAACAGATGAGTTTGTATTACCAGCAGTTATAGATTCAAATGGAATGATTAAGAATAAGGACTCAGTAATATTCTTTAACTTTAGACCAGATAGAGCTAGAGAAATAACTAGAGCTATAAATGATAAAGAATTTAATGGATTCAAGAGAGAAACTTTAAACTTAACGTTTGTAACTATGACTCAATACGACAAGACTTTAGAAGGTGTTAATGTTGCATATAGAGCAGAAGGTATAAATAATACTTTAGGAGAGTATGTATCAAGCAAGGGATTAAACCAATTAAGAATTGCAGAAACTGAAAAGTATGCTCACGTTACATTCTTCTTTAATGGTGGAGTAGAAAAAGAAAATCCAGGTGAAGATAGAGCTCTTATAGCATCACCTAAGGTTGCAACTTATGATTTAAAACCTGAAATGAGTGCTTACGAAGTAACAGAAGAGTTAATTAATAGATTAGATCAAGATAAGTATGACATGGTTATATTAAACTATGCTAACCCAGATATGGTTGGACATACAGGAGTAATGGATGCAGCTGTTAAAGCAATAGAAGTTGTAGATGAGTGTTTAGGAAAGATTGCAAATAAAGTTTTAGAAAAGGACGGAACTTTATTTATAACTGCTGACCACGGTAATGCTGAAACTATGATAGATTTCTCAACAGGAAATCCATTTACAGCACATACAACAGATCCAGTTCCATTTGTATGGATATCAAATCATACAGAAGGAAGAACTTTACAAGAAGGAAAGCTTGCTGATATAGCTCCAACTATGCTAAATGTAATGGGACTTGATGTACCAACAGAAATGACTGGAAAATCATTAATAATAAATAAATAATCATAATAAATGCGTAGCTAAAGGCTGCGCTTTTTATTTTATAATTTACAGATAAAATAATAATTTATTGGAAAATATGATATAATTTACTAAAGTAAGTATGAATTAATATATAGCTTATTATTTAAAATTCTATTGATGTTAATATAGAATAGTTTGATGTTAATGGTAAAGGGGATATGGATGAGTAAATTTCATGAGAATCAGTTCAATGATAAATCGATAATTTTAGATGAAAAGTATTTAAAGAGCTTTTGGCATGAATCTATGAAAAATATTACTATTGGCTTTATGTTTACTGTAGTGACCTTTAATTTTTTATGGTTACAGTATATTTTGCCAACATTAGCAGCAATACTTTTATATATTGGTTTTCGTAACTTAAGAAAAGAAAATAAGGCTCTTAATGCAGCCTGGATTTTTTCTATAATAAATATGATAATTAATGTATTAAATCTGATATATATAAGTACACCTTTAAATGCTAATTCTAAAAATACTTTTATACTAGCATTTATATTAACAGTTTTTCAAATTACTTTTCTTATTATCTTTAGAAAAGGTATACAGAAGGTTTTTCATAAAGCAGATTTACAACCTAAAAAAGACCCTATTTTAGGGTTAATTATTTGGAAGGGTATAGTTATGATTTCTGCCTTAACAGGATTAGGACAAATTTGGTTTATATCTATTCCAATAATTATTTATTATTTTTATATATTTAGATCATTATATAAATTAAGCTATGATATTGAAAATGTTAATTGCATGAATTCAGATAAAAATATAAGACTTAACAAGAGAAATTTAATTTTCATATATATGATAAGTTGTATATTTATAGTTGGAATTAGTTGTGTACTTTCTAATCATATTAGACTAGACTCTGCTGAAGTAGCTCCTGTTAAGGAATTTGGAACGAGAAATATGCTAATAGATGAAGAGGTTCCAATGAAAATTGTTAAGGATATATTAGATAAGGATATTATTATGCTTAAGAATGTAGTAAATATTCAAATTTTTAATGATAAATTAGAGTTTAACTCTAATTTAGAAAATAATTTAAAGGTAACAAGTATTTTTATAGAACTTAAGGATAATGAAATATATGCAATTGAATATTTTAATTTTGGGGAAGACGGACCTTATTGGCAGGATGGTATTGCAATTAGTAACTCACGGCCTTTAGAACTTATAAATGGGAGATTATTGTATGAAAGTAAAGGTGAAAACTACTCATCTTCAATACCTAGGTTAAGTGGAGGCATAGTTGAAAGCACTGATATTTTTGCACAAGAAAGGCATGATTATAAAATAACAGGGGCTATAAATTATCCTTCTAACTCTAAAGATCAAAGAGGATATATTTTTTATAAAATAAATATTCAACAAGGTGATATAGCGGGAACTAATATAGCAGATTATATGCATTATAAGCATCCATTTAGGGTTCCTTACACTGAAATAGAAAAGCAGAATTTAATGTTTAGTGATAATTTGAGACAACATGCTACAAACTTTATGACTAAGAGTGGGATGGAATTGAATAATTAGATGCATTTTAATAATTATGAGATATAATATTGTTAAGACTTGTAGATAGCAATATTATATTTATATTAATTTAGTTTGATAGTCAAGAGTTTTGACAAGTGAAATAAACATATGTATAATATGATTACAAATTAAGAACTTATAGGAGTTGAATGTATGAGTATAAAGTTAATTACAGATTCGGCATGTGATTTATCTATAAATTATATAAAGAAAAACGACATAGAGGTAGTACCATTAACGGTTAATATAAATGGAGAATTTATACCAGATGATTTAGGACAGACGTTAAAACATGAAGATTTTTATAAAATGATTAAAGAAGGAGCAGTGCCATCTACAGCACAGGTGAATGTTGGAGATTTTTTAGAGGTGTTTAAAAAGTGTGTAGATCAAGAGGACGCTATAATATATATAGGATTATCTTCTAGTTTAAGTGGGACTTATAATAGTTCAACAATAGCAAGACAAATGATATTGGAAGAAAATCCAAATGCAATTATACATGTTATTGATTCTTTAAGTGTATCAGTAGGAGAGGGCTCATTAGTTTATCATGCATGTGAGATGATTAAAAATGGTTCTAGTATAGAAGAAATAGTAAACTTTGTTGAAGAAAATAAGAGAAGAATTATCCATGCTATAGTAGTAGATGATTTAAATCACTTAAAAAGAGGTGGGCGTATCTCAGGAACGGTAGCGACTGTGGGAACTTTACTTGGAATAAAACCAACCCTTAAAATAGATGATGAAGGAAAGGTTATTCCAGGAGATAAAATAAAGGGAAGAAAAAAAGCATTAAAGTATTTAGTTCAAGAATTAAAAGAAAAAGCAATAAATCCAGAAGAACAAGTTATTTTTATATGTCATGCAGATTGCTTAAGTGAAGCTGAAGATGTAAAAAAAATGATACTTGAAGAAGTTAAGGTTAAGGATATATTAATTAATTCTATAGGAGCAGTAATTGGAACTCATGGAGGTCCGGGAACTTTAGCATTGGTATTTAAAGGAGATAAGAGATAATAATATTAAAAAATAAAAGCTATGTTTATCACAGCTTTTATTTTTTTATAAAATTTTCATCGTATAAGACTCACATATTTAAAGCATTTGGAATAGTTTAATGTATAATTATGTATAAAAAGTAAATTGAATAAAGTATTGACAAGTAAAAACTAAAGAGTATAATTGAAATAAACATATCGGAATAGTAGGAATAAATGCAATGATGAAGAGAGTAGTATAATAATAGTGTTTGCAGAGAGAAGGAAATGGTGAAAGCCTTTAGCGTTATATTATATGAAGTGCACTTCGGAGTATAAAATGTGAAATATATAGTAGCATTTTAACGGAACGCCGTTTATAGCGTAATTTATTAAGGTGGAACTATGTTCAATTAGAGTGGAACCGCGGAGGATAACTTCGTCTCTTATTTAAGTTAAGAGAGGGAGTTTTTTTATTACTTAAAATTAATTACTTTCAGAATTGGAGGGATTTTATGGAGCTTGATTTAAACTTTATCATTAGTAGCTTACCTAATTTTTTAGAAGCTGCATTTATAACATTCGAACTAGCTATTATATCTATTATATTATCTATTTTAATTGGATTATTAATAGAAGTAGCAAGATATTTTAATTTAAAATTTATAAATGTTGTATCTAAGATATATATAGAATTTTCAAGAAATACACCACTATTGATACAAGTATTTTTTCTTTATTATGGATTAACTAAATTTGGAATAAAGATAAGTGGTTTTACTTGTGGAGTTATAGGTCTATCATTCTTAGGCGGAGCTTATATGGCAGAATCATTTAGAGGTGGAGTAGATGCAGTATCAAAAGCTCAAATAGAAAGTGGTCAAGCAATAGGATTAAGTAAAAAACAAATATTAAGGCATATTATTTTCCCTATAAGTTTTTCTGTATCAATTCCATCTATAGCTGCTAATTGTATATTCTTAATTAAAGAAACATCTATTATTGGATCAATAGCAGTTGCAGAGCTTATGTTTGTTACAAAGGATGTTATAGGAATGTATTATAAAACAAATGAGGCTTTATTATTAGTTGTAATATTCTATCTTATAATATTACTTCCTATTTCAATAATTAGTAGAGTTTTAGAGAGGAGGTTAAGATATGGAGAGTTTGGTCAGTAATTTAATTTTTAACTGGGATAACATGAATAGGCTTTTAGAAGGATTACTTGTAACATTAAATGTTGCTTTTGTATCAGTTATTTTATCTACTATATTAGGAATTATATTTGGAATAGTTATGATTAGTAAAAGAAAAGTAGTAAAAATTATTTCAACCATATATCTTGAAAGTATAAGGATAATACCCTTAATGGTATGGCTTTTCATATTTTACTTTGGAGTACCAACTCTTTTAAATATTCATTTAGATTCAATATATGTTGGATATATAGTTTTTACATTATGGGGTACAGCAGAAATAGGTGATTTGGTAAGAGGTGCAATTACATCTATTCCTAAAATATATTATGAATCAGCAATGGCTTTGTCTTTAAATAAAATAAAGACTTACAGATATATTATAATTCCAATAAGTATAAGACGAGTTCTTCCTGGGATTATAAATTTAAGTACAAGAATGATAAAAACTACTACTTTAATGACTTTGATTGGAGCGGTAGATTTAGTTAAAGTTGGCCAGCAAATCATAGAAAGAACAGTTTTAACAGAGCCATTAGCTTCATTTTGGATTTATGGATTAATGCTTATAATTTATTTTCTAATATGTTTCCCAATCTCCTTAGGAGCAAAGGCATTAGAGAAAAAGTTAAACTAGGAGGGATTTTATGAGTGAAGAAATATTACTTAAAGTTAATAATATAAAGAAGAACTACGGAGAAATTAATGCTCTAAAGGGAGTTGACTTAGAAATTAAAAAGGGGGAAGTAGTAGTTATTCTAGGACCTTCAGGTTGTGGTAAAAGCACATTTTTAAGATGTTTAAATGGCTTAGAAAATATAGATGAAGGAGAAATAATTTTAAAGAATTATGGAGTTTTAGGGAAGGAGGTAGAATTTGAAAAGGTAAGAGGAACTATAGGAATGGTCTTTCAAAGTTATGAATTATTTCCTCATATGAATGTTATAAATAATATTTTACTTGGACCGACTAAAGCTCAAAAAAGAGAGAAAGAAGAAGTAATTAAACAAGCAGATGAGCTGTTAAATAGAGTTGGACTATTTAACAGAAAGTATGCTTATCCTAGAGAGTTATCAGGTGGTCAAAAACAAAGGATAGCAATTGTAAGAGCATTGTGTATGAATCCAGAAATAATGCTTTTTGATGAAGTTACAGCTGCGTTAGACCCGGAAATGGTTAGAGAAGTTTTGAGGGTTTTACTAGAATTGGCACAAAATGGAATGACTATGGTTATAGTTACTCATGAATTAGAATTTGCAAAAAATATAGCAGATAAGATTGTTTTTATGGAGGAAGGTAATATCATAGAAATATCTTCTCCAGAAGAATTTTTTTCAAATCCAAAAACAGAAAGAGCAAAAAGTTTTTTAGCTTCATTTGATTTGTATAAATAATAGCTGTTTTAGATGAAAATGTATAACGGTGCTAAATAATAAAAAGGAAGGGGTAAATAAAATGAAAAAAATATTGTCATTGATTTTAATACTAGTAATAGCAGTAGGAGCATTAGTTGGATGTGGATCAAAAAAAGGTGAAAGTAAATCAGCAATAGATGAAATTAAGAAAGCTGGTAAAGTAAGAATTGGGGTATTTAGTGATAAACCACCATTTGGATTCGTTGATGAAAAAGGAGTAAATCAAGGATATGATGTTTATTTAGGAAAAAGGATAGCTAAGGATTTATTAGGAGATGAAAGTAAAGTTGAATTTGTATTAGTTGAAGCGGCAAATAGAGTAGAATATTTACAGTCAAATAAGGTGGATATAATACTAGCTAATTTTACTGTAACACCTGAAAGAAAAGAAAAAGTAGATTTTGCGAGTCCTTATATGAAAGTTGCTTTAGGTGTGGTTTCATCTGATGGAAGTCCAATAAAATCAGTAGATGATTTAAATGGTAAGAAACTAATAGTAAATAAAGGAACAACAGCAGAAAATTACTTTACAAAGAATTATCCTGATATTGAATTAGTTAAATTTGAACACAATACTGAGGCTTTTGCGGCATTAAAAGACGGAAGAGGAGCTGCTTTAGCACATGACAATACTTTATTATTTGCTTGGGCTAGAGAAAATAATGGGTTTACAACGTATATTTCAACTCTAGGAGAAGAAGATACAATTGCACCGGCTGTTAAAAAGGGAAATGAAGAGTTATTACAATGGATTAACAATGAGGTAGATAACCTTATTAAAGAAGGATTCTTTAAAGAAGCATTTGATAAAACTTTAGTACCGGCTTATGGGGATACTGTAAAACCGGAAACAGTTATTTTTGGTACGAATTAAGCTTTTAAATTTATATTATTCTTTAATATAATTTAAAAAATAATATAAATTGTTTTAAAGAGACTATTCTGCAAGAAGAGTCTCTTTAAACATATAAATAAGAAAATTAACTATAAAAAATACTTAGAAAATCTAAAAAAATATTCAGAAAAAAATGTTGACAACCTTTTCATTAGTATGTATAATAAAAATATAAAGCAAGTAAACCAGTTTACTAAATTCGTTAAATAGTTTGATTTAAGGAGGAGATTATTAATAACAAAAATGTTAATCATCCGATTAATTCCAAAAGATATGAAATAAAATACTGTTTAGTTGAAGAAAAAAGTTGGAATTATGAGATTAGATTTGTTGATAGCTATAAGAAGGGGATAATTTTCGACTATATAAAACCGGTTTACTAAATGTAGGTTTAACTTTCAGTTATAGGTATAAAATAGTGATATTCAAACTAAGATAATTATTACGGGGGAAGTCATGATAAAAAAAATAAATGTTGAAGAAATTAAGAAGAGAGAAGAGTTTCTTAATACAAAGCTTCTAACAAAAGTAGAAGTAGAAAAAGCAATAGAAAATGTTATAAAACAAATTGATGCGAACATGGAATACTTTAAAGAAAAATTTCCATCATCAGCAACTAAAGATAATAAATATGGAATTATAGAAAATATAGAGTGGACAGATGGTTTTTGGACAGGTTTACTATGGTTAGCTTATGAACATACTGGTGAAGACAAATATAGAAAATTAGCAGAGAAAAATGTATTATCATTTAAAAATAGAGTTGATAATAATATAGAAATAGATCACCACGATTTAGGATTTCTTTATTCACTTTCAACAGTTAGTGGATATAAATTAACTGGATCAGAAGTAGCTAAAGAAGCATCTATAAAGGCAGCAGATAAGTTAATCTCAAGATACCAAGAAAAAGGTGAGTTTATTCAAGCTTGGGGAGACCTTGGAAGTAAAGACCACTATAGATTCATAATAGACTGTTTATTAAATATACCTTTACTTTACTGGGCATCTGAAACAACAGGTGATAATAAGTACAGAGAAATGGCAGATAAACATTTTGTAACTTCTTGTAATAATGTTATAAGAGATGATGCATCAGCATTCCATACATTCTATATGAATCCGGAGGATGGTAAACCGGTTAAAGGAGTTACAAGACAAGGATATAGCAATGATTCAGCTTGGGCTAGAGGACAAGCGTGGGGAATATATGGTATTCCACTAAACTATAGAAATGCTAAAAACCCACACAGCTTCAATTTATATAAGGGAATGACAAACTACTTCTTAAATAGATTACCAAATGATAACGTTTGTTATTGGGATTTAATATTTGGAGATGGAGACAATCATTCAAAAGATTCTTCAGCAGCAGCAATAGCTGTTTGTGGAATGCACGAAATGGGAAAATATCTTCCAGAAGTAGATAGTGATAAAGAAGTATATAAATATGCAATGCATAATATTTTAAGATCACTAATAGAAAACTATACTAATTCTGATGTTCAAGAAGGAAAATCAGTATTACTACATGGAGTTTACTCATGGCATTCAGGAAAAGGTGTAGATGAAGGAAACATATGGGGAGATTACTACTACTTAGAAGCGTTAATAAGATTTTATAAAGACTGGAATTTATATTGGTAAGAGAAGGAGAAATTAAAATGAGCGTAAATATTGAAATGATGAGAATTGATGAAAGACTAGTACACGGACAAGGACAAATGTGGTTAAATGCATTAGGCGTTAATACTGTAATAGTTGCTAATGATGAAGCTAGCGAAGATAAAATTCAACAAACTTTAATGAAGACAGTAGTATCAAAATCAATTGCTATGAGATTTTTCTCAGTGCAAAAAACATGTGACGTTATTCATAAAGCATCACCACAACAAAAAATATTTATAATATGTAAGACACCAGCAGATGCATTAAAACTTATCGCAGGTGGAGTGCCAGTTAAAGAAATAAACATTGGAAATATTCACAACTGTGAAGGTAAACAACAAGTAACTCGTTCAATATTCTTAGGAAAAGAAGATAAGGCTGCACTAAAAGAATTATCAGTTAAACATGGTATAAAATTCAACACTAAGACAACACCAAGAGGTGACGATGGTGCACTACAAGTAGATATTACAAAATTCTTAGACTAATATTTTCAAAGTGAACTATGCTTTACTCTAGTAAAGTATATAAATAAATAAATAAAAATGGAGGTATAAATATGGAAATTACATTACTTCAATGTACTTTGATTGGACTTTGGACTGCATTCTGTCTATCAGGTATGTTACTTGGAATTTATTCAAATCGTTGTATTATTTTATCTTTCGGAGTAGGAATTATTTTAGGAGATATTCCAACAGCATTAGCTATGGGAGCAGTATCAGAAATAGCTTTCATGGGATTTGGTGTTGGTGCAGGTGGAACAGTGCCACCAAACCCAATGGGACCAGGAATAATAGGTACATTAATGGCAATAACAATGAAAGATCAAGGAATGGATCCAGGTACAGCACTTGCTCTATCATTCCCATTCGCAGTTGCATTCCAATTTTTAATAACAGCAACTTATACTTTCGCAACAGGATTAACTCAATTTGCTAACAAAGGAATAGAACAAGGAAACTTTAAGAAATTTAGATTTTCTGCTAATGCTACAATTTGGATACTTGCAATAGTAGGATTTATCATTGGATTTGCAGGAGCATTTAGTACATCAGGATTACAAGCTGTTGTAGAAATGATACCAGCTTGGTTAATAAATGGTTTATCAGTAGCAGGTAAGATGTTACCAGCAATAGGATTTGCAATGATATTATCAGTTATGGCTAAGGTTGAATTAATACCGTTTGTATTATTAGGATACGTATGTATAGGATACTTAAACTTACCAGTTATGGGAGTAGCTTTCGCAGGTGCTACAGTTGCACTTCTTGAATACTTCAGAAAAGGACACAGTAATGGTTCTGGCAACAACGACGATGAGGAGGTAGTATTTGAAGATGGAATCTAAAAGAGTTTTAAAACAAAGCGATTATATGAGAGCTTCTCTAAGAGCTTTTTACTTACAAAATGGATTTAACTACGGAAATTACCAAGGTTTAGGATATGCAAATGTTTTATATCCAGCTTTAAAGAAAATATATAAAAATAATGAAGAAGGATTAAAGGAAGCTTTAAGTGAAAACGTTGAATTCTTCAACTCTAATCCACACTTCTTACCATTTATAACAAGTCTGCATTTAGTAATGCTTGATTCAGGAAGAACTCCAAAAGAAGCTAGATCTATAAAGCTTGCTCTAATGGGACCTTTAGCAGGAATTGGAGATTCACTTTCACAATTCTGTTTAGCACCTTTATTCTCAACAATTGCAGCTGGTTTAGCACAGGATGGAATGATTGCAGGACCAATACTATTCTTTGTTGCAATGAATGCAATACTATTAACTATTAAGTTATTAACAGGTTACTATGGATACAAATTAGGTACAAGCATTATAGATACATTAAGTGAGAAAATGGCTCAAATATCATCTGTTGCTAGTATGATAGGTGTAACAGTTATATCAGGACTTGCTGTATCATTTACAAAGATAAACATTGCTTACAAATATGTAGCTGCAATGCCAGATGGTAAAGAAAAAGTAGTATCTATTCAAGAAATGTTAGATAAGATAGCGCCAGCATTATTACCAGCTTTATATACAATACTTGTATTTTACTTAATAAAGAAACGTAAATGGACAACTTATCAATTAGTTGGTTTAACAATAGTTATAGGTGTTTTAGGATCTGTACTTAAAGTATTAGCGTAATAAAGTTTAGAATTATAAAAATGATGATCCATTATTCCTAGAATACTTGGATCATTATTTTTAGAATTAGTAGGAATCACAACAGGAGGATGAGTAATGAAAATTTTAGTAGTAGGACACGGAGAATATGCAACAGGAATTAAATCTGCAATTAAGCTTTTAACAGGTGTAGATGAAGGCGTTGATGCAATAAATTTAAATGAAGAATTAAATCATGAAGATTTTAAAATTATGATAAAAGACTATGTAGAAAAAAATAATGATTTAATAATTTTTGCAGATATAACAGGTGGGGCTCCATTCCAAATAACGTCTAGAGAAATATTATTAAATGAAGCTTCAGAAAATCAATATGTAGTAGGTGGAGTTTCAGTAGCTTGTATTCTTGAAATAGTAATGAATACTATAGTTATTCCATCAGGAGATGATACTAGAAAAATAATTGATGCAGCTGTTTCAGGGGTTAGCGATATGGCATCTGTTATGTGTAGAAAGGATTTAATGGATTAATAATGAGCGATAAATTATTAGCGTTGATAGTTTTTTTTGCAGCTTATCCAGTTATGATTTCCTTAATTACACCAATAATAAATAAGAAGAAAATAAAAAAGCAAGAAACTTTAAGAGACGAATATCTTAATACCATAAAAGTAAAAGATAAAGTAGTTACTATATCAGGAATTTATGGGACTATAAAAGGTATCCATGGTAACATAGTAAAATTAGAAGTAGATAATAATGTAGAGATTGAAATAGATAAAGCAAGCATAATGGGAACTTTAAAATAGTAAGGAGTTGGGCAATATGAGTCTAAGCAATAACTTTTCGTTAGATTTTTTTGATTTAGATGGAAAGGTAGCTATTGTAACAGGTGGAAATACTGGTATAGGTATGGCTTATGCAGAAGCTTTAGCTACTGCTGGAGCAAATTTATTTGTAACTACATTTGATGATAATATTCAAGAAGTTAAAAAGAATGTTGAAGCTTTAGGAAGAAAGATAGTATTTATAAAAGGCGACTTAACAAATGGTGAGTTTAGAAATGAGGTTGTAGAATCTTGTTTAAAAGAATATGGTAAAATCGATATTTTAGTAAATAATGCAGGAACAATAAGAAGATCACCTCTATTAGAGTATAAGTCAGAAGATTGGGATGCAGTTATGAATATTAATTTAAATGCTGTTTATTATCTATCACAAAAAGTAGCCAAAGTAATGGTAGAGCAAAAGAGTGGTAAAATAATAAATATCGCATCAATGTTATCCTTCCAAGGTGGAAAATTCGTACCACCTTATACTGCAAGTAAACATGGAGTAGCAGGAATAACTAAAGCATTTGCTAATGAGTTAGCAGAACATAACGTTCAAATAAATGCTATAGCACCAGGATATATTAAGACGGCTAATACAGCACCGATTAGGGCTGATGAAAATAGAAATAAAGAAATTTTAGATAGAATCCCAGCAAATAGATGGGGAGAAGTTTCTGACTTAATGGGAACAGTAGTATTTTTAGCAAGTAAGGCTTCAGACTATGTCAATGGACATGTCTTGGCTGTTGATGGTGGATGGTTAGTAAGATGATAAATAAAGTTAAAATTTTAAATGGATTAATAAAAGATGCATTTGTATTAGTGCTTAGAACTGATACAAAAGAAGAAGGAGTATCTATTGCTAATGCAGCAATAAAAGGTGGATGTAATGTTGTAGAAGTAACATTTACAATCCCAAATGCAAATGAGGTAATTGCAGAATTATCTAAGAATAATAAAGAGGATGCAATCATAGGTGCTGGAACAGTATTAGATTCAGAAACAGCAAGAATAGCAATCCTTGCTGGAGCTAAATTTATAGTAAGTCCAAGCTTTAATAGAGAAACATCTATAATATGTAATAGATATGGGATACCATATATACCAGGATGCTTTAGTGTTAGAGAAGTGGTTGAGGCAAGAGAATATGGTTCAGATATAGTTAAGCTATTCCCAGGATCAGCTTTTAAACCTTCAATAATAAAGGATATAAAAGCACCTATAAAAGGAATTGGAATTATGGTTTCAGGTGGAATAAGCTATGATAATATGTCTGAATGGGTTTCTAATGGATGCGATATAATTAGTATAGGAAGTTCTATAGTAAATTTAAAGGATCCAGTAATTATTGAAAAGGAAACAAGAAAATATATAGAGCGTATTGATGAAATAAAAAATTAGTGGAGGAAAAAATGAAAAATATTTTAGTATTAGGTGAAGTATTATTAAGATTAACGCCTCCTAATAATTTGAAAATAATTCAAACTAATAGCTTTAATTTATATTTTGGTGGTGCAGAAGCTAACGTAGCTGTTGGACTAAGTAACCTAGGAGTAAAAACCAGAATATTAACAGCTTTACCTGGAAATGAAATTGGAAATGCTGCAAAAGCTTTTCTTAAAGCTAATGATGTAGATTGCAATCATATTGTTACAAAAGGTAATAGATTAGGTCTATATTATTATGAAGAAGGATGCTCTGCAAGAAGAGCAAAAGTTATTTATGATAGAAAGAATTCTGCTATTACAGAATTAGAATATGAAGACATAGATGTTGATAGTGTTTTAAAAGATGTAGAAGTTATACATATTTCAGGAATAACTTTTACGTTAGGTGATAAAGTTATTAATGCTGTTACTAAATTAATAGATGAAGCTAAAAAGAGAGATATTAAGATTAGTATAGACTTAAATTATAGAGCTACATTATTTAAAAGCTATAAAGAGTTTGTAGATATTGTAAAGCCTATAGTAAAGGATAGTTACTTATGTTTTGGATGGTTAAATAAAGATACAAGTAGTTATAGTGTTTTTGATGCTGCGAGTGAAGAGATTTCAGATGAAATTTTCATTGAAAACTTTAAGTATATGACGGATGAACTAGGAGTAAAGAACGTAGTAACTACATTACGCACAGGAACTCCGTATAATTATCACACATTAATGGGAATGTTGTTTGATGGAGAAAATTTATATAGATCATCAAAATATGATTTTAGTATGATATCAAGAATTGGTGGTGGAGATGCCTTCGCTGCAGGAATAATCAAGAAAATGTGTAGTGATAAATGCGCAGATCTTAATGAAGTAATAGAGTTTGGTGTGGCTACAGCTGTATTAAAACAAACTCAAATTGGGGATGTAGGTATTTCAACTGAAAGTGAAGTACTAGATCTTATGAATAATAAGAACTTAGGTAGTGTAAATAGATAAGCTATAAAATTTAATTTGAACTCCAAATTAAATTTTAAATAAAATAAAATAAAAAGCATGATCTATAGGATCAAAAAAGTAGAATAGGGATTTGGGTTATGCTCAAATCCTTATTTTCTATTATTATGTAAGGGGGAATAGATTGAAATGGATAGTAATAATGTAGAAAAATTAAAAATAAAAGTAAAAAAATATATGGTATTATATGAAAAGGAAAATGTAGTTAATTATATAAAAAATCAATGTAAAGATAGTTACAAGGAAACCTTAAAAGGCGCTAATTTATTACTGAATAATTCCTTTATCTTTGATGAAGCTTGGGATATGGAGCAATGTAAAACACCATATGTAAATAGAAAACTGGATTGGAATTATACTCCTAATGGAGATGAAGAATGGACATTTATGTTAAATAGACATGAATACATTCATAAATTAATAGTTGCCTATTATGTTGAAAATAATGATATATACATAAACAAATGTAAAGATCTAATTATGAATTGGATAGATAATAATGAGATTAAAGAAGGAAAAACTACAAGAACAATAGATACAGGTATAAGGTGTTTAAGTTGGATGTACACATTAATACATTTAATAAACGAAGATAAAATAAATGATGATGAAATACTAAAAATAGTTTTAAGTATTGTGGAACAACTTAATTATTTAAAAGATTCTTATATAGATAAATATATACTAAGCAATTGGGGAGTGCTTCAAACTACTTCTATAGTAATTTCATATTTCTGTCTTGATAATTTTATTAGCAATGATTTATTTGATTGGGCACTAGATGAGTTATATAAGCAAATTGATATTCAAGTATTTGATGATGGTTCACACTGGGAGCAATCAGTTATGTATCATGTAGAAGTACTTAATTGTTGTATTAAAGTAATTTATATGAGTGAAGTATTCAAATTTGACTTAAAGGAAGAATTTAAAAATAAAGTACATTCTATGGCAAAGTATTTAATGTATTGTGGAGGTCCTAATAGCCATCAAGAAGCTCAAGGGGATAGTGATAGAACTAATATTAGAGATGTATTAGTAAAAGCAGCTACTATATTTAATGATGGGGAGCTAAAGAAAAATGCCTTTGAAAAAATGGATTTAAGTAGTATTTTTCTTTTAGGATATGATTATAATAGAAAATATTTAAATTTAGCAGAGAAAGGAATTACTAATTTAAATAAATCCTTTGAAGATTCAGGTAATATTTATATAAGAAGTAGTTTTGAAAATGATGCTAGCTTTACTTATATTCAAAATGGAACATTAGGGAGCGGACATGGTCATTCAGACTTAGGCCATTTTTCAATTTATTATAAGGGCAAGCCTTTTATGATAGATGCAGGAAGGTACACTTATGTAGAAGAAGATCCAATTAGAGAGTATTTAAAATCAGCTAAAGCACATAATGTTTCTGTTATAGATGATATGCCTTTTGCTATTCCTAATAAATCATGGGGATATGATTTATATGCTGATGTACTAAAAAATTACTTTAGAGAAAAAGAAGAAGTGGCATATGCTGAATTACCTTATTTAGCTGAATTAAAAGATGGTACACCTTATACTGTGATAAGGAAAGTTATGATTATATCAAAAAATATATGGGTTATAGTAAATGATATAAGATGCAAGGGAAACCATGTATGTAAAAATTATTATAATTTTGATAATAATGTTATTATTCAAGAGAAAGATAGCTATATTAAATGTAAAAATGATGATACAATTATTAATGTATATAATTATAATATTGATAAGTACAGTATTAAGAAAAGCATAATTTCTAAAAAATATAATGAAATTAATAATAGTAATAAGTTAGTTACTGAAACTAATTTTATAGATAAATTGATTAATTATGATGTCATTGTAGGAGAAGAAAATAATAGAGAAATAGTAGTAAAGGATGCAGAGATAAGACAATTTAATAATAAAAATAAGATTAGTGATGATGTAGCAATAGTTAAAGAAATAGAAGTGGGATATAATGAAAGCTATATAGTTATTATATTTAATAAAGAAACTTATAAGGGAGGAAAAGTTTATTTTTATGAAGATATTCCTGTGTATGGGAAGGGAGTAGTTATTCATAAGATAAATGGTAGACATAAAACAATTTTTCTAAAGGGATAAATAAAGTTGAATTATGAAAATTTTTAAGGAGGAATATAGGTGGGGAATAAAAACGGCAAACTAACAATAAACGATATTGCTAAAAAAGCTAACACATCTAAGACTACAATATCATTTTATTTAAATGGAAAATTTGAAAAGATGTCTCCTGATACGAGAAGGAGAATTGAACAAGTTATAGAAGAAACAAACTATAGCCCTAATATTATGGCTAGAAGTTTAAAATCAAAAAAATCTAATTTAATAGGTGTTGTTGTTGCGGATATCACTAATCCATTTAGTAATAATATAGTTAAGGGGATTGATGATGTTGCTAGAAAAAAAGGTTATCAAATTATTGTTGGTAGTAGTAGTTTAAGGTATTCTCATGAAGAGAAATATATAAAAAGAATGTTAGATATGGGAGTAGATGGTTTTATAGTTCAACCTAGTGTTAATTTTGATGAATTATCAAAATTAATTGGAGAAAAAGGGAAAAATCTTGTTTTTCTAGATAGTGTAAAGTCAGATTATAAAGGGAAGTGGGTAAAAACTAATAATTATGATATAACTTATGAGGCAATAATTAGTCTAGCTCAAAAGGGATATGATGATTTTATTTTAGTAACAGAAGATCCAAACTTACTTATCGCAAGACTAGAAAGAAAAAATGGTTTCAAAGATGCTGTAGATAAACTAAAAAGAAAAAATCATATAGAAGTTATTGAGGAAGATACAACATGTGAAGCGATAGCAGATATATTATCAAGCAAAGTTGATAACAATAAAAAAACTTTGGTTTTTGCAACGAATGGGAAAACCTTACAAAAAGTTTTCAGAGCTATTAATATTAAAGGCTGGGATGTTCCAAATAAAGTTGGGATAATGGGTTTTGACGATTGGGACTGGACTTTATATGCTACACCTTCAGTAACAACTATATATCAGCCAACCTACGAAGAAGGTAAATACGCTACTAAGTTATTAATTGAAATGATAGAAGAAAGCGATCAAATACAAGAATCTGAAATTTTTAAGTGTAGTATAAATTGGGCTGAATCAACTAATCTTAAAGCAGATTAATATAATCTGATTACATATTATATTAGTTCTAATAAAAAACTCTTTATAATACTATAATAATATAGGATTATAAGAGAGGGGTTATTATGGCTAGGACTTATGCTTATTCAGCAGATTTTGATGCTGAAACAGAAGAGCTTTTTAAAGGAGCTGTTTTTCTTGGAGAAGGTCATAATGGTATAGTTTATGAATTACCTGGTAATAAGGCTATAAAGATATTTCAAGAGGTGAAGTGCTGCAAAGAAGAAGGCGATATACTGAAGAAAGTAAGTAGATCGAAATATTTTCCTAGAGTTTATAGTACAGGAAATTTTTATATAGTTAGAGATAAGGTAGAAGGACATAGATTAGACCATTATATAAAGAAAAAAGGCTTTAATTATGAAATTGCAGAAGGTTTATATAATTTGATAGAAGAATTTAAAAGACTTAAATTTACTAAAATAGATGCTAGGTGTAGAGATATATATATAACAGATGATAATAAAGTAATGGTTATAGATCCAAAACAATGTTATAAAAGAAAAGTTAACTACCCAAGACATCTTATGAAAGGTCTTTATAAAATAGGTGTATTAGAAAGTTTTATGGAGGATATAAGACAAATAGATTCTGAAAAGGCAGAAGAATGGGAAAAGAAATTTGATCAATATTCTCAAAATAGTGAATTAGAAATTTAGTAAAATTTATAAATAAAAGGAGTTAAACTTTAAGATACAGTTAACTCCTTTTATTTTAAGAATTATTTAATTATAAAGGATACAATTACTAAGATTATGCATATAATACCACCTAACAATTGCCCTATTCCAGAAGCTTCCCCTAATAAGAAAAAATTAAAAATGTTCTTTTTCGTTTGAGTTTTTCCTATGAATGCATCATCATTTTTCATTCTATATATACCCCATAATGTCAAGACTACTCCAAAAAGTATAAATAGTATTTTTCCAATTTCCATAATATTTTCCTCCATTTATTGTTATATTATTTTATTATTTACATTTTACTATTTTATAATTAGTCATCATCTTCAAATATAAAAGTTTCTTCAATTGTTAGGTTAAACACTGAAGCTATTTTATATGCTAGTAAAACAGATGGATTATATTGTTGCTTTTCTAAAGAGATAATTGTTCTTGAAGATACACATACTTTATTAGCTAATTCTTGTTGTGTTATCCCATGTTCTAAACGTAATTCTTTTATTCTATTTTTCATAACCTTCTCCTAATTAAAGGAAGTAATTATAATATTTTTTAGCTAATATGTTAGTAATCATGCAAAATATTATAATTATAAATAAAGCAGTATTCATTGAAAGTATAATCCACTTTGAAAGAAACATCATAAGGATAATCACAATCATTAAAATTTTCATAGTAAAGTGTGAAGCCTTTCCGTCTATTAAATCATCTCTCTCATCGTACTCTTTTGACATCTCTCTTTCCAACTGTTTTTTATTAGTATTAAATTTAATGTGAGAAGTTATAGAAAAAACTAAAAAACCTACTCCTATTAATAATTTTATAATACCAAAATAAAATTCTTTCATATTATTAGTTTTAGAATAATTAAAAATTATCTCAAAAAAACCCATCGTAAGAATAAGTAATGAGAATAAGTAAAGTTCTGTAAATTTATTTTTCAAACAAATCACTCCTAACAGTATGATATGAAGTTTACTTCATGTGAAGTTAACTTCATATTATATTATATTAAATAGAGTGTCAAGAATTAATTTGTTATATCAATACATGAATATAAAAAATTGATACATTATATTTTTTCTTGATATGTTTGACTTGAAAAAAATTAATTATGAGTACATATAAGGAAAAATATATTGAAAAATATGGTGAAAGTGGTATAATGATAATATAAATATAATAATAATTATTATTTAGTAAAAAATGTTATTTGTTTCGTTAAACTCTATAATACAGTACTTTAATGAATAATATTATTTCTGAATGAAATAATAATAAAGGTACAGATATAGAAAAGAGAGCAAATTACATTCAAATAAAGGAGGAAAAATAATGAAAAATTATTGTGAAATAGTAGACGTTGTAGCTAGACAAATCCTTGATTCAAGATGTTTCCCAACAGTAGAAGTTGAAGTATATTTAGAAGATGGTACTGTAGGTAGAGCAGCTGTTCCATCAGGAGCATCAACTGGTATGTATGAAGCAGTTGAATTAAGAGATGGAGATAAGAGCAAGTATTTAGGAAAAGGTGTTTTAAAAGCAGTTCAAAATGTAAATGATACAATTGCAGAAGAATTAATTGGATGCAACGTATATGATCAACCATATATAGATAAATTACTTATTGAATTAGATGGAACTCCAAACAAAGCAAAATTAGGTGCTAACGCTATATTAGGTGTTTCACTTGCTGTTGCTAATGCAGCTGCTAAATCATTAGAGTTACCATTATATCAATATGTAGGTGGAGTAAATGCGAAAGTTTTACCAGTTCCTATGATGAATATAATTAATGGTGGATCACATGCTGATAACTCAGTTGATTTACAAGAATTCATGGTTATGCCAGTTGGAGCAAAAACATTTAGCGACGCATTACAAATGTGTGCTGAAGTTTATCATACATTAAAGAAAACATTACATGATAAAGGGTATTCAACTGCAATCGGTGATGAAGGCGGATTTGCTCCAAACCTTAAGTCAAATGAAGAAGCTATCGAAGTTATTATAGAAGCTATAACTAACGCTGGATACAAAGCTGGAGAAGATATGTTCATAGCAATAGATGCTGCTTCATCAGAGTACTACAAAGATGGAAAGTATGTATTAGAACATGAAGGAAAGACATTAACTGCAGCTGAAATGGTTGACTTCTTAGAAAACTGGGTAAATAAATATCCAATTATATCAATTGAAGATGGTATGGCTGAAGAAGACTGGGAAGGTTGGAAACTAATAACTGAAAGATTAGGAAAGAAAGTTCAATTAGTTGGTGATGACTTATTTGTTACTAACACTGAAAGATTAGAAAGAGGAATTGACATGGGAGTTGGTAACTCAATCCTAATCAAGTTAAACCAAATTGGTACTTTAACTGAAACTTTAAATGCTATAGAAATGGCTAATAGAGCAGGTTATACAGCGGTTATTTCACATAGATCAGGAGAAACAGAAGACACTACAATTGCTGATTTAGTTGTTGCTGTAAATGCTGGTCAAATCAAGACTGGTGCTCCAGCAAGATCAGAAAGAGTTGCTAAGTACAACCAATTAATAAGAATTGAAGAAGAATTAGATGATGTAGCTGAATACAGAGGAAGAAAAGCATTCTTTAACGTTAAAAAATAGTTTGAATTAAATAAGGATAAGGTTATAAATCTTATCCTTATTTTTAATATTCAGGAAAGTATAAAATTTTAAAGTTTTTAAAATGTGATTATATAAGGTTTTTATTAATTCAATGTAAAAAAAGTAGATTTGTTTTATACTTTCCTTATCTTCAGTTTGTAAGTGGGCATATGTAAGTTTACGTTGACTTGGAGCACAGCGACGGAATAAGTAAACTTACATATGTCCACTTTTTTATGTAATGGTATTATTTTGTAGCTACATACTTGTAATATAGTATTCAATATGTTAATATAAATTTATATAAATACGACCGGTTTCAGATATCATGGGAGGTATAGCAATGAACAACTTTTTATTAGTGTTAGAATTAATATTAGGACTAGTAATTATAATATCAGTATTATTACAACCAAGTAAAACAGATGCATTAAGTGGATTAATCCAAGGAAGTAAGACAGAAACTTTCTTTTCAAAGAACAAAGCAAGAACTAAAGAAGCTATGTTGTTAAAGGTAACAATTATAGCTATGACTTTATTTGTTGTGAATACAATAGCATTAAATTTAATATAATGTTATAAAGAGAGCTGCTTTTATTATGGTAGCTCTTTTATATTATAAATAGGAGAGTGAATTTATGGGCATTTTTAACTCTTTAATGGGCAACGCTTCAGAAGTAAACGTAGATGAATTGGCTAAAGAATATGGAAAAATATTATCCCCATCAGAAAAAATAGAAAAGGCTTACAAATTAGTAAGAGACCTATTCATTTTTACTAATAAGAGATTAATTTTAGTTGACAAACAAGGAATGACAGGAAAGAAAACAGAATATCATTCTATTCCTTATAAATCAATAACACATTTTAGTATAGAAACAGCTGGACATTTTGATTTAGATGCTGAATTAAAAATATGGATTTCTGGAACAGCTCTTCCAATAGAAAAACAATTTAATAGTAGTTTAAATATTTACGAATTACAAGCTTTACTTGCAGATTACTGTCTTAAATAATAACAATTTATAATAAAAAATTGAAAATTATAATAAAATTTTTAAAGAAATTTATAATAATGGGCAATTGACAATGAAAATGCACAATTAAGGAAAGAATCATTTCTATCCTAAGCTGTCCATTGTTAATTGCCCATTACTGATTCAAACTTATAATTTTATACTGTTATTGGTGTAATATAAAGGTAAATTGGATAAAATAAAATAGAATGAAATATAGAATATATGGAGGAAAATTTATATATGGGAATTAAACAAACATTATTAAGCTTTATGAGAGAAGAAGCATACAGACCAATGGATATACAAGAGCTAGTATCTGTATTTGATATAAATCCTGACGAATATAAGTCTTTTAAAAAGGTTTTAAAATCAATGGAAAGAGAAGGCTTGATTGTTAGAACTAAAAAGGATAAGTTTGGTGTACCTGAAAGACTTGGGTTAATTACTGGTAAGTTGCAAGTTCACCAAAAAGGATTTGGATTTTTACTTCCTGAAACAGAAGGAGAAAAGGATGTATTTATTCCTAGCTCATCTATGAATGGAGCAATGAACGGAGATAAGGTTTTAGTTCAAATAACAAGAGAAGATTTAAATGGTAAAAAAAGAGAAGGGGAAGTTAGAGAAGTTTTAGAAAGATCTAATACCAAGGTTATAGGAGTATATGAAGATAGCAGAAACTTCGGCTTTGTAGTTCCAGAGGATACTAGATTAAATCAAGATATATTTATATCTAAGAAAGATAGAAATGGAGCTAACGATGGAGATGTAGTAATTTGTGAAATAGTTAAATGGGCAGACAAAAGAAGAAGTCCAGAGGGTGTAGTCAAAGAGGTATTAGGTAGAAAAGGAGATAAGGGATTAGACATACTTACAATAATCAAAAAATATGGATTACCAGAGGAGTTTCCAGAGAAGGTTCTAAATTATGCTGAAAATATAGAAGAGGAAATAGAAGAAAAAGAATATGCAAGAAGAAAAGATCTTAGAAATTTAAGAATGGTAACAATAGATGGTGAAGATGCTAAAGATTTAGATGATGCAGTTTCAATAGAAAGATTAGACAATGGTAAATTTAGATTAGGAGTTCATATTGCAGACGTATCGCATTATGTAAGAGAGAAGAATCCTTTAGACAAAGAAGCTTTAAAAAGAGCTACATCAGTATATTTAATAGATAGAGTTATACCAATGTTACCTAAAAAGTTATCTAATGGTATTTGTTCTTTAAATCCCAAAGTAGATAGATTAGCTTTAAGCTGCTTTATGGTTATAGATAAAAGCGGAAAAGTAATTCAACATGAAATAGAAGAAACAGTTATAAAAACTAGTGAAAGAATGACATATACAGATGTAACTAAAATATTGGAAAATAATAATGAAGAGCTTATAAAAAGATATGATTATTTAGTAGATGATTTTAAGGCTATGGAAGAACTATGTAGTATTCTTCGTGAAAAGAGAATGAAAAGAGGAGCAATAGACTTTAATTTTGAAGAATCAAAAATAATATTAAATGATTTAGGAAAACCAATTGATATTAAACCTTATGAAAGAGCTATTGCAAATAGAATAATAGAAGAGTTTATGCTTGTATGTAATGAAACAATAGCTGAGCATATGTTCTGGACTAATTTACCATTTGTATATAGAATACATGAAGAGCCAGATGAAGAAAAGCTAGAGAAGTTTAAGGAATTTGTTCATAATCTGGGGTATGTTGTAAGATGGGGACAAGAAGCTCATCCAAGAGCTCTTCAAGATATATTAGAAAAGGTAGAAGGAAAAAAAGAAGAAACAGTAGTAAGTACTTTATTGTTACGTTCAATGATGCAAGCTAAATATTCTCCAGAATGTGTAGGACACTTTGGACTTGCAGCAAAATACTATTGTCACTTTACATCACCAATAAGAAGATACCCAGACCTTCAAATTCATAGAATTATAAAAGAACAATTAAATGGAAAAATAGATGAAAAGAGAACAGGAAGACTTACAAATATAGTAGAAGTAGCATCAAAGCAATCATCAGAAATGGAAAGATTAGCACAAGAAGCAGAAAGAGAAGTTGATGATTTAAAGAAAGCAGAGTATATGCAAGAAAGAATTGGAGAAGAGTTTACAGCTATAATATCTTCAGTTACATCCTTTGGATTATTTGCAGAACTACCAAATACAATAGAAGGATTAATTCATATAACAGCGTTAGATGATGATTACTACATTTATGATGAAGCACATCTATGCTTAATTGGTGAAAGAACTAAAAAGGTATATAGATTAGGTGATGAAGTTAAAGTTAAATGTACTAGAGTTGATATAGATAACAGGGAAGTTTATTTTGACTTAATTGAAGAAGAACAAACTAAAGAAGAAATTGTTCCAAGTGAAAAACTTAGTGAAAAAATTCAAGAAGCTAAAGATGAAATAAGAAATGAATTATCTCAAGAAAATGATGATAGTATAGAAAATGAAGAAAATAACTTATATGACTTATAATGATAAAATGCTATTTGAGTAAACTCAAATAGCATTTTTTTACTCTATATTAAATTATATTTTTAAAATTTGTGGATAAATTGTTTATAGTATATAAGTTATTAAAGTTAGCACTATAGAGTAAAAAAAATAGAATAAATTGCGCGTGCAAGATTTTCCTCAGGCAAGCTTCAGAAATGCACATGCGCTAAAAAAAATCGACGGCTCGGCAAGCTCGCCTTGGCGACTTTTTTTAGGCTCTGAAATACTAAATTGTATTTAATAAATTGATCGAAATTTTAAAAATAATTTATAAATTAATATATAATTTGATTGATTTATAATATTTTAAAAAAGATAGTGATTATTTTTTTATAATATGATATTTTTGAGTTGTTATAGATATCAATGTAAAAGGAGAGAAATATATGGATATTAGAATTGAAAAAATAAAAAAATGTAGGGTTGCATATGTAAGGGGAGTTGGTCCCTATGGAGCTTCTAACATTCAAGTAATGGCGAATTTAAAAAAATGGGCAGAAGAAAAAAATTTATTTGATGAAGAAGCAATAATATATGGTATTCCTCAAGATAATCCCCAAATAACAGCTCCAAAAGATTGTCGCTATGATGCATGTATAGTTATTTCTAATGATTATCAAATAGATGATTCAATTAATGAAGCTGAACTTAATGCTGGAGAATATGCAGTTTATAAAATTAAACATACAGAAAAAGATATTAAAAAAGCATGGAAAGAAATATTCATTAATTTAGAAAATGCAGGATATAAAATTGATAACAAGCCAACTATTGAGAGATATTCTAATGATATGGTTAATAAAGGATATTGTGAAATATGTGTACCTATAAAAAAGTTATAACTTAAAGGTTATTTTGAAAATACAAATTTAAGTTCCGTAATAAAAATCAAATAACAATAATAAAAGATATTTTTAATTGTGGTATATAGTGTAATTACTATGTTATACTATAGATAGTAATAGAAGGATAGAAACGTGTGGTGAGTTAGAAATGGTAAGGAAGAAAAATAGTAATACATTAGCTGAAAATAGAAAAGCTAGACATGATTATTTTGTAGAAGAAGCTATAGAAGCTGGAATAGCTTTGGTTGGTACAGAAGTTAAATCAATAAGAGCGGGAAAATGTAATTTAAAAGAGTCTTATGCAGATGTAGAAAATGGTGAAATTACTATAAAAGGTATGCATATAAGTCCTTATGAGCAAGGAAATATATTTAATGTTGATCCTTTAAGAGAAAGAAAGCTTTTACTTCATAAAGAACAAATATCAAGATTTGCAGGTCTTGTATCACAGCAAGGATTCACTTTAATACCTTTATCATTATATTTGAAAGAGGGTAAGGTAAAGGTTGCCCTTGGTTTATGCAGAGGTAAAAAGAATTATGATAAGAGAGATTCAATGCTTGAAAAGGCTCATAAGAGAGATATAGAAAGACAGTTAAAAAACTCTACAAGATATTAATAAAGAAATAAAGTTTAAAAGGGACTATAATCTTAATTTTTTAATAATTTAAGATTATAGTCTTAGTATTTTGTAGAAAAATTATCAATCTAATAGTAAACTTATATTATACAGAAAAATATTAGTATGAAAAAGTATTAAGAGGTAAGTGGTCATGTATAATAAAAATTTATTAATTAAGAAATCTCATAAAAGAAGTGAAATCTATGGAGTTGAAAAAAATAGCAATCACTCTAAAACTATATTATATGGAGAAGAACTTACAAAGGTATTAGATTTAAATAAAGAACTAATAGAAATATCTAAGCCGTATATAGATATGGTGGTTGAATCTGTAGAGGATAAGGATTTTATAATAATATTAACAGATAATAATGGATGTATTCTTTATATAAGAGGAGCTAATGAAATAAAAGGGGAATTAGAAAAGTTAAATTTAAAAGTTGGTGCCTATATGGATGAAAAAAATATAGGAACAAATGCAATGGGAACAGCTATAAAGGAAAATACATGCCTTCAAATAACTGCAAAAGAGCATTATATAACAATATTTCAAAGCTTAACTTGTTCTGCAGCACCTATTCATAATAGTAAAGGAGAAATAATAGGAACTTTAAATTTAACAGGAAAAAGCAACATGAAGCATCCTCATACTTTAGGGTTAGTTATTTTTGGAGTTAAAGCTATAGAAAATGAATTATACAGAATAAAAACTAACTATATATTAAACCAAACCTACAATTATATGAAAACTGTTATAGAAAATGTTGATAAAGGAATAATGATTGTTGATATATATGGGAAAATTATAAATATAAATGAATTAGGCCTTAGTATTTTAGATAAAAAAAACCATAATTTAATAAATGAAGATATAAATTACATTATACCAAACTTTCAAAACATAGTAGACAGAATATCAAATAATAATGAAATAATAACTAAAGAAATAAAATTAAGTCATGCAAGTAGATATAAAACAGAAGTTATACTTAAAGGCATTAAACATAATGAAAAGATAATAGGGATTGTAGTTACTTTAACAAAAGTTAAAGAAAAAAATAAAGAAAATAATTTTACAGGTGCTTTTTTTACATTTAACGATATTATAGGAGAAAGTGATGCTATTAAAAATGTTATAACTAACTGTAAGATCATAGCGAATAGCCCTTCTACAGTATTGATACAAGGAGAAAGTGGAACAGGTAAGGAAGTCCTAGCGCAATCAATTCATAATTATAGCTTAAGAAAAAATAATAAGTTTATAGCAATAAACTGCGGTGCTATACCAGCTAATATTATTGAGAGTGAGCTTTTTGGATATGAGGATGGGACCTTTACTGGAGGTAAAAAGGGAGGCCGAATAGGAAAAATTGAAATTGCTAATGGTGGAACACTATTTTTAGATGAAATAGGAGAAATGCCACTTGATATGCAAGTTAAATTATTAAGAGTCCTTCAAGAGGGGAGAGTAACTAGGCTTGGAGGAAGCAGAGAAATTCCAGTAGATATGAGAGTAATAGCTGCAACAAATAAGGACTTAAAAAGGGAAGTTAAAAAAGGAACATTTAGAGAAGATTTATATTATAGATTATGTGTTATTCCTATAAAATTACCTCCACTTAGAGAACGAAAAGGTGATATAAGAAAGCTTATAGAATATTTTTTTAGTATGAAATCAATAAAATTAGAAAAAGATATACCAGATATAAGCAAGGATTTATTTAATAGGCTATTAGCATATAATTGGCCAGGGAATATAAGACAATTAGAAAATTGTATAGAAAATATAGTAAACTTAAATGGAGAATTATCTGCAGATATAATAGATGAATGTGAAGAAAAGAGAAATGAAATTTTAAATATAAAAAATAAAGACATAATTATAGAAGAAGCTAAAGAAGAATGCTTTAACTTAGAAGAAATTGAAAAGATAGCAATAAGAAATGCTATAGAGCATAATAAATATAATATGACAAAGACAGCAAAGGCTTTAGGAATAAGCAGAAATACTTTGTACCTTAAGATAAAAAAATACAATCTAGATATAGATTAACTTAATTGTAACATAATAAGACAGTGTCCTAAAATAAAACAATAATTTTCATTAAACTGTTTTATTTTAGGACATATTTATTTTTGGAATTATATAAAATGCGGTAAAGTCAATAATTTAACAATGTTGTTAAAGAAATAACCAATTGGCATGAGTCTTGCTATTTAAATTAATGTAACTTAGTAAGAAATAAATTATATATAAACTTTAGGAGGTTTTATTATGGCTCGTTTCACATTACCAAGAGACTTATATCATGGAGAAGGATCATTAGAAGTATTAAAAACATTAAAAGGTAAGAAAGCAATGGTTGTAGTTGGCGGAGGGTCAATGAAACGTTTTGGATTCTTAGATAAGGTAGAAAGCTATTTAAAAGAAGCAGGAATGGAAGTTGAACTTTTTGAAGGAGTAGAACCAGATCCATCTGTTGAAACTGTTATGAGTGGTGCAGAGGCTATGAGAAGATTTGAGCCTGATTGGATAGTTGCAATGGGTGGTGGATCACCAATAGATGCAGCAAAAGCAATGTGGATTTTCTACGAATATCCAGACTTTACATTTGAACAAGCAGTTGTTCCATTTGGATTACCAGAACTTAGACAAAAAGCTAAATTTGTAGCAATTCCATCAACAAGTGGTACAGCTACAGAAGTAACAGCATTTTCAGTAATAACAGACTATAAAGCAAAAATTAAATATCCTCTAGCAGATTTTAATATAACTCCAGATATTGCTATAGTAGACCCAGAACTTGCACAAACTATGCCACCTAAGCTTGTAGCACATACTGGAATGGATGCATTAACTCATGCTATAGAAGCATACACTGCATCATTAAGATCAAACTTCTCAGACCCATTAGCTATGAAAGCTATTGAGATGGTTAAAGAAAATTTATTTAAATCATATAATGGAGATAAAGAAGCTAGAAACTTAATGCATGAAGCACAATGTTTAGCAGGAATGGCATTCTCAAATGCTTTACTTGGAATAGTTCACTCTATGGCCCATAAAACAGGAGCTGTATTCCATATTCCTCATGGATGTGCAAATGCTATATTCTTACCATATGTAATTCAATACAATAGAGTTAACTGTGAAGATAGATATGCAGATATAGCTAGAGCATTAAAATTAAAGGGTGAAACTAATACAGAATTAACAGATTCATTAATAGAAATGATAAATGATTTAAATACAGAATTAAATATTCCGCACACAGTTAAAGAATATGGAGTAACAGAAGAAGACTTTAAAGCGAATCTTAAATTTATTTCTCACAATGCAGTTTTAGATGCATGTACAGGATCTAATCCAAGAGAAATTGATGATGCAACAATGGAAAAACTATTTGAATGCACATATTATGGAACTAAAGTTAATTTCTAAAATGCTTTAAATTTTAAAATTAATAGATTGATTTTAAGGTTATCTTGAACTGAATTCATTTTCTTTTTAAGATAACCTTGTTTTGGGATTAACCTAAAAATGCAAAGATAAAACAAAATTAAAGTTAAGAATTGTATGAATATTTAAAAAATGGTAAGATTAAATTACATAGAAAATAGTTGGGGGGACAAGTATGTATAAGATAGTCAAAAAAAGAGAACTTACAGACAATATATACCTTATGGATATAGAAGCGCCAAGAGTTGCCAAATCAGCTAAGCCAGGTCAATTTATAATTATAAAAAATGATGATAAGGGTGAAAGAATACCACTAACTATAGCAGACTATAATAAGAGTGAGGGGACTGTTACTATAGTATTTCAAGCTGTAGGAAGAGGAACAAAGGAATTAGCTAATTTTAAAGAAGGAGATTATGTTTTAGATTTTGTTGGACCTTTAGGACAGCCTAGTGAATTTATACATGAGGATTTAGAAGAGCTTAAAAATAAGAAAATAATATTTATAGCAGGAGGCGTAGGGGCAGCTCCAGTATATCCACAAGTTAAATGGATGCATGAAAATGGTATAGCTTGTGATGTAATAGTCGGAAGTAGAACTAAGGATTTATTAATATTAGAAGATGAAATGAAAAGTGTTGCAGGTAATTTATATATAGCAACAGACGATGGAACATATGGTTTTAATGGTAGAGTAACAGATTGCTTAAAATATTTAGTTGAAGAAAAAGGTAATAAATATGATCATGCAATAGTAATAGGACCTATGATAATGATGAAGTTTATGGCTATGCTTACTAAAGAACTAAATATCCCAACTACAGTAAGCTTAAATCCAATAATGGTTGATGGAACAGGGATGTGCGGGGCATGTAGAGTTACAGTAGGTGGAAAAGTAAAATTTGCTTGTGTAGATGGACCTGAATTTGATGGACATTTAGTTGATTTTGATGAATCAATGAGAAGACAGGCTATGTACAAAACTGAAGAAGGTAGATCTCAGTTGAAAATAGAAGAAGGGGACACTCATAATCACGGCGGTTGTGGATGCAAGGTAGAATAGTTATGAATATGCAAGATAGAATGAAAAGAGTACCTGTTTCAGAACAAGCTCCAGATATAAGAGCAAAAAACTTTGAAGAAGTTTGTTTAGGATATCTAGATGAAGAAGCTGTAAAAGAAGCAAATAGATGTTTAACTTGTAAAAACCCAAAGTGTGTAGATGGATGTCCAGTATCTATTGATATTCCAGGATTTATAGCGTATATGAAGGATGGAAAATTTGAATTAGCTGCTAAAGAAGTAGCAAAATATAGTGCATTACCAGCAGTTTGTGGTAGAGTATGTCCGCAAGAAAGTCAATGCGAAGGAAAGTGCGTATTAGGAATTAAAGGTGAACCAGTTTCAATAGGTAAATTAGAAAGATTTATTGCAGACTGGTCAAGAAAGCATAATGTAGAATTAGCAGTAACGGAACCTTTAAAAGATAAGAAAGTAGCAGTTATAGGAAGCGGTCCTGCAGGGTTAACTTGTGCAGGAGATCTAGCTAAAAGGGGTTATGATGTGACTATCTTTGAAGCTTTACATGAGCCAGGTGGAGTTTTAGTTTATGGAATTCCAGAGTTTAGATTACCTAAGGAAGATGTGGTTAAAGCTGAAATTGAAAACATAAAAAAATTAGGAGTAAAGATAGAAACTAACGTTATAATAGGTAGAACTATAACTATAGATGAATTAATGGAAGATGAGAAGTTTGATGCAGTATTTATAGGATCAGGAGCAGGACTTCCTAAGTTTATGGGAATACCAGGAGAAAATGCAAATGGAGTTTTATCTGCAAATGAATTCTTAACAAGAGTAAATTTAATGAAGGCATTTAAAGAAGAATATCATACACCTGTTAAAATAGGAAAAAGAGTTGCTGTAGTAGGTGGAGGAAATGTTGCTATGGATGCCGCAAGAACTGCTTTAAGGTTAGGTTCTGAAAGTCATATTGTTTATAGGAGAAGTGAATCTGAGCTTCCAGCAAGAGCCGAGGAAGTACATCATGCTAAAGAAGAAGGAGTTATTTTCGATGTTTTAACCAATCCAACAGAAATTTTAGTAGATGAAAATGGCTGGGTAAAGGGCATGAAATGTGTTGAAATGGAACTTGGAGAACCTGACGAATCAGGAAGAAGAAAGCCTGTAGTTAAAGAAGGTTCAGAATATGTTATGGATGTTGATACAGTTATAATGTCTCTTGGAACCTCTCCTAATCCACTTATTTCATCAACTACAAAGGGACTTGAAACTAATAAGTGGAAATGTATAGTAGCAGACGAAAATGGGCTTACAACAAAAGAAGGTGTTTATGCAGGAGGAGATGCTGTTACAGGAGCAGCAACTGTTATTTTAGCTATGGGAGCTGGTAAAAAAGCTTCTGAAGCCATAGATGAATACTTAAGTAAAAAATAGTGATTAAGGGAGTTATTTCTAACATGCAATTCATTAAGCGTAAGCTTAATTCGTTAGAAATAACTCTTTTTCATATATTTTCCTGCAATTTAATGATTAAGTATTAAAAAATTATCGAATTTATTAAAAAAAACGTTAATATTTAATATTTTTTTTATAAATTTAGTATAAAATTATAGTATAATTTAATTAATGAATTTTTATATAGTTAGTAATTATTTAATATAATTTGTCAAAAAGTTATCAATAAATTTAAAGATTAACGAGAATTATTAAACGAAAGAGAGTGATTTCCATGTACTTATCAAAATTTACTGATTACTCATTCAGAGCCTTGGTATACTTAGCAGAAAATAGAGATAAACTTTGTACTGTAGAAGAGTTAGCAAAAAAATTAGAGATTTCAGAACATCACTTAAAGAAAATAATACATAAACTCGCTAAAACAGATTTAATAATATCTATTAAGGGAAGAGCTGGTGGGTTAAAGCTAGGGTTAGATCCGGAAGATATAAATTTAGGAGAGGTTGTACATATTACTGAGGATAATCTAAATATTGCTAATTGTTTTAATAAAGAAGACTGTTGCCCATTCATGGACTCTGGATGCAAACTAAAGGGAATAATGAACGAATCTTTAAAAGCATTCCTTAATGAATTTTCAAGATATACTTTACAAGATTTACTTAAGTAAATCTAAGTTATTCATTAGAAAACAAATAAAATAGGTTATATCTTAATTAAAAATTTGGATATAACCTATTTTGTTTTACCTATAATTTCTTATATATAAATTTATTATTTTAAAGATATTATATAAAATTTAGAATTTTTGTTGCTCCAGCCTAAATCAAAAGGAACTTTATACTTGTCAATTGAATTAGAATTTATTAAAGGATAACCAGAATTATCAAAGCCTGTTATTATAGCACTATGTTCAATATAATCACCATTTTTATATATTACTAAGTCACCAAGTTTAATTCTATTATTGGAATTATTCATAGTGTTTAATACATTCTCAAAGGAACCAGAAAAAGATACAAATGCTTTATTAGTAGATAAAAGATGATCTAAAAGCTTCTCAGCATTAACCCAAGATTTGCTTGCCAGTACACCCTTTGAGTTATTATATTTATAAGACCAGTTTTTATCCTGAGGCATTTTACCACCTTCATCATAATCACCTAAACATTGAGATACAAAATTAGTACAGTTACCACATCCAGCTTCGTAAGTATAGTAATTTGAGTTATATTTATTATTTAAATTAGTTAAAAAAGAAATGCCAGAATACTTATTAGCATAATTTACAGCAGCTTCTCTATTATAAAGGTCACTTCCTTTTGTACTATTATCAATATTAAAATTCAAGTTGTATGATTTAAACTTAGTTAAAGGAATAATCTTTTCAGTTAAATTAAAATCATAATTTTCTAAGCCACCTTCAAAGCAATCTTGATAATAATCTTTAGTTATTATATAGGAGTTTCCAAAACTTTGTAATTCTAATGTGTGAATTAAAGAAATTCCGAAGTTATTAATTTTTTCTGGTGTGGCATTATATACATAATCAAATTTATATTCTTCGCTTGAAGTTAACTTATATGTATTATCTTTTATTTTTAAATTTTTAATTTGAGGAATAGACTCAATACTTTTAAAGCTAATATTTCTTTCATTTGCCCAATCTCTTAAATAAGCAATTCTTTTAAACTCATGCTTTAAAGAGTAACTACTAAAGGTTTGAGAAGTATCATAAAATTTATAAAGTTCTTCAACATTACCAGTAGCAAAAGATTCATTACGAGTGTTATATAAATTGTTTAAAAATAAGATAATAGATGCTTCTACATTTTTATCAATATCAGTTATAAAAGTACCAACATTTGCAATTGGCTCAGTTTCATATCCTTCGCTAAATAAACATGAAGGAACAAAATATGAGTTTGAAGTTTTAGAAATAAAAAAGATAAAATTAGATATAAGAAGAGTGGGAATTAAAAAATAACTTCCTACTAATAATATTTTTTTTCTCTCTAAATCCTTAAAGATATTTTTCATGAAAAAACCTCCTGAAGAAATTTATGGTATTCAAAATACAATATTTCTTCTTATATTTTTATAAAAACAAAAATTTAATAATAGTAGTATGTGCATTAAAAATATAAATATTATTAGTTTATATAAATAAGAAAATTAATTTATATAAAAGTCTTAATAAAGTTAATAAATACAAATTTTCTTTAATAGAAAATGATAAATATATAGGATATAATTAAAATATAAAATTAAAATGGAGCAAATGAGTTGGAGGGATAATTATGATTAATATTGGAGTTATAGGAACAAACTTTATAACTGAATGGCTTATAGCTGGAGCCAGAGAAGTCGAAGGTGTAAAAATATCAGCAGTTTACTCAAGAACAGAGGAAAAAGCAAAGGAGTTTGCAGAAAAATTCAATATAGAAAATGTATTTACAAACTTAGAGGAAATGGCTAAGAGTGATTTATTAGATGCAGTTTATATAGCTTCACCTAATGCAATGCATGCAAAACAAGCAATACTATTTTTAAATAATAAAAAGCATGTATTATGTGAAAAGGCATTTGCGTCAAATACTAAAGAGGTAAATGAAATGATAAATGCAGCAAAAGAAAATGATGTTGTTTTAATGGAAGCTATGAAAACAACATTACTTCCTAATTTTAGAGTTATAAAAGATAACTTACATAAAATAGGTAAGGTTAGAAAATATTTTGCAAGCTTTTGTCAATATTCATCAAGATATGATAAGTATAAAGCAGGTGAAATTTTAAATGCCTTTAAAAGAGAATTATCAAATGGCGCTCTTATGGATATAGGTGTATATTGCATAGCTCCAATGGTAAATCTTTTTGGTAAGCCAAAAGCAATAAAAGCAAATGGAATAATGCTTAAAACAGGAGTAGATGGAGAAGGAAGTATAGTCTTCGGGTATGATGACATGGAAGGAGTAGTTATATATTCAAAGATAAGCAATTCATATCTTCCGTCAGAAATCCAAGGGGAAGAGGGAAGCATTATAATAGATAAGATAAACAGTTTTGAAAATATAAAAATAGTTTATAGAGATGGTAGAGAAGAAAATTTATCGTTAGAACATAAAGAAGCTAATATGTGCTACGAGGTAGAGGAGTTTGCAAATTTAATTAGAAATAATGAGAAAGAGTCAAAGATTAATTCATTAAAGGTTTCTAAAGATGTTATTGAAGTTATAGAAGAAGCTAGAAAGCAAATAGGAATTGAGTATCCAGCTGACGAAGATAGATAATATTCACATAAAAAAATAAAATGTATGATAGTGAATTATGCTTAAATTGATTTGAGACTTTTAACAAATCTACTAGTATAGCTATTAAAGAAAAATCTAAAAATTTATAAAGGAGTAAGTGAATTTTTAAAATTTATTTACTCCTTTTTTCTTTTATATTATAAAATTTCCTATCCTTTACTTACCATTATAAAAAGCTTATCTATAATGATAAAATTATAGAAAATATTTGTTATAGTACCTTAAATTTTATATTCGCTCTTACGAATAGTATTGTAGAGAGGTGAGTTATGCTAAGTGATATTAATGAAAAGGTAATGGAACTAAAAAATGACGAAAAGAAAATAAATGATTTTATTGAGGAGTATAAGCCTTTTATTATAGCTTATTGCAACAAGTCCCTAAAAAGATATATTGATACAACTAATGATGATGAGTACAGTATTGCACTGATGGCATTTTATGAAGCAATAAAAGGATATAACATAGATAAGGGAAATTTTTTATCATATTCACAGAGAGTTATTAAGGTTAGATTAATTGATTATTATAGAAAAAATAAAAAAATATTAAGAGAAAAAGTAATAAAATATGAAGGAGATAATAGGGACAAGTTTATAAATAGTAGATCTATAGAAAATCATCAATTAGAGGATATAAGCTATTTAAGAAAACTTGAAATTGAAGATTTTACTAAAGAATTAATAAAATATAATATAACATTTAAAGATTTAGTTAAAGCTTCTCCAAAGTGGAAATCTACTCGTATTAAATACAACAAAATACTTAATTACATAATGAAGAGTGAAAAAGTTATAGAGGAAATAATAAAAAATAAGAAACTTCCAATAGTAATAATTGAAGAAAATGTAGGGGTACCCCGAAAAACTATAGAAAGATCGCGAAAGTATATAATAGCAGTGATAATAATTCTTTTAGGTGATTATCACTATATAAAAGAATACATAACTTTGGAGGTGTAAAGTGAGGAAAGCTTTAGTAGTAGAAGCAAGTGATAACTATATTGTTACTCTTGATAATAAAGGAAAATTTAAAAAAATTAAGAATAAAATGAATCTCAAAATTGGAGATGAATATGAAAAAGGTAAAGGAATAAGTATGAAAAAGGGAATTGTATTTGCAACATCATTAGCTTTATTATTAGGTATGGGTGGATTTGGATATTCTTATGCTACTCCAACAGATTATCTAACTCTTGATATTAATCCTAGTATAAAAATTACTACAAACAGATATAACAAAGTTTTAGATGTAGAGTCACTAAATTCAGATGGAGAAGCTATTAGTAAAGATTTAAAAGTTAAAAATAAAAATGTTAAAGATGCTATAAAACTATTAGTAGAATCGGCAACTCAAAATGGATATATAGGTAAGGATGATGAGAATTCTGTTATGCTTGCATCAACAAGTGATGAAGTACTAGATAAAGCAGAAGCTGGAGTAGAAGAAGGATTAAAAGAAGAAGAAATAGAAAATACTGAGGTAATAAAAGAAAACATAAACAAAGAGAGATTTGAAGAAGCAGAAAGATTAGGCATATCCCCAGGAAAAGTAAACTTAATTCAAAAGCTTCAAGCAGTATCTCCAGATGTAACTTTAGATGAATATGCTAATGCTCCTGTTAAAGATATAATGAAGAAAATAAAAGAGCAAAGAGTCATGAATAATGAAGAAAATAATTCTCAAGAAAAAGAAGAAAAGAAAAAAGAAGATAATTCTCAAGATGTAAAAGAAAATAGTAATGAAGCAAAAGAAAAAGCTATAGAAAAGAAAGAAGAAAATAAAACAAATGAAAATTCTTCTAATTCAAATGAAAAGATAAATCAAAATGCTAATAATGAAAATAAAGAGCAAGGTAAAGAAAATAAGCCAGAAGTAAACAACAATAAATCTAATGAAAATAAAAATAAATCAGAAGATAAAAAGCCTTCAAAAAATAATAATTAGCATAATATTGAGACTGTATGAAGGTTGAATTTAATAATTCAATTTGATTCAGTCTCATTTAAATTTTTATAAAAATTTCATCTAAAAATTAAAAATTCAAGCTGTAGAAAATATAGCTAATTAATGGAGAAACTACATAATCCAGCTCGGTTGACAGAAAATTTTTTATAATATATAATTACTACACGGAATGAAAATTGAATATTCGCGTTAAACTAATTTTAACCTGGGGATGTTTTGGCTTCGACGGGGGTAAGATGGGTTTGATAAGCGAGCCGAGGCAAGCATGTCACCTCGATAATAAAGTATGCATTAAAGATAAACGCAGAAGACAATTTTGCATTAGCAGCTTAATATAGCCGCTCATCAGTCCGGGATGCCCACGTCTCGGGTCGCTGGTGTCATAAAGTGGGAAACGAAGTTTAGCAAAGCTTTGAGCTAAAGGGGTATTTATGAAGCTAGGGAATTAGGAGTTTGTTTGTGAGCGAACTAAGGACCGAAATTTTAGTCACAAACTACGCTCGTAGAAAGTCAAGCTGGTCTGCTTTCGGACACGGGTTCGACACCCGTCATCTCCACCATAAAAAGCCCACGATTTTTAAATCGTGGGCTTTTAATTTTATAGATATAAACTCATTAAAAAATTCATTTTTAGCTAAAAGAAGTTCTTTAGGATACCTATCATTTCTAGATGTAAGTATTTATATTTTATTTAAGCATAAATGAAACAGTCTTTTTTATAAACTCCTCACTATTAAACTCAGGATTATTAAGTTGATTTTGTATTAATATCCCATCCATAGTAGTAAGTAATAGCCAAGCTAAATATTCTCCATCAAAGTTAGGGAGTCTTTCATTAATCTTTTTAGTTAGATTTCTTTTAAAATAAAGATATCTTTCAACATATTTTTCTCGTAAAGATGTATTTTCAGAAACGCAGGCCCCAATTAAATAAAGTCTTAAATTTCCATATTCTTTTTCAGCGCCTCTTTCTAAAACATATTTAAAAAGTCTTGGAGCACTAGTATCTTTTTCTTCATTTTCAACCCAAACTAGTAAATCATCAGCAAGTTTAGAAACGTATCTATCAATAATATCAAATAGTATGTCTTCTTTATTATTGTAGTAATAATACAAAGTTCCTTTGCTTATATTTGATTCCTTTGCAATTTTAGCAAGAGTAATATCATCAAAGGACGTATTGTGTAAAAGTAAAATTGTATTTTTAACAATTTTTTCTTTAATATTCGAATTAAGTGGTGAAGCCATAAAATATCTCCTAACTAACTTTATATTAAGAATTATATATAATTGTAACATATTTCCAAAAATAAATGAATATATTTAGATTAATGAATTAAGTCAGTCGGTTGACTGACAAAGGAGATGAGATAATGCAGTCACTAAACAAGCTTAAGAAAAAATTATACAAGCAGTTTGGGAATAGTATTAGCGTAACAGAAAAAGATAATATTATAACATTAAGTGGCAATTTAAATAGCTGGGATGATGTTGTAAATGCAGGTCGTATATGTGCTGATAGAAAAAGTGGAAGGCATGTTGTTAACAATATTACTTGTAGTAATATTAAGGCTATGCCTATGAAAATCCCTTTATTAAAGGATAATGTTCTTGAAGGAAAAAAATTTGATGCTATTATAATTGGAGCTGGAATTGTTGGGTGTGCTATTGCTAGAGAATTAAGTAAATGGAATTTAAGTATTTTATTAGTTGATAAAGAGCATGATGTTGCACTTCATGCTTCAAGTAGAAATGATGGAATGATACACCCAGGGATAGATTTGAAAATTGGACAAGTAAAACAGAAGTATAATGCATGGGGAAATAAAATGTACGACGAAATCTGTAAAGAGTTAGATGTACCTTTTAAAAGAACTGGACAATATTTAGGGTTTACAAGTAAGTTTATGAAATATATATTACCTTTAGCTCCAAGGCACTGGAGGAGAATGGATGTGTCTTGTAGTTATGTGAGTAAAGAGGAATTAATAAAAAGAGAGCCTAATTTAAATAAGAATATCAGTTGTGGACTTTTCTTTAAAAGTGCAGGAATTGTTTGTCCTTATGGGTTGACTATTGCTTATGCTGAAAATGCAGTTGATAATGGAGTGAAATTAAGCCTTGATACTGCTGTACTTAATATGAAGGTCGAGGATGGAGTTATAAAAAGTATAACTACAAATCGTGGCACAGTTTATCCTAAGATTGTAATAAATGCAGCAGGTGTATTTAGCGAGGATATTGCAAAAATGGCAGTGGACCACTTTTTTTCAATACATCCTAGAAAGGGGACAAATTCTATCTTAGATAAAAAAGTAGCTTTTCAAGTAAATACTATTGCTTCTTTAATGGGAACAGTAGATACACAGAAAGCAAAATCTAAAGGTGGAGGAGTAGTAAGCACCATAGATGGTAATTTATTAGTGGGACCAGATGCTATAGAAACTCATAATAAAGAAGATTTTTCAACTGATTTAGAAAGTATTAAAAGAGTATTTGAAAGGCAAAAGGAAATTTCTCCATTATTAAGTAGATCTGATATCATAACCTATTTTACTGGTGTTAGAGCGGCTACATATGAAGAGGATTTCATAATAGAAAAAGGACACTTTACTAAAAATATTGTACATGCCGCAGGGATACAATCGCCTGGTTTAACTGCAGCACCTGCAATTGCTGTAGATGTAGCCAAAATGACAGTTGATTTACTTTCAAAGAATAATAATATTGAAAAAAATAAGAATTTTAATCCTTATCGTAAGAGGATAGTAAGAACCTCCGAACTTGATATAGATGAACGAAATAAGCTAATAAATGATAATCCTGATTATGGCGTGATTATTTGTCGCTGTGAAGAAATAAGTAAGGGAGAAATAATAGAGTCATTACGTAGGTCTGTGCCTTGTGACACTTTAGATGGAGTAAAGAGACGTGTAAGACCAGGGATGGGACGTTGTCAAGGTGGTTTTTGTAGTCCATTAGTAGTACAAGTTATTGCTGAAGAAAAGGGAGTAGAATTAAAAGATGTTTTTAAAAATGGCCAAGAAAGTAATATTGTTTATCGTAGCACAAAGGAGGAGATAGAAAATGAATGATGTTGAAAGATTTGATGTTGCAGTTATTGGTGGAGGACCAGCAGGACTTGCAGCTGCACTTTCAGCAGAGAGTGAAGGTGCAAAGGTAATATTAATAGAACGTGAAAGTCGCTTTGGTGGAATATTAAAACAATGTATTCATGATGGATTTGGACTCGTAAAGTTTAAGAAGAAAATGGCTGGACCTGAGTATGCACAAAAATTTATAGAAAAAGTTAAAAAAAGTAATGTACAAGTGGAATTATTAACCTTTGTAATTAATATTAAGAAAGAGAAGGATTTAATTCATCTTACTTTAGTAAGCAGAAGTGGAGTTCGTAAGATTATAGCAAAAAGTCTTGTATTAAGCACTGGTTGTCGTGAACGTACAGCAAAACAGATTGGAATTCATGGTACAAGGCCTTCTGGTATTTTTACAGCAGGAACTGCACAGTATTACACAAATATTTTAGGACAGTTACCTACTGAACGTTGTATTATTCTTGGAAGCGGTGATATTGGACTGATTATGGCTCGTAGATTAACTCTTGAGGGGGCAGAGGTTCTAGGCGTATATGAAGCTAAACCTACACCAAGCGGACTTATGCGTAATATTTCACAGTGTTTAGATGATTTTAATATTCCACTTTATACAAGTCATACAGTAACAAGGGTATTTGGGGAAGAAAGATTAACCTCTGTGGAAATTGCAAAGGTAGATGAAAACATGAATCCTATAAAAGGAACTGAAAAAATAGTAGAATGTGATAGCTTAATTTTGTCAGTTGGACTTATTCCAGAAAATGAGCTAGCTGAGGGATTAAATATTTCTTTAGATACAAGAACAAAAGGACCTATAGCTGATCAAAACTATATGACAATGGAAGATGGGATTTTTATCTGTGGTAACGCTATGCATGTAAATGACCTTGTAGATTATGTATCAGAAAGTGGAGAATCGGCAGGAAAGGCTGCAGCAAATTATTCTAAAAGTAATCGTGTTATGGCTAAAATTAATTCAGATAATAGCTTTTTATATACCATACCACAAAGAATTGATATTAATAAAGTTTCTGATAAGACAGTTATATTTTTTCGTTCAAATAAAGAGAGAGGTGAAACTATTTTAACTCTAACAGTTGATAATAAAGAGATTTTTAGTAAGAAATATAGAAGTTTACGTCCTCCTGAGATGGAACGTATAGTAGTAAATTTTAATAAAGTCGAAATACATGAAAATAGTAATATTCAGCTTTCATTAAGAGAGGTGCATAAATAAATGGATATGATATGTATTGTTTGTCCAATGGGCTGTAAGCTCTCCGTAGAAATGCAAGGAGAAAATATAAGTGTAACGGGAAATAATTGCAAACGTGGGGAAGAGTTTGCAAAAAGTGAAATAATAAACCCAGTACGTACCTTGACAACTACAGTAAAAACTATTTTTAAGGAAATGCCACTTTTACCAGTACGCACTGATGGAGAAATTCCAAAGGAAAAAGTATTTGATGCTATGAAAGTATTAAATAAAATAGTTATAGATTATGAAGTTAACTGTGGAGATGTTATTCTTGAAAACATTTTAGAGAGTGGCTGTAATGTAATTGCAACAAATAGTATTAATAAATGAAGGGAGTAATATTATGTCTACACCTTTGGTATTAACCTTTGATATGGGGACTCAAAGTGCAAGAGCTATGCTGGTAGACGCCAATGGGAATATTGTTATGAAGTCACAAAAGAAATATGCACAGCCCTATTATGCAAAAGAACCAGGCTGGGCAGAACAAAGTGCAAATTTCTATTGGGAATCTCTTTGTGAGGTAAGTTTAGAGTTGAAAAATCAATGTGGTGAACTATGGGAGGATATAATTGCAGTAACATGTACAACAATTAGAGGGAGTTATATTTGTGTAGATAAAGATGGAGAATCTTTAAGAGATTTAATTTTGTGGTTAGATAAAAGAGAAACAGTAGATATGGAACCAATAAAGATGACAACAAAACTTTTATTCAATTTAATTGGAATGGGGGAAGCTGTTGAGCTACAAAGGAAAGTATCTGCTTGTAACTGGATAAAAACTTATGAACCAGAAATATGGGATAAAACATATAAATACTTATTATTATCGGGATATTTAAATTATAAGCTTACAGGGAAATTTATTGATTCCTGCGCTAATATGATTGGCCATATACCTTTTGATAGCAAATCAAGAGGATGGATGGGAGCAAATAATATTAAGAGATGTATATTTGATGTAGAGAAGGAAAAGCTATGCGACTTAGTTGAACCAGGAGAAATTATTGGTGAAATTTCTTTAGAGGCTAGTGAAATGACTGGAATTGGAACACATCTTTCTTTAATAGCTACAGGGTCAGATAAAGGATGCGAAACACTTGGACTTTCATGCTCAACACCTAATAAAGCAGCTATTAGCTTTGGAACTACTGCAACTATACAACTTACTACTGATAGATATATGGAGCCGTTACCTTTTATTCCTGCTTATCCTGCAGTGCTAAAAAATCACTATAATCCAGAAGTGCAGATTTATCGTGGATATTGGCTTATATCTTGGTTTAAAAAAGAGTTTGCAGCAAAAGAGGTAGAGCAAGCAAAAGAAAAAGGTATTGATCCTGAAGAGTTGTTAAACGAAAGGTTAAAAGAAATTCCGCCAGGTTGTAATGGTCTTATATTCCAGCCATATTTTACTCCAGGCGTGGTAATGCCAAAGGCAAGAGGAGCAATTATAGGTTTTTCTGATATTCATACAAGAACACATATATACAGGGCTATAATTGAAGGGATAAACTTTGCATTATTAGATGGAATGAGAACTATTGAAAGAAGAGGAAAGCTTAAAGTTGATAAGGTTTTTGTTGCTGGAGGAGGATCTAGAAGTGATAAAATATGTCAAATAACAGCTAATATGTTTGGGATTCCTGTTTGTCGCATTCAAACTCATGAAGCGAGTGGACTTGGAAGTTCTATAGTTGCTTTTATTTCAAAAGGTGTTTTCTCAAATATAGATGAAGCAGTAGAAGCTATGGTTCATATTAAAGATGAATTTATACCTGATATGAAAGAGCACAAATTATATGAAAAATTATTTAATGAAGTTTATAAAAAGATATTTCCAAAGCTTTTACCTTTATATAAAAAGAATATTACTTAAATAAATATTTAGTTTAAGTAGCTAGTAAATATGAAAAGATATAAAGAAAATTAATTATTACTACTTAATAAGAGGAGGAAAATTATGTCACATCCATATAAAGATTTTGAACCAAAGTGGGTTAATGAAAAATTTAGTAAAAAATCTTACCGTTCTATTTTCAAGTGGGGGGAACCATCACAGATTAAAGCCCCAAAAGAGAGCTTATATAAGATGATTAAAGAAACCTTTGGATTAGATGATGAATTCTTTAAGGAATACAAAGAAGATTTGGGCTTTGATGAAGTTAAATATGATATTCCTTGTAAATTAAGTAAGGTACAAATTGATAGATTTAAAGACATAGTAGGTGAAGACTTTGTACGTACAGATGATTATTCTAGGCTATCAGTAGCTTATGGAAAAACTATGTATGATATTTTACGTCTTCGTAATAAGATTATAGAGAATATTCCAGAGGTAGTTATTTATCCTGATACAAAAGAGCAAATTGAAAAGATTGTTGCTTATTGTACAGAGGAAAAAATACCTGTTTATGTTTATGGTGGTGGCTCAAGTGTTACAAGAGGAGTTGAATGTACAAGAGGTGGAATTTCTCTTGATATGAGATTAAGATTTAATAAGGTTATATCATTTAATGAGATAGATCAAACAATTACGGTTGAAGCAGGGATGAGTGGCCCAAAATTAGAAGAAACATTAAATAATGCTGTTAAGCTTTTTAAAGCAGAAAGAGCTTATACTTGTGGTCATTTCCCACAAAGTTTTGAATATTCATCTGTAGGAGGATGGGTTGTCACTAGAGGAGCTGGACAAAACAGTACCTATTATGGATGTATAAGTGATATTGTAATGGGTCAAGAATATGCAACGCCAATAGGCAATATTAAAACAGATTCCTATCCAAGAAAGGCTACTGGACCTGATATTGGACAAATTATGATGGGTGGAGAAGGGGCTTTTGGAGTTTTAACTCATGTAACACTAAAAGTATTTCGTCATACTCCAGAGACAATTAAGAGATTTTCATTTATGTTTAAAGATTGGGAAACAGCACAAAAAGCTGCAAGAGAAATAATGCAAAGTGAAGCTGGATTTCCATCAGTATTTCGTTTATCTGATCCAGAAGAGACTAAGATTATGCTAAGGTTGTATGGAGTAGATGAAAGTCCATTAAGACGATTATTTAATATTAAAGGCTTCAAAGAAGGGGAAATGTGTTTATTCCTTGGATTTACCAATGGTGAAAAGGGATTTAGCAAAAATTGTGCGAGGATTGCAAAGAAGGTTGCAAAGAAATATGAAGGGATGAATCTAACAGGGATAGTTACAAAATCATGGGAAAAGGGACGTTTTAATGATCCATATATGCGTGATACTATGCAGGATTTTGGAATTGTTACTGATACTATGGAGTGTAGCGTAAATTGGAGTAATATGTCTCAAGTTCATCGTGATGTAAGAGCTTACTGTAAGAGTAGACCTAATACAATATGTATGACACATATGTCTCATGTTTATCCTCAGGGAGCAAATTTATACTTTATCTTTATAGCAAAGATGAGTGACCCACAAGAATATAAAGCATATCATGCAGGTATTCTTGATGCAATTCAAAAAGCAGGAGCTTCAATGAGCCATCATCATGGTATTGGTAAAATGTTTGGGCCTTGGTTAGAGGGCTCATTAGGTAGAAAGGAGTATAGCATTTTCCGTGCTTTAAAAAATCATTTTGACCCTGATAATATTATGAATCCAGGCGGAACACTTGGTTTAGATTTATTAGAAGAGGAGAAGAAATTTTTGCGAAGTGATATAAAATAGAAAGGATTCAGAGCATTCCCCGACAAAATCTATAATTGAGGTATAAGATAAAATTTAATATGAAATAATAAATAAAGGTTTATCTTTTAGATAAACCTTTATTTATTAGTATATTTCTATATTTATAAGTATTTTAATTTTATCAACAATTTATAGTATATGCTATCGGATTTAGGTTATAAAATAATAATGAATGCTTCAAAGCAGTTACCATATAAAGTATTTAATAAAATAAATATTTTATATATGTAAGGAGGATTAATTAATGAAAAGTAAATCTAATACATATTGGAAATTCATATCTATCATATCTATAATGATGGTATTTCTAGTACTAGGAGTAGTTTCTTTCAAAGCTATGTCTAAGGAGACTAGTCAAGCAGAACCAACTTTTTTAGGAGAAAGTAGGAATAATAATATTATTATTCCTAAACCTATAAGCTATGAAAGTGGAGAAGGGAAATTTATACTTAAAAAAGATTCTTCAATTTATGTGAAAGGAAATACTGAAGAGGAAACAGAAGAAATTGTTAAAATTGCAGAGTTTATAAAAGGAAAATTAAAAGCTTCAACAGGATTTCAGTTAAATATTATTAAAGGTGATAATCCTACACCTGGTAGTATTTATTTAACTACTATAGGAGGAGAAGAAGAAGATGGAAATGAGGGTTATAAAATTGTAACTACTCCAGAAATGGTTAAGATTATTGCATACAAGCCAGAAGGGATTTCAAGAGGAGTTCAAACATTAAGACAGTTATTTCCGCCAGAAATTGATAAAGAAACTAAAGTAACTAATATAGAATGGAGTGTTCCAGTTTCAATAATAGATGATAAACCTGAATATGAGCATAGAGGATTAATGATTGATGTAGCTAGGCACTTTTTTACTGTAGATGAAATTAAACGTCAAATAGATCTTGCTGCTCAATACAAAATAAATAGGGTTCATTTACATCTTACTGATGATCAAGGGTGGCGTATAGAAATAAAAAAATGGCCAGACTTAACTGCTATAGGTGGAAGTACACAAGTAGGTGGTGGACCTGGAGGATATTATACACAAGAAGAGTTTAAAGATTTAGTTAAATATGCAGCTGAACGATATGTAGAAATAATCCCTGAAATTGATATGCCAGGGCATACTAATGCAGCACTGGCTTCTTATGGATTTTTAAATCCAGATGGTAAAAAGAAACCTTTATATACAGGCACAAGCGTAGGATTTAGTTCTTTCATGACTCATGATGAAAAGACATATGAATTTATTGATGATGTAATTAGGGAAATTTCTGAGATATCACCTTCAAAATATTTTCATATAGGAGGGGACGAAGCAGATAGTACTAAAAAAGAAGATTATGATTATTTTGTAGGGAGAGTATCTAAAATAGTTCAGAAATATGGAAAGACTCCAATAGGTTGGGACCCAATTGATACATCTCCAGAAATAGATTCAAGTGTAGTATTACAAAATTGGAAAGATTCAAATGAGGCAGCTAGAGCAAAAAACATGAAAATGATTATTTCAATTGCACACAAAGCTTATTTAGATATGAAATATAACGAGAGCACACCATATGGAGAAACATGGGCAGGTTATATTCCAGTAGAAACTGCATATAAATGGGATCCTACTGATTATGCTCCTAAGGAATTAGTTTTAGGTATAGAAGCACCATTATGGACAGAAACAATTTCTGATACAAAAGCTATGGATTATATGATATATCCAAGGTTATTAGGTTATTCTGAAATAGGTTGGACACCTAAAGAATCTAGAGATTGGAATGAATATAAGACTAGATTAGAGAAACAAGGAGAGAGAATGAAAAATAAGGGGATAAATTATTATAAAGACAGTAATATATGGGGATCTGAAAAGAATTGAAAAAGAGAATAATGTTTAAAATGAAAAAATAAATTTAAATATAGGGCTGTCGCACTAACAAATGTTATTAAATTTAATATTATTATAGCCTTAAAAAGTCATCTAAAGTACTTTTGTACTAAATAGATGGCTTTTTTTAGCTTAAGCAAAGAGAAAAAAGTTTTTAAACTGATAAATTAATAAGGATAATTTTCTAATATAAATTTAGATTTTTACATTAAAGTTAAGAATTTTCATACATTTGTTAAGTTTTTCGTATAGAAGTCAATTTATTAAGGTTCTACAATTAAATATGTAAGCTAAGTCAATTATGATGATATTTTGTAAGATAGTTTAAAGTTTAATATGTAAAATATCTTATAGAAGATTTAAGGAGGTAAGAATAAAACGTTTAGTTAAAGGGTATTGACAAAAGATGGTTAAAATGATGAGGGGAGATAAAGTATGAAGTTTAAAAAGATATTAAGCTTAGTTATAGCTACAGTAGTAATTACGACTTCTTCAGGAATAACAGCATTGGCAGATACTATAGCGAGGGATAATAGTGCAATAGTTAGGACTATAAATAATGAATCACAAAGAACTATATTATTTAATGATGATTGGAAATTTAATTTAGGTGATATAGCAGGAGCTAAAGAAAAAGATTTTGACGATAGTCAGTGGAGAAATTTAACGTTGCCTCATGATTGGAGTATTGAGTTAGATTTTAATAAAGATTCTCCAGGACGTTATAATGGTGGATTTTTAGATGGTGGAATTGGTTGGTATAGAAAGAGCTTTGTGCTTCCTAAAGAAATGGAAGGAAAGAAAATAAGCATTAACTTTGGTGGAGTATACATGGATAGTTATGTTTATGTAAACGGTAAACAAATAGGGAATAATCCTTATGGATATACTCCATTTACATTTGACATAACAGATGATTTAATATGTGATGGCGTTACTGAAAACGTTATATCTGTAAAAGCAACGAATCAGCAGCCAAGTAGTAGATGGTATTCTGGTAGTGGTATATATAGAGATGTTAATCTTATAGTTACTGAAAATATTCATGTTGCAGAATATGGTACTTATGTAACTACACCAGATTTAGAAAACGAATACAAAAAAGATGAAGCTAAAGTTAATATTAAAACAGATATTATGAATGAGGAATCTACAGACAAAGAAGTAAGCGTTAAATCAGTTATAGTAGATGCTGAAGGAAATAACGTAGCGGAAAATGTAACTACTGAAGTAGTTAGTGCAGGTGCTACTAAGAAATTCAATGCAGATGTAACTGTTGATAATCCAATACTTTGGGGAACTGAAAATCCATATTTATATAAGGTAGCCACTACTGTAATTATTGACAATCAAACAGTAGATGAGTATGAAACAGATTTTGGTATGAGATGGTTTGATACGACATCTAATGATGGTTTTTTCTTAAATGGGGAGCAAATGAAGCTCGAAGGTGTATGTATGCACCATGACCAAGGTTCTTTAGGAGCTGTTGATAATAAGACATCAATAAGAAGACAGGTTAAAAAGTTAAAAGAGATGGGAGTAAATTCTATAAGAGTTACTCATAATCCTGCTTCACAACATTTAATAGATATTTGTAATGAAGAGGGAATTCTTCTTATAGAAGAAGCTTTTGATACTTGGTATGGCGGAAAGAATCCATATGATTATGCAAGGTTTTTCGAGCAAAAATCAATCTATGGAGATATGACTTGGGCAGAGCATGATATTAAACAAATGATTAACAGAGGAAAGAATGCTCCAAGTATAATGATGTGGTCATTAGGAAATGAGATATGGGAAACAAGTGAAGCAAAGGGGCTGGAAGTAGCAAAAAATCTTCAGAAGTGGGTTAAGGAAATTGATACTACAAGACCTACAACTATGGGAGAAATTGCATTTATGGGGGATGGAGGACCTCATGAAAATGTAGCTGATATTATAGATGTTGTAGGCTTTAATTATTCTGAACATAATTATGATAAATATAAAGAAAAATACGAAGACTGGATAATGTATGGATCAGAGACTTCTTCAGCTATAAGAAGTAGAGGAATATATGCACATCCAGAAACGGTTGGTATAGGTGATAATCATCCAGATTTACAACAATCTTCTTATGATAATGATCGTGTTGCTTGGGGTAGAAGAGCACAAGAATCATGGAAGATGAATAGAGATAGAGAATATATATTAGGAGAATATATATGGACAGGATTCGATTATATAGGAGAACCAACTCCTTATTACAATAAATTCCCATCGAAATCTTCATACTTTGGTGCTATAGATACAGCTGGATTTGAGAAAGATATATTCTATTTCTACCAAAGTCAATGGACAGATAAGCCAATGGTTCATTTATTACCACACTGGAATTGGGAGAATGATGATAGTATAAAGGTTGATGGAGATAAGATATTAGTACATGCATATACTAATGCTAATTCTGTTGATTTATACCTTAATGAAGATGTAACTAGTAATGAGTTAGGAACGTTAGTAGATTCTGAGGAATATGAAGTTACTAATGCAGGTTACAATGGAACTTATAAAGAGACTAAGGATGGTAAGCTTTACTTAGAATTTAGAGTTTCTTATAAACCAGGTAAGTTAACTGCTGTTGCAAAGGATGAAAATGGTAAAGAAATTGCAAGAGATGTAGTTAAGACTGCTAATGATGCTAAAAAGATTGATTTAAGCGCAGATAGACAAGTTATAACCGCAGATGGATATGATTTATCATTTATTACAGTTGATGTAGTTGATGAAAATGGAACTTTAGTTCCAAATGCCGATAACTTAATAAATTTTGACGTTAAAGGTAATGGTAAAATTGTTGGTGTTGACAATGGTAATGCTGCAACTGCTGAGAGATATAAAGATAATAAGAGAAAAGCCTTTAATGGTAAGGCTTTAGTTATTGTTCAATCAACAAAAAATGCTGGTTCATTTACATTAACAGCAACAAGTCCGGGAATTTCTTCTGATAACACAACAGTATACACTGTACCAAAAGAAGAATTAAGTGAAAATAAGATTCTTGGATATAATGTAAGTGATGTTACAGTACCTATTAATGGGGAACTAAAACTTCCAGAGAAAGTAACAGGAATTTATTCAGATGGAAGCAAAAAAGAAGTAGATGTTATGTGGGATCCAGTTCCAGAGGATGCTTTAAAAGCTCATGGAATATTTAAAGTTAATGGAACTGTAGTAGATAGTAATATTCCAGTAAGTATTAAAGTAATAGTTAAAGATATTATTGGTATATTAGATTCTAGAATGTTATTACCTGTTGGAAAGCAAGATAAACTTCCAACAGAAGTGTCAGTGGTAAGTAATGATGGAAGTATAGAGAAATATCCAGTAACTTGGGAGAGCGAGTTAACAGCAGAGGATGTTGATTCAGCTAAAACTGTTACAATAGAAGGTACAGTTACAGGAGTAGAAAGTTTAAAGGCTAAAGCTATTGTAGTTGTATCTGATAATTTTAAAGAAGTAAATATAGCATTAAATGAAGGTAAGGCATATCCAAGAGCATTTGATGGATTTAGTCTATATGATAGTGTTAATAATATAAATGATGGTATAGTTTCTAAGGTTAGTGACCCTAAAAATAGATGGACAAACTGGGGAAAACCTGGACAAAATTATGATGAATATGTTGGTATAGAGTTTGATAAAGAATACTCTATAAGTAAAATAGGAATTTCATTATATACTGATGGTGGAGTTGCTATTCCAAGTGAGATTTTAGTTGAATATTGGAATGGTAATGAATGGCTTGGAGTTTCTAATCAAAGTAAGACAACAGGATTTTCATCAGAAGGCACAGAAGAAATTACTTTTGATGAAGTAGATACAACTAAAATAAGAACTTTATTAAAAGAGGATACTTTAGCTAATAAGGCAGTCGGTATTACTGAATTTTACATTTACTCTAATGTAGTAGAGAGTAATGCTACAGCGTTATTAAGTGATATTAAAGTAAATGATGCTAGTATTGAAGGGTTTAATGAGAACACCAACCAGTATGCAATTAATCTACCATATGCTTCAAAGGTACCAGTAGTTACAGCTACTGCTAAGGATACTGCAAGTATATTTGTAGTTCCAGCATTAAATGTTTATAGCAACGCTACTGTTATGGTTACAGCAGAAGATGGAAGAACTAATAATTATATAGTTAATTTTTCAGAAGGTGATCCACAATTAACTTCAGCAACAATAGAATTATCTAAGAAGAATATAATTGAGGATGATATTGTTGATATTATAATAGAGGGAACATTAGAAGATGATTCTTCAATTGGAAAAGATCAAATACAAGCTAAATATAATATATCTTCTAAGGATTCTGGGGAAGCGAAAATAGACAATGGTAAGTTATATGCTTATACAGAAGGAACAGTAATTCTAAATGCTGAAATAACTTATAAAGGTAAGACTGTTAGTACTGAAGATATAGAAATAAATATTGGAAAGAATCCAGCTAAAAAGACTATTATTTCATATGAAAAAGTAAATGTAGAAACAAATAAGGGAGTTGCACCAATATTACCAGAAAAGGTAAAAGCAATATATGATATTGGGTTACCTAGAGAGGTAAAGGTTACTTGGGACAATATAAAGGAAGATTTTTATAATAAGTACGGGGTATTTGAAGTAGAAGGAACTGTTGAAGGACAAGCATTAAAAGCTAAGGCTAAAGTGGTTGTTAAGGGATTATCAGCAGTACAAAATGTTTCACTTGCAACTAATGTAAAGGTGGAACCAAAGCTTCCGCAAACGGTAAAGGCTTACTATACAGATGGAACAATAGTTGATCTTCCTGTTACTTGGAAAGATTATGATAAAGAGTTATTAAGTAAAGTTGGAACTTTTGTTGTAAATGGAACAGTAGAAGGAACAGATAAAATTGTAAATGCAAGTATCAGAGTAACTGATGTAACTGTAAAAGGTATTAACTTTGCAGGAACAAGAGTAGGTTTCGATTTGGCAATGGCAATAGCTTCATATACACATGAACCATTTGATAGCATTAAATCTGTAAATGATGAAATGTTAGATGGTAAGAGATGGACTAACTGGGCAGAGCCTTCAAGAAGAAGTGATGATTGGGTTGGCGTTATCTTCGGAACAGATGTACCAGAAGATAAATATATAAATAATCTAGAAATTAATTTCTTTGAAGATCATGGATGCAGCCTTCCAGAAAGCTTTGAAATACAATATTATGTTGGAGATAAGGTTGTTCTACCAAATAAACCAGGACAGGTATTAATGGAGCCAGAAAACCCATTTAATGATGATAGTAATTGGGTAACAGTATCTAATTTAGTTTCTAACCCTGAAATTACATCACCAACAGATAAAAATTATTATACTTTTGAAACGGTAAAGACAAAGGCTTTAAGAATAAAGATGAAAGCGAAGACTGGTAAAGGTTTAGCAATAAGAGAGATGCAATCCTTTGAACAGAGAGTAGTGCAAAATCCAGATTTCGTTGCAAATAGCATAAAGATTAATGGAAAAGATTTAGAAAGCTTTGCTTCAGATAGATATAATTATACAATGAAGTTAAAATCTAATGAAGATTTACCAAAAATAGCTGTAGATACAACTAACAATGCATCAGTATCAACTATTTATACTGTAGATAATTCAGAGAGGCTAGATGTTATTGTAAGATCTGAAAATGGATTAAAAGAAGTAAAATATGTAATAACTTTAGAAAGAGAAGTTGAACAAGGTGAAGTTGATAAAACAGCATTAAGAATGGCAATAGATTATGCACTAGATGTAGAAGCTAATGGAGCTTTAAAAGATGTTGTGCCAGTAGTTGCTAAAGAGTTTAAAGAGGCATTAGAACATGCTAATACTGTTTATGCTAAGGTTGATGCTACTATAGTAGAAGTTAATGAGGCATTTGATAGGTTAGTTAATGCTATTCATATGCTTGAGTTTAAAACTGGAGATAAGACAGAACTTAATAGACAAATTGAAATAGCTAATGCATTATTTAAGGGGAATTATACTGAAGAAACTTGGTCAAACTTACAAAAAGCATTAGAGGAAGCTAAAAAGGTATTAGCAGATGAAAATGCTTTAGAGAAGGAAGTTAAAGAGGCTCATGATAAATTATTTGATGCTATTAGCAAATTAGAAGTTAAGCCAGAACCTGCAAATAAATTAAATCTTAAGAATATGATAGAAAAGGTTGAAGCATTAAATAAGGAAGAATATATACCATCTACATGGGCAAAAGTAGAAGAAGTTTTAGCACATGCTAAGGTTATATATGAAAAAGAAGATGCTACACAAGTTGAAGTAAATAAAGTTTATGAAGATTTATTAAAATCATATATTGATTTAAGATTAAAGCCGGATAAGTCTAAACTTGAGGATTTGATAAATAAAGTTAAGGAAATGGATTTATCTAAATATACTAATAAGACAGTTGAAAATTTAAAAGCTACATTAAGTAGAGCTAATGAAGTTTTAAATGACGAAGAATCTACTAAGTCAGTTGTAGAAAAAGCTGTTAAAGATTTAGAATTAGCTGTAGCTAGTTTAGAAGAGAAAAAAGACAACGAAGGAAACAGTGGTAATAACAATAATAATGAAAATAACAATAACCAAGGCAACAATGGAAATAATGGAAACAATAATTCAGGAAACAATAAGCCAAATAAAGACAACGGAAAAGGTGGTGAATTACCTAGTACTGGAGCAGCTGTTTCATCTACAGTAATGTTACTTTTAGGAGCTGGAGCAGTTATTGCAGGAGCTAAAACTTTAAAGAAAAGAAAAAGAGAAGAATAATAGAGTTTACTAGAAATAAAATATAGAAGGATTGTAAGATGACATTTCAAATTCATTTTACAATTCTTCTTTTTTATAGAATTAATAATATTAGCTGGATTTGGTGTAGTTACTAATTGTAATATCATAGTAACTACAATAACATCAATATTTGGTGTAGTTGCTAATTATAATATCATAGTAACCACAATAACATTAGGATTTGGTGTAGTTACTAATTATAATATCATAGTAACTACAATAACATCAATATTTGGTGTAGCTACTAATTATAATATCATAGTAACCACAATAATAGTAATTTTATTAGCACCACTTATTTTTTTAGTCTTAGGAATTATGGGAAGAAATAAAATACAAGTTATAACACTAATATAATGACTATTTTTTTATAAAGTTTATATAAAGTAATGGACACTCCTATTCTTAGATAATTAATATTTTATCTATTTAAGAACAAGAGTGTCCATTACTTTATACTAACAGTATATTTAAAAGTCTTATATTAATTTGATTTTCATTAATAATTTACAAATTTATTTCTTCTGCTTTTATTTTATAATTAGCTTCTCTATATGCTTTTTTAATATAAGAGAATGAACCAATAGCAGTAAGAAGATAACCAATAAGTAAATCTTTCATAAATGCTTCTCTAATGGAAGGCTCTTCTAAGAAATCTGGAACAGCTTTCAATGCATCAAAGAATGTTATATAATAATCCATTTTAAATTCTGAGTAAATATCAATAGCTAAGGAAAAGTGGTTAGCTAAATAAACCATTAAGATAGTAATTATAGAGGTGATGACAACACCTAATAAATTAAGTTTTCCTCCAAGCATTTGATATCCTTTAATACAGCAAACAGCAATAGCTAGTCCAGCGATTGCAGCTATATAATTCATTTGATATATAATTATCCAAAGAACAGATCCGAGTAATGCTCCTATAAATCCACCAACAATTCCACCAACTACATTATTACTTTTGTTTTGAACATTATTTTGCTGTTCAGTTATTGTATTTTTTATTTCTAACTGGCAGTTCTTACAACAGGGAATAACAGTAGAGCCTAATAAAAATGGTGTTACTTCTATCACTTCACCACAAGAACTACAGCAAGTAACTAAATTGTTCATAATAGCAAAATCTATTAGCTTATTTAATATAGATAATACTATTTCTGGATTACGATATTTTTTATACTGTGGTGTATATTGTAGCTGAATGCTAGAAAGTTTATATGCTGCATAATTAAGCTTTTTAAATTCAGTTGTTAAATCATGAAGAAAAGAATTCAGTTTATCTTCCCCAAATTCAGAAGTAAGTTTTATAGGAAAATCAATATAATATACATAGTTTATTGAATTTATTGAAATATTATATCCCCTATAGTTTCCAAATAAAACATCCTGCTTGTTAATAGAATTTAAGTTAGTTGACTCAGCAAGACTTAAAAGTAGTTTATCTTTCATTTCAAATTACCTCCATTACCATCTATTAATATACACAAATAAAAATTAATATTTTTATAAGCTTAATTTAGAAAAATTAATATCCCCAAATATTAATTTAAAAAATTAAGTTAGTTATAATAGTGTCTTAATATATTTTAAATTTGTGTAATTATACCAAAAATTCATTAATATAGCAAGTGATGTGAAATAATTTTGTGACAAATTTTTGGTTCTAAAATAATAAAATAGAGTTTAAAAAACTACTTAAGATACTACGGTAAGTTTTTAAGGGGTTCTTTTATATATTAAAAGAGTAATGCCAAGAATATGAAGTGGAAAATAAGGGTTTAACTAATAATATTATTATCATCTAAATAAAGAAATAAAACCATTGTTACGTCTTTATAATTCCTAATGTATTGATAAAATTTGTAAAAGATGATAATATTTTACTATAATAGATGTGAAAGCTAGTAGTATTCAAGTATGTCAAATAATTTATAAATAGGTAGATTTAAATACTTTTCATAAAGTAGATAATAGACATCTTATCATAAATATATTTGGCATAATTACTGCTTTAAATATAATTAAAGATATTTTGGGGAGGAGAGTGTGGTTATGAAAAAGGTAATAAATGATCCAAGTAATGTTTTAAGTGATATGTTAAAAGGTATTGAGTATGCATATCCTGAGTATTTAAGAAAGATAGAAGAAGGAAATGTTTTAGTAAGAAAGGATAAGGCTACTAATAAAGTTGCTATTATTTCTGGTGGAGGAAGTGGACATGAACCAGCTCATGCAGGCTATGTTGGATATGGAATGTTAGATGGGGCTGTTTGTGGAGAAGTATTTACATCACCTACTCCGGATCAAGTTTATGAAGGGATTAAAGCTGTTGACAGTGGCAAAGGTGTGTTGTTAGTAGTAAAAAATTATACTGGTGATATCATGAATTTCGATATGGCTAAGGAAATGGCGGAAATGGAAGGGATAGAAGTTGCTAGTGTAGTTGTAAATGATGATGTTGCTGTTGAGGATAGCCTTTATACAGCTGGAAGAAGGGGAATTGCAGGCACTGTATTTGTTCATAAAATTGCAGGAGCTATGGCTGAAAGAAGTAGAGATCTTTCTGAGGTTAAAAGAGTTGCAGAGAAGACAATTGAAAACGTTAAGAGTATGGGAATGGCAATATCATCTTGTATAGTACCAGCAGCTGGTAAGCCAAACTTTAATTTAGCTGAAGATGAAGTTGAAATTGGAATTGGTATTCATGGTGAGCCAGGAACTCATAGAGAAAAGATTTCAACAGCTGACTCTATAGTAGAGCAGTTAGTGGAAAGAATACTTTTAAACATAGATATTGAAAAAGGTGAAGAAGTAGCAGTTATGGTTAATGGTTTAGCAGCTACACCATTTATGGAACTTTATATAGTAAATAAAAAGCTACATGAAATGTTAGGAGAAAGAGAGATAAAAATATATAAAACCTTTATAGGTGAATATATGACGTCCCTAGAAATGGCAGGATTCTCAATTTCAATTTTAAAATTAGATAAGGAATTAAAGAGTTTATTAGATGAAGAAGCAGATACACCAGCATTAAAAGTTTTTAAATAGGAGGATATACTTATGATAAATGGAATAAAGGTAAAAGAAATATTAAGAAAGATAAATTCAGTTATGGAAGAAAATAAACTATATTTATCTGAGTTAGATGCAGCAATTGGTGATGGTGATCATGGATTAAACATGAGCAAGGGATTTGCAGCAGTAGTTGATAAAATAGATACATTACAAGATGATGATATAAGTAATATAATAAAGGCTTCTGGAATGGCTTTAGTATCTAATGTAGGTGGAGCATCAGGTCCCTTATATGGTACAGCTTTTATGAAAGCATCAATGGTTATAGCAAAGAAAACTGAAATAGGAATAGAAGATTTTATTTATATGCTAGATGCAGCACTAGAAGGTATTAAGATGAGAGGCAAAGGAGTTTTAGGAGAGAAAACTATGATAGATTCTCTTGAACCAGCACTTCTATCAGGCAAAAAGGCTTTGGCAGAGGGCATAGAAGCTAAATTAGTATTAAATAAAATTCAAAAAAACGCAGAAAAAGGAATGATTAGCACTAAGGATATAGTAGCAACTAAGGGAAGAGCAAGTTATGTTGGTGATAGAAGTATTGGACATCAAGATGCTGGGGCTACATCTATGTATCTTATATTAAAAACAATTTCACAAGAAGTATAGCAAAGGTAGGATATAATCATGGTTGGTATAGTTATAGTTTCACATAGTAAAAATATCGCAGAAGGAATTAAAGAGCTATCAATGCAAATGGCCCCAGAAGCAAAAGTAGCAACAGCAGGGGGAACAAAGGACAATAGAATAGGAACTGATATGGAGAAAATAACCGAATGTATAAAAGAAGTTTATAGTGAGGATGGAGTACTTGTGTTATTTGATTTAGGAAGTGCTTATATGAATGCAGAAATGGCTATAGAATTTTTAGATGAAGAGCTACGAGATAAAGTTATCATTGCAGATACAGCTATAGTTGAAGGTGGACTTACTGCAATAGTAGAGGCCTCTATGGGAAGAAATTTACAAGAAATTAAAGATTCAGTAGAGGTTATGAAATTAAATAAAATGCCATAAAGAGATTAGTAAGCACGGTTAAGTGTAAAATCAATGTGGAAAATTCTTTAACTAAAAGAAATAGGGATAGTAGGTAGATTTTTGAAAAACTAAATCTACCCACTGTTCCTTTATTTTATTTAAATATTTTACTTGATATAAAGTTTAAATCATAATCATCTACTTTTCCATCATAATTAATATCAGAGTTAATGCTCTTAATATTTGTATCATCTACATTTCCATAATGCTTAGAAGCTATTGCTAAATCCGATATATTAATAAGCTTATCTTTATTTACATCTCCTGTTGTATCAGTTATTAAATACTTATTGAGGATAGATATTTCATTTTTTAAGTTTTGAACTTCGAAGGCAATATCGTATTCAGTAGACATATGATCATTATATACTTTTTCAGAGTTAAAAATAATTTCAGTGAGTTTATCTTTAACACCTTTTAGGTATTGACCATTTTCAGTACCTTCAACTATAGTACTTAAGAAGGCTTTTGCTTTAATTATTTCATCTTCTAAACTTTTTCTACTTACAGATCCATACACTTCAAATTCATAGAAAGAATATCCATATCCAGAGCTTCTCTTAACACCCTGGAACTTAACATATCTTGCTTTAACTGGAGTAAAGAGTAGTGATTCTGTTCCTCCTGATCCATTTTCTTTATTGTAAACTTCTGCATAGCCTTTTCCATCTTCAGAAACTAAAATTTTATATTTTGTTGCATATGCTGATTGCCAGAATATCTTTACTGAAGATATTTCTTCAACTTTTCCTAAGTCAACTTGGAACCATTCATTATCGTTATAATTTGAAGACCACCTAGAGTTTTTGGATGTTTTATCTCCATCTACAGCTTCATTAGGTCCTAAATAAGGCACTTCTGATGATGATGCTGTAGCAGTCTTATTTAAAGCTAAGTTTTCTTGGGGAGCGTCTATTTCAATTCCTGAAAGCTTGCTTATTTCTTCATTAGATAAAACTCTATTATAAACTTTTAAATCATCTAAATATCCATTAAAAGAATTAGTCTTACTTCCTATATAGTTAAGTGGTAAAACGAATGTTTGAACATATCTACTGCCTTCACCACCAACTACCCCAGGGATTCCATTACCTTCCAATCTTTCTTTGAATTGACCATTTACATATAAGCTAGTTCCTTTATTATCACCAGTTAGAGTTATATGTGTCCATTTGTTTTCAGGGACAACATAATTAAAATAATGGTTATAATTTTCTTTTGAAAAACCTAGTTTATTTGTGTCTCCTTGCTTTAACTTTAATTTTCCTTCCTCAGATTCCATAATTGCAGCATCATTTTTATTGTTTTCACTTGGATTAATCCATGTAGACATTGTCCATCCAAAGCCTAGTGAATCCATATTAGTTTCGATATAACTTTCTCCACCATTTAATTTAACAGAATTTCCAATTCTTCCATCCATGTTCATAGTTATATTTTTACCTTCTAAGGTTACATCTAAATCACTTTTGTTTGTTAGCTCATTATCAAAATCAATTCCTATAACCTCATTATTTGGAAGCTCTTCTTCAACTTTATGAGATATGTTGGCATTTGGAGCTTCTCCTACCTTTTTACTTAATGTTTGGAAGGTACTATAATCTATCTTGCTATCACTACCACTCCACATTTTTTCTGATAAAGTTTGTACTGCAGGGAAAATTCTATCGTGACAATCATGTTTAGAAATTCCATTTCCATATTTATCATTCCAAAGAGCAAACATACCACCTTTAAGTTGAGGGAATCCATATGGGAAAGTTACATTTCCAATTTTATTTGGCTCCCAATTGTTGTAAAGATTACTGGTATTTAAATAGTCATAATAGTATCCAGCTGCTGGAACAATATAAACTGAACCATCTGGTATACTTACTAGATCATAACCTTGTTTTGCCATTTCTATAGGATCAGCATATCCATTATACCAACAAGCAACAGTTGCATCATTACTTATTGGAGTTGTGCCATTTAAAGCAGTAAGTGATCCCCAAAACATAGGGTCTTTTCCGTAATCATTTACAAGGTTGATTAGATCATCAGCATATTTTCTAAATAACTCCTTAGTTGGTTGATCTGCACCTTTATATTCATCAGTACCTATATGGACATCTGGACCAACAAATACAGGGTCATTTCCTGATAAATATTCATCAAATAGATTTTTTACAAACTCGTATGTTTTTGGATTTTCTAAATTTAAATGATCAGGACCATATTTCTCACTTGCTATTTCAGGCATATAATGTGATATTGCTAAAGAGTGAGCTGGTGTATCTAGCTCCGGTATAATATTTATACCATAATTAATAAATTCTTTTTGAAAGTTTTTAAATTCTTCCTTAGTATAATGTCCATCTTCTGATGCTAATCCTGGATAAGTTTCGGATTCTATTCTAAATCCAGTATAAACTTTAGACCAATCATTACCGAACATTGAAGGGAAGGCGTTGTCATTAAGGTGGATTTGGAAGTCGTTCATTTTATACCAGGACATAAGTTTTGCTGTATCCTCTAAATAGCTAAGAGGGAAGTATTTTCTTGCTACATCTAGTGAAAAGCCTCTTTTTCCGTACTTAGGGTAATCTCTTGCTTCACCTTTTGGAACATTATCTTTTCCTTCATCTTGCTTTAATATTTGTAATACAGATCTTGTTCCATAAAATACTCCTGTTTCCTCTGGGGCTATAATAGTTATATATTCATCTATTGATAGCTCATATCCTTGTTTACCTAAAGTATTATCTTTTTCATTTAATGTTAAATATATATCGCCTTCTGATGGTGAACCAAACTCTACATTAAAATCTTTTCCTGTAATGTCTTTCAAATCTTTTTTTGTAATATCTGCTGAACTTTCAAGCTTGTCTTTGTATTCAGGATTTACAACTATAGTAGAATCGTTAGTTAAAGTATATTGACCATCATCCCCAGCCCATTCTCTTAATGAAGGAATAACAAATGGTTTTTTATTTTCTCCATCTTGAGGGGGATGGCTGCCAGGAATATCTATTTTTATATTTTTAGTAATTGCTGTTTTTTCCACATTATCCTTATATGCTAACTCATATAATAAGTTTACACTAACATCTTCTAATGGAGTTGTTATGTTTCCGTTTAAATCCAGTACTTCAGCTCTATCAGTACCATATAACTTTAAAGTACATCCTTCTGGAGCATCAGGTAAAATTATAGATTTTCCATCTTCAGAGACAGTAGGTTGAGTAGTAAAATCTTGCGCTATATCATTGATATCTTTAGGTGGAGTTTCTTTATAGATTTCAAATTCATATAGTGAAACACAGTTCCAAACCGCAGGGCTATGTTTTTTTATAAACAGCCTTACGTATCTTGAAGATACTGATTTATCGAGAGTAATAACTTTTTTTCCTTCAGCACCATCAGTAATACTAGAAACTGTTTCCCAATTAGTTGCATCATTACTTATTTGTATGTCGTATTCCTTTCCTGCGGCAGCTTCCCAATAAAGATGGAACTCCTTAAATTCTTTAACTTCTTCTAAATCAACATAAATCCAAGCGCCTACATTTTCATTAAAGCTAGAGCTAGACCATCTTGAATCTCTTGATACTCGGTTTCCATCAAAGGCTTTGTTAGGTGATAGTGATGAGGTCTCATTTCCAGATGAATAAGCTTTTCTATTTAAAGCTAAATTATAGTTGATTTCTTGAGACTGTATATTTTCATATATTATATTTTTATTTTCATTCATAAATGCATTAACTTGAACAGATTGTGATATTGTCATACTTCCAAATATTATGGCACTTATAAGAGCTATAAACTTCTTTTTCATTAATAATTCCCCCTAAAATATTTATTTTAAATCTAATACATTAGTAATTTAAAATAGTTTAATAACCTTAGAATTAAGTAAAGCGTAAAGAATTGTATAGTTATTAAAGTGTAAGGTATTAATTTAGCTTCTAATTATCCCTCCTTCATTGTATTACCCAAAGTTAAGTTTAATTAACTAAAGAATAGTATGGTAGACAACACCTCCTTTAAGAATTTACTGAAGCTATATTTAGTTAAATATAATTAAAAAAGAAAAGAGCTAGTCCCTCGGTAATAAAGAACTAACTCATGCCTTTTCAGTAACACGTTAATTAACTATATTATTAATAATATAATACTATCTTAACTTTTATTCCAATTTTTGTAAATAGGATTAGGATAGATTATTTAAATAAATAGTAATATGTAGCTCAACTATTAGAAGTAAAGCTTATTTTGGATAAATATACAAAAATATTCAGTGAATACATTTACAGATGGAATTATATGGTATATAATTGAATAAAAGTAATTAAATGGAATAGTTTGTGTTGCGTGTTACCAGTTGGGCATTAGCTTTCTCACAATTTTAGTAAGAGAGCTTTTTTTTATGCTCAAATGTAGAATTAAAGATAAAATTCCTAAGAGGACTATTACATAAGAAAAAATTTAAGGATCATATTTTAAATGTTGATAAAGCTGTTTATATAATAAATAAAAAAGTACAAAAACTAACTCTTTTTATAATATGTTGAAATTAATAGAGTTTATAAAAGATTATAGAGGAGGTGAAAGTGAATATTTATTAAATAATTAATAAAGTTTGGAGGTGAAATAATAAAAAGATTATTTAGAAGATAAAAGTTTATTTATAACTAAGTATCATAATTTTTAAGTTTAGAATTTTAGGGGGTAGGATAAATGGGAAAATTAAAATCTAAAATATGCACTATATTAAGTTTTGTATATCTCTTTACATTAACTCCAACTATATCATTTGCAGAAACAAAGGCAACTGATGTTAATAATGAGGTAAGTCTTGAAAGGGCACTTATACCAAAGCCACTTAGCGATTACCAAACAGAAGGAAAATTCATTTTAACAGAAAATACATCTATTTATGTACAAGGAAACACTGAAGAAGAAACAGATGAAATATTTAGAACAGGGGAATATATTTCAAATAAGTTTAGCCCATCAACAGGATTTCAATTCAATGTAGTGAAAGGAGCTAATGTTCCAGATGGAAATATATACTTAACAACTGTAGGTGGAGAAGAAGAGCAAGGTGATGAAGGATACAAAATAAGTGTTACAACTAATGGTGTTGAAGTAGTAGCATATAAGCCAGAAGGTATTTTTAGGGCAGTACAAACATTAAGACAATTACTACCAGCAAGTATTGAAAAAAGTAAAGTAGTTACAGGTGAAGAATGGAGCATGCCATGCTCAGAAATTGATGATAAGCCAGAATATGAATATAGGGGAACAATGCTAGATACTGCAAGACACTTCTTTAGTGTTGATCAAGTTAAGAGATATATTGATAATGCTGCTCAATATAAAATTAACAAATTACATTTACATTTAACTGATGACCAAGGTTGGCGTCTTCAAATTAAAGGAACAATTGGTGAAAAAGAAGAAGACCTTAATAAATTAGTTGAAATTGGAGCCCAATCATCAGTTTATGGTGATAAAGGTGGATATTATACACAAGAAGAATTTAAAGAAATTGTAGAATATGCAAATGAAAGATATGTTGAAGTTATACCAGAATTCGATATGCCAGGACATACTTGGGCTGCATTGGTTTCTTTAAATTATTTAAATTCAACTCAAGATGGAAAACCTGTTGGTCCAAAGGATAATACAAAACCATCTAAAGATTATGATGTAGGATATTCTTCATTTGAATGTAATAATGAAAATACTTATGAATTTGTAGATATTGTATTTAAACAAATATCTGAAATTTCTCCATTAATTAAAACAATTCATGTTGGTGGAGATGAAGCTCATAACACCAGTAAAGAAGATTACAAGAAATTCTGTCAAAGAGTAACTCAAATAGCTCATAACTATAATATGACTACAATCGGATGGCAAGGTTATGATGAAGTAGTAACAGGTGATCAAAATGCTATTTGTCAATACTGGGATAATAGCTCTGCAACTGGAAATAATTTCAAAGGGGATTTAAAACAATTAGTTTCTCCAGCTAATAAAGCATATATTGATCAAAAATATGATAGAAGTACTGAGTTAGGTCTAAGTTGGGCAGGTCCAACTTCAGTTAAACAAGCATATGAATGGGATCCAACTGATTATGGTGCTAGAGATAGAATTATTGGTATTGAAGCACCATTATGGAGTGAAACTATAAGAGAAAGTAAAACTGAAAATCTTGAATTTCTCGCTTTCCCTCGGTTGTTAGGATTAGCTGAAATCGGTTGGTCACAAAAAGAATATACAGAATGGGAAACTTATAAACCACGATTAATTGCACATGGCGAAAGAATGAAAAATCAAGGAATAAATTACTTCAAAGATCCTAATATATGGGAAGTTCCATATGAGCCAGTAAATGCTGAGTGGAATATGGATGAAGCTGAAGGAACAGTAATTAATGATAAAAATGGTTTATATCCAGGAACAATAAAAGGTGGAACTACATGGGTTGAAGGTAAAAATGGAAGCGCACTTTCATTTGATGGAACTGGGTACGTTGATTTAGGAATAAATGATTTAAAGGGTGATTGGTCTGCTACACTTTGGGTTAAGAAAGGTCAAAATACTGGAACAAATGCAGTTTTAATTGGAGGAAATGAAGGAGAAATCAAGCTTGAACAATGGAAAAATACCAAAAAAGTAGGTATTACAAAATTTGGTGTAAGTGATTCTACATTTAATTATGTAGCTCCTGAAGGAGAGTGGGTACACTTATCATTTGTAGGTGATGGAACAGGTACAACTTTATATGTAAATGGTCAATTACAAGATAAAATATCAGCAAAAATAAATGGACCAGCTAAGAGAATCGGTGCTAATGTTAAGGCAGGATTAGCTGATTCAGGAAATATGAAGGGTTCCTTAGATGAGGTTAAGATATTTAATAGAGCATTAACAGCAGAGGAAATAGCTACAATAGTAAAAGGTGGAGAAGAAGTACCAGTAGAAGTAGGTTTTAAAGTTACTTTACCAACAGATGAAATAACTGTTGGAAATACCTTTGATATTAAATTAGGAGCTAAAGATTTATCTGCTGATAATATGTATTCTATGCAATTTGATGTAGCTTACGATAAAGAAAAAGTAGACTTTGCTAACGCAACATCAGTTGATGATTCTAAGTATATAGTTTCAGCTAAAGATAATAATGGAACTGTAACTGTAGTAGTTGCTACAAAGGGAGTAGCTATAGAAAATGATAAAGATATTGTTAATTTAGAATTCACTGCTAAGGCTTCTGGAGAAGAGATAGCATTTAATATCACAAATGGTGTAATTGCTGATGAAGATGGTAATGTTGTTGAGATGGCTGATGAGGCTGCAACATTAACTATCGTTGAAGGAGAAGTTGAGCCTGAGCCAGAAGTTGATAAGACAGCATTAAAGATAGCAATAGATTATGCTGATGAAGTAGTAGCTAATGGTGGATTAGAAGGTGTAGTACCAGCTGTTGTTAAAGAATTCAATGAATCGTTGGCACAAGCTAAAGAAGTTTATGGAAATAAAGATGCAACAGAGGTAGAAGTAGATGCTGCATTTAAGAGATTAGTTAATTCAATATGGATGCTTGAATTTAAGCAAGGAAATAAGGAAGCATTACAAGCACTTGCAGATTCAGTAAAAGCATTAGTTGAGAAAGAGTATACATCAGATTCATGGGCGAACTTACAAAGAGCTCTTGGAGAAGCAGAAAAGGTAATAGCTGATGAAAATGCAATGCAAGAGGAAGTAGATGAAGCATTAAATAACTTAAAGACAGCTATAGATGCTTTAGTTAAGAAGAATATAAATAAGACAGCTCTTCAAAGCTTAGTAAATAAGGTTGAAGGCTTAAATAAAGATAAATATATTAAGTCAACTTGGGATAAGTTTGAAAAAGCATTAAAAAATGCAGAAAAAGTTTTAGCAAATGAAGATGCAACTCAAGAGGAAGTAGATGCAGCTTATAATAACTTACTTAAATCTTACCTTGATTTAAGATTAGTTCCAGATAAATCTGCTCTTGAAGATTTAATAAATAAAGTAAAGAATATGAATTTATCTAAATATACTAAGGAAAGTATAGCAATGCTTAAGAAAGAATTAAAGAGTGCTAGTAAAGTAGTAAAAGATAAAGAAGCTACACAAGAAGAAGTAAATGCAGCAACTAAAACTTTAAATCTAGCTTTAGCTAATTTAGAGGCAAAGGGAGACTCAAATAATTCAGGTAATAATAACAATGGAAACAACAATAATAATGGAAATAACAATAATTCAGGTAACAAGAAGCCAAATAAAGACAGAGGAAAAGGTGGTAAATTACCTAATACAGGTGGAACTCCAGCAGCTGCTGTAGGATTATTTGGAACGGTGCTTGCAACAGCAGGAGTATTTATATTAAAGAGAAAAAGTAAATAAGACGAAGTAACATTAAAGAGTGACATAAGATAGATAGAATACTTATGTCACTCTTTATTTTATATTTTTAAAAGACATAATTCTCTTAATTTTTATAAATAAATTAAGAGAATGAACAATATAATATTATGAAGTACAATTAAGCATTAAGTGAAAATGTTTATTGGGTTAAAAGAATAAAGTTTATTATGGGGGGATTGATTTTGAAAAGTAAAATGATTAGAAAATTATTAGCCACAGCAATGGCTACAGTATTTATTATTAATGGATTAACAGTAACCAAAATAGATGCTGTGACTAATAATAGTACAGAGGTAGAAAGAACACTACCTAACTTAAATCCAGTTCCACAAAATATAGAGATAAATGATGGAGTATTGACAATAACATCTTCTGTAAATATAAAAGGTAGTGATGTTGCCGATGAAGATGCTATAAGAATTTTAAATGAGTTTTTAGTTGAAAATAATATTACAGTAAATGAGACATATAATGAAGCTTCTACTACTTTAATAATTGGTGAAGTGGAAGATGATATAGCTGATATGGATACTGCAAAGGAAAAGTTAGGTATTGAAGATACTGTAGAATTAGAAGAAGAGGGATATGTACTTGCTGTTGATAATAGCAAAGGCAAAGGTGGAACTATATTAATAGAAGGTAAGGATGGCGATGGTACTTTCTATGGGGTAAAAACTTTAACACAGCTAGCTGAGAGTGATGGAGGGGAAACTACTGTTACAGAAGTTAAAATAAGTGATGAACCTACAATGAGGACAAGAGGAATAGTTGAAGGTTTTTATGGAAATCCTTGGACTCATCAAGATAGATTAAATCAAATTGAATTTTATGGAGAGCATAAAATGAATACTTATATTTATGCTCCAAAGGATGATCCTTATCATAGGGAACAATGGAGAGCTCCATACCCTGAAAGTGAAATGTCAAGAATGAGTGAGTTAATAGAAACTTCGAAAAAAAATAAGGTGGATTTTGTTTTTGCAATTTCTCCAGGTATAGATATTAGATTTGATGGAGATGCTGGGGAAGAAGACTTTCAAGCATTAATTAATAAATGCCAATCACTATATGATATGGGAGTTAGAAGTTTTGCAATATTATTTGATGATATCAGCAATAAGGATGGAATAAAGCAAGCCACTTTACTAAATAGATTTAATGAAGAGTTTGTTAAGGTTAAAGGTGATGTAAAACCACTTATAACAGTTCCAACAGAGTATGATACTCATTCTATGGGAAGAGTTGAGGAATTAAATCCATATACTAGAGATTTTTCTAGTACATTGGATAGTGACATAATGGTTATGTGGACTGGGCCAGTAGTTGTTTCAGAAGGAATAGATTTAGAAAATGCACAGTTTGTAAATTCTATATATGGTAAGAGAATGGGAGTATGGTGGAATTATCCTGTTACTGATTATATGAAAGAAAAACTAGCATTAGGACCAATATATAATGCTGATAAAGCTTTAAAAGATGAAGTGGACTTCTTTACAATGAACCCAATGGAGCATGCAGAATTTTCTAAAATAGCATTAGCTACAGGTGCAGCCTATTCATGGAACACAGAAGCTTATGATTATGATAAAGCTTGGAATAAAGCTATAGAAATGTTATATGGAGATTTAGCAGAAGAAATGAAGGTTTTTGCAAATCATTCTACAAGAATGGAAGGTGGATGGGCTTCTACAGGTAGAGCTGATGCACCAGAGGTAAGAGCTAATATGGATAGCTTATTGAAAAAGTTAGCTAAAGGACAAGATGCTTCTTATGAAATAGATTATTTATATAAAGAGTTTGATAGTATGATTAATGCAGCAGATAAATTAAATGCTGAATTACCAAGTGAGGTATTATCAAGATGTAAATCTAATTTGGATAAGTTAAAGCTCTTAGGTGAAAATGATAAATTAGCTTTAGATATGTTAATTGCTTTAGTTAATAATAATGAATCAGAGGTTTATAGAATAAAGAGTATATTAAACGATAATATGTCTAAATTAAATTCTGGAGCTAAGGTTTCAGAAAAAACAGCATTAGCATTTATAAATGAAGCATTAGCATTTGATCCTTATCCAGTGGCCGGATTTAATATATCAAGTACATTTGTAGCTACAGGTGAAGAAGTTACTTTTACAAGTACAAGTTCATTATCAGCTGTTGATATGGAGTGGACATTTGAAGGTGCTAATATTGAGAAAAGCAGAGAGGAAAATCCAACTGTAACTTATGCAGAAGAGGGAATATATTCAGTCTCTCTTAAGGTAAAGAATCCTTTAGGAGAAGATGAAATAGTAAAAGAAGGATTGATTACGGTTTCAAATGCAGCAAAAGAGGAGAAAATCAATCTTTCATTAGGTAAGACAGCAACAGCATCAAGTTTTGTAGCTCCAGGAGAAGCACCAAGATTTGCAATAGATGGAGATGTAAATACTAAATGGTGTGCTTCAGGTAATGGAACACATACTTTAACTATAGATTTAGGAACAGTAAGTACAATAAGCGATGTAATAATTAAACATGCAGAAGCGGGTTCAGAATCACCAGCGTTGAATACACTTTCTTATAGGATACAAGTTAGTAGTGATGGACAAAACTATAAAGAGGTATTAAAGGTAGATAAAAATAATAAGGCTGTAACTAATAATCCAATTCCAGTAACTAAAGGTAGATATGTTAAATTGTTAGTAGACAAGCCTGCGCAAAATAGTGATAAAGCAGCAAGAATTTATGAAGTAGAGATAATGGGATTAAATAAAGATATTGAATTACCACCTATATATGGAGAATCAGGGGATAATAAAGAGCCAATAGTTTACCCAATTCCTCAAAAAACTAAATATTTATCAAAGGAAGGCATGTCATTAACTGGTGAAGTAAATGTAGTTGTTCATGGTGATCAAGAAAAGTCAACAATAACTAAATTAGATGAAATATTAAAGAAAAATGATATAGAGTATGCTGTATCTGACAATATAGATGAGAATAAGGCTAATATAGTGATAACTTCTGATAAAAATCATTGTGATGAATGTGTAGATGACGATTTAGTAAATGATAAAGCATTGAAAAATAAAGAAGGTTATGTACTTAAGACTAGTGATGATGATAATAAAAATGGGGATATAACTATTATTGGTTCAGATAAAGATGGAGCATATTATGGCGTATTAAGCTTAGGACAAATATTAGAAAAAGGTTCAGATGATAAATTTGCTGAGGTAGTTATTTCAGACTATCCAGAAATAGAGTTTAGAGGGTTTATCGAGGGGTTCTACGGTATACCTTGGAGTCATGAGGATAGAATGAGCCTTATGAAGGATACAAGTGAATATAAGATGAATACTTATATTTATGCTCCAAAGGATGACCCTTATCACAGGAAGGATTGGAAGAAGTTATATCCAGAAGATAAGGCACAAGAAATTAAGGAGCTTGCAACAGCAGGTGCAGAAAATAACTTTAATTTCTGTTGGACAATACATCCAGGTGCAACTTTGAAGTTTACAGATGAGGATTTTAATGCATTAATTAATAAGCTTGAACAATTATATGATTTAGGGGTTCGCCAATTTGGAGTATTATTTGACGATACAGATGACTGGACTAATGGGAAAAAACAAGCAGAATGGATTAATAGAATAGATACAGAGTTTGTAAAGGCTAAAGGTGATATTGCACCTATGATTGTCATTTCAGCTAGATATAACTCTGCATGGGGACCAAGTATGAATAATTATTTTAAGCCATTCATGCAAACATTACACGAAGATATTCAAGTAATGTGGACAGGACATGCAACAATGTCAAATGTATCTAGAGATGTATTTGAGTGGCCTAAGATTCAAACAGGTGTAGATAAGGATATGGCAGTTTGGTGGAACTATCCTGTTAATGATTATTGTGATAGTAGACTTCTAATGGCTCCATTACACAATCTTAATAAAGATTTAGATAATGTTAGTGGATTCTTTTCTAATCCTATGAATCAAGCGGAGGCGTCTAAGGTTGCATTATATAGCATAGCTGACTATACATGGAATACTGATTCATTTGATTATATGAAGAGTTGGGAGACTTCTATAGAAAAACTTGTTCCGGGGGCTAAGGAAGAATTTATGAGATTTGCATCTAATACTTCTTATTTAAAAGATAGTGGTGGTGCTAGTGGTCCTTTTGAATATGATGAGTCTTGGTATTTGACAGATAAAATAAATAATTTATCCAATAGTATAGCAAATAATGAATCAATAATTGAACCAGCTAATGCATTATTAGATGAATTTAAGCTTATCACATCAGATTACGATAAACTTGTAAGTAATATAAATAATAAAAACTTACTTGAGGAAACACAAGTATTCTTAGATGCATACAAAGCTTTAGGAGAAGCAGGAGCAGCAGCAATGGAATCATTAATAGCTGCAGAAGAAGGTAAAATCGAAAATTGGTTAAATAAAAATAATTTAGCTAAAGAAAAACTAGATTTAATGGAAAGTTATAAGGTAAAGAGAGCAGAAGATAATAATGGAGATTTAGTTGAAGTAGAGTATGTAGTAGCAGTAGGTGAAAAGAGACTTAAACCAATAATAAAAGATGCTATAAGATTATCAAATACTATTCTTTCTAAATCTATATTTGTTGATGAGCAAGCTAAGGCTGTAGGTACATTAGATGGAATTGATAATATTAATGTAAAATTCGAAGATGGATCATATTCAATTAATAATGTAACTGGAGTAAAGTTAGGAGATTATGATTATATTGGAATAGCATTTCCTAAGGCAACTAAATTAAGTGAAGTTGTAATTGAGGCTAGTGATTATGAGGGGTTAGCACTTGAGTACTCATTAAATGGGTTAGAGTGGCAAAAGGCAGAGACAACTGTAGAAGATAATATAATGAAGACTACTTCTAATGTAGCTGCAACTTATGTTAGATTAGTTAGTACAAATGGAGATACAAAGGTTATTGATATAACTAGATTAATAACAAAACCAGTTTATAAAGCGAATCCTAGCATATCTCAAAATATAGGACAATATCAAAGTTATTCTATTGATAAAGCTTTAGATGGAAATATGGATACTAAGTATTGGTCAGATAAAGCTACATCAAAGGGCCATTATATTCAAGTTGACCTTGGAAATAAAATACCTCTTTATGATGTAACTTCATATTTTGGAAATATGGATTATATGAGAAATTCAGAATATTTAATCTCAGAAGATGGTATCAATTGGACATCCTTAGGTGATTTACAATTTGCTGATGAAGGTGGGAAAAAGGTAGCTACTGCAAATGCTGAAGGTAAAATGACAAGATATATTAGAATAAAAGCTAATGGAGAAAATTCAGGATACTGGATACAATTATATGAATTAGAATTTAATAAAACTGTTCCGGATTTTGGTGATGATTATGTTGAATTAGTCATAGGAAGCCCAGCAGGTAGATGGGATGCATTATATGATAGAGATTTATCTACTGCTTTTGAGGCTGATGAGGTAAGTGAAGGTGATGCATTAGTTTATAAAATGACAAGAACAACTAAAGTTGAAAAAATAATGTTCTTACAAGATTCAGAAAGAATAAGTAAAGCAAATATAAGTGTTAAAAATACAGAGGGTAATTGGAGGGAAGTAGGAAGTTTAGAAGAACAATTAACAACTCTAATTGTTAATGAAGAGATACTTGAAGTAAAATTAGAATTTGATTCAAACAAACCTGCCCCAAAAATTTATGAAATAATAGTTAAAGAAAATGCAAATATTAATGTATTTAAGGAACACTTAAAAATTGCAGTTGAGGAAGCAAAGAAAATAACAGAAGAAGATTTAGAAAATGTTGTTCCAGTAGTAGTAGAAGAGTTTAAGAAGGCCTTAGAAGAGGCCGAGGCTGTATTATCAAATTTAGGTGCTACGCAAGATTCTGTAGATAAAGCTTTTGATAGATTAAGCAAAGCAATGCATATGTTATCTTTCAAGAAAGGAGATAAAAAACATTTAATTGCATTAGTAGATAGGATTAATAAGCTAGATAAAAACGAATTTATTGCAAGCACTTGGGATAAGCTACAATTTGCATTAGATGAAGCAAATGCAATAATAAATGACAGTAATGCTATGGAAAAAGAAGTGGCAGAGTCTTATGACAAATTAATGAGAGCATTTTTAGAATTAAGATTAAAACCAAATAAAGATAAGTTAGAAGGATTAATTAATAAAGCTGAAGGTCTTGATTCAACTAAATATACTAAGAAAAGTTGGAAGAATGTAGAGAAGGCTTTAATTCCAGCTAAGAAAGTATTTGCTGATGAAGATGCTACAGAAAAGGAAATTTCTAAGGGTGAAAAAGACTTAGAGGTAGCATTAACTAATTTAGTGGTAAAGGGAGACTCAAATAATTCAGGTAATAATAACAATGGAAACAACAATAACAATGGAAACAATAATCCAAGGAACAACAAGCCAAATAAAGACAGCGGAAAAGGTGGTAAATTACCTAGTACCGGAGCAGCTGTTTCTTCTTCATTAATACTACTTTTAGGTTCTGCGGCAGTTGTTGCTGGAGGAGTAACTTTAAAGAAAAGAAAAAGAGAAGAATAGTTAATTTATTTGTTGGGTGGATAATAATTTAATATAATCATTATGCTAAAGGAGTTATTTTTAAAATAACTCCTTTTTAAGTAGATTTGTTTATTTTAAATTCATCTATTTTTTTCCCTTTTGAGGTTATAGCAGCTACTTTAATGTAATCAATCTCTACATCTACAACTAAAAAATGATATACAGCAATAGGAGAAACAACAACTCCTTCTTTACTTTTATATTTATCACGAAGTTTTTCACCAGCGCCACCTGTAATAACTTGATAAATATATCCGTTATCAAAAGTATTATTTATAATTCTTCTTGAATAATTGTGTTCGTGTCCTGAGAAAATTATATTAATATTACATTTTTCAATAGTTCTTAAAAAATCATCCCTATCACTAGGGTATAAATCAAGACAATGACCAAGATGAGCACCAGTAGGAAATGCTGGTGAGTGAACAAAAAGAAGTTTGTTTTTATTACAGTTAGAAGTTTTTTCTTGGAGCTAATTAAGCTGAGCGTTACTAATTTTATGAGTTTCTCCATGATGAAATGAATTAAGAACTATAATCCGAGTAGCATTAAAATCCATATAATAAACAGTTTTATTATAGTTCTCAAGAGAGTTATCATTAGGAATTAGATTATCATAAAATTGACTAAAAATTTTTTCGAATCTATCATCTTCTGGATTTATATTAACTTCATGATTACCTACTACGGGGACTAAAGGTTTATCAGGGTGATATTTTTCTATAATATTTTTTAAGTCAATTAGTTGTAATTTTAATATGTCTTCTTTACTGCTACCTGCAACAGTATCTCCGCACATTACGATAAATTCAGGTTCAGGATTTAACTTACAGGTTTCTTTCATTATTGAATTTAGTACTTTTTTATTTATGCCATTTTCTTTACCTTTTGAATCACCAAAAACTATAAATCTCATTTCTTCTCCTTTCAAAAAACTTAAGTGATTTATTTACAATATTTTAGCCATTTAGCATAAAGAACAGGTTTTTCAGCCTTAACAAAGTTCAAAAATTCTTTTTTATAACCAAGTTCATCTAATCCAGCAATAATTAACTTAGGATATACGCTTTTTTTCTTCATAGCTTTAGCTGTGTCGATAATTTTAATATTTCCTGAGGGTGTTAGAAAAATATGAAATAATGCTGAATCTAATCGTGTATAACCTATAGAATACATGGACTCATAAAGATTTATAATTTTATTGGAGATATCAGATGTAAGTGGATTTGATAATAAGTATCTATCTAATTCGATTCCATCTATATATTCTCTTATAATATGCCTTTCACCATATGAATAGAGTTTTGGAAAATGCGGATTTGTTTGAGACATAAGTAAAGTAGATAATTCATCTCTACATACTTGCTTTTTTTTGAAGATTTTAATACATTGGTTTGAATTTATTTTATATACTTTTCCTTGTGTTCAACTTCCAAGAAATTGCAGTTTATTTATATTTATTCCTTCATAAAGTTTAATTTTAATCACCTAATTAAGATAGTATTAATAATATTAGTATATGAAAATTACTTTTTTTGACTTACTTTATTTTAGCTGTTTATATATTTAAATGATTATATTGAAAATAGAAATTAAATGTTTATTATAATAAGTTTGAATCTGTTTTTAGTGGATCAAAAAGTGCTATATAAATAAAAAAAACTAGATATTAGTAATCTAAAAAATAATTATTAATATCTAGGTTTTTCTATATTTTAATATAAAAAATAATTTTATATATAAGTATTTTAAAATTATAATTAATGAGCTTTTCTTAATTTAAGCACAAACGATACTATAAATGAAATTATAGATATAGCTAAGAATACATAGAAAAGTGGTATTAAGAAGAAAGGTTCAACAAGCGTTCCATCTGGAGCAACTTCACTTCCTATAATGTTAAATAAAACAATGCATGACACTGAAATAATAAGTGATATTAATGATATAATATATTTTTTCATTTTAAAACCCTCCATATAGTGTAATTTAGTCTTTTATTGTTAATGACTTTATAAATAGAGTATAATACATATATATATGTAAGTCAATAATAAATTATTGAATAACAATAAAAAAATATTGTTATTAAAATCATAGTATATTCTATAATATTAGTTAAAGAACTATTTAGATATTTATAATATACGATTGATAAGATATGTTATAATAAGTATAGGTTTACATATAATGCGGGAGGATGGTATGAAGAATCAGATACTAAGGATGTTAAAAGAAAAAACTAAAAATATTACTATAGATACATTAGAAGAACTTACTGCAACTAATATAAGCAATGAGCTTAAAATAAGTAGAAATTTAGCTAGCCAGTATTTAAATGAGTTTGTTAATGAGAGAAAAGCGATAAAGGTTAATAGAAGACCAGTTTATTTTCTAGATGTAGAGGAATTAGAACTTAAGTATAAAAAACGTATAGATAAAGAAAATTATAGCATTGAAGAAATTGAAGAGTATTTTACAGTTTTTTTAGAAGAAAAAAAGGATTTCATGAATTTAATTGGATATAAGGGCAGCTTAAAATATGTTGTAGAGCAATGCAAATCTGCAATTGCATATCCTCCAGATGGACTACCTATATTATTTTATGGACCAACTGGTACAGGAAAGAGCTATATGGCGAATTTAATGTATGAGTATGCTGTAAATACAAGAAAGGTATCGAGTGATAAGAAATTTGTTACTGTTAATTGTTCAGAATATGCAAATAATCCAGAATTATTAACAGCGAATCTTTTTGGAGCAAAAAAAGGATCATACACAGGTGCTGATAAGGATACAGTTGGATTGATTAAAGCAGCTGATGGAGGAATATTATTTTTAGATGAGGTACATTGCTTAAAGCCAGAATGTCAGGAAAAATTATTCTTATTTATGGATAAGGGAATATATCACATGGTTGGTGATAATGAAACTTGGCATGAGGCTAATGTAAGATTAGTATTTGCTACTACTGAAAATCCAGAAGATGTATTGTTAAAGACTCTTCTTAGAAGAATTGCTATTATAGCAACAATACCTTCTTTAGAAGATAGGCCAATTGAGGAAAGAAAGGGAATTATATATCATGTATTTAAAAAGGAATCAGAAAATATAGGAAAAAAAATTAGAATTAGTAATGCTGTTTATAAAGCATTATTAAATTGTAATTTATCAGGAAACATAGGACAAATAAAAAATTATATAAAAGCAGGTTGTGCAAATGCATTTTTACAACAAATTGATAATTCGGAATATTTAGATGTAAATATATATAATATGCCTCAATTTTTACTGGCCTTTAACAACAAGGATCAAGTTGTAGTTGAAAGAGCCTTAGATAAAAAAATGATAAATATTGAAGAAATTAATCCGGAAAAAAGAGCAGAGAATAATTGTAAAATTGTAGAACTGTATGAAAGTATAATAAAAAGTTATTTAGATAATAAAATTAAAAATTTACCTTTCAAAGATTTTTTAATAGCTTATGATAAGCAGTTAAATAGGTCTTATGATTATATAGTTTATTTTAATATAGAGGCTAATTATCAAAAGGTACAGTATATAAAGACTGTGTTAGAAAATATTTTTGATCTTACAATTAATCAATATAGGATAAATATACCTAATAATGATATTATAGCTTTTTCAAGATATTTAAATGATTATATTCAAAATAGAAGCGAAATAAGTATATGGGAAAATACGAATAAAGAATTAATAAAAAAAGTAGAGGAAGAAGTAAAAGTTAAACTAAATAGAGAGCATCATATAGCTGTTGAAATAAACAATTTATTACAGAATAGCTTAGATGTAACTTTAGGAGGAATGGAATTAGCTTTTCTAACTATGAATATTAAATCTCATAATAGAGAAGTGGATATTAATAGGATACCTGGGATTATCTTAAGTCATGGCTATTCAACAGCAAGTAGTATTGCAGATGCTGCTAATAAATTATTAGATTGTTATATCTTTGATGCAATAGATATGCCGTTAGGGGTTAGCTCTGAGGAGATAGTTAAAAAGATTAAAGACTATATAAATAAGAAGGGGAATTTTAATGAAATTATACTTCTAGTTGATATGGGATCATTAGAGGATATATATAAAGGAATACAAAATGACACAAACATAAATATAGGAATAATAAACAATATAAATACTAAGCTTGCTTTAGATATAGGTTTAAAATTAATTCAAGGATATGAAGTAGAAGAGATACTAAAAGAATCTTGCAATAAGAACTACTCTAGTTATAAGTACATTAAAAATAGAAAGTTAGAGAAGGTTATTTTAACAGTATGTCCAACTGGAATTGGAACCTCTAAAAAGATTGCAGAATTAATAAATAGAAGTTTACCAAGAAAAATAGAGATAAATATAATACCACAGGATTATGGATTAATAGTTGATGAAAAGACATTAAAGGAATTACAAGATAAATATGATATTAAGCTTGTAATTGGAACTATAAATCCTAATATTGAAAAGGTCCCATTTATATCTCTTGAAAATATTATAGTTAATAATCAATTAGAGTATTTAGAAGAGATATTCAGTGAATATTTAACTGCTGAAGAGATAAAAACATTTAAGGACAATATAGTAAAGGTGTTTTCACTATCTAATATAGTAGATTATCTTACAATATTAAATGCGGAAAAGGTGCTAGAGGTTGTAGGTGTCGCAGTAGATGAGATGGAGAAGAAACTTAATATTGAACTTATGCCAAGTATAAAGATAGGTCTATATGTACATCTATCATGTTTGTTAGAAAGATTAATAACTAAGACTCATATAACTTCTTATGACTGTATAGAGAAGTTTAAAGAAGAGAATAAAGAGTTTATTGAAATAGTGAGAAAATCATTAACTGAAGTAGAGAAGTATTTTAGTGTCGAAATACCTGTCGAAGAAATAGGGTATATCTTCGACTATATAAAAAGTAATAAATAATAATAAGGAAAATAGAGGCGTGTAGGCTATCGACTGATAGTTGGCACGTCTTTTGCTTTATATAAATATTGAAAGGAGATGAATCTATTGAGACGAGTAATTTTAGCAACACATGGGGAATTATCAAAAGGCATGCATAATTCAATTAAATTAATCATCGGTGATATGGCAAATGATATAGAAACATATTCCTTATATATAGGAAAGAGTCCAGTTGATTATGTAAATGAAATTAGACCAGATGTAGAAAGTAAGGAGGATACAGAATTCATTTTTATTACAGATATAAAGGGAGGTAGTGTTCATACTGCATTAATGGAATTATGCGTGTATAAGAATGTTAAGTTGTTTTCTGGAATGAATATGAATTTAGTTTTAGATATTTTATTATCTTTTCCAGAGGAGATATCAAATAAGAAAAGTGAAATAATAATTAGTCAAGCAAGAGAAGGAATGACCTTTTTAGATTATCAAAGTTTAAATGCAGATGAAAATGAAGAATTTTAATAAAATTTTAGGAGGAATATTATGAAAAAGAATTTTTTAAGTTTATTTAAGAATGAAAAACCAATCTTTGCAATGTTGCACTTAAAAGGAGATACTCAAGAAGAAACTTTTGAAAGAGCAAAAGAAGAAATCAAAATTTATATGGAAAATGGTGTAGATGCAGTAATTGTTGAAAATTACTACGGAAATTACTATGACATGGAAAGAGTTCTACAATATTTGGAAGAAAGTGATTTGGATATTGTTTACGGAGTTAACTGTTTGAATGTTGATGCAATGGGGTTTGATTTAGCTAAACGTTTCCGTGCTAGTTTTGTACAATTAGATTCAGTAGCTGGTCACTTACAATTAAGAGATGATCCAGGATTTGAAGCATTTATTAAAAAAATGAGAGAAGAATATGATGGATATATTCTTGGTGGAGTAAGATTTAAATACCAACCATATTTATCTGGAAGATCATTAGAAGAAGATTTAACAATTGGTATGGCTCGTTGTGATGCGATTGTTGTAACTCAAGATGCAACTGGACAAGAAACATCTATGGATAAAATTAATGAATTTAGATCTATCATGGGTGATTTCCCACTAGTAGTTGGTGCAGGATTAACTCCAGATAGTTGTGAAAAACAATTTGAAGTTGCAGATGCTGCTATCGTAGGAAGTTACTTCAAAGATACATACAAAGATACAGGAGATGTTGATGGATCACATGTAAAAACATTGATTGATGCTGTAGAAGAGATTAGAAGGGGAGGAAAATAATATGATTAAGGCAGTAAGAATAGACCATCGTCTAGTGCATGGACAAGTAGCTTTTTCATGGACAAAGTTTTTAGAAGCTGATTGTATTTTAGTTGCTAGTGATAATTTAATGAAAGACGAATTAAAAATGACTGCAATGAAAATTGCAAAACCAACTGGGGTAAAACTAGTTATGAAAAGCATCGATGATTCTATAAAAGCATTAAATAGCGGAGTTACAGATAAATATAAATTGTTTATTGTAGTCGAAAGTGTAGAAGATGCTTATCGCCTAGCAAATGGAGTTCAGGCTATCACATCAATTAATATTGGTGGTATGAAAGCAACAGAAGATCGTAAACAAATTTCAAAAGCTGTTTTTGTATCAGAAAATGATGTGAAAATGATGAAAGAATTGGGGAGTAAAGGAATTGAATTAGAAGTTCGTTTAGTGCCAAGTGATATAAAACAAAATGCTTTAAAATTAATCTAAAAGGAAAGAGAGGAAAAGTGTATGAGCTTAGGATTTCAAGCTATATTAATTGGGTTAGTGGCGTTTTTTGGTTATTTCCACAATTATGCGGGTTCTACAATGTGGAATCGTCCGATTATTATGGCTACATTAACAGGGCTAGTATTAGGAGATATTAAAACAGGTATTATGGTAGGAGCGGCATTAGAACTTGCATTCTTGGGAGCAGTTCCAATTGGTGCAAGTAATCCACCAGACATGACAGCAGGATCAATCATTGGAACTGCATTTGTTATCATAAGTAATGCTCAAATAGGGGCAGCAATTGCATTGGCTATTCCAGTAGCTACATTAGCATTATTATTTAATAACTTATTAATGATGTTTGTATTAGTATGGGTAGCTCACTTAGCTGATAAATATGCAGAAGAAGGGAATGCATCAAAGGTAGAATGGCTGTGTAGAATTTCTGCAATTGGAAATATGATAGTCTTAGCATTTGTAGTAGCAATTTCTTTCTATGTAGGTGTTCCAGTAATTGAAAACGTATTAGCAATGATTCCAGAATGGATTATTCACGGTATGGATGTAGCTGCAGGAATCTTACCAGCAGTAGGGTTTGCAATGTTAGCAAAAATGATTGTTACAAAAGAGTTAGTGGCATTCCTAATTTTAGGGTTCTTATTAACAGCTTACTTAAAAATTCCAGTATTTGGTGTAGCATTATTAGGTTTAGTTATAGCGCTAATTGCTTTCTATACGCGAGACAATAAATCAGGAAACATAGAGGAGGCTTACGTAGATGAAAACGAATTCTAAGAACATGATTGATCCAAACAGCAAAATCACAAAAAGAGACTTTTGGAAAGTATTTACAAGGAGTTGTACGTTAGATTCAGCATGGAACTATGAGCGTCAACAACACTTAATGTATTGCTATACAATGATTCCTATTTTAAAAAGACTTTATTCAGATAATAAGGATAAGATGGCAAAAGCGTTAAAGCGTCACTTAGAGTTTATGGCTTGTACTCCGCATATAGTAACACTACTAGCAGGTATTACAGGTGCAATGGAAGAACAAAATTCAAGGGATGAAAATTTTGATGAAAGTTCAATCAGTGCCGTAAAAACTTCATTAATGGGGCCAATGGCAGGATTAGGAGATTCATTCTTCTGGGGTACTTTATTAACAATCGCAGTTGGGATTGGTGTTTCTTTCGCACAAGAAGGAAGCATTATGGGACCAATTATGTTCTTGCTTATTATAAATATTCCAGGATTCTTAGCTCGTTTCTATTGTTTAAAATTCGGATTTAAATATGGGGTAAAATTCTTCACAAACATGTCAAGCAATGGTGTTATTGAAAAAGTTACAAAATGTGCATCGGTGTTAGGGTTAATGGTAATTGGGGGGATGATTGCTTCAACAGTTAGCATGCCGATTACATTAGAAGTTGGAGTTGGGCAAATAGTTGAACCGTTACAAAAGTATTTAGATCAAATTATGCCTTGTTTACTACCAGCATGTGCATTTGGAGTGATGTACTGGCTATTAGGAAAAAATATTAAAACAACTCGTATTTTAGTATTCTTATTAATTTTTGGTTGTATTGCTTCATTTTTTGGAATAATGTAATAAGATGAATCACTAAGAAAAGGTTTATCCACTTTTTTTCTTTATTGTTTAATGAAGACCATCGGTTAGGCCGGTGGTCTTCATTAACAATATTTCATTTAAGTAAATGGATGATATTCTTAAAAAAATTTGCAATGACTATTTTATTGCAAATGATAAAGAGTTTATATTATTACTTAACTGTGTTGGTAAATACACACTTAAAGCTGTAGATAGTGCTATCAAAGTATTTATATATACTTATACTAATAATATAAGTGTGGAGAAGATAGAATTTATTTGTGCCAAAAAAGGTGATTGTAATCTTACTTATATTTTTGATTATGAAGATAATATTACTATCAATTAATTAAATATGTTAAATGAACTAAATGATTTACTAAATAGATATGATTAAAAGGGCATAAAAGAAGAAGAAGGAGGCAGGCTTATGAATAAGGAATTGTTAACACAAATTTCAAAAGAAGTTAGAAAAAATATTATAAATATGATATATGAAGCAAAGTCAGGACATCCAGGTGGATCACTATCCTGTGCAGATATAATAACATATTTATATTTTGAAAAAATGAATATAAATAAAGATAATTATTTAAAGGATGAAAGAGATAGATTTGTACTTAGTAAAGGACATGCAGCACCAGCTCTTTATGGAGCACTTTGTGAAAAAGGATTCTTTCCCAAAGAGGAATTAAAGACATTGAGAAAAGTTGGTGCATTACTACAAGGACATCCTGATAAAAAAAAGGTTCCAGGCGTTGATGTATCAACAGGTTCTCTTGGACAAGGGATATCAAATGCAGCAGGTATGGCATTGGGGCTTAAGCTTAGAAAATCACCAGCTAATGTTTATACAGTTCTAGGTGATGGAGAATTGCAAGAGGGATTAGTATGGGAGGCGGCAATGGCAGCAGCTCATTATAAATTATCAAATTTAGTAGCAATAGTTGATTATAATGGCTTACAAATAGATGGAAGAAACGAAGATGTTATGACTATAACACCATTAGAAGATAAATTCTCAAGTTTTGGGTGGAATGTAGTTAAGTGTAATGGTCATGATTTTGATGAAATCCATGACGCTTTTGATAAAGCAGAAAGTTGCTTGAATAGGCCAACTGTAATAATAGCTAATACCATAAAAGGTAAGGGAGTTAGCTTTATGGAAAATAAAGCTGAGTGGCATGGACAAGCTCCTAATAAAGCGCAAAGAGCGGAAGCGATAGGCTGTATTGAAGGAGAGGAGAGACAGTAGTATGGGAAAAGCAACTAGAGAATCATATGGAATGGCATTGCTGGAATTAGGAAGTGAAAATGAAAAAATAGTAGTTTTAGATGCGGATTTATCAAAATCAACTAAGACAAATGATTTTAAAAATAAATTTAGTGATAGATTTTTTAATGTAGGGATTGCTGAACAAAATCTAATTGGAATGGCTGCGGGACTAGCCAATGTAGGATATGTACCTTTTGCAAGTACCTTTGCAGTATTTGCTACAGGGAGAGCTTTTGAGATAATAAGAAATTCAATATGCTATCCAAAGGTGAATGTGAAAATAGCAGCTACCCATGCAGGAATAACAGTTGGGGAAGATGGTGGATCACACCAATCTGTAGAGGATATAGCTTTAATGAGTTCTCTGCCTAATATGACTGTTATTGTTCCAGCAGATCATAGAGAAGCTATGCAAGCCGTTAAGGCAGCAGCTAATTATGAAGGACCTGTATATTTAAGATTAGGAAGATGTAATACACAGGATATATTTAATGATAATTATGAATTTCAAATTGGAAAAGGTGTTGAAGTAGTTTCAGGAGATGATGTTACTATAATAGCTACAGGAATGATGGTTGCAAAGGCTATTGAAGCTTCAAAAGAGTTATCATTAGAGGGCATTAATGCTAGAGTAATAAATATTTCAACAATAAAACCTATAGATAGAGAGATAATATTAAAAGCTGCAAGAGAAACAAAGGGAATAGTAACAGCAGAAGAACATTCAATAATAGGAGGACTTGGAGTTATGGTAGCTTCTGTAGTTTCCAGTAAAGAGCCTACAATTGTAAATATGTTAGGAATAAATGATACATTTGGGGAATCAGGGACTCCTGATGAACTTATGTATAAGTATGGATTAACTAATGATGAAATCATAAAGAAAGTGAAAGAAATTTTAAATTAGGAGGCTGGATATGAAACTTTTTATAGATACTGCAAACATAGAAGAAATAAGAAAAGCAAATGAATTAGGTGTTATATGTGGGGTAACAACCAATCCATCATTAATTGCAAAAGAGGGAAGAGATCTTAAAGAAGTTATAAATGAAATCTGCTCAATTGTAGATGGACCTATAAGTGCAGAAGTAATGAGTCTAAAAAGTGAAGAGATGTACAAAGAAGGAAAAGAGCTAGCAGCACTTAATAAAAATATAGTTATTAAAATCCCAATGTGTGAAGAGGGGTTAAAGGCAACTAATCTTTTAGCTAAAGATGGAATTAAGACAAATGTTACTTTGATATTTTCTCCGGTACAGGCTTTGTTGGCTGCAAGAGCGGGAGCTAGCTATGTTAGTCCATTCTTAGGGAGATTAGATGATATAGGAAATCCAGGTATTGATCTTGTAGAAAGAATAGCTGAAATATTTAAAGTTCATAAAATAGAGACAGAAATAATATCTGCAAGTGTTAGAAATCCAATGCATGTACTAGATGCATCATTGAAAGGATCTCATATTGCAACTGTTCCTTATTCAGTAATAACACAAATGATTAAACATCCATTAACTGATAGTGGAATTGAAAAGTTTATTAGTGACTATAAAGATGTATTTGGAAAATAGCAAAGATATATTGTTAATTAAAGAGACTGTTGGAAAATATTTTTTACTAAAATTTTTAATAGATTCTTTGATGAATAGCATTTTTAATATTAAAAAAGACATTAATTCGATAAATATCATATCGTATTAATGTCTTTTATATTTATATCAAGATTTTTGAACTTTTTATCTGATTATACGTTTAATAGGTAAGAGGTGAAAAAAATGAATGCAATAAAAATAAAAAATCTTACAAAATCCTATGATGGGAAGACTAATGCTTTGAACAATATAAGTCTAAGTATACCGAAAGGTGAGATATTTGGATTTCTTGGTCCTAATGGTTCAGGGAAAACTACTGCAGTTAGAATACTTAATGGAATTCTTTCAGCAACATCAGGATATGTTGAAATTTTAGGGATACCTGTGGGAAAAAATAATCTTGAGATTCATAAATTATGTGGAGTTATGACTGAAAGTTCCTCTTGTTACGAAAACCTTACTGCAGAAGAAAATTTAATATTCTTCGGGAAAATGCATGGAATTGAGGAAAAAGTCCTTAACAAGCGGATTAACTTTATATTGAAAAGACTAGAGTTATTAGAGGTAAAGAATAAAAAGGTAAAATCTTTTAGTACAGGAATGAAAAAAAGAATTTCCCTGGCTATAGCATTAGTTCACAATCCTCAGATTTTATTTCTTGATGAACCTACTTCTGGTTTAGACCCAGAAAATGCACTTAATGTTACAAGGCTTATAAAGGAACTTGCAGAAGAAAACCAGGTTACAATATTTCTTTGTACTCATCAATTAAAGTATGCTGAAGATATTTGTACACTATATGGTTTTATAAATAATGGAAACATCCTTGGGTTAGGTACATTTGATCAACTTGCTGCAAGTAAAAATGCAACTATTCAATTAAAAGTTAGAGGAAAAAATATTTCTGAAGAATTTGGATTTATACATGAGGGTGATGATATATATAGTAAATCTATTTCAGGAGATAAAGAAGTAGATACTTTAATAAAAGGAATACTTACAAGTGGTGGGGAAATCTATGAGGCTGTACAGCAAAAATGGTCTTTAGAGCAGCTGTATTTTAAATATATAAAAGGTATATCTAATGATATAACATTATAAATAAGGAGTGGTTAGAGAATGAATAGAAATGAAAAAGCATTGATATATAAAGATGTGAATGAAATAACAAGTTCAAAAAAAGTTTTCCTTCCTATGACTATTGTACCGATTATTCTAATTATAATCATACCAATAGCAATATTAATAGGGGCTAACTATATTGGAAATGATTCAAGTATATTTTCAAAGATGGCGCATCTTATAGAAAAATTACCTTCTGAATATGCAAAATACAATCCAGCGCAATTTTTAATAAAGGTGGCAATAAATTTTATGTTTCCATCATATTTTCTTATAATTCCAATAATGTGTTCAGGAGTTATTGGAGCTAGTAGTTTTGTGGGAGAAAAGGAGCATAAAACTCTTGAGTCTTTGCTTTATACACCAATATCTATGGAACAACTGCTTAGAGCCAAAATTTTAGGGGTTTTTGTGCCATCTTACATTGTGACTTTGATTTCATTTATATGCTTTGGCATAATATTTAATATAGGTGGTGTTATTTATTTTGGAGGACTTATTTTTCCAGATATAAAATGGCTTATAATTATACTTTGGATTTCGCCTGCAATTAATTTATTATCGCTAATATTTACTGTGATGGTATCAGCAAAGTCAGAAACATTCCAAGAAGCACAGCAAGTAAGTGGAATTCTTGTGATTCCAGTTATTCTTATATTAGTTGGTCAAATAACAGGAGTTATTTTAATTAGTAACATTGTAATGTTTATAGCAGGTGCTATTATTTTGATACTTGATTATATATTGATAAAGAGGATTTCCTCTAAATTTGTTCCAGAGAAATTGATTTAAAGCTAAAAATATTAATAGGGTAAAATAAATTTGAAATTTCATTGAACTTTTTTTTGAGTTCTACGTTTAATAAATGAAAACAGCGAAAGGAGGATGGTTTATGAATTTTGAAAATTTAAAAGAAGAAAATTTAATTACTCGAGCTAAAGAAAATGATAAATATGCCTTTGAGATATTGATTAATAATAATTTTCAAGTTTTAAAGGGATACATATTAAAGTTAACCTGTAATAAAGATTTAACCGAAGATATACTTCAAGAAACTTTATTGTCAGCTGTTATTCACATAGACTCATTTACTCCAAATGCTAAGTTTTCAACCTGGTTAATAAAAATCGCAACAAATAAATATAGGGATTATCTAAGAAAGAATAAGGAAACAGATATACTTTTAGATATTTTTCCATCATCTTATTCTTTAGAAGATGAATTTATAAAAAAAGAAGAAGTAGAAACTGTATTAAAAATATTAAAAGATATGCCTAATGATAAAAGAACTGTATTTATATTAAAACATTATTATGGGTATAGTTATGATGAGATAAGTGAAATAGTAAATTGTCCAATTGGTACTGTACGGTCAAGGTTACATTATGGAATAAAAGAAATTATTTCTAAATTTAAAGGAGGTAAGTAGAATGAAATCTTTTGATGACTTAGATAAGAATATTGATAAATATTATGAGGGCTCATTAGATGATAGTACCTCTGATGAATTAGAGATAAGGTCTGTATTAGATAAGATGTCTATTGTGAATGGTATAGAGAATAGGATATCAATACCAATTGATATAAGCTCTATAGTAGAAGAGGGGCAAGAAATACAGTTTAATAAAAATTTGAAAAAAGCTACATTTAAATTTTTATTATTTGCTATAGTACTGTCTATTTTAATAGGGTTTATATACGTAAAAGTTTCTATACCAGTGGTAATGACATCGCAATTTATAGTGATAGTTGGATTATTAATAATTAATTCAATTATTATAAAGAGAAAAGCAAGGAGTGAGGTAAAATGAAATATAGTGAAATAGCTATTATTATAATTCTCCTTATACTTGTTACTACTCAAGGAACTATTATTTTTAGAGATGCATTAAAAAAGAACATTCCAAATCCGTGGTTATGGGGGATTATTGGATTAATAAGTGTACCTTCATCAAGCATAATTTATTTAATATATAGAAAAGCATATTTAAAGCGAAAAATAAAAAAATAAAGGGGATTTATATTATGACTATGGATTTTAAGCTTTTACTACCAATTTTAATTCTACAAGCTATTTTTTTTATTTATTGCGTTTCGATAATAGTGAAAAAACCAGTGAAATTTATACCAAAATGGGCGTGGGGAATATTGTGCCTTAATGCTATAGGATGTATTGCATTTTTGATATTAGGAAGGGATGAGGAATAATGAATGTAAATGAAGTTACTAAGGAATTTACCTTAAAACTTGTAGATATAAATAAGAGTTATGGTAATTCACAAGTACTTAAAAATATAGATTTAAACATCCCACAGGGTGTTATATATGGATTCATTGGAGAAAATGGGGCAGGTAAAACAACTACTATGAATATAATATGTGGATTAAAAAAGGCTTCTTCTGGAGATGTTATATTTTGTGGAAAAGAGCTTGATTATGATGATGAAAGAAAAGCAATTGGGTATCTTCCTCAACAGCCTAAATTTTATGGATATATGAAAGTAAAAGAATATTTAGATTTTATACTTTCACTTTCACCATCAAAGGATAAAAGATTTTCTAGAGATGAATTGCTAACAATTGTTGGTTTAAAAGAAGCTTCGAATAAAAGTGTAAAAACTCTTTCTGGAGGAATGCTTCAAAGACTAGGGATAGCAGTTGCCATATGTAATAATCCTAAGCTTGTAATATTAGATGAACCTACATCTGCATTAGATCCAGAAGGTAGAAGAGAAGTTATGAGTATAATTAAAGGCTTAAAAGAAATGGGGATGACAGTATTTTTCTCCACTCATCTTTTAAGTGATGTTGAAAATATATGTGATTATATAACCATAATTCATAAAGGGGAAATTCTTAAATCTACTACATTGCAATCCCTTAAGGAAGAATATTCATCTAGTTACTATGAGGTTATATTTGATGGCGAGATAGAAAGGGAAAATAATCCACAATTTATAAAAAGTATTAAACAAAAAGATGAAGTAACTTTGATATTTGTTGATAATACTTTAAAAGATGAGAGACAGTTATTTAGTTATTTATTAAGCTTGAATAAGCCTATTAAATCCTTTGTAAAAAAAGAAGTATCATTAGAGGATATATTCTTTACAATTATTAAAGGTGGTGAATCTAATGACATTTAAGGCATATTTGAATAAAGAGTTTACAGAGGCTAAAAGAGAACATAAACTAATAACGTTATTTATGGGATTCTTTTTCTTTGCACTAATTGGTCCTCCAATGTTAAAGCTTACACCAAAGCTTCTAGAAAGCCAGTACGGAAGTGATATGTCTAGTCTTTTTAATGTATCAGCAACTGATTCTATAGCAAGTTATTTAGGTGGTAATTTACCACAAATATGTATATTGGTTTTATGCCTTACACTTGGTGGAATTTTATGTAACGAAATATCTAAAGGGAGAATAATATTTCCTATTACAAAGGGAGCAAATAAGTCTTCAATTGTATTAGCAAAATTCTGTTTTTATGGACTTGCAATATTTATAATAAGCACAATAGCTGTAATTACAAATATATATTATTCATTTATTGTGTTTGAACAAGATTTTCCGACTATAAAATCTATTTTAATCTGCGCCATTAATGTTTATATTTACTTAATGTTTATTCTTTCAGTAATATTTATATTTAGTAGTTTATTTAAGAAAGCCATGAGAGTAGCATTATTATCCATGGGGATAAATATAGGGTTAACCCTTTTAAAGGGATTTAATTATTCGTATAACCCTTTTACCCTTATAGAAGAAGCTACAAAGCTTTCAACTGAATTTTCAGCTGGGACTATAATAGTAACAATTTTATTAATTTTTTTATTAACCAGTGCTTCGGTCTTAATATTTAGCAAAAAGGAAATAGAAGCTTAAGTATAATAATTAATGAAAAAAACTACAGCTTAACCTGTAGTTTTTTAGTTATATAATTACTTAAAAGTTTTTTGTAATATTTAATGTAAGAAAATTTATTTATTATTAGCAAATTTAACTACTTTGCTAAAGGCTTTTTCCATTTTGGAATCGCCGGTATTCATGTCAGTTAAATCAGTTGCAAGATAATTAGTATTCTGAAAATTAAGTGAATATAATATATATTAAGATGTTTTTGAACATACTATACTTGTATCAATTTTGAAAGGAGATAAGTATGGAAAGATTACATTGTAGAATAAGTGGAATAGCTAATGAAAATATGAAAACACAATTGAAAAATTCATTAGAAAAGGTTGAAGGCGTAAATCAGGTATGTGTTGATATGGCAAGAGGCTCTGTTGAAGTAATTTATAATGAACCAGCAACACAAGAATCTATAAGAAGTTGTATAGAAAATACAGGACATAAAATTGACTAATTAAGATAAGAAGCAGTTTGTAATTTTAAAATTATAGACTGCTTTTATTTATATCATGAAAGCATAGAATATTGTGATATTTATTAAAAACATATATTAAAAACATATATTAATTAATATTTATTATTGTATAATATATATTAAGGAAGTGAATAAAATATGAATTAAACTAGTTAAAACTAAAAATGTAAGGAGAAATGAAAATGAAAGTAGAAATTTGGTCAGATATTTTTTGTCCATTTTGTTATATAGGAAAACGTAGATTTGAAGCTGCTTTAGAAAAATTTGATAATAGTTTAGAGGTTGAAGTGATATATCGTAGTTTCGAGTTAAACCCTAGTTCACCAAAACATTATGAAGAAGATATACATGCACTTATTGCAAGTAAATATGAAATGAGTTATGAAGAAGCTAAGATAAATAATGACAATATAATAAAACAAGCTGCAACACTTGGTTTAACTTATAACTTTGATACACTTATACCAACAAATTCCTTTGATGCACATCGTATGATTCATCTTGCAAATAAATATAGGAAAATGGAAGAAATGACGGAGGGATTATTTAAAGCTTACTTTACTGATTCTAAAGATGTTAGTGATTATGAAATATTAGCTAATATAGCAGCTAGTATCGGTTTAGATAAAGAAGAAGCACTAGAAGTTTTAAATAGTAATGATTATGAGGAGTTAGTACGTAGAGATGAAAAAAGGGGAAGCCAATTAGGAATAACAGGTGTACCTTTCTTTGTATTTAATGATAAATTTGCTGTATCTGGAGCTCAATCAACAGATATATATTTAAATGCTTTAAATAAGGTATTAGAGGATGAAAAAACTTCTGTTGCTTTGAATAATGAAAATAGTGTAAATATATGTACTGATGGATATTGTAAGAATTGAAAACAATAATATAAATAAAAACCACGATTTGATTTCGTGGTTTTTATTTATATCATGAAATTATAGATATGTTGCCATTTATTTAAAATATATATTAATTAATATTTATTATTGTATAATAGGTATTAAGGAAGTGAATGAAATATGAAGAAAATTAATGTACTAAAAAATAAAAAAGAAAAGTTAGAGTTTAATAGAAAAGAATTTTTGAAATATATTGGACCAGGAATTTTAGTTACAGTGGGATTTATAGATCCAGGTAACTGGGCTTCAAATATAGCAGCAGGATCTACATTTGGATATAAATTACTTTGGATTGTAACATTATCAACAATAATGCTTATTATACTACAACATAATGCAGCTCATCTTGGTATAGTTACAGGTTTATGTATTTCTGAAGCAATAAGCAAACATATAAGACCTACTATCGGTAAAATAATAACAGCTACAGCAATTTTAGCAGCTATAAGCACAGCAATGGCTGAAATTTTAGGCGCAAGTATAGCTTTAGAAATGTTATTTAAGATACCTATTAAGATAGGTGCAATTATTTCATCAGCAGTAATATTATTTATGCTATTTTCAAATTCATATAAAAAGATAGAAAAGGTAATTATAGGATTTGTATCCTTAGTTGGATTAGCTTTTATATTTGAAGTTGCATTAGTAAAGGTAGATTGGGTTGAGGCTGCAAAAAGCTTTATTATACCATCTATTCCATCTGGATCAGCAATTATAATAATGAGTGTTTTAGGGGCTGTAGTTATGCCACATAACTTATTCTTACATTCAGAAGTTATTCAAAGCAGAAAGTGGAATTTAGAAGATAAAACTATAATAGAAAGACAGTTAAAGTACGAATTTTTAGATACAATATTATCTATGGTAATTGGATTTATTATAAATAGTGCAATGATTATAGTAGCTGTAACATTTTATAAAAATAATATAGTAGTTACAGAATTAGGTCAGGCTCAAGAACTATTAAGACCAATTCTTGGAAGCAGTGCAGCAGTAGTATTTGGAGTAGCTTTATTATTTGCAGGAGTAGCATCTACTATAACTGCAGGTATGGCAGGTGGATCAATATTTGCAGGTTTATTTGAAGAGCCTTACGATATAAAAGAAAAAAATACTAAAATAGGAGTTATAATAACTATATTAGCAGCTTTAGCAATAATATTCTTTATTAGTGATCCATTTAAAGGATTGGTGTATTCACAAATGCTATTAAGCGTACAATTGCCTATAACAATTTTTACACAAATATATTTGACATCATCTAAAAAAGTAATGGGAGAATATAAAAATACAACAATAGAAAATATTACACTATGGTTAGTTGCTGGAATAGTAACTGTTTTAAATATAATTTTATTAATCTCTTTGTTTTAATAATGTGGGGAAATGCATATAAATATAATAAACTTATTATAAGTTTAAATTATTAAGGCTTTAAAGCAAACTTAATAATAAAATATGTATATAAAGGGGGGAATACTTGGTTTTAGAAGCCAAGGGAAAGAGATGAATAAAAAAATTAGAGTGGGGATTGTTGGATATGGAAATCTCGGAAAGTGTGTAGAAGCATCTTTATCAAAAAAGTCAGATTTTATTTTAGAAGCTATTTTTACAAGAAGGAATCCTGATATGTTAAACTCATCTTCAAGAATGGTACATATTTCAGAGATATCAGGATACAAGGATAAAATTGATGTTATGATTCTTTGTGGAGGATCTGCTACTGATTTACAAGAACAGTCCCCAAATATTGCAGAAAATTTTAATATAATAGATAGTTTTGATACTCATGTAAATATACCAGAACATTTTAATAGAGTAGATAAAGTGACAAAAAAAGCTGGTACGATTGCTCTTATATCTGCTGGTTGGGATCCAGGATTGTTTTCATTAAATCGTCTTTTAGCTCAAGCTATACTTCCAAATGGAAAAGACTATACTTTTTGGGGAGAGGGAGTAAGTCAAGGACATTCGGATGCTATTAGGAGAATAGAAGGTGTAGAATATGGTGTTCAATACACTATACCAATTGAAAGTGCTATGGAGAGTGTACGAGCAGGAGAATGTCCAGATTTGTCAGATAGAGAAAAGCATAAGAGAATTTGTTATATAGTACCTAAAAAAGAGGCTGATTTAAGCTTTATAGAAAACAAAATTAAGAATATGCCAAACTATTTTTCAGACTATGATACTACAGTAAATTTTATAAATGAAGAAGATTTTAAGGCAAATCACAAGGGAATGCCTCATGGTGGCTTTGTTATTCGTACAGGAGTTACTGGTGAAAGTACAAAGCATAGAGTAGAATTTAATTTAAAACTTGATAGTAATCCGGAGTTTACTGCTAATGTTTTATTAGCTTATTCAAGAGCAGTTTATAAATTATCTAAGGAGGGGCAAACGGGAGCACGGACAGTATTGGATATTCCCTTTAGCTATTTATCAACAAAGTCAGAAGAAGAATTAAGAAAAGAATTGTTATAAGATTATAGCAAATCATTTAAAATAGATAAATTCTAATAGAGTTTATTTATTTAGGTAAAGTAAATGCAATTTGCTAAAGTAAGTGCAATTTGTTATAGTTTCATATTAATAAAAAGGGGCGATATGCTCCTTTTTATTTTACAATTGTATTTTTAAAATCTAAGGATAAGTTATTCAAGTTAACCCTATAGAGTAAAGTGCGAGTATTTCTATATTAAAAATATTAGCTTATATAAAAAATCATGTTATAGAGTATGCTATAATAAATTAAAGTAACTTATAGGAGTGAAAAACATGAATATTAAGATAACTGAAAAGCTAAATCCAATTTGCGAAATACTAGGATTGCTTTTTGTCAGTGAGAATTATGAAATGCTTATAAGTAGGTCAATTAAGGAACTCGATTCTCATGGAGTCAATGGTGAATTATTTATAAAAAAGAATTTCAAGATTATTGATAAGTATATAAAAGAATTTAATAAATATAAGGTAGTTAATAAAAAGGACTTGTTTTTATTGGAAGAAGAGGACTCAAGTATTTTTATTATTCTTGCACTTTTAATAATAAAGAATGAGAAGATGATAAGCTCATTAGATGATTTTAGTGAAGAAGAGCTTAAAATGATGATATTAGATATTATAAATGAGGCCTATGAGCTAGAAAATTCTATAGATGATATTAAAACTCTTAATAATATTTTAGGGTTTTTAAGAAAGTTAGATATAGCTGAAAATATAAAGTGGAAATTAATGCTTATTTTAGAAAGTCCTAAAAGTTATTATAAGGATTTAATTGAGGAGTTAGAGAAGAACAGAGGTGCATATAATGAAGCTTATAAAGTAATTGAAAAGAAGTTACCTAAGTTAATATCAGATTTGAGTAAATATATTAAGTCTGGTAAATGTGAAATTATAACTAATAATAAGACTAAATCTTCTCAAAATTATGCTGTAATACCAACACTAGCTTTTGTAAATTCATTAATTGAAATTAAAGATACATACTTTGTTGGATTATTATACGAAATTATACATAAAGAGCATATTAAAGCAATTGGAAATAAGGGAGAGATAATTTTAAAATTAAAAGCTTTAGCTGATAAAAGTAAGTTAGATATAATTTCACTTATAAAGGGTGATCCAAAGTATAGCTTGGAAATAGCCAAGAGTTTGAGTTTGACGCCTGCTACTGTTTCGTATCATATGGCAACTTTATTAGAAAGTAATATGGTTATTGTAGAAAAGAAAAATGGAAAGGTGTATTACTCTTTAAATAATGAAGGAATTGAAAAGTTTATAGAAGAACTTAATAGAGTTTTATTATAAAATTATGATGTTGCAATAATAAAATAACTGCAATAGTTAAACTTTGAAAAGCCAATAATAACTTAGAAGATATCAATAAGATATAATATTTATCGAATTGATGTCTTTTTTCATATTTAAAATAACATTTGTAAAAGAAGACATTGACTACTTCTAAACGAATTAGAAAGTTATCTAATTTGTTTGACAAAAATTAAAAAATATCATATATTGATATAAATTAGAAAAATATCTAATATATATTAATATTATCTAATATATATTTACTTGGAGGAGATAGAATGAAAGAATGTATTAAAAGTAATAAGATTTTATTAGTAATTACGGTTATATTTAGTGCTATATCTTCTATATCAGTTGTGGGCTTGTCTTTATTTATACAAAGAACAATAGATGTAGCTACTAGTGGAAATATGGAGGGGTTTAGTAAAATACTTTTATATTCAGGAATTTATGGTATCTTTATAGGGATTATATATTTTATATATGACATTTTAAGTAAAATATTTATAAGAAACTTAACTAAAATGATGAGGAGTAAAATATTCACAGGGATATTTAAAAGTAATTATAAGGATTTCACATCTACAAACACAGCAGATTATATTTCTGTTTTAACTAATGATATGAAATTAATAGAAGAAAACTGTATTAGGCCATTACTTGAAATACTTCAATATAGTGTTATGTTTTTAGTTACAGTAATCTTATTAGTTTATATAAGTCCATTAGTGACTGGCGGATTATTTATAAGCATGATATTAATATTTATATCACCAGCTATTTTGGGTAAGGTGTTAGAGGACAAGCAGTTAGCACTTTCTAATAGACTATCATTGTTTACAATCAAAATTAAAGATATATTTTTAGGATATGATGTTATTAGATCTTATGGTTTAAAGGACAATACATTGAAAGAATTCGAAAATGAAAATAACATTTTAGCAAATACAAAATTTGCAGCAGACAAGCTATTTGTTATAAATGAATCTATATCTCAAACACTAGGTATGGGGACCCAATTTGTAGCAATATTTTTATCAGCTTATTTAGTTATAAAGGGAAATTTAACAATGGGAATGCTTATTGCTATAGTTCAACTTTCTGGCACTCTTGTTCAACCTGTAATTATGATAATGAATAATGTTCCTAAAATCAGTAGTATGAAGCCTGTTTTTGAAAGAATAGATAGTTTTTCAAATTATGTTGATACTGGTTTAATAGGAAAAGATAAACCTTCTCTTAATAATAATATAAAAATATCAAATTTATCATTCAACTATGATGAAGATACACAAATTATAAAAGGAATAGATTTAAATATAGATAAAAATAAAAAATATGCTATTTTAGGAGAAAGTGGATGCGGTAAATCTACTTTAATAAAGTTAATGCTTGGTTACTACTCAGAGTTTAATGGCGATATAAGGTATGATGGTGATAATATAAGAAATTTAGATATTGATGAACTAAATAAAATGATTTCTATAATACACCAAAATGTTTATATGTTTGATAAGAATATAAGAGATAATATTTGTTTATACAATGAATTTTCTAAAGAAGAGATTGATGATGTATTAAAGTTAAGTGGTGTAGATAAGTTTATAGGAAATAATTCAGAAGGGTTAGATTATTTAGTTGGGGAAAATGGGAGCAACCTTTCAGGTGGTCAAAGACAAAGAATTGCAATAGCTAGGGCTTTGATTCAAAAGACTCCAATTCTCGTGTTAGATGAAGGAACCTCCTCAATAGATATGCAAACTGCTTGTGATATAGAAAGTAAATTATTAGATATAGATAATTTAACTTTAATTACTATTACTCATAAGACTAGTGAAGATTTATTAAAATTGTATGATGAAATAATTTATATGGAGAAGGGACATATAGTTGAAAAAGGAAATTTTGAAGATTTATCAAATAAAAAGGGGAAATTTTTTGAGTTTTATAATGTATAGTATTTATATAATAGTAATAGAGAATTTTTCAAAAGAACTCATGAATTATATTAAAAAGTGTATCAAGTAAAAAAGAGTCAAGTTCTTAAATTAAGATAAAATTAAAAATATTTTTCATATGCTCCTTAATTGATAAATATTATCAATTAAGGAGAGATAGTGAGAATAATTAAAATAATTTGATATAATAAGCTTAAATGAACTGATAATGATTTTCGATTAAAAAGAATCTGTGATATTATAAATGCATAATTTAATTTTAAAGAGGAGGGAAACAATGGCTAGAGAAAGAGGCCCAAGATTTAAACAGTGCAGAAGACTTGGATTAAATGTTGTAGGACATCCAAAAGCTATGAATAGGGCTGTTAAGGGAACAAGCAGAGCAGATAAGAAGTTATCTGAGTATGGTATAAGATTATTAGAAAAACAAAGATTAAGAGCTTATTATGGAGTTTTAGAAAAGCAATTCAGAAAATATGTTGAAGATGCTTTTAAGACTAAAGAAGGTACAACTGGTGAAGCTTTATTAATAAGGTTAGAATCAAGGTTAGACAATCTTGTATATAGAATGGGATTTGCAAACTCTATAAGAGCTGCAAGACAAATGGTTAATCATGGACATATCCTTGTTAATGGAAAGAAGATTGATATTCCATCTTATAAAGTAGAACCAGGAACAGAAATTTCTTTAAGGGAAAAATCAAGAAAATCTGAGAATTATCTTGAAATTATAAAAAATCACGTAAATGTGTTACCTTATATTGATTCTAATTTAGATGAGTTTAAGGCTGTTTACACTAGACTTCCATTAAGAAATGAAATACCGATAGAGATTAATGAAAATCTAATAGTTGAATTCTACTCTAGATAATTATCTTAGCTAATAGCATAAGTTTCATAACTTCTTAAAATTAAAGTATATTTTGCCATTAAAGAAAGCTATACAGTGCAGTGTATAGCTTTCTTTTTATTTTATATGAAATTATAATAACGCATCCTGTGGATAAGCTATTATAATTTCTTCCTTCAGTTTTCAAGTGGACGCATATAAGTTTTCGATGACTTGGAGTGAAACGATGGAATAAGCAAACTTATATGTGTCCACTTTTTTTATAGAACAATTAAATTGAAAAATCTTTTTAATAATTACTTAAATATTTTTTGCTTCTGTAACTGCAAATTAACCCTATAAATCCACCAAATACAGCTGGTAATACCCAATTAAATCCAAAACTAGCCAAAGGTAATTTGTGGACAAAACTTATACTTACATCTAAACTATCCACAACAGTAAAAAGGCTGGTGAGAAGAGTAGCATAAGCAGCTCCTTTATAAATTTCAATCCTAGTAAATATTCTTCTGAAATAATTCATTAAGATTAAAACTATAGAAACTGGATAAATTATTGTTAATATAGGAGCTGAAATAGATATTATTTTATCAACACCAAAATTAGATATAATAGCGCTAAATACACATATAAAAATTACTATGTAATTATATTTTAACTTTCTATTTGTGACATCTTCAAAGTATTTGCTTGTAACAGAAGTCAAACCAATAGCTGTAGTAAGACATGCAAAGGCTACAACTATGCTTAATATTATTGTTCCTATGTTACCTAAAAGCGTATTTGTTATATTAATTAATAATGTAGTTTGAGGTATATTTAAATTATAAATAGTAGATGCAGTTGCTCCTAAGTATGTTAAACCACCATATACCAAAGAAAGTGCTATACCAGCAATTATAGCTGATCTTATAGTAAGTCCCATAGTTTCTTTTTTATTATATCCCTTACTTAAGAAAGAAGATATCATGAGTGCAGTAATGCCGCCTGTTCCAAGAGGATCCATAGTTTGATATCCTTGAGTAAGTCCTGTCATAAATAAATTTGAAGATTCTATGTTAATATTTAAATTTCCAATAGGTGAAATAACTCCTTTTATTATAAGTGCAGCTAGTGCAATTAATAATATTGGGGTTAAGAATTTACCTAATATATCCATAACTTTAGTAGGTCTTATTGTTAAAATAAGAACTATAGAAAAGAATATTATTGAAAATAAAACTGGATTAACTGAACTAAGAAGCGGCTTAATGCTCATTTCAAAAGTTGTAGCAGCAGTTCTTGGAACAATTAATATTGGACCTAAGCAAAGCATTATTATAATTTCTAAAATAAGGCCAAATTTATTACCTGCCTTCTCTAAAATTGATTTAAATGACCCAGCAGTTGCTATTGCACCTATAGATAAAAGAATAAGTCCAACATCAGAGAATATAAATCCTAAAAAGCTCACAATCCATTTACTACCAGAAGTTACTCCTATATAAGGAGGAAAAATTAAATTTCCAGCACCAAAAAACATTGAGAATACTGCAAAAGCAATAATTATTACATCTTTATTTTTATTTTTTTTCATATTGATCCCTCTTTCATGTTTTATATATAAAAAAGCCACATAGTATATTTACTATGTGGCTTTAAGGCCTAGGATGTAAAGCCACATAGTGTTTATCTATGTGGCTTTACATAACAAATTAACTTTAGCCTTCATAGACACAAACAATTGCGTGTTTGTATCTATGGTTAATATATAAACTCATAAATACAAACCTAACTAAAAAAGCTAAAGAAGAAATTATTAAGTTTTAGCAAATTTGGTAAGCTTATATTTTTTATCATTCTTTTAAGTCTCCTAAAAATTAAAATTTATAAATATTTTAAAATAATTATATAGATTAAATTTGAAAATTGCAATAGAAAAATATATTTTCTAAATAAATATTAAAAGATAAGTTGTTGGCAGGAACTTTTATTGGAGAAATAAGTAGTGTTGAATTTAAATATTTAAATGAAAAAGGGATATATGAATAGATAATTTATATTAAGTATCCATAGTATCCCTTTTTATTCTAATTTATATAATATTTATACGATATATAGATTAAACGTATTGGCTGCTTACAACAGCTAGTAAAGTTTTAGGGTCAGTTAAAATTGTTATTTCCTGTGGAATAACAATGTCCTCAATAAATATTTTATCATCAGCTTGCATATCAGCTACATTGATTTCAATTGATTCAGGAATTATTTCAACATTTCCTTGTAAATCTATAAATAGATTATGAGTTTCTAACGTTAATCTCCTGGATTCTAAATTTTCTTGTCCAATAGTTTTTATAGGAATTCTCATTTTTATTACTTCATTTGCTTTAATATATTGAAAATCTACATGCAATATTTCATGTATATTATTTTTTTGAACTTCCTTAACTACACAATTAAGTTTCTTATCCTCTAGCTCAACCTCTATAATAGATCCGCTATTATTTTTCTTAAGCATTCTTCTAAGTTCTGCATTGCACATTTTTACAGGGATTGTACCATCAAGGAATTCCCCATATATTATTCCAGGAATTTGTCCATTTTTTCTAAGCTTATTTTGATTTGTTTTTTCGTTTCTTTCATATACCTTAAATGCTATATTTGACATAATAAATACCTCTTTCTTAACTTTTTTATTGTTTATGTATTTATTTATTAAGCTCTATAGAAGTTAAGGTTAAAATACTCATAATATGAGATATTTAAATAACCGCACCTAGAGCTTAATTTCAAAGCCCCACATATGCATCATCCTCCCTTATGCTATTAAATCAAGTCTAATAGATACACAAATTAAAATCAAAGATAAGAAAGTATAGATTTGTCAATAGAATGCTTATTTAAAAGAGAAGTATTAAAGAAAAACACAGAATATTATGATAAATCAATAAAAATTGAAAAATATTATTAAAGTGGGAAATTTAGTATATATGCTTTTAAAGAGATTATATATGCATATTAAACTATTATAGAATTTTAAATAAAATATAAATAATCTATAAGTAAATATTTATTTTGTTTCATAAATTATTAGTTATGAATACTATATTTTAGAAAAAATTTTTAAGGATGGTAACTATGAAAATAATTAATAAGATTTTTGGAAAATTTAATAGGGGAGAGGACTACACTGATACTGCTAGTGAATTTGTTAATTCAGGAAATTTTTCTAGTAGCACAAATTACTTTATATGGGTAGATCTTAAAAAGTTTAAAGTTAATGTATTTGAAGGGTCAACAAATAAATGGAGACTAATACACAGTTATATTTGCACTATTGGTAAACCATCTACGCCTACACCGAAAGGAACTTACACTATTGGTATTAAAGGACTATACTTTGGCGTAGAGAAGGGATATAAATGTTGGTACTATACACAATTTTATGGAAACTACTTATTTCACTCAATTATTTATAATCTTGATGGGAGTGTAAGGGATGGAAGGCTTGGTATGGCTTTATCAGATGGATGTGTAAGACTTTCTAAAGAAAATGCTAAATGGATATATGACAATATTCCAAAAGGAACCAAGGTTTATATTAGTTAAAGTATTAAAATAATAAAATAAATTTAAATTTAATAGAAATATATTGATGTTAATGGGAAATTTTTGATTTTATCATAAATTTAGTAATTTATGATTGATTTATAAATAATTATTGTTATACTTTAAAGTGCTATTAAAATTAAATAATAATTATTATTATCTAATTGTTAATGTTTACAGAAACAGTTAGATATTTTTTACAAATAATTTTGAAGGGGAGTGGGTTTAATGAAAAAAATAAAAAATTCAGCAATTGCAATGACTATTATATTCATATTTCAGATATTTTCTGGAATAAAGCCTATTAATATTGTAAAAGCTGATGAAACAAAAAAGTTTTCATTTATAACAGGGGTTACTATAAGTGATTTACAAGATAAACCTCTAAAGGATGGAATTGATAAAAGTTCTGATGTGCGTATAAAATATAGTTTTGCTATTCCAAATGCAAATGATGTAAAAGACGGGGAAGTATTTAAAATGAATATGCCAAAGCAAATAGCTATTCAATATCCACTTGATATGGATATTAAAGATGATGATGGAAATGTAATAGCTAAGGCACATTTCGATACAAATGGAGAAATAACAATTGTTTTTACAAACTATGCAAGTACACATTCTAATATAGACGGCTATTTTTATATAGATACTATTTTTGATAGAGATAATATAGGAGATATAAATCCAGAGAAAATAGTATTTGAATTAGGTGGTGATGCAGAACCAGTTGTTATTGACGTGAATTTTGATCAACCAGAGCAGCCATCAACATCTATTGAAAAAACTGGAAGCTATGATGCAAGCAAAAATGAAATTACTTGGAATGTTAAAGTTAATAATGAGAGGGTTACTGTTAATAATGCTCAGTTAATTGATAATATTCCTATAGGACAAGAATATGTAGAGGGATCAGCTACTATAGATAATGGAGCAGACGCAAGTGGATTTACATATGAAAAGGCAACTAATGGCAATAGTGATAAAACTGGAACTTTAATTTATAAATTTAAGGATACAATTAATGATGTATATAATGTAACATTTAAAACCAAGGTAACAGATCCTAAAGTTTTTGAAACAGAAGGGGCTAGCACCGACATATATAATAAAGCAATTTTAAATCATGATGGTACAGAGATAACATCTAATACGGCATATGTTACTGTAACTACAGATTACATTGATAAAAGTGGTAAGTATGTAGAAATACGTAATCAAGATGGAACTGTAACAAGAAGGATTGAGTGGACTATTAATGTTAATAATAATGGATTAACTCTTACAAATCCTAAAATTACAGATAATATTCCAGTAGGATTGAAGCTTACTGATGGAAGCTTTAAAGTAAATGGACAACCAACATCTGGGTATGTATACAATAATAATGTATTGGAGTACACTTTTCCAGGTACGATAGACAAGCCTCAAGTTATTACATTTTCTACTGATATAATAGATAAAGAAGCTCATGAATCAAATGACTGGAAGGTATATACTAATACTGCTAGCATTAGTGGAAATGGAATTAATGGAGAACCATCTGCTAATAGTAATGAAGTAGGTGTTCCAAGCTATGTCATTGAAAAAAGTGGTATAGAGTATGATCCATCTACTCATCATATAAAATGGCAAATTATTGTTAATCGTAACATGATAAATATAGAAAATGCAGTAATTACAGATAATATTCCAATGGGACAAAAATATGTAGAAGGCTCTGCAACTATAGATGGTGGCGCAGATATTAATGGTTTTACTTATATACCAGCAAATAAAGACGATAAAGAAAAAACAGGAACTCTTAAATATGAATTTAAAGGACCAATTAATAAATACTATGTTATAACTTTTAAAACAGAAGTAACAGACAATAATATTTTCTCAGGGAACATAGCTAATGAAAAGTATTATAATACAGCAACATTAACAGGTAGTAATTTAAGTAAGCCTTCTTCCTCTACTGGTACACAAGATGTGTCAAGTGAAGTTATAAAGAAAAATATTGAAAACTATGATTATATAACAAATGAGTTAACATGGAGTATTAGAGTAAATAAAAATGCAATGAAAATGAAAAACGTAGTAGTTACAGATAATATTCCAATAGGGCAAGAATATGTAGAAGGTTCTGCAACTATAGATAAAGGAGCAGATGTAAAAAAATTCTCATACAAAAAAGCAGATGACAATGATAGTGTGAAGACAGGAACATTAACTTATACATTTCCAAATGAAATTAATGAAACTTATATAATTACTTTTAAAACTAAAATTACTGATTTAACTATATTTCATTCAAATGGAGATAAAACTATAAAAAATAAAGCAGAGTTATCAGGGGATTTAGTACCACCAAATGTAAGTAGTGAAGCTTCTAAAACTGTATCTAATGCAATAATTGATAAAAGTGCTGATTATAAGATTGGAAATGATTATATTGATTGGAATATAGATATAAATTCTAATTCTATTCAATTAGACGATGCAAAAGTTCAAGATATATTACAAGAAGGATTAGAATTAGATACAACATCTGTAGAACTATATAATCAAACTTTAAATTCAAATGGAACTCTTACTAAAGGAGAAAAAGTAGAGTTAGATGAAAATAACGTTAAATATGATAGCATAAAAAGAGAATTTATTTTTAATTTTCCAGGTCCTGTGAATAGTCCATATTTATTAACTTTTAGAACAAATGTAACTGATAAATCTAAATCGCCTTTTAAGAATACTGCTTCATTTATAGGAAGTAAAACTATAGAAGAAGGTAGTTCAGGTTCTGTAAATGTAGTATTCCAAGGTGGTGGAAGTGGTGGAATAGGTGAAAAGGGTAGTATTACTATTTCAAAAGTAGATAGTGATGATAATTCTAAAAAGTTACAAGGTGCAAAATTTAATCTTTTAGATAAGTATAAAAATATAGTAAGCACTGGTATTACTGATGAAAATGGTTCTCTTACTTTTGATAAGATAAAATATGATATACCTTATTATGTTCAAGAGATAACGCCACCTATTGGATATACTTTAACAAATCAAGAAGGATTTAAAGATGGATTATATGAGTTTAATATAAGTAGTAAAAGTGATATAAAAAATATAAAATATGTATGGAAAAATAATATTATTAAGGGTGGAATTAAAATATTAAAAGTTGATTCTGAAACATCTAAAGCGGTAAAGGGAGCAACGATTTCAATATATACTAATGATGATAAATTAGTAGATAGTAAGATAACAGAAACTGATGGAACTGTAGAATTTAGTAATTTGCCCTATGGGGATTATTATTTCCTAGAGACTAAAGCACCGGAAGGTTATGTTATAAATAGCAATAAACATCCGTTCAGTATTAAAGAAGATGGATTAGTAATACAAGATACATTAGAAAATAAAAAAGTATATGGTGGTATTAGTATAACTAAAACAGATTTATCTACTTCTGAGGCATTACCTGGATCAACAATTTCAATATATACTGTTGATGATAAACTAGTAGATAGCAAGATAACAGAAACTAATGGAATTGTAGAATTTAATAATTTAGTTTACGGAGAGTATTATTTCGTAGAAACTAAAGCACCAGAAGGATATACATTAAATACTAAGAAGCATTATTTTAGTATTAAAGAAGATGGTGTTATATTAAAAGATACGTTAACAAATAAAAAGATACATGGTGGTATTAATATAAGTAAAAAGGATTCAGTTACTTCTAAACTTTTACCTGGAGCAACAATTTCAATATATACTAAGGATGATATATTAGTAGATGCTAAGATAACAGCTGAAGATGGAACTATAGAATTTAATGATTTAGTCTATGGAGACTATTATTTTGTTGAAACTAAGGCACCAAAAGGATATCTATTAAATAATAACAAGTACTATTTTAGTATTAAAGATGATGGTGTTATATTAAAAGATACTTTAACAAATGAAAAAATTACAGGCAGAGTTGAGGTTATTAAGAAAAGTGAGGATGGAAATTATCTTTCAGATGCAGAATTCACTTTATTTGATGCAAATGGAAAGGAAGTTAAAAAAGCAATAACTGATTTAAATGGACTTGCAATATTTAATGATATTCCATACGGAAGTTATACAATAAAAGAAACACGAGCTCCAAAAGGATTTAATCTTTCTGATGAAATATTGAATGCTGAAGTAAATGGAACAGAAACAGGAAAAACTTACAAAGCAGGTACAATTACTGATACAAAAATTAAGGCATCAATTAAAATAAAGAAATTAGATCAAGATGGAAAGGTGCTGCAAGGAGCAGAGTTTACTTTATACGATTCTAATAATAATGCATTGAAAACAGTTGTATCTGATAAAGACGGAATTATAGTATTTAATGATGTACTTTATGGAGAGTATTATATAAAAGAAACTAAAGCTCCAGAAGGATACGTATCATCAAGTGACATTATAAAAGTATCAATTATGGAAAATGGAGTTGTTTACTACTATGAAGTTGAAAACACTAGAATAAAAGGAACAATTGAAATCAAAAAGGTTGATAATAATGGAAATATCCTTGAAGGAGCAGAGTTTAGCTTATATGACAAGGGTGGTAAAGTCATAGCTACAGCAATAAGTGATGCTAATGGAATAGCTAGATTTGAAGCTGTAGATTATGGAATATATACAATTAAAGAAACAGGAGCACCTGAAGGGTACAATATTTCAGATGAAATATTGAATGTTGAAGTAAATGGAACAGAAACAGGAAAAACTTACAAAGCAGGAACAATTACTGACACAAAAATTAAGGCATCAATTAAAATAAAGAAATTAGATCAAGATGGAAAGGTGCTACAAGGAGCAGAGTTTACTTTATACGATTCTAATAATAATGCATTGAAAACAGTTGTATCTGATAAAGACGGAATTATAGTATTTAATGATGTACTTTATGGAGAGTATTATATAAAAGAAACTAAAGCTCCAGAAGGATACGTATCATCAAGTGACATTATAAAAGTATCAATTATGGAAAATGGAGTTGTTTACTATTATGAAGTTGAAAATACTAGAATAAAAGGAACAATTGAAATCAAAAAGGTTGATAATAATGGGAATGTCCTTGAAGGAGCAGAGTTTACCTTGTATGATAAGGATGGTAAAGCTATAGTGACAGCAATAAGTGATGCTAATGGAATAGCTAGATTTGAAGCTGTAGATTATGGAATATATACAATTAAAGAAACAAAGGCACCAAATGGATACAAGATAAGTGATGAAGAAATTAAAGTGGAGATTACTTCTTCAGAAAAGAAAATATTCAATGTTAAGAATGATAAAATAAAAAATGAAAGTATTAATGAAATATCTAATGAAAATAGTAATAAAAATACAAATGAAGATAAACTATTGCCTAAGACTGGAAGTGCTTTTGATGTAAGGATTTTATTATTAATAGGATTACTAGCAATAGGACTAGGTAGCGTATTTTTATTCAAAAGAAAAGCATCAGAATAATAATAATAGTAAACACTAGAAATATTTAAAGTAAAAGGATGGTTTTAGTAACTAACTAAAATCATCTTTTTTATTAAGTTTAATTAATGATAATATTCAATGGGATTAGAAGTTAAATAATATAAATATATAATTTAGCAATAAAGAAGTAATGAAATTAACTAAAGATAGATAGAAATTATTGGTTTAAATACTTGAAAAAATGTTATTGACATCGATTACTTAGTATGATAATCTGAAACAAATAGTTTTAAAAACTACATATATTAGATTAAAATACGAAATTGGAGAGAAAAGATGATAAAAATTGTATCAGACTCATCTACACTTTATTCTATCAAAGAAGGACAAGCTAATAATGTTGATATTGCTCCTCTTACTGTTAGCATTAATAACAATACATATAGGGAATATGAAGATATTAATACAGAAGAATTTATTGATATTATAAACCAAGGACATATTCCTAAATCTTCACAACCATCTATTGGATATGTATTAGATTTATATAGTAAATATCCAGAGGACGAAATAATAAATATTTCCATGGCAGATGGTTTATCAGGTACATATAACTCAGCATGTATGGCAAAAAATATGGATAATAATCCAGAACGTATAACAGTAATTAATTCAAAGACTCTTTGTGGGCCTCACAGATATTTAGTTGACTTAGCTGTTAAATTTGTTGAGAGTGGATATACAAAGACTGAGATTTTAAATGAAATAAATGAAAAAATTGAAACATCAAAGTCATTTTTAATTCCACACGATTTTGAGTTTTTAGCAAGGGGCGGAAGAGTTTCATCTTTAGTTGGTAAAATAGGTAGTGCAATTAAATTAGTTCCAGTAATGGTACTTTCAGAAGATGGTAAGTCTCTTACAAAGTTTACTACTAAACGTACATTTAAAAAGGCAGTTAAAAAGGTATGTGAATCATTAACTGAAAATAATATTGATTCAAGTTATAAGATTTATATTTCTCATGCTTGTAAAGAAGAGTTAGTAGATGAAGCAAAAGAGGTTATATTAGAAAATATTAAAGGTGTTGATATAGAAGTTAAGCTGTTAAGTCCAGCATTTACTACACAAGGTGGTCCAGGATGCGTTGCGATACAAGTAATAAAAAAGCATGATTTATTAAAATGATGATATAAATTGGAGGCTATAATGGATAAAAGTAATAGGGGTGAAAATTTTAATGAGTTTTTAGATTTTCATTGCCCAAGGTTTGATGAACTACCTAAAGTATCTCTGTATAAAGAGCAGGTTATCACATATATAGAGGATGTATTAAGTGTAATAAATATTAATAGTGATGAGAAATTACTAACTCCTACAATGCTTAATAATTATGTAAAACAAAAGGTAGTTTATCCTCCAAAAGATAAAAAATATGATGAAAAACATTTAGCATATTTAATTGTAGTTTGTACTTTAAAACAAGTATTTACTTTAAAAGAAATATGTACTCTTATAAATAAACAGATAAATACTTGTCCTATAGAAGAAGCATATGATTTTTTTTGTATAGAACTTGAAAAAGCTTTAAAATCTGTTTTTACTACAAGAAATTTTTCGGGGCATAGTTCTACTAAAAAGATTATCTATGAGGCAGAAGTAGTTAGATCTACAGTAATGTCATTTGCACATAAGATATATATAAAAAAATATCTTTTAGATAAAACATAATTAGATATATAATCTTTTAATTAAGATCCATTTTTATTTTTAATAGGAATGGGTCTTTTATTATATAATCATAGAGAAAAGTAAAAAAATTATTTATTACAAATTTGTAATAATAGATTTAATCTTATAGTAATATTTCTATCTTATTATAAAGGCATAGGATAAATAAGAGAAAGAGAGGAATAAAAAATGGTTGTTATAAAAACAGAAAATTTAAGTAAGATGTATGGAAAATATGGTAATAAAGTAATCGCTTTAGATAATGTTAGCATAACTGTGGAAAAAGGGGAATTTGTAGCAGTAGTTGGTGCAAGTGGCTCAGGAAAAAGTACATTTCTTCATCAGGTTGGAGGAGTAGATAGACCAACAAGTGGAAAGGTAATTATAGATGGAGAAGATATTTATAAGTTAAAAGAAGAAAAATTAGCTATATTTAGAAGAAGAAAAATAGGATTTGTATTTCAATCTTTTAACTTAATACCTGTTTTATCAGTAGAAGAAAATATAAAGATGCCAGCACTTTTAGATCACCAAAAAGTAGATGATGAATATTTTAAAGATTTAGTTAAAACCTTAGGAATTAAAGATAGGTTGAACCATCTTCCATCAGAGCTTTCAGGTGGGCAGCAACAAAGGGTTGCAATAGCAAGAGCATTAATAAATAAACCAGCTATTATTTTAGCGGACGAGCCAACTGGAAACTTAGATAGTGAGACATCAAAGGAAATATTAGATATGTTAAAGCTCTCAGTAAGAAAATATAATCAAACAGCAATAGTAATTACCCATGATATAAGTATAGCAGAAAATGCAGATAGAATAATTAAAATAAAAGATGGTAAAGTTTGTGAATAGGAGGTAATATAGTGAAAAGTTATAGTGAAATATCTAATAGATATATGAAGCAAAACAAGAAGCGTACCTCTTTAACAGTAATGGGAATAGTTTTAGCAACTGTATTAATTTTTGCTGTAGGAACATTTCTTTTGAGCTTTAGAGATTCAATGATAGCAGAGAAAAAAAGAAGTGGCGGAGATGCTGAGTTTGTATTATATAATATTACCAATGATCAAGGAGAAAAGATAAAAAATAATGCAGAAGTAAAAGATGCATCAATAATAGTAGATGATAACACTAACTATAAAATTGATGGTGTTGAAAAAGATATATCTATAAGCAGAGGAAATAAAGATTACTATGAAAAAATGCAAACTTCTAAAATATTAGAAGGACGTACACCAATTAATGAAAATGAAGTTATAATTAATACATCTTATAAAAGAATATTAAATGTGAATGTTGGGGATGAAATTACATTAAAAGATGATTCTGAAAATATTAAGGTATTAAAAATAGTTGGAATAGAAGAAGGGACTTCATATGTTTCTGATTCAGCAATAGGATTAATGGGATATTTTGATGATACTAATCTAGAAGAAAATTTAGATTATACCTTATATATAAATTTAAAATCAAAGAAAAATAAACAACAGATTATATCAAAAATTATGGAAGAAAATAATATTGATTATAAAAATAAGAGTGATAATCACGAGTTATTATATTTAACTGGCAATGGTGGGAATAATTATGTAACTAGTTCATTAAAGAAAATGTCCATTTTTGTTATTATAACTATAATGATATGCACAATAGTTGTTATATATAATTCCTTTAATATATCTGTAATAGAGAGGATTAGGTATTTTGGAATACTTAAAGCAATAGGGGCTACACCAAAGCAAATAAGAAGAATTATATTTAAAGAAGGTTTCTTAATGGGAATTATAGCCCTGCCATTAGGATGTATAATAGGGTTTTTATCTTTAAAGTATGGAGTAAAGATATTTATTGGTGATACTTTAATGTTTATAGAGGATTTTAAGGTGGGATTTTATCCAAGTATAATCTTAGGCACAGAGTTGTTAGTTGCTATTACAATTTTATTATCTATAATTGGACCAGCTAGAAAAGCTAATAAAATATCTGCTGTTGATGCAATAAGAAATAAAAATGAAATTAAGTTAGGTAAGCTTAAGAGAAGAAAAGGTAGATTAGTAACTAAAATATTTGGAATAGAGGGAAATATAGCATATAAAAATATTAGAAGAACACCAGTAAGATTTGTAGTCACATCATTAGCATTAACAATTTCAATAATTATTTTTAATGTATTTTATGGATTTTTAGACTTCACAAAACAAGGTGTATTACAACAATTTCAATATTCACCTTATGATTCTACGCTATTTCCTTCTAACGGTGAAATGTTAAAAGATGAAGACGTTAAAGAATTAGAAGAACTAGATTTTGTTAGGGATATTTATAAGTATTATTCAGAAGGTTTAAATTTTGCACTGCCAGTTGAATATGTTAATAAAGATTATACTGCTAAAACTAATTCAAAGGAATTTAGTGAAAACTATAATGCATTAGGTTTTGTAGACTTTGGTGGTAGTCGAGGATATATTGGGGGAGATGATGAGCTAAAGGCAATTGAAAGATATATTGTATCAGGAAGTCTAGATTTAACTAAGTTAAAGGAAAATGGAGTAATACTTTTAGATGGTACTAAAGTACGTAATGAAAATGGTGATGTAGAAACTATTAGGGCAACAAAGTATAAGGTAGGAGATAAGATAAAAATACCAAAGATTGATGATTATAGTTCAAGGTTAGAAAATAGTATAAATAAAATAGAAGAAGCTATAAAGAATGGTGATTTTTACGAGTTAGAGATTGTGGCAATAGCTGATAGAGAGCCTCTTGTTGGAAATAATCTTAGGAATGGGATTCAATTAATGTTCCATGAAGATTTATATAGTCGTATGGTGAAAGATTTTAAATATAATACTATATTTTTTAGCTTTAATGATGATGTAAATGCTAGAAATGACGCAGTACAATATTTTAATGAAAACTCTATAGATAAGGGATATAGTTATATGGATATGGGAGAGGCATTTAAGCAAGTAGAAAGTATATATAAGCAAGTAGAATTTTTTGTTTATTGTTTTATAGCAATAGTTTCAATAATATCTGTCGTTAATATATTTAATACTATATCAACAAATCTTTTATTAAGAAAAAGGGAATTTTCAACATTAAAAGCTATAGGTATGACAGAAAAGCAGCTTAAGAAAAGTGTATTATTAGAGGGAACTTTATATGGAATAATTGCAGCAATAATAGGTGGAGTAATATCAGCAATACTTTTAGCAGTATTAATAAAAATATCAGCAGGTTTTGCAGAAATTAAATATAAATTTGACTTTATTGCCTTTGGACTTTCAATAATATGCGCAGTTGGAGTAACATATATAGCTACAGTATTTCCTATGAATAAATTAAAAAAATTAACAGTAGTAGAAGGTATTTCTGAAGAAGAATAGTTTTAATAATAAATTTAATTGTAAAAATGCTACATATAAATGTAGCATTTTTTATTCTTTAGGAAATTATAAAAAGTTTACCCTGTGAATGACTTTCTATAATTTTCATCATTCAGTTTTCAAGTCGATATATATAGGCTTGCGATTACTTGGAGCAAAGCGACGGAATAAGTAAACCTATATATATCGACTTTTTTATTATTAAATAAATCCAAATTATTTAAATATGAAAAATTTTTATGAGAAATGGTAGCATAAATTTATAAAAGAAGTTTCCTATAACAAATTGGATAAAATAACCCATTTTGTAAATTATTTTGATTTATATTAAAATAGATATAGATAGGTTTTTTAGGAGGAAATATGAATATTTTATTAGTTGAAGATGATGTTACACTAGCAATGGGAATTGAATATTCTCTAAAAAATGAAGGCTTTAATGTTGTTCATACTATTACAGCAAAAGAAGCAAGGAGAAAAATTCACACTATAGATCCAGATATTATATTATTAGATGTAAATTTACCTGATGGTAATGGATATGATTTATGTAAAGAATTTAGAAAAGAAAGTGATGTTCCAATAATTTTTTTAACTGCATGTGATGAAGAGGTAAATGTAGTAATGGGATTAGATTTAGGAGCAGATGATTATATAACTAAGCCAGTAAGAGTAAGGGAGCTAGTAGCTAGAATAAATGCTGTTGCTAGACGAAAGGGTTCTGCTATAAAAGAAGATAATAATAAAATTATATTTAGAGATTTAATTATATTTCCTTTAAAGTATGAAGTTTATAAAGAGAGCGAAAAGCTTCAGTTAACCTCAGTGGAATATAAATTATTATTATTATTAATTGAAAATAAAGGAAATGTTTTAACTAGAAAGACTTTATTAGAAAAACTTTGGGATATTGAAGGGGACTTTATAGAAGAAAATACCCTTACAGTATATATAAATCGAGTAAGAGAGAAGATTAAAGAAGATAAAGAAAGACCATACATTAAGACTGTCAGAGGAATAGGTTATAAGTGGATAGGTGAATGAGAATGGATTTAAAAAGACTATATAATAATCCTGAAGTAAAAAGAGTAACAATAAAATTTATAATTATTTTTATAATAGGTATATCAATAATTTTTGTAGCTTCATATGGAGTAGTGAAAAATATAAATAAGACATTAATTGATCAAAACACATCAGTTTTAAGCAGTGTTATAGAAGGCGAAGATATTAATCATGTAATAAAAGGATTTTATGAGATAAAAAATGATGAAGAGATAAATGAAGCAAAGAAATTATTAAAGAGTTATGGATATGATGATGATTTATCAATAATAACAAATGAGGTAACTAATAAATTTTATAAAAAAATATTTCTTACATTTTTACCTATAAGTATAATATTTACAGTTTTACTTTATTTAATATTTATTAAAGAATTGAAAGGAATATATTCTAAGTTACATTGTGCAATTAAAAGTATATCTAAAGCGTCATCAGGAGAGTTTGAGAGTATTAAGGGAGTATATGAAGAAGGGGATTTAGCTGTATTAATTAACTCTTTAAATTATATGGGAGATAGAGCTAATAAATCAATTCATTTATTGAAAGAGGAAAAAGAATACTTAAAGGATTTTTTATCTGATATATCACATCAATTAAAAACACCGTTAGCATCTTTAGTTATGTTTACTGATATTATGAAAGAAAATGAAAATATGCTTTTTCAAGATAGAAGGAAATTTTTAGAAAAGTGCGAAGAGCAGCAGTTAAGAATGGAATGGCTTATAATGAATCTTTTAAAGGTAGGAAGACTAGAGGCTGGAGTTATTAATTTCTGTAAGGAAAAACAACCATTAAGAGAAACAATTAACTTAGCAATATCATCATTAATAGAAGGGGCGAAGAAGAGGAATCAAAGATTAGCTATAACAGGAGACTTGGATTGTGAACTACTTCATGATAGAAGATGGTTAGGAGAAGCAATATCAAATATTGTAAAAAATGCAATTGAACATACAGAAGAGGGAAAGGAGATAGAAATAAGAGTATCAGCAGGTAAGTTAATAACTAAAATATATATTAAAGATAATGGACCAGGAATACCAAAGGATCATATAAATAACGTATTTAAGAGATTTTACAAAGGTGAAGGTAGTATAAATCCAAAGAGCATAGGAATTGGATTATCTTTATCTAAAAGTATAATAGAGAAACTTGGAGGAGAGATAAGGTTAATAAGTGAAGAAGGCGTAGGAACTACATTTATTATTAGCTTTATACATTACTAGGGGAAATAGTTAATCAGCTAAAAGAGGAATGGGGTATATAGTAGGTATCTAATAAATTTATGTAGTAACTACATTTAAAGCCTTGGTAAGTAAATTTACGTATGTCCACTTTTTTACTCTATAGGAAATTATATTTTTAAAATCTATTGATAAATTATTTATAGGATATAAGTTATTAAAATTAGTCCTATAGAGTAAAAAGAGAATAAAGTGCGCGTGCAAGATTTTCCTCAGGCAAGCTTCGGAAATGCACATGCGCAAAAAAAAGTCGACAGCTCGGCAAGCTCGCCTTGGCGACTTTTTTATTGTTGTGATATAATTAATAAGGTTAAAATAATAACAATATACAAGAAAGAGGAAACACAAGATGAGTAGATACTTTAATAATCAAGAAGTTGAGTTATTAGCTCCTGCTGGAAACTATGAAATCTTTAAGGAAGTAATAAAAAGTGGAGCTGATGCAGTTTATTTAGGTGGGAAAATATTTAATATGCGTTTGCATAGAAAAGACTTTAATTTTACAAATGAAGAGCTAGAGGAAGCAATAAATCTAGCACATTCTCTAAATAAAAAAGTTTATATTACAGTAAATAATCTATTAAGTTCAGAGGATTTATTACAGGCTGAGGAATATCTTAGATTCCTTGAGAAGATTCAACCAGATGCTTTAATAGTACAAGATATGAGCGTAGTAAAGTTAATTAAAGATTTAGGACTAAATTTAAATATTCACTCATCTGTAATGATGAATGTACATAATTTTGAAACTATAAAAAAATTACATGAGTTAGGTATTACAAGAGTAGTTGTATCTAGAGATATAGATTTAAATACAGTAAAACAATTTTCAAAAAAGACAAATATGGAGTTTGAATACTTTGTCCATGGGGATATGTGCGTAGCCCATGGCTCACAATGTCTTTATAGTGGAATGTTATTTGGAAAAAGCAGTAACAGAGGTATGTGCATGAAGCCATGTCGTTGGGCTTATAAGACTAATAAAGAAGGACAACAATATGATACAACTTTCCCTATGGCAGTAAAAGATATGTATATGTATGAAAATATTCCAGAATTAATTGATGCTGGAGTTGTTTCCTTTAAAATAGAGGGAAGAATGAGAGAGGCTGATTATCTTATAAATTTAATAAATACATATAGTGATGCTATAGATAGATATATAAATGATCCTATTCATTATGATAGAAAGAAAGAAGCAGAAAGTTTATATGAAAATAGAAAGAGAGATTTTTCAACAGCCTATGCCTTTGGAAATCCAGGACTTTCTTATATAAATGAGCGTTATGAAGGTACTGGAAAGTTCTATAGTACAGGTAAGGTATTTAGTAAACCCGTTGATGAGTTTGAAATAAGTGAGGAAAGAGTAGTAGAAGTTAAAGAGCTTCTTAAAGTTGATAAAAAATCAAAGGATAAAGTAAAGCTAAGCGTAAAAGTAAATTCATATGAAGCAGCTAGGGTAGCTATAGAAGAGGGTGTAGATAATATATATTTATCAGGGGAAGTATTCCAGCCTAATAGTCCATTTAGCAAAGAGGAAATAATAGATATAGTTAAGAATAAAAGAAATTCTAAAATTTATTTAGGATTACCAAGAATGATGTATGAAGAAGACTTTTCTAATTATAACGATTTATTAAGAAATAACAATTTAGGAATTGATGGAATATTAGTTACTAATTTAGGCAGCATAGAGAAGTTTAAAGATTTAGGATTAGATCTTATTGGAGACTATTCATTAAATATATATAATAAGCTTTCAGCAGATTTTTATGAAAATCAAGGAGTAACCTTAGGAACATTATCCTGTGAATCTCCAGTAATAAATACAAAGGAAATATTAATGGAGTCATCATTACCATTAGAAATAATAGTTCATGGTTCACCAGTTGTAATGTATATGAGTCATGATCTATATGAAAATACTAAAGTATTAGAGGCTAATAAAAATAATAATAGAAAATATAGAGATAAAAATGTTCTTTTATTAATAGATGATAAAGGAAATGAGCACCCTGTATATAGAGATAATAATGGTAATAATCATATGCTATTATCTAAAGAGTTATGTTATATGCCTATATTAAAGGAACTAAGTGAACTAGGAGCTAAGTCTTTTAGAATTGAAGGATGTAGTTATGATAATGATACATTGAGAAATATCATAAAAGACTATAAGAAGGCAATGATAGATTTAGATCTTTGTAGTGAGATATTTAACAAGTTTGATTATGATTGTTTAGGTTTTACTTTAGGAGCAATGCAATTTAATTAAGTAGAGAATATTCCTAAAGAGTATTTTAAACAAATAAACTTTTAGTATAAAGGCAATTTAATTGAGGAGGAATAGATTTTGATTGGAGCAGAAAAAATAATCGAAAAGAAAAAGCAGTACTTGTTTCCATCATCTCAAGGAAATCATTTCTATAAAAATCCCCCACAAATAGTAAAGGGAGATATGCAGTATTTGTATGATGATAAGGGTAATAAGTATATAGACTTTTTTGCTGGAGTATCAGTAATGAACTGTGGGCATTGTAATAAGGAAATATTAGATGCAACAATTAAGCAAATGCAAAGACTTCAGCATACAACAGTTATTTACTTAACTGAGGAAGTGGTTAATCTAGCAGAAAGATTATCTAAGGTACTACCAGGAGATTTAAGACGTTCATTTTTCTGTTGTACTGGTTCAGAAGCTAATGAAGGAGCAATGCTATTAGCTAGATTATATACAGGTAAAAAGGAGTTTATTGCATTAAATAACGGATTACATGGAAGAACTTATTTAACTATGAGTGCTACAGCAATACCAATGTGGAGAGCTGATCCAGACCTATCACCTGTATTTCATTTTGCAAGTAATGTATGGGATGAAAATCTTAATGCAGAGGATGCTGCAAGAGAATCATTAAAAAGTATTAAAGATATAATTGAAAAAAGAGGAGCGGAAAATATAGCAGCTTTAATAACTGAGCCTATACAAGGAAATGGAGGAATAATAACTCCACCATTATGGTACTTTAAAGAACTTAAAAAAATATTAGAAGAAAATAAAATACTATTAATAGTTGATGAAGTTCAAACAGGTTTTGCTAGGACAGGAAAAATGTTTGCTATAGAGAATTATGATGTTGTACCAGATATAATGACAGTGGCAAAAGCACTTGGTAATGGTATGCCAATATCAGCATTTTGTACTAATGATGAAATAGCAAAATCATTTACGAAGCCATCTGCATCAACACTAGGAGGGAACCCAGTTTCATCAGCTACTGCTATGGCAGTTTTAGATTATATAGAGAAAAATGAGTTGTGCAAGAAGGCTGAAGAATTAGGGAAAATATTAAAAGATAAATTAGAGGGTTTAAAAGATAAATACAATATAATAAAAGAGGTTAGAGGTTTAGGTCTTATGCTAGGAGCAGAACTAGTAAAAGAAAATGGAGAACCAGCAACAGAAGAAACTGACATAATATTAGAAAAGTTAAAGGATAGAGGGCTAATAGTAGGTAAGAATGGATTAAATAGAAATGTATTAGCCTTCCAACCACCATTAGTAATAACAGAAGAGAATGTAGAAATTCTAATTAAAAACTTAGATGAAGTTTTATATGAAGTTTAATAAAAAGGCAGTAGGTAGATTTGACTTTAAACAAAACTAGCTACTGTCCATGCTTTTGACGTAAGAATTATTTAATATTTTGTATTAACTCATTTACAATTTCATCTATTATAGAATTTAAGCTTTCAATTTCAGCAAATGTAATATTATCAATATGTATTCCACAAGAAACAACTACAGTGCTATTAATGGTACTAGATATCTTTTTAGCAACATTTTGAACTATTACATCTTCTTTATGGCCTGTAATTGTTAGTATTGATACAGAAGAGCTTATTTTATTTTTATCTAAAAGACTTTCTCTAGGGATTCCAAGGGCAACAGCACCGATATGGGGAGTGTCACCACCATAGATACTTATATTCCAATCATTTCCCATTTTTATAGCTACACAATTTACATTATAATCTTTAAATTTTTTTGTTAATTGAACCATGGAGATCCTCCTAAAGTTTATTTTAGTATATAAGTTGTAATAAATATTTTACCTTAAATGAATTATTTTTAAATTTGTTAGTATTTAAATAAAGTAAGTATTTCAGCAACTTATATAAAAATTTAAATAATATATATGCTTTCAATTTTGCCATTTTACTTAAATAAGACTATTTACTTTTAATCTTATTACACTGTAAGGATGTAGATTATTAATTGAAACATATATATTTATAATTATAGCTGGAATTAGATATAAATGAAATGTTAAAAGTAATATATAGTACAAGCTGTTTGTTGAAATAGTAAGAAAAATATAGTAATATAGTAAAGTTGAAAATGGTGAAGGCAAACAACAATTTGGAGGTGTTTTATGTCTTTTAAGGATTTGCAAGTATTTATTAAAGAGTTAGAAAAAAAGGATCAGTTAAAGAGAATAACGGCTGAAGTAGATCCAGAATTAGAAATCACAGAAATAACAGATAGAGTTTCAAAGGAATATGGTCCAGCATTACTATTTGAAAATGTTAAAGGATCAAAGTATCCAGTTTTAATTAATGCTATGGGAACTTATGAAAGAATGGCCATGGCATTAGGGGTTGAGAAGTTAAATGATATTGGAAATGATATAGAAGAATTTATTGATATGGCTAATTATATGGGACTTATTAATAAATTTAAATCATTACCTAGACTAAGTAGAATGGCAACCATGTTTCCTATTAAATTACCTACAAAGGGAGTTTGTCAAGAAGTTATAAATCATAATCCTGATTTATCAGAGTTACCTATATTAAAGTGTTGGCCAGAAGATGGAGGAAAGTTTATAACACTTCCTTTAGTTATAACTAAGGATCCTGATACTGGTATTCAAAACATGGGTATGTATAGGATGCAAGTTTATGATAAAAACACTACAGGTATGCACTGGCACTGGCATAAAGACGGAAGAGAAATATATGAACAATATAGAAAGCTTGGCGGCAAAATGCCTATATCAGTAGTATTAGGTTGTGATCCAGCAATTACATATGCTGCAACAGCACCACTACCTAAAATGGTAGATGAAATGATGTTTGCAGGATTTCTTAGAAAAATGCCTATAAATATGGTTAAATCAATTACAAATGATATTTATGTTCCTTCAGATGCTGAATTTGTTATTGAAGGATATGTAGATGTAAATGAGGGGTTAAGAAGAGAAGGACCTTTTGGTGATCATACTGGATATTATTCCTTAGCAGATGATTATCCTGTATTCCATGTAACATGTATTACTCATAAAAAGAGTCCTGTTTATCCAACTACAATAGTAGGAAAACCACCAATGGAAGATTGCTATATGGGAAAGGCTACAGAGAGAATTTTCTTACCATTATTAAAGATGATGAATCCAGAAATAATAGATATTAACTTCCCATTAGAAGGAGTATTCCATAGTTGTGTTATAGTATCTATTAAAAAGAAGTTCCCAGGGCATGCAAGAAAAATAATGAATGCATTATGGGGAATGGGACAAATGATGTACACAAAAATGATTATTATAGTAGATGAAGATGTAGATCCTCAAGATGTATCTAAGGTAGCTTGGAAGGTATTTAATAATATTGACGCTAAAAGAGATTTAGTAATATCAGAAGGGCCATTAGATGCACTAGATCATGCAGCAGATATACCTTTCTATGGTAGCAGAATAGGAATAGATGCTACGATAAAATGGCCTAGTGAAGGTCATACTAGAGAATGGCCAGAAGATATAGAAATGTCAGAAGAAATGAAGAAACAAGTAGATAAAAGGTGGTCAGAATATGGAATTTAGCAAAGTGAAAAATAAGATTACCGATTATGGAACCTTAGTAATGTTTTCTCATACTATTTTTTCATTATCCTTTGCTTTGATTTCTATGTTGTTAGCTGGAAATGGAAAGTTGAATTTTAATACAATATTTTGGATAGTAGTAGCTTTTTTAGGAGCAAGAACAGGAGCTAATGCCTTAAATAGGGTTATAGATTCAGAAATAGATGCAAGAAATCCTAGAACAGCTACAAGGCAAATTCCACAGGGCCTAATGAATAAAAAAGAAATTCTTATTTTTGTAGTAATATGCTTTGGGATTATGGTTTTTGCAGCATGGAAACTTAATACAATTTGTTTAATACTTTCGCCAATAGCTTTATTTCTAATGATAATATATTCTTATACTAAAAGATTTACATGGATGTGTCATTTAGTTCTTGGTATAACTTCAGCAGCAGCACCAGTAGGTGCATGGCTTGCTGTTACTGGCAAGATTATTTTTCTTCCATTAGTAATGGGAGCAGCTAACACGTTATGGGTAGCCGGTTTTGATATTATTTATGGAGCTCAAGATTATGAGTTTGATACTAATAATGGAATTCACTCAATACCGGCAAGATTTGGAGTTAAAAATGCTTTATTAATATCAAGAGCATTTCATGTAATTGCATTAATTTGTTTAGTAATAGTAGGCTTATTATCAAATGAGCTAGGAACTTTATATTACATAGGATTATTTATAATAGGTATATTATTTATAGTGCAGCACAACATGGTAAGTGAAGTTAATTTAAAGAATGTTAAAATTGCTTCATATAACGTTAACCAAGTAATAAGTATTGTGTTTTTAGTTTTTGGTTTATTAGACTGTTTAATATAAGGAGAAAAACATGAAAAAAATAGTTGTTGGAATTACTGGAGCAAGTGGAAGCATATACGCTAAAAGGTTAATAGAAGTGTTATTAAATGAAGAAATTTATGTAAATATTGTAGCCACAGAAAAAGGGAGACAAGTATTTAAGTATGAGCTAGCTTTAGATTTAGACTCATGGGTTAAAGAATTAACAAAAGATTATAAAAATGTAAAGCTTGAAGATAATAATAATCTATTTGCAGGGGTAGCTAGTGGGTCTAATAAATATGATGCAGTAATAATATTACCATGCTCTATGGGAACATTAGCTGAAATAAGTCATGGATTATCTAAAAATTTATTATGCAGAGCAGCAGATGTAGCTTTAAAAGAGGGAAGAAAGCTTATAATAGTTCCAAGAGAAACCCCTCTTAATTCAATACATCTAGAAAACATGCTTAGATTATCAAAACTTGGAGTTGGAATAATCCCTGCAATGCCAGGATTTTATCATCATCCAACTTCAATGAATGATTTGGTAGACTTTTTAATCGGAAAGATATTAGATTATCTTAATATAAATAATAAACTATTCAACAAGTGGGAGGACAAATCTAATGAAAATTAAAAAAATATTAAGTTTAGCTATGGCAATGGTTTTATCAACAGCTATAGTGGCTTGTGGAAACAAAGCTGAAACTCCAAAAGAAACAAAAGAAAAGGTTAAGCTAAGAGTAGGTGTAATGGGATCTATTGATGCTGTACCATTAGTAATAGCAAAAGAAAATGGATACTTTGATGAATTAGGAGTAGATTTAGATCTTCAAATATTTAAAGCAGCCAAAGATAGAGATGCAGCACTTCAAGCGAAAGAATTAGATGGAGTATTATGTGATGAAGTAGCTATTTCTATTTATCAAAATTCAGGAATAGATATGAAAATTACAGGAACAACTAATGGTTACTGGACTTTAGTATCTGGAAAAGATTCTGGGGTTAACTCTATAAATGATATAAAAGGAAAGAAAATTGGAATATCAGAGCGTACTATGATTGATTACTTAGCTTATTATATAACAAGTAAGAATGGAATAGATGCTAATACAGTTGAAAAAGTGGCAATACCAGCAATGCCAGCAAGATTAGAAGCACTTAAAAATAATCAAATAGATGCAGCTATATTGCCAGCACCATTTAATGATAAAGCAATTGCAGATGGTGGAAAAGAAATAGTTAAAATATATAATAAAGATATAATGATTTCAACTACTGCATTTTTACAAGGTGTTATAGATGAAAAGTCTGAAGCTATAAAGAATTTTTATAAGGCTTATGACAAGGCAATAGATTATATTAGTAGTAATGATATAAGTAAATATGAAGATTTGATTATATCAACAGTTGGATATTCAGAAGATATGAAGGGGAACATTGAGTTACCTGAATTTAATAAAAATTATTTACCAGCAGAAGAAAAGGTTCAAGAAGTATTAGATTGGTCAAAATCTAATGGAATAATAGAAAAAGATCTAAAAGCTAAAGATGTAATGAGTGATATAGCGGTTAAGTAGTTTGTGGAGGAATTTTTATGATACAGATAAAAAATATATCTGTTTTCTATGAATCCAAAGAAAAAGTCAAAGCTTTAGAATCTATAAGTTTTAAGGCTGAAAGTGATGATATATGTGCAATAATAGGCCCTTCAGGCTGTGGTAAAACCACATTACTTAATGTACTATCGGGGATAATAAAAAAGTATGAGGGAGAGGTTCTTCTAGATAAAGAAGAGCTTAACCCTCATATTCATAAAATTGGACTTATTCCTCAAAATTTTGGGCTTTTACCTTGGAAAACAGTAAAAGAAAATTGTCTTTTGTCTTTTAAAATAAGAGGTGAAAAAATTAATAGTGAAACTATAGAAAAAATGAATACAATGATGAAAAGATTGAACATAAATGGATTGGAAAATAGATTTCCAAGAGAATTAAGTGGAGGGCAAAGACAAAGAGTTTCAATAGTAAGAAGCTTTTTGATGAAGCCAGATTTACTTCTAATGGATGAGGCTTTTTCAGCTTTAGACGCTATTATAAGGGATGAGGCACAAGAATTATTTCTAGACATTTGGAATGAAAATAAAATGACTACATTTTTTGTGACTCATAGCATAGATGAAGCTTTATATATGGGTAAAAAAATAATTGTAATGTCTAACACTCCAGGGGAAATTATCGAAGTAATAGATAATACACTTTTTAATAATAAAAATTATAAAGAAGATAAAGACTATTCAAGATTATTTTCACATATAAAAAATATGGTGAAAAGGGGCTGGGATAAGTGAGAGCACTAAAAAAGATTGGTGTATTTATTAAGGGATTTATAATATTAAATGTACTTTGGTATATTTTTAGCATGGTTATGAATTCAAGAATTGTGCCTAAGCCACATGAAATATATATTTATATACCTGAGCTTTTTAAAGAAAGGTTTTATACACATATACTAGCGAGTTTATATAGAGTGTCTATAGGACTATTAATATCCTTTGCTATTGGAATTACATTAGGAATACTAATGGGATATTCAAAGAAAGTAGATAAATTATTAAACCCATTAATATATTTTACTTATCCCATTCCTAAAACTGCTTTATTACCAGTGATTATGACTATATATGGGCTTGGAGATGGATCGAAGATAACATTGATAGTTTTAATAACTGTTTTTCAAGTAATAGTATCAGTAAGAGATGCAGTATCAAATATAATAAATGAAAATTATAATCCATTAATCAGTTTAGGGGCAACAAAGTTTCAATTAATTCGCCATGTAACTATTCCAGCAATATTACCAGATATATTAACTAATGTTAGAGTAGCTATAGGTACAGCTTTTTCAATTTTATTTTTTGTAGAAGCTTATGGAACAAAAGTTGGAGTAGGTTATTTTATACAAGATGCATGGACAAGAATTGATTATATAGATATGTATGCAGCTATAGTAATTTTAAGTTTTTTAGGATTAATATTATTTATTTTAGTAGACTGTATTGAAGATATAGTATGTAGATGGAAAGTTAGAGATATATGATTTTAAAAGTTAATAATATCTATTAATTCACAAATTCTTTGATACAATTAAAAACCTCATGAGTTAATTAACTCATGAGGTTTTTTATCTGAGGTTTAGATTATTTATGCAGTAGTTGTTGGAGGTGTATAAACTCTTTTCGCAAGTTCTTCATCCAACATATATATAGCTGCAGGATTTCCATCAGATCTTCTAACTTTCTTTAAAAATGAGTTGAAATTATTTTCTTCTTCAACTTGTTCATCGATAAACCATTTAAGTAAACTAATTGTTGCATGTTCCTTTTCTTCAAGAGCAATGTCAGCTAGTTGGTAAATTTTCTTAGTTACTAACTGTTCATGTTCATAACCTTTTTCAAATAAATCAATAATGTTATCATAGTTTCCTTCAGGTTGTGGAACCTCTTTTAGTTTAACTACACCATTTTTTTGAAAAATATAATCATATAACTTCATAGCATGAGCTAGTTCCTCCTGAGCTTGAACTCTAAAAAAATTAGCAAATCCACTTAAATCAATTGATTCAGCATAAGCAGACATAGATAAGTAAGTATAAGATGAATAAAATTCAAAATTAACTTGTTCATTAAGATTATTTAATAGATTTTCACTTAACATTTGTTTCCTCCTATAATTTAAATTAGAATTTTTAATTTATATAAATTTATTTATGTAAACAAATTTAACTAATTTTCTATTAAATCCAAAATTTTATTATAAATCTTATTATATACTAATCTTCTATATAATACTATTAATATTGACTTTCTTAAGACGAATAATACCTTAATAATTCCAATTATATAGGATTAGAAGTTTAATATGGTTAAATACAAGAATATAAAAAATAATATGATTAATAAAATTTATAAAGACAAAATTACAGAAAAATACTTTTAATAACTTTAAATGGAAATAAAATACTAAAAATGGGAAATATAAGTTGATTGATAAAATGCTAGAAAATAAAGATAAGGATATAAAAAATGAGTTAAATGTAAGTAACAGAAGATAGTGTTTTTTACTTATATAGATAATGATAGTAATATATGAGTATTACTAGTAATAATTAATTTATAAAGTTTTATAGATTTATAAATATAACTAAGGAGTTGTACTTTGTGGAAGTAAGTAGTATTAATCTAAGTCAAGAAGTGTATAGATCTGATGCGGAAAAAATATGCAATTGGCTTAGTGATGAGGAAGTAATTAGTCATTTAAATGAAGATGCTAATGTTAAAAGCAATCTAATTAACGTTATAAATAGAATTAATATGCCTATTTTAACTCATTTATTTAATAATAATTGTAGATTTTTTACTATTAAAAATATATATGGAACAGTAGGATTTTTAAGATTAGTACCGAAAAATGAATTAGTAGAAATAGTTATTGCAGTAGGTGAAAAGGAATTATGGGGTAAAGGAATAGGACACAATGCAGTGGTAGAAGCTTTAAAAGTAGCTTTTTTTGATATGAGAGCAGATAGAGTTGTTGCTAAAATAAAAAAAGCTAATAAAAGATCTCAAAATCTTTTTAAAGGTATTGGATTTAAGCAAGTAAAAGAGCTTGAAAGGGAAATCGAATATCATATTAATATGGAAGAGTTTTGGAAAATAGCTGCATAAGGCTATTTTAGCTTATATTTAAACATTAAAGAGTCTGTTTATGAAGATTTATAAATATTTTCATAAACAGACTCTTTATATTTCAAATAAATGCAAAATATAAAAAATATATTGACTTTATTTGGGAAGCAGTATATTATATAAATATAATAATGATAATCATTCTCAAATAAAAGGAGGAGACTATATGAAAATTATTTATTGGAGTGGTACTGGAAATACTGAGGCTATGGCAAATTTAATTTTAAAGGGAATTAATGAGGAAGGTGGTATGGGAGAACTAATAAATATATCATCTAAAGATGTAAATTCAATAGTTAATGAAGATATTCTTATATTAGGATGTCCTTCTATGGGAGATGAGGAACTTGAAGAAGGTGAATTTTTACCTTTCTTTGAATCGATAGAAAAAGATTTAAATGATAAGAAAGTAGCTTTATTTGGATCTTATGGTTGGGGAACAGGAGAATGGATGGCAAGTTTTGAAGAGAGAGTTCAAGCATCAGGAGGTATATTACCTTTAGAATCATTAATAGTTAATTACCTACCAGAAGGTGAAGATGAAGAAAAGTGTGTAGAATACGGAAGACAAATATATAAGCTTAACAAATAACTGGAGGAGTAAATGATGGTTAGTAAAGTTGATAGTCTTTATAAATTATTAAACAGAATGGAGGATAAGGAATATATAGAAAATTTCATATCTTATAATGTTGCTTTAATAAGTGCGAAACTAAAACCATCAATTACTTTAAATTTATTTAAAAATAATAATAAGAAAACATATTTTTTATGGAATACCTATGGAGAAGAATATCTGAAAAAATTAGGGCTGAATTATATTGAACTAAGGGAAAATGATAAAGCATTAATTATTTTTATATATAGTGAAGAATTGCTTAAAAAGGTAATAAGTAATTATAAAAATTTAAATTTCTTAGGTTCTATTGGTTATGAAAATTGCTTTAATATAAAAGAGGTATTACAAAAATTAAAAGAAAGATATAGTATATACAATTGTCCACATGAGCTTGGGATATTTTTAGGATATCCATTAGAAGATGTAAAAGATTTTATGGAATGTACTGAAAAAAAGTGCTTAGCTTGTGGATATTGGAAAGTTTATAATGAGTGCAATAAAGCAAAGACTGTATTTGCTCTTTTTGATAAAGTAAAAGAGCATACAGCTGAAAATATATTAATTGGTAATAGACATATTAATTTATCTAATATATTAAAAGATAAATTTGAAAAAAATCAAAAAATAGTATTTGGATAAAAAATCTTCTTAAAAAAATTTCGGGATATATTTTTACTTACAATATAAATATATAAAATTTTTCTCATCATGTAGGAACCTTAAATAATTTAGGGTTCCTAATTATTTTCATAATAGTATAGTAAAATATCTATATTGAATTCATTAAATCGTCTAATATCATGTTCCCGCCAAGTTTATAATCATAATCTAAATTTGAATTAATTGATTTAATAAAACTCCAAGTTGCATTCCAAAGTTTAACTATAAATAGATACTCTTCTAACTTTTCTTTGTGTTCTAATGAGTAATATCCAAAATAATTTTTAAGTAATTTAACTTTCATATCTTCATTCAAAAACCAGGATAAGGTTGCTAAATCAAAGAATATATCACCCATCCCAGAAAATTCAAAGTCTATAAAATAAACTTTTTCATTAGAGTACAAAATATTAGAAATATTTAAGTCGTTATGGCACAATCCATAAGTTATTTCTTTAGTTAATTTCTTTTCAAGATATTTTAATTTCTTCAATATTTGATTTATGTTATGATTGAAATCAAATTTATCATTAATTAAAAAGTTTATATTATTTTCAATAACTTCAAATGGATTAAAATTATTATTATATTCTAAATTATGTAATTTTTTTAATGTAAAGGTTAAAGTATTTAGAAAGCTTTTTGAATTATAAATATCTATGCTGATTTGAGAACTTTCTATAAATTTACTTATGAGAATTCCGTTATCTTTACTATGATAGATTATATCTGGGCAAATATTTAGTGGTTGGACTAAATTTAGTATAGAATTTTCATAGTAAAAATTATTTTTATTGTCTTTACCAGGTATTCTTAAAACGTATTTTTTATTATTAGACTTCAATAAGTAATTTGAATTATTAAGTCCTCCTAATTTAGTAAGTTCATTATTTTTTAAAAAAGTACTCATTTCTATCTCCTTAAAAGATTACTAAAAGTATTATATCATTATTTAAATATAGGATATAATATTTTTTAAAAGTCATTGACCATGTGGTCATGGAGGTATATAATTATGATAATTAAATATTGGAGGAGGGGTGAAGTGATGAATATACCTAAGGATAAAGAGGAACTTATTTATGAAGTATCCTTGAAAGAATTTGCTGAAAAGGGATATGAATTAGCATCAACTAATAATATTGTAAAGGAATGTGGATTTTCTAAAGGTACGCTATTCAATTATGTTAAAAATAAAAGAAACTTATATCTATTTGTAGTTGAAAAAACTTTAAATGATATTGGTATTACTATTGAAGAGGAATTAAATATAAAAAGTACTGATATATTTGAGAAAATAAAGGAAATACAAAAGATAAAGTTAAATATATTTTTAAAGTATCCAAATGAAAATAAGTTGATTATTCAGGCTTTTACAGAGGCAGATGAGGATATTAAAGATAAGTTTTCTATAAAATATGAAAAATATTCAAAGATGTTTTTTGAGTTAATGACTACAAATGTTGATTACTCAAAATTTAAAGATGGAATAGATATAGAAATGACTCTTAGTACAATACTTTTAACAATGAATGGTTTATCAGAAAAAATATCTAGAAAATATAAAAACAATCAAGAACAAATGATTAAAGATCTTGAAAAAATAATTAAAGAGTCCAATAAGTATTTAAACTTTATAAAGGAATTAGTATATAAGTAAGAGGTGAAAAGTATGTTATTATCATTAAAAGATGTAACCAAGATATATAAAGCAGGTGAAGTAGAAACCTATGCTTTAAAAAATGTTTCTATGAATATTGAAGAAGGGGATTTTATAGTTATTCTAGGGCCAAGTGGAAGCGGAAAAAGTACATTACTTAATGTAATTAGTGGACTCGATACAGTAACATCAGGAAAAATAAACTTTAAAGATGAATGTATTTCAGGCTATAATACAGAAAAGTTAACTTTATTTAGAAGAAAATATTTAGGCTTTATATTTCAACAGTATAATTTGCTTCAAAATTTAACAGTTAGAGAAAATATAGATATTGGAGCGAATTTAAGTGAAAATCCAATAAATATAGATGAAATTATAGAAAAGGTATCACTAACAAATGAGAAAAATAAATACCCATCACAATTATCAGGAGGACAACAACAAAGAGTCTCTATCGCAAGAAGTATAGTTAAAAACCCAAAGATTTTATTTTGTGATGAACCAACAGGAGCTTTAGATGAAAAGACTGCAAAAGAAGTATTAAAGTTGCTTCAAGAAATGAATAAAGACTACAAAACAACTGTAGTTATGATTACACATAATACGGGAATTTCTAAGATGGCTGATAAAGTTATAAAAATGAATTCAGGAGAAATAGTAGAGACAGTTATAAATAAAGAAAAGATAAATCCATCTGAAATTATATGGGGGTAGATAATTATGCTATTTAAGAATACCTTACAGTTATTTAAGAAAAAGAAATTTCAATTTTTAGGTGTTTGTATAATTATTTTCTTAAGCTCATTTTTATTTACAGCTATGTTTAATACAATGGAAACAATGCAAAACACCATAGATAAATATCTTACTGAAGGAAATCAAGAGGATTTTTCTATAGATATGATAAACTCATTAACAGCCGAAGAGTATGAAGAATTAATAAAAGAAAATTTGCGAATAAACCCTATAACTACATTAACTAACTTAAAAGCAATTGATAAAGATAGTTTTTACAAAATATTAGACAATAGAATTAAGAGTTTAAATGATAGATATGAGGGGTATGATTTAGAGACGAGAGAAGGAAAAGATGTAACCTTTAATCTTAACAGCACTTCAGTAAAGCTTAGATTTTTAAAGGATTCAGAAAATATAAACAAATCAAAAATAGAAGAGGGAAAAAAGCCAGAAAGTAAAAATGAAATAGCTTTAACAAGAGTTTTTGCCCAAATGAATAATTTAGCTATAGGGGATACTATAGAAATAAATAATAAGAAGTATGAGATTGTAGGTTATGTGCTTTTTCCAGATTACACATTACCTATGTTTGGAACGGATTTTATATTAGATGCAAAAACAATATCATTAGCTTTAGTATCAAATGATGAATTTTATAACCTAGAAGGAAAAGAAGAGATAAGGCTATCTGGTAAAGGTAATAAAAATTTTGATACAGAAAATTTTAAGAAAGATGTAATTGAAACTTATAGGGATGATAATAGCCTTGGGTTTATAACTAATATAAATTTAACTAAGGAAACCATGAGAAGTGGAGCAATTTATGAAGAGGTAAAAGCAGGTAAAGTTGCAACTGTAAGTATGAGTTCTGGTATTGCATTTATTGCGATAATTATTGTATCAATAATTTTATATAAAATTATAAATGGAGAAAAAGGTCAAATAGGTATAATGAAGGCTTTGGGATATAGAAAAAGAGAAATAGCAAAGCCATATTTAATAATGATAACTATAATTTCATTGCCTACTTTATTATTAGGAGCTGTTTTAGGGTTTTTTATAAGTGAGCCATTAAAAGAGTTTTATTCAGTGTTTTATTTATTCCCACATGAAGAAATGGTTTTTGCTTATGAGTCATTAATTTATTCAATATTAGTTCCATTTATTTGTATATTCTCATTATCCTTTTTAATAATTATGAGAATGCTTAAAACAAGACCTTTAGATTTATTAAGAGTTGGTAAAAGTGAAGGCATTAATAAACTAAATAAAATAGCAGATAAAATATTAAATAAGGCAAAAGCTACAACTAAATTTAAATATTCTTTCTTACTAAGAGATTATGGAAAATTTATAGTGTTTTTAATAGGTGTAATTTCTTCATCAGTTATGATTATGTTTAGTTTAACTATGCCAGATTTTATGGGTAAAATGACTATGGATAATTATAAAATCCAGGAATATAAGTACGATGGGATAGTTGATATAACAAAAGAACTTCCAAAGACAAATAATGATGATGAAAAATATTTAACATTACCATCGATAAAATACGAAGATAAATCAGTTGAAGTTAAGGGGATAGATATAAAGGGTAAGTTATTTAGATTATATAATAAAAAAGATAAGGATGTTACTGAAGAAATAAAAGATGGAATTATAGTAACAAAGAGTTTTCAAATGTTTAACAAAAAGAAAATTGGAGATGAAATAACAATAAATATTAATAATAAAGACTATACATTTGAAATAAAAGAAATAGCGGATGACTACAGTAGTTCTACCATATATATAGATAGGGAAAAGCTAAGTAATATAATATCAGACAATAAGGATTCAAGTTTATTTAATGGTGTATATTCGAAAGATTCTCTAGACAAGAAGGATTATTTAACTGTGACAAATAAGCAAGATATAATAGATCAAGCAGCATCAATGCAAAAATTTGTCATTGTAGCTATTGGAGGAATGTTATTATCAGCAATATTTATGGCTGCAATAATTCTTTCAATATTGACTTCACTATCAGTAGAAGATAATTATTATAATATATCATTATTAAAAGTAATGGGATATACCAAAAAAGAAGTCAATTCAATGATATTAAATAGCTATTTAGGATATTCAATAATAGCATTTTTAATAAGTATTCCAATAACCATAGCATCAATGAATTTCTTCGTGGATTATCTAGCCACAGGATTTAATATGGTAATGCCACTTGAATTTAAGGCCTGGCATGGAGTAGTTGGGTTATTAATAGTTATTTTAATATTTTTAATAGGAAGCTACGGAGCTAAAAGAAAAATAAATAAAATTGCTTTGCAAGAGATTTTGAAAGAATATAGGGAATAGATGTAATTTATTAATTAGTAAAGAGCTGGAGTTATTCAGCTCTTTTTATATTAATTAAAATAATATATTTAGTTAATAAAACATTAATGATAAAATTATATCATTAAAAAATATGCAATATTCATGATATAATGTAAGCATAATAGAAATTATTTTTTTATAAATAAATTAGAAACATATTATGTAATCTTGAACATTAAAATAGAATTTTAAAACAAATTAGGAGGAGTTTAATGGAATTAGAATTATTTAATTTTGTTGAGAATGTTACTGCGTCTTTAGAAGATTTAGGAAGTGAACTAGAAGAAATAAGTAAGGATATAGAATCATATTTTGCAAAGGTATTAGAAGACTATAATGAAGGATATTTAAATATAAATTCAAGAGTAAAATCAACAACAAGTTTAAGGGAAAAAATATTAAGAAATAGTTATTATAAAAAGTATAAGAATTCGGAGGAATTTATATCAAATCTTTCAGATCTAGTGGGGGTTAGAATTGAATGTAGATTTATTGAAGATGAAAAGACAATACATAAAATGTTAAAAAAACACTTCAATATAAAGGATTTAAAAGGATATTTTTATAATGATGATAATGATAATATAAGACTAGAGCTAGAAAGTAAACAACCACAAAAGCAGAAAAATGGTTTTGGAATATATAGAATAGATGGACTGTATCAGCATAATAACAGAAGTATTAAATTTGAGTTACAAATTAAATCTCTTGTTAACATATTTTGGGGAGAAATAGAGCACAAAGTAATATATAAAAATAATAATTATATGTTAGGTGATGAATTTATAAAAAATATAATGTTGTCTATAAAGGAAAATCTTTATATGATAGATAGACAACTTCTTGCAGTAGATAATCAATTTAATAAAGTAAACTCTATTAACCCTGAAGCTAGAAAAGAACAATTAGAAAAGCTTCTTTCCAAAATAATTTATGATATTTATTCAAGAAAGATGAAAAATGATATTGGATTTATCATAGATTTTAGAGAATCTTGTGATACTATAATGAAATATATTTTTAGAACAAATAACGCTAAAAAATTAGAGGATTATAGTGAAACCTTAATAAAGACATTAGCTAGATTAAATGATATTAGCACAAATGATGTTAGCTTCAACACTGAATTAAAGTTTGAGAGGGATTTACATTTTGAAAGTGATTTTTGTAATATTATAGGTAATACAATATTAAAGTCAATAAATAGTGATTTTAAATGGAATTTATTTTTTAGAATACTATTTGAAATTGAACTTGGAAATAATTCTGAGGATTTTGAAAACTTTATAAATTTCATTGAAAATAGATTTTATGAAAGTACTAAGCTTTCAAATTTATATTTGTTATTTAAAAAAGAAGAAGCACAGGATATAAAAAACTTATTTATGAAAGAAATAGCATTAAGTTTTAGAGAGGTAGATTCTATAAAATTTATATATGATAGTAATATAATGGTAGTAAATAAGGCTATAAATAAATCAGTTGATTTAATACAAGAAAATATAAAGTCATATATAGAATGGGAAGCAGTAAAGGATGATTACTTAAATAAGTTACGACTAGATATTGTTTCTAGAATATAAATATAGAAGTTTATTATATTAAATAAAGTACTTTTAGAATAAAAAAATTATATAAAATATAATTATTATAGAACCTAGGAGGAACTATGAAAAAATATAAATTTGAAGCAGAATTAAAAAAGCATGAAGGAAAAGATGCTACATATATAGAAATACCTTTAGATGTTGAACATGAATTTGGAGCAAAAAGAGTAAAGGTTAAAGCAAAGTTTGATAGTATAGAGTATAGAGGTTCTATAGTAAAAATGGGGTTACCTTGTTATATGATAGGAATTACAAAAGAAATAAGAAATAAAATAGGAAAGACTCATGGAGATGTTATAAGTGTTGAGATAGAAAAGGATGAAGATGAAAGAGTAATAGAATTACCAATTGAGTTTGAAGAAAGACTTAAGTTAAATAAAGAGGCATATAAATTCTATGAAAGTTTATCATATTCAAACAAAAGAAAATACTTTCAATGGATAACATCTGCTAAAAAAGAAGAAACAAAGATTAAAAGGATAGAAGAAGCTATAGAAAAGCTTGAGAATAATATAAAACTATAAGAGTAAAAATCCATGGTGAACGCTATGGATTTTTCTTGTTAATTATTTTATATAATAATGATTTGCTAAATTTAATTATAAATATTATTATAGAAATGATAATTGTTGTTATATAATACTAATTAATAGATTCGATGTTAAGGAGAAGATCAAGATAATGAAGTTAAGAAAATCAACAAAAAATGATTTAAAATGCATAATGGAAATTATTAATGAAGCTAAGAGATTTTTAAATGAAAATAAAGTTGATCAGTGGCAACAAGGATATCCAAATGAAGAATCTGTTTTGGAGGACATAGGGAGTGAATGTAGCTATGTTTTAGAGGAAAATAATGAAATCATAGGTACGGCAGCAATATCTTTTGATGGAGAAAAAACTTACGATGCAATTTATGAAGGAAAATGGATTTCTAATGGAAGATATGCAGTTATTCATAGAATAGCAATTTCTAAAAAAGCAAAAATAAAAGGAATTGGAACAGAAATAATTAAAAAAGCAGAAGAAATTTGTTTATCTAAAGATATAAAAAGTATAAAAATAGATACCCATGAAGATAATTTAGCTATGCAGAAATTATTAGAAAGAAATAACTTTAAATATTGTGGTATTGTTTATGTGTTAGATAATAGTAAAAGAATTGCTTTTGAAAAAGAGATCTAATTATTTTAAATATAGAATTAAATTATAATTCACGATATAATATAAAATCATAAGATAAAAATCTATATTAAATAATATGGATTTTTATTTTAACCTATGTTACAATGTAATGAAAAAATTGAATATATAGTTAAAAGAGGAAATAATATATTCTTCTAACTAATAAACAATTAACATATAGTATTTCTCAAAGCATCTTTTGAAAAGTTTATCTTATATTTTCTAAGTTTAGAAATGTCATGATTATAGGAATATAATCCAATTAAAAGAATTCTAAGGCTAATTTCTAAAAGTAATGCGTAAATAAAGTTCGGTAATAAACTATAGCAATATAATTACATATAGTTCTTTAAGTGATGAAATAATAGTACTATAGTCTGTTTATTTCATTTTTTATTTTATTTGTTAAAGAAAAGGAGTGATTCACAGCAATGAAATTAATATTAAAGTATCTAAAAAATTATAAGACGCTTCTTATATTAAATATTATATCTGTCTTTGGCTTTGCTTTAGTTGAACTTGGAATACCAACTATAATGGCAAAAGTTATAGATAAAGGAATAGTAAACAGCGATATAAATTATATAAAAAGAATGGGACTAATTATTGCAATTATTTCAGTTATAGGTGTCCTTGGAACAATACTTTTAGGCTTTTGTTCAGCAAGAATTTCAACTGGAATAACAAGAGATATTAGAAATGATATCTTTAAAAAGTCTCAAGAATTTTCACACACTGAGTATGATAAATTTGGGGTATCATCAATGATAACAAGAACAACAAATGATGCTTTTGTACTACTTCAATTTACTAATACTCTATTAAGAATGGCATTAATAACACCAGTAATGTTTACAATTAGTTTAGTAATGATACTTAGAACAAGTCTCTCATTATCTATAGTACTAGCTATAACAATCCCATTTATAATAGGTGGAGTTATAATTATTGCAAAGATTTCAGAGCCTTTATCAGAAGCTCAGCAAAATAGACTAGATAAGTTAAATAGAATATCAAGAGAAAATTTAACAGGTATAAGAGTTATAAGAGCTTTTGGAAATGATAAGTATGAAGGTGAAAGATTTAGTGGAACAAATAATTTATATGCAGAGGTTTCAAAGAAGCTTAACAAGCTTATGGCTATATCTCAACCAATGTTCTTTTTCCTTCTTAACCTAGCAATAATAGCGATATTTTGGGTATCAAGTAAGATGATAAATGCAGAAACTCTTCAAGTTGGACAATTAGTAGCATTTATTGAGTATTTATTTCATGCTATGTTTTCAATTATGCTATTTTCAATGGTGTTTATAATGTATCCTAAAGCTCAAGTTTCAGCTAATAGAATTCAAGAAATATTAGATGAAGATCCTATAATAAAGAGTCCAGAAAATGGAGTTAAGGAAACTGATATAAAAGGTTTAGTGGAGTTTGATAATGTATCATTTGTATATCCAAATGGTGAAGCGGCTGTACTTAAAGATATTTCCTTTAAGGCTAAAAAGGGAGAAACAATTGCCTTTATTGGTAGCACAGGTAGTGGTAAGAGTACATTAATTAATCTTATTCCAAGATTTTATGATGTCACACAAGGTAGTATTAAAATTGATGGAGTAGACGTAAGAGATTATGATTTGAAAGCTTTACGTAAGAAGATTGGATTTATACCTCAAAAAACTCTTTTATTTACAGGAAGTATAGCAAGTAATATTAAGTTTGGTAAGAAAAATGCTGATACAGGTGAAATAGAATATTCTGCAAAGATTGCACAAGCTTATGATTTTATTTCTAGAAAACCTAAAAAGTTTGATGAGTTAATAAGTGAAGGTGGATCAAATGTATCAGGAGGACAAAAGCAAAGACTTTCAATAGCAAGAGCATTAGTTAGAAAACCAGAAATTTATATATTTGATGATAGCTTTTCTGCTTTAGATTTTAAAACAGATGCTGTTTTAAGAAAAAGACTTAAGTCTGAAACTAAGAATTCAGTAGTTTTAATTGTTGCTCAAAGAATAGGATCAATAATGGATGCAGATAAGATAATTGTACTAAATGAAGGAGAAGTAGTAGGGATTGGTACTCATAAGGATCTTCTTAAGACTTGTGAAATTTATCATGAAATAGCATTATCACAACTTACAGAGGAGGAGCTTGCGTAATGAAGAAATTTAAATTAGTAGTAAAAAAGATTACTCCTTTTATAAAAAACTATAAATGGTCATTTGGAGGAGCAATACTGTTTATTATATCAGCAGCTATATTTGTAGCATTAGCTCCAAGAACAGAGGGATTAATTATTACACAATTAACAAAAGATTTTGAATTAATCATAAAGGGTACTAAAGGAGCTTCAGTTAATTTTGATTATATTATTAAAGTTTTAATTTTATTATTCGGAGTTTATATAAGTAGTGCAGGATCTACATTTATAGCAAGTTTTTTATTAACGAATGCGATTCAAAATACAATGAAGGATATAAGAGATGCAGTACAAAATAAAATAAGTAGACTTCCTATAAGATATTTTGATAATAATAGCTATGGAGATGTTTTAAGTCGTATAACAAATGATGTAGATACAATTTCTAATGCATTACAACAAAGTTTTATTCAGGTGGTTAATGCATTTTTATCATTAAGTTTAGCACTTATAATGATGTATTCAATAAATGTAAAGCTTGCACTTTTAGCTACAGTTATAATTCCGTTAAGTATTTTAATTACAAAAGTTATAGTAAGTAAGTCACAAAACTTATTTAATAAGCAACAAAAAGCATTAGGTAAATTAAATGGTAAAGTACAAGAAATGTACACTGGATTTAATGAGATTAAGTTATATGGAAAACAAGATGATGCGCTAAAAGAATTTATGGAAACAAATGAAGAACTTTGCAATACAGGATTTAAGGCTCAATTTATATCAAGTATAATGTCTCCATTGGTTAATCTTGTAAGTTATTTAGGGATTGCAGTTGTTGGAGTCACAGGAGCAATAACAGCAATAGGTGGAGGAATAACTGTTGGTAACCTACAAGCTTTTATACGTTATATATGGCAAATAAATCAACCTTTATCTCAAGTGACACAATTATCATCAGCAATACAATCAGCAGTTGCAGCTACTTATAGAGTATTTGAATTTTTAGATGAAGAGGAAGAAGTAGCAGATATAGAAAAGACAATAAAAATAGAAAATCCAAAGGGAAATGTAACATTTGAAAATGTTAAGTTTGGATATAGTGAAGATAAAGTTTTAATTGAAGATTTAAGTGCAGAAGTTAAGAGTGGACAAATGGTTGCAATAGTAGGACCAACAGGTGCTGGAAAAACTACATTAATTAATCTTTTAATGAGATTTTATGAAATCCAAGGTGGAACTATAAAGATAGATGGCGTAGATATAAGAGATATGAAACGTGAAGATTTACGTTCAATATTTGGGATGGTTCTACAAGATACATGGTTATTTAATGGAAGGATTTATGATAATATAGAGTACGGTAGATTTGGAGCGACAAAAGAAGAAATAATAGATGCTGCTAAAATAGCCAATGTACATCACTTTATAAAAACACTTCCAGATGGATATAATATGTTTTTAAATGAAGAAGCATCTAATATATCTCAAGGAGAAAAACAGCTTTTAACAATAGCAAGAGCTATATTAAAGGACCCAGCTATATTAATTTTAGATGAAGCAACAAGTTCTGTAGATACAAGATTAGAATTATTACTTCAAAAAGCCATGAGAAATATAATGAATGGTAGAACTAGCTTTGTAATAGCACATAGGCTTTCAACTATAAGAAGTGCTGATTTAATTTTAGTAATGAATGATGGAAATATAATTGAACAAGGAACTCATGAGGATTTAATGAAAAAGGGTGGATTCTATGAAAAATTATATAACAGTCAGTTTGCTGATAAAGAAGCTAGTACTAAATAATATTTTCTTTATTTAGTATCCTATATATAATAAATGCATACTTTAGTACTAGAAATAACTAATGTGCTAGAGGTGGTATATTGAAATCTAAAAAGTCTAAAAAAGCTAAAAAATGTAATAAAGAATATATCACTTTAAATTGCAAAGAAAATAGTAAAGTAGAAGTTGAAAATAAAGCTAAAGATGAAATTAGTGAGAAGGCTAACAATAATAATAACAGTAGTAATAATAACAATAATAATGATAACAATAATAATACACCTAATGTAAATATAGAAGAATTATTATCTAAATTAGATATGTTAGGCTTATCTAGAGATACGATTTATATAATATTATTGGTTATACTTACTAATAATAACAATAATAATACACCTAATGTAAATATAGGAGAATTATTATCTAAATTAGATATGTTAGGTTTATCTAGAGATACAATTTATATAATATTATTAGCTATACTTGTTAATAATACACCTAATGCAAATATGGAAGACCTACTATCTCAATTAGATATATTAAATTTATCTAGAGATACAGTTTATATAATATTATTATCCTTACTTGCTAGTAATATTATCAATAATAATAATACACCTAATTCAACTACAGAAGCATTATTATCTCAATTATGTACAATAAATTTATCTATAGACACAATTTATATAATATCATTAGCTGTACTTTTATACATTTATTATTTATATAGTTTAAGAGCAAAAGTTTTAGATGGATTATGTAATACTAATGAATCAAAGGAATTTATTGATACAGAGAATTTTCCTAAAATGATAAATTTACTACTTCTATATTCAACAGGAGTATTTTTAGATATTAATTATAAGGCTTTGCAAACAGCTATATTAGAGAATAGATGTAATGAAGACAAAGGTCCAGTAATTACAGCTTGGAAAGTGTTCTTAGCTAGTTTATTAAGATTTATTTCAATTGCTATAAATATGGATAACGTAGATATGTAATTAATTAAGAGTGATAAAGTAATTTTTACTGCTCTTGATTAATTATAATTTTTAAAGAGCCTGCGACTAATTATGTAAATGTAATTAATCGCAGGCTCTTTAATATTATATTAAATTTTAAAACCCAGTAGTATAAGCTATTGTAAACTACCAACTGCCTATTTGGCAGGGGCAGAGTCATTGGTTAACTACTGGGTTTATTATAGCATTTTACATTTACCACAGTTATGTATCCATTTTTTATGTTTACTACTATTAAATAATAATATACTATATCAAAAAAGAAAGTATTATTGGGAATAGCTAGATATATGATTAATTTAATAATGGGAAATCATGAAAAAAATAACAGTTTTTATGATAAAATATATTTATGTCAGTAAAAAGGAGGATTAGTATTAAGAGGATATAAATTCCTCTTTTTATTATAAAATTTTATAGATAAATTATGTAAATGTTAATAATGAGGTAGTGTGATAATAATATTATAAGGTGCTATTAGAGCGTTTTGGGGAGGGAAAGGTATGCTTGATTATAATTTCTGTGTAAAACTAATTAAAAGATTGACTTTAATTATGGACAAAGATATTAATATTATGGGCTTAGATGGTGTTATTATTGCATCAAGCAATGAGAAGCGTATTAATACATTTCATGAAGGAGCAAGATTATGTGGAAGTAGCAATAGAAATGTAGTAATTAATTCATCTAATAGGCATATGTATAGAGGCTGTAAAGAGGGAATTAATATGCCTATTACATATGATAATAAGGTTGTAGGGGTAGTAGGAATTACAGGAACCGTAGAGGAAGTATTGCCTTATGGCCCACTTATTAAGGAAATAGTTGAGTTAATTGTAAATGAATCAGATACTGAACTTTCAAAAAAAGTAAAAAAGAATAATGTTGAAAACTATTTTAAAGATTTAATTCAAGGTATAGAGATACAAGATTTAGATGCATACTACTCAAGAGCAAAATTACTTGATTTAAACATATCTGATTCAAGGAAGATGGTAGTGTTTAAGATAAAGGAAGAAAAAGATGACATAATGAAAAAAATATATGAAGACATTGAAGGACAGTTTAAAAAACTTCTTTATAATGTAGATGTCGAAATATTAAATTTATCAAATAAAAAGTTAGTGCTTTTATTTAGAAATTGTAGTGATGTAGAAGGGTATATAGAAAAGCTTAAAGATAAACTAAGCAGTAAGAAAATTAACAATTATATTTTTATTATAGGAGAAGACTGTAATGATATTTTAGATTACAAAAGAGCATATTCGCAAATATCATTAGTAAACTCTATTCAAACTTATGATACAAAGAAGAAATTTATAAATGTAAAAGATTATGACTTAAAACTTTTAATGAAAGGAATTTCTAAAGAATTTAAAACTAGGTATATTAAAACATATTTTCCAACATTATTCCAAGGTGCAGATAAAATAACAGATGAGATGATTAAAACAATAAAGGTTTACTTTTCAAATAATATGATGGTAAGTGAAACGGCAAAAATTATGTATGTTCATAGAAATACAATCACCTATAGACTAAATAAGTTTAAATCACTATATGATGTAGATTTAACAAAGCCATATGAATGCACAAAAATATATTTAGCTATATTAATTTATGAAGATATTAAGAGAGAACTAAAAAATAGATAATGTATAAATTGTTTTATGCATAATGCACAAATAAATTATCAGAAAATTTAGTTTATTTTGGTTACTATGCACATTGTTCAGAAGTTTGTAAATGTTTACTATAGGGATATAGAGTTTTTAAAGATAGAGATGAGGTGGTGAGCATATGAAGGTACTAATTGCTCCAGATTCTTATAAAGGAAGTTTATCTTCAATAGAAGTGGCAGACTGTATTGAAAAAGGGATAAAAAGATATAGCAAAGATATAGAAACTATTAAAGTTCCTATGGCAGATGGAGGAGAAGGAACAGTTGAAACTCTAGTTAATATAACAGGAGGAAAGATAGTTAATATAAAGGTTTGTGATCCATTATTAAGAGAAGTAGATTCATTTTATGGAATACTAGGAGACGAGAAAACTGCAGTAATTGAAATGGCAGCGGCTTCAGGATTAAATTTACTTAGCAAAGAAGAACTAAACCCATTAATTACATCTACTTATGGGACAGGGCAAATAATAAATGATGCAATTGCAAAAGGATGCACAAACTTAATAATAGGAATTGGAGGAACTGCAACTAATGATGGAGGAGCAGGTATGCTTAGAGCATTAGGATTAAGATTTTTAAATGAAGATGGAAGAGATATTCCCGAAGGTGGAAAAGCGTTAATGGAGCTTCATCACTTAGATAGTAAAAATCTTAATAAAGCAATATTAAGCTGCAACATTAAAGTTGCATGCGATGTTGATAATCCACTTTGTGGTCCTAATGGAGCATCAGTAGTTTTTGGTCCACAAAAGGGAGCAAATGAAAATGACATAATGAGTTTAGATAATGCATTAAAGCATTACTCAAAAATATTAAAAGATAACTTCGAAGTCGATGTTTTAGATGTAGCAGGATCTGGAGCAGCTGGAGGAACAGGAGCAGCTTTTATAGCTTTAGGAGCAAAGCTTGAAAGTGGTGTAGACATAATCTTAAAAGAAGCTAAGTTTGTTGAAATTTTAAAAGATATAGATTTAGTTATTACAGGAGAGGGAAAGATAGATTTTCAAACAAAGTTTGGTAAAACACCTTCAGGAGTTGCAAGAGAAGCAAGTAAAGAAAATATACCAGTAATTGCAATATGTGGAGCTATGGGATCAGGATATAGGGAATTATATGATTATGGATTTACAAGTATATTTAGTATTAACAATAAACCCATGACTGTAGAAGAAAGTGTTGAAGATTCGAGGGAACTTATAGTAGATATATCAGAACGTATAATGAGGGTGATTTGTACAAGCTACTCAAAATAGTAGTAATGTAAAACTTAATTAAACTTTAGTAAGAACCTAAGAATAAAAATCAATTTAAAGGGGGGACTATTATTAAATTTATATTATTTATACTAATGTCTCACTTGACAGGAGATTATCTTTTTCAAACTCAACATTTGTCTGAATGTAAAGGAAAAGACAATTATGTACTATTTGTTCACTCAATTTTATACTCCTGTGGAATTATGGTTATAGCTTACATTATGGGATATTCATTTACAGCCGTTGAGCTTGCAATAATAGCAGCTACACATTTTCCAATAGATTATGTAAAGGCAAGAGGAATATCCCCTAAATACATAGGAGATAAATATGCATTATTAGTGGATCAAGTGATTCACTACATTATATTAATATGTATCTTTGCTTTATAGCTTAAAATTTAGATAATTTTATCAAAAGAAGTAAGCCTTGATTAATAGAAGGGGGAAATAAATGAAAACTGAAATTACTCCTAATATGGAAATAAAAAATAAAAAGAAAAGAATACTTACTTTAAAGAAAAAGGATGCTTTAACAGGGTGGTTATTTGTATCACCAGCATTAATTGGGTTTTCAATATTCACATTTGGGTCAATAATATACTCATTTTATCTTTCACTAACAGATTATAATCTAATGACAAAACCAAAATTTGTAGGACTTGAAAACTATATTAGGGCATTTACAAAGGATGATTACTTTTATAAATACTTTGGAAACACATTATACTTTGTAGTTTTCCTTGTACCAATAGTACTTATTATTTCATTATTACTAGCATTGCTAATAAATAAAAAAGCAGGGAAGCTAAGTAATGCATATAGAGTCGCTCTTTTTCTACCAAGTATAACATCTACTATAGCAGTGAGTATGGTATGGCTTTGGATATTTAATCCTGATATGGGGATTATAAATAATTTCTTAATTTCAATAGGTTTTTCTAATCCACCAATGTGGTTAAATAGCACAGAATCAAGCAAGATGGCTCTAATAATAATGCGTGTGTGGCAAATGAGTGGATATTATATGCTTATGTTCCTTGCAGGACTTCAAACTATACCGGAAAGTCTTTATGAATCATCTGATGTTGATGGAGCAAATGGGATACAAAAATTCTTTAAAATTACAGTACCAATGCTATCAAATACAACCTTTGTAGTAATTATATTATTAGTAATTGAAGCATTTAATATGTTTGAATCAATTTTCATAATGACTGGGGGAGGTCCACTTGGATCAACTAGTACAATTATGTACTACATTTATGAACAAGGTTTTGGAAATTATAATATGGGATATGCATCAGCAATAGCTTGGATATTCTTTGCAGTAATTATGGTAATTACAATGATTCAATATAAATATCGTAATGAGCAAGGAGGGGAATAAAATGAATTTGGGAATGAAAAAGAAAAAATCAATAGGTAACGTCTTTTACCATATATTTATGATAATCCTTAGTTTAGTTATGATATATCCATTTTTATGGGCTTTTATGTCATCTTTTAAGCCAGTTCAAGAGCTATATTCAGGGAATCCGCTTAATCTTATTCCTGACACATTTACTATGCAAAATTATGATAGATTAATGGAAGTATTACCTTTTGGTAAGATGATGTTTAACTCACTATTTTTATCAATAACTATACCAATAGCAATGATAGCAGTAGCATCATTAGCAGCTTATGCAATTACAAGAATTGAATTTAAAGGGAAAAACATATTATTCTTTGCCTTTATTGCAACTATGATGATTCCAAGTCATGTTACTCTTATACCAAACTATAAAATAATAACTGATATGAATTTATTTAATACATTTACAGCATTATTTTTATCCAGTATGTTTACAGCTTCTAATGCATTTAATATTTTCTTCTTTAGACAATACTTTTTAAGTATTCCAAAGGATTTAGAAAATGCAGCAATAATAGATGGTTGTTCAAAAATAGGAGTTTTCTTCAGAATTGTATTACCTAATGCAAAGCCTGCAATAGCAACAACTATAATATTATCATTTAGAAGTGTATGGAATTCATTTTTATGGCCAATGCTTGTAATTAGTGATTATGACAAGCTTCCAATTACAGTAGGATTAAAATATTTAAAAGAATGTGAACCCAATTGGGCTGTATTACTATCAGGAGCAACATTAAGTATTATACCTATTGTAATAGTATTCCTAACTCTTCAAAAATACTTTATGGCCTCTACTATGAACTCGGGTTTTGGTGGGAAATAGAGAAATTATTTTAGATTATAAAAGCAATTGATAATTGTTTTTAATAATAAACTATAAAAATAGGGGGATTTGCTATGAAAAATAATATCAAAAAACTATTAATTATGTTATTAGCTATGATAATGACAATTGGACTAGTAAGCTGTGGCGGGGGAAAAAAAGCTGAAGGTGATAAGAAAAAAGATAATGGTAAGCCAACTACATTAAAGGTTTATACATGGTGGGATATTACTAAATTTGCTCATTTACAAAAAATGAAGGATCAATTTGAAACTGAAAATCCAGATATTAAATTAGAATTTGTAACAGTTCCAAGTGATTATGCCAATACTATGGTTACAAAGCTTGCTGGCGGAGAAATTCCAGATGTAATGATGCTTGCAATGGATCAAGTTCCACGTTATGCGAAATCAGATACTATTATGGCAATTGATGATTTAGCAAGTAAAGAATACAAAGAAGCACTATATCCAGTTGTAAAAAAAGCTCTTACAGTTGATGGTAAGATGTATGCAGCAGGACGTGATGTTACTCCTAGAGTAATGTATATTAATAAAAAGATGTTTGCTGATGCAGGCATTGAGATTCCAAGTGATAAATGGACAATGGAAGAATTCACTGAAGTTGCTAAAAAATTAACTAAAGGTAGCGGAGCTGATGCTCAATGGGGATATTATTGGAAGAACTTTACTGATCAAACCTTTGCTCATATTGCCGCATTTGGAGGAGGATTATACTCAGAAGACGGAAAATCAAGTGTATTTACAACTGATGAAAATACAAAGAAGGCAGTTCAATTTATGTATGACTTAAATAATACTTACAAAGTTTGTCCAACTAATGCACAAGCTGGACAATTTGGAGATAATGAATATTCAGCATTTATGGCTAATAAAGTAGCTATGCAAATGGGATCATTATCAGCAGCATCAATCTTTGATACAAATAAAACTGACTATACAGTTTTACCAATTCCATATGTAAATGGTGTTAGTAGATCAACATCCTTTGTAAATACATGGACTATTCCAAAGAAAGCAGCTAATCCAGATTTATCATGGCGTGTAGTTGAATTCTTATCAGGTAAAGAAGGACAACAAATAGCTTTAGATATGAAGTTTGGATTACCAGCATCTAACCTTGTTGATACAACTGCATTTGTTGGTGAAAAACCGTACAATAAATATTTTGTTGACTCATTAAAGGATGCAGTACCATTCCCAGTTAATATAAATGGTTCAGAGTTCCAAAATATGTTCCAAAAGGAGTGCGAAGCATTATGGGGGGGATCTATAAGTCCAGAGGATTTTGCTAAACGTGTAGATGAGCAAGGAAAAGCAATTTTAAATAAATAGAAAAGATAAATTTGGGATGGTGTGTACCTTCCCAAATTTATTATAAATTAAAATATTCTAGGAGTAATAATATGAAAAAATTTTTAGTTTGTGATGGTGGTGGAACAAAAACTGATTTTTTAGTTTTTAATGAAGAGGCTGAAGTCTTAGGATATTGTCAAAAATCTGGTGCCAATGCTAATTTTATTAGCAAAATTACGGCAATTAATAATGTTTTAGAAGGTATATCAGAATGTATCTTAAAAGCTAATTTATCAATAAAAGAAATAGAATCAATAACATTATTTATACCTGGTTTTGATGAATGTAAAGAAGAACTCAAATCAAGACTAAAAGTAAATAACATAACTTGCTTTGGAGATATAGACAATGCCTTTTATGGTGCACTAGGAACTAGTAAGGGAATAGTAGCACTATCTGGCACAGGCTCATTTGCTGTAGGAATTTCAAGTAACGATGAAAAAATTTCAACTGGTGGATGGGGACCATTAATTGGTGATAGAGGTAGTGGCTATCATATAGGAATACTTCTACTTGAAAAAATAGTAGATTTTTATGATAGGGATATTAAATTAGGATATCTTAGGGACTTATGCTTTAGTGAGCTAGGTGTTAATAATGAGATTGAAATGCGAGATGAGATATATAAGCAGGATTTTACAAGAGAGAAAGTAGCAAGTCTTTGTAAAGTTGTAGCTAAGGCTGCATCAAATAATGATAAGTATGCATTAGAGATTTTAAGAGAGGCTGCGAAGGAATTAGTAAGGCTTGTAGCTTATGTCAATGAGAGATTAGGAAAGGATCAATTGAAGGTTTCATTAATTGGAGGGGTATCTAAAATAGGCAAAGGATTTATAGATATTTTCAAGGAAGAATTAGAATATCAGTGTAGTAATTTGACATATTCTCAGCCAATGTATGACCCATTAATTGGTGCAATGCTATGTGTATTAAAAAATGAACTAAACATTAATATAGAAAGTAATGTAATAAAGAATAATTTGAAGAAATATAAAGGAGGCTATATAAAATGTTAATGGATAAATATTTTGAAAATATGAAAAAAGTTTTAGTTGATATTGAAATATCTCAAAGAAAAAAAATTATTGAAGTTTCAGAGGAGATAGCAAAAAGGTTAGCTAAAGGACAAGCTTGGCACATTATGGATACAGGACATATGTTAATGTTTGAAGGTGTGGGGCGTACTGGTGGAATGATGGCATTAAAGCCAATAAGAATTACATGTGAAGTAGATAATCCAGTTAGATATAGACCTTCAGCTTCAAATGGAGCTATAGGATATGATACTATACCTGGATTTGCTGATTTTGTTATTGGAAGGGCTAATATTTTACCTGGAGATATAATTATGATTGGATCAGTTTCAGGGTATAAATACTTCCCAGTAGATTTAGCTTTAAAAGGGAATGAAATTGATTGTTTAACTATTGCTATTACAACAGTAGATTATTCAAATAAATTAAAATCAGAACATCCAAGTGGAAAGAGATTGTTTGAAGCATGTACTTATTCTATTGATAATCGTAGTAATTATGGCGATACGCTTGTAGAGGTTGAAGAACTAGGACAAAATATATGCCCTGCAAGTGGAATAAGTGCAAGTTATGTAATGTGGGCCATTCAAAGTACTGTAGTTGAAAAACTACTAGAGATGGGATTAAAACCAAGTGTTTATATATCAAATCATATGCCAAATGCGACAAAAATTAATAGTGATGCAATAGATAACTATACAAATAATGGATACTAAAAGAGGTGTGTTATGAAATTACAAGGTAAGACTTTTACTGCAGAATATTCTTTTGATGTTAATAATTTTATTAGTATAAAAAATTTAGTTACTAATGATGAGTATATAAAAAATAATCCCAAGTCTCCAATAATTTTATTATATGCAATCAAGGATAATGAAAAAATTGAGTTAATTCCTGAAAAAGCAAAAGTTATCGAAAATGAAGAAAACCAAACAATTATCATTGAAAGCTTTTCTAGCTTCAAAGTGAAAGCAAAAATAAATTTATTTGCAAGAGAAGATAAGTTAATAATAAGTTCGGAAATAGAAAACTTAGAAGAATCTTTAGAGATAGTTGAAGTATTAATGCCAAATATATCAGGAATATATCTTGGAGAAACTTTTGCTGATGATGTTATTATTTATCCTCATCATGCAGGTGAAAAAACAATAAATCCAGTAAAGGAATATGGAAAAAATAAGAAAGATTTTTGGCGTGCAAGCAGTGTTAAATATAAGGATTATTACAGAAGAGAAATAAATTACTGTGGACTGGCATCTATGAGTTGGATGTATTATTACGATAAAGAAAATGGATTATATATTGGTAGTCATGATGAAAGATTCCCAGTTACGGGGATATTAGCTGAAACAAGTGGAGATGATAAAAATCCTTGGATGGGATTTTCATTTAGAAAGCATAAAAAAATTAAATATGGTGAAAAGTACAATACAGGAGAATATGTAGTAGCAATTACAAATAAAGATTGGCATTATGGTTCAAAAATATATAGAAAGTATATAGAAAAATATTTAGATTTTAATCATAACCCAGAGTACTTAAAAGAACAATATGCATTAAATCAATGTTATAACTTTAAAAGGTCAGGAGCCATAGAAAATACCTTTGATAAAATTCCATATCTTTATGAAAAAGGAAAAGAACTTGGAGTAAATCATATGTTTATTGCTAGTTGGAATAGGACAGGCTTTGATTCTTTTTATCCAGAGTATTATCCAGATATGGAGCTTGGCTCAGCTATGGAATTTAGAAGAGGACTTGAATATATAAGAGAAAATGGAGGTATGTCAACCTTATATATTAATGCAAGAATATTTGATGTCAAATCTGATTATCATAAAACTTTAGGTGAAAAGATGGCAATTAAAACTCATAATGGTGAAAGTATTTTCGAAACTTATGGACCAGAGAAATTTACCGTAAATTGTCCATCAGATAAATTGTGGAGAGAGTTTTTATTAGATACAGCAGAGTTTACAGTTAAAGCTTATGGCTCAGATGGCATTTATTTAGATCAACTTGCTTCAGCAGAGCCAATGCCTTGTTACAATAAGGAACATAGCCATGAAGATATTGGTGACTTTAATAATGGTTATGTATATGTTTTAAGGGAACTTTTAAGGAGAATTAGAAAACACAACAAGGATTCTTATATAATGACAGAAAACTGTGGTGACATTTATGGAAGTTATACTTGGGGAAATTTAACTTGGAATGGTGCAGATTATGATGAGCATTATAATGTTTTTAAATATACTTTCCCTGAGTTTGTACAAGTTAATATGGTAAATCCTAGAGGTTGGGAAGAGGATGAAAATAAAAAATATAAATGGTTTTTTAGAGATATGCAAAGGGCTATAATTCTTGGAAATATATTATGGTTAGGAATAACAACAAGACTTACTGAAAAAGCTGGGGAATACCATGTTTATGCAAAAGAAGCATTAAATTTTAGAAAGAATATACATGAATTTGTAAAAGAAGCAGTATTTTTGGACAACAAGTATATAGAAGGTATTACGGAAGAGTGCGATGCAGCAGTTTATGAAATATCTGATAGTAAACATGTAGTTATTGCAGGAAATTGTAGTAAGTTAAAAGAAGCAAAATTAAAATTAGCCTTAGAAAAAGAAATTAAGACAATAGAGTCTTACGATATTAGCTGGAATAAAAAAGATATAGAGGTTAATAAAAAGGAATTTGAGTTATCTATGGAAGAAAGTAGATTATATTGTTTTATAATAAATAGTTAATAATTTATAGGGGAAATTAAACTTCAACTAGTGGTTAGCATTCTAAATATAAAATTAAATTTTAATTATGTTTAGGAGGAAATTATGAGGGGATTTAATAAGGTAAAACGGGGTATTTCGTTAATAGTGTCAACACTTTTATTATTATCAATGGTACATTTTAAACCAACATTTGCTGAAGGAACAAATAACAAAAGAGTCATTAATATTGTAATTGATGGCTTATCAGATAAAATGTATGAAGAAATAAAGGAAAGAGGAGTAGAGACACCTAATATTGATTTATTAATTAACAATGGGACAAGACTAAGAGAAGTAGAAACTGTTATTCCTGCTTATGGAGGTTCACAAGCAGCAGCTTTAACGGGGGCAGATACAGATACAAATAGATTTTTATATAGATATTATGATAGAAATAACAATACATGTATAAATGATACAAATGTGGCTTTTAAAATGGAAGCTCAAACTATATTTGAAAAGTTTATAGAAGATAATAATGGAATAAATGTACTAGCTACTGGATGGCAACTTGCTGATAAATCTATTGATGGTAGAGGTGTTTATAAAGAAGGTAATGAAAACTATGTTCTTAAAGAATATGATAAAGGAGATAAGCTTTTATCAATAGAGACAGTAACAAAAGATATAGTGGAAGCTATTAATAAGGATAATACACCAAGACTTATAACAGCTTACTCTAATGACATAAAAATGGTGGGATGGGGCGGAACAGACTCATCAATAAATAATAAATTAGATGATACTATAAGACTTATTGATGCAAATATAGGAAAAGTTATAAAAGCTTTAAATGATAATGGAAAGTATGATGATACAACAATAATTTTAAATTCATTATCAACTGTTTATACTATTGGAAGTAAAATTACTACAGCAAGTTTAGCTAGTAAAATAACATCAGCAACAGAGGTAAAGGCAGTGGAAAGTGGTGGCGGACCAATTGTTAATGATGCAAAAGTTGTAGTTGTTAAGCAATATATTATGTCATTTGCTCAATTATATTTTACTAATAAAGCTACTGAAGAAGATAAAACTAAGGTATTAGAATATTTAAATGATAAAACAAATGATATAGGTGAAAATATTGAAAAAGTATATTCTAATAAAGAGTTAGGTTTATCAAGTGACTACTGTGATTATTTAATTAATCCAATAGAAGGAAAAAGTTTCTCAGCAGCAGCCTCAGGGGTATTTAGGACAGATAATTTAAATTATAAAGAAGTATTTTGTGTAGTTTCAGGAAATGATATTGAAAATGGTAGTGGTGTTAAGGGGCAACTAAGTATTAAAGATATTCCAGCAACTATTTGTAATATTCTTAGAGCTAATGCACCTAATAATAATGAAGGTAAAGCATGGATATTTGAACAAGTATCAGCAGCACCAAAAGTAACAGTAACCTATCCTAAAAACAACTTAACAGTCTATAAAAATGTAATTACTTTAACAGGAACTGTTGATATGGACTCAATTGTTAAAGTAAGTGGTATTGAAGTATCTACTTTAGATAATAAATTTTCAGCAGAAATAACATTAAGTGAAGGTAATAATGATATTCATATTTCAGCTACTAATAAAGATGGTAAAACTTCAAACTTAGTTACTAAGGTTAAATATGTAGTTAAGCCTGAAATTCCAGAAGGAAATACAGTTGTATATATAAATTGGGATGGATTTGCTAATTATTATGTAGACTTAGCAGAAGAACAAGGTAAAATTCCAACACTTAGTAATATAAAAAATAATGAAGGTGTTTATTTTTCAAATGCCACTACAGGAATTCCTTCAATTACAAATCCTATGCAAGCTGCAATAGCATCAGGAACAACATCAAAATATACAGGAAATAGCTATAGATATTTTAATAAGGATCAAAATACAGTTATTCAAGAAGCTCCATCAAGAAGAAATGAAAGCGAAACAATGGCTGAAAGCGTAGTAAGACAAGGGTTAAATGCTTTATCAATAAATCAATTTGCCTTTGAAGATAGAGGTACAGTAATTGGTGATGAGGTAAACCCATATATTAATGCAGATCCAGGCACAACAGGATACACAGATGCAGTTGCACGCTTTGATACAGCTATAGAACTAGTTAAAAACCTAAAGGTTTCAGATATAACTTTAGATAAACTTCCAAGATTTATATCTTTATATATGGATGATTTAGATGGTGTAGGACATAATGAAGCTGAAACTTATGGGGTAAAACTTGCTAAAACAGAAGAAGAAAGAAAAGAAAATGTAGTAAATAGATTAGAATTAATGGACAAAAAGTTAGGTGAATTTATTCAAGCTTGCAAGGATTCTGGAGTTTATGACAAAATGACTTTTGTTTTAACAGCAGATCATGGGATGGCAAACTTTGGTTCACAAAACTCTCCTTTAGATGATAGTACAAAGAGTAAATTGCCAGCTTTAACTAGTGCAATAGAAAGTTTAGGTGATGGTTTTAAATGTGAATTTTTACATCCAAGTCAAACATCAGTACCATCAGAAGGAACAGATATAGCTATTGTAACAGTAGGTTTACAAGCACAAGTTTCATATGTAGGTGAATTTGATGAATCTGTAATAGCTGAAAAAAATAAAAAAATATTAGAGGTTCTTAAGGACCAAGATTACATTGGTGAAATAATGCTACCAGATGAAATGGAAGAAAGAGGTGTAAGAAAAAGTTTTGCGGACTTAATAGTATCACCTAAAACTCCATATCATTTCCATGGACCACAAGTTTCAGCTTTAACTGCAAGAGGACAACATGATAGCTTAGAAAAAGAAGCTCAAAATATTGCTTCTTTTATGTGGGGAAATGGAGTTAAAAAAGGAGAAGTTTATACTGATAAAATTTACAACTCTCATTTTGTTCCTACAATGTCTAAATTATTAGGCTTAAATTTACCAATTGATTCTACAGGAAATATTTTATACAACGCCTTAGAGCAGTCAGAAGTTGAAGAAGAATATATAGAAATGATAGAAGCTGAAAAAGCTACTTTAAATGGATCAGCAAATAAATATTTTGATAATAATGCTTCAGGAGAGATGGCTATTGGTGGATTAAGTAGTGAGGGTGCTTATACAGAATTTATAAATGTACCTAAAGCTAATAAAATGGTTGTTAATTATTCTTCTAAAGATGATGGAAGACTTGTAATGTATGTTAATGACAAGGTAGTTAGAAATATATATTTTCCAGAAATAAATTCAAATAATAAGTATGAAGGAAAAATTATAAATATTAATTTGAATGAAGGAGATACAGTTAAGTTTGTTTATGAGTCAGCTAATGCTTCAGCAAAAGTAAATTTAGATAAAATAGAATTTTATAGTAATGAAGCTCCAAAGGAAGAAGAAAGCAAAACAGGAAAGCCTTTTACTTTAGTAATGACTCCAAATGGAAATACAGAAACTTCAATGGGATTTGCTTGGTATACAGATAAAGATGTTAAGGGGACAAAGTTAGAAGTAGTTAAGGATAGTGGACAAGATATAGATTTTTCTAAAGCTACAGTATTTAATGGAGTATGTGAAACAGTAGGTACAAAATTAAATGGTGATAATGCAGTTTATGAAAGTCATAAAGTAGTTGCTAGTGAATTAGAAGCAGGAACAAAATATTTTTATAGAGTTGGAGATGGAACTACTTGGAGTGAAATAGGAAGTTTTGAAACAGCTAGTGAAGGAGAGTTTTCATTTTTATATTTAACAGATGCTCAAGGTAAAAATGAAGGTGACTATGATGTTTGGGCAAAGACACTTAATGCTGCCTTTAGTAGGTTTAATGATTCTAAACTCTTTATAATGGGTGGAGATATGGTTGATGCAGGTTTAAATGTACCTAACAATGAGCAAGAATGGATACATTTATTTGAAAAGGCTAAAGGTGATTTATTAAACTTGCCTATGGCTCCAGTTGTAGGAAACCATGAAGGAAGAAATAACACAGGATTTAATAATCATTTTAATTTACCAATAACTAATGATGTTATGGCTACTCCTTTAAATTCAGTTTATTCCTTTGATTATAATTATGTTCATTTTGCAATGCTTAATACAGAAATGGCAGAAAGTCAGGAAATGTTTAAGCCACAAGTTGAATGGTTAAAAAGAGATATGATAGCAACAGATAAAAAGTGGAAAATTGTTGTTCTTCATAAACCTTTATATAGTACGTCATCACATATTAAAGATAAGGATATAGTAGAAGTTGTTAAACCAATGTTAGGGCCAGTTATAGACGAACTAGGTATAGATTTAGTTCTTCAAGGCCATGACCATATATATGCAAGAACAAGTCAACTTTATAATGGGGAAAAAACTGGTGACGAAGTTACTGACGGAAAAGTAAAAGATCCAAAAGGAACTATGTATTTAATAAGTAATACATCAGGATTTAAGTATTATGATCAGCATCCAGATGCTAATCTTGATTTGTTTGAGAAGACTGAGCAACCAAAGGATCAAGTATATACAGGGATAAAAGTTAATAATTCAGAGCTGAAAATTGAATCATATCTATTAAATGCAAATAGTTTGTATGATAGTTATACAATAGAAAGAACAGATGTTGCACCTAATAAAGTTCAAAACTTTATGATAAGTAAAACTGATGATGGTAAGATAAAACTTACATGGGAACGAGTAGATAATGCAAAGGAATACGTAATTTATGAATTAGATAATAAGCTTAATAGCAATTGGTCAACTAGAGTAGAAGCTAAAGAAGATACCAATTCTTATGAGATTAATTTAGATTATGATTACTCAGAGGACTATAGATTTGCAATTAAAGCTGTCGGGGATAGAGCATATTCAGGTTACACAGAGGCAATAACAGAAGAGGTAAAAACTTTAATTGAAGATATTAATAATTTACCTGATAATATTACATTAAAGCATAAATCATTAGTTATGTCTTTAATAGATAGATTCAATGCTCTTTCAGAAAAAGATAAGGCTTTAGTAACTAATATAGATAAGTTACAAGCTGCTGTAGAAAAAATTAAACAGCTCGAATCAGAAGAAAATGAAAAGCCAGGTGGAGATAACGGAGAAACAGGTGGAGGAAATGGCAGTAATAACGGAGGAAATACTGATAATGGTGGAGGTACAAATAATAATGGAAACACAGACAATGGTGGAAATATAAATGATAATAATATTATTCCAAATACAGGTGACGCTATAGGGTATTTTAGTATGGTCATACTTGCACTTATAGCTATATCAGTAGGAGGTTATTTGATAATGAAAAATAAAAAAGTAGCTGAATAAAAAGAGAAGGCTTGGAGATTTTTCTCTAAGCCTTCTTAAGTAAATTTGATTTTTGAATGGAGTGAAAAGTTTGGAGTTTAAATATTTTGATATAATAAAGAGATTAATTAATACTGTTGAATCAAAGGAAAAAGAAGATATGGAAGCTACAGTAAAGTTAATGGTAAATGCTATTTTAAATAAAAAATCTATCTTTGTTTTTGGAGCTTCTCATGCAGGAATTATAAGTGAAGAACTTTATTATAGGGCAGGAGGACTTGTAGTTATTAATCCTATATTTGCAAAGGCTCTTATGTTAGATACATCGCCAATTACTCTAACTAGTGAAGTAGAAAGATTAGTAGGTTATGGTAGTGCAGTTATGAATAAAACACCAGTAAAGGAAGGTGATATAGTTATAGTGCATTCAGTTTCAGGAAGGAATCCTGTATCAATTGAAGTAGCTATTGAAACCCAAAAAAGAAATGCTAAAGTAATATGCATTACAAATTTAAAATACTCTAAATCTGTTACATCAAGACATCCTTCAGGAAAAAATCTTTATGAAATATCTGATATAGTATTAGACAATCATGGGGATATTGGAGATGCTTGTGTAGAAATAGATGGTATTGATCAAAAGGTAGGACCAACTTCAACTGTAATAGCTGCAGCCATAATGAATTCAATAGTTGCGGAAGTTGCACAGGAGTTAATAAATAAAGGAATAGATAAGCCGCCTATTTTCTATAGTGCAAATCTTGATGGGGGAGATGAATTAAATCAAAAAATATTTAATGAGTATAAAGATGCAATACATTACAAATATTAATATTAGTTATACTATAAATAGGTTTTAATATAAAAAATAAAGATGCTTGTAAAATAAGTAATAAAAATTCATTTTACAAGCATCTATTTTTTATCTAATCTATTTTAAATTGACTAAGTTTATCTAATATAGATTGTGTTAATCCATGTAAGTTTTCAGCTGAATCAGAAACTCTTTCACTTGAAGTAGATAATTCAGTTGATGAAGCATGTATTTCTTCAGTAGCTGCACTTAATTCTTCAGATATAGCAGAAGAATTATTTATGCTATCTATTATATTTTGCTTTCCTGAGGATATATCATCCGAACTCTTATTTAAAACATTTATTTCTTTAGTAACATCATGAACTAAAGATATAATTTCATCAAAGCTATTCATAGCTTTTGTTGTTTCACTTATTTGAGTTTGAAGCAATGAGCTTATGTTATTATTTTCTTTAACAATAACTGAAGTTTCAGTAAGAACGTTTTGCACTATAGAAGTAATTTTGCTAGAAGAGGACTTACTTTCTTCTGCTAGTTTTCTTATTTCATCTGCTACTACAGCAAAACCCTTGCCAGCTTCTCCAGCTCTTGAAGCCTCAATAGCTGCATTTAAAGCAAGAAGATTAGTTTGTTCTGATAATGAATTTATAACATCAGTTATAGTCGTAATATCAGTAATGTTATTTTTCATGCTTAATACACTGTTACTAAAAGATTTAAAGTTATTTTCTAAAGTTTTTATTGTTACTACTAGTTCAGCTATGTCTTTATTAGATGCTGTTGATTTATGATTAATATTATTTACCATAGTAGCAATATTAGTAATTGATGAAATTATAGAATTTAAATTAACATCAAATGTATCTATAGCAACTGCTATATTTGAAAGCTGATTAGCTTGAGTATATGTACCTTCAGAACTTTCTTTTGTTGCTGCAATTATGTTTTTACAAGAAGTTAAGTAATCTTCAGACATATTAGTTAAAGATAAAGCTTCGTTTTCTAAAGTATTTGAAGAATTCTTAATAGAGAAAATCATATCCTTTAAAGAAGTTTGAGATTTTTCTATAGAAGAAAGTATTATGCCTACTTCATCTTTTTCACCTAATTCTTTTTTAGGAAGAACTTGAGAAAAGTCTCCTTTTGCAAAGTTAGAAACTATATTAGAAACTAAAGTTAATCTCTTACTAATAGAATTAGAGAATCTATAAGCTATAACTATTGAAATAATTAATGTTACTATTCCAATAGAAACTACTATTTTTAAAATAGTATTAACTACTGCAAATAAGTCACTACTATCAACCATAAGTCCTATTGACCAATTAAATTCTGGAATATTAACATAAGAAATTACTCTCTTGGTCCCATTAAATCCGTATTCATCAAATCCTGTTTCACCTGATTTCATTTTTTCAATACTTTTAGCTAATTCAGCTAGTTCAGGATTAGTTTTAGCTAATTCAATAATATTTTCGCCTTTTTGAACCCTTTCATAGTCATAATGTCCTATAGTTATACCGTTACTATCTATTAAACATGTTTTTCCTGTATTTCTAAAGGTTATTTCGGCTACTTTGTCAGATACTTCTTTAGCATCTCTACCAAAGGATAGTACTCCCACTATTTCTCCATTATTTTTAATTGGAGCTGCATATATCATCATAGTTTTTCCTGTAGTCTTATCAGTTAATGGACTACTAACTGTTGAGTCACCTGCCATAGCTGATTTAAAATAATCTCTATCTGCAATATTTAAAGTTTTATTATCACTATTTAAAGCATTACCAGACTTATCTGCAATTAGTATTCTATCTAAATTATATTGAGATAGATACTTGTCAAGTGATTTTAAATTTTTTTCAATATCTGAATATGAAGACATAGTTACTGTTGAAGCTAATGTTTCAGATAACATAATATATTTATTTACATATTCTTTTAAGTCACCTGCACTTCTTTGAGCTAATTCATTCATCATTTTTAGTGATTCATTTTTTACTTGTTTATTTACTATAAAAGTTGTAACAGCTGTAAGAGCTAAAAATGATACTAGTAGTAAAGATGAACAAAGTGCTATTATCTTTGTTTTAATTGATTTGTTTAAATTTTTCATATGTACCTCCTATTTTTGTGCTATATAAATTATCGAGGGAGTGTACTGGAAACTTTAGAATTTAATTCTATAAACTATAAAAATAGGTACTATAAATATACAAATTATCTTAAATTTAGATATATTAAGACAGGGGTGAAATGGAATTCCAGGAAAAAGCAATAAAGTTTGACTTAAAATTGACAAAATAAATATTTTAATGTATATTATAAATGGATTTTTAAAATTAAATTAAATAAGATAAAGGAGACGGAAATTATGAGCAATGATAAGATGACAGCTAAGCAGTTTTCGGACAAGCTATTAACAGGGTTAAGTATTGGTATTGTAGTAGCACTTATACCAAATGCCCTATTAGGGGAGTTATTAAAAGCAATAATCCCTCATTTTGCTCCAGCACAAACAATTTTTGATGTAACTGTACTTGCAATGAGACTTACACCAATGGTAATTGGAGTTTGTATTGCAATGCAATTTAAATTAACTCCGATTCAAACAGCTTCTATAGGTATGGCTACTGTAATTGGATCGGGTGTAGCAAAAGTTGCTGAAAAAGGTACCTTTGTATTTGCAGGTACAGGTGATGTAATTAATGCTGCAATTACAGCAGCTATAGCAGTTGGACTTGTTCTTCTTTTAGGTAACAAGTTGAAAGCGTATACTATATTATTAGTTCCAGCAATAGTTGTAATTGTAGCAGGAACAATGGGTATTGTTACGCTACCATATGTTAAAGGAATAACACTAGCCGTTGGTGATGTTATTAATAAATTCACTACTTTACAACCAATAGTAATGGGAATATTAATATCTGTATCTTTTGCATTTTTAATTGTTTCACCTTTCTCTACTGTTGCTGTTGCGACAGCAATTGCTCTTGCAGGAGTGGGATCAGGTGCAGCTAATTTAGGAGTAGTAGCAGCAGGATTTGGTTTAGCTATTGGTGGATGGAAAGTAAATTCATTTGGTACTTCAATAGCACATTTCCTTGGTTCTCCTAAGATGCAAATGGCTAACTTAATTAAGAAGCCAATAATGATGGTTCCAGTCCTTTGTAATGCTGCAGTTTTAGGAGCATTAGCTGGAATGTTTAATATTCAAGGAACACCAATGAGTGCTGGATTTGGTATTTCAGGACTAATAGGCCCAATAAATGCTTTAAATTTAATGGGTGGATATACAACATCAAACATAATTATAGTTACTTTAATATTCGTAGTTGTTCCAATAGCATTAGGAATTTTATTTAACTATGTGTTTACTAAGGTTGTAAAAATAGTTTCAGAAGAAGATTACAAATTAACATTTGAATAAAAAGAAATTATATGTAGGAGGTAACTCCTACTATATTTCTTTTTAATAAAAATAATAAAGTGTATAAAAAGGAGTTTTAATTATGAAAGTGTTAGCTTATTGTGTAAGACCAGATGAAATGAGCAGTTTCGAAAAATTTTCAAGCAAGTATAATCATGAAGTTACAATTTTAAAGGAGTCTTTTGGACCTTCAAATGCTAATTTAGCAGAAGGGTACGATGCTGTAAGTATATTAGGAAATTGTAATGCAAATAGAGAAGCAATAGAAATTATTTCTAAATTAGGTGTTAAATATTTAGCGACTCGTTCTGCAGGATATAATAATATTGATTTAGAAGCAGCTAAAGAATTTGGAATAGGTGTATCAAATGTACCAGCTTATTCACCAAATGCAGTAGGAGAATTTGCAGTAGGACTTACTTTATGTTTAGCAAGAAACTTTAAACAAGCATTTAGAAGAGTAGAAGCTCAAGATTTTTCATTAGGTGGATTAATTGGATTTGAATTAAGAAATAAGACAATTGGATTTATAGGAACAGGAAGAATCGGACAAACTGCTATTAAAGCATTTTCTGGATTTGGCTGTAAGATGATTGGATATGATTTATACCCAAGTGAAAATGCTGCAAAATATTTAGAATATAAAACATTAGATGAAGTATTTGAACAAGCAGATATAATATCTTTTCACTGTCCATTAACAGATGATAATTATCATTTAGTAAACGAAGAAACAATTGCTAAAATGAAAGATGGAGTAATTTTAATAAATACGTCTAGAGGACAATTAATGGATGCTAAGGCTTTAATTGAAGGATTAAAGAGTGAAAAAATTGGCGGTGTAGCAACAGATGTTTATGAATATGAGTATGGAATTTTCCATAATAATCATCAAAATAATGTAATTAAAGATGAGACATTATTAACTTTAAAATCATTCCCTAATGCTATAGTAACACCTCATTATGGATTCTATACAGACGAAGCAGTAGCAAATATGGTTGAATATTCATTACAAAATTTATATGATTTTGAAACAACAAATGATTGCAAAAATAAGTTAGCATAGGTGATAAATTTGAGTTGGGAGTTAATTAAGTTAGATTCAAATGAGAACCAAATAAAGCATCATTTTAATATAGAAGACTACATAAAAGATATAAACCCTAAGTTATATCCAGATGTGACAAATGGTTTAGTGAGAGAAAAGATTGCTCAGCATTTTGGAGTGACAAAAGAAGAAGTAGTTTGCTCTCATGGTTCAGACTATTTAATTAAGGCTTTAACTTTTGGCTTAGTAAGAGGAAATAATGAAGTAATAATGCCTGAAGTAGCTTTCCCGACATATGAGATTGCTGCAAAAATAAAAGAATGTAAGTATATTAAAGTTCCATTAAAGAATTATGGAATTGATTTAGATACAACTTTAGAAAAAATAAATGAAAATACAAGATTAATTTGGATATCAAATCCTCATAATCCAACAGGGACATTATTAACTGATGAAGAGATTATAGCATTCTTAAAAAAGGTTCCATCTTATGTTAAAGTAGTTTTAGATGAAGCTTATGTAGAATTTTTAGATAAGGATCCATTAGATTCTATAAAAATTTATAAAGAGTTTCCTAATGTTATAATATTAAGAACTTTTTCGAAAGCATATGGATTAGCTGGTGTTAGAGTAGGATATAGCATTGCTAGACCTAAAATAAATGATGAGTTTAATTTTGTTATCGGACCTTTTGATTTAAATTCTTATGCACAAGCTTTGGCAGTAAGAGTTATAGATGAAAAAGAGTATGTAGAGAAAGTTAGAGTCGAAAATAAAGAAGCGCTTAGGATGTATGAAAAAGCTTTAGAAGAGATTGATTTAGAATATATAAAATCATATGCATCATTTATTATGATTAAATTAGGACATAGAGCAACTGAGTTTGTAAACTTTATGAAAGAAGAAGGCATAATAATAAAAGATGGTGCTTTAATAGGAATGAATGGATTTGTTAGAATTTCAATGGGCACAAAGGATCAGAATGAGAAAGTTATACAGATTATAAAAAGGTTTTTTAACTATAATCTTTAGCTAAATTATTTGCAAGTTTAATAATTCTTTAGAATATAAAAGGAAGTTATTTTTTAATAACTTCCTTTTATATTTTAAGTTAAGTTAAATATAATTGTTTGAATTTTATCATTAAAATAAGAACTTTCTTATAGGGGTATTAAAGTTTATTTACAAATTTTTGATATGTTTTATTATATATCCACCTTTGAATTGTGTAGGTTCATAAGAAACTATGAAGGCGTTTTTTTCCATTGATTCAATAATAGATATAACTTCATTTTCCCTATTTCTATGAGAAACTATTTCAAGTCTGTATCTTTTTTCTTTATTAATTCCTTCTCCGGTATAAATAGTTACACCAAATTTTAAACTTCGTAGTTTATCTACTAACTCTTGGTTATAATTTGTTAAATTTACATGAATAGATCTATATCCAATGGCTAATTTTTCTTCTATTATTCCGCCTAAGTATATTCCAATACCATATCCAAGTATATAAGCACCTATGTTAAGAAAGTTACTTAAATCAGAGAAAACTATCCCAAGACTTGCTATATAAATAATAGCTTCAAGAAAAGCAAATAATGATGCTTGAGCCTTCTTACCTTTTACAACGAAGGTAGTTCTAAGAGTTAAAAGAGGAACATAAATAAGTTGTAAAATAAAAATTGTTAATGCATTCATCAATTTTAATACCTCCTTCTAGTTTAGTTTCACTTTATTATAAGTTAATAAGGTAAGTATTTCATATTAGAAAAAATTAATTAACTATAGTATAAGAAAGTTTAAAGAATAATAGATGAGATAATGTTTAATTTTAGAATTATTATATTAGTGAAATCTTAGTAGACAGATTATGTAATAAAATTATTTAAATTTAGTTAATATTGAAGAATTTATAATTAAATATACTAATTATAAACTTATACATAGTTAAATTTTTTTGTTAAGATTAGATAGCACTTCTATTATTAAAAATACTAAATAAATATAAGAGATGGATTTACTATAAAATCCATCTCTTATATTTATTTAGTTACTAAGCTTTTATCCAATCTACAACTCCAGGAGTTAAAGATGCAACATCATCTTCATCAACTTTAGTTACAAAAAGTAAATCATTAGGTGCTAAGAATTCTTTAATTTTTTCTGCTATTTCTTTAGCTGAAACATCAGTTTTAACTAAATAGCTATCAGGCATAAAGTTAGCCCAAGCTCCAAGTGATTTTATTGTTCCAACTATTTCATAATCATCACGATGATTATGATGATGTTCATGATCGTGGTTATGGTCGTGATCATGAGATTCACATCCGCATGAATGTGAGTCTTCATTTAAGTAAAATGTTATTGCATAAACTGTCATATATGTACCACCTTATATTTGTATTTTTTATAATCATAATATATATTTTCTTCAAAAGCTAGTTATATTATTAAATAATAAATATTAAATATTAAATTTAAGATACTTTGTAAATATAATTAATAAACAAAAGGTTACGTCTCTAAGATTTTTTGCTAAAGTTTAAATTTAATAATTTAACCATATCATTAAATACTCCTTTTCGTATAGTAACATAAATATAATAAAATTAAAATAAGTATATGTGTAAAAAAAGAGTTCAAAAAAGTCAATTAACATTACATAAAAAACTATATGAAATATTATAATCTTAGTATAAAATAAGAAAAAGACTAAAAAAGATAAGAGAGGAGATTATATGAGTAAATTAAATGATATATTAGAATTTAATAAAAATTTTGTTGAGAATAAAGAATATGAACAGTACAAAACTTCAAAAGAGCCAAAGAAAAAGATACTTATTTTATCTTGTATGGATACCAGACTTACAGATTTACTACCTAAAGCATTAAATTTAAAAAATGGTGATGCTAAAATTGTTAAAAATGCTGGAGCATCAATTATGCATCCTTTTGGAAGTGTAATTAGAAGCGTTATTGTTGCAATTTATGAATTTAATGTAGATGAAATTTTTGTGATTGGCCATCATGGATGTGGGATGTGTAATTTAAATACAGAAAATTTATTAGAAAAAGCTATTGATAGAGGAATCTCACAGGAAGCTATAAATACACTTTTTAATGGCGGAATTGATGTGAAAAAGTGGTTACATGGATTTGATTCAGTAGAAGAATCTATAAAAGATAGTGTTAATTTAATAAAAAGACATCCTTTAATGCCACAAGGAATATCAGTTCATGGTCTAGCAATAGATCCGGAAATTGGTAAACTTGATGTGATTATAAATGGTTACGAAAATTAAAGCTAAATACTAATAAAAAGGCAAAAGATTAAATTATCTTTTGCCTTTTTAGTTATATAAAATTAATCAATGTATTTATTTATAAAAGTTTCAATGGTTGACCAGTAAAGATCAGGATTCACTTTTGATGCTTTAGCATGTCCCGCTCCTTCAATAGTAAGTTTTTCTTTTTCAGAACTCGTAGCGGTATATAGTTCGTCCATCATTGAATATGGAACAAAGTCATCTTTATCACCATGAATAAAAAGTATTGGAGTTTTAGATTTCGAAACTTGATTTAATGCTGATGCTTTTCTTAAGTTATATCCAGCTCTAAATTTTGATACTAATGAAGAAGCATGCATTACAGGAAAGTCTGGAAGTGAATAAAGCCCCTTTAATTTATGAGAAAATTGATTCCAAACAGATGTATAACCGCAATCTGCTATAATTGCCTTTACATTATTAGGTAAATTTTCACCCGATACCATAGAAACAGTAGCAGCTCCCATAGATACTCCATGAAGTATTATTTCTGTATTTTCATAATTTTTAATAATTAAATTTATCCACTCTATAATATCAAGTCTGTCATTCCATCCCATTCCAATGTAATTACCTTCGCTACTTCCATGAGCTCTTAAATCTGGAATTAAAACGTTATAACCCATATCATAAAAGCTTTTAGCATAAAGTATCATATCAGAACCTTTACAAGTATATCCATGAACAGTTATTGCCCACTTATTAGTAGGATTTTCGTTTAGTATTTTATATCCATGCAGTTTTAAATTATCAAATGAAGTTATATATTCATCAGAAAAGTTTGAATTACTAGTTAGCCAATTTACATCTTCATTTAAAACTTGTCCATCTGTATCTTCAGATTCTTCAGGTTTACCAAAAATAATATCTTTAGAAGTTTTTGGATTAAGAGCTAAGTTATAAAAGTAATTTCCTACAAAGCCTAAGGCGCCAACTGATAAAGTGGCTAAAACACCAGTTGAAAGTAGTACTATATTTTTCTTTTTCATAGTTACCTCCTTGGATTGTGCTAATATTATTAAGGGTTATTTTATCACTTTTAAATAAATTTCACAATAAATTATTTGAAAGTGACTTTATAATAATAATATGAATTAAATTTTAAAAATTGAGCTATAAACTTATTTTTTATAATTAAATTAAATAAAAATATTAAAAAGGGTTGACAAATATAGAGTAATTTCATATGATGAAGTAGAATTAGAAATTAAAATTTGAAAATTAAATATCTCGGTAGGTGAGGTTACCACAAGGATAAGGGTTGCTGCCGCAAAATAGTGGAGACACTATGAGAAGGTTAGCAGTCTATGTCGAATCCAAGGCATAGACTAATGCAATTTCATCGCCTTGTGAAGCTGAAGCTTGAACGATGGTGAAACAATTTTTTTGTTTTATGTTTTTTGTTGCAGTTTATTATTGCATATTTTAGGAATTTTATTTCCCTTACCATTGTTTTGGCTTTGGTAAGGGTTTTTTATTTTTAATCAATTTTATGTTTATATATTTTGAATTTTTGGAGGTGAGAGGAATGGATGAAGAGAGTAGTAAGAACATAGACCCACTAGGGAGAAGTATGATTTTCGTAAGCACGATGAATTTATTATGTACTAGATTGTACATTCATTCCTCTTGCTCATTACAATTGAATAATTTACATTAGTATTTCTTTTGGGTTTATGTCTTACTTTCTAAAAAAGTATTAAAATCTATTTTTTAGGAGGGAAAGACAATGAAAAAAAGAATATTGAAAAAAAACATTACTAATGAATTAAGATTAGCTGAAACAAAGAATAGATTAATTTCAGCTGCAATTCAAAATGAAAGTGCTATATTAAAGATATATGATACAAGCTATAATGGCTATGAAGAAAGTAAAGTTGAATTAATGAGAGAGAAGTTTGGAAAAAATGAAGTTACTCATCAAAAAGGTGACTCTTTATTAAAAAGACTTTTAGAAGCTTTTATTAATCCATTTACTATAATTTTATTGATTTTAGCAGTTATATCATTCATTACAGATATAGCTATTGTTGAACCAGCAGATAGAGATGCAACATCAGTTATTATAGTAACTACAATGGTTTTAGTTAGTGGAATCCTTCGTTTTGTACAAGAGGCAAGGTCAAGTAAAGCAGCTGAAAAGCTAAGTGAAATGGTTAAGACAACTATAAGTGTAGAGCGTAAAGAAATTGGAAGACAAGAAATTTCAATTAATGAAATTGTAGTTGGAGATATAATTCATTTAGCTGCTGGTGATATGATTCCAGCTGATGTTAGAATATTAAGATCTAAGGATTTATTTATAAGTCAATCATCATTAACTGGTGAAAGTGAACCAGTTGAAAAAATAGATAAGGCTATTATAAGTGATTGTAAAAATCCTGTTGAGATGAACAATTTAGCTTTCATGGGAAGTAATGTTATTAGCGGTTCAGCTACAGCAATAGCAATTAATGTTGGGGACGATACAATATTTGGTTCTATGGCAAAGCAAATAGTAGGTAAAAAAGTTACTACAAGCTTTGAAAAAGGTGTAAACTCAGTATCCTGGGTATTAATTAGATTTATGTTAGTAATGGTTCCGATAGTGCTATTCATGAATGGCTTTACTAAAGGAGATTGGATGGAAGCATTTCTATTTGCTCTTTCTATTGCAGTAGGTCTTACCCCAGAAATGCTACCAATGATTGTTTCAGCAAACCTTGCAAAAGGTGCAGTTTCTATGTCAAAGAAAAAAGTAATAGTTAAAGATTTAAATGCAATACAAAATTTTGGATCTATGGATGTTCTTTGTACTGATAAAACTGGAACACTTACACAAGATAAAGTTGTTTTAGAATATTCTCTTGATATTGAAGGAAATGAAGATAGTAGAGTATTACGCCATGCTTTTCTTAACAGCTATCATCAAACAGGATTAAAAAACTTAATGGATATAGCTATAGTAAATCATGCAAATGAAAAAGATATGATTGAATTATGGAAAGATTATAAAAAAGTAGATGAAATACCATTTGATTTTAGTCGTCGTCGTATGAGTGTAGTAGTTGAAGATAAATATGGTAAAACTCAACTTATTACAAAAGGAGCAATTGAAGAAATGATATCAGTTTGCTCACATGTAGAATATAAGGGGAAAATAGAACCTATTACAGAAAAAATAAAAGATGAAATTCTAGAGACAGTTGCAGGCTACAATAGAGAAGGAATGCGTATATTAGGTATTGCTCAAAAGAATAATCCATCAAAAGTAGGAGAACTTTCAGTAAAAGATGAAGCTGATATGGTTCTAATAGGATATCTTGCATTCTTAGATCCTCCAAAGAAAAGTACAGCTGGAGCAATAAAGGCTCTTGAGGAGTATGGTGTTAATGTTAAAATTCTTACTGGAGATAATGATGCTGTAACATCTTCAATTTGTCGTCAAGTCGGAATAAAAGTAAGTAATTTATTGCTTGGATCAGATATTGAAGAAATGGATGATGAACTACTTAGTGAAGTAGTAGAAGAAACTAATGTATTTGCTAAGCTTTCACCACAACAAAAGGTACGTGTTGTAGCTGCTTTAAGAAATAATGGACATACTGTTGGTTTTATGGGAGACGGAATAAATGATGCAGGAGCTATGACAGAAGCAGATGTTGGGATTTCTGTAGATACAGCAGTAGATATATCTAAAGAATCAGCTAACATTATATTGTTAGAAAAAGATTTGATGGTTTTAGAAGATGGAGTAATAGAAGGCAGAAAGATATATGCAAATATCATTAAATATATTAAAATGACAGCAAGCTCTAACTTTGGAAATATGTTTTCTGTTCTAGCAGCAAGTATATTCTTACCATTCTTACCTATGATGCCAATACAGCTTTTAATGCTAAATTTAATTTATGATATTTCTTGTATAGCTATTCCTTGGGATAATGTAGATGAAGATTATCTTAAAGCACCTCGTAAATGGGATGCAGGCTCCATTAGCAAGTTTATGATTTGGATTGGACCAACTAGCTCAGTTTTTGATATTGCAACTTATATTCTAATGTATTTCTTTATTTGTCCATTTGTATTTGGCGGACAATTCCATACACTAAATGAAGTGCAACAGTTAGGGTTTATGGGACTTTTCCATGCAGGATGGTTTGTTGAATCACTATGGTCTCAAACTCTTGTAATTCATATGATTAGGACACCACGTATTCCATTTATTCAAAGCCGTGCATCATGGAAGCTTACAACATTAACAACATTAGGAATAGCAATAGGAACTATAATTCCTTATACAGCTTTTGGAAAGGCTTTAGATATGGTTGCTATGCCAGCAATTTATTTCCCTTGTCTAGTTATAATAATAATTCTTTATATGGCATTAGCAACAGTTTTAAAGAAAGCTTTTATAAATAGATATGGTGAGTTATTGTAAATATTTATTAAAGAAAACAAGCTAAGTTTTAAATTTAGCTTGTTTTTATTTAATGAGCAATGAATATATAAATTTAGAGTATTATTAATTGTTGAATAATTTATAAAATTATGATAAAATACTTTTGCAATAAACTTTTAAAAGGTTATATTAAAAGTTAAGGAGAGAGAAAATTGAGAAAATACAAATGTGTAATATTTGATTTAGACGGAACAATTTTAAATACAGAAAGAATGAATATGATACCTCTACAAAGGTTAATTAAAGAAGAACTTGGACAAGATGTATCATATGAAAACTTATTGAAATATAAAGCATATGCAGGAAAAAAGACAATAGAAGAATTAGGTTTTAAGGATATAGAGAAAGCTTACGATAAATGGGTGAAGTATGTAAATGAATTTGAAGAAGGGGCTACATTATATGATGGCCTTGATGAAGTTATAAAAACTTTATATAAAGAAGGAATCATATGCGCAATAGCAAGTTCTAAAATGAAAAATCAATATGAAATAGATTTTGTACCTACTGGATTGCAAAAATATATTAAATGTGAAGTGTTAGCTGATGATACAGAAAAGCATAAACCTTATCCAGATCCATTGCTTAAGGTTGCCGAAATACTAGATATATCACCAAAGGAGTGTATGTATATAGGTGATACAATATTTGACTTTAAAGCTACAAAAGCAGCTGGTATGGATTTTGGAATAGCCATATGGGGAGCAGATAGCTTAGATGGTATAGAAGCTGATTTTAATTTAAAAGAGCCAAGAGATATTTTAAAGGAGTTAAATATTTAATGAAAAAAATTGCAGGAACACCAAAGGAACTTAAAAATGTAAATACTTCATTAATAATGAATTCTATAAGGACTAGAGGTAATGCAACGAGAGGTGAAATTGTTAAAGATACAGGAATAAGCCATACAACTGTAAGAGGAATACTTAATGAATTAATAGAAATAGATGAAATAACCTCTATTGGCTTAGATGAATCAAGTGGTGGAAGAAGAGCAGAAAGATATAAAATTAATTCTAATAAAAGGTATGTAATAGTACTTTCAGTAGAGGAAGAAAAAATAGTATATAGATTGGTAAATGCTTTAGGTGAAGTCTTAGAAGAAAATGCTAAACTAATAAATGGTGTAGAGGATACTAAAACTATAATAGATGCCATAGAAGGTTTATATAGAGTTTATTTTAATATAGAAGGAATAGGAATTAGTGTACCAGGAATAGTAACTAAAGATGGGTTTTTATCTGGAATCAAGATGGAAGAGTGGAAAGAGATAAAAATAAAGAAACAGCTTGAGGAGAAGTATAAAATTCCGATAATATTAGAAAATGATATAAACTCAACTTCTATAGCTTTTTATAATGATTATGTAGAAAAGAATAATTGTAGAAGTATGAGCCTTGTGTATATAAGTTTTACTTCATTAGGAGTAGGATCAGGAATAATAGTAAATGGAAATGTTTTAAAGGGTGACGATGGATATGCAGGTGAAATTGGTTTTATACCTATGAAAGATAAGTTTTTAAACATTGCTATGATGAGTGATCTAGATGATGATACCTATTGCAGAATAATTATAGATACTATTAAAACTATATCAGCTATAATTAATCCTAAAGTAGTGGTTTTAGGTGGAAGTAGTTTTAAATATGAGATGAAAGATAAAATAATAAATCAGTATGATAAAGAATTTAATATAAAAACTAAAATACTAATAGAGAATAAAGAAGCTGATTATGCTTTAGAAGGAATAAAAGAAAAGGCATTAAGCTTAATAAATAAAGAGGTTAAGCTTATTGAAATTTAATTTAAACTAAATTAGTTTATTATAAGTATGGAGGGCGTTATAGTTTTTACTAGCGTAACCAAAATACTTTTAAATAAAATTGAAAGTTATGGCTATAATTTAATATAAGCCATAACTTTTCTTTTTACTAAGAAACACATAATTAATAAGAGTTCTTATATAAATACCTTACTAAAATGTAATACAAATATGCATGGAATAATTGTATAATTAATGTAATTTCATAATTATTAAGGAGTAGATAATATGAATTATAAAATATATATTATAGAAGATGATTTATCAATAAGCTTTTTATTAAAAGAATATATATCTAAATACCAATTTGATGTAAAAGTAGTAGAAAACTTTGAAAATATAATGGATGAATTTAATGAATTCAATCCTGATCTTGTATTATTAGATGTTAATTTACCTAAGTTTGATGGGTTTTATTGGTGTAGGAAAATAAGACAAGAGTCAAAAGTTCCAATAATATTTATATCAGCTAGGGATAGTGGGATGGATCAAGTTATGGCTCTTGAAAATGGTGGAGATGATTATATAACCAAGCCTTTCTATTATGAGGTTGTCATGGCAAAGATAAAAAGTCATATAAGAAGAGCCTTTGGAGATTATGCTCCTAAAATGAATGAAAGAATAGTAGAACTTGATGGACTGGTATTTTATCCAGAGAGATCCGAAATAGAGTTTAATGATAAAAAATTAATAATAACGAAAAAGGAAGGTATATTATTAGAATATCTTATTAAAAAATATCCTAAAGTTGTAGATAGAGAGTTCCTTTTAGAAAAGATATGGGATGATATTGAGTTTGTAGAAGAAAATACATTAAATGTTAATATAAGCAGAATAAGAAAAAGGCTTCAAGAAATTGGAATATATAACGGAATAGGAACTGTAAGAACCGTTGGATATAGGTTAAATAAAACCTGGTAGGAGAATGAAAATGAAATTATTTATAAAGGATAGTAAAGGATATATAATTATATATTTCTTAAGCCTTATTATTACCTTAAGTTATATAACACTTTTAGGTAATTTAAATGTAAATGAGTGTTTCTATATATTATTATTTAATACATTTATTTTATTTGTTTTCTTAGGACGTAGATATTATAAGAATAAAGAAGTTTATAAATTTTTAGAAAATAACTTAAATAACTTAGATGAATCTATATTAAATTTAGGAGATTCAGTTTTAGGAGAAGGTATATCTAACAATTTAAAGAAAATGAATAGTTTATATAACGAAGAAATAATAGAGTTAAATAAAAACTATGAAGAACATTTAATATTTATAAATCAGTGGGTACATCAAATGAAAACACCTTTATCAGTTATACAGTTACAAATGCAAGAGTATGAGGGTGAGGAGCCTATTGAAAATATTAAAAAAGAAGTATATAAGTTAAATAAAGGATTAAATATGGCAATGTATTTTGCTAGGTTAGATTCATTTCAAAAAGATTTTATAATAGAGAAAATTTCTTTATATAATTTAGTTATTAATAAAATAAATGAAGAAAAAACTTTATTTATTAAAAATAAAATAAAACCAATAGTTGAAATAGATAAAAAAATAGAAATATATAGTGATGCAAAGTGGGTTAAATTTATATTAGAACAGCTTATTGTTAATGGAATAAAATACTCTAGGAGTATTGGAAAAGAATTAATAATAAAATCTGAAGAAGATTTAGAATTTGTTAAATTATATGTTATAGATGAGGGAATAGGAATAAATAAAAAAGATATTAAAAGAGTATTTGACCCGTTTTTTACAGGAGAAAATGGACGTAAATTTGGTGAGTCTACAGGTATGGGCTTATACATAGTAAAAAAGGTTTGTGATAAATTAGATCATAAGGTAGTAATAGATTCTAAAATTGAATGTGGAACAATTGTTACAGTAATGTTTAAGAAGTAGGAGAAATAGTCCTACTTTTTTTAGTAAATTCGGATAGGTTCTAGAAGTTTTAAAAATAGAATAGTTGAAGGTGACGCACGTGTAATAATTCTGTAAGGTTCAAAGATAGTAGATATAAAGTATTTTCCTTTAAACTAAATATATAAAGTTTAAAGGAGGATAAATAAGGTGATTGATATAATATTCATATTAAAAGCGATTATAATTGGGATAGTAGAAGGACTTACAGAATTTATTCCTGTATCTTCTACAGGACATATGATATTAATTGGAAGCTTAATAAATTTTAATGGCGAATTTGTTAAGATGTTTGAGGTAGTAATTCAATTAGGAGCAATATTAGCAGTAGTAGTACTTTATTGGAAGAAAATTAGTGAAAGTATAATAGAGTTTTTAAAATTTATAATTACTAAAGGAAAAGAAGGTAGAGTGGGGTTTAAGTTTGGGATTAATATTATAATAGCTTCTATTCCAATGGGGATTATAGGTGTATTATTTTATAAGAAAATAAAATTTTTATTTAATCCAGAAGCTGTAATTATAGGTTTCATAGTAGGCGGCATTTTATTATTAATAGTGGAAAATATATTTAGAAATAGAAAAAAGCAAGCTTATAATATAGATGATATAAGTTATATTCAAGCTTTAAAGGTAGGTATATTACAAGTGTTAGCTGTTTGGCCAGGAATGTCTAGAAGTGCATCAACTATTATGGGAGGATGGATTGCAGGAATGTCAACAGCTATAGCAGCTGAATTTTCATTCTTTTTAGCTATTCCAGCAATGATAGGTTCATCAGGTAAAGACTTATTTGAATTTGATTATTCTATAATGACATCAACCTTATGGATTGCATTAATATTAGGATTTATTGTTGCCTTTATAGTATCGATGATAGTTATTAAAAAATTTATTGATTATTTAAAGAAAAAGCCTATGAAGATATTTGCAATTTATAGAATTTTAGTAGGAATTTTACTTGCTGTATTAGTATTTAAAAAAGTTATAATATTAACGGTATAGAGGGAGAGAAAAATGGAAGTTTTAACAGTTAAAAATTTAAAGAAGATATATGGAAATAAAGTTGTATTTAGCGCTTTAAATAATATTAACTTTAATATAGAAAAGGGAGAATTTGTAGGAATAATGGGGCCTTCGGGTAGTGGAAAGACAACACTCTTAAATATGATTTCTACAATAGATAAACCTACTTCAGGAGAAATAAAAGTAAACAATGTTAATCCTTTAATACTTAAAGGAGATGAATTAGCATTATTTAGGAGAAGAGAGTTAGGCTTCGTATTTCAAGATTTTAATTTAATAAACACATTGACTATTGGTGAAAACATATTGTTACCACTGACTTTAGATGGCGTATCAATAAATGAGCAAGATAAAAGGCTACAAAGGGTAGCAAATATTCTTGGTATAAGAGAATTGCTAAATAAAAGAACATTTGAAATATCTGGAGGTGAAGCTCAAAGAACAGCAGTTGCAAGAGCTTTAATACACAATCCATCAATTCTTCTAGCAGATGAACCTACTGGAAATTTAGATTCAAAAGCATCGAGGATAGTAATGGAGCTATTTGAAAAAATAAATAAGGAGGAAAATGTCACTACAATGATAGTCACACATGATCCATTAGCAGCCAGCTATTGTAATAGAATTTTATTTATAAAGGATGGATCAATATATAATGAAATTTATAAAGGGGATAATAGACAACAGTTTTATCAAGAAATTTTAGATGTTCTTGCGTTACTAGGAGGGGGAAGATAATGAATTTTATAGAGTTCGCCACTAGAAATGTAGGAAGAAATATAAGGGCATATTTTGGATATTTCTTAAGTAGTAGTATTTCAGCAGCGTTATTATTTTCATTTACTATGCTAATACTGCATCCAGAATTAGATATAAGTAGCTTTCGAAACTACTTACAAGTTGGATTTTATTTAACTATGGTAATAGCATACGTATTTTTATGCTTCTTTATATTTTATTCTGTAAGTGTATTTTTAAAAAGTAGATATAAAGAGTTTGGAACACTATATATTTTAGGAGCTTCAGATAAACAAATAAAGAAAATGATTATAATTGAAAATATTTTAATTAGTTCTATATCTGGTGTGATTGGAATTATATTAGGATTAATTTTTTCAAAAATATTTTTAGTAGCTAGTGGAAAGTTATTAGGTTATGATATTTTAACTTTTTATTTCCCAACTAAGGCAATGATAATTACAATAATGGCTTTTATTTTAATGGGGGGAATAATTTCTATTTTCACTGCTAGTATAATAAAAGAAGATAAGGTTTTATCATTGCTTAAAGCAACAGAAAAACCAAAGGATGAACCAAAAACATCGAGTATTCTTACATTAATTTGTATTGTATTAATTGTTGTAGGATACTATTTTTCAATTACCTCAACCATGAAAAATATAATATATAGAATTGTGCCTGTAACAGTAATTGTTATAATCGGAACTTATTTATTGTTTTCCCAGCTTAGTGTTTTTATAGTAGATAAGCTAAGAAGCATTAGAAGGTTTTATATGAATAAAACAGCATTATTATGGGTTTCAAATCTTTTATATAGAATAAAAGATAATGTAAGAATGTTTTTTATTATAACAATAACTTCAGCAGTGGCATTTACGTCAATTGGAGGAGTATATTCCTTTTGGCTTAATAAGGAATCAGAGGTGGATAAAAATTTTCCTCAAGCATTTTTCTATTCCTTTGATGAAGATAATATAAATATTGATGAAAAAATAATGTTTTTTGAAGATGATTTAAAGGAATATAACTATAATTATACAAAGGTTAAGGGTGAAATAAAATCACTACAATATAATAATAATGAGATAAATATAATAAGTGAAAGTACCTATAATATGTTAGCTAATTCACTTAAAAAAGATAATATACTTCTTAATGAAAATGAAGCTGTATTAGAAGCACAAGTTACAAAAGGACTTAAAAATATATCAATTGATAGTATGAATATAGAAGTTACTTCAGTTTTAGAATATAGAGTTCTTCCAGCTTTATATGAGGATTTATATATTATAAATGACGAAGAATATAATAAAATCAATGCTTCAGTATTTTCATTTTATAGTATTAATATAGATAATTATAAAGAAACTTTGGATATATCTAAAAAATATATAGAGAAGTTTCCAGAAGAAAACTATAGTAAAGAAGAGATTCTTCTAATAAAGGCTAATATGTTAGAAGCCATTAAATTAGGGTATGGAATATTTATGTTTCTAGCAATATTTATAGGAATAATCTTCTTTGTGACTACTGCTAGCTTTCTATATAATAAATATTATATGGATATAGAAGAGGACAAAGTGAAGTATAACAATCTAAATAAAATAGGATTAACCTTTAAAGAAATAAAGAAAATATCAACTATAGAAATTGGAGTATTATTTTTACTTCCTTATATAGTTGCAGTAGTACACTCTTTATTTGCACTATTAGCATTAAATAATGCATTTGAAATGGAAATAAGAATATCAGCAATTACAGTAATGGGAAGCTTTTTAATTATTCAAGTTATATACTTCCTTGTTATTAGAAAAAGATATTTAATTGAGATAAAAAGAAATTTATAAAAAATAAGGGTGATTAAATATCATCCTTATTTTTTAGATTAAAATTAATATATTTATTATTTTAATATGTATAATGGTATAATTTAGATAAAAAACGTTGAGAGGTATCTATAATGAAGGAAATTTTATTAATTGAAGATGATTTTGATTTAGCTAAACAGCTTTCTTTATCACTAAGTAAATGGGGATTTAGCGTTGATTTAATAGATGATTTTAATAATATAAGAGAGGAATTTATAGATAAGAAACCAAGCTTAGTAATAATGGATGTTAATTTACCTTATTATGATGGCTTTTATTGGTGTGAAAAAATTAGAGAAATATCTAAAGTTCCAATAATATTCTTATCTTCAAGAGATTCTAATATGGATTTAATTATGGGTATTAATAATGGCGGAGATGATTATATAACTAAGCCATTCTCTATAGAAGTTTTAATAACTAAGATAAATGCAATTCTTAGAAGAAGTTATGATTATGTTAGTTTAGATTCTATTATTTATTATAAGGATACTATTTTAGATATGGAGAAGTGCACTTTTAAGTATGAAGATAATATTATTGATCTAACTAAAAATGAAATGAAAATCTTATCAATTCTTATTAAGAATAAAGGTAAGGTAGTATCAAGAGATAAGATTATGATGAGTTTATGGAATGATGATGAGTTTGTAAGTGATAATACATTGACAGTAAATGTAACTAGACTTAGAAGTAGACTTAAAGATGAATTAGAATTAAATGATTTTATAAAGACCAAGAAGGGGATAGGGTATATGATTTAATGGGATTAATAAGATTTATAAAGGATAAAAATTTTAATATTATATTTTCAATAATTTTATTATTAATAATTAATATATATTTAGTTTCTATAAATTCATTTAATTATAGAATTGGAGATTTAGTTTATTTAGATTTTATTATAATTGCTATTTATGTAATATATTTTTATATAAAGTACACTAATTGGAAGAAAAAGTACCATGATATATATAGTTCAATTTCAAATAAAAATGATATTTCTATAGAAGATATTAAAGGAACTTCATTAGAAGAAGAGATAATGTTAAATATTATAGAAAATAAAGAGAAAAAGTATGATGGAAAAGTAAAAACATATGAAGAGCAATTAAGGGATATGGAAGAATATATTTCTAAGTGGATTCATGAAATAAAGCTTCCTATAACAGCATTAAATATAATTTCAGATGAAATGGAAGATAACAATACAGCTAATAGTGTTAAAAATGAAACTGAAAAGATTAATTTTTTAGTCAATTCAGTAATGTATGGTAGTAGAGCCACTGTAGCCTCAGAAGACATATTTATTAAAGAAGAAAATTTAGAAAATATAGTAAAGAAATCAATAAGAAATAATGCATTTTTTCTAATAAAAAATAAGATGGAAGTTACTACAAATAATTTAAATTATAATATTTATAGTGATGGTAAATGGATCATTTATGTTTTAGATCAATTAATTAATAATGCTATTAAATATTCAAAAGAAAATTGTAAAATTGAGTTTTACGCAGAAAATCATAGTGATCATATAAAGCTATGTATTAAAGATTATGGAATTGGTATAGAAAAGGAGGATATTGATAGGATATTTAATAAAGGTTTTACAGGTAGTAATGGTAGAAATAAAGTATATAAATCTACTGGCATGGGACTTTACTTTACAAAGAAGATATTAAATAAATTAGAGCATGAAATTTCTGTTGAGTCAATTAAGGATGAGTATACTTTGTTTAATATATTTTTTTATAAGATATCAGATTATTTAAAGGTTACTAAAATGTAACATTAGAATTTAAAAGGTAAGGTTAAGTGAAGGAATCCAAATTAAAAAACTATTAAAATAGAATTAAAGTTAAATTAATTTTGGAGGATTTAGTTATGAAAGAAATTTTAAAATTAAAGGATGTATCTAAAGAATATGGTGTCAAGGGATTTAGGACAAGAGTATTAAATAAAATAAATTTCACTGTAAATGAAGGTGATTTCATTTCAATAATGGGGCCATCAGGAGCAGGGAAAACAACTTTGCTTAATTTGATATCCACATTAGATAAACCAACAAAAGGAGAAATAATTCTTGATGGATTAGATATAACTAAGGTTAAGAATAAAGAGTTATCTAATTTAAGAAGAGATAAAATAGGATTTATATTTCAAGACTATAACCTTTTAGATAATATGAACTTAATGGATAATATAGCATTACCTCTAGCACTAGGTAAAAAGAGAACTAAAGATATTGAAAATAAAGTTATTAATATAGCAGAAATATTTGGGCTTAAGGAACATTTAAAAAAGTATCCATACGAATTATCTGGAGGACAAAAGCAAAGAGGGGCAGCGGCTAGAGCATTAATAACTAGTCCAGAAGTAATATTTGCAGATGAGCCTACTGGAGCATTAGATTCAAGATCATCATCAGATTTATTAGAATCTTTAAGTAGAGCAAATAAAGAAGAAAAGGCAACTATTGTAATGGTTACTCATGATGCTGTTACTGCAAGTTATTCTAATAAAGTTTATATTTTAAGTGATGGAGAAATAAAGTGTCAATTAAATAAAGGAGATAATAGAAAAGAGTTTTACGGAAAAATAATTGATATGTTAGCATCTTTAGGAGGTGCTAAATAATGAGCGTATTTAATATAGCTTATAACAACTTTAAGAACAATATAAAAGTTTATACTATGTTCTTTATTTCTATGATATTTTCTGTAGTTGTATTAAGTAATTTCTTAATTATGATGGATGGGGATGCGATGAAAATCCTTGGTGATATGAATGAGGAATATAGTAAGCTTATATTACAAATGATAACCATTATTTTAGTAATATTTATGTTTTTCTTTATTTGGTATGCATCTAATATCTTTTTGAGAAATAGGAAAAAGGAAATTGGAATTTATGCATTTATGGGGCTTGATTCATTTGTAATAGGGAAAATATATTTTATTGAAATGATGTTAATTGGAGTAAGTGCATCAATAATAGGAACAACAATAGGTGTTATTTTATCAAAGTTTTTTCAAATTATAGTTTTTAAAATTGCAGATTTTAATATAGATGTTTCATTTAATGTAAGCTTGAATTCTATTATTTATACTATACTAATTTTTATGTGTCTCTTCCTATTTATGAGTATAAAAGGATTTATAAGCATAGTTAGAAGTAAAATTGTAGATCTTTTAAATGCAAGTAAAAAGCAAGAGAAGATGCCAAAGGTTAATTTTATTACTTATATAATTGCAATAATATCATTAATTTTAATAGGATATGGTTATTATTTAGTAGATAAAGAAGCAACAAATGCTGTTAAGACATTAATATTAGTTTGTATAGGAACATATGGATTATTTGGAGCTGTATTTCCAATAATATTTAATTTTTTAGTTAATAAGAAATCTATATTATACAAGGGCTCAAATATTATAACTATAAATAATTTAGCTTATAGATTGAAGAAAAACTATACTATTTATTCAACTATAGCAATTCTTACTGCTACAACTACAACTGTATTAGGAACGGCCTTTTCAATGAAGACCACATATGAAAATAGTCAAAAAAATATAACATTATATTCTTTAGCTATTTCTTCTGCAGATGAATTTAATTCCGAAAAGATTTCAGATATATTAAAGAGTGTAGGAGAAGAAAAGTATTCATTAAATACTAAAGTATTGAAAGCGAAGAGTACATTAAAAGATGTTCCTCAACATGAAAATGATGAATATATAGTAATATCTTATTATAATTTAAAGAATATATTAAAAGCTAATGGAAATGAAAAAGACTTAGAGAAATTTAATGAAGATATGATTCAAGGGAAAAAAGCCATATATATTGAAAGGCCGGGCACCCTTATGAGCTTATTAGCAAATATTAAGGATATTACATTAAATGATATTCCATTTGAAGTAAGTGAAAGTACTAGAATTAGAGTTTTTGGTGAAGCTTTAAATTATTCAACTATAGTTGTAAATAATGATGAGTATGAAAATCTTAAATCAACATCAACTGAATTAAACTTTTATGGTATTAAAATAGAAAATGAAGAAGAAATATTAAATGTAATAAATGAAGTAGGTGAATATGTTCCTTTAGAGACTACAAAAGGATATTATGGATTAGGAGAATTACAAAAAATAGAGTGGATAAAGTTTGTTTATGCAATTGGAGGGTTCTTATTTTTAGTTATGGCTTTAGCAGAAGCAAGTATAATTTATATAAAAATTTACAGTGATGCTAATGAAGATAAGCAAAAATATAAAACACTACTAAGCATAGGAGCTTCTAAGAAGGATATAGGTAAATCTATAAGAAGAGAAGTATCATTATTTTACTTTATCCCACTAGCAGTTGGATCAATTCATAGCTATTTTGCAATTAATGTATTAGCTGATTTTATGAAGGAAAATTTAAATTCTGTATATTTATTGAGCTTAATAATTTGTACAATTATATTTATTATTAATTGTATTATCTCCATTATGGGATTCAAGAAAGTTATAGGAATTAATAAAAGTTAATTAGAGAAACAAAAAATTCACGAGATTTATAAATTCGTGAATTTTTTTATTATCTAAGCATTTTTTACATATGAATAAAATAACAATATATAAGTGATAATAGAGTTATAAACAGAAAGGAGATAAAGAAATGGAAAATTCTATGTTTTGTTATCAATGTGAGCAAACAATGGGGGGGAAGGGATGCACCAAAATGGGGGTTTGTGGAAAGACTCCAGAGGTGGCAAATCTTCAAGATTTATTAATATATCAATTAAAAGGAATTGCATGCTATGCAAAGTCTTTAATAGAAAAAGGAGAGCCTATAGATAAAGAAATTGTTAAATTTGTTGAAAATGGATTATTTACAACATTAACTAACGTGAATTTTGATGTAGCCTTTCATGTAAAACTTCTTAAGGACTCACAAAAGATTAAAGAATCATTACGTAGTAGAGCTCCTAAAGGAGATTATCCAGAACAAGCAAAATATAACTTAAGCTCAAGTAAAGAGGAGATGCTAAAAGATTCAGTTAAAGCAGGAATTATGTATGATCAATCATTAGACCCTGATATAAGATCATTAAGATCAACTATTTTATATGGGTTAAAAGGAATATCAGCATATGGACATCAAGCAAGATTTATAGATTTTTATAATGATCAAGTAGATCAGTTTTATTTTATTGCTTTAGAAGCTCTAACTAATGATGAAATTAAATTAGAAGAATTAATACGTATGACTATGAGAACTGGTGATATGGCAACACAGGTTATGAAAGTATTAGATGATGCAAATACTACTAAGTACAAAAATCCCACGCCACATAAGGTAAATGTAAATACGAAAAAGGGTCCCTTTATAGTTGTTTCAGGGCATGACTTAAGAGATTTAGAAATGTTACTAGAACAAACAGAAGGCAAAGGAGTAAATATATATACACATGGAGAAATGCTACCAGCTCATGGATATGATGGATTAAAGAAATATAAGCATTTAGTAGGAAACTATGGATCAGCTTGGCAAAATCAACAAAAAGAATTTGATAATTTACCAGGATGTATTCTTATGACAACAAACTGTTTGATGAGACCAAGAGAAAGTTATAAGGATAGAATTTATACTACTAGTGTTGTTGGTTGGGATGGAGTAAAACACATAGGTGTAGATGAAAGTGGATATAAGGACTTTTCTGAAATAATAGATAAAGCTCTTGAGTTAGGTGGATTTAAGGAAGATGAAGAAAATCATGAAATATTAGTAGGATTCGGGCACAAAGCAACATTAAGCCATGCTGAAGAAATAGTATCTGCAGTTAAGGAAGGAAAGGTAAGACACTTCTTTGTAATTGGTGGCTGTGATGGAGCAAGGCCAGGAAGAAACTATTATACAGAATTTGCTGAACAGGTACCAAATGACTGCGTCATATTAACCCTAGCTTGTGGTAAATATAGATTTAATAAATTAGAGTTTGGAGAGGTAGCTGGCTTACCAAGACTATTAGATGTAGGTCAATGTAATGATGTTTATTCTGCTGTAAAAATCGCTACATCATTAGCAGATGCTTTTGATACAGATGTAAACTCTTTACCATTATCAATAATTTTATCATGGTATGAACAAAAAGCTGTTGCTGATTTATTAGCACTATTATCTCTTGGAATAAAAGGAATGTTTTTAGGGCCTTCATTACCAGCTTTTATATCTCCAAATGTCTTGCAATATTTAGTAGATACATTTAATCTTAGACCAATTAGTACTCCAGAAGAGGATTTAAAGGAGTGCCTTAAACAGTTAGTGTAATATTTAATTATTTAAAGAGATACAGTATATACGAAAAGTGCTGTATCTTTTTATTTTATAAAATTAAATAAATATTTAAAATTTGATTCAAATCACATTTTTATTTTTAATATTTTCTTATAATTTACTCATAGATAAGAAAACTAAATGTTTGGAGGAATTAATATGAAAAATAATATAAATGTAAATTTAAGTTTAGGTGAGTGTGTTATTATTTATCCTGCAATTGTAGAAAAGTTTAATGATATGCAATTAGATTATTGCTGTGGTGGAAATGAAAATTTAGAAGTTGCACTAAAGGAAAAAGAAATTGATGTGGAAAAATTTATTGAGGATGTGAATAATGAACTTGATGAATTTATATTTGATAATTCTTCATATATAAATTGGAATGAAAGATCTTCAGAAGAATTAATTAACCATATAGTAAATACTCATCATATTAAAACATTTGAATTATTAAAGGAAATCGATCCATTGGTGTTAAAGGTATTTAAAGTACATTATGATCATTTACCAGAAATTTTAACAAGAGTTCATAAACTTTTTGGAGCACTAAAATGTGAATTAGAAGAACATTTAATAAAAGAAGAAAAAATACTATTTCCAAAGATAATTGAATTTGAAAAGATTAATGATAAAGTGAAAAAAGAGAAGCTAAGAAAAGAAATAGATAGCTTTATAGGAGAACATGAAGCAGCAGGAGATATACTTAAAGAACTAGCAGATATTACAGATGATTATAATGCTCCAGAATGGGCATGTACAAGCTTTAAATTATTATATCTAAAAATGCATGAACTTGAGAAAGACTTATTTATTCATATCCATAAAGAAAACAACATTTTATTTAAGAGATATAAATAGAAATTTTATTAAAATTATAGAGGTGATTAATTTGGAAAATAAGAGATTTATTTTAGATAATGGAGTAAATAGAGCTGTTAATGAAGAAAAGATAAAAGAATTAACTATACTTTTAAGAGAACTAAATGAGGAAGGATTAACAGAAGATCTAAAGGAAAAGGGATTAAAACTTGTTAAATCAATAAGTCCTTTAGAACTTTCTATGGCAGAACAAAGCTTAGTAGAGGATGGGATGAATCCAAGTGAATTAAGACATTTATGTGAAATTCATATGATGATTTTAAAAGGTGAACTTGAAAAATTACAAAGTAATATATCAAAAGGACATGTTTTATATACACTAATAGAAGAGCATGAATTAATCTTAAATTTCTTAAAAGAACTAGATGAATTAACAAAGACAATATTAAATATGGATAATTTTGATGAAAGCAGAAAAGAGTTTGGAAGAGTAACTGAATTAATTAATAATATACTATATGCTGAGCCACACCATAAAAGAGAAGAGGATGTTTTATTCCCTGAGCTTGAAACAAGGGGGATCACAGGACCGACAAGAATAATGAGGCTTGAACATGAAGATCTAAGAAGAAAGAAGAAAGAGTTAAAGAAATTAAGTGAATCTGTTTCTCTTTTAGATTTTAATGAATATAAAAGAGAACTAAAAAGACTTTCAAATGCTATTTGCTTTGAGTTAAAAGATCATATCTTTAAGGAAAATTATATATTATATCCTACAGCATTAGAAAGTATAGAAAGTGATACTAAATGGACTAATATGAAAAAAGAATGTGATAATATAGGATATTGCACATTTACGCCTGAAGATTGTATATAGTAAAAGATATTTTATTAATTTACATTAGTTAAATATATATATCTTATTAAGTATTATAAATAATAGATACCTCCTAAGTGATAATCTAAATCTTTGATTTAGCTAGCAGAACTTACACCTAAGAACGTATGTGAATAGGTGTTTCCTATTAATCATATAATTTTAATTATAAATTTGAGTTTTATAGTATAATTAAGATAATATTATGATTTTGATTAGGAGGTATTTATTTTGAGTTGTGACTTTTGTTGTGAAAAATGTGCTAGTAGATTATATGCGCGAGAAGTACCTATATTTGAATCACTTTCTGAATCTGAGCTAGACAGAATAATAGATATAAGAAAACATATGGCTTTGAAAAAAGGAAAAAGTTTATTTTTAGAAGGAGACAAAGTTTCAAAGCTTTTTATTATAAGTGAAGGAATGATAAAAATAACTAAGAATACTGTAGAGGGTAAAGAGCAAATTATAAATATATTAACTGTTGGGGATTTTCTTGGAGAAAATAATATATTAGGAGACACCCTTGAAAGTAATGTATCTGCAATAGCTGTTAAGGATACTGAGCTATGTACTATTTCTAGGGAAGATTTAAAAGAAATACTATACTCTAATCCTTCTATTTGTTTAAAGCTTCTTTCAGAATTAAATAAAAGATTAATAGAGGTAGAGAATTTAACAAGAAATTTATCTAATAATAATCTAGAAGCAAGAATATGTTGTATGCTTTTAGAGTTTTCAGATAAATATGGAAAAGACATAAATGGAAAAATTGAAATAGATTTACCGTTAAATAGAGAAGGAATGGCTAATTATTGTGGGATAGCTAGAGAGACATTAAGTAGGAAGCTAACTTTATTAGAAAGTGAAGGTATTATAAAGCTTATTGGAAATAAAAAAATAGTAATAAATAATTTGAATTTGCTAGAAGGATCTATCTTCTAAGAAGATGTGTATTAAAGGATATAATTATATTGTAAATAATTAGAATTTTTAAAGTGACAAATATAGTCTAGGGGAAGGGTTAATATGAGTCTAATATTTAATAAGCCAATAACAGAAATAATAAAATCTAGATATTCAGTTAGAAACTACAGCGATAAGCCTTTATCTGATAAAATTATTAAAGATTTAGAAGATTATATAAGCAAATTAGATAATCCTTTTAAAATAAATATAAGAATTAGTTTGATTAAAAAGGATAGTTTTAAAAATGAGATTAAGCTTGGCACTTATGGTGTTATAAAAGGAGCAAATTATTATTTGGTAGCAGCTTGTGAAGAGAAAGATTTTGCACTAGAAGCTTTAGGATATACTCTTGAAAAAGTAATTTTATATTGTACTTCATTAGGTCTTGGAACTGTTTGGCTAGGGGGAACCTTTAGTAGAGGAGATTTTGCAAAAGCTATTAATCTTAAAGATAATGAGATATTACCAATAGTATCTCCAGTTGGCTATGAAGGTGGAAAAAAATCTTTACTAGCATCTCTTATTGGAAACAATAAAAACAATAGAAAAAAATATTTAGAGCTATTCTTTAATGAAAGCTTTAATATTCCACTTTCGATAGAAAATGCAAAGGAATATGGAGAAGCATTAGAAATGGTAAGATTAGCACCATCAGCTGTTAATAAGCAACCTTGGAGAATAATAAAGGTAAATAAAGATATACATGTATATACAAATGGAAAAGTTGATATGAATAGAATAGATATAGGTATAGCTCTTTGTAATTTTGATTTATATACAAAGGAAAAAGGAATCAATGGAGAATTTAAATTTATGAATGTCAATATTCAAAGTGAATACGAATATGTTATATCATGGATAAGGGAATAATTATAAAATATTAAGTGCTAAAATTAGAATATAAGTATAAAAAGCTATGATATAAAAATATCATAGCTTAAAGATTTTACTAAGGTTAAGTTATTACAGTTTTAATATTTGTTTTTTCTTTGCATCAAATTCTTCCTGGGTTAATATTCCCTCATCAAGTAAACTTTTTAGCTCTCTTAGTAGTTCCACAGTTCCTTTTTCATTATTATCATAATTAGAAATATTAGACATCATGCTAGATATAGAGTTTTCAAGGTTTACGCTAGCATCAAGACAAGATTGTTCATCAATCATTTCTTCTACTTCATCAGGTAGGGAAACGTTTTCTATTATAATATTACTGAACTCTATTCCTAAAGGAAGTGAAATCGAATTTGCACATTCTTGAATTTTGACTGATAAATCTCTATATTTTACTGCAAGATCAAGTATGGGCATTTCACTGCTAGCAATGTTAGTTGTCACAGCTTCTGTAACAATAGATGAAAGATATTGAACTATATCATAAGTAAGTATTTTACCACGTGCTCCGAAAGTTTCTGTCATAAATTTATTTACATCCACAATTCTAAAGGCATATTTTCCAAATGCACGAATACGAACGGTTTTAAAATCTTTATCTCTTTTTAATATTGGTGCTTTGGTTGCCCACTTACAATCTACAAATTGCCTTAAGCTAATAAAATATAAATCAGCTTTTATCGAGGAGTTAAATTCATAATCCCGTTTAGCTAGATTAGATAGTTCAGCTACATTTTTGATATTTAATGTGTATGTTCCAGTTTTAAAGCCATTAGATTTTGTTTTAGTATTATCTGAATTTTCTAAATTAAATATATATGTCCCAGAGGATAGAACGTTTTCAAATTCTCCTCCCTTTAGAAATATAGCAGATTGATTTTCTCTAACAATAATCTTATCTCCATGTTTAATTTCATTACCTGGTTTGCTATACTTATTAATTATAATTTTATTACTTTCGTCTACATACTCTATTACATCTATAAATTGATCTTTTATAAAATCCATAAATCCCATAATAATTATCTCCTATATTAGTGGATATCCATAATTATCTCTAGCTGAACCAGTAAGAATTAAAATGATATCAACAATCCATCCTATTCCTAGTAAACCTGCTGTAAAAAAGTATAAGATTCCCATACCAGATTTTCCAAGATAAAATTTATGTGCTCCAAAATAACCGAAGAATATACATAGAAGTAGAGCAACAATTTTACTTTTTTGTTTATGATGAATATAATTACGACCATTATTGTTATTATTAATTATATTATTAATAACTATTGGTTGTTGAGGCTGTGATTGCTGAGAATATTCTTGTTCATCTCGTTTATTTTCTTGCTTATAATTAGTTGTTGCACCGCAGTATGAGCATTTTGGACCATCTACAGGTGCGCCACACATTGAACATTTTTGCATAAAGTATCCCCCACTTATAAATAATAACAATTTCACTAATAATAATTTTAAAGTAATTTATTATATATTTTATGAAAAATTACTATTAATTACATATATTATACAACGAAGCTTATAACTTATCTATAAGATATTATTTATATAACAATACTATTAGACAAATAAATATAAATTTTTTTAAATTCATATAAATAATATACAAATAAAAGAATGAATATACAAATTAATAAATTTATAATTGGTATTATAATACGTGTAAAGGGTTTAAGAAATCCTAAAAATTAGAATATTCAAAATTAAAATAATTATAAATTAATTTTATTTAGAGGTGGGATAGAATATGTTACAAGAAAACTTAACAAAAATTCTAGAAAAGAGATTTGATAAGACAATAAAGGAAGCAAGCAACGAAGAAATCTATTTAGCTTTATTAGAATTAACAAAAGGATCAATAAAGAAAAAAGGAACTAATAAGGGAAATAAAAAGCTTTATTATATTTCAGCAGAGTTTTTAATAGGAAAGTTATTATCAAATAACTTAATTAATTTAGGTCTTTATGAAGAAGTTAAAGAAGTATTATCAGCAAATGGTAAAGAATTAGCTGAGATAGAAGAAATAGAATTAGAACCATCATTAGGTAATGGTGGGCTTGGAAGACTAGCTGCATGTTTCTTAGATTCAATTGCAACTTTAGGATTAAATGGGGATGGAGTAGGCTTAAATTATCACTTTGGATTATTTCAACAAGTATTTCAAAGTAATAAACAAAAAGCAGTTAAAAATCCATGGATAACTAGTGAAAGTTGGTTAAATAAATCAGATATAAAATTCGAAGTTTTATTTGGAGGATTTAAAGTTACATCAAGTCTTTATGATATAGATGTTACAGGTTATGATAAGGCTTGCAATAAGCTTCGTTTATTTGATATAGATACAATAGATGAAACATTAGTAGAAGAGGGTATAAACTTTGATAAGGAAGAAATAAAGAAAAACTTAACTTTATTCTTATATCCAGATGATAGCGATAAAGCTGGACATTTATTAAGAATATATCAACAATACTTTATGGTAAGTAATGCAGCTCAATTAATTTTATTAGAAGCAGAAGAAAATGGATATGATTTACACAAGTTATATGATCATGTAGTTATTCAAATAAATGATACTCATCCATCAATGGTTATTCCTGAACTAATTCGTCTTTTAGGTGAAAAGGGAATAGAGATGGAAGAAGCTATTGAAATAGTATCTAAGACTTGTGCATATACAAATCATACAATATTAGCAGAAGCATTAGAAAAGTGGCCAATAGAATATTTAGATAAAGTTGTACCACAATTAATGCCTATTATAAGAGAATTAGATAATAAAGTAAAAGCAAAATATGATGATGAGAAAGTAGCTATAATAGATAAGGGGAATAGAGTTCATATGGCACATATGGATATTCACTATGGATTTAGCGTAAATGGAGTTGCTGCTCTTCACACTGATATATTAAAGGAAGAAGAATTAAAGCCATTTTATGATATTTATCCAGAAAAGTTTAATAATAAGACAAATGGAATAACATTTAGAAGATGGTTAATCCACTGCAATAATGAACTTACTAAGTTTATAAGTGAATTAATTGGAGAAGACTTTAAAAAGGATCCTACTAAATTAGAAAATTTATTAAAATATATAGATGATAAAGCTGTTTTAAATAAGATTGGAGAAATTAAAAAGAATAATAAAATTGCTCTTAAGGATTATTTAAAAGAAACTCAAAATGTTGAAATAGATGAAAATTCTATATTTGATATTCAGATAAAGAGACTTCATGAATATAAGAGACAACAAATGAATGTACTTTATATTATTCATAAGTATTTAGATATTAAAAAGGGAAATATTCCAACAACTCCAATAACAATGATATTTGGAGCAAAAGCTGCACCAGCTTATATAATAGCTCAAGATATAATTCATACTATCTTATGCTTACAAGAAATTATAAATAATGATCCTGAAGTTAACAAATACTTAAAGGTTGTTATGATAGAAAACTATAATGTAACAAAGGCATCTAAACTAATTCCAGCTTGTGATGTTTCAGAACAAATTTCACTAGCATCTAAAGAAGCTTCAGGAACAGGGAATATGAAGTTTATGCTAAATGGAGCATTAACTTTAGGAACTGAAGATGGAGCTAATGTTGAAATACATGAATTAGTTGGAGATGACAACATCTATATCTTCGGAGAGTCAAGTGAAACTGTTATTGAACACTATAAGAAAGCAGATTATGTTTCAAAGAAATATTATGAAAAGCCTGCAATAAAAGAATTAGTTGACTTTATAGTAAATGATGAAATGGTAGCAGTTGGAGATAAAGAGAACTTAACAAGACTTCATAAAGAATTAATTAATAAAGATTGGTTTATGACATTATTAGATCTTGAAGATTATATCAAGACTAAAGAAGTAGTATTTAAAGATTATGAAGATAGAGAAACTTGGAACAGAAAAGTTTTAATTAACATTAGTAAAGCCGGATTCTTCTCTTCAGATAGAACTATTGAACAATACAATAAGGAAATCTGGAAACTAAAGTAGAAGATGATTATAAATTACAACTACAAATAAAAAAAGCTGCATAAGCAGCTTTTTTTATTTAAATTACTTATAATATCTCATAAGTAATATATTTATCAAATACTACTCGTATTTTCTCATGAGATTGTTATTCTTCATAAAGAGTTACTATGGCAGTAGTAGAATCAATCCAATATAGATCTATATCATCAGCTAATATGTTTTTTCCATCATTTGAAATTGAACTTTTGTATAATTTTACAATTTAAACCGGTAAAATGCAAAATTATATTTATAGAAAATTTAATTAATTATTTTGAGAAATATTAAATTGAAAATAAAGATTGAAAAAATAATTTATATTTTTAATATAGGTAAATGTTTTCTATGGTTTTTTGCATATAGTAAAAAATCTGACTAAGGAGTATAATATGAAAATGTAAGCATATGTAGTTAAAGAAGGGATGATTAAGTTTATATTAATTGAGTGTATAAAATTTATAGAATTAATAATGTGTTAATTTATTTTATGAGTTTTGTATTAAAGAAAATTAAAATTGTATTTAGTTAATTTTAAAATTATAGTAATCAAAGTAGTAGAGGAAATAAATGATATGAAAAAAATAATGACGGTTTTTGGAAGAGACTTAAAAAGTATTATAAAAAATCCAGTAGCGATGATTATTGTCATTGGAGTATGTATTATACCATCTTTATACGCATGGGTTAATATAAAAGCTTGTTGGGATCCTTATGGAAACACAAGTACTATTCCAATAGCAGTAGTAAATAATGATAAAGGAGCAACTATTGCAGGACAAAATATAAATGTAGGGGCTGAAGTAGTAGAGGAGCTTAAAGAAAATAAAAATATAGGTTGGAAATTCGTTAATAATGAAGAGGCTGATATGGGAGTTATTGATGGAACATATTTTGCAACTATAGAAATACCAGAAACTTTTTCAGAGGATTTAACGAGTATAGCAACTGATAAAAGCAAGAAACCAGAAATAACATATAAGCTTGATACTAAAGCAAATCCAGTAGCAGGTAAAATTGCAGGGGTAGCAGAGGGGACTTTAATAGATGAAATTACTTCGAATTTTATAGAAACTATTAATAAAAAAGCCTTTGAAAAGATTAATGGATATCAAGAGGATATAGATAAAAATCGTAATGATATAGTAAAGCTTAAAAATGCTATTATAACAATTTCTAAAGAGATGGATTCTATAATAGCAGTTTTAGAAAATGTTAATTCAAATTCGGGAAATTTAAATGACTATTTAAAAGAAGTCCAAGCTTCTATTCCTACTTTAACAAGTGGGATAACAAGTAGAGAAACAATAACTCAAAACACTGCAAATTTAATAAAATCAACAAATGATAGTTTTAATACATCTTTCAATGTATTAAATCAAAATCTAAATCAAATGAAGGTTGGTATAGATAATATTATAAGCATATTAGATACCATTAATGTTAATGAAAGTACTACAGATATAAGTAGTAAATTAAATGCTTTAAATAGTAATATGAATGTAGTAAATAATAGTACAGATTCTAATATAAGATATCTTGAAGCTATTAATAAAGAAAAACCGAATAAAGGAATTGGAGACTCAATAGTTGATTTAAAGACAGTTCAAGATAAATTAAATAAACAAACTGATATATTGAATTCAATTACAAAAGGTTATTCTACTTTAAGTGAAGATAAAAAAGAAGTTATAAATCAATTGAAAGAAAATTTAAAGCAAATTTCAAATGATATAGATAAATTAACAAGCAATTTTAAAAATAATGCAATGCCAGTATTAGATGAAATAGCTACAAGTTTAACTGATGCAACACAAAAAGGTTCTCAATTATTAACAAAATCAAAGGAATCAGTAAATGGAATAGCTACTTTGATAAACTCAGCAGCTCAAGGAAGTCAACTTACAAACAAAGTTTCAGACGATATATTAGAACAATTAAATATGTATAAAGATGATATAAAGTATGTAGGAGAGCAATTATCAAAGTTAAATGATGAAAATATAAATAGCATACTTGCAATACTTCAAAGTAATCCAGATTTAATTGCTTCTTTTATATCAAATCCATTTAATATAAAAGAAGTAAAAGTATATTCTGTTCCAAACTATGGCTCAGCAATGGCACCAATTTATTCCGTTTTAGCTCTTTGGGTTGGTGGATTAATATTAACATCAGTATTAAAAACAGAAGCGCCTAAGATTAAATGGGATGAAAAAATTACAATAAGACATAAGTATTTTGGTAAAATGTTTACCTTTGTAATATTGGCTACAATACAAGGTTTAATAATAGCATTAGGTAATATATTTTTACTCAAAGTTTACTCCGTCAATCCATTTTTAATGGTAATATTTTCAGTTTTATCAGCTATAACATTTTCAATAATAATATTTACTAATGTATCATTACTTGGAAATGTAGGAAAAGCAATTAATATAATATTTATGATTATCCAATTAGCAGGTTGTGGAGGAAGTTATCCAGTACAAGTAGATCCTCTTATATTTAGAATATTGCAACCATTTTTCCCGTTTACTTATGCTGTAGGAGGCTTTAGGGAGTCAATAGCAGGACCATTAGCAACTAGTGTTACATTAGATATAGTAGTACTATTAATATTTAGTGCACTATATATATTATTGGGTTTTGTTTTCAAGCCAAGATTAAATAGTGTAGTTAGCAAGTTTGAAAAAAAATTCCATGAATCAGGTATAGGTGAATAATGGAGGGAAAATAATGAAAATGTTATTTAAGATATTTAAAAGAGATTTAATTAAAATTAAAAAAAATTATGCAGCAATGATTGTAGTAATAGGATTATGTATTATACCTTCACTATATGCTTGGATAAATATTTGGGCTTGCTGGGATCCATATGCTAATACTGGTAATTTGCCTGTGGCTGTAGTAAATAAAGATGAAGGAGCAGTAGTAAATTCTATAGAAATAAATGTTGGGGATGAGGTTGTTGAAAATTTAAAAGAAAATACTTCAATAAAGTGGGAATTTCTAGACGAATGGCAGGCAAATAATGCATTAAATCAAGGCACTTATTATGCGATAATAGAAATTCCACAAAATTTCTCAAGTGGATTAGTAAGTTTAACTACAAAAAGTCCTAAAAAACCAAATATAATATATAAATCAAATGAAAAGGCTAATGCCATTGCTACAAAAATTACTAATGTAGCTAAAGATAAATTAACAAAAGAAATAAAATCAAACTTTATAGAAACTGTTAATAAAAAAGCTTTTGATGAATTAAATAAAGTAGGATTACATTTAGAGAATAATAAGCCTAAAGTTCTTGGTATTAAAGATGTAATAAGTACTGCAGAAAATGATTTAGCAAGTATTCAAAATTATATTAATGATTCATCAAAAAATGCAGAGGATTTAAATAATTATATATACAGTATAAAAAATGATTTACCACTTATTACAGAACAAATAAATGATTTACAAGATGCAGCAGAAGCAAGTAAAAGGATAGTAAATGAAAGTAAAAATAATTTGATTACACTTAATGGAGACATCAATAGTAATATTATTAACTTACAGGCGCTATCACAAAAGATAGATACAATGTTAAAAAGTATGAAAAATATAAATATGCCTAAAGAGGATATTATAAAGAATATTGATCAATTACAAAGCTATACAGGAACTATGGAAGCTTTAGCAAATGCTTCTATTAAAGAATTAGAAGAAATTAATTCAACATTAAATGATGAAAAGTTAAATTTATTAATATCAAATCTTAAGAATTTAGAAAAAACATTAAAAAATCAAGAAAATATATTAAATGAATTAAAGGATAAAGTAAATAACGGTAAGATCGAAGAAGGCTTTTCTAATAATATAGATAATGTTATAAAATTAAATGAGGATGCTGTTAACAATATAATATCAATATCAAATGAATATTATAGAAATAGTACAAATACTATTAATAATGTTGCTAATACAACGAACTTAAGTTTAGATAATTTAAATTCAATTTTAGAAACATCAAAAGTAATAGTGCCACAATTAAATGCTTTAGCTAATTATGGTATAGCATCAAGTAATGAAGCAATAGATGATGCAGAAAGGTTAAGCGAAAAAATAGCTACATTACAAAAAAATATAAAAGAATTAAATGAGAAATTAAATAATTTAAATGAAGAAAGTTTAGATGAAATTATAAGCATAATGGGAAAAAATCCAGAAGAAATAGCTAATTTTATATCTTCACCAATAGAAGTAAGGGAAATTGAAGTATATGGTAAAGGTGTATTTGGGATTGGATTAACTCCGTTCTATACAGTATTAGCCATATGGGTTGGTGCACTTTTAGCAGGAGCTTTGTTAACAACGCATTGTGAGGATTTTGAATATGGGCCACAACCTAGTATGATGCAAAGACATTTTGGTAAGATGCTTCTTTTTATTAGTATAAGTTTAATTCAAGCATTTATAGTAACTTTAGGTGACTGGTTAATATTAAAAATAAAGGTGTATAATGTACCATTATTATTTGGTTTTTCATTTTTAACATCTATTACTTTTACAATAATAATTTTCACTTTAGTATCTATTTTGGGGAATGTAGGAAAAGCTATTGCAGTTATTATAATGGTTTTTCAGATAGCAGGAGCTGGAGGAATATATCCAATACAAACTAACCCTGAGATATTTGGAGTTTTATATCCATTATGGCCATTTACATATGCTATAAATGGATTTAGAGAAGCAATAGCAGGACCAGTTTGGAAAACTGTAATAACTAGTGTATTAGCACTTGTAGTATATTCATTAGTGTTTATAATTCTTTCAATATTAAAGAAACCATTTCATAAGTTAATTCACTTTATGGAACATAAATTTGAAGAAGCAGAGATATAAAAATATAAGAAAAGGATATAGAAATTAAGAGTCTATATCCTTTTTGTCTTTTATTCAAAATAAAAAAAGCTGTAGTTGCAGCTTTTTTTATCTAAAGTTAACTTCACGTTCAGGAATTTTATATTGTAAATATTCTTCTATTTCCTCTAAAATATTATAATTTTTAGGATCAGTAATAAGGCAAGTGTAGCCACTATCTCCAGCACGAGCTGTTCTTCCTATTCTATGAATATAACTTTCAACACTTTCAGGTGCATCATAATTATATATGTGAGTAACTCCAGTAATATCTATACCTCTTGAAGCAACATCTGTAGCTATTAAATATTGAATATCACAGTTTCTAAAAGACTTCATTATTTTTTCTCTTTTATTTTGAGGAACATCACTATGTATTTTTTCAGTCTTTATACCTTTAGAGGAAAGCTTTGCTTCTAGCTCGTCAGCTCTTCTTTTAGTTCTGCAAAAGATAATAGACATAAAAGGATTATCATCTTCTAAGATTTTAACTAAAGCATCAACTTTCCATCTATCAGTAGTTTTAACTACTTGTTGTTTGATGTTAGGAATTATAGATTCCTCTTCTTCTGTAATATCAATGATTTGAGGATTATTCATATATCTATAAGCTAATTTCTTTACTTTAGAATCTATAGTTGCAGAGAAACAAAGAGTTTGTAATTTTTTAGGAGCATAAGACATTATCTTTTCTATCTCATTTCTAAATCCCATTAAAAGCATTTGATCTGCTTCATCTATAACTACAGTATTTAACTTACTTAAATTTATGCTTTTTCTTTCTAAATGATCAAGTAGTCTTCCAGGAGTTGCAATAATTATATTGATTCCTTTATCAAGCTTTTTTAACTGAGAGCCTACATCTTTACCACCATAAGCTGCTAGTATTCCTAAATTGCTTATATTAAATTTATTAGCTTCTTCAGTGATTTGTATAGCTAATTCTCTTGTTGGAGATAAAATTAATACTTCTGTATTTTTAGAATTATTATTTACTCTTTGAAGAATAGGTAATAAAAAAGCTAGAGTCTTCCCAGAACCTGTTTTTGACTTAGCAATAATATCATTATTATTCATAATTAAAGGAATAGTTTGAACTTGAATTTCAGTAGGTGTTTTTATATTATAATTATTTAATTTCTTTATTAAGTTATCATCTATTTTTAAATTTTTAAAATTCATAAATTAAGTCCTTTCATAATTTAAAATAAAATAAAGTGGAGCTTGGTATCCGGCGAAAGACAACCAAGCTCCACAAATAATTAGCACTTACGTACCAACTGCTTAATAATAATAACATTAAATTAATAAATAATCAACATAAAGTTTTTTATTTTATATTTAGAAAATCTTTAGAATTACCTAAAGTATCTCTTTAGGATTAGAAGATATACTTTAGGTAATAGGGATTAAGTAGAAATTTTATTGTATAATATTGATAGTATTTTAAAAAAGGAGTTAAGTTATGAATTCATATAATGTTTTAGTTGTAGAGGATGAAAAGGAGATAGCAGATGCTATTGAAATATACTTAAAGAACCAAGGGTATACAGTTTTTAAAGGATACAATGGAATAGAAGGACTAGAAATTATAAATAAGGAAGAAATTCATTTAGCAATAGTGGACATAATGATGCCTAAAATGGATGGTATAACTATGACTGTAAAGCTTAGAGAAAAATATGATTTTCCTATTATTATGCTTTCAGCAAAATCTGAGGAGGTTGATAAAATAGTAGGACTTAATATAGGAGCTGATGATTATGTTGCGAAGCCATTTACTCCACTAGAATTATTAGCTAGAGTAAATTCTCAGTTAAGAAGATACTCTAAATATTTAAATGCTCTTGGTGTAGAAAAAGAGAAAACAAACAGTTTTATAATAGGAGGTCTTGAATTAAATGTTGATAAAGTTGAATTAAGTGTTGACGGAAATCTAGTTAAAATAACACCAATTGAGTTTAAGATACTTCAGCTACTTATGCAAAATCCAGGGAGAGTATTTTCATCAGAAGAAATATATGAAAGAGTATGGAACGAGCAAGCAATCAATACTGATACAATAATGGTTCATGTAAGAAATATAAGAGAAAAAATTGAAATTAATCCTAAGAATCCGAAATATTTAAAGGTGGTGTGGGGAGTTGGATACAAAATTGAAAAGCAGTAAAAAAAATTACCTATTAAGCACAGTAGTATTTATATTAGTTATTTTAACATCAGTGGGTTTAGTAGCATCTTATCCAAGAATAGCTAAACTTGCAAATGAAAAAGAAAAACCTCCATATTATGAAGATTATTATTTTCAAATGGATTTATTTAAGGGAAGCTTTGTATTATATAAAGATCTTTTAGAAAAGGAACAAAACAGAGACATTTCTTCAGAAGAAATATTCTTTAAGGAATTCAAAAATGATAAATATGATTATAATTATATAAAACAAAGACTTAATTCTGAATTAAGTAATTGGAATAGAATATTAAAAAGAGATTTGAAAAATTTAGATTATTATATTATAGATAAGCAAAGCAAAGTCTCATCTACGAATACAGATAAAAATTTAGGTGCTTTAATATCTAATGAAACAAATAAAGATCTATTAAATGATTTGGAAAGTTATTATGGATATTATATGGTAATTGACTTCGATGAATATGGTGGTATTAAGGTAAATAAAATAAAGGGAGCTGATGAAAGTACAATTGATATATTTATGGATTTTCAGTGGAGAAATTTAATAGATGGATATGGTAATCTTACATTATCAAACCCTAAAAATATAACTATAACCTATGCAGTTCCTAAGGAATTGAAGTATGTAGATAGAATAAGTAATTATATGAATAGGTTTAATAGTTATGCTTATGGAGATATCATTATAATTTATGTTTTGATAGCTTATGCAGTGATAGTGCTTATATCTTTAATTATTCCATATAGAAAGTCAAAAGACATTATTGGAATTAGAAATTTTATTAAAATGCCTTTTGAGATAAATACAATTATAATTACTGTAATTACAGCTTTAGTTTCGTTATCTCCGAATATATCTTACTGGACTGCAAACAATGAATGGATTAAAGAAGCTTTAGCTAAAGTTGGGATTCCAGTTATATTAACAACTCCATTATTAATGATAGGAAATGTAGCGTACTGGTTTATTTTATTAATTACAGCGTTTTCAACTATAGTTTTACTTAAATCTATATTTAATAAAGGAATAAAGAATTATATAAAAGAAAACACAATAATATATAAATTTTTTAAGTGTTTAAAAAATTTATGGATAAAAATATATAATAGTATTACAGATATAAATTTAAAAGATAAGTCTAATAAAGTAATAATTAAAATATTAGCAGTTAATCTTATAGTTTTAATTTTTATGTGTAGCATATGGTTTTTCGGAATAGGTGTATCTATAATATATACAATAGTTCTATTCTTTATTTTAAGGAAACATTTTAATAATATAAAAAATAAATATCAAATATTGCTTAAGGCCACAAATAAAATTGCAGAGGGAAATTTAGATGTTACTATAGAAGAAGAACTTGGAGTTTTTGAACCACTAAAAGATGAACTACAAAAGATACAAAGGGGATTCAAAAATGCAGTTGATGAAGAGGTAAAAAGCCAAAGAATGAAAACTGAGCTTATATCAAATGTATCTCACGATTTAAAGACTCCATTAACATCAATAATTACTTATATAGACTTACTAAAAGGTGAAAATGTAAGTGAAGAAGATAGAAGGCTATATTTAGATACATTAGATAGAAAATCTCAAAGACTTAAAAATTTAATTGAGGATTTATTCGAAGTAAGTAAAGCAACAAGTAAGAATATACAATTAAATATAGTTAATGTAGATATAGTTTCTCTTATGAAACAAACTCAATTTGAGTTAAGCGATAAAATAGAAGAGTCTTCATTAAAATTTAAATGGAACTTCCCAGAAAATAAAGTTATAGTACCTTTAGATAGTCAAAAAACTTTTAGAGTATTTGAAAATCTATTAATAAATATAGTTAAATACTCAATGCCAAATTCAAGAGTTTATATAGATATAATAGATGAAAATGAAGAGGTGTATGTGACTTTAAAAAATATGTCTGCCAATGAAATTGATTTTGCAGCTGAAGAAATCGTAGAAAGATTTGCAAGAGGAGATAAATCAAGAAATACAGAAGGGTCAGGACTTGGATTAGCAATAACTAAAAGTTTTGTTGAATTACAAGGTGGAACATTAAATATAGAAGTAGATGGAGATTTGTTTAAAGTAATATTAAAATTTAAAAGGTAATAGAAAATATTAGCGTAAGACTAAAATAATTTTAACAGTTAACTTTAAAATCTTATAATAGCTAAAAAAGACATCAACAGGATATAATATTTATCTAATTGATGTCTTTTTTAATATTTAAAATAAAATTTGTAAAAGAAGTAGTTGAAAAATTAAATGTAAAATCTATTTTGCAACAGTCTCTTTTGAGATATAATATAACTTGATATAAAGGTTTACAATAAAATAACAATAATATAAATATGATATTTTATAGGGGGAGAGTTTATGATTTATAAAGTTGAAGAAAATGATATTATGTTAGCTTTTGATAAAGTAATTACTTACTTGAATGAGTTGTTTGAAGAAAAATTATTGGTAGCTTTTAATAATATTAAAGAGTGTATAAAGGTATATGAGGGAGAGAATATTCCTTTAAAAGTAACTGTGGGACAAGAAGTATTAAAAGGATCAGCAGCATATGAGTGTATGATGAGTAAAAGAACTATAAATAAAATAATACCTAAGGAAGTTTTTGGAGTTCCGTATAAAGTATATGCATTTCCAATATATGATAATAATAAAGAAATTGTAGGTTCAATATCTATTTGTAAGAGTTTGATAAGGCAAAATAGAATTTTAAGTATAGCAGAAAATATAGAAAGAAGTTTATCGGAAATTAGTGGAATAGTAGCAGGAATTGCAATGAGTGTTCAAAATGCTGCCCTTGAAAGTGAAAATATAAATGAGAAATCAACAATAGTAAAGAAGGAAGTTGCAGGAACTGATAAAATCTTATCAATAGTTAAGGAAATAACTAACCAAAATAATCTTCTTTCTTTAAATGCTAGGATTGAAGCAGCTAGAGTTGGAGAACTGGGAAAGGGATTTGCTGTGGTAGCTAGGGAAATGGGGAACTTGGCGAAAAATAGCAAAGATTCATTAAAGGAAATAGAGGATAAGCTTTTAAGTGTTAGAGAAGCTTTTAATGATATTACAGAGAAGTATTCTAATATGAATAGTGGCTTCGGTGAGCAAGTCTCTTCATTAGAGGAGATCGCAGCAACTATAGAGGAGTTAAATAAAACATCTACAAATCTAAGAGAGATGGCAGAAAAAATGTAGGCTGTATTTAGGATTATAGGAGGGGTATTATGACAAATCTTTTTAAGCATAATTTAAAAATAAAAGATAGACAATCTATGATTAACATAACAGAAATTATAAATGAAGATATTAAAGTTTCTAATATCAAAGAAGGAATTGTAGTAGTTTATTGTCCTCATACAACAGCAGGAATTACTATTAATGAAAATGCAGATCCAGATGTGGTAAAAGATTTAATTTATGGTTTTGAAAAAGTATATCCAACTATTGATAAAAATTATAAACATTTTGAAGGAAATTCTCATGCTCATATGAAATCATCAACTATGGGAGTATCACAAACTTTAATACTTAATGATGGAATGTTAATACTTGGGAGATGGCAAGATATTTATTTTTGTGAATTTGATGGTCCAAGAGAAAGAACTTTTTATGTGAAAATAGTAAAAGGATAAAATTATAAGATAATTATGTACAGCGTAGATAGATTTGCTTTTATACGAGTCTATCTACTATTTTTTTATAAATAAATCTCATATATTAATATATCTTTTAGTAATAAAATTTAGTTTCTATAAATCATTTTGAATGCTTTTCTTAAAAGAGTATCCTTATATTATACAAGCAAAAGGCTTTGAATATTTAAAGTATCATTATAAAAGTTCCAATTGTAATAAAAATACCGCCTAATAATGTTTTTACAGTGAGAGTTTCTTTTAAAATTATAAAAGCTAGAATCATACTAATTACAACACTAAATTTATCTATTGGAACTACCTTTGAAGCTTGTCCAATCTGAAGAGCTTTATAATAAAATAACCAGGATAAGCCTGTAGCAATACCGGATAAAATTAGAAATATCCAACTTTTTTGATTTATATTAGAAATTTGATTGTAGCTTCCATTCATAAAAACTATTCCCCAAGCCATTATTAACACTACAACAGTACGTATTGCCGTAGCTAAATTTGAGTTTATATTTTCTATTCCTATTTTAGCTAAAATTGAAGTTAATGCAGCAAAAAACGCTGAGAGAAGTGCAAAGACTATCCACATATTAGAAGCTCCTTTAACATTTATTTTTTTCATGAATATAAATTTCCTCCAAATAAGACTTTTAAATAATTATATACTATAATTATTAATAAGACTATGAAATGAGAATAAAAATCAATAAAAATTTTTATTTTCTTTAAACATGTTAATTATATAAATTAAAAAATAAATATAGATAAAATTAATATAAATATAAATAATACCTAAATATGCATATAATATAAATTTATAGCATTATATATAGTAAAGGATAAAATTAAATATTATTTATAATATAATAATATTTAAAACTTAAAAAACTATTAAATTAACAGGAAAAAAGAGGAAAACTTAATGCTGTATAGAAGTATTAACTGTAACTAATTTTATGGAGGGGGTAGTATGGTATTATCAACTAATCCAGCAGTTAGGCTATACGAAATTTTAAGTGAAGCAAAGGAGTTTTGTAGTAAAAGTTCTAGTAAACAAAGTAGATTTAGAACGGTAGAATCGGTTCTTGCTCAGGTCTTTGATTTAGATATAAACGATGACGAAAAAATATTTAAATCTATCATACAAATTGTAGAAATGATAGAGAATATTAAGAAGTTAACTAATAAGATAGAGAGTGATTCTAAGGATGGATTAGTAAAAACTCTTACTAACTTTGAAAAAAAGATTATGGCAATAGGGTTAGATGATGATATACACAAGTTAGACAATATAATAACAAAAGAAATACTAATATCAATAAGCGGTTTAGCATTAGCTTTAGATGTAAGTAATCAATATAGAAATATAGAAGAAGAAAATTTAATGAAGTTCAAGGAAAAAATACACATATTGATAGAAGAATTAAATGAGTTAGAAGTAAACGAAGAACTAAAGGAGTTTTTAAATAGTGTACTTACTGATTTATACTATAAAATAGATGAATATAAGATGTATGGAATGGATGGATTAAAGATCTCCGTTGAACAAGGGCTAGGAAGTATAATGTTTAATAAAAATATTTGCGTGGAAGCTTCTAGGAATGCAAAGTTTAAAGAAAATATAAAAAAGGTTTTAAATTTACTTACAAGTATAAATACAACAATTTCATTTGTAAAAAACATTATGCCAATAGCCTCAGAAGCAAATGACATAGTAAATAGGTTGTTAGGATAAAAATGAAGCTATATTATTGGTAATTTTCCAATAATATAGCTCTTTTTCTATTTATGTGTTGTACGAGTCGAAGGCTCATTCTCCCCATATGGAGTCTTTTCATTAGATTTATTTTTAATCATCTTATCATAGTTAGGTGATGATGGATTAGTAGTATCTTTTGAATTTTTATTTTTCATTTAAAATCCTCCTTAATGATTATTATCAATAATTAGAATTCCCATATTATCAGAAAATATTATTATTTATAAGTGTATAAAATAACACTTATGTAAGATATATTTAAAAGTAGAATCTTTATTATACTTAAATAATATAAAATTTTGATATATAATTTAATATAGTGGCAAAACAAGAAAATAGTGGTTTTTTATTATTAGGAGGAAAAATGGATATAAAGAAAATTTTTATAATAGAAGATGAAGATAAAATTAGAACGGAATTATGTACTTTTTTAAATAGATATGGATATGAAGCTAGTTATTCCTTAAATTTTGAAAATATAGTAGAAGAGGTTATGAAAGAAAAATATCATTTAATTTTATTAGATATTAATCTTCCTTATTATGATGGTTATTATATTTGCAGAGAAATTAGAAGACGAAGCTCTGTTCCAATAATAGTTGTAACAAGTAGAGATAGTGAAGTGGACGAGCTTATGAGTATGAATTTAGGAGCAGATGATTTCATAACAAAGCCTTATAATACTCAAATACTTTTAGCTAGAATATCTTCAATAATAAGAAGAACTTATAATAATTCTGACTCAGAAGTATTGGAATATAGAGGACTTTTACATAACTTATCTACAAGTGAAGTTGAATATAATGATAAAAAAATTGAACTTAGCAAGAATGAAAGTAAAATATTATATACTTTAATAAAAAATAAGGAAAAGATAGTATCTAGAAATGAAATAATAGAAGCTTTATGGCAATCTGATGAATTCGTTGATGATAATACATTAACAGTAAATATAAATAGATTAAGAAAAAAATTAGAGGAAATAGGAGCAATAGACTATTTAAAAACTAAGAGAGGGCAAGGGTATATATTAATATGGGATTAATGGACTTTATTAAAGAAAGAATATTATTTGTAATTATAAGTTTATCTATATTGATATTTAGCTCAATACTTTTGCGGGCTTTAAATGTAGATTCATATGCTATTGCATTTATGTTTATACTTAATTTAATTAGTGTATTAATATTTCATGTATATGACTATTTTAATAAAAAAAAGTATTATAATGAGTTGATTTCTAATTTAGATACGTTAGATAAAAAATATTTAATTTCAGATGTTGTAGATGAGGGGAATTTTATAGATAGTAAGATTTTATATTATGTAATTAAAGAAGCTAATAAAGCTATGAATGATGAAATTGCTTCTTTAAAAGTAAATAATAATGAATATAGAGAATATATAGAGTTATGGGTTCATGAGATAAAAACTCCAATATCCAGCTGTAAATTACTTATAGAAAATAATAAATCAGATACTACAAAAAGTATAGATGATGAAATATATAAAGTTGAGAACTATATTGAACAAGCTCTTTTTTACACTAGAAGTAATGCTTTAGAAAAGGATTATATAATAAAAGAATTAAACATAAAAAACTCTATTAATAAAGTTATAAAAAGAAATGCTAATACATTAATAGAAAGAAAAATAAGAATTGAAGTAAAAGATTTAGATGCAATTGTTTATTCAGATAGTAAGTGGATTGAGTTTATTATAAATCAAATAATATCTAATTCTATTAAATATATTGGAAAGGGTGAACGTATAATCAAGTTTTACACAAATAAGGTAGGAGAAAACATTATTTTATATATTGAAGATACAGGAGTTGGAATAAGTGAAAAAGATGTAATTAAGGTTTTTGAAAAAGGATACACAGGAGAAAATGGGCGTAAATTTGGAAAATCAACAGGAATAGGTTTATATTTGTGTAAAAAGTTAGCTATAAAACTTGGACTTGGAATAAATTTGACTTCAGAGCTTAATGTTGGAACTAAAGTATCAATAATATTTCCTATAAATAGAATGATGATTTTTGAAAAGTAATTTTAAATATAGTTATATTACAAAAGTGTAAGTTTTCTGTTATGTTATTCTATGGATTGAAGGCACAATAAATCTTAGAATTATCCTATAGTAATAAATAGGAGGAAAGATAATATGGGAAAAGAAGTATTGAAAGTAAGTAATATAGAAAAGTATTATGGAAGGAAAGGTAATGTTACAAAAGCAATTAATGATATAAGTTTTGCAGTTGAAGAAGGAGAATTTGTTGGTGTTATGGGAGCATCAGGAAGTGGGAAAACTACACTTTTAAACTGTATATCAACAATAGATAAGGTAAGTAGTGGACATATTTATATATCAGGAAATGATATTACAAAATTAAACTCAAAAAAGATATCAAAATTTAGAAGAGAAGAGCTAGGATTTATATTTCAGGATTTTAATCTTTTAGATACTTTAACTGCTTATGAAAATATAGCTTTAGCCTTAACGATATTAAAGGTTAATCATAAGGAAATAGATAAAAGAGTAAGAGAAATAGCTAAAAAATTAAATATAGAAGAGGTTTTAAATAAGTATCCATATGAAATGTCAGGTGGACAAAAGCAAAGAGTTGCATCTGCAAGAGCAATAATAACAAGCCCTTCATTAATATTAGCAGATGAGCCTACTGGAGCATTAGATTCTAAATCAGCTAAAATGCTTTTAGAAAGCTTGGAAAGTTTGAATAAAAGCCTTAATGCAACAATTATGATGGTTACTCATGATGCTTTTTCTGCTAGCTATGCAAGTCGTATTTTGTTTATTAAAGATGGAAAGATATTTAATGAGTTAGTTCGTGGAAATGATTCAAGAAAAGAATTCTTTGAGAAGATAATTGAAGTTATAACACTTCTTGGAGGTGACCAAAACAATGTATTCTAAGCTAGCATTTAGAAATTTAAAAAGAAGTTTTAGAGATTATACTATTTACTTCTTAACATTAGTATTTGGGGTATGTATATTTTATACATTTAATTCAATACAATCTCAAAGTATTATGATGGAATTAAATGAAGTTCAAGCATCAGCATTTGAACAAGTAGATGGTATAATGGGATATGCGTCAGTCTTTGTATCATTTGTTTTAGCGTTTCTAATTATATATGCAAATAACTATTTAATAAAAAGAAGAAAAAAAGAGTTTGGAATATATATGACATTAGGAATGGAAAAAGGAAATTTATCTAGAATAATATTTACAGAAACATTATTAGTAGGAGTAATTTCTTTAGCCATAGGATTAGGGCTAGGAGTGTTATTATCCCAAGGACTTTCAGTATTAACAGCTAAAATGTTTGAAGTAAACCTTATTAAATTTAAGTTTATTTTTTCATCAAGCTCAATGATAAAGACTTTAATATGTTTTGGAGCTATATATATAGTTGTATTAATGTTTAATTCCATATCCATAAGAAAAGTTGATCTTATTGATTTATTAACATCATCAAGAAAAAATGAAAGTATAAAGATAAGAAATATTTGGATTTCTGTAATAACATTTATTATAAGCTGCGCTATGCTTGGATATGCATACTATACTGTTTTAAAGGGTGGAATAGCTATAGTAAGTTTTAGTGTAAGTGGTATAAGCATATTATTAGGTGCATTAGGAACATTTTTATTTTTCTTTTCTCTATCAGGATTTTTATTAAAATTAGCTCAAGCTAATAAAAAACATTATTTAAAGGATTTAAATATGTTTGTATTGAGACAAATAAATAGTAAAATAAATACTGTATTTATATCTATGGCATTTATATGTTTAATGTTATTTATTGGAATTTGTATGTTGGCAGGCGGTCTTGGAATAAACAGTGCTATGAACGCTGATATAAAGGATTTAACTCAATATGACTTAACTTTATGGAATTTTAAAGGTACTAATATAGAAAAAGTATTACAGGAAAATGGTGTAGATTTAAATGAATACTCTAATGAATATGTGAATTATATAAATTACAATAGTGATTTAAAATATACTGATATTTTGTCAGAAGAAGGAAAGGAAAGCCTTAAAAATTATTATCCGGTTTATACAAATCAACCAGTTCAAATTATAGGATTATCAAAATTTAATGAAATAATGAATATGGCAAATAAGGAAAGTATAAAATTAAATAATGACGAATATGCAATATTTACAGATGTAAAAGATTCTATAAAGCCATTAAGTAAGACTTTAGATTCAAATAAGGAAATAAACATAAATGGATTTACACTAAAACCAAGTAAAATTGATGTTATTGAAGTTGTTGCTTATGATAATATGATGAAAAGTAACATATGTACTATTATAGTTAATGATTCAATTACTGAAGGATTAACACCAATGAGTTCTTACTTGAATTTAAATTATGATAAAAATAAAAGTAGTGTTGAACAATTAATTAAGGAAAAGATAGATAATGTTATTCAAAAAGAAGAAGGCAATATATATTATATTACAAAAGATAAGTTATTAGCAAGTTCATCAAGCCTTGGAGCCATAGTATCTTATCTAGGAATTTATATTGGAGGAGTATTTCTAATAACAGCAGCAGCAGTACTAGCACTTCAACAATTATCAGAGTCAACTGAAAATATTGAAAGATATAATTTATTAAGAAAAATAGGCGTAGATGAAAATTTAATAAATAGATCTTTATTAAGTCAAATAGCAATATACTTTATAATGCCGTTATCTTTAGCTTTAATACATTCAATAGTAGGATTAGAATTTTCTAAAAAGATAGTGACTATGTTTGGAAGTATAAATATAATGAAAAATATATTAATATCATTATTTATATTAATATTAATATATGGTGGATATTTTATAGCTACTTACTTTGGAGCAAAGAAAAATATAAATCAAAGAATATAATAAATTATTTTAATAGAAACAATTATTTAGAAGAGTGATATAGTTTAATTTGATAAAACTATATCACTTTTTTTATCTCATTTAATTTTATGGTAGTATATAATATGTAAGTAAGAAGTAATAATATAAAGAATAGTTGCTATTGGAAATTATAACAATAAAAAAAATAATTTAAGGAGGACTTATATGAGAATATTAATTACAAATGATGATGGAATAGATGCGAGAGGGATAATAGCTTTAGCAAAAAAAATATCTAAAAAACATGAAGTGATAGTTGTTGCGCCTAGAGAACAAAAAAGTGCATCTAGTCATTCTATATCAATTCATAGCCCTATAAAAGTAAGAGAAGAAAAAATAGATAAAAGTTTTAAATCTTATAGTTTAGTTGGAACACCAGCTGATTGTACTCAAGCAGGATTATCTTTACTTGGAGAAAATATAGATTTAGTTATTTCAGGGGTAAATAGAGGATTAAATTGTGGAACTGATATATTATATTCCGGGACAGTATCTGCAGCTATAGAAGGAGCAATATATAGTGTGCCATCAATTGCTATTTCTATGGAAGTAGATTGGAATAGAGAAGATGAGGATTATACAAAAGCAGTTAATTGGGTAAGTAGGATTGTAGATATAGCAGAAAAAAGCTATTTAAAAGATAATGTGGTTTTAAATATTAATGTTCCAGATGTAAAAGAAGAAGAGATTAAAGGATTAAAGGTTTGTAGGTTAGGAAAATCAACATATAAAACTGATTATATTTTAATAGAAGAAAATGAAGATAAGATTTATATGACAAAAGGAACGAGAAATAACATTTTAGAAGATGATTCGGATTTGTATTTTTTATCAGGGGGGTATGTAACATTAACACCACTGCATTTTGACTTTACTAATTTTAAAATATTAGATGAAGTAAAGAATATATTTGAAGATAAGGTGATGGAAGAATGGAAGACGAAAAGATAAAAGATATATTGCTACAAAGAAAAAATATGAAATTTAGATTAATAATTGAAGGTATTATCATAGGCTTAATTACAGGTGGGGTTATAGTACTAAATAGAATAGCTATAAAAAAGTTGTATAAGGTTTTTAATAATTTATATTTATGGGGAAATAAAGGCTTAATTAATGGTCTTTTAGTAATAATAGCTTTAGCTATAATAGGAATAATAGTTGGAATTATGGTTAAAAAAGAAGGAATGATTTCTGGTAGTGGTATTCCACAAGTAAAGGGAAGAGTCATAAATAAGTTAAAAATGAATTGGCTTAGAATACTGATATATAAATTTCTAGGTGGAGTGTTAGCATTATCAGCAGGGCTTTCTCTTGGAAGGGAGGGTCCATCAGTACAAATTGGTGCTTCTATAGGAGAAGGAGTTGCAGAAAAAACTTATAAAAAATTTCCTGTAAAAAAAGAGTTCTTAATAACAGCGGGGGCATCAGCAGGGCTTTCTGCTGCATTTAATTCGCCACTATCAGGAATAGTATTTGCATTAGAAGAAATCCACAGAAATTTTTCTCCATTAGTCTTATTACCTGCTATGGCAGCTGCTATAAGTGCTGACTTTGTATCGAAAAACTTTTTAGGAATGGAGCCAGCATTAAAGTTTAATACTATGAATGCATTGCCTTTAAAATATTACTGGATATTAATTATTTTAGGTATTATAACAGGAGTAATGGGGGTTGTATTTTCAAAAGGAATATATTTATTTCAAGATTTGTATTCTAAATTAGAAAGAGTGCCTCAAGAAGTTAAAGTGATGATACCATTTATAATAACAGCAGTTATTGGGTTGATAGCTCCTATGTTATTGGGAGGAGGACATGAATTAATATTAGATTTATCATCGGGAGAACAATCTATTTTATTTCTAATAATAATATATTTATTAAAGTTCCTATTATTATTAGTTTGTTTTGGATCAGGGGTACCAGGAGGCATATTCCTTCCAATGTTACTTCTTGGAGCTATTCTTGGAGATATTGTTGGAGTATTTTCAATAGATATTTTAGGTGTAAGTAGTTCATTTATAATTAACTTTATAGCACTAGGTATGGCTGGATATTTTGTATCTGTAGTAAAAGCTCCTATAACAGGTATAGTTCTTATTATGGAAATGACAGGGTCATTTAATCATTTATTATCATTATCAGTAGTTGTAATAATTTCATATATAACATCAGAATTTCTAAGAAATGAACCTATATACGAAGTCCTCCTAGAAAGACTTCTTAAAAAAGTTGGAGTAAATAAAGAGGAAAATGATAATAAGAAAACTATATTAGAGTTTGTAGTTGAAATGGGAAGCTTAGTAGAAGAAAAATTTATAAGCGAAATTGAATGGCCAAAGGATTGTTTACTTGTTTCTATAAAAAGAGGAGAAAAAGAAATAATTCCAAGGGGATCTGTAAAATTAATAAGTGGCGATTACATAGTAGCTTTAGTGAATATAGACAAAAGAGCTTTTATAATAGAAGAAATTAATAAACTTACTTTAGTTTAGGAAAATTAAAAGAGAACTATAAATTAAAATCCTTAATTTATAGTTCTCTTATTAATTTAAGATTATTAATGAAAGTAGTTAAGTTTAAATATAGCTAGAATAAAGTTACATCCTTTTTATATACTAAAAAATTTAACAAAGTTTATAACTAATATTAAGTTAATAATACTTATTAGAATAAATATAAAAGAAAGTTTTAAGAATAAGTTATATTTGAATTAAAGTCTTTAGAGATTATAGTATTAGTAATATGAAATATAGAAAATACTAGCTTAAATTATGATAATAATATTATATAAATCATAATAATACGATATATGATCTTACAAGTATAAATGTTAATATTTAACTATAAAGTATGTTTTTATAAATAGAAGTTTATAAAAGGGGAGTTGTTTTTATGATATTTAAAAAAGTGCTAAGTCTTATGATAACGTCTACATTATGTTTAGGATTATTAGTAGGATGTGGAAACAAAGATACAGGTCAAAATAGTACAAGCAAAGGAAATGATGAATCATTTACACTTAGAATTTCTACTACTGGAGAAAAAGATGATAACTTAGATATTGCAATGGAAATGTTTAAAGAAAAATATCCAAATGCAGAATTTGAAATTATATCTAGCCCTTGGAATGCTACAAGAGAAAAACAAATTACACTTATGAGTATGGGAGATATACCTGATATTTGTAAAACAGGAGGATGGGCAAAAGAATTTTATAATGATGGGCTTGCTATGAATTTGACAGATGTAATAAAAGATTGGGATATTTACAATAAACTAACACCAGGACAATTAGAGCGTATGAAATTAGGTGACGACATTTGTGCCGTAACTTACAACACAAATACTATGTATATGTTCTATAACAAGAAATTGTTAGAAAAGCTAGGAGTAGAAGTTCCCAAAACTATTGCTGATTTAGAAACTTTAGGTAAAAAAATTAAGGAAAGCGGAACCAAAACTGAAGATGGTAAAAACGTATATGCTGCAAATATATCTACAGGGAGTGTTTGGGACATATCTACTTGGGCATTTTCATTAGGCGCAGATTTTATGAACAAAGACTATACTAAAACCTTAATTGACTCACCAGAATCTATTGCAGCCCATACAAAAATGCAAGAGTTTGTTAAAAATGGTTGGGCACCTATTCCTGATGGGACATCAGATCAGCTTTGGTTCAATGGCCAATTAGCAACTTACATCACTGGTGAATGGACTATTCCTGCTACATTAGATGCAAAAATAGATGTGGGGTATGCTCCAGTACCAGCAGGACCAACAGGATTAAGTGTTGCGCCAATAGGAGGCTGTGACTGGGTTATTACTGAACAGTCTAAAAATAAAGAAAAAGCCATTGAATTTCTAAAGTTGATGTATTCAGAAGAATTCCAAGTGAAAGCTGATAGAGGTGTTACAGACTTAACTATATATGATAATCCAGAAAAACAAAAATTATGGGAAAAAGATGGAGTTCTTGAATCTAAAAAAGTTCAAAAAGAACAATTAAAAACTGCAAAATATATAACTTTTGATGGATTATATGAATTCCAAGATGCTCAAAATATTTATAAAGCTGCAGTAGAAAGAATATTAATTAATCAAGAAAATGCAAAAACAGTTTTAGAAAATACAGCTAACGAAATTAACAAAGGTCTTAAAAAGTAAGATAAAAAATGAGGGTTTGGTGGGCTATTTTTTTTAATTTCCATACACACCCTCTTATTTATATGAAAGGAATGATAATATGAAGCGGAAGTTTAAGTCTAGCTATAAAGATCAAGCTTTTGTATGGAGCATTATAGGACCAGCAATTTTATTTTTTGTAGTTATAGTATATTATCCTTTTTTAAAAAACATTTACTATATGTTTTTTAACTATAATTTTATAAAAAAGCCTAAGTTTGTTGGTCTTAATAATATTACGAAATTCTTTACTGATACTAATGCGCACACTGCTCTAAAAAACACATTTACTATAACTATTTTTAGTGTCCCACTTGTTCTTATAGTAGCATTACTTATAGCTATAGCAGTTTTTAATATGAAGAAAGGTAAGAGTTTTGTTCGTGCTTCCATTTTCTCTACTTTCTTAGTTCCAGGAGTAGTAGCAGCTATTATTTTTAAATTATTATTTGGAACAGAGAATGGTCTTATAAATATGACACTTAATAGCTTAGGATTTGATAGTATTGGATGGTTAATACAACCTTTTTGGGCTATTGTAGCAGTTATTATTGTGCATGTTTGGAATGGTACAGGCTATTACATGGTAATATTTCTTTCAGGTTTATCAAATATTAATACTCAATTGTATGAAGCAGCTAAAATTGATGGAGCTTCAATATTGCAATCTTTTAGGTATGTTACCTTACCGCAATTAAAACCAACAATTGTTTTTTCTATGATTTATGCAACGATGGCATATTTAAGAACTTACCCATCAGTAGAGCTTTTAACAGGTGGAGGACCATACCAATCTACAGAAACAATAATAATGTATATGTTTAAGCAAGGCTTTAAAACTAGAGATGTAGGATATGCTTCAGTAATAGCAGTTATTGTATTTTTAATAACTCTTGTAGTATCCATCGTTCAGATGAAAGCTACAAAATATTTTGATGATTAGGTGATTATATGAGTGAAAAGTCTACTAGAAAAAAGATTAAATTACAACCAATTTTATTAATAGTAATAATGCTTATTGTAACAGCTATATTTCTTATACCAATAATATGGATGACTTCTGCATCTTTTCAAGGACAAGGTGAATTATTTAAGATTCCTTTTAATTGGATACCTAAAGACCCAAGTCTAGAAAATTACAAATTTGCTATTGATGCAGGCGGTTTAAAGAATGCTTTTATTACTTCTACAATAACATCAATTTTATTAATAAGTATTCAAGTATCTCTTAGTACTATTACTGGATATGTATTTGGAAAGTATAAATTCCCTTTTAAAAAGACCATCTTTATGTTTATAATGATGACATTAATGATACCAGGAGAATTAACTTATTTCCCTTTATTTGATATTGTAAAAACTTTCAATCTTACTAATACTTACTTTGGATTAGTTCTTCCATTTATATATAGTGGATTCGGAATAGTATATATTTATCAATTTTCAAAATATATTCCTAATGAGATTTTAGAGTCAGCTAAGATAGATGGATGTGGAAATATAAGAACATTTTTTTCTGTTGCACTACCCATGTTAAAAAGCGCCATATCAGGTCTTGTAATTTTGGCATTTACATTTATTTGGACTGAATTTGCATGGTGTAAATCAATAATTACCCAAGAAGAAATGAGACCTCTTTCTATGGTATTAACTCAATTATCAAAGGGTTCTGATAATGCTGTAAATTATGGTGGATTAATAGCAGCAGGTGCTATGGTAATGATTCCTATCTTAATTATATTTCTAATTTTCCAAAAGAACTTTATAGAAAGTATTATTGGTTCTGGAGTGAAAGGTTAATTTTTAATGGAGGTATAAAATGAACACTAAAATAAAAAAAGTACATGTAATTTATAAAACTCACTTAGACATTGGCTTTACAGATTTTGCCCAAAATGTTTTGGATAGATACACAAATGAATATATACCTAATGCAGTAAATTTGGCTTTTAAACTTAATACACCAGAAAATAAAAAGTTTATTTGGACTGTAGGATCATTTTTAATAGATTATTACTTAAAAAATGCTTCAAAAGATGCAATTAAAAATTTCGAAAAGGCAATAAAACTTGGTTATATAACTTGGCATGGAATATCATGTACCACACATACTGAATTAATGGACAAAGAGTTATTTAAATATAGTCTTAATATAAGCAAAGAACTAGATAAAAAGTATAATAAAACAACTATTGCTTCTAAAATGACTGATGTGCCAGGACATACTATTTCTATAGTTCCTTATATGGCTGAGGCTGGTCTAAAATACATGCATATTGGTGTAAATGGGTCATCTATGGTTCCAATGGTTCCTGAAATGTTTCTTTGGAAAATAAATGGAGCTGAGTTAATTGTTCACTATGCATCTGATTATGGGGCTTCATTCTCTATAGATGGTTTAGATGAAGTACTTGAATTTGCCCATACTGGAGATAACCTAGGACCACAATCAGAAGAAGATGTTGAAAAAGAATTTAACCGTATTAAAGCCAAATATCCTAATGCCAAGGTAGAAGCATCAACATTAGATGAATTTGCTAAGGCAGTTATTAAAATAAAAGACAAACTCCCTGTCATAGAAGAAGAAATTGGAGATACATGGATACATGGAGTTGCTTCAGATCCTGTAAAGGTTGTGCAGTTTAAAACTTTATTAACATTAAAAAATAAATGGCTTAAAGAAGGATTATTAAAAGAAGGTAGCTATGAATATACAGAGCTCATGACAAACCTTATGCTTATAACAGAACATACCTGGGGACTTGATTATAAAAAATATTTAGCGGATTTTAAAAATTGGACTAAAGAAGACTTTTTAAAAGCAAGAAAAGCTGATATTACCACTTTAGAGTCTCTTACAATAAGAAATATTCAAATTTATGAATGTTTAAAAGATGATATCGCTAAGTATAGAAATGGTGAATTTAAAGGTTCTTATAAAGAATATGAAAAATCTCATGAAGAACAGAGAGAATATATTTTAAAAGCCATTGAAAAACTTCCAAGAGAACTAAAAGAAGAAGCAAAGTTAGCCTTAAATAATATTATTCCACTAAAAAAATCTATTGAAGGAAATCTCATTAAAATAGGTGATTTAATAGAAATTAATGGATGGAAAGTTAAGTTTAATGGGGAAGGAGCTATTAATCATCTTGAATGCATGGATAAAAAATGGATTAAATCTGGAGAGTTAGGCAAATTACAATATGAAGTTTTTGATGCTAAAATTTGCTCAGATAATTACTATAAATACAATAGAAATTTTTATGAAACTATGTGGTGGTCAGAACCAGATTTTTCAAAACCAGGTCTAGAATTTGTGGATGATTTGGAAAATATTTGCTATAATTTTAGTGTGACAAGTATAATAAAAGAAAAAAATAATATATATGTTTCTATTAAATCTGATGATGAAGCTGCCTCAAAGTATAGTTCTCCAAGAATAGCTGAAATAACTTATAACTTCGATAAAGATGTTATAAGATGTAACCTTCAATGGTTTGATAAAGATCCTGGAAAAATACCTGAAGCTATATGGTTTAAAATGAAGTTTGATGTTGAAAATCCAAATAGGTTTATGATGAAAAAAATAGATCAATTGATTTCTCCATTAAATGTATTAAAAGGTGGAAATAGAAATCAACATTGTGTAGAAGCACTATATTATCATGGAGCAGATGGCGTTATAGAAATTAAAAATATACATTCACCACTAGTAAGTGTAGGTGGTAGAAATTTATATAAAATGGATCATAAATTTAATAACTTAGAAAATGGTTTCTATTTTAATTTATTTAACAACAGATGGGGTACAAATTTTAAGATGTGGTGTGAAGATAATTGCTATTTTGATTTTGAAATAAGAATAAAAACAAATTAGTTGTATTATTAGGTGCAGCTTATTGAAAGAATGGGTGAAAGATGATAAAAAGAGATTTTTATAAAAGAATCTTTAAAAGTATGAGATTTACTATAATAATTTTATATTCCTTAATTATCTTGATATCTATTAGTATAATAAGTGCAATATCCTATAATATTTCCTTTAATACATCTGAAAAGCAAGAAATAGATAATGTGTTTCAGATTACAAGTCAAATAGCAAATAACTTAAGCATATATTTTCAAGAATGTATAACTAAAATAAATTTATTTAGAAATGATAAACAATTAAAAGAAAATATACAAAAACTAAATAAAGATATTTCAGAAAATGACAGGGTTAAATATGTTAAGTCTATTAATGAAAAAATGAGCCAAGTTATTATATTCAATAATGATATAAAAGATATAATAATTTTGTCAGATAGTTTTAATAATAGTTCAACACATAATAAAGGTATAAATTATAATTCAAATCATAATCAAGGGGTAAATTATAATTCATATGCAATAAAAGATATAATAGAAGATTCAAAAAATATGTCAAAATATGATGTGCAATTTTTATCAGTTAATGAAAAGGATTATCTTTATGGAGGAGAAAACCAACAAAATATGTTGGTTTATTTTCCTATTAAAGAAGCTAATGGTAAAGATACAATTGCCGCAGTTGTTTATTCTTTAGAGTTTGAAAAAATAAATAAAATTTGCCGTAGAAATGATTTAGCAAGAGAATATAGTTGTTATTTAATTGATCAAGATAAAGATTTATTTTATGCTCCATATGCTGATTTTAAATTTGAAAAAGATGACTGGAATTTTGAAAAGGATACAACCATCTTTAAGAATAAAGAGGTTTTATCTTACTGTAAAATTCCATCTACTAATTGGTATGTAGGATATAAAATTGATTTTTCGAAAATAAGTGAACCATTAATAAATATAAAAAAAGTTACTACTATAGTAAGCTTAGTTGCTATTATCCCTACTATATCAATCTCAATTTTTATTGGCTATAAAGCTACAAAGCCTATAAAAAGTTTATCTAAAGCTATGAAAAAAGCCGAAAAAGGAGATTTTCAAACTGCTGTAGAAGATGTATCTGGTTTTGAAGAAATTGATACTTTATATAGAAGATATAATGAAATGATTAATAAAATAGATTTACTTATTAAGGAAGTTTATACAACTAAACTTAGCAAACAAAGAGCTGAAATAGAAGCTTTACAAGCAAAAATAAATCCACACTTTTTAAATAATACATTGCAATGTATAACATCTTTAGCAATTATAGAAAGAAATGACGACATAATTTATGTTGTTGATGCTTTAAGTCATTTATTTGATTATATACTATATGAATCAAGTGATATGGTTCCACTTAGTAAAGAAATAGAGTATGTTCAAAAATATATTGATATTCAAAACATAAGGTTTAATAACAGTATAAATCTGTATATAAAAGTAGATGAGCAACTAAATGATATCTTAGTCCCTAAATTAATATTACAACCTATTGTTGAGAATACCATACAACATGGATTTAAAAACAAATTAGATAAAAAGCATGTAACTATTGAAGGTGAATTTTATAATAATAAAGTTATTCTTAAAATAAGTGATAATGGTAATGGAATTAGTAAAGAAAAATGTGAAGAAATTTTGGAATCACTAGAATATGAAAAAGAACCAGTAAATCATATAGGATTATATAACGTAAATAAACGTCTAAAATTAAATTATAATCAAGAAAGTGGTATGAAAATTGAGAGTAAAGAAAATTATTGTTCTACAATAACATTGATACTATAAAGGAGGGGAATATATGGAATTGACAGCAGTGATTATTGATGATGAAATGTTAACGATACAATCTCTTGAAAAGTTACTTCCTATGTGCAACTCTAGAATAAAAGTACTTGGTTATGCAACAAATGGTAAGGAAGCTTTTCATTTGATCAGCACTACTAAACCTGATATTGCAATTGTAGATATAAACATGCCACTTTTAAATGGAATAGAATTAATTAAATTGCTAAAAAAAAATAATCTGAAAACCAAGGTAGTAGTCCTTTCAGCTTATCGTGAGTTTAATTATGCTCAAGAGGCTTTAAATTTTGGAGCATTTGCCTATTTGTTAAAACCTATTAACATAAGTAGTTTAAAAAGTACAATAAAAGAATTATATGAAGCTGTAAAAAATGAAAAAGAGGATAAGTACATAAAGAATAAATATAATGAGGTACTTCCAGAATTTAAAGAAATCTTAACAAAAAAATTATTATTAGAAGAAATCAGCCAAGAAGAATTCATAAATAAAGTTAAAAATAGTAACATTAAATTATTAAAAGATTTTCGTTTATGTTATATTACAAATAAAAATAGCAATGCTGAAATAGAAATTCTAAATTATATACATTCCATCTCGGACAAGCAATATAAAAAAAGTTTAATTAGCTTTAAGATTGATGCAAATACAATCTGTATTTTAATTGATAAATGTGACCAGGTACAATTGGTTAGTATAATTAAATCAAGAATAAAAAATGGTCAAGTGGTTTATTTAAGCAAAATGTGTCATGATTATAGTGATTTGATTCAAGAGTATAATAAAATTAGTAACTTAATACAAGTTAATTTTTATAAAAATTTTTCAGGACGTTTAGTATGGTGTGAAAAGTATGAAATTGTAGATTTTATAAAAAGAGCATATCACATTGATACACTAAATATAAAAAAATGGATAAGCAAAAGTGATAGAGATAGTTTTATGGCGTATTTAAGAGAATATTATAAGCACATAAGAAATAACGAAGATGTTTGGCCAGAATATATATATAGAGGTATTTATGAAATTGTTATTATATTTAAATCCAACATGCAAGTTGAAAATGTTGAAACCAGATATATCTTAGATAATTTAGATATAAATGACATAAAAAGATGTGCTACATTAAATGAGTTAGAAGAATTTACTGAATCGTTATTTGAAAAGTTTTTTGACATTGGAGTAGAGAGCTTTCAGGAAAAAACTAGAGTGATTTTAATGGTGAAAGATTACTGTAATAAACATTACGGTGAGGAAATTACATTAAATGATATCTCAAATTATGTTAATATATCAAAAAATTATTTTTGTAGCTACTTTAAAAAATATGCAGGCGATAGTTTTGCACAATACCTTAAAAAGATAAGGATTAAAGTTGCAAAAGAAAGATTAAAAGAAAGTAATATGAAAATTGTAACTATTGCTAAAGAGGTTGGTTACAATAATTCAAGCCATTTTTGTAAAATGTTCAAAGAAGAAGTTGGTATTAGTCCAGCAGAATTTAGAAGAGAGTATTTTAAATTAAATGAAAGCTAATATAATAGGCGTTCTTAATAAACTTATAGTTAAGGATAATAAAAGATATACTTATCTAACTTAATTAACAAAAGAGCTGCCACTGAATGATTTTCAAAGCATTCTCAGGAGGCAGCTTCTTATTTACACTATAGTTAATTATATTTTTAAAATCTATGGATAAATTATTTATAGTGTTTTTGAACTATTATTGTATATTATCCTTAATTAAAGCTTCTTTATTGTTTTTAATATAATTTAAAATAGCTTCGCTTATAGCTTTTGCACAAGCTTCTTGACCTTTATCAGATTTTAGATGTTTTTCATCAGAAGAATTACTTAAAAATCCTAATTCTATTAATGCTGGAATACTTGAATTTAGTTCTAAGACGGCAAGAGCATCATCTTTATTTTTATAGGTTTTTAAGCCTCTATCTTCTGTGTATTTTAATTTTGCTAATTTACTTTGTATAGTATTTGCTAATTCCTTACTTTCTTTATTTGAAGCTTTATACCAGGTTTCTAATCCTTTTGAATCAACATTAGTATAATCACTATTGCAGTGTATTGATATAAACAAGTCAGCATTAAACACTTCTGGTATTTTTATTCTTTCCTTTAAACTATCATTAGCAGTTTCTAGCCATGGAAGAGAATCATTTGTTCTTGTGTAAACTACTCTTACTTCACTTGCTTCAAGAAGCTTTCCAAGTTTTAAAGAGATGTTTAAAGCTATATCCTTTTCTAGAGCACCAGTTGTTCCTTTAGTTCCTGTATCCCAATCTCCATGACCAGGATCTATACAAACTATAAAGGGATATTCATTAGAAGACGATGATGTAACTTTCTTATTAACATAAGTGTTATTATTACTATACTTATTGTTTAATAATAGGATAAGTGAAAGTATGCAAAATCCAGTAAACATAAGAGAAATACGTAATACTAATTGTCTTCTTTTCTTTCGCTTATACAGGATTTTTCTTTTGTATGCGATATCAAATTTTTGATTTTCCATAATACATACCTCTTAACTTATAATAATATAATATAATTATACTTAACATAATCATAAATGTAAATAAATGGAAATAAAATAAAAGAGGTCACTCAGTTGATAATATAAGAGTATTGATATAAACTGTAATAAAGGGGGAGTTTTCATGCCGAAAATATTACAAAATCCAAGAGAAACAATATTAAGAAAAGCTGATATACTTTTAAGAAGCCAGGGTTATAATAACTTTAGTATGAGAGAACTCGCTAATAAATGTGAAATAGGACTTGGAACAGTATATAACTATTTTGAAAATAAAATGGCATTAGTTAGTGAAATATTTAATAACACTTGGACAGAGATACTTAAAGAGCTTGAAGAAGTAAAAGACAAAGACATAACATTTGAAGAAAAGATGCGGTTAATATATTTAGGATTAGAAAAATTTTTATTATACCATAAAGAAGTATTTTTTGAACTAACTAAAAATGGAAAAAATATAAAAAATAATAAAAATTCTAATGATTGTAAAAGATATGACGTATTAGAACACTTATATTTGATTGTAGATGAAATAATAGATTTTCATAGAGAAAATAAAGAGATAACTATTAATATAGAAACTAGAAAATTAACATCATTTTTAATTAGTAATATGATAACTATAGTAATGAAAAATAAGGAATTTTCAATAGATGATTTGATATATATAGTTACAAATAAGCTATAAAGGAGCAATTATTAATTTATGAATTTATTAAATAAATTAGAGAGAAAGTTTGGAAATTTTTATATAAGAAATTTAATGCTTATTATAGTAATAGGAAATGCTTTTGTATATGCATTAACTATGATGAGTGGTGATAATCTAATAAACAATATTGTATTAGATCCACAAAAGGTAATGAATGGAGAAGTATGGAGGCTAATAACATTTATATTTGTACCACAAAGTAAATCTGTTTTTTGGTTAATTTTTTCATTATACTTTTACTATTTAGCGGGTTCAGGCCTTGAGCAAGAATGGGGAGGATTTAAATTTAATATTTACTACTTAGTAGGTATGTTAGCAACTGTATTAGTTTCCTTTTTAACAGGAGTTAAAGCAACAGGATCTTATGTTAATCTTTCTTTATTCTTAGCTTTTGCAAAAATATATCCTGATTTTAAAATATTATTATTTTTTATAATTCCTGTAAAAGTAAAATATATAGCTATATTTAATTGGATATTAATTGGAATAAACTTTGTTTTTGCTGGATCTTTAGGACAAATGGTATTGGTGGTGATCCCTGTTATTAATTTTATTCTATTCTTTGCTAAGGATATAATTACTGGAAGTAAAAATGGAGCTAAAAATTATCATAGGCAACAAAAATTTAAAGCTCAAGTAAAAGAAAGAGAGATGTTACACAAATGTGTAGTATGCGGAATTACAGAAAAGGATGATTCTAATATGGAGTTTAGATATTGTTCAAAATGTTCAGGTAAAAAATGTTATTGTATTAATCATATAAGAGATCATGAGCATAAATAAATAAATAAATAAATAAATAAATAAATAAGATTTTAAAAGGTAAAAGTTCTTTAGGATACTTTTGCCTTTTTTGATTTATATTAAAAACATAATTATTATTATTTATAAATAATAATAATTATTAACTACAAGTAATAGTAATTATTAATTAGATATAGTATAATATAATTAATAACGAAAGATACATAATTTGAAATTATTAATTTTTTAGATTAACTTTAATGATAAGGAAGGAAAAAGAATGGAAAATAATGATTTAAAAAGAATATATGATAATCCTTTATATATAAGACATATAGAAAATCCAAGTGAAGATTTGATGCTTGAGGCTGTTAAGAAAAATGGATTATCAATAAGATATATAGAAAATCCTAATTATAAAATTAAAGAAACTGCTATTAAAAATAATCCATTAGCAGTTGAGTATATAGAAAATTTAGATGAAGAAAATGCTATATTAGCAGTAAGATTATTATGGAATTCCCTTAAATACATTAAAAATCCTACAGAAAAAGTTAAATTTGAAGCTATTAATGCAAAAGGTTGGGCAATTCAATTTATAAATAATCCTAGTGAGGAAATGCAATTAAAAGCTGTATCTAAAGATTATGATGCAATAAAATATATTAAAGATCCATCAGAAAAGGTACAACTTGAGGCTATAAATAAATATTGGGCAGCTATAAAATTTATAAATAATCCAAGCTTAGAGGCTAGGAGAGAAGCTGTTAAAGGGAATGAAGAAGCAATTAACTATATTGATTTTAATTTAGATGAATTAAGAATACTAATTGGAGATAATATAAAAATTGTTAAGTACGTATATGATTCTATAGATGTAGAATTTGTAGTTAATGTGGTAATAGATAAGGTAAAAGAAGATCTTATAGATGAAAAATATATTAAGAACTTCTTAGAACTTGAAATTTTAGAAATGGATAAGATTAATTTTATAAGAGAATATGGAAGTAAAAAAGCTAAAATTTTATTAGTTGATTATAAACTTTCAAGATAAGGCAGCAAGAGGTGATAATATGAAATTTTCAGAAGCTATAAGTACTATAGATTTGGTTTTAGAATCAGGAAATGTTCCTTTAATAATAGGTGAAGCTGGGATAGGTAAAACTTCATTAGTTAAAAAAATATGTAAAAGTGATAATTATCATTTAGTAAATATAGATGCAAATCTTTTAAAAGAAGGTGAAATTGGAGGGCTTCCTTTAGTTGAAAATGGAAGAACTAAATATGCAACACATTATAAACTTATAGAAGTAGAAGAAGCAATAAGAGATAATGAGTACAATGGTGTGCTATTATTCATTGATGAGTTAAACAGGTGTGAACATGCAGTACAACAAGAACTTATGAATCTAATATTAAATAGAGAAATAAATGGATATAAATTAGCTGATAATGTAAAAATAGTAGCAGCTATGAACCCATCTAATAAATATGATGGATTTGAAGATAGTGATTATCAAGTTGTGGATATGGATAGAGCACAAGAGGATAGATTTGTTTGGATAGAGTTAAGCTCTGATATTAAAGAGTGGATTAAATGGGCTATGAGCAATGATGGAAATATACATGACCATATAATTGAATTTTTATCAACATTTCCTGAGTATTTAAGCACTCCAAATTCAAAGGAATCTATAAAGTCAACTCCAAGAAGCTGGGAGAGAGTGGCTAAGGCTTATAATATTTATGTTAAAAACAATAATAAGTATTCAACTGACATATTTTATAATGTAGTCAAAGGTAATGTAGGAGTAAGTATAGCAACAGATTTTATAAACTATATAAAAAATGTAAAAAATCCTTTAATTAAACCAGAAGATTTATTTTCATATATTATTTTACCAATAGAATTAAAAGATGAAATAAGAAAAGAAAGTCATTCAAGATTGTACATCTTAGCTAAGAATTCTTTAAGGTATTTAGAGGAAAATAATACAGATAATAATAGAAAATTATTTGGTGACTTGCTAACTTGCTATCCAAAGGATTTAAGACTTGGAATAATGAAAGAAACTAAAAGTGATTCTACTGAAGAATTATATAATGATTTATTAAACGAAGATACATTCTTAGATGCATTCTTTAATATTTTTGAGTAAGGAATGATTATATATGATATTTGAAGATAAACGAAATAATTTATTAAAACAAGCTTTAGATATAAAGGAAACTGGTAGATTAGATAGTAGCTTTCAAAGAGAGTTTTTTTCATTAGTAGAATCTGTAGTTATAGATATGTTAGAAGGTGAAGATAGTTTCTTTGGACAATTTTTAGTAAAGATTGAAAGAAGTGTTAGATTTAATATAACATGGCCTTTAGCTACTATACCTAAAATGCAAGGATTTAAAATGTATTTTAATCCCATATTGTTTTTAATGTGTGATAAAAAAGAGATGGAAGCACTTTTTAAACATGAAATATATCATATAATGTATGGTCATCATCAAAGAGAAAGAGAGCTTAAGAATAAGTATACTACTACTGCTGTAAATTTAGCTTTAGATATTTCTATTAATCAATTTATTAAAAATTTACCAATGGATAGTTTTAAGATAGAGACAGTAAATAAAGAATATAACCTAGAGCTTAGGGAAGATAACACTATCGAAATATATGCAGAAAGAATAGAAAAAGCAATAAAAGCAAAGCTGTCAACAAATGTGAAATCAGATGATAGGTCTATTGGAGAAATGATTGATATATCAAAAGCTCATGATGTATGGGAAGAAAGTAACCTAAATTATGATTCTATAAAAGATATGACTAAGAAGGTTGCTATAAGTTCTTTTAAGGGGAAGGCACCAAAGGATATTGAAGCAATTATTAAAGCTTATACGGAGAAGGCAGAAATATCATGGCAAGAGTTATTAAAAAAGATAATTCCATCTCTTAGGGCTGGAGAAAAGAAGACAGTAACAAGAAGGAATAGAAGACAACCAGAAAGGTTAGATATAAGAGGTACATTACCCAATAGTATTCCAGAAGTTATAGTTGCAATAGATATAAGTGCTTCTATGAGTGAAGAAGAAGTTCATAAAATTATGATTGAGATATTAGAAATAACAAAAACAAGAACTAATAAAATTACAGTAATTGAATGTGACAATGAAATAAGAAGAGTTTATGAAATAAAATCAAAAAATGATATAAAGAAAAGAACTTCTAATGTTGGATCTACTAAATTTTCACCTGTATTTAAATATATAAGAGATAACAAACTAAGAAATCATGCTCTTATATATTTTACTGATGGTGTTGGAGAAAAAGAACTTGAAGTTAGACCTTTTAATTCAAATACCATTTGGGTCCTAACTGGAGATGAAGATTTATCCTTATCTAGAGCTTATGGAGAGATAAAAAGAATAGAAGGAAGATCTGAAAAAGGTGAGGGTGGCACTACGGGATTGGATATGATTAAAGAGTATCAACAAGAGCATGGAAGATATTTTTAGGTAGCTTACTATTCAGTATGCTACCTTTTAATATTTGTACAAGTATATCAATAGTAGAATTATATAATGAATTATGATATAATATAAAAATGTGGGGGGTGTGTTATGAGGTCTTATAAAATAAGTAAAAATAATAGTATTCTTTTTATAATAATTATACTTCTTACCAGTTTGGTTATAAACGTTTACACATCTGCGATGAATTCGCGTTATAAAATATTAATAGGAAAAGAAACATATAGAAGTGTTGAAGAAATAAGAAGTAGAAATGAAGGTGCATTAAATACATTAAATCAATGTATAAAAGCAGGAAGTATTAGTAATGAAGAGTTACTTTCGTTATATGAAAATTATAGTGCAATATCTGAAGCATTTACAAATTTATGGTCAAAATATGGAGATTACAGAAAAGAAGAGATTATATCTATAAATAAAAAATCAAAAACCTCAATAGAAACACCAAATGAAGTTTATTCAAGAATTGAAAGTTTATTATTTGAATATTTAAATATTCAAATGAATAATCATTATGAAAAACTTGTATTAGATGGAGAAGCTTTAGATAACTTTGTAGCTATGAGTAATATGTCTCAGCAAATTGATGAGTTTTATAAAGAGTTTAACAATAAAAATTTTAACAATATTAAAGAAGAAGATAAAGAAATAGAAACAATAAAGAAAAATTATTGGATAGATATTCTAAAAGGGATGAACTCTATAATTGAACCGTATTTAAATTATGAATTTACTATAAAAAGATAGTTTTAAAAATACTCTTTAGAAAAGTATAAAAGTCTAAAATTTTGAAAATGTTAATATATAAGGATTTTAGCAATTTGATTTAGAAAAGTAGATTTATTTTATACTTTCCTTACCTTTAGTTTGGAAGTGAACATATGTAAGTTTGCGTTGACTTGGAGCAGAGCGACGGAAAAAGTAAACTTATATATGTTCACTTTTTTATTTGATTTTTTCTCTATAATTAGAAAAGTATGATATAGTTATATTATAGATAATAATAAATAATATTATTTAATATAACTTATTTAAATTATAAGTACACTTAGAGTGTAATAATAGCATATAAAATAGTTATAATAGATAATAATGAATACATTATGAGTATGAAATTTTTAGGAGGTTTAATATGAATTTAAATAGAAATGATCAATGTTGGTGTGGAAGTGGAAAGAAGTACAAAAAGTGTCATATTGAATTTGATGAAAAATTAGAGCTACTTAAATCTGAAGGATTTGAAGTACCAACTAGAGATTTAATAAAAAATTCAGGGCAAATAGAAGGAATAAAAGAAAGTGCTAAAATTAATAATGCAGTATTAGATTTAGTAGAGAAAAATATTAAGGTAGGAATGACAACAGAAGAAATAAATAAGATAGTTCATGAATTTACAGTAAATAGTGGAGCAATACCTGCACCATTAAATTATGGGGGATTTCCTAAGAGTGTTTGTGTTTCTATCAATGATGTTGTATGTCACGGAATTCCTAGTGATGATGAAGTATTACAAGATGGAGATATAGTAAATGTAGATGTATCAACTATTTATAATGGATATTATTCGGATGCTTCAAGAATGTATAAGATAGGTAATGTTACAGAAAAGGATTCAAAGCTGGTTAAAGTTGCAAAGGAGTGCTTAGAAAAAGGATTTGAAGCTGTTAAGCCATGGGGATTCTTAGGTGATATAGGAGCTGTTATACAAGAGCATGCAGAAGCTAATGGATTTTCGGTAGTAAGAGCTTTTGGAGGACACGGAGTAGGATTAAAATTCCATGAAGATCCTTTTGTAAGTCATTACGGCAAAAGAGGAGAAGGAATGATACTTGTTCCAGGAATGATATTTACAATAGAACCAATGATTAATGAAGGAACTTATGAAGTTTTTGTAGATGAAGATGATGAGTGGACTGTTTTAACAGAGGATGGTGGATACTCAGCACAGTGGGAGTACACCGTGTTAGTAACAGAAGATGGTGCTGAAATATTAGCTTGGTAAAGCTAAATAAAAAAGCTGTATTAAATTAATAATACAGCTTTTTTTATGTTAAAGCATAACACTTTTTAAGAATCTAATCAATTAGATTACTAGATTAGTGGCATCCGCCACCACATGATCCGCATCCGCCTTCAACTTCTATAACTGGTTTTAATGATAAGCCTCTACCATCATTTTCTTCAGTTGAAAGTAATTTGAATCCTCCGAATTCATCAACAAGTTTTTCTTCTACTACAAAAGTAATATCGTTAACTTTTTGAGTAACATCTCCTTCTTTTGCTTCATCAACAGATATGTTGAAAGCAGGACCGCTACAACCAAAACCAGCTAAGTTAATTCTTATGCTATAGTTTTCAACTTCATTCTCGTCTAAGAATCCTTTAAATTCTTTGTATGCTTCTTCACTTATTAATATTTTATCCATATTATTCACCTTCTATTGTTAAATGATAATTTATATCATTAGTATAACACAGTACATTTAAATATCAAGTGTTTTTTAATATAAAAAATAGTAAATTTTAATAAATAGTTATTGTCATTACTATTTATTGTCAATATAATATTTAATAGAAACATTATGAGTATATATATTAAAATAATATATAAGTATTATAATATAAAATTTTAACTTTACATAAAATAGTATGTGTAATATAGTAAAGTTTCATACAGAAGGGAAGTATTATTTTGAAGCCATATGATAAGACATATATAATAGATAAAATAAAAGAATATAATAACGCTATATCTTTGGGAAAGATTGGAAATTTTGAAATAAAAAGTACTGACAAAGAAAAAGATTATATTGATGGATATATGTATAATAAACATGAAAAGTTAAATTTAAGTCTTTTAGAATTATATGGACCTAATAACATTTGGATGAAAGTCTCACCATTAGAAATAGAAAGTTCATATATGTTTATAAAATATGCAAAAGGTATTGTTGGAGTAGTTGGATTAGGACTTGGATATGTTGTACAAGAATTAGCTAAAAAGAAGGATGTAGAAAAAGTCGTAGTTTACGAAAAGGAAAAAGATATTATAGATTTATATAATTTAAGTTTCAAAAATAACTCTAAGATAATAATAATAAATGAAGATGCTTATAAAGCGAAGAAGGAAAGTTTTGATTTCTTCTATGTTGATATATATGAATATAAGTTAACTAAAAAAGTAGTTGATGATTATATAAAATTTAATGAAATACATAATATAAATGAATATATATTTTGGGGAGTAGAACATTTTTTATTAAGCTGTAGATATGAAGAAATAGTTTGGGTATATATACCAGAAATTTGGATGGAAATGAGTAAAAAAATATTTGTTGCTTTTCAAGATTCAAATTTATTGCCCTACTATAGACAGTTAGATGAAAAATTAGTAAGCGAGATATTAGAAGAATTTAAAAAAGTACTAGAGTAGAAATTAATAACTTAGTATTAATAATTTATAAATTATAATGGTTATAGTTATAGGAAATATATAAATTTATTACAGATGATAGTTAAGGATAAATATCATGTTTAGTTTAGATAATATAATAAGTATATTTAGTGAATATAGTAACTTTGCTATAATAATATCTATATTTATGAGTACAATTATAGCATTACTTGGGGTAGTTCCATCAATTTTTATTACAGGAGCTAATATAGCATTTTTTGGACCACTTGAAGGTTTTATTGTTTCTTTAATAGGTGAAACAATAGGAGGATATGTGAGCTTTATTTTATATAGACTAGGATTTAAAAAGAAGATAGAAGGATTGAAGGATAAAAATAAATTGTTGAAGGCTATTATAGAAGGAAAAGGTCATAGAATAGGTTTTTTGATATTTGAAGGGCGATTAATTCCATTTATACCATCAGGTTTTGTGACATTAGCTGCTTCCATTAGTAATGTTAATAAATTTATTTTTGTTATTGCAACATTCTTCGGAAAGGTTCCATCAATAGCACTAGAAGCATTAATAAGCTATGATTTAATAAATATAGAAGAAAATTTTATAAGGTTAATTATTACTTTAGTAGCAACTGTATTAGTTTATATAACATTAAAAAAATATAATAAAGAGAAAAATTTAGGGTAAAGTATTTTAAATACTTTACCCTTTAAGTTATTTAACAACTATATTTACAAGTCTACCCTTTATAACTATAACTTTAACTATAGTTTTACCTTCAGTAGCAGAAATTATGATTTCATTTTCTAATGAAGCAGCTTTAATTCCTTCTTCATTTAGATCAGTTGAAACATTTATCTTAGCTTTAATTTTACCGTTAACTTGAATAGCTATTTCAACTTCATCTTTAATTAAGGCTTTAGGATCATATTTTGGCCAAGCTTCGTTAAAGATAGAGAAATCTAAACCTAGTAAACTCCATTGCTCTTCAGCAAAGTGAGGTGCAAATGGTGCAAGGATTTTTAAGAAATCTATGCAGCTCTTTTTTAAGAAATCTAAATTTTTAATATCTTCTTGAAGATATTTAGAGAAAGCATTTATAAACTCCATCATTCTTGCAATTGCAGTATTAAATTGAAGTTTTTCAGCATCTTCAGTAACACCCTTAATTGAATTGTGTAACCAGAAGTTTAATTCCTTTTCTGCTTTATCTATAGTAGTCTTATTATTTTCACCTTTTTCAATAGCTTCTCTAGCTATATCTAAGTATCTTTCAATTCTATCTACAAATCTAGCAACAGATTTAAGTCCATCATCACTCCAAGCTCCACCTTCGATATAAGCAAATCCAAACATTAAATACATTCTAAATACATCTGAACCATATTGAGATATATAGTCATTTGGAGAAATTGTATTACCCTTTGATTTACTCATTTTTAATCCGTCTGGACCAAGAATTAATCCTTGGTGAGTTAATGACTTAAATGGTTCATCAAAATCTAAATATCCCATATCTCTTAAAGCTTTAGTTATAAATCTAGAATATAATAAATGCATACAAGCGTGTTCTGGGCCGCCTACATATTTATCTACTGGAAGTATTTTATTAATAAGATCTTTATCAAAAGCCTTTTCAGAGTTTTTATTGTCAGGATATCTTAATTGATACCAAGAAGAACAAACAAATGTATCTAAAGTATCAGCTTCTCTTTTTGCTGGTTTTCCACATTTAGGACAAGTTGTGTTTATGAATTCATCACATTTTGCTAGTGGCGATTTTCCATCTGGAGTAAACTCAACATTATATGGAAGTTCTACAGGTAATTGATTTTCAGGTACAGGAACAGTTCCACAGTGGTCACAGTGAATCATAGGAATTGGTGCACCCCAATATCTTTGTCTAGATACCAACCAGTCTCTTAGTCTATAATTGACTTTAGCACTTCCAAGCTTCATAGAAGATAATTTATCAATTATTTTTTCTTTAGCTTCTTCAGTAGTTAATCCATCAAATTCTCCGGAATTAACCAATACACCATATTCGCAATAAGGTAGTTCAGCATCATTACCATCTTTGCTAGTTATTACTCTTTCTATTGATAAGTTAAACTTTGTAGCAAATGCATAATCCCTTTCATCATGAGCAGGAACAGCCATTACAGCTCCGGTTCCATAAGTTGCTAATACATAATCCCCAATCCAAATAGGAACCTCTTTTCCATTTATAGGATTTATAGCGTAAGATCCTGTAAAGACTCCAGTTTTTTCTCTTGATAAAGATTGTCTTTCTATATCGGATTGCTTTTTAGCTTCATTTTTATAGTTTTCAACAGTATCCTTGTATTCTGGAAGAGTAAGTTCATCAACTAATGAATTTTCAGGAGCTAATACAACATAAGTAACTCCGTTTAGTGTGTCAACTCTTGTAGTAAATACATCAAATTCAATATTAGAATCTTTAACTTTAAATGTAACTTCTGCACCAGTAGATTTACCAATCCAGTGTTTTTGCATTGCAACAGTTTTTTCAGGCCAATCTAAAGTATCTAATTTTTCTAATAGCTCATCAGCATAGTCAGTTATCTTTAAGAACCATTGAGTTAAATCTTTTTTTGTTACCTCAGTTGAACATCTTTCACAAGAACCTTCAAGAACTTGTTCATTAGCTAAAACTGTATTACATGATGGACACCAGTTTACTGGAGCTTTCTTTCTGTAAGCTAAGCCTTTTTCATATAGTTTTAAAAATACCCATTGAGTCCATTTATAATAGTCAGGATTACAAGTTATTACTTCATTATCCCAGTTAAACATAGCTCCCATAGCTCTTAGTTGTTTTTCCATAGTTTCTATATTCTTTTCTGTTGAATCCTTTGGATGAATTCCAGTTTTTATTGCATAGTTTTCAGCAGGAAGTCCAAATGCATCAAATCCCATTGGTTGAAATACATTATATCCTTGCATTCTTTTAAGTCTAGCCCATGAATCAACAGGTCCATAGTTAAACCAGTGACCAGCGTGTAATTGGCTACCAGAAGGATAAGAGAACATCTCTAAAACATAAAGTTTTTCTCCTTCTTTATTTGGGTCAAATTTATAAAGATTTGTTTCTTCCCATTTATCTTGCCATTTCTTATCAATGGAAGTTCCATAATTAGCCACAATAATTCCTCCTTTAAAAATAAAAAATAATATAAAAAAAGCCCTTCATCTCAATTAAGAGACGAAGGACATATTCGCGGTACCACTCTTATTAGAAAAATAAATATTTTTCTCACTCAAATCTATAACGGCGTTTCCCGTACTTGCTTTTAACAAGTAAGCTCCTAGGCAAGTTCCTATAATTCAACCACTGTTTTGCAGCAATCAACAGCTCTCTTAAGGTTGAAAGTTATAGTACTACTCCTATTCAAAGCAGTAAATATATAATTTATACACAATTATATATTTTATTACAATATAAGTCAACAACTAGAATCAATTAATTAAATATAATATAATAGAAAAAGTAATTAAAAATTAGCAAATGGATATATTAATCATATATTAAGTTATGATATTGTAAAGGTTCATATGAAAAAATAACCTATATAGGAGGTAGCTTTATGAATATAAATGAAATGATTAAATTAAAAAATTGGGTAGTTGTAGGAGATGTATCTAATGAGTCTAAGTATGCTTATAAAATATTAAATAAATTTAAAAGCAAAGGATATATTGTTAGTGGTGTTCACCCTAAAGGAGGAAATGAAATATATACTAGCTTAAAAGAAGTACCATATAAAATAGATGCTATGGACTTATGTATAAATGCTAAGCTTGGAATAAACTTTATTAAAGAAGCTAATGAATTAGGAATAAAAAATGTTCTAATACAACCTGGTGCTGAAAGTGAAGAAATATTAAAGTATTGCATTGAAAACTCAATAGTAGCAATAGAAAATTGTGCATTGGTCCAGTTAGGAAATAATTAAATAAGAGAGCAAGTATCTATAAATCAATTTATTAGATAATTTTATAGATACTTACTTAAAGTTCTTAAAAGTGGACAAGTGTAATTCAAACCTACAAATTATAAGACAACTAAGCTTATAGTCTATAGCTATTTAGGAATTTTAAAAAAGGAGGAATTTTTAATGTCATGTTTAGGAAATTTAATTTGGATTATTTTTGGAGGGTTTATTAATGCTTTAGCTTGGCTTTTTGCTGGAGTAGTTTGGTGTATTACTATAGTAGGAATTCCAGTAGGAATGCAATGTTTTAAGCTGGCTAGCTTGCAATTCGCTCCATTTGGGAAAGAAGTAGTTACTAAAAATGATAGTGGAGTAAATATTGTTTTAAATATTTTTTGGATATTATTTGGTGGTATAGAATTATGTATAGCGAATTTAATAAGTGCTTTCCTTTTGTGCATAACAATAATAGGAATACCATTTGCTAAACAATCTTTAAAACTAGCCAAATTATCTCTAATGCCTTTTGGAAAAGAGATAATAACAAAATAAAATCTTTTAATTATAAACTTTTCGTATATTTTTATTAAATAAATATATTCTTTATATTTATTAGTATTATAGTTTATATTAGTATTAAGTAAAAAAATATATAGCAATTGATATGTGTTGTAATTTAGTTAAATGGTATTTTATTAGAATGAGTAAGGGTAAATAATGATGGGGGGATGGTATTTTGGATAACTATGAAAACACTATCTTGTATAGAGAAGTTAAGTCATATGAAGATGCATATGTGTATAATTCAGATATTGAAAATATAAATAAGTATATTGAAGAATCTAAAAAATTAAAAGTAGAAAGCTCTAAAAAGAGAAAAGCAACAGAGAGATTAATATCTGTTGTAGGAGAAATAATTGAAGGTGCTTTTGAAGTGTTATTTTCATTAATAGATTAAAATAAACAAGGCTGGTTTTACTTAAATCAGCCTTGTTTAATACTATCCTTATATTCAGTTTGTAATTAAACTTACATATGTCTACTTTTTTATTTTAAATTTTATTGTGTACTTTTTGCATATAAAATGAAATAAGTAATGTTAATGCATAATCAAATATTAAAAATGCAGGTTGTGAAACAACATATATCAACCATAATGGTAGTTTTATTATTTCTGTTGAAAGAAAAGTATTAAACAAAAATAACAAGATGAATAAAATAGCATTAAAAAATAATAATTTAAATATTATTTCTAAATACAACTTATTTAATTTTTCTATATAGCATTTTACTATTCCATATACTCCAAAGAATATTCCGTATAATAGAACTATATTAATTGGTAAAAAGAAAAAACCTATTATTGTAGAGGCGATGTACACTAAAAAAGCACTTTTTATTGAACCTCTTATCATTGCAATTGGAATAATAAATGAAGCTAATGTAAGGATGCTTAATGTGTTTATGGGAATTAGCAAATTTAAATATAAAATTATGCTAGTGAGTGCTACTAAGACAGCACTTAGAGCAATTTCTTTTGATTTCATAATTTAAAACACCACCATTTAATAATTTACAATGCTAGCAACACCCTATAAGATCTCCACCCATACATTCACAAATTGAGTCTAAACACCAAAGATTGATACAACAGTCACATGCGCTAGCTGTATTCCCGCCAGTTGTTCTATAGTAATTATTACTATATGATCTAGTTCTTTGATGAAGAGAGTTTAGGGTTTGTCTATATTCAAAATTGTTTGGGTCCATATTTACTGCAGTTTGAATATGTTTAAGGCCTCCATCAAACCATCCTTTGTTAGTTAATAATACTCCATAAAGAAAATTCCATTCAGCATTTCTGTTAGACATACCATTTAGTCTATTTTCTGCTTCTTGAAAATTACCCATTTGAATAAGTCTTCTTACTTCTGAAAACATATAACTGTCATTAGATGATCCATTATTATATGATGAATTATAGTTTTGTGAATTAGAATTTTGATAAGAGTTATTTGGATTTTTTGTTAATTCATCATAAGCGGAATTTATTTCTCTCATTTTTTCTTCTGCTAAATCTTTAAGGGGGTTATCTCCATATTGATCTGGATGATATTGCTTAATAAGACTTCTATAAGCCTTTTTTATTTCTTCTTGACTTGCTCCAGGTTTAAGTCCTAGTACCTCATATGGATTCATTATTATAGTCACTCCTTTTATCTTCGCTTGTATTATTTAAAATACCAATATATTTATCCATCATACCTAATTCTAAAATATTTTTAAGTATATCTTCATTCCTCTTTAAAGGTAGTTTTGAAAGTAGGTCTTTACAATTGTATGAACAGTTTAAAATCGTAAATTCTAATCTTTCTTGAATTAAAGGAATTAAATCATCATAGGATTGATTATTGTCATTAAATAAGAAGTTTATTGGATTAAATTTTTTATTTAATATATCATCTTTTAAATCGTCTAATGCATCAATAAGATATATCCACTTTCCTAAGGTGTATCCAAGTCTATAAAGATTATTTCTTAACTCAGTAGAGTCATCAATAAGCTTATTTGGATATTCTTTTAAAATACTTCCAACTATATCACTAAATGGATGAGATATTTCATCTATAGATGAAAAGTTTTTATTATTTTCTAAGTCAGTTAATACTAGAAGATTTTTCTTGATTATCTTATTTATATTATCTATAGATTTATTAATTTTTTTTTGATAAGGATAAAGTATTCTTTCTACAACCTTACTTTTAATATTATTATCATCTTGAATATCATCTTTTACTTTGTGATAAAAAAGTGTTAAATTCATGGCTGCAGCATAATGCAATGCATCATTTTCTATAATTACAGGTTTTTTATCAGTAGGATGAGCAATGCATCGCTTAATTTCAATATTAGGTTCTTTTATTGATAAAGAATCTATAAGTATTGCTAAAAAAGTCATATCATAGTTTAATACTGCTCTAGGTATGTTTCCAGCACTATTTTTAAGTTGAAAACATAATCCACAGTAATAACTTCTAAATTTTGTAAAATCCTTCACTTTAAGTTCTGATTTAAGAGGAGTCACATATCCAAACAACAAAAACACTCCTTAATATTAGTTTAGATTAATTATACAAAAATAATATATTATTAACAATGATTAAAGGAAAAATTAGAAAGTGTTAAAAAAAAAGAAACAATTATAAATAGAATTATTGACAAATTATTCCTATCAATATATATTCAAAATATATAGGAAAGAGGGGAATATAATATTATGAAAAAAATAATGAAATTAACTACAGCTTTAGTAGTGATACTAGTCATAGGATTTGGAATAGCATTTATAAGAAATTATAAGTTTAGTGCTGATAATAATACAGTAAGTGTAGAAAAGAATAATAAGAATTCTAATGAAGAAACAAATAAAAATATTGAAGAAGAAAATACTAAAATAGAAGAAAAGAATAAAATTAATTATGTAAATTTAAATGTGAACGATGTAAGAATACCTATATTAATGTATCATTCTATAGCGGATACCGATCCTAATAATAACTTACTAGTGCCAATAAGTCAGTTTGAAGGACAAGTCAAATGGCTTAAGGAAAATGGATTTACACCTATGCTGTTAGAAGGTGTTGTAGAATCCTTTAATACAGGTAAAGTTCCTGAAAAGCCAGTAGCAATAACTTTTGATGATGGATATGCAGACAATTATACAGAGGCTTACAGAATATTAAAAGAACATGGTATGAAGGCTACTTTTTTTATAATAACTGACAAAACTGATGTTGATGGTTGGTATATGAATTCTAATATGCTAAAAGAAATGCATAAGGATGGAATGGGAATAGAGAATCATACCTCTAGACATATTGAGTTTACTAAAATACCAAGAGAAGACAAAATTGCAATAATAAAAGAGGGGATTAATACATTAAAAGAGAAAGTTGGAGTAGATAGTAAATTTGTTTGCTATCCAGTTGGTAGATACGATGATGAAACGATAGAAGTAGAAAAAGAATTGGGTATAAAAGCAGCTGTTACAACAGAAGTTGGAATATCAAAAGCTTCTGATGGTATGTACTCATTAAAAAGAATTAGAATGTCTCCTATGGATATAGAAGCTTTTAAAAGTATATTTAGCGAATTTTTAAAATAAGGTCAATCAATTTGTTTTTGGATGGGAGACTAAAATAATATGAAATTCCTAAAAGATAATCGAAAATTATGAATTATAAAGTCGATATAATTCGTATAGTTAGTTTTATTTTTTACAATATTAAGAATAAATTTCATAAAAAATATTTGAAAAGGTTAATCATTATGGATAAATTTGTCTAATAATGAAAATAATATTTAGAAAAATATTGTATTTACGAACTATATATTGTATAATTTTTTTAAAAGTTTCTATATGGAAACCTTTTAAAAAAATTATAACAACTAAATTACAAAAGTCTAAGGGGGATTTTTAACATGAAAAAAAGAGCAATAGCTTTAGCACTATCAGCGCTTATGATAACTGGTTTAGTAGGTTGTGGCAATAAATCAGATGGAGCAGCAAAAGAAAAGGACTTAAAAGTAGGTATGGTTACTGATGCAGGAACTATAGATGATAAGTCATTTAACCAAGGTACTTGGGAAGGTATAAAGAAGGCACAAACAGATCTAAAAATAGATGCTAATTATTTAAAGCCATCAGGAACAACAGAAGCTGACTATATGAAAGAAATAGGAAATCTTTATGATACAGGATATAAATTTATAGTTACTCCTGGATTTAAATTTGAAACAGCTGTATTTAAAGCACAAGATAAATATAAAGATGCCAAATTTGTAATAATAGATGGTAATCCACATAGTGGAGACTTTAAACCAGTTGTAGCTGATAATACAGTGGCTATATTCTTTGCTGAACAAGAAGCAGGATTCTTAGCTGGTGTTGCAACAGCACTTCAACTAAAAGAAGGAGAACTAGGATTTATAGGTGGTATGGAAATACCAGCACCTCAAAAGTTTAACTGGGGATTCCAACAAGGTGTTAAATATGCTAATGAAAATTTTGGAACAAAAATGAATATAAAGAAAGAGAATGTAGTATATCAAGGATCATTTGATAATGTTGCTGCAGGTCAACAATTAGCTGCAACTATGTTTGATAATGGAGTTAAAGCAATATTTACAGCAGCTGGTGGAGTTGGAGTTGGAGCTATAAATGAAGCTAAAGCTAGAGCTAACGCTGGAAAAGAAGCATGGATAGTAGGTGTTGACGTTGACCAATATGCAGATGGAATTTACAAAGACAATAAATCTGTAGTATTAACTTCAGCTATGAAAATGATAGATACAGCTACTTTTGATATGGTTAAAGATGAGTTAGATGGAAAATTCCAAGGTGGAAAGACTTTAATATTTGATGCTAAAAATGATGGTATTGGTATTCCAAAAGAAAATCCTAATTTAAGTAAAGAAACTTCAGATAAAGTTGCTGAAGTACTTAAACAAATTAAAGACGGAAAGATTACTGTATCAGATAAACAAGGTGATTTAATTAAGTAATTTTATAGAGTTTATATAAAAGAATTAATAACATAGGAAAAGACGGAAGTACCGTCTTTTTCTTATATACACCTAAATTTGTTTAATTTTACAATTTGACAATAAAAAGGAATAGAGATGATGTAATTAAAAATCTTTTAATTAATAAAGGGAGGATACTTAATGAGTTATGTAGTAGAAATGCTTAACATTCGAAAAGAGTTTCCAGGGATTGTAGCAAATGATAATGTAACTTTACAGCTAAAAAGGGGAGAAATCCATGCTCTTTTAGGAGAAAACGGCGCTGGTAAATCTACATTAATGGGAATGTTATTTGGAATGTATCAACCAGAGGCTGGAATAATAAAAGTAAATGGAAAAGAAGTGAAAATTTCTAGTCCGAATGTAGCAAATGATTTAGGAATAGGTATGGTTCATCAGCATTTTAAACTAGTTGAAAACTTTACTGTAACAGAAAATATTATATTAGGTCTTGAACCAAAAAAATTCTTAACAGTTGATGTAAAAAGTGCAGCTAAAAGAATAGACGATTTATCAAAAACTTATGGCTTAAATGTTGACCCATATGCAAAGATAGAAGATATATCTGTCGGTATGCAACAACGTGTTGAAATCTTAAAAATGTTATACAGAAACGCTGATGTGCTTATTTTCGACGAGCCAACGGCAGTTTTAACTCCTCAAGAAATAGAAGACTTAATTGAAATAATGAAAAACCTTATAAAAGAAGGTAAATCAATAATATTAATTACACATAAGCTAAAAGAAATAAAAGCCGCTGCAGATAGATGTACTGTTATAAGAAGAGGTAAATGTATAGGAACAGTTGATGTAAAAACTACTACTGAAGCTGATATGGCAAAAATGATGGTAGGTAGACAAGTATCCTTTAAAGTAGATAAAAAACCTTCAACCCCAGGGGAAGAGGTATTAAGAGTTGAAAATTTATCAGTTAAAAATAATAAAAAAGTATTAGGATTAAAGGACTTTTCTTTAGAAGTAAGAAAAGGAGAAATAGTTGGTATAGCTGGTGTAGAAGGAAATGGACAGACTGAGATAGTTGAAGCTATAACGGGAATGAGAGAAATAGAAAGTGGAGCAATATTCTTTAACGGAAAGGATATTACTAAAACTTCAATAAGAGATAGAATTGATGATGGAATAGCACATATTCCAGAAGATAGACATAAAAGAGGACTAATTCTTGATTATACTATGGAAGATAACATGGTTCTTAAAGTTTATAAAAATGAACCGTTTTCTAAAAATGGACTTATAAATAGAAGTAAAATAACAGAATATGCAAATAACATTATAGAAACCTTTGATGTAAGATCAGGTGAAGGTGGAAAATCTATGGCTAGATCTTTATCAGGTGGGAATCAGCAAAAAGGAATTATTGGACGTGAAGTTCAATCAAATCCAGATTTATTAATAGCTGTTCAACCAACAAGAGGGTTAGATGTAGGATCAATAGAATACATACACAAAAGGCTTGTTGAGCAAAGAGATAGTGGGAAAGCTGTACTTTTAGTATCACTAGAATTAGATGAAGTACTAAATGTTTCAGATAGAATTGCTATTGTTAACAATGGTGAACTAATAGGAGTAGTAAATGCCTCTGAAACAGACGAAAACGAAGTTGGATTAATGATGGCAGGAATAAAGAGAGGTGAAAGCTAATGGAAAAAAATCAAGGTTTAAAATCTGTAATGGCTGTAATCTTAGGTCTTATTGCAGGTGCCATATTAATGGTAATCATGGGATTTAATCCTGTTGAAGGGTACGAGTATTTATTTAAAGGCGGATTAATGAATTTAGAAAGAATAGGTAACACTATAGCTACTGCAACTCCATTAGTGCTTACAGGACTTTCAGTTGCCTTTGCATTTAAAACAGGATTATTTAATATAGGGGCGCCTGGACAAATGCTATTTGGAGGATTTTGTTCAATAGCTGTAGGTTTAACACTGGATTTACCTAAAGCTTTACTTGTTCCTATAGTTGTATTAGTAGGAATTATAGGAGGAGCAGTATGGGCTACAGTTCCAGGATTATTAAAGGCTAAATTCAACGTTCACGAAGTCGTATCATCAATAATGATGAACTGGATAGCTTATTGGATAGTTTACTATAACATTCCAAAATATTTTAAGGGAGAATTCTTAGAAACTGAATCAAGAATGTTACCAGAAACAGCTACTTTAAGAGCTTCTTGGTTATCAAGTATATTTAGTGGATCATATATAAATTTAGGGATTTTCTTAGCAATAATAGCAGTTTTTGTTGTTTGGTTTATATTAAATAAAACAGTTTTAGGATATGAATTAAAAGCTGTTGGATTTAATAGATTTGGAGCAGAATATGCTGGTATGCCTGTTAATAGAAATATAATTATTTCTATGATGATAGCTGGAGCATTATCAGGTCTTGCAGGTGCTATACAATATACAGGTAACGCAAATATAATGCAAATAGGAGTTATGCCAACTCAAGGTTTTGATGGAATAGCAGTTGCATTACTTGGAGCAAGTAACCCTATTGGAGTTTTCTTCTCAGCGTTATTCTTTGGAGTACTATATGTTGGAAAAGGATTTATGAATGCTGCGGTAAAGGTACCACCAGAACTTGCAGACACTATAATGGCAACAATAATTTACTTTGCAGCAACAAGTATGATAATGGATAAAGTAATAAAAAGATTTAAAAAATCAAAAAAAGATGACGATTCAAAAGGTAAAAATAGTTCTGCTGAAAGGGTGGTGGAAAAATAATGTGGAGCATAATACAACAAATTTTTCCATATGCAATTTCTTTTACAGTGCCTCTTTTAATAACAGCGTTAGGAGCACTTTACTGTGAAAGAAGTGGAGTTATAAATATAGGATTAGATGGGCTTATGATAATAGGTTCATTTGCTGGAGCATTAACAGTATCAAAACTACAAGCAAACGGAGTTGCAGGGGCTTTATGGATAGGTCTTTTAGTTGCAACTTTAGCAGGAGTTTTATTTTCCTTATTACATGCATTTGCAAGTATAAACTTAAATGCTAATCAAGTAATTAGTGGTACAGCAATAAATATGATAGCTGGAGCATTAACAGTATTCTTAGCAAGAAATATGACAGGTAGTGGTAATATAAGAGTAACAAATGGATTTATTCCAAAAGATATACCAGTATTATCAAATATACCTGTAATAGGACCACTTTTCTTTACTAAAACTTATGCAACAACATGGCTTGTAATAGCAATTTTAATACTAAGTGTATTCTTATTATATAAAACAAGTTTTGGATTAAGATTAAGAGCTTGTGGGGAACATCCGCAAGCGGCAGCGGCAGCTGGTATAAGCGTATTCAAAATGAGATATATAGGTGTCATGATATCTGGAGGATTATCAGCTTTAGGTGGAGCTATAATATTAGTAACATATTCTGGTGAGTTTAACGGAAATGTTGCTGGTCTTGGATTCCTAGCTTTAGCAGCATTAATATTTGGACAATGGAAACCTATGGGGATACTAGGAGCAACTTTATTCTTCGGATTTGCTTCAACTATAGCAAACGTATCTCAAGTTATACCATCATTAGCATCTATACCAGGTGTATTATTAAAGATTTTCCCATACGTTGTTACTTTAATAGCGTTAGTACTATTCTCTAAATCATCACAAGCTCCAAAGGCTTCTGGTGAACCATTTGATGCTGGTAAGAGATAAATATAAAAAAGGTAAGGAGTTTATAAACTCCTTACCTTTTTTTATATTTATAATCATTTATGGAATTATCTATTGTTATATTAATATTTATTATAGCTAAATAGTTTCTAAAAAATATAAAATATCAATTGTAAGAATAATAAATTTATAATATTTAATATTTTACTTTTAATTAAATATAGTATTAAAGTTAAATTAGAAACCCAATATAAAACTTAATAAAACTTAAAATTTAATATGAAAAACTTAAAATATTGCATATAAGTTTTTTATATGATATATTGTAAATGAGGTGAGATTTATGGATCAAAAACAACGCTTAGTTAAAATATTAGAACTATTAGAACAAAGAGAACAATTATCTCAAGAAGAGTTAGGTAAAATTTTTTCAGTTTCAAAGGATACTGCAAGAAGAGATATTTTACTGCTAACAGAACAAGGATTAGCAGAAAGGTATAGAGGTGGAATCTCTCTTCCATTAATAAAGGCTAAAATTGAAAAGTATTCAGAAAGATTAGTTGTAAACTCCAAAGAAAAAGAACTTATTGCCAGTAAGGCAGCAAGTTTAATAAGAGATAACAATACTGTTTTATTAGATGTATCTACAACAGTAAATTTTATGGCAAAATATATGACTCAAAAAGATCTATTTATTGTTACTCATTCTATTGATAATGCAATATCATTTTCTTCTAGGAATAGAGATAATAAAATATTTCTTCTTGGAGGTTATTTTAATCCAGAATCTCATGTTATGCATGGGTCTTCATTATTGGATCAACTAGGTCAATTTTATTTTGATTATGCATTCATTGGTGCATCAGGAATTAATTCAGAAGGAATTTTTTACTCAGATCTAGAAGATATTAATGTTAAAAAAAGTATTTTTAGTAGTTCTAAAAAGGTTTGTATTGTTTTAGATGAATCAAAATTTAATCAAACCTCATCATTTAAAATAGGATTTGAAGGAATAGATACAATAATTACAAATAAAATTATTCCTTCTTCATTACAAAAAAAAATTAATGAATATAATATTAAATTAATTATTGCAAGTGAGGAGGAATAGATATGAAAACTTTAATTTCAAATGTAAGGGTAATTTTAGGAGAAAAAATAAATAATGTTGATATCTATATTGATGAAGGAAAAATCACATCAATAATTCCCTATAATCAAAATATAGAAGAAAAAATAAATCATCAAGTTATTAAGGGAAATAATAACTTATTAATACCTGGAATGATAGATGTACACATTCATGGTGCAAATAATCATGATATGATGGATGGAACAACTAAAAGTATTCAAGAAGTGTCAAAAAAATGTGCTGAAACTGGATGTACAAGCTTTTTAGCAACTTCTGTAAGTTCTTCACTTGAAGATTTACTTTCTATGATTAGTAGTGTTAAAAAGGTATTAGGAAATGAAGAAGGAGCAAAGATAGTAGGAATTCATTTAGAGGGACCATATTTGAATGTTGAAAAAAAAGGTATGCAAAATCCTAAACATCTAAGACATCCTAATTTAGAGGAAATGGATATTATTTTTAAGGAAGCAGGAGATCTTATAAAAATGGTTACAATTGCTTCAGAGTTACCAGGTGGAATTGAATTAATTCATTACTTAAGAAATAGAAATGTAGTAGTTGCTATTGCACATTCTACTGCAACATATGAAGAAGCAAGAAAGGCTTTTAAAGAAGGGGCATCACATATTACGCATTGTTTTAATGCAATGCCAGCTATTCATCATCGTGAACCAGGATTAGTTACAGCAGCACTAGAAGATGATAATGTAAGTGTGCAAGCTATTGTAGATGGTATACACCTTCATCCAGGAATTATTCGGTTAATGCACAAAGTAAAAGGAGCAGATAGAATGGTTTTAACAACAGATGCTTTACAAGCAATGGGGGTAGGGGATGGAAATTATCTATTTGGAGGACATCATGTAGTTGTTAAGGATGGAGTAGCTAGATTAAAAGATGGTACCTTAGCTTCTAGTACTACAACTATGAATAAATCTCTTAGACTTAGTGTTGAATTTGGAATATCTTTATGTGATAGTGTAAAGATGGCTTCCAAAACTCCTGCTTCAATTTTAAGCTTAAATAATACAGGTGAAATAAAATTAAATTATGATGCAGACTTGGTTTTATTAGATGATAAATATAATGTAATTCAGACATTTATTAAAGGAAAACAATATTTTAAATAAAATATTTAAAGAAGATCTTTACAATGAAAATGGTGAGGATCTTTTCTATTTAAAATGAAATAAAAAAGTAAAATTTTGTTGGAAATTAAAATTTTGTTTCTATAAAGATTATATTAAAAAAGAAATAAGCATATAGATTAAGTGTATTATAAAAATAATTTATAAATCTTTTAAATTAGCAATTAGATAGGTGGGATGTGTAAGGAGGATATATTTATTCAGGTTCTTTCTCGTTATTAAGTTTAACTAGGAATTATTTATTATTTATAGGGGAGTGTATTATTATGACAAATCAAGAAATTGCAAGACAACTGGTAGATTTGCTTGGTGGAAAGGATAATATAAAATCAGTTAGTAATTGTATGACTCGTTGTAGGTTAGAACTTAAGGATTTAACTAAGGTTGATTTAGAATCAATAAAGAAATCTGAGGGAGCTTTAGGAGTAGTAGAGGATAATGGTCAATTACAGGTTATATATGGTTTAGGAAAAGTTAATAAAATTACTGAAGAAGTAAAAAAAATAGTAGGAAAATCATTAGTTATTGGTGAAGAAGCAGTTAAGGAAACAAAAACAAAGCTAAAAGGAAAAAATAATACTCCAGTAAAAAATGCATTAAGAAAATTAGGTAATATATTCATTCCTTTAATTCCTTTATTTGTAGCTTGTGGACTTGTTTTAGCAATAAATAATATATGTAATGTAAGATTTGGGGATGCATATAAAGCAACAACTATAGGACAAATAATAGGGTTAATAGGTGGGGGAGTTTTCTCAATTTTATCTATATTAGTAGGAGTAAATGCTGCTAAGGAATTTGGATCGCAGATGCCTATGATGGGAGGAGTATTAGGAGGTATTCTTTCATCAGGAACACTTGCAAATATAAATCTCTTTGGTAAAGCTTTAACACCAGGTAGAGGAGGAATAATTTCAGTAATCTTAGTAGTTCTATTATCTGTATTTATTGAAAAAGCTTGTAGAAAATATGTTCCTGATGTAGTAGATTTATTTGTAACACCACTAATAACTTTATCAGTATCTGTATTAGCTGCATTATTTATTTTACAACCAGTAGGTGGATTTATTTCAGATGGAATAGGATTTATAGTGGCTCAAACTATTTCTTCAGACAATACTCTAGTATCAGTACTTTCAGGAGCTGTTTCAGGGGCATTGTTTTTACCGCTAGTTATGACTGGAATGCATCAAGCATTGACACCAATACATGCAGACTTAATAGCAAATGCTGGATATACAGTTTTACTTCCAATATTAGCAACAGCAGGGATGGCACAAGTTGGTGCTACTATAGCTGTTTTAGTTAAGACTAAAAATCAAAGATTAAAGAAGACTGCTAAAAATGGATTAATACCAGGATTCTTGGGTATTGGAGAACCTTTAATATACGGAGTAACACTACCTTTAGGAAAGCCTTTCTTGGGAGCTTGTTTAGGTGCTGGAGTTGGTGGTGCTGTTATGGCATTTTTAAAGGTAGGATCAGTGGCTATAGGTGTATCTGGATTACCGTTAGCTTTATTAATAGCAGATGGAAAAATGTTAGTATTTCTTATTGGAGTTTTAGTTTCATATATAGCAGGATATTTATTTACAGTATTGTTAGGCTTTGATGATCCAATAGAAGAGTAAAGAAAAAAATATTAAACTCATTTTGCTTATGTTAAGCAGAGTGAGTTTTTTACTTTCTTTACCTTAAGTTTGTAAGTGGCATATGTAAGTTTGGGGTGACTTGAAGGGGAACGAAGGAATAAGCAAAATTATGTAGGCTCACTTTTTTATTAATAAATTATAAATATTAATGGCGAAAAAAGATAATAATTAGTATAATAGCTATATTAATAATAAGTGAAAACAAAATAGAAATCACAAAAATCGGAATTGATTTATAGAGAATTAGAAACAATAAGAGGTGAACAAATGAGTAATATAAAATCAATTAATAGCAATCAAGCTAAAAAACTAATTAAAGGTAATGAAGATTTGCTGATAATAGATGTTAGAAATCCAAATGAATTTAAAGAATCTAAAATAAGTAATTCTATAAACATACCAGTAGATGAAATAGAGTGGGAAATTGAAGATTTACAAGAATATAAAAATAAACCTATTTTAGTTTATTGTAAGGTGGGAGTAAGAAGTAGCGTTGCTTGTACAATATTAGAAGAGGAAGGATTCACAAATTTATATAATCTAAGAGGTGGAATATTAGATTATAATGAAGATATAGAATAAAATGTATTTTTTATTTTAATTTTTATTTTAATTTTTATTTTAATATAGTATAATATAAGATATAAATGTAAAAAATAAATATTGTAGAAATATTGACAAACAATAAGAACAATGATAAAATAACTGATATATTAAGAAGAAACAGCCGTTTCTCACCTTACGGCAGAGCTTAGTAAGGTAGATAGTTTTGTAATAATTTCTAGTTAAATATAACTAGGTTTTTATAAGTACTAGAGGACGGCAAAATATGTCGTCTATTTTTTTTGTTATGTTTTTATTTAAAATTTTGGAGGTGACCTGGTATAAGTAAGGATTTTACTTGTAATGAAGCTATAAGAGTAAAGGAAGTTAGAGTGATTGATTCAGAAGGTAATCAATTAGGCGTAATTCCAACAAAAGAAGCTCAAAAAATTGCTGAGGAGAAGGAATTAGATTTAGTTATGATTTCTCCAAATGCGAATCCACCAGTATGTAGAGTGATGGATTTAGGGAAGTATATTTATGAGCAAGCAAAGAAAGATAAAGAAGCTAAGAAAAAGCAAAAGGTAACTACTCTTAAGGAAATAAGATGTAGTCTTACAATTGAAGAAAATGATATTGCGATAAAAGCAAAAAATGCTAGAAAGTTTTTATTAGACGGGGATAAAGTTAAAATCACTGTTAGATTTAAAGGAAGAGAAGCACAACTAGGACATATTGGAAAAAAAATATTAGAAAATTTTGTTTCTAAACTAGAAGATGTTTGCATAGTTGAAAAGCCTGCTAAGCATGAAGGCAGAAATATGACAATGGTTGTAGGTCCTAAAAAAGCGTAACTTGAGAGGAGATAAGTATCATGCCAAAAATGAAAACCCACAGAGGTGCAGCAAAGAGATTTAAGAAAACTGGAACTGGAAAGTTAAAAAGAGCTAAGGCTTTTAAGAGTCATATATTAACAAAGAAAAGTTCTAAAAGAAAGAGAAACTTAAGAAAAGCTTCTTATGTTTCAACTACTCAAGAAAAAGCAATGAAGAAATTATTACCATACCTATAATATAGAGGTTTTTAGGAGGATTAAACATGGCAAGAGTTAAAAGAGCGGTAAATTCACGTAAAAATCATAAAAAAGTATTAAAGCTTGCAAAAGGTTATTACGGTGGAAAAAGCAGACTATTCAAGACTGCTAATGAATCAGTAATAAGAGCTTTAAGAAATGCTTATGTTGGAAGAAGATTAAAGAAAAGAGATTTCAGAAGACTTTGGATAGCGAGAATTAATGCAGCTACAAGAATGAATGGACTTTCATATTCAAGATTTATGAATGGACTTAAATTAGCAGGAATAGACATGAACAGAAAGATGTTGTCAGAAATAGCTATAAATGATCCAAAGGCATTTGCTGATTTAGTAGAATTAGCAAAAAATTCAATTAAGTAGTTTAACGCTATTTTAAAAACACCTTAAAATTTTATTTTTAAGGTGTTTTTTACGTACAAAATAAATGATTATTATAATATATAAGAAAATTAACAAAAATGGTGTATTTATTATATAATAGTAGATATAAGATTTATCTACTGTCGAAATAATGGTTTTTAATAAAAGGGGGGATTGAAATGAAAATAGGATTGGTATTATCAGGTGGTGGAGGCAAAGGTGCATATGAGCTCGGAGTCTGGAAGGCATTAAAAGAATTAGGAATTGATAAATACATAAGTGTTTTTTCAGGTACATCAATTGGAGCTTTTAATGCTGTACTTTTTGCACAAGATAATATGAGTTATGCAGAAGCCCTATGGGAAGAGGTAACTATAGATAAACTAATTCCTATTAGTAAGTTTGAGCTCTTTAAAAAAGGCGTAGGACTTATACTTGGTGGGAAAAATTTAAATATAGCCAAAAAGTATATGAATCAAAAAATAGAAGAAGGTGCAGTTTCAAAAGAAGGTGCGAAAGAAATAATAAATAAGTATTTAAATATAAATAAAGTAAAAAAGAATAATAAAATTTGTTATGCAGCTTGTACGGAATTGCCAGATTTTAAAGTTAAATATTTTAAAATAAATGATTTTGATGAAGAATTAGGAAAAGAAATTGTAATTGCATCAGCATCGCTACCACTTATATATGAGCCTACAGAAATATTAGGAAGTAAATATATAGACGGAGGGGTTGCGGATAATACTCCTATACAGCCCGTTTATGGAGAGGGCTGTGATATAATAATAGTAGTATCTTTATCTAAGGAAGCTAGGATTGATAGATATTTGTATCCCAATACTAAAATAATAGATATATATCCAAGAAATCTAAATGAAAGTGTAATTAATGGCACTTTAAACTTAGATGAAGAAGCAAAGAAGAATAGAATAAAAGAAGGATATGAAGATACTATTTCACTTCTAGAACCTATAATGAAGATGACAGAAGTTAAGAATAAACTAGAAGAAGAGAGAAATTTTCCAAGGCTATATAAGATATATGAGTTTATAAAGAGAGCATTGAAAAGCAATAAGGAAAATGACATTAATATAAGCTCATAATTAAAAAAACTGAGATTTTAATTCTCAGTTTTTTTAATACATTAAATTAGAACATTGGTTATACTCATAGGCTAACCCTTCATATATAAATTCCTTATGACTAATATCTAATAAGTCACTAGGTTTTGTAAGAGAAGGAAGCTTATTAGAATCATAAATATTACTTTTAATTAAAAGATGGGATATAAATTCAGAACAAAAGTAATGATTATCTCTTTTTATTGGTCTCTTAATAGCAACACCTATTAATCCAAGCAAACTATATTTATACTTCTTTTGATCTTTCAAAAATTTTTCTAACTCTTCTATTAACAATTCATATTTTTCATCATCTACACTAATTTTATATATAACACATTTACTTTTTTGAAATCTTTTATATACACCATCTTGTAAATTTTCTTCTACTAGCCCTCCAATAAAAGGAATCTGAGGAAAAACTCTTCCAAAGGAATACATTTTATTAAAGGAGTTATCAAAGCTTAATGAAACGTGTACATATTTATCTTTTGTGTAATAGTTGATGCATCTTGCAAGCAATGTACCAGTATTAGAAAATACTAAATATATGTCTTTATTGTTCATATTATAAAATCATCCCCCGATAGTAAAGTAGTATATATAAGATAATTCATATAATTGATTATATAATATAAAGCTTAATTTATCCTTAAGAAAACATAAAGATATACAAATTTTATTAAAAATATTAATAAGTACTGTATTTTTTATTAATATAATATTAATAGGTTTTGTTAAGATAATAAATTTAGTAGAATAAAATAAATAATATTTATTAAATATATATAAACTATAACTATATTAAATAATAAAATAATGTAATTTACAAATGTAAATTTTACAATAGTATATTATACGAGAGGTGATTATTTGAAAAAAAATGCCATGCAAAGAGATTTTAAAAAATTAAAATCTCAAATAAATCAAATAGAAGAAATAGCTCATAACTCAAAAGTTGGTGCTTTAATTGAGCAGGAGTCCTCATTAAGGAAAAAGATAAGACAACTTAAAGATATGGAAAATGAAGGGTTTAAGGAGTTTTCAGACATATATGAAAGATATGAAGAATTATTAGAACATGTATCTAAAAGATTATTAGAGGACTATAATAAAAAAAATAATACAGATTTTGATTTTTATCAAGTAATAAGAGGTAATTATAATAGCTTTATAAACTCAGGATTTATGTCTGTTTTAACTAAGCAGCATATACCAAAGTTAATTTCTAAGGAGTTTGAAGAAAACTTTCCTGATAATCCTAAAGATGAATATAAGTTAGCTAGAAACATAAAGAGAAAAATTCATGTTCATTTGGGTGAAACTAATACAGGAAAAACTTATACAGCAATGGAGAGATTAAAAGTTGCTAAAAATGGTGTTTATTTATCTCCACTTAGAATTCTTGCTTTAGAAAATTACGAAAAATTAAATAGCCATGGTGTTATTTGTAATCTTCTAACAGGAGAAGAAGAAATATTAAAAGAAGGAGCTACACATACTTCATGTACAATAGAAAAAGTTGATTTAAAAAGAGAGTATGATATAGCAATTATTGATGAAATTCAAATGATTGATGATGCACAAAGGGGAGCAGCGTGGACAAGAGCCTTGCTTGGACTTAGGTGTAATGAAATTCATATTTGTGGAGCCTTAAATGCAAAAAGAATAGTGGAAAAGATAATAGAAGAGTGCAATGATGAATATGAATTTAAGGATTATAAAAGAAGCATACCATTAGAAGTTCAAGATAAAAATTTTACTCATAATGATGTAGAAGAAGGGGATGCAATAGTAGTATTCTCTAAGAAAAAAGTATTGCAAATTGCAGAGCAGTATTCAGGTTTTGGAATAAAGAGTAGCATAATTTATGGAGACCTTCCGCCAGAAGTTAGACGAAAGCAATATGATATGTTTATAAATAAAGAAAACAAGGTCCTTATAACTACTGATGCTATAGGGATGGGAGTAAATTTACCTATAAAAAGAATAGTATTTTTAGATATTCAAAAATTTGATGGAGAAGAAATAAGACCACTTACATCACAAGAGGTAAAACAAGTAGCTGGAAGAGCAGGAAGAAAAGGAATATACGAGGTTGGATATGTAGCGACTGTAAGAGATAATCAAAAATTTATAAAAGACAAATTAGAGGAAAAGGACAGAATAATAACTGAAGCTGTTTTAGGACCTTCAGAGGCTATTTTAAATATTAAAAGTTTACCACTAAATGAAAAGTTAGCTCTATGGGCTACTAGAGAAGATACTTTAGATTATTATAGGAAGATGGATATAAATGAGTATCTGATAATATTAGAAAATATAAAAAGATATAAACTTAAAGAAGAAATTCAATGGAACTTATTAAAGATACCATTTGATATATCAAAAGATGAGCTTATGAATACTTTTTTAGATTATGTAGAAGAATTATTTGTTATAAAAAATAAGATTATAACAAGGCCTCAGTGCTTCAAAGGCAATTTAGATGAATTAGAGTGTTATTATCAAAAAATAAATATGTATTACTCATTTTGTAAGATATTTAATTTAGATTTTGATTTTAAGTGGATATATGAGGAAAGAATTAAAGTAAGTAATGATATTAATGAAATATTAGTTAGGATCTAATTAAAAATAGCTATATGAAAATTGATTTTATTTATCAATTTCATATAGCTACTTTTTATTGTTTAATTACTTTGTTTCTCCTTAGCAATAGGGACAATGATAATAAAAGACAAATTAATTCTGAAACTAATGTAGCAATCCATATACCTGTATCTCCGAAATAATGGGATAAGAAAAATAAAGCTATAGAAATAAATATAAGTCCTCTAGCAATAGATATTATGGTTGCCTTAAAAGCCTCTTCTATAGAAGCAAAATATCCAGATATCAATATATTAAATCCAAGCACTAAAAATGCGCTTGAAAATAGACGAAATGCCCAAACAGAATATATATATGTAAAGGATGAAGGATCTTTTATAAATATATAGACAATTTCATTAGCAAAAAGAATACATATTGAAAAGATTACTATTGAAGATATAGCAACTACTTTTAAACTCATTTTTATTAATTTCTTTATGATATTAAATTCTTCTTTTCCATAATAATAGCTACATAATGGTTGAATTCCTTGTGTTATTGCTATCATAGTCATTATAACTAAAGTGCTGACATAGCATATTATACTATAAGTAACAATACCATTTTCTCCAATATGGCGAAGTATAGTTTGGTTAAAAAGCAATATAACTATACCAGAAGTTAGCTCTGTTACTGCATCTGGAAACCCAATTGATAATATTCTTTTTAAGTATTTTATATTTAATTTAAATTTAGTTAAGGTTAGTTTAGATTTTTTACTCATAAAATGTGAAAAAAAGAATATAAAGGATACCCCTTGGGATATAATAGTTGCATAAGCTGCACCCTTGATTCCAAGATTTAGAATAATAACAAATAAAAAATCCAAAACTATATTGGTAAGAGCTGAAATTAACATACCTATAATTGCTAAATGAGGATATCCATCAGCTTTTGTTAAAACTTCTAAACAATATGATACAATAAAAAATCCATTAAAGGTTATAATTATTTTTAAGTAATCTTTAACTAGGTTAAAGTTGTTTTCAGTAGCGCCTAAAAATAATGATATACTATCAATATTAATTAAACATAATAATGTTATTATTAAAGAAACTATAAGCATACAAAATAAATTAAAGGAAAATATCTCATTAGCTTTATTTATATTATTTTTTCCAAGATAAATTGAAATTATAGTAGAAACACCTGTTGAAAATAACATGGATATAGCAAAAATAAAATTTACAAAAGGCATGGCTATATTTACAGCGGCAAGAGCAGTTTCACCAACACCTCTGCTTACAAATATACCATCTACCATTGTATATAATGAAAAAATCCACATTGCAGTAACAGATGGAACTAGAAATTTTAAAAATTGTTTTTTTAAAGAAACATTACTATTCATACGACTCTCCTTTGTTGTCTATTAATATAAGTTAATTATAACAGTAAATTATGGTATAATGGGAATATAAGGGGAGTTTTTATAAAATAGAGGATTAAAGAGTTTAACTTTGAAAGGAAGATATAAATGATATATAGGTTTAAGTTTGATGAAAAAGAATATTCTTTAGGAGAAGATAACTTAGAGTATTTTGCTAATGATGAAAATGAGGAATTAAAAGATATTGATGAAAACAAAATATTAGAATTACTTACAAATAGTAATGAAGTAGAGTTTGAAAAAGCATATTATGAAAACTGTTGTAGTAATTGCAAGGCTGGAAAAGAGGAAAAGAAAAAGGCATTTGATTTTTTAGAGGTTCACTTTTATGTCTATGGAAAAAATAATAAATATGTTACGAGTAGTATAGATGATGAATATGATAAAAAGTCTTTTACTAGATTAAATAGAGAAGGAATTGTAGATAAAAGCTATTTAGTAACTGTTATGGTATGTAAAAACTGTGGAACATATGCAATAGAAATTGAAGAGTTTGAAGTTTAAATTAGAAAACAAATAAATAATGTATTAAAATTATTTAAGGGTATAAAATACTTTTGAAAGGATGTGTTTTATATGCCAAGAAACTCAGAAACAAGAACTCCAATGCAAAAAGGAGAAAGAAGAAGAAGACTACATAAAAATCAAAATAATGTAGGAAATGATAAAAATCAAAGTGAATATAGAGATTTTGACGGAAATCCAATAAAATAGTTTCATGCTTAACTTTAAAAAGGATAAAGATTTAATGCTTTATCCTTTTTCTTATATATAATAATTAAAATATAATTATATTTAATATAAATTAGCAATATTAGAGTTGAATATGGTAATATTTAACTAATAAATAATAAATAGGAGTGTATTATGAAAAGAAAAATAGATTTAATAATAGGAGTCTTTTTGGTTATATATGTAATTTGTATAAATTTATTTTTAGGAAAAATTAGTTTTAGTGAAGTGTTTTTTGTATTAGGAGTTGCATTAATTATGTATCATTATACTAAAAAACAAATTAAGGAATATATAAAGTCTAAAAAAATAATTAAAAATTTATTTATTATAGTTAAATATTGCATAGTAGGATTTTTATTAATATTTATAATTATTGAGACGGCAATAGTAGTGTTTCCTAAGAAAAATAAAAGCTATTCAAGTTATGTAATTGTCTTAGGGGCTGGTGTTAAAGGAGAGACACCTAGTCTTACATTAAGGCAAAGATTAGATAAAACTATTGAATATATAAATAAGCAAGATAAAAAAACTAATATAATAGTTTCTGGGGGACAAGGAAGAGGCGAAGATATTTCAGAGGCAGAAGCAATGAAAAGATATTTAGTAGATAAGGGAATAGATGAAAATATAATAATAATGGAAAATCAATCTACGAGTACAAATGAGAATTTAATGTTTTCTAAAAAGATATTAGAAGAAAATAGTAATAAAAATATATCAGATTTAGATATAAAGATAATAACATCAGATTTTCATGCTTTTAGAAGTAACATGATAGGCAAAAAGTTAGGGTATAATAATATTAGTTTTTATACTAATAAGACACTACCAGCACTAATTCCTGTTATGTATTCTAGAGAGTTTTTAGCTGTAGTGAAGTCTTATTTAATTGATATAAGAAAATAGTATTTATAAGTATTTGTAAAAAAATTCTAGAGGTGAATTTGGTTTTTTGTAGAATAGTAGAAGTAGTAGGTTAATATGATCTTTTGATTAATTTTTATATCACCTTTAATCACATATTAATATCAAATATATAATATAAGTATTTAGACTTAAGGGGGAACAATAATGGCTAAAATTACTGAGTGCTCAATAATAATTAAAGATGATTTCAATAATGTATTTATAGTTCAAAGAAAAACTAAAAAAAATGAACCTAAGTTATGGTACATTATTGCTAGAAAACTAAGAGGTAAAGAAACAGCAGAAAAATGTATCTCACGTGCTATTAAAGAAGATTTAAAATCAATAGTTTTTAACTTAGAACAATTATCAGAAGAATTAAATGAAGAATTAGTATCTTTACTTTATAAAGGAGAGATAAAGGAAAGAATAACATATGGTAATGATATAGTTGAAGGAAGATGGATATCTTTAGATGAAGTTGATCAATATGAGTTTGCTCCAGGTGAGAGAGAAAAACTTTTAATATATTATGATAAATAAAGAATAAAAGAGTTATGAGGCTTTATCATAACTCTTTTACTAGTTTATATATTAAGCAATTCTATTGACATCATAAACTGGAATAATTATCATATAAATAATAAGACTAATATAAATTCATTTGTTTAGAGAAAGTCTTTATTCGTTTGTTTTTATATTTGTTTTAATACTTTTTTAAATTAATAAACATGATCTAACAAAAAAGAGAAATCTGATTTGAAAGAAAGTGGTAGGTATATATTAATAATAAAAGTTATAAATTAAGTTATAGAAAAACTTAGTTTATATTTATTGTTGTTATAATTTTTATTATTAATATACAAAGCTTATTTTCTTTTAATAAGGAAAATAAGCTTTTTTTACTTTTAAATTAAAGGAGAAAGATCAAATTATGAAAATAGGGGTAATAAGTGCAATTTTAGAAGAACCAAGCAAGTGTAATGCTGAATTTAATGATGTCATTTCAGGTTTTAGAGGAAACATTAGAGGAAGAATGGGGATTCCATTAGAAGAGGGAATATCTATTGTATCCATAGTAGTTATAGGGGAGATAAATGAAATTAATAGTTTAACTGGAAAATTAGGTAATATTGATGGAGTAACTGTAAAAACAGCTATTAGTAAGAAAGAAATGTAATAATATAATTTTTAGTAAATATTAAAAAATAAAATATTTTGGATAGTGCTATTAATAGCAATTGGAGGGTTGTATATGCATGTTAAATGTATTATAGATAAACTTTATAAGTTTAATAATGCTAGCAAAGAGGAGCTTATTTTCTTATTAGATAATTTAAATGAAGAAGATAAAGTTTATTTGCTTCAAAAGTCGCATGAGACTAGAATGAGGACTTATGGTGATAAGGTCTATTTGAGGGGAATTATTGAGTTTACGAATTTTTGTAAAAAGAATTGTGTGTATTGTGGAATAAGAAGAAGCAACAAAAATGCAGATAGATATAGATTAACAACTGAAGAAATTATGGAATGTGTGGAAATAGGTGATAGATTAGGATATAAAACATATGTGTTGCAAGGGGGGGAAGATGATTATTTTACTGACGATAAAATGGTAGAGATAATAAAATTGATTAAAAATAAGTATCCAAATAATGCTATCACTTTATCTTTAGGAGAAAGAAGCTATGAATCATATAAAAAGATGTTTGAAGCAGGTGCAGACAGATACTTACTTAGACATGAAACTGCAACTAAGGAATTATATGAAGAATTACATCCAGGTGCTAGTTTTGAAGAAAGAAGAGAATGTTTAAGAAATCTAAAAGAAATAGGGTATCAAGTAGGGGCTGGTTTTATGGTTGAGCTTCCAAAGCAAACTAATGAAGATTTAGTTAATGATTTATTGTTTGTTAAAGAATTAGAACCTCATATGTGTGGAATAGGCCCATTCATACCACATAAAGATACTCCTCTTAAAGAAGAAAAGGCTGGAACTGTTGAAAAAACAACTACGCTGTTGGCTTTAATAAGATTATTATTACCAGAGGTATTACTCCCATCTACAACTTCACTTGGAAGTATTGATCCAACAGGTAGAGAAAAGGGAATAAAGGCTGGAGGAAATGTAGTTATGCCAAATCTCTCTCCAACAAGTGTAAGAGAAAAGTATTCACTTTATGATGGGAAGATATGTACAGGAGATGAAGCAGCAGAATGTAGAAAGTGCATAGAAGGAAGAATAAATAGATCTGGATTTAAGGTTGAAGTAACAAGAGGTGACAATATGGCTTGGAAAAAAGAAAATGGATATAAAATAGAAGAGAAGCCTATTACAGAAAATATACAAATAATTAAATTAAATAAATAATTTATAGATTATAGGGGTGTTTTATATGTTTATTGATCATGAATGCATTGAAAGAATTTTAGAAGAAGCAAAAGGTGCAAGAAGAGAAGAAATACAAGCTGTTTTAGAAAGAGCTAAAAAAAGAGAAGGATTGTCTTATGAAGATATAGCAGTATTACTTCAAGCTGAAAATGAAGATGACTTAAAAGAAATATACAAATTAGCAGGAGAAATTAAAGATTCTATTTATGGTAAAAGAGTTGTAATATTTGCTCCTTTATATGTTAGTAACTATTGTGTAAATAATTGTGTTTATTGTGGATATAAGAAATGTAATTCATTTGCAAGAAGAAAGTTAACTATGGAAGAAGTAGCAGAAGAGGTTAGAATATTAGAAAAAATGGGACATAAAAGGCTTGCATTGGAATTAGGAGAAGATCCAGTTAATGCGCCAATAGAATATGTATTAGAATGTTTAGATACTATTTACAAAACACAAAATGACAATGGAGAAATAAGAAGAGTTAATGTTAATATAGCAGCAACTACAGTAGAAGAATATAAGAAGCTAAAGGAAGCTAAAATAGGTACTTATATATTATTCCAAGAAACATACCATAAGCCAACTTACGAAAAAATGCATCCAAAATCATTAAAGGGAGATTACAATTATCACACTACAGCTTTTGATAGAGCTATGGAAGCTGGAATTGATGATGTTGGTGGAGGAGTATTATTTGGACTAGCTGATCCTAAGTTTGAAGTTTTAGGACTTATGATGCATAATAGGCACTTAGAAGAAAAATTTGGAGTAGGATTCCACACTATATCAATGCCAAGGCTAAAGCCAGCTGAAGGAATGAGTTTAGAGGAATTTCCTAACTTAATCGATGATGAAATGTTTAAAAAGCTAGTTGCTATAATAAGAATTGCTGTTCCATTTACAGGAATAATAATGTCTACTAGAGAAACAGCAGAAATGAGAAGAGAAGTCTTAAAATATGGTGTATCTCAAGTAAGTGCAGGTTCAAGTACTGGAGTTGGTGGATATAAAGAAAGAGAAGAAGGAAAGGAAGTTCTTCAATTTAAGACTGCAGATGAAAGAACACCTTTAGAAGTTCTTAAGTCAATCTTAGATGATGGATATATACCAAGTTATTGCACAGCTTGTTATAGAAAAGGAAGAACTGGAGAAAGGTTTATGAGACTTGCAAAATCAGGTCAAATACAAAATGTATGTGAGCCTAATGCTATGATGACTTTATTAGAATTTGCATTAGATTATGGTGATAAAGAAATACTAAAAAAAGCAGAAGCTGTTATTGAAAATGAAGCAGAGAGAATAAAGAGAGAGGATATTAAAAAGCTATTAAAAAACAACTTAGAAAAACTTAAAGATGGTGAAAGAGATTTATATCTATAGGAGGAATTTACTATGAATTCTACACCAAATGCAAATAGAAAACATATAGCTGTCTATGGTAAAACTAATGCAGGTAAATCATCCTTAATAAATAAGTTTTTAGGACAAGAAATTTCTCTTGTTTCAGAAAAAGAAGGCACAACTACAGACCCAGTACAAAAGGCTATGGAACTTATACCTATTGGACCAATACTTATGATTGATACAGCGGGTTTTGGAGATAAAAGTGAACTTGGGGAAATAAGAGTTAAAAAGACACTAGATATACTTAAAAGGACAGATATAGCAATTTATATATTTGATGTAAATGATATTGATTTAAAAGAATTTGAAAAAGCTAAAAGGAATTTTAAAAAATATAATATATCTTATATAGTTGTTATAAATAAGATAGATAAAGTAGAAGCTAAAGTTATAGAAGAGGTAAAGGAAAAATTTAAGGAAGCAATTTTTCTATCTTCATATAGTGGAGAAGGAATGGAACTTTTAAGAGAAGAACTTATAAAAAGGCTAAAGAATGAGGATGAGGAATTGCCTATATTAGGAGATTTATTACCCTATAACAGTAAAGTTATTTTAGTAGTCCCAATAGATTCAGAAGCTCCAAAGGGAAGAATAATACTACCACAAGTTCAATGTATAAGAGACTGTTTAGATCATGGTATAAAAAGTTATGTAGTAAGAGATACAGAACTTAAAGATGCATTAGAAGATTTAAATAATGTAGATTTAGTTATAACAGATTCTCAAGCTTTTAGAGAAGTAGATAAAATTGTTCCTAAAGATATTAAACTAACTAGCTTTTCAATGTTGTTTGCAAGACAAAAAGGTGATTTTGAAGAATTTATAAAGGGTGCTTTAAGTATAAAGAATTTAAAAGAGAATTCAAAAATATTAATTGCAGAAAGTTGTACACACAATGTATCTCACGAAGACATAGGGAGAGTAAAAATACCAAAGTTATTAAATAATTTTGTAGGGACAGAGCTAAATTACGAATATAGTATATTCCATGATTTCCCTGAGGATATTGATAAATATGATTTAATAATCCATTGTGGAGCCTGTATGATAAATAGAAAAACAGTAGTAAATAGGGTAAACCAATGCATAGAAAAAGGTGTTTCAATAACCAATTATGGTATATTATTAGCTTACTTAAACGGAATATTAGAAAGAAGCTTGTCTTTGTTTAATATTAAAAATGATGATATAATATAACGGTTATTTAATACAAATGAAAAGGGGAGGCTAAAAATGAAAGAACTAATGATGGAATCAAATAGATGCTATTTGTGTAAAAATCCAAAGTGTCAGGTTCATTGTCCTATAAGTACTCCAGTGCCTGAGGTCATATCTTTATTTAAAGAAGGAAAAATAGCAAAGGCAGGGGAAATACTATTTAGAAATAATCCATTATCTTTAGTGTGCTCTATAGTTTGTCCTCATGAGGATCAATGTAAGGGTAATTGCATTAGAGGAATTAAAGATGAGCCAGTAAGTTTTTGCGATATAGAAAGGCATATATCTAAGTATTATTTAGAAAATGTTAGACTAGAAAAGGAAAAAGACTTAAATGATAGTATTGCAATAATTGGTGGGGGACCAGCAGGGATAACAATAGCTTTTATACTAGCTCAAAAAGGTTATAAGATTACTATTTTTGATTCCCATGATAAAATTGGTGGCGTTTTAAGATATGGAATACCTGAGTTTAGATTACCAAATAGTATAATAGATCATTATGAAGAAAGATTACTTGAGATTGGTGTAAAAATAAGACCTAATACATTAGTTGGACCAGTTATTACATTAGATAAGTTATTTTATGATGGATATAAGGCTATATTTATAGGAACTGGAGTATGGAATCCTAGAACTTTAGACATCAAAGGTGAAAGCTTAGGAAATGTTCATTATGCAATAGATTATTTAAAATCTCCTAATGTATATAAACTAGGAAAGAAAGTTTGTATTATAGGCGCTGGAGACGTTGCAATGGATGCTGCTAGAACAGCAAAGAGAAATGGTGCGGAAGAAGTGTATATATTATACAGAAAAGGTATGGAAAATATTCCAGCAACAAAAGCAGAATTAGAAGGTGCAATTTCAGATGGTGTTAAATTTGAATTATTCAAATCTCCATTAGAATTAACTGAAAATGGTGTTAAATATATAGAAACAGAAAATGTAGTAGGAGAAGATGGAAAAGTTAATACAGTAACTAAAGAAGGACAAGAGGGCTTGTTTGAATGTGATTCTATAATAATAGCTGTAAGTCAATCTCCAAGAAATAATATAGTTTCAAATACAACTGGACTTGAAACTAACAGATGGGGATTATTAGTTACTGATAAATGTGGCCACACTACAAGAAAAGGTGTTTTTGCATCTGGGGATGTAGTAACAGGAGCAAAAACTGTTGTAGAGGCAGCCTCTCATGCTAAGATTGTAGCTGAAGAAATAGAAAAATATATATTACAAGAAAAATAGAAAAAGATATGATTTATAAAAAAAGACTAAGTACAATATTAATTAAATATAGTATTAGTCTTTTTGATTTTATATAAAACCTTATAATATACAAATAAAAGAAATAAAAAGTTATGAATTTAAATGAAGACTATAATTTTTGAAATTAGTAAAACTAAAAAAATAAAATATTTAATTATCTGAATCTTCATATATAATATAAGTATAAAAAGAATTTATTAAATAAAGTGAGGGGTTTTATGGGAGCAATAGTTAAATTATTAAATGAAGTATGCGAAAAAACAAATATAAAGATTAGATTATTAGATTGCAATAACAATGAAATTTTTGATAATTTACCATTAACAGAATCAAAAGTTATAAGAAAGATATCTGTAAATAATAAAGTATATAAAATTGTTTTAGAGCAAGATGATATTAGAACAATTCCTATAATTGAATATATTTTAAATAAGTGTATTTCAAAAGAAAACATAATTGAAGATTTGTTAGAAGGTAGAAAGCAATGGGATGCATTAAGTAATGATATAATAACTAAATCAAATAAAATGCTACTTATTGAAGCTATCAAGGAAAGTGAAGTATTAGAAATTGTAAAGGATACATATTTAGATAATGATATTTATGTTGGAGAAATATATGACAGAATAATTGTTATTGGAAATTTAGAAGATGAAGAAGAACATGCCTTTTCATTAAATGATACAATAATTCAAACTGTGGGAGTAAATGCTAAAATAAGTATTAGTGATTTAGATTATAGCTTTGAGGGTTTTAGAAAAGCATATAAAGGAGCGGTACAGGCTTTAGAAATAGGAAAAAAATTCAAAATTAAGCCAGAAATTTATTGCCTTAAGAATATGTTTTTAGAAAAGGCTATATTTAATTTAAGTGCGGAATATTCTTATGAATTAAAAGAAGAGTACAAGGATATATTTAAAGGTTTCAACCATGAATTAATACATACCCTTGAAGAAATATTAAGATGTGATTTATCTTTAACAAAAGCAGCTAAAAATCTATATATTCATAGAAATACTTTAATGTATAGAATAGATAAAATAAAGAAAGAAACAGGTTTTGATATACGTAGCTTTAAAGAAGCAACATTTCTTTATATTTTATATATGAATAGTAAAAATACTAATAATCTTAATTAAGATTAGATAAGATAGAAAAGCATAAAAATAAGACTGTATCATAATTGATTATTAAAACTGAATTTGATACAGTCTTCTTATTTTTGATTAGAATATTTTTTGAAAATTTTAATTTACATTATCTATAAATTCGAATTTTGTTACATCAAACAATCCTTTGTCCGTTATTTTTAGATCTGGTATAACTGGTAGTGATAAAAATGATAAAGTTAAAAATGGATTGAAGTTTATATTAGGAGCTATTTCTTTTATTGCTAAGTGTAGCTTCTCTAAGTCAGAAGTTACCTCTGAAGATGCTCTTGATGTTATTAGTCCAGCAATTTCAAGTTGAATTGATGCCAAAACCTTCTTATCTTTAACTACGATAATGCCACCGTTTATTTTTTTTAGTTCATTTATTGCCACTAAAATATCTTCATCATTAGTCCCACAAGTAATTAGGTTATGAGAATCGTGGGCAATTGTTGTAGCAATTGCACCTTCTTTTAAATTTAGACCTCTAATTACTCCAAGTCCTATATTTCCAGTGTTTTTATGTCTTTCAATAACTGCAACTTTTAATAAATCTAATTTTGTATCAGATTCAAATAAAGTAGTATTTCTTAAATTATTTATATTTATTTTTATATGATTACTTTCAAGCTTATTAGGATTAATTTCAATTACGTTTAATATTGATTTATTTTTCAAATTTATTTCTAAGTCTTTTAAGGAAATATCTTTTATATTAATGCTATTTAATTTAGGTAAATCATATTTATCATTAGATGAATTATAAAGGAGCTTATTGTTTTCAACTACAATAGTTCCATTTTTATAAACAGAATTTATTTTAAAATTTTCTAGGTCATCTAATATTATAAAATCTGCCATATAACCAGGAGCTATTGCACCTTTGTACTTTAAATTATAGCATTCTGAAGGGTTTAACGTGCACATTTGTATCGCCGTTTCAGGGGATAAGCCATAAGATATAGCCATTCTTATAGAGCTATTTATACTTCCGTTTAATATTAAATCATCTATATGTTTATCGTCCGTACAAAAACAAATTCGTCTACTATTAGAAATTGAAGCTGCTTTTATTAGCTCTTTTAAGTTTTTAGCAACTGTACCTTCTCTAATATGGACATACATTCCTCTTCTTAGCCTATCAATTACTTCTTCTGTAGTGTGGCATTCATGATCTGTAAGAATATTTGCAGTTGCATAAACATTTAACATATCCTTTGTAAATCCAGCACAATGACCATCAATTACGAATCCATTTGATTTAGCGTCCCAAAGTTTATTTATCATTCCATCTGAGCAATTTATAACCTCTGGAAAATTCATAACCTCAGCAAGTCCTAAGACATTATATTCTTTATATAAAGGATATAAATCTTTACTCTCTAGTATAGCTCCAGAAGTTTCAAATGAAGTAGCTGGAACACAAGAAGGAAGCATAAAATAGTAATCAAATGGTGTATTTTTAGATAAATCCATAATAAGTCTAATGCCTTTTTCTCCTAGTACATTAGCAATTTCATGTGGGTCAATAACTATAGAAGTGATTCCGTGTAATAATGCAGCTTTGTAGTATTCTTTTGGAGTTACAAGTGAAGATTCAATGTGTGCATGGGCATCAATAAGGCCAGGACAAATAAACTTATCCGTACCATCAATTTCTACCTTTCCTCTATAATCTCCAAAGCCAACAATAAATCCGTCTTTAATAGCTACATTGTCTTTAAAGGAACTGTTTTGAAATACATCAACAATAGTTATATTTTTAATAACTAAGTCACATATTTCAGCTTTGCTAGAAGCCTTAATTTGAGATATAAAATCTTTTTTATTCATAAATCCACCTCTGAGTATATTTAAATATAATAATAAACAACCTCACCTGGATCGAAACTTCATAGTTATACTATTTACGGTAGTATAGTAGAAACGCTTAAACCATATTATTAAGCTTATAGGAAGGTTATTGTTATTTATTATATGCAATACCAGACAAGCTGTCAAAGAAAATTATTATAATATATAATATTAACTAACTTTAAATAAATAACTTTTAAATTTCTATATTTTATGATCTATACTTTTATAAGAAAGCATTGTGTTAAAAGCTTTTAAGATAAATAACGATAAAATAAATAAAAAGATTATATTGAAATATTTAAAAAGAAATCGTATTATATAATTATTATTAAAAAATAATTAATATTAGAATAGGAGAAAGAATATGAAAAAATATTTTAATTTTGCAACTTTTTATTTAGTATTAGGTTTAGCAATGGGAGTATTTTATAGGGAGTTTACAAAAGTTAATGGATTTGAAGGGAAAACAGTACTTTCAGTTGTACATACACATGCATTAACGTTAGGATTTATTTTCTTTATTTTAGTTTTACTTTTAGAAAAGAATTTTCAACTATCAAAAGCTAAGCATTTTCAAAAATGGATGATATTTTACAATATATCATTAATATATGTTTTAGCAACATTTGCAGCTAGGGGAGTAATGCAAGTATTAGGAACTGACTTTGCAGGATTAAGTCATATAGCAGGACTTGGACATGCTATGCTTGGAGTGGCTATGATATGGTTTGTAGTTATTGTTAATAAATCAATTAAAGAATAAGTTAACTATATAGTAAATATATAATTAAAATAATAAATTATCTTTCGGTTTGGAGGTGGACATATGTAAGTTTGCGTTGACTTGGAGCGGAGTGACGGAATAAGTAAACTTACATATGCTCACTTTTTTATTTTGCACTTTTATAAATTTTAATATATATTTTAATAATAGGCTCTGTTAGAACTCATTAACATAGGAAATTAGTGATGAAGTGGTTATCATATGAACGTTTCCTTTAACATAGTCTAATGATAAAGTACTTTAATTAGGAATGGTGTATTGAGATGAAAGAGTTAATTAAAAATCAATTAATGAATATGAGTTTATTTAATAAAGTCTCTAAAACTGCAATAGAAGAATTATCTAATATTGGTGAAAGTAAGTGCTATTTAAAGGGAGGTCACATATTTAGAGATAAAGAGGAAGTAAATAAAATCTATATAGTTTATAGTGGAAAGGTTGCTTTATATAAGTTAAATGAATCTGCTCAAAAGAAAGTTATATTTATTTTAGGGGAAAATACTGTTATAAATGCTGTAGTTTTAGATGATTTAGCAGCTTCTATTAATTGCGAAGTTTTCGAAAGAGCAGAGATATTATCATTCGATAGAGTAAAATTTCAACAAATTATGAAGAAAGATTTTGAACTTACAAAAATAATTATTTCATCCTTAAGTATTAAAGTCAGAAGGCTATATAGACAATTAAAAAATTCAACTCCTATAAAAGTGGAAAAGAGAGTTGCAGCAAAGCTTTGGAAATTATGCAAGGATTATGGAAGAGATGTTGAAGAGGGAACTTTAATAGATTTAAATATAAGCATAACATATTTAGCAGATATGTTTGGAGCACCAAGAGAAACTATATCTAGAGCTCTAAAAATTCTTCAAGAAAAGAATCTAATAATATATGAGAAAAAAAGAATAGTAGTAAAAGACAAAGATGAAATTGCTAATTTTTTTAAGGGAATAGAGAAAGTTAAAAGAATTAAATAAAATAAAAAATAAAAGATAAAAACTGTGATAATCATCACAGTTTTTATCTTTTCCAGGACTTATAATTTCATTATAAAGATTGTGATTATAATAACAATTATAAGGGGGAAAAGCAATGTATAGTGAAGAATTTAATAAGGTTGCATCAGCAGCAAAAGCAAAAGTTGAACTATTAAAAGATAATAGATTAGGATATTTTATAAGTTCAATGCTAGCAGGAATCTATGTTGGACTCGGTATTATGTTAATTTTTACAGTAGGAGGATTACTTAATTCAGCTAATTCACCTGCAACAAAAATTGTTATGGGATTATCATTTGGAGTAGCATTAAGTTTAGTAATATTTGCAGGATCAGAATTATTTACTGGAAATAACTTTGTAATGACTGTTGGAGCATTAAATAAGTCAGTTTCCTGGGGAGATACAATTAAAATTTGGATAGTAAGCTTTATTGGAAACTTAACAGGTTCAATACTCGCAGGCTCATTATTTTTTATGGCTGGTTTAGCATCAGGTCCAGTTGGAGAATTTATAGCAAAAACAAGTGCTACTAAAATGTCTTTACCGGCAAGTGATTTATTCTTTAGAGGAATATTATGCAATATTCTAGTTTGTTTAGCTGTATGGTGTAGCTTTAAATGTAAAGAGGAAACAGCAAAGCTTATAATGATATTTTGGTGCTTATTTGTTTTTATAACAGCAGGTTTTGAGCATAGTGTAGCTAATATGACTTTGTTAACAATAGGATTACTTTCACCAGCTGGAGCAGCTGTAAGTATAGGAGGATATGCTTATAATATTGCAATGGTAACATTGGGGAACATGGTTGGAGGAGCCGTATTTATGGCAATACCTTATTACATCATATCTAGAAAGAAAAAAGTAAACTAAGAGGTGTTTAATATGGGATATAAGCTTAAAGTAGAAGAATTTAATAACGGATTAAAAGAGCTATCAAAAAAGTATAAGATATATGCACCAAAAGTTTTTGAGGGAAAGGGAACTTTTTCAGATACTGATATAGTTAGATATGGTGAAATATCAAAAATAGAGGAAATAGAATTTGATAAAAAGTCACAGTTTTCCTATAAGGAAGTATTACTTCCAATAACGCAAACAGTATTTTTCTTTACAGAGGATGAAGTTAAAGAACCAAATGTTGATGAAAAATCTATATTAATATTCTTAAGAAGCTGTGATATGCATTCATTAAGAAGAATTGATGATATTTATTTAAGAAATAAATTTGAAGATCCATATTATAAAAAGTTAAGAGAAAAAGCTAAGTTTGTTTTAATGGGATGTGAAAAAAGCTTTGAAAACTGTTTTTGTGTAAGCATGGAAACAAATAAGACAGATGAATATAATGCATATGTAAAACAAGATGGAGAAGCAGTATATTTAGATATAAAAGATAAAGAATTAGAAGATATATTTACATCATTAAATAATGAATCAGTAGATGTAACTCCAGATTTTGTTGAAAGTAATGATGTTAAAGTTAATATACCAAATAATTTAGAATTAAAAGTTATGAATTCAAAGGTTTGGGATGAATACTCAGAAAGATGTATAGCCTGTGGTAGATGTAACTTTGTCTGTCCAACTTGTACATGCTTTACTATGCAAGATATATTCTACAAGGATAATGGAAAAGTTGGAGAAAGAAGAAGAGTTTGGGCTTCATGTCAAGTAGATGGATATACAGATATGGCTGGAGGACATAGTTTCAGGAAAGAAAAGGGACAAAGAATGAGATTTAAAGTTCTTCATAAGGTTTATGACTACAAAAAGAGATGGGGATATCATATGTGCGTAGGATGTGGAAGATGTGATGATGCATGTCCTGAATATATTTCATTCTCAAACTGTGTTAATAAATTAGAAAAGGCTATGGAAGAGGTGAAGTAATATGAATACAAACGAATATATTCCTTTTATATCAGAAATATTAGAAGTTATTAAGCATACAGAAATAGAATACACTTTTAGAATGGCTTTTAAAGGAGAAGTTAAACCTGGACAATTCTTTGAAGTTTCTCTTCCGAAGTATGGGGAAGCTCCTATATCAGTAAGTGGAATAGGTGAACACTATGTTGACTTAACTATAAGAAGAGTTGGGAAGGTTACAGATGAAATATTTAATAATTATGTTAGCGACAAACTGTTTTTAAGAGGTCCATATGGAAATGGATTTGACATAGATAATTATAAAGGCAAAGAAGTAATAGTAGTTGCTGGAGGAACTGGACTTTCACCAGTTAAAGGAATTGTAGATTATTTTTCAGAGAATAAAGAGGGTTCAAAGGGATTTACTCTTATCTCAGGGTTCAAATCACCAGAGGATATTCTTTTTAAAGAAGATATGAAAAAATGGGAAAAAAATATGAATTTCATATTAACAGTAGATGGAGCAAAGGTAGGATATCAAGGAAGAGTTGGACTTGTAACTAAATATATTCCAGAGCTTGATATAAAAGATAAGGAAAATGTACAAGTTATTGTTGTTGGACCACCTATGATGATGAAATTTACTGTGTTAGAATTCTTAAAGCTTGGAATTAAGGAAGAAAATATATGGATTTCTCAAGAAAGAAAAATGTGCTGTGGAATAGGAAAGTGTGGACATTGTAGAATAGACGATACGTATATTTGTTTAGATGGACCTGTATTTAATTATTCAAAAGGAAAGAAATTAATAGATTAGGAGGAGACACTATGGATATTAATACTAAAAAGCTGAAAAAAAATGCCTTTAGAGTTACAAAAAGAAGAGGATTAACAGCTTCAAGAATAAGAGTTCCAGGTGGATTCTTAAAGGCTGAATATTTAGGATTAATTCAAGAAATTGCAGACAAATATGGTAATGGAACAGTTCATTTGACTACAAGACAAGGATTTGAAATTCCAGGAATAGATATGAATGATATAGAAGAAGTTAACGTTCTTCTTCAACCTATAATAGCAGGCCTAGAAATAAATCAGGAAATTCCAGGAAAGGGATATACAGCAGCAGGAACAAGAAATGTATCAGCATGTATAGGAAATAATGTATGTCCATATGCTAATTACAATACAACAAACTTTGCTAAGAAAATAGAAAAGGCTATATTCCCAAATGATTTACACTTTAAGGTAGCATTAACAGGTTGTCCAAATGATTGTATTAAAGTGAGAATGCACGATTTTGGTATAATAGGAATGACAGAGCCACAATTTGATAAAGATAAATGTATATCATGTGGAGCTTGTATTAGAGCCTGTAAGAAAAAATCAACAGAAGCATTACATCCAGAAAACTATAGACCTGTAAGGGATAATAGTAAGTGTATAGGATGTGGAGAATGTGTTATCAATTGTCCAACAGGAGCTTGGACAAGAAGTAAAGAAAAATATTATAGATTAGCTATAATGGGTAGAACAGGAAAGAAAAATCCAAGATTAGCTGAAGATTTTATAATATGGGTTGATGAAGAAAGTATAATAAAAATAATATTAAATACTTATAAGTATGTTGAACAATATATTGATAGAAACTCTCCAGGTGGAAAAGAGCATATAGGATATATAGTGGATAGAACAGGCTTTATGGAGTTTAAAAAGTGGGCTCTTGAAGGAGTAGAACTTTCAGATAAGGCTATTTTAAAGGACAATATTTATTGGAGCGGAGTAAAATATTAATTATAGGCAAATGCTTATAATTAATATTAATATTATCTATTAGACAGATTAATAGATAAATATGTAAAATAAATATAAATAACTAATAAGGCCACTATAAGGTAAGTAGTGGTCTTAAATTAACTTTAAAATATGAAAAAAATTTGTAATAAGAGTATAATAAGGATAATATAAAAAATATATAACTAAAATAATTGGATTAGGAGTAAGAGTATGATTCAGCTTTTAGGTATTAGGAAGAATATTGGAGTAGAAATAAGAGAAAAGCTAGCTTTGTCTCAAAAAAAGAGAGAAGAATATACAAAAGAGTTACTTCAATATTTTGATGAAGCTGTTATTTTAAGCACTTGTAATAGAACAGAAATTTATTTTAATGGTTCTTTAAATGAAGAAGAAGGATTAAAAAAGATTTTTGATATACTTAAATGGGATATTAATTTAAGAGAATATTGTTTTTATTTAACTGAGAAAGACTCAGTAAAACATTTAATGGAAGTAGTTTGTGGTTTTCACTCAAAAATATTAGGAGAGGATCAAATACTTGGGCAAATAAAAGAAGCATACAGTCTTGCTTATAATATAGGAGCTGTTAAAAGTAAACTTCAAAGATTATTTCAAGAAGCGATTACTTGTGGAAAGAAGTTTAGAACAGAAGGTAAGCTTTATGAAATACCAGTTTCTTCTGCATCAATAGCAGTAAATGAAGCAATGAAGAAAAATACTAATAAAATAATGGTAATAGGATATGGTGAAGTTGGAAAGCTTGTGGTTAAATATGCTCTTTCTAATAATATAGATGAATTAAATTTAGTAGTTAGAAAAGTTAAAAGTGTTATAGATATTGATGATAAAAGAGTTAGGGTTATGAATTATGAGGATGGACGAAACATAATTAATGAAATGGATTGTGTGGTTTCATGCACTTCAGCACCGCACTTAATTATTGAAAAAAAACATATACAAAACGTAGGGAGAAATTTAATAATATTTGATTTAGCCCTTCCTAGAGATGTAGATGAGAAAATTAAAGATTTTAAAAGAGTGAAACTTTATGATATAGATGATATAAGTTCTATAGATGATGGGAATAAAAAGTTAAGAAAAGATAGAATGATTAAGTTCAAAAATATAATAGATGAGCATATAGAAAATTATTTTAATTGGCAGGATATAAGAGATGTATCCTATATCATAAAGGAAATGAAGAGCAACAGTTTTAAAGTTATAGAAGAAAGACAAACAACCTTAAAAAATAAGTGTAAAGATAAACGAGATATAGAAATTGCAGAAAAGCTTATAAAAAGTACATCAGATTATTATGTTAATAAAGCAATCGAAGTTTTAAAAGAAGAAAGGTTAAAGGGGCAAGGAGAAGAATGTATAAAGATATTAGAAAAGATATTCTTGAAGAAGGTTTAGAATATACATTCCTTTCTGTGATGTCACAAAAGTTAAGGGTCGGAATAATAGGAGGAGGAAAAGTAGGCTATATAAAAGGCAAAAACTTTGCATTAAAGGGATGTATAGTTGAAGTATTATCTTTAGATTTTATAGAAGAATTTTATAGACTTAAAAATATTAATCTTATTAAAGGCAGTTATAACAAAGACTTTTTAAGAGATAAGCATTTAATAATAATAGCAACTGATGACTATAAAAAAAATTTAGAAATAAAAAAAGACTGTGATGAGGAATTTAAAATATATATATTTGCAGCTGACTATTTAAGAGGTATGGCAGTAGCACCTGTACAAAGAGAATTAGATAATATAAGTTTTGCAGTAAACACTAAACATGGAAATCCAAAGGGATCAATAATGATAGCTAATAAGGTTTTTGATGTATTAAAAGAGTATGATAATTTTATAGGATATTCATCTAGTATTAGAGAAAAGGCAAAATTTATACTGGAAAATAAAAATAAAATCATAGAGTTTGTATGTAGTGAAGATTTCAAATATATTTATGAAAAAGGAAAAGATAAACTAATAATAGAATTATTTTTTGGAAAAGAAATAGTAAGTAAAATATATTAATTAATATTTATAGGAGATATTTTATGGATTTAATTATTGCAACTAGGAAAAGTAAATTAGCACAGGTTCAGACAGATAAGGTAATTAAACTTATTAAGGAGAAATATGAAATAGATTCTAAAAAATTATTAGTAGTTACAGAAGGGGATAAAAGGCTTGATGTAACACTAGATAAAATAGGGGGGAAGGGTCTATTTGTTAAAGAAATAGAATATGCACTTTTAAATAAAGAGGCTCATGCTGCTGTGCATAGTATGAAAGACGTGCCTTTTGAATTGCCTAAAGATTTTGAATTAGTAGCAATTCCTGAAAGAGATGATATTAGAGACGTATTTGTATCAAGTAATGGAGTTCATTTTGAAGATTTGAAAGAAGGAGCAATTATAGGAACAAGCAGTATAAGAAGAGCAGCAATGTTAAGGGAGTTAAGAAAAGACTTAAATATAGTTCCAATAAGAGGAAATGTACAAACAAGATTAGAAAGAATGAAAAAAGAAAATATGGATGGAATAATTTTAGCAGCTGCTGGAATAAAGAGACTAAACTTAGAAGATATAATAACTGATTATTTTGATCCTAAAATATTTTTACCAGCAATAGGGCAAGGTGCTTTAGGTATAGAAGCATTAAAAGATGGTGAATACAATATGTATTTAAAGGGATTGGACAATAAGGAAGTTAGAACTTCAGTAGAAGCTGAAAGAAGTTTTATGAGAAGATTAAATGGTGGATGTCATAGTGTAATAGGAGTCTATTCAGAAATAAAAGGCAATGATTTATATATGATAGGAACCTTTGATGTGGGTGGAAAAATAGTAAAAAAAGATATACTTGGTAATAAGGATACAAATATAGAACTAGGTTTAAAGCTTGCCGAAAAAATTTTGAAAGGATAATAAAAATGAACAAGGTTTATATAATTGGTACTGGACCAGGGGATGAGGAATTATTAACTTTAAAAGCTGTTGAAATTTTAAAAAATTGTACAGCTATTTTATATGATAGATTAGTTTCAAATAATATATTAAATTATTTAAAAGAGGATTGTGAAATTTATTATTGTGGTAAGGAGCCAGGATGCCATTATAAAACTCAAGAGGAAATAAATAAAACTTTAATAAGGCTTGCAAAAGAAGGGCATACTGTTGGAAGAATTAAAGGGGGAGATCCTTATGTTTTTGGAAGAGGTGGAGAAGAGGTTCTTTCCTTAATTGAAGAAAATATAGAATTTGAAGTTGTTCCAGGAGTTACTTCACCTATAGCAGTATTAAATTATGCAGGTATTCCAATAACACAAAGAGAAATGGCACAAAGCTTTCATATAGTTACAGGAATGACTGCTGGAGCGCTAAATATAAATTGGGAAGCCATATCTAAAGAAAAAGGTACTTTAGTTTTTATGATGGGATTAAACAATCTTAAAGGTATAATAGAAAATTTATTAAGTAACGGCAAAGATAAAAGTACCAAAGTAGCAGTAATAATGAGAGGAACTTCTTCAAAGCAAAAGAAAGTAGTTGGAACTTTACAAGATATAGAGCAAAAAGTTTCTGAAGCTAAACTACAATCACCATGTATAATTGTTATGGGAGATGTTGTAGAGTTAAATGATAAGCTTAATTGGTATGAGAAAAAGCCACTTTTTGGATTAAATATATGTGTAACAAGATCAAGGGAACAGTCGTCTAATTTAAAGAGGAAGTTAAGGGATTTAGGAGCAGAAGTAACTGAAATAAATTCTATAAAAATAAAAGAAACTAAAGAAAATTTGAATTCTATTAAGGATAAACTAAGTGAATACAACCATATAATATTAACTTCAGTAAATGGTGTTAATATGTTCTTTGATTATTTAGTAGAAAATAAAATAGATATAAGAAGTATTAAAGCTAAATTTTCAGTTATTGGTAAAGCAACTAAAAAAGCTTTAGAAGAAAGAGGAATTCAAGCCTTTATAATGGGAAGAGAGTTTGTTGGAGAAGGTTTATTTAATGAGCTTTCACCACATCTAGTTAATGGAGAAAGTGTATTAATACCTTGCTCTTCTGGAAGTAGGGAATATTTAAGAGAAGCAATTGAAAAGCTAGGATTATATGTTGATAGAGTTCATACATATAATACACTTTGTGGAGATATAAAAAATAAAAGAGTCTTTGAGGAAGTAGATTTTATATTATATACTAGCCCTAGCACTGTAAATAATATGATAAATATGCTTAGTGTAGATAATATTAAAGATAAATTTAATATCGCAATAGGTCCTCAAACATATAAAGCTTTAGAGTCAAATAATATAAAAAGTCATATGTGTAAAAAGCATTCAGAGGATGGCTTTTTAAATGAAATAATAGAGATATATAGTAATTATAAGGAAAGAAAGGATAAGTAAGATGATTAAAAGGGGAAGAAGATTAAGAGCAAATGCAGCAATTAGGGATTTGGTAAGAGAAAATAAATTAACAGCAAATGATTTTATATTCCCTATTTTTGTTGTTGAAGGAAAAAATATAAAAGAAGAAATTACATCAATGAAAGGTAACTATCATTGGTCTATAGATAGATTACAGGAAATAATAGAAGAAGTTGAGGCTCTTAATATAAAGAGTGTAATTATATTCGGATTACCAAATCACAAAGATGAATATGGATCAGAAAGCTTTAGTGATAATGGAATAGTACAACAAGCAGTAAAAAAAATAAGAGAAATTTCAGAGAGCTTATACGTAATTACAGATATCTGTATGTGTCAATATACTAGTCATGGGCATTGTGGAATTCTAAATGGTAATGAAGTAGATAATGATAAGACATTAGAAATACTAGGTAAAATAGCTTTATCCCATGCAAAGGCAGGAACTCATATGGTTGCACCATCAGATATGATGGATGGAAGGGTTGTCTTAATGAGAAAAGTTTTAGATGAAAATGGATATAAAAATGTGGCTATAATGAGTTATGCAGCTAAGTATTCATCAGCTTTTTATGGACCTTTTAGAGAAGCAGCTCATTCAGCACCTCAATTTGGAGATAGAAAAACTTATCAAATGGATCCTGCTAATTCAGAAGAAGCACTAAGAGAAATAGAATGGGATATAAACGAAGGTGCAGATATAATTATGGTTAAACCAGCAATGTCGTATTTAGATATTATAAGAAGAGCAAAAGATAAAATAAATGTACCAATTTGTGCTTATAATGTTAGTGGTGAATTTGCAATGGTAAAGGCAGCAGCAGAGGCTGGACTTATAGATGAAAAGAGAGTAGCTTTAGAAATGTTACTTTCAATGAAAAGAGCTGGTGCAGATATGATAATAACTTATTATGCATTAGAAGCTGCAAAGTGGTTAAAGGAGGATTAAGGTTATGAGAAATCAAGTTATCTTTCACGAATCAAAAAAATATATGCCAGGAGGAGTTAATTCTCCAGTTAGAGCTTATAAAAACACTACAATGACACCTCCTATTATAAAAAGTGGAAAAGGGGCAATAATAATAGATGAAGAGGGCAATAAGTATATAGATTTCGTATTAGCTTGGGGACCTATGATATTAGGACATTGCGATGAAGATGTAGTAAAGTGTATTAAAGAAACTTCTGAAAGTGCAATAGCATTTGGAGCTCCAACAGAATTAGAGCTAATAATGTCTAAATTTTTATGCAAAAACTTAGAAAATATAGAAATGATAAGGATGGTAAACTCTGGTACAGAAGCTACTATGAGTGCAATAAAGCTAGCAAGAGGATATACAAAAAAGAATAAAATAATAAAGTTTGCAGGTTGCTATCATGGACATTTTGATGGGTTTTTAGTTGAAGCGGGATCGGGTGTATTAACAAATGGAATTCCAGGATCTCTAGGTGTACCAGCTGATAGTATAAAAAATACACTTATAGGAATATATAATGATAAAGAAAGTGTTAAATCCTTATTTGAGAAATATGGAGATGACATTGCAGGAGTCATAATAGAGCCAGTTGCAGGAAATATGGGAGTTATAAAGGCAGAAGAAGACTTTATGAATATTTTAAGAGAGCTTTGTGATAAATATGGTGCTCTATTAATATTTGATGAAGTTATGAGTGGCTTTAGAGTATCTTTTGACGGAGCACAAAAATTATTTAGTGCAAAGCCTGATTTAGTAACATATGCAAAGATAATAGGAGGGGGACTTCCTTCTGGAGCATATGGTGGGAAAAAAGAAATAATGGAATGCTTAGCCCCAGTTGGAGAAGTATATCAAGCTGGAACTATGTCTGGAAATCCTATTGTTATGGCAGCTGGGCTTGCAACTTTAAATAAGTTGAAAAAGAATAAAGATGAGTATTATGAAAAAATAGATAATCTAGGTAAGATGTTAGAAGAGGGCTTAAAAGAAATATCAAATGAAAAAGGTATTCCGTTAACTATAAATAGATATGGGGGAATGTTTACTATATTTTTCACAGATTTAAAAGATGTGAAAACTTATGAAGATGTTAAAACATGTAATTCTGAAATTTTTATAAAGTATTTTAAACATATGATATTAAATGGAATAAATATACCACCATCACAGTATGAAGCTTTATTTTTAAGTACAGTTCATACAGAGGAGCATATAAATAAGTTTTTAAATGTATTTAGAAATTTTAATATAGAATAGAGAGGTGCATATGTCAAAAGCAATAATTCTTGTTTCTTTTGGAACAGCTAATTTAGAAGGAGTAAAGGAATTAGAATCATTTGAAGATGAAATAAGAAAAGAGCTAAAGGATAAATATCACGTATGTAAGGCTTTTACTTCAAGCGTATTATCTAATTTATTACTTAATAAATATGGAAAAGTAATTCCTAGATTAGAAGAAGTACTATTCAATTTAAGTAATGACAGATATAAGGAAGTATATATACAGCCACTTCATGTAATTGAGGGAAGTGAATATTTAAATATAGAAAAAACAATAAAGGAATACGATTATTCATTTTCAAAAATTATCTTAGGAAATGTTCTTATAAGTAATAAAGAAGATGATTTTAAGGAATCGTGCAATTTAATAGTTAAGACTATGGAAAAGGATTTATTAAAAAATGAAAATATAGTTCTTGTTGGACATGGTTCTAAAACTATCAATACAGAAGCATATGAGACTCTAAGAAAAGTATTTATAGAAAATGATTATAAAAATATTTATATAGGAACATTAGAGGGTGAAGTAAAAAAAGAAGATATTATAAATGAATTATTGAAAGATAATATAAAAAAAGTAATATTAGCTCCATTACTTATGCTTCCAGGTAATCATATCAAAAAAGATATTTTTGGAGAAAGTAATTCATGGAAAGCATCCATAGAAGAAAATGGTATCAATGTTAAAGTGAGTAAAAAGCCTCTTTTAGAATATAAGGAAATAAGAGGTTATTACATAAATAAAATAAAAAAAGATCTTAAATAAAATAAAAAACAAAAACAAAGTTTTCGTTGCAAAACTTTGTTTTTCGTTGTAAAATATTTTACTGTAAGTAAAAATTCAAGTTATTGTGTTATTACTTGTTAAAAAAATAACAATAATGTGGGGTGTATCATGTACAGTAAAGAAATTCATAACTTAGCCCATTCAGCGGAAGTTAAAAGCACATTACTAAGAAGAAGTAAAGGAAGATACTTAGTGAGTTCAATGCTTGGAAGTTTATTTGTAAGCTTAGGTATTATGCTTATTTATACCATAGGCGGAATAATGCATCATAACGGTATAGAAACATATAAAATTTTAATGGGAGCATCTTTTGGAGTAGCTCTTAGTTTAGTATTAATGGCTGGAGGAGACTTATTTACAAGTAACGCCATGATAATGACAATGGGAGCTTTAGAGAAAACAGTAACATGGGTAGATGCCGTTAAAATATGGTTTGCAAGTTGGATTGGAAATATACTTGGCGGTGTTCTAGGAGCAATACTATTTGTACAAGCAGGCTTAACATCAGGAAAAAGTGAGTATATTGGAGAGTTTATAGTAAATAATGCATATGCTAAAGTAAGTACTCCAGCAGGTCAGCTTTTATTAAGAGGTATATTATGTAATATACTAGTTTGTCTAGCTGTTTGGATGTGCTATAAATTAAAAGAAGAAACAGCTAAAATATTAATGATATTTTGGTGCTTATTTACATTTATAACAGCAGGATTTGAGCATAGTGTAGCTAATATGGGATTTTTAGCTATGGGATATTTAATAGATCAATCAACAATAACTTTAGGTGGATATGCATATAATATAATTCTAGTATCATTAGGAAACTTTATTGGTGGAGTGCTATTTTTAGCATTACCATACTATTATATTACAAGTGGAAATAGTGATAAAAAGTAAATATTTAATTTAATATTTATGACATAATAAATTAAAATACATAATAACTATAAATTAAAAATACATATAAAAATGGCTAGGTATAAAACTAAATACCTAGCCATTTTTTACAAACTAAACTTCAAAAATCCATCCATTAGGAGCTTCAACATCACCAAATTGAATTCCACAAAGAATTCTATAAAGTTCTTTTGTAACAGGACCAACTTCAGTTTCACTATGAAATACGTGAAGTTTATCTTTATATTCTATTCCTCCAATTGGAGTTATAACGGCAGCCGTACCACAAGCGCCAGCTTCTTTAAATTGATCTAGATCATCTACATAAACATCTCTTTCGTATACAGGCATATTCAAGTATTCCTTAGCTATTTCCATAAGAGAATATTTAGTTATACTAGGAAGAATTGATGGAGATTTTGGTGTAACAAATTCATTATTTTTTGTTATTCCAAAGAAATTAGCAGCTCCAACTTCCTCAATTTTTTTATGTGTAGCAGGATCTAAATAGATACAATCAGCAAATCCTCTATCAACAGCAATTTTATGAGCTTGTAATGAGGCAGCATAATTTCCACCAACCTTTTGCCCACCAGTTCCATAAGGAGCTGCTCTATCATAATCAGCTATCATAAAGTTACAAGGGGTTAGTCCTTCCTTAAAATAAGGTCCAACAGGAACCGCAAATACAGAAAAAATATATTCAGGGGCAGGTTTAACTCCTATGTTATCTCCAACACCAATCATAAATGGTCTTAAATAAAGCGTAGCTCCAGTTCCATATGGAGGAACGTAATGTTCATTTGCTTTAACCACTTGCATACAAGCATCTATAAATTTTTCAACAGGTATTTCAGGCATAAGTAGCTTAGCGTTACTTTCATTCATCCTATGGGCATTTCTATCTATTCTAAATAATTGAATTTTCCCATCTTTTCTTCTATAAGCCTTTAAGCCTTCAAAGCATTGTTGACCATAATGTAAAGCGGTAGAAGCCTCACTTATCTTTAGCATATTATCCTCTGTTAATTTACCATCATCCCATTGACCATCTTTCCAAACAGATACATATCTATAATCAGTTTTAATATAATTAAAACCAAGATTATTCCAGTCAATATTAATATTCTTCTTCATATATTATTACCTCCTTTGTGGCCTCTATAGTGTACTAATTATACCACTATTCAATAAATTAATAAACTTATAAATATTTAAATAAATCTATTAATGAGATTTTGTATTGAAATTTAAGGAAAAAAAAGGTATATTTAAATTAAGAGGATATTTAAAACTTCATGGAGATGCCGAAATTAGTTTTAAATATCCTTTATGAGTTTGATGAGCTCACAATTAGTATTAGTTTTTTAAATTTTTATATACAAATAATATGAAAGGACGTGTAGTAAAATGCAAAAAGAGATTATTTCAACAAATAATGCACCTTCAGCAATAGGACCATACTCACAAGGAATTAAGATAGGGGATATGGTATTTACTTCAGGGCAAATTCCAGTTAATCCAGCTACAGGAGAATTAGTAACAGAAATAAAAGCAGCTACAAGACAATCTTTAGAAAATGTAAAGGGAGTTTTAGAGGCAGCAGGAAGTAGCTTAGATAAAGCAATAAAAGTAGTAGTTTTCATAAAAGATATGAATGATTTTGGACAAGTAAATGAAGTTTATGGAGAGTATTTTAAAGAAAATCCACCAGCAAGAAGTTGTGTTGAAGTAGCAAGACTACCTAAAGACTGCGTAATAGAAATAGAAGCTATTGCAACTATATAGGTTTAAATTAAATTTAGTTTAAATAATAAATAAGATGGTAAGTTTATACTTATCATCTTATTTATTAGAATCTATTTCAGACAAGTTAGCCCAATACCTTTTTGGCATTTGTCTTTTTTGAAGCTTAGGATTTATTCTTTCTTTTATTGTTGTGGATTTAAAATATCCTTTCCATAGGTCTTGAAAACCATCATTATAATTTTTTAATGTATTATAAATTTCATTATCCATTTCTTTGATTTCCCAGGAAATTTTATTATAAATTGAAGCGATCTCTCTTTTTATATCATGTATTATCCAATATTCATCACTAAACCTTCTTTGAAAGTGAGGTGAAATAATTTCTAATATATTGTTATCAGGTTCTATAGAAGAATAGAGAAAATTATTATTTATAGATTTAAATCTTACAAAACCTTCAAATCTATGTGCCTCTATGGAAATACGTCTATCTATTAAATCTAAATCTCTTACTTCATCTAAGTGTAGATATTTATGAATATTGCTACCTAGTTTAAAAGCAATTTTTAAATATCTATAACAAAGGATTCCTTTATCTTTATAGTTAGATAAATATAGTTTGTAAATTTTATTTAAAGCTAAAGGGTCAATTTTTGTGACTATTGAATTTTTAACCTTACTGAACTTCTCAAAATCAACATCAACATATTTAATTTCAGATAGAAGATCAATATCTAATTGGTTTTGAGTACAAAGTGCTGTTATTTGCTTTTTTGAGTAAAAGCTATCATAAATTGCAGTTAGAAAACCTTCAAAAGAATCTTCATATACTAATTTAAGCAAGAAAACACCACCTTTAAAATTCTCCAGTTAGAGAGGTTATAGTATCTTTTGGCATAATTATCTTTTTTGGTTCAGGTAATAAAATTCTATTAGATGAAGAAGGATATATATTATCAAAAAAAGAAAGTTGCTCAGAAGTTTCATTTTCTACTTTAGGTTTATCCATATAAAGCAATCTAGTTCTAATTTTTTCTTCATCAAAGGACACATCTCCATAATACTTACCTTTGCAAGTTATAAAATATTTAGCTCTTTTTAAAACTATTCCAAGTTTTTTTAAATCTTCAAAGGTTAAAGAATGAACTTTTCTTGTAATTAATATTCTTCTAGCTGAACGTACACCTATCCCTGGAATTCTAAGAAGGGTATCATAGGATGCTTTATTTATTTCTACTGGAAAGCTTTCTATATTATTTAATGCCCAAGAAGTTTTAGGGTCAAAATTCAAATCAAAGTTATCATTTTCATTTTTCAAAAGCTCCTTTGCTTTAAATCCATAAAACCTTAATAGCCAATCTGCTTGATATAATCTATGTTCCCTAACTAATGGTGGATGAGTAATATCAGGAAGGGCTTTTTCATTTCTTACTACAGGAACATAAGCAGAATAATAGACTCTTTTTAAATTGTATCTATTATACAAATTTTCTGATAAATTTAATATTTTATAATCACTTTCAGGAGTTGCACCAACAATAAGTTGTGTGCTCTGGCCACCAGGTACAAATAATTTTGTTGACTTTATGTTCTTCTTTAAATCTTTATTTTCTATTATAGAATTTTTTATAATACCCATTGGAGCTAAGATATTTTCTTTGCTTTTTTGTGGAGCGAGAAGTTTTAAGCTAGATGCTGATGGCAATTCTATGTTAACACTCATTCTATCAGCATATTTTCCAGCTTCCTTTATTAATGATTCATCAGCTCCAGGTATAGCCTTTAAATGAATATAACCATTAAATCTTTCTTCAGTTCTAAGTTTTTTTACTACCATTAAAAGTAGCTCCATAGTATAGTTAGGATTTTTAAAGATAGCAGAACTTAAAAATAATCCTTCAATAAAATTACGTTTATAGAAGTTAATAGTTAATGAGACTACTTCATCAGGAGTAAACATTGCTCTAGGAACATCTTTGCTATAAGCATTAACACAATATTTACAGTTATATATGCAATAGTTGGTTAAAAGTATTTTAAGAAGAGATATACATCGTCCATCAGCAGTAAAGCTATGACAAATACCGCTATTTGAAGCATTTCCTAACCCATTATTAGAATTTTTTCTTTTAGATCCAGAAGAAGAACAGGACACATCATATTTAGCAGCAGCTGAAAGAATATTAAGCTTTTCGTCTATATTCAAAGAGATCACCTTTCTTTATTTTTTAGAGGAAATTATAAAAAGCTTACCCTCCGAATAACTTTTTATAATTTCCATCCTTCAGTTTTGAAGTTCACCTATGTAATTTTGCGATGACTTGGAGCAAAGCGACGGAATAAGCAAAACTTACATAGGTGAGCTTTTTTATAAAGTATTTAAAATAATTATACAGAACAAATGTTCTTATTTCAATATATAATTAAATATAAATTCATAAATTACTAATTTCATAATTATTGAATAAATAGAGGTTAAGTAGGATAATATAGAAAGTGATAAAGTTTACGGAGGTAGGATTATGTTTACTATTATGGCAATAAAAATAGAACCTAGAGTATCAATTGCACCAACAGTTCAAGAGGTTTTAACAAGATACGGATGTATAATCCAAACTAGGTTAGGTTTACACGAAGCAAGCAAGACATCTTGTGCTAACTCAGGTCTTGTAATATTAAATTTAATTCATGATGAAAAAGAAGAAATCAATAAGCTTATGGAAGAATTAAATGCAATTGACGGTGTTACAGCAAAATTAATAGAAGTATAGTACTATTTAAATATTAACCATTTATTAAGTGGTTAATATTTTTTTATTATTAGAGTATAAAAAAGATATATAATAATATTATTTTTAATAATATATAAATAGTGACTTGGAGATTTTTTACTTGCAATTAGTAAAATTAATTATATAATTATTATTGCTAAATAATGATTATTATATAAAGATAGAAAGGAAGATAAATTAATGAAAAAATCTATAAAAATATCTGCTTTAATATGCAGTATGATTTTAACTGTTACTTTATTTGCAGGATGTCAAAAAAGTAATAAAAAAACTATAAATGTCTTAAACTATGGAGAAAATATAGCAGAAGGAGTAATTGAAGAGTTTGAAGATAAGTACAATGTAAAAGTAAATTATAAAACTTTTGATGATATGGAGACTATGTATATAGAAGTATCTTCAGGAAAAACAAAGTGGGATGCAATTTTAGTTGCAGATTATATGGCAGATAGAATGATCCAAGAAGGATTTCTTCAAAAAATAGATAAAGAAAAAATTCCAAATTTAAAGGAAATGAATGAAAATGATATGGGACAAGCTTATGATCCTAATAATGAATATACTGTACCATATATGAATGGAACAATAGGAATAATATATAATAAAGATTTAGTTAATGAAACAGTTGATAGCTGGGATATAATGTGGAATGAAAAATATAAGAAGCAAATATTTGTATTAGATGCTCAAAGAGATGCTATAGGAATGGCACTTAAAAAGTTAGGATACTCATTAAATACAACTAATGAAAAAGAACTTGAAGAAGCTAAAAATTTATTAATAAAACAAAAGCCGTTAGTATTAAAATATGGAGCTGACGAAGTTAAAGATTTAATGACTTCAGGGGAAGCAGCCATTGCTATGATATGGTCTGGAGAAGGATTAACTCTAGCTGATGAAAATGAAAATTTAGAGTATGTAATTCCAAAAGAAGGAGCTAATTACTGGTTAGATTCATGGGCAATTCCAACTAATGCAAGTGATAAAGCAACAGCTGAAGAATTTATAAACTTTGTAAGTAAAAAAGATAATGCTTATAAAATAGCAGAGGAAATAGGGTACACAACTCCAAATAAGCTAGCTATGGAGGAGCAACCAGAAGAAGTTAAAAATAATAAAGGTGCTTATATGCCAAATGAAGTTATGGATAGATGTGAAGTTTATAGGTATTTACCACAAGACCAATTAAGATTATACGAAGAAGTTTGGAATGCTGTTAAAGCTGCAAATTAATTATAAGATATATAACATTTATATGGAATCTATAATACAATAGTAAAAGGATATACTATATTTAATTGTTCTTAAAAAAATATTAATATTGTATTAACCTAATAGAATAAAACTTATAATGGGAGTATAATATTAATAACATCTACTAAAGGTATAGGAGTTGATTATTTTATGGACAGAGTTATAGATTTTAATGAATTAAAAAATAGAGTAAATGATAAAGATATAGATAAATTTGAATCATATATGTATTCTCTTTATTATGATATGTCTTCTGGAAAGTTAAATATGGCCGATTTTACAAAAAAGATTATGGCTTATATGGAGGAAAATAACATATCTCAAGATAAGTTCTTGAAAATGCAAACAAAGCTTATGGAAAGATACGGATTTGATGCTTCATCTATTGAAGAGCAGGTAAAGTCATTAGGTCTTAATAATATTATTCCAGGAGCAGGCAATTTTGAAAAAACAAGAAAGACTATGAGCTTTCAAGAAAAGTATAAGGATAGACTAAAAGTTAGTACTGTAAATAGTTATTTTATTAAAAATGAAAAAAATGATGTAAGTATCTTAACAGAAGATATTAATGTAATTTTAAAAAGCTCAGGTAAAATTGATTTAACTGACTTAGAATTAAATGACTTTTTATGTTCTTATAAAAAGCTTGTTGAAAATAATCCTCTTAAAATATCTATCTGTGAAGACATAAAAGAATATGAATACTAAAATTGTTAAAAAAAATCTATTTATTTTGTAGAATTATAGTTTATAATAAATAAGGTGTGATTGGTGTCACATCTTATTTTTGTATGTAAGTTTAAATAAAGATTATATATTTATTTAAAGATAATAGAATTAAATTTGAAATAGGTAAATTTAGAATTAAAACAACAAGCAGGAGGATAAAAAATGAGTGTTTTAACAGTTAAAGATATGAGTCATGGCTTTGGAGATAGAGCTATTTTTGAAGATGTATCCTTTAGATTATTAAAGGGGGAACACGTTGGTCTTATTGGAGCAAATGGTGAAGGTAAGTCAACATTTATGAATATAGTAACAGATAAGCTTATGCCAGATGAAGGGAAGGTTATTTGGTCTAATAATGTTAGAGTTGGCTATATGGATCAACATGCAGCTTTAGTAAAAGGGCAAAGTATAAGAGATGCTTTAAGAGATGCTTTTAAGTATTTATTTGATTTAGAAACAGAAATGAACTCTCTTTATGAAAAAATGGGAGATTGTACTCCAGAAGAACTGGAAAAAATGCTTGAAAGAACAGCAGTTATTCAAGATTTATTAGATCATAATGGTTTTTATGTAATAGATGCAAAGGTAGAAGAAGTGGCTAAAGGTCTTGGACTTTTAGATTTAGGTTTAGATAAAGATGTTGATGATTTATCAGGTGGACAAAGAACGAAGATACTACTTGGAAAGTTATTACTTCAAAATCCAGACATACTACTTTTAGATGAGCCTACTAACTATTTAGATGAAGAACATATAGAGTGGCTTAAGAGATATTTAAATAATTATGAAAATGCCTTTATATTAATTTCTCACGATATACCATTTTTAAACTCAGTAGTTAACTTAATTTATCATGTTGAAGAAAGAAAGTTAACAAGGTATGTTGGAGATTACTACGAATTTAAGAGATTATATGAAGAAAACAAAAAGAGATTAGAGCAAGCTTATGAAAAGCAACAAAAGGAAATAGCTAGATTAGAAGACTTCGTTGCAAGAAATAAAGCAAATGTTGCTACTGCTAATATGGCTAAATCAAGACAAAAGAAGCTTGATAAGATGGAAGTAATAGAACTTTCAAAGGAAAAACCAAAGCCAGAGTTTAACTTTAAAATAGCAAGAACAGCTGGAAAAACAATATTTGAAACTGAAGATTTAGTTATAGGATATGATTCGCCACTAACTAAGCCATTAAACTTATTAATGGAAAGAGGACAAAAAATAGCTTTAGTTGGCGCAAATGGACTTGGTAAATCAACATTACTTAAAAGCTTACTAGGAATACAACAACCACTATCAGGAAAAGTTCATAGAGGAGACTATCAACATATAGGTTATTTTGAGCAAGAAGATAGATCAGGAAATACAAATACTTGTATAGAAGAAGTGTGGCAAGAGTTCCCAAGTAAAACACAATACGAGATAAGAGCAGCCTTAGCTAAATGTGGTTTAACAACAAAACAATTAGAATCAAAAATAATGGTTTTATCAGGTGGAGAGGCTGCAAAGGTAAGACTATGCAAGATTTTAAATACAGAAACAAATATATTAATCCTAGACGAGCCAACAAATCACTTAGATGTAGATGCAAAAGACGAATTAAAGAGAGCATTAAAAGAATACAAAGGATCAATTTTACTAGTATCCCACGAACCAGAATTCTATAGAGATGTTGTGACAGAGATATGGAACTGTGAGGATTGGACAACTAAAATAGTATAATAGCTTGTTTTACTACTATTGGATTTAGGATTATAAAGAGTGAACCTTATCTCAAGCAAATGAGATTAATAGACTTAGTTACTGGTGTTACTTGTAGGTGAGCAAATTAGGGAACATGAATGGATAGATAAGATAATCGAACTATTAAATAATAAAAAATAAGATGTTTATAAAAATTTGATATATGATAAATAAGAAAAGCTTAGTGTTACATCACTAGGCTTTCTTTAGGATATTTATTCGATTACTTTGTTTTCTAAGTTGCTACGTCTACAATCCAGAGGGTTTAAGTTTATGTGATGTACAATTTCAGATTCAGTAGGCTTCATTATAAGTTTATCTAAATGAATTCTACCCTGTGGAGTATTGGCGATAACCATGATAACTCCATTCTTCTTATATTGAACCCAGCTAAACTCGTCAGTTATAACAGTATTTAAATCTTCAGAAGAAATTAATGCCCTAGCATGTGGAGTGCCGTATTTATTAGTTAGAATGATAGCAATGGTGTTATCATCAACTTTTTCATATTGATTTTTTTGAGCACTTGGGACTATTTCTAAATTAGATTTTCTGTTATCTAGCATATTACCATTAATATGTTTAACAGGAGCTTTTGGATTAGCATTTAAAATAACTGTTTGAAGACTTTGTTTTAAATGCTTAGTTCCTTTTGATTTGCTTATATTTTGAATTGTATAAGCATTAAAATCTTTATTCCATTCAGCAAACCAAGTTCCCATAGATTTTATTCTTTCAATATCGTCAGCATCTATTTGGAAAACTAACTCACTTCCATCTTTCTTTAAAACAGTGGCATAAGCAATGTGTTCTTTAACATCAAATTTATTTTCAAAAGTTTTATAATTCATTAAATATGTACCTTCTTTCATAATGATCTAAATGAAAGTATAACATATGATGAGTAAATTAGCTCTGTTATCTTTCAATTAATTAACATGATTTAAATAAAATTTTGAGAGAGGATTAACAAATGATTCAGAAGCTTTTAAATAATAAAAAACCTTACAGTAAGAGTAAGGTTTTGGTTGCGGGAGCAGGACTTGAACCTACGACCTTTGGGTTATGAGCCCAACGAGCTACCAACTGCTCCATCCCGCGATATTAAGTTTACATATTGGCTTGGCCAACTTGTATTATTAGTATATGCTTAATAAAGATTGATGTCAAAGCGAGATAACATCATATTGTGGAATATGATGACAAGAGATGGCTTAGCATGTCAGATGATATCAAATGCTAAGAAATAAGAATAAGTTAAATTAAGATTTAAAACCATAGCTAATGATTTATAATAAATAAAATTCTATTCAAAACCAAATTATATTATATAAAAAAGCAACTTAAATAAATATATTCTAAAATATGCTTTGATTTTATGCTTAGTTATATAAATTTTGCTTAAATAAGGTTAATAAATCATTTTCAACATTCACCTCATAATATTAGTTTTTAAAATAGTACATATTTATTTTTATCTTCTTTCAGTTAATAAAGAGGGTCTGTTGTTACCTGTAGGTGAACTTTTATTTTTATATCATCTTCGGATAGCTCTTCTTTTGGAGTAATTCTAGTAGGAGTAAAGCGGTATAGTGTTAGTGATATAGATAATAACAAAGCTATAATAATAAATCTTTTTATTTGCTTCATAAAATAAATCATCCTTTAGCTATAATAAAAATATTATATATCTAGTTGAAATAAGTGGTAATCGTAGCTTCCAGTAGAACTCCTAAAAACATAAAGACATATTATTGTGGAAATGGTTTTGAGGAATGGACAACTAAAATAGTATAATGACAACTATTAGATAATTAATAAGAAGTAGCTTCAAGCCTTTATAATATTAAGGCTTGGAGCTTTTTTGTTATTATGTAACAATCTTTAATATTAATTTAAATATATAAATGAAAAAATCAATATATACAAAATTTATATAATAATGATATAATTAACTAGACAGGAAAAAGGAGGATACATGATGAAAAAGAAATTTTTATTGCTAATTATGTCTATTTGTATTTTATCAACAAGTCTAATAGCATGTGGTAAAACAGAGAAAGATCAAAAGGGTGATAATAAACCTAAAGTAGAGGATAAAAAAGATAATTCTTCAGAGAAGGATGGTTCTAAGGATAGTAAATCAGATAATGATAAAGCTGTAGGAGATAGTAAAACACAGGATAGTTCATCTAATGCAAAAGGCAATGTAGCTGATTTAGAAGATTATACAGTAATAGTTGATGTTGAAGAAGGAATTAACTATAAAAAAGGTGATTATTCAGAGGTGGATTTTGCAGTTCAATTATTAAAAGATTTTTTTGCTGGAAAAAATATTGATGATAGAATAGTTAGTGATAATGATGATTATAGTGAGTTAATACCTATTACAGCTGAAGATAAATCAAAATTAGATAAAATGTTGAAGATGACTAGGTTAGATCTTGATGTTGCTGATGGAAAGAATATTAATGTAGAGCCTTTAAAAATAGAAAAAGATATGACATTAATTGAAAATGCTAATTGTGACTTAAGCATCCAATTAAAGCTAATGCCAGAAGGTAGTGAGAAAGCATATTCAAATATGTATGGTGTAAATATATTTAAAATTAATGGTGAGTATAAAGGTAGAATATCTTAATGTAATATTATATTTTAGAAAATATATCTAATTTATAAAGGTTGAAGATATTAAAGGTCAATAAGAGATCGTAAAATTAATACATATTTTGTTTTATAATGATAATATAGGTAGAATTGATCTGCTGAAAAACTAAATAAAATAATATTAACAAAGATTTAGAGTTAAAACAGCTAATTATAAGGTTGAGAAGCATAAAAGTATTCTTAACCTTTATTTTATGAACAATAACATTGTGATTATAGACATAAAAATAAAATAATATATAAATTGAAGGTAGTTCTATGATGAATTTAACTTTATAAGTTAATTGAATTGAGGTATAATCTTACTTATAGGCTATTGTAATTTATAATGAGGTGATTGAAAGTGATTGAAAATAACTGCGCTGTAGTTAGCTCTGCACAACGATTGTAAGACATGAAACAAGTTGTTCAGAGCTGATTTAAAAGATTAATTTGATATATATGTTTTATTAATCGTTGTGCCTTATTTACAAAATAAGTGTAGATAAAGGAGCAATGATTTATGAGATATGAAAAAGCGCAAGATATTCTTCCAGAGAAAATATTGAAAATAGTTCAGGAATATATAGATGGAGAATATCTATATATCCCAAGAAAAGATGAAAATAAAAAGACTTGGGGAGAGAACAGTGGAGCCTTGAAGGAGTTGGATATTAGAAATAGAAAGATTATATGCAAATATAAAGAGGGAACTTCTGTAAAGGAATTATCTAATGCCTTTTATTTAAGCGAGGCTAGTATAAGAAGAATAGTGAGATTGTATAAAAATAGGGAAGTATATTCCCCGTAATTATAAGCAGGTAATATGACTTAGGTTATAGGTTGTATCACCTGCTTTTTTGATAGAGATCTTTACAGAAATGTTTATGAACTTGTAGTTTTGATTTAGAACATGCTAAGCTAAAATAGATGATTGTTACGAATGCTTTTCTCTTGAAGCAATGAAAAATAGCAATGGTTAGAAATGAAATAAAAGAGGGGAATTAACAAATGAGTATTTTGAAAGTGACTAACATGTCACAGGGGTTTGGGGATAGACAGATTTTTAATGATGTGTCTTTTAATTTATTAAATGGAGAGCATATTGGTCTAGTTGGTGCTAATGGAGAGGGAAAGACTACCTTCCTAAAGCTGATTAGCAATGAAATATTGCCAGATCAAGGAACTATAGAGTGGAACAGAAAGGTTTCAGTTGGCTATATGGATCAAAATGTGAAACTTAGAGATGAGGATACAGTGAGGATGTATTTGCGAACAGCTTTTACAGAGCTTTTTAATATAGAGAAAAATTTAAATAAGATATATGAAAATATGAGTACCATGGCTGGGGAAGAAATGGAGAAGGCCCTTAATAAAATAGGAGTATTACAGGAAACCTTAGAGAAAGGTGAATTCTATTCTATAGAATCTAAAATAGAAGGAATAGCCACAGGTCTTGGGTTTAAAGATTTACTGGATAGAGGAACCTCGCAATTAAGTGGTGGACAGAGGAGCAAGATATTACTTGGGGAATTGCTCCTAGAAAAACCTGATATTTTGCTTTTGGATGAGCCAACAAATCACTTGGACGAGGAGAATATAGAATGGCTCAATGGATATTTATCAAACTATGAAAATGCTTTTATAGTAATCTCCCATGACAATACATTTTTAAATGGTGTTATCAATGTAGTTTATCATTTAGAAAATAAAAAATTAACTAGATATGTAGGCAACTATGAGAAGTTCCTAAAATTGTACGAGGAGAGAAAAACACAGATATTAATAGACTATAATAAACAACAGAAGGAGATTGAAATTCTTGAGGATTATATAAGAAAGAATAAGGTTAGGGCATCTACAGCTGCTATGGCAAAGTCCAGAGAGAAGAAGCTTAACAAAATCCAGAGAATAGAAATAGTAAAAAATAAGCCTAAACCACATTTCATTTTTCAAGAAGCTAGCCCTTCTGGAAGCTTAATCTTTGAAACAAAGGATTTAGTCATTGGCTATGAAAGACCATTGACCTCTCTATTAAATTTAAAGATGATGAGGGAGGATAAGATTGCTCTTATAGGTGCTAATGGAATAGGTAAAACTACGCTTTTAAAGAGTTTGATAGGTCTATTGAACCCAATAGACGGAGAGGTAACTCTAGGAGTCCTTCAGAATATCGGTTATTACCAGCAGGAAGTGAAGGAAGAGGTTACAAAGAAACTTGTGATAAAAGAATTATGGGATGAGTTTCCAAAAGATAGCCAAACTCAGATAAGAACAAAGCTTGCTAGGTGTGGATTGACTAGGGAGCATATTGAAAGTACTATGGATATCTTAAGTGGTGGAGAACAAGCGAAAGTAAGGCTTTGTAAGCTTTTAAATAAGCCAACTAACATTTTGATTCTAGATGAGCCAACAAATCACCTAGATGCTGATGCCAAAGATGAGCTAAAAAGAGCGTTAAAAGAATATAAAGGTAGTATTCTTTTAGTATGTCACGAACCAGAGTTCTACAAAGATGTGGTAACGGATGTGTGGAATTGTGAGAAATGGACAACAAAAGAATAGTAAAGTTTATAAATTTTAAGAGTTAGCTTGTTGCTAGCTCTTTTTGGTATAATTAAGAATAGATAGTTAATTGTGTTAAGGTGGAAAAAGGTTAATAAGTAGTCACTAGGAGAATATATGAAAATTAATATTAAATACTTAATAGCTTTCATTACTTTATTTTTAATTGAGGTTGGAATTGCACTTTTTATAAATGATAGAATTATTAGGCCATATATTGGAGATATTCTAGTAATTATATTAATGTATACTTTTATAAGAATTTTTATTAAAGAGCCAATACGGTTTTTAGCTATATATTTATTTGTTTTTGCAGCATTTGTTGAAGGTATGCAATATTTTAACATCCTAGAAGTTATGGGGTTACAAGATAATAAAATACTTTCAATTATTCTTGGTAGTACATTTGATATACAGGATATTCTATGTTATTTAATTGGAAGTATAATTTTAATAATATGGGATAAGATTGAGACTTTAAAGACGAATTTGTATTAGAGAACATTGATGGACGTTGGATAGCCTTTAGCATTAAAGAGTAATGATAAATACTAACTTATTGACAAGCATTACCAGAGTGGTAAAATATAATTGATAATATTTTTCAATAGGAGGAGTTATGTTTAAAGAATTTTTTAATAAATATGAGGAGTATGCCAGTGATTACAATGGAGGATTATCTAGCCATATACCTATGGTAAGCTATTCACTATATGAGTTAGGAGTTCCTTTTAATGAAATAGAAGAATATTTAGACAAAACAATTGAGAGAATAAAAATATCTAAGGAAGATTTTACGAAGTTATACAATATAGATGATGAAAATTTTGAGAAATATTTAGGTATTGAAGATTCTCTAGGTTCATATTATGATTATTTTTTTCAAAAAATAAATAAATCAAATTATTTAGAGATAATAGGAGAATTTTTACCTAAATTAATTAAAGGAGTTGCAGCTCGGGCTTTTCATCCATTGATTAGATTATCATTTGCTGTAAGAAGTGAAAATGAGGAAGAGGTTATAAAATCATTAAGTTATTTCGCTTCAACCTTTGCACCACATCAATTTGATGTTCTACCGCCTAAAGCAGAAAATCCATTAGAGTCTCTTAAAATACTTGTAGAATCAATTAAGGATGAAGAGTGTAGTGGAAATTTAATTGTTGATAGGATAGAAAAGATATACAGATTGGATGGATTTAAGAAGAATGCTTTTACTTTGAAAGGAAATGATTCAGAGGTATTATCACAATTAGATATAATTATAAATAAATTATTTGTAGAGACTAAAAATTTTACAATATTACATGCAGTTACATCTAAAGAGGCACTTAAAAACTTATTGCCTTTAGTTAAGGATAAGGAATATATATTACAGGATTATTGGTTAGCTATTTTAGCTGCTTATATTACAATAGGTAGTCCTGAAGTTATAAATTTAAGTGTTGATATTCCACAAGATTTACCTGAATTTAAGGATATAATAAAGGCAAGTATTAATTCGAATAATGATCATACAATAAAACTTGTAAATGCATGTAGACTTGAATTTGAAAAATCAGGTGATGAAGTATATAAGTACATGGCATATTTAAGAACTTTAAATTAATAAGTAAACCTTCCAAAGCTACTTGGAAGGTTTTTTATATTGCTTTGATAACCACTGGCTATTCAAGTAGGTAAAATTGCTTTAGCTCAGAGCAAAAAAGAACTCCCATGATAGAATGAAAGCGACTGACAACCGTAAAACAAAAAATCATAGCAGGTGTCATATAGGTAACGACATAGAAAGCTTATCACATATAGAATGGAGGTGCCAATATCATATAGTATTTGCACCGAAATATAGAAAACAGATTATATATGAAAAGTATAAATTAGAAACTGGTAAGATATTACGTGAAATATGTAAAAGAAATGGATTATAAATTATAGAGACTAATGCATGCCCTGATAATATACATATGCTTGTAACAAATAAAATATATTTAGGAAATTATTTAAAAAAGCAAAATAATTCTTGACTTAGAGTTAACTCTAAGTAATATAATGTAGTTAAGTTATCCTTAGGAAAAGTGTTCTCAGGTGGAGAAATTAGTGAAATGGGAATTACTAAAAGTGCTGGTATGAAAGTAATCTTAGATTATTTTAATATAGATAAAGAGGATATATATGCCATTGGGGATGACTATAATGATTTTGATATGTTAAAGTTTGCAAATCATAGCATTGATATGGGACATGCTCCAGAGGAAATAAAAGAATTATGCGAATATATTACAGAAGATATTGACCATGATGGTTTATATTATGCTATGAAAAATTATGATTTAATTTAAAATATAATAAAACTATATATGGATAATGTTACAATGATGGGGCTTTGAAAATCATATAGTAGTTCCAGAAGAAGGGGCTGTATCAGATTGAACATTTTTGTTCAATCTGATACAGCCCCTTTATTTAAACTTATATGTTTTGATTTCTAAATTGACTTGGAGTTAAACCAACAATACTTTTAAAAGATTTACAGAAGTTCCCTTGATCACAAAAACAAAGAAGAGTAGATATTTCTAAAATACTTTTATTTGTTGTAATAAGAAGCACCTTAGCTCGATTAATTTTTAGCTCTTTAAAGTACTTCATTATTGAGATTCCCATATTTTTTTTAAAAGTATTTGATAAATATCCAACAGATAAGTTTAGATCAGTAGCTATTTCTTCTAAAGTAGTATTATTTTCTATATGAATATAAAGATAGCCTATTATTTTATTTAAGATTAGGTTGTTTTTTAATTCAACATAATTAATTAATATATCAAAATATGAGTTAATCATATCGATTTCTAGTTGTTGCAAAGTATATAACTTTTTAGCATTTTGTATAGCGTTGTAATATTTATTATACAAAGTGTGAAGGTATGTCTTTGTACTACCATTTCTAACTACTTCTCTAGCAAATATTACATTCCACATTATAAGATCATTTTGTTTGGTTACTATTAGTAAATTTTCTTTTGTTTCATTATCATGTTTATCTAAAGTTAAGTTTAGTAAAGTATTACGATCTTTATTTTCTATTAAAAAAGTAATCTCATTAATAAATAGAAATTCATCAGAATCATACATAGCCTTATCCCCCAAAAAAAGTAATATTAAATAAATTATATAACAATTAGAGGAAAATACATACAAAATAAACAAAAAAATTCAATTTAAAACAAAAGTTAATTTTAATAATAAGTATAATAAAAATATAAAGGTTGCAATCGTTTTCTAGTTATTAGCTTAATTATGGAGGGATTATTTATGAATAAAAAAGTCAAATTAATTGCATCAATGCTTACAGTGGTAATGGGAGTTTCAGCGTTGTGGGGATGTGCAAGTAGTAATAATAGTAAAAAAAATAATGATAAAGAAATAGTTGTATGGTCAAATTTAATGGACAACGAAGTTGAAGCTGTAAATGAAATTGCTCAACAATGGGCAAAAGAGAATAATAAGAAAGTTAAGGTTTTAAAAGATAATTCAGGCTATCAAGAATTCTTGCAAGCAGCAAATTCAGCTAAAGGACCAGATATGTTATTTGGAATTGCACATAATAATTTAGGTACATTCCAGGCAGCTGGATTATTAGAAGAAGTGCCAAGTGATTTCGTTAATAGAGATGATTATGTAGGTAGTAATGTATGGGATGCAGTTTCATATGATGGAAAGGCTTATGGTGTTCCGATTTCAATGGAAACATACGCGTTATTTTATAATAAGGATATTGTTAGTAAATTACCAGAAACTATGAATGAATTAGTAGAGCAAGCTAAAGCCCATGGACCATCAGGATTCCAATTTCCGATTAATGATTTCTACTATACAGCAGCATTTGTTCAATCATATGGTGGATATGTGTTTGGTGGTGGAAATGGTAGTTTAGATGTTAATAATTTAGGATTTAATTCCGAAGGTTCTATAAAAGCATATCAATACTTACAAGATTTAGTTCAAAAGGACAAGTTTATGGTTCCAGATATAACAGGTGATATAGCAAATAATTCTTTTAAGTCTGGTGAAGCAATATTTTATATTGGTGGACCATGGGATGTAAGTGGTTTTAAAGAAGCAGGAGTTAATTTTGGTATTACTGCAATCCCTAAAATTAATGGAGTACCAGCAAAATCATTTATGGGTGTTCAATCAGCATTTGTAAGTAGCAAATCCGAGTCTAAGGATGATACATGGAAGTTAATGAAATATTTAATTGAAAATAGTGGTGATAAATTATATGAAGTGGGTAATAGAATTTCAGTTCTTAAATCAGAATTAGAGAAGAGTGAAGTTGCTAATAATGACTATACTAAAGGTTTTATAGCGCAATTAAAATCTGCAGTTCCAATGCCAAACGTTTCCGAAACTCAAGCTATTTGGGATGGAGTTAAAAATATACAAAGAATATTATTAGGTGAAGATCCAAAGACTGTTGCGGAAGATATCCAAAGGGCAGTTAAAGATGCTATAGGAGTATCAAAATAATTAATTATGCTCCCAAATTTTATTTGTTTTTAAGAGGAATGGACTTAAGCCTTCCTCTTAATTACTAATTAGATTATCAGTATCAATAAAGAGTTGCTTTGGTGGAGGAGGAAATGTATGAAGAAAGAAAAAATTAGATATAAAGATAATATTAAAGCATATAAGTATCTAGCGCCAGCATTAATTAGTATTGCCATTTTAAGTGTACTACCTACTTTATACAATATCTTTTTAGCATTTACTGATTATAGTATAAAAAATCAGAATTATCCTTATGGAAGTGAAAATGGATGGAGCATAGTAGGGTTATATCAATTTAAACAAGTATTAGTTGGTCCATTAAAATCAGAATTCTTTCCTCTTTTAATATGGACATTAATTTTTACAACAATATCAACTCTAGGTTGCTATTTAGTTGGTCTAATATTTGCACTTGTACTTAACGATAAAAATATGAAGGAATCATTTATATATAAAGGTCTATTAATAATACCTTGGGCATTACCAGGGGCTATAACTATAATTTCATATAAAAGTTTGTTTAACAGTCAGTATGGAGCTATAAATATTATACTTCAAAACTTACACATTATTAATGAGCCAGTAATGTGGCTAACAACACCTTTTTCAGCAAGATTAGTAGTGATATTAGTAAATATTTGGCTTGGATTTCCGTATATGATGAATGTCTGTATAGGGTCATTAACAGCTATTCCAACTACTTATTATGAGGCAGCAGATATAGATGGAGCTAGTGGTATACAAAAGTTCTTTAAGATAACTTTACCATCATTAGCAAAAACCTCATATCCTTTATTAATTGCTAATTTTGCTTTTAATTTTAATAACTTTAATTCAGCATTTTTATTGACAGAGGGAGGACCAACAAAGGCGGGATCATCATTTGCAGGTTGGACAGACCTCTTAGGCTCTGCAACATATAAAATGTCAACTAGTCAAGGGAATTTTGGGCTAGGTGCTGCAATGTCAATATTGATTTTTATAATAATTGCAGCATTATCAATAATTAATATGAATATTTCAGGTCAGTTTAAGGAGGTGGAAGATTAATGGCAGAGAGTAATCTTAATATCAAAGTTAAAAATAAGGAAAGTATTACTGTATATAACTTACAATATAAACGTAAAATATCTGTTAGGGAAAGAAGCATATTATGGATAAAAAGAATATTTATTTGGATATCAATACTAGTAATATTGTTTCCTGTATTTGCAATAGTTTCTGCATCCATATCTTCTGGTACAAGCTTTATGCAGAAATCATTAATCCCGCAGACAATAACATTTGAGAATTATAAAGCAGTTTTATTAAATAATAATGGATTTTTAAAATGGATGGTAAACACTACCTTTGTTGCCTTATTAGTTTCTACTGCCCAAATATTAATGACTTTGCCAGCAGCATATGCTTTTTCAAGATTTAAATTTAGAGGTAAGAAAAAAGGATTAATGGGATTACTTATAATTCAAATGTTTCCAGCAAGTATGACAGTACCAGCGATACTAGCTGTAGCATATAAATTTCAATATGGTATGGATAATTTATGGTTTTTATCCTTAATCCTTTGTACAGGGAGTGCGTATAATATTTGGCTAATGAAAGGTTTTATGGATGGACTACCAAAGGAATTAGATGAAGCCGCGAAGGTGGATGGTGCAACTACATGGCAAGTATTTACAAATATAATTTTACCATTAAGTAAGCCTATGGCAGTAGTAATATTCTTCTTTTCATTTATTGGTCTATTTGGAGAATTTGTATTCTCTTCTGCCTTAATTAAAGAAAAGTCAATGAGATTAGTTGTAGTAGGGTTAAAAGGGTTAATGGGTGATAAAGTAACAAATTGGCCGCAGTATGCAGCAGCATCAGTAATGGTATCAATACCTCTTGCAATTGTATTTATGTCTATACAAAAGTTTATTGCAAGTGGATTAGTTGCTGGAGCAGTTAAGGAATAATTATAGGAGGAACTAGAGGTGAATAGACACGCAATATACCATATAACAGATGTACCATATGCTTATGGAAAAGATTTAGATACCTTATCAATAGTTTTACGAACAGCTAAAAATGATATAAAAAAATGTGAACTATATTATAAAGATAGATATGATTGGGAAAATGACTTTAATGTAGTTGAAATGTATATAAAGAATAAAACAGATTTATTTGATTATTATCATGTAGACATTTCTGTAGATAGAAATAGATACAGATATTATTTCAAGTTAACTGATTTATATGGAAATTTATTTTACCTAGATGAAAGAGGTATAAGGAATAATGATATAGATAGAAAGGAAGCTACAGCATTTCAGTATCCATATATAGCTAAAGGGGATTTATATGATGAAGTGAAATGGCTTCAGGAATCTGTAGTATATCAAATTTTTGTTGATAGATTTTGTAATGGAGACAGTAGTAATAATCCACCTAATGTGTTGGAATGGGGAGAAGATGTAACAAGGACTTCTATGTTCGGAGGAGATCTTAAGGGGATTATTAATAAGCTAGATTATTTAATGGAATTAGGAATAGATTTAATATACTTAACTCCAATATTTAAATCTTCATCAAATCATAAGTATAATATAGGTGATTATTTTGTAATAGATCCACAGTTCGGAGATATTGAAGATGCTAAAGAATTAGTTAAACAGTGTCATAAAAGAAATATGAAAATAGTATTAGATGCAGTTTTTAATCACTCAGGAGATGATTTTTTTGCCTTCGAAGATATTGTTAAAAATGGTGATAGCTCTTTATATAAGGATTGGTATTTAGTAGATTCCTATCCTATTGATAAGGAAAGGGTTAATTATTATACCTTTGCAAATAATGTTTATACAATGCCTAAGTTTAATATTTCCAATAAAGAAGTTACGCAATATTTATTAAATGTAGCTAAATTTTGGATTGATGAAGTAGGAGTTGATGGTTGGAGGCTTGATGTTTGTGATGAAGTTGATCATGATTTTTGGAGAGCATTTAAGAAAACAGTAAAAGAAGCAAATCATAATGCAATTATTGTTGGAGAAATAATGCATGAAGCAACATCATTTTTAAAGGGGGATCAACTTGATAGCATTATGAATTATCCTTTTAAAGGAGCTTTGATAGATTTTTTCGCTAAAAGATCTATATCGGTTCAGCAATTTAGTGAAATTTTAGCTCAAAACAGGGTTATATATATAGAATCTATAACTAGACAATTATGGAATTTATTTGGAAGCCATGATACACAAAGATTTTTAACAGAATGCAAAAATGATATTAAAAGAATGAAGTTAGCCATAGCTTTTCAATTTTGTTATATAGGAGTTCCATATATATACTACGGAGATGAAATAGGTTTAGATGGAGGAGAGGAACCATTATCAAGAAAATGTATGATATGGGATAAAGAAAAGCAAAAAAGAGAATTATTTGATTTATACAAAAGGTTAATAAAGATAAGAAAAGAAAATAGTGAACTTATTTACGGTGAATATAATGAGATTTATTGTAACAATAATGTTATAGTGTTTGAAAGGGTCAATAATGATAACAATAAGGTTATTGTTGCAATTAATAATAATGAGATTGAGGTAGAAGTAGAATTAAATTTATATAAAAATTTTAAAGAGCTATTAAATAATAATGATAGAGAAATTGAGGAAAATTTAGTTTTAGCTCCAATGGAATTTAAAATTTTAAAAATGATAAAGTAGAAATATTTATTTAATACAAAGATATCCTAAATTAATGTTTAAAAATGAAATTTAAGGAGGATGTATAAATGAAAACTTTAAGAAGATTTGGAATTTCAATGTTATCATTAGTATTGCTTATAGTAAGTTATGTAGGTCCAGTTAACTATAAGACAGTATTTGCTCAATCCAATACAGAAACTTATGCCACAAGTCAAAATGGAATAAATAAGGTTGATTACTCAAAGGATGTAATCTATCAGGTAGTAACTGATAGGTTTTATGATGGAAATAAAGCAAATAACCCTTCAGGAGGGTTATATGATTCAACTAAGAGTGATTATAAAAAATATTTTGGAGGGGATTGGCAAGGAATTATAGACAAAGTTAATGATGGATACTTAACTAATATGGGAATAACTGCTCTATGGATTTCCCAACCAGTTGAAAATATCTACTCAGTATTAAATTCAGGAGGAACAGCTTATCATGGATATTGGGCTAGAGATTTCAAGAAAACTAATCCAGCCTTCGGTAATTTTGATGATTTCAGAAGATTAGTTGATACTGCTCATAGCAAGGGAATAAAAGTAATAATTGATTTTGCACCTAATCATACTTCCCCAGCATCAGAGGATACTCCTACCTATGCTGAAAATGGAAAGTTATATGATAATGGCACATTACTTGGTGGATTAACTAACGATAGTAAAAATTTATTTAATCATTATGGTGGAACAGATTTTTCAACCTTAGAAGATGGAATATATAGAAACCTATATGATTTAGCAGACTTAAACCATTTAAATTCAACTGTAGATTCCTACTTTAAAGCTGCAATTAAATTATGGTTAGATATGGGCATTGATGGTATTAGAATGGATGCAGTAAAACATATGCCTTTTGAATGGCAAAAGAGTTTTATGGATACTATTTATTCTTATAGACCTGTGTTTACATTTGGAGAATGGTTTTTAGGTGTTGGAGAAGTAGATCCTAATAATAGTAGTTTTGCTAATAATAATGGAATGAGTTTATTAGATTTTAGATATGCACAAACAGTTAGACAAGTTTTTAGAGATAAAAAGAGTAATATGTATGCATTAGATTCAATGTTTACTTCCACAGCAACAGATTATGAACACATTAATGATCAAGTAATATTTGTTGATAACCATGATATGGACAGATTCTCAACTTCAAATAATAATACATCTGTAGATCAAGCATTAGTTCTAACACTTACATCAAGAGGGGTACCAGCAATATACTATGGAACAGAGCAATATATGAATGGTGATGGAGATCCATATAATAGAGGTATGATGAGTGGATTTAATACTAATACCAATGCTTATCAAATAATTAAAGCATTATCACCTTTAAGGCAATCAAATTCTGCTCTTGGGTATGGTGATACAAAACAGAAATGGATAAATAATGATGTTTATATTTATGAAAGAAAATTTGGTGATGATGTTGTAGTTGTTGCTTTAAATAAGGGAAGTAGTAGTGTTAATATTAGTGGTTTAGTCACTTCATTACCATCAGGAAATTATAGTGATGTATTAGGTAAGACAGTTAATGGAAATGATATTGTAGTAAATAAAGGTGCAGTTAATAATTTTAATTTAGCAGGCAATTCTGCTGCAGTATGGAGTTATAATACAAATACCAGTACACCTAATATAGGAAACGTAGCTCATCCAATGGCTAAAGTAGGACAAGAAGTAGTTATAACAGGAGAGGGCTTTGGAAGTGGAAAAGGAACTGTACGTTTTGGAAATGTTGCTGCAGAGGTTGTATCTTGGAGTGATAATGAGATAAAGGTTAAAGTACCTAATGTTCCTGCAGGAAAGGTAGCTGTTTCACTTCGAACAGCTGGAGGTATAGAAAGTAATATCTATGGAAATTATGATGTGGTAAGTGGTGACTTAGTGACTGTAAGATTTGTTGTGAAAAATGCTACGACAAATTTGGGTGAAAATCTTTATCTTGTTGGGAGTGTTCCTGAGTTAGGTTCATGGAATGCAAGCAAAGCTATCGGAGCCTTATATAATCAGGTAGTATATAAGTATCCAACATGGTATTATGATGTAAGCGTACCTGCAGGAACACGTATTGAATACAAATTCATTAAGAAAAATGGCACCTTAGTAACTTGGGAAAGTGGTAATAATCACGTATATACAGTACCTACAAATTCAACAGGCACAGTAGTTGTTGACTGGCAATAATAGAAATACAAGAGAGTATGAATATTGGATAGGAAAAGTTATGAGTATATCATAAAAAATAGATAGCATAAAAGAAAAGTATACATAGAGATAAATTTAATCTTTATGTGTACTTTTTAATATGCAAAAGCTCTAAGTATAAAATGCTTAGAGCTTTCGTGTATTTATATAGGATTATATAAATGTGGTAGTAATTAAAATAAAGTTGAAAGGAAGATCAGATAGGGATATAATTTTAAATTATATGTTTAGAGGTGATAGTGTATGATAGAATGTGAGTTATGTGGAAACTGTATTCATGAAGATGATATAAGAGAATGTCCAGAATGTTTAAAGGAAATGTGTGAAGAATGCTATGAAAGACATGTTCCTATTTGTTTTTATGTCTCCGAGAATGATTATATGGATACATATAATGAGTAGATTATACTTCCTAAAGGTATGAAAGAAAATTTTATAATTTTTGAAACTAATATTTATTTTAATCATACTATAGGATATATTTACCTTTTAATTGACTGAAAAAAATTGATATAATAATTGTTAATCAAAAGATAGTAAATATAGTTTTATATATAGTATGGAGAAGATGTATGGAGCAATATAAGATTTTAGGTGTAGATGAAAATGCATCAATGGAAGAAATAAAAATAGCATATGAAAACAAAGTAAATAAATTAAAAGAAGAAATTAAAGATGAAAGAAGAGCAAAGGCTTTTATAAAAGTATTTGATAAAGCTTATGAAGAAATAAAATTTGAAAGAGAAAAAAATCAGTATAAAGAAACTTTTGTTAATGATTCTAATAAAAATAGCTTAAATGAGAATCCACAAAAAAATTTTAAAAGAGATACTTGGAATGAGTATGATAATTTTCAAGATGATGATAAATCAGAAATTAAGAAGAGAAGTAAAAAATCATCTTCTAATAATTCATTAATGAATAAACAAAAAAGTGATAAAAAGAAACCTTCAAAAGATAGAAATAAAGAAGGTAATAAAGAAAAGTATAAAAGAGATAATACTAAAAAAGTCGCAAATAGGAAAAAAAGTGAATCATCTACGATAAGTGAAGCAGTTAACATACTATTAAAAATAATAGCATTACCTGTAATAGCTGTATTGTCTATAATAATATTTTTATGCAAGGTAATAAATTTAATATCTTGGATTGCAACTAAGATTATTATAATAGGAGCAATAGCAGTTGCGTCTATACATGGATATCAAGTTTATGTTGGACAACCTATGTATTATGAAGTATTTGTATTATGTGCTGTGGCATTTCTAGTTTCTCTATTTTTACCAAGTATTTTAAAAGTAGTTCCATCAATATTAGGTAAAATAAATGATAAATTAAAAAAATTTGTTTTTTAAGACTAAAAAATTGGATTTTGTATAACTTTAATTTAAAAATGAAGACCTCTAGTAAACACTCATCTACAAGGAAGATTTGATACATATCCAAAGAGAAGAGGAATTACAAGAGTTAAAGAGTTTAATGAAGCAGGGATAAATGTATGCTTTGGACATGATGATATATTTGATCCATGGTATCCAATAGGAACAGGAAATATGTTAGAAGTAGTTCATTTTGGATTACATGCATGCCAAATGATGGGCTATGATGATATAAATGAATCATTAAAATTTATATCAACCAATAGTGCAAGGACTTTAAATATTGAAGATAAATATGGAATAGAAATAGGTAAGCCAGGGAATTTAATTTTATTAAATGCTGAAAGTGGTTATGATGATGTTAGAAGAAGAGCAGAAGTTTTATATTCTATAAGAAAAGGAAAAGTAATTGCTAAAACTATACCAAGTAAATCATTTATAAATATAAATAAAGAAAAAGAAGTGAATTTTAAAAAATAATTATCAAATAGATTTAAGATTTTCTGATATATAGAGTATTAATTTAATCTATAGAAATAATACAGTAGATAGTATTCCGAAAAAGGAATCTGTCTACTGTTTTGCTTTATTAAGAGATTTATATTGTTTTATGTTTTATTTTCAACCAATATTATAATTAGTGTACTAAAAAATCATCTTTTTGGGACAATATAATTAGGCATTACTTTTGAAAGGATGATTTAAATGAATAGAGAAGAATTAACATATTATAAAAATAAACTTAATCAAGAAAAAAAGAGAATTACTGATCTTATTGACCAATTAGATAATAATGGAATGACTAGATTTAATGCAGAGGTTTCAAGTGAGTTATCATTTTATGACAATCACCCAGCTGATATAGCTAGTGAAACCTTTGAAGTTGAGAAAGGTAGGGCTCTTGAAGCGAATGAAAGGGGATTACTAGATAAAATAGACGATGCATTAAGAACTATAGATGAAGGAAGCTATGGTAAGTGTAAAACATGTGGAAAAGATATTGATAAAGAGAGATTAGAGTTTTTACCTTATGCAGTAAATTGTATTGAATGTCAAGATGTTGTTAGTGCAGTAAAAACTTATAATTCTAATAAGAGAGTAGTTGAAGAAAGTGTAATTGGTACACCATTTGTGCATAGAGCTGGGCAACATGATAAAGATGAGGTCGGGTTTGATGAAGAGGATAGTTACCAAGCAGTAGGAAGATTTAATGAGATTAGGAATGTAGCAGAATATGATTATGATGAGGATAAGGATGATAATGATTATGTTGAGGAAATTGAAAAAATAAGCAATCAGCAATATAAGAATCAATTACCTGATTAAATTTTATTATAAATAGACATAAAGACAATATTAAACAGCAGCTAATGATTATAAGAAAGTATAAGAACTTTAAGGTATAAGTGTATGATTACATATAGGATTCTAATTGGAACACTTTGTTTACATATGGTGAAGTATGTAAGAAGTGTTCTATAGAATCAGAAAGGAATAGTCGTAGAAGATAACATATTAAATAGAAATTCTAAAGCTATAAACCAGCAATAATGTTAGGTTGCTTTGAATTTTATTTTTAAGTCATCGTTTACAATAATGGTATAAATATGAAGAAAATTGAAGTAAATTAGCAAAAATGAAAGTTAAACTGACTAGTCTAATTTATGGTAATTTGACATAAATTAACCAACAGGAATATACTTATCAAGGTAATAATTATTAATGTCTATAGAATTATAACAAAATTTATTTATTAGGGGGAATTATATATTATGGGCATTTTATATGAATCAATTGGATTTAGAGGTTGGGCCATTTTTTTCTTTGTTTTATTTGCTTTAATGGCTTTCAATGAATTTGGTCGTTCAACAAAGTGGGGGGGTATAGCATTATTTGTAGTTACACCGATACTTCTAACAATATTTGTTTGGCCAACAACTGCAGCACCTGGGAATGAATATGGTACAGGAAATTGGTTTAACTGGGTAAAAACTTATTCAGCATTAGCAGGATGTGTTTGGTTTATGGCACTTCGCTATAGTTCCAAACTTTCTAAAAAGAAGTGGGCATTAGCTTTACCAGCAATTATACTAGCAGTTAATATTTTAGAAGCATCTATTCGTGATTTTCAATGTTTTTCATATGGGGCATGGAATGGTGAAACTATAAATAACCTTTGGGTAATGTCAGGACCTTGGAATATTATGAATGGTATAGCAGGGTTGCTTAATATTATAGCAATTTGTGGTTGGACAGGCATATTTATTTCTAAAAGTGAAACAAAAGATATGATTTGGCCTGACATGATTTGGCCTTGGATTATAGCTTACGATTTATGGAATTTTGCATATACTTACAACTGTATAGCAGACCATTCATTCTATTGTGGAGTAATATTATTACTTTCATGCACAATTCCAGCTTTCTTTATAAAAAGAGGAGCGTGGCTACAACATCGTGCGCACACACTAGGGTTATGGACTATGTTTATAATGACTGTACCGCAATTTGCTGATCGTATAGCACCAGTATCTACTACTCATAACTCAACAGCTTTCTTTGTTGTTAGTTTAATATCTTTACTATCTAATATTGCATTAGTAGTTTATCAATTTAGTAAAATACGTAAAAACAAATTCAATGCATTAAAAGATGAGATATATAAAGATACAAGAGCATATGGACAAGTATTTGAAGCTAATATATAAGAAATTTTAAGAAGATTATGAAAAATAGTACAAGAAGTTAAGAATCTTGTACTATTTTTATGCCTAAAAACTAAGAATTCAAAGGGGCTCACGAAACGTTAGTTCCTTTGTAAACTGTTGATTTTACTTGGTTTAAGAGATTTATTATATAAAAGATATCTCTATTTATTTAAATATGCAGAAAGCTATAATTTTTGAAAATATTAATAAAAATTTATTACAAGAAATGTAATTGAAAATTATTCTCAATAACTATTAGTAGTAAAATAAAAATATTTGTTAATATACAAAATACTTTAATTATAGTGTTCAATTAACTTAGATGATATAATTAGGAAAAATAATTAGTTAGGAAATGAGATTTATGAGGAAAGAAATTTTACTTAGAATAAAAGAACAGTTAGCAAAAGATTATAATTGTAGTATTGAAGACTTTAATAATCAAAATAATTTAATTACAGATAAAAAAATAATAGAGGGAAGCAGAAAATACAGTGATGAAGAAGGAATTCTAAAGATGCTTATATTTAATGGAAAGGTAGTAATATCTTCAGATAAATGCATTAAAGATTGGTGCATTGAAAAATTATCTAAATTTCCAGGAGAATGGATGTTTTTATACTCAGTTCTAAGAAGAATAGATAAAAAGTTAAATGAGTTTGGTTATGAAATAGAAAATACACATCATTACTACTTACCAAAGGATGAGTCTTTCATAGATAATATAGATTTTAATTTAAAATGGTATGAAAAAGATGAAATACATCAATTTAGAGATGACGATAGATTTGATGAAGCCTTTGCCTTTAATAGCAATTATCCAGATGTATTAGCAGTTGCTGCAGTAGATGATGAGGGCAAGATTTTAGGTGTGGCTGGAGCCAGTGAAGATTCTAAAATTATGTGGCAAATTGGAGTTAATGTTTTACCAGAGGCAAAGGGAAGAGGAGTTGCTAGTACTATCGTACAAGCTTTGAAAAATGAAATATTAAGAAGAGGAAAGGTGCCCTTTTATGGAACTGTTGAATCTCATATAATTTCACAAAAGGTTGCATTAAAATCAGGTTTTTATCCAGCTTTCGCAGAAGTGAAAATAAGAAAAGTAATGAAGGAAGATAAAAATGAAGTTTAATAGTTTAATACTTAATTATCTGTAATTGATATTGAAAAATCTAAAGATTTTTATATTAATATCTAAGACTCTGTTAGATATTTTTGTTGATATGATAGTTGCGTAATCACATATGAGAAATTCTTAAATTAGTGATGAAGTAGCTGTCATATCAACATTTTTCTCTAACACAGCCTTATTTAAAAACTATCTATTTTTAAATCTTTATAATAATACTCTTTATCTCTATCGGTAATAGGTCTTAAAACTTTGCAGGGGTTTCCTACAGCTACTACATTTTCAGGAATATCCTTTGTAACAATGCTACCTGCTCCTATTACAGAATTTTTACCGATGGTTACTCCAGGTAAAATAACTACATTGCTTCCTATCCAAACATTGTCTTCAATTGTAACAGGAAAAGAAAATTGATCTCCGTTTTTTCTTAAATCAGGATGTACAGGGTGACCAGTTACGGATATTGTAACATTTGGAGCAAACATAACATTATTGCCGATAAATATATCTATGTCATCAACTAACACAAGATTAAAATTAGCATAAAAGTTATCTCCAATATGTATACGACTACCGTAAGCAACATGTAGTGGAGGTTCAATAAATATATTTTTGCCAAGATGACCAAATAGTTTTTTTAGTATTTCACTTCTTTTTTCTTCCTCACTTGGACGAGTGTGATTAAAATCATAAACTAGTTCTTTTCCATGAAGGCGTTCTTCTGGTAAACCTTCACATAAATCTGTATAAATTTGACCATTTTGCATTCTTTCTCTTACTCCCATTTTAATACCTCTCTTATTATTAAAATTTTAATCTTATATATTGAATTTTAACACATGTAAATGCTTATTGCTTATGAAATAACCATGTAACAGTTTATTTTTCCATAATTAAGTGATTTTTCTAAAAAATGCTTGAATGGTTTTGGAATCTATTCACAAATAAGTATGATAGTAGTATGATTAAATCGTAAGTAGTAAGTAAAATTATATATAGTTGATTATATTAAGAAAAATAATTAGGATTAAAAGGGAGAATATTTATGAAAGAATTAAAATTAGCACAAAGCTTTTCTATTATTGCATTAAATTCCCAAGATAGTCTTCATATGACTACAGTAAAGAAAATATCTCTTCACTGTATTGCAGCAGCAGTTATATTAGAGACTTATTTAGAGGGATATTTCACACAAGTAGAGGATAAGTTAGTTTTACAGAAATCTTTAATAGATGATCCTAATATAACTTTATATCAAGAAGCAATTTTTAAGCCTTTATTTAATAAAAAAGATAGTTTGGAAGGAAACTTAAATTGGTGGTTAACAAAGTCTTCTAACTTATCAAGCAGGCATTTAAAAAATCTTGAGCATACTATAGCAGATTCTTTAAAAGGGATTGATTTACTTGAAGAAATCCCCAATATTTTATGTTGTGACTTATTTTATGAAAGTGCAGGTGTTTCTATAAAAGAATATAGAAGTAATATGCAAAAATATACAAATGTTACAGAGACCATTCGTGCAGAATTTTTAGAAGAGGGGCCAGTAGCAGATGAAACTATTTTTATGTTGTGGCTTCTTCGTGAAAGTGCACGTTTACAAGATATATTTTCAAAGAGTGAGTTAGAAATAGTAGCTAAGAGAATAAATGAATTATCATTAACCACTCCTATAGCAAAAACGTTATATGATGTGCATATATACCATGGTATTGAAATGGCTGTAAAAGAATTTTTGAATATGAAGAAAAATGCTATAAAAACACCTACTGGTACAGGGATAAATTTTATATTTCCAGTAATTGAGCGTTCACAATCAATTTTTATTGATACAGAGGAATGGTTTCCAAATGCTAAGCAAAGGTTAGATGAGGTAAAAGCACGATTAGAATCCAATGGTCATTCATATACTGTAATTCGTGAGGGAAAGGTTCCACTTATTAAAATTGATAATATTATATATGAAGCCATTCCAGAAGCTATTCAAGGAAGAGTAGCTATTCATGGGGTACGTCTTAGAAAGTATCCTATTTAAGGAAGTTGTATAAGCTAATGTCTAGACAACGTTCTATGGAAAAAATATTGGAATCTGAGGATGTGTCAATTGGTGAATTAGTGAGATGTACTAATTCTAGATATAGTACGCTTAAATTTTATACAGAAGAAGGTATGATTCCCTTTGAACAAGAAAATTTTCTCGAGAAAAGGCAGTTGAAAGAATAGAAGAAATTAAATTACTAAAAAGACAAGGAAACAACATCACTGAAATTAAGAAGCTTCTTAATGATTAACGAAGTTTCTAATTTTATTAAATTATATGAGAAACAGGAATAAAAAATAGTACAAGAGGTTTTAAAAAATTTCTTGTACTATTTATGTTTTAATATAGAAATTCTTTTAAAAATCAAACTACTAAAATAACAATTATTCCTTTATAGAAACCGCCTTTCCAACAGTACCACCAAGCTTTTTCCAAAAGTAATTATGTTCCTCAACGGCTTGTGAGAAATCATTATTTTCCCATCTAGAAAGTACTTCTAACATGTAGTCTCTATCTTTATAATCAACTTTTTCAATAAGATTTTTTAGTGTAGAAATATCATTAGAATTCATTGGAAGACGGCCCCAAATTTGATTATCTTCAGCAATAATTTTACTATTACTCATTCTATGAAGTATATCATAAATATTTTCAATAGAATAATAGGTGTTTTCTTTAAGTTCATTAGAATTTTCTTCAGAAAGTTCCTTATCAAGCTTTTTTATTTCAGAAATATTTTCTTTAGCACTTAAATTGCCAGAGTTATGTTCTTTGTAGTAGAAGAATGAAAATACACTTGTAGCAATAAAAAGTAATACAATTAAAGTAATAATTAAAGGTTTATTTTTAAATAGCTTAGATATATTAAATCCCCCCCTTAACACAATTAGTTAAAACCATTATAACCCATAAATTGTATAATTTGAATAAAATACTTATTGTTAAGGAACAAAATATAGAATTTATATAAAGATTATCTAATATATAGAATAAGAGAGGAGAATAATTATGAGTAGTTTAAGAGAGGAAAATTTACAAAAAAAATCTATCTGAGATAAAAGCTTCTTTCGATAATGATGAATTAATTTAAGGATACTTTGAAATATTAAATTACACTGCTGAAGAATAAAGAAGTTATAATTAAATTGAAAGTTAAAGGTATTGAGACAATACAATATAAACCTTTTTCAAATGAATATTTAAGCATAATTGAAAAAATAGATATAGTTAATATTTTTGAAAATAAAAAACCTAAAAATATGAAAAATAGCAAATCAGTGCTGCCATGTGTTAAAGGAGGCGTATTGATATTTGTTATATTAATTATAGTATATATATTTATTTTTAAATTTTTAATATAGATAGATGAAGTATCATTTAAGGATAAGAGAACCCTATAAAATAGATTTACTTTTTAGTATCTATTTTATAGGGTATATTTTTGTGAAAAAATCTAAATTTATTTATTTTTATATATTAAATTAGCCATTTCTGAAGCTAAATTATTTTTTTCAGTATTATTTCTAATAAAAGCAATTTTTTTACCAGTAAAAGTAGTTAAACAAATAAACTCTTCATCGCCTTCATTTTTTACATCAAAAGACTTTATATCATTTAAAGATATCTTTTCTGTATAAGCAGTTTCAGGTAAACCGCCCCAAGTAGCATAGTTTATAGCTTCTATATATAAGTTTTCGATAGTAAGAATTAGTTTGAAATCATTAGTAATTCTTCCAACAGGCCCAAATAAATTAGAAATAAAATTTATAATTACAGAGTGATTTTTTATTTCTTTATGGGAATTTATAGAGCATAGAACAATTTCATTATTAAGTATCTTTGTCATATAAGAGCCTCCTAAATAATTTATTGCGTTTATTATTTGGTAAATTATAACACGCAATAAATGAAATTGCTAGAAAAATATTTCCAATTACTAGCAAAATGAATATCTATACTGTAAAATTAATATATATAACAAATTAGGGGAGAAATTTATGAGAATAGGAAATACAAAAATTTTAATAATAGATTTTGTGCCATATGAGTATAAAAAGCTACAGAGGTATCTTGAAGAAATGGCCTTAAAGGGATGGAAACTGGAAGGTGCTTTTGGAAAGTTTTTTAAGTTTAAAAGAATAGAGCCGACCCCAATTAAATATTATGTAGATGTGGTTAATGGGATTACTTTTTTAGATGGAAAGAATAGTAACATTTCCTTAGAAAATAGAAAAAAGCTTAATGATTATGGATGGAACTTTGTTTGTGAAATAGAAAAGGTACAAATATTTTGCAGTGAAGACCCTGAAATATCAGGAGAAATTTATGAAGGTACATTAGATAAGTTTATATATATAAATAAGGCTTCATTAAAGGAAATACTGCTTAGATTACTTACATTTATAATTCTAGGAATTAGTCAGTACAATACAATATTTAATGGAAATAGTTTAAACTTCTTAGCAAATAATACAATGATCTTATTAATATTTTTTATATATTTATGCTTAATAATAAATATTACTGATTTAATAAGACTTATTAGATTGTATATAAAAGGAGATATAACTAAAGAGAGTTATGAAAATGTTGAAGTAAAGTCATTAAAATGGATAAAATTTAAATCTTTAATAATAAATTTAGCAATAGTATGCTTCTTTATTATAATTATCTTATTAATTGTAAAAAGAGAAATATTTTCATTAGGAATTATTTTTGTTATTAGTTCTATTTTTTTAGCTATATATATAATGATTAATTTAGCTGTTAAATATACTAATAAAAATACGAAAAAAGTAAATATAATTATGTACTTTATTATTACTATAGTATCAATTTTATTTATAAATAAGTTTATTATTAATAGCTTATTTAATAGTAATAATGAAAAAAAAGATTTAAATCAGTATGCATTAACTCTAAAGGATTTTAATGATGAAATAATAGATGAACAAAGTATATATATTGATGAAAATAAAAGTTTTTTAGCTCATACAATATTTTATAGTGCTAATGGGAAAAATAGAAAGCTATCTTATGAGCTATTTGAAAGTAATTATAATTGGGTTATAGAGTGGAATTTTAATAAAATGATGGATTGGTTTAAAGACTATAATATTTCATATAGTGAGATAAAAACTGATTTACCAGCAGATGTTAAAGTTTATAGAAATAATAAGAGTAATAATTATATCCTAGTTTCTGATAAAAAGATTATTGAAATTTTTGGAGATGATGAAAATATAAAATGTGATATGTTAAAGAAAACTTATGATAAAATTTTTAGATAGATTAACTGTAAGTTATAGGAGGAAAAGTTTTGGAAGATAATAATAAAAAGATTTGCCCAATTTGTGGTGAAGCTATGAAGGAATATGAATATGCTTATGATAATAATCAATATGGAAAGATATATTATAAGTGCCCGGAATGCGGTCATAAAGAAAATACAATAAATAATTAATGTAGGAAGAGGCAACTAATATGTTTAATAAACTAACAAAAAGGGTTTACTATATGGATTGTGTACACGAGGGAGATAGGCCAGTTTTAGGAGTGGTTATAGGAGATAAATATTCTTTAATAATAGATGGTGGAAATTCAAAAGCACATGCAGAAGAATTTTTATCTTACATAAGAGAACTAAATATTACAGAGCTTAAGTATTTAGTTCTTACACATTGGCATTGGGATCATGTTTTTGGAATTGAAACTATGAATTTAATAAATGTATTTAATAATAAATCAAATGAGAAAATAGAATGGATGAGAAATTTAAGTTGGAGCGATGAAGCAATTAGAGAAAGAGTAAAAAATGGAGAAGAAATTGAATTTTGTGAAGAAAATATAAAAATTGAACATCCGAATAATGACAGAAAAATAAATATACCAAAAGCAGATATTCTATACGATAGAGAAATATTAATTGATTTAGGTAATGTTACTGTAAAAATAGAAAGGATAGACGCTGATCATTCAAATGATTGTTCCTTAGTAACTGTAGTTGAAGAAGGAGTTACTTTCATGGGAGATGCTATGTACCTAGATATGTATAATGGACCATATAGTTATACCAAAGAAAAACTTTATCCATTATTAGAAAAGTTAATTTCCTATAATTCAAATTTTTATATTCCAGCACATCATCCTAAATATACAAATTCTGAATTTATGGATTTTGTATATAGTATAAAGGAAATTGGAGATATTGTAGATGATGAAACTAATTTAGAAAAAGCTAAGAAATTACTTTTAAATAAGAGAAAAAAAGAACTCACAGAAGATGATATAGAAGATATTACCGCTTTTGTTCAAGGCAATAAAAAGAAATTTAATATTTAAATTAATAAAGTAAAATGCCACTAATGCAAAATTTAGTGGCATTTTACTTTATTACAAAAATGTAACCATAATGAAATATAAAACGATAGATGCAGATTAAAATAAAAGATAAAATTATTTTATAAAATGATGGAGGTAGAATTAATGAAAATATTTAATTCTTTTACATTAAAGGTTATAGCAATTATTACTATGTTAATGGATCATATATATACTTATTTAAGTGGAATATATGATATACCAATTTGGTTTGGATATTTAGGAAAACTTTCAGCACCAATATTCTTTTTCTTAATAGTAGAAGGATTTTTTTATACTAAAAGTAGAATGAAGTATCTTGGAAGATTGTTTTTATTTGGCTTAATTATGATTGGAATTGATAATATACTAGGAATACATAATAATATATTTTTATCTTTAGCATTATCTATTGTAATATTATTAATATTAGAATACGGTAAAGCTGTAAATACAAAAAAAACGTATATAACGACAACGATTATGGTAATAACTTTAGGTATAGTCTATATGTTTACAGAGGCTTCAATTTATGGACTCGGAATGACATTAATTTTTTATTTCTTTAGAAATAAAAAATTAACATTATCATTAACATATATGTTCTTCTCAATATTGCCAATAGTATCAATATTATTTGGACAAGGTGCATATGAACAGTTGATGATTTTTGATTATCAATGGATGATGATATTTTCACTGCCATTAATATTATTATATAATGGTAAATTAGGATTAAAGAATAGCTTTACAAAGTGGATGTTTTACGTATTTTATCCAGCTCATTTAATAATAATTCAATTAATAGCAAAGATAATTTAGTATTAATTTCAATGGAAGACAATAAAGCTATAATTAATAGATAAGTCAGCAACATAATAGAAAGCATATTTTGAATCTAATTGATTTTAAATATGCTTTCTATATTTACAAAAACAAATTAGGGCTACTTTTTATTAAAGTAGCCCTAATTTGTACTATTTACAAAAATCTGAAGGTTTAGCATTATCTTGGACATCCATTAAAGCTTCACCAAATCTTTGATAGTGTACAACTTCTCTTTCTCTTAAGAAGCCTAATATTTTCTTTATTTCAGCATCATCAGTTAAGTTAATCAACCATTCATAAGTTGCCCTAGCTTTTTGTTCAGCATTCATATCTTCATGTAAATCGGCAATTACATCACCTTTAGCTTGTATATAAGTAGCTGTCCAAGGGTTTCCAGTAGCATCTGTATAGAAAAGAGCTTTACCATGGTCTGCATAATGTCCGTCTAAGCCAGCAGCCTTAATTTGATCTATAGAAGCATTTTCCATAATTTGATAAACCATTGTGCCTAGAATCTCTACGTGAGCCATTTCCTCCGTTCCAATATCAGTCAAAAGAGCTTTAGATTTATTTGTTGGCATTGTATATCTTTGATTTAAATATCTAAGAGCAGCTCCAAGCTCCCCATCAGGACCACCATATTGAGTAATGAGAGTTCTAGCCATTTTTAAATCTGTAGATTTTAAGTTAACTGGGTGTTGTAAAGTTTTAACATAATACCACATTAATTTTTACCTCCGTGCATATTTTCCCAAGGCCATGGACTATTAACCCATGCTTCAGGGTTTTGAAAGTATGCAGAACCAAAATTTGTTAATGGACCATGCTCTTTTTCATAATCCCAAACAGTCTTCTTAAGTTCACAAGAAATTACTTCGTAATCATGCTTTGCTTTTTCACAAGTAGGGAAGTTGTCTAAATATAAATTTAAATCAAGAGCAAAGAATTGTAGTTTTTGTATTTTTTCTAAATACTCATGATGTTTCATTTTTTTGTTACCCCCTTAATGTATTTTACATCACAATATGGACTATATAAGTCTTTAAATACTGTGCCAGCTTCAAAAGCATTTTCAATATCGAATAAGTTTTCATAAGGTTGAAGTTTAACAAATGCTCTAGCATATACAGGTGGGAGAAAAACTTTATGGGATTCGCGACAATTTTTGCTAGTGTCATTACAAGCTATATTACAATAAAGTTTGCTAGGGTCTTTTATGCAAGAGTTACATTTTTCACAATTGGTATCTGTATTAGAACACACAAATAAACATCCTTTCATTTATTATATATAGTAACAAACTATGTAAAAAAAAGTAGAAATGTGATGAAAATTGCATTTAATATTTAAAAGATAAATTTACAAATAAATAAAGATTAAATTAAAGATGTTTTTTGTTGATTTTAGAATATGATATGATATCATCTAATATATAAAAATAATTTTCAGAAGGTGATTGAATGAGGGAAATTGACTATTCAGGATTAACTGGCGAAGTAATTAAAAAAGGTAGTTCTAGATATGAAGAAAGTATAACTTCTTGGAATAGGGCTATAAAAAAATATCCATTAGTAGTTATTTATTGCCATAATGAAGATGATGTTGTCAATTCAATAGTATGGGCAAATAATAATTCTATAGAAATAAAAGTAAGATCTGGAGCTCATAGTTACGAAGGATATTCAACGGGCAATGATGTTGCAGTTATAGATATAAGTAGAATTAATAAAATTTATATAGATGAAAAAGAAGAGATTGTAAAAATAGGAGGCGGAGTTCGAAATAGAGAGATATATGAAGCTTTAGGAAGTAGAGGTTATGCATTTCCGGGAGGTGGATGTCCTACTGTTGGAGTTCCTGGTTTAATACTAGGAGGGGGATGGGGATACTCTAGTAGATTTTTAGGATTAGCCTGTGATAGTTTAATAGAAGCTGAACTTATAAATTACGAAGGTAAGAAATTATTATTAAATGAAAATTTAAATAGTGACTTGTTTTGGGCTTGTAAAGGAAGTGGCGGAGGAAATTTTGGAATAATAACTTCTATGACACTACAATTAAAAGAAAAAATAAAAATGGGAACATTAATTAATATAAACTACCCAAATATAAGTAATAAAGATAATATTAAGGTTGTCGAAGTTTTGCAACATCTGTATAAAAGTTTAGATAGAAGGATTAATCTAAAAACTGCTATATATAATTCAGCATTAAAAGGAAGAGGCGTTAAGATTACTGGGTTATTTTATGGAAATGATAAAGAAGCTTTGAATATATTGAAGCCTTTAAAAGAAATAGTTGATAATGTAGAATTTGATTTAAAGTATATGACTGTTTTACAATGTAATAGATGGATTCAAGATAGTCATCCGGACTACGAAAAATATAAATCTACTGGAAGATTTGTTTATAAGGATTATAGTGCTAATGAAATAAAAGCGATTATAGAATTAGTAGATAATCCAGCGGAAGGAGCTGTATATTCAGCAGTATCTTTTTATGGTGCAGGTGGGGCGATTTCTGATGTTAACAAATTAGATACAGCTTTTTATTATAGAGATGCCAAATTTATAATGGGATTACAATCGGTTTGGGAAAATGATATATATGAAGAAGAAAATAAAGAATGGGTTAGAATAAAGTTTAATACAGTGAAAGAATTAACAGTAGGGTCTTTCGTTAATTTTCCTTTAGCTGAATTAGAAAACTATGAGAAAGAATATTATGGGGAGCATATGAATTCTTTGAGAAAGATAAAAACAAAGTATGATCCATATAATGTTTTTAAGTTTCCACAAGTTATTAAAAGAGAAAAGTAAAGAATTTATTATAATCAAAGTGAGATATAATACTATTTATAAGAAAAAGTTTAAATAAGATCAAAGTTGTACATGTTATATGATTTTATAAATATATGTGATATTGAGAAAAATATTATTTTTATATAGTTAATAGGTTAAAGATATATTTATGGAAGTAATATCTATAAAGACAATAATATTAAAAAGTGATATAATTGAAAAAGATTATTAAATGAGGTGATATAATGAGTAGCATATCAGGAAAAGGCTGCGAGAGACTTATTCCCACTGAAGAGAAAAAGCCTTTGGAAGAAATAGAGCGTAGCCTTGTTAAAAAATATAGAAAACATATTTGGACTAAATTTGTAAGAGCGGTTAAGGATTATAACCTTGTAGAAGAAGGAGATAAAATTGCTGTAGCTATATCAGGAGGAAAAGATTCTCTATTAATGGCGAAATGTTTCCAAGAACTTAAAAAGCATGGTCAAATGAACTTTGAACTAGAGTTTATAGCCATGGATCCTGGGTATCATCCACAAATAAAAGAATTACTTATAGAAAATTGTAATCATTTAGGAATACCAGTACATATATATGAAGGAAAAGTTTTTGAAGTTGTAGATAAAATGGCAAGAGATTATCCATGTTATCTTTGTGCAAGAATGAGAAGAGGGTCTCTTTATAGCAAAGCAAGAGAACTTGGATGTAATAAATTAGCTTTAGGGCATCATTATAATGATGTAATAGAAACTACGTTATTAAATGTGCTATATGCAGGGAATTTCAAAACTATGCTTCCTAAATTCAAAGCAGCTAATTTTGAAGAAATGGAGTTAATAAGGCCTCTTTACTATGTGGAAGAAGATTATATAAAAAGATTTACAAACAATGCAGGAATTTGGCCTTTAAATTGCGCATGCATGGTTGCAGCAGAAAAGATAGGTAATAAGAGATATGAAATAAAGGAGTTAATAAAAGAGCTTAAGAAAAATTTTGATGGTGTAGAAAAATCAATATTTAAAGCAGCAGAAAATGTTAATTTAGATTCTATACTTGGTTGGGAAAAAGATGGTATAAAGACTAAGTATTTAGAAGTATATGATGAAGAATAAAAATTAAATATTAAATATATTGTTTGAAGATATTATGTTATTAAGATTAAAAATATAATTTTATACATAATATCTTTATTTTTTTACTCTATAGGAAATTATATTTTTAAAATATATAGATAAATTATTTATAGCATATAAGTTATTAAAGTTAGCACTATAGAGTAAAAATAGAATAAAGTGCGCGTGCAAGATTTTCCTCAGGCAAGCTTCGGAAATGCACATGCGCGAAAAAAAGTCGACGGCTCGGCAAGCTCACCTTGACGACTTTTTTATGCAATAATAACTTATTAAATAAAATAGGGAATAATTAAAAATAGATTATAAATACTAATAATGTAGTGGAGGTGAGCATAATGGCAAAAAAAGATCAGCAAGCAAGTTGGGAGAAAAAAAGATATAAATCACCAAAGAAAAGTGAAGCTTCTAAAGTACCAGAAGTAAAATAGTAAAACTTAATAAATAATAAAAAAGGAATCTACTCAAAAATATATAAATTTTTAAGAGTAGTTCCTTACTTTTTATAAAAAATACATAAAATATATAAAAAAATTATACTTAATTACGATAATAAGATAGAGTTAGTATTTTAATAAATACACTAAAAGATTTATAATACACTTTTTTTATTAAAAAATATATGTTATATTTTATTTAAGATTTCAAATAAATAAAAATTATATTTTTTATATTTATAAAATTTTTAAGGATAAAAGGAGAAATGGTATGGATAGAGAAAGTTTTTTATCTATGGATCCTAATATCATATTAAGTATAGTAAATATGAAATTAAGAGATTTTTACTCTAATTTATCTGTATTATGTGATGATTTAGGAGTAACTGAAGAAGAACTAAAAAATAAATTGAACAAAATAGGGTATAAGTATATAAAAGATGAAAATCAGTTTAAGTAATAATTAAGGAGGAGAATTATGAAACTTAAAAATTTTGGAAAGTTAGCAGTATTGGTGGCAGCAGGAGCTACTTTAGTTGCCACATTAATTAATGATAATAAAAAAAAATCAAATGATGATTCGAAGGTAAAAGTAGATAATTAATAGTTAGTTTTAAAAATAAAAAGCGATAGAAAATATACTTTGAGAAGGATTAAGAGTTATGATTAGGGAAAAGATTTATAACAAGGATGTTGGTTCCCTGGATGATGATGGTAAAGATTCTTTGGACTTAAAAGATAAGCAAAAGGAGTTGCTATTAAGTTCAAAAGAATCTTTTATAAAGTCCATTAAGGGACTATTTATTTCGGCTAACATAGAAAAAAATTTAATTATGCTTTATGGTAATAATAAAGAAATTATTGGACTGGACGATGAATTTATTGTAACTGATTTTAAAGAATTTAAAAAATATTTACATAATGACTATATTGATACTTTAATTAATGCTATAGACAATGATTTAGAAGAAATAGAGATAAAGATAATTAACACATTTGGTGAAGAAGTATGGATCAGTATTAAAGGACAAATTAAGAAAAATAGAAATGGTGAATTTATAGAGTTTGAAGGATATATACATAATATAACAAAGGAAAAAGAAACTCATTTAAAATTGGAATATATAACTTGTTATGATGAACTTACAGGATTAAATAACAGAAAACGATTTAAAAATATAATAGAAAAAGAACTTGAAAATCATATTTTATTAGAGTCTAGAGGAGCCTTAATAATAATAGATATAGATAATTTTAAATTTATAAATGATTCTTATGGCCACAAGTGCGGAGATATATTTTTAGAGAAGTTCTCTGAGGATTTAAAAAAGCTATTTGCAGATAATAAATTAATATGTAGATTTGGTGGAGATGAATTCTTAATGTTTATGCCATCAATAAAATGTCTAAATGAAATAAATATTGTAGCAAAAAAGGTTATGGATATATTAAAAAATCCATATAATATAAATGGTAATAGTATTTATTCTTCTGCTAGCATAGGGATAGCAGTTTTTCCAGACGATGGTGAGGATTTTGAAGTCTTATTAAAAAATGCTGACGCTGCAATGTATATTGCTAAGAGTAATGGAAAAAATCAATGGCAAATGTTTAATAACAACATATCTAGAGAGATAAATAGAATTTATTCAATTCAAAGAGGCCTTAGAACAGCATTAGAAAATAATGAAATGTTTGTAATATTTCAGCCTAAAGTTAGACTTACAGATGATGAGGTAAATGGATTTGAAGCATTACTTAGATGGAAAAGTAAGGAAATAGGATTTGTAAGTCCTGCCGAATTTATTCCTATTGCAGAAAACACTAGACTTATAATACCTATAGGAAAGTTTGTATTAAGAGAAGTTTTTGCGAAAGTAAAGTATTTATTGTCAGAAGGATACGATGATTTTAAAATTGCAGTTAACTTATCTGAAATACAATTAAGAGAAGATGATTTAATAGAGTACTTTAACTCTTTAGTAAGAGAATTTAACGTTTCACCTAAGTATATAGAGGTAGAAATAACTGAAAGTATGATAATGAAATCAGTTGATAGAAATATAGAATGTTTGCTAAGAATAAAAGAGCTTGGTACATCTATTGCTTTAGATGATTTTGGTACAGGATATTCTTCTTTAAACCATTTAACCAAATTACCAATCGATGTACTAAAAATTGATAGAAGTTTTGTTATTGATATGACTGAAAATGATAAAAGCAGATATATAGTTGAAAATATAATTCAGCTATCACATAAGTTAGGCATTACAGTTGTTGCAGAAGGAGTAGAAGAAAAGGAACAAGTTGACTATTTAAAAAGTATAGATTGTGATACTGTACAAGGGTTTTATTATAGCAAGCCTGATCATTTTGAAAATATAATTGGCATGTTAAATAAATAAAGGATTACATTTAGTAATCCTTTATTTTTTAATAGTTTTATTTTAATAATATTAATTATAAAATAAAACTTGTTCAAAAAAATATTGAAAAAATTTTTAGTTAATATATAATTTAAAGTTGAGTATTAGCAGGTTAAAGGGGGCATATATGAAAAAGTCAGTAGATTTAGTTTCAGAAAATATAACAAGTACATTGTTGAAGCTATCTATACCTATATTAGGAACATCATTTATACAGATGGCCTATAATATGATAGATATGATGTGGGTTGGAAGAATTGGTAGTGATGCAGTTGCAGCAGTAGGAACAGCAGGGTTTTTTACTTGGTTTGGAAATTCACTTGTATTTATATCTAAAATAGGTGCAGAAGTAGGAGTGGCTCAATCTATAGGTAAAAAAGATTTCAAAGAAAAAAATAAATTTATATATAATAGTTTATTAATAAATATGTTGATTGCATTAATTTATACAGCTATATTAATTACTTTTAGAAATCAGTTAATAGGTTTCTTTAATTTAGGAGATTTCAGGATAACAAATATGGCGGTAGACTACTTAATAATAGTTTCTATTGGAATGATATTTAGCTTTTTGAATCCTTTATTTACGGGGATTTTTAACGCTTCAGGTAGTAGTAAAATTCCTTTTTTAATTAATACAATTGGATTGGTATTTAATATAGTATTTGATCCGATATTGATATTTGGGCTCTTTGGATTTCCTAAGCTTGGAGTAGCAGGAGCTGCTTTAGCTACAGTTGGAGCTCAAGTAATAGTTACAATTATCTTTATAGTATCTTTCATTAAAAATGGATATAGTTTAAGTTTAAAAAATAAAAAATATATAGATAAAACTTGTATTTATAGAATATGCAAGTTAGGAATTCCAACAGCTCTTCAAAATTGTATGTTTGCTTTTTTTGCAATGGTAATAGGTAGAGTTATTGCATCTTGGGGATCAGTTTCAATTGCTGTTCAAAAAGTTGGATCTCAAATAGAAGCAATATCTTGGATGACAGCAGAGGGGTTTGCTGCTGCATTAACAGCTTTTGTTGGTCAAAACTATGGTGCAAATAGATGGGATAGAATATTAAAGGGGTATAAGGCTACTATGATTATGGCTATAGTAGTAGGAACTTTTTCTACAATACTATTAGTTTTTGCGGGTGAAAGAGTTTTCTCGATATTTATACCAGAGTTAGAAGCTATTTCACAAGGAGCTGTATATCTAAAAATTTTAGGATATTCTCAACTATTTATGTGTATAGAAATAACTACTGCAGGAGCATTTTCAGGTTTGGGAAATACAGTAACGCCTTCTTGGGTTAGTATAGTATTTACAGGATTAAGAATACCATTAGCTATTTTATTAAGTAATATAGAATCATTTGGAATAAATGGTGTTTGGTGGAGTATAAGTGGTACAAGCATAATAAAAGGGGTTCTACTATTAGTTTTATTTACTTTTATGATAATAATTCCAAATAGAAAAAAGACGCTAAAAATTATTGACAATTAGTATAAAATAACATAGTATAGTATTAAATCAATATTAAAAATTCCTTTGATGAGGGATAGTAACTATTATGTAAGGTTTCAGAGAGCCGAAGGTGGTGTGATTTCGGTACTATAGCAAATAGTGAATGGGCCTCTGAGGAGTGATACGAAATTTATTAAAGTAGTTGATCCGTAAGTCCTACGATATAAGGAATAAGGTATGTTAGTACCTGAGAGAGAGGCTTTAAAAGCAATTTAGGTGGCAACGCGGAGTAATATCGTCCTATACAATTTGTATAGGGCGTTTTTTTATTTAAATTAATAATTAAAGGAGCTGGTAATTATGTTATGAACTAGAGGAGATAAAAAAGTTTAATTTAATAAATTATTAAAAATTAGGAGAGATTAGTATGAATAGAAATATGAATGTAAAAAGAATGATGTTAAATGCAATATTAATAGCTATAGGAACTCTATTACATCAAATTACACCAGCTTTAGGATTACCAATGCAACCAGACTTTGCTTTGGCAATGTTATTTATAATTATAATAATAAATAGTGATTATAAAAGCGCTTTAATATCAAGTATAATAATAGGGGTATTAACAGCATTAACTACTAAGTTTCCTGGAGGTCAGTTACCTAATATTATAGACAAAATAGTAACTGCAAATGTAATTTACTTTATGTTTAAAGTTATGGGAACTAGAGTAAATAACAATATAAAAATGGTACTAGCTTTAAGCTTTGGAACTATATTAAGTGGATTAGTATTTTTGGGATCAGCAAGTATATTAGTAGGATTACCAGGTTCATTTACTAGTTTAGTTTTTATTGTTGTTATACCTGCTTCAATAATGAATATATTATTAGGACTAGCACTATATAAGGCAGTTGGAATAGCATTAAAAGCTAGCGGTTTACAAATAAGTAAATAGTTTTATAATAAAAAAATAATTAGCCATAATATAAGATGCTCATATTATGGCTAATGTACTATTTTTTCATTATCTTATATAATTCAGGTGTACTTTCGTCAATTGCTTTAAATATATAACCGTTATCTTTATAATACTTAATTATAGAAGGTAATGCTGAAGAAGTATTTTTATTTATGTGTGAGCAATGCATTAAAATAACAACTGTATTTTTATCTCCATTAGTACAAGCCTTTTTTGAAATAGTTTTAGGATCTAATTTAGCATTAGCTCCATCTCCACTATCAATATTCCAGTCATATATCTTGAGGTTGTTCTTGTGTAATAAATCTACTAACTTTTGATCTAGTTTATAAGAGTTATTATTACATCCAAAGGGAAATCTTAATATATTATATTTTTCCCCAGTCACTTCGTATAATATTTCCTGATCCTGAAGCATTTCTTTTAAAAAGTTTTCATCATTACAATAAAGTTTTTGCCTATTATGAGAAAAACTATGGAGTCCTATGCTATGACCTTCGTTTTTCATTCTTAATATAGTTTTCTCTTGACCTTCTATTTGATTTCCTATAACAAAAAATGTAGCAGGAACATTTTCTCTTTTTAATATATCTAAAATTTCGATAGTTGGTCTCCCGCCAGGACCATCGTCAAATGTAAGATATACAATTTTTTCATTTCCAGTTTCGTTAGATGTTTTTTCATTATTATCTAAAGCCTTAACATCGTTTATAAAAGAAAAAGAGAATGTTAAAACTAAGGATAGAGTGACTAAATATTTTTCTAAAATTTTAACTTTCATACTATCTAGCCTCCTAAAATTAATAGCATTATTACTAGTATTCCTAAAAAATTATAGAATACAATATTTATTATTTGGAAATTAAATATAATTTCTTTCCTTCATTTTTTAAGTGGACATATGTAAATTTGCGTTGACTTGGAGTGAAGTGACGGAATAAGCAAACTTACATATGTCCACTTTTTTATTATTTAATAGTATTAGGAATATGTTAATAGATGGAAGGATATGATAAAATATATAATTATTAGTACCATTTTAAAGAAAAGGCATTGGTGATATTTGTGAAAAAAAGAAAAAAATTATATTTTCATATTTACTATCTTGTGGTTTATTATGATATTATTTCAAATTAATTTTGAAAATATATCTTCTCTGCTCCTTATTATGATTTTGTTATTAATGCTTAGATTAGTATATACAAATAGAAAGTATAAGAAGTTGTATAAATTAGCGGAGTCTAATAAAAGAAAATATACAATGGCAGTAGATGCATTAGAAGGCGCTATTTGGGAATGGAATAGTGAGAATGAAAAATTATATGTATCTGAAAAAATAAAAGATATTTTAAAGATTAATGAAGATATAAAAAGTTTTTTACAATGGTTTTCTTTTATTGATGAAGATGAAAAAGAAGATATAAGAATATTTATTGAAAATATAATAGCAAATAGAACGTTAGATAATTTTATTTTAGAACATTCAATTAGAAATTTAAATGGAGAGAAATTAATAGTCAAAATTCAAGGAAAGGGAAAAGAAAAAGATAATGTTTTCTATTTATCGGGATTTATTGTTGATATAACAGAAAGAAAACGAATAGAAAATATGAATAAACTTATAGAAAATAAAAGTAGGTTAGCTTTACAAGGGTCTAAGGATATAGTGTTTTGGTGGAATGTTAATCAAAATATAATCTCAGTTGATAATAGCATAAAGAGATATTTAGACATAGATGGAAAAGGAGATTTAATTATTTCAGCTTCTAAATGGCAAAAATATATATTAGAAGAAGATATAGATACCTATAAGAAGCAAATAGAAAAAGTAATAAATTCAAAGAATGAGGAATTTTATTCTATTGAATATAGAATATTAAGCAAAGATAATAGAGTAGTGTGGATCCAAAGCAAAGGTAAAAAGACATTAGAGAAAAATGGAGATTTATTTATTTATGGGGCTCTTTCAGATATAACAGATAGAAAGGAAAAAGAAATAGAAATTAATTATTTAAGCTTTAATGATGAAGTAACTGGGACTCCAAATAGAAGATATTTTGTAAGAGAAGTTACAAATCATATAATAAATCATCCAAATGAAGAAATAGCTTACATTTTTATAGACTTAGATAATTTTAAATATATTAATGATACATACGGGCATGACGTTGGAGATTTATTATTAAGAGAGTTCTCAAAAATTATAAATGATATGGAAATAGAAGATTCTCTTTTTGCAAGGTATGGGGGAGATGAGTTTGTAATAGCTCAATATAATTTGAGGAACAAACATGAAGTTAAAGCTATTTTAGATAATATAATAAAAAAATTAAGCAAAGCAATAATAATAAACGATAAAGAGGTTTTTTGTACATTAAGTATAGGGGTAAGTATATACCCTATAGATGGGAAAGAAACAGCCATACTATTAAAGAGAGCAGATATGGCAATGTATATTGCAAAAGTAAATGGAAAGAATAGATATCAATTTTTTGATATAGGAATATTAGAAATTTTAAATAGAGAGTTTAATATTGAAAAAGGCTTAAGAATAGCTATAGATAATGAAGAAATAAAACTGTTGTACCAGCCTAAGGTTAGGGTTGATACAGAAGATATAATAGGATTTGAATCACTTGTTAGATGGCATAGTAATGAATTAGGTGTAGTATCTCCAAATGAGTTTATACCAATAGCAGAAAATTCAGGGCTTATAATACCTATAGGGAAGTATATTATAGATGAAAGTTTTAAAAAGTGTAAGGAGCTTACTTTGAAAACTGATAAAAAATTTAAAATGGCAATTAATTTATCAGAAGTGCAAATTAGAGATGAAGAAATTTTATCATTTATATATTATTCATTAAAAAAGTATGATTTAGATGCTGAATATATAGAATTTGAAATAACAGAAAGTATAATAATGAAATCAGCTGAAAAGAATATAAGTACTTTAGAAAAGTTAAAGAAGCTTGGAGTTACTTTAGCACTAGATGACTTTGGTACTGGATATTCCTCTTTAAGTTATTTAAGAACCTTGCCAATAGATGTTCTAAAGATAGATAAAAGCTTTATAGATGGGATAATTATAGAAGAAAAAAGTGATTATATAATAAATAGTATTGTAGAACTTTCACATTATTTAAATTTACTAGTAGTCGCAGAGGGGGTAGAGACTAAAGAACAACTAGAATATTTAAAGAGAATTAGCTGTGATGTTATACAAGGATATTATTTTAGTAAGCCTATTGAGTTTGATGAGGCTGTTAATATGATGATATAATTGCATATTAAAATAATTTTATCACCAAATTGTAATGCAAAGCATATTATGTAACTATATTATGCTTTGGAGGTATATATGAAGATAACGATAGATGATCAATATCATAGTGATGAAAATAATAATTACGAAGAGGATCAATATGCAGTAGATGAGAGTGGAAATTTAAATCTATTTATTAATGTTGATGGAGAGTTCGGAGATGAAGAACCTGTAGAGACTATTAATAAAGACAACATATGTAATAAGGAAGAAGAAAAGAAAATAATAGAAAGTAATTTTAGTGAAAATATTTGGCAGGATGAAAAATATTCAGAAAGATATAGTGATATTTACTCCGAAATAGAGAATGATTCTGATATTGGTTTTAAGAGCTATAATCAAGTAGAAGAAAAAGGAACTATTGAGGTTATATCAAAGCTTGCTAGTAAAGATGGAGTAGATCTTAAAGGAGCAAGAATTAATTTATATTTATTAAATGGAGTATCGCCTAAATTATATGACTCAAAAATTACTGATGAAAAGGGAAAAGTTATGTTTGATAGTTTAGAAAACGGCTGTTATAGAGTTATTTCCATAATTGATAGAAGATTCTTTGAGAAGCCTGCCTATTATACGTGGAATGAGGTTACTATAGATAAGAATAATAAGTTTTCTAGTATATGTGTAATAAATAGAATAAAGATGGCTTATTATAGAAGATAGGATGAGAATTTGTTTAAGTATTTATACACCTATAAAAAGAGATAAATTAAAGATTAAATTTATCTCTTTTTATTTTAAATTTAATAAGTGTAGACATAAATAAGAATAACTTGTTACAATATAGATAATATTTTTAGGGGAGGAATACAAATGAATAAATTTAAATTAAAGGTCCAAAAAATACATAGTGAGGCTATAATACCTAATTATGCACATAAAGGTGATGCTGGATTAGATTTATATTCAGTAGAAGAAGTAAAAATAAATCCATCAGAAACGGCATTAATAAAAACAGGAATAAAGATAGAGTTACCACCTCAAACAGAAGCACAGGTTAGACCAAGAAGTGGACTTGCTTTAAAGAATGGTATTACAGTTTTAAATACTCCAGGAACTATAGATGAAGGATATAGAGGTGAAATAGGAATTATATTAATAAACCATGGAAAAGAAATATTTGTGGTTGAAAAAGGCATGAAAATTGCACAAATGGTAGTTAAGCCTGTATGGTATGTTGAAGTTGATGAAGTAGAAGAGCTTAGTGAAACTGAAAGAGCAGAGGGCGGATTTGGCTCAACAGGAAAAAGATAATATAGAAATCTTATATAAAATAAAGGGACTGTCTTTAGTCAGTCCCTTTTAGTTATCAAAATCTTCCCAGTCCTCATATAATTGAGCGATTTTTTCTTCTAACTCTTTTATTTCTTTATTTACTCTTTCGCTTTCAAATGGATTAGAATAAATTTCTTCAAGACAAAGCTGCTCTTGAAGAGAAAGTAATTTATCTTCACCTGTTGCTATATCATCTTCAATTTTTTTTATTTTAAGCTTTAAGACCTTTTCCTCTTTTTCAATTTCTCTTTTTTTCTTTTTTTCATCTTTTAATCGAGTTTTAGTTTTTCCGTTTGCTAATTCTTCTAAAATTTCAAATCTATTAGGATTAATTTTCTTTTCCTGATAATAGCTATAATTTCCTAAAAATTCCTTAATACCATCTTCATTAAGTTCAAGTATTCTATTAATTACTTTATTTAAGAAGTATCTATCATGAGATATAACCATTAATGTACCATCATAGCTTAAAAGAGCATCTTCAAGTGCCTCTCTTGACATTATATCAAGATGGTTTGTAGGTTCATCTAACAATAATAAATTTGATCTTGATAACATGAGCTTTAATAGATTAATTCTGCATTTTTCTCCACCACTAAGGGTATTTATTATTTTGAAAACATCATCGCCAGTGAATAAGAATGATGCTAATGCACCTCTTAACTTGGAAGTAGTTAAATTAGGAAATTCATCCCATACTTCATCTAATATAGTTTTATCTAAATTTAAATCGGATTGTTCTTGATCATAATATCCAACATTTACATTTGTACCAAGAATAACCTTGCCTTTATCAGGATCTAAGTTATCTAAGATTATTTTGAAAAGTGTTGTTTTGCCACGACCATTTTCTCCGATTAAAGCTACTTTTTCACCTCTTTTAATATCTAAATTAAGGTTTGAAAATAGTTTGTTATCTCCGTAGCTTTTAGATAGATTCTCAATATGAAGAACATCATGACCACTTTTTACAGAAGTTTCAAATTTAATTTTAGAGGCTTCCTTTTCTTTATCAGGTTCATCTAGTTTTTCCATTTTATCTAAAGCTTTCTCTCTACTTTCAGCAGCTCTTATGCTTTTTTCTCTGTTAAAGCTTCTAAATTTTTCTATTATTGCTTCTTGTCTTTTAATTTCAGCTTGCTGAAGGTTATAGGCTTTAAGTTGAGCTTCATAATTTTTCTTTCTTTGATCAATGAATTTAGTGTAAGAAACATTATAGCAATTAACATGACCATTAATAACTTCAAAGGTATTGTTTGTAACAGCATCTAAGAAGAATCTATCATGTGATATAACTAAAACAGTTCCTTTATAATTTTTCAAATATTCTTCAAGCCATTCAATGGCTTCTAAGTCAAGATGGTTAGTTGGTTCATCAAGTAAAATTATATCAGGATTCTTTAAAAGAAGCTTACAAAGTGCAACTCTAGTTTTTTGACCTCCGCTAAGGGTATTTATAGTTTTATAAAAGTCATCTTCTAAAAAGCCTAGACCTTTTAATACCCTTGAAATTTCACCTTTATATGTATAGCCGCCTTTATGAGAATATAAATCTTGAAGTGTAGTATAATCTTTTATAATTTTTTCATGATATGCTGCATTATTCTCATCATAAGGTTCACTCATCTTTACCTCTAGAGTATGTAGCCTATTTTCAATATCAATAATTTCTTTGAAAACTAAGTTCATTTCATCATATATAGTATTATTTAAGTCTAAATCAACATGTTGTGTTAAATAGCCGATAGTTCTATTTTTATCTATAAATATTTCACCAGAGTCTTGCGATATTTCCTTAGATATTATTTTAAATAAAGTGGATTTTCCTTCTCCATTGCCTCCGATAATTCCAACTTTATCTCCTTCATTAATTGAAAATGTAATATTTTTTAATACATCTCGTATTCCGTAACTTTTCGATATATCTTTGCAACTTAAAACTATCATTTTATCCTCCTAGTATTATCTTGTGATATTAAATCTATATAAAGTTTACTAAATTTCATAATTCCAATTTTATTATACTCTAAGGTATTAGGCTAAGCAAATTGCAAATTTATATTAAATTTTTACTTGATATAAAAGTTAATATTATTGAATATAAAAAAACAGGCAATATAGATTACCTGTTTTGCTTTAACTTATTTACAAACTGTTTTGAATTTTGGTAAGTGATTATCTAAAACTAATGAAGGAGTGCCAGAAATAAGTGGTAAGAAGTATTCCAAAGCTTCTTCTTTTATATGATTTCCTTCATCATTAATTAATTCCTTAGGGAAGTATTTAACATTATTAGCTATTTTATCTGCTTCTACAAGAAAGTGAGATGATTTATAAGGAGAATTAGATTCTCTTTTTATTCCAACCATATATCCACTATTTCCAGCAAGTGCAAATTTTAATGCTGAGTAACCAGCTTCAAAGGCTTCTACTAAATCAATATCTGAAGCACAGTGAATTGCACATCTTTGCAATACACCTAGTTCTAAAGACTTAACTCTAGAGGTTATACCAGCTTGTATTATTAAGTTTTTAAGATAGGAGCCTACACCTCCAAGTTGAGCATGTCCAAACTTATCATGAGCTTGTTTTTCAACTTCAGTTATAAATTTTCCATCAGAATTTCGTAATCCTTCAGAAACTACTATGAAGACTTTATTTTTTTCTTTAAATTTTTTTCTAACATCTAAAAGAAATTGTTCTGTACTAAAAGCAACTTCAGGTAAATATATAAAATCTGCAACTGATTCTCCATTTAGTCTAGCTATACAAGAAGATGCAGCAAGCCAGCCTGTATCTCTACCCATTGTTTCTAGAATAAATATTCCGTTATTTATGTAAACTGATGAATCTAAATATGTTTCAAGTACTGTTGTAGCAATAAACTTTGCAGCGCTACCAAAGCCAGGAGTATGATCAGTGTACATTAAATCATTATCTATTGTCTTTGGAATACCTATAAATTTTATATCTATTTCAGTTTGTTTAGCATATTTACCTAGTTTAGCAATGGTATCCATTGAATCATTTCCACCCACATAAAAAAATGCTTCTATGTTATTTACTTTTAATATATCTAAAAGTTTGTCGTATTCTTCACTTGATTCTTCTAAGTTTTTCATTTTGTATCTACAAGAACCTAAACCAGAAGATGGTGTGTATCTGAATGCATTTATTTCATCCTCTGAGAAGGAAGATAATTCTATTATATTTCCATTTAATATTCCTTCAATTCCATTTAAACCTGCAAAAACTTTATCAAATGAACCTAAATCTTTATTTGCATGTAACAAACCTACCACACTAGAATTAATAACAGATGTTGGACCTCCAGATTGAGCAATTATACAATTCGCCATTAAGTTACTCTCCTTTATATAAAATTACAAAATATGATATACTTTTTAATATATTATATACTCTATTTAATAATATACAATAAAATTTGTCATATTAAAAGTACTTATTAAAAAAAAATAATACATAAATACTACACTTTATAATTATATATAAAGTATAATTATATAATTTGGAGAGGTTTCTATAATATGGAATTGAGAGAAGTGATTTTAATAGGTATAGCTTTAGCTATGGATGCACTTGGAGTTAGTATAACTTTAGGTATAAATCCTATATTAAAAAGAAGAAATAAAATAGGGTTTATAATTTCATTTGCATTTTTTCAATTTTTATTTATATTGTTAGGAGGAATAGGGGGAAAGTTTTTTGATACATATATTGTAGCCATCCCTCATATGATATGTGGAGTCGTAGTTGTATTAGTAGGGATAATAATGATATTAGAATACTTTAAGAAGGATAATAAAGATGATTATATTTTAATAAAGAAATCAATGTATATAATTTTAGGTATGTCAGTAAATATTGATGCTTTAGTAGTTGGATTTACAGCCTTTCATGAAGTTTACTCATTATTGTTATTAACTTATGCTATTTTAGTTGGATTAATATCTTTGATAATATGCACAACAGGATTTTTTATGTGTAGATATGCCAGAAAAGTTGATTTTATATGCAAATATTCAAATTTGTTAGGTGGATTAATACTATTAGCATTAGGATTTAAAATGATATTTTTTTAATATTTAATATGTAGAATATTAGTGATATAATTATATAAAGATTAGAACGTTAGGAGAATAAAATGAGCTGGGAAATTTATTTGAAAGAAAATGGAATTAGGGTCACAGCAGGAAGAATTTCAATTTTAAATATAATAGAGTCTTCTGATAAGGGGCTTTCAGCAGAAAATATATATTGTGAATGTAAAAATCAAAATGAAAATTTAAATCTTAGTACTATATATAGGACATTAGAGTTGTTAGAAGAAAAGAATATAATAAAAAAGATAAATATAGACGGACCTGCAATATATATCCTTAAAAGAGAAAGTCATAAACATACTTTAAAATGTGATGTATGTCATAAGTCTGTAGAAATACCATGTCCAATGGAAGAAATAGAAGAGGCTATAAAAGCTCAAGTTGGGTTTAGTCTAACTGAGCACAAATTAGAGCTTAATGGAATTTGTGATAAATGTAAAAAGGGTAAATAAAAAAAGTTTAGGTTTTAATATTAAAGCCTAAACTTTTTTGTTTACATTATTTAAAGTTAAAAAATTTATTAATAATTATAACTATAATAAGAGTAAATACAGATGTAAGTGCAATTGTACCCCCTGGAGCACTATTTATATAATAAGATAGGAATAAACCCAGCATAATGTCAATCATTCCAAAAAGTATAGAGTATAATAATGTTGATTTAAAACCTTTTTTTAACTGCATAGCAGTAGCTACTGGAACTACCATTATAGATGAAATAACAAGTATTCCCATTACTCGTATTGACATAGAAATTGTAGCACCTACTAAGATAGTAAAAATATAATTTATCAATTTTACTTTTATACCAGAGGTTTTTGCTCCTTCTTCATCAAAAGTTATATATATAAGTTTATTATAAAGAAAAATCAATGATAATAAGCATATTATTCCAACTGTTAGTATTAGTAGAATATCTTCTCTAGAAACTGTAAGGATACTTCCAAATAGAAAGGAATTTACCTTTGCAGAAGCTTTTCCACTACTTATTAAAATTATTGCAATTCCTAAACTAAAAGTTAATACTAATGACATCACAAGTTCAGCATATTTTTTGTAATAACCTCTTAGTAACTCTATAATTATTGCACAAAAAGTTGTAAACAAGAAAGCAGTTATTAAAGGATTTACCCCTATAACTAATCCTATAGCAACTCCAGCAAAGGAAGAGTGAGAAAGGGTATCACCAATCATGGAATAACGTCTAAGGACTAAAAAAAGTCCTATAAAAGGACAGAGTATTGATATTATAAAGCCAGCCATAAAGGCATTTTGCATAAAATCTAATTGAAACATAAAATCTACCTTTCTAATATAATAAACTTAAATAGCATCATTTAATTTTAAATTTTTATTTCTAAATTCTTTATATTCTTCAACTGTAAATAATGAAATTTCTCCACTATTAACTTTAAGTATATGAGTAGAATTATTTAAAGCAATATCTATATTATGTTCTATTGATATAATAGTTTTTTTATTAACTTCATTTAACTTTTTTAAAACACTATATATTTCAATTTGATTTGCTTCATCAACTCCAGTAGAAGGTTCATCAAGAATAATAATATCAGGATTTCCCATTAATGCTCTAGCTACAAGAACCCTTTGTTGTTGCCCTCCAGATAACATTCCTAATAATCTATTCTCATAATTGAGCATATTAACACTTTCAAGTATATTAGATATATCTATAGCGCTATTTTTCAATGTCTTTTTATGACATGACAATACTTCTCTAACTGTAATTGGAAACTGAGAGTTAAAAGAATCTAGCCTTTGAGGTACATATCCAATTGAGTCTGTTTTTATTTCAATTAACCCAGATGTTGGTTTTAATAATCCAAGTATTAATTTAATAAGGGTTGTTTTACAGCTTCCATTTTCACCAACTATAGATAAATATATACCTTTAGGTATATTTAAATTTATATTATTAAGTAAGTATGGTGGTTTATTAGAATATGAAAAACATAAGTCTTTTATATTAATCATTTAAAAATCATCTCCTAAATATTCTAGACTTATTATATATGAAAATGCAAATAATTTGCAAGAATTACTTTTAAACATAAAAATTAAATTAATATTAAATTTGATTTTTGGCTCTTTTAGACATTTTCCTCTAACAAAGCCTAAATTTTTTCTTATTGGTATTCTTACCGAAATAAGGTATTTTGAAACATGCATGTAGAATAAATTACCACTAAATAAATACATATATTGCTTTATTCTATGGATAAAACATATAATATAGGTAAGTTACATAAAACTAAAGTAAATAGGTTGGAGGAATATATATGGATTTTTCAAGTTTAGTATTAATGGAAAAGGATAAGAAGACAGGGTTTATAACAAAGGAATTAGGCAGTTTTCAAGTTTCAGAAGGAGCTTTATACGTAAAAAAACTTTTTGTTTTAGATGGAATTGTAAATTTATATTTTGATACAAATAAAGATGTAGAAGAATGGGAATACTCAGCAATATATGATGTTTTTAATTATGATTCCTTTATAAAAGAAGAATTTGAAATAGAGGATCTTTTAGATGAATATAATCCTACTTTTTTAATAAAATTTAATTATGTAGATGATTACGAGCTTATAAAGGAAAGAATATCAAAATGTGTAGATTTAATAGAAGAGTCTATGGAAAATGCTTTTAAAGATATTGAAGGCAAGGAAGAAGAATATAATTAGAAAGGAGGGCCTAAGATATTAGGCAAAAATTATGAGTGAATCAAAGGTATTAAAAAAGAGAGAAGAAATAGAAGAAAAATATAAGTGGAAAGTTAATAAAATCTTTTCAAGTGATGAGGAATGGGAAGAGGCATTTGAAGAATTAAAAAAAGAATCGCCATCCCTTAAAAATTTCGAAGGTAAATTAAATAATGATGAAAATATTTTAGAGTACTTAGAAAAATATGTTGATTTAGGAATAAAAGCAGAAATTGTTTATGTTTATGCTCATTTAAAATCTGATGAAGATACATCTAATTCTAAATATCAGGCTATGATGAATAAGGTAGATTCTTATATGGCAGAATTTGCCTCATATACAGCTTATTTTGTTCCAGAAATATTATCATTGGATGATGAGCTTATAAGAAATATAATAAATGGTAATGAAAAGTTAAAAATGTATAATTTTATGTTTGAGGATATTTTAAAAGAAAAGCCTCATATATTAAGTAAAGAACAAGAGGAATTATTAGCTTCAGTTTCAGATTGCTTAGATGCACCACATTCAATTCATAATATGTTAACTAATGCAGATATGAAGTTTGGAGATATAGTAGATGAAGATGGGGAGAAGGTTCAGTTAACTGAAGGGAATTATTCAGGCTTTATAAAAAGTAAGAATAGAAAAGTTAGAGAAGAAGCATTTAAAATATTATTTAATCAATATAAAGGCTTAGAAAATACATTTGCAACTACTTTAACAAGCTCTATAAAAAATTTTAATTTCAGTGCAAAGGTTAGAAAGTATAACTCAGCATTAGAAGCATCTTTAAAACCAAATGATATACCAGTAGAGGTTTATAAGAATTCTATAAAAACTATAGATGGAAATTTAAAATCTTTACATAGGTATGTTGATTTAAAGAAAAAATTACTGGGATTAGAGGAAATGCGCATGTGTGATTTATATGTGCCAGTTATAGAAATACCAAAGGAACATATAGAGTTTAATAATGCTGTAGATATGGTTCTAGAAGGATTAAAACCATTAGGAGAAGAATATTTAAGCATATTTGAAAAGGGTGTTAAAGATGGTTGGATAGATATATATCAAAATAAAGGAAAAAGAGGTGGAGCATACTCTTGGGGTGGATATAAAACAATGCCATATGTTTTATTAAACTATAATTATGAATTACATGATGTCTCAACTCTAGCTCATGAAATGGGCCACTCTATTCATTCTTACTATTCAAGAAAAGAGCAACCATATATTTATGCAGGGTATACATTATTTTGCGCAGAGGTAGCATCAACTACAAATGAAGCACTTCTTATCCATTATTTAATAAATAAGGAAACTGATAAAAAGAAAAAACTATACTTAATAAATCAAGAACTAGAGCAAATAAGAACAACGGTATTTAGACAATTAATGTTTGCAGAGTTTGAATTATATACTCATGAAAGCTTGGAAAGTGGAGTATCTTTAACTGCAGAAGACTATAATCAGAAGTGGCATGACTTAAATGTTAAGTATTTTGGACCAGGTATGATAGTAGATGAAGAAATTGATATTGAATGGGCTAGAATACCTCATTTTTATTCAGATTTCTATGTTTATCAATATGCAACTGGATATGCAGCTGCATCAGCATTTGCAAAATCAATATTAGAAGGAAAAGAAGAGGCTGTTCCAAAATATATTGAATTTTTAAAGAGTGGTGGAAGTGATTATCCAATAGAAATTTTAAAGAAAGCCGGAGTTGATATGACAACTTCCAAACCTTTAGAAGCAACTATAGATAGATTTAATGAACTTTTAGATATGCTAGAGAAGGAAATTAATTAATTATATATCTTATTTATATAAGCAATTGGTAAATAGTTTTATCAATTGCTTATTAATTAGCTATAAGGGGGAATGAAGGTGGAGAAGTTTGAAAAGGTATTTTTTAATTTATTAACTAAAGAACTAAAATTTTTTATGAGAGATTATCACAGTAATTTTCATAATAAAAATAAATGGATAGGATTATTAGATTTAGAAGAAACAGTTGTTGCAGTTATAGTAGTAAAAGATTCTGATGAGGAAGTAGATTTAAATGAGGCAAGAGAATATCTATCAAAATCATTAGATAAATCTTTTATTTTAAATTTAATAATTTTAACCTCTGAAGAGTATATAAGTTACGGAGAAAGTAATTATAATAAATTAATATTTTCTTTAAGAGAAAGAAAAGTACTATATTGTAGTGAAGGTTCTAGAGCTTTTATACCTATTTTAGATTATATAGCAAATATAGATAGCAAAAGAAAAATAAGTTTTAAAGAATATAAAGTTACATATACTATTATCATTGTAAATATTTTATTATATCTAATTGAAGTTATTAAATCTAGAAATTTAATCGATATAGATATTTATACTTTGATTCAAATGGGCGCAAAAGTTAATGTTTTAATTAACAGTGGTGAAGTCTATAGACTAGTAACATCAGCATTTTTACATGGCGGAATAATGCATATTTTCTTTAATATGAGTGCACTAAATATAATAGGAAGAGAAGTTGAAGCTTTATATGGAAGTAAAAGATATATATTAATATACTTTATATCTGCTCTAGGTGGATCTTTATTTAGTTACTTGTTTAGTACTAATAGTGTATCCGTGGGAGCATCAGGTGCTATATTTGGACTTTTAGGAGCAATGCTTATATTTGGACTAAAAGAAAAAGAGAAGATAGGTAAGAGATACGTAAAAAATATATTAGAAACAATAGGTTTAAATGTTCTTATAGGCTTAACTATACCTAATATAGATAATCTTGCACATTTAGGTGGATTAGTTATTGGAGCGTTAGCATCATTTATATTATTTAAAAAGAAGAATTTTATCGTTAGTTAACATTTAGTGAAGAATATTTATAAAATAAAAATAAGTTTGATAATTTGTTATAATTATTAATATTGACTGTGTCAGAGGAAATTGTTGATATGAAAGTCACTTCATTACTAATTCACTAGTTTAAGAATTTCTATTATATGTGATTATGCAACCATCATATCAACAAAAATATCTAACAGAGCTTTAATATTAAATTATAGGGGTGATGTCATGAAAAATAAAAAATATAATAATGAATTTATATTTGCAGTTATATTTACTATTATATTAATAATAACTGCTATATATTATTTTGTAGTAAGAGATGAAGAAAAACTTTTTAGGATAGGACTTACTTTTGCAACTATAGTAGGTGCATATTTATTGTATATAAGGAGCTTTCTTAAAGGTTCTAAAACTATATATTATATAAATATGACTTTTATATTTTTATCAATGTATTTAGCAAGTGTATGGAATTTTTACTCAATAACTAACTATGATAAATTCTTACATTTATTATCTGGATCTGTAATTGCTATAATTGGGTATGTGTTATTTTTATATTTAACTAATGAAAAATCAAGAAAAGATATTAATCCATTAGCTTCAGTTATATTTGTTATTTTATTTGCAACAGCAGTTGCAGGGGCTTGGGAGATATGGGAGTTTACAACAGATTCTTTATTTGGGCTCCATGCTCAAAATGGAAATTTAAATGATACTATGTGGGATATAATTTGTGGAACTTCAGTAGGAGTTATAACAGCAATACCAATTTATATTCATAGTAAGGGAAAAAATATTAAAGTAATAGAATATATAATAAGAGATGTTGAGAAAAATAGAAAATAAATTTTATGGAATAAATCTTAAGAGAAGAATTATTAGATGATTAATAACACTTTTAAAAATGTTTTCAAATTTTAAAAAAACATAAAATACACTATATAATTATTAAATTAATAATTATATAGAATATTTAAGAAAAATATAGCAAAAAATACCATGATAATGTATGATATATATATTATTAGAGATGAAGGAGTTGGGGCACATGTTAGGAAGAGAATATGTAAATAAAGTTATAAATGAGGTTGAAAAAAGAAATTTTGGAGAAAAAGAATTTTTAGATGCCATAAAAGAAGTACTTAATTCTTTAGTGCCAGTATTCGAAAAACATCCAGAATATATAGAAGAAGGAATATTAGAAAGAATAGTTGAGCCAGAAAGACAAATATTTTTCAGAGTACCATGGGTTGATGATAATAGAAAGATTCAAGTTAATAGAGGATTTAGAATTCAATTTAACAGTGCAATAGGACCATACAAAGGAGGTCTTAGATTTCATCCATCTGTAAATCAAAGTATAATAAAGTTTTTAGGATTTGAACAAATATTTAAAAATTCATTAACAGGCTTGCCAATAGGTGGAGGAAAAGGCGGTTCGGATTTTGATCCAAAAGGTAAGTCTGACCGTGAAGTTATGAGATTCTGCCAAAGTTTTATGGCAGAGTTATGTAAACATATAGGATTAGATACAGATGTTCCAGCTGGAGATATTGGAGTTGGAGCTAGAGAAATAGGATATATGTATGGATACTATAAGAAAATTAGGAATTCTAATGACCAAGGAGTATTGACTGGAAAAGGACTTACTTATGGAGGAAGTTTAACAAGAAAAGAAGCTACGGGATATGGATTAGTGTACTTTACTGAAGAAATGTTAAATGATAATAAAGTAAGTTTTAAAGATAAAATTGTAGTTATATCAGGATCAGGAAATGTTGCTATATATGCTTGTGAAAAGGCAACAGAGTTAGGAGCAAAAGTAGTTTCTCTAAGCGATTCAAATGGATATATATATGATGAAAATGGAATAAATTTAGATATAATTAAAAATATAAAAGAAGTAAAAAGAGGAAGAATTAAAAAATATTTAGATTACGTACCAAATGCTAAATACGTAGAAGGATTTAGAGGGATTTGGGAGATAAAATGTGATATAGCACTTCCTTGTGCAACTCAAGGAGAAATAGATAAAGAGTCAGCAGAAATATTAATTAAGAATGGAGTGAAAGTTGTATCTGAAGGAGCAAATATGCCAACAGATTTAGGTGCAATAGAATTATTCCAAAAAGCTGGAGTTATGTTTGGACCAGCAAAGGCTGCAAATGCTGGAGGAGTTGCTTGTTCAGCTCTTGAAATGTCACAAAATAGTATGAGACTTTCTTGGAGCTTTGAAGAAGTAGATTCAAAGCTTAAAGATATAATGATAAATATTTATAAAAATTCTAAAAATGCAGCTGAAGAGTATGGTGAAGCTGGAAATATATTAATGGGTGCTAATATAGCTGGTTTTATAAAGGTTGCAGAAGCTATGTTAGCTCAAGGAATAGTATAAATCTCAAAAATAGCAACCCCTATTTTGAGTTTATTAATAGAAAGACCATTTAATTGCAGAGTTTTAACTTTGTAGTTAAATGGTTTTTTACTCTTTAGGAAATTATTACATAAGTATATTAATTATATATTTATTTATATAGGAGAAAATAATATATATGATTATTCAAGGTTTATGTAATATTAATTAAATTTTAAGATTTCTATACTTGATTTTTTATTGCTATTAGAATATATTTAATAAAGATGTCAAAGATAATGTTTGAAAATAGTAATACAAGGAAAATTTCCTTTATTTATAGGAGTGGATGTAATGGGAGAAATTATTAGTTCTGTAACGGCTGTTTTTCAACTAACTGTTTTTGTAATGATGATGTATTATTTCATATTAGCTTTCTTTGGTTTAAAAAGAAAAGCTGAAAAGAAAAATTATACACCAACTAAAAAATTTGCAATGATAGTAGCAGCTCATAATGAAGAAGTGGTAATAGGTAAGTTAATTGAAAGCATGCTGAATCAGAATTATCCTAGAGAACTTTTTGATATTTTTGTTATTGCTGATAATTGTACAGATAATACTGCAAAAATAGCAAGAAAATATGGTGTATATGTGTATGAAAGGTTCAACAAAGAAGAAAAAGGCAAGGGATATGCACTAGAGTGGATGTTTGATAAAATATTTAAGATGCAAAAAAAGTATGATGCAGTAGCAATTTTTGATGCTGATAACTTAGTTTCAAAAAATTGGTGCAAGGAAATAAATTCAAAAATGTTAGAAGGATATAAAGTAGTACAAGGCTACATAGATAGTAAAAATCCAAATGACTCATGGATAGCAGCTTCATATTCTATAGCCTTTTGGACTCAAAATAGAATGTATCAATTAGCTAGAGCAAATGTTGGGTTATCTAACCAAATAGGTGGAACAGGATTTGCGATAGATACAAATGTTTTAAAGGAATTTGGATGGGGAGCAACTTGTTTAACTGAAGATTTAGAATTTAGTTGTAAGTTAATTTTAAATGGAGAAAAAGTAGGTTGGGCACATGATGCTATAATTTATGATGAAAAACCTTTAACATTAAAGCAATCTTGGGTTCAAAGAAGAAGATGGATGCAAGGTTTTACAGATGTAGCATCTAGATATTTCTTTAAGTTAGTCAAGAAAGGCCTTAAGGAAAGAAAATGGTTTGTTTTAGATTGTGCTTTATATGTTATACAACCTTTCTTTACCTTAATGATTGGTATATCAGCAATATTAAGTTTTGCTCAAGGTATGACTGGAGATGGTAATATATTTGTAATTAGTGATTTAACAGGGGATATTTTATTTAAGATTATTGGTATTATGCAATTCTTAATTACGCCTTTAATATTAAGATTAGATAAAAAAATATCACCAGGTCTTTTTGCAATGTTAATATTCTATACATCTAATGTATTTGTATTACCTATATTTGCAGAAGTAGCAGATAACTTTGCACAAATATTATTAATAAATATAGTTTATAATGCAGCATTCTTATTAGCTACAGCATTATTCTTAGGTAAGAAGAAGCTTATACTATTCTTTAGATTCTTATTATATTCTTTATATACTTTAACTTGGATACCAATAACTATTGAAGGTATGTTAAGAAAAAATAATAAAGAATGGAATCCAACTAAACATGTTAGAAATGTAGAAATTTGTGATGTTCAATAATATAAAAAGTGGAGGGATTTTCCTCCACTTTATTTTTATTATCATAGATATCAAAAACGAACAGTTGTTTGACTTTTTTCTTATAAAGATTTATATTTTTATTTATAAACTAATTATGATAAAATTAAAAAGATTATAATGAGTATGTAAGATTAAAGTAAGTTAATAAAAAATAGGATTTGACCTATTAATAGTTATTTGGAGGTTTGTATGAGTGAAGATTTAATGAAAGGATATGATGTTACTGATTTAACTTCCTTAGAAAAGCTAGAACCAGTTAGAATAAGACCTGGTATGTATATAGGATCTACAGGAACAAAAGGGTTACATCATTGTGTTTGGGAAGTTTTAGATAATTCCATAGATGAAATATCTAATGGATATGGAAATAAAGCTACAATTATTATAAATAAAGATAAAAGTATTACTGTAAAAGATAATGGAAGAGGAATTCCAACAGGTATTCATCCGATTAAAAAGAAATCTGGAGTGGAAATGGTCTTTACTGAATTACATACCGGAGGAAAATTTGATAATAAGAATTATAAAACTTCAGGAGGATTGCACGGAGTTGGTGCTGCAGTTGTTAATGCATTATCTTCATGGTTAGAAGTAGAGGTGCATCAAAATGGAAATATATATAAACAAAGATTTGAATATTCTTATGATAAAGAGCTTAAAAGAGATATGCCTGGTACTGCTGTTACTAAGTTAGAAGTAGTAGGAAAGACAAAAGATACAGGTACTAAAGTTACATTTATGCCAGATAAAGAGATTTTTTCAACGGTAGATTTTAAAGTTGACATAATAGACGAAAGGTTACAAGAACTAGCTTTTCAAAACAAAGGAATATATCTAGAATTAATAGATTTAAGAAAAGAAGAAGAATTTAGAAAAGAATATTATTCTGAAAGAGGACTTTTAGATTTTATAGAATATTTAAATGAGAGTAAAACAGCTTTACATCAAGAACCCATTTATTTTGAGGGAGAAAGAACAGTTAATAATATACAAATGTTTGGAGAACTTTGTATTCAGTTTACTGATTCTACAACAGAAAATATAGCAAGCTATGTTAACAATATTCCAACAACAGAAGCTGGAACTCACGAAACAGGATTCAAAACAGGAATGACAAGGGCTTTTAAAGAAGGAGCTAAAAAGCTTGGACTTGTAAAAGAAAAGGATAAGGATTTTGAAGGTGATGATTTAAGAGAAGGAATGACAGCTATAGTAAGAATTAAAATTACTAATCCAATATTTGAAGGCCAAACAAAAACTAAATTGGGTAGTACTGAAGCTTATACCATGATGAATGACTTAGCATATACTAAATTTAGTGAATGGATAGAGGATAATAAAGAATTAGCTACAATGCTAATGAATAATGCTCTTCAAGCAGCTCAAAGAAGAGATAAAATTAAGAAGATAAATGAAGCTGAAAAAAAGAAGATAGGAAAAGGTGCTGCACCACTTGCAGGAAAGGTTGCTGTTTGTACATTAAAAGATAACACTGTTAATGAATTTATAGTAGTTGAAGGAGACTCTGCTGGTGGATCTGCAAAACAAGCAAGGGATAGAAGATTTCAAACAATAATGCCTTCTAAAGGTAAAATAATGAATACAGAAAAACAAAAGCTTGAAAATGTATTAGCATCAGAAGAACTTAAAATATTTAATACTGCAGTAGGTACAGGCACATTAGAAAATTATAGGGAAGAAGATTTAAAGTATGACAAAATAATAATAATGAGTGATGCTGATGTAGATGGATACCATATAAGAACTCTATGGATGACCTATATATATAGATATATGAAACCTTTAATTGCTAATGGTCATTTATACTTGGCACAACCACCTTTATATAAGGTTTACAAAAATGTTAAAGGTAAAGAGGTTCATAAGTATGCATACAGTGATGATGAACTAGAAAGTGTAAAAAAGGAAATAGGAAAAGGTGCACTTATACAAAGATATAAAGGACTTGGAGAGATGAATCCAGATCAACTTTGGCAAACTACATTAAATCCAGAAACTAGAACTTTATTACAAGTAACTATTGATGATGCGGCTAAAGCAGAGAAAATGGTTTCATTACTTATGGGTGATATAGTCGAGCCGAGAAAAACTTATATGTACAGATATGGAGAATTTTAATTAATAGGATGGAGAAAAGTTATGGCGAAGAAAGTTAATGATATACCAAGGGATAATAATATAATTAGGGTCCCTTTAGAAGAGGCAATGCCTGATAACTATTTGCCTTATGCTATTGAAGTTGCAAAGGATAGGGCTTTACCAGATGTAAGAGATGGACTAAAGCCAGTTCATAGAAGAATCTTATATGGTGCTTACCAATTAAAAGCATTTCCTGATAGACCATATTACAAGTCAGCCAGAATAGTAGGAGATATATTAGGTAAATATCATCCACATGGAGATACATCAGTTTATGATGCAATGGTAATAATGGCTCAGAATTTTTCAACAAGAGAAACTCTTATAGATGGTCATGGGAACTGGGGATCTATGGATGGAGATGGAGCTGCAGCTATGAGATATACAGAGGCAAGGCTTGCTCCAATAGCTATGGAAATGCTTAGAGATATAGATAAAGATACTGTTGATATGATTCCAAACTATTCAGATAGTGAAATGGAACCAAAAGTATTACCGAGTAGATATCCAAATCTTTTAGTGAATGGTAGCTTTGGAATAGCTGTAGGTCTTGCTACAAATATTCCTCCACATAATTTAGGAGAAGTTACTGATGGTGTTTTAGCTTATATAGATAATTCAGAAATAACTACTAAAGAGTTGATGAATTATATAAAAGGCCCAGATTTGCCTACTGGTGGCGTTATTATAGGCCAAAATTCTATGCTTTCTGCTTATGAAACTGGAGAAGGAAAAGTAACTTTAAGAGCTAAAACTAGTATAGAAAAGCTTGAAAATGGAAGAGTTGGTATAGTTATAACTGAATTTCCTTACAGAAGGAATAAAGCGAAATTACTTCAAACTATATCTGAAATGACTGGAGACAAAAGACATTCAAAGGCTTTAGAGTCAATAATAGATATAAGAGATGAGTCTGACAGAAGCGGAGTAAGAGCGGTTATAGAATTAAGAAAAGCAGTAGATGAGGAAGTGGCAGACAAAGTACTTAAGTATCTATTTAAAAGAACTGACTTACAATGTAATGTAAGCTTCAATATGGTAGCTTTAGCTGATGGAAAGCCACAAACGATGGGACTTAAGACTATAATTAAGCATTATGTTAATCATCAAAAAGAGATAGTTACAAGAAGAACTATAAAAGAATTAGCAATTGCAGAAAAAAGATTCCACATAGTTGAAGGTTTTATAAAGGCTATAGATGTACTAGATGATATTATAAAAACTATTAGAGAATCTAAGTCGAAAAAAGATGCAGGGATAAATCTTATAAATAAATTTAGTTTCACAGAAATGCAAGCAGAAGCAATTTTAGAGTTAATGTTATATAGATTAACTGGATTAGAAATAAAGGTTTTTCAAAAAGAATATGCTGAGCTAGAAAAGACTATAAAAAGACTAAGAAAGATATTATCAGAAGAAAAAGAGTTGCTTAAAGTAGTTAAAACAGAATTAAAAGAAGTATCAGATAAATATAGAAATCCTAGAAAAACATCTATAATAAAGGATGATAATGAAGCAAAAATCGATATAGAGGAACTTATAATTGTTGAAGATGTTACGGTGACACTTTCAAGAGATGGATTTATAAAAAGAATTCCTCTAAAAACCTTCAATAGATTAAGTGCAAAAGCTGAAGATATTGACTATAGAGAAGGGGATGAGTTAAAGTTTTTATTTAAATCTAACACAACTGAAAGCTTATTGTTATTTACAAACAAAGGAAATATGTATCAAACAAAAGGGATAAATATTCCAGAGTGTAAGTGGAAGGAGAAAGGGGAAAGAGTAGATAATATAATAAAGACATTAAATTTAGAAAATGAAACTATAGTAGAGGTATTTTCAGTAAGCTCATTTATGCCCAATAAATATATTCAATTTGTAACTTCAAGAGGTGGAATTAAAAAGAGTTCTTTAGATAAGTTCCAAACAAGCTATACAAAACTTCAGGCTTTAAAGCTTAAGGATGAAGAAGATGTTATAAATATAATAATATTAGAAGAAGATGAAAGAAAAGACTTCTTGTCATTTGTCACTAAGGAAGGATTGTCCTTTGGATTACCAATTCCTAATATAGAGGATCAACCTAGAAATATATTACCAACAGTATTATTTAATTTACCAAGTAAAGATGAGATAATAAAGGTTAATTATAGTGAAAATCTAGAGTTTGTAGCTTTTTCAATAGGAATAACAGCTAAGGGAACTATAAAAGGATTTAACTCTATTAAAAAGAATGATAATTTAAAAACAAGTACAGATTCTTTAAGTGATGTATTATTATTCACTAATATGGGAAAAGTATTTAAAATTCCAGCATTCTTACTTCAAGGAGTAGCAACAGGAGAACTTCCTTTAGAGAAAATAGTAGATAACATAGAAAAAGGCGAAAAAGTTATAAAGTTAATCTCTATAAAAAACTTTGAATCAAATAAATTCATTTATTTCTTTACTAAAAGGGGAATGGTTAAAAAGACTTCTTTATTAGAGTTTGAGGGAAGTTATTCTTCACAAATTTCATGTAAATTCAAATATGAAAATGATGAGTTAATATCTGTTGAAATATATAATGAATCACAAACAGAACTTATAATCATAACTAAAAAGGCTATGGGAATAAAATTTTCATCAGAAAATATTAATGCAATGGGAAAAGTAGCATCAGGGGTTACAGGTATAAGCTTAAAAGAAAATGATGAGGTTATTTATGGTTCATTAATAGGTAGAGAATACGAAAGAAATGTAAATGAAATAGCTTTAACTTCTTTAGATAAAATAACTTTAATTTCAAAAAATAAAGAAAAAAAAGTAATAGAATTAGAAGATATAAAACTTCAAAATAGAGCAGGAAAAGGAAGTAGTATAATGACTATTGCTTTAGATGATGAGATTAAAGAAATAATATAATTTAGGAGATGGTTTTATGGCAAAAGTAGCAATTTTATTAGCTGATGGATTTGAAACTTTAGAGGCTTTAACAACTGTTGATATATTAAGAAGAACTGATGTAATATGTCATACATTTGCATTAGAAGGTGAAGAGGTCACTACTTCTCACAATATAAAAATGAAAGCTGATAAAGATATTATGAATAAGGAAATAGAAGATTACGACTTTTTAGTCTTACCAGGTGGAATGCCAGGAGCTAGAAATTTGAAGGATAGTGAAAGAGTTATTGAACTTATAAATAAGTTTAACAACTCAAATAAATGGATTTGCGCTATTTGTGCAGGGCCAATAGCTTTAGGTAAAGCAGGAATAACAAAAAATAAAAATATGACTTGTTACCCTGGATTTGAAAATGAAATAAGTGATTGTAATTATAAAGAAGATTTAGTTGTAGTAGATGGTAATATAATTACAGGAAAAGGACCAGCAGCAGCAATTCCCTTTGCTTTTGAAATACTATCTCAAATTTCAAAAGATAAGGTGAATTCTATAAAAAAAGCTATGTTATTTTAGGTTTGCCTAAGGGGGAAAAATGAAAGAAAATTGGATACTAGTAAATAAAAAAGAGAGCTTTTTAAGGCTCTCTAATTCTATAAATGAAAATCCTTTAGTGTTAAGGCTTTTAGCCAATAGAGGCATAGATACAGTTGGAGAAGTTAGTAGATTTCTTAATGGAACAATTCATGATTTTTATGATGGACATCTTATGGCTGATATGAAAAAGGGTATAGATATAATAAAAAATGCTGTTTTAAATAATAAAAAAATAATAATTTATGGAGATTATGATTGTGACGGAGTAATTAGCACTGTGATATTTTTTAATGCATTAAATAGTATTGGAGCTAATTATAGCTACTATATCCCAAATAGAGAAGATGAAGGCTATGGAATGCACAGTGGTAGAATAAGAAAGCTTAAAGAAGAAGGCTATGAAGTTATTTTAACTTGTGATAATGGAATTTCAGCTTTTGAACAAGTGGAGCTTGCTAAAGAATTAGGAATGGAGATAGTTATTACAGATCATCATGATATACCAATTAGAGAAAATATTAATGGCGAACTAGTAGAAACTATTCCAGAGGCTGATGCAGTAGTAAATCCTAAAAGAGGAGATTGTAGCTATCCATTTAAAAAATTATGTGGAGCAGGAGTTGCATTAAAATTTTCAAAGTGTTTATATGATGAATTTAATATAAGTGAAGAGAAATTTTTAAATCTTATACAGTTTGCAGCTATAGCAACAGTTTGTGATGTTGTAGATTTAGTAGATGAGAACAGAATAATAGTTAAAAAGGGACTAGAGCTATTAAATGAAAGTAAAAATCTTGGCATACAGGAATTGAGAAAAGTAACTGGATTAAGTGATAAAAAAATAGAGGAATACCACTTGGGGTTTGTTATAGGACCCTGTATAAATGCTACTGGTAGATTAGAAACAGCAGATCTATCTGTGGAATTATTGATTACTAAAGAATTAGAGAAAGCAAAACATTTAGCAATGCAGCTAAATGAACTAAATACAATAAGGCAGGATTTAACAAAAGAAAGTTCGGAAAGAATTATAAAAAGAATAGAAAAAGAAAAGAAAAAAGAAGAAAAAGTAATAGTAGTTTATGATGATACAATTCATGAAAGTATAGCAGGTATAGTTGCGGGCAGAGTAAAAGAAAGATTTAATATGCCTTGTATAGTAATAACTAAAGGAAAGGAAATGCCTAAGGGATCTGCAAGATCAATAGAAGGATACAATATATTTGAAGAACTAAGTAAGTGTAGCGAATTGTTAGAAAAATTCGGAGGTCACCCGATGGCTGCGGGATTATCACTTAAGGAGGAGAATATAATATCCTTAAGAGAAAAGTTAAACTCTATCTGTCCTTTATGCGATGAGGATATTATTCCTATAGTAAAGATAGATTCTCCACTTAATTTAAATTACTTAAATGAAGAGTTAATAGAAGTAATAGAAAGTTTAAGACCTTTTGGTAAGGGGAATTCTAGCCCTTTATTCGCAGTAAAAAATGTTCTTGTAGAAAGAATATGGCTTTTAGGAAAAGAGAAGAATTTTTTAAAGCTTAGATTTAAATTTAAATTTAATGAAAAATATTTATATATAGATGGTGTAAGCTTTGATAAATTTATTGATTTTAAGAAAGACTATATAGATAGGTATGGAGAAGAAGATTTTTCAAGAGCTTGCGACAGTAGCTATATAAATACAATGGCAGATATAATTTATTATCCTAATATTAATGAGTTTAATGGTAGAAGGAATATTCAGCTTATGATAAAACATATAAGAGTTAATTAATAAATAGGAGTTATCTTAACATGATATTAATCACTTTAAGATAACTCCTTTATTTGTAGCATTACTTTATTTATAAGTAATACATTAATGATATAACAAATGAAAAACTATTTCATGCCTCTTTCATATTGTTCTACCATTCTTTTAACCATTTCTCCTCCAACGCTACCGCATTGTTTTGAAGATAGTTCTCCATTGTAGTCAGAAAATGGTACTCCCATTTCATTAGCTACTTCGTTTTTGAATTTAGATAATCCATTTTTAGCTTCTGGTACTAATTTTTGTGCCATGTCTTTTCACCTCCTTTTTCCTTTGTGATTATAGCTTGTGCAATTTTTTTGTAATTATAATATGTAAGTTAAGGAAGAAGGGTATAATAGTGGAAGAGAGTACATTATATTTTTATTAAAATAAAGTTTTTTTCTTACTTAAAATTTAAAAATAACATTTAAATTGTTTAAAATAATATGATATATTGATATAGGAATTTATTTTGAAAAATAATAATTTTTTTATATGTTTTATAAATAGAGGATAAAGATTTAATAATATATTTCATAAAATATTAGTTTTAAAAGGAGTGTTTAAATGAATAAATACAAAATAATAATGACTGGGGGAGGAACGGCAGGACATGTTACCCCTAATTTAGCTTTAGTACCAAAGTTAAAAGAAGAAGGATTTGAAATAAAATATATAGGTAGCAAGGATGGCATTGAGAAAGAAATAATAAAAGATGCCAATATACCATACTACCAAATTTCTTCAGGAAAACTTAGAAGGTATTTTGATGTTAAAAACTTTACAGATCCTTTTAAAGTTATGAAGGGAGTTGTAGAAGCAAATAAAATACTTAAAAAAGAAAAACCTAATATAATATTTTCTAAGGGGGGATTTGTTGCAGTACCTGTAGTGATTGCAGCTTCAATGAGAAAAATTCCTGTTGTATCCCACGAATCAGATTTAACTCCAGGGTTAGCTAATAAGTTATCTTCACCATTTTGTTCAAAGTTATGTGTTACTTTTAGAGAAAGTTTAAATTATGTAAAAGATGGAAAAGGAGTGTTAACAGGAACACCTATAAGAAAAGAAATATTAAACGGAAGTAGTATTAAGGGAAAAGAAATTTGCGGATTTAAAGATAATAAAGAAATATTACTTATAGTAGGTGGGAGCTTAGGGGCTAAAAGCATTAATGATGAAGTAAGAAAAAATATAAATAAACTATTGGAAACATTTAATATTATTCATATTTGCGGAAAAGGTAATTTAGCAGAAGAGTTAAATAATATTAAAGGATATATACAATATGAGTATGTAAAAGATGAACTTCCACATTTATTAAAATCAGCAGATTATGTAATATCAAGAGCTGGCGCAAATGTAATATTTGAGTTATTAGCACTAAAAAAACCAACTCTTTTAATTCCATTATCTAAGAAGATAAGTAGAGGAGATCAAATTTTAAATGCAAAATCCTTTGAAAAAGAAGGATATTCAGTAGTGCTTGATGAAGATGAAATGATGGAAAATCAAGAAATGCTATTATCAAAAATTGAAGAACTTAAAAATAAAAAAGATACTATAATAAAAAATATGAAAAATAGTGGTATTACTAATGGTGTAGATGCGATTTTTAGAGTAATAATCCAAAGTATAGAGTTAAATAAAATAAAATAAGCTATTTTTTATGTGCAAAGGTTATATTCAATTAATATGACATGTATAAAACTTGCAAAATAAAAATAGTGTTATATAATAAAATAGTAAGTAAAAATAGGTAGTGCATATCCAAAAAAATGACTTAATTTAAGTCAAAGGATGAGGTGATGTAATTATGAAAAAAATATCTGTTATTTATTGGAGTAATGGAGGCAATGTTGAGGTTCTTGCAAACTCAATTGCAGAAGGTGCTAAAGAAGCTGGTGCAGATGTAAATGTCAAGTATGTTTGCGATGCAACAGTTGAAGATGTAACTGAAGCTGACGCAGTTGCTTTCGGAAGTCCATCAATGGATAATAATAGAATTGAACAACATGAAATGGAACCATTTATAAATCAATTTAAGCTATTACCTAACAAACAAAAGAAGATAGTATTATTTGGATCATATGGATGGGACGATGGAAAATTCATGGTTGACTGGGTTCAACGTATGAATGACTATGACTTTAATGTTGCAGGACACATCGCCGTTAAAGAATCGCCAAGTGAAGAAGAGCTTTTAGAGGCAAAGAACCTTGGTGAGGAATTAACAAAATAGATTCTTTGAGGGGATAAAGACTCAGGGAAGTACCTGATAGGGGTTGGGTACGGAGACGTAATTAAAGCGATTGAATCTTTTCTTGCCCAAAATTTATTTCTTAATAATAAATACAGTTTGAAATTTCTGTATTTAACGTATTTATAAAATTTTATATATAAGGAAGAGAGGTCAAACATGATGAGAAAAATGAAAACTATGGATGGTAATACGGCTGCTGCTCATATATCTTATGCATTTACAGAAGTGGCTGCTATATTCCCAATCACACCGTCATCACCAATGGCTGAACATGTTGATGAATGGGTAGCACAAGGAAGAAAGAACATATTCGGACAACCTGTTAAGGTTATGGAAATGCAATCAGAAGCTGGAGCAGCTGGAGCTGTTCATGGATCTTTACAAGCTGGTGCATTAACTACAACATATACTGCATCACAAGGTCTATTATTAATGATCCCAAATATGTACAAAATTGCTGGTGAAATGCTTCCAACAGTATTCCATGTATCAGCAAGAGCATTAGCAACTTCTTCATTAAGTATATTTGGAGACCATCAAGACGTTATGGCTGCAAGACAAACTGGTTTTGCAATGCTTGCAGAAGGTTCAGTTCAAGAAGTTATGGATTTAGCAGCAGTAGCTCACTTAACTTCTATAAAGACTAGAATACCATTTATGAACTTCTTTGACGGATTTAGAACTTCACATGAAATTCAAAAAATAGAAGTTTTAGAATATGATGAATTAGCTAAGTTAGTTGATTATGATGCTTTAGATGCTTTTAGAAAGAGAGCTTTAAACCCAAATCACCCAGTAACAAGAGGTACAGCACAAAATCCTGATATATACTTCCAAACTAGAGAATCAGTAAATAGATTCTACGAAGATATTCCAGAAGTTGTTGAAAGCTACATGGCTGAAATAACTAAGTTAACAGGAAGAGAATACCACTGCTTCGATTACTATGGTGCTCCAGATGCTGATAGAGTAATAGTTACAATGGGATCTTCAACTGACGTTGCTGAAGAAACTATTGACTACTTAACTTCAAAGGGAGAAAAAGTTGGGGTAGTTAAAGTAAGACTTTACAGACCATTCTCAACAGAAAGATTATTAAAGGTAATACCAGCTACAGTAAAATCTATAGCTGTTTTAGATAGAACAAAGGAACCAGGTTCAATTGGAGAACCATTATACTTAGATATTAAGAGTGCATTCTATGGTAGAGAAAATGCTCCAGTTATAGTTGGAGGAAGATATGGATTAGGTTCAAAAGATCCAAATCCAGCACACATAGCTTCAGTATATGCTAACTTAGCATCAGAAAATCCAAAGGATGGATTTACAATTGGTATAGTTGATGATGTAACTAATACTTCATTAGAAATATCAGGTGATATAGATGCTACTCCAGAAGGAACTAAAGCATGTAAGTTCTGGGGATTAGGATCAGATGGTACAGTTGGTGCTAATAAGAGTGCTATAAAAATTATTGGAGACCATACAGATATGTATGCTCAAGGATATTTCGCATATGATTCAAAGAAATCAGGTGGTATAACAGTATCTCACTTAAGATTTGGTAAGAAACAAATTAAGTCACCTTATTTAGTTGATAAAGCTGATTTTATAGCATGTCATAATCAAGCTTATGTTTATAAGTATGATGTATTAGAAGGATTAAAGAAAAATGGTAAGTTCTTATTAAATACAATTTGGACACCAGAAGAAGTTAATGAAAAATTACCAGCTTCAATGAAGAGATATATAGCTGAAAATAACATTGATTTCTACACTTTAAATGCTGTTAAGATAGCACAAGAAATTGGTCTTGGTGGAAGAATCAATATGATAATGCAAGCTGCATTCTTTAAGATTGCTAACATCATTCCAGTTGAAGATGCTGTTAAATACTTAAAAGACGCTGTTGTTAAGTCATATGGTAAAAAAGGTGAAAAAGTTGTTAATATGAACAATGCCGCTATAGATAAAGGTGTTGAATCTGTAGTTAAAATAGAAGTTCCAGCAGATTGGAAGAATGCTGCTGATGAAGCTAAGAAAGATAGAAATGATATTCCAGACTTCATCAAAAATATTGTTGAGCCAATTAATGCTCAAAAAGGATTTGACCTTCCAGTTTCAGCATTTGATGGAATGGAAGATGGTACATTCATGGCAGGTACTGCTGCATATGAAAAGAGAGGTATAGCTATCAATGTTCCAGAATGGCAACAAGATAAATGTATCCAATGTAACCAATGTGCATATGTATGTCCACATGCTGTTATAAGACCATTCTTATTAAATGAAAATGAAAAAGAAAATGCACCAGAATCAATGAAAATTGTTCCTGCAAAGGCATTAAAGACAGAAGAACCAACATTCTATACAATTGGAGTTACTCCATTAGATTGTACAGGTTGTGGAAACTGTGCTCAAGTTTGTCCAGCACCTGGTAAAGCATTAATAATGAAACCAATGGATACTCAAGAAGAGCAAATTGAAGCTTGGGATTATGCAGTTAAAGATGTTGCACCTAAGAAGAACCCAATGAATAAGAACACAGTTAAAGGTAGCCAATTCGAACAACCATTATTTGAGTTCTCAGGAGCTTGTGCAGGTTGTGGAGAAACTCCATATGCTAAGCTTGTAACTCAATTATTCGGTGATAGAATGATGATTGCTAATGCTACTGGATGTTCATCAATTTGGGGTGGATCAGTTCCAGCAACTCCATATACAATAAATAATGAAGGACACGGTCCAGCTTGGGCTAACTCATTATTCGAAGATAATGCTGAATTTGGATTAGGTATGTTCTTAGGAGTTAAGGCTATAAGAGAAAGAATAGCTGATAACATGAAGAAGGCTCTAGAAGTAGAAACTTCAGAAGATGTTAAAGCAGTACTTCAAGACTGGTTAGATCACATGAACAGTGGAGAAGGTACAAGAGATAGAGGTAATAGAGTTCTTGCTACTTTAGAAAATGTTGATGCTGATTATGCAAGAGAAATCTTAAAGGATAAAGAATTCCTAGTTAAGAGATCTCAATGGATATTCGGAGGAGACGGATGGGCATATGACATCGGATACGGTGGATTAGACCATGTTCTTGCTTCAGGAGAAGACGTAAATGTTCTTGTATTTGATACAGAAATATACTCAAATACTGGTGGACAATCTTCAAAATCAACTCCAACTGCTGCAATAGCTAAGTTTGCTGCATCAGGAAAGAGAACTAAGAAGAAAGATCTAGGAATGATGGCTATGACATATGGATATGTATATGTAGCTCAAATTTCTATGGGTGCAGATAAGAACCAAACTCTTAAGGCAATAGCAGAAGCTGAAGCTTACGATGGTCCATCATTAATCATTGCTTATGCTCCATGTATAAGCCATGGTATTAAGAATGGTATGGCTAATAGCCAAGATGAAGCTAAAAAAGCAGTTGAATCTGGATATTGGGGACTATACAGATACAATCCAAGTTTAATTGGAACTAAGAACCCATTCTCATTAGATTCTAAGGAACCAAAGAGTAGCTTTAGAGAATTCTTAATGGGAGAAGTTAGATATGCTTCATTAGCAAAAGCATTCCCAGAAGCAGCTGAAGCTCTATTTGAGAAGACAGAAAAGGATGCTATGGAAAGATTAGCAAACTACAAGAGATTAGCTGAACAACAATAGTTTTAAAATAAGGGGCTATTTAGCCCCTTATTTTTTTATTTAATAACATCAATTGAAAAATAATTTAATATTTTGCTTTTAATTTCTATTAATTAAGGGTAGAATTAAATAGAATGATAACCTACATGAAGGAGGATTATAACAATGGATAATGAAAATAAATGTGGATGCCACGAAGGAACTGGGTGTGGAAATCATCATGAACATGATCATCATGAAGGATGCGGATGTGGAGAAGACCATCACGAGCATTTTGTTGTAGATTTAGAAGATGATAATGGAAATGTTGTATCATGTCCAATTATAGATGCTTTTGAATTTGAGGAAAATGAGTATATTTTAGCTCAAGATCCAAATGAAGATTCAGTTTACTTATTTAGATCAACTGAAGATGGAGAATTAGTAGTTCCAGAAGAAGAAGAGTTTGATAGAGTATCAAAATTTTATAGTGAAGAATTAGTTGATGAAGAATAAAAAAAGTGCCAAATAAGGCACTTTTTTTATTTATAGAAAAATATAAAATTTGAAATTTTTAGAGATATGATTATATAGGCTTTTAGTAATTTACAAAAATATATTTATTTTATACTTTTATTCATTCAGTTTTCAAGAGAACATATATAAGTTTACGTTGACTTGGAGTGAAACAACGGAGCAAGGGAAATTACTATCTACAATTTTTTAATTGTTATTTTATATTAATAATGATATATTTTTAATATATATACTTAAGAAATAAGGTGTTAAAATGAACTATGCAGATTTACATATTCATTCAAATTATTCAGATGGCAACATGACACCAGAAGAAATTATAAAAACTGCTCAAGGCTTAGGAGTGAAAAATATTTCTATAACAGACCATGATTCCATAATGTCACAATATGTGATTAATAACTCATATGATGATATAAATTTGATACCTGGAATAGAGTTAAGTACTGAGTATGAAGATTTAGAGTTACACATACTAGGCTATTTTATAAATATAAAAGATGAAAACTTAATAAATACTGTAGATAAATTAAATAAAGCTAGAATAAATAGAGTAGAAGAAATACTTTTTAAGTTAAAAAGAAATAATATTGATTTAGCTATAGATGATTTAGCTATTGATTTAGACTCTACAGTTGGAAGAAGTCATGTTGCTAACGCAATGGTTAGAAAAGGATACTTTGACAACTATAAAGCTGCTTTTACTAGTTTTCTAGTCAAGGGAAAGCCTGCTTACGTGAGAGGGTGCAAATTAAACTATAAAGATGCCATACAAGTTATAAATAATTCAGGGGGAATTGCGGTACTAGCACATCCGGGACAAATTTATAAAGGGTTAGCCATAGAAAATATAGTAAAAGACTTGAAGTTTTATGGATTAAAGGGAATAGAAGTATATCATCCTAGTCATTCTAGAGAACGAACTAATAGTTTCTATAATATATGCAAAAAATATAAATTATTTATAACGGGTGGTAGTGATTATCATGGTAAGGAATGTTGCAATGAGAATACAATAGGTAGTTATGGAATAAATGAAGAATTATTAAATAAACTTATAAATTTAAAAAAATAAATGGAGGTATAAAATGGATTTATCAAAAAAAGCAATGGGAATTAACCCATCCATAACATTAGAAATTACAGCAAAGGCAAAAGCATTGAAAGAATCAGGAGTTGATGTAATAAGTTTTGGCGCAGGTGAACCAGATTTTAATACTCCAGAAAATATAATTAATGCAGCTATATTAGCTATGAAAGAAGGAAAAACAAAATATACAGCAACAAGTGGAATTTTAGAATTAAGGAAAGCTATTTGTAATAAATTTAGACAAGAGAATGGATTATATTATGAGCCTAGCCAAGTGGTAGTATCTACAGGAGCTAAGCAAAGTCTAGCAAATGCTTTTATGGCGATACTTAATCCTGGAGACGAGGTTATAATACCAACTCCTTATTGGGTAAGTTATCCTGAGTTAGTTAAATTAGCAGATGGCATACCAGTATTTGTTAACACTCTTAAAGAGAATGATTACAAATATACAATTAAAGATTTGAAAGATGTTCTTACAAATAAAACTAAAGCCATTCTAATAAATAGTCCTAACAATCCAACTGGAAGTATATATAGCAAAAAAGAGTTAATAGAAATTGCAGAGTTTGCAAAAGAAAGTGACTTAATAATAATATCAGATGAAATATATGAAAAATTAATATATGATAATGAAAATCATATAAGTATTGCTTCTATATCAGAAGATTCATTCAATAGGACTATAGTAATTAATGGATTATCTAAATCTTATGCTATGACTGGTTGGAGGGTAGGATACTCTGCTTCTAGCAAAGAAATAGCTACCCTTATGAGCAGTGTCCAAAGTCATGTTACATCAAATGTAAATTCAATTTCTCAATATGCGGCTGTTGAAGCTTTAACTGGAAGCCAAATTAATATAGAGGCTATGATAAAAGAGTTTGAAAAAAGAAGAAATTACATGATTGATAGATTACAAAAAATAGATAGTTTATCAATTATAAGACCTAAAGGGGCCTTTTATATAATGGTTTGTGTAGAAAACTATTATGGGAAATCAATAGATAGAGATCCGATACTAACATCTTTAGATTTTTCCAAAAGCTTATTAAAAGAAGAAAATGTTGCAGTAATACCAGGAGCAGCTTTTGGGTTAGATAGTTATATAAGGTTGTCTTATGCAACATCTATAGAAATTATAAAAGAAGGATTAAATAGATTAGAAGAATTTTTAAAAAAATTAAGTTAATAAAATAAAAAAATATTATTGTTTGAGTAGTTTACTTTATAGATATATCTTAAACAGTAATATTTTTTTGTCTTCAGATATAGTCTATACTTTAAAGTCAATTCAGTGACTAATTTGTTTAAATATAGCAGATTATAGTATATAATTAATAGTGAAATAGCCTAGGAGGGGTTGGGATGGATAAACTAGCAATATTTGATGTAGACTATACTATAACTAGAAAAGAAACTCTAATGCAATTATTTAAATATGTTATTATTAAAGATATAAGGAGTATTAAATTTCTTCCAAGAGCTTTGTATAGTGGATTGATGTATTCTATAAAAATATATGATGAAAAAAGAGTTAAAGAAAGTTTTCTTAAATTTATAGATGGAATAGATGAAAAGGAATTAACTTTATTAATTAAAAATTTCTATAAAGATGTTCTAGAAAAAATATTATATAAAGATGCCATAGAAATGATGAAAAACTTAAAACAGCAAGGATATAAAATATATTTAATATCAGCTTCTCCAGAGTTTTATTTAAGGGAATTTTATGCTATAAAGGAAGTTGATATGATTATAGGAACAAAATTTACTTTAAAAGATGGTAAATTTATAAGACGAATGCAAGGAGAAAATTGTAAGGGTGAAGAAAAGGTAAGGAGACTTAAAGAAGTTTTAAAAAGAGATAACATAGATGTTGATTATAAAAACTCCTATATGTTTTCAGATTCATTATCAGATAAACCTTTATTAGATTTAGTTGGAAATGCATATTTAATAAATTATAAAAAGAAAAATAATTTTGAGATATTAAAATGGAAGTAGTGAGGAGAATTAATATGGAAGCTATTTTAGAATACTATTTGGAAGATGGTCATTTAGAAAGTATAAATAATTATACAAATGATACGACAGAAAAAGAAAGAGTTATATATGAAGTTATAAGAGTGATTAATAAAGTTCCTTTATTTTATGAAGATCATATAAAAAGATTAGAATCTTCTTTTAGATTAATGGAAAAACCATTTTCTTATAAGTATGATAAGATAAAGGATTACTTAATTAGACTTATACATGCTAACAATTTAGAGTACGGTAATATAAAGCTTACCTTCGATATAAAAACAGATACAATGAAAGTTTTTACTATAAAACATAATTACCCAAGAGATGATATGTATAAAAGTGGAGTTGAAACTATACTTTATCACGGGGAAAGAATAAATCCTAATGCAAAGGTGGTTGATAGTAATTTTAGAAAAAAAGTAACAGATGAAATTATTAAATCCAATGCATTTGAAGCGATACTTGTGAATTCCAATGGTTTTATAACAGAGGGGAGTAAATCTAATATATTTATGATAAAAGAAGGAAAATTATACACTTCTCCATTAGAGGATGTTTTACCAGGAGTTACAAGAGGTAGAATAATATCTTTAGCTAAGAACTTAGGAATAACTTTTGAAGAAAAAAAGATAAATTTTAATGATTTAAAAGAAATAGATGCTATGTTTATATCAGGAACTTCGCCTAAAATACTTCCAATATCAAAAGTAGATGATATAAATTTAAATATAGAGAATGAGATTATGAGAAAGTTAATTAAGGAATTTGATGAAGAAATAAAGTTGTATGTAGAAAAATTTAGATGTTAATATGCTAATTAGTTATATATTTTTTAAAAAATTAAATAATATTTAAAAAAATATTAAAGTATGATATTATTAAATGGAAATTAAAGTATGGTAAAGTAGTAGAGAGGTGTTTGGGCGAATGGAAGAAAATTATAATAAGGTCAATAACGTTGATGGAAGTGCTTTGGTAAAAGGCAGAAAGATAATAATTAAAAATCCAATTGGAAATGGTAAATATGCTACCATTTCACCACCTTTAGATGGGGATTTATACATAAATGGTGAGAAGATAAATAGAACAAGCACTGTAAAAGAAGAAGACTCTATAGAATTTAAGGCGTTAAAGGAGCCTGGAAAAAGAACAATAGATATAAGCTTTAATTCAGATAAAACTGAGGCTTATATATCTATTTCTTATAAAAAAGAGGTTATATATTACTTAAAAGATTTAGAGGAAACTAATAATTTAATATTAGAATTAGATATAGAAGAGGGAAATGAACCTCCTATAATTACAGAAGATCAATTAATTAATGAGTTAAAAAAAGTTGGTATATCTTATGGAATAGATAAAGATTCTATAGAATACATAAAAGTTAATAAAGATATAAATAAAATGCTAGTGGCAAAAGGCGTAAAAGTAAAACCTCCAATTGAAGATAGTTTAAAAATATTTTTTAATTATAGCAAAAAAATAAAAATAGATGAAAATAAAGAAAAAATAGATTTTAGAGATTTTAATTATATAACAAGTGTTAAAGCTAATGAAGTTTTAGCCGAAATTATAAAAGGGGAAAATGGTGTTGATGGGAAAAGTGTTTTTTCTGAAAGAATACCAGGAAAGGAAAAGAAAAAAATCAATTTTTTAGCTGGACAAGGTTGTAAGCTAAAAGATAACTTAATAATATCAACTATAGATGGAAAACCAAATTTTAATAAAGGTACTATATGGGTTGAACCTATATATATATTAAATAAGGATGTTACAATGGCTACAGGAAATATTAAATTCCCTGCTAATGTTCAAATAAATGGAAAAGTTACTGAAGGTATGAAAATAACTTCAGGTGGTAGTGTATTTGTAAAAAGTGGAGTATTTAATGCTTTTATAGAGTCGAAGAATACATCGGAAATTTTGGGCAATGTAGTTCATTCTGTTGTTGAAGTTGGAGGAGCAGATTTAGTTAAAGAGATTAGAATTAAAACCTTAAATGAGTTAAAAGAGGATTTAAAGTCTCTAGTAGCTAATGTTGTTTATTTAAAAGAGCATAATTTAATTCAAAAGGATATAACTGATGGAATGATAGTTAAATTATTAATAGAAACAAAATATAAAAGTGTTTCTAAGAATTGTGTTAAGGCTATGTCGAATGCTATGAAAGATAGTTGCTACAATTCGGAAGTTATAAAATTAATTAGAGGAAAGCTTATAGGTGCAGCTCCTAGTAATATAAAAGATATTACTGAAGTTGAAGGAATAATAGAAGAATTAAATAAGGAATTAGAAGAATTAGAAAAAGAAACAATAATAACTTCAGATTTAACTATAGAATATGCGCAAGAGTCTGAAATAATCGTTGTAGGCGATATAAATATAATTGGTAAAGGATTGTTTACTAGTAAATTAAGTTCATCTGGTAATATTAAATTTTGTTTAAAAAATTCTGTATGTAGAGGTGGGCATTTAAAAGCGGGTAAGTGTATTAATGCTTCAATTGTAGGTAGTGATTCAGGAGTATTTACTAACTTAGAAGTAGATAAAGATGGAGAAATTTTTGTAGACACTGCATATCATAACACTATTTTCATTATAGGAAATAAAAAATATATTTTAGAAAAGCCATCAAAAAATGTACATGCTTATATAGATAAAGATAGTAGTTTAGTTGTAGATAAATTACTTCTGTAGGAGGAAAAAGAGATAATGAAGGAGATAAAAATATTAGTTTTTAAACTAGGTCATGAGTTTTATGCCACAGATATAATGGAAGTAGAAAGAATTCTAGGTTACGAAGAACCTACTGTTTTACCAGACTCACCAAGTTTTTTAGATGGAGTAATTAACTATGAAAATGGAGTTTTACCTATCATAAGTCTTGTAAAAAAATTTAAGCTAAAATTAGAAAATACCTCGGATAAAAAAATTATAGTGGTAAAAAGAGATGTAGGTAAATTTGGAATATCAGTAGATAGTGTTAGTGAAGTTCAAAGTATATTGGATGAGGAAATAAGCAATCCAGAAAGTCTTTCAACATTAATATCAAAAAGATATATAAAAGGACTAGTAAAGAAAAATAATAATATAATTATAATGCTAGACTTAGAAAAAATATTAACAATAGAAGAAGAAGAGATTATTTTTCAGGGGTGACGAATTTGGAGGAGAAGAAAGAGGTTAGAGTTGGAATAGCAGATGGAGCTATTGTTTCTGCCCCAGATAGATTAATAACCATGGGACTTGGATCCTGTGTCGGTATAGCCTTATATGATAAGGAAAAAAGAATTTCCGGATTAGTTCATATAATGTTACCAGATAGTACACAATTCAAAAACGTAGTCAATCCTTTTAAGTACGCTGATTTAGGAATTGAAAATTTGCTATCAAAAATGATATCTCTTGGATGTAGAAAGAGTAACATAACAGCTAAAATAGCAGGTGGAGCGTCAATGTTCAACTTTCCAGATAAGAAAATTATTAGTGATATTGGGAAAAGAAATAGCATTGCTGTTGTAGAAACTATAAAAAAATTATCTATTCCTTTAATAGCGGAAGATACAGGAGGAAACAAAGGAAGAACTATGATTTTAGAAAGTGAAGATGGTGCAGTTACAATTAGAAGTATTGGAAGTAGTCTAAAAAGACTATAGGAGGTGGATGCACTATTGGTACATAACGTTTTGAAAAGTAGACGAGACATAATTTTAATAGGAGCATCAACAGGTGGTCCTAATGCAATAGAAAAAGTAATTTCAGAATTAACTACGGATCTAGACATATCTGTTTTAGTAGTTCAGCATATGCCAAGTGGATTTACCAAAGCTTTTGCAGAAAGGTTAAATAAAAAATGTGCTCTAGATGTTTTAGAGGCTAGTGATGGTATTAAGATAGAAAAAAATAAAGTATATATTGCTCCAGGAGGATTTCATATGACTGTGGAAAAGCCAGGAGTTATAAGGACTAATAAAGAACCTCCAATTTGGGGGGTAAGACCTGCTGTTGATAAATTATTTATATCAGCATCAGCCATATATACTAATAGAATAATATCAGTTGTCCTAACAGGGATGGGAAAAGATGGAGCTGAAGGAACTGTAGTTGTAAAAATGAATAAAGGCATAACTATTTCACAAGATGAAAAGAGTTCCACTATCTATGGAATGCCAAAAGTAACTTATGAAACAGGATGCGTGGACTATGTACTTTCATTAAAAGATGTAGGTTCTAAAATAAAAAGCTTAGTTAATGCAAATTAGGAGGATATATGGACTTTACAGAATTTCACAATTGGATATATAGAGAGTTCAATATTAATTTAAATGCATATAAGCCGGAACAATTAAATAGAAGAATTGGAAGCTTAATGTCAAGAATAGGAGTAAAATCTTTAGATGATTATAAAAGACTTTTATTATCAGATGATGAAGAAAGACAAAGATTTTTAGATTTTATAACTATAAATGTTACAGAATTCTTTAGAAATCCAGAGTTGTTTAAGGAATTAGAGAAAACTTTAAAAAACTATATTTTAACTAATAATAAATTGAAAATTTGGAGTGCAGCCTGTTCAATAGGGTGCGAGCCTTACAGTATAGCGATGATGCTAAATGAAATAAATCCCGCAGGAAGAAACAATATAATTGCCACTGATATAGACAGCACTATATTAGCAAAGGCAAAGCTTGGAGAATATGTCCAAGGAGAAGTGAAAAATATAAGTGAAGACTATAAAAGAAAATATTTTAAAATATTAAAAGATAAATATATCATAGACAGTAAAATAAAATCTATTGTTACTTTCAAAAAGCATGATTTAATTTTAGGTAATTATGAAAAAGATTTTGACTTAATAGTGTGTAGAAATGTAATAATATATTTTAAAAATGATGTAAAAAAAGAAATATTTAAAAAGTTTTCAAACTCTTTAAAAAGTGGGGGATTACTATTTGTTGGAGCAACAGAAAGCATATACAATTACAAGGAATATGGATTAGAGAAAGTTTCTACTTTTATCTATAAGAAAGTATAAAGGGGTGAAATAAAATGGACGTATCTCAATACATGGGAATGTTTTTAGAAGAATCAATGGATAATTTACAAACCTTAAATGAAGCTTTATTAGATCTAGAGCAAGAGCCAAATAATATAGATAAAGTAAATGAAATATTTAGAGTAGCTCATACTATAAAAGGAATGGCCGCAACTATGGGATTCAATAATATAGCAGAATTAACCCATAAGATGGAGGATGTTTTATCGAAATTTAGAGAAGGTAAACTAAAGGTTACTAGCAATGTAGTTACAGTATTATTTGATTGTTTAGATACTTTAGAAAGAATGGTTAGCAATATAGAAGAAGGAAATGATGAAGAAGTAGAAATAGGAAATATAATAAGAGCCTTAGAAAGTGTTGCTGATGATAAAAATGTTTCAATAAGTAATGAAGAACAAATAATTAATGAGAAGGACATACAAGAAGATTCTATAAGTGTAAGTTTAAACGAGTATGACTTATCAGTAATGAAGCAAGCAAATGAAAATGGTTTTAACGGAGTTAGTATAGCAATAACTTTAAGAGAAGATACTTTGTTAAAATCAGCAAGAGCATTTTTAATAGTTCAAGAGCTTGAAACACAAGGGGAAATATTAAAATCTTTTCCATCAACTGAAGATATAGAAAATGAACAATTTGATACGGAGTTAACCTTTGTTTTGATAACAGCTAAATCAAAAGAAGAAGTAGAAAATTTAGTAAACAATATTTCTGAAGTTAGAGAAGTGAAAGTAGATTATATAACCTTAGAAGAAAATCATCAAGTAGATAATATTGAACCAAAAGATCAAATAGTAAAAGAAATAGAGAAAATTCAAATAAAAGATACTATAAATACATCAAATAAAATAGAAAAGCAAGATAAGAAAAGAGATAATAAAAGAGCACATCAATCTGTTAGAGTTGATTTAGAAAGAATAGATAAGCTTATGAATATGGTTTCTGAGCTTGTTATATATAGGACTAGATTAGAACAAATAGTTATAAATGATAAGTCACAGGAATTAATAGAGACATTAGAACAAGTTGAAAGAACAACTTCAGACTTACAAGACTTAGTTATGAAAATAAGAATGTTACCGTTAGAAGTAGTATTTAATAGATTCCCAAGAATGATAAGAGACTTATCTTTGGAACTTAAGAAGGAAATAAACTTCATTATAGAAGGTGCCGAAACTGAGCTTGATAGAACTGTTATAGATGAAATTGGAGAACCATTAATACATCTTTTGAGAAATGCAGCTGATCATGGAATAGAAACTAAAGAAGAGAGATCAGCAAAGGGCAAAAGTGAAGTTGGAACTATAAAATTAGTTGCATATCAAGAAGGAACTAAAGCATTAATAAAAGTAAGCGATGATGGAGCAGGAATAAATATTGAAAAAGTAAAGGCTAAGGCTGAAAAAGTTGGAATAAGTACTGAGGGACTAAGTGATAATGATATAAGAAATCTGATTTTTGCTCAAGGCTTCAGTACTAATACAGTAGTTACAGATATATCTGGTAGAGGTGTTGGAATGGATGTTGTAAAAACAAAAATTTCATCACTAGGTGGAACTGTAGATGTAATTAGCGAAGAGGGTAAAGGTTCAAGTTTCGTTATAAAACTACCATTAACACTTCAAATAATACAAGCTCTTTTAGTTAAGGTTGGAGATGAAACTTTAGCAATATCATTAGGATTTATAGATAGAGTTATAGATTATAAAGAAGAGAATATTAAAAAGACAAATGGTGAAGAAGTAATAGTTTATAGAGATGATATTATACCTTTAATTAGACTAAATGAAAGATTAGGAATAGAAACTAAAGAAAGTAAAAAGAAGTTTATAATTATAGTTAAAATTGGAGAGAAGACTGTTGGATTACTTGTTGATTCATTATTTGGACAACAAGAGATAGTAATTAAGCCTTTAGGAAAGACATTAAAATCACTAAAGGAATATATAGGAGCTACAATATTAGGAAATGGTTTAGTAACATTAATTCTTGATGTGGCAGCATTGATTTAGAAAGGAGGATCTTTATGGAATACAAGGATTTAACTTCATTTCAATTAGACGCTTTAAGAGAAGTTTCAAATATAGGGGCAGGTAATTCAGCGACATCATTATCAATGCTACTTGGAACTAAGATAGATATGTCAGTTCCAAATATGAATTTAATAGAATTTGATGAATTATTTAATAGTTATAAAGAAAATGGAGTTGTGGCTGTACTAGTAAAAGTACTTGACGACATTCCAGGAAGTATTCTTTATGTCTTTGAAGAAGATGTAGCTTTAAATATGATATCTAAGATGACTTGTATTGATGAAGAAAGTATAACGGAAATGGGTATTTCCGTTATAGGAGAAATAGGTAATATAATATCATCATCTTTTATGAATGCAATTGCAAGTTTTACAGGGTTAAAGGCCACAGTATCAGTACCAGCAGTAGCTAATGACATGCTAAGTGCAATACTTATTTCAACATTTGTTGAAACAGGACAGCACCAAGAGTATGTTTTAGATATAGAAACACTATTTATTGGAGAAGGAGATAATAAAATACAAGGTCACTTTTATTTCGTACCATCTCCAGGATCATTAGAAAAAATTTTAGAATCATTAGGAATAAAATAATTTGGAGGGATTAAAATGACAAAAGTTTTAATAGTTGATGATGCAGCTTTTATGAGAATGATGATAAAGGATATATTACAGAAGAATGGATTTGAAGTTGTAGGAGAAGCTTGCAATGGTATAGAAGCAGTAAATTTATATAAAAAAGAAAATCCAGATGTAGTTACAATGGATATAACAATGCCAGATATGGATGGAATAGAAGCAGTTAAAGAAATTAGAGAGTTTGATCCAGGAGCAAAAGTCATAATGTGTTCAGCTATGGGACAACAATCAATGGTTATGGATGCTATTAAGTCAGGTGCAAAAGATTTTATTGTTAAACCATTCCAAGCTGATAGAGTTTTAGAAGCAATAAGAAAGGTAGTTGGTTAGAACTATTTAGGAGGAAGTTAAATGCAATTTGTAATATTTAAACTAGGTGAAGAACATTTTGCAGTGGAGACAGATAAAATATTAAGTATAAATGATATGATGAGTATCACAAGAGTGCCTAAAGCTCCAAATTACATAAGAGGTTTAATAAATCTTAGAGGGAGCATAAAGTCTTTAGTTGATATAAACTTATTGTTAAATATAGAGTCTGATAAAAAACAAAACAACATAATAATATTAAAAGTTGATGAAGAGGAAATTGGAATATCTGTAGATGAGGTTGAGGAAGTTATAGATATAGATGAGTATAAGTTGCAAAAATTAGAAACACATAATACAGAAGGATATATAAAAGGGGTAATTGACCTAGAGGGTAAATTACTAACAATAATAGACATAGAGAAACTATTAAATCACTAGGAAATGAGGGAGAGAAATGGCAGAGGTTTTATCACAGAGTGAAATAGATGCTCTCTTATCTGCCCTATCTACAGGAGATGTTGAACCAGAAGAACTAAAAGAGAAAGAAGAAAAGCATAAAATAAAAAAATATGATTTTAGAAGTCCTCAGAAGTTTTCAAAAGATCATATTAGAACTTTAGAAATGGTACATGATGCTTTTGCAAGAATAATTAGCAATTATCTTTCTGGACAGCTTAGAAAACATGTTAAGGTAGATATTCAAAGCGTGGAGCAGATAACATACGAAGAATTCATTCACTCTATTCCAAATCCAACTATACTTACTGTATTTAAGATGCCACCTTTGCAAGGTAATATATTACTTGAAATGAATCCTCAATTTTCATTTCAAGTGTTAGATATACTTTTAGGAGGAACAGGAAATAGAGAAGAGAGTGCAAAAGAATTCTCTGAAATCGATAAAAATATTTTATCAAATATAACTTCAGAAATGATAAAGAGCTTAGTACTAGCTTGGGATGGTATATTAGATGTAAAGCCAGAGTTTGAAGTCCTTGAAACTAATCCATCGGCTAACCAAACTTTAGCACCTAATGAGCCTGTTGCTTTACTTAGTTTTTCAGTTGAATTAGGAAAAAGCACAACATATATGAATTTATGTATTCCATATTTAAGTGTTGAAAAAGTATTAGACAAACTTGTTGTTCAATATTGGTTTAAGGTTGATGAATCTGAGCTTGAAGATGAGTCTAGAGAAAAGCTTAAAAAAGGTATAGAGCCTGTAGAGGTAAATATGCATGTTGAGCTGGGGAAAACACAAATAAATGTTGATGACTTTTTAAAGTTAGTTAACGGTGACGTTTTAATTTTAGATTCTCAATATAGTGATCCAGTTAAAGTTTTTGTAGAAGATGAAGAATATTTTATAGCAAAACCTGGGACGATGGGAAAAAACATAGGAATAGAATTTTTAGATATTTTAGATAAGGATGTGATTGAGAATGAGTAATGGGTTTTTATCTCAAGAGGAAATAGACTCATTGTTAAATGGGAGCACAGAGAATAAAGAGCCTGTGGCAATATCTGATATAGAGAAAGATCTTTTGGGGGAAATTGGAAACATATCCATGGGATCAGCATCAACAGCTCTTTATCAAATTATTAATAAACAAGTAAATATAACAACTCCAAAAGTAAAAATTACAACATTAAGAGAAATTAAAGATGGATTCAAATATCCTAATATAATTTTGGATGTAGAATATGTATCGGGAATAACTGGAAGAAATATATTAATAATGCAAACTAAAGATGCAGCTGTAATTGCGAATCTTATGATGGGCGGAGATGGACAAGTTGAAACTACTGAATTATCAGAAATAGAAGTAAGTGCTGTTCAAGAGGCGATGAATCAAATGATTGGTTCAGCAGCTACATCTATGGCAACTATGTTTGCAAGAGAAGTAAATATATCACCTCCAAAATCAAAAATATGGAATGATATAGCACAAAATATATCAGAGGACATACCAGAAGATGAAAAAATTGTAGAGGTATGTTTTGATTTAACTATAGAAGGGTTATTAAACTCTAATATAATGCAAATATTACCTATAAACACTGCGAAAAAAATAGTATCAATAATGATGGGTGAAGATGAAGAAGTTGCGACTGAAGTTGATACGGAAAAAGTTGTAAATGAAACTAAGCAAAATAAAGAAAATAGCAGTAATTCATATAATATAGAAGAAAAGCCTATTCATATTGTGGAAGAAAGAAAAGTAGAAAAACCTGTAGAAGTACATGGAGCTACCTTTGCACCTCTTTCACAAGGAAATATAGGAGAATCTCATAAAAATATTGATTTAATACTAGATGTTCCATTAAATGTTTCTGTTGTTTTAGGAAGAACAAAAAAGAGCATTAAAGATATATTAAACTTAAGTACAGGGTCTTTAATAGAATTAGATAAACTTGCAGAAGAACCTGTAGAAGTATTAATAAATGGCAAAAAAATAGCTTACGGTGAAGTTGTAGTTGTAGATGAAAATTTTGGAGTTAGAATAACTAGTATTATAAGTGGTGCAGATAGAATAAAATCACTTAAATAAATATATTTAAAGAAACTATATCAAATTAATTTGATATAGTTTTTTTGTATTAGATAAATTTAACTTAAAGGAAATGCTAACAGATAAAATATAAGTGAAATTAACTATTTTCAATTAATGTATAAACTTATAACTAAGAAATACGATAAATAAATATATAAGAATATTATTAGGAGGAGATTATGAATATTAAAGGTGTAGGTTATACAAATGGAATTAACTATTATAATAAAGTAACTTCTAATAAAATAGATAGATTAGAAAAGAAACAATCTTATGATAGGATTGAATTATCAGAAGTAGCTAGAACATTAAATGATTATTCAGTAAATGATGTTAATTATGATAATAGTAAGAAAATTTTAGAAATTAAAAACATGATTCACAATGGAGTATATAAATGTGATGCAAAGCTTATTGCTAAAGAAATGATATATACCATGAGAGGACAAAAATATGATTAATAATCTAAAGAATGTACTTATGGATGAAGAAACAGAATTAAATGAATTATTAGTTTTATTAGATAAACAATATAAATTAATTATAAATAAAGATGTATTTGGAATGGAGTCTATAGTAGAAGAGATAAAGCTGAAAAATAAAACTGTAGCAGAAATTGAGGTCAATAGAAGAAGGGTTTTAGGAAAACACTCTATCAAAGAGGTAATAGAAGATTCAAAGGATAGTGATTTAGATGATATATACAGAAGAATACAAAAACTATTAAATGAAATGATACTTCAAAAGGATACAAATGAGTTACTAATAAAACAACAATTAAGCTTTACAAATAAGCTTTTAAATTTATTAAATCCTAAGAGAGATGTACCTGTATATAATTCCTATGGAACTATAAAGAGGTAGTAAGCGGAGGCGAAGAGATGTCAGGATTATTTTCAACATTTAATATAGCAAAAAGAGGTATGAATGTACAACAAAAAAGTATAGATGTAACTTCTCACAATATTGCAAATTCTAATACCGTTGGGTATTCGAGACAAAGAGCTAAAATAGAAACAACTAAACCCTTTGGTGGACCATCAATGGGATCATCAATTCAACCTGGTCAAATGGGAACAGGTGCACAGATACAAGCTATAGAAAGAGTAAGAGATAACTTTTTAGATTATCAAGTAAGAGGAGAAAATTCTGTATTAGGGAAGTATGATTTAAGAAATAACTTTCTTTATGAAGTAGAAAGTGTTTTTAATGAACCATCAGACACAGGAATTTCAACATTAATGGGAAAGTTTTTTGATTCTTTTCAAGAATTATCTAAGCAACCTAACAGTTCAAATGCTAGAACTGTAGTGGCTCAGCAAACAGCAGCATTAACAGATGCTTTAAATGCTACCTATACAAAGCTTGAAGGCTTACAAACTAATTCACAAGATATGCTTAAAAGTTCAGTTACTGAAGTGAACAGCTTATTGGAGCAACTAGATAGAGTAAATCAAGAAATAATCAGTGTTACTGTAGCAGGAAATACACCAAATGATTTAATGGATAAAAGAGATTTACTGTTAGATCAACTAAGTTATAAATTTTCAATACAAGTTGATAAAAGAGAATTTAATGGTATAGATTTAAAACCAACGGAAGTTGGTAGTATGAAAGCTCCACTTTTAGTTAATTCTAGGCCTAATGGTGATGCAGCAAGATTTTCATATGTAACTAATGTAGAACTAGATACTAGTGATTTTTCTGGGAAAACTTATATAGTTACATATTACAAAAATGGAAATGTGGATAGTGATGCTAATAAGCAAACTTTAAAAGTGACAGGAATAACTCCAGAGCAAGCTAAAGAGATTAAAGATAATAGAATTATATGGGCAGATAAAAATGGTCAAGCAGCTAAAGGAGATGGATATCCAATAAGAGATGGAGAAGTTATAAGTTATTCTCAACTTATGGTGTTCAAGCCTCAATCTGGAAATGTTAATGGATTAGTATCTGTTCAAAAAGATATAGAAGATTACATGAATCAATTAAACAAATTAGCCAAAGCAATGGCTTTTTCAGTAAATGCAATTCACAGTGGAATTGAAGATCCTCTAAATAACACAGCAGGAGCTGAAAAAGATTTTCTTCCTTTCTTTGTTAATAAGGATATAGCTAAATATGGAGGGAATGGAGTTTTAGGAAATTTAGATCAAACATTACTGGCTGAGAAAGATATAACAGCTAAAAATATTTCTGTAAATAAGGAAATATTAGAAGATGTAATGAAGATAAAAACTAAAACCCATGATGATTTATTTCCATATACTCATGAAAATATTATGGATGGAGATAGCGATGGAGCTAGAGCTTTAGCCATTGCACAACTTAGAGATTCATTAATAAGAATTCAAGATATAAATGAAACTGTAATAACAAGAAAAGATATGTTTGATAAATTTAAAGGAGGAAATTCCCTTTTAAATAATGGACTTAAAATTGAAAACAGCACTTCAGGAATGAAAATGGATTCTTACTTTAAAGACACTATAGATAGATTAGGAGTACAAACACAGGAAGCTCAAAGAATGGTAACAAATCAAGAAGATTTATTATATAGCATAGAGGAAAGTAGAGCATCTGTATCAGGTGTAAATTTAGATGAAGAAATGGCTAATTTAGTGCAATTCCAACATGCATATAATGCAAATGCAAAGATAATATCAACAGTAGATGAACTTTTAGATGTAATAGTAAACGGCTTAAAGAGATAGGAGGTAAGTAAATGAGAATTACAAATCAGATGATGAGCAAAAGTTTCTTAAAAGACCTTGGTAGAAATCAAGGTTATATGAAAAAATTAAACGATCAGCTTACTTCAGGAAAGGAAATTAGAAGACCTTCAGATAATCCTTTTAAAGTAGCTAGAAGTATGCAATTGCATAGAGATATAGGAGCGAATGTTCAATATAATGAAAATATAAAAGATACAACAAACTGGCTAGATACAACTGATACAGCTTTAGAACAATTAGGAAATAGCTTTCAAAGATTTAGAGAACTTATGGTTTCGGCGGGTAATGCGGCTTATGGAAGTGATGAGAAAAAAGCTATTAAAGATGAAATGAATGAAAAAATAAATGAAATATCACAAATACTAAATACAAGTTTTGATGGTAAATATATATTTGGGGGAACTAAAGGAAGTTCTAAGCCAGTAGGATCAAATAAAGATATAGCAACAGGAAATAATTTTATTTATTTGAGTGGTAAAAATGGCGAAAACTTAGAACTTGATAATTTAGATCCAGAAGTTGAAAATCAAATAAATATGATTAATAAGAAACTTAGTGTTGAAGTTTCTCAAGGCGTTGTTATGGATTATAGTGTCTCAGCAACAGATTTACTTTTATTTAAAGATAAAAGTGGTGCTGATGTAAATGTAATCAATCTACTTAAAGAAATAACAAACAACGTAGCATCAGATGATCCGAAAGATAGCCAAAAGGTAACGAATGAAAATTTAAAGGTTATGGATGAAGCAATGTCAAATCTTTTAAAGATAAGAGCAGAGGTAGGTTCAAAACAAAATAGAATGGAATCAGCAGGAAATCAAAATGAAGAACAAAATTTTAACTTGAAGGATATTTTATCACAAACAGAAGATATAGATTTTGCAGAAAAAAATATTCAAGCAACAGTAGCTCAAAGTGTATATATGGCATCTCTTCAAGTAAGTGCAAAGATAATTCAACCATCACTATTAGATTTCCTAAGATAGGAGAAGATATAATATGGAATTAATATCACCAATACACGGAAAAATGATATATAAAGATGAGGAAATAATAAACTTTGCAAAAGGAATACCAGGTTTTGATAATTTAAAAAAATATATAATAAAAGAAGTAGAAAGTGATAGTCCTTTTTATATATTACAATCAGTAGAAGATAACGATATAGGTTTTATAATAATTTCTCCATTTTTTATACATAATGATTATGAAGTAAAATTAAGTGAAGAAATTATAAAAAAGCTAAATATAGAAAATCCAGAAGATGTTTTACTATACTCAATTGTAACATTAAATTCTAAAGTAGAAGATATAACAGCAAATTTAAAGGCACCTCTAGTAATAAATATAAAAAACAAAAAAGGGGAACAATATATTATAGATAAAGAAAAATATAGTATAAAAGAAAAAATATATTAATTAAAAAGGTGGGTTAAATTTGTTAGTTATAACAAGAAAAAAAGGAGAGTCAGTTTTAATAGGTGATGATATAGAGATTTCAATTTCTAAAATCGAAGATGGAAGTGTAAAACTTGCAATAAAAGCACCTAAAGAAATGACTATATTAAGAAAAGAGCTTTATGAAGAAGTTCAAAATGAAAACAGAGAAGCAACTAAAATTAATGTAAATCTAGATATATTAAAAAGTATTAATAAAAAATAAATATCGTTAACTAATTTTAAATAATATTATAGAAAATATATATTAAATTGATTTAAATTATAAATTATAATTTTTAAATTATTAATTTAAAGAAAGGAGGAATAAAAATGGATATGAAGGTTACAAGTCAAGGAGGACAAGCTAACCTAAATGCAGTAAAAAATGTAGAAGTTAAGCAAGTTGTAGTGAACAAGGATGTAGTTGAAGCTATAACAGCTAAGGATAAAGGATATAGAGAAGAAGATATAACAAAGGCTATAGACAAATTAAATAAATTTCTAAAAGATGAACATACCTATGCAGAGTATTCCATCCACGAAAAGCTTGGAGATGTAATGATTAAAATAATAAATGAAGATACGAAAGAAGTAATAATGGAATGTCCACCTAAGAAAATATTAGACCTAGTAGCAAAAATGTGTGAGCTAGTAGGAGTTGCAATAGACAAAAAGGCTTAATAGGGAGGGATAACTATGAATTTCTTACTAAATAAAATAGACACAGACCTTAGAAGAAAAATTTATGAAAAAACAAAAGATGGTAAGGTTCATAGAAAATCAAGCATAATCATTAATAAAGATAGCGAAAAGCAGAAGAAAAAGTTTTTTGATGAATATGTAAAGGAAGAAAGAAAACAAATGGAGCACAATAAAATTACTGTTGATGCTACAAAGTTAGAAAAGCCCACTATAAGCCTTAATGGTGAAAAAGAAGAAAACTTAAATGCAATTGGCTATGGCACCTTTTTAGATGTTAAAAAGTAGGAGGAAACAATAAATGTATGGTAATAATGCATTAAACGTATATAAAAATAACAGCGTAAATTACGCATCAAAAGAGCAACTATTATTAATGTTAGTAGATGGAGCTGTAAAGTTTTCTAAAATAGCAAGAGAAGCATTGGCAGATAAAGATATAAAGAAAAGCCACGAAAACTTAGTGAAAGTTCAAAATATATTTACAGAGTTAATGATAAGTTTAGATGAAAATGCTGGAGAGTGGGCGAAACAAATATATCAGGTTTATGATTTTATAAAAACAAGGTTAGTAGAAATAAATTTGAAAAAGGATGTAAATGCTATGGATGAGCTTATACCAGTAATAGAAAGCGTAAGAGATACATGGTATGAAGCATATGAAATATCAAAGAGAAGTTAAGAAATGAATTAAAAAGTGAAAAGGTTAAGGAATAAACTACTAAGTAGTTTAGAAAAACGTATAGTTTAGCATAGCTGAATTATTTCAATAACTCTTCACTTTTCACATTATTTACGGGGGGTTTAAAAAGTGAGAATAACAGGTTTAGCTTCAGGTTTAGACATGGATCAAATAGTTAAGGATTCCATGAAGCCTTATAGAATAAAAATAGATAAAAAAGGACAAGAAAAAGAGATACTTGAAATAAAGCAAAAACTTTATAGAGAAGTTATTAAAGATTCAAAAGAGTTTTATAATAAATATTTTGATGTAGCGAATAAAGATAGCTTATTGCTTACTAAAAATTGGACAACTACAAAATTACAGTCTTCCAATGAAAATGTATTAACTGTTACAGGTGGTAGTGATGCAAAGCCAGAGAACTACACAATTACTGGAACTACAGCTACAGCAGCAAAAATGGTTGTGACAGAAGATGATATGAGGGCACTTATAAGTGATAATAAAATTGTAATAAATGGAAAAGAATTTGCTTTAGAGGGAACTACAGAAAAAGAAAAAACTACTAATTTAACTAAAGAATTAAAAAAAGCAGGAATTAATGTTTCTGTTAGATATAGTGATTTTGCAGGAACTGCAGAAGGTGTCAATAATAATAAAAAAGGATTTATATTTGAATCTACAGTTTTAGGAAAAGATAGTGCCTTTACAATTGGAGGAACCTTTAGTCCTACTGATCCTGGAGTGAAAGTTCCAGGTAAAAATGCAACGGCTGCAACTATAAGTGGATTTTCAGTAAATGATTTAAAAAATTCAAGTGGTAAGTTAATTGTAAATGGTGAAGAAATAACTGTAGAAATTAATGATACACTTATAAACTCAGATATAGAAAAGTTATTACAAAATAAATTAGATGGAAAGAAATTAACTGCTAAAATTGATGAAAGTGGAAATATTACATTTAGTAGTACAGTTTTAGGTAGTACAGTTGTAAATCCTAATATTGAGATAGATGGTAAAAGTGGAACTTTTATACCAGGAGAAGATGCAACTAAGAGTACTAACACTTTAGACATAAGCTCTATAGCTAATAAAATATCTATTAATGGTAATGTTATTGATTTATCTAAAAAAGACCCATCTGAGGACTTGGAAACTTACTTGAATAAAGTTTTAAAAGAACAAGGAATAAATATTATTGCTAGCTTAAGTGAAGATAAAACCAGTATAGTATTAACTTCTAATAAAGCTGGAGCAGATTATAAAGTAGATGTAGCTATTGTACCAGCTGATGCCAAAGTTTCTGATCCAGCTAGAAGTGCAGAGATTACATTTAAAGATAGCAAGGGTGGAGTTTATACACATAAAGGGAATTCTAATACTATAACTTTAGATGGAGTAACATTTAAATTTACAGGAGACATACCTACAGGTGAGAAAATAGATGTAAATGGTAAAAAAGATGTTACAGCAGTTAAAGATAAATTAGTTAATTTTATAAATGACTATAATAAGTTAACAGAAAAGTTAAACACTTTAACTACTGAAAAAAGAAATAAAAGCTTTATGCCATTAACAGAAGAGCAAAAGAAGGGAATGTCAGAAAGTGAAATAAAGCTTTGGAATGAAAAAGTGCAAAAGGGTCAATTAAGTAGAGATCAGGATTTAACAAGGATATCTAATAGTATGAAGCAATCCATGAGAAATTTAGTTAGTGGAGTAGGAGCTAACTTAGAAAAAGTAGGAATAAAACCTGTAGCAGATTATTCTGGAGTTTTAAATGGAACCTTCACAATAGACGAAAGTAAGCTTTCAGATGCTTTAGAACAAAATCCAGAAGAAGTAATGAATTTATTTATAAAAGCAAAACCAACTGAAGAAGGACTATCTGATAGTAAAAAATATGCAGAAACTGGAATTATGCAAAGACTAAAAGATGTATTATACAATGAAACTGTAACTGTAACATCACCTATAATTAAAAAAGCAGGGATTGAAGGATCTTCAATTGCATATACAAATGAAATAACAAAATCAATAAAAAAATATGAACAAAAGATGCAAGATATGGAAAAGGACTTTTCTCGAAGAGAGCAAGCTTTATATACTAAATACTCAAAGTTAGAAACTATTATGAATAAATATAATTCTCAACAAGGCTATTTAGCGCAACAATTGGGAATGAAATAAGGAAATACTATGATAAATAATATATTAGAAAGTTATAAGAAGATAACAGAAAATATTATAATAAATATAAAAAATGATATAGATATAGGCGAGCTGATGGATAAAAGAGAAAGACTAATAAAAGAATTATTTAAAGATGAAAGTATAAGTAATGATAATATAAAAGAATTATATTTATCAATGGGATTATTAGAGTTAGATGAAAAGTTAAAGAATGCAATAGAAGATGAACAAAGAAAGGTCAAAGAAGAAATTGCAAGTTTACACAAAAGAAAAAATGCAAATAATGCTTATGGAAATAATAAAAGAGTAAATAGCTTTTTTAATGCAAAAATTTAAAAAAATTTAAATTCACTATAAAGTTCAATTTTTTTGTACGAAATATATAATATGAGCTTAAGTAAATTAAAGCTCTATATAGAGAATTTCTCCACCAAAATGGTAGGAGTTCTAAATATAAAATATAAGACAAGGATGTCAATTACAAAAATCAAGGAGGAATTTTATTATGATTATTAATCACAATATGAACGCGTTAAACGCACACAGAAATATGGGAGTTAACAACAATGCAGCAGGAAAAGCTATGGAGAAATTATCTTCAGGTTTAAGAATAAACAGAGCTGGTGATGACGCTGCAGGACTTGCAATTTCAGAAAAAATGAGAGGTCAAATCAGAGGATTAGATCAAGCATCAAGAAACTCTCAAGATGGTATTTCTTTAATCCAAACTGCAGAAGGTGCTTTACAAGAAACTCACTCAATTCTTCAAAGAATGAGAGAATTAGCAGTTCAAGCATCTAATGATACTAACATAGGCGATGATAGAGATCAAATTGGTAAAGAAGTTGTTCAATTACAACAAGAAATAAATAGAATAGCTACTCAAACACAATTTAACAAAAAGAATTTATTAAATGGTTCAGCATCAAGTGTTAAGTTCCAAGTTGGAGCAAACTCAAATCAAATGGTTTCATTAGCAATTGCTACAATGACTGTTTCAGCTTTAGGAGTAGATGCAGCAAAAGTAAAAATAGATACTGCAGCTAAAGCATCTGGTATAACAGCAATGATAGATACTATAAATACTGCTATTGATAAGGTTTCAGGAGAAAGAGCTAAGCTAGGAGCAATGCAAAATAGATTAGAACATACAATAAACAATGTTAATACATCTTCTGAAAACTTAACAGCAGCAGAATCAAGAGTTAGAGATGTTGATATGGCTAAGGAAATGATGAACTTCTCAAAGAGCAACATTCTTAACCAAGCAGCTCAAGCTATGCTTGCACAAGCAAACCAACAACCACAAGGTGTTCTTCAATTATTAAGATAAGCGACACTCCAAATTTTATATTTGGCTAAGTGGAGCTTACTCATCCGACTTTGGAGGAGGAGTCTCCTTTAGGAATTTAATAAAAGAAAAACTAAGAGCCGGAGTTAAAACTCTGGCTCTATTTTATTTTGACCTTCTTTTAGTTCTATTAAAGAAAGTATAAGTAATGATAATATAAAAGAATTATATTTATCATATGGGTTATTAGAACTTGATAATAAGTTAAAAAAACTATTGAGGAAGAACAGTTTAAAGTGAAAGAAGAAATAAAAAATCTTCATAAAATGAAAAGCGCAAATAATGCTTATGGAAATAATAAAAGAGTAAATAGCTTTTTTAATGCAAAAATTTAAAAAAATTTAAATTCACTATAAAGTTCAATTTTTTTGTACGAAATATATAATATGAGCTTAAGTAATTTAAAGCTCTATATAGAGAATTTCTCCACCAAAATGGTAGGAGTTCTAAATATAAAATATAAGACAAGGATGTCAATTACAAAAATCAAGGAGGAATTTTATTATGATTATTAATCACAACATGAATGCGTTAAACGCACACAGAAATATGGGAGTTAACAACAATGCAGCAGGAAAAGCTATGGAGAAATTATCTTCAGGTTTAAGAATAAACAGAGCTGGTGATGACGCTGCAGGACTTGCAATTTCAGAAAAAATGAGAGGTCAAATCAGAGGATTAGATCAAGCATCAAGAAACTCTCAAGATGGTATTTCTTTAATCCAAACTGCAGAAGGTGCTCTACAAGAAACTCACTCAATTCTTCAAAGAATGAGAGAATTAGCAGTTCAAGCAACTAATGACACTAACATAGGCGATGATAGAGCTCAAATTGGTAAAGAAGTAGTTCAATTACAACAAGAAATAGATAGAATAGCTACTCAAACACAATTTAACAAAAAGAATTTATTAAATGGTTCAGCTACAAGTGTTAAGTTCCAAGTAGGAGCAAACTCAAACCAAATGGTTTCATTAGCAATTGGAAAAATGACTGTTTCAGCTTTAGCAGTAGATGCAACAAAAGTAAAAATAGATACTGCAGTATCAGCAGCTAGTATAACAACAATGATAGATACTATAAATACTGCTATCGATAAAGTTTCAGGAGAAAGAGCTAAGCTAGGAGCAATGCAAAATAGATTAGAACATACAATAAACAATGTTAATACATCTTCTGAAAACTTAACAGCAGCAGAATCAAGAGTTAGAGATGTTGATATGGCTAAGGAAATGATGAACTTCTCAAAGAGCAACATTCTTAACCAAGCAGCTCAAGCTATGCTTGCACAAGCAAACCAACAACCACAAGGTGTTCTTCAATTATTAAGATAAGCGACACTCCAAATTTTATATTTGGCTAAGTGGAGCTTGCTCATCCGACTTTGGAGGAGGAGTCTCCTTTAGGAATTTAATAAAAGAAAAACTAAGAGCCGGAGTTAAAACTCTGGCTCTATTTTATTTTGACCTTCTTTTAGTTCTATTAAAGAAAGTATAAGTAATGATAATATAAAAGAATTATATTTATCATATGGGTTATTAGAACTTGATAATAAGTTAAAAAAACTATTGAGGAAGAACAGTTTAAAGTGAAAGAAGAAATAAAAAATCTTCATAAAATGAAAAGCGCAAATAATGCTTATGGAAATAATAAAAGAGTAAATAGCTTTTTTAATGCAAAAATTTAAAAAAATTTTAAATTCACCATAAAGTTCAATTTTTTTTGTACGAAATATATAATATGAGCTTAAGTAACTTAAAGCTCTATATAGAGAATTTCTCCACCAAAATGGTAGGAGTTCTAAATATAAAATATAAGACAAGGATGTCAATTACAAAAATCAAGGAGGAATTTTATTATGATTATTAATCACAACATGAATGCGTTAAACGCACACAGAAATATGGGAGTTAACAACAATGCAGCAGGAAAAGCTATGGAGAAATTATCTTCAGGTTTAAGAATAAACAGAGCTGGTGATGATGCTGCAGGACTTGCAATTTCAGAAAAAATGAGAGGTCAAATTAGAGGATTAGATCAAGCATCAAGAAACTCTCAAGATGGTATTTCTTTAATCCAAACTGCAGAAGGTGCTTTACAAGAAACTCACTCAATTCTTCAAAGAATGAGAGAATTAGCAGTTCAAGCATCTAATGACACTAACATAGGCGATGATAGAGATCAAATTGGTAAAGAAGTAGTTCAATTACAACAAGAAATAAATAGAATAGCTACTCAAACACAATTTAACAAAAAGAATTTATTAAATGGTTCAGCTACAAGTGTTAAGTTCCAAGTAGGAGCAAACTCAAACCAAATGGTTTCATTAGCAATTGCTACAATGACTGTTGAAGCTTTAGGAGTAAAAGCATCAGTGGTAAAAATAAATACTTCAGCTACAGCAGCTGGTATAACAGCAATGATAGATACTATAAATACTGCTATTGATAAAGTTTCAGGAGAAAGAGCTAAGCTAGGAGCAATGCAAAATAGATTAGAGCATACAATAAACAATGTTAATACATCTTCTGAAAACTTAACAGCAGCAGAATCAAGAGTTAGAGATGTTGATATGGCTAAGGAAATGATGAACTTCTCAAAGAGCAATATTCTTAACCAAGCAGCTCAAGCTATGCTTGCACAAGCAAACCAACAACCACAAGGTGTTCTTCAATTATTAAGATAATAATTAAATTGAAAGGTACTGATTTTCAGTACCTTTTTTTATTTAAGTTTCATTTAATTGTATCGATAATATGAATATGAAACTAGATAAGGAGTTGATTAATATAGACAATAAGCTTAAATATAATATAGAAATTGAAAAAAGTAGGGATAATAGAGATATATTAAAAATTTTAACAGAGAATAAAAGCATATATTTAGGAAGTAAATATTCTGTTACTAGAGATATAGATAATTTAAAAAAAATTATAATTGATAATTCTGATGAAAATATCATAATCATAGGATTAGCCACAGGAGAATATATAAAAGAGATTAATAATTATGTGAAAAATTATAACAAAATTATTATCCTAGAACCTAATATAGAAGTTTATAATTTATATATTAAAGATAATAAAGAATCTTTTGAAAATATAATAGTTTTGCCTCTGTCTAGTGAATATATAGATTTAATAGATTTATATGTAAGTAGTATTGCTTTAGATGCATTTAGAATATACGAATATCCAAATTATAAAAATATTTATATTCAGGAAATTTATGAAATATACAATATTATTAGAAATTCAACTAGGCAAAAAATTATAAATAGAAATACAAATATGGCTTTCTCAAGAATTTGGTTTGAAAGTACAGTGTCTAATTTGAAATATCTATATAAAAGTAAAATGATTAACGAAATTAGAAATACATATAAAAATAAACCAGCTATTATAGTGTCTGCAGGGCCATCTTTATCTAAAAATATAAAACAAGTTAAAAATTTTGAGGATAAGGCAATTATTTTTACTGGTGGAAGAACGTTGAGATCTTTAATAGAAGAAAATATAGAACCTGATTTTTTATCTATAATTGATGCGCATGAAGTATCTTATGAGCTTGTAGATGGTATAATTGAAAAAAATAATTCTACATTAGTACACTCAGAAATTCTTCCAACTAAAGTTTTAAAACTACATAATGAAAAAAGAATATTTTATCCATACTCACCATGGATTAAAGAATTAGTGGATAATCCCAATTATCAATTTACTTATAGCTCTGTAGCACATACTTGCACGAAGTTAGCTATCTATATGGGGTGTAATCCTATTATATTTATTGGACAAGATTTGGCTTATACTGATGATAAAGTTCATGCAGATAATGCTAGATTCACTCAAGAAAAATATAAGGAAAAAGAAAATATAAGTAAGGTAATAAGTGAATCTGATATTTATGTTAAAGATATTTACGGAAATCTTGTTAGAACTAGTATGTCACTTGATCTTTTCAGACAACAATTTGAAGAGATTATAAAGGAAAATCCACATGTAAAGTTCATTAATTCCACAGAAGGTGGAGCTAATATTAAAGGAACTGAAGTTAAAAATTTAATGGAAAATAAAGATGTGTTTGATAAGATGCCTAGAAAAGACTTAGTTAATATAAATTATAGTGATATGAATAATGCTTTAAACAAAGAAGATACAGAAAAGATATTTAGTAATAGTATTAAATATCTAGGGAAGCTTATTGAACTTTTAAAAAATGCAGTTAAACAAAATGAAAAATATTACAGTCATTTTGTAAGTAAAAATAAAGTTTTAAAGAGTTCATTAAAAGTATTAGACGAAGCGGATATGATGATTAAGAATATACCTGATAATATTAAATTTATACAGTATCTATTTGCAGAAACAATAGATATTATTTTATATAATCCTTGTTATAAAATAAAAGATACAGATTCAGAACTTCAAAAAGCAAATAAAATATATAAAAAGAGTAAAATTTTGTATAAGAATATTCTGAATGAGGCTGAATATGCTTTAAATTATATAAAAAAAGAATTAGAAGAGGTGGATATATAATGAATATATGTGAGTTTGCTAATAATTTAATTGAATTAATAAATGAAAATAATGAAGAAATTAGAAAAAATTCAGGGCAATTAAATTATAATGTGTTTTATAGTATAGTAGAATATTTAGATGTATTTATAAAGGAAGTAGCTATAAATGAAGAATATGAAGTTAATATAGAAAGATTTAATGAAATACTTAATGAGATATTAGAATCTTTTAAAAACAAAGATTTCATATTAATAACAGATTTATTTGAATATGAGTTGATTGAAGAGATTAAAAAGACTATTACATTTTAAATATTTAAAATAAGTATATTTATATAGATTTGATAAGAAGAGGTCTTTTAATATGAATAATAAGAAGTTAGAATTATGTAATGTATATTATGAAAATCTAGAGTCATTAAAGAACAATGGATTAATAGAATTACCTTAATGTACCTAAAGAATGCAAGTTTTGAAGATTTAGTGTAGAAGGTTAAATATTAAAGCTATACTATAAAGAAGTTTATTAGCATAACGATAATTTAAACATAAATAGATAAATTAATGAATGTAGTAAAGGGCATACCAAGAGATTTAAACTACGAAAAAGAAGCTATAGAGAATACATTAAAAATAACAGAGGAACCAATAAAAGGTCTTGTAGAACTTATTTAATGTTATTTCAATATTTAATTCATTCTTGTGCAAATGTTATAAGTGCAAGTAATTTCGAAACTTATACTTTAGAGAGTATAAAGTTGAATTTAGATTGTAATAAGAAAATGTTAGAGCCTATGCTAAAGCATACGGAATTGGTAATAAGTGTGTATAAAAATGAAAAAAAACAGTTAGAATTTATGAAGACATAGAATAGTTTTATGAACCTTTATTTAGAAAGAGTAATCTGAATAGAGGTTTGATTTTTATTTTAATTTATTATAGTATAAAGGTGTTAACAACACTATGTTAATAAAGATATTACTAAGAAGGTAGAGGTTTTTATGAAAAAAGTATTAGTAACAGGTGCAGATGGATTTATAGGAAGTCATTTAACAGAAGCTTTGTTAGAAGAGGGACATGATGTTAAAGCATTTACATATTACAATTCATTTAATTCGTGGGGATGGTTAGATACAATAGATGGAACTAAATTAAAAGAGATAGAAGTTTTTACAGGTGATATAAGAGATCCAAATGGTGTAAGAGAAGCCATGAAGGGGATAGATGAAGTATTTCATTTAGCTGCACTAATAGCAATTCCTTTTAGCTATCATTCTCCAGATGCATATGTAGATACAAATATAAAGGGAACATTGAATGTATTGCAAGCAGCAAAAGAGTTAGATACTAATAGAATATTAGTAACTTCAACTTCAGAGGTTTATGGAACAGCGAAGTATGTGCCTATAGATGAGAGTCATCCATTTCAAGGACAATCACCATATTCTGCAACAAAAATAGGAGCGGATAGAATAGCAGAATCATTTTATAGAAGTTTTAATATGCCAATAACTATAGTTAGGCCTTTCAATACATATGGACCAAGACAGTCTGCAAGAGCCGTTATTCCTACAATAATAACACAATTGCTCTCAGGTAAAAAAGAAATTAAATTAGGTTCATTAACACCTACAAGAGATTTTAACTATGTCAAAGATACAGTTAATGGATTCGTGGAAATTGCTAAGTCACATAGAACTATTGGTGAAGAGATAAATATAGCTACTCAACAGGAAATTTCAATCAAACAATTAGCTGAGGAGTTAATAAGACAGATAAATCCAAATGTTAGAATATTATGCGATGATAAAAGATTAAGACCAGAAAAAAGCGAGGTCAATAGATTGTTGGGTTCTAACAAAAAAATTAAGGACTTAACTACTTGGAATCCTAATTATACTTTTGAACAAGGTATAAAAGAGACTATTAAGTGGTTTGAAAATCCTACAAATTTAGCTAGATATAAAGCAGATATATATAATCTTTAATGGGGTGATTTTATGGATAAGTTTATTCCACTTTCAGTTCCAAATTTAAAAGGAAATGAATTGAAATATGTAGTAGATGCAGTGGAACAAGAGTGGGTATCTACTGGTGGAGCTTATATAAGTAAGTTTGAAAAAGAAATCTCGAAATATATAAAAGTAAAATCAGCTGTTGCTTGTCAAAGTGGGACTGCAGGTTTACATTTATCATTATTATTAAGTAATGTAGGATTTAATGATGAAGTAATTGTTCCAACATTAACATTTATTGCGGCTGTAAATCCTGTAAAATATGTAGGTGCAGAACCAATTTTTATGGATTGCGATGACTCATTAACAATGGATGTAGAGAAATTAAGAAAGTTCTGTGAAGAAGAATGTAATAGCATAGATGGAAAGTTAATTAATAAAAAATCTAAAAAACATATAAAAGCAGTCATAGTAGTACATGTATTTGGTAATATAGCCGATATGGAAAGTTTGATGGAAGTTGCAAAAAAATATAACTTGAAGGTTATTGAGGATGCTACTGAAGCATTAGGGTCATATTTTATAGATGGAAAATATAAAGGTAAATTTGCAGGAACAATAGGAGACTTTGGAGTTTACTCATTTAATGGAAATAAAATTATTACTACAGGAGGTGGGGGGATGTTAGTATCTAATAATGATGAATTATTAGATAAAGCAAAATATCTTTCTACACAAGCAAAAGATGATTTGTTATATTATATTCATAATGAAATAGGTTATAACTATAGAATGACTAATTTACAAGCGGCTTTAGGTGTAGCACAATTAGAGCAATTAAATAAATTTATTGATATAAAAAAGCAAAATTATCATTTATATAAGAAACAAATAAATAATATACAAGGACTAGAAATTCTAGATTTTAAAAATAATATATCATCGAATTATTGGTTTTATTCCTTACTAATTGATTATAATAAATATCCACTAAATAGGGACAAACTAATTGAGTTTTTACAAGAGCAGGGAATTCAAACAAGACCTATTTGGGGGCTTATACATATGCAAAAACCATATAAAGACTGTCAGTATTATAAGATAGATAAAGCCGAGTATTATATAAAGAATGTCTTGAATATTCCATGTGGTAGCAATCTAGAAAAAACTGATGTAGAGTTTGTGATACAAAAGTTAAAGGATGCTCATTGTCCTAGAAAGTCGGTTGGCTATGAACATTAGTGAAATTATTATTGATGAAAAGTATACAATTAGACAAGTAATTAAAAAATTAGATGATACTGCAAAAAAAATATTATTAGTAGAGAAAAATAACAAGCTAAAAGGTGTAATAACTGATGGTGATGTAAGAAGATGGATATTAAAAAATGGAGATTTAAATGCAAGCTCTACAGCAATAATAAATTATAACCCTATATACATAACAGAAAATGATAGAAAATATTCAAGAAACATAATGAGAGATAATTCTATTAGTTCTATTCCAGTTGTTGATACTAATGGGAAAATAAATTCTATTGTATTTTGGGATGATTTTCAAATGGAAGAGATAGATAGTAGAATTAAATTAGACATACCAGTTGTAATAATGGCAGGTGGATTAGGAACTAGATTATATCCCTATACTAAAATATTACCTAAAGCTCTTATTCCAATTGGGGATATACCAATTGTAGAACGAATAATAAATAAATTCAGTGATTTTGGGTGCAGTGAATATATTTTAACTGTAAATTATAAAAAAAATATGATAAAGTCCTATTTTGGAGAATTGGACAAAAATTATGAAGTATCATATATAGAAGAGGATAAACCATTGGGGACTGGAGGTAGTTTATATTTATTAAAGGATAAAATAAATAAAACATTTTTTCTCTCAAATTGTGATATATTAATAGATGCTGATTACGAGAGCATTTATAAGTATCATAAAGAGTCCAAAAACTTAATTACTATGATATGCGCAGTTAAAAATTTGACTATACCTTATGGAGTTGTAAAACTAGATGAAAAAGGAGAAATCAAGAACATGGTTGAAAAACCGGAATTCTCATTTTTAACCAATACTGGTATGTATTTAGTAGAATCAGAGGTATTAGATAGAATTCCTAAGAATCAGTTTATAGGATTTCCTGATATTATAGAAAAATGTAGGAGTCAATGTGGAAAAGTTGGTGTATATCCAATCACAGAAAAATGCTGGATGGATATGGGCCAAATAGATGAAATGCAGGAAATGATACAAAGAATAGGAGTGAAGTAATATGTATAATAATAAATGGGGTGGGCTACCAATTGTTATTTTTGGTACTTCAGGAATATCTAAAGAAGTGAAATGTATTTTAGATGAAATTAATAATAAAAATTATGAAAAACAATATAATTTTATAGGATATATTGGTGAATCTAAGGAAAAAGTAGGAGAACTGTTTTGCGGAGATAAAATAGTAGCATGTGATGCAGATTTTAAAGAAATTTCATCTAAATATACACAAATAGGAGTGGTTATTCCTATTGGTACTCCGAATATTAAAGAAAAAATTTATAATAAATTAAGTGATTGTTCTAACCTTGTTTATCCTAATATTATTTCTCCAAGTGCTAAAGTTATGGATTATAGTAGAGTTAAGCTAGGTAAAGGAAATATAATTGCTTCTGGGGCAATATTAACTACTGATATAGAAATTGGAGATTTTAATCTTATTAATATTAACTGTACAGTTGGTCATGATGTAAGTATAAAGGATTACTGTGTAGTAAACCCACTATCATCTATCTCAGGAAATGTTACTATAGGTTCAAAAGTATTAGTGGGAGCAGGCTCTGCAATAAAGCAGGGATTAAAGATAGGTGAAAATAGTATTATTGGATTAGGGGCATTTGTTGTAAAGAACGTTGAAGCTAATGTTGTAATGGTATGTCCATCAGCAGAGGAATTAAAGGTAAAGGATAAATAGATTGAAGGTGAAGTTATATAAATGAATGACGATGTATTTATTATAGCTGAAGCTGGAGTAAATCATAATGGTAATATAAATTTAGCATATAAAATGGTTGATGCTGCAGTTGAAGCGAGAGTAAACGCAATAAAATTTCAAACGTTTAAAGCCGATAAAGTGGTTTCAAAATTCGCTAATAAAGCAGAATATCAAAAAAATAATACTGCAGGCGAGGAATCACAATTAGAGATGGTAAAGAAACTAGAATTATCTTTTGAGGATTTTAAGAAGTTAAAGGAATACTGTGATAGTAAGGGGATAATTTTTTTATCAACTGGGTTTGATTTTGAAAGTTTAGACTTTTTAAAAGGATTAGAAATGAATATTTTTAAAATTCCATCAGGAGAAATAACTAATTTACCTTATTTAATAAAGGTAGCTAAATTAGGCGGTAAAATAGTAATATCAACTGGAATGAGTAATGAAGAAGAGATAGATTTTGCTTTAAAAATATTAAGAGAAAATGGTGCGAATGATATTACAGTTCTTCATTGTAATACTGAATACCCAACACCTATTGAAGATGTTAACTTAAGAGCTATGGTAACTATAAAGGAGAAATTTGGAGTAGATGTCGGATACTCAGATCATACTCTAGGAATTGAGGTACCCATAGCAGCAACTGCTATGGGAGCAACTATAATAGAAAAGCACTTTACGCTAGATAAGGATATGGATGGACCAGATCATAAAGCAAGTGTAGAGCCAAAAGAATTAAAGGAAATGGTACTTAAAATAAGAAATATTTCGAAAGCTTTAGGAAGTGGTGAAAAGGTTGCTAGCAAATCTGAGGAAAAGAATAAGAATATAGCAAGAAGAAGTATAGTAGCTAAAAATAATATAAAAAAAGGAGAAATCTTTAATGAAGATAATATTACTTTAAAGCGTCCAGGTGGAGGTATATCACCTATTTACTGGTTTAATGTACTAGGAAAAAAAGCTAATAAAGATTTTCAAGAAGATGAGCAAATAAAATTATGAGAAAAAGAATAGCAATTATTACTGGAACAAGAGCCGAATATGGATTACTTAAACCTTTGATAGATATAATTAAAAATGATGATGACTTTGATTTAAAAGTAATAGTAACAGGAGCACATCTCTCGCACGAGTTTGGATATACATATAAGGAAATTGAATCAGATGGAGTTATAATTGATGAAAAAGTAGAAATTTTGATGAGTTCAGATTCTACTGTAGGTGTAAGTAAATCATTAGCTCTTTCAATAATGAGTTTTTCGGAAGTATTTGAGAGAATAAAACCAGATATGGTTTTGGTCTTAGGAGATAGATATGAAATTTTTGGAGCTGCATCGGCTGCTTGCATTGGAAAGATACCAATAATACATCTTTGTGGGGGAGAGACTACAGAAGGTGCTTTTGATGAAATTTTTAGGCATTGTATAACAAAAATGAGCTACTTACATTTTACTACTACAGAAGAATATAGAAAAAGGGTAATACAATTAGGAGAGAATCCTGATAGAGTATTTAATTTTGGCGCAATAGGTGTAGAAAATATAGTAAAAATGAATCTTTTAAAAAAGAATAATTTAGAGGAAAAAATAAAGTTTTCTCCTGAAAAGCCATATGGACTAGTTACATTTCATCCAGTAACCCTTGAAAAAAAATCTTCACAAGAACAGTTCCAAGAACTTTTAATGGCATTAGATGAAGTTAAAGATATGAATTTTATTATAACAAAAGCTAATGCAGATAGTGATGGCAGAATAATTAATAAGATGATTGATGAATATTGCGAGAAAAATAATAGTAGAATTATAAGTTTTACCTCAATGGGACAATTAAAGTATTTAAGTGCAATGAAATATTGTTCTATGGTTATAGGAAATTCATCTAGCGGAATAGTAGAAGCACCTAGTTTTAATAAGCCTACTATAAATATAGGGGATAGACAAAAAGGTAGAGTGCAAGCACTCTCAACTATTAATTGTGAGCCAGTTAAAAGAGATATTTTAAGGGCTATTGAATTAGCTAGAACGACTGATTTTTTAAATAGTATAAAACATGTTAATAATCCATATGGTGATGGAAATAGTTCTTTAAAAATAGTTGAAAAAATTAAAGAAGTATTTTGGCAAGATATAAATTTAAAAAAGAAATTTTATAACATTAAATTAAATATAGGTGAGATATGAAAATACTAGTTATAGGCTTAGGGTCAATGGGAAAAAGAAGAATAAGGCTAATAAGAGATAATTTTAAATATATAGAGGTTATTGGAATAGATATTAGTAAAGATAGAAGATGTGATGTAGAAGGAAAATTTAATATTAAAACTTATGATAACATATCAGATGCAGTATATAGAGAAAAACCTATAGCTAGCATGATATGCACTTCGCCGTTATCACATTATAAAATAATATTAGAATGCTTAGAAAATAATCTTCATGTTTTTACTGAAATTAACTTAGTCAAAGATGGATATGAAGATATAATTAGTTTAGCTAAAAATAATGGATTGGAGTTATTTTTATCGTCAACTATGTTATATAGAAATGAAATAGACTATATAAAGAAAAAAGTTAAAACTTCTAATGAAAAGTTAAATTATATCTATCATGTTGGTCAGTATTTACCAGATTGGCATCCATGGGAAGATTACAAGAACTTTTTTGTTAATGAAAAGAGAAGTAATGGATGTAGAGAAATATTTGCAATAGAGATGCCGTGGATAATAAAAACTTTTGGCGAAATAAAATCAATTAATGTAATTAAAAATAAAATAAGCAAGTTACATTTAGATTATTACGATTCATATATTGTTTCTTTAGAACATTGTGATGGTAATAAAGGTGTATTTTGTGTAGATGTAGTATCTAGAAAAGCTATAAGGAAATTAGAGGTATATGGAGAAAATTTACATATTTTTTGGGAGGGCACACCTAATTCTTTAATGGAATTAGATTTAAATACTAAAGAACTGAAAGAAATTAAAACATATGAACTAATAGATAGAGATATTAAATATGCTGATAATATAATTGAAAATGCTTATTTAGATGAAATAAAAACTTTTATAGATAAAATAAATGGCAAAAATCAAGAAAGATATACTTTTGATGATGATTTATATGTATTAAGCATAATAGATAAGATTGAAGGTGAGTAAGAGAATGAAAATATGCTTTGTTGGATTAGGATCAATTGGAACGAGGCATTTAAAAAATATTATTACAATTTGTAGTGATAAGCAAATAGATTTAGAAATACATGCTTTTAGGAAATCAAAAAAAAATATACCAGAAGATATAAGTAAGTTTATAAATAGAGAAACTTATGATATTAATAGTTTAGATAGTGATTATGATATAGTATTTATAACTAATCCTACATATAAGCATTATGAGTCTATGGTATTTTTTAAAAGTAGAACTAAGCATATGTTTATAGAGAAGCCTGTTTTTGATAAAAGTACTTATGATTTAAGTTTAATACTTCCAAAAGATAATAATTTAATTTATTATGTGGCTGCTCCATTAAGATATACTAACGTTATTGAAGATATAAAACAGATAATAAAAAAAGAGGTAATATATTCAGTAAGAGTTAAATGCTCATCATACTTGCCTTCTTGGAGACCGGGAGTGGACTATAGAAATGTATATAGTGCCCATAAAGATCAAGGCGGCGGAGTAAGTATAGATTGTATCCATGAGTTAGATTATATAGTATATTTATTTGGATTTCCAGAAGAGGTTATTAATGTTAAAGGAAAGTATTCTCATTTAGAAATAGATAGTGATGATTTATCTGTATATATTTTGAGGTATAAAGATAAAATTATAGAGGTTCATTTAGATTATTTTGGTAAAGAAAGAAGACGAGATATTGAAATATTAACAAAAGAAGGCATGATAGTTGGAGATTTAGTTAAAAGTCAGATAAGATTTCCTGATTTAAAAATAAAGACTTATGAAGAGGATAATAATCTAATATATATAAAAGAGATGGAGTGCTTTATTGATATGATTAATGGGAAGAAGGAAAATAGTAATTCCTTGATTAATGCAAATAAAGTACTTTCATTGGCAGAAGGAGTAAACATATGAATATATTATTTACTGTTTGTGGAAGGGCAGGTTCGAAGGGATTAAAGAATAAAAATTTAAAAGAGTTTTTAGGATATCCGTTAGTGTATTACTCATTATCTGCTATAGACCTATTTATAAAGAATAATGAGAAAAGATATAATATAGATATTTGTGTTAATACAGATAGTAAAGAATTATTTAGGATAATAGACGATACTAATTTAGCTGTAACAAAGATGGAGCGAGACTTAAATTTATCAAAGGATGATACTCCTAAGATTGATGTGATAAAAAATTCATTAAAGGTGTGTGAAATTAAAAATATGATTACATATGATGTGGTTGTGGACGTTGACATAACATCGCCTTTAAGAACAGTAAATGATTTACAAAATGTAATTGAGAAAAAAATTGAAAATAAAAGTTCAGATATAGTTTTTTCGGTAGTTGAGTCTAGGAGAAATCCGTATTTTAATATGGTTAAAGATTGTAATGGGATTATTTCAAGAGTGATAGACTCAAATTATGTAGCGAGGCAACAAGCTCCAGAGGTCTTAGATATGAATGCATCAATATATGCTTATGATAGAGAATTTTTATATGATGAAAATGTTGCTTCTATATTTGATGGCAAAGTAGATATTGTGAAGATGATTGATACAGCTGTATTAGATATTGATTCTGAAAATGATTTTGAATTTATGGAAGTAATAGCGAAGTATTTATTTGAAAAAAATATTTCAATAAGAGAAATTCAAAAAAATATAGAGAATATTTTAAATAACTATGAAAACAATATTGATTAGGGTTATGACTTTTTAATATTATTTCATAAATTAAAGTTTTTACATCAAAAACTTGTTTTTCACTTTGATATTCTTTTAGCTTTATTAGAATTTATAATATTTAATTATTCATAATTATCATCGCTGAATTATATAGTTTGATAATAAAATAATATCAGAAGGGTTTAAGGTTTATAAAATAAAAAAAGTATTTAAATATAGCGGATACATAGATAATGTCCAAATGTGATATGGCAATATCAGCATCAGGCTCAACACTTTATGAATTATGTGCTATGCAAGTTCCTACTATAGGAATAGTTGTTGCGGGTAATCAAAGAGATATTTGTAAAACTTTAAATAACATGGAAGTAATAATAGGAACTGATGATATTATATATAAAGATTTAGAAAAATTAGATAATATTATTAGAGAAGTACTGACTAATAAAGAATTAAGAGTAAAATTAATTAATAATCAAAAAAAATATTTTATATAGAGCATTTATTAAAAGTTACAAAAATAAAATGGAGGCATATTTTGGCTAAAGAATATGATATATATATATATGGTCATCCCAGTATTTATAAGACTAAAGAGAGAAAACTAAAAGTATATTTTTCAGAACCAGAAACTGGAGTTAATGAGAACACTGGAATATTACTATTAATTTCTGGGTTTGGAGCAAATTCAAATTCAAAAGTATATAAGAAAATGAGAAATTATTTTGCTGATGCATATAATCTAATAGTAGTACAATGTGATTTCTTTGGATGGGAATTTATGCAAAGCCCCAATAATATTTCCATAAACTTGAATAAAGAAGAGATGAAAAATATATTTAATAAAGAGGAAATAAATTATATTTTAAAAGATAAAGAATTTTTTAAGAGGCTATTAGAAGTTTCTAATAAATATAGCTATAACATCTTATGTAACGAAGTATTTGAAGAAGATTTAACGAATTTCAATGATATGGGAATAATGCAAGCATTAGATAATATTAGCGCAGTTATTAGTGTAATGGAAATAATTAAAGATAATGGATACAAATTTAATGAAGGCAAAGTAATTATCTATGGACATTCACATGGAGCTTATTTAGCATACCTATGTAATGCATTTGCCCCTAACTTATTTTCTATGATTATAGATAATTCATCATGGATTTTTCCAGTTTACCTAAAAGGCAATAGATATGTTAATAATATATATGGAAATACAACTTTGTCAGTACAATTCGATTATTTAGCAAAAAGAATAGATTATGATGAAGAAATTCTTTATCTGCCTTTATTATATAAGAAGTTTAAAAATAACTGCAGTATAGTTTCTTATCATGGGATAGATGATAGTTTGATCACTGCTAAAGATAAAGAAGACTTTGTTAAGTATGTAGATAACATATTTTTTTATAAGATATCGTCAAGTGAAATTGATGGACAAATGTTTAAATCAACACAACATGGATTAGGTGCAGATTTTATAAAGATGTTTGAATATGTTATGAAGAATAATAGTAGATTTAGAAATGATAAACAGATTTCTTTGAGCAATGTTTTATATGAGACAAGTAAAAGAAGTTATATTTTTGATTATAGTACAATAGTTCCGACATTAAAAATTAAATGATATTTTATTATCTTACTAGGTATCTACGATTTAAAAAAAGATAAATATAAATTAATATATCCTTTACTATGCTACATGATATCTATAGATTTATGTTTAATAAATAAAGAAATTTTTATTTTATAAGTTCAAATTTTTTATGCTATACATATATTTTTCTTTTTGATTTATTAAATTTACTTTCAATTTTATTTTATATGATCTAATATTTATTGAAATTTTTAGAACTTTTTGCTTAGTTTTAATTGCATCTAAAATTTTTACTATATAATAAAACAATAACTGTAGATTTAAGAGTTTTAAAAGTACAAGTTTAAATATTAAAGCTATACTATAAAGAAGTTTATTAGTATAACGATAATTTAAACATAAGTTGATAAATTATTATGAATATAGGAGAGAATATTATGAGATTAAATCAAAATATGCAATCTTTAAATGTGTATAAAAATTATAAGAAAAATTTATTTGTGCAATCAAAAGCTTTAGATAGAATAAGTACAGGAACTAAAATTAATTCAGCAAAGGATAATCCTAATAAGCTAGGAGTAAGTGAAGGGCTTAGAATGCAAATAAGAGGACTTCAAATGGCTGAGAGAAATCTTCAAGATGGAATTTCTATGATGCAAGCAACAGATGGTGCACTATCTACTGTTAGTGAAGCTTTAAATAGAATTAAAGAATTGACTGTACAAGCAGCTAATGGAAGTATGAATAGAGAAGATTTAAATATAGTTCAAGAAGAAATAAATCAATTAAAGGAACATATAGATTATACAGTAAACAATTCAGATTTTAATGGTGTTAAATTATTAAATTCAAATAAGGTTACTAACAATAATTATCCTAAATATTTAAATCATGTAGTGGGAGCAAATGCAAAGGAAGAAATAAATATTCCTGTCTTTAATATAACTACTGATATGCTTATTGATTCAGATGGAAATTCATTAAAGAATATAGATGTAACTAAGTCAGATGATTCAGGAAAGAATTTAAGTATTATTGAATCTGCAATTAAAACTGTAAACTCAGTTAGAAGTAGGTATGGATCAATTCAAAATAGGATGGATACTTCATCTCAAAATTTAGGTGGAAGTTCTTTTAATTTAGAAAATGCAGAAAGCAGAGTAAGAGATTCAGATCTTGCTTTAGAAATGGCAGAATATGCACGAACTTCTATATTACACGAGACTTCTATAGCTTTAATGGAACAAACTAACAGGTTTCCACAAGATGTTTTGAGAGTATTAGAAAATATGAAATAAATTTATCGACAGAGGAATTTTCAAATTTCCTCTGTTTTTTATATTTTCTAGGAATATAATATTTTACTAATATATACAAATTATTATATAATATTCAAAAGATAGAATTAGATAAATTAAATAATTATTATAGTATGAATATAAAAAAATGAAAAAAATTTTTATGAAAAATTATTATAGAAAAATAATTTAGATTAAATTATAGATTTAATGCAACAAACTAACAGATTTTCCGAAGACATTTTACGAGTTTTAGAAAATATGAAATAAATTTATCGACAGAGGAATTTTCAAAATTCCTCTGTTTTTTTCTTTTTTTTAAAATAAATACAATGTTTTTGATAATATGCTTAAAAATAATGTTACAATATGTAAAAATATATAGAATTCGATAAATTAAATGATTATTAGGTTATGAATGTAAAAATTTGAGGATGATTTTTATAAAAATTATTATAGAAAAATAATTTAGATTAAACTATAATATAAAAGTAGGAAAAATTTCGTAATTAATGCAATAAATAAAAAATATTTTTCTAAATTATAGAATAAAAAATGTTGTTTTAGGGAGAGAAGCTTATGAATATAAATAATAACGACAAAACATTGCAATTTATAAAACTTGGATTAGACGCTTCCTCGTTAAGAGGTAAGGTAATAGCAAATAATATGTCGAATATAAACACTAAAGATTACAAGAAGTCCTATGTTTCTTTTGAAGAAAATTTATCAAAGGCTAAAGAAAATTTTAGCTTGAAGAAAACTAACAAAAATCATTTATCTGGTAATTTAAATGATTCTTTAATCAAAGTAGAAACAGACAAAAGTACAAGCATGAGAACTGATGGTAATAACGTAGATATGGATTTAGAAAAAGTAAATCAAGCATCAAATACATTAATGTACAATGCTTTAATTACTCAAGCAAATTCGAAATTAAATATGACAAAGAGTGTTATATCAGGAGGAAATAGATAATTATGGGTTTATTTAATACTATGAGAATAAGTGCAAGTGGTTTATCAGCAGAAAGATTAAGAATGGATACAATAACGTCCAATATAACAAATGCTACAACAACAAGAGGGAAAGATGGAAAACCTTATGTTAGAAAAATTGCCGTATTTCAAGAAAATTTAGATAAGGCAAAGGAATTAAATGGTGTAAAGGCTGTTGGAATAGTAGAAGATGAATCTCAACTAAGAAGAGTTTATGATCCTAGCCATCCAGATTCTGATAAAGATGGTTATGTTACTATGCCTAATGTTAATTTACTTAATGAAATGGCAGATATGATAGCATCATCTAGAGCTTATGAAGCGAATGTTGATACTTTAAATGCTACAAAAGGTATGTTCACAAAATCATTAGAGTTAGGAAGGTAGAGATAAGAAATGATAATAAATAATTTTGTTCCAACTGAAAAGGTTTTTGAAAATAATATAGTGTCTGATAATAAAGTTAATTCTAATGGAAGTAATTTCCAAAATATTTTAAAGGATAGTTTAGATAAAGTAAATGAAAAACAAGTTGAAGCTGATAATATAACAAATGACTTCATTTCAGGGAAAAATGTAGATGTTCACCAAATGATGTTAGGTATGGAAGAAGCGAAGATGTCACTTCAATTAGCAATACAAGTAAGAAATAAAGTTGTTGAAGCAGTACAGGAATTAACTAGAATGCAATTGTAATATGGTAAGGAGTGCTATTGATGAATAAGCTTAAAGAAAGCTTTAGCAAGTTGTGGGAAAAATTCAAATCATTTAGTAAAGGTATAAGAGTTGCAATAATAATTGCTTTAGTAACAGTCATTATTGCAATAGGATCTTTGGTTTTTTATAGTTCATCTACTAAATATAAGGTATTATTTTCAAATTTAGATCCAAGTGATGCACAACTTGTAACAAATAAGCTAAAGGAAAAAAAAGTAGATATGAAGATTGAAGGAGAAACTATAATGGTTCCAAAGTCTTCAGTTGATGAATTGAGATTAGAGCTTGCACCAGAACTTTCAGGAGGAAGTAAAGGATACGAGCTAATGGATACAGGAAATTCATTTGGTATGACAGATGAAGAATTTAAGTTAAAGAAATTAGTAATGCAACAAGGTGAGTTAGAGAAAACTATAAAAAGTTTTCCTCAAATAGATACAGTAAGAGTACATATAACCCCTTCAAAGGATTCAGTTTTTGTAAAAGATAAAGAACCTGGAAAGGCAGCAGTTTATTTAAAACTGATTCCAGGAAATAAATTAGGTAAAGAACAAGTTGAATCAATAGTTGCACTTGTTTCAGGTAGTACCGAAAACATACCTAAAGAGAATATAGAAGTAATAGATAGCAATATGAATCTTCTTACTAAAGATTTAAATAAATCAGAAGGTGGAGAAGTAAGCGCAGAATCTATAGAAAAACAATTTTCTTTAGAAAAAAATATGAAGAGGATCTTCAAAAATCAATAGTTGAGCTTTTAGAACCAGTAGTAGGAAAAAGTAAGGTTAAAAGTTCTGTTAATGTTGATTTAGATTTTGATTCAAAACAAAAAACACAAACAACAATAGATCCTAATAAAGTTATTGTGAGTCAACAAACTGTTAAGGAAAATAATGGAGCAGGAGCAGGACAAAACAGTCAAGGGCCTGTAGATAATAATATGGGAAATACCATAGAAGAAAAAAATACTAATAATAATTCTTCTAGGGAGGAAGTAAGCACTAATTATGAAAGTGGGAAAACTGAAGTTAAGACTATTAGTGCACCAGGTGAAGTTAAAAGACTAACAGCATCTGTATTTATAGATGGAAATATAGATGGAAATGTACAAGCTGCTATTGAAAAATCTGTAGCAAATGCAGTAGGTCTTAACACCGAGAGAGGAGATAGTGTATCAGTAGTTGGAATGACATTTGATCCGCTTACTAAAGAAGAAGCTCAAAAAGAATTTGATTCTATAAATGAATTATTAGCAAAAGAAAAGAGAAATAAAATAATATTATATGCAGTTTTAGGTATATTAGCACTTATTGGTGTAATAGTAACTTTAATTTTAATTAGAAAGAAATCTAAGAAGAAGGAAGCGGCAAAAGAAAACTTATTAGATGTTATCATAGATGATAGACTTTCAGGAGAAGATACAGTAGCTATGCCGTCTATAAACTTTGAAAGTATAAATCCAAAAGCTCATATAGAGAATGAAATAAAGCAATATGCAACTGACAAACCAGATCAAGTAGCAGATATAGTGAAATCTTGGTTGGCTGAGAATGAGAGGTGATAAGATGGCAAGGGATTCATCAAAATTAAATGGAGTACAAAAAGCTGCTATATTATTTATAACACTTGGACCTGAGGCATCATCAGCAATTTTAAAGAAGCTTCCAGAACAAGAAATACAAAAGATAACATATGAAATAGCTAATATATCTTCTGTTACTTCGGAGCAGAGGCAAACTATATTAGATGAATTTTTAGAAATGAATAAAGCAAGGGATTATATTATAGAAGGTGGTATAGAATACGCAAGAACTTTACTTTCAAAAGCTTTAGGAACACAAAGGGCAAATGATATATTAAGTAAAGTAACTGAAGCTACTCAACAGTATAGGCCATTTGCTATTGCTAGAAAGGCTGATGCACATCAACTTTTAAACGTAATAAGTTATGAGCATCCACAGACAATAGCACTAATACTGTGCTATCTTCAAGCAGATAAAGCAGCACAGGTTTTAGCAGAATTACCAGAAGATACTCAAAGTGAAGTAGCATATAGAATAGCTACTATGAGTAATACATCTCCTATGGTAATTAAGGAAATAGAAAAAGTTTTAGAAGGTAAATTAAGTAGTGTTGTTAGAAGTGAAATGACTTCACTTGGTGGAGTTGAAACTTTAGTTGATATTTTAAATCAAGTTGATAGAACAACAGAAAAGAATATTACTGAAAGCTTAGAGAGAGAAGATGCAGAACTTGCAGATATAGTTAAGAGCTCAATGTTCGTATTTGAAGATATTATCACTCTTGATGATGTATCTATACAAAGAATTCTTAGGGAAGTTGATGGTAAGGAGCTTGCTCTTGCACTTAAAGGATGCTCTGATGAAGTTGCTAATGTTGTTTACAGAAATCAGTCTAAGAGGGCAGCAGCGGCACTTAAGGAAGATATGGAATTCTTAGGACCTGTAAGATTAATGGATGTAGAAAAAGCTCAACAAAAAGTTGTTTCTATCATTAGAAGGTTAGATGATGCTCAAGAAATAATAATTTCAAGAGGTGGAGAAGATGCAATTATCATATAATCTTATAAAAAGAAATTCTGCCTTAGAATCTTCTAAAAAGAAAATACAAACAAATTATATTACTAAAGCAGAAGTTTTAGAGGATGAAAGTGAACAAGAGAAAAAGTCATTAGAGCTTGAAATTAAAAAAAGCTATGAAAGTCTTGGAGCTAATATATTAAAAAAAGCTAAAACTGAAGCTGAAGAATTAATAATGGATACTAGAAAAAAAGCTGCTGAAATAGAAAAAGAAGCTTATGAAGATGGATATAATCAAGGCAAAGAAAATGGCTTTGAAGATGGATATAAAGAAGGTCTAGAAAAGGTAAGAATAGAGACTGAGGGAAATGTTAGGGAAAATATAGAAGAAGCAGAAAGAATATTAAAGTCTGCAAACTTTGAATACAAAGAATATTTACAAGAAAAAGAAAAAGAAATTATAAAGATAGCTTTTGAAATGGCAAAGGTTATAGCTAAAAAAGAAATAACAGCTTCTGATGGGATTTTACCTTTATTAAATAATATTTTAGAAGAAGCTAAGAGTGAGGAAAATATAATAATAAAGTGTAATCCAGTACATGTAAATTCAATTGAAGATAAAATAGACTACTATAAAAAGGCTTATGCTATAAAAGGAGATATATTTATACTAGAAGATCCTTTAATGGAAAGTGGAAATGCAGCAATAGAAAAAAATACTGGAAAAGCTATAGTTGGTTTAGATATTGCTTTAGAAAAACTTGAAGAAGCATTATTTAAGTAGTCATTAGGTGAAGATATGATAGATATAGATTTTGATTTACTAAATAAAAAAATTCAAGAAGTTAATACATATTATTTAGAAGGTACAGTTAAACAGGTAATAGGACTTACTATTGAAGTACAAGGGGTCAAGGCTTTTGTAGGAGAACTTTGTACTATATATAATCAGGAAAATGAGCCTATTAAATGTGAAGTTGTTGGATTTAGAGAAGATGCAGTTTTGCTTATGCCTCTAGGAGAGCTTATAGGAATTTCTCCAGGTTGTAGAGTAGTGCCAGAAAGAAAGCCTTTAGAAGTAAAATGTTCAGATGATTTGCTAGGAAAAATTCTTGATGGATTAGGTAATCCACTTCAAGGAGAGGATATTTTTCAAGGAGACGGATATCCTCTTGAAAATCAACCGCCAGATCCATTATCAAGAAAGAGAATAACAGAAATTCTTCCTACAGGAGTTAGAGCTATTGATGGGTTTCTAACTGTTGGAGAGGGGCAAAGAATAGGGATTTTTGCAGGATCAGGAGTTGGAAAAAGTACAACCTTAGGTATGATAGCTAGAGAAGCAGAAGCAGATATAAATGTAATTTCTCTTATAGGTGAAAGAGGAAGAGAGGTTTTAGAGTTTATAGAAAAAGATTTAGGGCCAGAAGGAATGAAGAAATCTGTTGTTGTATGCGCAACTTCAGATAAGCCGGCCTTAATAAGAATAAAAGGAGCGTTAACAGCTACAGCTATAGCAGAATATTTTAGGAACAAAGGCAAGAAAGTTATTCTTATGATGGATTCTGTAACTAGATTTGCAATGGCTCAAAGGGAAGTTGGACTAGCTATTGGTGAACCTCCTGCGCAGAAAGGATATACTCCTTCTGTATTTGCAAAACTACCTAAGCTTATGGAAAGACCAGGAACATCTGATAAAGGCTCTATAACAGCTTTTTATACAGTTTTAGTTGATGGAGATGATTTTAATGAACCTATTGCAGATACTGTAAGGGGTATATTAGATGGACATATAGTATTATCAAGATCATTAGCACACAAAAATCATTATCCAGCAATAGATATTTTAAATAGTGTTAGTAGACTTATGCCCAACATAGCGTCGGATATTCATAAAGAATGTGCTTCAACAGGAAGAGATTTGCTTGCAACTTATAAAGAAGCAGAAGATTTAATAAATTTAGGAGCTTATGTAAAAGGAAGTAATAAAAAAATAGATATAGCAATTCAATATAATGACAGATTAAATAGTTATTTAAAACAGGGAATTGAAGAAAAATCAGATTTTGATACTTCTTTAGAAAATCTAATTTCTATGTTTAGAAGTTAAAGGGATGGATAAAGATGGCAGATAAATTTAAGTTTAGTCTAGAGAAACTTCTTGAAATAAGAACAGAAAAAGAAGAAGAAAGTAAAAGATTATTTACTAAAACACAAAGAGAAAAACAAATGGAAGAGGAAAAGCTAAATGGCCTTAAATGTAATTATGAAAAATATAGTGGAATAAATAAAGGAGAAAGTTTAGCTTATCAAAAAATAAAAAGAAATTATTTATTTGCTTTAGATAAGGGAATTGACGAAACTGAAAAAAACTTAAATGTAAAACTAAAGGAACTTGATATAAGAAGAGAGGATTTGCTTAAAAAGCAAATAGAAAGAAAAACAGTAGATATATTAAAAGAAAGAAAATCTACAGAGTTCTATAAGGAATTAGACAGACAGGAACAAATTTTAATTGACGAGCTTGCTTTATATGCATATATGAGAAAGCATTGAAAGGAGGTGAGTAAAGGATGATAAATACAAAGGCTTTTATTAACTTAGAAAGTAAATTACAAAATTCTAGGGTGAATTTAAAAAATGATGTTTTAAAGAGTGAAAATAAGATTAAAGAAGGGTTTAAGGAATATTTTAATCAAGAGGTTAAAAATAATTCTTCTAAAGAATTAACTCTAAACAATGTGAAATCAAAAGATAGTAATGCTAGCCAAGAGCCATTAGTATCAAAAAACTCTAATAGTGATGAAAATACCTTAACTAAACTATCTAACAAATTAAATGAAATATCAGAAAAAGAAGATTTCCCGGGAAATGATTTGGATATAGACTCTTTAAGTGAAATTTTAGTTTTACTTTCAAGTTTATTAAATAAAAATATTTCTAATGAAAATTTATCAAATATTAATATAGAAGATGAAAATCTTATTGGTATTAATTTAGAGAAGCTAAGCTCTGAAGATGTAGAAAAAGTATTCTTAACATTATTTAATGGACAAGAAGAAGTAAAGTCTAATAATTCATTAATAGATATAAAGCTTTTAGATATTAATAATAAAAATACTTCCACTGATTTAAAAGATTTATTAAAAGAAGCAAAAACATTAACGGATAGTATATTAGAAAATATAAAATCAAAAAATTTAGATGAAACATCTGTTGATAGCTATAAAAAACAATTAGCTAATAAAATTTTATCTTTAATAGATTTATTACCAAAAGAAAGCATAGAAAAGATATCCTCTAATATTGGAGATGAAGATAAAACAAAAATTATCACTAGTTTATTAAGTGTAAAAAACTATGAAAATGAAGATAGTATTAATAGTAAATTATCTGAAGTTGAAAGTGATACTAATAAAACTCCAATTATAGCAAAAGTAGAAAGCAAATTAAATAATGAATCTAGCTATGATGAAAATTTAAATAGTAATGATTCATTAAAAAAATATGATATTGATGAAAATAGTGATGAGGATAAAATATTATCTAAAATTATAGATGGAGATAATAAGGGTTCATTTTCAAAGATATTAAATTCTTATGATAAATTTAATAAAATCAATATAGAAACAATTAAAGAACCTGTAGCTGTTAATAAGCAAACTCTAGACTTAGACATAATAAAAAATGTTAAGTTTATGATGAAGAATGCAATGCAGGAATTAAAGGTGAAAGTATATCCTAAAGAGCTTGGTGAAATGACAATTAAAATTCTTTCAGAAGAAGGAATAATGAGAGCAGAAATAAAAGCAACATCAAAGGAAACATACAATTTATTAAACTCTAATTTACAAGATATTAAGAAGAGTTTATCAGAACAAAATATAAGAATTCAAGAAGTAAATATAGGAATATATAACGAAGATACAACTTTCTTTAGTGGTAAAGAGAATTCATCAGAAAACTTTAAAAATGGGCAAGAAAGTACAAGTAGTGGAAAGGTTATATTTACTGAAGAAGATGAAATAAGAGAAGATTTACTTAATGAAAGTAATGTAAATTTATTAGCATAAGGGGGAAGAGAAATGTCTAATGCTATAAATAACTATACTGGATCAAGAGCAACAGATAGAGGAACCAAGATAATGAAGCCAGGACAAGATATGGATAAAAATGCATTTTTAAAAATATTATCTGCAGAATTATCTAACATGGATCCAATGGGAAATAATGATTCTACTCAATATGTTACACAAATGGCACAATTTGCTTCAATGGAACAGGCGACTAACTTAAATAATACTATGTCAAATTATGCTAATAATTCTATGATTGGTAAAGGCGTTACCATGAAAAGTGTAGATAATGAAGGTAAACCTTATACAGGAGTTGTAAAGGCTGTAACAACAACTGCTGGGAAAACTACATTATCAGTAGAAATAAGCGAAAAAGGACAAAATGTTTATAAAGAATTTGATATAGCAGATGTTATGACGGTTTTAGATGTTCCTGATTATTCATTACCATCAATTAATAATATTAATGGTAATATGTCATTCTTAGTTGCATCCTCATTTATTGGAAAACATGTTGAGCTAAATGAGAAAGATAAAGAGGGAAAGAAGTTCACTGGAGAAGTTTTAGGAGTAGTAAAAGATGAAGGTGTAGTTAAAGTACGAATTAAGCTACATGATTCGGATGAAATAAAAGAATTTACTTATGATAAGATAGTTAAGGCTTCAAATAGTAAGGAAGAAATCAAACCTAGTGAGCCAGAAGAAGACAAGTAAATTGTTAAAGTAGGTGATTTTTTGGGCTTTAGAGTTATAAATGGAAAAGCTTATCCTGTAGGTAATTTTCAGTTACCAAATGAAAGGGTAAATGAAAAAAATAATCACTACAAAAGTAAGTTTAATGATATTTTAAATGAAACGATAAATAAAGATAATGAAGAGTATACACTATCTAAACATGCAGCAGATAGATTAAGAGAAATAAATTTTACAGATACAGATATGAAGGAAATAGCAAAAGGATTTCAAATAGCACAAGACAAGGGTGCAAAAAATTCTGTAATGATTTATAAGGATGTAGCTTTAATTGCAAGTATAGAAAATAAAACGGTAATAACAGCTATAGAAAAAGAAAGAGCAAAAGAAAATGTGTTTACAAATATAGATAGTGTTGTAATTTTATAAGCTGGACCTATATAGGAAGCTTAATTCTTGTTGAATGATAGAGACAAGAAAATTTAAAGGGTTGGAGGTCAAATTTATGTTAAGATCAATGTATTCCGGTATAAGTGGAATGAAGGTTAATCAAACTAAACTAGATGTTATAGGAAACAATATATCAAATGTAGGAACAACATCATTTAAGTCATCTAGAGCAAGATTTAGTGATATGTTAAGTCAAAATGTATCAGATGCAATGGCTCCATCAAATAACCAAGGGGGAGTAAATGCTAGCCAAGTAGGACTTGGAGTTCAACTTGCAAGTATTGACTCAGTTATGACTCAAGGTATGATGCAACCAACTGGTAGAGCTTTAGACGTAGCTATAGATGGTGATGGATTCTTTATGGTAAGTAAAGGACCTGCAATTTATGATGGAACATTAGAAGTAAATCATAGAGCAGGTGCACATAATATAACAGCACAATCACTAGTTAATTCAGGTAGTGAAATAATGTACAGTAGAGATGGTTCATTTATACTAGATGAACAAGGAAACCTATTAACTGGAGATGGATTTAGAATTATGGGTTATTCATTAACTAATGATGATAGCTCACAAGAAGCAACAGGACAAGTTCCTAATTCAGTAAATACAGCTGGATTAGATTTCAGATTTGGACCAGGTTCACAATTGAATGGATATAAAGTTGTTTTAGGGGCTGTAGGACCAGGAACTGTTACATCAGCAGATATTAATAAAGCTGAAAAATTAATTATAGTAAATGGAGATTTTTCATCATCAGGTGCTTTAACACCGGCTCAAGTTGAATCTGCAATAAATAAAGGATTATCTTCAGCAGGTATATCTCAACAAGTATTTGTTGGAGGAAAGCCTATAAGTTTTGATGGATTAGGTTCAGATGCAGTTGTAGGAGGAGCAGATGCATTACCACCCAAAGCTGTTACAATAGGTGGATTTACTATACAACTTAATGAAGGTAGCGATCTAAATGGATACAGCTTTGAAATAGGTGAAATATCAAAAGATCCACTTCAAGTTAATGTAGAAAAGGGTAGAAAAAAAATAGTAATAAATGCTAATTTCTTAAATAAATCATTTAATGCATCAGATTTACAAGATGAATTAAATAATCAACTTAAAGCAGCTGGAATAAAGCAAGAAGCAAAGGTAACGGGAACTCCAGCTACATTAGGAAATATAAAGGGTGCGTCTGATGCATCAGGTAAGGTTGATGCATCAGCAAACATAGTAAATGCTAAGGATGGAAGTACAACTAACTTATCAGTTGGTGGATTTACTTTTGCAGGACAAACTAATGGAGAGCTTAATGACTACACCATTTCTGTAGGAGAAAGTGCAATAGGAACTCCTCTTACAGTAGTGGTTGAAAATGGAAATATAATAATAAATGGTGATTTTAATACAGTACCAGCTAAATTTACTAATACAGAGATACAAACAAAATTAAATAATGCGTTGAAGGCAAATGGAGTTAAGACTCAATTGACTGTTACAGGAAATATAAATTTAGCAGATGTAACAAATAAAGTGAAATTCCAAAATGGTGTAACAGCAACATCCCCAAAAGCATTAAATATAGCTGGATTAAATGTAGAACTTCCTACTGGAACATTATTAAATAATTTAGAATTTGAAATTACAGATATAAATGAACCAGGATTATCTGTAGAATATAAGGCAGCAGCTGGAGGAAATCCTCCTAAATTAGTTATTAAAGGAGATTTCACTAAAAAGGTTGGAGCAAGAGATTTAGAAGATAAAATAAATGCAGCTTTAGTAGCAGCTCATCCTACTGATTTACCAAAGGTTAAGGTGTCAGGAACTTCTAAACCATATACAGGATTAACCTCTGATAATATTGAAGGTGGTGAAGTTAATAAAGCACCAGGTAAGATCAAAGTAGGTGGAATAGAAATACTTTTTGATGAAGGTGCAGCATTAAACGGATATAAATTCCAAGTTGGAAAAATAACTCCAGGAACAAAGACAGAAGCAACTATAGATGAAAAGAATAAAACAATAACAATAGATGGAGATTTTGTAACAGCAAATGCCATTACAGCTAAGAATATACAAGATGCGTTAACTAGAGCTTTAGAAGGAAAAGGAATAGCTCAAGGAGTAACAGCTACAGGAAAACCAATGGAAATTGGAGGAGTAACTTCAGAAGAAACAAATGGAGGAACTCCAATAGAAAGTATGAATGAAAATGGAACAATTAACTTTGTAGATGGAACAAAAAATCTTAAATCATATGATGGAGAATTAAAAACTCTTAAAATTCCAGATAAGGTAAGAATACCAGGAACAGATACTGAACTTAGAGTTAAAACTTATACTATAGATAAAAACGGTATAATAAATGGAGTGCTTGAAGATGGTAGAGTAGCAGCACTTGGACAAATTGCAATGGCAAGCTTTAAGAATCCAGAAGGGTTAACTAAACTTGGAGGTAACCTTTATAGTGGATCAGTTAACTCAGGTGATGCCATTATAAAAAGTGGTATAGGAACTTTAAATGATGATAATTCAAAGGGATATGGAGAAAATCTTCAAGGTATGCTTGAAATGTCAAATGTAGATTTAGCAGAACAATTCACAGATATGATTGTTTCAAGTAGAGCTTTCCAAGCATCAGGAAAGATGATAACAACAGGAGATGAAATATTACAAGATATAATTAACTTAAAGAGATAGTTAAAAGGTAAAATCGCTAATGCTCAGTTAAGTTAAAAGAATTAGCTGAGCAAAGCGGTTTCAGTATATAAAGTAAATTCATTTATATATTATAAAGTTACTAAAATGATTTTACTAAAATAAAGAGGGTGATTCTATGATTAAAGTAACAGCTATGAACAATAAAGATTTTATTTTAAATGCAGACCATATAGAAAAAATAGAAGAAGTTCCTGAAACTTTAATAACATTAACTAATGGTAAAAAATATATTGTGCTTGAAAGTGTAGAAGAGGTAGTAGAAGAAGTACTTAGATATAAAAACAAGATTGTTACTTATAGGTTATAATGGGAGGCAATATTATGAAAAAGTCAGACGCGTTAACCTTAGTAGGGTTAATATTAGGCTCAATATTAATGCTTTACGGAATGCTTCTTGGAAGTAGTCTTAAGATTTTCTGGGATGTATCATCTGTAATAATAACTGTTGGAGGGTCTTTATCAGCTCTTTTAATAACATATTCATTAGAAGAGATGAAAAATATGGGAAAGCTTTTTATTCAAGCTTTCAAGGAAAATAAATCATCAGTAAAGGATATAATTTTACAATTTACAGATCTTTCTAAAAAAGCAAGAAGAGAAGGTTTATTATCTTTAGAAGATGATATATCTGAAATGGAGGATCCTTTTCTGAAAAAAGGATTACAAATGGTTGTAGATGGTATTGAGCCAGAAACAATAAGAGAAATATTAGAATTAGAAATTGGAGAAATGGAAAGTAGGCATGATAGGGGATCAGGTATATACTTAGCTTGGGGAGCTTATGCACCTGCATTTGGTATGCTTGGTACACTAATAGGATTAATACAAATGCTTGCAAATCTAACAGATGTATCTAATATTGCATCTGGTATGGGAAAAGCTTTAATAACTACATTTTATGGATCACTTATAGCTAATCTTTTATGTAACCCTATTGCAACCAATTTAAAGCAAAAGAGTGCAAAAGAAGTTGGAGAAAGGGAAATGATGCTAGAAGGAATTCTTGCAATACAATCAGGGGTAAACCCAAGAATAGTAGAAGAAAAATTAATAACATACTTACCTCCTAAGGAGAAATTAGAATATTTGAATAACAGCATTGAAAATGGAGAAGGAGTTGTTATTTAATGGCTAGAAAGAAGAAAAATAAAGGTGAAGGACTAAGAGGCGATGAGTGGTTAGCAACTTATGCGGATACTGTAACTCTATTACTTACATTCTTTGTATTACTATATTCAATGGCAACTGTTGACTCTCAAAAAACTAAGAGTATAGCTCAGGCTTTTACTTCAATGATGACTGGACAATCAGGAGATACTTTAATGGAGTATGATTTATATAATGGAGAAGTTCCATTAGTTGGAGGAGAAGCAACTGATAACATACCTCCTGAAATAGAGCTAACAGAACAACAAAAAATGTATAAGGATGTTAAAGAATTTGTAAATGAAAATAATTTAGCTTCTGTTGTAGATATAATTGATAGTGAAAGAGGAATAGTAATACAACTTAGAGATAATATATTGTTTGAAACATCAAGTTCGGCTTTAAGAGAAGATAGCAAAGATATACTTAATAAAATAAATTCACTTATTTCATCTGTAAATAATCCGATATTGGTAGAAGGGCATACAGACAATAGACCAATAAATACTTCAAAGTTTCCATCGAATTGGGAGTTGTCTGCAGATAGAGCAGTAAATGTAGTTAGATACTTTACTGAAGTTATGGGTCAAGACCCTACTAGATTTAGTGCAGCAGGATATGGTCAACATCATCCCGTAGCACCAAATAATACTTATGAAGATATGGCTAAAAATAGAAGAGTTGATATTTTGATTGTGACAACTGATAAGGAGGAAAAAAATAATGGCTGAAGAGAAGAATATTAAAAAGAAAAAAAGCAAATTAATTATAATTATTGCTATCATGGCAATTCTAGGTGGGGGAACATTTGGAGGAGTATATTACTTTATGAATAAAAATAATGCCTCAAGGCCAGTTGTTATGGAGGAAGCTTTTTTTGAAGTTGGAGAAGTATTTGTTAACTTAAGCGATGAAGGAACAAAAAGATATGTAAAGCTAAATCTTTCTATAAGTTATGATAAAAATAATAAAGAGTTAGAAAAAGAAGTAAAAGATAAAAAAGTTGTACTTAGAGATGTAGCTATATTTTATATAAAATCTTGTAAGGCTAAGGATTTTGAGCCAGCAAATGAAGCTGTTTTAAAAGGCGATATAATTGCTAGGATGAATCAAAAGTTAAAATCAGGAGTATTAAAAGATGTTTACATAAGTGATATTATAGTACAGTAGAAGGAAGTAGATTTAAATATGGATTTGGCATTTTTAATATTTAAGTTAATATTTGCATTAATAGTAGTATTTGGTCTTATGTATTTACTCTTTAAAATAGGTGGAAATAAATTTTACAATGCTAATGAAGGAAAGTATATAAAAGTTTTAGAAAGAACACAAATATCAAAGGAAACTTCAATAGTAGTATTAAAAGTTGGGAAAAAAGGATATGTAATGAGTTCATCTACTAATAAAACTGAAAAGTTAGATGAAATATCAGAAGAGGATATATTACTTATAGAAGAGGAGAAGAAAAGACAAAAAGAGGAAGTTAATCAGCAATATGAAGTAGCTATAAAAGGTTTAAAAAGTAAAATAAATAAACTTAGGAATAAATATAACTAGAAGGAAGATTTGTATGAGTAAAAAGAAAAAATATTTGTTTATGATGTTGATTGCATTAGCTTTAATATTTACCTTTGATAAAGCTGTAAGTGCTGAGCCTATAAATGTACCAAATGTCAACATTTCAGTAGGTGGTGAATCTACTTCTCCTCAAAATTATGTTGACAACATAAAATTATTGATTGTATTAACTATTTTAACATTGTTACCTTCAATAATAATAATGATGACATCTTTTACAAGAATAATAGTAGTATTTTCATTTTTAAAAAATGCTTTAGGAGCGCAACAATCAATTCCAAATCAAATACTGATTGGGCTAGCATTATTTTTAACTATATTTATAATGCAACCAGTATATTCAGAGATAAATAACAATGCATTTAAGCCCTTTATGGAAAATAAAATAAATCAAGAGGAAGCTATGAAGGCTGCAAGTAAGCCATTAAGGGAATTTATGCTTAAGCAAACAAGGCAAAAGGATTTAGAGCTATTTGTTGAAACATCAAAATTAAACACAGAAGAAATAACAAAAGATAATGTACCATTGACTGTTGTTATACCAGCTTTTGCAATAAGTGAGCTTAAAACAGCCTTTCAAATAGGATTTTTATTATTCTTACCATTCTTAATAATAGATATGGTAGTTGCAAGTGTACTTATGTCAATGGGTATGTTTATGGTTCCACCTGTAATGGTAGCCTTACCTTTTAAACTGTTATTGTTTGTAATGGTAGATGGTTGGTACTTAATGGTGAAATCCTTAATCATGAGCTTTGGAGGATAGGTGATAGAATATGAGTGAAAATTTAATTATAGGAATTGTAAAAGATGCATTATATACATCATTAAAGATAGCAGGTCCTATATTAATAGTATCAATTTTAATTGGATTAATAATAAGTATATTTCAAGCAACTACTCAAATTCAAGAACAAACTTTAACTTTTGTTCCAAAGCTTATAGGAATAGCAGCTACAGGACTTATTTTATCAAGTTTTATGCTGCATACCATAGTAGCTTTTACAGAAAGAATATTTGAGCTTATTATTAAAATATCTACTTAGGAGGTAGGTGAAGTATGGTAGATACAACCTACTTTTTAGCTCTGTTTTTTATATTTTTAAGAGTTACAGCTTTTTTTGCTATAACAAATGTATTTTTCCCAAATGGAACACCAAAAATATTAAAAGCTATGTTTTCGCTAATCTTTTCATTTGCCTTACTTGGAGGAATAGATTACTCAAATATAAATTCAATTACCAGTAATTATTATTTAATTATTTATATGATTTCAGAAGTTACCACTGGATTAGTGCTTGGATTGATTTCTAACATAGCCTTTGAGGTAATACTTATGGCAGGAAGTTTAATAGATGTACATATAGGATTAAGTATGGTTAATACAATAGATCCAAATAGCAAAACAAGCACAACTATAAGTGGTAATTTACTTCATTATGTAGCATTAGTAATTTTCTTTATAGTAGATGGGCATCATATGCTTATTAAATCGCTTATTGAAAGTTTTATAATTTTACCAATGGGTAAAGGCATACTTTATCCAGATACAATGATGGTTCTTATAGAAGTAATAGCTAATTACTTTATAATAGGGTTGAAAATTGCAATACCAATAGTATTGATAATAATATTGACAGACCTTTGCATGGGTCTTGTATCTAGGGCAGTACCTCAAATAAATGTAATGATACTTGGAATGCCAGTTAAAATGCTGGTAGGTATAATTGCTATATCAATATCATTACCTATTATAATAAAGCTATTTATTAGTAGCATAACATATTTGCCAGAGATATTTAGAAAGATAATGACAGCTTTTCCACTTGTATTTTTAATAGGGGCTGATGAAAAAACAGAAGAAGCTACTCCAAAGAAAAAAAGTGATGCAAGAAAAAAAGGACAAATTGCTAGAAGTAAGGATGTAGGACTAGCATTAACTATGATAGCTACAATATTAGTTATTACGATAGCAAGTGGATTTATTGTATCATCATTAAAGGGAAATATAATATATTTTCTTGGAGATATGTCCTCTATTGAGGTAACAGAAAATAGCTTGAAGGGTATAAACACTCTTGTAGTAAGCAAAATAGCAATGGTTATAATTCCTGTTATAATTCCAATAATGATAGCTGGAGTTGCAGCAAGTTTAATGCAATCAGGATTTTTAATAGTAAAAGATGCTATTAAACCTTCGTTTGGAAAGTTAAACCCTATTAATGGATTTAAAAATATGTTTTCTAAAAAAGCATTAGTTGAATTAATAAAAAACCTAATATTAATAACTATAGTTATCTTTATAGCTTATTCATACATAAAAGATAATTTCAATAAAATAATGCAAATAGGAAATTTATATCTTCCTACTTTAGGAGTTGAAGTTAAGTCTTTAATATTAGGAATATTTATAAAAATATGTATATTGTTAGTGGCACTAGCAGCTATAGATTATTTTGTGCAATTTATGCTTCATAACAAAGAGCTTAAGATGACTAAGCAGGAAATTAAAGAAGAATATAAACAAATGGAGGGAGATCCTCAAATTAAATCAAAAATAAAACAAAAACAAAGAGAAATGTCTCAAAGAAGAATGATGGAATCAGTTGGAGATGCTACAGTAGTAATAACTAACCCTACTCACTTAGCTGTGGCAATTAAATATGAGGAAGGTAAAACGGAGGCACCTAAGGTTGTAGCTAAAGGGGCAGATACTGTAGCGATGAAAATTAAAGAAAAGGCTATAGAGTCTAAGGTACCTATAATAGAAAACAAACCTTTAGCAAGAATGATTTATGAGGCAGTAGAAATAGATAAAGAAATTCCTCAAGATATGTATCAAGCTGTAGCAGAAATTTTAGCTATGGTTTATAAGCTAGATAAGAAAAAAAAACGTACTAGACAATAAAGGATGGGATGAGGTTGCTTTTAGATAACAAAATAAATTTAAAGAAAAATACAGATGTATTGGTGGCCTTTGGTGTATTAGGTATTGTACTTATGATGATAATACCTCTTCCACCGTTGTTATTAGATATTTTGCTAGCATTTAATATTACATTATCAGCTGTAATTATAATGATTACAATGTTTACTACTAATGTATTACAATTATCTGTATTCCCAACATTACTACTTGTTACAACTCTATTTAGATTAGGTCTTAATATTTCATCAACAAGACTTATCTTAACTGAAGGAGATGCAGGAAGTATAATACAAGCTTTTGGAGAGTTTGTTATAGGTGGAAATTATGTAGTTGGAATTATAATATTTTTAATTATAGTAATTGTACAATTTGTAGTAATTACTAATGGTGCTGGTAGAGTTTCAGAAGTATCAGCAAGATTTACACTAGATGCTATGCCAGGTAAGCAAATGAGTATTGATGCAGATTTAAATGCAGGTGTTATAGATGAAACAACAGCTAGAAAAAGAAGACAAGATTTACAATCAGAAGCAGACTTTTATGGAGCAATGGATGGAGCATCTAAGTTCGTAAAGGGGGATGCAATAGCAGGAATAATAATAACTATAATTAATATAATTGCAGGTATTGTAATAGGAGTAATGCAAAAAAATATGTCTTTAGCCCAAGCAGGGGAACTTTATACGAGATTAACTATAGGTGATGGACTAGTTAGCCAAGTGCCAGCATTATTAATTTCTACAGCATCAGGTATACTAGTAACAAGATCAGGATCATCTGATAATTTTGGTAAAACATTTACTAATCAGCTTACAACTTTCCCAGTTGCTTTAGGAATAGTTTCAGCTGTAATGTTTTTCTTGGCCTTAATTCCAGGAATGCCAATGCTTCCATTTTTATTGGCATCAGTAGCGAGTGGTGTAGCCTCATATCTTTTATTTAAAGAAGAGCAAAGAAATGAGGAAGCAGAATTAGCTAAGGTTGAAGAAGAATATACTGAAATGGAAAGAAAAGAGCCTGAGAATGTAATGTCTTTAATTTCTGTAGAACCTATGGAAGTTGAAATTGGTTATGGATTAATTCCATTAGCAGATGAATCAACAGGTGGAGATTTACTTCAAAGAATTGCATCTGTTAGAAGACAATGCGCAATAGAAATGGGAGTAGTTGTTCAACCTATAAGAATTAGAGATAATCTTCAGTTAAAGACTAATGAATATGTTATTAAAATTAGAGGAACTGTAATTGCATCTTCTGAGCTTATGGCAAATATGCTTCTTTGTATGGATCCATCAGGAGATAATTCACAAATTGCAGGTATAAGAACTATTGAGCCAACTTTTAATTTACCAGCAGTTTGGATAAATAAAGATCAAAGAGAAGAGGCTGAAATAAAAGGTCTAACAGTGGTAGATCCAACAACTGTTATGGTTACACATTTAACTGAAACAATAAAGGCACATTCTTATGAATTACTTGGAAGACAAGAAGTTCAATTAATTGTTGATAATACAAAAGAAAAATATAGTACTGTTGTAGATGAACTTATACCAGATCTTATGACTATAGGTGAACTTCAAAAGGTATTACAAAATTTATTAAGAGAAAAAGTTCCAATAAAGGATATGGTTACAATAATGGAATCCTTAGCTGATAATTCAAGACTTACAAAGGATTTAGAACTATTAACTGAATATGTTAGATTTTCTTTAGCTAGAACTATTTGCAATCAGATAATAGATGAAGATAGAAGTATAACTGTAGTTACTTTATCTCCGCAAATAGAAGAGATAATAGCAGCTAATACACAAAAGTCAATGCAAGGTTCGTTCCCAGCAGTAGATCCAGATACAACTACAAGAATACTTGACTGTATAAGGGATACTATGGATAGGGTTTATTTCTATAATAATCAACCAGTTATACTGGTTTCACCAAATATAAGACCAGTATTTAGGAAGCTTATAGAAATGGTATTTCCACATATAATGGTTATATCATTAAATGAAATTCCAAATGATGTAGAAATAAGAACTGAAGGAGTTGTATCATTATAATGGTAATAAAAAAATACTTAGTTAAAAATATGAATGAAGCTTTAACTAGAATAAGATATGAACTAGGTAAGGATGCAATTATAATAAGTCAAAGAAAAGTAAAAGAACCAGGTGTTAAAGGATACTTTAAACCAAAACTAATTGAAGTCACAGCAGCTTTAGAAAATAATAAAATAGGTAAAAAAAATAATTTTACTCAAAAAAAAGAAACTGAAATAGATTTTAAAGAATCCTTAGATAGTATAAAAAAAATAATTGGTGAAAAAGATAAAAAAATAAATAAAGAAGAAGCTATCATTGTTGATAAGAATAATTATTTAAACAATAATGATAAGAATATGCAAAATGAAGTTAAAGAAATAAAAGAATTATTAAATAGAGTTATTAAAAATACTAATAAGGAAGAAGAAGAAAATGAAATAGAAGAATATCTAAAAAATATAGATATTGATGATGATTTGATAAAAGAATTATTAAGTAAAGATTATAATAATATAGAAGAGTTTAAAAGATATTTTACTATGTTATTAGATAAGGAAATTAATATTTGCCATGAAAATTTAAATGGTAAGGTAGTTTTAGTTGGGCCAACTGGAGTAGGAAAAACAACAACTATAGCAAAGCTTGCTGGAAGATTAGCTTTAATAGAAAAGAAGAAGGTTGGATTAATAACTATAGATACCTATAGAATAGGAGCTGTAGAACAGCTAAAAACTTATGCTGAAATTATGAATATTCCATTTAAGGTAGTTATAACATTAAAAGAGATGGAAAATGCAGTTAAAGAGCTAGAGGATTGCGATGTAGTTTTAATAGATACAACAGGTAGAAGTAGTAAAAATACGATGCAAATATCTGAGCTTAGGGCTTTTACTCAAAAAGTTAATGCAGATCACATAATGTTAGTTATAAGTGGAACTACAAAAAATAGAGATATAATAACAATCTTAAATGGTTATAGTGAGATTTGTTATGAAAAATTAGTAATAACAAAGTTAGATGAAACAAGCTCCTATGGAGGTATATATAATATAGTGAAAAGATCAAGAAAACCTATAGCATATATTACAACTGGACAAAATGTTCCTGATGACATAAAAATACCTTCTAATGATGAAATACAAAAGCTTATTCTAGGGGAGGAAACTATATGTTAGATCAAGCAGAAAGCTTAAGAAGACTAGCAAAAGGTGAACTCCTAGAAAGTTCTAAAAGAAAAGCAAGAATAATAACTATAACATCTGGCAAGGGTGGAGTTGGTAAAAGTAACTTTGTAGTAAATTTAGCAATTACATTAGTAAAATCAGGGAAAAAAGTTTTAATATTTGATGCAGATATAGGAATGGGAAATGATGATGTATTAATGGGTATATATCCTAAAAATAGTGTTTTAGATTTAATGAATGGAAAGCTAGCAATAGAAGATATAATAGTTGATGGACCAGAAGGGGTAAAGCTTCTACCAGGAGGAAGTGGACTTAATAATATAGAGGATCTTCAGCAAAATCAAAGGGACTTATTCCTAAAAAAAATTGAAATGTTAGAAGGATTTGATTATATTTTTATAGATACAGGAGCTGGAATAAGTAGAAGTGTTTTAGCTTTTATTGCATGCTCAGATGATTTAATATTAGTAACAACTCCAGAACCGACTTCATTAACTGATGGATATAGCTTATTAAAGGCTGTGGATCACTTTAAAATAAAAAATAATGCTAATATTGTAGTAAATAAAGCTTTAGATAAAAAAGAGGGAGATCAAACTTTTTTTAAATTTAAAACAGCAGTAAATAGATTTTTATCCTTAGAGGTCAATTATTTAGGTATTATATATGAAGATAGAAAGTTGATTATGGCTGTAAGGGAGCAAAATCCATTTGTAATAGGATATCCTAATTGCGATGCAGCTAAATGTATTAAAAATATAGCAGAGAAAATTATAGGAGAAAAAAAGCAATCTGTAGGGATAGGAGCTCAAGGGTTATTTAAAAAATTCTTTAATATTTTTTCTTAGGGGGGTTAGTCATGGCAAAGTTAGAATTGGGTATAAATTTTAGAATTGATGTTCTGTGGGAAGAGAATATGTATAAATCTACAATTCAAGATATAACGGACAACGAGGTCTTAATAACTATTCCAGTAACAGATGGAGTTTATTTAACCTTAAAAGATGGAGACGTAATAGAACAAATTTATTATGATAATAAGGGTAATCTTTTTGGATATAAAAGTAAAGTTATAGGAAGAACTACAGAAAAAAATATTTCTTTTTATAGATTAAGTAAACCTTATGATATAACAAGAATTCAAAGAAGAGATTATGTAAGGGTTAATGTTGTACAAGTAATTAACTATATAAGAGAAGAAGATTTAAAAGAAGAAATTAAAGGGGAAGAAAAATATGAACATGCTCTATTACTAGACTTAAGTGGTGGAGGTATGAGAATTAAAATAAAGGAAGAAATAAAGGCTGAAGATATTATAGTTGCAAACTTAATTTATGAAAATCAAAAAATAACTGTAAGAGGCAAGGTAGTAAGAGCTGATAAGACAGATGATAAAAGGTATATATGTGGTATAAAATTTTATGATATAGATAATACAACTAGAGAAAAAATAATAAGAACTGTATTTACAATAATGAGAAAGCAAAGGGAACTTATTTAGAGGAGGTTATTAGTATGGAATGTCAAAGCCCTATAATTCATAAAGAGCAAGTAGTCGAAAAGTATATACCATTAGTTAAATATTTGGCTTCTAGAGTTATGCTTGGCAAAACTAAGTATTTAGAATACGAAGATTTAGTGAGTTATGGAATTGTTGGGCTTTTAGATGCAATTAGTAGATATGATTCAAGCAAGGGAATGAAGTTTTCATCCTATGCAACATTAAGAATAAAAGGTGCAATGATTGATGAAATTAGAAAAAATAGACCTATATCAAAAGGTGCTATGGATAAGCTTGCTAAATATAATGAATCTGTAGAGAAGTTGCAAAATAGGTATATGAGAGAGCCGAGCTTACAAGAGATTGCAAAAGAATTAAATATATCAGTTCAAGAAGTTGCTCAAGTAGAAAATTATATAAATTATATGTCAGTAATGTCATTGGAATCTATAATTTATTCCGATGATGATGATGTTACAATTATGGAAACTTTAGAAGATAAAAATACTATTTCTCCAGAAGAATCATTGGAATATAAAGAAAAGATAGAAATACTATCAGAAGCAATAGAAAAATTAAAGGAGAAAGATAAGCTTATTTTAAACTTATATTATTATGAAAAATTAACCCTAAAAGAAATAGGACAAATCCTAGAGGTATCGGAATCTAGAGTTTGTCAATTACATAGTAGAGCAATAAGAAATTTAAGAGGAATAATGCAAAAAGTAAATTATATATAAGGTTTTAACTTTAGAAGTATATGTAAATATAATTAGTAAGGATTTAGTTTTATAAAAATATAAATGTATTAAGATTCTTAATTGAAACATATATAGAAGGGGAGGATAAAATGCTTCCTATATTAATAATACTAATAGGAATTATACTTATAATTTTAAATATTAAAGCTATAAAAAAAGAAGATAAATCTTTTGAAAAAATATTGAAAAGAGAAGAAGTAAATAATAATAGAGATTATGACTTGGAAATAATTTCGATAAGAAAAGATTTAGCAGAAACAATATTAGACTTACAAAAAGAAATAGAGGAATTAAAAATATCTATCAATGATATTAAGAATAGTACATTAATGGACGATAATAGAAGTAATATTGAAAACTATACAGAAGAAAGTTCAGATAAGAGTATAAATGAAGAGGTAATATCAGAAATAAATTTTTCGAATAAAGTTAACCTTGAAAATAATAAGCTAGAAAAAGTTAAAAAGCTTTTAGAAAATGGGTTAACTGATGATAAAATATGTGAAGAACTATCCATAGGCAAGGGGGAAGTATTATTAATAAAAAGTTTATTAAAAAACTAGGTATAATATTAGATTTCTTAACTGATAAAAAAATTCTTATGGGAATAGGGATAGGAATGGTATTAACTTCAATATTTATGTTTGGTTATAGTTACAATAAAGAAATTTCAAATAGCAAAATAGAAGAAAAGGCTAGAGGCCTTGGAATGCATTATGACAGTGAATGTAAAGTACTATTTAAAGGGGATGAGAATAATGATTAGAAGTCTATATACAGCTGTATCAGGGTTAATATCATTGGAAAATAGACAGGCTAATGTAACAAATAATATAACAAATGCAAATACAACTGGATTTAAAGGTGACAACTTATCAATAAAGAGTTTTGATGACGTGATGATTCAAAATAGAGATAAAATAGTTAATGGTAAAAATGTAACTCAAAGAATTGGAACCTTAAGTTTAGGATCAAAAATAGATAGCGTAGACACAGCTTTTACTCAAGGGATTATTAAAAGTACAGATAAGCCAACAGATTTTGCGATAGAGGGAAGAGGCTTTTTTGCTATACAAAGACAAACTAATAATGGAAATGAAGTTTTATATACAAGAGATGGAAACTTTAAAGTTGGAAATGATGGATACCTTATAAATAGCAATGGAGATAGAGTGCTTGGATCAAATAAAAATACAGGCGCACTAGAGCCAATATTTATAGGTGGAGATAAATTTGTTTTAGATAAAAATAACAACTTATATATAGGAAATAGAGCAACACATACATTAGCGACAGCTGATTTTGAAGATTATGGACAACTAAAAAAAGTAGGGGATAACTATTATAAGGGAGAGAACCCTATATACAATGCGCAGGTTTGGGTAACACAAGGAGCATTAGAAGGATCAAATATAAATATTTCAAATGAAATGGTAAATATGATAACTACTATGAGAAGTTTTGAAACTAATCAAAAAGTTGTTCAAACAATTGATGAAACTTTAGGTAAAGCTGCAAATGAAATCGGAGTAGTTAGATAGTAGGAGGAAAACTTATGCTAAGAACCTTATGGACTAGTAAATCAGGAATGAATGCAAATCAGGATAAATTAGATGCTATATCTAATAATTTAGCCAACTCAACTACTATGGGGTATAAGAAGATGGAAGTTGGGTTTAAAGATTTATTAACAGAATCTTTAGATAGAAATGGTGTTCCACTTAATGACAAAACTTCTGTTATAGGAACAGGTACAAGAACTTCAGAGTGGTTTAGAGATAACTCTCAAGGAATGCTTCAACAAACTTCAATAAGTACGGATTTATCTATAGATGGAAATGGATATTTTAAAATAATTTCACCAAATGGAGAAGAAGCATATACAAGAGATGGAGCTTTGGCAATAGACGCTAGAGGAAGACTAGTAGATAATAGGGGTAATAAACTAAATCTTAATTATCTAAATGGTTATTCAGAGAATAATGTTGTTTTTAATAAAAACAATTTTCTTGTAGATAAAAAGGGACAAGTTTACATAAAGGATAAAGGTAATTTTGTACAAGTTGCAGAAATTCCAGTATATACGGCAGTAGGAGATAGAGCATTTTTATCAATAGGAGATAACCTTTTTACTCCATCACCAGGAGTTCAGGTTCAAAGAACTGCAGATTTTGACATATATCAAGGGGCATTAGAGGGTTCAAATGTTGACGTAGCCACTGAATTTGCAGATATGATAGTAACACAAAGAGCATTTGAATTAAGCTCAAGAGGTGTTAGAACTGCAGATGAAATGTGGGGAATGCTTAATAATATGAGAGCAAAATAAAACAAAACTAATAATAGCTAATTAATAGTGAAGAATTAAGAGTTAAGTTTAGAATATTTAGCTCTTAATTTTTACTATAAAATGAAAAAGGCCGAGATTTTCTCAGCCTTTTTATTTTAGAAACTACATAACAATCTCAAGTGAAATTTAAAATTACTTTGATGTTACAGCTGCTGTTATTGGTGGAACTACTTGTTTCTTTCTTGAAAGTACTCCATCTAAGAAAGCAGTACTATCTTTTAGTGTAACTTTAAATGCTTTTTCAACTATTTCTGGTTTATCTCCAGCAACTAGTATTTGTGAGCCTTCGTTAAGTATGTCTGTAAGTAATAACAGTACCATATCTAATTTAGCTTCTTTTGCCTTAGTGTTCATATAAGCTAGCATTTCATCTTTAAGTGGCATAAATCCTTCAATATCCATTGTATTTACTTGAGCTACACCAACTCTTGTATCCTCAATTGTAAATGGTTTGAAGTCTTGATTAAAGATTTGCTCTACTGTTTTTCCTTTTAATGAAGTTCCAGCTTTAAACATTTCTTTAGCGAATTCTTCTACATTTATTCCAGCTATCTCTGCTAGCTTTAAGCAAATATTTTTATCTTGAGAAGTGCAAGTTGGACTTCTAAATAAAAGAGTATCTGAAATTATTGCACCACATAAAAGTCCAGCAGCTTGTCTTGAAGGTCTTATTCCATTTTCAAAGAAACATTTACCAACTATAGTAGAAGTACTTCCAATAGGTTCACTTCTAAAATATAATGGACCGCTAGTTTGGATATCAGCTACTCTGTGGTGATCTATAATTTCTAGAATCTCAGCTTCTTCAAGTCCATCAACAGATTGACTTCTTTCATTATGATCAACTTGAATAATTTTCTTTTTATAATTAGAGATTAAATGATATCTTGATACTGCACCAAGAACTTTACCATTTACTCCAATAACAGGATAGCTTCTGTATCTAGTATCTATCATAACTTTCTTTACATCTTCAACTAATTCGTCAGTTGAGAAAGTAACTAAATTATCTTTAATCATTACATATCCAACAGGAATACTTTGAATTATAAGTCTTGATGCAGTGAATGAGTCATGTGGAGTTGTAATAATACTTATGTTAGCTTCTCTAGCTTTTTCAATTATAGCAGCACTTGGCGCATGAGACCCTGTAATTATCATAAGCGATATCTTAAGATCAAGTAAGGCATTTTGAACCTCTTCTCTATCTCCAACTATAGCAATATCTCCTTCTTCTATATGGTCTTTCATGCTATCAGGTTGCATAGCTGTAACAACTATTTTACCAGGGAAATTTTTTCTTGCAGTATCAACATAAATTTCCTTTGCTGATAAAGTATCTATTATATTTTCAAGAGAAGTGCTACTTTTTGCTAAAATTCTATTATCCCATATATCCATATAGCAAGAAGTTAAGTTAGAAATAGCTAAAACTCCAAGTAAATGTTCATTTTCATCAGCTACTGGAAGTGTTTTTATATTTCTATCCTTCATTATATTCCAAGCTGTTTTTAAAGATATCTCTGGTGAAACAGGAGTTATCTTATCAAATTCTAAATCTTCAATTTTTAATTTTACAGTTTTTAACAGTCTAGGAGCCTCAACTCCAAAATAATCAAGAATATATTGAGTTTCTTGACTTACATTTCCAAGTCTTACTGGTATTGCAGGCATATTGCCTGTCTTATTTTTAAATTCAGCATATGAAAAAGCTGCACATATTGAATCAGAATCTGGATTCTTATGTCCAGTTACATAAATTACGTCTTTCAAATTATGACCCTCCTTAGTTAATAATTATATATACATATTCTATATTTATATTACCGATTTGTAAAGCTATCTAATTAAAGTATATGTAGAAATTTGTATATTAAACTATATTATTAAGCAAGTAATAAAAAATTTGTAGAATAAATATTAATAAAAATATATTAAATATGAAATAGTAAAAAAAATCATATCTTTTAATTTACTAAATATAATATATAGAAACTATTTTAAGGAGGACAACCAGTGATACAGGAAAGAGAAATATCAAGGGGTCTATCTACAAAGGAAGCAGAGAAAAGGCAGAGCACTTATGGGTTAAATGAATTATCCCACAAGAAAAAAACATCACCTATCATAATATTTTTATCTCAATTTAATGATTTTATTGTTTGGGTATTAATAGCTGCAACTATAATATCTGGTTTAATGGGAGATAAAGCAGATGCAATAACAATACTTATAATAGTAATTGTAAATGCAATAATGGGCTTCGTACAAGAATATAGAACAGAAAAGTCATTAGAGGCATTAAAAGAACTTGCAGCCCCAACATGTAAAGTAATTAGAGATGGAGTTTTAAAGGTATTAAACTCAATAGAAGTTACATTGGGTGATTTAGTAATTTTAGAAGCTGGAGACAGAATTCCAGCAGACGGTACATTTATTGAAGCTTCAGGTGTAATGATAGATGAGTCACTTTTAACTGGAGAATCAGTAGGAGTATCTAAAGATTCTAAAAAAGGGAAAAACCAAGGATTTATGGGAACTACAGTTTTAAAGGGTAGAGGTGTTTTTCTTGTTGATGGTATTGGAATGAATACAGAAATGGGGAAAATAGCAAATCTTTTAGATAATATCGAAGAAGAAAAATCTCCGTTAAGAGAAAGATTAGATTCACTAGGAAAAATACTGGTGGCACTATGCTTAGCTATATGTGCTGTAGTAACGGTTCTTGGAATACTTAGAGGTAATGAAATAACAGAAATGTTTTTACTTGGAGTCTCATTAGCTGTTGCAGCAATACCAGAAGGTTTAGCTGCTATAGTAACTGTTGCTTTAGCATTGGGGGTATCCAGAATGTTAAAGAAAAATGCATTAGTGAGAAAGCTTCCGGCAGTAGAAACCTTAGGGTGTACATCTGTTATATGCTCAGATAAAACAGGAACATTAACTCAAAATAAAATGACAGTGAAAGAAATATATATGAACGGAAAGATATACGATGTTGATAAAGATGAACTAAGCAATCATTCAAATATAATGAAGGCATTAGTTTATTGTAATGACTGTAATTATGATTTTAATGTTAAAAACATAGAAAAAGCTTTATATGGAGATCCTACTGAAACCGCACTAATAAAAGCATTTTTTAAAGATACAAACTTACTTAAAGCATTTGTTTCTAATTCACAAAGAGTTTATGAAATTCCATTTGATTCTTCTAGAAAAATGATGAGTGTTATAGTTAGGGAAGGAACAAAGGAAGTTTGTTATATGAAGGGAGCTCCAGAAAGAGTTATAGAAAGATGCACTCACATATTAGAAAATGGAACTATAAAACCATTAACTGCTCAAAAGAAACGGCAAGTAGCATCATATATTGAATCAATGTCAAATAGAGCCTTAAGATGCATAGCTGCAGCATATAAGGAAAATAATTTAGTAAAGAGTGAAGGTTTAGAAAAAGATTTAATATTTTTAGGTGTTGCAGGAAGTATCGACCCACCAAGAGTAGAAGTAAGAGATGCTGTGTTAAAGTGTAAACTTGCGGGAATACAACCTGTAATGATAACAGGAGACCATAAAAATACAGCTTTAGCAATTGCTAAATCTATAAATATATGTAATACAGATGATCAAGCAATGACTGGTGAAGAAATTGAGAAAACTAGTGATGAAGATCTTATGAAAAAAGTAAAAAATGTAAGAGTTTTTGCGAGAGTATCTCCACATCATAAGCTTAGAATTGTAAAAGCCTTTAAAAAGCAAAATAATATAGTTGCAATGACTGGAGATGGTGTAAATGATGCTCCTGCAATAAAAGAAGCTGATATAGGAATTGCTATGGGAATATCAGGAACAGATGTAACAAAAGAGGCAGCATCAATGGTATTAATGGATGATAATTTTGCAACTATAGTATCAGCTGTAGAAGAAGGAAGAGTAATATATGATAATATAAGAAAGTTTATAAGATATTTATTATCTTGTAATTTGGGTGAAGTATTAACAATGTTTTTAGCATCATTATTTTACTTACCTAATCCACTCACTCCAATACAAATACTATTTGTTAACTTAGCGACAGATGGTTTACCAGCAATTGCTCTTGGAGTAGATCCTCCAGATAGAGATATAATGATGCAACAACCAAGAGAAAAAGGTGAAGGTATTTTTGCAAGAGGATTATGGTCAAAGATTGTAGTAAGAGGATGTTTAATTGGAATTTGTACTTTACTTTCATTTATGACAGGAAGATTATATGGAATGGATTTAGCTACATGTAGGACATTAGCTTTAATAACTCTTGTTATGTCACAATTACTGCATGTTTTTGAATGTAGATCAGAAAGACATTCAATTTTTGAAATTAAGGTATTTAGTAATCCTTATTTAGTTGGAGCTGTAGCTGTCTCAATGCTAATGGTATGTTCAATATTATATATTCCATTTTTAGCAGATGTATTTAATACTGTACCATTAAAGATTGAGCAATGGGGAATTGTGCTATTCTACTCAGGAATAATCTTCTTAATAAATAGTGTATATTTATTTATAAAATCAAAAAAATAATAAATATATATTTAAAAAAGTTCACTTATCAAATAATATAATTTAGTTTATAATAAACATAATAAGTTACAAAATAAAAAAGTTTCTTATAAATAATTGAAGGTTATTCTATTTGAAGGTGGTACTATGAAGGGAAATTTTCTAGTTGTAGATAAAAGAGTTTTGCCAGAGGTCTATGAAAAAGTAGTAGATGCAAAAAGGCTATTAGAAGAAGGTAAGGTTAAGGATATTACTGAAGCAGCTAAAACTGTAAATATTAGTAGAAGTGTTTATTATAAATATAAGGACTCAGTTTTTGCACTTGTAGAAACTGAGCAAGGAAAAAAGGTAACTATTAATATGATGATAAAAGACAACAAGGGGGTGCTTTCGGGAATATTAAATTATATTTCTGAAGAAGGCGGTAGCATAATAACAATAAACCAAGGAATACCTATGAATAAAAGAGCTAATTTAAGCTTAACAATTGATATATCATCACTTAGTGGGGATCTAAAAACTTTACTTGAATATTTAGCTACTTTAAAAGATGTAGAAAAGGTAGAGTTTGTAGCCATGGAATAATTTAATCATGATTTAAGCTTCTTTAGAGGTTTTAATCTTTTAAAAAGGAAGAATAATTTTAAATTATTCTTTCTTTTATTTTTATAAGATTATAGTTTGGTAATATTTCTTAATAATATTTATAAAATATATTATATAAATATTTTAGGAGAGATTAGCCTTTGTTAGAAATACTTTGGTCAATATTTACAGTGATTTTAATAACAACAATTATACTTATTATAGAGTATAGAAAGATGAAGAGTGATAATAAGTAAAATAGAAGATTATCTCTATATATAACTATATATTTAAAGAGATAATCTTTTTTACTAGATCATGAACAAAATCATATTAATAAATTAAACCTTTATTTATTTTTAGAAATTTGATATAGTAAGTTTAAATATGGTAAAAAGATAGAGGAATTTTAATTTACAATGAACTAATCTTACTATGATGATTTAAAAATATATTTTATATAGGTATTTTTATGACATTTAGAAATTTTAAGTTTAGGGAATGCTAAAATAGAGTAATATGATAATAAAGGAGGGATAATGCTTGGATATTTATTTTGATAATAGTTCAACAACAAAACCTTACAAAGAAGTTATAGATGAAGTTTCAAATGCAATGGAGGAATACTTCGGTAATCCATCTTCTCTCCATAAGATAGGAATAAAGTCTGAAAAAAGACTTACAGAAGCAAGAGAATTTTTAGGAAGAAGCATAAATGCATCTAAGGAAGAAATATACTTTACTTCAGGTGGAAGTGAAGCAAACAACTTAATAATTAAAGGTTTAGTTAAAACAGGGCATCATGTTATTACTACAATTTTTGAGCATCATTCAGTTTTAATGGCCTATAAGGAACTTGAAAAAAATGGTGTTAAGGTTACATATTTAGAAGTAGATAAAGATGGGAAAATAGATATAGAGGAGTTAGGTGAGGCTATATCTAAAGATACTGTATTAATTTCTATAATGCATGTAAATAATGAAATTGGATCTATACAGGATATAGAAGCAATAGGAAAAATAATAAAAGAGAAAAGCGCTAGAGCAAGATTTCATGTTGATGCAGTTCAATCTTATGGAAAACTAGATATAGATGTTAAAAAAATGAATATAGACATGTTATCTGTAGCTTCTCATAAAATTCATGGACCAAAGGGAATTGGATTTTGTTATATTAAAAAAGGAATAGTTTTAAATTCTCTTATAAGTGGTGGAAGTCAAGAAGGGGGAGTTAGAGGTGGAACTCAAAATGTTCCAGCTATAGTAGGTTTACATAAGGCAGCAGAAATAACATCAAATCAGAAAAATGAAAGCTATAATTACGTAAATAGCTTAAAAGAATATATGATAAGAAGACTAGAAGAAATAGATAATATAAGAATAAATAGTCCACTAAGAGATGATTTTACACCATATATATTAAATGTTTCTTTTATTGGAGTAAGAGCTGAAGTGTTACTTCATTTATTAGAGGATAGAGATATTTTTGTAGCTACTGGTTCTGCTTGTACATCAAAAAGTAGTGTAGTAGCAGGAAGTTATGTAATAAAAGCTTTAGGATTAAGCAATAAAGAAATAGAAAGTGCTATCAGATTTTCATTTTCAAAGTTTAATACTAAAGAAGAAGTTGATAAAGTTATAGAAGTTCTAAAAAGCTCATTAACATTTTTAAGGAGAGTCAAAAAATGAATAAATTGATATTAGTTAAATATGCATCAGAAATTTTTTTAAAGGGTTTAAATAGAAATAAATTTGAAAAAAAGCTTAGAGATAATATAAAGAAAAAGCTAAAGGGAATAGAATATAGCTTAATATCAGATCAGGGAAGATACTTTATTAAAGCTGATGATATAGAAGAAGCTGCAGAAAGAGTAAGAAAAGTTTTTGGTGTTTCAGAAGTTTGCATAGTAACAGAAGTTCCAAGGGATATGGAAGCAATTAAGGAAGAAGCACTAAGAAAAGTTAAAGAAGCAAATCCAAAAAACTTTAAAATCGAGACAAATAGAGCAAATAAATTATTTCCTAAAAACTCATTAGAAACCTCTAAAGAAGTTGGGGCATATGTAGTTTATCATATGAATGGATTAGAAGTTAAGGTTAAAAATCCAGAGTGTTTAGTAAATATAGAAATTAGAGAAAATGCATACATATATACAACTAAAGATAAAATTAAAGGGGCTGGAGGTTTACCATATGGGATAAATGGTAGTACTATGCTTATGTTGTCAGGAGGTATAGACTCACCAGTTGCAGGATATCTAATGGCTAGAAGAGGTGTTGAGCTACATTGTGTTTATTATCATAGTCATCCTTATACATCAGAAAGAGCTAAAGATAAGGTTAAAGATTTAGCAAAGATACTTTCAACATATACAGAAAGAGTAAACTTGCATATAGTACCATTTACAGAAATACAAATGGCAATAATAAACGGATGTAGAGAAGATGAATTAACTATAATAATGAGAAGATTTATGATGAGAGTTGCTTGCTCACTTTCAGAAAAATATGGAATTCAATCAGTAGCATCAGGAGAAAGTATAGGTCAAGTTGCAAGCCAAACTATGGAAGGATTAATGGTAAGTAATGATTGCGCCGACAGACCAGTATTTAGACCTTTAATAGCTATGGATAAAACAGATATAATGGATATAGCTAGAGAAATTGGAACATATGAAACTTCAATATTACCTTATGAAGATTGTTGTACTATATTTGTTCCAAAACATCCTAAAACAAAACCAAGAGTTGATTTGATAAGACAATCAGAGTCAGTATTAAATATAGATGAATTAGTAAATAAAGCTATAGAAGAAACAGAACTTGTAGTTTTTAATTAAATAATAGATTATTATATTAAATTAATGTAAAACAAAAACAGCCTGTATAGGCTGTTTTTATTATCTTGTTCTCATTCTTGTAGCTTGCTGCCTTGCTTTCTTTATTTGACTGTGATCGAATGGTTGTAAGTCTTTCTTAGTAGTTAAGTTAGCTATATTTGAAATAGTAATAACTTCTGAATCAGCCTTACCTTTTTCACCTTCAATTCCCATAATTATTACTTTATGACCTTGTTTAACTTCAATAAAAGTTGGCTTTTTAAACCATTTTTTAGCTTTATATTGAGTTTTAACTACACCTTTACCCATATCTGGCTTTATTAAAATATTAATAGTTAATTTTCTCATAATACCTAATATGTTTTTTTCTTCAATTTTTACAGATAAAACAGTACCAGCAGTACTGGTCATTCTATCACCGTATTTTTCCATATATGCATCTGTAAAATATTTACTCATCTTATCTTTGAAACCCATACTTAAAACTCCTTTATATTTAAGAAATATTGTAATAATCAAATAATTATAATAACAAGGTCATTATAACATAATTCCATTATTAATTAAACAAAAAGTTAAATTAATTACCTAACTCTCTTTCATACAACCTATTTAAAAGGTTTATGTGATGCTCCTCATCTAATATTATTCTATTAATTATGGCAATTATGTTTTCATCTTTTACTACACTAGCAGTTTTTCTATATTGTTTTATAGATTCTTTTTCCATAGAAATATCTGATATAAGTAGTTTTTTTAGTGAGTTATCTGTATTTATAAATTTTGAATTCCAATGAAAGTCTTTACCTTTCTTCTTTATAGAAAAAGTAGGATTACCACCAAGTGCAGAAATTAGCTCTCCAATGATTTCTAAATGATGCATTTCAACAATTACAATTCCTCTTAAAGTGTTTTTAACATAATCATCAGTTATTAATTCATGGTAAGTATATTGAGCTACTGCTGTTAATTCTGAAACCATACCACAATAATTAACTTTAATTAAGTTAGCATAATCTATATTTTTTTTACATACTTCAATCTGTGGATAAGGTAAGTCTAATGAGCAGTTAAGATTTAAGTTTTTATAATCACTTTTCATGATATCACCTTTAAATTATTTATTATTATAATATATGAAGATATCATTTATAGTGATATAAAACTAATAGTTGAAATATGAAAACAATATAGTAGTATAATATATACTATATTATTTTTAATTTTAGGAATAATATACAATTAAACTTAAAATAAGTATTAAAAAACTAAAGGAGGATAAAATGAACATAATATTTGATGAAAAAACTAAAGAGGCATTGTTAAGTGAAGTGGAAAAAAGCAACTATAATCATATAAGAGTAAAGGTAGCAGCTATCGGTTGTGGAAAGCCTGCATATGATTTATATGCAGATTTTATTTCAGATGAAGATTTTGAAGTTATAATTAGTGATATAAAATTCGTTATAGCTAAAAAAGATGAGAAGTTATGTAATGGTATTGAGATAAAATATGATAAAGAAGTATATAATAAAGGGTTTTATGTTAGAAGCTTATAAAGGATAATACTTTCTTATATAAGAAATAAAAAGATGAGAGATTTATTAAGTCTCCCATCTTTTTTCATAATACTAAGAGGATACTAATCGATGTATCCATTAGTATTATTGCCTATAAAAAAAATTATTATTCACTTTATTTTAGCTACTTAAAATATTTATAAATGTATCATATATAATCTTTCTTTTTTAGTTTATTTATAAACATAATTATTACTAAAAATTATAAATGTATCATATAACTATAAAATAGCCTTAAATAAGTAAACAATAGCATTAGCTAAACATATTATGTATTACCTAAACTTTAGATAAAAGGAGAACCTTTAATTTAATTTTTATAAATTGTTATAATTTTGTTATAAAACTGACACAGTTTTTATAGTATAATAGTCTTGAGTAATTAATATGCTTAAAGTAAAGTGAGGGAATATTATATATGGAGAAATTTCTCATAGACAGAATTAATCTGACAATTGAGAACTATAGAAATGCAAAAAAAGATCTTAGAAATGATGGAGATTTAATTAACCATTTTGCATCTTTAGTTTTCGCCCATTACAAAAAAGAAATTCCATTTGAAAAAGTAAAAGAAATTAGAAAGTATATAAAGGGAACTTCTTCTAGGGTTTCACCTTTTAGAGGGGACATGCTTTATATTCTATCTTTATTAATTTCATTAGAAGAAGGTAATGAAAATCAACTAATAGATGATATATATGAAGTTATGGATATTCTTAAATTTCAAGGATTTAATGAATGTGATTACTTAGTACTAACAGCATTTGTTATAGCTAAGTATGGCAATAATAAGGATAAGAATGAAATTGCTTATAAAATGAAGGAAGTTTATATTTTGTTAAAGGAAAAATATTATAATATAACTGGAGAAGATGACTATTTAGTTTGTGCATTATGGGCATTGAACGACATAGATGTTAGTACAATTGATGAGTTTATAGAAACTATTTATAGTCATATGACAGATTTAAATATTAAGTCAAAAAATAGTATTCAAGGACTAACTAATGCAATAATGTTAAATGGTTCTTCAGGAAATATGTATAGAACAATAGAATTTATGCTACAATTAGAGAAAAGAGATATAAAGTTAGCTCAACAATTCTTACCTTTACTAGGAGTATTATCAAATAATGATATGAGAAAAAACATTGATTTAATTGAAGACGTAGTAGATACTCTTTGTGAAGAAGAAAGTGAATACGAATATTATATGGATAAAGGTTTTAGAACTATTATTGCAATATCTATATTATCATTTATAAATATTTCTGATAAAAGAAACTATATAGATGAACTATTAGCTCAAGGAGTATATTGCTTTATAAAGTCGAAAAATAAAGGGATGTTTGCTGAAGCCTTAGCTTAAAGGGAGTAAATATGGAAAGGTTGATTTTACATGTAGATATGGATGCATTTTTTGCATCAGTAGAACAACTAGATAATAAAAAGCTTAGAGGAAAGCCAGTAATAGTTGGTGGAGTAAGTGAACGAGGAGTTGTTTCTACTTGTTCATATGAAGCTAGAAAGTACGGAGTACATTCTGCAATGCCTATTTTTATAGCACAAAAATTATGTCCACATGCAATATACTTAAGAACTAGATATATTCGATATAAGGAAGTTTCAAATCAAGTATTCAATATATTAAAAGATGTTACTCAAATTATAGAGCCTCTTTCAATAGATGAAGCTTATTTAGATATAACTAATAGTAATTTTAATAATGTAATAGAGGCTGCAAAATATATAAAAAGCAGAGTTTTTAAAGAAATTGGGTTAACTATTTCAATTGGGATATCATATAATAAATTTTTAGCAAAATTAGCATCTGATTGGAATAAGCCTAATGGTATTAAGGTTATAACAAAAGAAATGATACCTGAAATTTTGCTACCGCTTCCAATATCTAAAATACATGGATTGGGAAAAAAGTCAGTTGAAAAGCTAAATAACATAGGTATATTTTTAATAAAGGACTTATATGAAATGCCAAAAAGTTTTTATATAGAGTACCTTGGGAAATATGGTTTAGAAATTTATGATAGAATACGTGGAATTGATAATAGAGAAGTAGAAGTAGAAAGAGATAGAAAATCTTATGGCAAAGAAAGAACCTTAAAAACAGATACTGATGATAAAGAAGAGTTAATTATTTATTTAAAGGAATTCTCTAGTGAAATCAGTAAATATCTTATGAGGGCAAATATAGAAGGTAAAACAATAACAGTAAAATATAAAACAAGTGATTTTCAAAATCATACAAGAAGTAAAACATTAAGTTACTATACAAATAATTTTGAGGATATATATAAGACTTGTGAGGAAATACTAAATAATGAGGAACTAAAAAAAGGAGTTAGATTAATAGGCGTGACTGTATCATCATTTAAGGAAAATACAATGGAACAACTTAGTCTATTTTAAAAATGAATTAATATTTATAAAAAATACTCTTTGTTTTAAAATCCCTTTAATTATTAGAGTTTTTCATTTATAATAAATTTCTAGAGAAAAAATAGTTAAACATACAGGAGGAGATCTTATATGAATAAAAAAGATTTAGCAAGAATGATAGATCATACTATCTTAAAGGCAGATGCTACAGAAATGGAAGTTGAAAAACTTTGTAATGAAGCATTAGAGTATAATTTTGCATCAGTTTGCATTAATCCAGCTATGGTAGAAAAAGCTGCAACTATGTTAAAGGGTAGCGATGTAAAGGTTTGTACAGTTATTGGATTTCCTTTAGGAGCAACTACAACAGAAGTAAAAGCTTTTGAAACTGAAGATGTTATTAAAAAGGGCGCAACAGAAGTTGATATGGTTATAAATATAGGAAAGCTTAAAGAAGGAAATTTAGAATATGTTAAAAAGGATATAGAAGCTGTTGTTAATTCTGCAAAAGGAAAGGCTTTAACAAAAGTAATTATAGAAACTTGCCTTTTAACTGATGAAGAAAAAGTAACTGCTTGTAAATTATCAAAAGAAGCTGGGGCAGACTTTGTAAAGACTTCTACAGGATTTAGCACTGGAGGAGCTACTGCTAGTGATATAAAACTTATGAGAGAAACAGTAGGACCAGAACTTGGAGTTAAAGCTTCAGGAGGAGTTAGAAGTAATGCAGATGCTATAGCTATGATTGAGAATGGAGCTACAAGAATTGGTGCTTCAGCTTCAATATCAATATGTGAAGGAACAGAATCAAACTCAACATATTAATATTAAATTTTATATTTAAATCCATATAATGAACATTTTTTATAGAATTAAAATTTTATAAATGCAGATAATAAATTTGTATTATATAGGAGGTGTTTATTATGAACAATGGAAATAATAAAAAACATAAGGAAAAAGGAAATAGTAGCGTTACTGAAGGTCATAGAGATAAGAAGACAGCTACAGATAATCAATGGGGTAAATAATTGTTAATTAAGAGTTCTGCAATTAAAAGTAGTTTATGTTATAGACTCTTTTATCAATAATTAGTTTTACTTATATTATATATGAAAAAAATGACAGGAGTTAGGTTTAGTAACTCCTGTTGTTTTTTTATTCTTTAGCAAATTATAAAGTTTTTATAATTTATTTTTTAGTAATTCTAAGTGAGGATAATAATTTTATGACAGCTTGGAGTGATGCCACGGAGTAAAGAAAATTATTATTCGTAATTTTTCAAATTTAAATAGAAATTTGCTTCTGTTAAATTTTGATAAGGAGAAATCCATAACCCAGCTATACCAAAGGTAAGAATAGCTAAAAGCCACCAACCTATAAAGGATAATTCTAATACAAAGAAATCCCATTTATGACCTGACATCATATTTGAACTTTCTTCTAAGCATTCAAATATGCCTTTACTTGGATCTTCAGCTAAAATATAAAAAGCTTGAGAAAACATTAAAGCTACTATAATTCCAGGAATTATCAAAAATAAAGTTGCAATACCAATTGCAAGCATCATTAAAATATATAAGCCTAGAGTTTTAAAGTAAATATTAAAATTTGAAAATAAATCTTTAAACTGAGGCTCTTCATTATTAGTTATGAAATTTAGTAAAAATTTACTTAGTCCTACAGATATAACTCCACCAAAAAGAAGTGAGATTATATTAATAGAAATAGAAACAGAGCTAGAAAATTCTCCAAAAAAGTCAATGGTTTCTTTGGTTATACTAGAATTAATTATTAAATTAGCTACGAAGACAGTAATTAGTGCTACTCCCCAACGACCTCTTAATTGTTCCTTTGCTTTTGATTTTAGTTCTAATCTATTCATTTTTACACCTCTAAAATTTATACTAATATCATTATACAATAATTTACAAAATAGTAAACTAAATCTATAAAATGTTTTATTAAAAAATTTAGTGAAAATGTATTTACAAACAATATATTATATTGTATTATATACCATATAACGGAGTAAAAGATATAATTAGGGGGATTAAAATGGAGAATATACGAAATTTTGCACCGAAAAAAGGAAAACTTTCAACGTATCTAGGTTGGTTAATATCAGCTTACTTAATAGTAGGGGTATTTTTACTTTTTAGTAGTAATCTAATACTAGATATAACATTAAGTTTATTTTACATTGTAGCAGTATTTGTAGTTGTAACTGCATTTTATGCAATTATAACAATGAACAAAAAATATGGAGCTTTAGCAGCTTTTGTAGCTGTTTTATATATTTTAGGGTTAGTTATCTTTAGTCCTTTAATTAACTACAAAGCTCATAGAGAATTAATAGGTAAGGTTGATGAAGTAGACTTCACTAATGAAATAAAGCATATTGATTTAAAGCAATTACCGATAATTGATAAAGATGTTGCTTATAAGTTAGCAGATAAAAAGTTAGGTGAGATTCCAAGCTTAGGTAGTCAAGTAACAATAGGTGATTTAACTCTTCAAAGTGTAAACAAACAGCTTTATTATGTTGCACCATTAGAGCATTCTTCATTATTTAAATGGATTACAAATAGAGAAGGAACTCCAGGATATATAAAGATTAGTGCAACTAATGAAAGTGATGTTCAATTAGTTACAGAATTAAATGGAAAAGATATTAAAATAAAGTATTTAGAATCTGCATTTTTATTTAGTGATTTAGAGAGAGCAGCTTATTTAAGAGATATGAGAGCTGGACATACTGATTTTACTTTTGAACTAGATGATGAAGGAAATCCTTATTGGGCAATAACAAGATATGATAATGCAATTGGATTTACAGAAGCTAAAGCAACAGGAGTGTTAGTAATAGATGCACAAACAGGAGATTCAGAGGTATATGATATAAATGATGCACCAAAATGGATAGATCGAATTCAACCAGATAGATATATAATGAATTATATAGATAAATGGGGAGAACTTGTACATGGAATATTCAATTTTAGTGACAAGGACAAGCTGAAAACTACAGAGGGAATGAATTTAATATATAATAATGATACTTGCTATTACTATACTGGAATAACATCAGTAGGAAATGATGAAGGTTTAGTTGGATTTACTTTAACTAATACTAGAACTGGAGAAACAAGTATGTATAAGACTTCAGGAGCAACAGAAACAGCAAGTATGAAGTCAGCAGAAGGTAAGGTTCAACAATATAAATATACAGCAACTTTCCCATATCTAATAAATATACAAAATGAACCTACTTATTTTACTACTTTAAAGGATTCTAATGGATTAGTAAAACAATATGCTATGGTAAATGTGAAAAATTATAATGTAGTTGGTGTTGGTGATTCACTTCAGTCAACTCTTAATAATTATTTAGAAGGTCTAACTAATACTAATATTTCTCTAGAAGGAAGCAATAGCGAGGAAGTTTTAGAAGGAGAAATAGAAAGAATAGGATTAGTAGTAAAAGATGGAACTAGTATTTATGATATAAAGATTAAAGGTAGTGAAAATATTTATACAGTTTCAACAGAGACTTCAAGAGAAGTGGCTTTAAGCTCTGTAGGAGACAAGATTAGAGTGAAATTTATAAAAGTTGGGGAAGGTAAATTTATTTTAACTAACTCTTTTGAAAATTTAACTTTTAAAAAAGTACAAAGCTAATTTAAGATAATTAAAAGCTATAAACTAAAATTTAGAGAAATCTTTATTTGGTTTATAGCTTTTTTATTTAGACAATCTATGAATATATTAATTATTTGTCACATAAAATGTTTAGAACAATTATATAAGCAATTACTATATAGAGGTGTTATATGAAAGTAAATATAGATATATATTCAGGATTTCTAGGTGCAGGTAAAACTATGCTTATTAAAAAATTAATTAAAGAAGGGCATTATGAGAGGGAAATTGCAATAATAGAAAATGAGTTTGGAGAAGTTAGCATTGATGGAGCTATATTAAGAGATTCAAATATAGAGGTTAAGGAAATAAATTCAGGTTGCATTTGCTGTCAAGTTAAAGGAGATTTTAAGAAGGCTATATTAGAAGTAATAGAAAAATATAACCCAAGTAGAATAATAATAGAGCCTTCAGGAGTAGCTAAGTTAACAGATATAATTAAAGTTTTTAAGGATAAAGAACTTAAAGAAAAAACAAAGGTGGAAAATATAATAACTGTTGTAGATCCAGAAAAATTTAGTATGTATATTGAAAACTTTAAAGAATTTTATAAGGATCAAATATTAAACACAAAAAAGGTAGTTTTAAGTAGAACTCAAAAGTTAAATAAAGAAAAAATAGAAGGGATAGTTTTAGAATTAAAAAGAATAAATTCAAGAATTTCAATAATAACTGATCCATGGGATAAGGTAGATGGAGATCATATTTTAGAGGGTAATAAATATAGTAGATTAAATATAAGAGAAAGTAATGGCATAAAAGTGAAATTAAACAAAAATGATATAGAGAATAAAAGTGCAGATGAAGTTTTTGAAACTTTTGCAATTTATCCAAATTCTAAAATATCTAAGGCAGAGTTAGTTTCTAAGTTTAAATTTATTTCAGCTTCAAAAAGCTATGGGGATGTACTAAGAGCAAAAGGGATTATTAAGCTATTAGATGGAAGTAATGGGCAATTTGATTTTGTAAAGGATGAGTTTCAAATTAGAGAAATAAAAGAAATTAATAAAAGTGTAATTTCATTTATAGGAATTAATTTAAATAAAGAAGAAATAAAAAGTCTTTTTAAATGAGGATTAATAAATGAAGTGTAAATTAGAAGTTGTAAGTGGTTTTTTAGGATCTGGTAAAACATCTTTTATAAGTTCATATTTAACTACAGATATATGTAAAGATGAAAATATACTAGTAATTTTATTAGAAAAAGGATCTAAGGATGTAATAAGAAGTTTGGATTGTGTACACATAGTTTACCTAAGGAATTCAAAATATCTAAAAGAAACAATTTTAGATAAAGTAAAAGAAAATAACTATAGCAAACTAATAATTGAGTTTAATGGAACTTATGATTTGAATATAATAAGTACTTTAATTAATGATAGAGAGGTAAGTAAAGTAGTAAAGTTTTATGGAAATTACTATATAGGTGATGCTAGTACTTTAGAAATATATTTAAAGAATATGGGAGAAATACTTGTTCCATTTATACAGTCAAGTAAGCTTATTGTGTTAAATAATTTGAATTTAGTAGATAAAAGTAAAAAGAGTACGTTAATAAAAATAATTAAAAATATTAATTTTACAGCTCCAATAATATATTCAGAAAGTATAGATGTATTAGATAGTGATTTAAAATCAAGTAGTTATTTTAAAAAGGGGTTATTATCTAGAAAACTTTCAACTCTTTTTAAGAAGGGAGAAAAATAAGGTGACTTTAGGGTTAGAAAAATGGGCAACTATATTTATAAGTATGATATTAGAAGCTCTACCATTTATATTGATCGGCTCTATAATTTCAGCAGCTATACAAATGTATATTTCAGAAGACATAGTAAAAAAAATATTACCCCAAAATAAATTTATATCCATATTATTTGCAGCTTTTATTGGAATTTTTATACCTATATGTGAATGTGCAATAGTGCCTATTGCAAAAAGCTTAATAAAAAAAGGAGTCCCAGTTGGAGTAGCAATAGTATTTATGATTTCAGTGCCAATAGTAAATCCTGTAGTCATAGCCTCAACATATTATGCTTTTAATGATATAAAAGTAGTATTAATAAGAATATTTGGAGGGGTGTTATGTGCTATTATTATAGGACTATTAATAGAATCTATTTCTAGAAGGGGAATAGAGGTTATAAAGGATGATAATAATTATAAAAATATTTGTGATTGTGGATGTATAGAATCACAATACTTTTATAATAAATCTAAAATAAGATTATGTTTAGAGCACGCTAATAAGGAATTTTCAAATATACTTAAGTACTACATATTTGGTTCTTTTTTATCAAGTGTTTTTATAACCATAGTTAATGAATCTATGTTAAATAAAATGTCAAATGGAAAATACCTATCTATAATTATAATGATGCTAATATCCTTCTTGCTTTCTTTATGTTCAGAAGCTGATGCTTTTATAGCAAAAGGGTTTCTAGCGAGTTTTGGATTACCAGCAATTTCAGGATTTTTAATACTGGGGCCAATGGTAGATTTAAAGAATGTTATAATAATGGGATCATATTTTAAAAAGGAATTTGCTTTTAAGCTTATAACGGTAATTACACTAGTTGTACTAGCATTTTCAGCAAGCTTAACAATAATCATATAGGAGGAAATATGAGAAAGTTCAATGTAGATGAATTTATATGGTTATTAATATTAATACTTTTAACAATATTTATTGCTTATTTAATGACATATGGGTATGTGTATAAGTTTTTAAGTCCTAAAACTGCTAAAAATCTTTATGTAGCTTTAGGAATATTACCAATTCTTATTATAGTACAGCTCTTTAAAGTAATAACTTTTAATTCTAGAGTGGATAGGTCTATTAGTTATTTACCAATAATATTTACTTTAATGATAGGCGTAATTATTATATTTAATAATAGTATTTTAAATAACGATTTAGAAATAGATGAATATAAATTTAAAAGTAATGGGATTAATGATTCATTAGAAATATCTTATGAAAATCATCATATAATAGATGAAATAAATGAAAATGGTATTGATTTCCTAGGTGAAAATATAGTATTTACTGGATTCGTTCATAAGTACAATGATGAAAATAAATTTATTTTAGCAAGAGAAGAAATGAATTGCTGTGTAGCTGATTCTGTAATTATAGGTTTAAATTCATTTTGTCAGGATAATTTAAAGGAAGGTCAGTGGATTAAAGCTTTAGGTAAAATAGAATATAATGGAGAATATTACTTTAATATAATAGAATATATAAAGGTGAACCCACCAGATAACCAATATTTTTAACAAAAAGGAACTAGTTATAAAGTTTTTAATTTTTTATAACTAGTTCCTTTTTGTTTATTAATTTGAAATTTACATCTTATTAGGCTCTACGTGAATAATAACATCTATTTTTTTACCTAGTCTATTAGAGAGTGTATCCTCTACTTCATGAACTAATTTATGAGCTTCATCAATGCTTAAATTAGAATCTACTTTTATATGCATATCTAAAAATACATAATCTTTATAGCCCCTAGATCTTATATTATGCACATTTTTTATGTGTGTAAACTCTTCTAAAATATCTACTACTACTTCTTCATCTAATATTACCCTATCAGTTAAGGTAGAGATATTGTCTTTAAATATTTCATAAGAAGAATGTAATATAAATAAAGCAACTATAAATGAAAATATAGTATCGATAATAGGTGGAAGTCCTAACTTTACAGCGAACAAAGCTATAAGTACTCCAATAGAAACAAATATATCGCTTCTAGTGTGAAGAGAATCTGCTATTAATAATTGACTATTAAGTTTAACTCCCTGTTTTCTTTCATAAAATGCAACACAAATATTAATAAATAATGTTACTAATACTATAATTAAACTTTCTATACTAACTTCTAATGCAGAAGGGTTAAACAGCTTATTTATAGAAGATGTAATTACATTAAAAGATATAAATAAAAGCATAGTTCCAATAAACATACTAGCGATTGTCTCAAATTTTTTATGACCATAAGGGTGATCATTATCTTTAGGTTTTGATGCAAGAACAATTCCAATTATGCCAACAATATTTGAAGCACTATCTGAAATAGAGTGAAATCCATCTGCCATAACACTAGAACTATTTATAACTAATCCAACTAATATTTTTGAAGCTGCAACAAGTACATTAGCAATTAGCAATATTAGAAGTATAAATTTTACTTTTTTATAATTTGATTCTATAATCAATCGCTCCTTTACAAATAACCTATAATTTCATTTTATTCTTACAAATTTCAAAAGTTACAATGAGTCTCTATTATATAAAATGTAAAAAACATGACTAGAGAAATATGTTTTTAAAAGTAAATAGGGGAAAGAGGTATCAATTAATATACTTTGGTTAAACTAAGAGTAAAATTAATTAAGGTTGGTGTGTTTTTATGACTATGATAAACTTTACTATTTCTAATTTTCTACTATACTCAATTGTTGGATGGCTAATAGAAGGAATATATAGCTATATTATATGTGGTAAGTTTAAAAAAGAAGGATTTATGAAGGGGCCGTATAAGCCTATGTATGGTATTGCTTTTACAATTTTAGTATTATTTAATAGATATCTTGATTTAAACTTATCAGAAACTCTTATAATATCTTTAATAGTTCCAACAACTGTTGAATTTATAAGTGGATATTTATTAAAAGAAATATTTAATAAAGAATATTGGGATTATTCTAAATTGAAATATAATTATAAAGGATTAATAACATTAAGATTTTCTATATATTGGATGATTTTATGCTACATTGGTATAAATTTAGTTCAACCAATTATAAATAGTATGTACTTAAGTTTAGAAAGATTTTTGAAAATATCAAATGTTATAGGTTTATTTATAATGTTACTTGATTTTATAATAACAGTTAAAATGCTTTATAGAACTCCCGTAATCCAAAGTTAAAATTCACATATTAAAATATCCAGTAACATAATAAATTTGAAGGTTGCTTAATTTTTATTATTTTTATATGATATAGATATAGAAATTTAATGAATAAGAAGGAGAAAGATATGTCATTTGAAAAATTAGATATTAAAGATACAGAAGTTAAAGAAGGTAGAAGTTGTATAATATTATGTAACTTCAATTCAAATGAAATAAAAACAATAGGTAATCTTGCTGGAATGTTAGGAATTAAAGATAAAATAACTTTAAATTATAAAAATGGAAATTCAATTTTGAAAGATGTACTAGAGGGTACTATATCAAATGATTCAGAAGATGGAATAAAAAATAAAGCTATAATATTTAATAATATTTCTGGTGCGAAGATGGGAATATTTATTGAAAATTTAAAGAAATTTAGAATTAATAATGTTTTAAAAGCAACTGTTACTGAAACATCAATTGATTGGACTGTAAATGTATTGTTAAAGAATCTAGTTGCTGAAAGAATAGCACTGAAAACAGGAAAAGACTTCAGTCATGATGAAGAGTAATATTCTAAGAGAGTGAGATAAAAATGGGTGTAAAGAGAGAAGTAGAATTACAGACAGTAATAGCAAGGTTTCTAAATCTTAAAAACTTAGGGTTAGATGAAGAAACTATAATTAAATTACTTGAAATAAATGAAGATGACTTAGAGGCAATAAAGATAAATTTAAATCATTAAATTTAAGGTGCTTCATATTAAAATTTATGATAATGTTTTTTTAGTATAGCTAGTGTAAAATTTAAAAAATATACTAGCTATTTTTGTGTAATATATTTAGTAATTACTATAGATATAAAGAGCATAGTTTCTTATTATACAATAACAAGGTATCAAAAAAGTAACTTATTTTATTATTCCAAATATTATGATATACTATCCAAAAGAGTAAAGGAGTGGTTAATTGAATTATTTTATCTTATTTTTGGAAGGGATAATAACTTTTATTTCTCCATGTATATTACCTATGTTACCTATATATATTTCTTACTTTATGGGAAGTAATGAAGATGATAAGGAGAATAAGGCTTTAATAAACTCAATAGGTTTTGTTATTGGATTTTCAATAATTTTTACTGTTTTAGGAGCAGCAGCAGGCACGTTTGGAGCTTTTATACAAAGATATATGAATGTCTTCAACATTGTTGCTGGAGGTTTGTTAGTTATATTTGGACTTAATTATATTGGATTATTTAAAATAGGTATATTAGAAAGAAGTTTTAAGTTAAGAACTAAGAGTGACTTAAATAATCTTAATTTAAGAAAATCAGTTTTATTTGGTGTAATTTTTGCAATAGGATGGACTCCATGTGTTGGAACTTTTTTAGGATCAGCTTTGATGATAGCTGCAAGTAGCCAGAATTCAATGGAAGGGATATTTATGTTACTTACATATAGCTTAGGCCTAGGAATCCCTTTTATAATATCAGCACTACTTATAGAGAGCTTAAAGGGAGCTTTTACTTTTATAAAGAGAAACTATAAAACTATAAATATTATTTCAGGAGTATTACTTATATTAATAGGTATTTTAATGATGACAGGATATTTAAATACTTTACTAGGATTACTTACATTTAATTAGGAGGTTTAAGGGTTTTGAATAATAAGAAAAGGTTAATAACCATAGTTATATCATTAGTTCTTTTATTGGTTATAGTTAAGCTTGGGTATAATTATTTATCAGAAGATGTTATGCTAGTTGAAACTATAGATAAAAAAGGAACTGAAGAAACTAAGAAAGCACCTGACATTGAAGTTTATAATGAAGCTGGAGAAACTATAAAATTATCAGACTACAAAGGAAAGAAACCAGTAATAATTAATATTTGGGCTAGTTGGTGTGGACCATGTAAATCAGAAATGCCATATTTTGAAAAAGCTATGAAAAAATATAGTGATGATGTTGAAATACTTATGATTAATCTAACTGATGGCCAAAGAGAAACTAAGGAAAAAGCTCTTAAGTATATAAAAGAGAATAATTTTGATATGAATATTTTATTTGATGAAAAATTAAGTGCTGCAAATGCATATAGAGTTAGAGGGATTCCGAGAACAATACTTATTGATATAGATGGAAATATAGTAGTTGATAAAGAAGGGGCAGTAACTGAAACAGAATTAAATAATTATATTAAAAAGCTTATAAAATAGTGACAAATAATAAATATATGTAAAAGTGTAAGATCAGGCAAAATTTTATGTGTCTGATCTTATATTTTTATAGTAATATAACATTATATAGTAGTTATTTTTAGATAGGAGGATGGTTTAGTGGATAGCAAAAAGTTAATGTCCTTAATAAAAAAGGAAGAAGGAGTAAAGCTAGATTTTAAATTAAAACTATCCTTACAATATGAAAGTAGCAAAAAGGAACTTGCAAAAGATGTTTGTGCAATTGCCAATTCTAGAGGTGGAAGAGGATATATAATAGTTGGCATTGAAGATAAAAGTAAGAAGGTTATTGGACTAAATGATATTGATATAATTAATGAAGAAAAGGTGCAACAAATAATTACATCAAGATGTGAACCACCAATTCCAGTGTCAGTAGACACAGTTGAAATATATGATAAAAAAATTTGTATAATAACTATATATTCAGGAGATCAAAAACCATATCAGATTAGGGAAAATGGAGCTTTTTATATAAGAAGAGGTTCTACAACTGATACTATGAGAAAACAGGAGTTAATTGAAGCTTTTGAAGAAAATTTAGATTTTTTTATGGAAACATCTATTATAATGAAAAGTAATATATCACTTTTAGATGAAAATTTACTTAAAAAATATTTTGAAAATAAGGGAATAGAGCTTAATGAAGAAAATAAAGAATTTCTTTTAGAAAATTCTAGAATAGCATATAGGGAAAAAGAAAGTGAAAAAATGAATTGTACTTTAGGTGGATTATTAATTTTTTCAAATCATAATAGCTTATGGCTACCTCAAAATATGATAAAGATAATAAATAAAGTAAATAAAAATGAAAATGAGGTTATAATAATTCAAGGAAGTATTCTGCAAATGGTAGATAAGTCAGAAACAATAATTTCTAATATATTGCCTAAGAATTATCCTAAATCAGCAATAGTGGAAGGGATAAAAAATGCAGTTTTGTATAGAGATTATTCATCAACTAATAGAATTATAGAGATTAATATTGGATTTAAGACTATATCTATAATTAGTCCAGGAGCTTTAATAGAAAAAAATAGTTCAGATAAAGTATCAACTCATAGTAAAAGAAATATGTGGATTTATGAAAAGCTAATAACATTGGATAACAATAAAAGATTTTTAAATAATGGTGGGGGATTTTCTAGGATTAAAAAAGCCTTTTATGGAGTTGGAAAAGTAAAGCTAATAAACTCTATTGAAGATGACTACTTTAAAGTAGTATTACCCGGAACTAGTATGTATAGTTAAAAAATATTACTTCTTGAAATGTTAAAATAAATTATGTTATAATAATAATTATTAAATAATAATTTTATAATTATTAATAAGGAGAGTTTAATATGAATAATAGAGTAGAATTGATATATGAAAATAATGAATACAGTGTGAGTGTTAATGGATCAGTTGTAAATAAAGATAAGGATTTAGAAAATGCTTTTTCACAATTTAAAAGTATTATAAGCAATAATAAAAGTGCAGAAGCAAAAGCATGGGATGATATAGTAGAAAAATTCCAAGGATTAAATAATGAAAGCTTAGATATTAACTATGAATTTAGAACAATGAGTTTTGGAGATATGAAATATTTCTATAATATGGGAAAAGTATTTTATATGGCAAATGGAACTATGATTCCGCTTATTGGAGGATATGAATTATTTAAGTTTACTATGAGAGTTGTTTCCGGTGGAGATGTACAAAAAGCTAATGCTTTTATAGAATTTTGCAGAGATGTAATGATGTCAAAAGTTAACTATAGAGTTACAGAGTCTAGTATAATAGTTTCAAGCGCAAGTTTTAATTATGGATCAGCAGAGTATAACTTTAATAGTGGAAAGATAAATAAAGGGGCTTCAATACAAAATGGAAGCTTTGAAGAATTTAAATCATATGTATTAAATATAATAAAAAATATATAAAAAGGATGAGAAAAATTTCTCATCCTTTTTATATCTAGGAAAGTATGAAAGATTAAAGTTTTGAAAATGTGAATAGATAATGTTTTTAGAAATTTAATTTGAAAAAATAGATTTGTTTTATACTTTCCTTACATTCAGTTTGGAAGTGGACATATGTAAGTTTACGTTGACTTTGAGCGGAGTGACGGAATAAGTAAACTTATATATGTTAATTTTTTTATTTGTTGTAAGCTATATATTAATGTATAATTATTGTGTAAAAATATTAAATAAAGTAAAACATAGAGGACTATATAAATGAATCTAGAAAAAAAGATTACAAAATTAACAATTGCTATATTTATAGCTGTTATATTTATTATAAGCATTTTTTCATTAGCTATAATAAATAAGAAAGTTTCTGAAACAATAGGAAAAAGTCTTACAGATACAGCTTTTGTTATAGCAGCGAATCCGATGATTCAAAAAGAGTTAGCAGATAAAGAAGACCCTACCAATCTTAAAGTACAAAACTTTGCTGAAAGAGTAAGATTAAAGACAGGCTTATTATTTATAACAATTATGGATAACGAAGGCGTACGATATTCTCATCCAATTCCGGATAATATAGGTAGAAAATTTTTAGGTGGAGATGAAAAATTAGCCTTAGAAAATGGTGAAACTTATATATCTGAAGGAGAAGGTCATTTAGGGAAATCTATTAGATCTTTTGTGCCAATTTACAAAGATGGGGTGCAAGTTGGAGTAGTATCTGTAGGGATTTTAAAGAGAGATTTAAAAGAAGAGGTTAGAGAATATGTTGTTGATTTAATACCAGTATTTATAGGTGTATTAATAGTAATAATATTTCTTGCAAGAAAGTTAGCACACAATATAAAAGAAGATATTTACGGATTAGAACCTGAAGAGATAGCTATTCAGCTTAGAGAAAAAGAATCTATTATAAATAATATAGAAGAAGGATTAATAGCATTAAATAGTTCAGGACATATAACAACAATAAACAATAAAGCATTGGAAATTTTAAAGATAAATTCAGATGAGGAAATAGATAATAAAATAATAAACTTATTATATGAAGTAATGTATAGAAGAAGTAGAATATTTAATAAGGAAATACGATTGGATAATAATATTATAGTTATGGGAAATTTCTATAGTATTATAGGAGAGTATGGTAAAGTTGTAGGAGCAATTGCTAGTCTTCAGGACTTTACAAAAGTGCATAATATGGCTGAAGAATTAACAGGTGTAAAGGAATTAACTTGGAACTTAAGAGCTCAAAATCATGAATTTATGAACAAATTACATACTATAGCAGGATTAATACAATTAGAGGAAAATGATAAAGCGTTAGAATATATATTTCAAACTACAGAGACAAGAGGAATAATTACAGATAGTTTAAGTAAAATAAAAGAACTATCATTACAAGGATTACTATTTTCAAAATATAATAAAGCTGATGAAATGAAAATAAAGTTCGAAATTGATGAAAACTCATATTTAAAAACTATTCCTAGCAATATTAGAATACAGGATATATTAACCATTATAGGAAATCTTATAGAGAATTCTATAGAAGAAGTAAAAGGAAAAGAGGGTGGATATGTGTATGTGGGAATTTTCCAAGAAGAAAAAATAAAAATAATAGTTAAAAATAATGGAAATAAGATTGAAGATGAAATAAAAGAAAAAATATTTAAAAGAGGATTTAGTACAAAGGGAGAGTTCAGAGGGCTTGGCTTATATAACATAAAAAATATTATAGATTCATTAAATGGACGTTTAAAGTTAACTTCAGATAAAATAACTAAATGGGAGGTTGAAATATAGTAATGACTAAGATAAAAGTTTTTATTATTGAAGATGATCCAATGGTAAAAGAAATAAATACAAGATTTTTAGAGAAACTAGAAGGGTTTGAAGTAGTTGGAGAAGCAAGTAATATAAAAGAAGCTAAAGAGAAAATTGCTAAAAGTAAGGTTGATTTGATTTTACTAGATGTATTTCTACCAGATGGAAAAGGATTAGATTTGTTAAAATGGATTAGATTAAATGAAATTAATATGGATACAATACTAATTACAGCAGATAAATGCAAGGCTTCAGTAAACGAAGCCTTTAAATATGGAGCTGTAGACTATTTAATAAAACCATTTAAGTTTGAAAGATTTAAAGAAGCATTATCTAATTATAAAGATAGATTTTTTGAAATGAAAAATATAGATAATATAAATCAAGAATATATTGATCAGTACATATTAAAAATAAATAAAGATTATATTGAAGAGGAGGCAGAAGAAAGAGAATTATGTAAAGGATTAAGTTTAAAGACATATAACAAAATAATAGAATATATGAATGTTAAAAATAAAACTAAATTGACAGCAGAAGAAGTCGCGAAGGGAAGTGGACTTGCTAGGGTAACAGCAAGAAGATACTTAGAAAAAATGGTTGGAGAAGGAAAAGTAGATATAATTCAAGAATATGGTAAGATAGGAAGGCCTACAAACTTTTACATAATCAAAAAATAAGACCAAAAAGACCAAAATAAACAATAAGACCACAATATTGATTGATTATAAATTAACAAATATACTAAAGTTGTAAATATTTAAAGAATAATTAAGGATTAAGGGGAGAAATGTTAATGAAGAAGAAGACTTTAGCATTAATAATGTCAGCTTTAATATTAGTTCCAACAACTTTAGTTGGTTGTGGTGGAAAAAAAGAAACTGCTGACGTAGTAGTTATAGGAGCTGGTGGAGCAGGTTTATCTGCGGCAGTACAAGCTAAACAAGAGGGAGTAGAGAATGTTGTTGTTTTAGAAAAAATGCCTATAGTAGGAGGAAATACTAATAGAGCTACTGGTGGATTAAATGCAGCAGAAACTGAACAACAAAAATCAAAAGGCATAGAGGATTCTATTGAAACTATGTACAACGATACAATGAAGGGTGGATATGAAAAGAACAACCCTGAATTAGTTAAGAAATTATCTAATGAAGCTAAAGACTCAGTTAAATGGTTAACAGATTTAGGTGCAGACTTATCAGATGTTGGTAGAATGGCAGGAGCTACAAATTATAGAACACACAGACCAACAGGTGGAGCGGCAGTAGGAGCTCACTTAGTTGATACGTTAAAAGCATCTGCTGAAAAAGAAAAAGTTGATTTAAGATTATGGAATGAAGCTAAAGAAATAGTTGTAGATAAAGATGGTAATGTTTCAGGAGTTAAAGTAACAAATAAAGAAGGTAAAGAATATACAATAAATACAAAAGCTGTTGTTATAGCAGCTGGTGGTTTCTCAGCTAATCAAGAAATGGTAGTTAGCTATAAAGAAGATTTAAAAGGTTTTGCAACAACTAACCATACTGGAGCTACTGGGGACGGTATAGTTCTTGGAGAAAAACTTGGAGCAGACTTAGTAGATATGACAGAAATTCAAACACATCCAACAGTTGTCCCAGAAAAGGCTGTAATGGTTACAGAAGCAGTAAGAGGAAATGGTGCAATACTTATTAATAAAGATGGTAAGAGATTTACAAATGAATTATTTACAAGAGACGTTGTTTCTAAGGCTATATTAGAACAAAAAGATGGAGTAGCTTATCTTTTCTTTGATGAAGGATTAAGAAAGAGCTTAAAAGCAACAGAAGAATACTTTAATATGGGATTAGTTACAGAAGCAGATTCAGTAGCAGAATTAGCAGAAAAACTATCAATAGATAAAGATACAATGGTTCAAACAGTTAATAAATATAATGAATTTGCAGCAGCTAAAACTGATTCGGAATTCAAGAGAGAAGATCTTCCAAGACAATTAAATCAAGGTAAGGTATATGCAATACCTGTAACACCTGCTGTTCACCACACAATGGGTGGATTAAAAATAAATACAAATGCTGAAGTTGTAAATAAAGATGGAAATGTTATTAAAGGTTTATTTGCAGCAGGAGAAGTAACTGGTGGAGTACACGGTGGAAACAGATTAGGTGGAAATGCATTAGCAGATATAGTTACATTTGGTAGAACTGCTGGAAAGAATGCAGCTGCATATATAAAAAAATAGATAAATAACATTGTAGGAGGAAGAAGAATGAAGAAGTTAACTGCGATATTAGGAGCAATAGCATTGTCAGCAACAGTACTTGTTGGCTGTGGTGGCGGAAAATATAAAGATGGAACATATACAGGTGAAGGACAAGGAGCTTCTGGAGCAATAAAAGTAGAAGTTAAAGTTGCAAAAGGAAAGATATCAGAAATAAACTTAACAGAGCAACATGAAACTAAGACTTTAGTAGATGGTGTTAAAGACAACTTAGTTCCAGAAATAATAAAGAAACAAAGTACTGAAGGCGTTGAAGCTATATCAGGTGCAACTAATTCATCAAAAGGTGTATTAGAAGCTGTAAATAAAGCTTTAGAAGCAGCAGCTAAATAAAAAAAGCCCTTAGATTTTTATATATAGTAGGTGGATTTCATAAAATAGAATCTGCCTACTTTTTTATTTAAATTGTTTTAATTTATATCTTGCATATTTAAGGAAGAGATATTGAATTAATAATAAAATTTGTTGCTAGAATTTGTATATTTGAAATATAATATGTATATACTTTTTATTAAATATGATTAGGAGATAATTTATGAAGGATGGGTATGAAAGTTTTGAATCCGATTTTAATATTTTTAGTAACAAAATATCACTTTTAATGGAGTCAAGAAACAAAGAAGAAATAATAAATATAGTTAATGAAAAACATAAATCTGAAGTTATAGATGATGTTGATAAAGAGCATAAAAGAGATGATTTAATAATTTGGAATGCAGTATATACTAGAGAGATTATAAAAAATGGAATATCTAAAAAATATCTTCATCCAATTTATAATAAATTTTATAGGCAAATTAAAGAGGCTAATAGCATAAGTAGTTTACAAATTATTGAGACAAAAATGATAAATGAATATGTGGATTTACTAATAAATGATACGGAAATTACTGATAGCTTTACAGTTAATAAGCTTTTACAAGCTCTTCATTTAAATATTGAAAATCATACATCACTAGAATCAATATGTAATAATTTAAATATATCAGTAGGCTATGCATCAACTTGTTTTAAAAAATATAAGGGAATATCTATTATGAAGTATTTGAGAGAAATAAAGATTGAAAGATCAAAGACGTTACTGTTAAGTACAGAAAAAAGTATATTAGAAATAAGCATATTGTTAGGATTTCATGATCAAAGTCATTTTACTAATACCTTTAAAAAGATAGTAGGAATATCGCCATCAGAATTTAGAAATAAAAATTATTCAATATAAGTGGTAAATAATTGAATAAAAATAATTTTAATAATATAATTAGACTATGTTAGAGGAAAAATGTCTAACAGAGCATATAATTAAAAATAAGTATAAAAGGAGAGTAATTATGTCATTAGAATGGAGCTTAAAAGAGCTATATCCATCATTCACTTCAGATGAGTTTAGGTTAGACTTAAAAAGAGTGGATGAAGGAATAGAAGAACTTAAAACATTTGCTAAAAATACTGATCAAAAGTCAGATGATTTAATAAAATTAGAAGAGTTAATAAATAAGTTAGAAAGTATAAATTTACTTTTAAATAAAATAGGTGCTTATGCAAATTTAACTTTAAGCACTGACTCAAAAAATCCAGAAGGAAGAAAATATTTAGATGTTATAAATTCTAAATATAGTCTTTTAGCAGAACCATTAACTAAAATTTACAAATGGGTAGCAAATATAGATAATATAGATAGTTTAATTAATTCATCTAATTTATTAAAAGAGCATAAATTCTTTATAAAAGAAATAATAGAAAAAAATAAATACATGCTAAGTGAAAAAGAAGAAGCTATAATTGCTAAAATGAGAAATACAGGTTCAGATGCTTGGTTAAATTATAAGGATTTATTAATATCAACACATAAAGTTGATATTAATATTGATAATGAAGATAAATCATTACCATTAACAGTTGTATTAAACATGGCATATAGTCCAGATGCAGACTTAAGAAAAAAAGCTTATGAAGCAGAAATTAAGTCTTATGAAAAAATAGAAGATGGAGTAGCAGCAGCTTTAAATGGAATTAAAGGAGAAGTTTTAACTACTTCAGAGCTTAAAGGATATAAGTCACCTCTTCATATGACTTTAGAAGAGTCAAGAATGGATGAGGATATTTTAAATGCTATGCTTACGGCTATAAAAGAAAGTTTACCATCCTTTAGAAAATATTTAAAAAGAAAGGCTGAAATTTTAGGGCATAAGAATGGATTACCATTTTATGACTTATACGCACCAGTTATAAATAAAGAAATGAAATTTTCTTACGAGCAAGGGAAGGCTTTTGTTGAAAAGAATTTTAGAAGCTTTAGTGATAATTTAGCAGACTTTGTTATAAAAGCATTTAATAATAATTGGATAGATGTAATGCCTAAAGAAGGTAAAGTAGGTGGAGCATTCTGCGAAAGTATAAAAGATATAAATGAAAGTAGAATACTATTAAACTATGGTAATAGCTTTAGTGATGTTGTAACTATGGCACATGAGCTTGGACATGGATTTCATAGTCATTGCTTAAGAAATGAAACTGTATTAAATTCAGAATATCAAATGACTTTGGCAGAAACAGCATCTAATTTCTGTGAAATAATAGTTAAAAGAGGTGCAATAAAAGATGCAACTAAAGAAGAAGCTTTTGCTATTTTAGAAGCGGAAATATCAGATTGCAATCAAGTAATAGTTGATATATATTCAAGATTCTTATTTGAAAGTGAAATTTTTGAAAAAAGAAAAGAAAGTTCTCTTTCAGTAGAAGAAATTAATGATGTTATGATAAAAGCTCAAGAGGAAGCTTATGGAGATGGACTTGATAGTAACTTCTTGCATAAATATATGTGGACTTGGAAGCCACATTACTATTATGCTACAGCTAACTTCTATAACTTCCCATACGCATTTGGAAACTTATTTGCAAAAGGTTTATATGCTGAATATTTAAAAAGAGGTGAAATCTTCTGCAAGGAGTATGAAGAGTTATTAGCTGTCACAGGAAAAGAAAAAGTTTGTGATGTAACAAAAATAATGAATATAGATGTTCATAATGTTAACTTCTGGAGAAACTCTTTAAAACTTATAGAAGAAGATATAGAAAGATTTATTTTTTTAAGTTATGAAATAAATTAATAAAGAAAGGGTGTCAGCTTTTGCGACACCCTTTAAATTTATGTTAATTTAAGCTTATTCGAGTTAGTTCACTTATGTTTACTATTTTTATAGAATATTATATATTCTATAATAACATAACAGTATTTTTAAACAAAATAACATAAATTATATATATATTACTAAGTTACTATAATATTTTTATATTAATTTAGTTATATATGATAAAATTAACTTGAAATATTAAAGCTAGGAGGAGTAAATGTGAATTTAAATCAAGAACAAGCTTTAGTTGTAAATGAATTAGAAAAAAACATTTTATTACTTGCCTCTGCAGGTACCGGTAAAACTAATACTTTATCAAGTAGAATTTCCAATATTATAAATAGCAAAAAAGCAAAGGCATCAGAAATATTATGTATAACTTTTACTAATAAAGCATGTGCAGAAATGAGAGAACGTTTAGAAAAAGTCGTTAAAGAAGAAGCTAAAGATATTACTATAAGAACTTTTCATAGTTTTTGTTATGATTTAATTAAAAGTGATGCAAAAAAAAGAACGGATATATTTACTGACTTCATAGTTTTTGATGAAGAAGATTGTAGAGAAATAATAAAAGAATGTAATTATTATAACTATTCTGTTTTTAAATTACAGCAATTTATAGAGCTGATAAAAATAGAAAGAGCAAAGCTTAATTTATATAGTAATAATATTCTAGATGATTATAGTGAAACTATAAAAAATATATTCAAATATAAGGAAAGCAAAATAAATTCTATTTGTAGTGAAAAAGGTACTTTGAATAATGAAATGAAGTATTTTCTATTAGAAAAAGGCCATTTTTTAGTTAATTTATATAATTCATTGCTTTATAATAATCATGGATTAGATTTTACAGATTTAACTTCAAAGGCAAAGGAAATTTTAAGGGACGATAAACTTGTTTTAAATTTAAGAGAAAAATATAGATATATAAATATAGATGAAGTTCAAGACACAAGTACATTAGAATATTTTATAATTGAGAAGATATTTAAAGGAAATAACATCTTGCTTTGTGGAGATATGTTTCAAACTATTTATGGTTGGAGAGGTTCAGAACCATATAAAATATTAGAATACTTTAAGGAATCTTATAATCCAATTGAAATAGTGTTTTCTAAAAATTATAGATCAACAAAGAATATAACTAATGGTTCTTTAAGCTTTTTAAAGAATGCTTTTGAATCACAATATAAATCTATATATAGAAATGAAATATATTCAGAAGCAGAAGATAATGGAGAAAAAATACAATTAAAGATGTGTAATACTTTAAGAGAAGAAGCTAGATTTATATTTGAGGAAGTAAAATCTTTAAAAGAAAAAGACGAAGATATATCGAAGCTTTGTATCTTAAGTAGAGATAACAATTATAATATAAAATTAAGTAGAGAGCTAGGAAATATAATTGGCTATGAAGGAGCAGATTTTGAATTTATATTAGTAGATCAATTTAAGTTTTTTAGAAGGCAAGAAATAAAAGATATAATAGCTTTTTTAAAGCTTATTGCAAATAAATATGACAATGTTAGCTTAAAGAGAATAGTAAAAAGGCTTCCAACAGGTATTGGTGATAAAACCTTTCAAATTATTGAATCAAAAGAATATAGAGAGGTTGGAATTACTCTATCAGATTTTATAGATATAAATGCAAGAGTTTATGGTGAAAAGTATTCATTATTAATAAATGAATTTGCAAAAGATAATATAATAGTTTTTGATGTTGAAAGCACAGGAACAGATGTAACAGAAGATGAAATAATTCAAATAGCAGCTATAAAAATCAATAAGTATGGAGAAGTTATTGATAGCTTTGAAAGGTTTTTAAAAAATAAAAAATCTGTAGCTTCATCATTTAATGTACATGGGTTTAGTGATGAATTTTTAAATGAAAAAGGTGAAGATAAGCAAAAGGTATTAAAAGAATTTTTGGAGTTTTCAAAAGATACTGTAGTAGTAGGACACAATGTTCAATATGATATAAATATTTTAACAAGTGAACTTTATAGAAATAATTTAGAAGAACATAAATTCAAAACTTTTTATGACACATTAGATATATACAGAAGATTTCATCCAAATTTAATTAATTATAAATTAGAAACATTAAGCAATATATTTGAAACTAGAAATAAACCAAGTCATGATGCTATGGACGATATATTGGCTACTAGTGATTTACTAGTTAGAGCCATAAATAATGATTTAATTCCGACGTCTATTAAAAGAATAAATTATATGTCTAAGCATTTAAAGGCATTTTCATATATTAGTGATAAGCTTAATGAATTATTTAAAGAAGTTGAATTTAAAAGACCGCAAGATATAATAGTAGAGATTATAAATAAGTTTAATATAAAAACATTATATTCAGGAAGAGGTCTTGAAGCAGTTAAAGAAGGAAGAGAAAAGATAGAAAGACTTAGAGATTTTTATGTATTAGTAAGAGAATTGGATGATAATAAAAAAAGTAATAGAGATTCTTTATTAGATATAATTAAATTAACAGGTCTTTCTAATGGAGAGCTTGAAAATTTAATTATAAATAGAACTAATAAGAAGAGAATTCCAATTATAACTGTTCACCAATCTAAAGGGTTGGAATTTGATAGTGTGTTTATTGTTGGACTTCAAGAAAATACTTTTCCAGCCTATATGTCAATTAAATCAAATAATTTAGAAGAAGAAAAAAGAACCTTTTATGTAGCATTAACTAGAGCGAGAAAACATTTATATTTAGTAGCACATTTAAATGAAGATTACAATAGAAAAAATGAAACAAGTAGATTTCTTGAATATATAGATAGAGAGTATATAGAAACAGATAATAATTATTAAAAGATATTTATAGTTATTCGTATAGAGTTATAGTATAATAAAATATATTTTATAAAATACTGTGAGGGATGAAGAAAGATGAAATACAATTTAAACGTATATGAATTAGGACAATTATTAAGTAATATCACAAAAGAATACAAAGTTGAATTACTTTCTAAAATAAAGTTAAGTGGTGGATGGATGACTATGACTGGAAAGGTATCAGTAATAGCAGTTCCAGAAGATAAAATAGTTCTAAAAGGAAATAATATAATAACTTTAAATATACAAGATAATGAATGTGAAGGAAGTTTAATAAAAATTACAGGAGCTAAAAATAGTAAATTTGAAATAGATGTAGCACCAACTAAATATAAGGAATTTGGAGCTACAGGATTAAATTTAAATAAAGTTAAAATAAATGAAAATGAATGTAAGCTTAGAATAGGTGAAGACATGATTTTTACTATAAGAAATACTTCAGTTCAAAGTATATCAAATATAATTAATAATATATAGTTTTAAAGGAAAAAATCTATAAGATTTTTTCCTTTATTTTGTTAAGAAATAAAATTTTTAAAAGAGTAAAATCAATATAGACAGGCTGTTATGAGAATTGTATAATATATGCAGTTAAATATAAAAGAAGGGAAAAGAAATGGAAATAAATAATATACTTCAAGTAGCAGCTTACGCAGGGAAAATAATGTTAGAAAGTGGAGCAGAAGCTTATAGAGTTGAAGAAACTATGAATAAAATTTGTAATTCATTTGGAATAGAGGTAGCTGATAGTTATGCTACTCCAACAGTAATTATAGCATCAGCTTCACATGAAGGAGAAATAAAATCACTTGTAGTTAGAATTTTAAATCGATCGGTAGATTTGCAAAAGATTCATAAGGTTAATGATTTAGCAAGAAATATATCAAAAAGTAATTTTACTGTAAAGGAATTGAAGATTAAACTTAAAGAAATAGAGGAAGAAAAGAGATATTCAAATAAAGTGACAATTTTATTTTCAGCAATAGGAGCCTTTGGGTTTGTTTTTTTATTTGGAGGATCTTTAAGAGATGCTATCGCAGCATTTTTAATAGGAATAGTAGTTAAACATTTTTCTATAAAGGGAGAAGGAATAGGATTAAATTCATTTTTTATAACAAGTATTTGTGCTGGAATTTTAGCTTTTTTAGCAATTATATCTATAAAAGTTGGGTTAGCATTTGATATAGACAAGGTTATAATAGGGTCTATAATGCTTTTAGTTCCAGGACTTGCAATTACTAATGCAATAAGAGATACTGTTGCAGGTGACTTAGTATCTGGGCTTGCACGAGGAGCAGAAGCATTTTTGACAGCTATAGCAGTTGCTATTGGTACTGGTGTAGTTTTAAGTTTTTGGATTAGAGTATTTGGAGGAGTATAAATATGATTATTGAAGTGTTATCTGCTTTTATCTCATCTTTTGCATTTGGAATAGTTTTTAATATTAAAGGTAAAAATTTATTTTTTTCAGCTTTATGTGGTGCATTAGGATGGTTTATATACAAGTTTTCAATAAAGGTGGGTGGTTCTGATACAACAGCTTTATTTTGGGCAGCTGTGGGACTAAGTGTGTATTCAGAAATTTTTGCAAGAATATTAAAGACACCAGTAACTACATTTGTAATAGCAGCTTTAATACCATTAGTTCCTGGTGGTGGCATGTATTATACAATGGTTGAAGCCATTACAGGGAATGTTATGAAGTCCTTGGAAACTGGAATAAAAACTTTAGCTTCGGCAGGAGTACTAGCTCTTGGAATTATATTAGTTTCAACCATTACTAAGACCTTAATAAAATATAATTCAAGTAAAAAATTAAAGACCCAAGAAAATTTTGAAAATCTAAGTAATTAAAAAGAATAAAATTAATAAAAAAGCAAATAATATTAGCATAGTCAGAAGTTATATTTTAAATTTGACTATGGCTATGGGGCGTTGCAGGACAGAATGCAACGCCTTTTGACATTTTTACTATAAAAACATATAATAAGTATTAATATAAGAATATATGTTTGTAAGTAAGGAGAGATAAAGCTTTGACTAAAGAAAAAGAATTAAAAAAATCCTTTGAAGAAACTATGAGAAAGCATAAGGGAAACAAAAAAGCACAATTTATAACTATTATTGTATTTGGAATAATTGCATTAATATCTTTATATTTTGGGAAAGATATTAAAAATTTCAATACAGGGGTTTCAAGTGGTAAATTAGAGATATCTTATTTAGATGTTGGACAAGGTGATGCAGCTTATATTAAAGTAAATGATTTTGATATATTAATAGATGCAGGGCCAAGGAGTGATGCAGATAAGCTTATAAAACAATTAGAGGAAAAAAATATAGATGACTTTGAAATTGTTATAGCAACTCATCCTCATGAAGATCATATTGGTGGAATGGAAAAAGTTTTTGAAAAATATAAAGTAGAAAATTTTTATATGCCTAAGGTAACTCATAATACAAAAACTTTCGAAAATATGATAAATGCTGTTAAGAAGGAAGGCTTAAAAGTAAAAGTTATAAAAGAAGGAATGAATTTTGATTTAGGAGAAGGAGCAAAAATAGATGTCTATTCTCCAATTTATGAATCATATGAAGAGTTTAATGATTATTCACCTATAATGAAATTAACATTTGGAAATACAAGCTATATGTTTACAGGTGATGCAGAAGCTCATGCTGAGCAAGACGTTGTAGCTAAATATCCTAAAAATTTAGATGCCGATGTATTAAAATTTGGACACCATGGGTCTAGTACCTCATCAACAAAAGAATTTATTGAATCAGTTTCACCAAAGTATGGAGTAATTAGTTGTGGAGTAGATAATAAATATGGACATCCACACAAAGAAACATTACAAAAAATAAATAATTATGGAATAAAGGCTTATAGAACAGACAAACAAGGGCAAATAACAATATTGTCTGATGGAGAAAATATAGATATAAAAACTAAAAAATAGAGTAAACAAAAAGAGATATGAATTTATTTTTTCATATCTCTTTTTATTTATTCTAGAACTCTAAGTTCTTCTAAATTTTCTGCCACTACTTCATTAGAGTTTAAAACACTATCGATTATTATAGCAATAGCTCCATCCCCTGTTACATTAGTTGCAGTTCCGAAACTATCTTGAGCAGCATGAAGCGCAATCATAATAGGTTTTTCAAGTGTTCCAAAACCAAGCATTGACTCTAATATTCCAAGAGCCGCCATAACTCCACCACCAGGAACTCCAGGAGCAGCAACCATAGTTACTCCAAGCATAAATATAAATGGAAGCATTAATACAAAGCTAGGAGTTCTACCAGTCATATACATGACAGCCATAGATGTTAATACAAGAGTAATAGTATCACCAGCTAAGTGTATAGTTGCAGCTAAAGGAACTACAAAATCAGTTACTTCCTCATTAACTTTATTATTATTAACACATTCAACTGTTACAGGGATTGTAGCAGAAGATGACTGAGTACCAACAGCCGTTAAATATGCAGGAATCATATTTTTAAGAAGTTTTAATGGATTCTCTTTTTTAATACTACCAGCAATTGAATATTGCATTAAAAGATATATTCCTTGAATAGAAAATAAAATTATATAAACTAAAGCAAAGCTTTTTAAAGTACTAAATATTTCTCCACTAAAACTAAGTTTAGCGAAAATTGCTCCAATATATATAGGAACTATAGGTATAAGAACATTGGAGACAATTTTAGAAACTATTGAGCTAAATTCATTAAAGATATTTAATATACTACTATTTTTAATTTTAGATAAGCTTATCCCCATAATAAATGAAAATACTAAAGCAGACATTACAGTCATCATAGGAGGAATATCAATTTTGAAGAAAGGATTTACCCCAGTACCTGAATCTATAACTAAAGAATTTGCTTTTAATAACTTAGGAAGCAAATAAGACCCTGCTGAGTATGCTAAAAATCCTGCACATAGTGTAGAAATATACGCAATTAAAGTTGTAATCAATAATCCTTTTCCAGATTTATGTCCAAGAGAAGCTATTCCAGGAACAATAAAACCAATCATAATTAATGGAATAATAAATGATAAGAAACTTCCAAATAGCTCACTGAAAGTTGCTAGAAGTCTAATTGGAAAATCAACGTTAAAGTTTTTACAGGCTAGCCCCAAAATTATGCCTGTTATTAATGCTATAAATATTTTTAGTATTAATGATTTATTTTTCATATTAAAGCCCCCTTTTTATCAAAATGTATTCATATAAAAAACACATGTATTTGATTTAGATACATAATACAACTTGAAGGAAAAAATGTCAAGAAAAATATTAATAAATTCTAAAAATGTATTAATACCTTAAAATGGGATAACCTAAATAAATATAATGCATTTAACATAAGATGCAGTAGAGATAGGAAGGAGAATGTTATGAATATGCTAAATATTTTTAAAAAGTCTTCAAAATGTGAAGAAAAACTAGATGAAGCAATAGAGATATTAAGTGATATATTTAAGGCTATTAGAGAATATAGTGAAGAGGATGATTTACTGGAAAGCTATCATTATTTAAGAAAAGATATTTATAACATAAATCTAGCTAGATTAGAATTAGAAAATTCAATATTAAAGAATTTTTTAAGTGGAAATAGAGATCATGAGGAGTTATGTTATGATCATAAATATAAATTATCAACAGTGAAAAGTGAAATGGAAATATCGATTATAGAAGCTTTATCTGCCATTAACCTATTAATAAGAAATTATAGAAATTTATATGTAAATTGTGATAGGCAAAATAAGAGAAAGTTGATGGAAGGTTATTATAATTGCTTAAGATATTTAAATAAAGCAAAAAAGCTATTATTAGATAAAGATTCTGTAAATAGATATATAGCAGACAGAGAAGGAAAGTTACAAGAAGAAATTGAAGTTAATTTAAGAAATGAGTACAATATTAAGGTTGACAGTAGCATTAATGGGCTAATACTAAAATTAGACAAATGTAATAGTGGGGTATTATCAGATTTATCAGAAATGGTAACTTTAGTTGGGGAAAGAAAAGTAGAAAATGTATCTATAGTTCTGAAGAAGCTTAATAAAAGAGTTGAGTTTGTAGATATAGTAGTAAACATTTTAAAGAATAATAATTCTATAGAAAATACTAGTGATGTTATAGAAAATTTAACTTCAATAGAAAATGAAAATGATGAAATTAAATTCAACATTGGTTTAATAAGATATAACTCTAAAATCATATTAATGGACTTTCAATTAAACAAACCTATAGATGCCGAGAATTTTAAAGAAGCAATAGATAAGGTAAGAAAAAATTGTGAAGGAATAAAAGAAAATATATTTGAAATAAATAAAAAATTAAAAGAAAGTTATCATAAAGATATCCAAGATGATTTTGATATAGAAAGCAGTAGTAGTAAAATTTTTAATTTAGATTTGTATATAAGGTATTATTATTATGATAAAGATGATATAGAAAGAGAATGGGATAACTATGAGGAAATTATAAATGGTATAGAGGAGATGGGAAGTTTTGAGCAAGACGGCTATTCTTTTAAATACACTAAAAATGGAATGATTATAGGAATTAAAACAAAAGAGGATGTTAAGGTAGAGGTACTGGATAACTGTAAAAATATAAAAATTAATGGCAAGAATAAATATTTAAATTTAAATAGAAAATTTGAAGTAGATAAGTTAATAAATCATACAAGAATTACGACAACTATTAATGAACTGGATGATAATATAATGTGTGTTTTTTATATAGATAATTCTAATGGAGATAGCTTTATAAGGGAACTAGAAAAAGTTAAATTATTGCAAGAAAATAAATGATTATAGAATAATGGATGTAAGATAACTTACATCCATTATTCTATTTATTAGCAATTCTCTTTTCGTATAAAGAATATAAAATTAGGGCTATAGCTGCAAATACTATAGGTCCAACAAGTTGAAATATAGTAGAGATGTAGTCTTTTGCTTCTATTGCTGGTTGAAGTATTGTAAATAAATTTGCAATACCAACAGTTAAAGTTACAATAATTGCCGCGGCAGTAGCAAATGAACTTTTTTTGTATATTTCAAAAGGCTTCTCAATTTCCTTCTTCTTTTTAAAGTAAATAAATGCAAAAGATAAAAACATATAGGGAATTGTCATAGCTACATTTGCCATTAAAACTAAGTAATTTAAAAATATACTTGCACTTTTGCCTCCAAAAGATGAAATTAATATTATTGTTACAACTATAATGCATTGTACCCACATTGCATTTGAATGCATATTATTTTTATCTTTTTCACTCCATGATTTAGGCCAGATTCCAGCGGGTGTTCCTTCTATTAGTTGCTTTAATGGAGAATAAGCTAATGTAAAGAATGCGCCTAATAAGGCTAAAAACATTGCAAGTCCAATGTATCTAGCAAACCAAAATCCTAAAGTATCAATTGAAGAAGAGGATAAACCAAAAACTTTTCCAATTTCAATACCTAAATTTTTAATAACTATATATGACACATTTGCCATGTTAACTTCTTTACCGCTCAAAACATTATTCCAATTTATAAAAAAACCTTCAAATAAAATTGCAAGAGAATAGCCTATAGCAATAAATATTGCTGCTATTTTTATTCCTCTTGGAAAAGTAATTTTAGGATTTTCAGTTGAATCTACTAACCCTCCAACAACTTCAAGGCCTCCATAAGCAAATAATGCGAAAACAAGAAATCCAAGTATTCCTAAAGGAGATTGATAAGCTGGGTTAGGAGAGGATAGGAATGCATTAACATCTATAGGCTGAGCTAACTTAAAGTTATTTCCCACTAATACTATTAATCCACCAATTAATAGAACTAAGTTAGCACTAGTTACAAATATACCTCCAACAGAGGCAACTTTAGCAATTCCTTTAAGACCTTTAGAAGATATAAATGTTATTAATATAACGAAGATAGATCCTAATATAGCTAGTGTTCTTGGTGCATTTAATCCAAACAAAGACCAAGTTGAAGTATTATCAGATCCAAAAATTAAATTGGATAAAGGCACCCAAATAGATGATGATACGTTAACCATCCAAATTAAATAAGAACTGTACCACATAAATGTACCAACGAATGCATATTTAGGTCCTATTGATCTATCCATCCAAGTATAAATTCCACCAGTTTCTTTTCTAAAAGCTGCACCATACTCGGCCATCATAAATGCATAAGGTATAAAGAAAAAACATGCTGAAAATAAATACCATGGAATTGCTGAATAGCCCATTAAGTAAAAGGCTCTTGGAATATTATTAAAGCCGTAGACTGATGTAAAAATAATTAATATAAGAGCGGATAAAGTTAATTTTTCATTATCTAATTTTTTATTGCTCACTATTAAACCTCCTTAAAATATTACTTAAATTTATTGTGTACAATATTAAAGCAATATATTAAGGGAATTTTGACCATTATTAATATTTTAATTATTAATAAAGTTTTAAAAAGCTATGATATAATTTAATAGTAAATTATATATGAAAATGTTAAATATATATTTGTGATAAATGAAATTAAAAGGGTGAATATAAGTGGAAAAAGTTAAGTTAAGTGATAATTTAGAAATGTCTAGAATAGTTCATGGACATTGGAGATTAATTGATTGGAAATTAAGTAATGAAGAGCTATTAAAATTAGTTGAAGAAGTTTACGAATTAGGTATAACAACAATAGATCATGCTGATATTTATGGTAATTTTTGCTGTGAAGAAAAATTTGGAGAGGCATTAAATTTAAAAAATGGACTAAGAGAAAAGTTACAAATAGTAACTAAGTGTGGAATTAAGTTTCCTTCAGTAAATAGACCAGAGAATAAATCTCATTGTTATGATACAAGCAAAGAACATATAATAAAGTCAGCTGAAAGATCCTTAAAAAATTTTAAAACAGATTATTTAGATATTTTATTAATTCATAGAGTAGATGCACTATTAAATCCTGAAGAAGTAGCAGAAGCATTTACAAAATTAAAGCGTGAAGGTAAAGTAAGAAACTTTGGTGTATCTAACTTTTTACCAGCACAGTTTAATATGTTAAATTCATATTTAGAGAATACGCTAGTGACTAACCAAATAGAAGTATCTCCTTTAAATTTAGAGCATTTTGAAAATGGAACACTTGATTTAATGCTTGAAAAAAGAGTTAACCCAATGGCTTGGTCACCTTTAGCTGGAGGAAGAATATTTAAGGGGGAAGATGAAGCTTCAGTTAGAGTTAGAAAAGTTTTAAATAAGATAAAAGAGGAAGTCGAAGCGAAGGATATTGATGAAGTTGTATATGCATGGATACTAATGCATCCAAGTAAGATTATGCCAATAGTTGGTTCTGGAAACATAGATAGAATTAAATCAGCTATTAGAGCAACGGAAATAAATCTTACAAGAGACCAATGGTTTGAGATATATGTAGCAGGAAGAGGGATAGATATTCCTTAAGATATAATTAAAACAGGATAGAGATCTATTTATATTAGATTTCTATCCTGCTATTTTAGCATCTAATGATTCTAAGTTCTAAAATCGAATTTATTGTAACATCTTTTACAAGTTACTACTATTTTCCCTTTTTTTCTAGGGAGTCTTAACTTTTGACCACAGCTTGGACATTTTGTTATTTTATAATTTTTCTTTTCATTTATTTTATTTTTTAGAATTGTAAGTGCAAAAGAAAAATATCTTAAATCAATAGGAGGAATATTGCTTGGAATAGTAAATCCAAATTTTGATAAAGGCTTATTTATAAATCTAACAAATGAATTAAGCTCACGTTGTCTTTTATAGATATCCCTAGAAAATGTTCTAAATATAACAATTATAAATATTGCATATCCTATAATTCTTGTATAATGAGATATATTAAGTATAGAACTTAAAAGTAATAACATTAATGATAATAAATCTATTCCATATATACCCTGAAAAAATCTCATGTTAACACCTCTGTAAAATATATTAAATATATTATAATACAAAGAATGACTTTCATCAATTCATATGATAGTTATAACAGTTTGTTAACATAGTAGGGTTGTTTTTTACTATTAAATATAGTTAAATATACATGAGCAATAAGTTTTGAGGTGAGAAAATGAAGGATAGAATACCAAAAGATTATATAATTAAAATAACAAAAGCATCAGCTTATTTTATCTTTAGAAATGGGCCTGTTAAAAAGTTATATGATGAAGGAAAGTTAGAAGATAAAGATATTAAAGAAATGCAAAAATATATGCAAAATCATTTAGCATACTTGTTCAATATATTATTAGAAGAAAATGATTTGAAAAAATTTGATTTAATTGTATCCACTATGGACAAGTTTTATATAAGCGATAATGAAGAAATTAATCTGGATGATGATGGATTTGATAATTTCTATAACAATTTATTTAGTGATGTAATGAGTACTATAAAGATAAAAAAGTAAGTTAAGATTAAAGTACATATAAGGTTTATTTAAGCTTTTCCTAATTAGAGCATAAAAAGTATCTAAAAGAATTAAAAAAGCTAAAGGAGTTGATTAAGAAATCAACAAAAAACTTTAAGGTATAACTTTAAAAAAGATGTAAATATTTATTAATAAGGAGGCGAAATTATGTACGTTGCATTTGGAAGAAAAGTAGTTGATACAGAAGAAGTAAAAAATGAAATTGAGAATAATACAGAATTTAAGATTATTAAAGATATGAGTAAGGGAACTAAAAGGGAAGACACAATAGCTTTTAACTTAAGTATAGATATAGATACATTAAATGGAATTATAGAAGATGATTATAGTATAGAAGGTTTAAATGAAGATGAACTTTTTGAAGAATACATAAGTTTATCTGAAGAGTTAGCTACTGATATGGAAGATATTTTACCAGAGGAAGCAATAATGGATATGAAGGCTTATAAATGGGATCCATCAGATAATGATATAAAGCTAGTAATTGCAGTAACTCATGAAGATACTGGCGAAGGAAAGCTAAAAGATGTAATGAGAAGGTTATTAACTCAATTAGAATAAAATAAGAAATCACCATAGTTAAAATATATGGTGATTTTTTATTTTTAAATCAGAGCTTTGATAAAGAATATTATAACTGTTAATACTTATTTTTTCTTTTTTGAGTTTTTTTTTGATGAGTCTTTCTTATCATTCTTTTTATCTTTTGCATTAGCTTTCTTGTTTTGATTTGATTTACCCATAATATTCTCCTAAATAATTATATATTTATTAATATTATTAAGTTCAAGCAATTATACAAGAAATTTAGAGAAAATATAATAAATTATAAATAGAGTTTTATTAAATTAATTATTTATTAAGTTAAGATTTAAGTCTATTAAATATTAAAAACTAAAAAAGCTGTTAACTATCTAATATTTTGGTAAAATATATTATATACTAAATTGTTTTAGGAGGAAGACATATGATAAATAAGGAAAGAGTTCTTGAAAGATTCTTACAGTATATTCAAATTGATTCTGAAAGCTATAATGAAGGTGAATTTGCAAAAAGATTAAAAAGAGATTTAGAAAAATTAGACTTTGAAGTGGAATTTGATAATGCAGGTAAAATAGTAGGTTCAAATACAGGAAATATAATAGCAAGGTTAAAAGGCAATATTGAAGGGGAAACTATAATGCTTTGCGGGCATATGGACACAGTAACACCTGGAAAAGGAATAAAACCAGTAATAAAAGATGGAATAGTTTATTCAGATGGAACAACGATTTTAGGTGGAGATAATAAAGGTGGAGTGGCATCTATTATAGAAGCCTTAACAGCTATAAAGGAAGAAGAAATCCAGCATACAGATATAGAGGTTGTATTTACAATTGCAGAGGAAGCAGGAATATATGGAGCTAAGAATTTAGATTATTCTAAGATAAAATCTAAAAAAGCTTATATTTTTGATTCAAGTGGAGATATTGGAACTATTATAGTAAAGGGGCCAGCTCAAGATAAGCTTTTAGTAAAAATTATAGGAAAGCCAGCTCATGCAGGAGTTTCTCCAGAGTCAGGAATTAGTGCAATACAAATAGCAGCAGAAGCTATTTCTAATATGAAGTTACTTAGAATAAATGAAAATACTACTGCAAATATAGGTAAAATTAGTGGAGGAGTTGCTACTAATATAGTTTGTCCAGAAGTTATTATTGAAGCAGAAACAAGAAGTACAGATATAAATTCTTTAGAAAATCAAACGACTCATATGGTAGAAACATTTAAAAAATATGCTGAAAAATTTGGTGGTAAAGCTGAAATAGAAGTAAATAGAGTATTTGGGCAATTTGTGATAGATGAAAATGATGAAATAGTAAATAAAGCTAAAAGGGCTATGAAAGCTATTGGAATAGAGGGGAAAACAGCATCATCAGGAGGGGGAAGCGATACTAATATACTTAATGGAAATGGTATAAAAGCAGTTAACCTTTCTAGTGGAGAGAGAAAACCACATACATTAGAAGAGCATATGATAATAGATGATCTAGAAAAACTATCAAAATTAATATTAGAATTAGTTAAAAATAAATAATAAAAATAATAAGGGACAGTATATAATCTTATTTACTGTTCCTTATATTATTGCTAATTTTAACTAACACATTCCTCCACTTCCACCACCCATGTTGCCTCCACCACAAGCATTCATATTATTTTGAGGTTGAGGTTGAGTGTTAGTCTTTTTATAATAATTTATTATTTCATTAGCACGAGCTTTTAAAGTGTTTAAAGTCCTGGCATATTCATCATTATTTGGATCAAGTTCATTTGCCGTTACAATATGTTGAACTCCACTGTCGAACCATCCTTTTTTAAAGTAAACAAATCCCTGGAGATAATTCCATTCAGCAGAGTCTTTTAAGTCTAGAAGGTTTAATTTACTTTCAGCTAAAGAAATATTATTATTATCTATAAGATTTCTAATTTCTTTATATATAGCACCGTTTACTAAAACATCATAGGCTATATTAGCTTCGGAAATTACTTCTTCCGCAAGGGGGCGAGAGTTAAAATCTGAATTATTAGGGTTATATTCATCTAATATATTTTTATAAGCTTGCTTAATTTCATCTTTAGAAGAGTCTGGAGTAATCCCTAAAACTTTATATGGATCCAAAATAGTTTCACATCCTTCATAGTTATATACTTATTATAAATATATAGTTATTTAATTAATTATGTTACAATTTAATTTCGTCATAAAATTTAAATATATTTGGAAAGAAGACAAGAATGTGATAAATTAATTTTATAAATATAATCAAAGAGGAGATAACAGATGACAAGATTTAAGAAAATATATATAGAAACAACTAATATTTGTAATCTGAGTTGTAACTTTTGTCCTAAAACTAGCAGAAAATTAGGATTTATGAGCAAAGAAGATTTTAAAAAAATTATGGATAAAGTTAAGGGATACACTAATCATATTTACCTTCATTTAATGGGAGAACCTTTTTTAAATAAAAACTTAAGGGATTTTCTTTTAATTGCAGAAGAAGCTAATTTAAAAGTGAATATAACAACTAATGGAACTTTAATAAATGAGGTAAAGGATATATTAATATCTAGTAAAGCATTAAGACAAGTAAATTTATCATTGCATAGCTTTGAAGCTAATGATAACAATATAGATTTTTATGAGTATATAAATAATGTACTGAATTTTATTAATGAGGCTAATAGAAAAAGTGAAGTTATATGTGCTTTAAGACTTTGGAATATAGATACAGAGGATTTAAAGGCTAATAATGATTTAAATTTAAATATATTAAGATTAATAGAAGAGAAGTTATCTCTTGATTTTAGTTTAAGTGAAGCTTTAATTGAGAAAAAAAGTTTTAAGTTAAAAGAAAGAGTATATTTAAATATGGCAGAGAAATTTAGTTGGCCGGATATTAATCTTTCACTTTTAAGTGAAGAAGTGTTTTGCCATGGACTTAGAGATCAAATGGGTATTTTATTAGATGGAACAGTAGTACCATGCTGTTTAGATAGTGAAGGAAAAATACCATTAGGAAATATATTTACTGAAAGCTTAGAAGATATATTAAAGTCAGAAAGAGCAAGAAATATATATGATGGCTTTTCTAGGAGACGTGCAGTTGAAGACTTATGTAAAAGGTGTGGCTACGCAAAAAGAAAATTTAAATAATTAATATTAAAAGAGAGGGTATAGATGAAATATATTTATAATTTAGCAGTAAAAATGTCTATAGCTGCAACTGTATCATTATTATTAGCAAATTTATTAGATTTACAGTTTGCAGCAGTTGCAGCAGTTATAGCAATTTTAAGTGTACAAGATACTAGAAAAAAGGCATTAATAGTAGGAAAAAATAGATTGATTGCCTGCTTAGTAGCTATTGTATTATCAGTTTTAATATATGGATTTATAGGTCAAAATCCTTTGACTTTTGGATTGTTTCTTTTAATTTTTATACCTTTTACTTCAAATTTTAATATTTCCGAGGGAATGGTTCCTGCTGTAGTATTATCAACTCATTTACTAATAGCAAGTTCAATAAATCAATATTGGATAATAAATGAATTATTGATAATGATAATTGGAATTGGAGTAGCATCAATAGCTAATATTTTTATGCCATCCCTTCATCTTAAATTTAATGAAGATAAGGAGTATATAGAAAAAGGATATAGAATGATTTTATCAAAAATGTCTAAATCATTATTGACTCATACAGTAGATATAGATGAGGAAAATTTAATGAGAGATTTAGAAAAAAGATTAAAAGAAAGTAATGAAAGAGCTTATAAAATAGCAAATAATAATTTTTATAAAATTGATTCCTATTACACTGATTATATAAATATGAGGAAAAATCAATTCGATATTATAAAGAAAATGAGACTGCATTTTGAGCGTTTTTATATGTCTTTTGAACAGACTCACATGATATCTAAGTTTACTAAAAACGTAGCAGATCAAATTAAAGAGACAAATGATTGTAAAGAGCTATTAGAAGAATTAAATATACTAAAAAATGATTTTAAAAAAATGTCTCTTCCAAAAACAAGAGAAGAATTTGAAAATAGGGCACAGCTTCTTCAGTTTTTAAATGATATGGAAGACTTATTAAATATAAAGAGAAACTTTGTATTAAATTATGATTTATCAAATGAAAAAAAGTAATAAAATGATCCTTAGTAAAAATCTTACAAATTATAATTAATAATGTAAAATTATTTAAAGGGGATGATAATATGTGTAATAACAATGTTTTAGAATTAATAAATTTAAAAAAGAGCTTTGGAGATAAAGAAGTCTTAAAGGGAATAAATCTTCAGGTTAATAAAGGAAGCATAATAGGATATATAGGACCAAATGGTGCTGGAAAAAGTACTACTGTAAAATTAATTATGGGATTAGTTACAGGATACACGGGAGAAATAAAAGTTTTTGGTGAAGAAGTTTCTATAGGTGATGGTAGTTATAAAAAGAAAATAGGTTATGTACCAGAGGTTCCTGAAATATATGATAGTTTAACAGGAAGGGAATATCTTACATTTATAGCTCAATTATATGGAATAGACTATAATAAAGCAGATAATAAAGCTAAAGAATTAATGAATATACTTGGAATATTGGATGCTTACGAGAAAAGAATTTCATCTTATTCTAAAGGTATGAAGCAAAAACTTATACTTATATCAAGTCTACTTCATAACCCAGAAATATTATTTTTAGATGAACCATTAAGCGGATTAGATGCCAATAGTGTAATGATTATTAAAGAGATATTAGCTCACCTTGCAAAGGATGGAAAAACTGTATTTTATTCTTCTCACATAATGGAAGTAGTAGAGAAAATAAGCGATAGAATTATTTTAATTAATAATGGTGAAATAATAGCAGATGGTAATTTTGAAGAACTAAAAAATAATTATAAAGAAAGCTCTCTTGAAAGTATATTTAATGAACTTACAGGATTCCATCAATATAAAGAATTAGCAGAAAACTTTATATCTATAGTTAACGAGGTATAAAGTATGAGAGATTTTAAAGTATTTAAGATATTAGATAGATTAAAATGGATATATGATAAAGCTGGTGTTGACTATGATATGATGAAGCTTATACTTTCTACTAAGCTTACTATGGATGGAAGAAGAAAGGCAACAGTTTTTAATAATGAAGTTAAAAAGAAGAAAAAGGATTCTAATGAGTTTTACAAGTCCTTACTATTATATGCTTTTATTGGGTTATTTTTTGCATCTATAATGATTTTTAAAATAAATATAATGTACCAAATGTCAATGTATTTTGCAGCTATTATGTTTATGATACTTACTATATTTATATCTGATTTTTCTTATGTAATATTAGATGTAAGGGATAAAAATATAATTGCTACAAAAGGGGTCAATAATAAAACTATAAATGCAGCTAAAATCACTCATGTTTGTATATATATAATTTCTTTAACCTTAGCATTAACTGGATTTTCTTTATTAGCAGCTTTTAAATATGGAATAGGATTTTTCTTAATATTTTTACTGGAAATAGTACTTATAGATGTATTTATGATAATGATAACTGCTTTAGCATACCTTTTAGTTTTAAAGTTTTTTGATGGAGAAAAACTAAAAGATATGATAAATTTTGTGCAAATAGCTTTAAGTGTATTTATGATAATAGGATATCAGATTGTGCCTAGGATATTCCAATTTGTTTCTATAGATAAAGTTGCATATAAAATGAAAGGATGGCATTATTTTATTGCTCCTATGTGGTTTGCAGCTCCATTAGCAATAATAGATGGGGGAGTAGTAGACATACATTTAATAACAATGTCTGTATTAGCTTTAGTTATACCAATAGCATCTATATTACTTTATATGAAATTAACACCAACCTTTGAAAAGTATTTACAAAAGTTAAATAATAACAGTGAAAAAAAGAGAAAGAAGGACAAGCTTTCCTTAAAGCTTAGTAATTTTATATGTAGAGATAATATAGAAAGAGCTTTTTTTAACTTCTCAATAGGTATAATAGATTCAGAGCGTGAATTTAAGCTTAAGGTATATCCTAGCATGGCTATGGGAGTTTTATTTCCTTTTATATTTATGATGATAGGACTTGAGAGAGTAAGTTTTAGCCATATGAGAGAGCAACTAATGAATTCTAAATCGTTTTTTACTATATATGCTTTTGCTTTAATGATACCTAATATACTTATAATGCTTAGATATTCTGAAAGGTATAATGGAGCATGGATATACAAAGTAGCTCCAATTAATAAGGTATCTTCAATATATAAAGGGGTAATTAAAGGTACAATTTTTAAATTAATTATACCTCCATATATAGTTTTATCAATAATATTTACTATGTTATTTTCTTTTTCTGTAATAAAACATTTAATAGTGGCATTCTTATCTTTAGTGTTAATTATAATATTAAATTTTTCTGTTAGTAGTAAATCATATCCTTTTTCAGAAAAGTTTGAGGGAACTAATAATGGTGATAGTATTATTTCACTTCTATTTTCTTTAGTTTTTATACTTATAGTAATAGTGGGACATTTAGGAGCAACTTTTGCTGGAGCTTGGCTATATATTTATGCAGTAGTATTATTAGGAATAGATATTTTATTATGGAAAAATGTATTTAATGTATCAAAGAAAAAGTTAATAGAGAAATAAAAGGTTTAAAATCACTTAAATTAGAAGTTTAAGTGATTTTATTTTATTTAATTTATTTTTAGTATATAATATAGTTCAAAGATTAAATGAGATTATTTTAAGGAGATAGGTTATGGCAAAGGTTATAGTTGTTGGAGCAGGACCTTCTGGTATAATGGCAGCATTATCAGCTTCAAAAAACAATGAGGTTACTTTAATTGAAAGAAATAATGAGATAGGTAAAAAGTTAAAGCTTACTGGTGGTGGAAGATGTAATATAACTAATAATAGAGATATAGAAGAGTTTTTCGATAAAATAGTAACAAATAAGAAATTTTTATATAGTGCATTTTATACTTTTTCAAATACTAATTTACTTGAGTATTTTTCAAATAATAATTTAGAATATAAAGTGGAATATGATCAAAAAGTATTTACAAAAAGCGATAAGGCTGATGAAGTTATAGAAATATTTAAGAGAGATCTTATGAAGAATGATGTAAAAGTTTTATACAATACAAAGGTTAATGATTTAATAGTGGAAGATGAGTCTATTAAAGGAATAGTAACAGAAGAAGGAAAAAGAATATACTCAGATAGTGTTATAGTAACAACAGGAGGAAAAAGTTATCCTACTACAGGGTCTGATGGTAGCATGTATGATATATTACAAAATCACGGGCATACTATAAATCCATTATACCCAGCATTAATTCCTCTCGTTATAAAAGAAGGATTTATTAAGAATCTTCAAGGAATATCAATGAAAGAAGTAATTATAAGTACTACTATAAAAAAGAAAAAAATTCAACGTCAAGGAGATATGATATTTGCTCATTTTGGTATATCAGGTCCTGGAGTTTTAAAGTTTTCCTCTTACATAAATAAAATTTTAAAAGAAAAAGAAGTAGAAATAAAATTAGATTTTTTACCTGAAATATCTAAAGATGAATTATCTAAAATAATTAGATCTAACTCAAATAAAAGTTTATTAAATAATTTAAAAGTCTACTTACCTCAAAATTTTATAAAAGAAATATTAAATATTCTGAATTTAAGTGAAGTTAAAATTGCAGAGTTAAAAAAGGAAGAAGAATTAAAATTAATAGAATATATAAAGGAAATGCCTTTAACTGCAGAAGATACAATTACAATTAAAGCAGCTATGGTTACTAGTGGGGGAGTTAGTGTAAAAGAAATAAATTCCTCTACTATGGAATCAAAGAAAATAAAAAAATTATTTTTTGCTGGAGAAGTTATTGATATAGACGCTGAAACTGGTGGATATAATCTTCAAATGGCTTTTTCAACTGGATATTTAGCAGGAATGCTAGGAGAATAAAAATAAAAAAAGATAATTTGCTAAATAAATGCAAATTATCTTTTTTTATTAATTAGTTAAATTTAATTATTGAAATGGTTGATAGGTACTTCTATCTAAGTACTGATCAATAACTAATTCACCATTTGAATTATATCCACGGAGATAAGCGTCTGCACTTAATGGACCTAAAGGTATTGATACTGGTTCATAAGTTATTCCGTTTTTAACAGTATCATTTGACCAAAATTCAATGGTTAAATTCCCATTTCCTGCATAAGAGTTTACTACAACAGGAAAATCAAAATTATTTGTAAATTTTAAATCAATAAGGTTATCAGCTAAAGTTGCATCTAGTCCTATAGGAACATATGAAACTCTCATCATATGATTAAGTCTTTCTGTAGGTAGTATTCCGGCTCTTAACATTGTATTGTAAAGTGTTGAGGCAACTTGGCAAACACCGCCACCTATTCCTGGAACTACTTGACCACCAACGTAGGTATTAGCAGCTACAAATCCATTTTCAATAGTAGTTGGTCCAATTGCTTTCTCGGTTGAAAAAGTTTCACCAGGCATAACTATTGTATTATCTATATTTGTTGCAGCTAATTGAAGGTTTGTACCACTTGGACCCGCAGGATAGCTTGTGGAAAATGATGAGATCTTATTATTTACAGTGCCTAATGCATCAGCTTTAATATTAGCTTCAACAACTTCTACATTTCCAACAACCTCTACCACATTTGGTGCTTTCATATCCTTTATTTTAGATTTTATATTTTCTAATAATTCTGTTGAATTTAATTTAAGTCCAGTAGAATCATTTGATATATTTATAGAATTACCAGAAATATTTATAGAAGCATTAGTAGGGCTAGTATCTACATTAGTAGAGATATTTGTAACGAATGAATTTAAATTTTCATCATTAAAAAGAACTTCAAATTCATACTCCCTATTTTCAGGTCTTTTTATTAAATTTACTTTCTTGAAAAAACCATCATTTTTTCCAAAGCTTAAAATTTCACTTTCAAGCTTTTCATAATTAATTGTAGCTTCTAAATCTTTATATAAGATATCAAAGTTTTTTCCATTAGCTTGAACACTAATTTTTTTATTACTTATATCATCAACTAAAGATAAAAGGGTAGTGTGTAAATCACTACTATCTAATCCAGCTAGATCTTTATTTAGTATATAAGCACCAGGATATACCTTATCAGAATAACTATTAACCAAATTGATATTTTTAACTAACCAATAACCTAAAACGGAAATTAGGATTAGAAATAAGGCAAGTATAAACTTCCAAGATTTCAAAATTGGAATTATACTTTTTTCATTAATTTTCACCACTTCCTCTGGTGTTTGGGGATTAAGATTATTATTACTCATAAATACCAACTTTCTATAAAATTACTTTGTCATTCAATTGACATATATAGTTTACCCCTAAGCGTTAATAATTTCAAGAACTTATGGAAAAAAATTACTATATAAATATACATTTTATATTATTAAAAATCGCAAGTTTTAAGAAATATAAAAAATATATAAATATAAGTACAATAATGTAAAAAATTAATATAAGCACTTTATAGTAAGTTAGAGTATTGCCTTGTATAGATATAATACATAAAATGTACTTTTATGCTTTTCTTATAAGAATATAAAAGTGAGAATAGTCATATTAATAGAAGTTATATAACATTTTAATGAGTTGAGAAAATAAGTGTAAAAGAATAAAATTTTATTAGAATATTTTTGTATAAAGGAGTGATATTATGAAGGCGGAAAACAGAATTCTTAGGTTTTCAGCAGTAGGTGGATTGTTCTTCGCTGCCTTAGGTATTACATGGGGATGAGCTATACACTCAGAAATGATAACTTTTGATGGACTGTACTCATTTATAAGTTTAATTTTAGCATTATTTGCAATTATTACTACTAATTTTATAAACAAAAACGATTTTAAAAATTATCCTTTTGGAAAGGCTACATTAGAACCTATATTAGTAATTATTAAGTCATTAGTACTTTTAATAACTTGTTCTATAAACATGATTTCTTCTATAAGGGAAGTTTTAAATGGAGGAAATGATGTTGAAGCAGGATTCGCATTAGGATATGCATTGATTTCATCTATTGGATGTACTGCAGTCTATTTATATATGAGGGAGGAATCAAAAAATCTAAAATCTGAGATAGTTAAAGTTGAAAGTAATCAGTGGTTTATGGATGCTATGTTAAGTGTAGGAGTATTAGTAGGATTTTTAGTTTCAATACTTTTAAAATCTATTGGGTTAGCAAATTTAGCAAATTATGTGGATCCAGGAATGGTTATTTTAAGTTCTACAATATTTTTAAGAATGCCTATAACTTCTATATTAGAAGCATTTAGAGAAGTAACTAATTTTAAGGTTGATGATGAAATCAATTATGATATAAATACATTAGTAAAAGAAATTGAAGAAGAGTATAACTTAGAGGATTCTATAGCTAGAGTTGCTAAAGTAGGTAGAGAGCTTAGAATAGAAATTGATTTTATAGTATCTAAGGATTCAAAGATAAGATCAGTAGAAGATATGGACAAGGTTAGAGAAATAATAGATAATAATACAAATCATTTTGATTTAAAAAAATGGATGAATGTCTCATTTACTAAAAATAAAAAGTGGGCTATATAAAATACTATCCTAGAGTTAATCTAGGGTAGTATTTTTTTATATGTTATAAAATACTATACATATTTTACTATTTTACGGATTTATGTTATTTTAAAATAGTATTTAATTATTTAACTATTAAAATATGACTGGTGGTATTATGGAAAAAGAAATTAATTTCACAAATAATGTAAAAGATGTAATTCATGATGTAATTGAAGAAATAGACTCAAGTAAGAGTAAAATTTTTCATATAGCTGATAAAATGAGAGATGAATTAGAAGTGAAAAAAAATCAGCTTATAGAAGTTAAAAATAGACTGTCTGTAGTTATTGATGAAGTAGATTATTTAGAGAAAATAGATAGATCTATGAGAAATAAATTAGTTGAGGAGTCTAAAAAATTATCAGAGTCAGATAATAATTTTTTTAAAGAAATATATGAAGAAGCATTAGATATAAGAGTAAAGTATGTAACTAAGCAAAATGAAGAGAAAGAACTAGTTCAGAAAAGAGATTCGCTAGAGAGAACATTGAAAAATTATAGTTTAAGTATACAAGAAGCTGAAGGTGCAGTGAATCAAATAAATATAGCATTAGGATATCTAGAAGGAAATGTTTTAAATATTTTAAATGATAAAGATGAAAAGTTTCAAATGATAACAGGAATAAAGATTTTAGAAAATCAGGAATTAGAAAGAAGAAGAATTGCTAGGGAAATACATGATGGTCCTGCACAATATATAGCAAATGCTATGATGAGAGTAGATTTTTGTAAAGTTGTTGTAAAAAAGGATTTAGATAAAGGAATAAGGGAGTTAGATGATTTAAAATCAAATGTTAGAATGGCTTTAAAAGAAGTAAGAGGAATAATATATGATTTAAGACCATTGTCCTTAGAGGAATTAGGATTATATGAAGCTATAAAGGAAATGGTAAATATCATATCATCAGAAAATAATATAATAATAAAAGCACTTGTTGATGAAGGTGAGTATAAAGTAGAAAAAATAATACAAGTTGCTACATATAGAATTATTCAAGAAATATTTAATAATATGAAAAAACATTCTAAAGCTAAGTTTGTAGAATTAAGAATTAATTATATAAAAGATTGCATATGTATTTACATTCAAGATGATGGAGTTGGGTTTAATGTCAAAGAAACTTTATTAAGAGTAAAACAAAAAGGTAATTGCTATGGATTAATTGGCATATTTGAAAGAGTTAAACAGTTAAGAGGGAAAATAGAAATAAAATCATCTTATGGAAATGGCACAACATATAAAATAAGACTTCCAATAAGTAGAAAGGTACAAGAAAATGGTTAATAATAAGATAAAGGTTATAATAGTTGATGATCATGATTTAATTAGAGAAGGATTGACTAGAATAATAAGCTTTGAAGATGATTTAATAATATTAGGACAATATAGAAACGGAGAAGAATTACTATTAGCAGTAGATGATAAACAGCCTGATGTAATATTATTAGATATAAATATGCCAATAAAGAATGGGTTAGATACATTAAAAACTCTAAAAGAACATTATAAAGATATAAAAGTTGTTATGCTAACAGTTGAAAATGATAAAAAAACTATAATGAAAGCAATAGACGTAGGAGCAGATGCATATATATTAAAGGAGTCAGCTGGAAGTGAAATTGTAACTGCAATAAGAAGTGTGTATTTAGGAGAAAAATATATTGATAAATCTCTGATTAAAGCTATATTTTTAGATATTAAAAGTAATATAAGAGATAACCATAAAGAAGTGGAAGCTTTAGAATTATTGACTAATAGAGAGTTAAGCATATTATATGAGGTATCACAGGGGTTAAAGAATAAGGAAATTGCTGAAAAGCTATTCTTATCAGAGAAAACAGTTAAAAATTATATTACAAGTATATTTAAAAAAATAGAAGTTGAAGATAGAGTACAAGCTACTATATATGCAATTAGAAATGATATAGAGGTTTTTTATAATAATAAATTAAAGTAATTTTTGTAAAGATATAAGTATAAAACTAATATATATTTATTGAAAAATAGAGAAATAAGCGTTGAAAAAAGATGATTATTAAATTTATACATACGTTTACAATGGGGTAAGAATGTAATATGTTATTTTATAGAATATACAATTATAATTGGTGAAATATAGTTATTTAATAATAAAGTATTAATATTTTTAATATTAATACTTTTAATAACCTATAATATAAATAAATTAATAATTTATATTATATAAATAAATGAAATTGAGATATATATAAGATAATAATTTAACAATATTGTTGAAAAAAATACAAAGTCATTATAAAATTGTCTTGTAAAGTTCATTTTAGGGGGAGAGATTTTATGATATCAAAAAAAATTATAGCTGTATGTCTATTATCAACAGCATTACTAGTTGGATGTGGGAGTAAAGAAGCTTCTAATTCAAATAGTAAAAATGCTACATCAACAGAGAAAAGTGAAAAGTTTACTGGAACTAAAACTTATGAAACTTTATACGATTCAACTGGTAAAAAAGGTGACGTTATAGTGACAGAAGTGGAGTTTAAAGATGGGGAGGCTGTAAAGGTTTTAGTTGATGTTCGTCAAGAAGATGGATCAATGAAAAAGGCAGCAGCTAAAGAAGGAAAATATGTAATGAAGAAAGGTGAAGCTAAGAACTGGGGAGAACAAATGGAGTTGTTAGAAGCCTTCCTTAATGAAAACAAAGTAGATACATCTAAAGTTAAACTAACTAATGATCAAGGAAATACTGATGCAGTATCAGGAGTATCAATTAAAGTTGGTTCATACTTAAATGCTATTAAAGAAGTTGTAGATTCAGTTAAGTCAGGAAAAGAACTAGAAACAGGATATACTGGAGCTAAAATTGCAGAGACACCTTATGATTCAACTGGAAAGAAAAAGGATATTGTGGTTACAAAAGTTGTATTTAATCATGGAAAACCAGTAGGAGTAAATATTGATGTTAAGCAAGAAGATGGAACAATGAAGAGAAAAGCTTCAGAAGAAGGAAAATATGTAATAAAGGAAGGCGAAGCAAAGAAATGGCATGAACAAATGGAATTATTAGAAAAGTTCATGATTGAAAATAACTTCGATCTTTCAAAGGTTAAGTTAACTAATGATGAAGGAAATACTGATGCAGTGTCAGGAGTATCAATTAAAGTTGGAACTTATGTAAAAGCTGTAAAAGATGTCTTAGATTCTGTTAAATAATAAATTCAAAGTCACCTAATTTTAGGTGGCTTTTTAGTTATAAAAATTAAATTTTAATAGTAAATTTTATAAAATAAAACAATTTAATTGACTATATATTGTATTAAAATACAAATATTTTAAATAAAAGTATTTTAAAAGTATATTTTATTGACTATATAGTTAGTGGACTGTAGAATTAATTGGAAATATTTAATTGTGGTTTGAAAGTTGGTGAAAATATGATAAAAGTCGAAGGTTTAACTAAGGAATTTAGAAGTAACAAGAAGTATCCTGGATTTAAAGGAGCAATCAAATCTTTTTTTTCAAGAGAATATGTAATCAAGAAAGCAGTTGATAATATTAGTTTTGAAATAAATGATGGAGAAATTGTAGGATATATAGGTGCAAATGGCGCAGGAAAGTCGACTACTATAAAAATGATGACAGGAATTTTGACGCCTACTTCTGGAAACATTTCCATAAATGGATTGATTCCATATGAAGATAGAGAAAAGAACGCAAAGAATATAGGTGTTGTGTTTGGACAAAGAACTCAATTATGGTGGGATCTACCACTTTCGGAAACGTTTTCTCTACTAAAGGATATATATGAAGTAAATGATAACGATTATATGGAAAGAATGGAATTTTTGAGTGAGGTTTTAGATATAAATGACTTCATACTGAGTCCTGTTAGAACATTGTCTCTTGGACAAAGAATGAGAGCAGATTTAGCTGCAGCATTATTACATAACCCTAAAATAATATATTTAGATGAGCCTACTATAGGACTAGATGTAGTTGTTAAGGAAAAGGTTAGAAGTGCAATAAAAGAAATAAATAAAAAATACGAAACTACAATTATATTAACAACTCATGATTTAAATGATATAGAAGAATTATGTAATAGAATTATAATAATAGATAATGGCATCAAGATATACGATGGTAGTTTAAAAGAAATAAAAGATAATTATGGATATATAACAACTATTGAAGTTCAAGTGAAGAATTTGAATGGTTATAATGAGTTTAATATTAATAATGAATTAAATATAAGTGACGATAATTTAAATATGGAATCTCAAGATAACAAAATTATAATAAGATTCAATAGAAACGTTATCACTCAAGCAGAAATAATTTCTAAAATTATAAATAAATTTAATGTATTGGACTTTTCTATTGTTGAGACAAGCATTGAAGATATAATAAAAAAGATATATAGAAAAGAGGTGTAAATATTGAAGTCTATTTTTGACATAAAATCATATTTAACCTTTACAAAAAATACATTTCAAAAAAATTTATCTTATAGAGCAAATGCAATTATATTTTTCTTAGGTGAGCTTATTATGTTGTTTGTTACATATTATTTGTGGAAAGCAATATATAGGAATTCAGAAACTTTAATTATAAAAGGATTTAGTTTAAATGAAATGATAATATATGTGCTTATATCATTTATAACAACTGTAGTAACTAGTTCAGATATAAGTCATTCAATAAGTAGGGAAGTTAAAGATGGGTCTATAGCCATAAATTTAATTAGACCCATAAATTATAAAAAAAGAATGTTTTTTGAATCCCTAGGAAATCTAATGTATAGCTTCATAGTTGTATTTTTAATAGGCTTTATAATAGTAACTATATTACAAATAGCTTATGGAGGTAGTTTTTCAATTATAAATATAGTTTTATATTTTATAAGTATTATTAATGGGTTTATGATTAATTTTTATTATAGCTATATTTTTGGATTATTATCTTTTAAAGTAACAAATATGTGGGGATTAGCTCAAATTATGAATGCTATATCACAATTATTATCGGGTTCATTAATACCTATAGTATTTTTTCCTAATTGGATACAAGGTGTATTTAATTTTCTTCCTTTTAGTTCTATGATATATACTCCTAGTATGATATATATAGGAAAGTTAACTAATATTGAAATTATTAAAGCTATGTCTATTCAATTTTTATGGGTTTTAATACTTATGATTATAGCTAGATTAATGTGGAAAGCTTTAATAAAAGAATTAACTATATTAGGAGGGTAAAATGAATAGATATATAAAATTATATGTAAAATTTCTTAAACAATATATAAAAACTTTAATGGAATATCGACTTGATTTTATATTAGGGCTTATAGGATTTATATTTGTTCAATTTGCTGGAGTTATATTTATAAAGTTAATTTTTAACGTTATACCTACATTAGATGGATGGAGCTTTTATGAAATATTATTTATATATGGATTTGCTCAAATACCAAGAGGTATAGATCATATTTTTACTGATTATCTATGGATATTTAGTTGGAAAACTATAGTTAAAGGTGAATTTGATAAATATTTATTAAGACCTATAAATCCATTATTTCAAGTTATATCTGAAAGTTTTCAACCAGATGGATTTGGAGAAGTTATAATTGGTTTAATTTTATTAATAACAGCATCATTAAATTTAAATATTATCTATTCACCTATTAAGATAGTAGAGTTTATTTTTGTAGTTATATGTGCAACATTAATATATACATCTATAAAGCTTGCAACAGCATCAATAGCATTTTGGGTAAAATTCTCACAGTCATATATGTTTATGACATATCAGATAAGTACATTTGCTAAATATCCTATAAGTATTTATCCGGCTGCTATAAAATTTATATTAACATTTCTTATTCCATTTGCATTTACAGGTTATTATCCGGGAGCATATTTCATTGGGAAAGGGAATATGTTAAGTGGTGTACTTTTACCGTTTTTAGTAAGTTTAATATCTATAATAGTATCATATAAAATATGGCTAAAAGGTATTAGCGTATATGAGAGTGCGGGAAGTTAAATAATAGACATATGTGTACAATGTATACATATGTCTATTTTATTTATATTGAGAATTATTATTGACATTATAAATGAAAAGAGTATAATAAAGCTATACCACACCCCTGGGGAGGGGTAAAAAGGAGGGTTTAATATGAAAGAAGAAAAAGTTAAAATATCAGGTATGACATGTACTGCTTGTGCAAGCAGAGTCGAAAGAGTAATGAACAAGCTTGAAGGAGTAGATAGTGCAAGTGTGAATTTCGCTACAGAAACTTTAAGTATTAAATATGACAATGAAAAGTTAAATAGCTCGGACATTGAGAAAGCAGTTGAAAAAGCTGGATATAGTGTAGAAAAGAAGACTAAGAGCTATAGTTTTAAAGTGGAGGGAATGACTTGTTCAGCTTGTGCAAATAGAGTGGAAAGAGTTACTAAAAAAGCTGATGGTGTATTAGGTTCATCTGTGAATTTTGCTACTGAAAAGCTTAATATAAGCTTTGATGAAAATAAAATATCTATCAAAGATATAAAAAGCATAGTAGAAAAAGCGGGATATAAATTAATTATAGAAGAGAAAAAGGAGAGTTCCTCAAATAAAATTCCAGATTATAAAAAGCTCTGGTATAGATTTGTATTATCCTTAGTATTTACAGTTCCATTACTAATAATATCAATGGGACACATGGTAGGAATGCATTTGCCGAAAATTATAGATCCTATGATGAATCCTTTAAATTTTGCAATAACGCAATTATTATTAACTATACCAGTTATGATAGTAGGATATAAATTCTATTTAATAGGATTTAAAAACTTATTTAAACTGAGTCCTAACATGGATTCATTAATATCAATAGGAACCTCAGCAGCAGTGATTTATGGATTATTTGCTATATATAAAATAAATCTAGGTGATCATGATTATGCAATGCATTTATATTTTGAATCAGCAGCAGTAATACTTGCATTAATAACTTTAGGAAAATATTTAGAAGCTGTATCAAAAGGAAAAACATCTGAGGCAATTAAGAAACTTATGGGATTAGCGCCTAAAACTGCAAACATTATTAGAAGTGGTAATGAAATTACTGTTCCTATTGAAGAAGTAATAGTAGGAGACGTTGTATTAGTAAAACCAGGTGAAAAGTTACCTGTTGATGGAGAGGTTATAGAAGGAAATACATCAATAGATGAGTCTATGCTTACAGGTGAAAGTATTCCGGTGGAAAAGAGTATAGGAAGCAAAGTTATTGGAGCAAGTATAAATAAAACAGGATTTATTAAATATAAGGCTACTAAGGTAGGGGATGATACTGCTCTTGCACAAATAATTAAATTAGTTGAAGATGCTCAAGGAACAAAAGCGCCAATTGCAAAACTTGCAGACGTAATATCAGCATATTTTGTACCAACTGTAATTATATTAGCCATTATAGCTGCATTAGGATGGTATATATCAGGAGAGTCAGCAGTATTTTCACTAACTATATTCATATCAGTATTAGTTATTGCTTGTCCATGTGCACTTGGATTAGCAACACCTACTGCAATAATGGTAGGAACAGGCAAGGGAGCTGAAAATGGAGTTCTTATAAAAGGTGGAGAAGCGTTAGAAACTGCATATAAAGTTGAGACTATTGTATTTGATAAGACAGGAACTATAACAGAAGGAAAGCCTAAAGTAACTAATATAATAACAAAGGATATAAGTGAAAAAGAAATTTTAATTTTAGCAGCTAGTGCTGAAAAAGGATCAGAGCATCCATTAGGTGAGGCAATAGTTAAAGAAGCTGAAGATAAAGGTCTCAAACTAAAAGGAATAAATGGTTTTAAGGCAATACCAGGACATGGAATAGAAGTTAAAATAGAAAATGAAAATATTCTTTTAGGAAATAAAAAGTTAATGAAGGATAGGGGAATAAACTTAGAAGATTTAGAAGAGAAATCAAATAAGTTAGCAGAAGAAGGTAAAACACCTATGTTCTTAGCAGTAGAAAATAAAATCCAAGGAATTGTAGCAGTAGCTGATACTGTGAAAGAAAATAGTAAAAAGGCAATAAAAGCAATTCATAGTATGGGAATAAAAGTGGCTATGATTACTGGTGATAATGAAAAAACAGCTAAAGCAATTGCAAAAGAAGTTGGAATAGATATAGTTTTAGCAGAAGTACTACCAGAAGATAAAGCAAATGAAGTTAAAAAGTTACAAGGCGAAAATAAGAAGGTCGCTATGGTGGGAGATGGTATAAATGATGCCCCAGCATTAGTTCAAGCAGATGTAGGAATTGCAATAGGATCAGGTACAGATGTGGCAATAGAGTCAGCAGATATAGTTTTAATGAAGAGTGATTTAATAGATGTTATAAAAGCTATTCAATTAAGTAAAGCAACTATTAATAATATAAAGCAAAATTTATTTTGGGCATTTGCTTATAATGTACTAGGAATACCAGTAGCAATGGGAATTCTTCATGTGTTTGGTGGACCATTATTAAATCCTATGATAGCAGCAGGAGCAATGAGTTTAAGCTCAATATCAGTATTATTAAATGCCTTAAGGCTTAGAAAGTTTAAGGCAAATGTATAAATATTTGATATTTCCTTGACATATATATAAATTTTGATAGAATTAAGAAGGAAATTTAATATTTTATTGGTAGAGGCTGCAATAGCTAAAAGTAATATTAATGAGGTAAGCACTATGATTTAATATGAAAGGGGTTATTGCCGAAGTATATAGCTTAGCTTAAAGGTTATATACTGGGATTGTATAAAATATATACAAAACTGCCACAATATTTTTGTGGAGAGCTATCTTTATTATTGTCTAAAGTTTGCAATAAATATAAGCTCAAAGAATAATCTTTGAGCTTACTTTTTTTAGGAGAAAAAAATGGAAAAGAAACATATGAAAAAAGAAATCACTTTATTTATGGCTACAATGCTTGTTTGTGGAAATATGATAGGCTCAGGAGTTTTTATGTTACCTGCTACATTAGCAGAATTATCAGGTCCAATGGCAACTATTATTGCATGGGTAATAACAACTATAGGATCTATTTTAATAGCTATATCCTTTGCTAATTTAGGTTCAAAGTATCCATCTACTGGAGGAGCTTATCAATACACAAAAGAAGCTTTTGGAGAATTTGCAGGATTTTTAAGCGCTTGGCTTTATTGGAATGGTTCATGGATAGGAAATGCAGCTATAATAGTAGCATTGGCAAGTTATAGTGCAGCTATAATTCCAGCACTAAATAATCCACTAATATCAATAATTTATACAAGTTCTATCTTATGGATATTTACATTTATAAACATTGTTGGAGTAAAAAAAGCTGGAAAGGTTCAATCATTTGTAACTGTATTTAAAATTGTATTTTTCGCATTGTTTATAGTCATAGCATTTTTAAATTTTGATAGTTCCAATTTATTGCCTTTAATGCCAGAAGGAAAGGGAGTAAATTCAATACCTCTTGCGGCAACATCAACTTTATGGGCATTTGTAGGTTTAGAAAGTGCCACAGTAACTGCAGGAGAAATTAGTAATCCAGAAAAAAATGTTAAGAAAAGCACTATTTATGGAATGCTAATATCAGCAGTAATATACATATTAATAAGTGTTGCTAGTATGGGGGTAATGTCTAACAAAGAATTAGCTTCAAGTTCTGCACCGCTTACTGATATATTAACTAAAATTTTAGGAACATCAATTGGAAAGCCATTAGCAATTTCAGTAGTTATATGTATTTTAGGAACAACTATTGGGTGGTTATTATCAACTGCACGAGTTGCTTATGCAGCAGGAGAAGATGGTGTATTTCCTAAATGTTTTGGGAAATTACATCCTAAATATTCAACTCCAGCTAATGCTTTAATAATTGGATCCATATTAGTTAATATACTTTTAATAATGAATTACCAAAAAAGTATGGTTTCAGCATTTACATTTATAACTATATTAGCAACGCTAGCATTTTTGCCAATATATTTATTAACTGCAGCAGCAGAAATGATGATTATGTTTAGAGAGTCAAGTGAGTTTAATTTACAAATTTTCATTAAAAAAGGAATAATTCCATTACTAGCATTTATATATACATTATGGACAATATATGGTTCAGGAGCAGAAATTGTAATGTGGGGATTTATACTTATGTTATTAGGAGTGCCATTTTATATATATAATTACCATAAGAATAAAAGCAATTTAAACTAAATTATAAATATTAGAAAAAAACCCTCTAAAATTTTAGAAGGGTTTTTATTTTGAATTAAAAAATTTTACTAATGTAAAAAAAAATAAATGTATGTTAAAATTAATAGCAAATAAATGTTTACATTGGGGTGATATTAAAAAATATGAGTAAGATAAATGAAGTTTATGATGCTTTAAAGCGGTTAGAAATGAAAAGTAAAAAAGGAATAACAGCAAGCGAGCTTAGTGCTTTTATGAACTTAGATAGGGCTAATGTAAGCAGATATTTAAATCAGCTTTATAAAGATGGTGTAGTTGATAAAATAGATGGCCATCCAGTAAAATATAGTTCTATAGTAAGAACTGAAGTATCTAAATCAAAAGAAAATAAGAAAGTCGTAAAAGAGAAAAAAAGAAATAGTCTAGACACATTAGTTGGTGCAAAATTAAGTTTGCAGATTCCGATTCAACAAGCCAAGGCAGCAATTTTATATCCCCCAAGAGGATTACACACTTTAATTTTAGGGGAAACTGGTGTTGGTAAATCTATGTTTGCAGAAGCTATGTATAATTTTGCAATTGAGTCTAAAGTTATAAATGATGAAGCACCTTTTGTAAGATTTAACTGTGCTGATTATGCAGATAATCCACAACTAGTTATAGCACAAATATTTGGTGTTAAGAAAGGTGCTTATACAGGTGCAGATTCTGATAGAGATGGTTTACTAAAGAAAGCAAATGGGGGAATATTATTTTTAGATGAAATTCATAGATTATCTCCACAAGGTCAAGAAATGTTATTTACATATATTGATAAAGGTTATTTTAGAGTTTTAGGTGATACAGAAAAATTAGTTCATGTAGAAGCACAAATCATTGCAGCTACAACTGAGGATCCTCAATCATTTTTACTTAAAACCTTTAGTAGAAGAATACCAATGGTTATAACGTTACCATCCTTAAAAGAAAAAAATATAAAGGAAAGATATTACTTATTAAGGGAATTTATAGAAATTGAATCGCAAAGAGTATCAAAAAGTATTTATTTCAATAAAAGTGCTTTAATATCATTTTTATTATATGATTGTCCTAATAATATAGGGCAGTTAAAAAGTGATATTCAACTTTCATGTGCAAGAGCCTTTTTGAAATATAAAGCAAAAAATAAAGATTATATATTGGTAGATCAAGAAGATTTGCATCAACGAGTGAAAGTGGGACTTATGAAGTTACAGGAATATAGGGATGAAGTTGATGAGATATTAAGTAATATGGGAGATGTGCTTAAGTTTTCATATAAAGATAAAATTGCTTTAATTGAAGATAAAACAGGTTTAGAAGAATTTAAAGATGGAACTATGTTTTATGATAGAATAGAGCAAAAAATAGAAGAGTTAAGAAAAGATGGAATAGAAGAAAAAGAAATAGATGAAATATTAAATATAGATATAGAAAAATATTTCAGAAAATATATACGAGATTTGCCAGAAAGATTTAGAAAAGAAGAAATATCAAAAGTTGTTGATGTTGAAATAGTTAATTTAGTTGAAGAAATTCTTTTATATGCATCAAAAAAATTAAATAGGGATTACGATGAAAAAGTTTATTTTGGGTTAGCCCTTCATATTCAAGGTAGCCTAGAGCGAATAAGGAAAGGTGTTAAGATATTTCATCCTAAACTAAACTTTATTAGAGGCGAGTATGCTAGAGAATTTATAGTAGCAATGGAAGTAGCTAGTATAATAGATAAAAAGTTTGTAATAGAAGTTCCCTTAGACGAAATCGGTTATATAACTATGTTCTTAGCCACAAATCCTTATGAAAAAGATAAAGCAAAGGATGTAAGAGTGGCTGTTTTAGTAATAATGCATGGTCATTCTACAGCTTCATCTATGGTAGAAGTTGCAAACTCTCTAATTGGAGAAGAATATGTTAAGGCTTTGGATATGCCATTAAGTATGAAAGCAGAAGATATGTATAAATTAGCTATGGAAAAAATAAAGGAAATTCATACTGGAAAAGGTATCTTTTTATTAGTAGATATGGGATCTTTGACTAATTTTGCAGATATGATAAAGGATGAAACTGATATCAATGTAAAAACTATTGATATGGTTACTACTTTATTAGTTATTGAAGCTGGTAGAAAAGCTTTAAATGGAAGAGGTTTAAAAGAAATATATGAATCATGCTTAGAAATTAAGAGATATGGAATTCAAGGAGCTGCATCTAAAATAGACCAAAAGGAAAGCATTATAATAACATCCTGCTTTACTGGAGATGGATCAGCACAAAGATTAAAAGAAATAATAGAAAATAATATGAATAGTAAAACAAATATTAAGATTCATGCACTTAACATATTAGATAAAGATGATTTTTACAGTAATATAGAATCTTTAGAACAAAAATATAATATTATTGCAATGGTTGGAGTGATGAATACTCATGTTCCTAATATTCCATTTATATCTGCAGCAGATATACTTTCAGGTGAAGGGATTAACGATTTAGAAAAACTTATATTACAAGAAGAAGAGTATCATAAGATAGTGGAAAGCATGGAAAAACAAATAGAAAATATAGATTCATATAAATTAATAAGAGATATAAGAAAAACTTTAATTCATATTGAAGAGCATTTAAATATTAGGTTAATTCATGAAGTAAAGATTGGTATTCTTATTCATATATGTTTTCTAATAGATAAGTTAAATAAAGGTGGTAAAGAAACTCCATTTGTTATGTTAAATGAATTTAGACATTCTAATAATAGAGAGTTTATACTTATAAAACAATGCTTAAAACTTTTAGAAGAAAATTATAATGTAAATATAGGTGAAAATGAGTTAGCCCATATTGTTAAGATGGTAGTTAATAATAAGACCTCTGTGTAAAATAAGATTCAATATATAATATGATCTAAAAGTGTGTAATTAAGTGTTACACACTAAAGTTTCTTTTAATGTAACTTGAAAGTCCCTAAAAAAGGGACCTTCAAGTTAATAGTAATTAGAATTTTTATGAAATTCAATTTGGCATTAAAATTGCTATTAGATATAGTGTAAGGAATTATATATGAGGAGGGAATTTAAATGAAAAGAATATTACTTGTTTGTTCAGCAGGAATGTCAACATCATTATTAGTTAGTAAGATGCAAGCAGTAGCTAAGGCTCAAGGAATTGATTGTACAATAAATGCTGTTGGAGAGGCAGAATTAAAGAAACATGAAAATGAAATAGATGTATTATTATTAGGGCCACAAGTTAGATTTTTATTAAGTAAAATGAAAGCTAAATTCGAGCCAATGGGGGTTCCAGTGGAAGTAATTAACACAGTGGACTATGGAACAATGAATGGGGAAAAGGTTTTAAAACAAGCGCTTTTAATAAGCAATAAGTAGCAATAATCGTAAAAGGGGTGTAACCAATGGAAAAAATTATAATGGATCTAATTATCTTTAGTGGGGAAGCTAGAAGCTATGCAATGGAAGCCATGCAATTAGCTAAAAGTGGACAAATTGATGAAGCAAGAGAATTAATAGAAAAATCAAAAGAGACTTTAGGTGATGCCCATGCAACGCAAACTAGCTTAATTCAAGGAGAAGCATCAGGAAATAGATGTGAAGTATCATTATTATTAGTTCATGCACAAGATCATTTAATGACATCAATGGTTGTAAAGGATTTAGCAGAAGAAATTATAGATCTTCATGAAAAATTAAATAAGGTGGAATATAAGAATGAATAAGCTTGGGATATCAATATATCCTAATAATACTTCAATTGATAAAATAAAAGATTATATAAGGCTTGCTGCTAAGTATGGGTTTAAAAGAATATTTACATGTTTAATATCTGCAAGTGATAAAGATATTGACGGTATTTTAGCTGAATTTAAGGATATATTAAATGTAGCTAATGAAAATGATATGGAGGTTATAGCAGATATAGATCCAACTGTATTTAATAAGTTAAAGGCATCTATATTTGATTTAAAAGTATTCAAAGATATGGGGCTTTCAGGTATAAGGCTTGATATGGGGTTTAGTGGATATGAAGAGTCAGTTATGACATTTAACGAGTACGGGTTGAAAATAGAGTTAAACATTAGTAATGGGACAAAATATGTAGATAATATACTTTCATATAAGGCTAATTTAAATAACCTTTATGGATGTCATAACTTTTATCCTCATATTTATACAGGCCTATCTTATGAAAATTTTATAAATTCAAGTAAGCAATTTAAAGAGTTAGGAATAAGAACAGCAGCCTTTGTTAATTCATCTTCTGCAGAATATGGGCCTTGGCCAGTATCAGAGGGGCTATGCACTTTAGAAATGCATAGAGATTTGCCGATAGATGCACAAGCGAAGCACTTATTTGCAACAGATTTAATTGATGATGTTATAATAGCAAATGCTTTTGCATCAGAAGATGAACTTAAAGCTTTAAGTGAGTTAAACAAGGAAATGTTAGAGTTTACTATTGAATTAGTAGATGAAATAAGGGATTTAGATAAAAAAATAGTTTTAGAAGAGTTTCATTTTAATAGAGGAGATTCTTCAGAATACATGGCAAGAAGTACTCAAAGTAGAGTTAAATATAAAGGGGAAAGCTTCCCACCATATAATTTGGCAAATATAAAAAGAGGGGATATTTTAATTGATACGGAGTTATACACTAGATATGCAGGAGAGCTACAAGTAGCTTTAAAGGATATGAAAAATACTGGAAAGACAAATGTAGTTGCTAAGATAGTTGAAGATGAAATATTTTTATTAGATTATATAAAACCTTGGAGTAAATTTTCATTTAAATTAGAAAAATAGATATTATTTAATCTAGTGGTTAAAAAAATTCTGGTTTTTGCCAGAATTTTTTTTACTCTATATGGGATTATATTTTTAAAATCTATGGATAAATTATTTATAGTATATAAGTTATCAAAGTTTGAAATATTAACATATTATTACACAAATAAATTTTTAGATAGTTTGTGTAATGCAATTACACAGAAATAAAAAAATAAGTGTGTAAAAAAACAGTTGATGAAAGCTAGATATATCAATGGGTTTAAGAAAAAATGTTTTGAAAAAAGTTGGCACGCAAATTGCTTTATATATAAGCAAGAGAAAAAACAAAAATAAACAAAGTTTTAATGTAAAGGATTTTAAGAAGTGCTATTAACTGGTTTACTCTTTATAGCGAAATTATCAATAAAAAACATTCTAGAGAAAATCAGTAAAAATAAACAAAAAATTTTAAGGGGGAATTTAAATGGAAAAATTCATGAATTGGATGGAACGTTATATTGTTCCTATAGCATCTAAAATAGGTGCTCAAAGACACTTAGTAGCTATACGTGATGGTTTTGCTACAATAATGCCACTTATGATTATTGGTTCTTTCGGTCTTTTAATTCACAACTTTCCAATTCAATCAGTTAAGGATTTATTTGCTGTAGGGCAACCTTTGCATTGGTTAGATGTAATTGCGCTAAATGTATATGGGGGATCAATGTTCCTTATGGGATTATTCGCTGCAATATCAATAGGATATGCTTTAGGTAAGTCATATGATGTTGATGGATTTGCAACTGGATTAGTTACATTAGCATCATGCTTAATTTTAACAAATATGTTTGCTTACAAAGCTCCAGTTACTTGGGGAGGATTTGATGCTGGAACACTTGGATGGGAACCTGGTTTATTCACAAAATGGCTTGGACCTTCAGGATTAATTACTATATTAATAACAACTTTAATTACAGGTACAATTTTTGCTAAGTTAGCTAAAAATAAGAAGTTAGTTATTAAGTTACCTGATGGAGTACCACCAGCAGTATCAAGATCATTCTCAGCTTTATTACCAACAATGATTACTTTAACTTTAGTAGGTATAGTATTTGCTATATTAGAAGCTTTTGGATACCAAGAAGTTTACTTACAAGTTTATACATTAATACAAAAACCATTAATGGGACTTGCAAACTCTTTACCAGTATTATTACTATTAATATTAATACAACAAATTTTATGGTTCTTTGGATTACATGGATCAAATATATTAGCACCAATTATAAGTTCAATATTCCTTGCATTAACAGCTGAAAACATGGCAGCTATAGCAGCAGGAAATACTGAAGGAATTAACATTATAAACAGCCAATTCCTAGATTCATATGTTAACCTTGGTGGATCTGGATTAACAGCTGCTTTAATGATAGCTATGATAATTAAGTCAAAGAGTGCTATTAATAAATCAATAAGAAACATTGCATCAGGTCCAGCATTCTTTAACATTAATGAACCAGTTATATTTGGATTACCAATAGTGTTAAATCCAATATATATTATACCATTTATATTAGCTCCAATAGCATCAGCTTTAATAGCTTATGGATTAAGTGCAATACATTTTGTTGCACCAGCATCAGTAATAGTTCCGTGGACTTGTCCACCAGTAATATCCGCAATCTTAGCAACTGGTCAATGGCAAGGTGGTGCAGTAGCATTATTAAATATCGTAGTTTCTGTATTAATTTACTTACCATTCGTTGCTTATGCTGATAAGAAGAACTTAGAAATGGAACAAGCAGAAATTGCTTAAGAAGGATAAAGTGCCCTATAAATAATAATATTAAAATAGAATGAAAAGCAAAAAGGATAGTATTAAAGCTATCCTTTTTGCACAAATTTTAGGAGTTGGTATTATGAGTAATTTTAAACAAAAATTTGAAAGTTTATTTAGTTATGTAACAGAAGATAAAAATGATGAAAATGTTAAAAAAAGAAAATCAAAAGCAGCTACTAATATTTGTGCAATAATAAGTATTTTATTATTGTTCTATTTGCTTACAGGATTAAGTTTTTAATTATTAAATAAATTAAGTATAAATAATTTAATATAAATAAGGGAAAATTATTAATGAAAAATTTAAGGAGGACATTGATATGAAATCTAAATCATTAATAATTCCTTTAGTAATGGTAGCACTAATATCCGTTGGTTGTAATAAAAAAACCGAAAATGGTACTACAAATCAAAATACACCACCAGTAACAGATGCTGTGACATCTCCATCAAGAGTAACAGACGAAGGAAATCTATTTAAAGCAGTTGAAGGAAGCTGGATTGTAATTTTAGAAAATGATGTTAACACTACTAAAGAAGTAGTACTTAATACTGGCTTTAAAAAAGCTGACAAAAATGATCCGAGTAAAATGGTGGTAACACCTCGAGTTTTAGCATTATATAAAAAGGGTGAAAACAATGCTAAAGCAGCGGCATATACATTAACTACACCAAAGCTTACAATAAAAGATGAAAATGCAAAAATTGAAGGTGGAACAGTTAAAGGGGATGTATATGTAGAAGTAAATGGAGTGATATTACAAGATGCAATAATAGATGGGAATGTTTATTTCAAAAATGAAGATGCAAAAAATACATTCCATATGGATGAAAAATCAAAAGTAACAGGAACTATGGAAGTTAAATAAATTTTAAGGGATAAATGCTATCATTGTATTTATCCTTTTAATTTACACGTAGTTTATTTAAAAAGTAAAAGATAAATCTAGTAGGGCTGTATTAGAAGTACAGTCCTACTAGATTTTCCAATGTTCTTTGAATTTAAGAACTTCATTCAAACTTTTGGTCGACATTTGTTGAGTTAATACTAGTTCATCCTCTAGCTCAGTCATTCTTTTTCCTAAAACTTGATCTAACACAGATAAATCTTCTCGAACCTTATCTATGGATGTATATTTATCTGATAAAATATTTAGCACTTGAGTAATATCAGTTTTAAACTTATCTTGTTCAGTTTTTATAAATTGGACTTCTGTTTGTAAAACAGCAAGGTTATGACTAGTATTTAAAATAACACTTTTCATTTGATTTAATATTTTAGGTAGTTGTTTAAGGATTTCGTTTGTTTCTTGTAATGTAATATCTGTATTGTTTTTAGCATGAGATGTTATATTTACTAAATTTAAAATTTGATCTTCCAATTTTTATCACCTCATTATAATATATGATTTAGCATATATTAGGTACATAGAAAATAGATAAATGCTCAAAAGTATTTTAAATAGGTTTAATCAGTTGGTTTATTATGATTGATATTTTATGACTTTAAATAATATAATATATATAATTATATTTTAGTATGATTTATATAGGATATCAAAAATTCTATAATTTTAAATAAGATTTATATAAAAAATTACAATTATGGAGGAATTAATTTGGAAACTAATGTTAATGTAATAGAAAAAGAACTTGTAGATATAAAAGTACCTAAAAGGTTTAGAGTTATAATGCATAATGATGATTTTACAACTATGGAGTTTGTTGTTGCTATTTTAAGTGATATATTTAATAAAAGTATAGAGGAAGCTAACAAAATAATGATAGAAGTTCATAAAAATGGTAAGGGAACAGCGGGAATATATCCATATGATATAGCTATATCTAAAGCAAGTAAAGCTATGGCTATTGCAAAGGAAGAAGAATTTCCCTTTAAGCTTACAGTAGAGGAGGATTAAAATGGATATTAGTAAAGTTGTTAAGGATATTTTACTTAGAGCATATAAAATGGCAAAAGAAAATAAAGATGAATATGTAACACCGGAACATTTATTGCTAAGTGCATTAGAAGAAGAAAATTTTAAAGAAATACTTAGTAAATTAAATTGTAACATAGAAGAGCTGAAAAATGACTTAATAAGCTATATAAATGAGTATGTAGAAAAATCACAGGATAAAGATCCAGAAGAAAGCTATGGAATAGGAAATATATTTATATTAGCAACACAACAAGCTGCATTTAGTGAGAGAAATATAGTTGAACTAGAACATATAATAGCAGCAATTTATGCTCTTAAAGACAGTTATGCAGCATATTTTTTAAAGAAGCAAGATATAAATAGATCAGATTTGCTATTTCAACTTTCTCATAACAAATCTAGAGAAGATAATGCAACTAGAAACTCTATAAATATGATGGGGATTAATAATAGAAATAGCTCCAAAAAGAGTATATTAAGTAGTTATTGTATTAATTTAACAGACACTTTATCTAACGAGGAAAATGATCCTTTAGTAGGAAGAAAGGATATAATAGATAGAACTATCCAAATTCTTTGTAGAAGAACTAAAAATAATCCAGTTCATGTAGGAGAGCCGGGTGTTGGAAAAACAGCAATAACTTTAGGGCTTGCAAAGCTTATAAAAGAAGGAAATGTACCAGATAAGCTTAAAAACTCACAAATATTTTCCTTAGATATTGGATCAATACTTGCGGGTACAAAATATAGAGGAGACTTTGAAGAAAGAATAAAACAAATATTAGATGAAATAAAAAGCTATGAAAATCCTATAGTTTATATAGATGAGATCCATAATATAGTAGGAGCAGGTGCCTTAAATGGAGGCTCATTAGATGGTGGTAGTTTAATAAAAGGATATTTATTAGAGGGTAAAATAAGGTTTATAGGAGCAACTACATTTGATGAGTATAAGAAATATTTTGAAAAAGATAAGGCTTTAATAAGAAGATTTCAAATTGTTGAGGTTAAAGAAACTAGTATAGAAGAAAGCATAAAAATATTAGAAGGAATTAAAGAAAATTTTGAAAATTATCATAATGTAAGATACACAAAAGAAGCACTAGAACTGGCTGTAAATTTAAGTTCAAAGTATATAAGTGATAGGTTTTTACCAGATAAGGCGATAGATATTATAGATGAGTCAGGAGCTTATGTTGATATAAATAAGGAATATTATAAAGATGGAATTGTAGATAAAAATATAATTGAAGAAATAATATCAAAGATTTGTCTTATACCAAAACAAACTATTGAAAATACAGAGATAAATTCTCTTAAAGCCTTAGAAGGTGAACTTAAGAAAAATATTTTTGGACAAAATACTGCTATAGAAGAAGTAACAAGATGCATAAAGATGTCTAGAGCAGGGCTTAATGATGATAATAAGACAATTGCATCAATGCTTTTTGTTGGGCCAACTGGAGTAGGAAAGACAGAAATAGCAAAAATACTAGCAAAGACATTAGGAATCGATTTGGTTAGATTTGATATGAGTGAGTATGGAGAGAAACATGCTGCTTCAAAGCTTATAGGGTCTCCACCAGGTTATGTAGGTTATGAAGAAGGCGGATTATTAACAGACACTATAAGAAAAAAACCAAACTGTGTTCTACTATTAGATGAAATAGAAAAGGCGCATGTAGATATCTTAAGTGTATTATTACAAGTGATGGACTATGCAACACTTACAGATAATAGAGGAAGAAAGGTTGATTTTAGAAACGTAATAATAATTATGACTTCTAATGCTGGCGCAAGAGATATAGGTAAAAATCTTGTTGGTTTTGGAAGAGACTCTATAAAAATGGAAGCTATAAATGATGAAGTTAAGAGAATATTTACTCCAGAATTTAGAAATAGGTTAGATAAAATAGTTGTGTTTAACCAAATAAACAAAGAAATAGCTACGGAAATAGCAGAAAAAGAACTAAAGAAGTTTAGTGAAAAACTTCTTAGTAAAAACGTAAATTTAGAATTTAGTAGTGAATGTATTAAGTTTATAAGTGAAAGAGGATTATCTAAAGAGTTTGGAGCGAGAGAAATATTAAGAGTAATAAATTCTGAGGTAAAGCCATTATTAGTGGATGAATTGCTATTTGGAGGGCTTTCAAAAGGAGGGAAGTGTAAAGTGTTTATAGAAAATAATGAGTTCAAAATAGAGCGAATTTAAATAAATTATTAAAAGACAAGTAGATGATATAGATAAAAATTATATCATCTATTTTATTAAGTTAAAAATCTTAATATGTACACAAATTAAAAAAACATATATAATTGTATATGTTTTTTAATTGAAGTTAAGAGGTGACTAGTATGGATAAGGATATAAGTAAAATACAAGAAGAAATAATAAAAAAAGATATTAGAAAAGTAGAAAAGCTTTGGAAAGATGTAGAAGATAATGAATCTTTAGAATATCATTTAGATAGAATGACTAAAGAAGAATTAGTGAAAGTAGGAAGTAAATATTCAGTTAAAGGAATTACATCATTAAAGAAATCAGATGCTCTATTAAAAGTTAAAGATGGAATTATAAATAATATTGATTATATATTAAACTTATTAGATTTTGATGCATTTTCATACTTAAGTGAAATAATAAATTTAAATGGTAAAAAACAATATTTTGGTTCAGAGCTGATAAATGCTAACTATTTTAGAAATAGAGGAATAATGTTTACTGGAGTTGAAAAAGCAAAACTATTTGTGGTAACGCCTAAAGAATTATGTGATATAATAAAAGATAAGTTAAATCAAGAATTAAGATTAAATTCTATTTTAAACTCAGAAGTTATAAAGCTTTCAGCTGGAATAATCTATTTTTATGGTGCTCTTACAATAAAGGATATTTGTAAGATTATTAGAGAAGATTACAATTATGAGTTTGAAGAGGAAAGAATTAGAAGTTTACTTTTAGATGGACAAGAACTAGGCTTTGATTATCAATTAGATGAGGATATTATTTATCATATAGATGTAGAAGAACCTAGATTAATAATAGAAGAAACTAATAAAAATACAGATATAAGTTTTGCAAAGTTTGATAAAAAGACTTTATTTAAAGCTGCAAAACCTGATTATATTGAAGAAAACAAACAAGCTAATAGGCTTGAAAAGGTTCTAAATGAACTTTTTGTTATAGATAAAAAGATACTAAAAGAGGAAATAGATAGCTTTTCTATAGCTATAAAAAATGAAGCTTCATTGGAAGAGGCTATAGAGATATTTTTAGAGGCATATGAAATAGAAAGTGAAGAAGAAAATAATATACTTAAAGAAGAGTTAAAAAAGCTATCTATGACTGTAAGAAGATGGACTTTAAAAGGAAATTCAGAAGGTGAAATTGAAAAGAATAAAAAGACTATAGTAAATAGTGACAAGATAGGAAGAAATGATCTATGTCCTTGTGGAAGTAATAGAAAATATAAAAAGTGTTGTGGTAAATAATAAAGGGGAGTTAAGTATGGTTTTTAAATATATATTATTAATATGGGGACTTATTGAGCTTATACTTGGAATAACTGTATTATTAAAAAAGAAACTTTTACTTTTAAAAGTTATAGTAGAAAGTTTTTCTATGATAAATAATAATTTTAATCTTTCAGAAATTAAAGATATAAAGCTATTTTCTAAATGGATTGGAGAAGTTGTTTTATTAGAGGGATCATTATATATTTTCTTAGCATCTGCATCAATATACTTTAATATGAATATATTTATTGTTATAGTGTTTATAATTCTAATAGAAATATTTTTCTTTAACATAATAAGTAAAGGAATAAGAACCTTTACAGATTAGATAAATAAAATTAAAATGAGGTCATAAAATGAAAGATAATAGATATCTTTTTGAAAATTATATTAATATAGCAAGAGGCTTTATAACTGAAAAGGAATATGCAAAAGCACTAAAGTTTTACAGAAAGGCATATAGATTTGAAGAGGGTAGAAAAGATATAGAGCTTATACTAGATATGGCACTTTTATATGATAAATTAGGGTATAAGGACTTATCAGAAGAAAAATATAGAGAGGCTATATTAGTAGAGGAAAAAGATGCAAGGGCTTATTATGGCTTAGGGGTTTTATATGATGAAGATGAATTTTTAGAAGAGGCTATAGAATATTATAAAACTGCTATTAAGTTAGATAATAACTATGATAGAGCATATTTTTATCTAGCAAATGCATATGATGAAATAAGTGATAAGCAAAATGCAATAAAATATTATAATAAGACTTTAGATTTAGTTCCAGAGGATTTATGGGCAAATGCAAATTTAGGATGTATTTATGAAGAACTTGGAGAGTTTCAGAAAGCACTTAAATATATGGAAAAGGCATTAGAAATAGATTCAAACAATTTTAGAATTATATTTAATATGGGAGTTTTGCTTAAAAATCTAAATAAAGCCAATGAGGCAGAGAAATATTATAAAAAATCTATAGAAAAAAATCCATATTATCCATATAGTTATTTAAATTTAGCGGTTTTATATAGAGAGAAAAATTATTTTTATAAAGCTATAGAAGTTATTACGGAAGGAATAGAAAATAATAGCGATTCAGGCTTTTTATATTATAATAGAAGTTGTTTTTACTCTAATATAGATGAATTACATAAATCTTTTAAGGATTTAGTAAAGAGTATAGAATTAAATGATTTATTTTTAGATTATATGATGAAGGACAAAGAATTAGATAAATTAAGAAATTTAAAGGAATATAATGACTATTTAAAAAGTAAGCTGTAATAGCTTGCTTTTTTCATTTGAAAGAGAATAGTTAAAAAAATAACTAAAAAACAAATTTTAAAAAAATCTTTTTTATGATTTTAATGGAGATTCTTGAGTTTATAATGTTTTGTATAAAAATTTTTAAATTTTTATTAAAAACTTTGTTAAAAATATTACAAAAGTTGTGAGAATACTCTATTTATGGTACTATATCATTGTAACCGTTAAAATATACGGATAATGTGGTATATTTTAACGGTAAATACTTGCATAAAAGTAGGAGGTTTTTTATAGTGTTAAGTAGTCTTTTTAATAGTGTAAATGTTTTGAACAAATTATTTACACTTAGTGATGCTAGCATATTAGAATTATCAGTTGATAATTCTAAAGAATTAAATGCTAAGGAAATCGAAGAAAGCTTGATTTTACCTTATGAAAATAATAGAGGTAAAAAAGTTATAATTAAAGCTTTTAGTTTTCAACCTAATTTAAATGGATATGGAACAATAGTAAAAGAAAGAAAAGAAGATTTAAAAAAAGGACTAGAAAAAATTAAGTCAATTTCAGAAATGAAATTTGTAGTAGATGGAAAAGATAAAAGTCTACAAGAAGCATTGAAAGAATATGGAGAAGTTATAAAAGTATCACCTATAACAGATTTATATTCTAATAAATTGATTTCTAAAGCTTATGGAAATGTTCAAGAGGCTATTATTTATGATTTAGTAGAAGTAGTACAATTGGGACAAACTTTAGGAGGAAAAAGAGTAGAGATATTATCTACTGTTTATGGAAGTGCTATAGATGGTAGAAAAGTTGTTGCGTTAAAAAAAGGAACAACATATAAAGAAGTCTTTGAAGCTTTAAATGGTAAAGCTGATGAACTTAAGAAGGTTATTGATGGTGGAAGTATAAATGGAACACCTATATATAATTTAGATTCAGTAGTATCAGACAATTCTAAAGGAATACTATTCTTAACAGAAAAAGATTCACTATCTGAGGAAAGCTATAGCTGTATAAGATGCGGAAAATGTTTAAGAATTTGTCCAGAAGGATTAAATCCAATAAAATTAGTCGAACTTCATAAAATGGGAGAAAAAGAAGAATTTATTAAATTTGGTGGAGAAAAATGTATTGATTGTGGTTTATGTAGCTTTGTATGTCCTTCTAATATAGAAATCGCACAAACTATAAAAACTGCAAAAACATTCAAATAAGTAATATAAAATCTGAATAGGAGTGAAGAGTGTGGAAAATAGAAATCTTAAAATATCACCAGCACCTTATATTAAAAAGGGGCTTGGGATTAATAAGATAATGATCGATTTTATTATAGCATTAATTCCGGCAATATTTGCAGGAGTATATTTTTATAAAATTGATGCTGTTAAAGTAATAGTTGCAACAGTTTTAACTAGTATTATAGCAGAAGGTATTTGGAATAAGTTTGTAAAGAAAAGGGCTTTTTTAAGTGATTTAAGTCCAATAGTATTAGGTATTATCTTAGCACTTATTATGCCAACCTATGTTCCATTATGGATACCAATTATAGGATCAATATTTGCAACAATTGTTGTAAAACAATTTTTTGGTGGTCTTGGACAGAACTTTATGAATCCAGCAGCTGCAACTAAGGCGTTTTTAATTGCATCATGGGCTGGAGTAATGGCAAAACCAGTAGCAGATGCAACATCATCAGCATCTGAAACTTCAGAAGTAGTAGTACCTTTAATAGACAAAATAATAGGACAAGCAAATGGAAGCATAGGAGAAGTTTCTATTTTAGCTCTATGTATAGGTGGATTATATTTAGTGTTAAGAGGAAGAATTAGTTTAAGAGCTCCGCTTACATTTATAATATCATCAATGCTAATGTATAATTATTTTGGAAAAGACTTATTACTTCCAGGAGCATTTTTTATAGCAGGAATATTTATGACCACAGATTATGGAACAACACCAATGACAAAAGTTGGGCAGTACATATTTGGATTAATAGCAGGGGTTTGTGCATCAATTATAGCAGTAAAAGGTTTTAATCCAGAAGGGCCTTATTATGCAATAATAATAACTAATTTATTTACTCCTCTTATAGAATATTTTACAACTAAAAAAATAAAAGTTAAGAAGGAGGCTTAATAGAGTATGAAAGAGAATTTTAAGCTAGGAGGAATCCTTCTAATTATAACTATGATAGCAGGACTATTACTTGGTTTTGCTAATGATTTAACTAAAGAAGCAATTATAGAAAATTCTAAAATTAGTAAAGAGGATTTAAGTTATATATTACCACAAGCTGAAGGTATTAAAGATATGGATATAAATTTAGATTCAGAAGGCAATGTAAAGGAAATATACGAAGCAGTAAGTGGGAGTGACGTTGTTGGATATGTATTAAAGATCAACAGTAAAGGCTTCCATGGACCAATAGATTTTGTTGTAGGTATATCAAAAGATGATAAAGTTGCAGGAGTTAAAGTTCTATCACATAGTGAGACACCTGGTCTTGGAGCTAAAATTTCAGAAGATAAATTTACTTCAAGATTTAAAGGTAAACCTGCAAATGGATATTTAGAAGTAGTTAAAACAACTCCTAATAAAGATAATGAATTAGAAGCTATATCAGGAGCTACAATTTCAAGTAAGGCATCTGTGACTGCAGTAAATGAAGCAATTTCTTTTTATTTAGAAAATATAAAAGGTGAGGAATTAGCACCACAAGAAGGTACTGACGCAGATACAGGAGCAAGTGCAAACTAATAATAAATTAGGAGGAGAAAAATGAATAAATTAATTGAAAGATTAAAAAATGGAATAATTACCGAAAATCCGATTTTTGTTCAAGTTTTAGCTATGTGTCCTACTTTAGCAGTTACAACAAATGCTAAAAATGCATTAGGTATGGGACTAGCTTCAACTATAGTTTTAATATTTTCTAATATGATGATTTCAGCAATAAGAAAATTAATTCCAGATAAGATTAGAATACCAGCATATATAGTAGTTATTGCATCATTCGTTACAATAGTAGATATGTTAATGCAAGGATATGTTCCAAGTCTTTATTCATCTTTAGGAATTTTTATACCATTAATAGTTGTTAACTGTATAATCTTAGGTAGAGCAGAAGCATATGCTTCAAAAAATCCAGTTTTACCATCTATTTTTGATGCTATTGGAATGGGAATTGGCTTTACAATTGCATTATTCCTAATAGGAACTTTTAGAGAAATTTTAGGAGCTGGACAAATTCTAGGAATTCAAATATTACCAGAAAGCATTAAACCAGCTTCTATAATGATATTAGCACCAGGAGCATTCTTTACTTTAGGTGGACTTATGGTAATTTTAAATGCCTACAATATAAGAAAAGCAGCTAGAACTGGAGAAGCAGTTAAATCTTTAGAACATAGTTGCGGAAGTTGTTCAGGATGTGGAACTGGTTCTTGTGGAAGCAATAACGGAATAGAAATAAAAGAAATAGAAATAAAAGAGAAAAAGAAGGACTAAGAGGGGTGTAACAAATGGAATTATTTATGATTTTCATAGCAGCAATGCTTGTAAATAACTTTGTTCTTTCAAAATTCCTAGGAATATGTTCATTCCTTGGAGTTTCAAAGAAAAAGGATTCAGCTATAGGTATGGGACTTGCAGTAACCTTCGTTATGACATTAGCTTCTATAATGTCATGGATTGTATATAATGGAATGCTAGTTCCATTAGAATTAGAATACTTAAAGACAATAGCTAATGTACTAGTTATTGCAGCATTAGTTCAATTTGTTGAAATGGCGATGAAAAAATTATCTCCAGCTCTTCATAAAGCACTTGGGATATATTTACCTCTTATAACAACAAATTGTGCAGTTTTAGGTGTGGCAACTTTAAATATACAAGAAGGATATAGCTTTATAGAGTCTATAGTAAATGGTTTAGGAGCTGCATTAGGTTATATGTTATCTATAGTGCTACTAGCTTTTATAAGAGAAAGAATAGATAATAATGAAAATATACCAGTAGTTCTAAGAGGATTACCAATTACATTATTTACAGCAGCTTTAATGTCAATTGCCTTTTTAGGATTCCAGGGATTAATTCACTAGGAGGAGATTTAAAATGAATATTTTATTTGCAGCTTTAAGTTTGGGAATTCTAGGGTTGATTTTTGGAGTACTACTAGGTTTTGCAGCAAAAGCTTTTGAAGTAAAGGTTGATCCTAAAATACCAATGTTAAGAGAATGTTTACCGGGTGCTAACTGTGGGGGATGCGGTTTTGCTGGATGTGATGCATATGCTGAAGCAGTTGTAACAGTAGGAGCAAAGCCTAATTTATGCTCTGTAGGGGGAGCAAAAACAGCAGAAGATATTGGTGGGATTTTAGGTATTAAGGTAGATGCCGCTGAAAAGATGACTGCCTTTGTAAAATGTAATGGAAATTGTGATTCAGCTAAATCAAGATATGAGTTAGAAGGGGTAAGTGATTGTCTAACAGCTTCACTTATGATTGATGGAGGTTCAAAGTCATGTTCATATGGATGTTTGGGCCTTGGAAGTTGTGTAAATGTTTGTGAGTTTGATGCATTAGAAATAATAAATGGAATTGCTAAAGTAAATTTAGATAAATGTACAAATTGTGGAGCTTGTATAAATATATGTCCTAAAGGACTTATTGAATCTGTTCCAGTTTCAAAGAAAGTAAGAGTTGAGTGTAACAATATTGAAATAGGAAGGCACGTAAAGGAAAATTGTTCAGCAGCCTGTATAGGATGTAAGCTTTGTGAAAGAAACTGTCCTAAAGATGCTGTTCACGTGGTTAATAATCTAGCTAAGGTTGATTATGATAAGTGTGTAAATTGTCAATTATGTACTAAGAAATGTCCAACAGGAGCAATAAAAAATATATTTTCTAATTAGTAGTAACTATATTTAATTAAGAAGAGATGTTAGCCTTAAAATTAATTTAAGGCTAACATTTTTTATTTATTAAATATATTTAGGAGCTTTAGAGTCTTTACTTTATCTAGAATTTGATTTTTATTTGTTGTATATAAATTTAATTCTTTCATTCTTTGAAAGTACTCTCCACCAGAAAATGTATGTCTAATGCTTTTGCCATTTTCCATGTCTATAGTTTCATTTGCAAAAGCTATTATATCTCCAATTGCTAAGCTTCTAGGAAGTATTAATGGTTCTTCCTTTGAGATATATTTAAAAGCGTTGTATCCAGCTAGTGCACCTGTAACCATTGCTTCTGTATGGCCAACAAAAAATCCGGATTTTTCACCAGCACAAAACATATTATCTATGCCAAGTATTCTCATAGTATTATCTCTAGGACTAGAGGCTAGATATCTAATAGAATTAGAGTTGCCACCAGATAGAGGATCTATATATCTTGCATTTTCAAGTCCAGGTATTTTTCTAAGCTTTTCTAAAGGATAATATGAAGTCATAAGTTTAATGTGACCAGTATCTAATAAAATAATATTTTCTGCAAAATCCTTTAAAGCATATTGTTGGCAAACTTTTTGACTTAATTTATCTAAATTAATATCCTCTTTAGGAATTGGTAGTGAAACAACTCCATACTTATCTAGTTTATCTAATATATCCTTAGATAAAGATTCACGTGGTAATTCACAGGATCCACTCATGGCGCCTGGTACACCGTTATTTCTTTCTCCAATAATGTCTTTTATACCTGCTTTAGAACTTAAGCTTTCTCTACCTCCAAAGCTTGGACATCTTAAAATGCACATTGAGCATCCATTTCCATAACGTGAGCAGTTAGTCATAGATCCGGTAGAACCTGTAGTTTCAATAAAGACATCACCATCCATAAAGGACCCATCAGATAATTTTATTTTAGTTATAGTATTATTTTCTAGGTGTACATTAATGGCTCTATTTTTAAAATGTATATTAATACCTAAAGATAAGATATATCTTCTGATTTCTGGTTCTGCTTTACCTATATCCGTTAAGTTTGCATGTTTATGACCAGAAAAATCTATATTTTTATGGATAGCTAAAGAATCCATTATGTCTATTAATTCTGGAGCTCCTAATAATGATAGTTCTTCGGAAGCAGTGTACCTACCATTATTTCTCATTATACCTCCTACATTTCCAACTCCTAAAAGCATATCAGTTCTTTCTAAGATATGAACTTCAGCACCCATTTTCCTTGATTGTATAGCAGCTTGGCAGCCTGCAAATCCACCACCAATTATAACAACTTTCATTATTTTGTACCTCATATATTAATGTTTATAATAAATTATTCTAATTATATAAAAATGCTACTTATAAATAAAATTTATAACATAAAGATAATGGTGACTATAATTAAGCCACCACAAATATCTTTATTATTTAATTTATTACTGGAAATATGTTATAAACTGGTTCTTCATATGGATGAAGGTTTTTTATAACATTAATAACCTCAAAGGCTAAATCTTTATCACATCTAAATTCTATCTTAGCCTCTTTTTCAATAGATAAGTCTCCTTCTTTTCCAATATGAGGATTTGATCCTTTTAAAGGTCTAAAATATCCAGAGACTTCACTTATAGACATACAGTTATCATAATCTCCTATAGTTAAAGCGCCTGTTCTATTTATAGCTTCTCTTAATTTGTCTGAATAATCAGAAGGAATATATATTTCAAACTTAACTTTTGTATAATTCATATAAACAAGATACCTCCTATTAATAGCTATAATTAAATAATAGCCTAATAACGTAAATTAGTAAACGAAATAAATGTCTATTATTTACAAAAGTTAAATTTAAAAAAGTTTATAAAATGCCTAAAAAACTAATAAATTATTATTAATAGTATAGATTGTGAAAGAAAATAGTAGATAATTAAAGAATTTATTAGAAAAATATGAAAAATAGCATATTAGATATCTTTTAAAAAGATATAGCATACTATATTAGTGAAGAAGATAATAAAATAATACATTAAATGGGGGATTTCCATGGGAGTTTTATTTGCAATTATTGGGTTGATTTTAACTATATTTACTTTCTTTTATTTAGAGAAAAACATTATATTAAATAAAAAATCTATTATAAAAAAAGCTAAAGTAATAGGCTTTGAAAGTTACACTTATCTAATGCCTGGAACTGAATATAATACAGTATATAATGCAAATTTATATCCTATATTAGAGGTTGAAGATGATGATAAAAAAGTAAGAATAGCGATTTCATATTTAAGTAATAAGATTAATTTAGAACGAGGAGATGAAATTGAAGTAATATATCCAAAAGGGAAGATAGAAAAATTAAAACTATATGATAATGAAAGTAAGTATAGGTTTTACTATCTAATTATAGCTATAGGAATAATAGTAACTTTATTATCGATCACAATGCTTTAAATAAAGGGAGCTAAAAATTAGCTCCCTTAATAATATTGTTTCAATTTATTTTTATAAGTTTATATATTCATAAGGCTTTACTAAATATATAGGCTGATGGCAAATTTATATAAATTAAATACTATAATATTATAAACTCTTAAGGGAGGAAAACATGCCATTAAGTATTAGGGAAATAATAATAAGGTTGATATTTTCAGTTTTTGTTGGTGGTATTATAGGATATGAAAGGGAAAGAAAACGCAGAGCAGCAGGACTTAGGACACATATATTAGTTTGTGTAGGAGCTACAATAATATCTTTGCTACAAATTGATATAGGAAATAAGGCTATAGCAATTATTGAAGCTAACAAGGATCTAAGTGAAATTATAAAAATAGATTATGGAAGATTAGGCGCTCAAGTAATAACTGGAGTTGGGTTTATTGGAGCTGGAGCTATAGTGCATACTAAAGGTAATATAAAGGGGTTAACAACAGCAGCAACATTATGGGTGGTAGCATGTTTAGGATTATCTATAGGTATGGGCGAGTATTATGTAAGTATATTTGGAGCTATAATAATTGTAATAACTCTAGTATTTTTAAAAAGCATAGAAAACAGGTTCATATCTAAAAATGTAATTAAAAAAATTGAAATTAAGTATAATAATTTAGAGGATACTAAGTTAGAAATAGAAAAGTATTTAGAAGGTAAAAATTTAATTATTAAAGTTATAGAGTATTTATTAGAAGAAGATAGTTCAAAAGAAGAAGTTCATGCAATTTATACTATATTAAAGCCTCAATATATTAGCTTTGAAACTATATTAAATGATCTAAAAAATAATAAAAATATAGTATATTTAAATGTAATAAAATGATATTAATATAATAAAGGTAAAACAACTTTGATAATCAAAATATTTTATATAAAAATATTCATTATGTAATTGAATTTTAGTTTATATTAGATTATTATTTAATTGAGGAACTATAGAAAAAGGATGGGATAAAATTATTATGGAAAGAAGTGAAAATGTAGTTAATGAGTTATTAGTAAAGATATTTAACGAAATACTACAGATTGAAGAAAAAACATTAAGAAATGGACATTTTTCAGATTTATCAGTTAGAGAAATGCATACTATTGAAGCAATAGGAAGAAAACAAAGAATGATGAGTGAGGTTGCACAAGACTTAGGGATTACTGTGGGTACCTTAACAACAGCAATAAATAGGCTAATTAAAAAGGGGTATGTAGATAGAAAAAGAATAGAAGAAGATAGAAGAGTAGTTCTTGTAGAGTTAACGAAGAAAGGAAAAGTTGCACATAGGCTACACGAAAGATTTCATAATGAAATGGTTAAATCTATGATGGGTGGACTTTTAGATAACGAAAGAGATGTCCTTGTAGAATCTTTAGAAAAACTGAATAATTATTTTAAGGAGAAATGTGAATCAATAGAATAATATTTGGAATAAACTTTCAGTTATTTACTTTCAACAGTTTAATTTTACTATATTCAGTAATATATTTGTGATATTATTAAGGGGTAAATAATTAGAGTGTGGGAGGATATTATGGGAAACACTAGTTTAGATGTTGCTAAATATTCAGTAAGAATGGCTATTTCATCAAGAGAAGAGGAAGAAGAATTAAAAACTGAATTCAAGAAAAAAAGTGTATTAGTTACTGCTGTTAATATAGGCGGAAATATAAATGACTCAACTTCTAAAATATTAGAAAGGGCTTTAGTAGCCTCTAAAAGAAATGGAGTAATAAGAGAAGAACACTTGCATGAAGGTGGAGTAATAGGAGCAACAAGAGATGCTTTAATGCAAGTTTGGAATAGAGCAAGTGGTCAAAATGTAGGAGGAAAAGTAGGCATTGCTAGAAAAGGTGAGCACTTAAGTGTATGTATTTTCCTTAGTGTTGGACTATTACATTTAGATGAGGTTGTGATAGGAATAGGACATAGAGCTGTTCCAGAATAAATAGTAAAATTAAAGTTTAAGGGGCTGTTATAAAATAACAGCCCCTTAAACTTTAATTTATTTTTAACTTTATAATATTTTTATTTACAAAAAAATAATGAAAATAAAGTTTTTTCTAAATTCTCTTTAGAAGTAAAAAAAAGGAGATTTCATAAGTATAATTGGATCTAATGGTGCTGGAAAATCAACGTTATTAAATATAGTATCTGGTAATATAGAGTGTGATAGTGGAATTATACTATTAGATGGAGAAGATGTTTCAAATAAGGATGAATATAAAAGGTCCAAAAATATAGGTAGAGTTTTTCAAAATCAATCTCTTGGTATATCACCGAACATGACTATATTAGAAAGCTTATTGTTAGCTGATAACAAAGGAAAAATTTATGGATTGTCTTTCGCAATAAATAAAAAAAGAATTAACTATTATAAAAATATTCTTAAAGAATTAGATTTAGGATTAGAAGATAAATTATATACAAAAGTAAATTTATTATCTGGAGGACAAAGACAAGCTTTGACATTATTAATGGCTGTTATGACAAAGCCCAAATTATTATTATTGGATGAGCACACTGCAGCCTTAGATCCTAAAACTTCTTTAAAGATAATGGATATAACGGAAAAAATGGTTAAAGAAACTGGAGTAACTACTATTATGGTAACTCATAATTTAAAACAAGATATTAAAAGTGGAAATAGACTTATTATGATGCATAGTGGACAAATTATAATTGATGTAAAAGATAAGGAAAAAGAAGAGTTAACTCATTCCAAATTAATGAAATTATTTGAGGAAGCTAATGTAAATGAAGACTTAAGTGATAGAACTTTATTAGCATAGTATTATTGAATAAATAGAAGGTTTTATTTATATTACAACCTTCTATTTATTTTTTTTATAACAACCTTTATATGATATGAATATTTAATATGATTTTTAGGAAAAGTAATAGTAATTAAGTTATAATTGTATATTAAAATCTAGATGAGAGTATTTAAAAAGATGAAAAGTAAGAAATTAAAATATTATTGTTATATATATAACAATAATATTGCTTTAAATGCCATATACATTTAAGAGATTAGTTACGATTAGATTATATCAATATTCAAAATAACACAAATAATCAGAAAATAGCTTGATAATAAAAGTCGAATATTATATTATATGAACATAATAAGGGGAAAATGGTTTGAATATGTGTAAAATAACTTTATAATAATGTATTAAAATAGGACGGAAAAATAATTTTAAAAAATATGATAAATTTTTAACAAAAAAGATTGACAAAAATTAGACAATATACTAAAATAAACTTGTACTTAGTCGATAGACAAAAAAGAGAATTTAGAAAATAAAATTATTATATAGATATGTAGGAGGAATTAAAATGGCTGTAACAAATGCACAAGAATTAACTCAAAGAATTAAAGAATTAAGAGAAGCGCAAAAGGTATTTGCCACTTACACACAAGAACAAGTAGATGAAATATTCAGACAAGCAGCTATGGCAGCAAGTGACAATAGAATTAAACTTGCTAAAATGGCAGTTGAAGAAAGTGGAATGGGAATTGTAGAAGATAAGGTAATTAAAAATCACTTTGCTGCAGAATATATATATAATCAATATAAAGATATGAAAACTTGCGGAGTTATAGAAGAAGATCATACTTTTGGTATAACTAAAATAGCAGAACCTATAGGAGTTGTAGCAGCTATAGTTCCAACTACAAATCCAACATCAACAGCAATATTTAAAACATTAATTGCATTAAAAACAAGAAATGCAATAATTATATCACCACATCCAAGAGCTAAAAAAGCTACAATTGAAGCAGCTAAAATAGTTTTAGATGCAGCTGTTAAAGCAGGTGCACCAGAAGGAATAATAGCTTGGATAGATGAACCATCAGTTGAATTATCACAAAATGTTATGAGAGAATCAGATATAATACTAGCTACAGGTGGTCCTGCAATGGTTAAATCAGCTTACTCATCAGGAAGACCAGCTTTAGGAGTTGGAGCAGGAAATACCCCAGCTATTATAGATGAAACAGCTCATATAAAAATGGCTGTAAACTCAATACTTCTTTCAAAAACTTTTGATAATGGAGTTATTTGTGCATCAGAACAAAGCATCTTAGTTATGAATGAAGTTTATGAAGAAGTTAAAAAGGAATTATCTGCAAGAGGAGCATACATATTAAAAGGTGAAGAAGTAGATAAGGTTAGAAAGATAATTTTAAATGAAAAAGGTGGCTTAAATGCTAATATGGTTGGCCAACCAGCATACAAGATAGCTGAAATGGCTGGGGTTAAAGTTCCAGTAGGAGCTAAAGTTTTAGTTGGAGAAGTTGAATCAGTAGAGTTAGAAGAACCATTTTCACATGAAAAATTATCACCAGTACTTGCTATGTACAGAGTCAAAACTTTTGATGAAGCTCTAACAAAAGCTTGTAGATTAATAGAATTAGGTGGCATGGGTCATACGTCTGTATTCTATACAGATCAAATAAAATCAACAGAAAGAATTGCTAGATTCGGAGCAGCTATGAAGACTGCAAGAACATTAATAAATATGCCAGCATCACAAGGAGCTATTGGAGATATATACAACTTTAGACTAGCGCCTTCATTAACACTAGGATGTGGATCATGGGGAGGAAACTCAGTTTCAGAAAACGTTGGTCCTAAGCATTTAATTAACGTAAAGAGTGTTGCTGAGAGGAGAGAAAATATGCTTTGGTTTAGAGTTCCAGAAAAGACTTACTTCAAATATGGATGTTTACCAATCGCTTTACAAGAATTACATGATATGGGTAAAAAGAAAGTATTTATAGTAACAGATAAAATTTTGGCTGAACTTGGATATACAGCTAGAATAACAGACGTTTTAGAAAGATATGGAATAGACTTTAGAATATTCTCAGAAGTTGAGCCAGATCCAACTCTAGCAGCAGCTAAAAAAGGTGCAGAAGCAATGCTTGCATTCAATCCAGATGTTATAATTTCATTAGGTGGAGGATCACCAATGGATGCAGCTAAAATTATGTGGGTAATGTATGAACATCCAGAAGTTAGATTCGAAGATTTAGCTATGAGATTTATGGATATAAGAAAGAGAGTTTATAAATTCCCAACTATGGGTGAAAAAGCAATGATGGTTGCTATTCCTACTTCTGCTGGTACAGGATCAGAAGTTACACCATTTGCAGTTATAACTGATGAAAAAACAGGTGTTAAATATCCACTTGCAGATTACGAACTAACTCCAGATATGGCTATAGTTGATGCTGAACTTATGATGAGTATGCCAAGAGGATTAACAGCTGCTTCAGGTATTGATGTTTTAGTTCATGCAATTGAGGCTTATGTTTCAGTATTAGCATCAGAATATACTAATGGATTAGCGTTAGAAGCAATAAGGTTAGTATTTAAGTATTTACCAGTAGCATACAATGAAGGAAGTACAAATGTAAAAGCAAGAGAAAAGATGGCTCACGCTGCATCAATAGCAGGTTTAGCATTTGCTAATGCTTTCCTTGGAATTTGCCACTCAATGGCTCATAAGCTAGGTTCATTCCATCACTTACCACACGGTATGGCTAATGCATTATTAATAAATGAATCAATTAAATTTAATGCAGCAGATGCACCAACTAAGCAAACAGCCTTTGCTCAATACAAATATCCAAATGCAGCTTGGAGATATGCTAGAATAGCAGATTACCTACAACTAGGTGGAAATACAGAAGCTGAAAAAGTTGAATTATTAACAAAGGCTATAGACGAATTAAAAGATAAAGTTGGAATGCCAAAATCAATAGCAGATGCAGGAGTATTAAAAGAAAGCTTCTATGCAACAATTGATGAAATGGTTGAGCAAGCATTTGATGATCAATGTACAGGAGCTAACCCAAGATATCCATTAATGAGCGAAATTAAACAAATGTATATAAATGCTTATGAAGGACTAAAAGTAAAAGAAGTTAAAAAAGAAACTAAGAAAAAATAATATATAAGAGAAAAAATAGAGGATTTTAAAAGTATCCTCTATTTTTTATTGCCTAACTATACATATATACAAAAAAAATATGATATTATTTATAAATACAACTTATTTAAGGGCTTATAAGATTAACATTAAAAGTGGAGGAAGTTTATGAAAAAAAGAATTTTAGTAGTTACTTTTTTAATATTTATACAAATACTTATGTTTGGATGTTCTCAGGGTATAAGTAAAGGAAAAGAAAAAGACATAAAAGAAACAATAGATCTAGTTTTATCTTATAAAAATGGATATGATGATACTATGAAAAAGCATATAAGTGAAAAAAACTTTTATGTTTGCAATTATGTAGAATTTTATTCCTTATATATAGGTGAACTAAACCTTGAAAAATATGAAAGCTCAGTTAAAAGTATTAAGGAAGAAAATGGTAAGTATAAGGTTTGTATGATTTTAAATATAAAAGCAAAGGCAGTAGAGATTCATGGTGATGAAAAAGCAAGTGATGAAGCAACAGGAGAAAATATTCCTGTTGAAGTTGTTGTAAAAGAAAAAGATGGACTATATTTTATAGAAGGGCTTACTGAGTATGAAAACCTTGAAAAAGCAGCAGAATTAAATGAAGGATTTAAATAAAGTTAAAGTATTTAAGAAAGTGTGGATATGATATGAAACCATTAGCAGAAATAATGAGACCTAAAAGATTAGAGGATTTTGTAGGTCAAAAAAATATATTGGCTAAAGGAAAACCTTTATATAATTTAATTATAAACAAGATGATTCCTAACTGTATATTATATGGGCCACCAGGAACGGGGAAAACAACTTTAGCTAATATAATGGCTAACTATGTGGATAAAAAATTCTATAAGTTAAATGCAACTACAGCTTCTGTTAAAGATATTCAAGAAATAACTGAAAGCTTAGATAGTTTACTTAATTATAATGGAGTAGTTATTTATATAGATGAGCTTCAGCATTTTAGTAAAAAGCAACAACAAGCTTTGTTAGAGTTTATTGAAAATGGTAGAGTTACATTAATAGCTAGCACTACAGAAAATCCATATTTTGCAATTCATAAGGCTATATTAAGTAGATGCAACATATTTAAATTTGAAGCTTTAAATATAGAAGAAATAACTGAGGGGCTAGAAAAGGCAATAAAGAAGTTAATTAATGAAGATATAGAGGTGGAATATTCATTAGAAGCATTAAAATATATCAGTGAAATTTCTCAAGGAGATTATAGAAAGGCTTACAATATATTAGAACTTGCTATAAATTCTCAACTTAAAAAAGTAAAAAAGATTTCTGTAGAATATATAGAAAGCTTAAATCAATCTCATATGAGAGCAGATGCAAGTGGAGATGAGTATTATAATTTGTTAAGTGCTCTTCAGAAAAGTATAAGAGGTAGTGATGCAGATGCAGCTATACACTATTTAGCTAGGCTTATTAAATCAGGAAACTTAACGGCAATAATAAGAAGAATTTCTGTAATAGTAGCTGAGGATGTAGGGCTTGCTCATCCCAATGCATTGACTGTTGTTAATTCAGGTATAGAACTAGCTTTAAAGGTAGGGCTTCCAGAAGCTTCTTTAATATTATCAGAGCTTGTTATATACTTAGCAACATTACCAAAATCAAATAGTGCATATTTAGCTATTTCTAATGCAATAAAGGATTTAGAAAATAAAAATATAGGAGATGTACCAAATCACCTAAAGGATTCCCATTATAGTGGAGCAGAGAATCTAGGTGTTGGAGGTTATAAATATCCCCATGATTATGAAAATCATTATATAAAACAACAATATATGCCTGATAACTTAGATAATACAAAATACTATTTTCCTCAAAAAAATAAATATGAAGAAAGTATAAATAAGTACTGGACCAGCATAAAATAGGCTTTATGAGAAGAGTTGGAATTATTGACAATAGTAGAGTGGTTTGATAAGATATAAAAGTAAAGGCTACTAAAATAGTCAACATTAAAAAGGGGGAAGTATAATGAAGCTTTCTACTAAAGGTAGATACGGGGTCAAGGCTATGGTAGACCTTGCAATGCACTACGGAGATGCCCCCGTTTCAATAAAAACAATATCACAAAGACAAAGTATATCAGAATATTATTTGGAGCAATTATTTTCACCACTTAGAAAAGCTAAACTTATAAAGAGTATAAGAGGAGCTCAAGGTGGTTATGTATTAAATAGAACCCCAAAGGATATAACAGTAGCAGATGTAATGGATGTTCTTGAAGGCCCTGTTGAAATTGCAGAATGTATTGAAGGAACAGAGTGTGATAATATTGATTTTTGTGCTACTAGATTGTTATGGGAAAAAATTAAAAATAGTATTGATGAAGTAATGAAAAATATAACACTTCAAGATATAGTTGATGACTATACGAGAATGAAGGATGAAAATCAATCCATTAAGATTGTAAAGAGGAGCGAATAAATATGAGAAATGTTTATATGGATTATGCAGCAACTACATATGTTAAACCAGAAGTTCTAGAAGAAATGATGCCGTATTTCACAGAGAAATATGGAAATCCATCATCTTTTTATGGTATTTCTAGAGAAACTAAAATGGCTATTGATAAAGCTAGAAGTAGAGTTGCAAAAGCTTTGACTTGTGATCCAAATGAAGTTTATTTTACAGGGGGTGGATCAGAAGCAGACAACTGGGCTATTAAGGGAATAGCATCAGCCCATAGAAAAAAAGGAAATCATATTATAACTACTAAGGTTGAGCATCATGCAGTACTTCACACTTGTGAGTATTTAGAAAAAAATGGATTTGAAGTAACATATTTAAATGTTGATGAAGAGGGATTTATAAATTTACAAGAATTAGAAAATGCTATAACTGATAAAACTATATTAGTTTCAATTATGTTTGCAAACAATGAAATTGGAACAATTCAACCTGTTAAAGAAATAGGTGAAATTTGTAGAGGAAGAAAAGTATTATTCCATACAGATGCAGTTCAAGCAATTGGAAATATTCCTGTAGATGTTAAAGAAATGAATATAGATTTATTATCATTAGCAGGACATAAGATTTATGGACCTAAGGGAACGGGTGCACTTTATATAAGAAAAGGTGTAAGAATAGATAATTTAATTCATGGCGGTGGCCAAGAAAGAGCTAGAAGGGCAGGTACTGAAAATACATCTTCAATAGTTGGTCTTGGAAAGGCTATAGAACTTTCAACAGAGAGTTTAGAAGAACATAATAGGAAATTAACTGCACTTAGAGATAAATTAATAGAGGGATTATTAAAGGTGCCTCATACAAGATTAAATGGACCTAAAGGTGATAAAAGATTGCCAGGTAATGCTAATATAACTTTTGAATTTATAGAAGGTGAATCAATACTTCTATCTTTAGATTTTGAAGGGGTATGTGCATCAAGTGGTAGTGCATGTACTTCAGGATCACTTGATCCATCTCACGTGTTATTAGCAATAGGTTTACCTCATGAGTTAGCTCATGGATCTTTAAGATTAACATTAGGTGATGCTTCAACAGAGGAAGATGTAGATTATGTATTAGAAGTTGTTCCACCTATTATAGAAAGACTTAGAAATATGTCTCCATTATGGGAAGACTTTTTAAAGAAGGGAGAAAAATATTATGATGTACAGCGATAAGGTAATGGATCATTTTAGAAATCCAAGAAATGTAGGGGAAATTGAAGATGCAAATGGAGTAGGGGAAGTTGGAAACGCTAAATGTGGAGATATAATGAAGGTTTATTTAAAAATTGAAGAAAATATAGTTAAAGATGTTAAGTTCAAAACATTTGGGTGTGGATCAGCTATTGCTTCATCATCAATGGCAACAGAATTAATTAAAGGAAGGACTGTAGAAGAAGCTTGGAAATTATCTAATAAAGCAGTTGCAGAAGCTTTAGATGGACTTCCACCTGTAAAAATGCATTGCTCAGTATTAGCAGAAGAAGCAATTCATAAGGCAATTAATGATTATAGAAAAAATTCAGGTTTAGAGCTTTGGGATTTTGAAGAGCATGATGATATACATGATCATGTTCACGGTCATGAATAGGTAACAGTATGAAAAAGAAAGTTGTTGTAGGTATGAGTGGTGGAGTAGATAGCTCTGTTGCTGCATACCTTTTAAAAGAACAAGGTTACGATGTAATAGGCGTGACAATGAAACATTTTGATGATGAATCTGAAGATTATATTGAAAGAGAAGGTGGATGTTGTTCACTTTCATCAGTAGAAGATGCTAGAAGAGTTGCTGACAAATTAGGAATCCCTTTTTATGTTCTAAATTTTAAGGATTCCTTTAAAGAAAAAGTTATAGATTATTTTGTTCAAGAATACATGGAAGGAAAGACACCAAATCCGTGCATAGCTTGTAATAAACATATAAAGTTTGATGAATTTTTAAGAAGATCTAAAGGTATTGGAGCTGATTATGTAGCTACAGGACATTATGCTAAAATAGAAAAAAATGAAGATGGTAGATATTTTTTAATAAAGGCTGATGATGATAAAAAGGATCAAACATATGCTTTATATAACTTTACTCAAGAACAATTAAGTCAAACATTAATGCCTTGTGGAGATTATACTAAAGATAAAATAAGGGAAATAGCTAAAGAAATTGGTCTTGCTGTTCACAATAAAAAAGATAGTGAAGAAATATGTTTTATACCTGATAATAATCATGGTAAGTATATTACACTAGTTAGACCTAATGAAATACAACAAGGGAATTTTGTTGATAAAAATGGTAATGTACTTGGTAAGCATAAGGGGATAGTTTATTATACAATAGGCCAAAGGAAAGGGTTAGGTTTATCTTTAGGTACTCCTGTTTTTGTTACAGATATAAATCCAAGAACTAATGAAGTTGTTATAGGGCCAGAAGAAGATGTGTTTAAGACAGACTTAGTTGCTAAGGATGTTAACTTTATTCCATTTGATACTTTAAATGAAGAAATAAAGGTTTCTTCTAAGGTAAGATATCAAGCAAAACCAGCAGAAGCTACAATTTCACCACTTCCTAATGGTAGAGTTAAAGTTTCTTTTAAAGATAAACAAAGAGCAATTACTAAAGGTCAATCAGTTGTATTTTATGATGGAAATATAGTTGTTGGTGGTGGAATAATAGAAAAAATTCTATAAATAAAATAAAAATTCTCATAGATGATCAATGAGAATTTTTTTTGTTCTTTGGGGGATAATATAGTTATTGTTTTATAGAAAGGAGATTAACTATGTTAAAGACCAAGGATTTCTATTTGTTAAAGGTTTATAATATAAGGGGGAAGTACTTAGGGATAGTAGATGATATTTATATCGATTTTTACAATGGTGAAATAAAAGGTTTTTTTATATCTAACTACTTTTTATTTAGCAAAAAGAATTTTGTAAAGGTTGATGATATAATTTCTTTAGAAGAAGTTATGATTGTAAAAGAGTTAAGTGAAAAAGAGGGATTATCATTTAAATCAATAAAAGATATTGATATAAAAGATAAAAATAATGTTATGAGAGGGATTTTAGAGGATTTAATTATAGAAAAAAATGATTTTTCTATAAAAGGATTAATAATGAGTTCTGGAATATTTGATAGGATAATAAAGGGTAAGGAAATATTGCTTTTAAAAAATTGTGTATTAGGGGAAGATTTTATTTTATATTATGGTAGTGATGAGGTTAGGCTTCAAAGCTTGCCTCGTAAGAGAAAAACATGCTGAGTTATAAAAAATATAAAAAAGTGATAAATCCAATTTTAATAATCTTATCTTTTATAATAATCCTAATTTTATATATAAAAATAAATACAATAAATAGTATAGTAAATATTGTTTTTATTAGCTTTATTTTAGCTTATGCTCTAAAACCTATGAGAGATAGTATAAGTGAGAAATTTAATATAAGCAAAAAAATATCATCAATTTCAATTATATTAATAATATTATTAAGCTTATGTTTAATTTCATATATAGTAATACCTTCATTAATAAGAGAAAGTTATAATATTGGATACATATTAGATAATATTGATGAATATATTGAAAGTTTGGCTTATAAGATGCATTTAAATGATATATCATTTTTTCAAACACTATATTTTAAAATAAGTGAGGAAGTAAATATATTTTTTAGCAATCTCGCTGGCAATTTCCTTGAGAAGTTATTTATGTGTTTTGAAAGTTTAATTTCTCTCGCCATTATACCTATAGTTACATATTATTTTTTAGTAGATGGAGATTTAATTTATAATAAACTTTTATTAATATTACCTACAGAAAAAAGAATAATAACTAAAAAGCTTATTAGTCATATAGATAAAGTTCTAGCGAGATACATAATAAGTCAGTTGTTGTTATCGGGAATAATTGGAGTTTTAACCTTTGCAGTTCTCATGATTATAGGAGTGAAATTTGCCTTAATACTTGGAATCTTTAATGGTGTACTAAATATAATACCTTATTTTGGCCCAATAATTGGTGGAGTTCCGGCTATATTTGTAGCTTTAATGGAATCACCTAATAAGGCTCTGTGGACACTTATTGCTGTGTTTATAATTCAACAAATAGAAGGAAATATATTGTCTCCTAAAATAACTGGAGATAGTACTAATATGCATCCTATAATTATAATAATACTTCTTTTAGTAGGGGAGAAGTTAGGTGGTTTTGTAGGTATGATAGTTGCAGTTCCAATAGGGGTTATAATAAAGGTTATATATGATGATATTAATAATTATTTGTTTTAAATAAAATAATTGACATATTTTAATAAATAAACTATAATTTCATTGAAATATAAGAAAATTTAATATTTAGCGTTGAAAAGAATGAGTAAATATAGTTTATGTATGCAGAGAGGAAGTGGATGCTGAAAACTTCTTACATTATATATTGAAGCTATCTTGGAGCTATATTATCTAAGTGATGTATTTTTTTAATACATAATTAGGGTGGCACCGCGGAATTTATGTTTTCGTCCCTTTTTTAGGGATGGAAACTTTTTTTATTATATAAAGCAAATTTGGAGGTAATAGCTATGAAATTCATGGGAACAAACGAATTAAGAGAAGCTTATTTAAGCTTTTTTGAATCAAAAGATCATTTAAGATTAGAGAGTTTCCCTCTAGTCCCTAAAAATGATAAATCATTATTATTGATAAATGCAGGTATGGCACCACTTAAGCCATATTTTACTGGATTACAAGAGCCACCAAGGAAAAGAATAACAACTTGTCAAAAGTGTATAAGAACAGGTGATATAGAAAACGTAGGTAAAACATCAAGACATGGAACATTTTTCGAAATGCTTGGAAACTTTTCTTTTGGAGATTATTTTAAAGAAGAAATTATTCCTTGGGCATGGGAGTTTATAACTGAAACTCTTCAAATTCCAAAAGATAAATTATATGTAACTATATATTTAGAAGATGATGAAGCTTTTGATATATGGTGCAAGAAAACAGATGTAGATCCAAAGAGAATATTTAGACTTGGAAAAGATGATAACTTCTGGGAAATAGGAGTAGGACCATGTGGACCTTGTACAGAAATTCACTATGATAGAGGTGAAGGAGTAATTACAAATGTAGATGAATTTGTAAGGGCTAGTGACGAAGATAGAGTAGTTGAGTTTTGGAATCTTGTATTCACTCAATTCGATAGGAATGAAGAAGGAAGTTATAATAAACTTGCAAATCCTAATATAGATACAGGAATGGGACTTGAAAGAATAGCAACAATAATGCAAGGTGTAGATAATATATTTGAAATAGATACAGTTAAAAATATACTACAAAAAGTATCAGAACTTTCAGGTGTGAAATATGGAGAAGATAAGCTTAAGGATATTTCTTTAAGAATAATTACAGACCATGTTAAATCAGTAACTATGCTTATTTCCGATGGGGTTCAACCAAGTAATGAAGGTAGAGGATATGTATTAAGAAGACTTTTAAGAAGAGCTGCAAGACATGGAAGGCTGCTTGGAATAAAGAATTTATTCTTAACTGAAATAGTTGAATCAGTAGTTGAAAATTATAGCCGTGCTTATCCAATTCTTTTAGAAAATAAAGAATATATAGAAAGAATAGTTTCTTTAGAAGAGGAAAGATTTAATGAAACTATAGATTCAGGAATGAATATTTTAAATGATTATATAGAAGAAATGGAATCTTCTAACGAAAAAACATTAAAAGGTGAAAAGGCATTTAAGCTATATGATACTTATGGATTCCCTATAGAATTAACAGAAGAAATATTAGAAGAAAAGGGAATGAATGTTGACCAAGAAGCATTTAGAAAAGAAATGGATGAGCAAAGACAAAGGGCTAGAAGTGCAAGAGGTGAATCATCATATATGGGAAGTGATGAGAATCCAATAAATAAAATTGATGCATCTATAGACACAGAGTTTATAGGCTATGGTAATATTGAAGAAAAATCAAATATATTAGTTTTAGCTGATGACAATAATTTTGTGGGTGAATTATCCAATGGAGAAAAAGGATATATAGTTACTGAAAAAACTCCTTTCTATGCTGAAATGGGTGGCCAAGTAGGAGATAAGGGAGTTATTAAAACAGCTTCAGGGGAAGCATATGTTTATGACACAAAGAAAAATGTTGGTGGAAAAACTATTCATTATGTTAATGTTGTAGATGGTACAATAAAGTTTAATGAAGAAGCAAAACTTAAAATAGATATCTTAAGAAGAAATAATATAGCAAAGAACCATACAGCTACACATATGTTACATGAAGCTTTAAAACAAATTGTAGGAAAGCATGTTAATCAAGCAGGTTCTTATGTGGATGATGAAAGATTAAGATTTGACTTTGCACATTTCCAAGGGTTAACAGAAGAAGAAATAGAAAAGGTTGAAGAGTTAGTTAATAAAAAGATAATGGAAGTATTTGTAGTAGATACGAATCTTATGACTTTAGATGAAGCAAGAGAATCAGGTGCAATGGCTTTATTTGATGATAAATATGGTGATAAAGTTAGGGTTGTAAGTGTTGGAGAATTCTCAAAGGAGCTTTGTGGAGGTACTCACGTTCATAACTCAGGAGAAATTGGATTGTTTAAAATAATAGCTGAAATTGGTGTTGCAGCAGGAATAAGAAGAATAGAAGCTGTAACTGGACTAAATGCTATAAAATATATGGAAGAAAAGCAAAGACTTTTAAAAGAAGCATGTAGTGCATTGAAATGCAATGAAAAAGATGTACTCAGAAAGATAGCTTCACAAGGTGCAGAAATTAAAGAAAAGGAAAAAGAAATTTTAGAACTTAAGAGTAAATTAACATCAGGAATTGAGGATGATATTTTAGCTTCAGTTAAAGAAGTAAAGGGAGTTAAGGTTGTAGCTTATGGACTAGAAGGAATAGATGGAAATGCCTTAAGAGACCTAGGGGATAAAATGAGAAGCAAGCTTTCAAGTGGAGTAGTTGTTTTATTAAGTAATGTAAGTGGAAAGGTTAATGTAATATCTATGGCTACAAAGGATGTACTAGAAAAAGGAATCCATTGTGGAAAGATAATTAAAGAAGTTGCAGCAGTTGTTGGCGGAGGCGGTGGAGGAAGACCAGATATGGCTCAAGCTGGTGGTAAGAATCCTGAAAATATTAAATCTGCAATAGAAAAAACATATTCAGTAATAGAATCTTTAGTAAAATAGTGTACTTTTATAATTATATGGAGTATAATTAAATTAAGTAAAATCAGTGAATAGAATTTTAAAAATGTGAAATACTATTACTAGGGATACTATTAACTAAATATAAGTAAGGGGGTGAGCTGCAATTAGCAGCAGTTATATGAATAATAACTTAGATCAAACAATGCAATTTAACTTAAACATCAACAAAGAAGATTTAACAAAATCAATACTAACAGATGTTTACAATGCGTTACAGGAGAAAGGTTATAATCCGATAAACCAATTGGTTGGATATCTTATTTCAGGGGACCCTTCTTACATTACAAGCTACAACGGAGCAAGAGCTTTACTAAGAAAACTTGAAAGAGATGAAATTCTTGAGGAAGTTATAAAATCTTATTTAGAAATAAAATAAAGAGTGCCCGTTTAATCGGGCACTCTTTAGTGTTTAAGGAGATAAATATGAGGATACTTGGTTTAGATGTTGGATCTAAAACTATAGGTGTTGCTATAAGTGATCCATTAGGATGGACTGCTCAAGGGATCACTACAATAAGAAGAACTAAAAAAGAGCAAGACATAGAAGAAGTTAAAAAGTTATGTAAAGAATATTCAGTAGAAACTATAGTTATAGGGTTGCCTAAAAATATGAATGGCACCATAGGAGAATCTGGAGAAAGAGTATTAGAACTTTCAGAAGTTATAAAAGAATCTACTGGAATAAAAGTTGAGATGTGGGATGAAAGATTGACTACAGTAGCTGCACATAAAGCTATGCTAGAGGCTGATTTATCAAGGGGAAAAAGGAAGAAAATAGTTGATAAAATAGCTGCTACGTACATATTGCAAGGGTACTTAGATAGACTCAGTATGAAATAATATTTGATTCCCAATTGAAAATTATTATTGACAACCTATAATCTAAAAATTACAATTATAAAAAGGAGAGAAATTTAATGGATAAAGATTTGAAACAATTGGAATTATATGATGAGGATGGAAATTTAGTAAAGTTAAATGTTGTTGCATTTTTTGATATGGTAAATCCTGATACAGAAGAAAAGAGTGAATATGTCATAGTATATGATAATGATTATACTGAGGATGATATATTTGCATTAAGGGTAGGAGTAGATGAAGATGGAGATGATCTTTTAATACCTATAGATGATGAAGTTGAATTAGCGGCAGTTCAAGAAGCTTATGATACTATTTTTGCCGATGAAGAATAAAAGCTAACTAGAAATAAAGAAAGGGGTGTTGTCTGTGGAACAATCAAATAGTATAGATTTTAATGTTCTAAAAGAAGATTTAAAACAAAAAGGGTATAAGTTAACTCCTCAAAGAAGAGCTATAGTTGATACTATTATAGATAAAGAAGGAGAACATTTAACTGCAGAAGAAATTTATGATGAAGTTAAAAAAAGTTGTCCGGAAATTGGTTTAGCTACTGTATATAGAACGATTATTTTATTAGAAGAATTAGGTGTTATATGCAAACTAGACTTAAATGATGGTTGTAGCAGATATGAATTAGTTCGCAAGGATGAAGGTCATAGACATCATCACTTAGTTTGTAATGAATGTAAGGGTGTTATAGAAGTTCAAGATGATCTTTTAGATGAGCTTGAAGAAGAAGTTGAGAGATCATATGGATTCAAAATCTTAGATCATAGTGTTAAATTCTTTGGTGTTTGTAGAAAATGCCAAAAAGAGATGAATTATAAGCAGGATAAATAAAGGAACTCCTCTCTAAGGAGATGACAACCTTTGTAATACATATTTTAAGAAGAAGGAGGGGACATATTGAAAAACGAAAAGGCAAAAGTTAAGATTATTCCTTTAGGTGGGATAAATGAAATAGGTAAAAACATAACTGTAATTGAGTATAAAAATGATATAGTAGTTATAGATTGTGGCCTAAAATTCCCAGAAGAAGATATGTTCGGTATTGATTTAGTAATACCAGATGTTAATTATTTATTAAAAAACAAAGATAAAGTAAGAGGAATATTTTTAACTCACGGACATGAGGACCATATAGGAGCATTACCATATGTTTTAAAACAATTAAATGTACCTGTATATGGAACAAAGTTAACACTTGGAATTGTTGAAACAAAGCTTAAAGAGCACGGATTGTTAAGTTCAACAGAACTAATAAGAGTAAAGCCAAGAGATGTAATTAAATTAAACTCTGTATCAGTGGAGTTTATAAAGACTAACCACTCTATTGCAGATTCAGTAGCAATAGCAATACACACTCCACTTGGAGTAGTTCTACACACAGGAGATTTTAAAATAGACTACACCCCAATAGATGGAGAACCAATGGATTTTGCAAGATTTGCTGAGATTGGTAGAAAAGGAGTTTTAGCTATGATGGCTGACTCAACTAATGTTGAAAAGCCGGGCTATACTATGTCTGAAAAAGTAGTAGGTGAAAGTTTTGCAAGACTATTTTCAAAGGCAAAGGGGAGAGTAATAGTTGCTACTTTTGCATCTAATGTTCATAGAATACAGCAAATAATTGATGCTGCTAGTATGTATGGAAGAAAAGTTGCAGTTTCAGGAAGAAGTATGGAAAATATAGTTGCAGTAGCAGCAGAGCTTGGATATTTGGAATTTGAAAAAGATGTTCTAGTAAGCATAGATCAAATTAATAAATATAATAATAATCAAGTTGTTATTATTACTACAGGAAGTCAAGGGGAACCAATGTCAGCCCTTACAAGAATGGCAAATTCAGAGCATAGAAAAGTAAATATAGTTGAAGGAGATACTGTAATAATTTCAGCAACACCTATACCTGGAAATGAAAAGTTAGTTTCAAAGGTTATAAATCAATTATTCCAAAAAGGTGCTGAAGTTATATACAAATCTTTAGCAGAAATTCATGTATCTGGGCATGCATGTCAAGAAGAACTAAAGTTAATGCAATCTTTAGTAAGACCTAAATTTTTCATACCTATTCATGGTGAATATAGACATTTAAAACAACATGGAGAATTAGCTATATCATTAGGTATGCCAGAAAACAATGTCCTTATACCAGAAAATGGTGGAGTTATAGAAGTAAACAGAAGTAGTATAAGAAAAAATGGTTCAGTTATTTCAGGGCAAATTTTTGTTGATGGATTAGGTGTTGGAGATGTTGGAAACATAGTTCTAAGAGATAGAAAACACTTATCTCAAGATGGAATATTAACTGTTGTAGTAACTTTATCAAGAGAAAATAATTCAGTTATTGCAGGTCCAGATATAATATCTAGGGGATTTGTTTATGTTAGGGAATCAGAAGGATTAATGGACGAGGCTAAAGAAATAGTTAAGAATGCACTAAGGGAATGTGAGGAAAATAACATAACTGATTGGGCAAGCTTAAAGTCTAAAGTAAGAGATGAGCTTAGAAGTTACCTTTATGAAAAAACAAAAAGAAAGCCTATGATATTACCAATAATCATGGAAATATAATCTGTGATATTGACATTTTAGAATAATAATCTTAGAATATATTATAGTCTAAAATAAATTTTTATTTAAAATTGGATACCAGTGTATCCAATTTTATTTTGGGAAAAATAAGTTATAGGTTTACATTATAAAAATATATACTGGAGGAAATCAAATGAAATTAATAAGTAGAGATGATATAAGAAATATAGCTATAATAGCTCACGTTGACCATGGTAAAACTACATTGGTGGATGCATTATTAAAAGAAAGCCATGTTTTTAGAAGCAACGAAAAAGTAGAAGAAAGAGTTATGGATTCAAATGACTTAGAAAAGGAAAGAGGAATTACAATTCTTTCAAAAAACACAGCTATTATGTATAATGGAGTAAAAATAAATGTAGTAGATACTCCAGGACATGCTGATTTTGGTGGCGAAGTTGAACGTGTACTTAAAATGGTTGATTCTGTTTTATTAGTAGTTGACTCTTATGAAGGACCAATGCCGCAAACTAAATTCGTTTTAAAGAAGGCATTAGAACTAGGGTTACAACCTATAGTTGTTATAAATAAAATAGACAAACCAAATGCAAGACCAGAAGAAGTAATTGATGAAGTATTCGAATTATTCTTAGAACTTGGTGCAGATGATGAACAATTGGATTTCCAAATAATATATGCATCAGCAAGAGAGGGATTTGCAAGATATAATGTTGAAGATACAAATACTGATATGGTTCCATTATTTGAAACTATATTAGAAAACGTAGAAGCACCAAAGGGATATATAGACGGCCCATTCCAAATGTTAGTTACTACTTTAGATACAAACGAATATGTAGGTAGAATAGCAATTGGTAAAATACATAGAGGAATTGTTAAAAAGAATCAACAAGTTGCATTAGTAAGAAAAGATGGAACTACATCAAATTATAAAGTTTCAAGTATATTTACTTATAACGGATTAAATAGAGAAGATGCTCAAGAAGCTTCACTTGGAGATATAATAGCATTAAGTGGTATTCCAGATTGTAATATAGGTGAAACTATTGCAGATGCTCAAGAACCTGAAGCATTACCATTCGTTGAAATAGATGAGCCTACATTAAGTATGAACTTTATGGTTAATGATTCTCCTTTTGCCGGTAGAGAAGGTGAATTCGTAACTTCAAGACATTTAAGAGATAGATTATTAAAAGAATTAGAAACAAATGTAAGTTTAAGAGTTAATGAAATATCTTCAGATTGCTTCGAAGTTTCAGGAAGAGGGGAACTACACTTATCAATTCTTATTGAAACAATGAGAAGAGAAGGTTATGAGTTCCAAGTTTCGAAAGCAAATGTTATCTTCAAAGAAGAAAATGGTAAAAAACTAGAACCAATGGAATATTTAACTGTAGATGTACCAGAAGAATTTATGGGACCAGTTATGGAAAAGCTTGGACCAAGAAAGGCTGAAATGGTTAATATGACTTCAGCTGTTAATGGTTATACAAGACTTGAATTCATAGTACCTGCAAGAGGATTAATTGGATTTAGAAATGAATTTATGACAGATACAAAAGGTAATGGAATAATGAACCATGTATTCCATGGTTATGATAGCTATAAAGGAGAACTTCCAGGAAGAAGTAGAGGTTCAATATGTTCATTTGAAGATGGAGATGCAATATCATATGGATTATTCAATGCTCAAGAAAGAGGTATATTATTTATAAATGCTGGAATACCAGTATATCAAGGTATGATAGTTGGAGAATGTTCTAGAGCTGAAGATATAGATATTAATATATGTAAAGGAAAGAAATTAACTAATACTAGAGCATCAGGATCAGATGATGCAGTTAAATTAATACCTCCAAGACAAATGACATTAGAGCAATGTCTTGAGTTTATAAATTCAGATGAATTAGTTGAAGTTACACCAGAAAGCATAAGAATGAGAAAAAGAGTTTTAGATTCAGCAGAAAGAAGAAGAATAACAAGTAGAAATAGAAAATAATAAATGAAATAAAATGTCTTTATAAGTTGAAAAAAAAGTATTATAATAAAGTGAATAGCCTATAATGGCTATTTACTTTATATATAGGGGGTTTTTATGAGAAGCTTTAAGTCAAAAATGATTCCCATAATAATCATTTTAATATTAACAATAAGTTCTTTTGTTTTATTTAAAAGAATAATAAACAAACCTTTTAATACATCTGAAGATATAGTTATAAATGTGCAAGAAGGGGATAGTTTTTATAGTATAATAGATTCATTATCTAAGGAAAATCAAATTAAAGGTGTACCGATTATTAAATTATATGTTAAACTTTCAGGTAAAAACATAGATGTTAAGCCAGGTGAATATGTTTTACGTAATGATTTAAGTGTTAATGAATTAATAAATACATTAACTAGTGATTCTACACTAGATGTAGTTAAATTTACAGTACCTGAAGGATACACAATTGATGATATAGCTGAAAAGCTAGAAAAAGAAGGAATTTGTAGCAAAGATGATTTCATTAGAGCTGTAAAAGAGTATGAACCACCATCATTTGTGAAGATAAATAGTGAAAAGAGATATAATTTAGAAGGATATTTATTTCCAGATACATATTTAATAAAAGTTGGAGAAACACCTAGAGAAATAATTAGTAAAATGGTTTTTAGATTTAAGGAAGTCCTACAGGGAGCTCTTAAGGAAACAAATATGACAGTTAAAGATGAGGATATAGAAACTGTTGTAAATATAGCTTCTATGATAGAAAAAGAGGCAAGGATAGATAGTGAAAGACCTTTAATTTCATCAGTTATAATTAATAGATTAAATGATGATAAGATGCTTCAAATAGATGCTACAGTTATTTATGCTTTAGGAGAACATGTAAATACTGTTTTAGATAAACATTTAGAAATAGATTCTCCATATAATACATATAAAAACTATGGTTTACCTATAGGTCCTATATCTAATCCAGGTTTAGAATCAATTAAGGCCGCATTAAAACCAGAGAAGACTGATTATTTATTTTATGTACTTCAAGATGATAAAACTCATTATTTTACTAATAGTGATGTTGACTTTATGAATAAATTAAAGGAACTTGGATATTAATAACAAACTTACTATTCGGAGGAGTAACATGAGTGGAATAACCCATGATTATATGGAAGAATATATAAGAAGCTTAATACTAGAAAATGATGATAAGTATAAAGAGTTAGAAAATTTTGCGAAGGAAAATAAGGTTCCTATAGCACAAAAGGAAACTGCAAAGTTTTTAGAATTCATAGTTAGTATGAAGAAGCCTTTAAGAATTTTAGAACTTGGAACTGCAATTGGATATTCAGCGATTTTAATGTATGAAGCTTCAGGAACAAAACCAAGTATTACTACTATAGAACGTGACGAAATTATGATAAGATATTCTAGAGAAAATTTTAATAAGTACGGTCTTAGTGAAAAAATAGAAATTAAAGAGGGGGATTGTTTAGAGATTCTAGAAAATCTAAATGAACCTTATGATTTAATATTTATGGATGCAGGCAAAGGACACTACAATCATTTTTTACCGCATTGTTTAAGGCTGTTAAAAAGTGATGGAATTATAGTAGCAGATAATGTTTTATTTAGGGGTATGGTTGCATCAAATGAATTAGTAAAAAGAAGAAAAATAACAATAGTTAAAAGAATGAGAGAATACTTAGAATTAGTATCAAAAGATAGAAATTTAATTACTTCTGTAATACCAATGGGGGATGGAATTGCAGTGACTAAAAGGAGGTAAAATTATGATTAAACCAGAGATTTTAGCACCAGCAGGAAGTCTAGAAAAATTAAAAATAGCAATAGATTTTGGAGCAGATGCTGTATATATAGGTGGAGGAAGGTTAAATTTAAGAGCTTTCTCAGATAACTTCACCAATGATGAAATGGCTGAAGGAGTTAAATATTGCCATGATAGAGGTAAAAAATTATATGTTACTATGAATGTATTCCCAAGAAACCATGATTTAAAGGGTGTAGAAGAATATATTAAAGGTTTATATGATTTAGGCGTAGATGCAATTATAGTAGCAGATCCTTCAATAATAATGGCTGCTAAATCAGCAGCACCAGATTTAGAAATACATTTAAGTACTCAAGCTAATACAGTTAACTGGATGGCAACTAAGTTTTGGTATGAGCAAGGAGTTAAAAGAATAGTTTTAGCTAGAGAATTAACACTTAATGAAATAAATGTTATAAAAGAGAATATTTCAGAAGATTGTGAATTAGAAGTATTTATACATGGTTCAATGTGCATAGCTTATTCAGGAAGATGTCTTATTTCAAACTATATGTTAGGAAGAGATGCTAATAAAGGTATATGTTCAAATGCGTGTAGATATAAATATTACTTAGTAGAAGAAACAAGACCGGGTGAATATTATCCAGTTGTAGAAGATGATGATGGTACATATATAATGAATTCAAAAGATTTATGTATGATAAAGCATATTCCTGAACTTATGAAAAGTGGAGTACATTCTTTTAAAATAGAAGGTAGAATGAAGAGTGAATTCTATGTTGCTTCTGTTGTTAAGGCTTATAGAGAAGCTATAGATGCATATATGGCTAATCCAGAAACTTACGAGTTTAAGCAAGAATGGATGGATACATTATTAAAGATAAGTCATAGACAGTATCATACAGGTTTCTTCTTTGGTAAAACAGGTGAACAAAACTATGATGTATCATCTTATGTAAGAGATTATGATATAGTAGGTATTGTTCAAAGTTATGATTCAGAAACTAAAGAGGCGACTATTCTTCAAAAAAATAGAGTCTTTGAAGGAGATGAAGTTGAAGTTTTAAGAGCTCATACACCTAACTTTAATATAACTTTAAATGAGATGTTCGATGTGGAAAAGGATGTTAAAACTAATGTAGCTAATAGAGCTCATATGATGTTCAAAGCTAAGGTTGAAACTCCATTAAAAGAAAAAGACATGTTAATTAAAGGAAAGAAAGTTTTAGAGCTTTAGACAAAAGAAGGGGGAACTATAATGAAAAAGCCAATATTAATTGGGATAACAGGAGGAACTGGATCAGGCAAAAGTAGTATTGCAGATGCTATATACTCAAGTTTTTCCAATGAATGTATTGCAATGATACAACAGGATATGTATTATAAAGATCAAAGTCATTTAACTATGGATGAAAGAGTAAAAACTAACTATGACCATCCAAAAGCTTTTGATAATGACTTATTAATTAAGCATTTGTCTGATTTAATTAATGGAATTGGAATAGATAAGCCTATATATGACTTTGCTGAGCATAATAGAGCAAAAGAAATAGTAAGAGTTGAACCTAAGGATATAATAATAGTTGAGGGTATATTAGTACTTGAAGATGAAAGACTTAGAGAACTATTAGATATAAAGGTATATGTAGATACAGATGCTGATATAAGAATTCTTAGAAGATTAGTAAGAGATATTAATGAAAGAGAAAGAACTGTTGAATCAGTTATTAACCAATATTTGAGTGTAGTAAGACCTATGCACATGCAATTTACAGAGCCGACTAAAAGATATGCAGATATTATAGTTCCAGAAGGCGGACAAAATAAAGTTGCTATAGATATACTTGTTACAAAGATAAAAGATATATTAAAATAGTAAATAAATGTATAAAAGACACCTCTAAAGGCTAGAATTAAGCCTAGGGAGGTGTTTTTTTGTTAGAAGTAAAAAATAAAGTGAATTTTAAAAGAGTTGTAATTATAATGGGGGGCTATCTTTTAATTATTCTATTATTAATATTAAGATTATATTTCCTTCAAATACATCCATCATCATATGTTTCTGGTGAAATGAAAAATTATCAATCTGAAAATTTATCTCAAATGAAGTATAGAATATTTGATACTAATGGAAAAGACTTAATAGATTATACAAAAAAGTACATTGTTATAGTAGATACAAAGCCTTTTATGCTTAATAATTATGAAGAAACCTTAGAAGATTTAATGGCTTTAAATTTTATAATGAAATCTGAGAATCCTGACTTTAATTATTCAGACTTAATGAAAAATAGTGGAAAAAAAATATATTATACAGTGAGTGAGGAAACTTTTAATAAGGTAAATAAATTAAAAAATATAAAAGGAATATACACATATATATATGATGAAGTAGATACTAAAGAAGCTTGGAAAACGAATAATTTTTTAGCTAATATAAATGATGAAAATGTAGTAGAAGATTCTTTAGAGAATGACTTAAATTCTTATATAAAATACAATAATTACCCAGAAGCAAAGTTTTATTTAGATGAAAAAGCTATTTATGGAGACGGCTTATTAAATGAGGGAGAAAATAATAATATAAAACTAACTATAAATGAAGAGTGGGAAGAAAAGATTAGGGAGGTACTTAAAAAAGAGGATTATTCTTTTTTAAAGAACGTAGGCGTTGTAGTTTCTGAAGCAGAAAGCGGTAAAATAAGAGCTATGGTTCAAAAGGACGAAACTCAAGCTAACGTGAATTTAGGAATAGAGCAACTAGGATATGAGCCAGGTTCTATATTTAAAGTTATAACAGAAACTGTTGCATTAGATTTAGGATTAATAAGTCCTTATGATGTTTTTTCATGTACAGGAGAAATATGCAGTAAAAATGGCAAAGCCTACGGTCATGGAGATATCTCTGTAGAGGATGCGTTGAAAGTATCTTGTAATGATGTTTTTGCAAAGGTAGGAGCAAAAATTGGATATGATAAAATGGTGACATATATGGAGAAAATGGGGTTATTTAAGCCGGTATTTAACTTGAAGGGAGAAAATAGAAATGAAGCTTCAGGAGTTAAACCTACTGAAGAAAATAGCATGAACAATATATCTATAGGTCAAACTATTATGGTTACACCAGTACAAATGGCAGGATTATACAATACAGTAGTAAATAATGGGATTTATATAAAGCCTACAATAGTAGAATCTATTATAGATAATAATGATAATGTTGTAAAAGAATTTAAAGAAAAATCTACTAGAATATTTAGTGAAACCGCAGCTAAAATATCTCAAGAAACAATGTCAAAGGTAATTTGGGAAGGATCAGGATTTGAGGCTAAGGTAGAAGGCGTAAACATAGGAGGAAAAACAGGAACTTCTACGGGAACTGGTGGTACTAACCATGGATGGTTTGCAGGATATTTTCAAATGGAAGGAAAAAAATATACTATAGTTGTTATTGCTCCCAATATTGGAGAAAAGCACCCAGATGGAAGAGAACTAGGTGGGGGAAATACTGGAGCACCTATTTTTAGAGATATAATAAAAATACTTCTTAAATAAATGAAGCTGCTATAAAGCTCAAATAAAAATTTGAACTTATAGCAGTTTTTATTATGCTATAAGTTCATAAACAATATATATTAAATAGTTTTTTTTATTTTAAACTAATTATTAAAAGATAAAATAATTTTATAAGTCTATATAAGAAAATATTCCAATTTTATTTTAAAAAACACAAGCAATATTTTTGGATTTCATCATATTATATAATAAGCACTACGAGGAGGAAGTTCTGTGTTTTTTTTATCTAATATTATAGAGCTGTTATGTAATTCTATATTTTTAACTGGTTATATTACAGGAAATAATACATTTCCAAAACCGCTTGAAGAAGAAGAAGAGGAGCATTATTTAAAACTTTTAAAAAATGGAGATAAGGAAGCAAAAAGTATATTGATAGAAAGAAATCTTAGGTTAGTAGCCCATATAGTAAAGAAGTATAATTTTCCAAATAAAGATATAGATGAATTAATATCTATAGGAACAGTTGGACTTATAAAGGCTATAGATTCTTTTGATTCATCAAAAGGAACTAGATTAGCTACTTATGCATCAAGATGTATAGAAAATGAAATATTAATGCTTTTTAGAAATAATAAGAAGCAAAAAAATGAAATTTATTTACAAGATCCAATTGGAGTGGACAAAGAAGGTAATGAAATATGTTTAATTGATGTATTAAGTAGTGACAAAGATTCAGTATTAGAAAAAGTTGAAAGTAATCTTCAAATTAAACAATTGTACAATAAAATTTGTGTTTCTCTAAGTGAAAGAGAAGGGGAAATTTTAAAAATGAGATACGGATTAATTGATGGAAGATGTAGAACGCAAAGGGAAATAGCAGCATTACTTGGAATATCGAGATCATATGTTTCTAGAATAGAAAAAAAAGCTCTTAGAAAATTGAGAAAAGAGATGTCTAGCAAATAAAAACATATATAAATATATCTTATGTTGAAATATTATGAAATATAAAGAAGGAATGTTGGAATTTTTATCGAATATGTAAAAGAAACATATTATATCAACATGGAGGATATAAAGCAATGTATGTGTTAAATGATTTATTAAATGAGACAATAGAAAAAGAAGCGTCGGATTTACACTTAACAGTTGGATTACCCCCAACAATAAGAGTTAATGGTAGTTTGATTAAATTAGGGACTGAGAAATTAAGTCCCAATGCATTAGGAGATTTTGCTAAGGAAATACTAGGAGATAATTTTGAATTATATGAAAAGATAGGTGAAATGGATACATCTTACTCTATTTCGGGAACAGGTAGATTTAGAGTAAATATATTTAAACAAAGAAATAGTGATGCTATTGCTGTAAGAGTAATTGCATTAAAAATACCGACTTTAGATGAGCTAAAACACCCAAAGGTAATAAAGAACATAATAAACAAACAGAGGGGATTAGTATTAGTTACTGGACCAACTGGAAGTGGTAAAAGTACAACATTAGCAGCTATGATAAATGAAATAAATAATACAAGAGAAGCGCATATTATAACATTAGAAGATCCAATAGAATATCTTCATAAGCATAATAAGTGCATAATTAATCAAAGAGAAATAGGAAAAGATAGTAAAAGTTATAAAACTGCACTTAAGGCTATTTTAAGAGAGGATCCAGATGTTATACTTGTAGGGGAGATGAGAGACCTCGAAACTATTTCTATTGCTATAACAGCAGCAGAAACTGGTCATTTAGTATTCTCCACTCTACATACAATAGGAGCTGCTAAAACTATAGATAGAATAATAGATGTTTTTCCGCCACACCAACAGCAACAAATAAGAGTTCAACTGGCTGCAGTACTACAGGGAGTTATATCGCAACAGCTAGTACCAACTGAAGATAATAAGGGGAGAGTTGCATCTTTAGAAGTGATGACTACAACACCAGGAATTCAGAATTTAATTAGAGAAGGTAAAACACACCAAATAGAATCAGCTATTCAAACTGGTGGAAAATATGGTATGAAAACAATGGATATGGCATTAGCAGAATTATATAAAAAAGGAATTATAGATGAAGAAACTGCACTAACATATTCAGTTGATAGAGAAACTATAAAAAGAATAATGGTTTTATAAAAAAACAGAGAACATCTCTGTTTTTTTTATTAAAATTTATAAAATAATAAAATTTAATAAAGGAAATTTAAAATCTTTGTTGAATATAAGATTTATAAATATTTTTAATATATTTTAATAATAGATAATGATGTAGGCTTATAATACTATTTAAAAATTATTATAATATGAACTAAATAGTTGAGTTATTTAATTATAAATGATAAAATAATAATTGAATTTTATTAAATTTAATTATAAAAATAATGGTTATTTTTATAAAAATGAATAGATTTTATATTAATTTCCATATTGTAAGAATAATCACAAAGAATTTAAGTAATAAAATGTAAATAAAAGTTCGAAAATATACATTTATTGTCTTTAAATAACAAAATCTTTCTTATTTAGTTTATTAAAGTATTGTTAAAAAGGTACAGTATGATGTAGAATTAATATATATTACTATATATTAGGATTGAATTGAGATTATTAAGAAGAGAAGAAACAAAGTAGAAAAATTACTAGTAGATATTTTCTAAAGGAGGAATTATTTTGTTAGATTTCGAAGTAGATATGCAAGAATTAACCAATATCAAGGTAATTGGTTGTGGAGGCGGCGGTGGAAATGCCGTTAATAGAATGATCGCTGAAGGGCTAAAAAACGTTGAGTTTATTGCCGTTAATACAGATAAACAAGCTTTAATGCTATCTCATGCTAATGTTAAAATTCAAATTGGAGAAAAGTTAACAAAGGGTCTTGGAGCTGGAGCTAATCCTGAAATAGGAAAAAAGGCTGCAGAGGAAAGTAGAGAAGAAATAGCAGAAGCTATAAAAGGCGCAAATATGGTATTTATAACAGCTGGTATGGGAGGTGGAACAGGAACTGGTGCAGCTCCTGTAGTTGCAGAAATAGCTAAATCTATGAACATATTAACTGTAGGAGTAGTTACAAAGCCATTCCCATTTGAGGGAAAAAGAAGAATGAGACATGCTGAAATGGGGATAGAGAACCTTATGAAGGCAGTTGATACTTTAGTTATAATTCCAAATGAAAGATTATTAAGCATGGCTGACAAAAAGACAACTCTTTTAGATTCATTTAGGTTAGCTGATGATGTATTAAGACAAGGGGTACAAGCTATTTCAGACCTTATTACAATCCCAGGGGTAGTTAATGCGGACTTTGCTGACATAGAAACTGTTATGTTAAATAAAGGCCTTGCACATATGGGTGTTGGACATGGAACAGGGGATAATAAAGCGCAAGATGCTGTAAGACAAGCTATTTCATCTCCATTACTTGAAACATCTATAGATGGAGCAACAGGAGTTATTATAAACTTTACAGGTGGAGTTGATTTAGGTGCTATAGAAGTTTATGAAGCAGCAGATATAGTAAGAGAATCAGCAGACCCAGATGCAAACATAATATTTGGTGCAGTTATAGATGAAACTTTAACAGATGAAATAAGAATAACTGTTATAGCTACAGGTTTCGAAGAAGATAATAATAAAATATTAAATCACGAGCCTATATTTGAAAAGAGAATTGTTAAAGAACAACCATTGAAAAGTGAAGTAGAGATATCAGAACCAACAAAAAGAGTAGATCCTCTTTTAGATATTGAAACTGATAGTGTAAATATTCCTAGTTTCTTAAGATCAAGAAAATAAGTAAATTATAAAAAAGACTAAGAAAGTGATGCTTTCTTAGTCTTTTTTTATTTCTATCACATATTAATAATTATAGTATTTCCTTGTTATTTTTTATTAAAATAATCAAATAAGTGTAAATATATGTAGTAAATAAGGGATGAAAATATATTTTATAAAGAGTTTTTATGACAAAATTTTAAAAGCTAACAGTTTATAATTTAATTACAGAGGGGGAGATGCGTATGGTAGTTTACATAGATATACTTATAATAGAAAACTTTATTGTAAACTTATTTTTATTATTAATTACTATGAAAGTACTTAGATATAAATATAGCAAAACTATTTATATTGGGGCTATAGTAGGAGCTTTTTATACAATAGCTTTATTTTTAGAAAATAGTATTTTAACATCTTTACCATTTAAAATTGCTGTTGTTTTATTAATGATAGTAATAACTAATAAAAGTCTTAAAACAATAAATATAATAAAGGCTTCAGCAACTTTTTTGATAGTATCTTTTACATTATGCGGGATTTGCTTTGCCTTTTCAATGATGGACAATCAATATAGTGTTTTTAGAGTTTTTGAAATTAGAAATTATTCTATAAAATATTTAATAATCTCAATAATGATACTATACATAGTTATAGTTAGAGTAGTAGATTACTTAAGAGAAAGAGCCTTAATAAAAAACTTTATATACGAAATAGAGATTTCACATGAGAAGAATACTTTATTTTTAAAAGGTTTATTAGATACTGGAAATGCCCTAAGGGAACCTGTAACAAATTTGCCTTGTATAATAATAGAAAATAATTTTTTGAATGGATTTAATTTACCAAGTGATGAAGAATTTTATATTCCATATAGCACTATAGGAGAAGAAGGAAATTTAAAGGGATTCAAAAGTGAAAGAGTTAGAATTCGAGGAGAAGATAAAGAATGGAAAACAGTAGAAGTTATAATTTGTAGTTGTAAAAATAAATTAAGTAAAGAAAATGAATTTAATGCATTACTATCAAGAGGGGTAATATAGGTGATATTATGATAAGTTTAAGAGTATTAATAAATAGGATTTTACAAAAGATTAAAATTTTTAGAAGAGAAGTTCATTATGTAGGTGGGAATGATGCACTTCCGCCACCATTAAAAAAAGAAGAAGAAGAAGAACTTGTAGAAAAGCTTATACATGGAGATGAATCTATAAGAGATATATTAATAGAGAGAAATTTAAGGCTAGTTGTTTATATAGCTAGAAAATTTGAAAATACAGGAGTATGCGTAGAAGACTTAATATCTGTAGGAACGATAGGATTAATTAAAGCTGTTAATACATTTAATCCTGAGAAAAAAATAAAGTTAGCTACATATGCTTCAAGATGTATTGAAAATGAAATTTTGATGTATTTAAGGAGAAATAGTAAGGTAAAAGCAGAAATATCATTTTATGAGCCTTTAAATATAGATTGGGATGGTAATGAACTTTTACTATCTGATATTTTAGGAACAGAAAATGATACAGTTTATAACTTAATAGAGGATGAAGTTGATAGAGAATTATTATTTTTAGCATTAAAACATTTAAATGATAGAGAAAAAGAAATTGTAAAACTAAGATTTGGTTTAAATGGTACTAGAGAAAAGACACAAAAAGAAGTAGCTGACATGCTTGGAATATCTCAATCTTATATTTCTAGATTAGAAAAGAAAATAATAAATAGATTAAAAAAAGAAATCAATAAAATGATTTAGGTTGTCTTTAGTATAAAAGCTATAACTCTCGGGGATACTTTTTAATGCAGTATGTTATTACTTCCGAAGGGGTTGATGAGCTTGATTATTAATAAAGTAGAGATATGTGGTGTAAATACCTCCAAACTACCTATATTAAAAGAGAAAGAAAAAAGAGAACTACTTTTAAGTATGAGAGATGGAAATAAAGATGCTAGAGAAACTTTTATTAAGGGAAACTTAAGGTTAGTTTTAAGTGTGATACAGAGATTCAATAATAGAGGGGAAAATGTTGATGACTTATTTCAAGTTGGATGTATAGGATTAATGAAAGCCATAGATAACTTTGATTTAGGTCAAAATGTTAAGTTTTCAACTTATGCAGTACCCATGATAATAGGTGAAATAAGAAGGTATTTAAGAGATAATAATTCAATAAGAGTAAGTAGATCATTAAGGGATATTGCTTACAAGGCATTATTAGTTAGAGATAAACTTATAAAAGATAATAATAAGGAACCTAATATCTCACAAATAGCTAAAGAACTTAATTTACCAAGAGAAGAGGTAGTATTTGCATTAGATGCTATTCAAGATCCAGTGTCTCTATTTGAACCTATATATCATGATGGTGGAGATGCTATATATGTAATGGACCAAATAAGTGATTCTAAAAATACTGATGAAAACTGGCTTGAAAATATATCTATTAAAGAGGCTATGAAAAAATTAAATGATAGAGAAAAATTAATACTAACATTAAGATTTTTTAATGGAAGAACTCAAATGGAGGTAGCGGATGAGATAGGCATATCTCAAGCTCAAGTATCTAGATTAGAAAAAACTGCATTAAAGCATATGAGAAAATATGTATAGAGCTCTTAAAGAGCTCTTTTAAACTAATAAAATATGTACATGCCATTATTTAAAGGGGGATAAGTTTATGGGGTTATTTGATAACACAAAAGTAGAAGCTGATATGTATTCAGAGACTGAGGAAGAACTTTTATTACATTCTTTAAATGCTCTTAGAACAATGGAGGTAATAGATATAAAAACAGGATCTAAAATGGGTTTTATAAAAGATTTTGTTATTGATGTTGAAGAAAGCAAAGTAATATCAATTATATTACCAGGAACTAACAAGAGTTGGTTTAGTAAGGAAGAGGACTTGGAAATACCATGGAGTAAAGTAACAAAAGCAGGTATAGAGGTTATATTAGTTAATGGTTCTGATATAGATGATTTTAATTTATCAAATAATATCTAGCAATAGATTAAAAAAGCTTGTATAATTTATATATACTTAAGATAATACTTAGGAAAGGCGTGGATAGAAATGAGATGTCCCTTTTGCTTATTTGAAGAGAGTAAAGTTGTAGATTCTAGATCTACAGACGATAACACTACTATTAGAAGAAGAAGAGAATGTTTAAGTTGTAATAAAAGATATACTACTTATGAAAAAGTTGAAGACATTCCTATATTAGTTGTTAAGAGAGATTTGACAAGAGAAAATTTTAATAAGGAAAAGATAATTAATGGACTTATAATAGCTTGTCAAAAGAGACCTATATCAAGAAAACAAATAGAAGAGCTGGCAGAAGATATAGAAAAATCTATTTCTAATAAGATGATAACAGAAGTAGAGTCTAAGATTATTGGAGAAATGGTTATGGAAAGACTTAAGAATTTAGATGAAATATCTTATGTTAGATTTGCTTCAGTTTATAGACAATTTAAAGACATAAATACATTTTTGGAAGAAATTAAAAATCTAGTTTCTAAGGAATAATTAGTTAACTTAAAATAGAAAGATCTATTTTAAGTTAACTTTTTTGGTTAAAAATAGGTTAAAATATACTTAAATAATTAAAAAAATAGAAAATATGATCAATAAATGGTAAAATATATTAAAATAAATTAAAAGAGGTGGCGTTATGATAATCTTAACACCAAATAATTTTGATAAAAAAAGAGATTTTTTAATTTACAAAGTTGGTAGTACAAATGTAGTATTTTCTACAGCAGAAGAAGATAGAAGTTTTAATAGGCATACAGAGTATGGAGTAGAAAATTTAAATAGTATAAAGGAAGATTTCAAGTTAAAAGATGTTATTTATTTAAATCAAGTCCACAGTGACAAGGTTTATATTTATAACAAAGATTATAAGAACATAAAAGAAGAAGAAGGAGATGGGATAATAACTTCTGAGAAAGATATTGCAATAGGGGTATTTACAGCCGATTGTGTTCCTATAATTATAGTTAATGAAAAATCTAAGGCTATTGCTACTATTCACAGTGGATGGAAAGGAACATTTAATTCAATAGTACTAAAAATATTAATAAAGATGAAGGAAGAGTTTAAAATAGATATAAAAGAAACTAAGATTTTTATAGGTCCACATATAAAACAATGCTGCTATGAAGTTTCTAATGAATTGAAACAAAATTTTTTAGATAAAACAGGTATAAATGAGGAAAAACTATTTAATGGAAGAAATTTAAGCTTAAAAGAATGCATTTTAAAGGACCTAAAAGATTTAGGTGTTATGGATGATAACATATATTTACTTGATTTATGTACTTATTGTGAAAATGATATAGAGCTTTATTCCTATAGAAAATCAGAAGGTACTTATGGTCGATTATTTTCATTTGCATTTATAGAGTAAGGAGGAGTTATTTATGTCAGAAGAAAAGATATTGGTAGTAGATGATGAAGATCATATAGTTGAATTAATAAGTTATAATTTAACAAGCTCAGGTTATAAGGTTATAACAGCTAATAATGGGTTAGATGCTGTAAGACTTGCCAAAGAAGAAAATCCAAAACTTATGTTATTAGATTTAATGATTCCTGGATTAGATGGATTTGATGTTTGTAAAGCTATTAGAAATGATAGTGAAACTAAAGATATTTCTGTAATAATGCTTACAGCAAAGGGGGAAGAATTAGATAAGATATTAGGATTAGAGCTTGGCGCAGATGATTATATGACAAAACCTTTTTCTATAAGAGAATTATTAGCAAGAATAAAAGCAGTTTTAAGAAGAACAAAATCCTTAGATAGAAGTGAAGAAATCTTTAAGGCTAATGGTATATTTATAAACTTTGATAGAAGAGAAGTAATTATACAAGATAAAAAAATAGATTTAACATTAAAAGAATTTGAATTATTAGAAATATTGGTTAAAAATAGAGGTAAAATATTAACTAGGGAAACTCTTTTAGATAAAATATGGGGATATGAATATGTAGGTGAAACTAGAACTGTAGATGTACATATAAGATATTTAAGAAAGAAAATTGAAGTAGATGATAAAAATCCAAGATTTATAGAGACTATAAGAGGAGTAGGATATAGGTTTAATCCTAATAATTAAGCTATGAAAAAAAGAATATTATTATCATCATTAATAACTGTAATATTTGCATTACTAATAGTTACATGTTCTTTTATTGCCTTAGTAAACCTTAAAGAAATAGATAAAACTAAGGAAGTTTTATCTATTTATAACAATTTAGTAATAAAATTAAATAGATTTAATAATGAGGACTTACAAGATTTTAAAATAAATAATACTAAAGTTAGATTTACACTTATAGATAAAGATGGAAATGTGTTAAGTGATACAGATAATGAAAATTTAGAAAATCATTTAAATAGAGAAGAAGTAATTGCAGCATTTAAAAATGACGAGGCGTCTTCAACTAGATATAGTAGTACTCAAGGGACTAATGTAGTTTACTATGCAACAAAGATAAATGATAACATGATAATAAGAGCTTCATTACCTTTATATACAATAAGGGTCTTTTCAGAAGATTATATTAAATACTATATTATTGTAATAATATTTGTAGTTCTTTTATCCTTAGGGCTATCATTAAAGCTAATAAGAGCTATTATTTATCCTGTTAAAGAACTAGAAATTGCAACAAACAAAATAGCTAATGGAGATTATAGTAGAAGGGTGAATATATATACAAATGATGAAATAGGTTCATTAGCAAGTACATTCAATAATATGGCAGATCAGTTACAATCTAAAATAAATGATTCTTTAGACAAGAGGAATAAATTAGAGGCCATTTTAGAAAGTATGGAAAGTGGAGTAATTGCTATAGACAATAAGCAAAAAGTAATGTTGATAAATCCATATGCTAAAAATTTGTTTGGAATAACAAAGGATATTATAGGTGAAAATATATCAGAGTATATAATAGATTATGATATAATAAGTTTCATGAGAAATATACCAGCAATAGAAACGAAAGAAATAAAACTTATTCATCCTATACCAAAAGAACTTAGAATAAAAAAATCTCCTATAATAAATGATAAAAAGATACCTATAGGAGTTGTTGTAACTGTACAAGATATAACAGATATAAAAAGGCTTGAAAATATTAGAAGCCAATTTGTTGCAAATGTTTCCCACGAGTTAAAAACACCATTAACATCTATAAAAGGTTTTGCAGAAACACTTAAGTTTGTTGAGGATATAAATACTAGAAATAAATTTTTAGATATAATTGATAAAGAAGCAGAAAGGCTTACAAATTTAATAAATGATATTTTAATTCTTTCTAATATTGAAAATAATCATAAAATGAAAAAAGATAAATTTAATCCAAATAAAGTTATAGAAGATGTAATAAATATGGTGACTCCTCAAATGGGCAAAAAAGAAATAACTATTGAATTTATAAATGAAGGAACTAATGAATTAATTGGAGATAGTGATAAGTTCTTTCAAATGATATTAAATTTAGTAGAAAATGCAATTAAGTATTCAAGCAATAGATCTAATATAAAGATAATAACTTATGATATTAAAGAATATGTTTATATAGAAGTAGAAGATAATGGAGTTGGCATTCCAAAAGAAGATTTACCAAGAATATTTGAAAGGTTTTATAGAGTTGATAAATCAAGAGCTAAGGGTGGAACAGGTTTAGGGTTGGCAATAGTAAAACATATAGTAAAGATGTTTAATGGAGAAATTTTTGTTAAGTCTAAATTAAATATAGGTACTAAATTCACTATAAAATTAAGAAAAAGTATAAAATTTAATGACTCTATCTATTAAAAAGGAAAGGATTTTATTAATCTTTTCCTTTTTTGCATATAAAAAGCTGTTAATGTTAAAAATTTTTAACATTTATATAACTTTTCTTAACTTTTAACTAATATTTATTTAACTTTTAGGGATTAATATTAGTATGTAAAGAAAATTAATAATAAAAATGAATAGATTTAAATTTTTAAATTTAAATTATTAATTTGGAGGAGAATTTTATGAAAAGAAAGAGCTTAAAACTTATATGCACTGCCTTATTAGTTTCAATGGTAGGAGGGGCTTTTGTAGGTTGTTCAAGCGATAAAGAAGGCGACAAAAAAAGCAAGAAAGAGTCAACAACAATATCAATTTCAGGATCAACATCAGTTGGACCATTAATGGAGAAGCTTGCTCAAAAGTATGAAAGCGATAATAAGAATGTTTCAATAGAGATAAATCAAGTAGGATCATCAGCAGGAATTAAAGACACTATAAATGGAGTATCAGAACTTGGAATGTCTTCAAGAGAATTGAAAGCTGAAGAGGCAAAAGAAGTTAAGGGAACAGTTATAGCATATGATGGTATAGCAATTATAACTAATAAAAACAATCCTATTAAGAATATTACATTAGATCAAATAAAGGGTATATATACTGGTAAAATAACTAATTGGAAGGAAATTGAGGGCGGAAAAGATGCACCAATAGTTGTTGCTTCAAGAGAAGAAGGATCAGGAACAAGGGATGCATTCCAAGAAATAGTTAAATATAAATCAGAAGAACTAAGATCTGATGCGATGATTTCTAATGGTAATGGTGGATTAAAAGAAATGGTAGCTGGAAATGAAAATGCAATAGGATTTGTATCCTTTGAATACTTAGATGATAAAGTAAATATAGTTAATGTTGAAGGAATTGAGCCTAATGCTGATTTAGTGAAATCAGGTCAATATAAGATTTCAAGACCATTCTTAGTATTATCTAAAGAGGGAGACTTAACGGAAGATGGTCAAAAGCTAATAGACTTTATATTAAGCGATCCAGGGCAAACAATAGTTAAAGAAAATAAGTTAATTCCAGTTAAATAACTTTAGGTTATTTAGAATGCTCTTTTAAGGGCATTCTTACTTTCATAGGAGAGGGTTAAGCATGTTGAATGTTAAAAAGAATAATAGTAAGTATATAGTAGAAAATATATCAAAAGGAGTATTTTTAGTAAGTGCTCTTATTGCAGTAATAAGTTTGTTATTAATTATAAGTTTTGTATTTTATAAGGGATTAACACCTTTTATTAGTAAAGGATATTCATTTAAAGAATTTTTATTTGGGACAAAATGGATACCTACATCAGAAAAGTTTGGTATTTTACCAATGGTATTAGCTTCTGTATTTGGAACACTGGGTTCTCTTATAATAGGGGTACCAGTTGGTATTTTAACTGCTATATTTATAGCAGAGATTGCCCCAAAAAGAGTTGGTAAAATAATATCAGCATCAGTAGAATTATTAGCTGGTATTCCTTCTGTTTTATATGGTGTCTTTGGGCTGGCGGTGATAGTACCATGGATTATGAATACTTTTAATCTTCCAAAGGGACAAAGCCTTTTAGCAGTTATAATAGTTTTATCTGTTATGATGCTACCAACAATAGTGACAGTTTCAGAAACTGCCATAAGAGCAGTTCCTAAACATTATAAGGAGGGCTCTTTAGCTCTTGGAGCTTCACATATAGAAACTACATTTAAAGTAGTTGTACCAGCTGCAAAGTCTGGTATTTTAGCAGCGGTAGTATTAGGGATAGGTAGAGCAATAGGCGAAACTATGGCAATAATATTAGTAGCAGGAAATTCACCTATTATTCCTAAATTATTAACAGATCCTGTTAGGCCATTAACTACTAATATAGCATTAGAAATGGGTTATGCATTTGGAACTCATCAGGAAATGTTATTTGCAACAGGGGTTATATTATTTTTGTTTATCTTATTATTAAATTTAGTATTAAGTAAACTTTCTAATAAGGAAGGTAATTAAAGATGAGAAAATTAAAAGAAAATATTTTAAAGGGGCTATTATGGATTTCTGCTGGACTTACAGTTGGAATATTAATATGCATTTTAGGTTTTATATTTATTAAAGGATATAAGCACATAAGTATAGATTTTTTAACAAAAAATTATTCAGCATCAGGTAATGGTGGAATTTTACCTATGATAGTAGCTACTTTATATACAGTTTTTATATCTATAATAGTAGCAACCCCTATAGGAGTACTTGCAGCAATTCATTTAACAGAGTATGCAAAACAAGGGAAAATAGTAAAGTTAATAAGATTTGCAACAGAAAGCTTATCTGGAATACCATCTATTGTATATGGATTATTTGGATCAATATTTTTTGTTGTTACTTTAAAATTTGGATATTCTTTATTAGCAGGATCTTTAACAGTTTCAATTATAATATTACCAGTTATAATTAGAACAACAGAAGAAGCCTTAAAAGCAGTTCCTTCTTCATATAAGGAAGCTTCACTAGGGCTTGGAGCTACAAGGTTCCAAACCCTTTATAAAGTTGTAGTTCCAAGTGCTATACCAGGTATATTAGTTGGAGTTATACTTTCAGTAGGACGTGTAGTTGGAGAGTCAGCAGCAATACTTTTAACAGCAGGTACTGTTGCAAAAATGCCTAAAGGTATAATGTCTAGTGCGAGAACATTAACTGTTCAATCTTATTTAGTTACTCAGGAAGCAGGCGATATAGAACAGGCGGCTGCTGTTGGAATAGTTTTAATTGTTATAATACTAGTGTTAAATATCTCAGCAAAATTAATAACTAAGAAGTTTAGTAAGGCAAATTACTAATTAAGAATAAAAAACTAAGAGGTGTAAGGATGTCAAAGGAAGTAATGCCTAAAATAAAAGTAAGAAATTTAAACTTATATTATGGTGAAAATCAAGCATTAAAAAATATAAATATAGATTTAGAGGAAAATAAAGTTACTGCATTTATTGGACCTTCTGGTTGTGGTAAATCAACATTTTTAAGAACTTTAAATAGAATGAATGACTTAATAGATAACGTTAAAATAGATGGAGAAATATTAGTTGATGGAGACGATATTTATAAAAGTAAAGATGTAATTGCATTGAGAACGAAAGTAGGAATGGTTTTTCAAAAACCAAATCCATTTCCGATGTCAATTTATGATAATATAGCATATGGTCCTAGGCTTCATGGAATAAAAGATAAAAAAACTCTAGATCAAATAGTAGAGAAAAGCTTAAAAGGTGCAGCACTTTGGGATGAAGTAAAAGATAGATTGAAAAAAAGTGCTTTAGGTTTATCAGGAGGTCAACAACAAAGGTTATGTATAGCTAGAACCATAGCAGTTTCACCTGAAGTTATATTAATGGATGAACCAACATCTGCATTAGATCCTATTTCAACTAATAAAATGGAAGAGTTAATGGAAGAATTAAAAAAGAAGTATACAGTTATAATAGTAACGCATAATATGCAACAAGCAGGAAGAATTGCAGATAAAACAGCATTTTTCTTAAATGGTGAAATAATAGAATATGGAGATACCGAAGATATATTCTATAAACCTAAGGATAAGAGAACAGAGGATTATATTACTGGAAGATTCGGTTAAAAAATATATAAGAGGTGATTTGAAATGATGAGAGAAGTAATGAGCAATAAGATAAAATTGCTAAACTCAGAACTTATTGAGATGGCTAGCTTAGTAGAAAAACAAATATACGATAGTATGATTGCACTTAAAGATCAAAATTCAGATTTAGCTAAAGAGGTTATAAAAAACGATGATAAAGTAGATAACCTTCAAAGGGAAATAGAAGAAAAGTGTATTAAATTTATGGCTACTGAATCACCAGTTGCAAGAGATTTAAGAAGTATATATACTACATCTAAAATAGTAACTGATCTTGAAAGAATGGCAGATTATGCAGTAGATATTTGCAAAATAGTTCCAAGAGTTAAAGGTGTTAACTTTTCAAATGAAATAGCTCCAGTTTGGCAAATAGTTGATATAATTACAAGTATGATAAAGCTGGCAATTGAGGCTTATGTAAATGGAGATGAAAAAGCTGCATATGAAATTTGTGATATGGATGATAGAGTAGATGAGATTTATCGAGGGATGTTTGCAATTGTATTAAAGAAAATGGGAACAGATGAATCAATGATAAATCAAGGAACACAAATACTATTCGCATCAAAGTACTTAGAAAGAATTGGAGACCATGTAACAAACATATGTGAATGGATAATATTCTCTAAGAAAGGTAATTATGTTGACTTAAACGAATAGATAAAATGAAACATCCTCTATAATGGGGATGTTTTTTACTCTTTAGGAAGTTATGTTTTTATATTTATTGTAGACAACTATTGTGAGATATTTAGTTATTAAAGGTATATCCTAAAGAGTAAAAACGTGAATTTAGTGAGTATGCAAGATTTTCCTCAGGCAAGCTTCGGAAATGCACATGCACTAAAAAGTCCACGGCTCGACAAGCTCGCCTTGGCGACTTTTTTATTGACTAGATATTATTATTAATGTAATATAACATCAAGTGATTATTATACTTGGGTGAAGTTTGCTCAATAGGAATATAAGCCTTTATTTTAAGTATAAAATGGCTTATTCATGAGAATTTTAGATATTTTCTTTTATAAATGGAGAAAATTATTATATAGAATGACATGATTAAAGATAATATGTTTAAGACATTGAGGTGAAAAAATATGAAAAATTTAATTAAAAAAGTAGACCTTGGAAGTATTGCAGAAGAGGTTGGGATAGAAGTTGATGATGTATTATTATCAATTAATGGTACGCCTATAGATGATATTATAGATTATAAATTTTTAGCAGTAGACGAAGAAATTCTTCTAGAAATTGAAAAGCCTAATGGTGAGGTATGGGAATACGAAATTGAAAAGGAATATGGAGAAAATTTAGGCCTTGAATTTGAAGGTGGGATAATGGATAAAGCAAAAAGTTGCTCAAATAAATGTATGTTTTGCTTTATAGATCAGCTTCCTAAAGGTATGAGAAATACTTTATATTTTAAAGATGATGATTCAAGATTATCATTTTTACAAGGTAACTTTGTTACCTTAACTAATATGAAAGATGAAGACATAGATAGAATAATAAGATATAAGATAAGTCCTATAAATATTTCAGTACATACAACTAATCCAGATCTAAGAGTAATGATGTTGAAAAATAGATTTGCTGGAGCTATAATGGAAAGGCTTAAAAAGCTAAGAGATGCAGAAATTGAAATGCATGCGCAAATAGTATGTATCCCTAATGTAAATAATGGAGAAGAATTAAGAAAAACTGTAACTGATTTATACGAATTACATCCATATGTAAAAAATGTTGCAGTTGTACCTATAGGAATTACTAAGTTTAGAGAAAACTTACCTCATGTAGATACATTTACAAAAGAAACATCAAAGAATGAAATTACGATGATTCAAGATCTACAAAAGAAATTTATAGAAGAAACAGGAGCTCCATTTGTTAGATTATCAGATGAGTTTTATGTAGTAGCTGGCTTAGATGTTCCCAATGAAGAATTTTACTCAGAATATGATCAGTTAGAAGATGGAGTAGGTATGATTAGATACTTTAGAGAGGTTGTTCAAAGATCGGTAGAGTTTCTAGATACAACTTCCAAGGGAAGTTTTTCAATGGTAACTGGTGAATTAGCTTACGATGAGATAAAAAGATCCGCAGATCTTATAATGAAGAATAATGCTAATATTGAAATAGATGTATATAAGGTTACTAATAATTTCTTTGGAAATACTATAACAGTAGCAGGACTTTTAACTGGAACTGATATAATAGATCAATTGAAAGGAAAGATAAAAACAGATTATTTAATTATGCCAAATAATATGTTTAGAAAAGGTTATGAGCTTGGGCCGGCAGATATGATTATGCTGGATGATTTAAGAATTGAAGATTTAGAAAAAGCGTTAGGCGTTAAGGTGATAGTTTGTGATTATACAGGAGATGACCTTATTGACATAATAAATGCAAATTGTGAGGAGGAAAAATAATGGGTAAACCGATAGTTGCTATAGTTGGAAGACCAAATGTAGGTAAATCTACTTTATTTAATAGGTTAGCAGGGCAAAGGATATCTATAGTTCAAGACACTCCAGGTGTAACTAGAGATAGAGTATATGCTCAAGCTGAATGGCTTAACTATAATTTTACAATGATAGATACTGGTGGTATAGAACCAGAAAGAGAAGATATAATTGTTAAACAAATGAGAAGGCAAGCTAATATAGCTATTGAAACAGCAGATGTTATAGTGTTTGTTGTTGATGGTAAAGAAGGATTAACACCCGCTGACCATGAAGTAGCAAGTATGCTTAGAAAAAGCAAAAAAGAAGTTGTTTTAGTTGTTAATAAAGTAGATTCTTTAAAAGAGGAAGATAATGCTTGGGAGTTCTATAACTTAGGTATAGGAGATCCAGTAACAATATCAGCATCACAAGGATTAGGCCTTGGAGATATGCTAGATAGAGTAGTTGAAAACTTTGATAAATATAATGAAGATGATGAAGATGATGAATTTATAAGAATAGCCATGATAGGTAAGCCAAATGTAGGAAAATCTTCTTTAATAAATAAATTACTTGGAGAAGATAGATTAATAGTTTCAGATATACCTGGAACAACAAGAGATTCTATAGATAGCAATTTAGAAACAGAGCATGGAAAATTTATTCTAGTTGATACAGCAGGACTTAGAAGAAAAAGCAAAGTAAAAGAGGAAATAGAAAGATATTCAGTAATTAGAACATATGCTGCAATAGAAAGAGCAGATGTATGTATTTTGATGATTGATGCAACAGAAGGCGTAACTGAGCAAGATGAAAAAATAATAGGATATGCTCATGAAATGAATAAGGCTATAATGGTTATAGTTAACAAATGGGATTTAATTGAAAAAGATGATAAAACAATGCAAAGATATAAAGAAGATTTACAAATGAGCCTTAAGTTCTTAAAATATGCAAAATATTTATTTATATCTGCTAAGACAGGACAAAGAACACATAAAGTATTAGAAATTGCAAAGGAATGTTATGATAACTATTCAAAGAGAATTCCTACTGGGATATTAAATGAAGTTATAAACAAAGCAGTTCTTATGAAAGAACCTCCAATAGTAGGTCTAAAGAGAATGAAGATATACTATGCAACTCAAGTTGCTTCAAAGCCTCCAAAGTTTATTTTCTTTGTTAATGATTCAAGTGCAACACATTTTTCTTACGAAAGATATTTAGAAAATCAATTAAGAGAAAGTTTTGATTTTAGTGGAACAGGTATTCAAGTAGAATATAGGGAGAGGAAGGAATAATTATGAGGAATGTGACTTTTTTAGGAGGAGGTAGCTTTGGTACTGCTCTAGGAATATTATTAGCTAACAAGGGAAATAAAGTTAGTATATATGATAGAGATAAACATGTAGTTGATGATATTAATATAAATAAAAAAAATGATAGATATATTAAAAATTTACATATACCTGAAAATGTCACTGCTTATATTAATCTAGATGATGCTATAAGAGATGCAGATTTTATAGTTTTATCAGTTCCATCTCATGTAATAAGAGTTGTAGCGAAATCATTAAAAGGAAAAATAAACGATGATGCTATTATTATAAGTATAGCAAAAGGAATCGAAGAGAAGAGTAATTTAAGATTGTCTCAAGTTATAGAAGAGGAATTACCTAATAATAAAGCTGTAATATTATCTGGGCCTAGTCATGCAGAAGAAGTAGCTTTTAATATACCAACAACAGTTGTTGTATCTTCGCGTGATATGGAGGCTGCAAAAAAAGTTCAAGATCTATTTATAGATAGAAACTTTAGAGTTTATACAAATGATGATTTAGTAGGTGTTGAAATTGGTGGTGCAGTTAAAAATATAATAGCATTAGCAGCTGGGGTTTGTGATGGAATTGGGTATGGCGATAATTCAAAAGCAGCTCTTATGACTAGAGGGATGGCTGAAATAGTTAGAATAGGAATGAAACTAGGTGGAAAAGCTGAGACATTTCTTGGCCTAACTGGAATGGGAGACCTTATAGTAACATGTACTAGTCTTCATTCTAGAAATAGAAAAGCAGGATTTTTAATTGGTGAAGGAAAAACAACTGATCAAGCTATAAATGAAGTTGGAATGGTAGTAGAAGGAATTAAAGCTTGCAAGGCTTTCTATGAATTAAAAGAAGACTTAAATATAGAGATGCCTATAACAGATATTCTATATAAAATATTGTTTAAAAATAAAAATCCTAAAGAGGCTGTTGTAGATTTAATGGAAAGAGAAAGAAAAAACGAAATATATTAACAATAAAGGAGAAGTAAATTTTACTTCTCCTTTATTGTTAAGTAATATTATCTGATTTGAAATAATATATTATTATATATAAAATTCAGGGAAGAATTAAAATTTTAAAAAGTTGTATATTTTTTTATATCCTTGAATATATATATAGTGTTAAAAATAAATGGGAGGGTACACCGTGGACAGTTTTAATATATACAAGGATATAGCTGAAAGAACACAGGGAGACATATACGTAGGTGTTGTTGGTCCTGTTAGAACAGGTAAGTCAACATTTATTAAAAAATTCATGGACCTTATGGTAATACCAAAGATTGATAATAACTATAAGAAAGAAAGAGCAAAGGATGAATTACCTCAAAGTGGATCAGGAAAGAGTATTCATACAACGGAACCTAAATTCATTCCGAATGAGGCAGTAGAAATAACTATTGATGAGGACATAAAATTTAAAGTTAGAATGGTTGATTGTGTCGGATACATTGTAAAAGGTGCAGTAGGATATATGGATGGTGAAGAAGCTAAAATGGTAAATACTCCATGGTATGAATACGAAATACCTTTTGAAGATGCAGCAGAAATAGGAACTAGAAAAGTTATAACAGATCATTCAACCATAGGCCTTGTAGTAACAACTGATGGTAGTATTACAGGCATAGAAAGAGGTGAGTACTTAGAAGCAGAAGAAAGAGTAATAGAAGAGTTAAAGGCTATGAATAAGCCTTTTATAGTTGTACTTAACACTAAATATGTCAATGCTCCAGAAACAAGAGCAATGAAAAAAGATTTAGAAGAAAAATATGATGTTACAGTTCAAGCTATGGATGTAGCAAACATGAACGAAAATGATGTAGAAGATATATTTAAGCATGTACTTAAGGAGTTCCCTGTAAAGGAAATAAATATTAATATGCCAAGTTGGGTTGAGAAACTAGAGCCTGAGCATTGGCTTAAGAAAAATTTCTTTAATATAGTAAAAGAAATGTGTGAAAACATAAGCAAGGTTAGAGATATTAGGTCTACATTAAATTTATTAAAAGAAGAAGAGAATTTAGCTCCAACAGAGATGAGTTCAGTTAATTTGGGAGAGGGTACAGCTACAATTACAATGAAACCTAAAGATGGAATATTCTATAACATATTAAGTGAAATTTGCGATTTAAATGTTCAATCAGAAAGTGATTTATTATCATTAATAAAAGAACTTAATTTTGCTAAGAAAGAATATGATAAAGTAAAGGATGCGTTAATTGATGTAAGAGAGACCGGATATGGTCTTGTAGCACCACAACTAGCAGAAATGAAATTTGAAGAGCCAGAAATGGTTAAACAAGGAACTAAGTTTGGAGTTAAATTAAAAGCATCAGCTCCGTCATTACATTTTATAAAAGCCAATATTAAAACTGAAATAAGCCCTATAATGGGATCAGAAAAAGAAAGTGAAGAATTGGTAAAATCATTAATGGAGCAATTTGAAAAGGATCCTGCATCATTATGGCAAAGTAATATGTTTGGAAAGCCTTTAGAGGTATTAATTAAAGAAGGCCTACAAAATAAATTATATAAAATGCCAGATGATGTCCAAATAAAAATTCAAAAAACCCTTCAAAAGATAATAAATGAAGGTAGCGGTGGTTTAATCTGCATAATACTATAATATAAAGAGGTTAGTCATAAATTTGACTAGCCTCTTTTTTTGTCTATTAAAATATTAGTAAATTTATGTATCATCAATGAATAATATATTATATAGAATGTTTAAAAATTAAAGCTAATATACACTATACAGAATTGAGGGATATTTATGGAAGAAAAATTTTGTGCCTATAAGAGAGTAGGATATTTTAAAGAAAAAATGGCAGAAAACTTAGGGGTAAAATTTACAGGTACCATCTATGCATCCCCAGGAGTAATAAAGCATATTAAAAAGAGACATGGTAAACACTTAAGTAAAAAAATATCTGGAAATTTAATAGAGTTCATGAGAGAAATAATTGAAGATCCAGATTATATAGGGGTATATAAGCTAACTGAAAAGGGAACTCACATTGAATTAATAAAAAAAGTAGATACCAATATACTAATAGGTATAGATATAGATAATAAAAGAGATTATATATATGTTTCTACAATGTATCCTATAAGCGATGTAAAAATAAATAACAAACTATATAGTGGAAAGCTTATAAGATGGAAATAATAAATAAAAGTTGAAACATTTTAATCCCAAAGCTATAATATTTATATTGGCTTAAAATAAATATGATTATTGAGGTGAGAAATGGCTCCTCACACGCTGAAATATCAGTAATAAGAGATGTAGGATAAGTCGACCTACCAATAATCTATTTTTAAACTTTTGGACTATCCAAGAGTTTTTATTTTACTCCATAGGAAATTATATTTTTAAAATCTGTGAATAAATTATTTATAGCGTATAAGTTATTAAAGTTAGCCCTATAGAGTAAAAAAATAGAATAAAGTGCGCGTGCAAGATTTTCCTCAGGCAAGCTTCGGAAATGCACATGCGTGAAAAAAGTCGACGACTCGGCAAGCTCGTCTTGGCGACTTTTTTATATATAATTATATTAAATTAAAGAACTTATAATGTAATAGCTGCAGATATTAAATTTAAATAAGGTAAAATATTTAATTATTAACTTTAGGAGGGGAAGTATGAAAAAGGTAGCAGTAGTTTTTAATGGTGGAACAATATCTATGAAAGTTGATGAAAGAATAAAGGCAGCAGTCCCTAGTTTAACTGGTGAAGAAATAATGTCTATGGTAACTGGGATAGAAGAATTTGCAGAGGTAGAGTCGTATAGTTTTTCTAGTAAACCTTCTCCACATATGACAATTCAAAATATGTTAGAGCTTAGCAAATTTATAAAAGGATTAGTAGATAGAGAAGATATTGAGGGAGTTGTATTAACCCATGGAACAGATACTTTAGAAGAGACTGCATATTTTCTAGATTTAACAATAAATACAGAAAAAGTTATAGTAGTAACTGGTGCAATGAGAAGCAGTTCAGAACTTGGATATGATGGACCTTTTAACCTAGCAACATCAATATGTACTGCTATTTCTGAAGATGCAAAAGGGAGAGGAGTTTTAGTTTGTTTTAATGGTGAATTAAATTCAGCAGCAGAAGTAACTAAGGCAAATTCTATGGCGCTTAATGCATTTAGAACTCCTAACTTTGGACCTATAGGAATAGTAGACAACAATAAGGTTTTATTTTATAGAAACACAAAGAAATATAAAGCTTATAATGTTGATAGCATAGAGGGAAATGTTGCTTTAATTAAATGCGTAGCTGGAATGGATTCTGATTACATAGATTATTTTATAGATAAAGGATATAAAGGAATCGTTATTGAAGCAATGGGAAGAGGAAATGTTCCACCAACTATGGTTGATGGAATAAAAAGGGCGTTGAATAGAAATATTCCTGTAGTTGTAGTTTCTAGATGTTTTGAAGGAAGGGTATATGAATCATATGGATATGAAGGTGGAGGTAAGATGCTTAAGGATTTAGGGGTGCTTTTTGAAGAGAGTATGCCTGGACAAAAAGCGAGGATAAAGCTTCTAGTAGCTATTTCAAGTAAAAAAGAAATTGATATAAAAGACTTTTTTCAACAATAAATACGAATTTTAGATTAACATAATAAGAATTTATACGTTTCGGTTGACAGGTTTACAAAATTTAGGGTATAATAATATTCGTAAGAGATACCTCATATAATAGTGACAATAAGGGTCATTAGTTTCTACCAGGATACCGTAAAAATCTTGACTATGAGTAAAAGTGTGAATTATATAGTTTTATAGTTATATAATTTATATTTGGTGAAAAGTCGCTATGAGTTATCTATTTAGATAATTTATAGCGACTTTTTATATATATAAAATATTAGGGGGATTGTAATGGAAAACTCATCAAAAAAGCAAGGCTTATTGCCTATACTATCAAATGAAAATGTAAATTTTAAAAGGGAAATTGTAGCAGGTGTTACAACTTTTTTAACTATGGCTTATATAATAGCTGTAAATCCTAATATACTATCTCAAACTGGAATGCCTGCTGGGGCATTAGTTACAGCTACATGTTTAACAGCAGCTATGGCTTGTATTTTAATGGGGTTATTTGCTAATTTACCTTTTGCTTTAGCATCAGGAATGGGACTAAACGCTTTCTTTGCTTTTTCAGTTGTAATAGGAATGGGAATTTCTTGGCAAACAGCTTTAACAGCAGTTTTTATTGAAGGTATTATATTTATATTGTTATCTCTATTTAAAGTAAGAGAAGCTGTTGTAAATGCGATTCCAATGACTATGAAGCATGCTGTAACGGCAGGGATAGGTGTTTTTATAGCCTTTATAGGAATGGTAGGATCAGGTTTGGTTGTAAAAAATGATGCAACATTAGTTAGCATGGGGGAGTTTACTCCAACAGTTGTAATAGCATTAGTAGGAGTTGTAATAATAGCTGTTTTAGACAAGAAAAATGTTAAAGGAGCTATCTTATTTGGTATAGTTACAAGTACTTTACTAGCTTGGGGATACGCTTTAATAAATCCAGAAGCAGCATCTAGTATTGGAATATATTTACCTAAGGGTATATTTAAGTTTGAGAGTATTGCACCAATAGCAGGGCAGTTAGATTTCTCTCATATAGCGAACTTAGAAAATATAGGTAAATTTATTGTTATCGTTTGCACTTTCTTGTTTGTAGATTTTTTTGATACAGTAGGTACTTTAGTTGGAGTAGCATCAAGGGCAAATATGCTTGATGAAGATGGTAATCTTCCTAATGCTGGACGTGCTTTATTAGTTGATGCTATAGCAACAACATTTGGAGCAGTTATGGGGGTTTCAACTGTTACAACATATGTTGAGAGCTCAACAGGAGTAGCAGCAGGGGGTAGAACGGGATATACAGCTATAACTACAGGAATATTATTCTTATTATCAATGTTCTTTTCACCAATTTTTATAGCAATACCATCTTGTGCAACTGCACCTGCGTTAATTTATGTTGGATATTTAATGCTTGGAGCTGTAAAGGAAATAGATTTTACAAATATAACAGAAGGTGTTCCAGCCTTTTTAACAATAACAGCTATGGCTTTAACTTATAGTATTGGTGATGGTTTAACTATAGGAATATTATCATATGTAATTATAAATTTAGTTCATAATATATTCTGTAAAAATAAAGAAAGCAAAACAAAGGTTTCAGTAGTTATGATAATTCTTGCTATAATTTTTATATTTAAGCTAACTGTTTTATAAGACGTAATTAAATATAAAATATATTTAAAATGTTCAATTTTATAAATTAAAAAAGTATTTTATATTAATAAGCCTAAAAAGAAGTAGAATATTAACTTTTCTACTTCTTTTTAGTTATTGAAAAATAAAATGTTAACAATTTGTGAACATTATATTGACAGTTAAATTATATATGAACTAATATATATATGTTCTAAAGAAGTTTGTTAATTAATATAAGGATTTTATAGTTCTAATTTATATAAGTTAATAAGAATTTATAGGAACAATATATATAAAGAATAAAAGATAAACTTTGGAGGCATATATGGTTAAAAGTATGACTAGCTTTGGCAGAGCTAGCAGTGAAGAAGGAAATAAATATTTATTTTCAGTAGAAATGAAGAGTGTAAATAGTAGGTACTTAGATATAAATATCAGATTACCTAAAAGTATAATTTCTTTAGAAGAGGAAATTAGAAAATTGATTAATATGAAGCTTTTTAGGGGAAAAGTAGATATATTTATTAATCAAAAAAGTTATTCAACTGGTGAAGGGGTAGCAAGGCTAAACTTAAAGCTTGCAGAGAGTTATTATAATTGTTTAAAAGAAATAGAGGGAAATTTAGGTGTAAAAAATGATATAACAGCAACTCAAATTGCTAGGTTTTCAGATGTTATAACAATTGTAGAAGAAGAAAGTTCTATAGAAGAGATTTGGCAAGTAATAAAACCTCTTATAGATTCAGCTCTTATTATGATGGATAATATGAGAATTAATGAAGGTGAAAAACTTAAAGAAGATATTTTAAGCAAGCTAAATGAAATAGAATCATTAGTTTATAAAATAGAAGAAATAGCAGATACAGTACCAAATACATATAAGAAGAAGCTTGAAAATAAGCTTAAAGATTTACTTGATGGAATAGAAATAGATGAAGCTAGAATAGCACAAGAAATAGCTATAATAGCAGATAAATCAGCTGTAGATGAAGAAATAACTAGGCTTAAGAGTCACCTAAATCAGATGAGAGAAACATTTAATGAAGAGGGCCAAATAGGAAGAAAATTAGACTTTATAATCCAAGAAATGAATAGAGAAGCTAATACAATAGCTTCAAAATCAAGCGATATGAATATGACAAACTATGTCATTAACATAAAAAATCTAATAGAAAAAATTAGAGAACAATCACAAAATATAGAATAATTAGGAGGAAAGTAATGGGTATAAAATTAATTAATATTGGATTTGGTAATATAGTTTCAGCTAATCGACTTGTTGCGATTGTAAGTCCAGAGTCAGCACCTATTAAAAGAATAATACAAGAGGCTAGAGATAGAGGAATGTTAATAGATGCCACTTATGGTAGAAGAACAAGAGCTGTTATAATAACAGATAGTGATCACGTTATACTATCAGCAGTTCAGCCAGAAACTGTAGCACATAGACTTGTAGTTAAAGATGAGGCAGTAGATGAGGTTGATGAATAATGCAGAGCAATAGAGGGGTTTTAATAGTTATTTCAGGTCCTTCGGGAGCAGGAAAAGGTACTATTTGTAAAGCCTTATTAGAGAAAGATAAAAATATTTATCTTTCAGTTTCAGCTACCACAAGAGCTCCAAGAGTAGGAGAAGTAGAGGGAGTAAACTATTACTTTTTTACAAAAGAAGTTTTTGAATCAAAAGTAAAAGAAAATGGATTTTTAGAATATGCTAATGTCCATGGAAATTTTTATGGTACTCCGAAAGTTAATGTTGAAAAAATGCTTGAAGAAGGAAAAGATGTTATATTAGAAATAGATATACAAGGAGCATTACAAGTAAAAGAGAATTTTAAAGAAGGTGTATTTATATTTATACTTCCACCTTCAATGGAAGAATTAAAACAAAGAATAATAAAAAGAGGTAGTGAAACAGAGGAATCTTTAATGACAAGATTTAAAAATGCATATAAAGAAATAAACTATGTTTCAAAATATAATTATGCTGTAGTAAATGATACTTTAGATATAGCGGTATCAAAAGTTGAGTCAATTATAGCTGCAGAAAAATGCAGAGTTGATAGAATAAAAGAAAATACAATTTTAGATTCTAAGGAGGGTTTAATTCATGAACAACTCTATGATTAATCCATCAATAATGGATTTACTTAAAAAGGTAGATGATAGATATTCATTAGTAATAGTTACTTCAAAAAGGGCAAGACAAATAATAAATGGAAGTGAGCCATTAGTTGCAACAAAATCAAAGAAGCCTCTAACTATTGCTATAAATGAAGTTAATGAAGGTGAAGTTGGATATGAAGCTACATCTACAAAAGAAGGTTTGAAATAAAAATGAATAATAAAAAGTGTGTATGTATAGGTATAAGTGGAGGAATTGCAGTTTATAAGGCTTTAGATATTATAAGTGCTTTAAGGAAAAAGGATATTGATGTAAGAGTTATTATGACTGATTCTGCAACTAAGTTTGTAACTCCATTGTCATTTCAATCATTAAGTCAAAATATGGTGGTAACAGATATGTTTGCTGAACCAAAGGCTTTTGAAATACAGCATATATCACTAGCAAAAAGAGCAGATGTTTTTTTAGTAGCACCAGCTACTGCAAATATAATTGGTAAAGTTGCAAATGGAATATCTGATGATATGTTATCTACAACTATTATGGCAACCAGAGCAAAAGTTATTTTTGCACCTGCTATGAATACTAATATGTATGAAAATCCAATAGTTCAAGATAATATAGAAAAGTTAAAAAAATATGGATATGAATTTATAGAACCAGCTTCGGGAAGGCTTGCTTGTGGGGACTTAGGAAAAGGAAAGTTGACAGATGTAAATACAATTGTAGAAAGAGTATTAGAGGCTCTAAATGAAAAAGAACAGTCTAAAGATTTAATAGGTAAAAATGTTTTAATTAGTGCAGGGCCTACTTATTCTAAAATAGATCCAGTTAGATTTATTACAAATAGATCAACAGGAAAGATGGGGTATTATATAGCAGAAGAAGCTAATCGTAGAGGTGCTAATGTTACATTAGTATCGGGGCCTACTAATATAAATCCACCTGCTGGAATAAAAGTAATAAATATAACAACAAATGAAGAAATGAAAAATGCAATTTTAGACAATTTTGAAGAAAGTCATATTGTTATTAAATCTGCAGCAGTTGCAGACTATAAAATAAAAAATTATAGTAATGAGAAAATAAAAAAAGGAGAAGGGGATTTAACCTTAACCTTTGTAAGAGATAATGATATATTAAAAATTCTTGGTGAAAAGAAAAATAATCAAATTCTTGTAGGTTTTGCAGCAGAAAGTAATAATGTAGTAGAAAATGCAAAAAAGAAATTAGAAAGAAAGAATTTAGATTATATAGTAGCAAATGATATTACAAGTGCTGACACTGGATTTGGAAGTGATGATAATAAAGTTATTATCATTTCAAAAGGTGGAGAAGAAATATATTTAGATAAGATGAGTAAAAAAGAAGTTGCATCAAAGATCTTTGAAACTATATTAGGAAAGCGCTAAAATGCGCTTTCTTCTTATTATAAGGGAAAAATACTACCTAATAAAAGGGTGATAAATTTGAAAATATATGCAGAAGTTGTGATAAATAGTGATGCTTTAGATATAGATAAACCATTTACTTATGAAGTAACAGAGGAAATCAAGAAGGATATAAAAATTGGTCAGTGGGTAAAGGTGCCTTTTGGAATTAAAAATTCTATTGCAGATGGATTTGTAGTGTCTATAATAGAAGAAAAAATAGAAGGTATAAAAATAAAAAAGATAAAAAATATAGAATCTATAGAACCGCTTTTAAGTATAGATGATTTAAAGCTTATAAACTTTATAAGAGAAAATTATTTGTGTAAATATATAGATGCTATTAGATTGCTTATTCCTCAAGGAATATTAAAAGGTGCTAAAAATAAATCTAAAATGGTTATAGCAGTTGAGAATACTAATTATAGTGAAGAAATTGAGAAGAAGTATGGAGATATATTAAATTTTGTAAGGTGTAACAATGGAAAATATAATAAAAGTGAGCTTACAAACATTTATTCACTTTCTCTATATAAAATTAATAAATTAATAAAAGATGGTTATTTAAAGGTAGAAGAAGAAATAGTATATAGGTATAACTGCAAAGAATATAAATATTATAAAGAGCCAAGGCTTAATGATGATCAATATAATGCTATAGACATAATAAAAAAATCTTCTAATAATGTATTTTTATTAAAAGGTGTAACTGGTTCTGGGAAAACTGAGGTTTATATGAGCCTTGTAAATGAAGCCATTTCTAAAGGGCAATCTTCAATAGTATTAGTTCCTGAAATTTCTTTAACGCCTCAAATGATTGAAAGGTTTAAAGGAAGATTTGGACGGGAAGTAGCAGTATTCCATAGTAGATTATCAGATGGTGAAAGATATGATGAATGGTATAGAGTTAAAGCTGGAAAGGCTAAGCTTGTTATAGGAGCAAGAAGTGCTTTATTTCTACCTGTTTCAAATTTAGGTTTAATCATAATAGATGAAGAGCATGAAAATACTTATAAGTCAGAACAAAATCCGAAGTATCAAGCCAGAGAAGTTGCAGAATTTATCAGTAAGATAAGGGGATGTAAAGTCATATTAGGATCTGCAACCCCTTCTATAGAAACTTACTATAGAGCTATTATAGGAGAAATAGAACTAATAGAGTTAAATAATAGAATAGATAATAAGCCCATGCCTATAATGGATGTAGTTGATATGAGAGAAGAATTAAATAGTGGGAATATATCTATGTTTAGTAAAAAACTTTTCTTAGAAATTAAAGAAACTTTAAATAGAAAAGAACAAGTTCTTCTATTTTTAAATAGAAGAGGCTTTTCAACTTTTGTATCATGTAGAAGTTGTGGATATGTATTTAAATGTCATAAATGTGACATATCTATGACGTATCATAGAAATGGATACCTAGTATGTCATTATTGTGGCTTTGCGCAAAAACAGCAAAAAGTTTGTCCAAAATGCAATAGTAAATATGTAAAGCATTTTGGTGCAGGAACAGAAAGAGTTGAACAAGAAGTTAAAAAGTACTTCAAAGATGCAAGAGTTTTAAGAATGGATGTAGATACAACAAGAAATAAAAATTCTCATGAAGATATTTATAACTCTTTTAAAAGTGGAGAAGGAGATATACTTATAGGAACACAAATGATATCAAAGGGATTAGACTTTAAAAATGTTACTTTAGTAGGTGTTTTAGCTGCTGATATGTCAATAAACATACCAGACTATAGATCAGCAGAAAAAACTTTTCAAATAATAACACAAGTTGCAGGAAGAGCTGGAAGGGGAAGCAAAGAAGGTAAAGTTATAGTTCAAACATATAATCCACAACATTATAGTTTAATCTATGCAAAAAATTATGATTATGAAGGGTTTTATAATGAAGAATTTACAGCTAGGGGTTTGATGTATTACCCTCCTTTTGGTAGAATACTATTATTAAATGGGTCTTCAAAAAATGAAAAATCATTAAAAGAGTTTATGAATATATTAAAAAATGATTTAGAAAAAATTAAAGAAGATTATCTAAATGTAGAAATGTTAGGACCAGTTCCATGTATTATATCTAAAATAAAAGATAATTACAGATGGCAAATATTATTTAAAGGTGATTTATCTTTAGATTTTTGCAAAAAAATAAAAGATAAACTTTATCAATTAAACAAGAATGTATATAATGAAGTAAAAGTAACTATTGATATTAATCCAAATAACTTGACTTAGGAGGTAATAAAATGGCAATTAGAAATATAAGAAAAAATGGCGATGAAGCATTAAGGAAAAAGTGTAAGGTTGTTACTGAAATAACACCGAGAACATTAAAGTTAATTAATGATATGGCAGATACTATGTATGAAGCCGATGGAGTTGGTCTTGCAGCACCTCAAGTTGGAATACTTCAAAGAATATTTGTTATAGATATATATGATGATTATGGTCTTAGAGTTTTTATAAATCCAGAAATACTAGAGGTTTCAGGAACTCAAATGGGAGAAGAAGGATGTTTAAGTGTACCAGGAGAATTTGCAGATGTTGAACGTCCTAACTATGTAAAGGTAAAAGCTTTAAATGAAAAAGGTAAAGAATTTATATTAGAAGCAACAGACTTTTTAGCAAGAGCTGTACTTCATGAGAATGATCACTTAAATGGGACTTTATTTGTAGATTATCTAAAATAGCAAAGGAGGATTAACATGAAAATAGTATTTATGGGAACTCCAGATTTTTCAGTACCATCTTTAAAAAAAATAATAGAGACGTATGGAGTCGAAAGTGTATTTACTCAACCTGATAAACCAAAAGGAAGAGGAAAAAAGATGGCTTACTCTCCAGTTAAGGAGGTAGCTTTAGAAAATAATATAACTGTTTTTCAGCCAGTTAAGCTAAAAGAAGACAAAGAGGCTTTAGATTATCTAAAACAATTAAAGCCAGATTTTATAATAGTAGTAGCTTTTGGGCAAATTTTAACTAAAGAAGTATTAGATATACCTAAATATGGATGTATAAATTTACATGCATCATTATTACCAATGTATAGAGGAGCAGCTCCTTTAAATTGGGCTATAATACAAGGTGAAAAGAAATCAGGTAATACTACTATGCTAATGGATGTAGGACTTGATACTGGAGATATGCTTCTTAAAGATGAGGTAGAAATAACTGATGATATGACAACAGGTGATTTACATGATATCTTAATGAATAGAGGAGCAGATCTTTTAATAAATACTATAGAGGGATTAGTACAAGGTAAAATTACTCCGGAAAAACAAAGTGAAGAAACATTTTATGCTAAAATGTTAAATAAGGAATTAGGAAAAATAAATTGGAATAATTCTGCTAAGGATATTCATAATTTAATTAGAGGCTTAAATCCATGGCCAATTGCACATACTACTTATGATGGAGAATCTATGAAGATATATGAAAGTAAAATTTTATCAGAAGCTAGTAATAAAGAGCCAGGAACTATAATTAGTGTATCCAAAGAAGGAATGAAAGTTTCAACTAGCTCAGGAGTATTATTAATTAAAAAAATTCAATTTCCAAATGGAAAGCCTTTAACTATAGAGCAGTATATAAATGGTAATGAAATAGAACTAAATAAGAAGGTTATTTAATCAACATAAGTATAGTTTAAAATTTATATAAAAGGAGAGGGTTTTATGTTTTACCCAGGATTTTTATTTGATCCAACATATATAATTTTAATACCAGCTATAATAATAGCTTTTTGGGCACAATTTAAGATAGATAGTGCTTACAAAAAGTATAGAACTGTTAGAACCTTAAGTGGTGTTACTGGAAGTGAAGTTGCAAGAAGTATATTAGATGGTGCAGGTCTTTTTGATGTAAGAATAGAAAGATATGGGAAACACCTTGGAGATCATTATGATCCATCAGCAAGAGTTATAAGACTTTCACCAGAAGTATATGATGGAGCAACTATAGCAGCTGCTGGTATAGCAGCTCATGAATGTGGGCATGCGATTCAACATCAAACTCATTATGCCCCTTTAGTTTTAAGAACTAGAATAGCGCCAGCTGTTAATATAGGAAGTAGCTTATCAATATGGTTATTCATGATAGGTATATTCTTAGGCAATCCTTTATTTGCAAAGGTTGGAATAATATTTTTTGGAGGAGCAGTAATTTATCAATTAATAACTCTTCCAGTGGAGTTTAATGCATCTACAAGAGCATTGAATATATTAAAAACAAGAACATTTTTATATGGAGATGAATTAAAAGGAGCACAAAAAGTTCTAGATGCAGCTGCAATGACATATGTAGCAGCAACGCTTATGGCTATTTCTCAGTTATTAAGATTAATAGCTATAAATAATAGATATAACGATAATTAAGAGGTGAAGAATGAACAGTAGAAAACTTGCAAGACAAATAATACAAAGAGTTTTAGAAGAAGGAGCATATTCTAATTTAGTTCTTTCAAATGAACTTAGTAGCAGAGAAATAGAAGATAAGGATAAAGGACTTATAACAGAAATTGTTTATGGAACTTTAAGAAGAAAAAGAACCTTAGATGTATTAATAGGAAATTTTGTTAAGGATATAAACCTAATTGATACTACTGTATTAAATATATTAAGAGTAGCAATTTATCAAATGTACTTTTTAGATAAGATACCAGAATATGCAGCTTGTAATGAAGCAGTTGAAGAGGCTAAAGAAGTTTCTTTAGAATCATCTAAGCTTGTAAATGGTATTTTAAGAAACTATATAAAAGATGAAAAGGAAATTTTAGTTCCAGGAAATAGAATAGATGAACTTGCATACAAATTTTCTTTTCAACCATGGATGATAAGACTTTTCATAAAACAATATGGTGAAGAAAGAACTATGAGATTAATGGCAGGCTTAAATGAAACACCAAAAGTTACTGTTAGAGTAAATGAATTTAAGTCTGACTACGATGATGTTTATAGAAGACTTGAAGATACTGGATATAATATAGAAGAAGGATATGCATGTCCAGAAGCTATAGCTATACAAGGTGGAAAAGGAATAGAAGATAATGAATTGTTTAAAGAAGGACTTATAACAGTTCAAGATGAAAGTGCGATGATTGTTGCACCATTACTAGATTTAAAAGAAGGAGATAAAGTTTTAGATCTTTGTGCAGCACCAGGTGGAAAAACTACTCATATTGCTGAGTTATTATGTAATACAGGAGAAGTATTAGCATTTGATTTACATGAACACAAATTATCTCTTATAGAAGAAAATGCAAATAGATTAGGGTTAGGTAATATAGTGTGTAAAACTATGGATGCTACTAAGCTTGATTCTAACTATATAAGTTATGGAGATAAAGTCTTAATAGATGTACCTTGTTCAGGACTTGGAATAATAAGAAAGAAACCAGAAATAAAATGGAATAAAACAAGACAACAATTAAAAGATTTAGTTCCAATACAAAGGGAAATAATGGAAAATGCTTGGCAATACTTGAAACCAGGTGGAACTCTTGTTTATTCTACATGCACATTAAATAAAGAAGAAAATGAAGAAAATATACAATGGTTTTTATCAAAGCATAACGATGCAGCTATAGAAAAAATATATATAGGGAACAACAATAACTTTATATATAATGGAGATGGAAGTTTAACTATATTACCAAGTGATTCTATGGATGGTTTCTTTATGGGAAAAATAAAGAAGATAAAATAGGTGATATAATGAATAATATATTAAATTATAGTTTAGAAGAACTTTCCTTATGGATGAAGGAAAATGGAGAAAGTGCTTTTAGAGCAAAGCAAGTTTTTTCTTGGATATACAAAAATGTATGGGATTTTGAAGAAATGAAAAATTTACCACAGAAGTTAGTAGAAAAGCTTAAGGAGAATTTTCATATAGGAATTCCAGAAGTAATAGAAAGTTTTGAATCTACATTAGATGGTACACAAAAATTATTATTAGCTTTCAATGATGGAAACATCATTGAAAGTGTAATAATGAAATATAAGCATGGGAATTCTATATGTATTTCTACACAGATTGGATGTAGAATGGGATGTAAGTTTTGTGCTTCAACTTTAGAAGGTAGAGTTAGAAATTTAACTGCAGGTGAAATTTTATCAGAAGTTATAATAGCTCAAAAGATTATTGGAGAGAGAATTTCTAATATAGTATTAATGGGGAGTGGGGAGCCCCTTGATAATTACGAAAATGTTACTAAATTTTTAGATTTAGTAAATGCTGAATATGGACTAAATATAGGTCAAAGACATATAACTCTTTCAACATGTGGATTAGTTCCTAAGATTTATGAGCTAGCAGACAAGGGGTATAGTATAACATTAGCCATATCACTACATGCTTTTAGTGATGAAAAGAGAAGAGAAATAATGCCAATTGCAAATAAATATTCTATAAAAGAAATATTAGATGCTTGCGATTATTATATTGAGAAAACTGGAAGACGTATAACTTTTGAATATTCATTAGTATCAGGTATAAATGATGGAAAAGAAGATGCAAAATCTCTTTCAAAATTGTTAAAGGGTAGACTTTGTCACGTTAATCTTATACCTGTTAATGAAATAAAAGAAAACACACTAAAAAGGCCGTCAAAAAAGACAATAGAGGAATTTGAAAAGATATTAAGTGAGAATGGAATCGAAGTTACAGTAAGAAGAGAAATGGGTAGTGACATTAACGCGGCTTGTGGTCAGTTAAGGAGAAATTTCTTAAAGGCTAAAAAATAGGGGGAGTGGGTGTTTATGGTTGGTATAAAAAGTGACGTTGGTAACGTAAGAAACCTAAATGAGGATTATGCAGAATTTTATGAAGAAGATAACTTTAAAATTTATGTAGTAGCAGATGGAATGGGAGGGCATAATGCTGGTGAAATTGCTAGCAAGACTGCTTCTAAATCCTTAATAAAATACATAAAAGATAATTTTGAGAATGGAAGTAGTAAAGATATATTAAAGGATGCTATTAAGCATGCAAATTTGAAGGTATATAATTTATCTCATTGTAAGGAAACTTATAATGGCATGGGAACAACAATAGTTGCATGCTTAATAACTAAAAATAATATTCAAATAGCTAATGTTGGAGATAGTTGTTGCTTTGGGATAAAATCTAATAGTATTACAAAAATAACGAAAGATCACTCGTTAGTTCAGGAACTTTTAGATTGTGGTAGTATTTCTGAGGAACAAGCTATAAAGCATCCTCAAAAAAATGTTATAACGAGAGCAATAGGGACAGAGGAAGTTGTAGAAATAGATATATTTAACTTAAAACAAAATAAATTTGATTTTTTTGTTATGTGCACTGATGGGTTAACTAATGAAATAAACTTAGAAGAGGTTTTATCATTTGAAATAGAAGAAAAAGACTTACAGGATATTTGTGATAAACTTGTTGAACTAGCAAGAAGTAAAGGTGGAAGAGACAATATAACTGTAATGTTATTTGGAGGAGAGGTGTAATATGAATGGAATCATACTAGGTGGTAGATATGAGCTTCTTGAAAAAGTAGGGGAAGGTGGGATGTCTGAAGTCTATAAAGCAAAATGTAATAAGCTAAATAGATATGTTGCAGTAAAAATATTAAAAAAGCAATTTGCAGACAATGAAGAGATTTCCCAGAAGTTTAAAAGAGAAGCAACTGCCATTGCAAATTTATCAGATACTAATATAGTTAATGTTTTAGATGTAGGAACTCAAGATGAAATGGACTATATAGTAATGGAGTATATAAGTGGAAAAACATTAAAGGAACTTATTAATTATAGTGGGAAGCTTAGTTATAATACTGCTATAAAAATAGCACTTCAAATAGCAAAAGCTTTAGATTGCGCACATAAAAATAATATAATTCATAGAGATATAAAACCACAAAATATATTAGTTACTGAATCTGGAGAAGTAAAAGTTACCGATTTTGGAATAGCTAAATCTACGGATTCTCAAACTATAACGAATACTACAAGTATTATTGGATCAGCACATTATCTTTCACCTGAACAAGCAAAAGGAACTTATATAGATTTCAGATCTGATATATATTCTTTTGGTATAGTTTTATATGAAATGGTAACAGGAAGATTGCCTTTTGAAGGGGATTCTCCAGTTACAGTAGCACTAAAGCATTTGCAAGAACAACCTGTTTCACCTAAAAATATTAATTCTGCTATTCCAGATAGCTTAAATAAATTAATACTTAAAGCAATGGAAAAAGAGCCTATAAAAAGGTATCAAAATTCTAAGGAAATAATTCAGGACTTGCAAAAAATACAAGAAAATCCTGACGTAGTTATTGGTAATTCAGTAGTAGATAATAGTGATCACACTATTATTATGACACCAATAAACGCTCAAAGTCAAAAGACATCCCATGTTTCTAAATTAGAAGATGATTACTATGATGATGACTTTGAAGAAGATTATGATGACGATGATTTTGAAGATGAAGATGATTTTTCAAATAAAAAGAAAAATAAGAATAAAAATGGAATAAAAAAAGCTTTAATTACAATTGGTATTATAATTGCAGTGCTTATTCTAGGCTCTCTAGGATTTTTCTTAGCTAGTGGAAAGGGAAGTAGTAAGGAAGTTGAAGTACCTAATATAGTTGGAAAAACTGTAGATGAAGCTAAATCAGAGATTTCTAAACTAGGCTTAAAACTAGAAGTAAAAGATACAAAGAAAAGTGATAAGCCAGAGAATACTATATTAGAAGTTGATCCTAAATCAGGAACAAAAGTAAAGAAGGATTCAACTATAAAAGTTGTTGTTTCAGCAGGAGAAGAGCAAGTAGAGATGCCTGATTTTAGAAATTATGAAGTTACAAATATAAAGCAAATTTTAGAGTCTCAAGGACTTAAAAATTATAATATAAAAGAAGAATATAGTGACTCAGTAGAAAAAGGATATTTAATTAAACAAAATCCAGCAGCTAAAACAAAAATAAATAAGAATACTTCGATAGAATTAGTTATAAGTAAAGGTCAAGAAGTTAAGCTTGTAGATGTAAAAGATGTAGTAAATAAAAGTTTATCAGATGCACAAGAAATACTAAAAGGGCTAAAGATAGATGTTAAAGAGGAAGTAACACACGATAGTAAGAAAGATGGAATTGTATTAAGTCAATCAATTACTGGAACTAAGGTTCAAGAAGGAACTTCAATAACTTTAACTGTAGGAAAATTTGAAGAAGAGATGATAAATGTAAGTGATTTGGGAATTAAGGCAAATGAAACAACACTTTTAGAGGCAAAAGCAAGGTTAGATGTTGCTAGACTTAAAGTAGATATTAAAGGGCCAAAAGATGATGATGCAATAGTAACTGATTTTACACCAGAAGTTAAAAAAGGTGGAACAGTAACATTAACAACTAAGAAAGATAAGCCTGAAAAACCACAAGATAGTAATAATCAGTAATTAAAATAAAAATCAGCTAAAAAGCTGATTTTTATTTTATGTAAAAATTATTTGCATTTTTTGATGAAATCTGTTTATTATAAATATAAAGATTAAATTATTTGGAGGAAGCATGGAAGGAAAAATAATAAAGGGAATTGGTGGGTTTTACTATGTTAAAACTATAGAAGGTATTATAGAATGTAAGGCTAGAGGGAAATTTAGACATAAGGATATGAAGCCTATGGTTGGAGATAGTGTGGATATAAGTGTTTCTAATTCAAAGGGAGTAATTGAAGATATTTTTGATAGAACATCAGAGCTTATAAGGCCTACTGTAGCAAATGTTACACAAGCTTTTGTTGTGTTTGCAATAAAAAGTCCAGACATTAACTTTGATCTTTTAAATAGATTTCTAATTTTATGTGAATACAATAATATAAAGGCAATAGTTTGCTTAAATAAAGTAGATTTGGCAACAGAAGAGGAAAAAGAAGAAGTCAAGAAAAAAATTAATGATATAGGATATGACGTTTTATTTATAAATGCTAAAAAGGGAGAAGGTATAGAACTCCTTAAAGAAAGATTAAAAAATAATGAAACAGTTTTATGTGGACCATCAGGTGCTGGTAAGTCCACTCTTATAAATACACTTATTAATAGAATTCATATGGAGACTGGAGTTGTATCAGAAAAAATAGGTAGAGGAAAACATACTACAAGACATAGTGAGCTTATAGAAATAGAAGATGGATATTTAGTAGATAGCCCAGGATTCTCAAATATAGAAATAGGTTTTATGGAAAAAGAAGAACTTAGATATTGTTTTCCAGAATTTGAAGAATATAATCATAACTGTAAGTTTAGAGGATGCCTTCATAATAAAGAGCCTGAATGTGCAGTAAAAAAGGCATTACAAGAAAGTAAAATTAACGAAACAAGATATAATTTTTATATAAGAATACTAGAAGAATTGTTAGAGGGGGAAAAATACAAATGGTAAAGATATCACCATCAATATTATCAGCAGACTTTTCAAAGTTAGGTGAAGAAATTATAAACTTAGATAAGGCAGGTGCTGATCTTATTCATATAGATGTTATGGATGGAAACTTTGTACCTAATATTAGTCTTGGATTACCAGTTATAAAATCAATAAGAAATAAAACTAATAAGGTATTTGATGTTCACTTGATGATAGAAAATCCATCAAGATATATAGATGATTTTATAGAAGCTGGAGCAGATATAATAACTATACATTATGAAGCTGAAAAGCATATAGATAGAGCTATAGAATACATTAAATCAAAAGGTGTAAAAGCTGGGGTTTCATTAAACCCAGGAACACCAACTTTTGTCTTAAAAGATATTATAAATAAATTAGATTTAGTTCTTATAATGTCAGTTAATCCTGGCTTTGGAGGTCAAAAATTTATACCTTACGCTTTAGACAAAATAAAAGAAGTTAAAGAAATGAGTTTATCGTCTAATAAAGGCTTACTAATAGAAGTAGATGGAGGAGTAGATAAAACAAATGCTAAAGTTATAGTAGATGCAGGAGCGAATGTTTTAGTTGCAGGTTCAGCTATTTTTGGCGATGGAAATTTAAAAGAAAATATAAAAGCTCTAAGAGGAGAATAAAATGAAAGCTGTAATAATATCGGGAGGAAAGTCACCATCTAAAGACATACTATTAGAAGCAGTTAAGGGTGCTGATATTATAATAGGTGCTGATAAGGGTTGTGAAATTCTGTATGAATATAGTATTTCTCCAGATTATATATTAGGTGATTTTGATTCGGCAAATATAGATGTAATAAACTCTATGGAAGCTTCAGGAGTAGAAAAAATAACATTTAAGAAAGAAAAAGATTTTACAGATACTGAAATTGCTTTTGAATTAGCTATTGAAAAAGGAGCAAAGAAAATATTACTTTTAGGTGTAACAGGAACAAGATATGATCACTCTTTAAGTAATATTGGTCTTATGCTTAAGGGGTTAAAAAAAGAAGTCTATGTTGAAATAGTTGATGATAATAATAAAATGTTTCTAACAGATAAAAATATTTTATTAAAAGGAAGTAAAGGAGATATAGTATCCTTTCATGCATATTCAGAAATTGTTAAAAGTCTTACTGTAAGTGGAGCTAAATATGAACTTTTCAATTATGATTTATCTTTAGGAGATGGATTGACAACCTCCAATGAATTTGTTGGTAAAGATATTAAGGTAACATTTGATGGTGGAATTTTAATGGTTCTTTATACAAGAGATTAAAATATAAAAAAATTAATCACTCATTTTATTTATTTGCATATAATGTAAATAAATAGGTGAGTGATTTTTTATTGGAGGGAGAACTTATGAAAATAATAGCTATAAAGTTACCAAAATTTATTTCAAATTTTATAAGATTTTTTAAAAGAAAAAAATAAGCTTACATAGGAAAAATAAAAAGCTTAATACGGAACAAATTCTTTATAAAATAAAAAATGCAATTGTTAATTCAATTGCATTTTTTATTTGAACTTATATTGCTCTTTGAACCTTACCAGATCTAAGGCATCTTGTACATACATGAACTGTTTTTGGTGTTCCGTTAACTAAAGCCTTTACTCTCTTTATGTTAGGAGCCCAAGTTCTCTTTGATTGACGATGTGAGTGGGAGTATTGAGTTCCAGATACAACCCCTTTATTACAAACTTCGCATCTTCTTGCCACTTGAAAACACCTCCTTATTTTTGAAGATAATTTCTCTTCAATAGGACAGATTAAATTTTAACATAGTAAGTGTGAGAAAAGCAAGAGAAAATGAGAAAAAAAAGAAAAAACTTTTTAATTATAGAAATATTTATATAATAATAGCTAACTCCATATAATAAGCGGTGTAATATTTACTTGAATAATAAATGTAACTAATATAAAATATAGTATAAGGATATTTATAAGGAGGATTCTATATGGTAGGATATTCAAACGAATTTGGAAATATACATTACTCTGAGGAGGTACTTGCTAAGATAGTTGGTCTTTCAACTATGGAATGTTATGGAGTAGTTGGTATGGTTTCTAAAAATGCCACTGAAGGCTTATGGGAATTAATGAGAATAGAAAATTTAAGTAAGGGTGTTAAACTAAAATTTAATGAAGATAAATTAGTTATAGAATTATATGTTATGGTTGAATATGGAACAAAGATTTCTGTAATTGCAAATAACATAATACAAAAGGTACGTTATAGTGTGGAAAACTTTACTGGATTAAAAGTTTCATCTGTTACAGTAAATGTTCAAGCAGTTAGAGTCTAGGAGGTAAAAAGATGAAATATCAGAAAATAAATGGCCATGATTTTTATAACATGGTTGTTAATGCTAGCAATAAATTGTTAGAAGAAAGCGAATACGTTAATGCTTTAAATGTGTTCCCAGTTCCAGATGGAGATACAGGAACAAATATGTCAGCAACATTTAAAGCTGCAGTTAAGGAAATAGAAGGATTAAATTCTGAATCAATAGGTGAAACTTCTAAAAAGCTAGCTAAAGGAGCTTTAATGGGAGCAAGAGGAAATTCAGGAGTAATTCTTTCTCAAATATTAAGAGGTATTTCTAAAGGCTTAGAAGGAAAGACAGAAGTAAATACTGTGGAACTTGCAATAGCTTTTAAGGAAGGTAGTAATGCGGCTTACAAAGCTGTTATGAGACCTACAGAAGGAACGATTCTTTCTGTTATTAGAGCAGCAGCTGATGCAGCTATTGATACAGATGTAAAAGATATAGTTAGCTTTATGGATGTAATTGTAACAGAATCTAAAGTAATGCTAGATAAAACTCCAGAATTATTACCAGCTTTAAAAAAAGCAAAGGTTGTAGATTCAGGCGGAATGGGGCTTTATATAATTCTTAAAGGTATGTATGATGCCTTGAAAAATGACATAAAGGCAGAAATAAAAGATATTAAACCAGCTGAAGCTAAAATGCAAGGTGCTCAAGGAACAGAAGACATAGATATTAAATTTGGATATTGTACTGAATTTATAATTTTAGCAGATGCAGATAAAGCAAATAATTTTAGAGCAGATATAGAAAAAATGGGTGATTCAACTATAGTAGTGGGATATGAGGATGTAATAAAGGTACATATTCATACAAATGATCCAGGTTCTGTTTTAGCAAAAGCTGTTCAATTAGGGGAATTATCTAAAATAAAAATAGATAATATGAGAGAAGAACATAGAGAAGTTCTTTTAACTAAAGAAGAATATAATCAAGGAGAAGCAGCTACAGAAGAAAGCGAAGAAGTAAAATATGCTTTTGTATCAGTAGCTATGGGAGAAGGTATAACTAATATATTTAAAGATTTAGGTGTTGAATATGTAATTGAAGGTGGTCAGACAATGAATCCTTCAACTCAAGATATAATGGAGTGTATTTCAAAGTTAAATGCAGAGCATATATTTATTTTACCAAATAACAAAAATATACTAATGTCAGCTAATCAAGCAGCTGAAATATCAGATAAGGATGTTAGGGTAATACCAACAACTACAATTCCACAGGGAATAACATGCATAACTATGTTTAATCCAGAAGCAGAAGTAGATGAAAATTTAGAAAATCTTAAAAATGCAATAGAAATGGTTAAGACAGGTTCTGTAACTTATGCAGTTAGAGACACAGAAATGGATGGCATAGAAATAAAAGAAGGTAATATGCTTGGACTAATTGAAGGGAAAATAAAGAAAGTTGGAACATTATATTGTGATGTTGCAGAAGAAATACTTTCAGATATGATAGATGAAGAAAGTGAGCTTATAACAATTTTCTATGGAGCAGATGTAACTGAAGAAGAAGCAGAAGAATTTGTAGAGAAAATTGAAGATAAATATGAAAATTTAGATGTTCAATGTTATAGAGGAGCACAACCGCTTTACTATTTCTTAATGTCAGTGGAATAATTATAAAAGCACAAGTTACTACTTTATTTACATAAGTAGAGACTTGTGCTTTAATATTTATGAATAAAATTTTGAGGTGAGCAAATGAATATATCAATGGAAATATCTGCTCTTAAAGGAGTAGGACCAAAGCTTACTGAAAAGCTTAATAAATGTGGGATTTTTACAATATATGATTTACTTTTATATTTTCCAAGGGATTATGAATTTATTAAAGGGGATATAGATTTTAACGAAATAGATGGTGAAGAAAAGCAAATTTTAACTTGTAGGGTAATAGGATATGATAGAGATGTTAAAACTAAAACTGGAAAGATAATAACTACAATAAAATTTGATTACAAAGGACATATAGTTATTGGAAAATGGTTTAATCAAAGGTATATAAAGAATTCTTATAAATTAAATGAACCTTACGATTTAGTAGGGAAATTTAAAAGAGTAGGTAATTCATTAGAAGTAATAAATCCAATGATTGGATGTAGTGATGCTAAAAAAAGTGAAATAATACCCAAATATCCATTGAAGAGTGATTTAACAGATAAAATAATAACAAAGCTAATAAATCAAATATTAGATAAGGTTTTGATAACTGATAATTTGCCTAAAGAAATATTATATAAATATAAAATGATAGAATTAGATAAAGCTATAAGAGAAATACATTTTCCAAAAGGTAAAGGAGAATTAGAAAAAGCAATAGTAAGATTAAAGTTTCAAGAACTATTTACTTATTCAATGAAACTTTTATTACTTAAAAGTAAGCTAAGAAGCAATGACGGTATTTCATTTTATTGGCATAATGAATTATCTACATTAAAAGAAATGCTTCCATTTAGTTTAACAGATGCTCAAACTAAGGTTGTTAGAGAAATTTTAAGAGATCAAAAAAGTAAATATTCAATGAATAGACTAGTTCAAGGAGATGTTGGAAGTGGTAAAACCATAGTAGCTATAATAGCAATGTTCAATGTAATTAAAAATGGTTATCAAGCTTCTCTTATGGTACCAACAGAAATTTTAGCAAATCAACATTATGCTGAAACATCAAAAATTTTAAAAGGTTTTAACGTAGAAATTGAATTGTTAACAGGAAGTACCAGTTTAAAAGAGAAACGAAGAATCAAAGAAAGAATAGCAACAGGAGAGCCGATTATAGTTATAGGAACACATGCCTTAATTCAAGAAGATGTGGACTTTACTAATTTAGGTCTCGTTGTTACAGATGAGCAGCATAGATTTGGAGTAGAACAAAGAAATAAACTTATAAATAAGGGGAGGAGACCTGATGTTTTAGTTATGACAGCAACTCCTATACCTAGAACATTAGCCTTATATATGTATTCAGACTTAGATGTTTCAATAATTGACCAGTTGCCACCAGGAAGAAAAAAGATAGATACAAGGTTTTATTCAGAAAATGATAGAATGTTAGCCTATAATTTAGCTTTAGATGAAATAAAAAAGGGAAGGCAAGTGTATATAGTATGTCCATTAATAGAAGATGATGAAAAGATGGAGCTAAATTCTGTAGAAAAACTTTATGAAGAGCTAAAAAATGGAGTATTTAAGAATATAGGTGTTGAAATATTACATGGTAAAATGAAGCCGAAGGAAAAAGATGAGAGAATAGGATTATTTAAAGAAAATAAGATAAATGTTATAATTTCCACAACTGTTATTGAGGTTGGGGTAAATGTTCCAAATGCTTCTATGATGATAATAGAAAACTCAGAGAGATTTGGATTAGCTCAGCTTCATCAATTAAGGGGAAGAGTAGGTAGAGGAGAATACGAGTCTTATTGTGTTCTTATAGGTAAGGCAAAAAATGAAAGAACAAAAAAGAGAATGGAAATAATGACAGAATCGACAGATGGTTTTTACATATCTGAGCAGGATTTAAAGCTTAGGGGAGCAGGAGAAATGTTTGGATTAAAACAAAGTGGGGATATAGGGTTAGTCCTTTCAGATATATATGAAGATATAGATATATTAAAGTGTGCAAGGTATGAAGCCAATATATTAGTTAGTTCAAAAGAAATGGAACATTTAAAATTATGTAATGAAATATCAAATTCTATTGAAAGATGGAGTCGATATATTTGTTTTAATTAAAAAAATTGTATATAAAGAAATATTATGATAAAATTGAAATGATAGTACCTAAGGAGGAAACTAAATGAGAATAATAGCAGGAAAAGCAAGAGGAAGAAATTTAATACCTCCTGCAACTATGGAAACGAGACCAACTTTAGATAGAGTAAAAGAAGCTATGTTTAGTATAATTCAAGGATACATACCAGAAGCAATTGCTGTAGATGTTTTTGCAGGGACAGGAAGCCTTGGTTTAGAAGCAGCAAGTAGAGGTGCGAAAGAAGTTTATCTAATAGATAAAAGTAGTTCAACATTTCCTTTATTAAAACAAAATATCGAAAATTTAAAATTTGAAAACTTTTGTACTCCATTAAATATGGATTCATACGAAGCTTTAAAAATGTTAAGTAAAAATGGAATAAGTTTTGATATTATATTTATAGACCCGCCTTATTGCAAGGAGATGATTCCAGAAGCATTAAAAATAGTAAAAGAACATAATATGCTCAAAGATAATGGAATAATAGTAACAAAGATAGATTCTATAGAAGATATATATCATGGATATAAAGATATTAAATTATTACAAAGTAGAAAATATGGTAATACAACAGTATGTTTTTATAAATATGAGGAGTAAATAAAAAGGTGAAAAACATGAATATAGCAGTTTATCCTGGGAGCTTTGATCCTATTACAAATGGACATTTAGATATTATAACTAGAGGAGCCAAAATTTATGATAAGCTTATAGTTGCAGTTTTAGTCAATGTGGATAAAAAATGTTTATTTAATATTGAAGAAAGAGTTGAGTTAATTAAGAGGGTTACGAAGAATTTAAAAAATGTAGAAGTATTAAGTTTCGATGGATTATTAGTAGATTTTGCAAGAATGCATAATTCAAAAGTTATTTTAAAGGGGCTTAGAACGGTATCTGACTTTGAATATGAGTTTCAAATGGCACTTATGAATTCTAAGCTTGATCCAGATATTGAAACTGTATTTATGATGACTTCTTCAGCATATTCTTATGTAAGCTCATCTTCAGTAAAGCAAGTAGCGAAGTTTAGTGGAAACATTAAAGGGCTTGTACCTGAAGAATTAATTTTAGAAGTTAAGGATAAGTTTAGATAATTTTTACCAAGGGGGAAGAGGGATGGAGAAGATTGAAGTTAATATTATAGAACTTTTAGAGTATTTAGAAGAATTAATAGAAACAGCACCTAAAGTGCCTATAACAGGGAAAAGTGTAGTTGATAAAAAAGAATTTTTAGAAGTAATAGATCAAGTTATAAATTATCTACCAGATCAATTAAAAAAAGCACAATGGGTGATGACAGAAAAAGATAGAATACTTGGAGATGCTCAAAAGGAGTACGAAACTGTAAAAAGAGAAACAATGGAAATAATGAAGCAAAATATCGAAAATCATGATATAGTTAAGGAAGCTAAAATTCGAGCAAATGAAATAATTGCCCTAGCTCAAAGAGATGCCAAGGCAATTAGAATTGGATCAAGAGAGTATTCAACAGAAATTTTGGCTCAATTAGATAGGGAAATTGAAGAAAAAAGAAACCTATTAATTGAAAATATGCAAAAATCCTTCGAGTTAGTAGCAAAAGAAATTGATGAAGATCTAAGTAAAACTGGATCAAAAATTAAAGAAAATATTTCTGAGTTAAGAGGAATGTAATATACTAACATGTTTTAATAACATAGATATTAAAAGTGTTAGTAAAAGGAATATTATAAAAGGAATAAAAAGTTTATAAAATGAAAAAATATTATATATTTTATTATTAGTAATATTTGATGTAGTAGTAGAAAGTGGGATTATATTACTTGAAATAAAAGTTATTATAAAACTTATTATTCCTTGAATAAATTTATAAAAAATATATTTTTTCATGTTAGGATTATTTTTACTTACAATAGAACTTACTTGAGCAATTACTGATAAGCTTGAAAATGATAAAATAAAGCTCATCATACTTAGTTTTAAGCTCATGGAGATATTAGAAGTAGAAATTAATTTACAACCGTTTGTAAATTCAATACTACCTAAAAAAAGGTTATATAAGATTCCATTAGGTAATTTTATTAAGTTTTCTAAGTTTTCAAAAGCAGTACTTATATAAGTGTTGCTTTTTATTATGCTTATAAATACTGAAAATATTATAACAAAGGCTCCTACATTTATAGTGGTAGAAATTGCACTTTCAATTGCATTTTTTAAATTAGTTCCAAAAGGATTTTCTTTATAAGTGCTTTCCATTTTTTTTAGGTATGTTATATTTTTAGAGCTCTTTCTTGTTAAAAAACCTACAGCTACTATAGATAAGTAATTAGCTATTAATAGGATATAACCAAGTTTTACGTCATAAAGCATAGAAGCTGAGACAGATCCTAGTATAAATATAGGGCCAGCATTAGATGCTATATTTAATAGTCTTTCGTATTCACTTTTATGTATATATCCAAGATCATATATATCAGAAGAATATTTTGCTCCTAATGGATAACCACATATAAAACTTGCAGCTAAAGGGAAAGAACAACTTTTTGAAAGGCCTAGTGGCTTGCAAATTAAAGGTCCTAATATCTTCGAGTAAAGAGTTATTCCATCATAATAAATTAACAAATTACATATGACACTAAATGGAAATATGGTTGGGAGTATTGCAACAACCACTAACTTAGCTCCACTAATTGCTGCTGATATACTAACTTCTAAATTAATTACAAATATAATTATAAAGATGGTAATCGCAAAACATATAATATAATTTTTTTTTACATCTAATAGCTTTAATAATAATGCCACAAGAAAAAAAATAAAAAGCCATAAAATAAAAATACTAAACATAAAATTTACCTCCTATATAGTATTTATATGCCTATGACTTTTTAATATTAATCTTTTATTATGGGTAATTGCAAATAATCACTTAATGGATTAAGGGAGCTATTTAACAAAGAATAAGCCTTGGTAGCTTGAATATCTAATTTTAATAGGGGATTAGATATGTTCCTTGGTACCTTAGTTATTATTGGAATACTAGATTTCTTTTTCATTTCTTTTAATATGGATCTTCCAGTACTATTAAATCCTAATACTCTAGCATAAAGGGTATTTTCATCTATTAAATCATCATAGGAAAACTCATCTAAAGATAAAAATATTTGAGCCATTAATCTAGATATTTTAGTGTAAGTATATCTTTTACTTTTTATTTTAAGTATTAAATCTTCGTAAGAATTACTATAATAAATTTCTTTTAAAAATTTATTTTCTAATCCTTCTCTTATTTCAAAAAGATTGTTAAAATTTATACAATTAGCAAGGAGTTTATATTTAATGTACGGATACATATCTTTTTCGAAAACAAAAGGGTAGGAGTTTTCTTTTAGAGAAGATAATATATCTAATGATTTACTTGGTAAATAATTTTTTAGGTCCCCTAGAGATAAATTATTTTTAAAACTCTCTCTTATACTAGTTGCAGAAGCATATTTGTCAGTTAACTTTTTATCGTTATAATTTGAGCCTTCTCGTTTTAATGTAAGAGGAGAAATAGCACTATTTAATTTAAGTAAGGATTTTATATATTCTATTGCTAAAATATTATTAGAGCTTGACAAAACTTCTTCCATTGATTTATCATTTAAAATTTTTATAAGAGATATTTCTCTAGCTTTTGCATAAGTAATTCCAGTCTTTAAGTTTTCCTTTATTTCATCTTGTAGCTCTTTAGATTCAGAAACTAAAGTTTTTGCAATTTTAGTTAAAATATCTATATTACCACATTCGCTACCAAAAAATATGTTATTGATTACTCCAATTGAGTCAAGAATAGATATTGAGCCCTTTGCAAAAAATTCTGCAGAAGATAAAGCGTAAAATGTAGGCAATTCTAAAACTAAATCAACTCCATTTAAAATAGCCATTTCTGCTCGTTTCCATTTATCAATTAATGCTGGTTCACCTCTTTGAACAAAATTACCACTCATTATGCATACTATTCCATCAGCGTTTGTTTCTTTTATTGCAGAATTTAAGTGATAAAGATGACCGTTGTGGAAAGGGTTATATTCTGTTATTATTCCTGTTATATTCATAAATACACTCCTTAATGGGAAATATAAAAATATTATATCATAATAAGATTTTATAGAAAGATTAAAGTATAATATGTAGGTTATTTATATAATGAGAAAAATTCTGAATATTTATAATATAAAGAATTAAATCTTTCGGATATTTTTATGTTGAAAACTATAGTTATTTAGGAGTATATTAGTATATGAAGATGAGTTAGTATCTTTTTGAAAGGAGAAATAATTATGGAACTTATGAATAAATTATGGGATGCAGCTAAGGCTGACAGAAAAAAGATAGTTCTTCCAGAAGGGGATGAGGAAAGAACTTTAGTAGCAGCTCAAAGAATACAAGAGCTTGGTTTAGCATATCCAATTTTAGTTGGAGATAACAGTAAAATTAAAGAAAAAGCTAGTGAATTAGGGGTAAATTTAGAAGGGGTAGAGATAGTTGATCCTAACACTTCAGAAAGATTACAAGCTTATGTTAATGAGTTTTATGAATTAAGAAAAAATAAGGGAATGACTTTAGAAAAAGCTGATAAAATAGTAAGAGATCCATTATATTTTGGAACTATGATGGTTAAATTAAACGATGCAGAAGGAATGGTTTCAGGAGCAGTACATACAACCGGAGATTTACTAAGACCAGGATTACAAATAATAAAGACTGCACCAGGAGTATCAGTTGTATCAAGCTTCTTTATAATGATGGTACCTGGTTCAAAGTATGGAGAAGAAGGAATGCTTCTATTCTCAGACTGTGCAGTTAATCCAAATCCGACTTATGAACAATTAGCAGCAATAGCTATAGCAACAGCAGATACTGCTAAAAAACTTTGTAAAATAGAACCAAAAGTGGCTATGCTTTCATTCTCAACTATGGGAAGTGCAGATCATGAAATGGTAGATAAGGTTAGAAAAGCTACAGAGCTTGCAAAGGAATTAAGACCAGATTTATTAATAGATGGAGAATTACAATTAGATGCAGCTATAGTTGAAAAAGTAGCATCTCAAAAAGCTCCAAATAGCAGTGTTGCAGGAAAGGCTAATGTTCTTGTATTCCCAGATTTACAAAGTGGAAATATAGGATATAAATTAGTTCAAAGATTTGCTAATGCAGAAGCCATTGGACCTATGTGTCAAGGATTTGCAAAGCCAATAAATGATTTATCAAGAGGATGTAGCTCTGATGATATAGTTAATGTTGTTGCATTAACAGCAGTTCAAGCACAAGCTCAAAAATAATAATTATTAGGAAGGAGTAAGAGAAAATGAAAGTTTTAGTAATTAATTGCGGTAGCTCATCACTTAAATATCAATTAATAGATATGACTACTGAAGAATCATTAGCTCAAGGATTAGTAGAGAGAATAGGAATTGAAGGATCAGTTTTAACTCAAAAGGTTGAAGGCAGAGATAAATATATAGTTAAACAACCTATGGAAGATCATAAAGTTGCTATAAAGCTAGTTTTAGATGCTTTAGTAGATAGAGAAAACGGAGTTATTTCATCAATGGATGAAATAACAGCAGTTGGACATAGAGTTGTTCATGGAGGAGAAAAGTATAAGAGTTCAGTAGTTATAGATGCAGGAGTTAAAGATTACATAAGAGAATGCTTTAAATTAGCTCCACTTCACAATCCAGCACACGTAATTGGTATAGAAGCTTGCGAAGAATTAATGTCGAATATTCCGATGGTAGCAGTTTTTGACAATGCATTCCATTCAACTATGCCAGAAGAGGCATATTTATATGCACTACCATATGAATTATATAAAAAACACGGAATAAGAAAATATGGATTCCATGGTACTTCACATAGATATGTATCACAAAAAGTTGCAGAAGTTATGGGTAAAGACATAAAAGAATTAAAAATAGTTACATGTCACTTAGGAAATGGTGCAAGTTTATGTGCTATTAAGAATGGGGTTTCTATAGATACATCAATGGGCTTTACTCCACTTGAAGGTGTTGCAATGGGAACAAGAAGTGGGAATATAGATCCAGCTATAGTTACTTTCTTAATGAAAGAAGAAGGTTTATCTATTGATGAAGCTAATGATTTGCTAAATAAAAAATCAGGTGTTCTTGGAATATCAGGAATTAGTTCCGACTTTAGAGATATAGAAGATGCTGCATTTAAAGAAGGCGTTCATAGAGCAAAGTTAGCACTTTCTATATTTGAATATAAAGTAAGAGCTACAATTGGATCATATGCTGCTATTATGGGTGGTGTTGATGCTATAGTATTTACAGCTGGAGTTGGAGAAAATGGTCCAGAAACTAGAGAGGCAATTTTAAAGGGGCTAGAGTTCTTAGGTGTAGAAGTAGATACTGAAAGAAATAACGTTAGAGGAAAGGTAAGAGAAATATCAAAAGAAGGTTGTAAGGTAAAAGCTTTTGTTATACCAACTAACGAAGAATTAGTAATAGCAAGAGATACTGTTGAATTAATAAGCAAATAGATTTAAGGTGCATAATTATTAGTTGGGTAATTTACAATAAATTGCTTGACTTTTAATGGTGCACTTTATATAATAAATTGTGTTTATTCGGCAAATATTTATCTAAGGAGTGAAATGAAGCTTTGCTCAAGCTATACACATAATGTGTATAATGTATCCTAAAGGATATGAGGACATAGTCTAGAGCAAATACATATGATTATACAATTTTCAGACTTAATTTCATTAAATAAAAGAAAAAAAGAAATCAATATAACATATGAATTAGCTCCACTTTATTTTGATGGAGAAAAAATTGAAGCTGTAGAAGCTGTAAATGTAGTTGGAAATGTTACCTCTGTTGGAGATGTTTTAACTCTAAGAGCTTCCATAAAGACAAAATTGAAACTTAATTGTTCAAGATGCCTAGAGACCTTTATCTATCCAATAGATATTGATATAGAAGAAAGGTTTACAAATAATAAGGAACTTCAAGATAATGAAGAGATTATTTTTGTAGATAGCGATACATTAGATATTGCTGAAATAGTTGAAAGTATTAGTATTTCAACCTTACCTATTAAGAGACTTTGCACAGATGACTGTAATGGACTTTGCTACCAATGCGGTAAAAATCTTAATGAAGGTTCTTGTCAATGTGAGACAAATGATGTAGACTTAAGACTGGCAAAGTTACAAGAGTTGTTTGGAAATAAGGAGGTGTAGTAATGGGAAATCCTGCTAGAAAAACATATAGAGCAAAGAGAAATTCAAGAAGAGCTCAAACTTTTAAGGCGAGCTTACCTGGAATAGTTGAGTGTCCACAATGTCACGAAATGAAGCTAGCTCACAGAGTTTGCAAGAATTGTGGATTCTATAAAGGTAAAGAAGTAGTTGCTTCAGTAGAAGAATAAAGAAAGTCTAATGACTTTCTTTTCTTTATATATAAAGAAAAGGGGCGAAATGGTATTATGAAGATAGCTATAGATGGTATGGGTGGGGATAATGCACCTAAAGCCGTAGTAGAAGGCCTTATTCAAGCTTTAAAGGAATACGAAGGAATAGAATACTATATAACAGGTCCTAAAGAGCAAATAGAAGAAGAGCTTAAGAAATACCAATATGATGAAAAGCTAGTTAATATAGTTGATGCAAGAGAGGTTATTTCTCCAAATGAGCATCCTGTAATGGCTTTAAAGAAGAAAAAGGATTCAAGCATATGTAAAGCATTGAAGCTTGTTAAAGATAAAGAATGTGATGCTGTTATATCAGGTGGGAGTACAGGTGCATTCTTAGCTGGATGCACACTTATAGTTGGAAGAATAAAAGGTGTGGAAAGACCGGCTTTAGCTCCAATTATGCCAGGTAAAAATGGTAGCTTCATGATAGTTGATGCTGGAGCAAACGTTGATTGTAAGCCTAATTACTTAGTACAATTTGCTAAGATGGGAAAAGTATATTATCAAGGGGTAATAGGTAATGAGAATCCTTCTATAGGCCTAGTTAACATAGGAGCAGAAGAAGAAAAAGGTAATGAATTAACTAAAAGTGTTCATAAGCTATTAAAAGAAGAGAAGAATTTAAATTTTGTTGGAAATGTAGAACCAAGGGATACATCAAAAGGTGATGTAAATGTTTTAGTTTGTGACGGGTTTGTAGGAAATACATTGTTAAAAATGTATGAAGGAGTAGCATCCACATTGTTAAAAATGATAAAAGAAGAAATTTTATCATCAGGAATAATGAGTAAGATAGGTGCTGGTCTTTTAAAACCTGTATTTAAATCATTAAAAGTAAAGTTTGACTATAAAGAATATGGTGGAGCACCATTTTTAGGCGTTGAAGGTATTTGTATAAAAGCACATGGAAGCTCTGATGGAAAAGCTTTCAAAAATGCTATAAGGCAAACTAAAACTTTTTATGATAAGGGTGTATTAGAAAAAATAAAATCAGAACTTCAAAATAATATATAATTTATGCCAATATGCATATTGACTAGATAAATAATATATAATATTATCTAAATGATGTATGTAGGAGGTGAATTAAATGTTTGAAAAAGTTAGAGAAATAATTGCTGAAAAATTAAGCATTAACGAAGATGATATAACAATGGACTCTTCATTCGTTGACGATTTAAATGCAGATTCATTAGATTTAGTTGAACTTATGATGGCTTTAGAAGATGAGTTAGATACAGAAATTCCAGATGAAGAAGCAGAAAATTTTAAAACTGTTGGAGATGTAGTTAAGTATTTAAAGAGTCATGTTGAAGAGTAATGTAATCCCGCTTTAATGCGGGATTTTATATTTAATATTTACAGAGAATTTGGTTTATTCTTGAATTTGCTCTATTAAAAAGAATTTCTTGGAAAGCAAGTTGAAGAATAAACTTCAAGGAGTGTATAAAATGGCGAAGTTTAATATAAAAGAGGTTGAGGAGAGTATAGGTTTAACATTTAATGAGCCAAAGCTTTTAAAGACTGCATTGACTCATAGCTCCTATGCAAATCAACATAAGGATCAGGAGTATAATGAAAGATTTGAATTTTTAGGAGATTCTATTCTTCAATTATGTATTACTGAATATTTATTTTTAAATTATAAAAGCAAGAGTGAAGGTGAATTAACAAAAATAAGAAGTTTAATAGTTTGCGAAAATTCACTTTATGAAATTGGTAAAAAGTTAAATCTAGGATTTTTTATAAGAATAAGTAGAGGCGAGGAGTTAACAGGAGGAAGGGAAAGAGTATCTATAATAGCAGATGCTGTTGAAGCTTTATTAGCAGCAATTTATCTAGATAAGGGACTTGAGTTTGCTAAAGATTTTATAATAGGGTATTTTAAAGATATAATTGATAAAGCAATAAATAATGATATAGTTTTAGATTATAAAACTAAGCTTCAAGAAGAAATGCAAAAATCAGGTGAAGTTTCAATAGTTTATGAACTACTAAAGTATGAAGGACCTCCACATAGAAGAAAGTTTTTCACGTCAGTTATAATAGAGGATAAAGAATTTGGGAATGGAGAAGGTTATAGTAAAAAAGAATCAGAGCAAAATGCAGCAAAAGAAGCTTTAAGAGTTTTGGAGGAATTAAATGAGTAAAAAGCATTATATTATACCTATATTTATATCTCATCAAGGATGTCCTCATCAGTGTGTATTTTGTAATCAGGATAGAATAGCGAAGGTTGTTCAAGAAGAGGTTACTGATAAAGATGTAAAAGATACAGTTGATGATTATCTTAAAACTATAGATTATAAAAATGCAATTGTTGAAATTTCATTTTTTGGTGGTACATTTACAGCTATAGATGTAAATAAACAAAAAGAATTATTAGCAGTTGCAAAAGAATATAAAGAAAAAGGCTATATAGATAAAATAAGGATGTCAACAAGACCTGATGCAATAAATAGATATATATTAGACTACTTGAAGGATTATAAAGTAGATGTAATTGAACTTGGAGTTCAATCTTTAGATGATGAAGTATTAAGGTTATCAGGAAGAGGTCATAGTGCAGAAGATGTAGAAAAAGCATCTAATCTTATAAAAGAATATGGAATTACATTAGGTCATCAGATAATGCCAGGACTTCCAGGTGATACTTTTGAAAAAGATATTGAAACAGTGAAAAAATCTATAGAAATGGAACCAGATATATGTAGAATATATCCTTCACTAGTAATTAAAGATACACCTATGGCAGATATGTATGAGAGAGGTCAATATAAGCCTTATTCATTAGAAGAAGCTGTTGAAATATCTAAAGAGTTATATATGTTGTATAATAGTGCTAAGGTTAACATAATTAGAATTGGTCTTCAACCAACTGAAACCATAACTTGGGGAAAAGATATAATAGATGGACCTTTTCATCCAGCATTTAGGGAACTTGTAGAGGGAAGCTTAATTTGTGATAAAATAAAATCAGTTATAAATTGTGATGAAGATATAATAATTGAAATAAACTCAAAGGATCTAAGTAAGCTTTATGCGAATAAAAAACTTTATTTTAATAATTTAAAAGATAATCATAAAGGAAAAATACTAGTAACTACCAAGGATAAGATCAGCAGAGGAAGCGTTAATGTTATTGTACTAAAAAGAATAGAAAAAGTTAGTATATAAGGTAGGCAAGATTTTGCCTACCTTATTATTGATATTTCACTATCTTTACTATAAACTTAAATAAGAATAGGAGTGGTAATTATGAAGAAAAAAACAAGACAAAAAATGATATATGTAATTACTATAATTTTAGCTATCATGTTTTCAATGAGTCTATTAGTATCATTGATATAGGTAAGGAGTGTATCTATGTTTTTAAAATCCCTAGAGATAAGAGGTTTTAAATCTTTTGCGGATAAAACCCAATTAAAATTTAAAAAAGGAGTAACAGCAGTAGTAGGGCCAAATGGTAGTGGGAAAAGTAATATATCTGACTCAGTAAGATGGGTTCTTGGAGAGCAAAGTGTAAAAACCCTTAGAGGGGGAAAAATGGAAGATGTTATTTTTGCTGGGACCCAGTATAGGAAACCAGTTGGACTAGCCCAGGTTTCACTTACATTAGATAACTCAGATAGCTCATTAGATACTGATTATTCAGAAGTTACTATTACAAGAAGAATATTTAGATCAGGTGAAACAGAATATTTAATAAATAATCAAAAATGTAGATTAAAAGACATAAATAGTCTATTTATGGATACAGGTATAGGTAAAGAAGGGTATTCACTTATTGGACAAGGTAAAATAGAAGCCATACTAAGTGGTAAGGCAGAAGATAGAAGAGCATTATTAGAGGAAGCTGCTGGTATAGTTAAATTTAAATCCAGAAAAGAAGAAGCTGAAAAAAAATTATCTAATACTGAAAATAATTTAATTAGAATAAGAGATATAATTTCTACCTATGAAGAAAGAATTGAACCATTAAAAATTGAAAGAGAAAAAGCTCTAAAATATAAGACTTTAGCAGAAGAATTAAGAATAAAAGAAGTTTCTATATTAGTTAACAATATAAAAAAAATAGAAGATGAAATTAATGATGTAAGTAAAGATATAAATGAAAGAAAAAAGGATATAGAAACTAAAAGAAATAAATTACATAAGGATAAAGAAGAACTTTTAGTTTTAGAAAGTAAAATTGAAGAGTTAGAAAACAAGAATAACAAAGAAAAAAGTGAATATTACAGTAAAAAGGAAGAGTTAAACCAAAGTCTAAAGAATATAGAGATATTTAAAGAGAGAATTAAAAATTTAGAGGAAATAATAAATAAAGATTCTTTAGAAAAAGATTCTTTAGAAAATAGCTTGAAAATTTCTTTAGAAGAAAAAAATCAGTTGGGTAAGGAACTTGAAGAAAAAATAAAAGAACAAGTTCAAAAAGAAAATGATATTAAAAGATTAGAAAAAGAAGTTTATCACTTAAATAAAGAGATTCAAGATTTAGAAAAAGAAGTTCAAAACCTTAAGGAAGAGGAATTTGAGCTTTTGAGAAAGACTTCAGAAACAAACAATAATATAGTTTTACTGAATAAAGAAATATTAAATAAAGAAGAATTAGGCTTAAATGGAAAAAATGCTTTAAAAACAATAGAAGGAAATATAAGTATTAATTTAGCTACTATATTGGGATTAAAGAAAAGTATACAGGAATCTAAAAGAATAAGAGAAGAAGTAAAAAATACTATAGTAGAAAATAAGAAAAAGCTTTCTCTTTTAAGTAGTTCTTCTGCAAAAAAAGAGGGGCTTATAAGAGAAATATCTAAAAATATTAGTACTTTAGAAGGTAAATTTACTACCTTAAGAGACTTAGAAAAAAGTTATGAAGGATATCAGTTATCAGTAAAAAGACTTATGGAAAGAATAGATAATGGACAAATATCCTATGGAAAAGGTACTAAGGTTCTAGGTGAAATATTTACTGTTAATAAGGAATATGAAACTGCTATAGAAATAGCATTAGGTGGAGCTATTTCAAATATAATAACTAAAGACGAGAATGTAGCTAAATTATTAATAGATTATCTTAAGAAAAATTCTTTAGGTAGAGCTACCTTTTTACCTTTAAATATTATTAAGGGAAATAGATTAAATATTTCTAATGAAATTAGTAATCTTTCAGGTTTTTTAGGCTTAGCATCTGATTTAATTGATTTTGATGCTAAATTTAAAGAAATAATGGATTATTCTTTAGGAAAAACTATAATTGCAAGAGATATGGATTCTGCATTAAAAATTTCAAAACTTGGAAACTATAAACTTAAAATAGTAACTTTAGATGGAGAAGTTATTAGTCCAGGAGGAGCCCTTACAGGTGGAAGTATTTATAAAAAGAATAACTCTAGTATTTTAGGTAGAAGAAGAGAACTTCAAGAATTAGAAGAAAATATCTTAAAAAATAAAGAAAAATATTCATTAGAATATAATTCACTAAATAATATTAAAGAAGAAATAAAGACTATTGATGAGGACAATTTAAATAAAAGTGATGAGGTTCATGAAAAAACTATTGATATAACAAGATATGAAAGTGAAATAAAAGCTCTAGAAAATGAGGGGTTAAAGCTTAAAAATTCATTTGAAGTTTCTAAAAAGGAATTATATTTAAATAATGAAAATTTAAATAAGCTAAAAGAAGAAATAAAAAATAAAGAAGATTTATTAAACAAATTAAAAGAAGATAGCTTATTAAATAAAAATGAAATTTTGAGAATTCAAGCATTATTGATAGATAAGAAGGATAAGTTTGATAAAATAAAAGATGAAGCTATACAATTCAAAATAAATAAGGCAACACTAGATGAAGTAGTTTATGGAAAGCAGTCTGAAATAAAAAGAAAAGAGAAAGAGGAAAAAGAAAAAGAAGAAAAGATATTAAAGCTTAAAGAAGAAAATAATGAAAAAGAAAGTAATATAGACTATTTAAAAAATCAAATAGAAATAAAAGTAAACTTAATAGATGAAATAAATAAAAGATTAAATGAGCTTGAGGATATATTTAAGGTTGATGAAGTTAAGAGAATAACTTTAAAAGATAAGTTAAAAATAAGAGATGGAGAAGCAAAAGAATTAATAGAGATATTAAGGACACTAGAAGGTGAGCTAAATAAGAGAGAAATAGTATATGCTAAAATAGAAAGTGAAAAAGATAATTACTATAAACGATTAAATGAAGAATTAGATTTAACTTTAGCTGAGGCCATGGAAATTGCATTGGAAGTAGAAAATATTTCAAAAATTAAAGATGATATATTTAAATTAAAAACTCAAATAACAGCATTAGGAACAGTAAATTTAGCAGCAATAGCTGAATATGAAGAGGTTTGTGAAAAATATGAATTTATGTCAGCACAAGAAGAAGATTTAAATAAAGCAAAAGACGAGCTAATGACAGTTATTTATGAAATGACTACAAAAATGCAAGAACTATTTAGAGAAAACTTCAAAATACTAAATGAAAACTTTAATGAAACTTTTAAAGATTTATTTAAGGGTGGAAATGCAGAACTTATTTTAGGTGAAGGTGATGAGCTAACAGCTAATATAGAAATAAATGTTCAACCACCAGGTAAAAAGCTTCAAAATATAAACTTAATGTCTGGTGGAGAAAAGGTGCTTTCAGCTATAGCATTGCTATTTGCAATATTAAAGATGAAGCCTACACCTTTTTGTATATTAGATGAAATAGAAGCAGCTTTAGATGATGCAAATGTATATAGATATGCAGAGTTTTTAAAACAGTTTTCAGACAATATACAATTTATAGTTATTACACACAGAAAAGGGACTATGGAAGCAAGTGATGTTATGTATGGAATAACTATGGAAGAAAAAGGAGTATCAAAAGTAGTTTCAGTTGACTTAAGCAAAGATAATTAGGAGGTAAAAAATGTTTGGAAAACTTTTTGATAATTTAAAATCAGGACTTTCAAAAACTAAGGACGCGTTAACGGATAAAATTAACGAAACATTAAAATTAGCTATAACTATAGATGAGGATTTATATGAGGAACTAGAAGAAATTTTAGTTATGTCAGATATAGGTATGGATACAACAATAGAAATTATAGATAGATTAAAAGCAAAAATTAGAAAAGAAAAAATAAATGATCCAAGTGAAGTTTATCCTGCTTTAAAAGCGGTGATAAAGGATATGCTACTTGATGGAGCCGAAGAAAAAGAAGAAACTGATAATAAGAAAGTATTATTAGTAATAGGTGTAAATGGAGCTGGAAAAACTACATCTATAGGAAAACTTGCGGCTAAGAATAAAAAAGAAGGCAAAAAGGTTTTACTTGCAGCAGCAGATACATTTAGAGCTGCGGCCATTGACCAACTAGAAGTATGGAGCCAAAGAGCTGGAGTTGATATAGTAAAACATATGGAAGGTTCTGACCCTGCAGCAGTAGTTTTTGATGCTGTAAGTGCAGCTAAATCAAGAAATATTGATTTATTAATTTGTGATACTGCTGGAAGGCTTCATAACAAAAAGAATCTTATGGATGAGTTATCTAAAATAGGTAGAATAATAGATAAAGAGTTTAGTAATGCAGCTAAAGAAACCTTATTAGTCTTGGATGCAACTACAGGACAAAATGCAGTAGTTCAAGCAAAGCAATTTATGGAGGCTTGTCCTATAGATGGTATAATTTTAACGAAGTTAGATGGAACAGCAAAAGGTGGAGTTGTAATTTCTATAAAAAATACTTTAAATATACCAGTTAAGTATATAGGAGTTGGAGAAAGTATAGAAGATTTACAAGAGTTTGATGCTGAAGGATTTGCAGAAGCATTATTTTAATTAACAATAAAAAAGTCCGAAATAAATAGGAATTAGTGAAGGAAAGGCTTTTTAATAGTTTTAATAATAAGGTGTTTTCTTAACTTTTTTCATGATTATTAAATTTTTTACAAGTGTTAAGTAAAAATACTTGACAGCCTGGGATGGTTTTGTTAAAATCTCTTTTGTGGGTAAGGTGATGAAATGGAAGATAGGGTTGAGATTTCATTATTAATGGATTTATATGGTCCATTACTAACAGAGAAACAGTATAAAATTATGGAGCTTTATTATAATGAGGATTTATCCTTAGCCGAAATTGCTGAATTGAATAACACGAGTCGTCAGGCTATCCATGATTTAATAAAGAGATGCTATAAACAATTTCTATCCTATGAAAGTAAACTTAATTTACTTGAGAAAAGTTTTAATCAAGAAAAAATAATTACAAATCTTCTTGAGGATTTAAAAAATAAATACTCAATTTCTGAAGAGGATTATAAAAAGTATAAAAGTATATTAAAAGATTTGTAAAATCATAGGAGGGTTTAAGGTGGCTTTTGAAGGTTTATCAGATAAATTGCAGGAAGCTTTCAAAAAACTTAAGGGCAAGGGAAAGCTAACTGAAAAAGATATAAAAGAAGTTATGAGAGAAGTAAAGCTTGCGTTACTTGAAGCTGATGTTAACTTTAAAGTAGTTAAGAAATTTATTTCAAGTGTCAGTGAAAAGTGTGTTGGAAATGAAGTTTTAGAAAGTTTAACTCCAGCTCAACAAGTTATAAAAATTGTTAACGATGAACTTACGGATCTTATGGGTGGTAGTGAAAGTAAGTTAAACTTTAACTCTGTAGGACCAACAGTAATAATGATGGTTGGACTACAAGGGGCAGGTAAAACTACAATGACTGGAAAGCTTGCACTACAACTTAGAAAACAAAATAAAAAACCTCTTTTAGTAGCCTGTGATATATATAGACCAGCAGCTATTAAACAATTAGAGGTAGTTGGAAAGCAAATAGATATTCCAGTTTTTCAAATGGGTGATAAAGTTAATCCTGTTGATATTGCAAAAGCAGGTATAGCTCATGGAAGAGAAAATGGTAATAATGTTATAATAATAGATACAGCTGGTAGACTTCATATAGATGAAAATCTTATGGATGAACTAAAATCTATAAAAGAAGAAGTAAAACCTCAAGAAATACTACTTGTAGTAGATTCTATGACAGGGCAAGATGCCGTAAATGTTGCTGAAAGCTTCAATAATACATTAGATGTTTCTGGTGTTATATTAACTAAGCTTGATGGTGATACAAGAGGTGGAGCTGCTTTATCAATTAGACATATTACTGAAAAGCCAATTAAATTCATTGGTGTAGGTGAGAAAATGAGCGATTTTGAAGTTTTCTATCCAGATAGAATGGCTTCAAGAATACTAGGAATGGGAGATGTTCTTTCATTAATTGAAAAAGCTCAGGAAGCCTTCGATGATAAAGAAGCTAAAGAATTAAGTGCAAAGATGTTAGAAAATGACTTCACTTATGAAGATTATTTAACAGCTATGGAACAAATGAAAAAGCTTGGATCTCTAAGCAAAATAATGGAAATGGTGCCTGGAATTCCTAAGGAAATGAAAGATATAGATTTTGATGCTGGTGAAAAACAATTAGGCAGAGTTAAAGCTATAATTTTTTCAATGACTCCAAAGGAAAGAAGAAATCCAAAGCTTATAGCAGGATCATCTTCAAGAAAGAAGAGGATTGCTAAAGGTTCAGGTACATCATTACAAGAAGTTAACAAACTCATTAAGGGCTTTGATATGATGAGAAAGCAAATGAAACAAATGAAGTCCTTTCAAAAGAAATCTAAAAAAGGATTCTTTGGTAAATTACCTTTTATGAGTTAATATAAATGATACACTTTAAAAGGAGGTGAAATACATGGCAGTAAAAATCAGATTAAGAAGAATGGGTGCTAAGAAAGCTCCTTTCTATAGAATAGTAGTTGCTGATTCAAGAGCTCCAAGAGATGGTAGATTCATCGAGGAAATAGGATATTACAATCCTTTAACTGAACCAGCTGAAGTTAAAATCAATGAAGAAAAAGCTACTAAATGGGTACAAAATGGTGCTCAACCTACAGATGTAGTAAAGAGACTTTTTGCTCAAGCAGGATTAAATAAGTAATTTTTAGGAGGTGAACTCTGTAATTAGTTTAATTACAGGTGTTTATGAAGGAATTAATTGAAATTATAGCTAAATCCCTTGTGGATAATCCAAATGAAGTTCATGTAAATGAAATCCAAGGAGAGCAATCAATTATTCTGGAACTAAAGGTTGCTCCTGCAGATATGGGAAAAGTAATAGGTAAACAGGGAAGGATAGCTAAAGCTATCAGAACTGTTGTAAAAGCAGCAGCAATGAAAGAAGAGAAAAAAGTAGTAGTAGAAATTATTGATGTAAAGAGTTAGGATTATCCTAACTCTTTTTAAACATAAAATTACTATAAAAAGATAGTTTAATAAAATAAATTGAATTTTTAAATTATAATATTTCTAATGCTTCTATGTATGTTTGTAGAAGTATTAGAAATATTAAATATGTTAAATTAAAAGTTAGTGTTTTAACTTTAGTATATATGGAAAATACTAAGTTAAATAAATGATTTAATATAAATAATTTAATTAAAAAAGAGGTGCTAAAATGAGAGATATTTTAAGAGTTGGAAAAATAGTAAACACTCATGGGTTAAAGGGAGAAGTTAAAGTTATAGCTTTAACAGATGATCCCAAAAGATATAATGATTTAAAGTTTGTATTAATAGATGGAATAGAGAAGAAAATAAAAGGATGTAAATATCAAAAAGATAGGATAATAGTTAAATTAGAAGGAATAGATACAATAGAAGAAGCTGAAAAATATAAAAATAAGTATATGGAAATTCCAAGAGAATATGCAGTTCCTTTAGAAGAAGATACATATTTTATTGCAGATATTGTTGGATGCAATGTTTATGATACAGAAGGTAAATCTTTAGGAGAAGTTTATGATGTAATCCAAACAAAAAATAATGATGTATATTGGATAAGAAAGCCTAAAGAATTATTAATTCCTGTACTTTTAGATATAGTTACAGATATAGATATAGAAAATAGAAAAATTACAATAAAACCAGTAGGAGAATGGCAAGATGAAGATTAGTATTCTTACATTATTTCCTGAAATGTTTGACATATTTAATCATAGTATAATAGGAAAAGCTAAGGAAAAAAATATAGTAGAAATAGAAGCTTTAAATATAAGGGAGTTTACTTTAAATAAACATAAAAAGGTAGATGATTACCCATATGGTGGTGGGGCTGGAATGGTTATGACTCCTCAGCCATTAGTAGACTCTATAAGACATTGTAAAAAAACTAATAAAGGGAAAGTTGTTTTCTTAGGACCTAGAGGAAAAACCTTTAATCAAGAGATGGCTAAAGAATTATCTAAAGAAGATGAGCTTATATTTATATGTGGTCATTATGAGGGAATTGATGAAAGAGTATATAAATATATAGACTCAGAAGTTTCCTTGGGCGATTTTGTATTAACTGGTGGAGAAATGGCTGCTATTCCTGTAATAGATTCCATTTTAAGGCTAAAAAGTGGAGTTTTAGGGAAAGAAGAAAGTTATATGGATGAGTCCTTTTCAGATGGATTATTAGAATATCCTCAGTACACAAGACCAGAGGAGTTTGAAGGAGATAGGGTACCAGAGATATTGCTTTCAGGTCATCATGAAAATATAAGGAAATGGAGAAGAGCTCAATCTTTAATAATAACTAAGGAAAGAAGAGAAGATTTATATAGAAAAATAACTCTTACAAAAGAAGATAAAAAAATACTAGAAAAGTATAAATAAATTGTTGAAATATAACAGAACTTATGTTAAAATAACCTTTGTGTTAGTACGGGCGGTCCTCTGTCAATTGTTTGTTAAGAACGTCTAAATATTATATTAAGGAGGGACTACACAATGAACGAAATAATAAGAGCTATTGAAGCTGAACAAATGAGAAACGATCTTCCAAATTTCAGCGTAGGAGATAACGTTAAAGTTTACGTTAAAATTAAAGAAGGTACAAGAGAAAGAGTACAAATGTTTGAAGGAACAGTTATAAAGAAGCAAAATGGTGGATTAAGAGAAACTTTCACTGTAAGAAGAGTTGCTTACGGAACTGGAGTAGAAAGAACTTTCCCAATGAACTCTCCAATTATCGATAAAATGGAAGTTGTAAGAAAAGGTAAAGTAAGAAGAGCTAAATTATACTACTTAAGAGACAGAGTAGGTAAGGCTGCTAAAGTTAAAGAATTAAACGTTAGATAATTATCTAATGATTAAGTAAGGGACTTTTATAAGTCCCTTTTTCTTTATTTTAGATCATATATTTATTGAAAAATGAAGTTATTAAAAATGTGATTAAAAGTTAATTTGTTTATTATTGATATATAGAGAATATAAATGGATATAATACACTTATAATTAATTAGATATGGAGGAATTTAAATATGGCTACAATAAATTGGTTTCCAGGGCATATGAAAAAAACTCAAAGAGAAATAAAAGAAAATTTAAAATTAGTAGATGCAATTATTGAAATTAGAGATGCTAGAATACCAAAAAGTTCTGCAAATCCTGATATAGATAAGCTTTGCGAAGGAAAGCCAAGAGTAATACTTTTAAACAAAAGTGACTTATCAGAAGCTAAAGTAACAAAAATGTGGATGAATCATTTATCTTCAGAAAATGTAAAAGTTATAGAAGTAAATTGCTTATCAGGAAAAGGATTAAATCAAATTAAGCCAACATTAGATTTATTATTAAAAGAAAAACATGATAGACTTAAATCTAAAGGTTTAGTGAAAATACAAATGAGAGTTATGGTAGTTGGTATACCAAATGTAGGAAAGTCTACATTTATAAATAAGATGGCTAAAAATAATATAGCAAAGACAGGTGATAGACCTGGTGTTACAAAGAGCAAACAATGGATAAAAACTAAAATGGACATTGAAATGCTAGATACACCTGGAGTTTTATGGCCTAAATTTGAGGATGAAAAAACAGCTCTTAATTTAGCTTTTACAGGAGCTATAAAAGATGAAATAATGGACATAGAAGAACTTTCTTATAATTTAGTTAAAAGGCTTCAAAGCTTCTATGGAGAAAATTTAAAGGAAAGATATAAGATCGATAAAATAGATGAGGATCCCCTAGAAACTTTGAATAGTATAGCTAGAAAAAGAGGATGCTTAGTTAAAGGTGGAGAAATAGATTATAATAGAATATCTGTAATTCTTCTAGATGAGTTTAGAGGAGGAAAAATAGGTAATATTTCACTTGAGCGCCCAGATGACGAAGAGGGATTAGAGGAATAAAATAATGGATTTATTAAATAATGATATTCAAAAATTAAGTTATAAAGATATAAAATCATATATAGATAATATAAAGGTAAGTGAAGAAAAAGATAATATTTATTTAATGGATTTAATAAATTTACTTTCTTCAGATAAGAGAAAAAATGTTAAAGCTTTAGGGGTAAAGCTTTATAAAGAAAAAGAAAAAAAAGAAAAAGAAATCCAAAGAGTAAGGTCGATGTATAATTTTGATAAAGGTTTTGGAAAGTATTCATATATAGCTGGAGTAGATGAAGTAGGGAGAGGACCACTTGCAGGACCAATAGTAGCATGTGCAGTAATATTAGACTTAGATGCAATAGATGATGAACTGATACTTTGGTTAAATGATTCTAAGAAATTATCAGAAAAGAAAAGAGAATCTTTATCAGAAGTAATAAAAGAAAAAGCATTAGCATATTACATTTCTGAAAGTTCAAATAATGAAATTGATGAAAAAGGTATAGCTTATTGTAATAATAAAATATTTTTAGAAGCATGTATATCTATGAAGATAAAACCGGAGCTTATATTATCAGATGGATATTTAATTAAAGGAATTAATATACATAATAAATCCGTTATTAAAGGAGATGCAAAATCAGCATCAATAGCAGCTGCATCTATTTTAGCAAAGGTATATAGAGATAATTTAATGAAGGAATATTCAAAAGAATATCCTTATTATGGTTTTGATGAAAATGCTGGATATGGCACTAATAAGCACGTAGATGGACTAAAAGAATTTGGACCATGTAAAATACATAGAAGATCATTTTTAAAAAATATACTTCCAATTAATAGCCTCTAAAGGCATCTTCTACATGATTTAAAAAATAAGATTCATTATTTTTATTAAAATATATTTCTATAACATCAAATCTACAGTTATAGTTAAATAATTTTCTAGAAAGTATATAAAATTCACATAAATTAATTATTTGTTTTTGTTTAGAGTAGGTAACAGATTCAGAGGGTATTCCGTATGAATAATTGTACCTACTTTTTACTTCTACAAAAATAATTAAATCACTATACTTGCATATCAAATCAATCTCACCATGCTTATTTCTAAAGTTTCTATTTAATATATAATATCCTTTAGACTTTAAATAAGATGAAGCTAAGTCTTCACCATATGCACCTATGCATTTATTATAGCTATTCATAAAATATCACCACAATTCTATATTATTTTAAAATAATATTAAATAATCATCATCTTATAATATTGACAAGAATAATATCTTAAATCATTTTTTTAAAAATTAATGTTTAATAATTAAATTATAATGTCAATAATGTTTAAGAGGTGATGATAATGTCAATGGAAATAATAAGCGCCACTCATAATGGACTTGATGGAATACTTATAAATGTAGAAGTAGATATAAATAAAGGGATGCCTAGTTTTAATATAGTAGGTCTTCCTGATGTTTCCATAAAGGAATCTAAAGAAAGAGTAAGGTCAGCAATAATAAACAGTGGATTTGAGTTTCCACTAGGAAGAATAACTATAAATTTAGCACCAGCAGATATTAGAAAAATTGGTTCATTACTTGATCTTCCGATAGCTATTGGAATATTAATGGAGTCTAATCAAATATCTAAAAAAGATTTAAGTGATTTTATAGTTTTTGGAGAACTTTCATTAGGAGGAGATTTAAAAGAAATAAAAGGGATTCTGCCAATAATTTTTGAAGGTGAAAGTAATAAGAAAAATAATTTTATATTTCCTCTAAATAATTTAAAGGAATTAAGATCCTTTAATATAGGTAATTTTTATCCTTTTAAAACATTAAAAGAGGTTATTTCTTTCATTAATAATGAGGATTTATTACCATTTATTTTTGATAAGGAGATTAAGAGTGTAAAAAAGGAATTGTTAGATTATTCAGATATAATAGGACAAAATACATCAAAAAGAGCAATGCAAATAGCAGCTGCTGGTAGACATAATATATTGCTTTTTGGTTCCCCAGGTTCAGGCAAAACTATGCTTGCAAAGGCCTTACCATCTATATTACCACCTCTTACGTATAAAGAAGAAATAGAAATCGCAAAAATCTATAGTGCTTCAGGAATCTTTTCAGGCGAGAATGGGGTTAATAGACCCTTTAGAAATCCGCATCACACAATAACTAGAATAGCTTTAGCTGGTGGAGGTAAAGAGGTAAAAGCAGGGGAAATTACTTTAGCTCATAATGGAGTGCTTTTCTTAGATGAAATTTTAGAATTTAAAAGGGATGTATTAGAGAGTTTAAGAGAACCATTAGAAGAAAAAGTTATAAATATCAATAGAATAAATGGAACATATAAGTTGCCATCAAATTTTTTATTAGTTGGAGCCTTTAATCCTTGTCCATGTGGACTTTATTTAGGAGGAATAGATGAAAATGGATGTACATGTTCTGAGGGTGAAAGAAAGAGGTATTTAAATAGATTATCTAGAGCCCTGTTAGATAGGATAGATTTATTAAGTTACGTACCTAGATTAAAATACGAAGACATAGCTAAAGGAAGAGATAGGTTAACTTCTAGTAAAATAAAGGATAAAGTATTAGAAGCTAGAGAAGTGCAAAAATTTAGATATAAAAATAGCGGGTATAATTATAATTCAGAAGTAAAGGGGAAAGATATAGAAAGGCTATTTAATATATCTGAAGGAACAAAAAATTTATTAAAAATGTATTACGATAAATTTAATTTGACTATGAGAGGTTATGACAAAATAATAAAGGTTTCAAGAACCATAGCAGATTTAGAAAACTCTGAAAATGTATGTGAACATCATATTTTTGAAGCGTTAGGATATAGAAGAAATGTAGAGGGAGAAATAATTTAATATAAGGATGGATTTTATGAACAGTGATGAACTATGGTTTATTTTAGCCAATATATCCAATGAAAAGAAAGTTTCATTAATAGAAAAATATGGGGATGAAACTACAATTAAAAAATATAAAGATGAAATTAAAGAATTCAAAAAAGTTAAAATTGACCTAAATACAGATGAAAGAATTAATGAGTTTAGGAATTACATAAATAGTTTTGGAATAGGATATATTACAATTAAGTCAAAAGAATACCCAGAAAGCTTAAGGTATATTACAGATCCTCCATATGTATTATTTTATAAAGGGAATATTGATTTATTAAATAAGAGGTTAGCAGCAGTGATTGGAGCAAGAAAATGTACACAATACGGTGTAGAAGTAGCTAAAATAATAGGAAAAGAATTAAGTGAAAATAATATTACTGTTGTTAGTGGGCTAGCATCAGGAATAGACTCTGTGGCACAAAGGAGCGCTATTGAATTTAGAGGAAAAACCATAGGGGTTTTAGGCTGTGGAATAGATATTGTTTATCCTAAAAGTAATAAGTTTTTATACGAAAAAGTTATAAAGGAAGGGTTATTAATTTCAGAATTTTTACCGCGAACTCCGCCTATGCCTTATAATTTTCCTAGAAGAAATAGAATAATAAGTGGTATAAGTGAAAAATTAATAGTAATTGAAGCTACTAAAAAAAGTGGATCTTTAATTACAGTAGACTTTGCGTTAAGTATAGGAAAAGAGATAATGGCTATTCCAGGCCCAGTCCTAAATGGAAATAGTGAAGGATGTAACAAACTAATAAGAGACGGAGCAAAACCTTTTACTGAAATGGATGATTTATATGATTTTTTTGATATAAATAAAGAAAAAGATAGAAAAATGGAAGTAAATGAATATAAAATTAGTTTGTTAAAGGTAATAAATGATGAACCAAAACACTTAGATGATATAATAAAAACTGTAAATGTTGACAGAAAGGTATTATTTGAGTTATTATTTGAAATGCAAAATAGAAATGAAATTATTTGCCTTCCTGGCAATTATTATGCAAAATCATTATAAATTTAAGGGGGTGTAAACTCCATAAAATTTACTGGAGTTTTATGTATGGGACAAAATCTTGTAATAGTAGAATCACCTGCAAAGGCTAAAACTATAGGAAAGTATCTTGGAAAGAATTATACAGTAGAAGCATCTATGGGACATGTGAGAGATTTGCCAAAAAGTAAATTAGGCGTTGATATAGAGAATAATTTTGATCCAAAGTATATAACTATAAGAGGCAAGGGCGAACTTTTAACTAAACTTAAAAAAGCAGCAAAAAAAGCTGATAAAGTTTATCTTGCAACGGACCCTGATCGTGAAGGTGAAGCAATATCATGGCATTTAGCCAATATTTTAAATATTTCAGAAGATGAAAAATGTAGAATAGTGTTTAATGAGATAACTAAAAGTGCAGTAAAATCATCTATAAAAGAAGCAAGAGAAATAAATACCAACTTAGTAGATGCTCAGCAAGCAAGAAGAATATTAGATAGATTAGTTGGTTATGAAATTAGCCCAATTTTATGGAAGAATGTAAAATGGGGATTAAGTGCTGGAAGAGTTCAATCAGCCGCATTGAAACTTATATGTGATAGAGAAGAAGAAATTAATAAGTTTGAACCAAAAGAATATTGGAGTGTTGATTGCACAGCAACTAAAGATAGAAAAAAATTTTCTATAAAGTTATCTCATTATAAGAATAAGAAAATTGAAATTAATACTGAAGAAGAAAGTAATAAAATAATAGAAGAATTAAAGAAAGATAAATTTATAGTTACTAAGGTTAAAAAAGGATCAAAACTTAAAAATCCATTACCACCTTTTACTACTAGTACACTGCAGCAAGAAGCATCAAAGAAGTTAAATTTTATGACTAAAAGAACGATGTCTATAGCTCAAGTCTTATATGAAGGTGTAGAGGTTAAAGGATATGGAACAGTAGGATTAATCACTTATATGAGAACAGATTCTGTTAGAATATCAGAGGAAGCTCAAGGAAAAGCATTAGAATTTATTAATTCTACTTACGGAAAAGAGTATGCTCCAAGTTCTCCAAGGATTTATAAAGGAAAGAAAAATATACAAGACGCTCATGAAGCTATAAGACCATCTATAATTGAAATTACACCAGAGATGGCGAAAAACTCATTAACATCTGAGCAATATAAATTATATTCTCTTATTTGGAATAGATTTATGGCAAGTCAAATGGCTTCTTGTGAATTAAATACTAATAGTATAGAAATTAAAAATGGAGATTATAAATTCAAAGCAAGTGGATCTACTATAAAGTTTGATGGATTTATGAAGCTTTATGAATATGCAACAGAAGAGGATAATGAAGATGTTTCATTACCTAAGTTAGAAGAAAATGATGAATTAAGTAAGGTTGATATAGAAGGAAAACAACACTTTACACAACCACCTGCACGTTATAGTGAAGCATCTTTTGTAAAGTCACTAGAAGAAAAAGGTATAGGAAGGCCAAGTACTTATGTACCAACAATAACTACAATATTAAGTAGGGACTATATAAAGAGAGAGAAGAAAAATTTAATTCCAACAGAGCTTGGATTTATAGTTAATAATATGGTAAGTGAGTATTTTAAACAAATTGTAGATGTGGATTTTACTGCTGAAATGGAAAGAAACCTCGATCACATAGAAGAAGGGCAAGAAGAATGGAGAAAAGTAGTTGGAGAATTCTTTGGACCATTAAAAATTGCTATAGATAAAGCTGAAAAAGAAGTATCTAAAGTAGTTATAGAAGATAAAGTAAGTGATGTACCTTGCGATAAATGTGGTCGTATGATGGTAATAAAACATGGAAGGTATGGGAATTTTTTAGCATGTCCAGGGTATCCAGAATGTAAGAATGCTAAGCCTATAGTAGAAGAAATAGATGCTCCTTGCCCAAAATGTGGGGGGAAAATTTTAGCTAAGAAAAGTAAAAAAGGAAAGAAGTTCTTTGGTTGTGGTAATTACCCAGAGTGTGATTTTATAAGCTGGAATGAACCTTTAAAAGATAAATGTCCAGAATGTGGAGCTTATATGGTGTTAAAATATAATAAAACAAAAGGTAATTATGCTCAATGTTCAAATTCAAATTGTAATAAGACTATTAATTTAAATACAGAAAATAATGAAAAATAAACAATAGAAATCAATTAAATCTTAATAAATTAATAAAATGACCTATTTTCTATACATAATGTCGAAAAGTGCAAAAAATTTGTTGAAAATAAGTAGGGCTTATGATAGTATAAATAAGTAATAAAGATATTTTGAGAAAATTTGTGCAATTTTAAATTTTCAAAAAATTTAATGGCTTTATTTATAGGAGGAAGATGGGATGTCATCATTATTAAATAAGACAAGAATGTTGAATAAAATACTACAAAAATCCGGTACAGATCCTGTAGCATTTGAAGACATATGTTCATTATTAAGTGAAGTATTATCATGTAATGTATATGTAACAAGTAGAAAAGGTAAAATACTTGGATATACATTCTCAAAAAACTTTGAGTGTGATATTATGAAAAATCAAGTTATAGATGAGAAGAGATTTCCAAAGGAATATAATGATAATTTATTAAATATTCATGAAAGTATTGCTAATCTAAATAATAAGGGATTATGTGTCTTTGAAGGACAAGGAAGCTGTATTATGAAAGATAAAATAACTACAATAGTTCCTATAATAGGTAATAGAGAAAGACTAGGAACTTTAATGCTTGCAAGATTTGGAGAAGAGTTTACAGATGAAGATTTAGTGTTAGCTGAATATAGTGCTGCAATAGTAGGGATGGAAATATTAAGATCTAAACAAGTAGAAATAGAAGAAGAAGCAAGAAAGAAAGCAGTAGTTCAATTAGCTATAGGAACTTTATCTTATTCAGAGTTAGAAGCTGTTGAACATATATTTAATGAATTAGAAGGAAGTGAAGGATTACTAGTTGCATCAAAAATTGCTGATAAAGTTGGTATAACAAGAAGTGTTATAGTAAATGCATTAAGAAAATTTGAAAGTGCAGGAGTAATAGAATCAAGATCTCTTGGAATGAAGGGAACACATATAAAAATATTAAATGAAAAGCTATTAGATGAATTAAAAAAGATAAATTAGCATATACTAAAAGCGTCAAATTACTTAGAATAATTTGGCGCTTTTAGTATATAGAAGAAGGTTTGAAAAATTATATTAATATTTTATAAATTATAAATGTAAAAATATATAATTAAATTATTTTCAACTATAAAATTTAAAGGCATAGATATAAATCTTTAATATAAATGTAAATATTATTTTAATTTACATTTATTGATTTTTAGATGAAAAAAATGTTGCCACTGTAATAACCTTATGTTATACTAACAAAGGTAACAAATACGCACACTATTAGATTTGTAAAGATGGTGCCTTATTTTAAGGAAACTTTATAAGAAGATAGTGGAGGAAAAACCAGGAGGTAAGAAAATGGCAGTTATATCAATGAAACAATTATTAGAAGCAGGTGTACACTTTGGACACCAAACTAGAAGATGGAACCCTAAGATGGCTCCTTATATATTCACAGAAAGAAATGGAATATATATAATAGATCTTCAAAAAACAGTTAAAAAAGTAGACGAAGCTTATAACTTTATAAAAGAAGTTGCAACAGAAGGAAAAGATATCTTATTTGTAGGAACTAAGAAACAAGCTCAAGAAGCTATTCAAGAAGAAGCAATAAGATCAAACATGCACTTTGTTAATAATAGATGGTTAGGTGGTATGTTAACTAACTTCAAAACTATCAAAACTAGAATTAACAGATTAGAAACTTTAAAGACTATGGAAGAAGACGGAACATTTGACGTTTTACCAAAGAAAGAAGTTATAAAGTTAAAAGGCGAAATGGAAAAATTAGAAAAGAACTTAGGTGGAATTAAGAATTTAGATGCTTCAAACATAGGAGCTATATTCGTAGTTGACCCAAGAAAAGAAAAGAATGCTATTTCAGAAGCTAAGATATTAGGAATACCAGTAGTAGGTATAGTTGATACTAACTGTGATCCAGAAGAAGTTGATTACGTAATTCCAGGTAACGATGATGCTATAAGAGCTGTTAAATTAATAACTGCAAAAATGGCTGATGGTATAATCGAAGGAAGACAAGGCGAACAATTAGCTGAATAATAAAATTAAAGGGTAGGTGAGTTTTCTCATTTACCTTTTAACCTAAATAATAAGGTTTACATTAAGTTGGGAGGAATTTACATTATGATAACTGCTCAATCAGTTAAAGAATTAAGAGACAAAACTGGCGCAGGAATGATGGACTGCAAAAAGGCTTTAACAGAATCTCAAGGAGATATGGAAAAAGCTATTGAAATATTAAGAGAAAAGGGTCTTGCTGCTGCTGCTAAAAAAGCAGGAAGAGTTGCTGCGGAAGGAATAGTGAAAACTTACATAGCAGAAGATAAAAAATCTGCTGGTATAGTTGAATTAAACTGTGAAACAGATTTCGTTGCTGCTAACGAAGAATTCGTAAGCTTTGCAGACAGATTAGCTCAAATGGCTTCAAAAACTTCAGTTGCTACAGTAGAAGAGTTTGTTACTGAAAAATTTGATGCTGAAAATACAGTTTCAGAAGCGCTTACAGCTTTAATAGCTAAGTTAGGTGAAAACATGACTGTAAGAAGATTTGCTAAATTTACTTTAGAAAATGGTGTAGTTGAAAGCTATATCCATGGTGGTGGAAGAATCGGTGTTGTTGTTGAATTAGGATGTGATGCTGATAATACTACTGTTTTAACAGAAGTAGCAAAAGATGTATGTATGCAAGTAGCTGCTACTAATCCAGCATTCTTAAGTAGAGAAGATGTAGATCAAGAATCTTTAGAAAAAGAAAAAGAAATCTACAGAGTTCAAGCTTTAAATGAAGGAAAACCAGAAAACATAGTAGAAAAAATGGTAATGGGAAGAATTCAAAAATACTATAAAGAAGTATGTCTTTTAGATCAAGCATGGGTAAAAGATGGAGATAAGAGCATAAGCAAATACCTTCAAGAAAAATCAAAAGAAGTTGGTTCTCCTATAACTATTAATAAGTTTGTAAGATTCGAAAGAGGAGAAGGTATCGCGAAAGCAGAAGATAACTTCGCTGAAGAAGTAGCTAAGATGACTAAGTAATACAAAGGAGGACACATATGTGTTCTCTTTTTTTAGGAAGTAACCAAATAATATGCGGAGGTACTAAGAATGGAGAAAAGTAAATATAAAAGAGTAATACTAAAAGTTTCAGGTGAAGCTTTAGCTGGAGTAAATGGATTTGGATTTGATTTTGATATAGTAAAGAGAATCACATTAGAAGTTAAAGCATTAGTGGAAATGGGAGTAGAAGTAGGCTTAGTAGTTGGTGGAGGAAACATTTGGAGAGGAAGAAGTGGTGAAGGCATGGATAGATCACAAGCTGATCATATGGGAATGCTTGCAACATGTATAAATGCTTTAGCTCTTCAAGATTCCCTTGAACAAAATGGAGTTATGACTAGAGTACAAACTGCTATTGAAATGAAAGAAATTGCAGAACCTTTTATAAGAAGAAGAGCTGTAAGACACTTAGAAAAAGGAAGAGTAGTAATTTTTGCAGCAGGAACAGGAAATCCATATTTCTCAACTGATACTACAGCAGCGCTAAGAGCAGCTGAAATTGAAGCAGATGTAATACTTTTAGCTAAAAAGGTTGATGGAGTTTACGATAAAGATCCATATAAGTACCCAGATGCTAAAAAATATGATAAACTTACTTATATAGAAGTTTTAGAACAAGGATTACAAGTAATGGATTCTACTGCAACTTCTTTATGTATGGATAATAGTATTCCAATCTTAGTATTTGGATTAGAAGAACCAGGAAATATAAAGAGAGCTATTTCTGGTGAAAAAATAGGAACTTTAGTTTCATCTAAAAAATAGGAGGTTTTTATGATTAAGGACATTATTCAAAAAGCAGAAGAAAAAATGAAAAAAACTATATCTGTGTTAAAATCTGATCTTTCAACTATGAGAGCGGGTAGAGCTAACCCAACAATGCTTGATAGAATACAAGTTGACTACTATGGTAGCCCATGTCCATTAAGTCAAGTAGCTAATATTTCAGCTCCTGAACCAAGAGTACTAGTAATATCTCCATGGGAAAAGAGTTTAATGAAAGAAATAGAGAAGGCTATACTTACTTCAGATTTAGGAATTAACCCATCAAATGACGGTAGTGTAATTAGATTAGTTATTCCTGAATTAACAGAAGAAACAAGAAAAAATCTTGTTAAAAATGTTAAGAAAACAGGGGAAGAAGCAAAAGTTGCTTTAAGATCTATAAGAAGAGAAGCTAATGATAAAATAAAAGCATTAAAGAAAGATGGAGAAATCAGTGAAGATGAACTTAAAAATTCAGAAGAAAAAGTTCAAAAGATAATAGATTCCTTCGTTAAGGAAATAGATGTAATAATTGTGGCAAAAGAAAAAGAGATTATGTCAATTTAAAACCTGCTCTTTAGCAGGTTTTTTTCCTTATTAGAAGTGGTGGAGGGAACATAAAAATATGTTAGATATTTTTAAAACTAGTAAAAACAAGAGAAGTAAAGAAAAGATAGTTTTAGATAATGAAAGTATACCTAAACATATAGCTATAATCATGGATGGAAACGGGAGATGGGCTAAACAAAGAAAACTTCCAAGAACTATGGGGCATAAAGCTGGTGTAGAAACTATAAGAAGAGTTATAAAGGAATCACATGTACTAGGTATAAAATACTTAACTTTATATGCATTTTCAACTGAGAATTGGAAAAGACCTGATGATGAAGTTTCAGCATTGATGAAATTACTAGTTGAATATTTAAGAAGTGAGTTAGAAGAGTTAAATAAAAATGGTGTGGTTATTAGAGTTTTAGGAGATATTACTAAGCTACCTATTGATGCGCAAAAAGAAATTAATGAAGCAATTAGAATCACTAAAGATAATAAGGGAGTAATCTTAAATATAGCTTTTAATTATGGAGGAAGAGATGAAATAATAAGAGCTGTTAAAATGGTATCAGAAGAGGTTAAGAAGGGGAAAATAAATGTAGATGATATAACAGAAGAAGTTTTTGAAGAACATTTATATACCAATGATATACCAGATCCTGACTTGATAATAAGACCTTCAGGAGAACAAAGAATTAGTAATTTTCTATTATGGCAATGTGCTTATTCAGAATTTTGGTATTCTAATGTATGTTGGCCAGACTTTAAAGAAGAGCACTTACATAAAGCCATATATGACTATCAACATAGAGATAGAAGATATGGCGGAGTATAGTAGTTGAGGTGGAGAAATGAAGTTGAATAGTAGATACTTAGGGGCGGCAATGATAGCACCATTTATACTGTTTATTTTACTAGGTGGAATTTGGCTTAAGGCTTTTACAATAGTACTTTCAGTAGGTGGGTTATATGAATTTTATAAGGCTTTAAAGGAAAAGAAATTTAATCCTATTCCTATAATTGGTTATGCACTTTTAGCAGTTTTTTATTTAAGAGAAAATAACTTTGAAGAAATTATGTATATTGTAGTGTTAGCAACAATAATCTTATTAATACTGCCTGTTGTAAATTTAAAATACACATTTATAGATGTTTCAATAACTTTATTAGGATTTTTATATGTAGGGATATTATTTAGTTTTATACCTATGGTTAATAGTAAGGTTGGAGGACAATACTTGGTATGGTTAATTTTCCTAGGATCTGTGCTTGCTGATACTACAGCTTATTATGTGGGAAAATACTTAGGAAAAAGAAAGTTGTGTCCCGAAGTTAGTCCGAAGAAAACAATAGCAGGATCAGTAGGTGGATTTTTAGGAAGTACAATTGGATGTGGAATATTTGGTTTAATAATTGGAGCTAATGTACAGCAAGTTTCAATTATTCATTTCTTTTTAATAGGGGCTTTATGTGGAATAATGGGACAATTCGGAGATTTAGTGGCATCATCAGTAAAAAGATATGTTGGAATTAAAGACTATAGCAATCTAATTCCTGGACATGGCGGAATATTAGATAGATGCGATTCTATATTATTTAATGCGGCAGTAGTTTTTTATTATCTAACTTTTATAGTAGGAATATAATTATAAAGTAATAGATTAAGGTAGAGATGGATTAATTCTCTACCTTTTTTAATTTTTAAGGAAAGTATAAAATTATTTTATATTATACTAAATTAAGGGTGAAAGGGTATGTATTAGTAAAAAGCTTAATATAATCATAGTATGAAATAACAAGGAGTAATGCTATGGAATTATATAAAACTTATAGTAAAATAATAAATTTAGTTAGTGCATTTATTATTGTAGTGTTAATAACTATATTAATAAAAAATTACTTTCAGCCTTTTTGTATAGTAATAATGATGATTTTAATAACACAACCTTTATATAAATTCTTTATAAAAGGAAATATACCTAAAGTAATATCTGCAATATTAAGCTTAATTATAGTAAATATATCCATATTTATAGTGATATTTTATTTTGGAAATGCCATATTAGGATTCTTTCAAAAGCTTTATAGAAATAATATGGTAGAAGTAGATACTTTCATTAATAATATCAAGATACTATTAAATTTTGATTTAAATAAGATGATTCAAACTATAAGTGGAGTCTTTAATGGCAATATGATAATGCAGGGCGCTATAATTACAGGAGATGGGTTAGTATCATATTTCTTAGCAAATATAATAGATTATTTTATACTAGTAGATAAAAATAAAATTTATAATTTATTAAAAAATTTATTTCCTAAAGAAATAATAGCTAGTTTTTCACAAAAAATTAAAAATTTAAAAGAAGTTTTTAAGATAGAAGTTAAATTGATATTATTAAGTGCAGTTATAATAACATTAGGATTTAAGGTGCTTGGAATACATAATAGTATTTTTTTAGGAAGTGTATGTGCAGTTTTAGACATACTTCCTTTTATTGGTACAACAATTGTTTTTATACCAATTATAATATACAATATTATAATGAAGAAGTACTTATTAGTATTTGGATTAATTTCACTATATTTATTAGAAAGATTCACTAGAGAAATTTTAGAAGCAAAGTTTCTAAGTAGTAAATTAGAGATTCATCCATTAATAGTAATAGTATCAATTTATATAGGGGTAAAAATGTTTGGATTTATTGGTATTATTTCAGGTCCAATTTATAGTATAATTGCAAAAGATATGATTTACAGTAGTTAAATACTGAAGCTAGGAGGTAAAAATGAAAAACATTTCAATTTTAGGGGCTACAGGCTCAATAGGTACTCAAACTTTAGAGGTAATAAGAAGTTCAAATAATGAAATAAGGCTTATAGGCGTAACAGCTAATTCATCTGTAGAAAAGATTAAAGAAATAATAAATGAATTTAATCCTAAATACGTAGCTATGATGGATGAAGAAAGCGCTAAGTCAATTAAGAACTATTGTCTAGAAAATAATTTAAACATAGAAGTATTTTCAGGAATAGAAGGTCTTGAAAAAATTGCATCTTTAGAAGAGATAGATATGGTTGTAACTTCAGTTGTAGGAATGATAGGATTAAGACCAACTATAAAGGCGATAGAAGCAAAAAAAGACATAGCTTTAGCCAATAAAGAAACATTAGTTGTTGCTGGTGAGCTAGTTATGAAAAAAGCAAAGGAAATGGGAGTGGAAATTTTACCAGTTGATTCAGAACATAGCGCTATATTCCAATCATTAAATGGGTATAATGAAGAAGATGTAAGTAAAGTTATATTAACAGCATCAGGTGGACCTTTTAGAGGAAAAAATATAGAAGAGCTAAAGAATGTCACTGTCAAAGATGCTCTTAAGCACCCTAAATGGAATATGGGACAAAAAATATCTATAGATTCAGCAACTCTTATGAATAAAGGACTTGAAGTTATAGAAGCTCATTTTTTATTTAACTGTCCGTATGAAAATATAGAAGTAGTTGTTCATCCACAAAGTATAATTCATTCAATGGTTGAATATAATGATGCGAGTGTTATAGCTCAGTTGGGTTCAACAGATATGAAACTTCCAATTCAATATGCTTTAAATAAAAAAGAAAGAAAACATGCTATAGCAAAAAGACTTAATTTTTATGAAATTGGAACACTAACTTTTGAAAAGCCTGACATAGATACATTTAAATGTTTAAAACTTGCTTATAAAGTTGGAAAAGATGGTGGGTTAGCACCTTGTATATTAAATGGAGCTAACGAAGAAGCTGTAGCTTTACTATTAGAAGAAAAAATTAAGTTTTTACAAATAGCAGAAATAATCGAGGAGGTTTTAGAGTACTTCAAGGAAGAAAAATCTAAAGAAGTAACTTTAGAGAATGTAATTGAGTTAGATAATAAAGTTAGAGAATATATAAAGGCTAGGTGGAGTTAGGAGGAAATATATTGTATATAATTTATGCGTTATTAGGGTTTAGTTTACTTATAATAGTCCATGAACTTGGTCATTTCATAATGGCTAAAGTTAATGGTATAAAAGTTGAAGAGTTTGCAATTGGAATGGGTCCTAAAATATTTTCTACTCAAGGAAAAGAAACTAAATATTCAATAGGTTTGTTTCCTATAGGAGGATATGTTAAAATGATGGGGGAAGAAGAAGAGGTTCAAGATGAAAGAAGCTTTTCTTCGAAGTCACCTCTTAGAAGAATAAGCGTAATTATAGCAGGAGCAGTTATGAACTTTTTATTTGCTATAATTATATTTACAATTTTCTTAAATAAATTTGGATACAGATTGCCACAAGTAAAAACAGTAACTGAAAATTCACCTGCCTTAGAAGCAGGGCTTGAAGTGGGAGATAAATTTTTAAAGGTTGATGGAAGTAGGGTTTTTTCTGCTGATGATTTATTTGTAGGAATAAATATGGCTAAAGATAAACCTATAAACTTTTTAATAGAAAGAAATGGGGAAAAGAAAAATATAGTAGTTACTCCTAGACTTATAGAGGAAAATGGAAGGGAAAGATATGCAATAGGATTTGGCTTTGAAACAGTAGAAAACCCAGGTATTATGCAAAGTTTTAAACAAAGTTTTAAGGAGACAGTAGCAGTAGTTAATCAAACCTATAAGGGCCTTAAAATGATGATTACGGGAAAGGTAAATTTTAAAACAGATGTAGGGGGACCTGTATCTATAATTAGAATGTCAAGTCAAGCTGCAAAAAATGGAATATGGAATCTTATGTATTTTGTAGCATTCATAAGCATAAACTTAGCAGTGTTTAATATGTTGCCATTTCCAGCATTAGATGGTGGATGGACAGTAATATTGTTAATTGAGCTAATTACAAGAAGAAAAGTTCCAGATAAATTGGTAGGGGCAGTAAATTATGTTGGATTAATGTTACTTTTTGGACTTATGATACTAGTTACGATAAAAGACATATTATTCCCAATACAATTTTAGGAGAGGAAGAAAAATGAAAAGAAAAGAAACAAGAAAAGTAAAAGTTGGAAGTTGTTATGTAGGAGGAGATGCTCCAGTTTCAATACAATCAATGACAAATACAGATACAAGAGATGTTGAAGCAACATTAAATCAAATAAATGATTTATATAAAGCAGGATGTGACATAATTAGATGTGCAGTTCCTGATATGAAAGCAGCAGAGGCCTTAAAAGGAATATGTGCTGAATCCCCAATACCTGTAGTTGCAGATATACATTTTGATTATAAATTAGCTTTAGCAGCTATTGAAAATGGGGTTTCAGCCTTAAGAATTAATCCAGGTAATATAGGTAGCACTGAGAAAGTAAAAATAGTTGCAGAAGCAGCAAAAAGTAAAAGTATCCCTATTAGAATAGGTGTAAATTCAGGCTCTTTAGAAAAAGATATTTTAGAGAGAGATGGGAAGCCTACTGCTAAGGGATTAGTTGAATCAGCTTTAAGACATGTAAAAATATTAGAAGAATTAGACTTTTATGATATAGTAGTATCAATAAAATCTTCTGATGTAGTTATGATGATAGAAGCTTATAGACTTATGAGTGAATCTTGCAATTATCCTTTACATTTAGGAGTTACAGAATCAGGTACTCCTTTTAGAGGAACTATAAAATCAAGTATAGGACTTGGAACTCTTCTAGCGGAAGGAATAGGGGACACTGTAAGGGTATCATTAACAAGTGATCCAATTGAAGAAATAAAAGTAGCAAAAGAAATATTAAAGGCTTTAAAATTAAAAGAAAGTGGACTACAATTTATTTCTTGTCCAACTTGTGGAAGAACTCAAATAAACCTTATAAAGATAGCACAAGAAGTTGAGAAAAAGCTAGAGAGTATAAATAAGAATATAAAGGTTGCAGTAATGGGATGTGCAGTTAATGGACCAGGAGAAGCAAGAGAAGCTGATATTGGAATTGCGGGTGGAAGAGGCGAAGGCTTAATCTTCAAAAAGGGCATAATTATTAAAAAAGTAAAAGAAGAAAATTTAATAGATGAATTAATGAAAGAAATAGAAAATATGTAATTAAAAATAATTGACAATGAATAATGATTAATTAAGTTTAGAAAATCTAGCCTAAATTGATTATTTGACATTGTCAATTCTTTCGTTAAATTAGGACTATGTAAATAAACTTACATTAAAATATTAGAGGATGCCTTAATAGTCAATTATAAAGGTGGTGTTTATTTGGGCGAAGATGCTTTACAACTTATAAAAAGAGAAATAAATAAAAATGAATCATTAGAAGATAAAGAAATAAATATAGTAAAGTTTCAATTTTTAAGGAAAAGCAATCTTCTTAAAGTGGTCTTACGAGGAAAAGATGGATTAAATAACCAAGAAGAAGAAGATGTGAAAAGAGCTATAAAAAAGACTTTAGGAATTGAAATAGATATAAAAGTGTTATTTTACAGAGATATATCCACCTTAACACTTGAAGAGATATTAGAAAAGCATTGGCTTGAAGTTATAGAAGATATTATGAAAAGAGTTCCTTTATCTAAGGCTGTTTTAATAAAAGGAGTGAAGACAATAAAGGAATATACTATAACTATAAAAAGTGGATATGAGAAAATAAATGAACACTTAAATGTTAAAGATATCCCTAAGCAAATTTCACTTAATATAGAAAATATATTTGGTATAAAAGCTAAGGTAGTTTTAGAATATGATTCTGATTTGGAAATAGAGAGTAATTATAGTCAGAAGCTTGAACAGGAAAAAGAAGTCTTAAAAGAAATTTTTAGTGGAAGAAATATTTCAATTGAAGATTCAAATAAACAGAAAGAGGAAAAGACAGCTAATAAACCTAAGAAAACTTATGAAAAGAGAGAATTTAAAAGAGAGCCTAAAAGTGAAAATAGTATCTTAGGAAGAAGTATAAGCCAAGAAGCTATTCCAATTAAAGATATAGATGAAACCTCAGGAATAGTTGCTGTAATTGGTGAAGTATTTAAAACAGATATAGTAGAAACGAAAACTGGAAAAATTATATTAACATTTTTTATAACAGATTATACAAGCTCTATAACTGTGAAGTGTTTCTTAAAGCCCCAAGAAACAGAAGAAGTTTTAGAGAAGGTAAAAAAAGGTCTTTACTGTAAAGTAAGAGGAGAGGCTATTTATGACACCTATGCAAGAGAAGTAGTAATAATGGGTAGAGATATCTTAAAGATGAGTAAAATAGAAAGAATGGATGGAGCTGAAGAAAAAAGAGTTGAGCTTCATTGCCATACGACTATGAGTGCTATGGATGGAGTTGCATCAGCAAGTAAAATAATAGAGAGAGCAGCAAAATGGGGCCATAAAGCAATTGCAATTACAGACCATGGAGTAGTGCAAGCTTTTCCAGATGCACAAATGGCAGCAAAGAAAAATAAAATCAAGGTTTTATATGGAGTAGAAGGATACTTAGTAAATGATGGAATACCTATAGCTTTAAATGAAAAGGGCCAAGATTTTAATGATACTTATGTAGTATTTGATATAGAAACTACAGGTTTTTCAGCTAAAAATGATAAGATTATAGAAATAGGTGCTGTAAAAATAAAGGGAAGAGAAGTAATAGATACTTTTAGTGAGTTTATATACCCAAAATGCAGAATTCCATATAAGATAACAGAACTTACAGGAATAACGGATGAAATGGTTAAGGATGCAGATTCTATAGAAGTAGTTCTTCCAAAGTTTATGGAATTTATAAAGGGTTCAGTAGTAGTTGCTCATAATTCTGCTTTTGATACAGGATTTATAAAGAAAAATTGTACTGACTTAGGTTTAGAATTTAATTCTACTATAGTAGATACAGTACCCCTTGCAAGGTTTTTATATCCGGAATTAAAAAGAGTTAAATTAAATTTAGTAGCTAAACATCTAGGCGTGTCTCTTGAAAACCATCATAGAGCAGTAGATGATGCAAAAGCTACTGCAGAAATCTTCTTAATATCTATTAAAAAAATGATAGAAGAATTAAATATGAATAGTTTGCATGATTTAAATAAAGAATTCCTTGAAAAGATGGATATTAAAAAAGAAAAAGCTCATCATGTAATAATATTTGCTAAAACTCAAGTTGGAATGAAAAACTTATATAAGCTTGTATCAGAAGCTCATATAGATAATTTCCAAAAGCATCCTAGAACAAGAAAAAGTAAACTTATGGAGATGAGAGATGGACTTCTTATAGGGTCAGCTTGTGAAGCTGGTGAAGTGTATAGAGCCGTCTTAGATGGTAAGAGTGATGAAGAATTAAAAGATATTATGAATTTTTATGATTATTTAGAAATTCAGCCTATAACAAATAATGAATTCCTTATAAATAAAGGGAATGTAAAAGATGAAGATGAACTTAGAGCTTTAAATATGAAAATATATAATTTAGGTAGAGAACTAAACAAACCTGTTGTAGCAACAGGAGATGTCCATTTTTTAGACCCTCAAGATGAAGTTTTTAGAAGAATAATAATGGCAGGTCAAGGATTTTCTGATTCTAGTAATCAGCCTCCGCTATATTTAAAAACCACAGAAGAAATGTTAAAGGAATTTTCATATTTAGGAGGAGAAGCTTCAAGGGAAGTAGTAATAACCAATCCTGGAGAAATTGCAGATTCTATAGAAGTATTAAAACCTATACCTGATGAAACATATCCACCGAAAATAGAAGGTGCAGATGAAGAAATAAGAGAAATGACTATGAAGAAGGTTCATTCTATCTATGGGAATCCTCTTCCAGAAGTAGTTCAAAAAAGGTTAGATAAGGAGCTAAACTCTATAATAAATAATGGATATGCTGTACTTTATTTAATTGCACAAAAACTAGTTGCTAAATCTCTAGAAGATGGATACTTGGTTGGATCAAGAGGATCTGTTGGATCATCATTTGTTGCAACAATGTCAAACATTACAGAAGTTAATGGGTTACCTCCTCACTATGTTTGTCCAAATTGCAAAAAATCGGAATTCTTCTTAGATGGATCAGTAAGCTCAGGAGCAGATTTAGAAGATAAGGATTGCCCAAATTGTGGAACTACATATATAAAAGAGGGGCATGATATACCATTTGAAACCTTCCTAGGTTTTGAAGGTGATAAAGAACCTGATATAGATCTTAATTTTTCAGGGGATAACCAAGGAGAAATTCATAAGTACACCGAAGTTCTTTTTGGTAAAGGGTATGTATTTAAAGCAGGAACAATAGGCACTGTTGCTGAAAAAACGGCTTATGGATATGTTAGAAAGTATTTAGATGAAATAGGATTAAGAGCTTCCATGGCTGAAATAGAAAGATTGACTATTGGATGTACAGGAATAAAAAGAACTACAGGGCAGCATCCAGGTGGTATTATGGTTGTTCCGAGTGATAATGAAATTTACAATTTCACGCCAATACAAAGACCAGCAGACGATCCAACTTCAGATGTAACAACTACACATTTTGATTATCACTCTATTTCAGGTAGATTGCTTAAGCTTGATATACTTGGGCACGACGATCCTACTATGATTAGAATGCTTCAAGATTTAACAGGAGTAGATCCTAAAACTATACCATTAAATGATAAAAAGGTTATATCCTTATTTACATCTCCGGAAGCTCTTGGTGTAACAAAGGAGGAACTTGAATGTGAAGTTGGAAGTTATGGTTTACCTGAGTTTGGTACAAAATTCGTTAGAGGAATGCTTGTAGACACTCAGCCAAAAAGTTTTGCAGATTTAGTTAGAATATCTGGACTTTCACATGGTACAGATGTTTGGCTTAATAATGCACAGTATTTTATAAAAGAAGGATACACTACATTAAAAGATTGTATTTCTACAAGAGATGATATAATGGTTTATTTAATGTATGCTGGGGTACCACCTAAAATGGCTTTTACAATAATGGAAAGTGTAAGAAAAGGTAAGGGACTAACAGAGGATTTTGAAAAGACAATGAGGGAAAATAATGTGCCTGATTGGTATATAGAATCATGTAAAAGAATAAAATACATGTTTCCTAAAGGTCATGCAGTTGCTTACGTTATGATGGCTGTAAGAATTGCCTATTTTAAAGTTTATTATCCAGAAGCTTACTACGCAACATATTTTACTGTAAGAGCAGATGACTTTGATGCTGATCTTATTTGTAAGGGACCTGGAGCAATAAAAGCTAAGTTAGATGAGCTTTATGAATTAGGAAATAAAATAACAGCAAAAGATAAAGGTTTAATTACAGTTTTAGAACTATCTTATGAGCTTTATGCAAGAAAACTTAATTTCTTAAAAGTAGATATATATATATCAGAAGCAACTAAATTCACAATAGAAAAAGAGGGAATAAGGCCTCCAATTAGAGCTCTTGAAGGGGTTGGAGAAAATGCTGCAAAAAGTATAGTAGAAGCTAGGAAGCAAGGGGAATTTATATCAAAGGAAGACTTAAGAATAAGAGCTAAAGTTTCAAAGACTGTTATAGAGACTTTAAGTAATCATGGATGTCTTGAAGGAATGTCAGAAACAAATCAGTTATCATTATTCTAATTTTTAGTATAAAAGTCTTATAAATAGGGCAACTAATAAATACATGGTGCTGAATAATTTATCCAACTACCCCTTGTATTAATTAGGAAATTATGATAGGATAATAAAAGAAGTAATTTACTAATAGCTAGAAGTTAGGAGTGGGAATGATAAATGCCCGCTCTTTCTATTTAATTGCAACTACAAATAGTTGCTTTTTTTATAGATTAGCTAGTAAATATTTAAAGTCTTAAAACTGAATATAGAAAAGGAGGGTTAATATGAAGGTTGATGCATTATTAGAAACAATTAATCAATTAGTAAAACCTGTAGCAGAAGAATTAGATTATGAGATTTATCACATTGAATATGTAAAAGAAAATGGAGAATATTATTTAAGAATATATATTGATAAAGACGGTGGTGGAATTACTTTATCAGATTGTGAAGCTCTATCAAGAAGAGTCAGTGATATTATGGATGAAAAGGATCCAATCCCTGTAGCTTATTTCTTGGAAGTATCATCACCAGGTTTAAATAGAGGATTATTTACAGATGATCATTTTAAGAGACAAATAGGAAAAGAAGTAATGCTAAGATTCACGAAATCATTAAATGGAATAAAAAATATAAAAGGTATATTAAAGGAAGTAAATGATGAATCAGTAACAGTTGAATCTGATGAATTAGTTACAATTCCAAAAGATAAAATAAAATCAGCCAATTTAGAAGGGGAAATATAACAAGGAGGATATTAAAATGAACCAAGAGTTTATAGGTGCTCTTAAAGAAATTGTTAAAGATAAGGGGATTAGCGAAGATTTAATTTTTACTACGATAGAGGATGCTTTAGTTGCAGCTTATAAAAAGAACTATGCTAGTCCAACTACTTCAGCACAAAATGTAAAAGTAAGCATAAATAGAGAAACAGGGGAAATTCATGTGTACGCTCAAAAAGTAGTAGTTGAAGACGTATATGATGATGTAACTGAAATAAGTTTAGAAGAAGCTAAGGAAGTTAGCCCAAGATATGATCTTGATGATATAGTTGATTTAGAAGTTACACCAAAGAATTTTGGAAGAGTCGCAGCACAACTTGCTAAGGGTGTGGTAACTCAAAGAATAAGAGAAGCTGAAAGAAACATAGTATATTCTGAATATAAAGAACTAGAATACGATATAATTACTGGAACTGTTTTAAGAAAAGACAAAGGTAATACTTTTGTAAACCTTGGAAGAATAGAAGGTTCTATTGGACCAAACGAACAAATTCCAGGAGAAGAATATAAATTCAACGAAAGAATAAAACTATATGTAGTAGAAGTAAAAAATGGATCAAAAGGAGCACAAATCTTAGTTTCAAGAACTCATCCAGGATTAGTAAAGAGACTTTTTGAGTTAGAAGTACCTGAAATATATGAAGGTGTTGTTGAAATAAAGAGCATATCAAGAGAGGCTGGTTCAAGAAGCAAAATTGCAGTTTACTCAAATGATGAAAATGTAGATCCAATGGGTGCTTGTGTTGGACCAAAAGGAACTAGAGTTCAAAATATAGTAAATGAACTTAAAGGTGAAAAAATAGATATAATTAAGTGGAGTAAAAATCCAGAAGAGTTTATAGCAGCTTCATTAAGCCCTGCAAAAGTTTTAGAAGTTGTGGCTGATGAAGAATCAAAGTCAGCAAAAGTAGTTGTAGATGATAATCAATTATCACTTGCTATAGGAAAAGAAGGTCAAAATGTTAGACTTGCAGCAAAATTAACTAACTGGAAGATAGATATAAAGAGTAAATCTCAAGCAGAAGCGTTAAAAGCAGAAAAATCAGAAGTATTAGAATAAGGGAGGATTTTTATGAAAGTAAAGAAAGTTCCTTTAAGAATGTGTACTGGATGTATGGAGATGAAAACTAAAAAAGAGCTTATAAGAGTTGTGAAAAGTCCAGAAGGTGAAGTTTCAGTTGATTTGACTGGAAAAAAATCAGGTAGAGGTGCATATATTTGTAAAGATATAGAATGCTTAGAGAAAGCTTTTAAAGCAAAGAGGCTTTCAAGAAACTTGGATATAGCAATAGATGAAGTTATATATAATAGATTAAGGGAAGAAATTAAGCATGAATAAATTTTTTAATTTTCTAGGTTTAGCTAAAAGATCAGGAAATTTAGTTGAAGGGTATAGTAAGTGCGATGAACAACGAAATAGAAAAGCTATTTTTTTATTCATAATCTCCAATGATGCTTCAATTAGTACAAAAAAGAAATTTAAAAATCATTGTGTATTGAAGAATATACAATTTATAGAAGACTTTTCTAAGGAAGAATTAGGTGCTTCTATTGGAAGAGAAGAAGTGAAAATATTAGCTGTAACAGATGAAAATATGGCTAAAAAACTTTATACCCTTTACGAAGGGGAAAAAGTTAAAATTTAACCGGGGGTGATTTTATTGTCAAAAATCAGAGTATATGAATTGGCAAAAGAACTGCAAATAAGCTCAAAGGAGCTTATAGAATTATTAATGAATGAATTTAGCGTAGATGTTAAAAATCATATGAGTGTTATAGAGGATGAAGATGCAGAATTAATTAAAGAATTAATCGGAGAAAATGGATCTTCAGAAGATAAGACTATAGTTGATGAATACGAAGAAATATTGGCTGAAGAAGTTAATAATCAAGCTAAAAAGAGAAAGAAAAAGAAAGTAGAAGAAGTTGATTCAATTGGAGAAGGCGGATCAGGAGTTGTTGAAATCGGAGAAACAATAACTGTAAAGGAACTTTCAGAAAAACTTGGTAAACCAACTACTGATGTTATAAGAACACTTATTTTTACAGGTGTTATGGCTGCAATAAACCAAGAGATAGATTTTGAAACTGCTGAAAAAGTATGTGAAAAATACGAATGTTTAGTTGTTAAAAAAGAAGAAAAAGAAGAGTTAGAAATAGTTGAAGAAGAAGAAGATGTGGTTGAAGAAAATTTAGTGAAGAGACCACCGATAGTTACAGTTATGGGACACGTTGACCATGGTAAGACTTCATTATTAGATGCTATTAGAAAAGCAAATGTTACATCTAATGAAGCAGGTGGTATAACTCAACATATAGGAGCTTATACTGTTAACTTAAATGGAGAAAGGCTAACATTCTTGGATACTCCAGGACATGAAGCTTTTACAGCAATGAGAGCTAGAGGAGCTCAAATTACAGATGTAGTTATATTAGTTGTTGCAGCTGATGATGGAATAATGCCTCAAACAAAAGAAGCTATAAATCACTGTAAAGCAGCTGGAGTTCCTATGATAGTTGCTATAAACAAGATAGATAGACCAGGAGCTAATATAGATAGAGTTAAACAAGAATTAACAGAATATGAATTAGTAGCTGAGGACTGGGGTGGAGACACTATTTGTGTTCCTGTATCAGCAAAAACAGGTGATAACTTAGAACAGTTATTAGAAATGGTTCTATTAACTGCTGAAATGGCAGAATTTAAAGCTGATCCAAAGAGAAAGGCTAAGGGAACTGTTATAGAAGCTCAGCTTGATAAGGGTAGAGGACCAGTTGCAACACTTCTTGTTCAAAATGGTACATTACATGTAGGAGACTCAATATTAGTTGGTTCTACATATGGTAGAATTAGAGCTATGTTTGATGATAAAGGAAAGAGTATTAAATCAGCTGGACCTTCTATACCAGTAGAAATACTAGGACTTTCAGAAGTACCAGCAGCAGGAGATAGATTTACTGTTGTTAAAGATGAAAAGACAGCTAGAAATATGGCTGAAATTAGAAAACAAAAAATTAAGGATGAAAGCTTCCATTCAGCTAATAGAGTTTCTCTTGAAGATTTATATAATCAAATTCAAGAAGGAACTGTTAAAGAGCTTGGAATAATAGTTAAGGCTGACGTACAAGGTTCAGTTCAAGCTATAAAACAATCTTTAGAAAAGCTTTCAACAGAAGATGTAAAGGTAAGAGTAATTCACGGTGGTGTTGGAGCTATAACAGAAACAGATGTTACACTAGCAACAGCATCAAATGCATTACTTATAGGATTTAACGTAAGACCAGATTCAAATGCAACAGTGATAGCTGATAGAGATGGTGTTGAAATTAAAACATATAGAATAATATATGATGCAATAGAAGATGTTAAATCAGCAATGATAGGAATGCTTGATCCAGAATACAAAGAAGTTGTAAATGGTAAATCAGAAGTAAGAGTAGTTTATAAAATTTCTAATGTAGGAACAATTGCAGGATGTTACGTTACAGATGGTAAAATGTTAAGAAACTCAGAAGTAAGAGTAATAAGGGATGGAATAGTAATATTTGAATCTACTTTAGCTTCACTTAAGAGATTCAAAGACGATGCTAAGGAAGTAAACACAGGATATGAATGTGGTTTAAGCGTAGAAAAATTCAATGATCTTAAAGAAGGTGACGTAATAGAGTCATTTAGTATGCAAGCAATTGAAAGAAAACAGCTTTAAATAAAGAGGTGATTTTAAATGGCTAATTACAGAGGCGGAAGAATAAACGAAGAAGTTAAAAGAGAAATAAGCGTTATAATAAGAGATGAAATCAAGGATCCTAGAATGACGGCTATGGTTTCAATTACAGCAGTTAAAGTAACAAAGGATTTAAGATATGCAAAGGTATTTGTAAGTATATTTGGAAATAATGAAGAAGAAAAGAATGAAACCTTTGCAGCATTAAAAAGTGCAAGCGGATATATAAGAAAAGAAATAGGTCAAAGAATAAATTTGAGAAATACTCCTCAAATTCTATTTGAACTTGATGACTCTATAAGCTATAGTATGAAGATAGAAGAGCTTATAGAAAAGGCTAGAGAAAAATAGATGGCTACTTTACAAGAAGTAAGTAAAGCAATTTTAAATAGTAAAAAAATAGGCATTACCTACCATGTATCACCAGATGGTGATGCGGTAGGTAGTGCACTTGCACTATTAAATGGACTTAGAAGTATAAAAAAGGACGCTTATTTAATTTCAAAGGATATAATATCAGAAAATCTTCAATTTCTTTCTGCTGCAAATGAAGCTACAGGAAATTTAACATCTCCAACTGAAGACACTCCTATAGTTATAGTTCTAGATTGTGGAAATTACGAAAGAATATCTGCAAACTTAGATAATTTTAAAGGAAGTATATTAAATGTGGATCACCATATTTCAAATGATAAGTATGGAGATTTAAATTATGTAGATACAGAGGCAGCAGCAACAGCAGAAATAGTATTTGAATTATTAGAAATATTAGGCTTAAATTTTAATGAGGAAAAGGATGACATAAGGGAAATAGGAACATGCCTTTACACATCATTAGTTACGGATACAGGTGCTTTTAGACATTCAAATGTAACCTTTAGAACTCATACTATTGCAGCAAGATTAAAAAACATAGGTGTAAATAATACAAACATACATCAAAATCTTTTTGATAATAAAAGTTTTGAGAAGATTAGATTAATAGGTAAAGCTCTAAATAATATGGAATTATTGTTTGAAAGAAGAGTGGCTCTTATTAAAATTCCTATTTCTTATGGGGAAGAGTTAGGAGTAGAAATAGGAGATACATCAGATATAATTTCTTTTGGATTACAAATAAAAGGTGTTGAAGTTGCCGTATTAATTAAAGAAATAGAAAATGGTTCTAAAGCAAGTTTAAGATCAAAGAATAATTTTGATGTTAGAAATATTGCAGAAAAATTAGGTGGCGGAGGCCATGTAAAAGCAGCAGGGATAACTCTAAAGGGGATAAAATTAGAAGAGGCTAAGGATAAAATTCTAGAAGAAATAGAGAAAGAGTTGTTGTAATGGACGGTGTAATTAATATTTTTAAGAATACTGGTATGACTTCTTTTGATGTAGTTAGAATTGTAAAAAAAGCTGCATCTACTGGTAAAGTAGGACATACTGGAACATTAGATCCAGAAGCATGTGGAGTTTTACCGGTATGTATAGGAAAAGGAACTAAAATTATAGATTATATAATGAATTCAGATAAAGTATATGAAGTAGAATTTAAGCTTGGTATAAAAACTACTACATATGATTTAGAGGGAGATATAATAGATGAAAAAGATCCTTCTAATATAGAAGAGGAAGAAATATTAAAGTCTATTTATTTATTTAAAGGTGAATATTCTCAAATACCGCCTATGTATTCTGCTATAAAGCAAAATGGGGTAAGACTTTATGAACTAGCAAGAAAAGGCATAGAAGTAGAAAGAGAAGGTAGACTTGTTAAAATATATGAAATAGAAGATATTAAAATAAATAATCCCTATATTAAAATGAAGGTAACATGTTCTAAAGGGACCTACATAAGGAGTCTTTGTTATGATATAGGTGAGGCTTTGGGAGTTGGAGCTACAATGACAAAGCTAAAAAGAAGCAAGACATCCAAATTTACTGAAGAAGAATCCATTAATATAGATAATATAAATTCAGAGAATATAGAGAATTATATTATAAGTATAGAAGATGCATTAGATACCTATAAGAAATTAATAGTTTTAAATAGATTTTCAAAGCTTTTAATTAATGGCGTTAAAGTTTTTGATAAGAGATTTACTAAAGATAATGTTCAATTAGGAAAACTATATAGAGTTTATGATGAAAGTGGAAATTTTATTGGACTTGGAAAAAGCGATCATCAGGGCTTTAAAATAGAAAAATTATTAATTAATTAGGGGAGCAGGATATGATAGTAATAGATGATATTATTATGGATAAGAAGGAAAAAGGTAACTATGTTGCGTTGGGAAGCTTTGATGGACTTCATTGTGGACACCTATCTCTCGTAAAAAAGACTGTAGAAGTAGCTAAAGAAAAAAATGGGAAAAGCATGGTGTTTACATATAAGAATCACCCTAAAACATTAGTAAATCCAGAAAATGCACCTGAATTAATTATGGATTTAGAAACAAAACTTAAGTATTTAGAAGAAGAAAATGTAGATATAGTAGTCCTTAGAAGCTTTACTAAAGAGTTTATGTCAATGTCGGCAGAGAATTTTATAAAATTGCTTTGTTTAGACTATAATGTAAAAGGAATTGTAGTTGGCTTTAACTTTAAGTTTGGATATAAAAATCTAGGTGAAGTAAAGTTGTTAGAGAGTCTTCAAGCAAAATATGGATACGAATTGTATATAATGGAACCATATACGTATAAAGATGATGTAATAAGTAGTACAAGAATAAGAAAAGCTATTTTAGAAGGAAATGTAGAAGAAGCTTCTAAGATGTTGTCTAAGCCATATTTAATTAAAGGTAAAGTTATTCATGGTAAAAAACTTGGAAGAACTATAGGATTTCCAACTGCAAATTTAGAGTTTAATGAGAAAATGATAATTCCCCAAAAAGGAGTTTATTATACCAATGTAGAATATAAAAATAAAATTTACAGAGGAATTACATCTGTGGGGAATAATCCTACAGTAAATGGGCAACAATTAACTATAGAAACTTTTATATTAAATTTTAATGAAGAAATCTATGGTGTGGAGATTAAAATTTATTTTATAGAAAGAATAAGAGGTGAAATAAAGTTTAACTCTTTAGAAGAACTTGTTGCACAAATAAAAAAAGATGAAAAATTTGCAAAAGATAAGGATATAGTAATATAATTTATATAAATTTATAATTTACAATATGTATATGATTTGTTATAATAGCAAAGAAGAACCTAATTCTAAGATATGAGGGTGCTAGCTCATTTCCTGGATATAGGGGATAATTTTACGGAGGTGCGAACAATGGACGCAATAAGAAAGCAAGAAATAATTAAAGAACACGGAAGACATGAAGGAGATACTGGTTCACCAGAAGTGCAAATCGCTTTATTAACAGAAAGAATTAATTCTTTAACTGGTCATTTAAAGATGCACAAGAAAGACCACCACTCAAGAAGAGGTCTTTTAATGATGGTTGGACAAAGAAGAGGTCTTTTAAATTACTTAGCTGCTCAAGATATCGAAAGATACAGAGCTATAATCAAAAAATTAGGCTTAAGAAGATAGTCTTTAGAGCGGTTTTTAAGCCGCTCTATTATTTTAACAAATTTAAATGATAAGAGATAAGCCCGAAGGGAGGTTACAAAATGAACAATGTAATGAAAACAACTATAGCTGGTAGAGAGCTTAAATTAGAATTTGGAAAAGTTGGGATGTTATCAAATATAGCATCATTTATTAGCTATGGAGACACAGTTATTTTAACTAATGTAAATGCTTCAGAAAAACCAAGAGAGGGTATAGATTTCTTTCCATTAAGCGTAGAATACGAAGAAAGATTATACTCAGTAGGAAAAATTCCAGGTGGATTTATTAAGAGGGAAGGTAGACCTTCAGAAAATGCTATATTATTTGGAAGAGCAGTTGATAGACCTTTAAGACCATTATTTCCAAAGGGATATAGAAATGATGTGCAAGTTGTTTGCACAGTAGTATCAGTTGAAAAGGATAACCTACCAGAAATTCTAGCAATTAATGCAGCGTCATTATCATTATGTTTATCAAGCATTCCTTTTACAACACCTGTTGCAGCTGTGCAAGTAGGTCTAATCGATGGAAACTTCATTTTAAACCCAACATCTAAAGAAAGAGAAGAAAGTGAACTTCAATTAACTGTTTGCGCAACTAGTGAAAGAGTTATGATGATTGAAGCTGGCGGTCAAGAAATTCCAGAAGATGTTATGATTAGTGCAATTAAATTTGGATTTGATAGTTGTCAAGATATAATCAAATTCCAAGAAGAAGCTATGAGTAGATTTGGAAAAGAAAAAATGGTTCCAGAACTATATAAGCCAAGTGAAGAATTAGAAAATGCTATTAAAGAATATGCTAGTGAAATGATTAAAGAAGCTATGTGGATAAAGGATAAAGATGAAAGAAATGCTGCAATGGACGAAGTAAATGAAAAGGTTTATGCAGAATTTGAAGAAAAGTATCCAGAAAACCTAGCTGATGTAAAAGAAATAATCTATAACTTACAAAAAGAAGTTGTAAGAGATATGCTTTTAAATCATCACAGAAGACCAGATGAAAGAGCCTTTGATCAGGTTAGACCAATTTCTTGTGAGGTTGGAATTCTTCCAAGAACTCATGGTACAGGATTATTTACAAGAGGATTAACTCAAGTAATGACAGTTGCTACATTGGGAGCTGTAGGTGATATTCAAATAATTGACGGGATAGGTGAAGAAGAATCTAAGAGATACATGCATCATTATAACTTCCCAGCCTATTCAGTGGGTGAAGTAAGACCACTTAGAGGACCGGGAAGAAGAGAAATAGGACATGGAGCTTTAGCAGAAAGAGCTTTAGAGCCATTAATACCTTCAGAAGAAGAATTTCCATACACTATTAGATTAGTATCAGAAGTATTAAGCTCTAATGGTTCTACATCACAAGCTTCAGTTTGTGGTAGTACGTTAGCTCTTTTAGATGCAGGTGTACCTCTTAAGAGACCAGCTGCTGGTATAGCAATGGGACTTATAACTTCAGAAGACCTTTCAAAAGAAGAAGTTTTAACAGATATTCAAGGAATAGAAGACTTCTTTGCTGATATGGACTTTAAGGTTGCAGGAACTACAGAGGGTATTACTTCAATACAAGTTGATACTAAAATAAAAGGTTTAAGCTTTAAAGTTATAGAAGATGCTATAATGGGAGCTAGAAAAGCTAGACTTCATATATTAGATAAAATAAGTGAATGTATTCCACAATCAAGAAAAGAAGTTTCAACATATGCTCCTAAAACTTTAATAATAAGTATTGATCCAGAAAAGATAAGAGATGTTATAGGTGCAGGTGGAAAAGTTATAAACAAGATTATCGATGAAACTGGAGTTAAAATTGATATTAAAGAAGATGGTACAGTATTTGTATCTTCAGCAGATCATGATGGCGTAAATAAAGCAATAGCTATTATAGAAGGCTTAACTAAAGAAGTTAAAGCTGGAGAAGTTTACTTAGGAAAAGTAACAAAAATAGCTGCATTTGGAGCCTTCGTTGAAATTCTTCCAAATAAAGAAGGATTATGCCATATATCAAAATTAGATAAGGCAAGAGTAAATAAGGTTGAAGATGTTGTATCTGTGGGAGATGAAATATTAGTTAAGGTAACTGAAATAGATAATCAAGGAAGAATTAATCTTTCAAGAAAAGATGCATTAACTGATGATTCAGAAGGTGAAACAGAAAAAAGCGAATAGAAAAAAAGTTAGTAAAGGGCAATTTATTGCCTTTTTTTCTTTATATGATAAAATTTTAATTAAATATAAATAATTAGTATTACATAACTCTAAAATAATATAGAATAATAGTAATATAGAATAAATTTAAAATAGATAAAGAGGAGGAACTATGTACAATATATATACATTAAAAAATGGATTAAGAGTTGTAACAGAATATATAGATCATGTAAATTCAATAAGTGTTGGGGTGATGGTTCAAAATGGTTCAAGAAACGAGGACTTAGAGCTAAATGGTATATCTCATTTTATAGAGCATATGTTTTTTAAGGGAACAGAAAATAGAACTTCAAAGGAGATAGTTCAACAAATAGAAAATGTAGGTGGACAAATTAATGCATATACAAGTAAAGAGGCAACTTGCTATTATATAAAAGCTTTAAGTACACATTTAGATTTATCTATAGAAATACTAGCTGATATGATATTAAATTCTAAATTCGATGACGAAGAAATAGAAAAAGAAAAAGGAGTAGTTATTGAGGAAATAAATATGAGTGAAGATACTCCAGAAGATGTTTTAGATAATAATCAATCAAAAGCAGTATTTGGCGATAATTCATTATCATATCCTATACTTGGGAGTATAGATAATATAAAATCATTTAATAGTGATAAGATAAAGAAATTTGTTAAATCTCATTATGCACCGCATAATTCAGTAATATCTGTTTGTGGAAAATTTGATGAAAAAGAGTTAATGAAGATGATAGAAGAAAACTTTGGTTCTTGGGAAAGTGAAGGACACTATGTACCTGAATACAAGACACCTATTTTACTTAATGAAAGTAACTATACAAATAAACAAATAGAACAAGTTCATATAAATTTGACTTTAAATGGATTACCATATGCTCACGAAAAATCTTATGCATTAGTCCTTTTAAATAATGTTTTTGGAGGAGGAGCATCATCTGTATTATTCCAAAATGTTAGAGAAGAATTAGGTCTTTGCTATACTATTTATTCATATGGTCAACCATATTTAGGCGTAGGAATAAATAATATATATACAGGTGTAAGTAAGCAATCAGCAGATAAAGCTTTAGATGTAATTAATAAGCAGCTTAAAAAGTTTGCGGATAAAGGAATTTCAAAAGATTTATTAGAAATTAATAAAGAAAAAATAAAAGCAAGTTATATATTAGGATTAGAAAGTACTTCATCTAGAATGTTTGCTAATGCAAAAAGCATGTTGCTTCAGAATAAGATTAAAACTCAAGAAGAAGTAATAAAAAGAATTAACAATATAAATAGTGAAGACATAAAATATGTATTAGATACTTGCTTTAAACCAGGCATAATAAGCTCATCATATGTAGGTCAAGATATAGAATGGGAAAAGTTAAATCATATTATAGAGCCTAATATAAAAGCTTATGATAACTCTAATAATGAAGGGTTAAAAAGTACATAATATTACCATAATATTATGTACTAAATTATCTCTAATTAGCATAAGATTTACATAAGATAGTATGGAGGTGAATCTTATGTTAAGAGGCGATAAAAGAAAAGGGGAATATTATGAAGAAGATCCTAAAAGAGAGTATAAGTATAGGCTTCTTAGTGATTTAGAAAGATTTGAAATATTTAATACAGAAGAAGCAGAAAAATATGATACTCAACAAGCTCTAGATTTTATAATTGATGAAGATGGAAATTTACAATTTGTAGTTGCTGCTGTTGCTGGAAGTAAATTGGGTTTATTTGGAGGAAGAGAATATGTAGAAATTCCTTGGAATTATGTAACTAAAGTTGGAGCAAATGTTATTGTAGTTTCAGCTGATAAGGAAAAGATAAGGAGGGCAAGAGCATAACTTAGGGAGGTTATTACTTGAAAATAATTATACAAAAATTTGGAGGTACATCTGTATCTACTGAAGAAAGAAGAAATCAAGTAGTATCTAAGGTTAAAAATGCAATAAATAAAGGCTTTTCTCCTGTAGTAGTAGTATCTGCTATGGGAAGAAGAGGTGAACCTTATGCTACAGATACTTTATTATCATTATTAGATAATAATTTTAAGAGAAATAACCTACAAGCAACAGATATGCTTATGTGCTGTGGAGAAATAATAAGTTCGGTATTAATGAGTAATGTCTTAATAAATGAAGGCATTCAAGCAGTTCCACTTACTGGAGGTCAAGCAGGTATTATAACAAATGATAGCTTTTCCGAAGCTGAACTAATTTACACAAACCTAGAAAATATACAAAACATTTTAGAAAGTGGTAAAGTTCCAGTTGTTACAGGTTTTCAAGGTGTAACTGAAAAAGGATATTTAACTACCTTGGGAAGAGGGGGAAGTGATACATCTGCTTGTATATTAGGAATGTCATTAAATGCAGAAGCAATTGAAATTTATACAGATGTAGATGGTATAATGACTGCTGATCCAAGAATAGTAAGAGATGCAGCATTAATAGACACAATAAGTTACAATGAAATATTTCAACTTGCAGATCAGGGGGCAAAAGTTATACACCCAAGAGCTGTTGAGTGTGCAAGAAGAGCCAATATTCCAATAGTTATAAAAAATACAATGAATGATTGCAAGGGAACTTTAGTAAACAGTTACGGGACAAGTGATCATAAAAAAGTTATCTCAGGAATAACACATTTAAATAATAGAATACAAGTAACAGTAAGATTAAAAGAAAATAAAGATAACACTAATTATAGATATTTATTAGAAACTTTAGCAAAAAGTAGTATAAGCTTAGATCTTATAAATATATTTCCAACTGAACAAATTTTTACCATAGATTCATGTAAAAAGGAAAAATTAGAAAAAGTCTTTAAAGAAGTAAATATAAATTACAATATAAAAGAAAACTGTAGCACTATAGCTATAGTAGGTATTGGAATGAATGGAGTCCCTGGAATAATGGCAAAAATAATAAAAACCCTAGCAGAGGGTTCAATAGAAATTCTTCAAACAGCTGACTCTAATATGACTATATGGTGTTTAATTCAATCAGAGAATATTATCAAAGCACTAAATTTACTTCATAAAGCATTTAACTTAGGTGAATAAAATAAATCCTCCTGTGCAAAATAATACTGTATAGGAGGATTTTATTATGAATAATTTTTTTTACTCATCGACTGATGGAAATAAAGATATAGAAAATGAAGAAGATTTAAGAGAATCTAAAGAAAAAAGAGAAGAAATAAAAGAGTTCGGAACTGCAAACGAAGTAGCGCAAGATGAAAGCATTCAAATATTACCAATAATAGGACAAATAGAAGGACATCAAGTTTCACCAGCTCAATCTAAGTCAACAAAATATGAACATGTAATTCCTCAACTCATCTCTATGGAGCGAAATGATAATGTAAAAGGTGTATTAATAGTATTAAATACAGTTGGAGGAGATGTTGAAGCGGGATTGGCTATTTCAGAAATGATAAATTCTCTTTCAAAGCCAACAGTATCAATAGTAATTGGTGGTGGACATTCAATAGGAGTACCTTTAGCAACTTCATCTAGTTATTCATTTATAACACCTTCAGCAACAATGATTGTACATCCAATAAGAATGAATGGCTTTGTTATAGGTGTAGCTCAAACATTTAATTATTTCCAAAAAATGCAGGAAAGAATAGATAGCTTTATAGTAAGAACATCAAAAATAGATAAGAATGAATTAAAAGAAATGATGTTAAAATCGGATGAATTATTAAATGACATGGGAACTATTTTAATAGGAAAACAAGCTGTAGATTGTGGGCTTATAGATGAAGTAGGGGGAATAAAGGATGCCTTAAGTAAATTAAAAAAATTAATAGAAGAAAAAGAAAAGGAATTGACAGAAGAAAAGGAAGAATAGATATAGAAATTTATGAAAATGACAGTTTTTATTTATAATATAATATATTAATTTAAGCAGTTTAAATAATAGGTAGTTATTTAAATTGCTTTTTTTTCTATAAAGTTTATAATATTATTATGTAAATGAGTAACTTACAGTAAATGGGAAAACAGCGAGGTGATTATGTGTCTAGAGTTAAGGCAAAAAATACTAGTAAAAAGAAGGACACTAATAAAAAAAGTGATATAAAAGAAAATGGAGATATTAAAGGTATAATTTATATAGCTGTAGGAATTTTATTAGCTATAGCAATTTATACTACTTGGGCAGGTGCCTTATCTATTTTATCAAGGGAGGTAATATATAAGTTAGTAGGGGTTAGTGCTTTTGTACTTCCGTTATATTTAATTTATTTTGGATATCATAGTATAGCTTCAAAAGGAAGTATCAAAGTAACAAGAAGATTTTTTGGAATAACTCTTATTATATTAGCTATAACATTAGGATGTTCTACTGGTAGTATTCATATATTAGAAAAGAAAGATGGTTTTTATAATACATGGATTGAAATTGTAAGTATAAAAGGTATTCATGGTGGGTTATTAGGACATCTGCTATCTTACCCTTTAAGTAGACTTATTGGTTATATTGGTTCATATATATTATATTCGGCTTTATGGGTTATAGGAACAGTACTTCTTTTTGATATAACATTATACGATATAGTTATGTTTTTTAAAGAAAAAAGTAAAAAGCTTAAAACAAAGGAAAAAGCTTTGAATAAGGAAGTTAATATAGTAAAGGAAAAAGAAAATACTCCTTTAATAGATGTTGTACCAAAGAGGGAAGAAAAGGAAAGAGAAGAATTTATAACTGGAATAAATAATAAAATAAAGATTCTAGATTTTATGAAAAATTCATCATTAGATGAGAATGCTATTGAAAATTCAGGTGAAGAATTTAAAGAAAGCAAAAAGATTAATCCTTTTAATGTAGAAGTTTTTGATGAAGAAAGAATTACAGAAAATCATTTCAATAAAGAAGTAAAGGTTGATGAAAGAGCTAAGAAAAAAGAAAAGTTAGATAATACAGTTAAAGATGTAGTTAGTAAAGAAATAGAAGAAAGTTTAATAGATGAGAAAAAAGAAGAAAAAATTTACAAGCATCCATCAGTAGAACTTTTAAATATAAATAGCAAAATGAAGCTCAAAAGTGAAGATAAAAAGGAACTTATAGAAAATGCTGGGAAGCTTGAAGGGATACTTAATGATTTTGGAGTAGATGCAAAGGTAGTTCAAGTAACGAAGGGACCATCTGTAACTAGATTTGAGATTCAACCAAGTCCTGGAGTAAAGGTTTCAAAAATAGTAAACTTACAAGATGATATAGCATTAGGACTTGCTGCGAGTGGCGTAAGAATGGAAGCCCCTATACCTGGAAAAGCGGCAATAGGAATAGAAGTTCCTAATAATAAACAAACATCAGTATTTTTAAGAGAAGTTTTAGACTCTAAAGAGTTTGAAACTTCAAATAAAAAGTTAGCTTTTGCATTAGGAAAAGATATTACAGGAAAATGTGTAGTTGGAGATTTAGCTACAATGCCTCATATGTTAATTGCAGGTGCAACAGGCTCAGGTAAATCTGTATGTATAAATACACTTATAGTTAGTCTATTATATAAATATAGTCCGAATGAAGTAAAACTACTTATGGTAGATCCTAAGGTGGTAGAGCTTAGCGTTTATAATGGAATACCACATCTTTTAATTCCAGTAGTAACAGATCCTAAAAAAGCAGCAGCAGCTTTAAATTGGGCAGTTAATGAGATGAATAAAAGATATAAGTTATTTGCAGATTCATCTGTAAGAAATATAGAAAGCTATAATGCTCTTTATGAAAAAGGGATGATTGAAGAAAAGTTACCATATATAGTTATGATTGTAGATGAACTTGCAGATTTAATGATGGCGTGTCCAAATGATGTAGAAGACTATATATGTAGATTAGCTCAAATGGCTAGAGCTGCAGGAATGCACTTAATAATTGCAACACAAAGGCCTTCTGTAGATGTAATTACAGGTGTAATTAAGGCTAATATACCATCAAGAATTTCCTTTGCAGTTTCATCAGGAATTGATTCTCGAACAATACTAGATTCTACTGGAGCTGAAAAGCTTCTTGGAAGAGGGGATATGTTATATTGTCCAATAGGTGAAAATAAACCTCTTAGAGTTCAAGGAGCATTTATATCAGAAGAAGAAGTAGAAAAGGTTGTAAACTTTATAAAGGATGAAGAATCTAATTCTGACTATGAAAAATCTATAATTGAGCATATAGAAAATGGAATAAAAGAAGGTGGCAGAGGTGAAGATTCAGAAGATGGTGATGAACTTTTAGAGGAAGCAATAAAGGTTGTTATAGAATATAATCAAGCATCTACATCATTCCTTCAAAGAAAGCTTAGAATAGGCTTTAATAGAGCTTCGAGAATAATGGATGAACTTGAGGAACGTGGTGTTATTTCTGAAAAAGATGGAAGTAGACCAAGGCAGGTTCTAGTTTCAAAAGAAGAATTAAATATTGAAGATTAAAAAAACTTGTAAATATTATTTTTGTACATTAAAATAAGTTTAGGCTAAATGAGAAATAATGTAGAAAACGTAGGAGGAAGTATCTTTGGAAAAGTATAAAGTTGGTATGATAAGTTTAGGGTGCGATAAAAACAGAGTAGATTCTGAACTTATACTAGGAACAATAAATAAATTTTATGAAATAACTAATGATCCTAAGGAAGCTGAAATAATAATAGTAAATACATGTGGGTTTATAGAAAGTGCAAAACAAGAATCTATAGATACTATACTAGAAATGGCTGAGTATAAAAATAAATATAAATGCAAAATGCTTATAGCAACAGGATGTTTAACACAAAGATATGGTGAAGAGCTTTTAAATCTTATGCCAGAAATTGATATACTTATGGGTGTTAATGACTATATGAAGCTACATAAGCTTATATTAGACTTTATAAAGGGCGAAAGAAGGATACTTGCAGCAAATTATAGTGATGAAAATATAAATGAAGGAATAAGACTTTTAACTACCGATAAACATACAGCTTATATAAGAGTAGCAGAAGGCTGTGACAACTGTTGTACTTATTGTATAATACCAAAGATAAGAGGGAAGTTTAGAAGTAGAAATATAGAAAATATATTAAAAGAGGTAAATCTTCTTGCTGAAAATGGAGTTAAGGAAATTATTTTAATAGCACAAGACTTAACTTATTATGGAGTGGATATCTACAAAGAAAATAAACTTCATGAATTAATTAGAGAAATTTCAAAAGTTAAGGGCATAGAATGGATAAGATTACTTTATTGCTACCCAGAAGAAATAACAGAAGAATTAATTGAAGAAATGGCAACAAATCCAAAGGTTGTAAAATATCTAGATTTACCTATACAACATATAAGTAATAATATATTAAAGCGTATGGCAAGAAGAACAAATAAAGAAACAATAACAAAAATAATAGATAAATTAAGAAAAAGAATTCCTGGGATAACTCTTAGAACATCTATTATAGTTGGATTCCCTGGTGAAACAGAGGAAGACTTTAAAGAACTTTGTGATTTTTTAAATGAATATAAGCTCGATAATGTTGGGGTTTTTAAATATTCAAAAGAAGATGGAACTCCAGCTGCAGCTATGGAAAATCAGATAGATGAAGAAGTAAAAGAAGAAAGACAAAGAGAACTTATGTTAGTCCAAAAAATAGTAGTTCAAGAGTTAAACGAATTGAAAATATCTAAAGTTTATGATACTATTATAGATGGAAGAAAAGGAAAATATTTTATTGGAAGAAGTTCAGAAATGGCGCCAGAAATTGATGGAATTATATTAATTAATACCACTAAAAACCTTGAAAGAGGAGAATTTGTTAAGGTAGAAATTAAAGAGGCTTTAGAGTATGATTTAGTAGGAGAGGTATGTAATGAATTTAGCAAATAAGCTAACAATGTTAAGAATATTTTTAGTACCGTTATTTTTAATATTTATTGCGGTAAATGACATTCCATATGGAACTTTCATAGCTACTTTTATATTTATAATTGCATCTTTAACTGATCAATTAGACGGATATATTGCAAGAAGTAGAAATCAAGTAACTAATTTTGGAAAATTTATGGATCCACTTGCAGACAAACTTTTAGTTACAGCTGCTTTAATTTCATTAGTTGAACTTCAAGTTGTACCAGCTTGGGCAACTGTAGTGATAATTGCAAGAGAGTTTGCAGTTTCAGGCCTTAGAACAATTGCTGCATCAGAAGGAAAGGTAATTGCTGCAAGTATGTGGGGAAAGGTTAAAACCGTTACGCAAATAGCAGCTATAATAGTTTCATTAATTCAAGTAAATATAGGGTCTTCAAAATATTTAATGTCATTAGTATCAGCAAGCGATACATTTAAGCTAATTATTAAATATGGACCAAAATATCTATTGTTTTTAGCTGTAATAATGACAATAGTATCAGGGTATGATTACTTTAAAAAAAATAAAAAGATAATAGATACTAATAAATAGTTTATAATAGAAAAAATTGGGTATAATTTAAAATAAAAGTTCCATCTAAAATAGTTGGAACTTTTAATATGGAAAATATTATGTTAAAAAAATATATATTAGATGTTGACTATATTCAATAAATACTTTATAATTTACTTATAGAACAAATGTTCGTTTTAGAGAGGAAGGTGCTATATGGGAAATATAGATATGGATAAGTTAAAAGCTATAGAAAATGCAATGGGTCAAATTGAAAAGCAGTTTGGTAAAGGATCTATAATGAAACTAGGTGAGAATAGTTCATTAAATATAGAATCTATTTCAACAGGTTGTCTTGACTTGGATATAGCCTTAGGAATAGGGGGAGTTCCTAAGGGCAGAATAATAGAAATATATGGACCAGAAAGTTCAGGTAAAACAACAGTAGCTTTACATATTGCTGCTGAAGCTCAAAAAAATGGTGGAGCTGTTGCGTTTATAGATGCAGAACATGCTTTAGATCCAAGTTATGCGAGAAATTTAGGGGTTGATACTGAAAATCTTATAGTTTCACAACCAGATACAGGTGAACAAGGGCTTGAAATTGCTGAAGCTTTAGTTCGTTCAGGAGCAATTGATGTTATAGTAGTTGACTCAGTTGCAGCATTAGTTCCAAGAGCAGAAATTGAAGGTGAAATGGGTGATTCTCACGTTGGTCTTCAAGCTAGACTTATGTCCCAAGCTTTAAGAAAATTAACAGGAACTATCCAAAAAACAGGCTGTGTGGCTATATTTATAAACCAATTAAGAGAAAAGGTTGGAGTTATGTTTGGAAATCCTGAAACTACAACAGGTGGAAGAGCTTTAAAGTTCTATTCTTCAGTTAGACTTGATGTTAGAAGAATTGATTCAATAAAGCAAGGTGAAGGGATTGTAGGAAACAGAACAAGAGTTAAGGTAATGAAAAATAAAGTAGCTCCTCCATTTAAACAAGCTGAATTTGATATAATGTATAATGAAGGTATATCAAGAACTGGTAATATTGTAGATGTAGGTGTTAAAGAAGGAATAGTTCAAAAAAGTGGAGCATGGTTTTCTTATGGCGATATAAGACTTGGCCAAGGTAGAGAAAATGCAAAACAATACTTAAAAGATAATCCTGAAACAGCATTAGAAATAGAAAATAAGATAAGAGAAAAATATGATTTACCGGTTATGAAAGAGGTTTCTACAAATAAAAATGGCAAAGAAGAATAAATTTAATAATAATTCGAATATAGTTAGATAAATATGTTAATAATAATAGTCGATAATAGTAATATTCCAATTACTATTATCGACTTTATTATTTATATTTGGCAGAAAATAATCTTAGACAAAGATTTCATAATTATGTAAACAATTAAAATTTGTTTCCTTATTTATGTAACTAAACTTGACATAATTTTAATTTTAAGATAAAATAATAACAAATACTGGTTTTATCATATTTCAAATATCAGTTAGATTAAGTATGATGCCTACTACATTTTCTGTTAAACTATAGGTTTATATGAATGGAGGAGGTGTTGTTATGGATAAAATTCTTATTTGGGTAATAGTTGATATTATAGTATTAGCCGTATTATGCTTAGTACTTTATAAAGCTATACAAAGCGCTTCTAAAACAAAGATAGAAGGCTTAGAAAAAGAAGCAGAAAACCTTTTAGAAAATGCTAAGAGGGAAGCTGAAGCTACTAAGAAAGAATCAATTTTAGAGGCTAAGGAAGAAGTTCATAGACTTAGAAATGATCTTGAAAGGGATTCAAGAGAAAGAAGAAACGAAATTCAAAGACTTGAAAGAAGGCTTATTCAAAGAGAAGAATCCCAAGACAAAAAGAGTGATCTTTTAGAAAAGAAAGAAGAAGCACTAAATAAAAGATTACAAGAAATCGATGAAATGGAAGCAAATGTACAGGAACTATATTCTAAAAGAAGAGAGGAGCTTGAAAGAATAGCAACTCTATCTACTGAAGAAGCAAGAGAAATTCTTTTAGAAGAAGTAAGAAGAGAAATAACTCATGAAACTGCTATTATGATCAAAGATATAGAGGCAAAGGCTAAGGAAGAAGCAGATAAAAAGGCAAGAGAAATTATAACAACTGCTATTCAAAGATGTGCCGCAGATCATGTATCAGAATCAACAGTACATGTTGTTGCCCTTCCAAATGATGAAATGAAGGGTAGAATTATAGGGAGAGAAGGTAGAAATATCAGAACTCTTGAAACATTAACAGGAGTGGATTTAATTATAGATGATACTCCAGAAGCAGTTATTTTATCAAGTTTTGATCCGGTAAGGAGAGAAATTGCTAAAATAGCTTTAGAAAAGTTAATTGTGGATGGTAGAATTCATCCAGCTAGAATCGAGGAAATGGTAGAAAGAGCTACTAAGGATGTTGAAAATGATATTAAAGAAGAAGGAGAACAAGCAACATTAGAAACTGGTGTTCATGGTGTTCATCCTGAAATAATTAAACTACTTGGTAGACTAAAGTATAGAACTAGTTATGGACAAAATGTGTTAAAACATTCTATTGAGGTTTCATATTTAGCTGGTGTTATGGCTGCAGAGCTAGGCTTAGATGTAAACTTAGCTAAAAGAGCAGGTTTACTACATGATATAGGTAAAGTAGCAACACAAGAAGAAGAAGGTCGCCATGCTGTAATAGGTGGAGATTTAGCTAAGAAGTATGGAGAATCACAAGCTGTATATAATGCTATAGCTGCGCATCATGGAGATGTTGAAATGTTAACACTAGAAGCTGTATTAGTTCAAGCAGCTGATGCTATATCAGCGGCAAGACCAGGTGCTAGAAGAGAAACTCTAGAAGCGTATATTAAGCGTTTAGAGAAACTTGAAGAAATTGCAAATTCTTACGAAGGTGTAGAAAAATCATATGCGATTCAGGCTGGTAGAGAGATTAGAATTATGGTTAAACCAGATCATTTAGATGACGCTGGATCTATAGAATTAGCTAGAAGCTTAGCTAAGAGTATAGAAGAACAATTAGAATATCCAGGTCAAATTAAAATTAATGTTATAAGAGAAACAAGAGCAGTAGATTATGCTAAATAATATAAGGTACATTTTGCTTTGCAAAATGTACCTTATTTTTTATTAAGAGAAAGAATTTTTTGAAATATAAAAAAAATTTCAAAATAAAGAAGGATTTTTCTAACGGTCATAGAATATATATAATGCAAGGGTAAATATTTTAAATTTTATTGTAAACGATTTTTATCTAGGAGGTAAAGACAAGTGGAAGTATTAAAGGTTTCAACAAAATCAAATCCAAATTCAGTGGCAGGTGCATTAGCTGCCATAATTAAAGAAAAAAATATAGTAGAGATTCAAGCAGTAGGAGCAGGTGCTATAAATCAAGCAGTAAAAGCAATTGCTATAGCAAGAGGCTTCGTTGCCCCTAGCGGAAAAGATATTGTTTGTGTTCCAGCATTCACTGATATAGAAATAGATGGTGAAGAAAGAACGGCAATAAAACTAATCGTTCAACCAAGATAGTAAGTTCCGTAGTTTAAATTGGGAAGAGAATTTATTTGGGCAAAATAAAGAAAAGGACTACATTAAGGTAGTTCTTTTTCATAATAAGTAAAATAGCCCATTATAAACCTTGAAATTTTTTTTATTTGCATATATAATGAAATAGTTAAATAGATAACTATTTCAAATTTAATGTAAAGAGGTGTGTTTAATGATATCTAAAGAGGTTGTAGTAAACAACGGAACTGGTTTACATGCTAGACCAGCAACTTTATTAGTAAAGAAGGCTTCATCTTTCAAATCAGATGTAAGCATTGAATTTAATGGAAAGAAAGCTAACGTTAAGAGTTTAATCGGAGTTCTTTCTTTAGGAGTTACTAAAGGAGCAAAAGTAACTGTTTTAGCAAGTGGAGATGACGAAGCTTTAGCAGTTGAAGAAATTGTTAACTTAATAGCTAGCTTAGAAGACTAAGATAAAAAAGTGCCAAGGGGCACTTTTTTATTTTCTATTTATAATATATAGTATGTAGTTAATTAAATAGTTTTAAGGAATTACATTTAAACATCAAAAAAACTAAATCAATAGCTCCTGCAAATATAGCTATATATATTATTCTTTGTAGTAAAACTGAACCACCAACTAATAAAGTAACAAGATTTATACCTAGTAATCCTATAAATCCCCAATTTATAGCACCAATTAATACTAATATAAAAGATATTTTATCCATTAAATTAATTTTACACATAATTTATCCCCCTTATGAATTAATACAGTATATATATATTAAAAAATAATCAAAATATAACTGAAAATAATTTAAAAAAGCTGAAAAAATAATTTTATTATGTTATAATACGAATTATAAATCAGAAAAATAAAAATTTATTCGGAGGTTATCTAAGGATGAGAGATTTATATAGTACACCGTTAAATTCAAGATATGCATCAAAAGAAATGAGTTATATATTTTCAGATGATATGAAATTTTCAACATGGAGAAAATTATGGGTTGCTTTAGCAGAAGGAGAAAGAGAATTAGGGTTAAACATAAGTGAAGAGCAAATAGAAGAGCTTAAAGCTAATATATATAATATAAACTATGAAGAGGCTATAAAAAAAGAAAAAGAAGTTAGACATGATGTTATGAGTCATGTATATGCTTATGGATTACAATGTCCTAATGCAAAGGGAATTATACACTTAGGAGCTACTAGCTGTTATGTAGGCGATAATACAGATATAATCATTATGAGAGATGCTCTATTACTAGTAAAGAAAAAGATAGTAACAGTATTAAATCATTTATCAAATTTTGCAATGAAATATAAAGATATGCCAACTCTTGGATTTACCCATTTTCAACCTGCACAATTAACTACAGTAGGAAAAAGAGCAACTCTTTGGATGCAAGATTTAGTTTTAGATATAGAGAACATAGATTTCTTATTATCTACTTTAAAGCTAAGGGGAGTCAAGGGAACTACTGGTACTCAAGCAAGTTTTATGACTTTGTTTAATGATGATGAAGAAAAAGTTAAAGAGTTAGACAATATAGTAGCTAAAAAGATGGGATTTGAAATGAGCTATGGCGTAACAGGTCAAACATATCCTAGAAAATTAGATTCTATAGTATTAAATAGATTATCAGAAGTTGCACAAAGTGCTTATAAGTTTAGTAATGATTTAAGATTACTACAAAGTATGAAAGAAGTTGAGGAACCATTTGAAAAGAATCAAATAGGATCATCTGCAATGGCGTATAAGAGAAATCCAATGAGAAGCGAAAGAATGAGTTCTTTAGCAAGATATGTTATAGTAAATTCATTAAATCCAGCAATAACAGCTGCAACACAATGGTTTGAAAGAACTTTAGATGATTCAGCTAATAAAAGAATTGCAGTAGCAGAAGCATTCTTAGCTTTAGATGGAGTATTAAACCTTTATATTAATATTGCTGAAAATATGGTAGTATATGAAAAAGTAATAAAGAGCCATGTTAATAATGAACTTCCTTTTATGGCTACAGAAAATATAATGATGGAAGCTGTAAAAAGAGGTGGAGACAGGCAAGAGCTTCATGAAAAAATAAGAGTTCATTCAATGGCAGCAGCTCAAAGAGTGAAGGGAGAGGGCTTAGATAACGATTTAATAGAAAGAATTATAAATGATGATAGCTTTAAGTTAAGTAAGGGTGAAATATTAAATATAATAGATCCTACTAAGTTTGTTGGAAGAGCACCAAGTCAAGTTGTAGAATTTATAGAAAACTACATAAATTCTATAATTGATGATAATAAAGAAGCATTAAAAGTTAAGAGCGAAATTTCTGTTTAATTTACAATTATTAAAAGTCATAATGTATTTTATAATACAGTATGACTTTTAGTAGTTTTAGAGATATTTAACAACTTTTACTTATAAATTGAATAAATTTATTTTGTTAGATAATAATTAATTAATGGAACTAATAATAGGAGGCGAATCTGTGGAGGTTAATAAAGATATTTATATGAATGAATGTATTAGCTGTAGCGGAACTGGCAGAATAAGCTGTGATTGTGGTACAGAAAAATCACCTAATCTAAGATGCGTAACATGTAGTGGAGAAGGTAGTTTTAAATGCCCAGTTTGTGATGGAGAAGGAGCATTTTAATTTAAACCTAAAGAAAATAAAAAAATATGTCTAACAATTAGTTGCAAGTTATATTATAGGTAGGGTACTCCTACCTTATTTTTTTATTTAAAATAACAAAATTTATTATAGTGTAATAGTATGTATTGTAATAATAATTAAAAAGAGGTTGCTATATTAATGTATATAAAAGATTTATTAAGAACTGAATTAGAAGTACCCAATCAAAAGAGTGTAATAATAACTAAAATCGGTAACGTAAAGGGAAAGAGAGAAGAAGATATTATTTATTTATTAGGTAATGTAGAGGGAAAGGGGAAGAATGCAGTTTATAGTAATATGCAAATTATAGTTTCTGACGGAGAAAATGGAAGTATGATTGATATAAACTTAAGAGAAATAAGAGGGTATAATCCTAAAATAACTTTAGAAAACTTTAAAATTGATAAGAATAAGGAAATACTATTTACAATAGAAGATAAAGAGAATAATGGCTATATAATAGGAGAAATGTATTCATTAGATAGTGATAAAGAAGTGAAAATATTTGATACAGGCTACTATAAGAGAGGAGAAATTTATCAAGTATTATATCAAGATAATTATAAAGTTAATTTAGTAGATATAAATACTAATATAAATTACTTAATAGATATAAGTAAAAAAGATAAAGCTTATTTAAATAACATTTATGACTCTAATGGAAAGTTGAAAAAGGAGATATTTGGAAAGGTTTTGCCTGTATCTGAAATAAGTCCTATAAATTTAAGTAGGAATGATAAAATAGATATTTTATCAATACAAAAGATAATAGGAATAAATGAAAATGATATCTTAGGAAATTTAAATTGCATTTTAAGCTTCAAAGATACAAAATTTGAAAAAATAAATTCTTTTGTTACTATATTAGGAGAGAAAAGGCCTAATTCATTACTTAGATGTGAGGAAAAAGTATTAAGTAATATAGGTGGAAAAGAGTATATAGATTTTTCAAAAGTTGAATTTATAGAATCAGAAGTTATAAAGGACAACTTAATAGAGAGAACAATAGAGAAAGAATTTTTATTAAATCCAGAAGAAGATAAAGTTACTTATTTATATAATAAAGTAAATTTAAAGGATAGTGATAGTTATCAGGTTTTAGTTTATTTAGAAGGACCTAGATTTTGTACTGAAAGAGGGGCAACTTTAGCTATATTAGATAAAATAAATAATGAGTATAAAGTAATATCGAAAATAAGTAATGCAACAAGCCCTATAATTATTTCGGAAGACAAAACTAATGAATATAGAAACTTAATACTAAAAGTACTAGATAATGAGAGAGAGGATTTTAGAGTATTAAAGTTTAATGGAAATGCATATCCATTAGATCCTATAAAAGAAGAAAGAATAAAAAAAGGTAAAAAGATAAAGGGAATTGCAGCTATATCAGATGATCTATTTTATACAAGAGGAATTGAGTATAAATAAAAAAATAAGTTTATATCATTAAATTAATGATATAAACTTATTTTTAGTATTATATTTATTATAGAGTTACTTAATGTCATAAAGTCTTTCAGCAGATAGATCTCCACAATGAGGACAAGTGGTATCTAAAGGACCATCTTCCGCACAAGCTTCACAATAAATATCATAACAATGAGTACATTTATAAACTATATCGCCTTTAGTTGTATTACCACAATTAGGACATTTGCTTTCATCATATCTCATTTTAAAATCTCCTTAGTTAGTATTTACTTATTAGATATTATTTACTTAGTTCAACAGTATTGCTTAAATCAACCTTAAATGCTTCTCCATCTTTCATCAAAATATGACCTGAGCTATAAGGTTCACCTTCTAATGTTATTATAACGTTTTTTACATTGAAATAATTACCAAATGTATTACATATAGCATTAAGGGTACTTGACTCAGCTCCACCACCTAGGTTTTGAGCTTTTACAAAGTTAGAAGAAAAATTCAATGTTATACAATCCTTATCTTCGTCAACATTAGCTGATATAAGTGAAATGTCTGTAGATATTGATGATGCAACCTCGTCATTAGGAGCCTTTTTTAACTCATTGACCAAAGCTGTTGCAACTGCTTTATTTTTTATTTCAATAGTTTTATTTATATAAACTATCTTATCATTAACAGCATCGTAATAATATATTTTAGCATTATCATTTATTATTTCTGGAGGAGTATTATTATTCTCTTTATTAATTGTATCATTTTCAGCTAAATTATTCTCATTGACATTAATTTTAGATGAATTATTTTCATTTACATTAATATTAGAGGTTGTATCGTTTTTAGCTGGAGTTTTAGGAGTACAAGAAATTATTGAAAAAGGTATAAATAATAATAGTAATGTAGCTATAATGTTCTTTTTCATTCAAAATTCCCCCTTTGAAATTATCTTTCTTATATTATAGCATAATTCGGCAATTGTTACAAATTTACAAAATTTTAATTATAACTAATAGCTAAAAATTCTATTATTTGAAAAAAGTATTAATATAGAATATAATATAAAACGTTGGCTTAAATTATTAATTAAGTAATAATCATTAAAGATGAGAATTAATTTACGGGATTCCAAATACCATAAAGGAAAGAGGAGAAAATAAGTAATGCAAAAAACATCTAGGGTAAATAATGAAAGATATTTAGAGATAATGAGTGCTATTGAAGAGGTTTGTAAAAAAAGCTTAAATAAAAAATATTTGTTTCTTGCAGAGAACTTATGTAAAGAAATATGCAAATTAGAGACAACTTCTATAAATAAAGGAAAAGCAAATTCATGGGCTTGTGGAATTGTACATGCTTTGGGATTAAAAAATGGACTATTTACAAATAAAACAGAAATTAATATTAAAGCTAGGGATTTATATAAAATATTTAATGTAAGTAGTAGTACAGGGCTTTCAAAATCGAAGGAAGTAAGATCATTAATAGATATAGAAGATGAAAAATGGTTATTAACTTCTTTAAAGAGTGAAGTTGGTGAAATAGAAGATAAAGAAGAAAGTAAAGAAATTGTAAAAAAGTTAGCATTAGATGAAGTCTGTGTTTCCAAAATGGAAGTTAATGTTAAAGAGGATGAAGACTTAAAAAAAGCTAATAAATTAGCTAATGAAGCATGGAACCAAAAGAATTATAATAAGAAAGTTAAGTTAGCTAGAGAAGCATTAGAAATAAGTAAAAATTGTGCAGAGGCGTATATAATACTTTCATATGATAACTCATTAAATATAAAAGAACAAAAAGCTTTAGTAATTAAGGGAATAGAAGCTGCTGAGAATGTTATAGGAAAAGAAAATCTAAAAGATTATATTGGAAAATTCTTAGATTTAGAAATTACTAGGCCTTATTATAGTGCAAAATATAGACTTGGAAATTTACTTTGGAGTATAAATGAAAAATTAGAGGCTATAAAAGAATTTAATGATTTAATAGAGTTATGTCCAGAGGATAGGCTATTAATAAGAGGCATATTGCTTTCTTGGCTCATCTCAGAGAGTTTAGATAAGGAAGCAGAGAAGTTATTAGAAAAGTATAAGGGTGATTATTTACCATCTACAAAGTTTTCAAAGGCACTTTATTTATTTAAAGTTGGTAAAAAAGATGAGGCAGAGAGGGCATTAAGAATCGCAAATGCTTCTAATCCATTTGTTATAGATTATATTATAAAACAAAAAAGAATTCCTAAAAATCCACCAGAACTAAAAAGTCTAGGTTCAGAAGAAGATGCAATATACTATATGAAAAATGCAGAAACAGCTTGGGATTCAGTTCATGGAGCAAAGGAATGGGTTAAGGCAGTTAAGAAAAATCTATAAAAATTTTAAGCTATTGTGTATTATAACGATAAAATTAGTTAGTGCATAATAGTTTTTTTTTATGCACTAAAATAGACTCAAATGGATAAAAAACAACAAAAAAATGAAATTGATATATGAAAATAAAGAATATATAATTTAGTAGATAAATTTATATGGATGGTGAAATATGGACATTACAATAATAATTAGTATAATATTTGCATTTGCTTGTATCATTTTAGGATTTATATTAGAAGGAGGAGCCTTAGGGGCTTTATATCAATTTACAGCTTTATTAATAGTTGTAGGAGGAACGATAGGGGCTATTGGAGTTGCTTTTCCAGGAAAAATATTAAAAAGATTTCCTAAAGTTATCGCAATTGCATTTAAGAAGAGAGAAAATAGTATTGTAAAAAATGTAGAATTTTTTAAGGAGATTGCAATTAAAACAAGAAAGAATGGATTACTTAGCTTGGAAGTAGATTTAAACAATCCTAACATAGACACTTTTATAAGAAAGGGCTTACAAATGATCGTAGATGGAATTGATCCAGAAATAATGAAAGGATCATTGGAAACTATGTTAGAGCAAATATCAGAAAGACATCATCAAGGAATTTCTATTTTTGAAGCAGCAGGAGGATATGCTCCGACTATGGGGATTATAGGAACAGTAATGGGACTAGTTCAAGTTTTGGGTAATTTAGATGATCCAAGCACTTTGGGGCCTAAAATTGCAGTAGCATTTATAGCAACGCTTTATGGTATAGGGACAGCAAATTTATTGTGGCTTCCAATAGCTAATAAACTAAAAATATTAAATAGTGAAGAAATAATAGAAAAAGAGATGTGTATAGAAGCACTATTACTTGTACAAGCTGGAGCTAGTCCAAGTTCTATAACAAGTAAATTAGAAGGTTTTTTAACAGAAGAAGAATTGAAAAAGCTTAAAGCTGGTGAGGAAAAATAATATGAAAAAAAGAGTAGAAAAACCAGAAAATCATGAAAGATGGCTACTTACATATTCAGATCTTATAACGTTACTTATGATATTTTTTGTGGTACTATATTCAGCTTCAACTGTAAATGAAACAAAATATAAACAATTAGCTACTTCAATGGGAGCAGTTTTTACTGGTGGATCAACGGTGTTAGGGAGTGAGGAGAATTCTGGAAGTTCAAGTGATAATGCTGGTGAGTTAAAACCGTTAGTTCAAACAGAAGAAGAAAAATTAAAGGGAATAGAAAATCAAATTAATGATATAGTAAAAAATTTACAGTTAGAAGGAAGCGTATCAACTAGTATTGAAGAAAGAGGTCTTATTATAAGCTTTACAGATAGTGTGTTTTTCGATAGTGGAAAAGCAGATATAAAAGACGAATTAAAACCTAAGCTTATTTCTGTATCAAAGATTTTAAATAAAATTGAGAACTATGTAAGAGTGGAAGGACATACAGATAATATACCTATAAATAATAGTGATTTCCATTCAAATTGGCAACTTTCATCTGTTAGGGCCTCTAATGTAGTTGAATTTTTAATAAATTATGGAGAAATTTCTCCAAATAGATTATCTGCCGTAGGTTATGGCGAATATAGAAGTATTGCTGATAATAATACAGAAGAAGGAAAAGCAAAAAATAGAAGGGTTGATATACTTATTTTAAATAATAAATTTGATGGAACAGAGGTAAATTAAAATTTAATTAAAAGCACTGTAAAATATTATGATTTTACAGTGCTTTTAACAAATTCTATAAATTATATAACTCTATAATATTAAATAGTAATTTATTATATCCCTGACAATAAGATATAGAAATAGGCATATTATCTTCATTAATTAGATAATCTATATTTCCAGAATCATTTTTGAAATATAAATCTAATAGTTTTCTAAAATAAATGGAGTTACACCCATCATAAATCTTAGCCATGATTAATGAACTAGGATAAAAAGATATATCATTAAGCTTTTTATATATTAAATAATAAGTTATAGAAATAGAAGTTTTTTGTATTTGTCTATAATCATATTTTTTTATATTATCAAAATCATTTATTAAGCCTTCAAAAAAAGCAAAGGAAGACGAATGAATAGTTAAAAGATCTTTATTCAAAAAACTTAATAGGGAATTAGTGTAGAAAGATATATTGTTTAAGAATTCCCATAAATTATTAACATCAAAGCTTTCTAGAGTTATATTTTCAGAAATTTCCATATGAATGTCAGTAAGAATTCTTTTACTTTCACAAGAAACTTCAGCATTTCCACAAATAGTAGCATTTCTAATTAAATCAAAAGCAATTCTATTATCTTCTTTAGATCCAATTGCATATTTTCCATCACTATTAAAGAAATTAATTGTGCTTATAGAAAGATGAATTAAAGAAATTAAAGCTAAGTATGATAGGTTTACATAAGTAACTCCTATACAAAATAATACTATAAAAGCTATAAAATCAAATATAGGACCAATCCAAAGAAAGATTTTTAATCTTTTTAAAAGTATATTATACTCTAATTTAGAAGAAATTTTTATTGAATCAAAATGCAATCTACTAGTTATATCACTCTGTATTGATGGTCTTAATTTAAGTTTTATTTTAGAATCTTTTCTGTATATGGTAAAAGGAATCATATAATAAAAAGAGCACTTAAAACCTAAAATTAGAGATACTACATAGTGACTAAGTTCATGTAGAAAAAGAATTATATATTCTATAATAAAAATTTTTAAAGTTATAATAAGATACTGCAAAATCATCACCCTTAAAATTCATCTTAATTATTAATATAGAGTATTATATAAAAAAAGTGATAGTTTTTAGGAAAATAAATCAGCATTAAGAAAGCATAAAAAGTATGTAGTAGCTTTCTTAATGCTGTATAGAAAATCTACTCTCTAGCTAATTAAATATTAAGAATAGTAAAATGTCCAAGATATAATTTAAAAAGCTGTGAGATAATAGATATTTGCTATTAAACCTTATAACCAAGCTTTTTAAGCAAGGATTTAAATAATACAAATAATAATTCAGTACTATAAAATAATATTAAGTATATTAATGTATTATTCCTATTTTATATAAAAAATAATTTTATGGTATAATAGATTGAAGTTTAAAAGGAGATGAAGAATATGAATATACAAATATTTGGAAGAAAAAAATGCTTTGATACTAAAAAGGCAGAAAGATATTTTAAAGAGAGAAAAATAAGCTTTCAATTCATTGATATAGATTTAAAGGGATTAAGTAGGGGAGAGCTAAATTCTGTAAAAAAGCAAGTTTCCATAAATGAATTAATAAATCAACTAGCAAAAGAATATAAAGGCTTAAATTTAGATAAAATTAGAAGTAGTGAAATGAAAGAAGAAATTTTATTAGAAAATCCTAAACTATTTAAGTCTCCAATAGTAAGAAATGGTAATATGGCTACTATTGGATATAAAAAAGAAGTTTGGGATACATGGAAATAAAATAAACTAAGGGTGAAACAAATGATTAAATTTAAAATACAAAAAGGTAAAAATGATGAGCCTATTTTTAAAATAAGGATAAAGGATAAAGAGTTAGTTAATTATCCTTTTTTAAAGAGAGCTATAATTGAAGCTAAAGAGATAAAAGGAAGGTATAATTATCAAGTTCCACTTAGGTATTTTGTGCCTTTAGTAAACAATATAAATAAGGAAAGCTTATGTATAGATAAAGATAGCAAACTAGAGTTTTTTGAGTTTTGGGACGATTTTGAAGAAAAATATTATGCAAGTTTAACTGCGACTCCTAAGTTTATGAAATTATGGAGAGAGGAAAAATGCCCTAATATATTTAAAATTAAAATAGATATGGAAAATCTGACTTTAAGTAAGGAAATTGCATTTAAGAAAATAAATATTAGATTTGGAGAAATATAAAAAAGAATCAATGCTATATGCTTTGATTCTTTTTTATATAATTAATGAAGGAGATGAATTTATATGGATTAGCCATAAAGCTAATAGCTATCTTTAATTATATGAATATAAATATATAATTGTTACATATAAAAATAGTATTTCTAATAATTTTGATTTAAGTTATAAACTTTTATTTGAATTAATTTTTATGGTATATATATATGTTCTAATTAACATTCCGAATCATCTACGGTTAAATTAAAATTAATAGTTAAAAGTCAAAATATAAGTTTAATAGCGAATTAGAATCAGATATATTTTTAAATTTTACATATATAGGTTCTTTAAAGTCATCTTATAACCATATAACTTACAATAATTGAAATACTATATTAAATGTAGAAACTTTAATAGAACCTATATATATGATTTTCAATAAATTAAAAAATATATATAATTATATAAATGTGCTATAATATAGATATATTTTTACGAAAGGCAAAAGTAATTATGAAGAATTTAATTAAACTATCAAACATACTAATTACTATAGCAATAGTTATAAGTTTATATGGTTTTTATAAAATATATGAAGCAAGACAACATTTACCTGTTGGAGCATGTCCGATTGAAGACAATAGACCTATATTATATGTAGGCATTTTCTTTATGATATTATCTATAATTGTATCTTATATAGAAGATACAAAATTAAAAAAGAAGATTAAACATTAAATATATTAAGATAGAGGGTAAGGGGAAATTTGAGACAACGAATTGAAAGAAAGTACATAATAAAAAAATTTAAAATCCTTATTGAGTTTTGTAAGAACGCTTTAGATTTATATAATTTAATGAAATTAAATTATGTAATAGAGATAAAATTAGGAGAAAACTATTTATATGAAAAGGGAGATAATCTAGCCCAGGCATTAGAAAATTATTTTGTTGAAGAAGGTTATGATATAATAGTTGAATGCTATACAGAAGATAAAAATTCATATTTAATAATAGATTGTGAAGATGAAATAGATAATATGTGGGATGTAGTTAGTTTTATATATAGGTTGCTAGTTAAGCTTAATATAAAGCATGAAATTATTTGGTAATATCAATATGATAAAAAATTATTAATTTGATATAGATAAATTAATAAATAAATGTAAGGAAACTCGCTATTTATAAGTTAATTTAATTATCATTTTAATACTTTATGTAATCTATTGAAAATAGTAGAAGTGGCTGAAAAGACTGAATATTAAGTAAATTTTAAAGGGCTTTTAAAGTTTGGCATACTTATTGCTTTTGTAATAAGTGAAACTTTAAAGGCTCTTTTAAGTTATAGAAATTTAAAACATATAGCTATGTGAAAAAATAATGTCAAAAAAATTTAAACGGTTACAAAAGTGGTATAAAAGAATAAGTCTATTATCAATCCGAGAATCCATTCTCGTTTTGATAATAGTTATTATATTCTCGAGTGATGTATTAAGTTTAAATTAATAAGTTTACATGAGGGGGAATATATTATTATGTTAGAAATGGGTAAAAGAAAAGCTAAGAGCACTTCTATTTTTGAGGTAAATGGAACACCTTCATTAAAAAAAGCAATGCCATTATCGTTACAACATTTATTAGCTATGATAGTTGGAAACGTAACACCTGCTATTATAGTTTCAGGAGTAACTGGGTTAAGTTTAAGCGATAAGACTCTTTTAGTTCAATGCTCACTATTTATGGCAGGGATTGCAACATTAATGCAATTATATCCTGTATGGAAGCTAGGTTCAGGATTACCAGTAGTAATGGGAATAAGCTTTGCATATGTGCCAACACTAACAGCTATAGGTTCAGCCTATGGAATAGAAGCTATATTTGGAGCACAGTTAATTGGAGGATTTGCAGCTATATTAGTTGGAGCATTTATAAAGCCTTTAAGAAAGTTATTTCCTCCTTTGGTAGCTGGAACTGTTGTATTTACAATAGGGTTATCTCTATATCCAACAGCTATAAAATATATGGCTGGAGGAGCTACTGCAAAGGATTTTGGATCGCCTATTAATTGGACTATAGCTATAGTTACATTAGTTGTAGTTTTAATTTGTAATCATTTTACAAAAGGATATGTTAAGCTAGCATCAATATTAATAGGGATAGTTGTAGGATACATTTTTTCTATAGTTATTGGCAAAGTTGATTTTACAGCAATTACTGAAGCGGGATGGATTCAGGTTCCTACCCCATTGCATTTTGGGATGAAATTTATGCCTTCTGCAATAATATCTATGGTTATAATATATATAGTTAATTCTGTACAAGCTGTAGGAGATTATTCAGCTACAACAGAAGGGGGACTTAATAGAGAACCTAAGGATACTGAATTATCAGGAGGAATAATGGCAAATGGAGTATCAAGTATAATAGGTGCATTTTTTGGAGGTCTTCCAACTGCTACTTATAGCCAAAATGTTGGAATAGTTGCAATGACAAAGGTTGTTAGTAAATTTATAATCATGATAGCAGCTGTATTCATGCTAATTGCAGGTTTTATACCTAAATTTGGAGCGTTAATCACAACAATACCACAAAGTGTTTTAGGTGGAGCTACCATAATAGTATTTGCTATGATTACTATGACAGGAATTAAAGTAATTATTAAAGACGAACTTTCAAGTAGAAATATGAGCGTTGTAGGTCTTTCTGTTGCTCTTGGAATGGGTATAACACAAGTTCCAGGTGCTTTAGATACTTTCCCAAGCTGGGTTAATATGGTTTTTGGAAGTTCACCAGTAGTAATAACAACTTTATCAGTAATACTATTAAATTTAATACTACCAAAACAAACTATAGAAGAAGAAGATAAAGAAAGAAGCAAAATAGAGATATAAAATAAAAGACTATATATAGAACTAAAATTTTATGTATAGTCTTTAATAGTTTATAAATAAATATAAGAATATTTTAAAGTTATAGTATTTACTATTTTTAACTTAAGTGAAGCAAGCTTTAAAAATCCTTTTGAATTATAGAAATTTCAAACATATCTATGTAAGAAAAATAATATTAAAAGGAATTTAAAAGGTTATGAAATACAAAAATAATATAAAAGAATAGCGTTATTATCAAAATGAGAAGAAAGTTCTTCAGTTGATAATGATGATATATTCTCGAGTGATGTATTAAATTATAAATCTTACATGAGGGGGAATATATTATTATGTTAGAAATGAGTAAAAGGAAAAAGAGGAGTACTTCAGTCTTTGATTTAGATGGAGTTCCTTCGCTAAAAAAAGCAATGCCCTTATCATTACAACATTTACTAGCTATGATAGTTGGAAATGTAACACCAGCTCTTATAGTTGCAGGGGCAACTGGATTGGATTTAAGTGATAAAACTCTTTTAGTTCAATGTTCATTTTTCATTGCAGGAATTGCAACGTTGATGCAATTATATCCTGTATGGAAGATAGGATCAGGATTACCAATGGTAATAGGAGTAAGCTTTACTTATGTACCGACATTAATTGCTATAGGATCAACCTATGGAATAGAAGCTATATTTGGAGCTCAGCTGGCTGGTGGATTTGTAGCTATATTATTTGGCGCTTTCTTAAAACCTATGAGAAAATTATTTCCGCCACTAGTTGCAGGTACTGTTGTATTTTCTATAGGATTATCTTTATATCCAACAGCTATAAGATATATGGCTGGAGGAACAGATGTAAGTGATTTTGGATCTCCTATTAATTGGGCAATAGCTATAATTACATTAGTTGTAGTTTTGTTTTGTAATCATTTTACAAAAGGATATGTTAAACTAGCTTCAATATTAATAGGGATAATTGTAGGTTATATAATTTCCATGATTATGGGAAGAGTTGATTTTACAGCAATTTCAACTGCAGCATGGATTCAAGTTCCTACTCCGTTTCATTTTGGAATTAAGTTTATACCTTCAGCTATAGCATCTATTAGTGTAATATATATAGTTAATTCTGTAGAAGCTGTAGGAGATCTTTCAGCTATAACAGAAGGAGGACTTAGTAGAGATGCTAAAGATACTGAGATATCAGGAGGAATCATAGGAAGCGGTGTAGCCAGTGTACTTGGTGTGCTTTTTGGAGGACTTCCAACAGCTACTTATAGTCAAAACGTTGGAATAGTTGCAATGACAAAAGTTATTAGTAAATTTGTAGTTATGATAGCGGCTTTATTTATGTTAATTGCAGGTTTTATACCTAAATTTGGAGCATTAATTACAACAATACCTCAAAGTGTCTTAGGAGGAGCAACTATAATAGTGTTTGCTATGATTACAATGACAGGTATTAAGATAATAATTAAAGATGAATTGTCAAGTAGAAACATGAGCATTGTAGGACTTTCAGTTGCTCTTGGAATGGGAGTAACACAAGTTCCTGGAGTTTTAGATGCATTTCCAAGTGGGGTGAACATGGTTTTTGGAACTTCACCGGTGGTAATAACAACTATATCAGTAATATTATTAAATTTAATATTACCAAAGAAAACTATAGAAGAAGAAGAAAATGAAAGAAGCAAAATAGAAGGATAGTATTATAAAAAGGCTACACATAAGCATAAATTAAGGCTTTATGTATAGCCTTTAATATATTATAAATTAAATGCATATGATAATTATAAAATTTACAAAAAGGTAATTAATGGCATGGGAATTGCTATTAATTATATATAAGTAAAATATTAAAATATTAAAATATTTAACTTATATTATAAAACTTAAAGAGGTGTTTAGATATGTCATCTATATTGAAAGAAATTCAAGGTGCTGTAATGAAATACATCAATATAGTAGAAAAAATACTTATGGTAGATGTAGAAGTAGTAGATGAAAACTTAATAAGAATTGCAGCTACAGGCGCATATAGAAATAGAATAGATAAAGATATATCGAAGCAAGGATATGCTTATAGAGAAGTATTAAAAACAGGAGAATTTAAAGCTATAACTGAACCTGGTAAAGATAGCATTTGCAGAAATTGCATAAAAAGAGGAAAGTGTGAAGAAGTTTTTGAAATGAGTACTCCAATAAAATTACAGGGTAGGATAATAGGAGTTATAGGCTTAGTTTGTTTTAGTAAAGAACAAAAACATCATATAATGGAAAGATTTGAAAACTATAGAGCTTTTATGGAACAAATAGCAGAATTTATAAGTACTGCAGCCTATGAAAATATACAACGAAAAAGAGAAGATGTAGTGGTAAAATCTTTAAATCTAATAATAGATAAAATGGATCAAGGGGTAATGGTGTTAAATAAAAATGATAAAGTTACTCATATAAATTCAAAAGGTGTTGAACTTATAAAGCATGTAGATAATTTTTTTGCATCAAAGGTAGTTATAGAATCAACTGGTGATAGTTTATTTCAAATGGAAATTTACAAAGTTTCTATAGGAAATCAAAGCTTTCAATTTATAGGCAATATTTTTTCTATGGGGATAAATGATAAACAATTTGATAAGATATTTATTTTTAGAGATTATAAAGGTTTTAGAGATGATATCTCAGAATATACTAATATAAAAAAGGTTATTAAGACAGAAAATATATTAGGACAAACCAAAATTATGAAAGAGCTAAAGAATAAAGTGAAGAAAATAGCACTTTCAACTTCTACAGTATTAGTTACAGGGGAAAGTGGTACAGGAAAAGAGGTTTTTGCTAGAGCTATACATAACGAAGGAAATAGAAAAACTAAGGCTTTTGTAGCCATAAACTGTGGAGCAATTCCAGATACACTATTAGAAAGCGAATTATTTGGTTACGTTAAGGGAGCATTTACTGGAGCAGACCCTATGGGGAAAATAGGTAAGTTTGAGCTTGCTAATAAAGGAACAATATTTTTAGATGAAATAGGAGATATGCCAATTTATCTTCAAACAAAGATTTTAAGAGTTTTACAAGAAAGAAAGATAACAAGAGTAGGATCAAATAAAGAAATAGATATAGATGTTAGAGTAATTGCAGCAACAAATAAAAATCTAAAGGAACTTATAAAAGAAAATAAGTTTAGAGAAGATTTATATTATAGATTAAATGTTATTCCATTTGAAATTCCAGCATTAAGAGACAGAATAGATGATATAGAGATATTAATAAGCTTTTTTATAGAAAAGTACACAAATCTTTTAGATAAGAGTTTTAAATCTATAACAATTACTGAAGAAGTAAAAAAAGCTTTTTATAGTTATTCTTGGCCAGGAAATGTTAGAGAGTTGGAAAATACTATAGAATTTATAGTTAATATGATAGGTGTAGATGGAATAATAGATAAAGAAGTTATACCAAAGAATATTTTATCTGTAGAAAAAGCACAATTATTTATAGATAGAGAGGATATTATACCATTAAAGGAATTAGAAGAAATAGAAATAAAAAAAGCACTAGATTTATATGGTACTACCACTGAAAACAAAAAGAAGATAGCACAAAAATTAGGAATAGGAATAGCAACTTTATATAGAAAAATAGAAGAGTATAAATTATTAAAGTAGAAGATAATTTTATCATAAAGAAATTACAGCAAATTAGTAAATAAAAAGCTAATAAAATTATTTAGAGGTGTTGGCTTTTTATAAAATAAATATAAGTAATAAACACAATACGCAAGCATTGACAGGATATATATAGCAATAAAATTTTATATATTCTAGTTATGTAAATAATTACAAAAAATTTGTGGAGGTGTAAAATGACTTACAAAGTAATAGGGAGTAGCGTAAATAGATTAGATGCAGTTGCTAAAGTAACAGGTAAAGCTAAGTATGTAGACGATTTTTTTGAAAGAGATATGCTAGTTGGAAAAGTTCTAAGAAGTCCTTATGCACATGCTAAAATAAAAAGTATAGATGTTGAAGAGGCTAAATTATTAGAAGGAGTAGAAGCTGTAATAACTTATAAGGATTTACCAAATATTAAGTTTGGAACAGCAGGACATCCATGGTCTTTAGAGGAAAGTCATAGAGATATTGAAGATAGGTTAATACTTACTGATAAGGCAAGGTTTGTTGGTGATGCAGTAGCAGCAGTTGTAGCAACTGATGAAATAATAGCCGAAAGAGCTTTAAAACTTATAAAGGTTGAATATGAAGTTTTACCTCATATTATAAAGCCGGAAGATGCTATAAAAGAAGGAGCTCCAGCAATACATGAAGAAATACCTAATAATATTTTGAGCCAAATGGGATCAGAATCAGGAAGGGTAGAAGAAGACTTTAAGAATGCGGATAAAATTTTTGAAGACACCTTTGAAACTAGCATGGTTCAACACTGTCAAATGGAAAACCACAGTGCATATGCTTATGTTGATGGAGAAGGAAGAATAGTTGTTGTATCATCAACTCAAATCCCTCATATAGTTAGAAGAATAGTTGGGCAAGCTTTTGGGATACCTTGGGGAAAAATAAGAGTAATTAAACCATATATTGGAGGTGGATTTGGTAACAAACAAGACGTAGTTCTTGAACCACTAACAGTAGCAATGAGTTTGGCTGTGCATGGAAGACCAGTAAGATATGGATTAAGTAGAGAAGAATGTTTTATAGATACAAGAACTAGACATGCTATGAAATTAAAATTTAAGACTGCAGTATCAAAAGAAGGAAAATTACTTGGAATATATATAGAAAACTTAGTTAATAATGGAGCCTATGCTTCACATGGTCATTCAGTTACCATGAGTGCAGGAGGAAAATTTAGACCATTATATGATTTTAATTCAATTAAATATAATCCCAAAACAGTTTATACAAATCTACCAGTTGCAGGAGCTATGAGAGGATATGGTGCACCTCAAATGTTTTTTGCCATAGAAAGCCATGTTGAAGATATAGCAAGAGAATTAAATATAGATCCTATAGAATTTAGATTAAATAATTTAATAAGTGAAGGCTATGTAGAACCAGTTAGTAAGAATATAGCAAGAGCTTTTGCTTTGCCTGAATGTATTAAAAAAGGAAAAGAGCTAATAAAATGGGATGAAAAGAAAAACTTATATAAAAATCAAAGTGGAGACAAAAGAAAAGGAATAGGAATGGCTTGCTTTAGCTACTTTAGTGGAACACATCCAGTTGCTTTAGAGGCAGCAGGAGCAAGAATAGTTATGAATCAAGATGGTTCAGTTCAGTTACAAATCGGAGCAACTGAAATAGGACAAGGTAGTGATACGGTTTTTGGTCAAATGGTAGCAGAAACTTTAGGATTGCCTATGGATATGGTACATGTTATAAGTACTCAAGATACTGATGTAACTCCTTTTGATACAGGTTCTTATGCATCTAGACAAACTTTTGTTTCAGGAGCAGCAGTAAAAAAGTCTGCATTAGAAGTAAGAGATAAGGTTTTAACCTTTGCAAGCTCTAAGTGCGGGTTAGAAAAAGAGGCTTTAGACCTTGAAAATTGCAATATAATAGAGAAAGAATTAGGTAGAATTGTATGTTCATTAGAAGAAATTGCTATGGAGTCCTATTATGACAGAATAAAATCCTGCCCTATCACAAGTGATACATCTGTTAATGTTAGAAGTAATGCAATAGCCTATGGAGTTACTTTTACAGAGGTCGAAGTAGATATAAAAACAGGACAAATAGAAGTTCTAGAAATATACAATGTTCACGATTCAGGTATAATTATGAACCATAAGTTGGCAGAAGGACAGGTTCATGGTGGAGTTAGTATGTCATTGGGATATGCTTTATCAGAACAAATGTTATTTGATGAGAAAACTGGAAAACCATTAAATAATAATTTGCTTGATTATAAGTTACAAACAATAATGGACACTCCTAATATAGGGTCAGCCTTTATAGAGAAATTTGAACCAGCAGCTGGTTTTGGTCAAAAATCACTAGGCGAAAATACAACAATTTCTCCAGCACCAGCAATACGTAATGCAGTATTAGATGCAACTGGAGTTGCCTTTAACAAAATTCCAATGAATCCTCAGTCAGTTTTTGAAAGATTTAAGGAAGTTGGACTAATATAAGGGGGAATAGAGATGTTTGATATAGAGAATATTCATGTACCTAAGACCATAGAGGGAGCCTTAGACATTTTAGAGAATAGAGAAAATGTAAAAATAATAGCTGGTGGAACAGATGTATTAATAAAGTTGCATCATGGAAGCATGCAGGGAGTGGAACTTTTAAGCTTAAGAGACATAGAAGAGCTAAAAGATATAAAACTAAATGATAAAGAAGAGATAGAAATAGGATCTATGGCAACATTTACTGATATATTTAGAAATGAAATAATAAATGAAAATATATATGTGTTATCTGAAGCAGGTGTTTCCATGGGGGGACCTCAAGTAAGGAATATGGCGACTATAGGTGGAAATGTATGCAATGGAGCAGTTTCAGCGGACAGTGCAACAACTCTTTTTGCTTTAAATGCAACTCTTTTACTAAGGAGTAAGAAAGGAGAAAGGCTTGTTCCTATAAAAGATTTTTATCTTGGACCTGGTAAAGTTAGCATTCTTCCAAATGAAATATTAACAAAAATAATAATAAAAAAAGAAGATTATAAAGGCTACAAAGGAAATTATATAAAATTTAGCAATAGAAAGGCAATGGATATTGCAATGCTTGGAGTTTCAGTAGTTGCACATATAGAAGAGAATAAATTTAAAGATTTGAGAATAGCTTTAGGGGTAGCAGCACCAACTCCTATAAGATGTGTACAAGCTGAAGATTTTTCTAAAAACTTAGATATAAGCATAGATAATATAGAAAAAATATCAGAAAAAGCTATGTTAGATGCAAAACCAAGAAATTCATGGAGAGGATCTAAGGATTTTAGGACTCACCTAATTAAAGAGTTAACTAAGAGAGGAATATTAGAAGTTATTAAAAGAGCAGGAGGCGAAGTTAATGAGTAGCGACTTTATGAAGAAAATAACTCTTATAGTAAATGGAAAAAAACATACTTTAGAAGTAGATATAAGAGAAACACTGCTAGAAGTATTAAGAGAAAGATTACACTATACAGGAGTAAAAAGAGGTTGCTCTGTTGGTGAATGTGGTGCATGTACAGTTTTAGTTGATGGAACACCTATAGATTCATGTATATATATGGCTGTATGGGCAGAGGGGAAAGAGATACTAACTGTAGAAGGATTAGAGAGAAATGGAGAACTTTCAAAGGTGCAAAAAGCATATATAGATGAAGGAGCAGTACAATGTGGTTTTTGTACTCCAGGATTAGTTCTTACAACTACTTCTCTTGTAAATAGTGGAAAAAAATATACAGATGAAGAGATAAAAAGAGAAATATCAGGACATTTATGCCGTTGCACAGGATATCAAAAGATATTTAATGCAACTAAGAAATCTTTAGAAGATTAAAGAACTCTATAAAGTTAAATATAAAAGGGCTTGTGACTATTAAAGTTATAAAATTTGGAGGGGTCAATATGAAAAAAACCTTATTTATAAAAAATATTAAAGCTTTAGTAACCTGTGACGAAAAAGATAATCTCTTTGAAAACGTAAATATATATATAGAAGATGGAATTATAAAATATATAGGTAATGATATTTTTGAAGCAGAAGAAGTAATTGATGCTAAGGATATGTATGTGTATCCAGGACTTGTAAATAGTCATCATCATCTTTTCCAAACCTTCACTAGAAATTTACCACAAGTTCAAAATATGGAACTTTTTGATTGGTTAACTACTTTGTATGAAATTTGGAAGGGAGTAGTTTCAGAATCTGTAAGATATAGTGCTTTAGTTGGAATGGGAGAACTAATGAAATATGGTTGCACAACTTGCTTTGATCATCATTATCTTTTCCCAGAGAAAGCTGAAGAAACTCTTATAGATGCACAATTTAATTCAGCTAAAGATTTAGGAATTAGATTTCATGCTTCAAGAGGAAGTATGAATTTAAGTAAAAAAGATGGAGGTTTACCACCAGATTCAGTTGTTCAAAAGATGGATAAGATATTATATGACTCAGAAAGAGTAATAAAAAAATATCATGATGCGAATGATTTTTCTATGAGGCAAGTAGTCTTAGCACCTTGTGCTCCATTTAATGTAACTGCAGAGTTAATGAAGGAAAGTGCAAAACTTGCTAGAAAATATAACGTAAGACTTCATACACATTTAGCAGAAACATTGGATGAAGAAAGGTATACTCTTGAAAGATTTAATATGAGACCACTTGAATATATGGAAACCCTTGATTGGATCGGTAGTGATGTATGGTATGCTCATGGAATTCATTTTAATGATGATGAGCTTAAGGTTTTAGCAAAAACACAAACAGGAGTAGCGCATTGCCCTATATCAAATATGAAATTATCGTCAGGTATTGCAAGAATTCCAGAAATGATAAATTTAGATGTTCCAGTTGGATTAGCTGTAGATGGAAGTGCAAGCAATGATGGATCTAATCTTTTAGAAGAGCTTAGAGTTTGCTATTTACTTCATAGATTAAATTGGAGTAATAAAGCACCAACAGGTTATGATATACTAAAAATAGCAACAAAGGGAAGTGCAAGAGTTCTTGGAAGAAAAGATATAGGTGAACTTTCAGTTGGAAAAGCAGCAGATTTATTTATGATAAACTCTAATAGAATAGAGTTTATAGGGGCTGAATATGATCCAAAATCAATATTAGGTACTGTAGGTTGTAAATCACCAGTTGATTATACAATAGTAGCAGGAAAAATAGTCGTAAAAGATGGTAAACTTACTACCATAGATGAAGAAAAGACTACTTTTGAAGCAAGAAAAGCAGTAGAAACTTTATTTAGCAAAATATAATAAATTGTAATAGTATAATTTTGTGAATTTTCAACTATATATGAAAGCGGTTACTTGAAAATAAGGAAGTAGGTGTAAGAATGAATGCAATAATTTTAGCATCTGGTTTCAGTAAAAGAATGGGGAAAAATAAGCTTTTAATGAAAATCGGTAAAGAATTAATAATTGAAAAAGTAATAAAAACAATAAAGTTAAGTAATTTTTCAAATATAATTTTAGTTGGAAATGATAAAAAAGTTATAGAACTTGCTATTAATTATGGAATAAAGCCTATAAAAAATGAATCTCCAGGTTATGGACAAAGTCAATCCATAAAGCTAGGATTAAAAGAAGCAAATTTAGATTATAACTTTATGTTTTTTTGTGGAGATCAGCCATTTATAGATACAGAATCCATAAATAAATTAATAGATGCTTCTAATTTGTATAAAGAAAATATAATAATTCCTAGATTTATTGATAAAATAGGAAGTCCTGTAATTTTTCCTAAAAGCTTAAAACAGAACTTAGAAAATTTAGAAGGAGATGTTGGAGGAAAAGAAGTAATTAGGAATAATAAAGATCTAGTAAAATATGTAGATATAGATAATTGCTTATTCTTACAGGACATAGATACTATAGAGGATTATAAGGAGTTTATTGAAGTTATAAAAAAATAAAGAAACAGTTATCAAAATGATATAAATTATTATTTTGATAACTGCTTTATTTCTTATAATAGGGATTATTTATAATTATTATAAATATATAGAATTTTTTATCTTATATTTTAAAGACACTGCTTAAATAGCAATTTTATTCCATAGATTTAGCTCTTAAAAAATTAATTAATATAAAAGTATATAAGATTAAAAACGTTATTTTGAAAATTAACCTATAAATAAAGATTTAAATATAGATTTGGCACAAATTATGCTGAATATAAATTTAGTTATATATATAGTACATAAATTAAAATGGAGGGGTCCAATATGGATTATAAATATATCTATGAAGAAATTGTAAAGTGTGCAGAAAAGTATAAAGATGATATGAGTAACTTTTTAAGAGAAATAATAGCCATACCTTGTGAAAGTTGCAATGAGGAGCTTAAGATATTAAGAATAAAAAAAGAAATGGAAAAGGTAGGTTTTGATAAAGTAGAGATAGATCCCATGGGAAACATATTGGCTTATATAGGAAGAGGAAGTCATTTAATTGCATTAGATGGACATGTAGATACTGTTGGTGTGGGAGATCCTAGTCTTTGGAATTATAATCCTTATGAAGGCGACGAAGATGAAGAAATAATCATAGGAAGAGGATCCAGTGATCAAGGTGGTGGAATAGCTGCTATGGTATATGCTGGGAAAATAATAAAGGAACTAAATTTAGAAGATGATTATACTTTATTAGTAACATGTACTATACAAGAAGAAGATTGTGATGGCTTATGCTGGCAATATATAATTAATGAGGATAATATAAGACCTGAGTTTGTAGTTATTACAGAACCAACTTCTTGTAATATATATAGAGGTCATAGAGGAAGGGTAGAAATAAGGGTTAGCGCTAGTGGAATAAGTTGCCATGGATCTGCACCAGAAAGAGGAGAAAACGCTATATTTAAGATGGCTCCTATATTAAATGAATTAAAAGATTTAGATAAAGAGCTAATGGATAATGACTTTTTAGGAAAAGGAACATTAACAGTATCAGAAATATTTTACTCATCTCCTTCAAGATGTGCAGTAGCAGATGGATGTAGCATTTCAGTAGATAGAAGGTTAACAGATGGTGAGAGCTATGAATTTGCAATAAATCAAATTAAAAATTTACCTTCAGTAAAGAAAGCAAAGGCAGATGTGTCAATATATAATTATGATAAAGAATCTTATACTGGACTTTCATATAAAACAGATTCATACTTTCCAACATGGGTTATTCCAGAAGAGCATGAGGTTTGCCAAACTTTTATAGAGGCTTATAGAAACCTATTTAATGTAGAGCCTATAGTAGATAAGTGGACCTTTTCAACTAATGGAGTATCTATAATGGGAAGATACGGAATTCCATGTATAGGTTTTGGGCCAGGGCATGAAGATCAAGCTCATGCTCCGAATGAAAGAACATGGAAAAGTGAAATAGTAAAATCAGCTGCTATGTATGCATTAATTCCTACAATATATATAAATAAAATAAAAAATAAATAAAGGAAAAAAGAAGTATTAGAATTTCTAAAGCTTCTTTTTTTATACTTTTCTTACCTTCACTTTTTTATCATTATAATAATTGTAAGGGTAAGGAAAAAATGGTAAGATAATATATGAGAGGATTATAATCAATAATATAAAACAAAAGGTGATAGCATGGAAGAAAAGTTTATTAAGGACATAGCTAGTCGAATAAGTGATGGAATTATAATTTTAAATTCTAACAACAAAGTAATTTATGCAAACAATTACGTAAGAAAAGCCTTAAGTATTGAAAGTATTGATTTAGAAAAGGTAGAAATATCCACATCAGAGGATGCAGATAAAAATACAATAGGATTAAAGGCAAAGGGTATTGAATATGATGGAATAGGGGAATTTTTAGAAACTAATCTAGACTCTTATAATTATAAAAGCATAGTTATATTAAATAAGATATGCAAAAAGAATAAGTGTAATAATATAACAGAAAGTAATGCTTGGGGAGAAATAAAATTAGAATCCGTAATTGGAGAGTCTGAAGCTATGAAAAATATAAAAAGAAAGATTATTAAAATAGCTAATTCAACTTCATCTATACTTATAACAGGGGAAAGTGGAACAGGAAAAGAGGTAGTAGCAAGAGCTATACATTCACAAAGTAATAGAAGAAATAAACCTTTTATTGCTATAAATTGTGCTGCTATACCAGAAGCACTTCTTGAAAGTGAGTTATTTGGATATTCCAAAGGTGCTTTTAGTGGAGCAAATAATAATGGTAGAGTTGGAAAGTTTGAGCTTGCAAATGGAGGAATAATATTTTTAGATGAAATTGGAGATATGCCTCTTTCTCTTCAAGTAAAATTACTTAGAGTTCTTCAAGAAAGAAAATTTTCTAAAATAGGCTCAAATAAAATGATAAACTTAGATATAAGAGTTATAGCTGCAACTAATAAAGATATAAAAGAAATGATAAAAGAAAAGAAATTTAGAGAAGATCTTTATTATAGAATAAATGTAATACCAATAGAAGTACCTAATCTTTCAGAGAGAAAAGAGGATATAAGACAATTGGTATTAAGTTTTATAGATAAATACTGTACAACGTATAATTTAGAAAAAATAGATATAGAAGACGATGTTATAGAAAAACTTAAAAATTATCCATGGCAAGGTAATATAAGAGAATTACAAAATGCAGTAGAGTTTATGATAAATCTTGTAGATGATGATAACAGAATAACTTGTAGTATATTACCTGATTACATTTTAGAATATTATAGCTCTCATGAAGAAAGTACTTTGGATAATATTATAGATGGAGATTTTATAACATTAGAGGAGCTAGAAAAGAGATATATAAATTATGCATTAGAAAAATATGGACATGATACTAAAGGAAAATCTAAAGCTGCAAAGAAGCTTGGAATAGGACTAGCTACTTTATATAGAAAAAGTTAATTTAATATAAAATAAAATACTTATTTTATTTAAAATATAAACTAAATATAGTAGAATTTTATATAAAATCATATATAGATAAACTATGTTAAGGAAGGTTTTATAAATGAAATACAAATGCTTAATTTTAGATCATGATGATACAGTTACAATGAGTACACCTAATATACATTATCCATCATTTGTAGAGGCACTTAAAGTATTAAGGCCAAATACAGAGATATTAACACTTGAAGACTTTGTTTCAAATTGTTTTAGCCCAGGATTTTCAGAACTATGCAAAGATATTTTGAAATTTAATAAAGAAGAGCAGGAATATCAATATAAAGTATGGACTAGCTATACGAAGTCAAAAATTCCAGAGTTTTATCCTGGCTTCGCAGAGTTAATAAAAGATTTTAAAAATGCAGGTGGAATAATTTGTGTTGCCTCACATTCAGAAAGTGAACAAATTAAAAGAGATTATATGATTAATTGTGGTATAGTACCAGATAAAATATTTGGTTGGGATCTTGAAGTGGATAAGAGAAAACCAAACCCATATCCGATTGAAGAAGTTATGAGGATCCTTAATTTAAGTAGTAAAGATATCTTAGTTGTTGATGATTTAAAACCAGGATTAGATATGGCGAAAAGTTGTGATGTTGATTTTGCTAGTGCAGGATGGTCACATTTAATACCGGAAATAATTGATTTCATGAAAGATAACTCGAATTACTATTTATCAAGTGTTAGTGAATTAAGAGATTTGGTATTATAGAATTGGTTTGAAGTTACTGGAAATTTAAAATGCCTCTGAAAATTATGCTTTAATAGTATAAATTTCAGAGGCTATTTTTATTCTTAAAATGATAATTACATTTACTAAATTGATAATAAATTTAAATTTTATTAATTTTAAAGTCACTCTATAAAAGCATATTGATTTAAAATAAAAATTTTAATCATCACTAATACTTTTATATAACTAAGTAGAAAAAAATAGAATATAATAATTCAATTATTACAATTTTGGCATGAATAATGCTTTATATAATTTTGATTATATTATACTGGAGGGAAAATAAATGATTTTAATAGGTAATGGTATAGTTATAACTCAGGATATTAATAACCTCATTATAAATAATGGAGCTGTTGCTATAAAAGATAAGGTAATAGTTGAAGTTGGAGATTTTGAAAGCTTAAAAATTAAATATAAGGATTTTGAATTTATTGATGCTAAAGGCAAAGTAATAATGCCAGGGCTTATTAACACACATCATCATATTTATAGTGCTTTTGCAAGAGGAATGGATGCAAAGGAAGATCCAGCACAAAATTTTAATGAAATATTAGAAAGACTTTGGTGGAAGCTAGATAAAAAACTAACACTTGAGGATACAAAATATAGTGCATATACAACATATATTGATTGTATTAAGAATGGTGTTACTACTGTTTTTGATCATCATGCAAGTCCTATGAGCATAACTGATAGTCTATTTACTATAGGGGATGTGGCTAAAGAGCTTGGTATTAGAACATCTTTATGTTATGAAGTATCAGATAGAGATGGATTTAATATAACTGATGAAGGTATAAATGAAAACGTAAACTTTATAAAATATGCAAATAAAGAAGAGGATGATTTAATAAAAGGTTTATTTGGACTTCATGCTTCCTTTACTTTAAGTGATAAAACTTTAGAAAAGTGTGCAAAGGAAATACAAGGACTAAACTCAGGATTTCATATTCATGCGGCAGAAGGAATATCTGATTTACATGAGGCTTTAAAGAATGGTGGGAAGAGAGTAATTGAAAGACTTTATGATTTTAATATATTAGGAGAAAAAACTTTAGCCGTTCATTGTGTTCATATAAATAATAGAGAAATGGATTTACTAAAATATACTAATACAAATGTAGTTAACAATCCAGAATCTAATATGGGAAATGCAGTTGGATGCTCTCCAGTACTAGAAATGGTTAATAAAGGAATAAATATAGGGATGGGAACAGATGGATATACTAGCGATATGTTTGAATCAATGAAGGTCTTCCCTATAATACAAAGACATAATAGATGTAATCCAAGTGTAGCTTTTAATGAAACATTTAAATTATTATTTGAAAATAATAGAAATATAGCAAATAGATTCTTTAAGAGGGAACTTGAGATATTAAAGGAAGGTGCTTATGGAGATGTGATTATAGTTGATTACAATCCTTTGACTCCAATGAATGCAAATAATATAAATGGTCACATGCTTTTTGGATTTACAGGTAGATCTGTCTTAACAACTATAATTAATGGAAAAGTTGTGATGAAAAATAGAGAATTAGTAAATATAGATGAAGAAAAAATATTTGCAAATTCAAGAAAAATAGCACAAAAATTATGGGATCAAATGTAATAGTCCTTAATTATATATTTTAAAATTTTTTATTTATAGTGAAAATTTATAGCAATATGAATTCATATTAAATTTGTTTTAAGAAAGGTGGAACAACCATGAGTGATGTAATGAAAGTAATGTCTTTTGAAAAAATTCTTGAGCTAACGCTTAAAGATTATTATACAAAAGGAAAAATATTCGGAATAGAAGAAAAAGATTTTTATAGAGATATTGATAATAGTATAGAAATGAATTTTTGTGGAGAATACTTAAGATTCCCAGTAGGTCCTGCAGCTGGTCCTCATACACAATTAACTCAAAACTTTTTAGCAGCTTATCTAACAGGATGCAGATATTTTGAACCTAAGACTGTTCAAATAGTAGATGGAAAAGAAATGCAAGAAATGATAGCAAGGCCTTGTATTGATGTTAAAAATGTAGGATACAATGTAGAATGGTCTACAGAGTTAACAGTTGAGGAAGCAAGAGATGAGTACATTAAAGCCTCAGTATTATTACAGGTTGTAGGTGTTGAACTTGGATTATCAGATGTAAAAGATTTTATACTTAATATAAGTGTAGGATATGACCTTAAAGGAATTCAATCAAAGAAGATTTCTGACTTTATTGATGACCTTAAAGATTCAAAAGATACAAAAGCATTTAAAGAGTGCATAGAAGTATTAAAGAAAAATATAAATAAATTTAAAAGATTTAAACTAGAAGATATAGATAAGATTACCTCAAAGGTTACAAATATAATTACACTTTCTACAATGCATGGATGTAAAGCAAGTGAAATTTTAGACATAGCAACTCATTTAATATCTAATAAGAAAATAAATACATTATTAAAATGTAATTCTACATTATTAGGATATGATGCTGTAAGACAAATTTTAGATAATTTAGGTTACAATGACATAGAATTAAAAAGAGAAGACTTTGAGCATGACTTACAGTTTGACGTGGCTAAAGAAATAATAACTAAGCTATTACAAACAGCTAAAGAAAATAATGTAACATTCGCAGTTAAGTTAACAAATACATTACCTGTAGTTAATACTAGAAATATTATGCCAGGGGATGCTATGTATATGTCTGGAAAACCACTTTACCCAATAGCGATAAATGTTGCTAAAAATATTGCTAGTGAGTTTAATGACATAAACATATCTATATCAGGTGGAATAGATAAAAACAATGCATTAGATGTATTTAATACTGGAATTGCACCTATTACTATAGCAACATTATATTTACAACCAAAGGGATATACAAATAATAATGCTGTATTAAGTGAAATGAAAAAAGCAGGACATGCGCCTAAAGGATTAAATCTTGAAGCTTTAAATGAATTAGCTAATAAGGCAAAGAATGATACTAATTACAAGAATAAAGGCAACGGCAAGGTTCTAGAAGATAAACTAGAGACTTTTGATTGCTTAAAGAGCTGTGGAATTTGCGTTGATGTATGTCCAAATAGAGCCAATATGAAGGTGGCTGTTGAAGAACTTTCAGCTAATTATCAAATAGCTCACGTTGAAAATATGTGTAATGAATGTGGTAACTGTCATATGTTCTGTCCAAAGGGTGGATTCCCATACCTTAAGAAAACAACTATTTATCAAGATTTAGAAGAGTATAAGAATTCAAAGAATACTGGATTATTAAGAATTGGAGAAGATAAATTCTTATTAAGAGAAGATGGAAAAGAATTTATCTATGTAGTTAATTCAAAAGAAGATAAGAGTAAATTAGAAATTACTGTTGAAACAATTTTGAAAGATTATCCTTATTATATTGACAAAATAGATGTTTTAAAGGAAGAAGAATTAAAAAAATATGTATAAATAAGATATCCAAAAGATGATTTATCAATAAAGTATTGGAATTATCAATTTGATAATTGGAAGGAGCAGATTAAATGTATAGTTTCAAGCTCAATGGCAGAAGTATAACAGTAGATGAGGATATGAGTCTTCTTGATTATTTAAGAGATATAGCACAATTAACATCTGTAAAAAATGGTTGTGCAGAGGGTGCTTGTGGTGCTTGTATGGTCCTAGTAGATGGGGTAGCACAAAGAGCATGTATTCAAAAATTAAGTAGACTTGAAAATAAAGAAGTAATTACAGTTGAAGGAATTAGTGAAAAAGAAAGAGATGCTTTTGCTTATGCCTTTGGTAAATGTGGAGCAGTCCAATGTGGATTCTGTATTCCAGGAATGGTTATAAGTGCAAAGGGATTACTTGATAAAAATTTAAATCCTACTGAAGATGAAATAAAAAATTCACTTAAAGGTAATATATGTAGATGTACAGGATATGTAAAAATCATAAAAGCAATTAATTTAGTTGCAGAGCTTTTAAGAAATAATGAAGAGGTACCTAAGGTTTATTGTAAAGGATTAGTTGGAGAAAATTTACCTAGAATTGATGCCGAGATTAAAACATTAGGAATAGGTAAATACGCAGATGATTTACATTTTGATGGAATGCTTTATGGTTCAGCTTTAAGAGCAAAATATCCAAGAGCTTTAGTTAAAAATATAGATACATCAAAAGCAAAAGCTTTAGAAGGCGTTTATGCAGTAATAACAGCAAAGGATATTCCTGGAGATAGATTTATTGGACATTTAGTTCAAGATTGGCCAGCAATGATAGATATCGGAGAAGAAACTAGATACTTAGGAGATGCAGTTGCCTTAGTAGCAGCTAAGAATAAGAAAATATTAAAAGAAGCATTAACTCTTATAGAAGTAGACTATGAAGAACTTCCACCTGTAACAAGTCCTGAAATAGGTATGAAAGATGATGCTCCAAAAGTTCATTCAAGTGGGAATATATTAAGTAGGCAATATTTAAAAAGAGGAGATGCAGATGAGGCTATAAAAAACTCCAAGTATGTTGTGACTGAAAGGTATAGTACTCCTCCAACAGAGCATGCATTTTTAGAACCAGAATGTGCAGTTGCAAATTATGAAGATGAAGTTTTAACAGTTTATACAGGTGGTCAAGGAGTTTATGATGAGCTTCGTGAAATAGGAAAGCTTTTAAATCTAGACCCAAGCAAGCTAAGAATTAAAAGTATGCTTGTGGGTGGAGGCTTTGGTGGAAAGGAAGATATGAGTGTTCAACACCATGCTGCACTTTTGACTTACTTCACAAAGAAGCCAGTTAAAGTTGCTTTAAGTAGAAAAGAAAGCTTAATTATTCATCCAAAGAGACATGCTATGGAAATGGAATTTACTACAGCTTGTGATGAAAATGGAATTCTAACAGGAATGAAAGGAAGAATAATATCAGATACAGGTGCTTATGCATCATTAGGTGGACCTGTACTACAAAGAGCATGTACTCATGCAGCTGGACCTTATAATTATCAAAATATAGAAATTGAAGGTATAGCAGTATATACTAATAATCCACCAGCAGGAGCATTTAGAGGGTTTGGGGTTACTCAATCAGCTTTTGCAAATGAATGTAATATAAATAAGCTTGCAGACATGGTAGGACTTTCTCCATGGGAGTTTAGATATAGAAATGCAATTAGACCAGGACAAGTATTACCAAACGGACAAATTGCTGATGAAGGAACTGCTTTAGTAGAAACTTTAGAAGCAGTGAAGGATGCTTACGAAAATAATGAGCATGTTGGAATAGCTTGTGCTTTTAAAAATGCAGGGTTAGGAGTTGGTATTCCAGATACAGGTAGATGTAGAATAGTGATTAAAGATAGTAAAGCAGTTATTAGAACTTCTGCAGCTTGTATAGGACAAGGGCTCGGAACTATAGCAACACAAATTTTATGTGAGACTACAGGAATAAATCCAGAAAATGTTTCAGTAGATAATCCAGATACCTTTACAACTCCAAATTCAGGAACTACAACAGCTTCAAGGCAAACTGTATTTACAGGAGAAGCAACAAGAGTAGCATCTTTAAAGTTAAAAGAGGCATTAAAAAGTAAATCACTAGAAGATCTTGAAGGTCAAGAGTTTTATGGAGAATATGTTTCAGATACAGATCCAATGGGAAGTACAAAGCCTAATCCTGTAAGCCATGTTGCTTATGGATATGCAACTCAAGTAGTAGTTTTAGATGATAATGGAAAAGTAATTAAAGTTATAGCTGCTCATGATATTGGAAGAGCTGTTAATCCTGTAGCAGTAGAAGGACAAATAGAAGGTGGAGTAGTTATGGGACTTGGTTATGCATTAACAGAAGACTATCCATTAAAAGATGGAGTTCCTTTAGCTAAGTTTGGTACACTAGGATTATTTAGATCAACAGGGATTCCAGAAATTGAAACTATATTAGTTGAAAAAAATAAAGCTAGTTTAGCTTATGGAGCAAAGGGCGTTGGAGAAATTGTTGTTGTTCCAGCAGCACCAGCTATGCAAGGAGCTTACTTTAAGCTAGATGGAGAATTTAGAACTAAATTACCATTACAAAATACTTTTTATAAAAAATTAAAAAAAGTTTAAATATAATTATATAAAAACAGCATTAGATTATTAATGCTGTTTTTTATTTTATATACTTTTAAAATAAAAAATATTTATATTACAAAAATGAAAGGATTAAGTAAGGTAAATAAATATCATAAATTATTAAGAGATACTATAATAGAAACATAAGATAAAGTAAATGAGGAGATGATTATTTTGAAAAAAGTTAAGGATGTTTTATCAGTAGTAGCATTAGTATTATTTGCAGGATATAATGAAGAAAAATTCAATCTATAATAGAGAGAATTATTAAATATAAATAAAAGATTAAAAGAAATAATGATATATTAAAATAATCTTAAGATAACCTTAAAATAAACATAAATATTAAGTTTTCTTTTGAAATTAGTTAGTTGATTAATATATACTTATAAGCGTATCATTATTAATTTAATTATTTTAAAAGTATAAAATAAGTTTGTAGGGAGAATTTATATGAAATTAAAACTCGAGAAGAAACTAAAAATGTTAATAAAAGTAGCTTTTATATTAGCTATTTTTACAATAATATTTATGGAGTTTAAGAAACTATTTTTAGACTTTAATGCCAGTGTATTTTACTTTTATAAGGATAAGCTATCTATATTTAGTTTGGTGATTATTGGGATATTAGGAATTGTATCTTATTTTCCTTTATCATTATACGATTTAATCATAAAAGATACTTGTGAAATAGATTTAGATAATAAGAGTCTTTATAGATTTTCTTGGATTGCAAGTTCTATTTCAAGTATTGTAGGTTTTGGAGGCACCTCAGCAATAGCTTTGAAGAGTTACTTTTATTCACCATACATAAAGGATAAAAGCAAATTAGTGAAAGAAGTATCTAAAGTTGTAGCATTAAATTTTACTGGATTTTCTATGGTATGTTTTGTTTATTCTATTTTTAATATTTCAAAATTAAGAGATTTTCAATTAGTTCAATTAGCAATAATAATAGCTTCATTTTATACGCCAAGTCTTTTAATTTATAATTTATTTAGATATAGAAATATAGAGAAACGTAAAGATGCAATTAAAACAATTAAAATAATGTGCACATCTATACTAGAGTGGATAACATCAGTAATTTTAATATTTGGAATATTAACTTTATTAGGAACTGAATTAAGATTATCTCAAATATTCCCTATATATGTAGTTGCATGTGCAATAGGAATAATAAGCATGGTTCCAGGAGGTCTTGGAACATTTGATTTATCATTTATTTTAGGAGTAGGGGCTTTAGGTGTTCCAAAGGAAGAAGCATTATTAGCTCTAGTTTTGTATAGAGTAAGCTATTATATGGTACCTTTATTTATAGGATTAATCTTATTTATAAATGAAATGAAAAAGGGAATAGATAAAAAATATAATAATATATTTACTTCAATTTTAACTAATCTTTCATATACAGTATCATCAATTTTAATATTTTTAACTGGAGTAATGATTTTATTATTTAGAGTAATGCCGCATATGAAGTCTACTTTTAGAAGGATGTATGTAATGAGAGAACCAATAAATAATTTATCTATTACTATGGAAATAGTTATGGGATTTTTACTTATTGCAATTTCAACTATGCTTTTATATAAATCAAAGCAAACTTTTAAAATTGTTATGGTTTTAGTATCAATTGCTTGGACAGGCTCAATAATTGGAGTATATCGTTATTGGCAAACTGGATTTTTGACCTTTGTGATAATTTTCTTGTTTTTAAGTAGACATAACTTTTATAGGAAAAGTTTTGTATTTTCATGGGAAAAACTACTTAAGGATTCAATTGCATTATTTGGATTTTTATTAGTATATCTAATAATGTATTTTCCTAGATTTTCTAATAGGTTGCATAAATTTAGTGCTTACACTAAAGAAATGGTAGAAAATAGTTATAATTACTTATTTATTAGTAGCATAATAGGATTTATAATTTCAATAATATTCATAGGGGTAATTTATTTAATTAATAAAAGAAATAGATATCCATTTGAAACCTTTGAAGATAATAAAGATAAAATAAAAAATATTTTAAGTAATTATAAAGGTAATCCATTAACACATTTAATATATTTAAAAGATAAATATGTATTCATTAATGAAGACAATACAGTTCTTATTCAATATCAAAAACAATCAGATAAATTAGTTGTTTTAGGAAATCCAATAGGAGATAGAAATAGTATATTAAGTGCAATAGAAGAATTTTATGATTTAGCAGATAGATACGGATACACTCCTATATTTTATCAGGTAGATAAAGAAATGATACCTATGCTTCATGAATATGGTTATGAATTTATGAAGCTAGGACAAGAAGGTATTGTAGACTTATCCAATTTTTCTGTATCAGGGAAAAAGACAAGAGGGTTAAGAGCAACTTATAATAAAATAGAAAGAGCTGGATATACCTTTGAGATTATAGAGCCACCCTTTAACAAGGATTTTATAGCTGAGTTAAGAGAAGTTTCTAATGAATGGCTTGGAGAGAGATACGAAAAGGGTTTTTCAATTGGCTTTTTTAATGAAGAATATTTATCATTAGATAAAATGGCAGTAGTTAAAGATGAAAATGGAAAAATTAAGTGTTTTGCTAATTTAATGCCTATGTATGATTCGGAAAGAAGTTTTTCTATAGATTTAATGAGGTATTCAAATGATGCAATAATTGGTACAATGGATTTCCTTATGATAAATCTTATAGCTTATGGTAAAGAGAATGATTATAAGAATTTTGATATTGGAATGGCTCCATTAGCTAATGTAGGGACATCAAAATACTCCTTTATAAGTGAGAAGATTGCAGCTCAAATATGCATTCATGGACAATCGTTTTATTCCTTTACAGGATTAAGAAGCTTTAAAGAAAAATATACAAAACAATGGGTACCAAAATATTTGGCATATAGAAAAAAAAGCTCATTACCATTTACTATGATTCAGATAATATATTTATGTCATAGAAAAGTTAAAGCAAGTTAGAGTTTGTAGTTTATAAAATAAAATTAAATTTTGTAATTAAAATCACCTTTTTAAGTAATTTAGATAAAAACTATTTTATCATTCACTTAGGAAGGTGATTTTTTATAAAAATTTTTAGTGTTACATTACATAAATGAAAGTTTAAAGTAATATACATAAATACTATAAAGTATAGATAAACAATATAATAAATATATAAAGTTAAGCAAGGAGATGATTTTTATGAAAAAAATTAAAGATGTATTAACTGTTGTAGCATTAGTATTATTTGCAGGATATGATGAAGAGAAATTTAATTTATAATTAATAGACTAGAAATAAACATATTAATTATTTAAATAGTAGTAAATAAAATAATTTTCCTTAATTTATATATAAATGATATAAAAACTTTTGAATTTATATTGTTATTAATATATACTGATAAAGGTTGGGTAAATATTTTTTATTATATAAATTAATTTAGCAGGGAGAATTTATATGTTAGTTAAGGTTGAAGACAAAGTAAAAGTATGGATGAAAGTAATTTTTATGCTTGGTATATCAATGATTATACTTATTCAGTTTAAAAGATTATTTTCAGATTTTGATATAAATACATTTTACTCTTATAGAGACAAGCTTTCATTTATAAGCTTAAGTATTATTATAATTTTGGGAATACTATCATATTTACCATTATCGTTATATGATTTTATAATTAAAGACACATGCAATATATCATTAGACAATAAAAGTCTTTATAAGTCTTCTTGGATTGCAAGTTCAATTTCAAGTATAATAGGCTTTGGAGGTGCAGCTGCAATAGCTCTTAAAAGCTATTTTTATTCACCTTATATTAAAGATAAAGCAGCTTTGGTAAAAGAGGTTTCAAAGGTAGTATTATTAAATTTTACTGGATTCTCACTACTTTGCTTTATTTATTCAGTATTAAACATAGATGATTTAAAAAAAATGGAATTAGTGAAATTAGGTATATTTTTAGCAGGGCTTTACGCACCAATTCTTCTAATATATAATTTATATAGATATGTAAATAAAGATAAACGTGAAAATGCTATAAAGACTATTAAAATAATGATAATTTCAATTTTAGAATGGACAGCAATGGCTTTATTATTATATAGTATTCTTAAATTGCTAGGAACTAAGTTAACAATATCAAGAATATTTCCAATATATGTAGTGTCCTCAGCTATAGGGATTGTAAGCATGATGCCTGGAGGGCTTGGAGGTTTTGATCTTTCATTTATTTTAGGGGTAGGAGCATTAGGAATAAATAAAGAAGAAGCATTACTAGCTTTAGTTTTATATAGGGTAAGTTATTATATTATACCATTAACTGTTGGAATAGTACTTTTAGTATATGAAACTAAAAAGAAAATAAATAAAAATTATATTGATGTATTTAAGATTATTGTTAAAAAACTTATTAATAAAATAAAATTATATAGTCAAAATAAGATAAGTAGCTCTAATAAAAGTAAAGAAGTTTAAAAAGTTATTATAATAAATATACGGCAAACCTTTAATTAAGAAGGTTTGTTTTTTTTACTTAATTATACTTATCTTACAAAAATGAAAGGTTAATGAAAGTTAGATAAATATGTAATTACTTAATCGTAGGTTAAACTATATTTGTAAACAGAAATAATAAATATTAAATAAAACATATAGTACATTATTGGAGGAGAAATATGAAAAACATTTTAAGTGTAGAAAAAATCGAAAAATATTATGGTAATAAAGAAAATGTAACTAAGGCTATAGACAATATTAGCTTTAAAGTTGAAAAAGGTGAGTTCGTTGGAATAATGGGACCATCAGGTAGTGGGAAAACAACGTTACTTAATTGTATTTCAACAATAGATACTGTAACAACAGGAAATATAATAATAAATGATAAAGATATTACAAAATTAAAATCAAAAGAACTTGAAAAATTTAGAAGAGATGAATTAGGCTTTATATTCCAAGATTTTAATCTTTTAGATACGCTAACTGCTTATGAAAATATAGCATTAGCATTGACTATTCAAGGTAGAAGTCACAATAAAATTGATGGACTTATTAAGGGTGTTGCAGATAACCTTGGTATTACACAAGTATTAAGTAAATATCCTTACCAAATATCAGGAGGACAAAAGCAGAGAGTAGCGTCGGCAAGAGCAATTGTTACTAACCCATCATTAATATTAGCAGATGAACCTACAGGAGCTTTAGATTCTAAATCATCAAGATTACTTTTAGATTCTTTTGAAACTCTTAATAAAGAATTAGAAGCGACAATATTAATGGTTACTCATGATGCCTTTACAGCAAGTTATGCACATAGAATCTTATTTATCAAAGATGGAAAGATATTTAACGAACTTGTAAGGGGAGGGAATTCTAGAAAAGAATTCTTCAATAGAATTATAGAAGTAGTTACTCTTTTAGGAGGTGATGCAGGCGATGTATTCTAAGATAGCATTTAACAACGTAAAAAAGAGTTTAAAAGATTACGCAATATATTTCTTAACATTAACATTTGCAGTTTGTATATTTTATAGTTTTAATTCTATAGAATCTCAAAAAGTATTATTTGAAATGAATAGCAGTCAATCAGAAACAATAGCAGGGTTGAGTAAAGCCTTAGGAGTGGTATCAATATTTGTATCATTTATTCTTGGAAGCTTAATAATATACGCAAATAACTTTTTAATTAAAAAGCGTAAAAAAGAGCTGGGAATTTATATGACATTAGGAATGGGAAAAAATAAAATTTCTAAGATATTACTTGGTGAAACTTTAATAATAGGTGCTGCATCTTTAGTGGCAGGGCTAATAGTAGGTATTGTATTTTCTCAAGGACTATCAGTGTTTACAGCTAAATTATTTGAGGTAGCTATGGGAGAATATAAGTTTGTTATATCATTTGAAGCAATTATTAAAAGTACAATTTACTTTGGAATAATATTTTTATTAGTTATGATATTTAATACTATTGTAGTTTCAAAATATAAATTAATTGATATGCTAACAGCTTCAAGAAAAAGTGAAAATGTAAAACTTAAAAATCCGATTGTAAATATTATAATTTTTATAGTTTCAATTTTAATATTATCAGCTGCATATTATTTAGTAATAAAAGCAGGATTAAGACCAGAGGATATTAAGTTTGTTATGTCTTTAATATTAGGAATAGTAGGAACTTTATTATTTTTTATAAGCTTAGGTGGATTTAGTATATCTTTAGTACAAAGAAGCAAAAAAACTTACTTTAAAGAACTTAATATATTTGTTTTAAGACAAATAAGCAGCAAAATAAATACTAACTTTGTATCTATGACAGTAATTTCATTAATGCTATTTTTAACAATAACAACTCTTTCAACAGGGCTTAGTTTTAAAAATGCTTTAGAAAGTGGTTTAGAAGACTCAACACCATTCTCAGCATCAGGAGCAATGTATGTAGATGAAGAATCAAAAGTGAAAAGTATAAAAGAAGTTTTTGATGAATTAAATATAACATTTACAGATGAAGAAAAATATGTAGAATATAATGAATACTACTTAAATGATAAATTAGAAGATGTTCTAGGAAAGTATAGCAAAGGTTCAAAACCAATGAGTGGATTTGGCGACAATTATATTAATGCAATAAAAATATCAGATTATAATAAAGTAATGAATTTAAAAGGAAAAGAAGAAAAAAGTTTAAAGGAAGATGAAGTTTTAATATCTTCATCATTTGCAAATAAAATTAAAGAAATAAATGAGTTAGTTAAAAGTGATAAGACAATTAAGCTAAGTAGTAAAGAGTATAAAATAGCTAGTCCTGACATAATAACAGAATCACTTTACACAGATCAAATTTCTACTAATATATTTACAGTTATAGTACCGGATAACTTTAGTGGAGAATTAAAACTTTCAACATCAAGATTTAATGTTAATTATCCAGAAAAATATGAAGAAAAATACGCAAAGATATTTAAAAACTTTATGGATGGAGAATATTCAGATGCTGAGACAGGTTTTGTTATAGGATACACAAGAGATCAAATATATGATTCAAGTAAAGGAATGACAACTATAGTAGTATTTATTACAATATATTTAGGAATAGTATTCTTAATTTCTAGTGCTGCAGTGTTATCATTACAACAATTATCAGAAGCAGCTGATAGCAAAGATAGATATAAATCATTAAAAAGAATAGGTGCTTCTAAAAAGATGATAAATAAAACTATATTTAAACAAACTCTTATATACTTTATGGTTCCATTAGTTTTAGCAATAGTTCATTCAATAGTTGGAATTAGTGTTATAAATGACTTTATTGAACTATTTAATCAACCAAGTATAGGTGCATCATCATTTATTACATTATTTACATTAGTAGGAGTTTATGCGGGATATTTCTACGCAACATATACAGGATATAAAAATATAGTTAAATAATAAAGTAGCAGTCTAATGGGGCTGCTACTTTATTTAGATGCTAAATTATAAATTTTAGTATATAATAATAAATATAATTAATTTTGATATAAAATTTATAATTGCAAATTATATTTTAATGATAAATTTGATTTATGTAGAGGTGAAAAATGTATAAAATCGTTATAGTTGAAGATTCAGAATCTATAAGAGAAGAATTAAAGACGTATTTAGAAAGGTATGGATATGAAGTAGAAGCACCCGATTCCTTTGAAAATATTATAGAGCATATAAATAATAGTAATGCAAATTTAATATTATTAGATATAAACCTTCCACTTTATGATGGTTACTATATTTGTAGAGAAGTAAGAAAGAAGTCAGATGTGCCTATAATTATAGTTACAAGTAGAGATAGTCAAGTTGATGAGCTTATGAGTATGAATTTGGGAGCAGATGACTTTATAACAAAACCATATAATACAGAAATATTAGTTGCTAGGGTTTCTGCTTTACTAAAAAGAAGTTATGGAAAAAATAGTAATGAAGAAGTTATATCTTATGGAGATTTAAAGTTAAATTTGGCAAATGGAAGCATTACATATGAAACTAAAACCGTAGAGCTTACTAAAAATGAGCTTAAAATTTTAGCTCATCTAATAAAAAATAGGGGGAAAATAGTTTCTAGAGATGCTTTAATGGATGCTCTTTGGCAATCTGATTTATTTTTAGATGATAATACATTATCAGTAAATGTAACTAGATTAAGAAAGAAGATAGAAGAAATAGGACTAGATAATATTATAGAGACAAGAAGAGGATTAGGGTACATAATGCCATGAGTATATTAGAGTATATAAAGGAAAGAAAAGCTATAATAATAATAAATATTTTTTTATTTATACTTGTAGCAATAACTTTAATAGTTGCAAATAGAAATATATGGTTGACTGTATTGATTTTCTCAACATGGATATTACCCTTAATAGCTAATATTTTAGTTGAATATTTTAAACAGAATAAATTTTATAATGATATGATTTCTATATCAGAAAAGCTAGATAAAAAATATCTTTTACCAGAAGTGATTGAAGAGCCAAATTTTTTAGAAGGCAAAATAGTTTATGATGTATTAAAAGAAACAAATAAAAATATGAATGAAAATGTTAAATACTTTAAAAATAAACAAATAGAGTATAGAGAATATATAGAAACATGGGTTCATGAAATTAAAACCCCAATTGCTTCAACAAAGTTAATATTAGAAAATAATGAGAGCGAAATTGCTTCAAAAGTATCTTATGAAATAAAGAAAATAGAAGGCTTTATAGAACAAGTATTATATTATTCTAAGAGTGAAGATGTTAGTAAAGATTATATAATTAAAGAGTTTAATTTATCAGAGGCAGTTAAAATTTCAATAAGAAATAATTCTAGAGATTTTATAAATAAAAGAATAAAATTAGAGCTCAGTGAAATAGACTTAATGATATTTAGTGATATAAAATGGGTAAGCTTTATTATTAATCAACTAATTGGAAATGCTATTAAGTATAGTGAAAAGGGAAATGGAAAAGTAAAAGTATATTCAAAATCAAATGAAAATAGCAATTCATTAATTATAGAAGATAATGGAGTAGGAATTAATGAAAGAGACGTAGATAGAGTATTTGAAAAGGGATTTACAGGGGAAAATGGAAGGCTTTTTGGTAAGTCAACAGGAATAGGATTATATTTATGTAAAAGCCTTTGTGATAAATTAGGATTGGGACTTAAATTAGATTCTAAAAAAAATGAAGGAACAAAAGTAGAAATAGTATTTCCTTTAGGTAAATTCACCATGTTTAGATAGAATAGAGTAACCATTAAATATAAAACTAAAATAAAGTTACCCTAGTAAGAATAGTATATTACTTAATTCTTACTAGGGTGCTTTTTATTTTAAATATTTTATTTATAGGCTATTTTTTCTTAAATAAAGCAGCTCCAGCTATAGTTAGAATTGAAGCAAAGCTCAATAAAAGTGATGAATTTCTTCCACCAGTAGTAGGAAGTTTACCTTGTTCATTCTTACCTTGTTCATTTTCATTATTTTCATTTTTATTTTCTTTTAATTCTTTAATTTTTGCTTCAGCTTTTACAAGTTTGTCTAAATTAGTTATAGCTGAGTCATTGTTTGCAATAGTAACTAATTCTCTAGCAGCCTTTATAGCTTCTTCATTCTTTAAAGTTATATTTTCTAAAGCAGGAAGCTTGTCTATTGCATCAATAGCAGTATTTTCTTTAGCTTTTTGTTCATCTTCCTTAACCTTCCCAGCTTTAAGCTCTGCTATTCTATTTTCAGCAGCAACTAAAATATCTAGGTTAGTAACATAAGAGTCATTATTTAAAGCTTTAACTAAAGTCCTAGCTGAAACAACAATAGCTTCATCTTCTAATGTCAATTTATCTAATGAAGGAATCTTATTAATTGCTTCAATAACAGGAAGTGCAGCAGCTTCTTTATCTAAAATTTCTTTATTAAATACTTTAGATTCGTTTTCTACTGAAGCATTATCTATTACAGTAACAGCATAAGTATATGTCTTGTTAGCATCTATATTTTTATCAACAAATTCTTTTCCGGCTTCAACTCCAAAACGGCTAATTAAATTAGCTGGATTAGTTATATCAACTGAATCTAAATTACCTTCTTGTCTATATACGCAGTAGAATTTGCTATCAGTATTAGTATCATTCCAACTAATTTTAATTTGATTTTCATTTATTTCATACTTAGCAGCTGACACAGGTACAGTTGCTACTTTATCTAACCAAGGCTTACCTGGTACATTAGATGGCAGATTAAAGTAATCCTTCTTTAAAATAGCATTTGCATGATTTAATACATCATATTTATCTCCAGCTCCACTAACAGTTTGAGGTAATAGCTTATTATAAGAGAAGAAACCACTACCTTTAACATTTTTAAATTTTTGATTAAATCTTAATTGATTAGCTATTTCATATGGATTTTTAAAGTTAGCATCCCAAGAAGCATCTATATATTTATAGTTTGGATGTCCAATATAAAGATGAGAATTGTTAACTCCTTCAAATTGAGCATCCCACCACTTTAATAGTTCACCATATGGAGCAGCAGGAGTATTAAATGCCCAGTATATTTGCGGTGTTAAATAATCTACTAATCCATCTTGAACCCATTTTCTAGTATTAGCAAATTGGTCTCTAAGACTTGAAGTTGAACCAGTTGGAGTATTAGATCCATCTGGATAAACCTCAGCATGTCCCCAAATACCAAATGGAGAAACGCCAAATTGTATTGACCTATCATTAGCTGTATTTATTGTATCTATTTCATTTTTAATAGCTTCTATAAGAAGACTTATATTATCTTCTCTCCATTTAGCAGCATTTTCAACATTATATTCTCCAAAGCCTCTATTATTATCTATAAAGGTTTGTTTATCGATGTCTTGTTCATAGAAATATATGTCTTTTTTATTTTCAGTGTACTTATATGGATAAAAGTAATCATCAAAGTGAATAGCATCTACGTCATACTTAGTTGCAACTTCATTAACTCTAGCAACAACATAATCAATAACTTCAGGTTTACCAGGATCTAAAAATAGTTTATTTTGGAATTCATAAACTAAATCTGAATGCAATCTTGCAAAGTTGTTTTCTGCAAGCTCATTTAACTTTTCAGTAGCAGGTCTTGTATCAAGAGTATTATTAGTAACTCTATATGGGTTAAACCAAGCATGGAATTCCATACCTCTTTTATGAGTTTCTGAAACCATCCATTCTAAAGGATCAAATCCATTAAATCCAGGATCTTTACCCTGATATGTGTAGCTACTTCCACCTTTATGAAGATATTGAGACCAAGGTGCAATATCTGATGGATACCAAGCATCAAGCATTGGACTTACTTGGAATGTAACTGCATTAAAGTTTAACTCTTCAAACTTATCTAAATAAGATGTAAATTGATTTTTAAACTCTTCTTCAGCAGAAAGGTTTGCATCAAGATTAATTGGATTAACATCAATATTAACTACAGTTGAAAGCCAAGCTGTTCTAAATTGCTCTTTTGGATTTACAAATTCATTTGGAATAGTGACTTGAGGTCCATCCTTATAAAGAGAAACAGGTTTAGTCTCATCATAAGTAATTTCTCCAGTTTGGAAATTGTACTCCTTAAAGTTAAATAGTGGTGATTCATTTTCTAAAGCGAATGCCTTAGTTGAAATTAGTGTTTGACTAGTTATGCTAGCAAGTAAAAGCAAAGCTAAAGTCTTTTTCTTATTCATCAATACCCCTCCTAATAAATAAAATGTAAATATATAACATGGAAATGTTTACATGTTATTCCTATTGTAACCTATAAGATTTAATATTTCAACATATTTTTTAAAAATTGAAATATATTTTCAAAAATGGGAAGTAAAAAAGCTCTTATAACTTAGGAAAATAAAAAAATCATCTTTAATTTTAAAAATAAATAACTTAATATAGCATATGTTTGCCAAAGTCAATATAGAAAGAATTCCATAATAAAAGCTAAGCCTGAAAATTTAATTTAGACTTAGCTTTTTAAATTACTTGGTTATTATATAGTTTTTTTAGAATCTATAGAATTTATTTTTCTGAAGTAATTAATAATTTTTTATAGTTTCTATCAATTAAAAATGCACCTAGTGGAGCAGTGATTATTATAGAAAGCACTGCAACTGTTAGTATAATCTCACCAGAGGCCAGACCCATTGAAAGTGGTAGGGCACCAATAGCAGCTTGAACTGTAGCTTTTGGCATATATGCTATAACGGAAAATATTCTTTCTTTAAAAGTTAATTCAGTATTAATTAAACAAATTAAAACCCCAATCATTCTAAATAATAATGAGCCTAAGATTAACAGAATAGCTACTATCCCGGAATTTAATGCATACTTAATATTTACAGTTGCTCCAACTAAAACAAACAAAAATATTTCGGCAGCAACCCAAAGCTTTGAATATTTAAGAGATATCCTAGTAGCTAATTTAGGGTAAGTTTTTAATATAGTTGCGCCAAGGCTCATAATAGCAAGTAATCCAGAAATAGGAATAACGTTCTTTAATAAGTTTTCAATAGTTATAAATAAAAACGATACACTTAATATTATAAGAATTTTAATAGAGTCGCGCATATGAATCTCTTTAAATAGGTAGACAAGAGCTAAGCCACCCATAATGCCTAATATTATTCCAAGTACTATAGAAATTGGAATTTCTAATAAAGACATATAAGAAAAGCTACTACTACCTGTAGCAATGCCTGTAAATGAAGTGAATAACACTATTACAAATATATCATCTACAGAGGCTCCAGCTAAAATCAATTGAGGAATACTTTTTTTAACTCCATAACCTTCATTCATAAGTTTTAGCATCCTAGGAACTATAACAGCTGGAGAAACAGCAGCAATAACAGTGCCCATTATTGCAGAGTCAAGTGAAGATAATCCTAAAAGTTTAGGTCCAAGCAATATAAATCCCAGTATTTCAAAGGTAGCAGGAACGAAGCACATTAAAATAGCAGGTCTACCAACCTTTTTTAAATCTTTAATATCTAATGCTAGACCTGCACGAGTTAAAATTATTACAAGAGCTATCTGTCGAAGTTCAGATGAAATTCCTAAAATACTTCCATCTATTAAATTAAGCATATGAGGTCCTAATATAATTCCTGTCAATATCATACCTACAAGACTTGGCAATTTTAATTTAGAAAAAATAGAACCCATAAATATACCAGATAAAATAATAAGAGCTAAACTAGTTAACATATAAAAATCCTCCTTTGTTTAATAATTAAAAAAAGCTAATGATTTCTGCAAAAAAAACATTGCAGAAGTCATTAGCTTAGTAAGCGGTTTTGACATAAGTCAAGGGAGAACTTCATTCCCTTAAATCATTATAAATATTACCATATAAAAATTAAGAAATCAATGAAAATTTAAAATAAAATTGAAGACATAATTCTAGAAAATTATATGATGATGGAATATTTATGGTGAAATATATAGTTATATAAAGAATACCTTATATTATAGAAGAAGTTGAATTTTTAAATGATTAAAGAAAAATAGATAGAGGCAATAATTAAGGATAGACATAAAATATAATATTAAAATTTTAGGAGTTGAAATAATGGTAAGATACAGCGATGATATAAAGTATAATGACATAAGTAATAACAACTCTTTTAAAATAAGTAATAAATTATTAAAGAATAGTGAAAGCTTTGATGGTAATTTACTAGAAATTAAGACTTCCTGTAATGAATTTCACTTAGGTGAAGAAATTCAGCTTGTAGCATTAAGAGAATCTATATTTGGAATAAAAGAACTAAGAGAGGTTTATTGGACAATTGATTATAAAGGAACAGATATAAACATAGAAAAAGACATCATTAAAATAAGTAAATCACTAAAAGATAAAAGCTCGATTCAAATAAGTTGTATTGATAAAGAAACTGGAGAAAAAGCTTCTAGGGAATTTCCTATTGTGTTAGAAGAAGTAGAAGATACATTAATACATTTTATAAAAAATGATGGTGATTATTTTGGTGATGGATATAAATGGGGTTTATGGGGTTTTTCTAATGAGGGAGATTCTTACCCCATAGAATTATTACAAGAAAGTGACTTTGGAAGATGTGCTTTTGTAAAGGAAGAAAATATAATTGCAAGAAGAAAAGCTTGGGGAGATAATTGGGGTAATGATTGGTCAGAACAAACAGCTACCTTTGAAATACCAAAGGGAGTGAAAAATTGTTATATAATTTATGGTGAAGATAAGCTTATACTAGATTTAAAAGAGGTTATAGAATATATAGGACCAAGAATAGAGACGGCAATAATGGATGATAAGGATAAAATAACAGCCTTTTTATCTAAAAAACCATTAGATGTAACTGAGTTTTATATTTATATAAATGAAGTAAAAGAAGAAAACTGTGAATATGTGATTTATAAGGATTTAAAAAAAGTAGAGTTTATAAATTTAAATTTAAATATATCACCAATGGATCTAGTTGAAGTAAGATCAAGTAAGACATTTCTTCCTTGTAAAGTTACGATGAGAAGGTTTTTAGACAGTTATTATTATAAAGAAAATGATATGGGCATTGTCTATGATAAAGAATATATATATTTAAGAGTTTGGGCTCCAACTTCTTTTAAGGTAGAGTTATGTTTATATGATAATTGGTATGATATAAACGAAAATGAAAAAAGCTTACATCAAATGAAAAGAAATAATATAAGTGGAACTTATTATAACAAAATAAATAGAAAAGAAAATGAAGGAAAATTTTATCTATATAAGCTTTACTTTAAAGATATAGATAGGAATGGATTAGAATATATAAAAATAAACTATGCAGTAGACCCTTATACAGTATCTGTAGGTATAAATGGTGAAAAAGGCTTTTTAATAGATATAAATAATATAAAAACCATGCCACTAGGATGGTTATTTGATAAAAAACCAGAGCTTTTAAGAAAAGAGGATTCTATAATTTATGAAATTCATGTAAGAGATTTTACTATAAGCGATGATAGTGGAATAGATAAAAATATTAGAGGAAAATATTTAGGACTAGCAAAAGAAGGAGCTAGATATAAAGATACAAAAAGAAAAATTGAAGTTAAAACAGGTATTGATCATCTAAAAGAACTTGGAATAACACATGTGCATTTATTACCTATATTTGACTTTGGTTCAGTTGATGAAAGAAAATCAAACAAAAAAGGAAATAGAAACTGGGGATATGATCCTAAAAACTATAATGCTCCTGAAGGCAGTTATTCAAGTGATCCATATAATCCAATAGCTAGAATAATAGAACTAAGAGAAATGATAAAGATTCTTCATAAAAATGGAATAAGAGTAGTTATGGATGTAGTTTATAATCATATGCAAGAAACTAGAAATTTAGATAGTCTTGTTCCATCATATTACTTTAGAACAGATTATAGAGGAAGATTTACTAATGGTTCAGGCTGTGGTAATGAAATAGCAACAGAAAGGCCTATGGTTAGAAAGTTTATTATAGGTTCTATAACTCATTGGATAAAGGATTATAATATTGATGGTTTAAGATTTGACCTTATGGAATTAATAGACATAGATACTATGAGAGAAATAACTAGCTTAATAAAGAAAATTGATGACAATATATTAATTTATGGAGAGCCTTGGAAAGGAGGAGAATCATCACTACTAAATGGAACCTACAGAGGAAGGCAAAAAGGTGAAGATTTTTCCGTATTTAATGACACTTTTAGAGATTTTATAAGGGGAAATAATAGTCCATCAAATGGATTTTCAAATGGAAATCAACATAATGGACCTACTGCATGGAATATAATAGAGGGTTTAAAAGGATCTATAAATACATTAACATTTAATCCTAAGGAAACTATAAATTATGTAGATGCTCATGATAACTACACTCTCTGGGATCAAATAGAGAAAAGCTTAAAACCTAATATTAAAGAAGATGAATATAGAAAAATATTAGAAAATAATGTTTTAGATAATCATTTAGTAAGAAGAAATATTTTATCCCTTTCAATAATATTAACATCACAAGGAATACCATTTATTCAAGGTGGAGCAGAAATATTAAGAACAAAAAATGGAGACCACAATAGTTATAAAAGTCCAGATAATATAAATGCAATTTTTTGGAGGGATAAAGCAAAATATATAGATGTATTTAATTATGTAAAGGGATTAATAAATATCAGAAAAAACTATAGGGAATTTAGACTAGATAGTAGAGATGACATAAATAACAACATTGAGATTAGTTTTTTAAATGGAGATGAAAAGGCTGGAGTAATAAAGTGTCATTTTAGAAACCTATACAATATTGAAAAAAACTTAAATGATTTAATTGTAATTTATAATGGAACATCTATAGATGATTATGATATAAATCAACATATTCCTGAATCAAAATCTGGTGAGTGGAATATTATAGCAGACCATAGTTATGCAGGGATAGAAACTATAAAAATTGTTAAATCTTATTTTATTCCTAAGTTAAAGTCTTATTCAATTATGATTATATATTCATAAGAATTATTAAAATAAGAGGCTAGTTAAACCTAAAATGAATCCTATATGAAGGACATTTTAACTTTAACATAGCCTCTTAATTTTTGTAGTATATATGTTCTAATTAATATTCTACATTATCTATATTTAAATTGAAATCAATAGTTAAAATTCAAAAAGCAAGTTTAATAGTAAATTAGAATCATATATATAATAAAACTTTTAATATCCAGAGCTTAAAATAGCTGCAATAATTATTGATCCAAATATAAGCCAAAGAACTATTCCAATAGCAATCATAATAAGAGTTGCTTGGAAGTAAGTTTTCTTACTTTTATTCACATTTGATCCAAAAGCCCAAACAAACATTAAAACTATGTTTGCAATAGGAATTAACATTAAAAGAAATGTTATTATCCAATCTTTCAATGTCATTGGTTGAGAATACTTGTCGTAGTTAATATCATTATTTGTGTTGTTAGTTAAATTATTATCCATTATTTTCACTCCCCTAAAACTTAAAGTTATTATTTCTTAAATATTATACTATAAAATTTAAGAAATAATAACTTTAAGTAAAAAAATGTAAATTTGCAAAATTAATGAGATAAGCTTTTACTTCCTTCTATAATTCTATTTATAGGTAATAATCCTATAATAACTAAAACTACAATAAGATTTCCTCCAACAACAGCACCATTAACTACAAGAGAATATAAAGCTGGAGACCATCCTTCAGGTGCAAATTGTCCAAAGAATATAAACCCTGATATAAAGTGAAATATAAATTTAATAAACATACCGAGAAATGTTCCTAAAAGTTTTTTATCTTTAAAATACCCAGCTAGTCCAACTGCCATAAAAGGAAGAGGATAGTCAAATAAAACTTGAATTGGATGAAGTATATAAGGGCTGATAATTAAATATATTATCCCAAATAAAAATCCAGTAAGCATACCTATTTCAGGACCGTAAATAAAAGCAATAAGTAGTATTGGGACCATACTACCTAAATTTATACTACCAGCACCATTAGGTAAATCTACTATCTTTACAAGGTGAAGGATCGTAGCTAAGGCTAAAGCAATGCCAATTCTAGCCATAATCTTTGAATCAAGCTTTATTTTTTTAAATCTAATAAAAGTAAGTATTAAAATAATAACTCCTAAAAGAGTAGCTAAAGAAAGCGGGCTTTTTAATATTTGACTAAAGCTTTCTCTTAATGTGTTAATAAAATTTTCCATTTAAAATACCTCCTAAAAATATGCTAGGAGGTACGTTTATAGCTTTATAATAATTTAATTCCATAAAAATACATTGTGACTTTCCTACGCTGGTATTATCCAGATCAGGTAAAGAGGGTTAATGAAAAATCATCTCTCAGCCTAAAGGCACCCCTAGCACTTCTTTTATTTAATTTACAAGTAAAGTTTACATAAGAATGAAATAAAAGTCAATAATTTTTAATATAGTATTTTATATAGAGAAATAAGAAGGTATCAGTTTGAAATTGATTGGAATAATTTACTATTTATTTGGTTTATAAAAAAATGTATGATAATAATTAGAGTTACCAATAATTTATTTACAATGCTGAACATAATTTTAATACTAATTTACAAAAGACTTTTTGATATACGGGGGGGAAAAATGATAAAAAACAAAAAGATAAATTTAATTATAGCATCGTTAGTACTAATTTTTATTGTTATAGGATTTAGTGCTTTTTATGTGAACAAGGTAAAAAAAGATAGAGTATTAGATGCAAAAATAGAAGAAGTATATGAAGAAGCAGATAATATTAAAATTTTAAATATGAATAATGATGAAGAAGAGCTTTATAGTAAATTAAAAGAAGACTTTAACAAAGCTATAAGCAGTAAAAAACTAAATGAAGCAAATGAAGTTTTAGATAAGTTAAAGGACTTAAAATCTTCGGTTGAGAAGAGAATTCAAGATGAAGCAAAAATAGAAGAAGAGAAAAAGAAGGAAGAAGAAAAACAGGAAAAAGAAAATGAAATAGCATTACCTGAAGAAGCTAAGAAAAAAGAAGAGGCTTCAAAGGTTGAGAATAATACTTCGAATTCAAATACTCAATCTATAGCTCCGTCTAATAATGAGCCTAAGATTGCCAATACATCAGTTGCTAAGAATTCTAATCAAATAATTTCAGTTGTGAGTACAGGCGGTAGTACAGCTGAGTTAGTTCTATGGCAAAAAGATAGCAATGGAAAATGGTATGAATATGATAGTATGTTTGCAAGATTAGGTGAAAATGGAATGAAAAATGCAAGTGAAGTTTATGAAATGGATTTATGTACTCCTACAGGTGTATATAGTTTAACAGAAGCTTTTGGAGCAGCACAAAATCCAGGAAGTGGAGTTCCATATAGAGTATTAGATGGTTCAGAATATTGGGTAGATGATGTTAATTCACCTTATTACAATACAATGCAGTTTGGAGCACCAAATGGTAGATGGAATTCAGCAGAGCATTTAATAGATCATAGCAATTCATATAAATACTCTTTAGTAATTGATTATAATAGATGGCCAGTTGTTCCAGGGAAAAGCTCTGCAATATTTTTACATGTAGATGTTGGGGTTCCAACTTGGGGATGTGTAGCTGTTGAACAAAGCAAGATGAAAGAAATTTTACAATGGATAAATCCAGGTTCGAACCCTAAAATAGCTCTTGCCTTAAGTTATGGTGAACTTTATAGCTATTAACAAATAATTAATATATTATTTAAAAGAAAAGTTATACATTAATAAATTTATTAGTGTATAGCTTTTTTTATTAATAAGTTGTAGGCTAAGTAAAAATTATTTATAATTATTTTATGATATATGAAAAATATGGAACAAATTTAAACTTTATAAATAAAAGGAAAAAAAATTTAAAATTAATATACCTATAATTTGATAAACACTTATAAAGGGGATGTAATATTATGAAAAAAGATTTATTATTTAGTCAATTTCCTTATATTGAAAGTGAAGAAATTATATTAAGTAAAATAGAAGAAGTTAATTTAGAGGATTTATATGAAATTTGTGCAAATGAAAATTTATATAAATATAAACCTGGAAATGCAAAGAAATCTATTGATACAGTAAAAAATATGATTGCTCATTTTCAAAGAGATTTTCAAAAGAAAAAGATAGTTTTTTTAGGTGTTTTTCTTAAATCTAATCCTAAAAAGCTTGTAGGTGTAGCGGAAATTTTTGATATAGATGAAAAAGTGAGTGTAGTTACTATAGGATATACTTTAAATGAAGATTACTTTGGTAAGGGGATAGCTAGTAATATTGTTAAGACCTTAATAAAATATTTATTTAATGAAGTAGAATTAAACAGAATACAAGCATATGTAATGGTTGAAAATATTAAATCTCAAAATGTATTAAAAAGAAATAATTTTATAAAAGATGGTACTATAAGAGAAGGGAATATATGGACAGGAAAAGGAATAGTTAATTTAGAGTTATATTCAATATTAAAATCAGAATATATAAAGTAATGTCTTTTATAAGTGAGAACTAGAGATAAATCCACTAAGATTTATCTCTAGTTCTCACTTAATTAGCCATATCTATAAATTCTTTTTCTTCTAGGACAAGCGAGATAATTATAAGCGTCAGTCCAATAAGAAAGTAAATCTGGCTTGTATTGTAAAACATCTTTTAAAAACTTATCAAATAAGTGAAGTTTAACTAGTGTTTTTATTATATCTTTAGGATAAGGAGTAATTTTAGTAAAAGGTTTTCTTGGATCAATAACCATTATTTTACCCTTAGAGTCTACAAATATATGTGCATTTCTAATATTAATTCTCTTAAACTTAAGCCTTTTTAAATCTTCAATTAAATCTATAATTTCCTTTGATAAATTATAAGGCAATCCATGTTTAGTAATGTATTCAAAAAGATTTTCTCCACCTACATATTCTCTTATTAAAATATTACTTATCCTTAAAATTGGATTTGGGAAAAAGGGACTGTCTAAAGTTTTTTTAAATATTTCTTCTTCACTTTTAGCAGCTTTTATATTCTTAAAGGTTTTAAGTGCATAACCTTCTGGTGTTAAATAAACAGAACCTTCAGCTCCAGAACCTAATAGCTTAAAATCTTGAATTTCTAATAAGTAGTTCATAATACCACACTTAATTAATTGCTTTTAAATATTATATGCAAACAAAAATAATATGTTATTAGTAATTAGACTATTTAGATTATAATGTAATAATTATATTTGTAGTAAGTATATATTTAATATTAATATTTAAATATAGAATATATATGGGAAATAAGTAAAGAAAAATTTTTAGGCAAGTTAAGGTATTAAAGAAAGTCTCTGAACTTAAATAAAATTAGTTAATAATTTTGTAATTTAGATAAATTAAAAGGTTAAGGGGAAAATAATGTATGAATTTATTTTGGTAAAAGATTTAAAGAAAAATAAAAAGTATAGAAAAAGTTTTAGTAAGTTAGCAGCAGATACATTTGGATTAGACTTTGAACAGTGGTTTGAAGAGGGATATTGCAATGATAATTATATTTCATATTCCTATATTCATAATGATGAGGTAATTGCAAATGTTTCTATAAATAAATTTACTATAGTCCAGAATAGAAAGATTAATAAAGCAATTCAATTAGGAACAGTAATGACAGATAAAAATTATAGAAATAAAGGTCTAATAAGAAGGCTTATGAAGGAAATATTTAAAGAATATGAAAAGAAGGTAGATTTTATATATTTATTTGCAAATAATTCTGTTTTAAACTTTTATCCTAAGTTTGGATTTAATAGAGTAAATGAAACTTCATATGAGATAAACACTGAGAATATAATTTATATTGAAGATATAAAGAATAAGAAAACAACTAATATTAAAAAGTTAAATTTAGATTTAAAAGAAGATAAGAAGATAATAGATAAAATGTGTAAAAATAGAGTTCAAGTTTCAAATAAGCTTGGAGTTATAAAAGATGAATGGCCACTTAAGATTTATTGCAAATATATGTACAAAGATAATCTTTATTATATTCAAGATGAGGACGCTGTAGCTATAATGGAAAGAAATGATAAAGAACTTATATTAAATGATATTTTAAGTAAAAAGCCTATAAATTTAGATAATATAATATTAAAAATACTAGAGAAAGATGATAAAGTTATAATATTTAATTTTGTTGCAGAAAGTGAAAAATTTAAAGTAAGTATTAAACCTAAAATAGATGATGACAATGCTCTATTTATAAAAAAATGCAAAGGAGACTTTAAAGATGAAAGCATACTTTTTCCTATAACGTCTCACACTTAATTAATAAAAATAAATATAGCAGAATTATCAATAAGTATAGCTTATTCTTTAATGATTAACCTTATTGCACTATAATTAACTTAAATAATATTTTAAGTAGAAAGCCTATGAATTTAGATAATATAATATTAAAAATAGAAGGAGAGGAAATTTTATGAAAAATTTAAAAGACACTTATATATTAAGCAATGGAATACAAATTCCATGTGTAGGATTTGGAACATGGCAAACACCTAATGGTGAAATTGCTATTTCATCTGTAGAAGAAGCATTAAAAGTCGGATATAGACATATAGATACAGCAGCAGTATATGGTAATGAAAAAAGCGTTGGTATAGCTATTAAAAACAGTGGTGTACCTAGAGATGAGATATTTGTTACAAGCAAGCTTTGGAATACAGAGCAAGGATATGAAAGTACTCTAAAGGCTTTTGAAAAAACAATAGAGGATTTACAACTAGAATATGTGGATTTATACTTAATTCACTGGCCAATTCCTAAGATATTTAAGGAAGATTGGAAAGAAGTAAATATAGAAACTTGGAGAGCTTTCGAAGAGCTTTATAAACAAGGAAAAATAAGGGCAATAGGAGTAAGCAATTTTAAACCTAATCATCTTCAAAATATATTAGAAAATTGTGAAATAGCTCCTATGGTAAATCAAATAGAGATACATCCAGGATTAAATCAAGATGAAACAGTTGAATTCTGTAAGAAACATAACATATTAGTTGAGGCTTGGAGTCCTTTATCAACAGGAAAAATATTTGAAGTAAAAGAAATAAAAAATGTAGCAGATAAGTATGGAAAAACTATAGCACAAATATGTATAAGGTGGTCACTTCAAAAAGGAAACTTACCACTTCCAAAATCAGTAACAGCAAGTAGAATTGCTGAAAATGCTGAAGTGTTTGATTTTGAACTTAAAGAAGAGGATATAAAGTTTATAGATAATTTAATTAATTGTGGTGGATCAGGAATGGATCCAGATAATATAAATTTTTAAGAACTTGGAGAAGATGATATTCCTCATATAGAAGTGCAAGAGATATTGAGAGTAATGACTAGAAATAAGGAGAGTTTCCAATGAGGGAAACTCTCCTTATTTCTTTAAAATCACTATAGGAATATGAGGTCTATTATTTATTCTAAAAGGAAATAGGCTATTACCAATACCTCTACTTACAATAAGGTTAACATTATTATTTTCATACGTTATTAATTTTAAAGGTTTAGAAATAAGTTTGTCATAGGAGCAATAGTCTTAATTTCACCATTATAGATAACTTCGAAATTAGCCAGAGTTTTATTAGTTAAGTTGCTTACATAAATCTATTTTAAGGCACAGTTATCAATTTAGTCTATATAAAGTTCTCGAATAATATTATATTTATTACTTTTGAAATATTAGTAAACATCTACATTATATTCCTAGTTATGGATTAACACAACATCATTTAGCAAGAATGGAACAGTAGAATATATTATAGATTGCTATAATGAAATTGTCATACTTATATTTTAAATTTTGCTATGGAGGCTATCAAATTATGTCTCGAAAAAAATTAATTAGGAGGAAGATGAATTATGGATAAATATTACTATGGTGACCTGTGCTCTTTATTTTATGATATTGATAAGCCCGAAGCGCCAAAAGATGAATTGGATTTTTTACTTTCATTTGCAAATGAAAATATGAAAATTTTAGAACCTATGTGTGGTTCAGGAAGATTTTTAATTCCTTTTTTAAAGAAGGGTTTTGATATTGATGGTTTTGATTTATCTAAGGATATGATAAAGAGATGCAAAGAAAAACTATTGTCAAATAATCTTTCAACAGGAATTGATTTATGTGATTTTACCACATTTAATCATAGCAAAGAAAAGTATGACCTTATTTTTATTGCATCAATTTCTTTTTCATTACTAACTAACAGAAGAGATATTAACAACGCCCTGGAGATGATGAAAAATAGCTTGAAATCATCAGGGAAAATCGTTTTGGGTGTGGAAACTGACATTAACTATCGCAATAATAAATCTTATGCTGATGAATATAAGTTTGAAACTGATGATTTTAAAGAAAGAAAAAGAGTAGAAAAGGGCTCGTTTGAAATTTTATTAAAAGAAAAATCTGCATATAATCCCTATCAGCAAATTATGTATTTGCCGGGAGTATATGAGCTTTATATCAATAGTGAATATATTCGTTCAGAACATGAAGACTTTTATTTAAGACTATACAAACCTAATGAGCTTGATGAAATTGTTGAGAAGTGTAGATTGAAAATAGTAAATAAATATACGAATTTTAATAAAAGTGATTTTGACTTTCAAGGCGCTGAAGAAATATTTTATGAACTGCATAAATAAAACAAGCTGTATCTAAATTAATTTAGATACAGCTTACTTCATTTATTAATTAGCGAGTTCTTTTTCTTTCATAAGGACATTAATTCTTTTAAAATAAGTAATGGCAAGAGGTACGGCAGCAGCTATCCATGCAGCAGGATCAGCTAAAGCAATTCCTGTAAAATCTAGTAGAATTGGTAATGTAAATGCAACAACTGTTCTAGCTACCATTTCAGCGACACCAGCCATCATAGGAACAAAGCTATCTCCAATTCCTTGAAGGGTATTTCTATATATAAATATAAGTCCTAGCGGTATATAGAATATAGAAACTGTATTTAAATATTGTCTTGCATATCCTATAACTTCTAAATCATTACCACTCATAAATAATTTAGTAAAAGCACCACCAAATAATACAACAACTATAGTAGATATAATACTTACAACTATACTTATCATAGTACATTTTTTAACTCCCTCTTTTATACGATCAATTCTTCCAGCACCAAGGTTTTGTCCACTGTATGTTGCCATAGCAACTCCAAATGTAACAGCAGGTTGCATTACAAGTTGTTGAACTTTAGAGGCAGCAGTATATGAAGCAATTACTTTAGAACCAAAGGAATTAAGAGCGCTTTGAAGTATCATTGCTCCAGCAGCTGTTATTGAAAATTGGAGAGCCATTGGAACACCAATTCTTAATTGCTTTTGAACATAGCTTTTTCTAATTTTCCAATGCTTCTTTTTAAGCTTTAAAATAGGAAATTTCTTTATTATATATATTGCACATAAAATTGCAGAAACAGCTTGTGAAATAACAGTTGCATAAGCAGCTCCAGCTACTCCCATTGAGAAGTTAACAATAAATACAATATCTAATACAACATTTAATATTGAAGAAATAATTAAAAAATATAAAGGTGTTTTGCTATCTCCAAGAGATCTTAATATGCTTGCAAGAATGTTATAAAATATTATAGCAATATTACCAGCATATATTATGATTATATAAGATAATGAATCTTGAATAATATCAGAAGGAGTGTTCATAAGCTCAAGTAAAGGTCTTGCAGAAACAACACTTATAAAAGTAACAACTATAGTCATTAAGGCAGATAAAACTAAAGAACTAGCAAAAGCTTTCCTTACTCCTTCTTCATTATTAGCTCCAAATTTTTGAGCAACTAGAACAGCAAAACCACTAGTTAGTCCAATAACAAAACCATTAACTAAAAACACCATGGCTCCAGTAGATCCTACCGCTGCTAATGCATTAACTCCAAGAAATCTACCAACTATTATAGTATCAACCATACTATAAAACTGTTGAAATACATTACCAATAAGTAAAGGAATAGAAAAAGTTAAAATAAGTTTCACAGGATTTCCTGTTGTCATATCTTTTGTCAAAAATAGCCCCCCTTTATTTAGAAATCTGTAATATAGTAAAATAAAGTATATTATAGACTTTAATATTACAATTAGTTACTTAACTATTTTAAAAACATTATAAATAATAGCACTATAAAAATTTATTAGCAACTTTATTTCAAATTTAGAAAATGAGATTGTAATGTTCATATTATTTAAAATAGTTAATAACTTTGTAACAACTTAATCAAACTATGTAAAAACTTCCAGGTAATATATAATTAAAAGTATAGGGAGGTTTTTTCTTATGAAAAAAATAATTTTACTGATGATAGCTATATTTTCTATAGCTATGGTTAGTTGCAATAATACTAAAGTATTAGAAGAAAATACTAAGGATAATAAGACATCTGATAAGTATAAAATAACTGAGAAAAATATTGAAAATACAGAAAGAGATAAATCTTTTATGCCTTTGTTTTATGATTCAGACATAATTTATGGAACGATGTCTCCTAAAAATAGTGGAGCTCCTGAAGAGTTCCAAATACCTTACTATATTGATAGTAGTGGAGCTTTTAAAAGGGTAGAAGAAGGTAAGTTTGATAAAGATGAGATAGGATTTATAAAGGATACTTATGGATGTATAGGTTCAGGGGTATATATGCTTAACTATAATAGATTAAGTGAAAGAAAATTTTATTATATAGATATAGTAAATAAAAATAAATTTGAACTAGAAGGATATGAAAAAATATATAATTCCATAGAGTTAAAGCTTAAAAACTTTGAAAATAGGGGGGCTAAGCTAGAAGGAAATGAAAATTATTATATTCAGGGATATTTTAATGTAGAAGATAAAGGGAAATCTATAAATAATGAGGAAATAATTATTATTGATTTAAAAAATGAGAGTTATTATGTTGTTAGAAACAATAATAATAGGTATATTAAATTTTATTTTGATAATAATGAAGAAGCTATAATGGCTATAGATAATTCAGGTAAAATTTATAAGTCAATATTACAAGAAAAAGAGATAGTTTTTGAGTTGTATAAAGATATTGGAGTAGAGAATTTAGAAATATATGATAAATACGGATATTTAGGAAGTTTTTATTTTGAAGATAATTTAATTCTTAATATCCATAATAATGAATCTAAGGAGTTTTACGATTATAGTAATCTTTTTTATAAAGTTAAATCAGATGAGTTTATATCTATGGATAAAGAAAAAATCGTAATAGGAAAAGTTAATAATACTAATTTTTTTATTTGTCTATATAATGAAAATAGGTATTTAGCAGAAATAAGTGATGATGGAGAAATAAATTTAATATATAAATTAGATGATTCCGAAGGATATAGGTATTTTTATGGTGTAGCTAATAAAGAAGGAAATAGTATATTTGTTACTAAAATTAAATATAATGAAGAAAATATTAAAGATTATAATGCTCCAGTAATAAAAGAAGATATGAAATACTCTATTATAGAAATAACAAAGAATGAAAATTAAATATATAGTCAAGGATATTTGATTAAGAAAATTTAATATAAGAAAGTTATAAATAATTTATAAATTTAATAACTTTGTAATAAGTTAATTAAAGTATGTAAAAACTTCCAGGTAATATATAATTAAAAGTACAGGGAGGTTTTTCTTATGAAAAAAATAATTTCACTGATAATAGCGTTATTTTCCATAGCTATGGTTAGTTGCAATAATACAAAAGTGTTAGAGGAAAATACTAAGGAAAATGAAGTTTTAAATAAATATAAGATTACGGAAAGAACTATAAATATTAATGATAAAGATATATTATTTAAGCCACTTTTTTATGATGAAGACGGAGTAAATGGTATTCTAAGTACATCTAGAACTGAGCCAGTTAGTGAAGACGAAACAAGAGGTCCATATATAATAAATGAATCTGGAGAATTAATAAAAGAAGAAAATAAATGGTTTGCAAAAGAGGGTATAAACTATATAGACTACTATATAAAATCAACAGGAAAAACAACTTCTTATAGAGGAGTTTATAGTGAAGGTATTTATACAAGAGATAAAAAATTTTACTATATAGATTTAGAAAAGAATATTAAATTTGAATTAGAATATTATGATAAAGCTTATTTTGAAATGTATTATGATTTTGGAGATATTAGTAGTACTACGTTTCAGGTAGATGATAATTATTATATAGAAGAAACTTCTAAGAGAAGAGATTCAGAGGTGAAAGAAGAAAAATCAATATTAATTGTAGATATAAAAAATGAAACTTATTATACAACTGGTATAGTAAAAATGGAATTAAATAGATTTTACTACGATGAAAAAGAAAAATCCATTATGGCATTAGATACCATTGGACAAATTAGAAAAGTAATTTTAAAGGATGGGAAAATTTATTTTGAAGATTATAAAAAATTTGATTTTTCAAAAGTTGGAATTGAAACAATAAATGGTGATACTGTAACTAGAATGGGTTATTTTAATAAGTGTGGAGATTATTTAATAATATCATTTATTGATGATAAAGGCTATAAAGATGTTTTATATAATATAAGTACAAATGAAATAAAAATAATGGATGAAGAAGTATTTATTATTAATGAAATTGAAAATACTGAATTTTTTGTGGTTAGTCATGGAAATAAACTATATCTTGCAGAAATAGGAGATAAAGGTGAATTTGATTTGATTTTTAAGCTTGCTGATGATTCATATTATCAGAATATTATAGCAAAAGCAAATAAGGAGGGAAATAGTATATTTTTTGAATTGATAAAATTTGAAGAGAATACTGCTGGTAAATCATCTTATGTTAAAGACGTAAAATATTCATTCTTAGAAATAGAAGAAAAATAAATTTATGGGGGAACTATGGGAAAGAAAAATATATTAGTAGTTGAGGATGAATACTCAATAAATGATGCAATAACCTTTGCACTTAGAAAAGAAGGATATGATGTAAGAAGTGTATTTAATGGAAAGGATGCTTTAGAAAAAGTTAAAGAATTTAAACCAGATTTAGTTTTATTAGATTTAATGTTACCTGATATTGATGGCTTTGATATATGTAAGGAAATATCTAAGAGTACTTATGTAATAATGTTAACTGCAAGAGGTGAAATAATAGATAAAATATTAGGTTTAGAGCTTGGAGCTGATGATTATATTGTAAAGCCTTTTGAAATTAAGGAGGTTTTAGTTAGAATAAAAGTAATCTTTAGAAGAAATGAAAAAGGTATAGAAGAAAATATTACTTCAAATAAAGATAAAGACCAAGAGATTATAGAAATTAATAAAAGAGATAGAAGTGTAATAAAGGAAGGTAAAGAGGTTCCTTTAAGAAGAAAAGAGTTTGATTTAATAAATTTTTTATATGAAAATAAGGGAGTTGTATTTTCAAGAGATGATTTATTAGATAAGGTATGGGGATATGATTATCAAGGAGATACTAGAACTGTTGATGTCCATATAAGAAGATTAAGAGAAAAGCTTAATGAAGATAAAGACAATTCTATTATAGAAACAGTATTTGGAATAGGATATATAATGAGGTGATATTTTGAATAAAACCTTGAGAGGAAAGCTTTTAATTGGGACAATAATTTCAGTTGTAACTATAAATATAATATTTACTATATTTATTTCATTATTTTTAGATAAGTCTTTTAAGAATGATATCATAGAAGAAATGAATAGAATCAAATTAACATCTTTAAATATAATAAGGCAAAATGAAATAATGGGAGAGCCTATTTGGAAAGCATTATCTCCAATTAATGAAATAACACAAGGTTATGTTAGTATAGCTGATGATAATGGCAATATAAATCAATCTGTAGGAAAAATTATAAATAATGAAGAAATAACAAGTATAATAAAAGAAAGTAATAATATTAAATCTATAATTAAGTTTAAGCATTCAAATAATTCTTACTTTACAACTTATAATTATCCTTTATATATTAAAGATAACTTTAGTGGTAATTTAATAATACAAAAGGACTACTTAAGTAAATATAATGAAATGATAAAAACAATAGGAATTATAATTTTAGGACAAGTATTTATTGTTATAACAATTATATTAGTTATATCTATGATTATTAAGAAGGTTACAAAGCCACTTAGAAACTTAAGTATTTCTATGGAGGAATTTACTTTAGGAAAAGATATTAAAGATATAGAAATAAATACAGAAGATGAAATAGCTGATTTAACTAAAACCTATAACTCTATGAAAAATCAGTTAAATAATCAAGAAAAAGCCTTAAGAGAATTTTTTAATAATGCAACTCATGAACTAAAAACTCCAGTTACAGCTATTTCTTTGTATTCTCAAATACTAAGAGATGAAAATATAAAAGAAATGGATGATGAATTTTTAAATAGAGCGAGCAGTAGGATAGTTCTTGAATGTGAGAAAATGAAAAAGCTAGTTGAGAAGATTTTAGAAAGCTCAAGAGGGAAAATAAATAAGAGCAAATGTAAAAGTGAATTTTCACTAACTAATATAATTAAAGAGATATTAGAAGATTTGGAATTAAGGATTAAAAGTAATGGTCTTTATATAAAAGAAGAATTACAAGAAGTTATGTTCTATGGCGTTTTAGAGGATTTTGAACAAATTATTTTAAACCTTTTGGATAACAGCATTAAATATTCAGTTAATAACGAGATCAATATAAAGCTATATGAAGATAAAAAAGAAATAACCTTAGAAATTAAAAATAAATGTGCTAAAATTCCTTTAGAAATAAGAGATAAGCTATTAGAACCATTTATAAAATATAATAACTACAAGGATATATCTAAAGAAGTAAGTAGTTCAGGACTTGGATTGTATTTATGTAGTGAATTAGCTAAAGAAAATGGCTGGATTTTATCTTATGAGATTATAGATGATGATATTATATTTAAATTAATATTAAATGAAGGTACTGTCTTAAAATAATGTGAGGATAAAGGTTGGATATGTGATCATACTATCCAACCTACAAAATATAAATTATTTTTCTAAAGTTTACATAAAATTATTGATAAACTCTGGAAATTAGCTGATATAGGAGGACATCCTGTATGCATCCTTTTATATTGCTATATATTAATAATGAAAATTACTTCTTCTCATTAAAAAGTTCATTGCTTTCTTGAATTATGTAATTAATATATGTTAAGGCATCATTTCTTCTTTCAAAAATAGAATTATAATAAGATTTTTTATTACCTTTTCTTAATCTCATGGACTCATTAATTATTTTATGCCATCTTTCAGGTAGATTTTGTAGTGCATATTCCCCAGCACCAATTTTGGATGTTATATCTCTTTCTTTGAAGGTATAATAAAGGCGGGAAACACCCAAAACTCCCCATTCAATAATATTTAAACTTACAAATAAACCAATATATTTCATGGATGTTAACTTCCTACAGTCATTAATCCAATTAATCCAGTAAGTATTAAGATTATTCCTCATTTCATCAATCAAAATATCAAAGTTTATCCCATAATTTAAATTCTTTATCGCTTGTCCTTTTATAGTTATACCATATTTTTTTAATTGGTAGGCATCTATGGAGTTTCTATCAAAGCTTTTAAAACCCTGAAATTTCCCATCGTTAAATCTAAGACATGAACTTTTGATTTTGTTTAAAGATTCTATATCATTATTAAATACATACATTCCATCTAAAATAGTTTTATGATATTTTCTTTGCATATCGGCATGAATTTTTTTTAGAGTATTTATATCTTCTTCATTTACTTTTCTTTTAATCACTGCAATAAAATCAATATCACTAAAAGTGGAATCAAATGCCCCTAATGAAATAGAGCCATAAATATAATATGATTCAAGAAAATTAGGTAAGCTTGATTCAATGATTTTAATATGATAGTCTATAATCTCTTTAGCCTTTTTAGGTATATAATTCATCATATGCACCTTTTCACCCTTCAGAAATATTATTGTTATTAATTACTTTATATTTTTTAAAATTGCTATTTAATTAATATGTTTATTATACATAAATAAAAGTAAATTTAAAACAAATTTACCATATATATCGATTTGATGTTTTAAAATCTTTTATTAAAGATTTAGAATATATAGAGATAAGAAAATAGGAAAGGTGAAAAGTAGTGGTAAATATATAATGACACTACAAAAGAAAAGATGTTAAATAAATTTACTTATGAGATAGTATAAATGTCAAGTTAATGTTGTAACTTTTTGATCATTTAAGAATGTAGATGAATTTAATAGAAGAAGGCTAATAAAAGCAATAAAAGAAGTAAATCCATTAATACATCATGAATATGGATTAATATAAGATTAGTCAAATATATTTAAGGTTCTTAATTATGACGAAGCATTTAAAAATAAAAATGTAGCTACTATACGGAATTTTGAAGTAACTACAAAAAAGGTGATTAAATAATGTATTGTGTAATACAAGAAGTAGAGAGTAAGTTAGAAGAAAAAGAAAAGTTTGAAAAGGTATATGGCAAAGATTCATATGATTATTGTTATGATATATTTGGAGTGTTTAGAAATGAGGAAATGTTAAACAATATAAAAAAGCAGTATGAAACTAAAAAAGAACAGGAGCGTAGTTATTACGAAAATTTTAATAGTAACTACAATAGTTATAATTCATATGGTAGTTATCATTCGTATGGTAGTTATCAAAGTAATAAACATAGTAACCACAATCAGGAAGATAAAAGTAAATATAAGAAACTATATAAGACTTTAGCAAAGACATACCACCCAGATATAGCAAATGATGATGGTGAAATGATGAAGATAGTTAATAAGCTAAAAGAGGAATGGGGTATATAGTAGGTATTTAATAATTTTATGTAGTAACTACACTTAAAGCGTTGATATAAGTAGTTTTTAAGAATGATTTATGTTGAAATAAATATAAAGATAAACATAACAAATTAATAGTTTAGCACCCCACTTACAATGATGAATAATTTACTGAAAATTAAACTTGAATAATATTAATGTTAAATCTATGTTAATAGCTTTGACTTTGTCAGGAGTATTATGCTAGTATGGAAAAAATATATTAATATTTTACAATAGAGGTGCAGATATGGAATTCTTAAAGAATTTTCTAAAGGGTGTAGTAATTAGTATATCTCAAATTGTTCCAGGGGTTAGTGGGGGAACTATTGCTATGATTCTTGGAATATATGATAAATTACTTCATGCAGTTAATAATATTTTAAAGGATTTTAAAAAGCAATATAAAATATTGCTTCAAGTGGGTATAGGAGCAGTAGTAGGAATATTTCTATTTAGTAATATAGTTAAAACTTTATTTGATAATTATCCTATACCAGTTGGATATTTATTTATAGGAGTTATTTTAGGTGGGGCACCACTAATGTTTAGAAAAGCAACTGTTAAAGGCTTTAATAAAAGTAGCATTTTATACTTACTTGCTGGAATAATAATTGTTTTAATGATGGGAACACCAAATAATGATGCATCAGCTATAATAACTTCATTAACTTTAGGTAATTTCTTATGGCTTCTTATTGGTGGAGTAGTAGTAGCAGTGGCACTTATACTACCTGGAATTAGTGGTTCATTTATGCTTTATGTTTTAGGGCTATACAACACAGTTATAACAGCAGTTGTGCAAATGAATATTCCAGTTTTAATACCATTAGTAATAGGAGGTATAGTTGGTACCTTAGCTACAGCTAGAATAATTGAAGTGCTACTTTTAAAATATCCAGAGCAAACTTATATATTAATATTTGGATTTATACTAGGATCAGTATTTTCAGTATTTCCAGGAGTTGATGGATTAAGCAGTGTAATAGGTGTTATACTTGGAATTTTAGGATTTATATTTACATATTATATAAGTAGAAATGAATAAATTTAAGAACTGTATTAAAGTTAGTAAGTAAAGAAACTTTAATACAGTTTTTTTATACAATTTATATAAAAATAATAATTAAGAAGAATTAATATGTATATATGGTAAATAATGTTTAAATAATATTTAGAATTGTATATAATAAAGATATTAAATTTAATAATTATTAAGTATTGTAAATAGAAAGGAATATATTTATGCAAATTAATAAAAAAGTATGGTCAATACTTGCCATTATTTTTTCAGTTACAACTATTTGCTTAGTCGTACTATATTTTATGAAGTATATTAATATTGACTATATTATGATATCTTTAGGATTAACTCAATTATTCGGAGGATTAAGTCAAATTGAGCTATCAAATAGAGTAAACTCTAAAGTAGTTAGAAAGAGAAATAAAAGTGTCGGAGTATTCATGGTTTTATTAGGTATTATAATTTTCACAAGTGCATCTATAAAAGTATTTTTTTACAGATAGTACAAGCATTTAAGTGAGTTACTCATATGGATAGAAGAGGTTAGGTATGGAGGATAATAAAATAATATATTTTGCAACTAAAGCATTGATAGTTAATAAAGATAAATTTTTAATTATGCACAAAAGCAATATAAAGGAAAATATATGGGAATTACCAGGGGGAAGAATGGAATTTGGTGAAAGTGCGGAAGAAACGTTAAAGAGAGAAGTATTAGAAGAAACAGGTCTTTTAGTGTATCTAGGAAAGATTATTGACACATGGGATTATATAGGTAAAGATTATCAAATTACAGGAATTATATATTTATGTAAAGTTGATAAAATAGACATTAAATTATCAGATGAGCATGATGAATATAAGTGGATAGATTTAAATAAAGAATCAATATCACATATGCATGAGGTCTATAAAGTTAGGATGAAAAATTGGGATTATCAAAACTTAATTTAAATAATTATAAAGGGGGGAAGTGCGCTGAATTCTTTTTAGGATAATGAGATTATTTGGGGTTATATCAGTTTTAAATATTATTTAATTACAGTTATTATTAGTATCAGTAATTAAGGCATTGAAAGTTTATACTAATAGAAACTTGTAGAAGTAAAATAAAAAAAGGGAGAAAATATGGGGAAGTTATTAGTATTCATTTTTGATGGAATGACAGATTATGAGATTACATTTATTACACACTTATTAAATACAAGTGCTAATAAAGAAATAATCACAATTGCATATGAAGATAAATTTATTGAAGGGCGTTCTGGATTTTTATATAAACCTTCAAGATTAGTTAGTGATGTGTTAAATGATGAAGTTGAAGGTCTAATAATTCCTGGCGGGTGGTATGGAGAAACTAGAATTGAATTAATTAACTTAATTCAAAACTTAAACTCAAAGGAAAAGATAATTGCAGCGATATGTGGTGCTGGTACGGTATTTTTAGCTAAGGCAGGTATTCTTAATAATGTTAAATACACAACTCCTGCTTCAGAGTGGACTCAAAAGCATAAAGAGATATTTGGAGAAAAGGATCCTTTTCCGAGAGGAAATTTTATTGAAGATAGAGTAGTAAGAGATAAAAATATTATAACTGCACAAGGTATAGCTTTTATTGATTTTGCAATAGAAATATGTGATTATTTTAATTTATTTGAAAGTAAATATGATAAAGATAATTTTTATAATATCATAAGAGGTATATAAAAGTATTAGAATAAGTACAAATTTAAAGCTAATTTATAGGAGTATTATTTAATGGATAAGTTGTCAGATTTACCTAATATAGGAGAGAAACTAGAGGAACAACTTAATGAAACTGGAATAGAAACAATTGATCAATTAAAAGAATCTGGAAGTAAGGAAGCTTGGTTAAATATAAAAGCTATAGACAGTTCAGCCTGTATTAATAGATTATATGCACTAGAGGGAGCAATACAAGGAATTAGATGGCATAATCTTTCAACTGAAGTAAAGAAGGAATTAAAAGAATTTTATAATAGCGTAAAATAAAGCATATTAGAGGAAAAGTTTGCTTATAGTTTAATTAGGGTAAATTACATAATTAAGAAATATTAAAAATTTTTATGAAGATACTTATGTAGGGAAAGTAAAAGGGGGATTATTTATATGGCAAAAGTAGTAGTCATATACAAAAGTAAATATGGAGCAACCAAAAAGTATGCTGAGTGGTTAGCAGAGGATATTGGAGCTGAATTGTTTTCAAAAGATAAATTCAAGATAGAAATGTTTGCAAATTATGACACCGTAATTTACGGAGGAGGAATATATGGTTCTGGAATATCAGGTTTATCTTTAATAAAGAAGAATTATAATAATCTAAAAAATAAAAACATAATGGTTTTTATGGTTGGAGCTTCACCATATGATGAAAAGGCATATATTCAGCTTAAAGAACATAATTTTTCAGATGAACTAAAGAACATTAAGCTTTTCTATCTAAGAGGAATGTTTGATTTAAAAAGCATGAGTTTTAGAGATAAATTTTTAATTGGAATGTTAAAAGGAGTGCTAAGCAAAAAAGATCCATTACAATTTGAACCTTGGGAAAAAGCATTTATAGAATCCATGGACAAGTCAGCAGATTGGACAAGTAGAGAAAATTTAAAAGAAATTGAATATTATATAAATGAATCTTACTGTCAATCCTTATAGCACTTTTATAACTATGATTGTTGAAATAATTTTATCTTTTGTAATTCTATTTTTATTTAATAAGAATGTAAATCCATAAGTAAATATCATGAAATTAAGACTTGAGAGAAAAACTATTATAAATAGATGGAATATACTAAAAGAAATTCAATACAAATGTATCGATATAAATTACGTATGCTGTAAAGAATAGATTGAAAGAATTCTCTTAATTGGAAAACTCAGAATAAAAAACTACTAAAATTATTATTTTTTTACATATTAAGTATTTACAAAATGTGGATTGAACTGTATAATAAAAAAGTAATAATTAATAAATTTTGAAAAAGGAGGTAGAGATATGTTTATTTATTTAAAGGAAAATAAGAATAAAATTAAATATAGTTCGTTTTTTATTAGTAGCTCTACCAGTGGAGATAGTTTATAATTTTTTTATGAAAAATTAAATTTATTAAGTATACCACCATGAGTTATTATGCTCATGGTTTTTTTATGCATTTATTTATTAAATAAAGTGATATTTTAATGACCCTGGGTAAACTAGGGTCATTTTTATATAAAAATAATTTAAAGGAGGATTTTGTAAGATGAGCAATTTAAGAAAAGTTAGAAACAATCATAAGGAAATAGGTGAAATAAATAGAAATGGAGGAATTATAGATGGCTACGATTGAGGAATTTGTAAATGGTGTAATTAAAAGTGGAAAAAACACTATGGACTTTGAAAAATATTGCAAAGAGGAAGGATTAAGTTCAATTCAGATTAGAAAAGAAACTTATCAAAAATTAAGCAATAAAAAAAGAAGTTTAGTTAAAAGTATTATTATATTAATAAAAAAAATAATTTAATATGTAATTTTAAAAGATTTATTAAGTTAATAATATAACAGATATACTCAGCATTTTGAATAAAAATGTTGAGTATTTTTAAATTTAGAAAAAGTTTAATTTAACGTTAAGCATTTATACTATTAAGGAAATACACATATCCTTAGAAATATAATCATATTATTTAATAGTTAAAAAGATAAATGTATTCTATAGTAGGAGAAGTCTAAAATGATATGTACAGATAATTTAAGTCCGGAAGAATTGGCAATTTTAGGTAATGCTATTGCTATTACAATAGCTCAAGGTAAGAGTACTGATGAAATAAATGTTCTTGGAAATCTTATTGTAGACATAGGGAGTATATTGTTAACTATTGCGGCACAGAAACAACGTCTAGAATCTTTACAACAAAATAATCAGCAACAAAATAACCAGCAGCAAAACAATCAGCAAGGAGACAATCAACAACAAAATAACCAACAACAAAATAATAAAATAAAAAATAAAAAAAGTGATAAGTAAATTTAGTCATATGAGTATTAAAAGACGAAAATACCCATCTTTACATATTTAAATAGCAGTACTTAGATGTCTAAATGGTATTAATACTGAATATGATTTTTATTATTTAAATAATTATTTTTAATATTATTTAAATACAGGAAATTATTTATCACTTATTTTTTACTTACTTTATTATATTTGCTACTAGATTAGCTAAAATTAATAAAACTATTTAGTAATAATAGTTTTGTATTTAATAATATAGATGCAGAAAGTAAAGAAAAGCAATGATATCTATAAGGCTTACTGGTAAAAAGTTGGATAAAATGAAACGTGAATGGTATAATATAGAAGAAATTTTATAAATTCTTTATAGAGAAATTTTGAGTGAAGAATTTATTAAATTATAATTTAGGAATTAAAAAAATGCTTTAAGAATGTATAGTTAAGCAGAAAAATAGCCTAAATTAGATATGTTTATAATAAATGGAGGATAAAAAATGGGAGTTGCATTTAAAGAAATTAACTTTAGTAGATTGGTGGACAAGTTAGGACCATGCTGTTTATCTGAAAGTGAATGTGGAGTATGCGAAAGAGAAAAATGTTTAGTTGGATATGGGACAGAATGTATAAAGAATTGTATGATTAATAAGGTTACATATGTTATAGATGGATGTAATAAAATTCCAATTACAGATACTAAAATATATGATAAAGAATATATAATGGAAGGGGTAGTAGATATACTTAAGACTTGTAAAAGTTGCAAAGAAAATCATTATGAAAATTGTGTAATAAATATTTTAAGAAGCTGCTATGAGGTCATTTTACTTGGAGAAGAAAAAGAATATAAGGGAAGTGCTCTTGTATATTTAAATGATTTAAAACAATCTAATCCAGAAATAGCAGACAGGGTATTCCAAAAATATATGTCTAGAAGTTAGAAAATAATGACTAGTACTATAAAAATAATATCTTATGGATTTATGATATTATAGATACATATATAAATTAAGGGAAGTACTTTTACTTCCCTTAATTTGCTGTTTTTTTAATATTTTTAATTAGTGGCTTTTGTAAATATTATTAATTAACACTGTAAATTTAAATGTATTATTATAAACTTATTTATTGAAAATATTCTTTATATTTATTGAAAATCACCTTTAGTTATATTTAATTCAATATTAATATCTGCTTTATCGTAACCTACTATTTTTATACGGTTAATACCTTTTTTTATTGGTAAAGTTAAGGTAGTGTTTTCATCTGTAGTATCTTTATTTGAGATTTCTACAAGATTAGTAACTGTATCATCAGGTGATATTAAAACTATTTTTGCTTTTCCACTTTTTACTGATAATTTACACGGAGCTTCTAAATTAAAATCTGAATCACTTTCATATCTCCAGATGGTTCCACACCCACTTAATTTAAGCTTTCCTGTATATACTCCTGATTCTATTGTTTCCTTGCTATCATCTAATCCAAAAGAATCATATGATTTAGCTATTTTAGCATTGTTATCATAAATAGAATTCGTGATATCATTACTGCATCCAATTAATAAACTAATTATCATAAGTAAAATAACCGTTAGTATTATCCTTTTTTTAAAATTCATTTTAACTTTCCCTTCTTTCAATAATCTTATATAAGTGTGTATTGAATTATAGTATATTTTTATGGTAATTATAACATTAATTAAATATAATGGATATAAATGGGGAGGATGTTTGATTCTTTATATTTATTAATTATTATTAAAGCAACTATTTTAATAATAATCATATGTGATTTATATGTGATTTATATATGGTTTATAGAGTAGAGGAGAGTATTATGAAGTTATTTGAAATAGCTATATCACTAATAATTAGTTTATTTGGTATTGGGATTATAATTTTATCTAAATTTATTCCGGAAAGAATTTTTTGTAGAGTAAGATATGGATATAAAATTAGTGATAAAGAGACGTATATAAAAGAATTCAGAGGAATGATTTATTTTTTAGGAATTTTATATATTATATATTCTTTATTTATATGGAGTATCGATATAGCTCCATGGCTTTTTCTTATTTTACAAAGCTTAATTTTCTTTATAGGATTTAAAAGACAAAAGAAATATATAAGTAAAGTAATGTAACTTAGCTATAATAAAGTTTAATTATTAGAAGGGTGAAGAGTGATGTGACTAGTTTTAAGAAATTATCATCCATTATGGTCTTACTTTTAATGTTTACTGGATGTTCATCTAAGAATAATGGAAAAGAAGAAGTTGTTAATCTATATTTTTCAGATTCTAATGCAGAATATCTTATTGGAGAAGAGAGATATATTGAAGATGCTACTCCACAAAAGGCTATACAGGCATTAATAGAAGGACCTAAAAGTAAAGAATTAATAAGTTCGCTACCTAAAGAGCTAGAGATTTTAGATGTATCAGTTAAAGATGAAGTAGCATATGTCTATATCTATGAAAGTGTACCTTTAGCTGAACATGGCATTTATGGGTCAAGCACAGCTACAAAAACTATTATTAATTCAATAAGTTCAACACTTATTTTAAATGAGAATTTTGGTATCAAAAAGGTTAAACTAGAAGGAGATATAGGTGATATTTTATATGGAATAGATATAAATGAATTATTTGATGTAGATATGGATTTAATTAAAGCAAATCGCTAGCACTTACAGTAATCTTGGTTGGTAAGAGTGCCATATTCTGAGACAATTATTATATATTTCTTAGATGTTATGAGTTTGCTAGTATTTGTTTTGAAGTGAGGTGAAATTAATAGAAAATTTTAAAATAGTAAAATTATCAAATTTAGATGATGAATATAAGGTTAAAGCTGTTAAATTATTTGTTGATGGTTTTTATAAAATACTTTCTTTTTCAAAGGACAAAAAAATATTACAAGAGTTATTTTTGCATTCATTAGATTTCTCAATGATTTATGTTGCTTTATTTGAAAATAATGTTGTTGGTTTTTTAGGGATAGGAAATAACATAAAACGTCATACTTGTTTCAATAAATCCATTTGCCAAAAGCTTTTAGGAAAAGGAAAGGGTTATATAGTGCATAAGCAAATGAACTATATTATGGAGAAGCCAACAGTAAAAGGTGAAAAGGATGTTTATATTGATTATCTGACAACTGATAAAAAATATCGAGGAAGAGGTATAGCAACAAAACTTATAAATTTTGTATTCAATGAACTTGATTTTGAGGATTGCTATATTGAAGTACTATCTAAAAATAAAAACGCTAAAAGATTGTATGAGAAAATTGGATTTAAAGAATATAAAAGAATATATAATCCTTTTATCATGTTACAGGGATTTGGATTTTTTATAGAAATGAAACGACACATAAAATAATTTTAATTTGCTATAAATTATTGAGAACAATAAAGAGGTGGAGTAATATTCCAATAAAGAATAAAATTTTTAAAAAGAAAAAACAGCTAGAAGATAATTCTATATAATCTTTTAACTGTTTTTTCTTTTATTTATAATTTATGTTTTATCTATTTTTATTTATATTATTTTGTAATTGTTAGCTTGTAGTGAAGGTTGAATATTTCTTAGGAGAAAAACCAACTGCTTTTTTAAAGGTTTTAAGAAAATTACTATAATCATTAAAACCACATTTCTCACAAACATCATTAACAGTTTCTCCATTTGCAAGCATAGCTTTAGCAATGGAAATTCTTCTTCCAGAAATATATTTATTAATTGTTGTTCCTGTAGCTGCTTTAAATATTCTACAAATATAAGATGGACTTAAATAAAAATTACTTGCTAAATGTTCAATTGTAATAGGTTCAGTTATGTTGGTATTTATGTACTCTATTATTTCATCTACTTGCTGATTATATTTATAAGAATATTCTTCAGAGATAGAACGCTCATTACTAATATAAACCTTATTTAAAAAAATCATCAATTCTAAAAATGTTGAATATTCAATTATATCACTTCCAAAGCCTTCAGATGCAATTATTTTATTAATAAAATATATAAAACGACCTTGTTGTTCCTTATTTAAAGAAATTCTATGACTAAAATCTTTATTACGATTAGAAAAACAATAGTTTAAGTCAGTTTTTTTGCTAGAAGAAGATTTTAAAAATTCAGGATCAATTGAAAGAACAATTCTTTCATGAACTATCTTATCTAATTTAGATATGTAATGACTTTCAAATTGATTTATTACAAATAAGTCACCAGGCTTAATATCATAAAATTTATTGCCAATAAGAAATTGTTTTCCGCCTGTTATTGAATAATAAATTTCATAGGAATCATGTATATGCATAGCCATTGATTTTTCTTCTTTATACAAGTGAGCTATCGAAAAGTATTTGTTTTCTAAAGCACTTTTTATTGCAGCTTCACATGAGTTAAATTCATTCACAATAACACCCTCTTTCACAGTTTATCCTAATTATAAGCTTTAAGTTCAATATTTGCAATATTTATGACATAATAACACAAGAAATAGAAAATTTAAAATGTTAAACTAGTATCATAAGATATGAAGGAGGAGATTTTGAGATGGAATTAAGAACAGCAGCATCACCAAAAGATGTGAAGCATTATACTACTGATCAATTAAGAGAGGAATTTTTAATTCAAAACTTATTTGTTACAAATGAAGTAAAAATGGTATATAGCCACATCGATAGAATAATTATAGGTGCAGCAGTGCCAGTTAAACCTCTTACATTAGAAGCAGGTGATGAACTTAGAGCTAAATACTTCTTAGAAAGAAGAGAGCTTGGAGTAATAAATATAGGTGGAAAAGGTACTATTACATTAGATGGAGAAAAGTATACATTAGATTATAAAGATGGAATGTATATTGGAATGGGAACTGAAAATATTGAATTTGCTAGTGAAGATGAAAATAATCCAGCAAAATTCTATTTTAATAGTGCACCAGCTCATACAAAATATCCAACAGTACTTATTAAACCAGAAGATTGTGTAACTGTAGAGCTAGGATCATTAGAATCATCTAATCATCGTGTAATAAGAAAATATATACTTCCAGGACAAGTAGAAAGCTGTCAACTAGTAATGGGAATGACTCAATTAAAACCAGGAAGTGTTTGGAATACAATGCCATGTCATACACATGACAGAAGAATGGAAGTTTACTTATATTTTGAAATGAAAGATGACAGCGTTGTAATGCACTATATGGGTGAACCTACAGAAACAAGACATATTGTTATGAGAAATGAAGAAGCAGTAATATCACCAAGTTGGTCAATACATTCAGGTTCCGGAACAAGAGCTTATACTTTCATTTGGGGTATGGTTGGAGAAAACCAAGACTTTGATGATATGGATGCTGTTAAAATGACTGAATTAAGATAAATACTACTATTAAAATATAAAAGTTAAAATTAGGAGGAATTTATCATGGATAGTATGAAGAATTTTTCATTAGAAGGAAAGGTAGCTTTAGTAACAGGAGCATCTTATGGAATAGGATTTCCAATAGCAAAATCATATGGGGAAGCAGGAGCAACAGTTGTATTTAATGATATTAGTCAAGAATTTGTTGACAAAGGAATTGCAGCTTATGCAGAGCATGGAATAAAAGCACATGGATATGTATGTGATGTTACAGATGAACAAAGAGTAAATGAAATGGTTAAGCAAATAGAAGAGGAAGTTGGAGTAATTGATATACTTGTAAAGGGGTATGGTTGGATAAAACAAAGACTTTGATGATATGGATGCTGTTAAAATGACTGAATTAAGATAAATATTACTATTAAAATATAAAAGTTAAAATTAGGAGGAATTTATTATGGATATTATGAAGAATTTTTCATTAGAAGGAAAAGTTGCTTTAGTAACAGGAGCATCTTATGGAATAGGATTTTCAATAGCAAAAGCATATGGGGAAGCAGGAGCAACAGTTGTATTTAATGATATTAGTCAAGAATTTGTTGACAAAGGAATTGCAGCTTATGCAGAGCATGGAATAAAAGCACATGGATATGTATGTGATGTTACAGATGAACAAAGAGTAAATGAAATGGTTAAGCAAATAGAAGAGGAAGTTGGAGTAATTGATATACTTGTAAATAATGCAGGAATAATAAAAAGAATTCCAATGCTTGAAATGAAAGCAGAAGACTTCCGTAAGGTAATAGATGTAGATTTAAATGCACCATTTATAGTATCTAAGGCAGTAATACCAGGAATGATTAAAAAAGGTCATGGAAAAATAATAAACATCTGCTCCATGATGAGTGAACTTGGTAGAGAAACAGTTGCAGCTTATGCATCAGCAAAGGGTGGACTTAAGATGTTAACAAAGAATATAGCATCTGAGTATGGTGAATATAACATTCAATGTAATGGTATTGGACCAGGATATATCGCTACACCACAAACTGAGCCACTTAGAACAGACGGACATCCATTTAATGAGTTTATTATAGCTAAAACTCCAGCAGCACGTTGGGGAACACCAGAAGATCTTAGCGGTCCAGCTGTATTCTTAGCTTCTGATGCTTCAGATTTTGTTAATGGACATATTTTATATGTAGATGGTGGTATATTAGCATACATCGGAAAACAACCAAAATAATATTGTAAAATAGCCTCCCCTAGTGTGTTAAAGTTTCATTAAATGGAAAATATTATGCCCGGAGGGATATAATAAATGAAAAAGGAGAGAGAACAATGAAAATTGCTTTAATAAATGAAAATAGCCAAGCGGCAAAAAATTCAATGATATATGCAGCTTTAAAAAAAGTAGTAGAACCAAAAGGTCATGAAGTTTTTAACTATGGGATGTATAGTGCAGAAGACGAAGCACAATTAACATATGTTCAAAATGGTATTTTAACAGCTATATTACTAAACTCTGGAGCAGCAGATTATGTAATTACAGGTTGTGGAACTGGAGAAGGAGCAATGCTTGCTTGCAATTCTTTCCCAGGAGTATTATGCGGACACGTTGTAGATCCATCAGATGCATATATGTTTGCACAAATTAACGATGGAAATGCAATAGCATTACCTTTTGCAAAAGGATTTGGATGGGGAGCAGAATTAAACCTTGAATATATATTTGAGAAATTATTCCAAGGAGAAAGCGGACAAGGATATCCAAGAGATAGAGTTATTCCAGAACAAAGAAATAAGAAAATACTAGATGAAGTTAAGAAAGTTACACATACAGATATGTTAACAATTTTAAAGAACATAGACCAAGAGTTGTTAAAAGGTGCTGTAAGTGGAGCTAAGTTTAAAGAACACTTCTTTGCTAACTGCAAAAATGATGAAATAAAAGAATATATTGAAAATCTTTTAGGTTAATATATTTTAAATTTAGGAGATATTATGGTTAAATTAACATTAAAAATATTAGATAACGAAGGAAATGTTAAAGCTGAAATATCAGAATATGATGAAGTTAGGCTTGTATTTAAAGAAGAATATAAGAATGGAGATAAAATCCAAATAGAAACATCAGAAACCGGGATTTATCTTGTAGCAGAAATTGATGATGCAATGGGAGAGTCATTTGTTTATGTAACAGAAAATAAAATAACTTATGAAATTCCATTTGAAGAAAAAAGAGTAAGCTATTCACCGAAAGTATTCTATGGAGAGAAACATTTATTATCAGTAAGAGTTGCTAGAAAAGACGAAATTGAATGTTATAAAAATTTAGCGCTTAACAAAATGGATCAGCAAGGAATCACTGGTGTATACCCACATGCATCAGCTAATATAGAAACTAGAGGCGAAGCCGTTTTTGCAGCTAGAAATGCGATAAATGGAAATTGCGAGAATCATGATCATGGAAAATGGCCTTATGAATCATGGGGAATAGGAATGCGAGATGATGCTTGTTTTAAGCTAGACTTTGGTAGAACTATAGTAACTGATAAAATTGTTTTATACACAAGATCAGATTTTCCTCACGATAATTGGTGGGTAAAGGTTACTTTTAGATTCTCAGATAACTCAGAATTAACATGTGATTTAGAAAAAAGTGATAAAGCTCATGTTATAACTTTCCCAGAGAAGGAAATAGAATGGTTAACATTTAGCGATTTAATAAAAGCTGATGACCCATCACCTTTCCCAGCATTAAGTCAAATTCAAATTTTTGGTAAAGAATTAATGCCTAATAAATAATTCTAAAATAGATTTATTAGAAAATTACTTAAAAGAGGCTTTTAAATTACCAAAACCTAATTTTTAAGAAATGTCAAAAAATAAGCAAAGGAACATACTATGTATATATAGTATGTTCTTTCTTTTACTATCTAATTGATAATATTGTTAATAAGAAAATTATCAACTATCTAAAAGACTTTTGTATAAATAAAACCAATTGTTTCATTTTCTATTAAGATGAAAATTCCTAACCCTATAAATATTATTGGAACAAAAATATTCTTATATTTCTCAATATTTTTTTGCACAAAAGGGTGTTCTGATAATTTTATACCCAAAAAACACCAGAGTGCTATTAGAAGCATAAACATTATCACTGTTATCACAATATCAACTAAATTCATACTTGTAAAAAGAGGTATATAAATTCCGATATTATCAGCACCATTAGCTAATGTGAAACTGAATACTTTTATAACACTTGGATTAATAAAATTCTTTAAAAATTTCAGTGTAGGTTTTTCTTGTACATCAGTTGCTTCTCCAATTTTCTTATTCTCACCATTTTGAAGCTTTTGCTGAACTATATCTTCATTATTATTGCCTTCCCTTTTATGATCAACATAAGCTTTTATTCCTAAATATATAGGAACTAATCCAAGTAATCCAATATATTCACTTGGAATTATTGATATACCTAAAGCACCTATAATGCTTATTATAGTTAAAAGTCCAATGCCTAAATACTGTCCAATAACAATATGTTGTTTTTTCATACCATTATTTATTTCAGAGAAAAACAGCATAAGTAAAAATATATCATCAATATTTGTACTAGCAAATGAAACAAAGGCAGTTATTATTGTCTTAATCAATAAGGTTTCCTCCCTATTACCTATTTCAATTAATAATAGTTGTTTTACTACATAATATAATACAAATATTAATTAATGTATATTAAAATTATATACTATATATAAAATAAAAGGCTATAAATTTATAATTGTTAATTAAGGTCCGTAATAGATAAATTTATCATAGTGAAGCAGTAAAAATATATAATAATTGGTATTTTTAATTTTATATTATAGATATTTAGGTATAATTAATGTATATAAATAAATGTGATATTCATATTGTAAAAATTAATAATCCAATGGATAAATATGAATGTATGTACATTATGAAAAAAGCATATTAAGGATAAACTTTAAAAGTTATTATATAATACATAAATTAATTATTGTAATACATAGATTTAAGGAGGAGTAAAAATGAATAACTTAAAATTAGTATTTCCATCAGAAGAGTTTAGAGAAGAATGGCAAGATATTATTACAGAAATAGAAAATGTAAAGGAGAGAATAACACCATTTGCACTTAAGGGTGAAGCTACTAATTACAATGAATATCTTAAAAATGCTAAAAATAACTCATTAGGAGTTAATTTGCAAGATGATAGAGTTCCATCAGATATATTTTTTCTTGTCAATAATAAAAGTAAAAGAATCTTAGGAGCTATAGATATTAGATATAGTTTAAATGATTATTTATATAATTATGGAGGCAATATTGGATATGGAATTCGTCCAACAGAAAGAAAAAAGGGATATGCAACAGAAATGTTAAAATTAGCTCTTGATATATGTAGAGAAACGGGAATGGACAAGGTTTTAATTACATGTAAAAGTAGCAATGTGGCTTCAGCAAAAACAATGATAAAAAATGGTGCTGTACTTGAAAATGAAGTATTAGAAAACGATATATTAATACAACGTTATTGGATTAAATTATAAAGTAATTTTTAATAAGAAAATATTTTAAAGCTATATAGTATATTAATAACTTTGTTAGGAGGTAGATTAGTGGATATTACATTTAAAACAGAAGTTGGACGCTTTAACTATAGGGTTGCAGGTATATTAATTCATGATAATAAACTGCTTATAATGAAGGATGATAACTCACCTTATTATTATATTCCTGGTGGTAGAGTGAGAATGCATGAAACTAGTGAAAGCGCCATAATTAGGGAGATTAAAGAAGAGGTAAAAATAGAAACTAAAATAAATAGATTGCTGTGGGTAGTTGAAAATTTATTTGTTGAAGAGCAGAGTGAAGATAGATTTCATGAAATAGGGTTATATTATTTACTTGATATTAAAGATGAAAGTATATTTAAAAAAGGTAATGAATTTATTACTAATGAAAATGGACAGCATGACCTTATGTTTACTTGGGTATCATTAGAAAAAATAAAGGATTTATATATATATCCTTTATTTATAAAAGAAAAAATTATGGATTTACCAAGCTGTGTAGAACATATAATTGAAACAAAAGAATAATATTAGAAAGTAATAACTAGAATAATGGGAGGAAGTTATGATAAAAGTAAATTTTTATGATTTAAATACAATAGATGATAGTAAATTAAAGTTTGCAGTTATTGTTACAAAATATAAAGGGAAATTAGTATATGTAAGACATAAAGATAGACAAACATGGGAAATGCCTGGTGGACATAGAGAAGAAAATGAAAGTATTACTAATGCAGCTTCAAGGGAACTAGTAGAGGAAACTGGTGCAAAAAGTTTTAGTATAACTCCTATTTGTACATATTCTGTTGAAACCAATAAAGACGAATCTTTTGGAAGTTTAAATTATGCAGAAGTATATGAATTTGGTGAGTTACCTAATTATGAAATAGTTGAAATAAAGCTTTTTGATAAAATACCAGAAAATTTAACATATCCTTTAATTCAACCATATTTAGCTAAGAAATTTGAAGAGTTTAAAAATTTACAAAATTTATAAATTAGCCTATGTTAGAGGAAAGTGTTTAATAGAGCCTAAATTTAAAATAAACTATAAAAATATGTTTATGATATAATTGATTTACATATAGTACAATTAATACTTAAATATAAAGATAAGGAAATTTTATAGAAAGGGCAAAGGTCATATGGAAGATTATAAGATAATTCAAATAATACCTAATTCAAGAGATATTTATGCTGAATATAGTAGTGAGGAAGATGGAGATTTTACTTTACCAATAGTATGCTTTGCATTAGTAGAATATTTTGATGGATCACAAAAGGTAATTCCAATGGATATTGATGTTGATGGGACTATAGGAGCACAGGGAAGAAACTTTATAGGAATTACTGATTATAAAATACAAGAGTAATTTAAGTAGATAAGAGGATTTTAATGAAAGAGGTACAAAAAGACCTGATTGGAATTTTTCCAATCAGGCGTAACCAGGTAAAATATCCTAACTTAATTTTATATTTCTGTTTATACATATCTTATCGAATTTAGATATCAAGTGAATTATTACTTAATTTGTCTAAATTAGTAATGAACATTTTGAAAAACAGCAGTATATTAATTCTATAAATATGTCTTCATTCGGTATATTCCTTCATTAATAAATTTGATTTTTTTTGAGCTCATTTTAAGAAATCCTTTTTCTTCATATAGTTTTTTTGCTCTGTAGTTATCCCAGGAAACATCTAGAAAAACTGCTTGATGATTTAATTCTTTAGCATATTCAAAATAGTAATCTATAAGTTTATTTCCAATGGATTTTCCTCTATAACTTTCTTCGACACATATATTTTGAATATATAATTCAATAATTTCTTCTTTTTCTATAACTGGTTTTAAAATTAAGCTCTTAAATAAGAGTTTAAACAGTACGTACCTTGGTAAAATCTGTTTAAGTTCTGCCATTTCTTCTTTTTCATCAATATCCTTAGCATTATATCCAATTAGAATTCCTCTAATTTCTTCATCTATATAGCAGAATATATGCTTGTAAGAAAAAGAATTATTTTCTCTCTCAATTAACTTCATAATAATAGAAATAGCTTCTTCTCTTTCACCAAAAAGCATTTTAAATATCCCTACATCTGTATCATATATTAATCCACAAACCTTTTCTAAATCATCACTTTTTTTTAATTTTCTAATCATGTTAGCACCTCATCTAAATAATTAATATTTTAGTTTTAAATTAGCCTTGTTTATTTGTTTTTTATCCTATGCTATAATTTTAAAGTATAGTGCTACACCATAGTCAAGAGGTGATTTATATGATTTTAAATAATAAAATTCTATTAACTACGGGAGAATTTGCAAAACTATGCAACGTTTCTAAAGATACTTTATTCCATTATGATAAACTAAAAATTTTATCACCTTTGAAAAAGGGAGATAATGGTTATAGATATTATTCAACTGATCAAATAGAAAGTTTTTATGTCATCAGCATATTAAAGGAACTAGATGTTTCTTTAAAAGATATAAAAAATTACATTAACAATAAAACTCCTTATAATTTAATTGATTTATTGAAACTTCAGTTAAATGAAGTTGAAAACAAAATTAAATATTTGAATGGGATTAAAAAAGCTATTACTTATAAAATTGAAAAGATAGAGAAAAGCAGTAGTATTAACAATTCAGATATTTTTATAAAAGAGTTTGATTCTGAATACCTAGTTGTTAATTCTAAAATGCAATTTATTGATACCGCTAAGTTGTCAAAGGAAATTACAAATTTATTTGATTATTGTAAATCCAATGGAATCCAAACATCATACGAAGTTGGTTCTATGACAAGTGTAAGTGAAATAGATAAACAATTGACACAACAATATTTTCAGTTATTTGTAAAAGCTTTTAATAAAAGTGTGAATAGTAAATTAATTAAAAAACAAGCTGGACGATACCTTATTACGTATCATAAAGGAGGATATGAAAGTGCTAGCCACTATTATAAGAAGATATATGATTATGCAATAAAAAACAGTCTTAAATTAATTGATCCTTTTTATGAGATTGCATTTATTGACGAATTGTGTACCGATTCATCAAGTCAATTACTTTTCGAAATTTCTATACGCATAGAATAATGTATCCATCTAAAAATTTTGATTTTTATTCATTTCTTATGGGAACATGAGGAAAGGCATTCTTTTATGTTAGTCATATTTATAGATTATTTAAAAATAGAGAGGAAAATTTTCTATATTTGAAAATTATATATTATTTAAATGATGTAATATATTATTATAAATATACTGATTAATTTATTAAATTTTAGGAGGTAGAAATGAGCAAAATAGATTTGCATATGCATACATGCTTTAGTGATGGAGAGTTTATTCCTGAAGAAGTTATTGATAGAGCAATTAGAAATAATGTTGAAATTATTTCTATAAGTGATCATAATTCTGTTAAGGCAATAGAAAGAGCTTTAAATTATAGCAAGGGAAAAAATATAAAGGTAATACCAGGCATAGAAATAGATTGTACCTTTAATAATATAGATTTACATTTACTTGGATATAATATAGATTACAAAGAAAAAGATTTTTATGAACTTGAAGAAAGTATATTTAATCAAGAAATAGCAGCTTCAAAGGAAAAAATAAAAAAGATAAAAGAATATACAGGATTAAACCTTAGTGAGGATGAGGTACTTAAAAGATCAGAGAATGGAGTAGTTACAGGAGAGTTGATTGCAGAAATATTTTTAGAAGACGATGAAAATAGAAAATCTCCTATACTAAAGCCATATCAAGATGGTGGATATAGAAGTGATATGCCTTATGTAAATTTTTATTGGGATTATTTTGCACAAGGAAAACCAGCTTACATTCCAATGGAATTTATAAGCTTAAAAGAAGCAATTAATTTAATTCATAGAAGTGGTGGTCAAGCAGTAATAGCGCATCCAGGAAATAATCTAAAAGATAATTTAGATTTAATAGATGAATTAATAGAAGAAGGAATAGACGGCATAGAAGTTTATAGTAGTTATCATACAAAAGATCAAGTTGAGTATTTTTATAATAAAGCTATAAATAATAATATGATAATAACTTGTGGAAGTGATTTTCATGGAAAAATTAAGCCTAATATAGAAATTGGAAAGTTTGATTTTGAACCTAAAAACATTTCAATAGAAGAAATATTAAAGTAGGAGGGTATTAAAAGTGAAAATAATTCGAAGTAACTACTCGATGCAGTTAGTATAATCTGATAGTAGATTGTATCGAGAATATTTAATTTACTATCAGTTAACTGCATCGATTTTCATATAGAATTTAAAAAGTAGAATTTTAATAATATGAAAAGAGGATTAGTTATGAATTATGATAAATTAAAAGAGCAATGGAAGATAGATGAAGAAAAGAGCTTTAAGGGATGGGATTTTTCTTATTTAGATAATAGATGGGAAGAGGGGAAATTACCTTGGGATTATAAAGAGATATTACAAGGTTATTTAAAACCTCATTATAACTTATTAGATATGGGGACAGGTGGAGGAGAATTCTTATTATCATTAAAGCACCCATATAAAAACACATCAATAACAGAATCTTGGAAACCTAATATAGATTTATGTAAGGAAAAATTAGAACCATTAGGAATCACAGTGAAAGAGGTTATTGATGATGATAACTTACCATTTGAAGATAATACCTTTGATATAGTTATAAATAGGCATGAGTCCTATAGCATAAAAGAAGTAAAAAGAATATTAAAGCCTAATGGAATATTTATTACCCAACAAGTAGGTGGAAGTAATAATGAAATACTTTCAAAAAGGCTTATAAAAGACTTTTTACCTCAATATAAATGCTGGAATTTAGATTATGCCTTAAATGAATTTAATATAAATAAATTTCAAGTATTATATAAAAATGAATATTTTCCATATTTGCATTTTTACGACGTAGGGGCAGTTGTGTATTTTGCGAAAATTATTCAATGGGAGTTCCCAGGATTTACTGTAGATAATGCATTTAATGAGTTATGCAAAATGTATGAAGAGTTAAAAGTTAAGTCTTATATTGAAAGCTATGAGCATAGATTTATTATTATGGGTAAGAATTTAAAAATTATAGACTAAGTAGAGTTTATTAAATTAAAAGAGGAACAAAATTTTTGTTCCTCTTTATAGTTTATATTTTAAATTGTTGTATCATTTCAGTTAATTTTTGTGCAAGTTCAGCTTGACTTTGTGCTGTTTGAGCCACTTGCTCTATAGCTTTTGTAGTTTCGTGCATATTCTCCTTTATGGATTCTGCTTGTTCACTAGACTCTTGTGAAGATTCAGCCATATTTTGAATTGCTTCAGTTACTTGTCCTACTGTAGCAGTAATTTCTTCAGACATAGCAGCTATTTCTTCAGACATATTACTTACAAAATCAGAATCAGAATGATATTTCTTACCTGTTTCTTCAAATTCATCATAATTTTTCATTATGTCTACATCAATAAACTTTAGTATATCACTACCAGTATCTATACTTTTATTAAATACTTGTTTTACTGATTCTATAGTGTTTTGTATTTCTACTACAGCTGAAGAAGATTGTTCAGCAAGTTTTCTTACTTCATCTGCAACTACTGAAAAACCACGTCCTTGTTCTCCTGCTCTTGCAGCTTCAATAGCTGCATTAAGTGCAAGTAAATTTGTTTGATCTGCTATTGATGATATAGTATCTGCCATAACTCTAATAGTATCTATTACTGAACTTTCATCTATAACATTTTTCATATTGGCTTCTTTTTGAATATATAAATCTTTAGCTATTTGCTTTACAACTTTGCTATTGTCTTGTGCCTTGCTTGCTCTTTCTTTAGCTTTACTTGCATTATTGCTTCCATCCATAGCCTTTGAAGATAGAACATTTATACTTGAATCTACTTCCTCAATAGATGCACTTATTTCTTCAGTAACGGCACTAGATTCTTGCATACCACTTGCAATAGTATTTACAGCTTCATTAATTGTTATAGTTTTAGCAGACAGTTCTTCAACTGTTGCTGAAAGTTCTTCAGCAGATGCACTTATGTTCTCAGAATTTTCCATTATTCCTTCTATGATAGAATGAATATTTTTAGTCATTTTATTTAAATGATTACTCATTTCACCAAATTCATCACTACTATTTACTTCTAGCTGTTCTGTTAAATCTCCATTTGCCATCTTCATAGCAAAATTATTAACTTTTTTTATATTCTTTCCTATGTAATTTGTAAATAATACTATACATGCTACTACTATTAAAATTGAAATTAATATTATAAATCCAATTTTATACATAAGTGAATTAACTTGTGAATAAACCTCATTCTCAGGAATACATATAGAAATGATCCAATCAGTATCTGCTATAGTTTTATAGTATACTTTTTCAACTCCATAATCATCTTCAAATGTTCCTTGTCCATTTTTATCAGATAGTATCTTTTCACCTAAAGATGCAAGTGTAGAGTTTTTATCATCCTTTATATTATTTTTCATTACTTTAGATAAATCTTCATCTGCAATATATAATCCATTTTTATCTATTAAAAATGCTCTACCATTAGTACCTACTTTCATATTTTTAATATTATGTTGTAAAGTAGATAAATTTATATCAGCTGTAGTAACTCCAATAAAATTATTATTTGAATCATAAAATGGAGTCGTACACGTTACCATGGAAATTTTTAAAAAATCATCATAATAAGGTGATGACCATTCAACACTTTTATTTGTATTTTTGCCTAATTGATACCAATCGCCTGATGTGTAATTGGTATTATTATATTGATCTGAATAAGTGGCTTTACCTTCATCTTTATAAGCATAAGGGCCAAAGAACTCAATGTCTTTATTGTATTTAAATGGTTCAAACCAAATCCCTGCACCAAAGGTTTCATCATTAGTTTCGATTAAACCTTTTAATATGTTTGCAGAATTGTCCTTAGTTAAAGATGAATAGGAAGATTGAACTACTTTAGCTAAGCCTTCAGATATTTTTTTATGTCTTTCTAAACTTTTCTCAATTTCCTGTGACTTTTTGTCTAGCTCACTATTCATATTTATTTCAAGCTCGTTACTTATTATCTTTTTTGAGCTTAAATAACTGGTAAAGCCTAATGTAAGCATTGAAACTATAACTACAGGAAGTAATAGCAATAGCATCTTTACTTTAATACTTTTAATTTTAATACCTTTAATCCTCATAATATACCCCCATTATTAGTGTTATTTTAGAATATAAATTAAAGTTAATATAATTTTAAATTTAATTTATAAAGAACAAAAAATACCATTTATATTGTATCATTTTTACAATGAATTTACTATAAATTTGGAGATTATTGTCTGAAAATTATATCGCTTAATATTTTCTTTTAAGTTAATTTCAAAAAATTCACCACATTTTTCACAAGTCCATATATAATTTTTAGTTATTAAGTTCATAAGAATTAGTATTGAAGCAATAAGTAAAATTAGGCTAAAGGAAAGAAGATAAAGGTTTATAAATGGACTTACAAATAACAAATTATATTTGTTTTAATTATTTTAAGCTCTATAGCTTTGGAGATCTTAGAGTTAGCAAATAAAATAAATAATATGGAAGTTGATTAGAAATAATTGAATTAAAGATAGGATATATTATGAAAAAATATAATGAAAAGCTAATAGAAGCAAGAAAAACATTATCAAGAGAAACTTTACAGAAATCTAATGCTACAATGCAGAAACTTACAAATCCATCAGAAAAAATAGCGAGGGTAGAAGGAACTATTGGAAAATCACTTGGAGTAGGACTTGTTGCTATTGGTATAGTAGGAGTATTAAAAGGACGAGCATGGGGAATAGGAGGTTGTGTAGCAGGGGTTACAACAGTTATTTCTAATAATATAAGAATGAAAAAGAATAAATAGTTTTTTATAATATTAATTCGATATAGAGATTAATGAAGATTTAGTTTCTAATTTATTAGTTTAGTATAGAGATAAAAATAATAGATAGAGAAATATATTTTCAACAATTTTTATTAGTGATATAATATTGCTGAAATAAATAGCTTTGAGATAAAAACACTATTCGGTTGGTAGTCCGGATGCGAATAAATTCGTCAGTAACCTGCCCTCCTGGGGTTGTCCCTTCTCTAATTAGGCTTTAAACAGGAGGAGAAAAATGATAAAGTTAACAGTATTTTTTGATAATCCTTTTTGGATAGGTGTTTTTGAAAGGATAGAAAATGGTAAAATTCAAGTATGTAGAGTAGTTTTTGGACAGGAACCTAAGGATTATGAAGTTTATGGGTTTATCTTAAAAAATTACTTTAAGCTTAAATTTAGTAAAGATATGATATTAGATGAAAAGTCACAATTAAAGATTAATCCTAAAAGAATGCAAAGAGAAATCAAAAAATCAACTAAAGAAAAGGGACTAGGTACAAAATGTCAACAAGCCCTTAAACTTGATTATGAAAATAAAAAAAGTGAAAAGAAGCTTTTGTCAAAAGAAAAAAGAGAAATTGAAGAAAGAATAAAATTTCAAAAAAGACAACAAAAGAAGAAAGAAAAAAAGAAAGGTCACTAGAAAATGTTATGGTATTTTCTGGGAAATAACTTTGAGTAATATTTACTATAAAATTAGGTTACCTTTAAATTTAAAGAGAAGAAGAATAAAGTAAAACATTTAAAAAGCAGCCAGTACTTTGAACTATCTAATTGTTAGAGTAAAAGAACTAAGGTTTTACTATGAAGTTCATTTATATTGGCTGCTTTTTATTAAATTAAATTTATATTAAAATTGATAGTTTATATTAAACAGTATTTTTATATAACTTAAACTCTTTTAAATCTCCAAAGTATACTTTCAAAGTCTCCTTTTTCCATTGGTATGCTTAAACCAACATTCATAAGCTCATCTCCACCAAAAATATCTTTAGTTTCTAGGTTCTGATATTTAGCATTTTCATCTAATCCTTTAAATTTTAAAGTTCTAATTTTTGCACCTGGTTCTGAAAGGATTTTAAAATACATTCCAACCATTTCTTTTTTATCTTTAGATACAAAATTCCATGCAGCTTCATTGCATTCAAATGGTGAAAGTATTCTATAAAAATCTCCGAATTGAATTACTTGTCTAATTTCTTTGTAAAGTGAAACTTGACTTTTAATTATATTCTTTTCTTCTTCAGTTAGCTTTGTTAAATCTAATTCATATCCAAAGTTACCTGACATTGCAACATGGCCTCTAGTTTCAAGAGGAGTAACTCTTCCAACTTGATGGTTAGGTGAAGCTGAAAGGTGAGAACCCATAGTTATTGGAGGATAAACTAAGCTAGTTCCATATTGAATTTTAAGTCTGCAAATAGCATCTGTATTATCACTAGTCCAAGTTTGAGGCATGTAATAAAGAATACCTGCATCAAACCTTCCACCACCACCTGAGCAGCTTTCAAAAAGAATATTTGGAAAAGTTGAAGTTATTTTTTCCATAATATAATAAAGCCCTAGAATATATCTGTGAGAAATTTCGCCTTGTCTATCATAAGGAAGAGAAGGTGACCATATATCAGTTATATTTCTATTCATATCCCATTTAACATAAGTAATATTTGCATTAGATAAAATTTCGCTTACTGTTTCAATTAAATAATCACAAATTTCTTTTCTAGATAAATCTAAAACTAATTGATTTCTACTAATTGTAGGTGTTCTATTAGGAACATGAATATACCAGTCTGGATGACTTCTATATAAATCACTATCTTCAGAAATCATTTCAGGTTCAAACCATAAACCAAATTCCATTCCTAAGTCATTTACATACTTAGCTAAAGAGTTAAGTCCATTTGGAAGTTTTTCTTTATCTACAATCCAATCACCAAGAGAAGTAAGATCTGAATTTCTTCCCTTAAACCAACCATCATCTAAAACAAATAATTCTATTCCAAGCTCTTTTCCAATTGAAGCAATATTTTTAATTTTTTCTTCGTTAAAGTCAAAGTAAGTAGCTTCCCAGTTATTTATAAGAATAGGTCTTTCTTTATCTTTAAATTTTCCTCTGCAAAGTCTTGTTGGATAGAAATCATGGTAAGTCTTAGACATTTCTAAAAGTCCATTAGAAGAATAAGTCATAACTACTTCTGGTGTTTGAAATTCATCATTTTCTTTTAATAACCAGTTAAAGTTATAAGGATTTATTCCCATTCCGACTCTTGTGGTGTAATAAGGAGCAAGCATAACTTCAGCAGTAAAGTTTCCACTATAAACAAAGTTAAATGAGAATACTTCACCTCTATCTTCGTTAGTATCTTTTCTGACAAGAGCTAAAAAAGGAGCTTGCTGAGCACTACTTGAACCTCTTAAGCTTTCAACCTTTTGTGTACCAGATACAATTTTTCTTCTTGCAATATTTTTTTCATTAGCATGAGAGCCATAAAGAGTAATAAGCTCAAATTCATCATCACGGAAATCTATGCTTGCACTTAATGCTTTTAAAAGTTTTAAATTTTCTTTACCTTTATTTATAAACTTAACAGATCTTGTTATAACATTAAAATCATTAAATACTGAGTAAATTAATACTACATTTAGGTTAGTTAACTCATCAACAAGGGTTATTTCTAAAGTTTCACATTCATCTTCACTTAGCGGATAAGTACTTGGTAGTCCATTAAGGCTTGACTTTCCTTTATAAATTTTATGTGATTTGTAACGTAAGTCCATTACAGTAGAGCCATTTTCTAATTGTACTTGAAAAGCAGGAGTTCTAAAATCACCATTACCATAGGATGGATATTCCTGAGGAATGGTATCTAAGGAAAATGTTCTATCAAAAGGAGTTGGGTTTGGTGAAAATCCTCTATCTACAAAAACTATAGGATTGCTTATATTATATTCTTTAACCTTAGCACCCCAATATAAATTCACTAAATATCCATCATTAATTACTCCAAGTACATAACTTGTATTTTTACCTTGAAGGTGGAAAATTTTTTTACTATCGCTATAAAATATTGCCATGACATATAACCTCTTTTCATAAAAAATTATCTATGATTTAATAATATATAGAGAGTAGTGGTATAAACAAGAGTAAAAAAGGCTATGGGAGGGTAAAATATTGCTTAGAGAAATAGTTCCAAAATCAATAGGATTTAAATTTATATCTAATGTTCCACTAATTATGGTTAGAGGAATAGGTTGGGAAAAGATAACTGACCATAATTATATATGGGATGGGAGAAAGCGAAGTGGAGATTATTGTTTACTTCAATACACTATTTCAGGAAGAGGGGAAATTGAAATAAAGGATAAAACCTATTCTTTAGAAAAGGGAGATTGTTTTTTAGTTAATGTACCAGGAGAGCATTGTTATTGTCTTCCTAAAAGCTCAAATTATTTAGAAATTCTTTATATAGAGTTTTCAAAAGAAGCAATGGCATTTTTTCATAATATAAATTATATTAAGGGAAATGTAATACATATAGAAGAAGACTCAAAATTCTTAAAACAAATGTGGAAGGTTTACGAAGCAGCTTTATTTGATGAAATAGATAGTGTATATAAATGTTCTAATTATGCTTACGGATTAATTATGGAGTTATTAGATTATTATAACCATAGTCAGAAGAAGTTAAGTTTAAATCCAAAAGTAAGTAAAAGTAAGGAATATATTGATAATAACTATGATAAATTAATTGGACTTGAAGAAATATGCGAAAAAGTAGGAGTATCAAAATATTATTTATGTAGAGAGTTTTCGAAAGAGGTTGGGTTAACTCCAGGAAATTATTTATTAAAGGTAAGGATACAAGCAGCAGCTAAGCTTTTATTATTTGCCAAGGATATGACCGTAGAAGAAATTTCGCAAAATGTAGGATTTTCCTGTGGGAATTATTTTAGTAAAGTTTTTAAGAAGAGCCTTGGAGTGTCGCCTACAGAATTTAGAACTAATGATAATCTATACGATATAAATAAAATTATTTTTAAATGATGTTGATCTACAGTTAAAAATTCAGACGTAATTATGGTTCTAGAGCAAGGTAGAATTATAGAACGTGGAAGCCATGATGATTTAATTGAGAAAAAGGGAAAATACTATCAACTTTATACAGGAGCTTTTGAGCTACAATAGACATGAAAATCTCAAGTATTATATGTACTTGAGATTTTTTTATAATAAAAAGTTAAAGTAATTTATCTATAACTATTATCGAAGAAAATTCCTGAAATAGGTAAATGAAATAAGGAAAAATTAATAATTTGTTATAAATATGAATATATTACTAAATATAAACTATATTTAAATTTAATAAAAAACAAAGGTGTACCTTTTAAAAAGAATGGAGGGAATAATGTGAAATAAAGATTTGTAATGAATTAAAATATAAAAATAACTATACGTAAGATAAGTTGATTAGGTAGTTTTATCCTGATCATTTATACTATGATGCACTAAAGTTTCTATTATACTGTATGACTATTTAAACTTTTAAATGAAAAAATTAGTATATATTTCTTATTAATCTATTAAGAAATAGTTATAAAATAGGGGGATAATTTCATGAATTTAAAGTTAAAAAGAAAAATTGGAATAATTACATGTGGATTTTTAATTTCTTCAGTATTATTTCAGATTAAAGATATAAAAACTGTAAATGCAAGTAGTAATGCTCAAGTAAAATTAGGTATCGACAATTTAGAAAAAAATTTAACAATTTTTGAAGGGAAAAAGGTAGGGCTAATAACAAATCCATCTGGTATGGATAGTAATTTTAAAAGTTCTATAGATGTATTATATGAAAAGACTAATTTAACAACCTTATTTGCCGCTGAACATGGAATTAGAGGTAACGCACAAGCAGGAGATAATGTAGGAAATGAAGTTGACGAGGTTACTGGAGTTCCAGTTCATAGCTTATATGGATCAACTAAAAAACCAACTCCAGAAATGCTTGAAAACGTTGACATACTAGCTTATGATATGCAAGATGTAGGAGCTAGATTTTACACATATATAAATACTCTAGCTTATGCAATGGAAGCATGTGCTGAAAATGATAAAACATTTGTTGTATTTGATAGACCTAATCCAATTGGTGGAGAAGTACAAGGTAATTTACTTAACACTGATTTTAGTTCATTTGTTGGAATGTATCCTATAGTGCAAAGATATGGAATGACAGTAGGAGAATATGCTAAATTTATAAATGAAGAATTTAATATAAATTGTAAGTTAGAAGTTGTTGAAATGGAAGGCTGGACTCGTGACATGTATTATGATGAAACAGGATTAGATACATGGGTAATGCCATCTCCAAATATGCCTACCCTAACTACTTCAATAGTTTATACTGGTACTTGTGTTTTTGAAGGAACAAATGTTTCTGAAGGTAGAGGAACTACTAGACCTTTTGAGTTAATTGGCGCTCCTTGGATTGATCCAATGGCTCTTAGTAATAAATTAAATTCTTTAGGATTACCAGGTGTTAAATTTAGAGCTGCATCATTTACTCCAACATTTTCAAAGTATTCAGCATCAGATACTGCTAATTATCCAACTGGAAAAAATCAAGTTTGTGGTGGAGTGCAAGTATATGTAACTGATAGAAATGACTTTAATGCTGTTAAAACTGGATATGCTATGTTATATACAATTAGGGATATGTATCCAGATAAGTTTAAATATTTAAGTACTAATTTCATAGATAAGTTAACAGGTAATAGCTATGTAAGAGAAGGAAAATATACATTAGAAGAATTATTTGCAATAGTAGATAAGGAGTCTAATGATTTTAAGGCTAAAACAGAAAAGTATTATATTTATCAGGAATCAAATAACAATGAAGAAAATATTAATAGTATTAAACTTGGTATAGATAATCTAGAAGAAAACTTAGATATATTTAAAGATAAGAGAGTAGGCCTTATAACTAATCCATCTGGTATAGATAGTAATTTTAAAAGCTCTATAGATGTATTATATCAAAATACTAATTTAACAACATTATTTGCAGCTGAACATGGAATTAGAGGATATGCACAAGCAGGAGATAATGTAGGAAGCGAAGTTGATAATATTACTGGACTTCCAGTTCATAGTTTATATGGATCAACTAAGAAGCCAACTCCAGAAATGCTTGAAAATGTTGATATACTAGCTTATGATATGCAAGATGTAGGAGCTAGATTCTACACATATATAAATACACTAGCTTATGCAATGGAAGCATGTGCAGAAAATAATAAAACATTTGTTGTATTTGATAGACCTAATCCTGTATCCAGTGAAGTACAAGGGAATTTGCTTAACACTGATTTTAGTTCATTTGTTGGAATGTATCCTATAGTTCAAAGATATGGATTGACTGTGGGTGAATATGCACAATATATTAATGACAAGTTTAATATTAATTGTGATTTAAAAGTAGTGAAGATGAGTGGATGGTCAAAGGATATGTATTATGATGAAACTGGTTTAGATACATGGGTAATGCCTTCACCAAATATGCCAACATTAGATACAGCAATAGTATATACAGGAACTTGTGTATTTGAAGGAACAAATGTATCAGAAGGAAGAGGAACAACAAGACCATTTGAATTAATAGGAGCACCATGGATTAATGCTATAGATTTAGCTAATGAATTAAATTCTTTAAATTTGCCAGGAGTAAAATTTAGAGCAGCTTCATTCACACCACAATTCTCAAAATATTCAGCATCAGATACCGCAAATTATCCAACAGGAAAAAATCAAGTTTGTGGTGGCGTACAAGTATATGTAACAGATAGAGATAGTTTCAACTCAGTTAAGACAGGCTATGCTATGTTATATACAGTTAGAGATATGTATCCAGATAAGTTTAAATATTTAAGTACTAATTTCATAGACAAGCTAACAGGAAATAGTTATGTAAGAGAGGGAAAATACACATTAGAAGAATTATTTGAAATAGTAGATAAAGAATCTTCTGAGTTCAAATCTGAAATAGAGAAATATAGAATATATATACCATCGTCAACTATTAATAGAGTTCCTGTTATGACTGCAAATGATAAAACATTAAAATTAAATGAAGACTTTGATCCATTAAAAGATGTAACAGCTTATGATGAGGAAGATGGAGATTTAACATCATCTATAAAAGTTGTAGAGAATACTGTAGATACTAGTAAGGTTGGAGAATATATAGTTAACTATAGCCTTTCTGATAGTAATGGTGCTAGTACCTCTAAAAAGATAAATGTTATAGTTATAGAAGATAATGAAGATGACAATAATAATGGGGGAAATGAAGATAGTGATAATACAAATAAACCAGAAGATAATAATTCTGGGAAATTGCCCCAAACCGGTAGTGCTGTAAATAGCTCATTATTGTTAATAATAATATCTTTATTTATGATATATGTGGGAAAGTTAGCTTTAGAAAATAAATCTAAGAAAGCAGTCAATAAAAAATAAAACTAGTAAAATTATATCATTTATAAATAACACTAGATTATCTCCAAATAAGCTATGAGGTTATTTATAATAAATAAGAAGCTATAAACGATAAATGAATTTTAATTCATTTACGTTTATAGCTATTTTTATTTTATTACTTTGTAACTAGATAAATTATAAGAAAAGGATTAAGTCTAAGGAAGATATTTACAATAAATCTAAGTAGTTGTATAGTTACAGAATCAATAATTTATTCTAATATAGTTTTAAATTTACATAATTTTTATAAATGATTGAAAAATTCATATGCATTTTATATAATTATATTCAATATATGGAATATTATGGTGGTTGGAGGGGCTTATGAGATATAAAATTATAACAGGTAAATATGAAACTTGTACAGAAGAACAAAAGGATAATTATAGAATGCTATTTGGAGATAAAAATATACAAGAAAATTTTGATTTATATTTTCATTGGTATAACATAATACACGAGCTTGGACATATTTTAATTTCACATAAAGGGCTTTCATTTTCAAATGCAGATGAAGAGCAGTTTGTTAATGACTTTGCAGTTGCATATTGGATGGAAGTAGATAAACAGAGTAATTTATTAAAAGTTAAGGATATAGTAACTAATGCTTTAAAAAGAATTCCTAGACCAATTGGAGAAGATATTTATTTCCTTGATTACTTTAGAGAAAACTGGGGTAATTTTGAAATGTCAGTAGCAATGTATGGTTTTTTTCAAATGGCATGTGTAGCAAGTTCATTAAGTAGAGAAAGAAATCTTAAAGTGGTACTTAGTAACATTGGATATGAAAATATTACTATAGATAATCTAATAAGTAGAGAATATGGAATTAATTGTGAAGCGCCAGAAATAATATTAAAAGATTTTATAATGAATATGAGTAGTATAGGTATAGAAATGCCTTCAATTGAATTAGAAATAGTAGATAATCCAGATATACAATGTTGTGAAAATAAAAATTGATAATTTAAGTTAAATTTTATATAAAATCTTTAAACGAGGAATGCTAAAATAGCTAGTAAGATATATTGAGCTTTACTAGCTATTTATTCTAATCTTTCCTCTTTTGTTAAAGGAGTAGGAAGAAAAACAAAACATTTAAGGAGATAACGGACTGATAATATGACGTAAAAAGGTTATCAGCAATTTGGATTATAATACCTGCCCTTGCTTTCTGTGGATTTTCTATATTGAATAGCTCTAACTGGACATCTATGAATGCAAGCAAGACACTTTGTGCATTCTTTATCCCATTTAGGAGTTCCATCTACTAATTGAATATTTTTTGTTGGACAAACATTGGAGCATAGTCCACAAGAAATACAACTACTTTTAGCATAAAAAGCTTTAGTGCCCATAGCAAAAGTATTAAACGGGGGATTGATTAGTTTAGTTCTAAGGCTAGGCATATTTCCTTCATAACAATCAAATATATCATGCTTTTTTTGTGAAAGCATATCATTTATATATTCAATTCTTTGTTCTGCTTGTACTAGTTTTTTCGATGTTAATTCTTTTGAATCTACATCATAAAGAATAATGTAGTTATTTGGCATGAAAATAGAAAATCCACTGTTAAGTATAATATTTTGATGTTTTAAATTTGTACGTAAGGCATTTATAGCATGTCCTGAAGTATCGCCACAGGTACATACTGCAAAAGTATATTGATTGTTATAATTAGTAATCTTAAGATTTCTTATAAAATCCATAACTATTTTAGGTGGTGCCCAAGCATAAATTGGAAACACAAATCCAATCATTTCATCAGGTTTTATGGAAAATGAAAATGGAGTGTTCTTTTTTTGCATTAAATCTGCAATAGATAATATTTGTTCATTTTGGTATTTTGATAGGGTTTTTGCTACCCACAAACTGTTTCCAGTACCAGAAAAATAGAATATCATAGGGTTCTCCTTTTCTTTTTTATAATTATTTGCTACTATGATTATATTTATAAGGTATATATTTACAAGTACGCACATTTTTGTGCCTTAAATTCATAATTTCAAATGGAGGGATAAAAATGAATAAAGGGGATTGGTACGATGGTTCCTGCGATGTAATTAACGCATTTAATTTTGTTAGCGGAAAATGGAAACTTCCTATCCTATGGAGATTATCCTATGGAAATGTTAGATATAATGAATTAAAGAGGCAAGTTCAAGGCATTACAAATATTATGCTTACTCGTTCTTTGCAGGAATTAGAAAGCCATGGAATGATTTTTAGAATTCAATATTCTGAAGTTCCGCCACATGTAGAATACGGATTAACAATGCAAGGAAAGAAGATTATACCTGTATTAAAAGCTTTAAAAGATTGGGGAGAAGAACAAGGGGAATTTGAAAAAAAGAATGAAATAAAAGTAGAATATTTAAAAGAAAATTAGACTCTAAAATATGAATATTTGATGGATAATAATAAGACTTTAAATAATTAATAAACCATTTAAAGTCTTACTATTATAAATGGATACTTAAAGTTTAGGATCATAGACAAGTCTATAATAGCAGTTATTATTTTCTACTCTAATAATTTCATATCTATCGTCATCTATCTTATTGAAAAATACCATATAAGCTTTAATTTTCTTAGAAGCCATATCTTTTATATAATTATTTATTTTATCATAATCTAAATCATTAACTTCAACTAAAGTATTTCTAAATTCATTTAGCTTAGAGTCCCTAAAGTTAAAGTTTTCATCTATATTTTCTATTGAAGCTTTATATATTATACCAGAATAGGTGCTAATTTTAGGATTTTCTGTTGGAATTGTACCAATGCTCAAATCAACATTTAATCTTTCCTCTTCAGTAAAATAATTTACTGTTTCTGCACCAGCTAGATATAATTCTTTTAATAGTAGAGAATTTTCATCAACTACTTGAAAATTAAAGTCAACAATTCTATCTTTTATTGGTTGAGCATATTTTAAATTTAATGAATTATTTTTACAAAATTCTTTAACTAAATCTATTCCTTTTATATATTCATCTACAAAAGTACTATTTCTTAGCTCAAGATTAGAAATGTTTTTACTATTATCAGACATTTTAATTTTATCTTTGTCTTCAACAATATTTTTCATATCACTATTATCTTTATTTCCATTAGTATTCTTATCTTCGCTAGTTGCTTCATTTACAGAAGTCTTATTTTCTATAGATTTATTTTCATCTTTAGCTTTATTACAGCCAATTAAAAATATACTTAATGTACATAGTACGATAAACTTAGTAAGGTTCACTTATATCACTCCTTTAAATATATAGTGTATATTCCTATTAACATATTTTTATATTGTCCACCAGCTACTAGTATAATATAATATAGTATAAATATATTTCGTATAAAGGAGGATAATAAAAAATGAAATATTTTGTTATTGAAGGTATATTAAAAAATTCAGTTCCAATGGACGAAAATCTTATGAATGAACATATAGCTTATTCTCAGAAGGCAATAGATGCAGGGGTGATACTAGTGTCTGGAGTTAAGGCTGATATGAGTGGTGGAATGCTTATTATGAAAGCTGAGTCCTTAGAGAAAGTTGAGGCTTATCTATCTGCTGAACCACTTAAGGTTTCTGGTGTACAGGAATATCATGTTACAGAGTTTACACCTCATTACGTTCAGCCAATAGCTAGTGAATGGTTTAAAAACTAATTCATGAATAAATTTAAATAAACAGCTAAAAATGCTGGAAAAATTATGACATTTTTAAGGGAATCATTTAGGTTCTCTTAAAAATGCTTACAATAATCTACAAATGTGAACTAATAAAACTAGATTATCTCATATGATTTGCCCCTTAAGATTTCTAACTTTTCTTTTAATTTCTTATTTTCTTTTTCAAGTTCTTTAATTTTCTTATCTTTTGTCATTATGATAATATCTTTAGATTTAGCTGTCTTATCATACTTAACTCTTTCATTCATTATATATAGCTTACTATAATTACCATAATTTATCAAACTATATAGTTTTTTACTTATAGTTATTTTCATATCAACATTTTCCTCTAACATAGTGAAATTTTTATAGAATTCCTTTAAAATATATAGAAATAAAAAATTTTAAAAATTTTTCTCAATAATTAAAATTTAAGGATATTTATTATATGAAGATGTTTTTAATCTTTAAGTTTTAATTAAAAGGAGAAAATATAAAACCAGATATGTTTTTAGTTCCAGGACATACAAAAATATACCAAGGCATAATTTAGTTCGCATAAATGAATAATTAAATGTTAAAAAGAATGCTTAAATGATGGGATAAAGAAAATAACAAAGTGAAAACACCTTATGAATTTGTAGGTATTCTTTTATGTCTTGAATTAATACAAGAAAAAGAAATACTCGTAAATGATGATAATATAAAACAAAAAACATAGTATATACAAACAAATAAAAAGGTTAATAACATACAGTTTATATAAAAATATGATATAATTACCAAAAGGTATTGTATTTAGATATTTATATATAAAATCTAAAAGTAAATTATAGAAAGAAAATTTGAAGATTTATTAAAGCTAGAAGTAAACTGTTAGCAAGAGGATTTTTTTATATATTATGAGCAATTGTATTTTATTATGCATTAACTTTTAGGAAAATGGGCATTTAAGGAGATAAGCAATATGAATAACTATTATATTGGTATAGATTTAGGTGGTACAAATATAAAATCTGCTATATTTACAACCAATTTTGAAAAAGTGGCAGAATGTCGAATACAGACGCAGGCTGAAAAAGGTTCTGATGTTGTTCTATCAAGAATGTTAAATAATATTCAAGAATTATTAAAAGGTTCTGGCATTCAAGAAAGTCAAATACTTTGTATGGGAATTGGAGTTCCTGGATTATTGGATACCAAAACAGGAATATCAAAATTTTCACCGAATTTCTCAAAGTGGGAAAATGTCCCTGTATCACAATGGTTTGAAACCAAATTGAAAATTCCCACATTTATTGATAATGATGTGCGGATGAATTTATATGGAGAATGGTATTTTGGAGCAGGAAAAGGCAAAAGAAATGTTGTTCTGCTAACTTTAGGTACTGGGTTAGGGTCTGGTGTTGTAGTAGATAATCATGTATTATACGGTGCTACTGGAAGTGTAGGCGAAATTGGCCATATGAACATGTATCGCTCAGGTCGCCCCTGCCGTTGTGGAAGTTCAGGCTGTTTAGGTAGATATGTATCTGCTATCGGCATGTTAAGAACATTAAAAGAAAAAATGCAAGAGGGAGAGCATAGCATAATCCATGAATGGGTAAAAGGCGATTATGACAAAATTACTGCAAAAATGGTATCTGAAGCTTTTGACAAAGGTGACGAGGTTGCTATAAATACTTTTTATGAAACTGGAGAACTGCTTGGTTATGGGCTTGCTAATGTAATCAATTTATATAATCCAGAATGTATTATTATTGGTGGCGGAATGGCTGCAGCTGGGGAACGATTGTTGAAACCTGCAAGGGAAATTGTAGATGCACATGCGTTGCAAATTTCAAAAAATACTTGTGAGATTGTAATAGCCTCCTTAGGGGATGCTTCTGGAATGCTGGGTGCTGCAATTTATGCAAGTAAGCATATGAGAAAAGAAGAATAGATAAACCAGGGGAGATATGGGAGTGTTAGTGATGAGGGATGTAGATATTTATGGATTAATTATAATTACATTTCTTCTTGGAGGATTTTTTACTTTCTTAGGTTGGATAATTAAAAGTCAAAATGCAGGAGATATGCTAAATGGATTTGATGAAAAAAAACATGACAAAGATAAAGTATCAAGGACAATGGGAGGAAACATGCTATATACGGGCTTAATTATTATTCTATTAGGTGTGATAGGTGTTTTTTTGAATAGCAAGTATTATAATTATGTAACTTTTGCACAGACTTTTGTTGTAATAGTAGGAATTATAAAAGGGATATATGAAGTTAATAAAAATGGTAAGATAAAAAATAAATAAAAGCCAGTGATTTAAATCATTGGCTTTTTGTATTTCACTAAAATTTGATTTAGAGAAATAAACTAATTATACCAACAATTATATGGTATAATTTGTATAACATACAGGAAAATAGGAATTTGTTATTCAAGTATAAAAGATAAATTACTAAAAGAAAGAGGTATAGAGAATGGTACACTTGGTTTATTGTGATGATAAAACAAAAGAATTATCAAAAATTTTAGAAGGAAGTAAAACTATGATTATCAGAGGTGCGGCTGGTAGAAAAATCCCACATAGTAGAGTATTCAAGGATGAAGTGTTATATTTCATGGAAAAAGGTTCAAAGAAAATAACAGCTAAAGCCGTGGTTTGTGATGTTCAAAATTTCATTAAGCTAAATGATGAAGAAATAAAAAAAAATATTGAAGATAATAATAATAAACTACAATTAACGGAAAAGCAAAAACAAAGATGGCATAAAAAGTGTTTATGTTTAGTAGAGTTTGAGAATGTAGAAGAAATAACTCCTTTAGAATTTGACCATAAAAGCAATATGGATGATTGGCTAATTATTGAAAAAATAGATGATGTAGTGGTTGGTACCAGTATTCCGTATAATTATGATAAGTCAAGGTTTTAACAGGTAATTAAGTATGGCTATGTGGAATCCTTGGCGTGGGTGTAAAAAATGTAGTGATGGTTGCAAATATTGTTATATTCATAAAGGTGATTTTAAAAAGAATATAGATACTAATAATATAATTAAAACAAATGATTTTTATAAACCAATAGAAAAATTAACTAATGGTACGTATAAGTTTAAATCAGGTACAGTATATTTATGCTTTTCATCAGATTTCTTTATTGAAGAAGCAGATGCTTGGAGAGCTGAATGTTGGAGAATGATAAAGAAAAGAAGTGATTTAAAGTTCTTATTTTTAACTAAAAGAATAGATAGATTTAGCTATTGTATACCTGAAGATTGGAATGATGGTTACGAAAATGTGATTATATGTTGCACTATAGAAAATCAAAAAAATGCTGATTATAAATTATCTATTTTTAAAGATTTACCTATAAAGCATAAATGTATAACAGCTCAACCATTATTAGAAAAAATAAATATTGAAAATTATTTAAAAGATATTGAGCTTGTTGTAGCTGGTGGTGAATCTGATAAGAACGCAAGAACATTAGATTATGACTGGGTACTTGACATAAGGAGTCAATGTGTAAAGGCAAATGTTAACTTTGAATTTAGGCAGTGTGGCACAAATTTTATAAAGGATGGAAAACTGTATAAGTTGCAAGTGAAAGATTTATGTAAGCAAGCTAAATTGGCAAATATAAACTACAATATATAGTTATATAAATTCCAATATGTAGAGTAGATTGGAAAATAGAATTTATATAATAGATTATAGAAACTCATCTGTATATGCAGTGTTTATAGCGTGCAACTTAAAGTTGCACATACTTAAAAAAGATAAAATGTAAGTTGGTGTACTTCTCATTTTTAATCAGTTACACTTTAGATATCAATTAAATAGGAGGATAATAAAATGAGTTTTGGACAAAATTTACAGTTTCTTAGAAAAATGCATGAAAGAATGACGCAAGATGAATTGGCTGAAAAAATGAATGTATCTAGACAAACAATATCAAAATGGGAGATTGATTCTGCTTTTCCAGAAATGGAAAAGGCTATTACACTTTGCAAACTTTTTTCTTGTTCTTTAGATGAGATGGTACTGGGAAATATGAATTCGGACAACGAAGCTTATACAAATATTCGTGTAAAAATGGTGCCTTCATTCCAATATGTCAAATATGTAGTAATTAGTGGTGAACCAGAAGATGATGCAAAAAAACATATATACGATTGGGCTATTTTTTGTGGTATTGAGAAACCTGAAATAATTGGCTGGGATTTTCCTTTTGTTTCACAAGAACAGATAAATGTATACCATATGCATGGCTATGCAGTTGCGTGTATAATACCGAAGAATTTTCCACTAGATTGTTCGGAGAAAATTATACAAGCAAATCAGCAGTATGCAGTCATTACGATTAGGGAGCCATTTAAGTCACCATTCTCCATGATTCCGAATGCATACAAAACACTTATACGATATATGGAAGTAAATGGTCTACGTCATAAAGAAAATAAAGAAGTCTTATCATGTTTTGAAAAGGAATATAATAAAGAGGGTGTCTCTTATATGGATGTATATATTGCTATTGAGTAATAATGATAAATTCCAATTTATTAAGGAATTTAAATCAATTTCAAAAAGAATAATATAATATGAAATAAAGATTGTTTTAATATTATTTATATAATCTATATTAGGAGGTGAATTTTTAATGATAATTCTAATTGCCGGTAGTTCACATACAGGAAAAACACTTTTAGCACAGAAGTTACTTAAAAATACGGTTATCCATATCTATCTATAGATCATTTGAATATGGGTTTAATTCGCAGTGGACAGACTACCCTTACGCCGGAAAATGATTACCTATTAACAAATTACTTATGGCCGATTGTAAGGGAAATGGCAAAACCGCAATAGAAAACAATCAAAATTTAGTTGTTGAAGGGTGCTATATTCCTTTCAACTGGAAGGATGATTTCAGCGATGAATATCTTGAACACATTCAGTATTATTGTCTTGTAATGACAAAAAAATATATTGATAATAACTTTTTAGATATTAAAGGATATGCAAATGTAATAGAGGGTCGCCTTGATGATTCATTTTTAAGTCCAGAAATGCTGATAAAAGAAAATGATTCCAATTTAGAAATGTGTAAAAAATATAGATGCGATTATATTCTGATTGATGAAGAATACAAGGTAGATGTTGAACTATAATTTCCGTTTACCATAGAGATTATGAGCATAATCTCAGCCCGTCAAATTTCAATTTAACTAAGAAATTAGATAAAATTTTATAGAAATAATTTTGATATAATACAAATTAGCTTAATCTTTATTTCAGAATGTGAAGTTATTGTAAGGTAATTAAGAAAATATAAGATTAGAAAATTAAATAGTGAGATATTTAAAACTTTATTGAAGTTTATAATAACAATTATGCATAATTGTTTTATATTTTGTACTATAAAAGGAGGAGATTCATTTGGCAAGTGAAAAATTTAAAATGCCAGTCGCTGCACATCTTTTACTTATTAAAGAAGGCAAGATATTGTTGTTAAGAAGACTTAATACAGGATACGAAGATGGAAATTATAGTGTAGTTGCAGGGCATTTAGATGGAGACGAAGATGTAAAAGCAGCAATGATAAGAGAAGCAAAGGAAGAAGCAGGAATAGATATTAATTCAAATAACCTAGAGATTGTGGGGGTTATGCATAGGAAGTCAGAAGTTGAAAGAATAGACTTTTTTCTTGCAACAGACTCATGGAATAATGAGATAGTTAATATGGAGCCAAAAAAATGCGATGATCTATCATGGTTTGAAATAAAAAATCTTCCAATTAATACTATACCATATATCAAGAGAGCAATAGAAAATTATATGTCTGGTGTTCAATTTGATATTTATGGATGGTAAGAATCAACAAGAGGTAATGAAATCTATTTAAGTATTAAAAAGTAGTATATGAAAACAAACTATAAAGTTAATTGATAAATAATTATTTAAATTTAAGTAAAAGGAAGAACATTTATGATAATAAGGACAAGGGATAACATGAAGCTTATAAACATAAGGATGTTTTCTATTAGAGAAGAGAGGTTAATTCTAAGAAGATTTATTTTAGAAGGAACTTATGGTTCTCAACTATTCTTTTTGAAAAATACAATTGAGATATGTAGCTATGAAGATGAAGACGAAGCTTTGAAAAAATTAGATGAGATTGAGGATTTTTTTAGGAAAAATCCTGATGGAATTTATAAAATATAGATAAAAATAATATGAGGAATAGTAAATGGATAATAAGTTATTAGAGTGGGCTGTTGAACTGCAAAGTATTTCACAAGGAGCACTATACTATTGCAAAGACAAGTTTGATATAGAATGTTTCGAAAGAATTAGAGAAATTTCAGCAGAAATGATAAGCTTAAAGTCAGATATACCTTTAGATAAGGTAAAGAGCTTGTTTTGTAATAAAATTGGGTATCAAACACCTAAGCTAGATACAAGAGCAGCAATATTTAATGATAATAAGATTTTACTAGTCCAAGAAAGCAATGGTACTTGGTCATTACCAGGTGGATGGATAGATGTAGACTTATCAGTAAAGGAAAACACAATAAAGGAAGTAAAAGAAGAGGCAGGCTTAAATGTTACAGCAGATATGATTATTGCTGTTCAAGATAGAGAAAAACATAATTTACCTGTATATGCCTATAAAATATGAAAGGTTTTTGTGTTGTGTTCTTTGATAGATAGGAAATTTGAGAAAAATATTGAAACAATAAAAAGTGATTATTTTTCATTAGATAACTTACCATTGTTAGCAACAGAAAAAAATAATGAAGAGCAAATCAAAATGTGTTTTGAAGCATATCAAAGTACAAACTGGAAAACATTATTTGACTAAATTCTAATTTATCTAAATTAATAAAATGCCGTATTATTTAGAGTGAATAGACGGTGTTTTTTAGATATTATTGGAGTAACAGAAAATGAAGATGAAATTATGGGAATGAGTCCTCATTTATAGAATAAAATTAAATTAAGATACACCAATATCTTTGAGCGAAATTTATTTGATAATAAATATTTTATAAAAGGAGAGTTAAATATGTTTAAAGAAATGAGAAGAAAAGATAGAGAGATTGAAGGTTCAGAAGCAATAGAAGTATTAAAAAAATGTGAGTATGGAATTTTATCTACAGTAGATGAAAATGGGTATCCATATGGGGTGCCGTTAAGTTATGTTTATGCAAATGACTCAATATATTTTCATAGTGCTGTAGAAGGACATAAGTTAGAGAATATAAAGAAAAATGATAAAGTATCTTTTGGTGTAGTTGGGCAAACTGATGTATTACCAGATAAATTTAGTACTAAATATGAAAGTGTAATAATATTTGGAAGAGCAAAAGAAGTTTTTGATGACGAAAAAACCTCAGCTCTTTTAGAATTAATAAATAAGTACTCAGCAGATTATATAGAAAAAGGCAAAATATATATTAAAAATGCAAGTGATAAAACTAAAGTTATGAAGATAAGTATAGATCATATTTCTGGAAAAGGGAGAAGATAATTTTATTATTAGTAAAATTCATTTAAAGAGGATTTTAAATATTAAGTTTCACAATATCTTAATATTACTCCTATTATTACTGAAACATTAAGAGAAAGAAATCTAGGGATAGCAGTAGGGAAATCAGTTCAATGGTTAAGAGAAAATGTTGAATGTCAAGAAAAAACTGTAGATGATAAGATTTTTAAATTTAAATTATCTAATATTTACAAAATTTAGAATGATATAACTAATGAACTTAAAAAGATACTTGTTGTTGTAGGAGTGGTTATAGGAGGCGAAAGAGTTTGCTTCAGAAGAGCCAGAATATTTTGTAGGTATAGTAAATAATGACACAATTATTGAATATTAATATAACTATATATATTATTTGGAGGAGATTCTATGATAGGACATTTAGGATTTTCATATATAGGATTAATTTATTTGTTGATGTTATTTATACCAAACATTATATGGACAAAGCATCAGCCAGAAGATTATGATTATAGCAATGAAAATAAACTATTGCTGTTATTTGAACGTATTGGACAAGTATCTGTAACATGTTGTGCTTTGATTTTTTCTGATTTCAATCCTACTCATTTTTCTCTATGGAGTCTATGGTTAATTTTATCATGCATTTTGATGATTTTATACGAGATATATTGGATTAGATATTTTATAGGGGAACATACTTTAAAAAATTTTTATCGCAGTTTCTATGGTATTCCTGTGCCAGGATCAACTCTTCCTGTTGTTGCATTTTTAATATTAGGGGTATATGGAAAGGTAATTTGGATGATTATATCTATAATAATTCTTGGAATTGGTCATATAGGAATACACATTCAGCACTTAAAAGAAATAAAATATTATCAATAAATTCTATTAATAATTTGCTATAAAAGAAGTATATGTAATTATATGGTTATTTAGTTTAAAATTGTATTAAGTTGTGAGATAAAAGGGGAGTATTAAATGGAAAAATTGATAAGCGATAGATTGGTATTAAGGCAATGGAAGGAGAGTGATAGCGCGGATTTATATGAATATGCTAAAAGTGATTTAGTGGGTCCAAATGCTGGATGGCCACCTCATAAAGATGAAAATGAAAGTAAAGAAAAAATAAAAATGTTTATACGTAATAATGACACTTATGCCATAGTTTTAAAGGCTGAAAATAAAGTTATTGGTGGTATTGGGCTGCATAGGAGAAAGCCTGATATTAATTTGGCTAATTTAGAGCAAAGAGAAATAGGATATGTTTTAAATCCTAAATATTGGGGAAATGGTTATGTTCCTGAAGCTGTAAATTGCTTAGTTGATTATGGTTTTAATAAATTAAATTTAGACTTAATTTGGTGTGGTCATTTTGATTTTAATAATAATTCTAAAAGAGTAAATGAAAAGTGTGGATTTAAATATAGGTTTACTAAAAAAGAAAGATTAAAATTTTTAGACAATAAAGAGGTTAATATACTTTATTATAGCATTTTAAATTCAGAGTATTTTCATTAAGTTGTGTATTATAATGAAAAATCTTCAATTCGTAGTTCAATATGGAAATGAAATGATTGAAATTGGAAGATGATTTTTCATCAAGTACTCTTGTAGGTATTAAATAATTATTTTAAGTAACTACAGTTTTGTTTGATTTGGAGGAGATGGGGAAACTTATACCTTTATACTTGATAAATAGTAAAATAGTATTAATTTATTATGGCAATATTTAAATTTTTAATGAATTTAGGAGGTAAATATGATAGGTCTTGTAGGAATAATATGTATAGTCGCTGGTTTCATACTTAAGGCTTTTCCACCACGGAAAATGAATTCTATATATGGTTATAGAACCCCATTGTCAATGAAAAATCAAGATACATGGAATGAGGCACAAAAATATTCAGGCAATACTTTTCTTATATTGGGCTTAATTTATGTTGCTTTAGAATTTATTTTAAATTACTTAATTAAAAATATTAGTATAGGTTATCAAAATATAATAGTTTTAATAGGTTTTGTTATTATGATTGTTGTTGATGAAGTACACTTGAGAAAAGTTTTTAATAAAGATGGAAGTAGAAAGTTGTTGTATAAATAAAAATTAGAAGAGGATGTATCAAAATTTATTTTGATACATCCTCTTTTTATACTCTAATACTAACTTCACCAGAAGATAATAATCTAATAGAACCATCTTCCATTTTAACTTTAAGTCTGCATTCATCATCAATCTCAAGAACTACAGCTCTTTCAGAGGATTTACTAGAAAGTATATTTACTTCTTTATTGATTAATAGAGATCTTTCTTTATATGATTTTAGGAAAGATTTATCTTCAATATGATTGTAATAGTTCCAAAAGCGCTCTAAAACTTCAGCTATAAGCTTACTTCTAATATCAGATAGAGCTGAAGTTTCATCTTCAAAAATACCTTTAGCAATGTCTTTAATTTCTTCTGAAAAGCCTTCTTTTGGTGTTCTTACATTAATACCAATACCTAAAACAGCATAATCAATTATACCGCTTTCAAAATCAAAAGATGCCTCTGTTAATATTCCACAGACTTTTTTATTATCACAATATATATCATTAACCCATTTTATTTTAGCTTCTTTATCAGAAACATTTTCTATAGCTTCAGCAACAGCAACAGCAGTAGCGGCAGTAATAAGAAAAGCCTTTGAAGCATGCATTTGTGGGCGTAGAAGAATGCTCATATAAATTCCTGTACCTTTAGGAGAGTGAAACTTTCTACCGAATCTTCCTCGTCCTTCAGTTTGTTCTTCTGAAATAATTACTGTACCTTCTTTTTCCCCATTAATTGCAAGCTCTTTTATTGCACTATTAGTTGAATTAATTGTTTTGTAAACATTAATATTAAAATCATTATCGCCTTTATTTAAATATTTAGAAATACTTTGAGAAGATAGTATATCTGTATCAGTAGAAAGGCAATAACCTTTGTTAGTAACAGCACAAATATTGTATCCTTCATTTTGTAATGATTTTATTGCTTTCCAAATAGCATTTCTACTTACTGAAAGCTCTTTAGCAAGATCAGCACCAGATATGTAATTTCCTTTGTTATTTTCAAGTACACTTAAAGTTTTATCTTTTACACTCATGTTTCCACCTATTTTATTTTCATTATTGTTATCTTATTAATATATTATACCATAATAATTGTCACCTTAAACTATAAAATGGTTGACTATTATAAAAATAGAAAGTATTATATAGAATATGTTAGATTATTTTATAAAAAATTTTGCAAAATCATTAACTCAAATAAGTGATGAAAGATATAAAAACTGCTATATGGTTAAATTAAAGTTAGAAAAACTAAAAGTTAGCCAAGAAAAATATTTGTACAAAGTAAATGTAGAAAAATCTAATGATAGATTTTCAAAAATTGTAAGTGAGGCATACAGAGATAATAATCTTTTATCAAAATTAACAATTGATTTAGTTCATTATAAAGATAATAATGAAAATTCCAAAGTTAGAAGGGAGGAGAAAATAGGGTTATTAGAGTATTGGACAACTATTTCGAAAGATGAAGTAGCTGAATTTAGCAAATATACTAATGATATAAATAATATTCATATGCTTGATAAGCCTATTGTTCAAGGTTTACTTATTTTAATACATTTATCTATACTAATAAAAGAATTTAGAACTATTACAATAAAATTTATTAGGCCTATTTATGCAGAAGATGATATTTATATAAAAAAGGTGAAAAACACTATTTTAGGATATGTTAACAATATATTGTGTTTTAAATGTAATTTTACAGAAGATACAGAAATGAGGGATTAAGATGAAAATAAAAGAATTAACAAAAATGTCAATTTGTATAGCAATAATTTGTATATCAGCATATATTTCTTTTCCGCTACCATTTACCCCTGCAATGATAACTGCTCAAACAATTGCAATTAACTTAGTAGCTTTAATACTTACACCTAAGCAATCATTTTTAGTTGTTTTATTATATATATTTTTAGGAGCCTTTGGATTACCTGTTTTTTCAGGGGGAGCAAGTGGATTTGGTAAGTTATTTGGCCCAACAGGTGGATTTATATTAGGGTTTTTAGCGATAGCTCCATTAATAAGTTACTTAAAAGGTAAGAATAATAGTTTTAAAAGATATCTATTTGTAACTACATTTGTTGGAATGATTGTACTGTATGCCTTTGGAGCAATTTTTATGAGTTTAGTACAAAAAATAAGCATTATGTCAGCATTATCATTAGCAGTATTTCCATTTATAGTTGGAGATATATTAAAGTGCTTTTTAAGTTCATACATAGCAGTAAAATTAAATAAGGTATTAAAAAATTAGTATTGCTAAATAATAATTTAAAATAAGGATTTTAATTAATATACTTTTTAAGATAAATAAGATATTTAAAAAGCTTAAAAATAACATGATTTTAGGAAGATATTGAAATGAAGAATGTATATATTTTAGGTGGACTTAGAAGTCATATAGGAATAAAAAACGGTATATTTAAAAATATTTTACCAGAAAAGTTAGGGTCAGAAGTTTTAAAAGAATTAATTAATAAATACAAACTTACTGATATTGATGAAATAATTTGTGGAAATTCAGTAGGGACAGGTGGTAATATTACAAGGCTTATGAGTTTATATGCAGGAGTTTCAGAGGAAATTCCTGCATACACTGTTGATATGCAATGTGGATCTGGAAGCATTACTATAGATTTAGCATTTGCTAAAATAAAAAGTGGAATGTGTGATTTAATAATTGCAGGTGGATTTGAAAGTAGTTCATTGCAGCCAGTAAGATATTATAATAAAAGTGATACAAGATATAGTGAAGAAAAGCCATATTTTCAAACAGCACAATTTTCACCCTATGAGATGGAAGAAAATGCTATGTTAATTGGAGCTGAGAGGATTGCAGAAAAATATAATATAAAAAAAGAAGAACTTGATTACTGGATTTTAGAAAGTCATAAAAGAGCAGCTAAGGCAAGAAATTTAGGAGTTTTAAATAATAGTATTTGTTCTATAAATAATAGTTTCAAAGATGAAGGAATAAGAGAAACTATAAATAAAAGGCTTATTGATAGATTAAAACCTCTAGTAAAAGAAAATGGAGTTATTAATGCTGCTAATTCTTGCTTAACAAATGATGGGGTAGCCTTTGTAGTTTTATGCTCAGAAAAGTATTTAAAAGATAATAATATAAAGCCAAAGGCAGAAATAATAGCTACTTCATTAAAAGGATCTAGTCCTTTATATAGTCCAGAAAGTTCCATATTAGTAACAGATAAATTATTAAAGGAACAAAAAATGGAGTATAAGGATATTTCAGCTTTTGAATTTAATGAAGCTTTTGCAGTTATTGATGTTATGTTTCAAATAAAAAATCCTACTTTAATAGATAGATATAATATTTTAGGGGGCGCTTTAGCATATGGACATCCGTTTGGTGCATCTGGAGCGATAATAATGATACATCTTTTAAAAAGTTTAGATCTAGTAAATGGAAAGTATGGAGTTTCAACAATTGCAGCAGCAGGAGGGATAGGATCTTCAATATTAATAAAAAGGAGCTAGGTATGAACTATTTTGACTTATTATGTGATATTAGAAGAAATAATAGAAATAAAAACTTTTTAATTATAGATGAAAAAGTATATAGATATAATCATATTTATAATGAAGTCTGCAGTATACAGAATATATTAAAAAATAATATTAAGCGTGAAAAATGCAATATATTAATTTTTTCTAAGAAGCTTTATTTTCAATTAATAAGTTTCTTTTCTTCTAATGGACTTAATAATATACCAATAATATGTCATCATAGCTTGCCTTATGAAGCACTTAAGGAAATAATATCTACCAATAATATAGATTATGTTATTAGCGATGAAAAATTAGAATTTAAAAACGAGGAAGTAATTAAAGTTATTTCTAAAGAGATAGAATTAATTTATTTATATAAATTTAATTTCAATGAAAATTTATTAAATAATAAACATATATGTTTTGGAGCTTTAACATCAGGTTCAACGAGTATTCCAAAAGTATTATATAGAACATATAAAAGCTGGACAGATTTTTTCTATATACAAAATAATATATTTAAAGTAAATTCAGAATCTATATTATTTATAAATGGAAGTCTAAGTTTTACAGGAAATTTAAATGCCTTATTATCAGTATTATATGTAGGAGGAACCATGGTTACAATCGAAAATTTATCTCCAAAAAGATGGATAAAATCAATTAAAGATAATTCTGTAACAAATATATACCTTATTCCTTCTAAATTAAAATTATTATCTAAAGGTTTAAAAGAAAAAAATAATAATATTATAAGCATATTTTCAGGGTCAGAATTACTTTTTAATGAAGTAGCAGATAGTCTTAAAAATAATTTTCCTAAGGCAGAAATAATTCTTTATTATGGAGCAAGTGAATTAAGTTTTATTACATATATAACATATGAAGAAATGAGAATGAAACCATTAAGTGTAGGAAAACCATTTAAAGATATAAATGTATTTATAAAAGATGATTGTATTTATGTAGATACAAAATATCATATTGATGGAATAGAAGTTCCTTTTTCAGTTAATGATACAGGTTATATTGATGAGGATGGATACCTATTTTTACAAGGAAGAAAAGAAGATATAATAAATAAAAATGGAGTAAAAATTAATCTTTTAAAAATAGAGCAAGAAATAAAAAATATAAAAGAAGTTATGGAATGCTCAGCAGTTTATTACACTAATAATCTGAATAAAATCAACGTAGCTGTATTTATAATTTCTAACAGTAGTATTAATAAAGAAGATATTATTAAAAAATGCAAGGAAAAGCTTATGCCAGTAGAAATTCCGAGAGAGATATTTTTCGTAAAAAGCCTTCCTTTAAATGATTCAGGAAAAATAGACAAGAAAAAGTTTAAAAATATACTAGAAAGTAATTTATAAAGGAGCTGTGCACTAATTATTTTAGTGTGACAGCCCCTTAAAAATATTATAAATTAACATCATCAAATTCATGTTATTTTTAGCACCTTTATTTTAATCATTAGAGTAGTACCTCATAAACTTTATAGCTTATAAATTAACAAAAGATATCATAATGTCTTCAATTTTCCTATTCAATATATCACTTTGCATAAAATACTTTACATTCATTCATACTAGCCCAATAACCACTCTTTAGTCCTGTAACTGTTATCCTAACATATCTAGCATTTTCTTTTGAAAAACCACTCATTTGATTTTTCTCATTACTGTCATTATTGCTCTTATCTACAACCTTTATCCAATTATTATTATCAATTGAAACCTCTACTACATAATTATATAATTCTGCATATTCCCAATTAATTTCTACTCCATCTATAGGATAAATATCTCCAAGGTCAACCTTCCACCAATGATTAGCATTACTATTGTTTGCACACCATCTACTTGATAAATTTTCATCATTAGCTTTATATGCACCATTTCCTTTTCCTAATTGTTCGCTATCAGAAGTTGCAAATTTATTTAAAGCCAAATTATCGCCTGGCTGTGGATCAATGGTTTTATTGCTATAATTACAAGGTACTCTTGACTCTTTAAGTTCAGTTGTATCTATTGTTATCTCACTACTAATTAATCCATTTGATTCTGCATTTATAGTGATCCGTCCTAAATCATCCAGTTTACTTTGTATAAATATTGCGCCTTGTCCAGCTTCTAATTTAAATGGATTTTCTCCAATTAATGTAGATGGTCCATTAACAGTAAATTTTATATTATTATCAGCATAAGGTACTACTTGATTATTCTCATCAACAACAGCCACATAAACTCTAGTTGTATCACTTCCATCTGCTACTATAGACGTATCATCTGCTTTTAATATAATCTTTTTAGGAGTTCCTGGAGTATATCTTGTAAATGTTGTTATAACCTCGCCATTAACTCTTCCTTCTGCTCTTATATTTCCAGTTTCATAGCTAATATTATCAAAAATAGTTAATGGATACGGTAAATTCATATAAGTATTTGGTTTCTTTATGCCTTTAGATACTTCATTAACAAAAATTTCAACTTCATCACAGTTGCTTGCAACAGTTATACTTGATGGAACATTTGGTGTCCAATAATTTGCTATATATACCATACTTCCATATAAATCTCTATTACTTTGGGATTTATAAAAAGCTGCTACTGGCTTTGGATTTCTAAAAAGATCATATGTGCCATGATATCTTATATTATTGCTACTGACACTGTCACTTATAGGTGTATTGTAATCAAAAGCACACCATCCTAACGCTCCTGATACATCACTTCTTCCATAAGATTCATTTTGAACACTAGCATGTCTTGTAAAGTTTTGTAAGAGTCTACTTTCCTCATCAAATGATCTTATTGGGAAAATATGACCTTCATATTCTGTAACAAGCCAAGGTAATACCCTAGGAGCCTTTATTCCTCCTGTAAAATCATTAAATCCAAATAAATCCTCTAAAAATGTACTTAAATAATTTGAAGTAAACCTTGATCCTGTAGTTGCTCTACTTGGATCTAGTCCTCTTGCAACTTCATTTGTTTTTTTATAAAAAGTATTGTCATCTATAGATTCATTAACCCGTACTCCCCAAGTTACTATACTTGGATGGTTCCTGTCTCTTAGAATCATTTCTTTTATGTTATTAATAAATACTTCTTTCCAATCGGACATTCCTATATTTCCCCAGCTTGGAGCTTCTTCTAATACTAATAATCCAATCTCATCACATCTATTCAAAAATTCTGGATCTTGAACATAGTGAGAACATCTTATCATATTGCATCCTAAATCATACTTAAGGATATCCGCATCTTTTCTTTGTAACCTATCAGCGGCTGCGCGTCCTATATAAGGAAATGTCTCATGTCTATCTAGCCCTCTCACCTTTAAGTATTGATTATTTATATAAAATTTGCCATCTTTACTACTAAACTCAATCCATCTAAGACCTATTGGAGTTATATATTCATCTACGTTTTCATCATTATAAATTACTTGTGTATAAGCTTTATACATATACGGATTATCTGGATGCCAAAGATCGGGATTTACTATTCTAGTAGTCTGAGAGTTAAATTCATAAGACCCATTAGCTGGAACATCTCCAACTGTTTCTGCAATAGCCACAAGATTATTATCTTTATCTACTATATTTGTTTTAACTTTGCAGTTTACTAAACTATCACTTGTATTAATTACATTTGTCTTAGTCAAAACTACTACACTTTTTGTATTATTGTAATCAATTGGAGATGTAACTAGGTATGTTCTATCTACATATAAAGGATTTGTAATTATTAAATTCACATCTCTTGAGATACCACCAAATAAATAATAGTCCACTAAGAAATTTTCTGGTGGAATATCTTTTCTTTCAGTAGAATCAACTTTAACAGAGATAACGTTATCATCATCTCCAAAGTTTATATAATCTGTTATATCAACTTTGAAGGATGTATATGCTCCCTTATGATCTGTAACAAATTTACCATTAACATATATCTGTGAAAATGTACCTACTCCCTCAAATTCAACAATAACTCTGCTATTTTTATAATCTAAAGGCAAACTAAAATGCCTTCTATACCAAGATATAAATTGAAATTGACTGCTATCAATATTTTCTCTAGTTGTTAAAATTTTATTTGCATGAGGTATGTTTACTTTAGTAAATCTGCTTTCATCTAAAGTAATGTCCATACCATTTGATATATCTTCACTACTATATAACCAGTCAGTATTAAAATTCATGTTCTTTCTTTCTGTATTACTTGGTGTAAAAGTATTAGAAACATATGGCTCCCCAAGAGCTTCCTTTCCAAATACTTTAAAATCATAAAAACTAGCCCAGATTCCACTTTCTGTTTCTGTAACTGTAATTTTCACAAACTTAACATTATCTATAACAAAATCATCCTTTTGTATTTGATTTTTATTAGTATTATCTGTTTTATCTATTACTGTAGTCCAATTTTTATCATCGCTTGATACTTCAATTTTATACTTATATAATTTATTACTTTTTTCCCAAGTTACCTCTGATCCAGTAAGTGAATAAAACCCATTTAAGTCCACCTTCCACCAATGTCCCCATGCTCCATCATTAGCACACCACTTTGTAGATAAACTACCATCATTCCCATTGTCAGGATTGTTCCCATATATGGCTTGCCAACTATCTGCCGTTGCGACTTTCATCAAAGCTATATTGGTAGTATCTGCTGCAAAGACTACTTTCATACCTGGGCTATAGTTTGTTAATGCAAGTAATATCATCATAGCTAAACAAATAAATAGAAATTTAAGTTTTTTCATAAAATATTCCTTATACTCATTAAAGTTATTACAAAATATTTTATTATTATTTAGCCATTTTTGTGTCATATTTTTTACTAATTTTCAATAAAATATATACCCTAATATCTAATTCATCTATGTAGACTCAATTTTAGTTGTTCCTCTACGAATTGACTTAGTAAACGCAATGAATCGTTAGCTAGTATCATGCAATCAATATTTATTAGTATGACAGCTACTTTAATTATTTTTATTAGAGATTATTTAGATTACTATTTAAATAGAAGAAATATATGTTATTATTTACATATAACCTAAAAAATGGATTGCTTTTTGGTTATAATGTTTTATTAATAAGTTGTCTTAGATGAAAATGTCTAACAGAGCCAATTAATAAAGTAAATTTTGAAAGAGGTATGAATTATGAAAGAAATAACAAATTCTAAAAAAAGTAACAACGGAGATATGTCCTTAATAATATCTTCAATAGCTGTAATATTTTCATTTACTTATATAGGTGGTAAGTATATAGGTCAACATATATTAAATGCTTTAGGAATACCACTTCCACATTCAATTATATCTATTATTTTATTTTGTATATCTATTTTAATTGGATATAAAAATAGAGAAAGTTATTATGGAAAAGCAGGAATGGCTTTATCTACAATTTTTCTAGGCTTCATTGCTATATCATCACTAATTTAATATAGTATCTTACAAGATTTATATAGAGTGTTTCTTTAAAGTGAATAAATAATTTTTTATAGACTAGATGCAAAGGTATCAATTAAGATAGAGGACAATTTAAAATCATATAGAATAATTTCATTGGTTTACTATAAAGATACTTTAAAATATTAATTAATAGTAGGGGGAATGTGCTATGTCAAAAGAAAAATTATTACCTATTTCTATTTTTTGTTTATCACTTTCAATTATTATTAGTGCTTCAATAATATCTAATGGTATGCAAAATAATGGACGATTCATTGGAGAGGGGATAAGCCAAGGATTATTTAATATTACTAATACAATTAGTCAAGAAAATAATAACTTAGATTCAAAAGATATTTTATCATTAGATGAGGCATCACAATACTTGGGTATAAGCCAGGAAAGATTAACTCAAGTAATTATTAAAGATGAATCGATACCATGTGTGCAAATATCTGGACAATTTATATTTAGTAAAAAAGCATTAGATAAATGGGTTGAAACATCAAGATTTAAGATGTAATTCAAATAAAATAGTGAAAGCACATGATAGAACCAGATACAATAATGCCTTAAGTATTAATGCTTTTAGAATTTCTACATCTACAAAATATATATGTTGTGATTGTGGATATTTTGAAGAGGACTTTGATAGTTAAAAGGATAGAGAAGTTATTTATAATGAATCTAAGGATAAAATGTAGAAGCTGATTTTGGATTTACATGGATTATCTAAGACTAGAATTTGTATTATTGATACGCATTTTATTTAGAGTTAAGCTATTTATTAAAAATAAGTTATATATATTCTAATTAATCATGATTTAAGGGGGCGGGAAGAAGATATGATGTCAATAATATATAAAAATCCAGTTGTTTCAGCAGTAGCTATAAATATAGTTACTTTAATTTTGTTAATATATTCAGTTAGTGAAAGAATATCATTGTTTTTTATGTTACCAATGCTTACTGGTGTCTTAAATAGACGAATTGTTGATAATAGCCATAATATTGATAGAAGAAAGAAAATTATAATTTTTTCTAGTTTTGTATTAATACTGCTTATTTATTTAGCATATGCTCAGTGTGTGTATATTATTTAAATATAAATAAATTGCTAAAAGAGTATCTATAGATACTTCAATTATTTTAAGACTAAGTATTATAGAATTTATTATATTAACATGTCACATTCAAAAAAATCCAATATTTCGAACAGTAGGATTTTCAAAAGATGGAATAGGAAAGCAACTTGTTAAGATTCTAATTAAATCTCCAGTTATAGCGGTTATCATATCTTCGATTTTATTTGGATTATGGCATTATCCAGTTGGGCAAAGTATAATGCAAGTTTTAATGACCTCAATTTTAAGAGGAATATATGGATCTAATTAAATAAAATAAGTAATTATTTTTAGAAAGATGATTTTTAATGAGAAAAAAATACTTTATTTTTATTGCAATTGTTTTTAGTCTTTTTATTACTGGTTGTAGTAATAAAAGCTTAAATGTTGAAGATTATCTTAATAGTGGAACATTAATTGATTCAAAGGCAAAAGATATTATGCCAGAGTTAGAGGATTTGCCTGAATATAAGAATATAGAATACAAATATACACATAAATCTATGTTAATATTTGAGTCTCATTCAGTTGCTCTTATTGTGAGCTATGATGATAATACATTTGAGAGTGAAAAAGAGAAATTAAATGAACAATATATTTTTTTAGATGAAAAAATTAAGTCCGAATTTGATAAAAGTAAATACTACATTCCTGAATATGAGTTTTCAGTAGAGAGTTATACATTTAGAGTTATAGATAAAAATAGTACTCCTAACACGAAATACCCTAAGTCCTTTGGTATGATAGGAGTATCTGAAGAGAAGAAAAGCATAGCATATTTGTATTTTTATGATGAAGATTTAGATTATATAGGAGGAGATAGTGAAAAAGAACCTATGGCTAAATTCATTAAGGAGTATTTTAAATATGATTTTTAGCTGCAGATTCTAAATACTATAAGCAGTGTCTTATTACCAAAACAATTATTTATTATAAGATAAAAAATATGAAATTAATAATTTCTGTGATTATATGATGAATGAGATAAATTAGTATAGTGATTTATGAAAATAAATTTACTATAAGAGCAGCAGGGGGTAGGAATACAATAACTATAGATTTTAATGAATAATAGAGAGAAAATATCTTTAGAAATTGAATAATAATATGTATATGATATAATTTATATAATATATTTTATGAATGCGAGATGGATAAAAATGAATTATAAAGAACTACAGCCTGATTGTGAAAAGTGCTTTGGACTATGTTGTGTTGCGCTATATTTTTCATCTATGGATGGATTTCCAGTTAATAAAGATGCAGGTAAACCTTGTATTAATTTAGCAGGTGATTTTAAATGTAAAGTTCATGAAGATCTTAATAAGAAAGGACTAAAAGGTTGTATAGCATATGATTGCATTGGTGCAGGGCAAAAGGTAGCTCAAGTCACTTATTCTGGACATGACTGGAAGGAAAATCCTGAGTCTTCAAAGCAAATGTTTGATGTTTTTATTATTATGAAGCAACTTCATGAAATGCTCTGGTACCTTAATGAAGCTGTTAGGTTACAATACAATAGCAATATAAATAAAGACAAGCTGATTGAAAAGATAGATGAAATAGAAAATCTAACGCATTTAGAGGTAGAATCAATTATAAATTTAGATTTAACATCTATTAGAGTAGGCGTTAATTCTTTACTTCTACAAACTAGTGAATTTTTGAGAAAAAAATTTAATAATGGTAAGAATTCTTTAAAAGGAAAGAAAGCAATAGGTGGGGGATTAAATCTTATGGGTGCAGATCTTAGAAAAAAAGACCTAAGAGGTGCAAATTTAAGTGGAGCTTTTCTAATTGCATCAAATTTAAGAGGCGTAGATTTAAGTTGGGCAGATTTAATTGGTTCTGATTTAAGGGATGCAGATTTAAGTGGAGCAAATTTAATTAACAGCATTTTTTTAACTCAAGCTCAAATTAATAGTGCTAAAGGTGATGTTAATACAAGATTACCTAAATCACTAATTAAACCAGATCACTGGTTAAAATGATTAAGTAATCAAAAATAAAAAGTATATTCAACTATATAGTTTATATTATAAATGAATATTAATCATAGAAAGAATACAAAAGTGAAGGATAAAATTAATAATAGAAAATATCGTATTATTCAAATAGAGTATACGATATTTTTTATTTAAGAATATTAATGGGAGAAGTTTATGGTAATTAAGGATAAAAGAATTGAAGGTAAAAATTTAACATGGATACTTCGTTGTCCAACAAAAGCAGATGCTGAGGAATTATCTAACCTAAGAGTTAAAATAGATGGAGAAACAGAAAACCTTGATAGGGACCCAGGGGAAGGATTGTTAACTCCAGAAGATTTTGAAAGAATAATTTATGAGGATACTGTATTAAAAACAAATTTATTTTTAATAGCAGAGGTAAATGGAAAGATAGTAGGCTTTACACGTTGTGAAGGAAATAAACTAATTAGATTTAGACATAAAGCAGAGTTTGGAATATGTATATTAAAAGAATACTGGGGATATGGGCTTGGTAAAGTACTGCTAGAAAATATTTTGATATGGGCAAATACTGTAGAAATTAAAAAAATTTCATTAACTGTTGTAGAAACAAATAAAAAAGCAATTGAATTATATAAAAGATATGGATTTGTAGAAGAAGGATTATTAATAAATGATCGTATTCATAAAGATGGAAATTATTATAATACCGTTATAATGGGAAAGTATTTAGATAAAAATAATGACTAATAAATTCGTACATTATTTTATTATACATAATCTAATTATATTATAAAATGGATAAAATCTATTATATCTAAAAATTAAATAACCAGATATTTACAAAATATGTTATAATTAATGATAGTAAGATATTGTAAAGTAAAATTCAGTTAGATTATTAAGGGGTGTTATATGAAATTCCAATTAGCTTTATTGGCTGTAAAAGATGTTGAAGTATCGAAGAGGTTTTATTGTGAATTATTTGAACAAACTGTTACTTTTGACTTTGGTAGAAATGTAACATTTAGTGGGGGATTTGCTATACAAGAAGATTTTCATTGGCTAACAGATATATCAAAAGAATCTATACTTAAAAAGTCTAACAATATGGAGTTGTATTTTGAGGTTGATGATTTTGACACTTTTGTTAAGAAATTAGAGTCATACACTAATATTGAGTATGTTCATAAAACTAAAATGCATGAATGGAAGCAACGGGTTATTAGAATTTATGATCCTGATTACCATATGATTGAAATTGGTGAATCTATGGCTATTATTGCAAAAAGATATTTATCAGAAGGATATTCTGTTGAAGAAACATCTGCAATAATTCAGCATCCTATAGATTTTGTGAAGTCCTGCATGTAAAGAATCACTATAATTTCCTGATTTAATAATCAATAATCTTAATATATTTAGAAATAATTAATTTTTATGAGATGAAATTATGATTATTTATTAAGTTATCAAGTTATTAAATAAAGGAATATTTACTGATGATACTTAGCTAAGATTAGGATTTATTTTGCTTATATGCATTTTATCAGAAGTTAATTTATTTCGTAAAAATAAGTGATGCAACCTGTATGTATTGAGCAAATTTAATATACTATGAATAATTATATTCTAATATTGACATTGCTAATTACAAAATTAAGGAGGGGAACTTATTGAAAAATAATGAAGTTAAATTAATAAATGTATGTCCAGTTTTTATATCTGAAGATGTACAAAAAACTGTAGATTTCTATGCTGAAAAATTGGGATTTAAATTTGCAGCACATTATGATAAGAGTGATAATTTTGCAACAATATATAGAGATTCTATTGAGTTTGTAATTGTACAATCAAAGTTTGGGAAAATACAATCAAACACTAAAAGATATGGTGCAGGTTATGATGCTTATATTGATACTGACACAGTTGGTGGAGTTGATATAATTTATGAAGAGTTTGTTTCCAAAGGTGTTCATATAGTATCAAAACCACATAAAACAGATTATGGTAGTTATGAATTTGTTATTGAAGATATTGATAAAAGATTGATTGGGATAGGACTTATTTATAGCAATAAAACCTACTTTGAAAACTCAAATTATTTGAATTAATACATTGATTTAAAATTCATCCTATTCTTATGATGTAAATTATTATAAATAAAAAATTTATTTAAGCATAGCATTATTTATAATGAATTTAAGATGGTTTTTGCCTTAAATTTAGGCTTTGTTTTAAAATAATGTTGATTTTATATTATATTTAAAGAGGGACATTATCCCTCTTTAAATATTCATTACATATGCTATTTTGATAATACTCGTCTTAATAGCATTTTTTTATAATTTCTTAATTTAGACATATCGTGTTTTTCGGAATATATTCCAATAAAGATTAATGTAGAGCCTAATCCTACGCCTAATCCTTTTATAAATTCTGGAAATAAATTAAAGCAATTTGATAGCAAGAAAATAACATAAAATAGCAATCCCCAATTTGTATAATTATTTAACTTTTTCATATACATCATCACCTCCACTATTCTAATATATATTATATACAAAAATTATAAATTTAACTATTATATTGAAATAATATATGAATATAATGCTATAATTAGTATATATTTTAATTTTCACAAGTTTTAAAGGTATTATAAGTTTATAGGAATGATATTTCGAAAAGGTCAGTAATTTTATTTCCAGATTTCAATAACATTAATATTATTAAAAGTATAAGGGAAAAGTATGACCCACTTGCAAATTGTATTGACCCACATATCACCATTGTTTTCCCGTTTGAAAGTGATATATATACTAATGAATTAAAAGAACATTTTAATGAGGCTTTGAAAGATGTAAAGAAGTTTAGTGTTTCTTTGAAGGACTTACTATATAAATTATTTTTTTTATGAAAGAGGAAGAGTAAATATAAATATGGGGAGGGGCTTTGTTTGGTTAATATAAATAATAAAGTATTAGATCAACATATTATTCTTAAAAAGTATATAAATGAAAAGGAACATAGAGAAATAAAAGAGTTAGAAGATATTTGCATAAAAGAAGATAAAGTAAATTTGAAGTTAGAGTTAGAGTATAGAACACAAATTTATAAAGATTATGAAAAATCATTAAATGATATAAATGAATTTTTATATTATATTAATGATGATTTAATAGGATATATAGGAATTTCAAGCTTTGGAGCAAATGTTGCTGAAATAAATGGAATAGTTCATCCTAGCTTTAGAAGAAGAGGCATATTTACAAAGCTTATTAAACTAGCTATTGATGAATGTAAGAAAAGAAATTTTAATGAGATATTATTACTTTGTGATGATAAGTCAACTTCAGCAATAGAATTTATAAAAAATACAGAAGCTATTTATTCCTTTTCTGAATGTAGAATGAAGTGTTTAAACTATGATATACGGGAAAATAATAAAGATATTTCTTTAGTGAAGTGTAAAAATGAAGATGTAGATCAAATTGAAAATTTAAATAAGGTTTTCTTTGGATATGTAAGTAGTGAATTAATATTACCAGAAGATGAAGAAAAGAATAATACTATTACTTATTTAATCCAATTATATAAGAAAACTATTGGTAAAATAAAAGTAAGTAAGGATAAAAATATGGCATTCATAAGTGGATTTGGAATTATTCCAGAATTCAGGGGTAAGGGGTATGGAAGACAAACCTTGATGGAAGTTTTAAGTAATTTAAATAAAGAGTGTATATATGATGTTGAGTTAGATGTAGAAGTTAAAAATAAAAATGCTCTAAATTTATATAAATCCTGTGGCTTTAAAGAAGAATCAGTGATGAATTATTATAAAGTAAATATTTAACAATATATATTATTAGAAAGATTTAAGCAATATTATTATATTTATGGTATAATTAATATACAACAGGTAGTTCCTAAAAGTTTTTAGCTGTAGGAGCTACTTTTTTTAGTATGAAGTAAATATATAAGGAGGGAAATTTATGTTTGAAATAAATGATTATGTTGTATATGGTTCAAACGGTGTTTGCAAAATTATAGACATAGAAAAGGTTTCTTCAAGAAATGAAGAGTTAGAATATTATATTTTATCTCCAGTTTATAATAATAAAATGACTATTAAAATTCCTGTAAATAATAAGAAAATTTTAATGAGAGAACTCCTAACAAAAAGTGAAGTAATGAATTTAATAGAAGGAATTTCTAAAAATGAGACTATTGATATAGAGGATACAAGAAGGAGAAACGAAGAGTTTAAATCTATTATTAAAAGTGGAAATAATGAAGAAATTATAAAGGTTATTAACTCTATAAAAATAGAAGAAAATGAAAAAAATTTATTAGGTAAAAAACTTAATAAAACTGATGAAGATATTATGATTAGTGCAAGAAAGCATTTATATGAGGAATTAGCAATAGTTTTAGATATTGATGTTGATGAAGTTCAAGAATATATTAAAAATAATATCTAATATCATTAATAAATCTAGAAATACAAATGTCTATAATACATATCTAAATATAGTATTAAAAGAGAGGTAGTTACTAAATCTATTAGCTTTAGTAACTACTTTTTTTAGCTCAATTATCCTTTTGATTTTTAATAACAACTTCAGTTACAGCTAAATATTTTCTTGGTTTAATATTATCAATGATAATATCCGCGATATCATTAGGGTCCATTAATTTCTTGGCTTGTTCTTCTGAAAATACACCATCCCAAAACTCAGTTTTCATACCGCCCATGTATACAGCCAATACATTAATAGAAGTTTTTTTCAATTCTAGGGCTAGACTCTCTGTAAATCCTCTTACACCAAATTTACTTGCACAATAAACGGATTCTGTTATTTTTCCTTCTTTACCAGCTGTAGAAACAATATTTACAATTGTTCCTTCATTATGTTTTCTCATCCCTTTTAACACTTCTTGAGTACAAAAAATTGTTCCTTTTAAATTAATATCAATCATTTGGTGGATTGAATCTTCACTCAAGTTCTCTGCATAATCAAAAAATCCAACGCCAGCGTTATTAATAAGTAAATGAATTGATCCAAAATCATCTTGTATAGATTGAATTACTTGAGATACCATTTGTTTTGAAGTAACATCTACTTCATAAATAGAATAGCTGTTAGTTAAAAATTTTGCTGTTTGTTCAAGCTTTGATTTAGTACGACCGAGTAAACATACGTGATAGTCTAAACTGGAATATTTTTTGGCTAATGCAGCGCCTAATCCACTGCCAGCACCTGTTATAACTACAATATTTTTGCTCATATTTATAATCCTTTCTTATAGAGAATAACTTTTTTCATTATAATAACCCATTTAAATGATAGAATCAATATGTTTATACTAAGTCTCAGTTATATCAAACCTATTAGTGAAGACCAATTTTACAAAGAAAAAATAGCTAGTTATGAAATTATTGAATTTATTCCTACAAAATATGCAGCTAGTTATGAAATTATTGAATTTATTCCTACAAAATATGCAGCTAGTTTCAAAGCTTTTATTTAATAACAATGAAAAATCCCCAAAGAGCTTCCTTTATTTTATGTTTAATAGTAATTTTAAAAACGTAATAATTTATATATAATTGGTATAATTGATGAAATTTTTGGAATTTAATAGAAAAATAATTATAAGATATAGTAAAATAAAATTATAATGGAGGTAGCATTAATGAATATTCGTAAAGTAAAAATTGAAGATGCAGATAATTTGTTAAATATGTTATTAGCTTTAGATAAAGAAACAAAATATATGATGCTTGAACCAGGTGAGAGGCCTAATGATGTCAGTAGAATACATGGAATGATAAAACAATGTACTGAAGGTAGTAATTTACTTTTAGTTGTGACAGAAGATAATAATATTATTGGATTCCTTTCTGCTCAAAGAGGAGTACCAAGAAGAATTAAACATACAGCTTATATTGTTGTTGGTATTCGTGAAGCTTTTCGTGGTAAAGGAATTGGCAAGAAACTATTTTCAGAATTAGATGTATGGGCAAAAGACAACTATGTTACAAGACTTGAGTTAACAGTAATGTATCCTAATACTAGTGCAAAACATCTATATGAGAAAAATGGTTTTAATGTAGAAGGAATTAAAAAGAATTCTATGATAGTTGATGGAAAGTATGTAGATGAATATTATATGGCTAAATTATATTAGTTTACAGATAATAAAGAATATAATCCTAATATAGTGTATATGTAATCTTGAAAGGAGGGTCTATGAAAATAAATAAAATAGAAAAGTTTGAAAAAATCTTTAATAAATTTACAAGCCTAAAAAAAATTCATGAAAGTGTGCTATTTATTGAAAATACAAGTGGTGACTTTTCATTTAGTAAGAGTTATGGTGGAAAAGAATTAGATTCTCCACTTTTAATGGCTAGCATTACAAAATTATTTACAACTACTTGTATTTTAGTATTACAAGAACAAGGTAAGCTATCACTTGATGATAAGATTACAAAGTATTTTAACAATTCTATGTTAAGGGGATTACATGTCTATTATGGGAAAGAATACTCTTTTGATCTTACATTATCAGATTTAATGTTCCAAACAAGCGGTTTGCCAGATATATTTGAAGAGGGAAAAGCATCCACGAAGAATAAAATAGTAAAAAAGGATTTCTGTATTACATTTGAAGAAACTGTAGAGTGTATAAAGAAAGTAAAACCACACTTTGCACCAAGAACAAAGAGAAAAGCTTATTACTCTGATATAAATTTTGATATGTTAGGTAAAATTGTCGAAAGGGTAAATGGTACTACGCTAATGGAAGCATATGAGAAATTTATATTTTTCCCTTTGGGACTAAAGAAAACATATCTTATAGAAAATGAAGATAATGTTGTGCCTAACATTTATTATAAAAACACAGTATTGAAACGTCCTAAATACCTTTCTTGTTGTGGATCAAGTGGGGGAGGTGTTACTACTGCTAGTGAAATGATGATATTTATCAAAGCATTCTTTGGAGGAAAACTATTTAACAAAGCTATTTTTGGCAAGTTATCAATATATAGAAAGTTACAATTTTTAATGGGACCAATTAGATACGGAGGCGGATATATGCAAGTTCCTTTGAGTGGCGTAGTGACGCTCTTTTCAGGTGAAGGTGAGTTAGTTGGTCATACAGGATCAACAGGTTCATTTGCTTTTTATTATCCTCAAAAGGATTTGTTTTTTGTAGGTGACTTAAATCAAATGGGAGGTCCGTCATTACCTATTAGAATATCAATGCAACTTGCAATGGCAGCAAAATAAGAATTAATTATTTTAAAAATAAATTTTAAGTAAAAATTAAGAAGTTTTTAAGGTTAAGTGAAGATTAATGATATAAAATATTTATAAAGCAAAGAAATTAAGGTGACTACATTGTATTAAAATCCTCTTAAAGGATAAGTATATTTAATATATGGTTAAATAGAATTATTTAAAGTTAATAAAGATTAAAAGTATTAATTTTAGGTTTTTATAATAAGGAGTTAAAGCGATAGATGGATAGAAATTTAGAAACTCAGGATGAATCAGTGAATAATGACAAATTAGGGGCAAAAGTTGTAGGTCTGACCGAAGGAGAAGTACAGGAAAGAATTAAAAAAGGACAGGTAAATATACTTCCTAAAGCACCATCAAGGACAATAGGACAAATAATAAGGGCAAACTTATTTACTCTTTTTAATGCTATAAATGCAGTGCTGGCAGTAATTGTAATAACTGCAGGTTCTCCTAAAAATGCACTTTTTGCGGGAGTTATAATAAGTAATACTTTATTAGGAATAATACAAGAACTTAGGGCAAAGTCTATACTAGAAAAGCTCTCTGTACTTAATATGTCTAAGGTTAAGGTTATTAGGAATGGAGAGGCTAAGGAGATATATGTAGAAGAACTAGTTTTAGATGATGTAATGATTTTAACTCCAGGAAATCAAATAGTAGCAGATGGAATAGTGCTTAAAGATAGTGAATTTGAAGTAGATGAATCACTATTAACTGGAGAAGCAGATTCTGTTGGGAAAAAAGAAAGTAGTAATCTTCTATCAGGAAGCTTTGTAGTGGCAGGAGAGGGTTATGCTAAAGTAAGCAATGTAGGAGCCAATACATATGCCGCAAAACTTGCAGATGAGGCAAGAAAATTTAAATTGATTAATTCAGAGCTCCAAGGAGCCACAAATAAAATATTAAAAATAATAATGTGGTTAATAATTCCAATAGGAGGATTGTTGGTAACAACGCAAATTCTTTTTAGTGAGAGAAGCTGGCAGGAAGCAGTAATAGGGACTACAGCTGGAATAGTTGGAATGGTTCCAGAAGGAATGGTATTATTAACAAGCTTAACTTTTGTTGTAGGCGTAGTTAGATTATCCAAGTGGAAAACTCTTGTTCAAGAACTGCCAGCTACAGAGGTTTTAGCTAGAGTTGATGTACTTTGTTTGGATAAAACGGGGACTATAACAGAGGGAGCTTTAAAGTTAATTGATGTTGTGGCCTTAGGTGAAAGAGGTAAGGAAGATATAGACGAGGTATTATCAGCTATAGTTCATGCATTTCCTCACACAAATCCAACTCAACATGCAATTTTAGAAAGATATAGCACTTCATCAAACTTAAATATATTAAAAAAGGTACCTTTTTCATCAGCTAGAAAATGGAGTGGAATAACCATTGAAGATAAAGGAAATTGGGTATTAGGGGCTCCAGAAATGATTTTAGGAGATTCATACGAAGATATAAGAGAACAGGTTGAGGAAGAAGCAGTAAAAGGAAGAAGAGTATTATTATTAGCTAACTTTAATGGAGAAGAATTAAGTGAGAAGTTACCTAATAATATGGAGAAAGGAGCTCTTATACTAATAGAGGATATAATTAGAGAAGAAGCTCCAAAAACATTAGAGTATTTTAGAAAAGAAGGAGTTACTTTAAAGATAATTTCTGGAGATAATCCAGTTACAGTTGCTGCAGTAGCAGAGAGAGCTGGAGTCTTAGGAGCTAAAAATTATGTTGATGCTAGAACTTTGCCAGATGACAAAGAGGAATTAGCTAAGGTGGTTGAGGAAAACACTGTATTTGGAAGGGTTACTCCTCATCAGAAGAAAGCGTTAGTTAAAGCCCTTCAGTCAAAGGGGCATACAGTTGCAATGACTGGAGATGGGGTTAATGATGTATTAGCATTAAAGGAGTCAGATTGTGGTATAGCTATGGCATCAGGTAGTGATGCAACAAGGGCAGTAGCTCAATTAGTTTTGCTTGATTCTAACTTTAGTGCTTTACCTGAAGTAGTGTCAGAGGGAAGAAAGATGATAAATAACATTGAAAAAGTATCAGAGTTGTATTTAACTAAGGCAATTAATTTTATAATCCTATCCACTATATTTGCAATAGCACTTCTTCCTTACCCTATAATGCCAATACAACTAACTCTTATAGGATCTATTTCCATAGGAATTCCTTCTTTCTTTTTAGCATTAGGACCTAATAAGGATAGAGTGGAAAAAGGATTTTTAAAGAGAATATTACAAGTTTCCATTCCTAATGGAGTGGTAATAGCATTAAGTACAGTAACCATATTTATTCTTACATATACTGCAGGCCTTTCATTAGAGGAATGCAGAACATTATCTGTAATAGTGGCAGGTGGAATAGGTCTTGTAGTATTAGCTAGAGTAGCTTATCCTTTAAATATTTGGAGACTAACTCTAGTGGTGAGTATGATAGGCATTTTCATGATAAGTTTTATAGTTCCTTTAGCAAGAAACGTATTCATATTTACTCCTTTAAGTGGTGTATTTATGTTTATAGCATTATTTTTAGTAGTATTATCTTGGCCACTGATAACTTTAATTACAGGAATAGTGAAGAAGATAGGAGATAAAAAATATTAGTAATTTAAATAAGCAATAAATTAATTTCAATTTATTTGAAGTATTCATATAATTTAGTAGAATGATATATAATAATTTTATGGAGGTTAGTAAAATGAATAAAAGATTTCAGTTTGTAATGCTATTATTTTCAGCAGTGGGTTACTTGATTTTATCTTTAAGTCATATATTAAAGAGTTCATTATCAGATTTTACATTTGGCTTCTGTGAAGGAATTTCTTTTGTATTTATAATCGTTTGGGGTATATATATGTGCTATTGTTTAATGAAAAAGAAAAATCCATATAGATTTAATTAAAGATAATTAAGTTCTAATTAAAATAAGGTAGTCAATATTGGCTACCTTATTTTGTGTTACAAATCAATATTTAAATCTAATAGAGTTCTAAAATTAAGCTAGAATTAAGGTCATCTGAAATTTACATTAAGGTTAGGAACTTATAATTAACTCATAAAGTTGAAGAGGAGAGTAATTATGAGTCAATATATTGTTAAAACAGAAAATTTAATTAAAAAATTTAATAATGCAAATAGCGTTGATAATGTAAATTTAAAGGTTAGAGAAGGAGGGGTTTATGGGTTTTTAGGACCAAATGGTGCAGGAAAATCTACAACAATAAAAATGATACTAGGGCTAGTAAAACCTACTAGTGGAGAAATTAGTGTTTTTGGAAAATCAATAAGAAATAATAGAGAAGAGATATTAAAGGATATAGGAGCTTTAGTTGAAAGTCCATCATATTATGGTCATTTAACAGCTTATGAAAATTTAGATATATTAAGAAGAGTATTAAAAGTAAATAAAGAAGAAATAGAAAAGAAGTTAAAGCTAGTGAATTTATGGGATGATAGAAATAAGAAAGTTAGAGAGTTTTCACTAGGTATGAAGCAAAGGTTAGGAATAGCACAAGCTCTTATGGGAAATCCAAAGCTTTTAATATTAGACGAGCCTACAAATGGGCTAGATCCAGCTGGAATTATAGAAATAAGAAATTTAATAAAATACTTAGCTAAAGAAAAAAATATTACGATAATAATTTCTAGTCATATATTAAGTGAAATTGAATTAGTTGCTACTGAAGTTGCTGTAATAAATAAAGGAAAGTTACTATATCAAGGCTCTTTAAATAATTTAAAGAAAAATTCAACTAATGAAGTATTAATAGGTATAGAAAATGATGAAGAAAATGAATTAGTATGTAAGCTATTAGTTTCAAGAGGTTATAGAGTTAATGAAGAAAGTGGTAAGTTAAAGGTTAAAGGAAATAATGCATCTGCATCTACAATTTGCAAAGAACTTGTTATGGCAGGATATGCATTGAATTATTTATCAGAAGAAAAAAGCTCTTTGGAAGAAATATTCTTAGGATTAACTAAGGAGGGTGAAGCATGCTAATAAGTTTAATAAAAAACGAATTTGCTAAGGAAAAAAGAAATCTAGTTATTTTATTTGTACTAGCTATTCCTTTAGGAGTATCTGTGCTTTTAGGTGTAGATTTATTAATAAGATATGAAAGTTGGTTATTACCAAAGGCAATTGAAAATGGCTTAACATCATGGCAAGTTTTAATAAAGGAGCAAAGAATGTTATATTTTAATGACTTTATGCCTATATTTGCAGCATTAATTTTAGCAACATTATTTGAAAGTGAATATAAAAATAATTCTTGGACATTTTTATTAACTCAACCAATAAAGAGAACAAATATTTTACTATCAAAATATATAGTAGCAAGTTTTTATTCTATAGTAATGTTATTATTAAATGTTTTCTCTTTAATAGCAGTAGGTAAAATATTTAAGTTTCAAGAGCCTATACCTTGGAGATTTTTTATAGTTATGTTTGCTATACAGTTAATAGCATCATTAGTAATAATGGTTATACATTTATTCTTAAATATAAAAAATAAGAACTTACTTGTATCCCTAGGTATAGCTGCAGTGTTAAGTATTGTTTCTTCAAATCTATACTATAGTGAAAACTTTATTAAAAATATTAATCCTTATGGTTTTTCATTACTTTCAATAACTCAAGGTAGAGATGAAATAACTTTAGTTTTAATTATATCAGCAGTTATAATTTTTATAGGTTCATTATTAATAAAAAGATATTTTAATAATAAGGAAGTTTATTAGGTGGAGGTATAGAAATGGAATTATTAAAAGTAGAATTATTAAAAATTAAAAAGAGCTCATTATTATTTATGGCGTTACTTCTTCCAATACCAATAATATTAATAGTTGTAAAGCAAGCACAAAACTTAAGCTCTGTAGGTGGACTAAATCCTTCAGAAGCAATATTAGTATTTTCATCAGTTGCTTATTTGTCACTACTTTTACCACTACTAAATATATATACAGCATGTGTAATAACAAAGGTTGAAAATGACAATAGTGGCTGGAAACAGTTAATGCTTTTACCTATTAAGAAAAGTAGTATTTATTTCTCTAAGTACAGGGTAATGATAATTACTTTAATTACTTCATTATTATCATATATTGTTTGCACAACCTTAGGAGGATTCTATATAAGCAAAAGCGTAAGCTTTAATTTAAATATATTATCTTATGGATTACAAATTTTTATTACAACATTACCAATAATAATTTTACTATTTATAATTGGTAGAAACTTTTCAAGTATAATACCAGTAATATCTGCTGGAGTTATTATGCTAATTACAAATATATTTATTGCACAAAGTAGCTTTTGGGTTTATGCTCCATGGACATATTCCATGATGGTAGTTGGAGGTAACATAACAAACTCACAAAGATATATAATATTAGGTGCTTCTATACTATTATCTTTAGCAATGTTTTCTTTAGATTTTATAAGTTTTACAAAATCAGATATAAAATAAAGTCTAATTATGGTAAAATACAACTAATGATAAGGGGGATGAACTATCGTGGCTATAGATGAAATATTAGACAAAAAAATAATGCTGGTAGATGATGAAAGAGAATTATTATCATTATTAAAAGAAGTATTTATTAAAGAAGGATTTAAGGAAATATATGAGGCTGATAATGGAATAGATGCAATTTTATTAGCTAAAGAAACAAATCCAGATATAATAATTTTAGATGTTAATTTACCTGATATAGATGGATACAAAGTTTGTGATAGAATTAGAAAATTTTCAATGTGTCCAATAATTTTTTTAACAGCAAAGGGTGAAGATGAAGAAAAAATTAAAGGGTTAGAAGCTGGTGGAGATGACTATGTAACTAAGCCCTTTAATATTAAAGAAGTTGTACTTAGAGTAAAATCACAGTTAAAAAGAGTAAATATCATCAGTGAAACAAAAAAAGAAAAGATATATGTATTTGGCGATATATCTATAAACGAAGATACAGGAGAAGTAAAAAAGCGAGGAGAAAATATATCACTAACTGCAAAGGAATATTCACTAATTTTATATCTTGCAAAAAATAAGAACAAAGTATTTAGTAAAAGTTCATTATGTGAGGAAATTTGGGGATATGAGTATGATGGTTATGATAATACCATTATGGTTCATATAAGACATTTAAGAGAAAAGCTAGAAGATAATCCAAGTGATCCAAAGCATATAAAAACATTAAAGGGGATTGGCTATAAGCTAGTTGATTAATATGAAAGTAAAATTAACGATAAAATTACTAATATCTATGGTATTAGTTTATTATATAACTATGACAGTTTATATAGTGTTAAATTTAGTAATATATAATAGTAATATAACATTTGGAGAAAAACTATTTAGCGTATCATTTAGACCTTCAGAGCTTGTAGAAACATATATAGAAGATTTAGAGAGAGATGATGAATTTAATTTAGATGATAAAAATATTGATACATTAGTAGAAAATAATATTTGGATACAAGTTTTAAATAAAGAAAATAATCAAGTATATGAAGTAAATAAACCAGAGAATGTACCAAGTAGCTATTTAACAGCAGATTTAATAGAACTTATACAAAATCCATGGGAAAGTAAGGCACCTACTACTATTTCAACAAGTAATATAGTTAGTGGAAATGAAAGCTATACATTATTAGTTGGATTACCAATAAATAAGATTTTTAAAGTTAAGATGACTTTCACAGAAGAAAGTTTAAAGTATCATATAGCAATTATAATTTTTGCTTTAATTGTAATGATTATTGTATCGTATATCTTCAGCAAGAATTTAGTTAAACCAATGGTATCAGTAGTTGAGGATATTGATGATTTAAAAAATGGAATATATAAAGATAAAAAAAATAAGCAAGGAATATATAAAGAAGTAAGTGAAAATATAAATGATTTATCTGTTATTTTAAAAGAAAATGAAATTCATCGTAAAGAAGTAGATAAAGCAAAGGAAGAATGGATAGCTAATATCAGTCATGACTTAAAAACTCCACTAAGCTCAATTAAGGGGTATGCAGAACTTCTGAAAGGTGATGCATATGAAATAAATATTGAAGATGCTAAAAGGTATGGAAATAGTATATTAGACAATAGTGAGTATATTCAAGAATTAGTTAATGATTTATCCTTAATTTACAAATTAAAAAATAAAGTGCTTCCAATTAGTTTTAAAGAAGAGAATATAGTAGCTTTATCTCAGGAAATTATAATAGATTTATTAAATAATAGTAAGTATAGCGAAAGAGAAATAAACTTTAATTATGATGATGAAAAAATATTATTAAGTTGTGATAAAAAGTATTTAAAAAGAGCATTAAATAATCTTGTAATTAATTCATTAGAGCATAATTCTAAAGACACTATAGTTGATATATCTGTTTTAAGAGAAGATGAACATATAAAAATAATAATAGAAGATAACGGACAAGGAATAAGGGAAGAGGATTTAAAAAATATCTTTAATAGATACTATAGAGGAGTAAATACAAGCTCATCATCCAAAGGATCAGGACTTGGAATGGCAATAGCCAAAGAAGTTATAAAATGGCATGGTGGAAGCATTAATATAGAAAGTGAAGTAGGATCAGGAACGAAGATAACAATATATTTAGCTTCGTTATATACATTATTTTGAAGTTGATGATATAATTGTAATATAAATGTTCTTTACTTCTTAACTATTTAATTTTAGTTAAGAAGTAGAATCAGTTATATTTTATTTAGTAATCTATTAATATATATAGATTAAATTTTAGGGAAAGGAGGAACTTGATATGAAAGTAGAAATTTTTATTGAGGAAACAAATTGTAGGAGGTACATTCTCCTATAGATAATAAGGGAGATTAGAATGGAAAACATAGTTATAGATAGATTAATTATTAGAAAGTTTCAAAAAAATGACTGGCAGGATTTATATGAATACTTGTCAGATGAAGAAGTTGTTAAATTCGAACCATATGATGTTTATTCAGAAAATCAGGCTAAGGAAGAGACAATTAGAAGATCAAATGATGAGTCTTTTTATGCAGTTTGCTTAAAAGAAAGTGGAAAGTTAATTGGAAACTTATATTTGGATGAAGGAGACTTTGATACATGGGAATTAGGATATGTGTTTAATAGGAAGTACCAAGGGCAAGGTTATGCAGCAGAGAGTGCAAAAGCATTACTTAATTATGCCTTTGAACATTTAGGAGCGAGACGTATTATAGCAATGTGTAGCCCAAAGAATGAACATTCTTGGAAACTACTTGAACGCTTACACATGAGACGTGAGGGGTTGCTTTTGAAAAATATATATTTTAAAACTGATATTAATGGTGAGCCTATATGGCTTGATACATACGAATATGCTATATTGAAGAAAGAATGGTGTAAGTAGTATGATTTAAAATAGTCAAGAAAATAAACTAATCAATATTGAACTCTAGAAATAGGGTTCTTTTATTATACCAATTAAGAGAAGTCAAGATGACTTCTCTTAAACAACACCTTTATCTAACACAATCTATATTATTAATATGTAATCCAGTAATAAATAACATACACCCAACTTAGAATACCGTGAAAAATTGCCCAAGGTATTGATTTCCATGCAGTATAAGATATAATCATTGCTAAACAAGAACCGAAAGAAATTCCTTTTTTAATAGTCTCTTTCACTACAGTATTACCACTTTCATCCATTTTAATTTACCCCCAATCTATAAGTATAATTTAATTATACCTATCTAACGATTTTCTTAATATATATTAATTATATAATAGCTTGTCTTATATTATAATAAATTTCAATATTTTTGAATATAAATTATATATAGTTTTGTGTAAAACAACTTAAAGATTAAGAGTCATTATTTATTTTTTTGTTATGATTGGTTTTCCTTCAGAGTCTAGTAAAACAGTTAATCCACCAGAAGTCCCATTGCTAACATATAAGTAATTAACACCAGTTTCTTTATCAACTATTACTCTATAACTTTCTATAGCTCCTTGTGTAGATACAATTTCAAATCTTTTATCTTGCCTCATAAAATTACCTCCTAAATTTAAATTTTTTGATACTTTTATAAGTTATAGCCATATACAATGAGGAATTATTAGACCATATATCTATTATATAGCAGTAAAAGTAAATTTAAAACAATTTTACAATCTATATACAATAAAACTTTAGTGGCTATGACTAAATATTTTACTTTACAAAGAAGAGGTTGATTATTAGACATTACAAACTAAGGTAAACAATTTCGTAGATTCCTAATATTATATATTACACAAAAATATTAGGAGAATAGAAAATGGAATTAAACAAGAATTCTAGGAAGAAGTGGAGAGGTATTGAAATATTAGGTCTAGCATTAGTTATTTTATCCTTTATAACTCTTTTAGTATCTCCAGAATCTATATCAGGTTTATTCGATAGTATTACAAAACAGGTATTCCCAATAGTAGTAAATGTATTTCTATTAAGTGAGGTTGGTGTAGCAATTATCATAAGTGTAATAGTAGGTAGAATCTTAGAGAGATTAGGATTTACAGATGCACTAATTAGAATTTTTATTCCAATAATGAAGGTCTTTAAAATAAATCCATCTGTAATTATTCCTAGTATATATAATGTTTTAGGTGATATAAATGCAGCAGGGGCTATAGCTGGTCCAGTTTTAATTAAGGCAAAAGCTACAAAGGCAGAGCAAAAAATTGCTATAGCTACAATGATTCAATCACCTCAATCCTTTGCAACACTTGTGTTAGGTATAGTTGTTTTAACTAAGTTTGGTATATCAGCATTACCTTTAGTGATAGTTAGTATATTTTTACCTATAGTTTTAGTTCCAATTATCTTATCAAAAACTGTTTATAGGGATACTGAAGCAGTAGAATTAGAAGAATTACCAAGATTCACTCCAGAAACAAAGATATTAGATACTATTTTTAGTTCTGCAAAAGAAGGAGCTCATCTATTATTTTTAGTTATTATTCCAGCAGTAGCAGCTGTATTTACTATAATTGGAGTTCTTGATTTTTTCGGAATTTGGTCATTAATTGAAAGCTTTATGAATACAGTATTACAAGGCTTAAGTATAGAACCAGCTACAGGTATAGTATCAATACTTGCTAGTCCAACACTGGCAATGGCTCAACTAAGTGAAATGGAGAGTATTTCACCAGCTCTTGTAGTAGGAGGATTTGTACTTGCTAATTCAGGATTACCATTATCAGTTATATTTGGACAAATACCAGTTACTTGGAAGGGAAATTCAGATTTAAATGAAAGAGATGCCTTATTTGCAGCTTTATTAGGTACAGCTATTAGAATTGTAAGCTGCTTAATTATAGGATTACTTTTAACACCAATAATTATTTAGAGGTTTGTATGGATAATAAATATATAGTCAAATCAAATAAAATTATTACAGTAAGTGATTTAGGAACGTTATATAATGGAGCTTTTGTAGTAAGTGATGGAATTATAGAAGATATAGGGGATTTCAATAGTATTAAATTAAAATATAAAAATTTAGAAATAATAGATTTTAAAGATTTAGTAATTACACCATCACTTGTAGATTGTCATACACATTTGTTTGAATATGCACCATCAACAGTTTATCCAGTAACTGAAGTTACTTATGAAATAGCACAAGAAGCTTTAATTTTAAATGGATTAATGTCAGGAATTACAGCCTTTGGGGAACAAATTTGTGGCTCACCAATGTATGAAATAAATTTAAATAAGTATAAAGAAAGAGTGAAAAAACTACCTATAGATATAGTATTTTCAACTAATAGCATAACAATTGGTTTTAAAAATCTAGTAAATTTAACATCTATAACAGGAAAAAATACAGTTGATAAAAGTACTCTTACTAATGAAGAAATAATAGAAAAGCTAATTGAAGAAAGTGAGTATCCAGGAGAAAATATCTTTATTAATGCAACTCCTGCTAATTTAAAAGAAAAATTAGTTCCAAGAGCAGGGGAAATAATTTATACACAAGAGGAAATAAATAAAATAGTAGAAATGTTCCATAAAAAAGGAAAGAAAATAGGCTGTCATGTAGCTGGAGTAGAAGGAATAGAAATGGCTTTAGAAGCTAAAATGGATATTATACATCATGGCCATGGAATAACTAAAGATTTAATGAAAAAAGTAAAAGATTTAAATATTAGTATTGTTGCAACTCCATTAGGAGGAACACATTTAACACCAAACTTACCAGAAGAAATTGCAAGTATGGTTAAGGAAGGAATACTTGTTGCAATAGCGACAGATTCATATTTACCTCCATATACTGGCTTGCCATGGTTGAACTTTAATGATGATAATCCAAAAGGACCAGAAGTATTAATGAAAATATCAAATCCATCAATGATAATATTAAAAAACTTAGGATTAGATGAAAATGAAAATTTATCATTAATAACCTTAAATGGAGCTAAAGTTTTAGGATTAGAAGATAAAATCGGAGCATTAAAAATTGGAATGAAAGCAAACTTTATTGCAAGTAGAGGTATTCCTGGGTTAGATATTACAGATACTAAAGATATTATAAAAGTATTTTATGAAGGACAATGCGTTGTAGATAGGGAGAATAGATAGGTCAGATATTAAAATTCCATCATATGTGATTACGTAACTATCATATCAACAAAAATGTCTAACAGAGCTAAAGATTAAAAGCTATTATTTCACAGTAATATGAGAAATGATAGCTTTTTTATTTTAGGATGAAAATTAAATTTAATAAAATAAAAGAACAATAAGCATACCTCCTTTTATTTTAGATATTTTTCTAAATTATAATATTAATATCTATAAATAACAATTGTAGTAAAATGGTAGGTAAAATATATTATAATAAAATTACTTTTGGAGAAACCTTCTAGAATACTCGCTAAATAAATGGTATAATATGTTTAAAAATCTAAAATGAGTAAAAAGAGTTCTTTGAATTACTTTTTAATTGAATATTAATGGGGGAAGAGAAAATTATTATGATGAAAAGTTATATGATATCAATGATAATGTCAATTTTTCTAATAACTATTTTAAATTTTTTATTAAATAGAAATAGTAATAAGCTTAAAAAGAAAATAGAATGGCAACATTACTTTTTTGGATATCTATTTATGTTATATCTTATGATTGCATTAAAAGAGGTAGTAGGGTTTCCTTCTTTAAGTGAATGGCAAAGACTTTTAGCATCAAATAAGCTAATATTTAATCCTACTATAAATTTATTACCTTTTAACGATGGACTTGAAATTTCAGCTATACTTAATATAATATTTTTTATGCCATTTGGATTCTTATTACCAACATTATGGGAAAAGTATAGAACATTATTACCTACATTATTTGCAGGAATATTATTTTCAATTATTATCGAAATTGGTCAATTATTTATTCCATTTCGTGCATCAGATATTAATGATTTAATAATGAATGCCATAGGAACTATTTGCGGATGGTTTATTTTTAATAAGCTTTCTAATAAGACAGTAGTTAAAAGTGCTTATAATGATAGCGTAATTATTAAATTAGAATCCTATCTATACATTATAATTGCAATTATAAGTACATTTTTAAGTTAGAGAAAAGGATAAAAGCTATTCTTTTAACATTTTATATAGATTATAAATGATATAATTTTCACCAGTGTGATTAATTATAATTATTAAAAAATAAAAGAATAACAAGACATCTATACAATATTCTTAAATTTAGTTAAACAAAAGTGATATTAGGAAAGTAGTTGGTAGACTAGAGGTAGTTTTACTAACTATTTTTTTACCTATAGGAAATTATATTTTAATTATTCGATGAAATAATAATTACACATATTTTTCTATAAAGAATAAGGTAATAAACAATTATTTAATAAAAAAGAGTATCAATAATTACTTAATATTGATACTTTTTTCATTTAACTATATAAATAATGATATAATAATCTAATCTTTCTTACTTAAGAGTAAAACATCTAAAAATGATATTCCAAATGAAAAACCAAAGGATAAAGTTAGATTTTTAACTAAATCTATATCGCCAGGTTTAAAAAAGTAATCAAGAATGAAGTTCAAGGATCCTAATAAAATAAATAAAGCAATAAATTTAATTAATCTATTTTTTATTTCTATCCATTTTAATTTTCTAATCTTAATAATAACTATTATAGGAGTAAATATAACTATAAAAAATGTTAAATATAAATAATAAATCCCAAAGTTCTTGGCTAATGGATGATTAATATTTTTATATACAATAAATAACATAGCTATAGTGGAAATTATAAATAAGCTAAAAATAACTTTACTAAAGTTAACAAGTGTAGTTTTATTCAATATATCTCCTCATTTCAAAAGTCTTTATATTAGTATATTATAATTAACAATTAAAATAAATAAATTTTTACTATATTAACTTTAAAAGGAAGAAACTTGATGCATATATAAGTAAAAAGAGAAAAATATATTAATCAATTTAGTAGCTAAATAATTAGGAGGTCTATTCTAAAGTGGATTTCTCTATATTATCTTAAATAAAATACTCGTAAATGAGTATAAAATATAAAAAATAAAAACCAAAATGAAAATATTAAACAATATAAAAAATATTAAAAAGAAAAGGTTTCAATTATAATATTAATATAAATTTTAATAAAATTATATATTAATTATAAAAAATAAATTTTTTCTTAAAATATTTTAAAATTATATAGAAAAAGGACGAGTATTTATAAGGAAGAAAAAGTTATATACAAACAACAAAGAAGAAAGGAAGAATTAAAATGAAATTTTTTATTAATTTAGGAGTAAAGAAAAAGCTTATTACAATCTTTTCAGTAATATGTATTTTTATATTATTAATTGGAGGAGAGGGTATATTAAGCTCTAGAACTATAAATGAAAGTGCAAAAAAAATGTATAATGTTAACTTAATATCTATTAAAGATTTACAAGCAATAAAATCAAATTTAAATTATGATAATGCTAATGTATTTAAAATTATTTTTGAAAAGGATAAATCTAAGATAGATGAAGAAGTAAAAACTCTTGATAATATTATGGAACAAAATAAAAAAATCATGGAGGAATATGAAAGTTTAGCTGCTACTCAAGAAGAAAAAGATATATATTTTGATTTTAAAGAAGATTTATTAAAATATAGAGAGTTAAAATCTAAAGTAATAGACCTTGTAAAAGCAAATAATTATGATGAAGCAATTAAACTTTATAATTCAGAAATAACAGCCTCAATAGCATCTATGTTTCCAAAACTGGTAAAATGTATTGAGATAAATGAAAAATCAGCTGAGGAGGCTAATTTAAGAAATATAGAACAATTTAATGAGGTTGTATACACAGTAATAATTTATACAGTGATAGTATTTGTCATTATAATTTTAATGGCATATATATTAAGTAAAAATATAATAAATCCGCTAAATAAAATAAAAGATCTTGCACAAAGATTATCAAACTATGATTTTTCAACTCCTCTTACTATTACAAGAAAGGATGAATTTGGACAAACAGGTGTAGCTTTAAATGCAGCTCAAGAAAATGTAAATAATTTAATAAAAATGATTATGGAAAACTCAGAAGATATAAGTGCATCCTCTGAAGAACTTTCAGCAACAGCAGAGGAATTGTTATCAAAGTCAGAAACTATTGATGAAGCTGTAAATAACATAGCTGCAGGAATGCAAGAATCAAGTGCTACATCTGAAGAGATAAGTGCTTCTGTTCAAGAAGTAGACGCAAGTATAAATGTATTATCTTCAACCGCTATGGAAGGAAGCAATAATGCAAATAAATCTAAAGAAAGAGCTTCAGAAGTTAAGGATAATAGTGAAAAAGCAATTGAAGAAACAAGGAGAATATATGCTGAAAAACAAACAAATATGGAAAAAGCTATTGAAGATGGTAAAATAGTAGATACTATAAAGGTTATGGCAGATACTATAGGGAGTATAGCAGAGCAGACCAATTTACTTGCATTAAATGCAGCTATAGAAGCTGCAAGAGCAGGAGAGCAAGGAAAAGGCTTTGCTGTAGTAGCTGAAGAAGTAAGAAAACTTGCAGAAGGATCTAAAGAATCAGCATTAAGTATTCAAGAAACTATTTCAAAAGTTCAAGCTGCATTTAAAAGTAGCATAGATACAGGTAAGGATATATTAGATTTTATAAATACAAATGTAAATAACCAAATTGAAAACTACAAAGAAACAGGAAATCAATATTACAGTGATTCAGATCTTGTAAGTAAAATGTCTGATGAAATTGCTTCTATGTCAGAAGAAGTTACTGCTACAGTTGGACAAGTAAGTGAAGCAGTTCAAAATATGGCTGAAGCTTCACAAAAATCTAGTGAAGAAGCAGTTACAATAAAAGAAAGTATGGATGAAACTACAAAGGCTATAGAACAAGTAGCTCAAACAGCACAAAGCCAAGCAGAGCTTGCACAAAAACTTAATGAAATGATACAAAAATTTAAAATTTAATTAATTGATTTTAAAAGGTCATATAGATAGAGTTGAAAAAGCTATTTATAACAATAGTAAATATAGTAAGTGAAAAAGGTTAGACAAATTGATGTCTAACCTTTTTATTTTAACATTAGAATAACCTTATTTACAAAGATAATAGTAAAATATAAAATGTAAGTAAAAACTAAAATAGAAAGGATAGAAATAAATAATGCACAAGAGATAAAAAATTAGGAGAAGGAAAATGGATATACAAAAGATAATTTTAGTAATATTAATATTAGTAATAATAGTTATAGTAGCATTAATTAAAAAAAGAAGATGGAAAAAAGAAATAAACAAAGGAGAAGAAGAAGTAAATGAGGTTCTAGAAAAGATTCCTAGATATAAGTTGTTAAGTGACATAATGATAAAAAGAGAGAATGGCACAAGCCAGATAGATCATGTCCTAATAGGAAAAAAAGGAGTATTTGTAATAGAAACAAAGGATTACAGTGGCTCAATTTATGGAGAACAATACTCAAAATACTGGACACAGGTTCTAAATAGAAATAAAAATCAATTTTACAACCCAATAAGACAAAACTATGGACACATAAAAGCCTTAGAAGAATATCTAGGTAAAAGAGATATATTTATTTCAGTAATAGTCTTTACAAATAAATCAAAACTAAAAAAAGTGAAAACAGAAACGTCAGTAATTCAATTAAAAAAGCTAAAGAAATTTATAAAAAAATACCCGTCAGATATAAAACTTTCAAAAGAAGAAATAGAAAATCTTTATAATGAAATAAAGAAGGGGAATATAGATAATATTAGAGCAAGAAAAAAACATGTTAAGAGGATTAATAGAAGTATATCATAGAGGAGCCTTAATTTTATAGTAAACTATATATAAGTGTTAAAAAACTTTATATTATTTGGAATCAGGAAGAAGCTATTATATGCCTTCCTGATTTATATTTTAGAGTATTATTAAGTATTTTAGAGTATTTTAGAGCATTGTTATAAAGAATAAATATTTAGATAAATACATATAACTATATATATAAATAAAGATAAAATATTAAATACAAGTGATGTAGACATTAAAAGAAGCGAGGATTATAATGATTAAGTTAGATTTTTAAATTTGCAAACATAGGAAGGAAATAATAAAAAATGAACAAGAAAATTAGCATAGCGTCTCTTTTAGTAGCATTAGGTATTGTATATGGAGATATAGGTACATCACCTCTCTATGTTATGAAATCAATGCTTGGAGTAGACAATGGATACATATCAAATCAGCTTATTTTAGGTGGAGTATCTCTTGTTTTTTGGACTTTGACGCTTCAAACAACAATAAAATATGTAATGATAACTTTAGAGGCAGATAATAAAGGTGAAGGGGGTATATTTTCCTTATATACTCTTGTAAGAAAAAAAGCTAAGTGGCTAATTATACCTGCTGTCATAGGTGGAGCATCATTACTTGCAGATGGGATGATTACACCACCAGTAACAGTAACATCTGCTATCGAGGGACTAACTTTAGTTTTTCCAATAGAAACTAAGGGAATAATTATAATTGTAATAAGTATATTAACGGTATTATTCTTGCTTCAAAGATTTGGAACTGATGTAATAGGAAAAATGTTTGGACCAATGATGGTTATATGGTTTTTAATGCTTTTTGCTTTAGGTTTTAGCCAAATAATGCAATATCCTCAAATAATAAAAGCTTTAAATCCTTATTATGGAATTCGATTACTAGCAACCAATCCTAGAAGTGTATACATTTTAGGAGCTGTTTTCCTTTGTACTACTGGAGCAGAAGCACTTTATTCAGACCTTGGTCATTGTGGTAAGAAAAATATTCACTATACATGGATATTTGTAAAAATATGTTTAGTAGTAAACTATTTAGGACAAGGAGCATGGTTAATGCTAAGAGAAGGAAGTGTAATTAAAGAAAATCCATTCTTTTTAATTATGCCAAGTTGGTTTGTTATACCAGGAACTATAATAGCTACAATTGCAGCAGTAATCGCTAGCCAAGCTTTAATAACAGGATCATTTACATTGGTTTCTGAGGCTATTAAATTAAATATGTTCCCAAAACTTCAAGTTAGATATCCTAATGATGATAAAGGGAAAATATATATACCTGCTGTTAACTATTTATTATATGTTGGTTGTGTTTTATTAGTTTTAAAATTTCAAAAATCAGAAAATATGGAAGCAGCATATGGTTTGGCAATTACTATAACAATGCTTATGACGACTATTTTATTATCTCAATATTTAAGATTTAACAAAAAGAAAAAAATTATGTCTATAATAATATTTGCTACTTTTATGGTTATAGAAACAGCATTCTTATATGCTAATTTATTTAAATTTATACATGGTGGATATGTGACTATTATAATTTCAGGAGCACTTATATTCCTTATGTATATTTGGATTTATGGTACAATAATTAGAAAAAGATTTAGTCAATATGTTGATATAAGATCTTATAAGAAGCATTTTAAATCATTACAAGAAGATAAGGAAATACCTTTATATGCTACTAATCTTGTTTATTTAACTGAATCACAAAATTATAAAGAGATAGAAAGTAAAATAATATTTTCTATATTTAATAAACAACCAAAACGTGCAAATTTTTATTGGTTTGTAAATGTTAGGGTAACAGATGAACCATATACAACAGAATATACTGTGAGAACAATTGTACCAAATAAAGCATTTAGTATTCAATTTAACCTTGGATTCCGTGTAGATCAAAAAATTAATGTGTTTTTACATCAAATTATCCAAGATCTAGCTAGTAGTGGTGAGGTTGAATTTACTAAAAAGGACTATATGATTAGCCAAAATGGAAAATTTATTGTTGGAGATTTTAGATTTATATTATTAGAGGAAATACTTTCTAACGAAAGTGAACTTTCTAGATGGGATAGCTTTATTACAAGTACAAAGTTATTAATTAAGAAATTAACTGTCTCACCAGCCAGATGGTTTGGAATAGATACTAGTAACGTTAGAATAGAGAAGGTACCTATTATTATAGGACATAAAGAGACATTAAAATTAACAAGAGTAAACTAAAAAAAATATTATAGCAGTGATTAAAAAAATTAATATTTACATATAATAAATATATAAGATTTCTTAATGGAATAAAGGAGGTATATCATAGATAAGATATATCTCCTTTATCTTTTTTACAGATGGGTTAAAAAATGTAATTGTTTATTTAAAATAAAAGAGTTTTATTTTAAGCAACTTAATATTATTTTGGAATAAGACGAAGAATCTTATCATCAGATATAGCAGGATTTCCTCTGCCATCTCTATTACTTGTTGTTATATAAATTGATCCATCTTTACCTTGAATAACTTCACGTAAGCGGCCATATTCATTTTTTAACCAGGGCTCTATATTTTTAACTATTGTCCCTTTTCCATTTAAAGAAATAGTAAGTAATTGTTGTCCACGTAAATTAGCAACAAGTAACTTTTCTTTCCATGGGCCTTGATTAGCAAAGGCAATGCCAGATGGAGCCCATGTTTCTTCTCCACTTTGTATTAAAGGTTTAGTAACTGTAATATCTTCAGATTCTTCATATCCTTGAACTAAAGGCCAGCCATAATTTGCTCCTGGTTTTATTATGTTTATTTCATCATGAGCTGACTGTCCATGCTCTGATGCATATAATATATTTTTAGAATTCCAAGCTAAACCTTGAGGGTTTCTATGACCAAAGCTATAAATAGGAGAATTAATAATTGGATTGTCTTTTGGAATACTACCATCTAATTCTATTCTAAGTATCTTCCCGGCTGTACTTTTTATATCCTGTGCTAATTCAGCATTTCCTGCATCTCCAGTTGTTATATATAATTTTTTATCTGGACCAATTTTTATTCTTCCACCATTATGAATTCGTCCTCCAGGAATTTTGTCAATAAGAACACGATCAATGTATGCTTTATTATTATTTTCAATTAATCTTACAACACGATTATATATTTCGCTGCCTTCTATATATGAATGCATAACATAAATGTAATGATTTTGTGAATAATTTGGATCTAAAGCAATCCCCATTAGACCACCTTCTCCTTGACTTGTAAATGGTTGGCTAAATTTGATAAGCGGTTGAGGATAAAGCTTACCATTTTCAATAATTCTAATTGATCCAGACCTTTCTGTAAAATATATTTTGCCTTCATCACTTATATCTATTGCCCAAGGCACATATAGATTTTCAGCTATAACCTGAATTTCATAGGAAAATTGTCTTAGTTTAGCTGAATTTTTTTTTGTATTAGACTTATTATTACTACGAAATATTATATTGTGCAAAATATTATGAATTATTTTTTTCATAATGATATCCTCCAAAATTAAATAAATACATACGAGAATCTATGTTTAAAAACTAACCAAAACAATAATATAAAAGTATCACTTAGTATCGTTATTATTGGCTTAATTATCATATTATTCATTTACAATGTTAATGGTACATGTATAAATAAAAAACAAACAAATACCTAATAAAAAATGAGGACATATGTAAAATGAACCTATATAGATAGGCTACCTTTTACAAGTGTCTATTATATAGGTTTTATTTTATTTGAAGGGAGCTTCTTATTCTTTTATGTTAAGAAATGCTGGAATAAATTTATTGAATTTAGATATTAGTATATAATCCTAAAATATCCTGCCTAAGTATTAGGCAGGATAAAAATTTGTTATTGTAGCCTTTAAAATTCCCTTTCCGCTATTAGTATATATATGTTCAGTAGATGCGGAAAAGCTTATAGAATCATCAGGATTCAATTTATAAATTTTATTATTTATTTTTAATGTCAATTCACCTTCAAGTACCATAATATATTCCTGTGACTTTTCAGAATGACCTAAGGATTTGTACGAATAACCTTCATCAATTTCAATTTGAAAAAGTTCAAAATTACGATAAGGTGTACTTGTATAGTAACAATATGATCGATAATGTCCTTCTTCAGTAAGCTGAGCTTCAATGTCTTTTTTACTTATAATACAAGTATCATTTTCCTTTTGTTCAAGTAATGAAGTATAAGGAACTTTTAATCCGTTAGCTATTTTCCATAAAGTATTTATAGTTGGATTAGTATCACCTTTTTCAATTTGAGATATCATTACTTTGCTAACATCAGATAATTCAGCAAGTTGACCCAAACTTAAATTGCGCTCAGTACGAAGTGCTTTTAGATTTTCTGCAATAATAAAATTTATATTCATTAAGGGATAACCTCCTATAATCACATTGACAATTATAATTTACAAGTGTAAAATATAATTAACATTAAATATATTTTACGTTCGTAAAATATTATATCGTAACTATTTATAGGAATCAATAGAGATAAAAAATATTTATGAATTAATTTAGGAAATTAAAAAGCTAAATTTTATCAGAGTTATGAATCGTTATGGTGTAGATATAATATTTTTGAAAGTTAAAATTTTTATAAAGTTTTAAAGGAGGATATTATTATGATAACAAGAGAAGAAGCAATGAACTTGCTTACTGAATACAATAAGGAGTCATTTCACATTCAACATGCTTTAACCGTTGAAGGTGCTATGAAGTATTTTGCAGAAAAATTAGGATATGAAGATGAAGCAGACTTTTGGTCTTTAGTGGGACTACTTCACGATTTAGATTTTGAGATGTATCCAGAACAGCATTGTAGCAAAACTCAGGAAATTATGAGAGAAAGAGGTATTGATGAAAGGTTAATAAGAGCAGCAGCTAGTCACGGGTATGGGCTTTGTTTAGAGGAACAACCTAAACCAGAGCATCAAATGGAAAAAGTATTATTTGCAGTAGATGAACTTACAGGATTAATTGGTGCAGCTGCAAGAATGCGTCCGTCAAAGAGTGTTATGGACATGGAAATTTCAAGTCTTAAGAAAAAATTTAAAGATAAGAAATTTGCAGCTGGATGTTCACGTGATGTAATTAAGCAAGGTGCAGAGATGCTTGGATGGGAATTAGATAAATTATTTGAAGAGACAATTTTAGCTATGCGTTCTTGTGAGGAACATATTAATAAGCAAATGGAAGTTTATAATAAATAGTAGATATATTTATTATAAAGAAAATAAAGAAGAATATATTAAATTAATAAATATTATCTTACTGAAAATAGCATTAGACGAATTATTAGAAAACTTAGAATAAAAATTAAATAAAATATTTTTAGTTAAATTCTTTAATTGCACTGTATTATGATCATATATGGTACAGAGTTATTCATGTACTAACTATATTTTTTATGTTTATGATATTATTAAAGCAATTAATAATTTACTAGGGGGTTTCTAACATGAGTAAAATCAATATATTAGAAGTAAACTTTAGCTTTGATGGAGAAAACAATACTATTTATCCAGTTATACTAGAAGATGAAAAGGAAATGATTTTAATAGATTGTGGGTATCCTAACTTTTTAAAGTTAATTGAAGATGTTGCAATAAGTAATGAAATTGATATAAAAAAATTATCTAAAATAATTATAACACACCATGATTTTGATCATATGGGCGCATTGGCAGAATTTAAGAGAAAATATCCTAGCGTACAAGTGTTAGCATCTAAAGAAGATGCACCATATATTAATGGTAATAAAAAATCATTAAGATTACAACAGGCAGAAAGTATATATAATTCTTTGCCAGAAGAAGAAAAAGAGCAAGCTAAAAATTTTCATAAAATGCTTGAATCAATAGAAATTTGTAATGTAGATATAAATTTAAAAGATAAAGATTATTTTGATTTCTGTGGAGGGATTGAAATAGTATCTACACCTGGACATATGCCGGGACATATATCTATTTACCATAAAGAAAGTAAATCTTTAATAGCTGGAGATGCTTTAGTTATAGACAATGGAGATTTAGTTATTGCACTACCTCAGTACACTTTAGATATGAATGAAGATAAGAAATCTGTTGAGAGGCTTTTAAATTATGATATAAATAGAATAATATGTTATCATGGTGGAATATATGATAAGGATATAATAAAAGCACTTAAAAGAATTTAATATTAAAAATATTATAAAATAATTAAAAAGTTAACTTAAATTAAATTAAAGCGAAGATTATGGAAAAAACAATAAAAATTTTCCATAATCTTTTTTTATATTAACTATTAAAAATGCTAGATAGCAAAAATAATTTTATTAAATATAGGTTTGTTTTTTATTGACTTAAATTTTAAATAAACATATAATATGTATATACAAATTGTATATACATATTATAAAATTAATATATAGAAGGATGTACATAAATAAAATAATTATTAAAAGCTAATTAAAGTATTTAATTGAAATGTAATGGAAAGGGGAAATTATATGTCTACAAGAGTTGGATTTTCACAGGTAAATATAACGCCACCAATTGGAGTATTACTTTCAGGGTATGATAGTTTTAGACAATCAAAAGGTATTCATGATGAGTTGTTTGGAAGGATATTAATAATTGATAATAAAGATGAATTGTTATGTTTTATACAAATGGATATCCTTTGTGTTGAAAATTATTTTGTTGAAAAAATATATGATAAAGTCAAATATTTAGGAATAAAGAAAAACAATATAATAGTGGGAGCTACACATACTCATTCTGGGCCTAAAGGAGTTTCTGATAATATAAATGGAATATTTAAGGGTTTAGAGAGTGTTTTTGGAGATTATAATAAAGAGTTAGTTGAAGATTATGTTAGGAAGTTGGCAGAAGGGGTAAAAGTTGCCTTAGATAATAGAGAAAAGTGTGAAATACAAATAGGCGTTTCGCATGTTTATGATGTATGTACTGAAAGACATAATACTGAATTTCCTTGGGATACAGGATTATTTACAATGGAGTTTCTACTTAGTAATGGTAAAAAAATATTAATGTATAATTTTGCATGTCACCCAACAATAATGAACCAAGAAAATTTATATATTACAGCTGATCTTCCATCTGGTGTTTTAAAATATCTAGAAGATTCATACGATATGGTTATTTTCACCAATGGAAGTGCTGGTGATATAAGTACTAGATTTACAAGAAAAGAATCATCATTTGATGAGGTAGACAGGCTTGTAGAAAATTTAGCAAGGGCAATTAAAACTAGTTTAGAAAATCCAATATATAAAGGAACTATAAATAAATTAAAAGTTAAAAATTATAATTTAGATTTAGAAATTAAAGATATAGATAGTGTTGAAAATGCTGAAAAGATTTTATATGAGTTAAAAAGAAAAGTAGAAGAAGCTAAGAAAGAGGGAATTTCTCCTGGGGATTTAAGATTAATAGAATCGGAGTATGAAGGAGCTTGCACAAATTTAAGGTTTGCTAAGTATATAGATAAAATGGAGAAGCTAAGTATAGAAATAAATATAATAAAAATAAATGATTGGAACTTTATAACAATACCTGGAGAGCTTTTTTCAAGTTTAGGTAAGAAAATAAAAGAGACTGGAAAGAACATAATTTTAGGATATACAAATGGATATTATTTATATTTTGCTGACAAAAAATCTTTTGATAGTAAATGCTACGAAGCTTCTTCAAGTATTATAAAAAGAGGGCAAGGAGAAAAAATAATTTCATTTATTTTAGATAAATTAAAAGAAGACTTTTCATAAAAAACATAATAATTAAAAGTATTGAATAATAAGGGGTGTATAGAAATGATAACAAATAAATATTTAGAATTTGTAATATCAAAATTAAAAGAAGTACAAGAAACTCAAAGTGAAAATATAGAAAAAGCAGCAGATTTAATAGTAGAATCTTGTAAGAAAGGTGGAAGATTTTACGTGTTTGGATCAGGGCATTCCCATATGGTAGCTGAAGAGTTATATATCCGTGCTGGTGGACTAGCGTATGTAAAAGGAATATTGCCTCCAGAATTAATGCTACATGAAATGCCTAATAAGAGCACATATTTAGAGAGATTAGATGGATATTCAAAGAGCATTTTAGATTTATATAAAGTAGATAAAAATGATACTATAATGGTTGTTTCTAATTCAGGAAGAAATAATGTACCTGTGGAGATGTGTTTATATTCTAAGGAAATAGGTGCTAGTGTTATTGCATTAACATCTCTTAAACATTCCACTCAAGTTAAATCAAGACATAAGTCAGGAAAAAATATGTATGAAATAGCTGATGTGGTAATAGATAATTGTGCTGAAAAAGGTGATGCTGCATTTTATATAGAAGGATTTAATGTTCCAATAGGAGCAACTTCAGATGCAACAGGAATAGCAATAGCTCAAGCTATAATCGTAACTGTTGTTGATAAATTAGTAAAAGAAGGCATAGAGCCACCAGTATTTAAAAGTTCAAACTTAGATGGAGCAGATGAATATAATAACGAATTATTTAATAAATACTATTAATATTAAAAATAAGTAATATATTAAAGAATTGTATTCGACTTAAAGTAATATTGACTAATATACTGTATGAATATAAAATATATACAAAATGTATATATAAATATATTAAGTTAAGAGCAGGTGACTAGATAATGAAAGATTCAGGAAAGCCTATTTATAAAGAAATTATTGATTATATTAAAGATGCAATAAAAGATCGAAGATATGAAAAAGGGGAACTTATTCCTACAGAAGAGGAATTTTGTAATCTTTTTAATACAAGCCGTATGACAGTAAGAAGAGCCATAGATGATTTAGTTAGCAAGGGAATGTTAACTCGTATAAGAGGTAAGGGAACTTTTGTAGCTCATTTTAATATTGAAAAAACAATGAACTCTGTTTCTAAAGGCTGGAGTGAAACAATGGAAGCTTTAGGCTTTAAAACCTCTTCTAAAGTTTTAATGTTTGATAAGATTAAAGCTGATAATTATATTGCAGATAATTTGAAAATACCTGTAAATAGTGAAGTTTATGTTTTAGAAAGATTAAGATATGCAGATAATAATCCAGTAGTAATAGAAAAAGTATTTATTTCAGCTGATAGGTTTCCTGACCTTAATCAATATACTTTTGAAAATGAATCATTTTACGATATATTAAGAAAAAATTATAATATTAAAATAAATCATTCTTACCAAAAGTTAAAAGCAGTTGAATTAGTTGGAGAAAAAGCTAAATTCTTTTCAGAAACAGAGAAAGCAATTGTTATTGAAATAGCTACTACAAATTATGATCAATATTCTAAACCAATAGAATTTGGTATAGATTATGTAAATAGTGATATTTATGTTTTAAGATATGTAATTAAAGAATAATATTATTCTTTAAAATTAAGTAAAGCTTACTTTATAATAAAATTGTTTCTATAGTATTAGTTTAACTATTTAAAAAACAATTTTCTTATCATGTTAAATTATTGATAAACGTCTTAATGAGATATATATCATAATATAATTAGAAAACTTAATTTAAATAAAAAAGATTATGGAGAATATAATTAAAGATCTTCATAATCTTTTTTTATAATAAAATTTAGGTAAATAAATTGTAAATATGATAGTGAGTTTAAAGAACTAGCTTCAAAAGTACAATACAAATAAAAAATAAGATTATTTTAGTTTGGTAAAAATATATTAAAATATATTAAAATATTTATTCATAATTTTGAGTAATAAAGTGCATTTGATATTTGCTTCCTTTATAACATAAGTTAGCATATTCAAGAGGCTCTCCATTTGAGCTATAAACAACGTGTTGCATTTCTATAACTGGGTCATATTCAGATATTTCTAATATGCCTTGAACTTCTTTAGATGGAAGAACTGCTCTAATAAACTTATCTGCATTATATATTTTTATATTCAGTTCATTTTCAATATAGTTATATATTGAATTACAGATTATTTCTTCAGTTAATCCTACAATGACATCTATAGGAAAATATAAATTTTCAAAAATTATAGGTTCATCGTCAATAATACGAACTCTTTCAACATGATAAAGAAATGAGCCAGATTTTAAATTTAGTTTTTCTGTGATTGAATCATCACCTTTAATAACTTCAAAAGTTTTTATTCTAGTAATAGTATTTAAATCTTTAAAGCTATTATTAAATCCAAATACGTTAGGTTTATTTGAATATAGACTAGAGTTCTTATTAGATAATCTAGGTCTTATGTACATACCAGCACCTTTTTTCTTTGTAATTAATCCTTCAATTACTAGATGGTCGGTAGCTTGTTTTATAGTCATACGACTACAATTATATAAACTAGATAATGTAGCTTCATTTGGTAGCCTTCCTGATTCATTGTATTTTCCATTTATGATGTCTGCTCTTATCTTTGAAGCAATTTGTTGATACTTAAACAAACACAACACCTCCTTTTACATATCTATATTAGCATAAAGCAAATTTAAATTAAAGAGATTTAAAATAAATAATATTTTATTTTAAATTACCCTAGACAAATTTAAAATAAGAATGTACAATTTAAATATAAAAAGTATAAGGAGGAAATATATGAACCGTTTAATTGAATTCATCGAAAAAAATTTATTACCTGTAGCAGGAAAGATTGCAAGCAATAAACCCTTAACTGCTATCAGGAACGCTATGATGTCAATGTCGCCTTTCTTTATAATAGGATCATTCTTCTTATTATTCGCTTATCTACCAATAAGAGGATATGATGAATTCCTTAACTCTATCTTTGGAGAAAACGTTTTACAAAATTTATTAAAAACAGCGTCTACAGCAACAATAAGCATTATGGGACTTGTAATATTATTATCATTAGCTTATCATTATGCAAAAATTAAAGAAACAGATGAAATTTATGCTGTAATGATTTCATTAATGGTATTTATGATTCTTACACCTGTAGTAGATGGAAAATTAGATTTAGAGTGGTTAGGCGCTAAAGGAATGTTTATAGCAATATTCATAGCATTCATTTCTACAAACGCATACATTAAGATTAAAAGTTTAAATATAGAACCTAAAATGCCGGATACAGTTCCACCAGCTGTTTCCAAGTCATTTGCTGCATTATTTCCAATTGCGATAATCGCTATTGTAGCTGTAATAGTAAGAGGCTTATTTGCAATGACACGTTTCGGTGATATACACAACTTTGTATTTACAGTAGTTCAAGCACCTTTATTAGCTTTAGGAACTAACGTTATATCTCTAATTGTAGCAGAAGTTATAGGACAAGTATTATGGTTCTTTGGTCTACATGGTAATGATATAGTAGGATCAGTTATGAGACCAATATGGCAAGTAATGTCTGCTGAAAACTTAGAAGCATTCTCTGCTGGACTTCCTCAAGCTAATATTATAAATGAACAAATGAGAAACGTATTTATGCTAATCGGAGGGTCAGGTTCTACTTTACCTTTAGTTTTAAGTTTAATCTTTGTTACAAAATCAAAACATACTAAAACTTTAGGGGCTCTTTCATTACCAGCAGCTATCTTTAATATAAATGAACCAATAATATTTGGATTACCAATAGTTTTAAACCCAACTTTATTTATTCCTTGGATTATAACTACACCAATTCTAGGTTTAATTACTTATTATTCAATGAAATTTGGATTAGTTGCTATAACAAATGGCATAATGATCCCTTGGACTACACCTGTACTTATTAGCGGATATTTAGTTTCAGGTATAAGTGGAGTTATTTTACAACTAGTTCTTTGTGTAGTGGCCTTTTTAATATACTATCCATTTATTAAATCAATAGATAATCAAATGTTAAAGGAAGAAACAGATAATAAAATGTTAAAGGAAGAAGCAATTATAGTAAATTAGTAGGAGTCAGATATGAAATGTAATAAACAAAATATAAATAACATATGCACTCATTTCGCAGAAAATGAAATAAGCAATTTTAATAGTACTGTATTTCCATTAGTACAGACAAGTAATTTTAAATTTAATACTTATGAAGATTTTATGAGCAAAACAGATAATGAAAAAGATAATTTTATTTATACTCGTGGTAGTAATCCAACGACTTCATTATTAGAAAAAAGATTAGCTTGTTTAGAAGAAGGTGAAAGAGCTAAAGTGTTTAGCTCAGGAATGGCTGCTATTTCAGCTACGATATTAAGTTTAATTGAAACTGGAGACCATTTACTATCTATAAACACAATATATGGACAAGCTAATAGGTTTTTCACTTCTTTAAAAAAATATGGAGTGGAACATTCAAATGTAAAAGGATATTCAGGTAGAGATATAGAAAAATATATAAAAGATAATACTAAAATAATTTATTTAGAAAGTCCAAGTTCTCAATTTATGGAGTTAGTTGATTTAGAATCTATATCATATTTAGCGAGGAAAAGAAATATAGTCACTATTATTGATAATACTTGGGCAACACCTATATTCCAAAATCCTTTGAAATATGGAATAGACATATGCATACATTCAATGTCTAAATATATTAACGGAAATTCAGATGTAGTATCAGGTGTTGTTATAAGTAATGAAAATACTATTGATAAAATTGCTGACTATGGATTTATGAACTTTGGAGCTGTTAATAGTCCATTTAATTCATGGTTAACTACTCGTTCTCTAACAACCTTGAATTTGAGAATGAAGCAACATGAAGAGTCTGTAAAAAAAGTAATTGATTTTCTAAGCGCAAATAAAAATGTAAAGGTTATTTATCATCCTTACGCTACGAAAGATGATACTCAAAAAAAATTATCTGAGAAATACCTGGATGGATATGGAAGTTTATTATCTTTTGAGTTAAAGGATAAAGATATAAATAAAATGATAAAGTTTGTTAATAATCTAAAGATTTTTTCTATCGGAGTTAGCTGGGGAGGGTTTGAAAGTTTAATTCTACCAGCCTATAAAGGTGGAAATGAAGATGATTTAAAAAATAGAGGAATGTCTATTACACACATTAGATTGTTCATAGGATTAGAGGAAACTAATTCCCTAATTAATGATTTAAAACAATCATTTGATACTGTATATAAATAAGGCTATTTTATTATATAGGAGGAATAAAAATGAAAAAAATTATGTTAGTATGCTCTGCTGGAATGAGCACAAGCTTGTTAGTTAATAAGATGATAAAGGTTGCATCAGATAAAGGAATTGAAGCAGAAATATTTGCAATTTCAGCAATGGAATTTGATAGTAATATCGAAAGTAAAAAGTTAGATGCAATACTTTTAGGCCCTCAAGTTCGTTTTATGAAAGATGAATTTGAAAAGAAATTAGCTTCAAAAAATATTCCTTTAGCTGTTATCAACATGTCTGATTACGGAATGATGAACGGAGAAAAAGTTTTAAATCAAGCACTTGCTTTAATTAAATAACATTATTCTAAATATCTGTTGACAAATTAATTGCTTAAGAGTAGTATGTAATAAAGTTAAATTCTTTGAAGGGAAGAGTAAATATTTACTGAGTATCCAAAGCGAGTAGGGTTGGTGTAAGCCTATGAGAAAAGTAATATTGAAAGACATCCTGGAGATACTTATCTGAAATATATATTAAGATAAGTCGGTTTTCCTCCGTTATAGGGACTGGAGATAATAATGTATTAATACGTTATTAAATTAGGATGGTACCGTGAAGATATGCTTTCACTCCTATAAGGAGTGGGAGCTTTTTGTTTTTAAGTATATAGAAAAGAGCTCATTCTATATGGTGTATATTCTAATTTAGTAGAACATTGTTAAAAAGGGTGGTACCGCGAAATATTTTGCCCCTTGAGTTTTTTTACTCAAGGGGATTATTTTTTTGGAGGTAATAATAAGATGAAAAGAAAATTAGTAAGTGAATTAAGAGAATTTATAGATGAAAAAGTATGCATTAAAGGGTGGATTTATAAAATTAGAAAATTAAAGTTTATAACTTTTGTGATTATTAGAGATAGATCTGGATTAGTTCAATGTATAGTGAATAATAATGAATTTGATTTATCAGAAATAAGTATTGAGTCAGTAGTGTCTATTATTGGAAATGTTAAAGAAAGCAGTAATGCCTTAAGCACATTTGAGGTACAAGTAGAAAGTATAGATGTTATAAGCAAAGTTGAAGGTGAACTTCCAATAGAAATAAACAAAGAAAACTTAGAAGTGAATTTAGATACAATGATTAACAATAGAGCATTAAGTTTAAGGCATCCAAAAATAAATGCGATTTTCAAAGTACAAAATTTAATAGTAAATGCATTTAGAGAGTTTCTAAACAATGAAGGATTTACAGAAATTCATACTCCTAAGATTGTTAAAGAGGGTGCAGAAGGAGGTACAGAGGTTTTTGAGGTGAAATACTTTGAAAATAAAGCTTATCTAGCTCAAAGCCCTCAATTTTACAAGCAAATGATGGTTGGAGCGGGATTTGAAAGAGTATTTGAAATAGGTCACGCTTATAGAGCAGAAGAGCATAACACTAATAGGCATCTTAATGAATATATAAGTATGGATTTAGAAATAGGATTCATTGAAGATGAAAAAGATATTATGGAAATAGAAGAGAGGTTATTAATATCTATATTGGAATCACTAAATAGGAAAGGAAAAGAATATTTAGATTTATTACAAGTTGAATTGCCAGTAATAAATGGAGAAATACCTAAGCTTGAGTTTAAAGAGGCACTTAATATATTGAAAAAATATTACAATAAAGAAGATCTAGATGGAGATTTAGACCCCGAAGCAGAAAAACTTCTGTGTGAATATTCAAAAGAAAAGCTAAATAGTGATTTTATATTTTTAACTAATTATCCTAGGAAAAAGAGGCCAATGTATACAATGCCAAATGGGGAAGATGAAACACATAGTTTTGACCTATTATTTAGAGGAATAGAAATTACTACAGGTGGTCAAAGAATTCATGATTATAACATGTTAGTAGATAATATGAAATATAAAGGTCTTAATCCTAAAAGTTATGAAAGCTATCTAGCATTGTTTAAGTATGGAATGCCTAAACATGGAGGTTTAGCTATTGGGTTAGAGAGAATAACAGCAAAGATTTTAGGATTAGAAAATGTAAGAGAAGCAACTCTAATTACTAGAGATAGAAAAAGATTGATTCCATAATTATAAGGATTGCTTAGTTTATGATTTAAAGGAACTAGATATAATCGATGATTTATTGATAATTCTCATTTTAAGCTAATATGAAGATTTTTATAGATAATCCTAACATATTAAATAGAACCAGCTTTAACTATATTAAGATATTTTCAAATAATAATTGAATTAAAATACCGTAGGTACCAGATTTAAAAGTTAGTACCTACGGTGATTTTTATGCATATTGTATAATATTAAGCTCTATTTTTAACTTTACCACGAATAAATAAGTAAGCTATAGAGATAATAGCTGAAATACCTAAAGCAAAATAAAATCCCATACGTTGATCGGTAATGCTTAATGAAAATATAAATAAAACAAATATTATTCCTAATGTGATAACTGTTGACCAGGGAGCACCAAATGCTAAAGGGGATTTGTAAACTTCCTGATTTGCAACAGTTTTTCGCCACAGTAGAAAGCAAAGTAAAATAGTACCCAAGCTAAAAAATGAAAAATAAGCCGATGCCGAAATTAAATAATCATAAATTTTGCTAGGCAAAATATATGAAGCTATATTGATAGCAATTAGCCCTATAGCTGTTAGAATTAAGCTTCCATAAAGTACTCCGTTCTTACCTTTCTTCCTCACAAAGGCTGGAGCTTCATGAGATTCTCCTAAAGAAACTAGCATCATTATGGCAGAAAAATATGACCCTGTCATTACGGAAAATGATGCAACCAAGACCACTGCATTCATTATTGAAGCCGCAAGGGGGATATTAATTGACTCTAAGGCTGATATAAATGGCGATTTTTCCATTGAAATAGTATTCCATGGTATTAGGCAGACAACTGTTAAAATTGAGATAACATATAAAAAAATCAATACTAAGAGAAGTATAAGCATGGCCTTCGGTATATCATGTCTTGGATCTTTAACCTCTGATGATGCCATAGCAACCACACCAATGCCAGCATAGGAAAAAATAACAATTAACATTGATTGGAGTAGTCCTCTTAAACCTTTGGGGAATAAGCCTCCGTTATCTAATAGAGTGGTAATTCCAACTGGATTATTAGTATTAAATACTCCAAATATTGTTGCTATACCGATTATAATAAATACTACTAAGGCAGCTGACTTAATGAAAGACATAACTGTTTCAATTTTACCAAAGTTTTTCAAGCCAAATGCATTTATAGCAATTACTATTGCTGAATAAGCTATTGATAATACCCATACAGGGATATTTGGAAACCATAATTTTGAAAATATAGCCATGGCAATGGTTTCAGCCCCTATGCTTAGAACGGCTGCTATCCAAAAAGTCCAACCTACATAGAATCCCATAAAAGACCCTAAGATTTCTTCAGCGTAGACTTTAAAGGAACCACTAACGGGATGATTAACAGAGAGAGAGGTTAGTGCACCTGCAATCTGGATTGTTAATAAACCACCTAATAGATAAGAAAAAATAACTCCAGGACCAGCATAGCTTATAGGTAACCCTGACGCAAGAAAAAAACTAGATCCAATGATACCACCTAGCCCAATCCACAATAAATTCTTGGCGGAGAGCTTATTCTCCTCCTTTTTACTATCTTCCTGTGATATAAATTCATCTTTGCTTATTTTCTTTGAAGGAGTTTCTTGTTTTTCTTTCAATTTTTTATACCTCCATTTTTACTTTGTATATAGAAAATAGTTTTCCTAAAAAGGTAGGATTTATACTGAATAGTTGAAATATGCCTGCAGGAAGTGCAACACCTCCTTATTTTTTTACTTAATACAATAAATTAAACTTTAGAGAGTATAATGCAAAATTTGCTCTTATATACCATAATATTGAAAATAATATAAAAATTTCTATGGAAAACATTTACACAATATAAAATAAGTGTTAATATATTGTTAGTAAAATAAAGTAAAATAAAGTAAAATAAATTTTGGAGGGAGTATTATGTTAAGCAAAAAGACATTAGCTAAAGTGTTAGCAGTTACATTATGTACTGGTATCCTATTAAATAATGTGGATCCAAGTATCTTAGCAGATGTTATGGATCAAACAAGTAATGGGACGGAGTTCTGGGCAAGCAATCCTGAAAAATTTGAAGATAATAGGGAGAGAGCCCATGCCACTATTATGCCCTATAACACAATTGAAGAAGCGTTAAACAATCCTAATTACTCAGATTATTCAAATTCAACTAATTATCAAACTTTAAATGGAGATTGGAAATTTAATATAGTGGACAAGCCGTCACAAGATATAAAAGATTTCTATAAGACTGATTATGATACTAGTAAATGGAATACTCTAGCTGTACCATCAAGCTGGCAACTACATGGCTATGATCAACCAAGATATAATGACACAGCTTACCCTTGGGAATATCAAGCGACAAATCCAAATCCACCAGATGTGCCAACAGATTATAATCCAATAGGATATTATAAGAGAACCTTTACTATACCGAAAGGATGGAATGATAGGGAAGTATTCGTTTCATTCCAGGGAGTAGAATCAGCTTATTATTTATATATAAACGGAGAATATGTAGGATATAGTGAAGATACCTTTACAGGACATGACTTCAATATAGCTAAATACCTAAAAGAAGGGGAAAATGAAATTGCAGTTAAGGTTCATAGATGGAGCGATGGTAGCTGGTTAGAATCACAAGATATGATTAAGTTAAGTGGAATATTCAGAGATGTATTCCTATATTCTACACCAAAAGCACATCTTAGGGACTATACATTAGTTACTGATTTAGATGAACAATATGTAAATTCACAATTAAATGTAAAAGTAAACGTTTCAAATTATGGTATAGAGAAAGATGGAAAATACAAAGTAAGAGGACTAATTTACAATGAAAATAAAGATGTAATTAAAGATCTATCACAAGAAATAAGCATAACTGCATCAAATAATGAGGATACCATTGCTGAACTTAATACAATAGTTGAAAACCCAAAGAAATGGACAGCAGAAACACCAAATTTATATACAATTGTTATTGCTCTTGAAGATGAAAAGGGAAATGTAATAGAAACAATAAGTAATAAATTTGGATTTAGAGAAATAGAAATATCAGATAGTCAGGTTAAAATAAATGGAAAACCAATATCTTTTAAGGGAGTAAATAGACACGAATTCCTTCCAGATTCAGCTAGAACTTTAACAGAAGAAAGCATGATTAAAGATATAGAGCTTATGAAGCAAAACAACATAAACTCTGTAAGATCATCTCACTATCCAAACGATCCAAGATGGTATGATCTATGTAATGAATATGGATTATATGTAATGGATGAAGCAAACTTAGAAACTCATGGAAGATTAGATGAAATTCCACAAAGTAGACCAGAATGGAAAGAGGCAGTTATAGATAGACAAAGATCTATGTTAGAAAGATCAAAAAATGAAACATCTATAATAATGTGGTCATTAGGTAACGAATCAAGTGGAGGAAAAAACTTCGAACATGCAGCTAATTGGATAAGAGAAAAGGATCCTACAAGACCTATACACTATGAGCCATATAGAGATGTAGCAGATGTGTACGGAAGAATGTATAGAACAATAGAGGAAATGGAGTCTTATGGACAAGATAAGGATAACAAAAAGCCATATATTCAATGTGAATATGCTCATGCTATGGGAAATAGTGTAGGTAATCTACAAAAGTATTGGGATGTATTTGATAAATATGATAATATGCAAGGTGGTTACATCTGGGACTGGGTTGAGCAATCAATAAAAATGACAGATAAAAATACAGGAGAAGAGTATTTTAGCTATGGTGGAGATTGGGGAGATGAAGACTTTACAGATGGAAACTTCTGTGCAAATGGATTAGTCTCAGCAGATAGAACAGTACAGCCTGAGCTTCAAGAAGTTAAAAAAGTATACCAAGAAATAAAAATAAAGGATGTAGACGTTGTAAATGGTAAAATTAATATTAAAAATGAATTCTTATTTACAAATACAGAGAAATATCAAGGAAATTGGGAATTAAGAGCAGATGATAAAGTTATACAACAAGGAAACTTTGATATATCTGTAGATCCATTATCAAGCAAAGAGATGACAATTCCATTTACGACTCCAGAAATAATACCAGGAACAGAATATTGGTTAAATATAAGCTTTACTCTAAAGGGAGATGAGTCTTGGGCAAGTGCAGGACATACGATTGCAAAACAACAATTTAAGCTTCCATTTAATAATCCATTAGAAAAAGCTTTAGATATAACATCAATGTCATCAGTTAATGTAAAAGAAAATAGTGATGCTGTAGCAATAGAAGGTAGCGAATTTGATGTTAAAATAAATAAAAATACAGGAGCATTAGAGTCATATAAATTTAATGATAATGGTAAAAAAGTAGAATTAATAAAAGACCCTCTAGTACCAAATTATTGGAGAGCTCCAAATGATAATGATAGAGGAAACGGAGCAGAAGAGAGATTAGCAACATGGAAAGAAGCAGGTAAAAATTCAACAGTTAAAAATATTAATATTGTGAAAATTGATGATAAGGCTGCTAAAATAGAACTAGAATTAACTGTTCCAACAGAAGTAGAATCAACATTAAAATTAGATTATACAGTCTATGGAAATGGTGAAGTAGTAGTAAGTAATACATTAAAAGCAGGTGAAGGATTATCAGAAATACCTGAAATAGGTATGATGCTTCAACTACCATCAGAATTTGAAAATGTAACTTGGTATGGAAGAGGACCAGAGGAAAACTATATAGACAGAAATACAGGTTATGATGTTGGTGTATACAATAAAAAGGTAGATGAGTTATTTATACCATATATCGAACCATCAGAAACAGGAAATAGAACAGATGTAAGATGGGTAACTTTAACAAACAATGACGGTGTTGGATTAATGGCATCAGGTTTACCAATAATAGAATTTAATGCATTAGAATATACACCAGAGGAGCTTTCTTCAGGAAAACGTCATCCACATGAGCTTCAAAAGACAGGAAATGTAGTATTAAGACTTAACTACAAACAAATGGGTGTAGGTGGAGACAATAGCTGGGGAGCAACTCCACATCCAGAATTTATGATGGAAAGTGGAAAAATGTATAATTACACATTTAAGATAAATGGTGTAACTAAAGAAGATTCTCCAATGGAAATAAGCAAAGCAAATTCAAGCTTACAAAAGAATTTAGTTAATGGTATTAAAGTAAATGGAGTAAGTATAGCAAACTTCAATGAAAATATTACAGAATATGATATAGAGTATTTAGAAGGGTCGTTAGATACTCCTCCAGTAATAGAAGTTGAAACAGCTAATGATAATGTAATAGTAGAAGTTAGCGATGTGGAAACAATATCTGGTATGGCCACAGTTAAGGTAACTTATAAAGATGAATTATTAGGGGAAATATTCAATAAGACTTATAAGTTAAACTTCAAAACTAATAATATAGTTTATGCATCAGACGTGGAATGGGACAGTGCAACAGCAGGAATGTATGAAGTTAAAAAAGACCAAACAGTAGTTGGAAATCCATTAAGAGTAAAGGTTAACGATAATATAACTAAATTTAATAAAGGAATTGGGACAAATTCGGATTCAAAAATAGTTTATAACTTAGAAGGAAAGGATTATGATAAGTTTGAATCATATGTTGGTCTAGATAGAGGTGTATCAGGATATGGTCCATCAATAGTAGCTAGAGTAGAAGCTGATGGAGTAGAAGTATTCAATAGTGGAAGAATTTATAGTACTTGGAATGCTTCTAAAGTGCAAGTAGATTTAAAAGGCGTTAAAGAGCTAGCACTATATATTGATTCTTATGAGGGAAATATCAAGTATGATCATGGTGCATGGGCAGATGCTAAATTTATAAAAAATGCTAAGAGTACAGACACATCACTTTCAGAAATAAAAGTTAATGGAACAGCAATAAAAGACTTTTATCCAAATAACCATCAATATAATGTAGTTTTACCAGCAGGTACAAAAAAAGTTCCAGAAGTAACAGTAACAAAAGCAAATGAAAATGCTAAAGTGTTTGTTACGAATGCAGATAAGCTTCCGGGAGAAACAACAATAAAAGTCTTATCAGAATCAAGTACAATGAATACCTATAAAATAAACTTTACAATAGACGAAAAAACAACAGTATCAAAGGAGGATTTAAATAAATTAGTAGAAAAGATTGAAGCTTTAAATGAAAATGAGTATATTCCATCAACTTGGAAGAAGTTACAAAAGGAGCTAACAAAGTCTAAGAAGGTATTAGCCGATTCAAGTGCTACACAAAAAGATGTCAATAAGGCTCATGATGATTTAAATAAAGCTTACTCAGAGTTAATATTAAAGCCAAGCAAAAATAAATTAGATGATTTAATAAAGAAGGCTGAAGCTCTTGACTCATCACAATATACGAAGAAAAGCTGGAAGGCTTTAGAAAAAGCATTAGCATCAGCTAAGAAGACTTTTGATAATGAAGAATCTACTAAAAAGGAAGTAAAAGATGCAGAAGATTGGTTAGAGGTTGCTATAGAAAAGCTTGAATTAAAAGATAATGGTAGTGATACTGGTAGTGGTACTGATACTGGAAATGGAAAAGATAATGGTAAGTTACCTAATACAGGAGGCACACCAGCAGCTGCTATAGGATTAATTGGAATAATTACAACGGCTACAGGGTTCTATATAAATAGAAAAAGAAAGTAAAAGCTAAAATAGTAAAGATAATTATAAAATGTAAGAGAGTATTGATTAAGAGTCTGTACTCTCTTATTTTTATATAACAAAATCAGTGATGGTTTATGGATCAGAACAAAAAGTAAAAAAATAAAGGAAAATTAGTAATGTGAAATATTTTAGGTTTTGATGAAGCATACTAAGATTATAAAGGAGAATGATAGATATGAAAGTAAAGATAGTATGTGAAAGAGATTATGAAACAAAAGAATTAGAGTTGCCTATGAATGAAGAAGCATTATTGAAGATTCAAGGTAGTGTACTTGATAGAGATACATTAGGGTATATAACAGGAGCAGATATAAAATATTATGATGGTCAGGGAAATGAAATAGAAAATGTATTTCTTCTCAATAAGCAGCTACAAAAGTAGAAGTAAGGATTATAGTTTCTATTGGTATAAAAAAATTATAGAAAGTGATGGAAAAATATTATAAGTATTTTAAGGGATTAGGAAGCACTAGATTAGTAGTGCTTCCTTTTTTATAAAATAGATAGTATTTAGTAAATATTTAAATTCTTTATTATTTTAAATGATTTTTGAGTTAAAGATTAAATGAATTCATTATAAAATTTACAATTTTGAAACAACTAATATAAATTTTTGATAAAAAATTAGTATAAATTTATTGTATAATGAGTTGAGATATAAAATATTTGATAAAAATAAAAAAAAGAGGTAAAATTAAAAAATTAGAGAAGCAGCAATAAAACATAGTCGGACAAGGAGATATATTATGCCATCAAAAAGAAGTGCAAAATCAATTAAAAGGCGAAGAAGAAAAGTTAGAAAGCTTAGATTTACAATATTTATTGTAACAGTAGCATTAATAGGATATATAGGTTATAAAACTAGTGAAAAAATATTTAGTTCAATGATTAATAATAAAGAGGTACAAAAAGTAGAAACAGTACAAAAAGTTGAAGAAAATAATTTAAGTAAAATACCAGAAGAAGTAAAAAACTCAAAGGATCCGGTAATACAAAGCTTATTAAAAAAAGCAAATAAATATCCTGAAATTAATAAGATATTAAATAATGTAGATGCATATCCAAAAGAACTTTTAGAGTTGGCAGCAAAAAAGGATGAAGAGATAGGGTTTGTAGCAAATTACCCTAATTATGATGCATCAAAAAATAAAGATATATCTGTAAAAAATGATTATAAAAAAGGACAAATTCCACTTTTTATACAATGGGATGAAAGATGGGGATATGATAAGTATGGTTCAGAGTTTATAGCAATTAATGGGTGTGGGCCTACAGCTCTATCAATGGTAGCAGTAGGGCTTACAGATAACATAAATATAAATCCAAAGGTTGTAGCAGATTTTAGTGAAAAGAATGGGTATTTAGCAGAGGGAGTAGGTTCAACTTGGAGCCTTATGACTGAGGGAGCCAAAAATTTTGGGGTAATGGGTAAAGAGTTATCACTAAATAAGGAAGTTATAATAAACACTTTGAAAAAAGGACAACCTATAATAGCAAGTATGGGACCTGGAACATTTACTACTACTGGACATTTTATAGTATTAACTGGAGTTGATAGTAATAATAAGATAATAGTAAATGATCCTGATAGCAAAATAAAAAGTAAACAAACATGGGATATAGATATATTTATGAATGAAGCTACAAACTTATGGGCTTTTAAAGCTATATAAATTTATTAACCGTACTGATACAAAAGCATACAAGAAAATTATGTCTGAGAATATATAATTAAAGAAATCAAATTCTAAAAATACAGAGGCTACTAAAATTATAGCCTCTGTTGTACCTAAAAAGATTTATTATTCAGATCCTATGATTTCATTAACTATAGATTTATTACAAGATAGGCTTTTAGAATTAATGAAATTCATAAATATAAGTGAAAGTTCTAAGAAAATCAATATTAACATAAATTGCTTACGTGATAGATGATATGATGCTGAACTCTTAGATTAATTTTAGTAGTGGGTCAAAAGTAGTTGATAATCTACAGTCTATTTTTTACGAGCAATAACTATATTAGAGAAGTCAGAGTTCAGTGTTATACTTGGGAAGCCAGGAGTATCAGTATCACCCACAGTATTTGATGCAAAGGCACGGTAGTAGTAAGTGATATTTGTATTACCAACTTGATCAGTGTACAAATTTGTACTAGATGGCACCGTTGCTAGATTACTCCATGGACCAGAACTACTAGTGGCTCTTTGAATAGTTAAAGTAGTGGCATTTAAGGAATTAGGCATTAAAACTAAAAGTACACTCCTTTTTGCGCCAGAACCGATAACAGTGATAGTTAAAATTGAAGGAACTTTCGGTGGAATTACAAAGGACATGGAGTGCATCATATCCATTTCTTCGTGAGCAAGAATATGGCAGTGATATACATACTCCCAACCATAGTTCACATAGTGGTTAGTAACTTGGGTTATTGGATTTCCTAATGGGTCGAACCATCCTGCTGGTGGCGGTGGTGATAGTACAGCACCTTCTGGCATTGTTGGGTCAATTAGACGAATACTATTTGGTACTTCAAATGGCACTTGTAGAGGAGTAGGAATATTCGGCCTCATAGCAATAATTGTATGCTCTAGAGGGTTCACTCTGAAGGTTTCCTTCCAACCTAATTCATTAGCGTCAGGTTCTATTAAAGCTCCATCCCAGGCAACACGGTTAATGAGTTGTGCAGAGAACAAGTGGGTATGAATAGTATGAGTATCTACACCATTGTGGGTAATCTTCCAAATCTGAGTTCCATCTTTAAGAGATCCAATAGGAGTCGTAGTTAGATTTGCTGTGCCTTTAATAATTTCAACAGGCGGACTGGCATATCCGTAGACTACAAATTGATTGTTAGTGGAGTTGGTAACTGGGAATTCAAGTCCAAGCATACCGCTCATTCGTCCATATTGGGTGTCGTAGACTTCACCCATTTCGTCTTGTAAAGACTTTGGTTCTATTGGTAAAGTAACAGCTGGTAGAAGCGTTCCATTAGTATTTATTGGTTTGAAAGTCTTAGAGAACTCATTAAGCTGAACATAGGCATTAGCAGCATCTGCAGGGAAGTTTGTAACGTTGTATGCGGAGTTATATGCAGCCTGTGGTATGATAATAGGATCCTGAGCCGCTTCAAAAACACCTCTTTTAACATTTGCTTTAGCAAATATTGCTTTTAAAGAATCAATGTCGTACATATCAGCTGGAGGAGAGTCCATTACTCTGATTTGCATAATAGTACGAGTATTAGGACCGTAGCCAGGTTGGGTTGACGGTGCACCACCTTCAGCAGTTTGGTCAGGGTTACCAGTGTAATAATCGTAACGTGGATCTCTAGCTGGGAAAGCTGCTGGAGCATCATTATAAAGAATGAGCGTCTTTCCTGCATATTGGGAAAAGTCAACGATAACGTCTGCTCGTTCTGCAGCTCCAAGTAGAAGAGAATGCTGAACAACATTTCCAAAGTTAAAATTTGTTGGGTTAAGATTCCAGGTGATAGGCTGACTTGGTATAACAACCGGTGTTGGGAGGAAACCGCCCTCGGTGCCTATTTGAATCCAGTCAGGTCCCTTTATGGTAGGATCTGGATCTGGTACACCACTTGGAAAGTCAGCAGGAATTCCTTCTATTCCACAAGAAGGTACCATTTTAACCTCTGTACCATATGCTGTTCCAGGCAAGGTATTTCCGGCAGGATCAGCTACATACATTTGTAGATTAAAGAAACGGTCATCTGCGCCATTTAGTATACGGAAACGGTAAGCTTTAGGCTCTACTTCTAGATAGGGATAAGCTGTACCATTGACAATAGGAGTATCCATAAAAGCCTCTCCTGGCATGGATGGATTAGGTGTGGCAGGCATCATTGGTGGTTGTTCGGGAGCATTTATAGGATCATAGTAAGGGTTTTGAACTGGCCCATGCTCTATATCAGTAGTTGGTGGCCAAAACCATGGACCATACATCCAGCGGCCAAATGGGTTTGATCCGCTAATAGCCCATGGATTCTGAGCCGGACTATAAACGTGAGGATACCAAAGGTCACCTCTATTAGGTGTGCCTGGTGTTGTGCCCCATGCCCAAGTTGGATCTGTGTTTAGGATAGTAGTCTCATCAACGAAAGTTTTATCTTGAATAATAAGAGGAATACCAAGGTCAGGTAGGATTTTTTTAGAGTCTGGATTTACACCTGAATAGTTAGTACCATTGATTAAATCCTGTTCAACACGATCAGTCAATAGATACGGTGCAACCTCTCCCGCATAGACATTAAGTCGAGTAATACCATATGAGTGATCATGATAGAACATTAGCCTAGCACTTTGTGCATTGGTGTAATACAACGTTTGCATCCCATCGCGAGGGTTGTCTATATCTTCCATATCAGGCACATTTACTACACTGACTCCCTGAGGATATGGAGTGTCTTCTCCAGCTGGTGTAATCCACTGATGTGGTGTACCATCGCTTATCCAAACAGTATTATTACCATGAAGATGGATGTTGGCACGGTTTTGAGTGTAATCCATAGGATTAGCTTCCATTCCTAGAGGGCCCATTCCTGCACCCATGACGGTTGTATCCACCGGGATGAAGAGATTACCATTAGTACCGGTAGGAAGCAGATTGTAGAATTTTATACGAACTGGTATATTGCGATTAGAAATAATAGCAGGTCCCATATAATGAGGAGCATCCACACCATAAGCTTGGGTACCGTCACCTTTTAAAATTGGTGTATCTTGATAAGCTAAAGCAATAAGGTTACCAGGAACTATTTCTGTAGATAATTGTACATATCCTCGAAGTGTGGTTGGTGGAAGATCAGAGTGCATCTGTTCTTGAAACTCCACCACAGCGATTTCATAGTAATCAGTACCAGGATAGGTGGTAGTATCAGGAATAGCAACAGGAATATATTGACCTAAAGCGTTTGCATTGCTAGAACCAAGTCCAGGCATTGCATCCACGAATTTTCTTAGGAGTGGACTATAGGCCCAGTTGGCGGTACCAAAATAGTCCGGAACTAAATTTTTAGTGTTCGGATCAGTTACGAGAGCCGAATCTATTAAAGGTTTATTATTTTCCATATTTTACGTCTCCTTATAGATTTACTTATTTAATAATAGTAACAGTATCTTTTGTTCTATACTATATATTATTTATTATGAATACAATGTGTTACTGAAGGAGTATAATTAAATTTCTAAATTGAAAATTGTATTGAAGAAAGATTTTGAATTTTGTATAGACATAAATAGTATAAAAATGCCAGGTTGTTTTAAAAAATTATAGCCTGGCTTTTAGTTTTAAAGTAAAGTATTTTGATTTTAATTAAATTAACTTAAATCAGATTGAGATTTCTATAAATGTGATAAAGTTACATATAAAATTAAGGTTTGTATATATAATAATCAAGTAATCACATTTGTAGGGGGAATTTACTAGTGAAAAATTTATACAAAAAGTACAGTTATTTAATATTTCTATTTGTTGTCATAGTGTCTTTATTTGATATGAGGTTTGCAATTGTGGCAATTATTTGTATGTTAGCACCAACAATACTAGCATTAGCTGGAAAGGGGAGATATTGGTGTGGAAACTATTGTCCAAGAGGAAATTTTTATGACAATGTAATATCTAAAATTACACCTAAGAAAAAGGTTCCAAAGTTCTTTAAAAGTACAGGCTTTAGAGTATTTATGATATTCTTTATTATGGTTAACTTTGGACTTGGACTATATAAAAACTGGGGAGATTTATATGGAATAGGATTTGTATTTTATAGAATCATCCTAATAACTACTATTGTTGGAATAGCATTAGGATTATTTACTAACTCAAGAGTTTGGTGCAATTTTTGTCCAATGGGTTCTTTATCTTACTTTATAGCAAAATTAAAAGGAAGAAAGGTAAACTTATCAGTAGATAAATCTTGCGTAGGATGTGGACTTTGTACAAAAGCTTGCCCTATGGGTATCTCACCAAAAGAATATAAAAATGATACAGTAAAAAATCCAGATTGTATATTATGTGAAAAATGTGTATATAAATGCCCTAAGAAATTAATTGAAATTGTAAAAAACTAACTTAATAATAAGCAAATGCGAAAAAAGGCTTTAACCATTTATATTATTTGGTTAAGGCCTTTTTTAGGCTAAAGATTTGTATATGGACTTGCTCTTAAGTTAAATTTTATATAATCATTACTCTATACTTTTATTCAGAAATTTTCTAGAGTTAATATTTTTAGATTTAGTTTGGTTATAGTTTAAGTAATAATCCTTTTTAAATATCTTTGCATAAAAAATATTTAGTATGTAGTTAAATGAAATTTGAGAAGCAAAGGGTGCTATCTTTTCATCTAATGATTCACAATCAGGTACCCATATGGAGACATCTACTAATTTATTTAATATGTTTTCTTTAGAAGAAGTAATTAATATAGAAGGGGTTCCTTTTTTTCTTAGAAACAAAACGTATTTTGTATAATCATAATTTTCTCCACTATAGGTTAGAAAAATGACAACATCGGATTTGGTAGTATTTAAAATATTAACTGATCCAGCATTTAGCTCATCTGCTAAAATTACATACTTATTTATTTTCATCATCTTATTTTTAAAATATAAAGCACTTATATAAGAATCACCTAAAGCAAAAATAAAAATACGATTTGCGTTATTTATAATGTTAAGTGCCTTATCTAAGTTTGTGAAGTCTAACATTAAATAGGATCTATCAATAATTTCTTTTGATAACTCAGACATCTTTTTGCAAATTTCTATATTAGTATCATTTTCTTTAAATGGTTTATTAAAATCAATATTATTTTTTATGTTATATGAGTTTTAAACTTCTTTTATAAGTTGAATTTTAAATTTCTTAAAACCATTAGTTCCAAGTTCACGACAAAAACGAATGATTGTTGTATTGGCTGTAAATGTTTCATTTGCAAGCTTTTGAATGGTTATATTCTCAAGATTATCAAGATTTTTTAATATATATTCTGCGATAATTTTTTCGCTTTCATTAAATATTGAGCTTTGGGTTAAAGAATTTAGCAACATTTTAATCCATCCTTATAGAGAATTATATAGTAACTATTTTATTATTTCAATTTATAAGAAAATTTAATATAACATAGTATTTATGTTACTTTTTTTAGATGAAGGTAACTAAAAGTTACAACAAAGTATAAAAATAATCAAATTTAATGATACCTTTTTTCTCAATGACAGTAATTATATTAAAGTATAGATTACTATCTGCAATAATGTAGACAAGATAACAAAAGGAGGTAACAAGGTATGAAAAAAGAACTTAAAATTGTAATCTGTGGTGGAGGAAGTACTTACACAGCAGGGATTGTTAAAAGCCTACTTGTAGAAAAAGAAAACATTAATATAGGGGAACTTTGGTTATATGATATTGATGAAGAACGTCAACGTAAAGTGGGGGTAATTGTAAATGAGGTAGTTAAGGAGTTTGCTCCAGAAGTTAAGCTTGTATTAAGTGTAAAGCCAGAAGAGGCATTAGCCGATGCTAATTTTATTATGGCTCAAATGCGTGTTGGAAAACTTGAGATGAGAGTAAAGGATGAAGAAATTTCTTTAAAGAACGGAGTTATTGGTCAAGAAACTTGCGGTGCAGGAGGAATGGCTTACGGACTAAGAACTATTTATCCAATGATAGAGTTAATAGATCTTTGTGAAAAATATGCTGCAAAAGATTATTGGATTGTAAACTATTCTAATCCAGCAGCAATAGTTGCAAAAGCAACACAAAAAATACGTCCAAATGCACGTATTTTAAATATTTGCGATATGCCAGTTGAAATTGAAGCAAGAATGGCTGAAATTTTAGAAACAGACTTATCTAATTTAGAAGTTGATTACTTTGGATTAAATCATTTTGGTTGGTTCACAGCAGTTCGTAAAAATGGAGTTGATGTTACAAAAGAACTTAAAGAGCATGTCTCAAAATATGGTTATTTATCAGAATCAAGCTATAATGATGCTTTAGTAAAAGATCCTTCTTGGCTTCATACTTTTGAAAACTCTAAAAATATAGTAAACCTTTTTAAAGAGTATCTTCCAAATACTTATATGCAATATTATTTACTAGGTGATGATATTGTAAAGCATGAGGATATAAATAATACAAGAGCTACACAAGTAATCAATGGACGTGAAAAAAGATTATTTGAAGCAGTTGAAGCTCATGAGCGTGGCGAGAATGTAGATTTAACTCAATTCTTTGTAGGTGTACATGGAGCATTTATTGTAGAGGTTTTAAAATCTCTTGCTTGTGATTTAAGATCAAGACAACTTGTAATTGTAGAAAACAACGGTGCAATTGCAAATTTACCTGATGCTGCTATGGTAGAAGTTCCAGCTTATATTACAAGTCGTGGTCCAGAACCAATTCGTCAAGGGGATATTCCTAAGTTCTATAAAGGTTTAATTGAACAACAAGATGCTTGTGAAACATTACTTGTAGAAGCAGCTATTGAAAATTCATATGATAAAGCATTAAAAGCCTTTGCTATGAACAAAACAATTCCTTCAACATATGTTGCTAAAAGTATTTTAGATGAAATGATTGAAGCTAATAAAGATTGCTGGCCAGAACTAAAGTAAAATTTAAAGCTTACAATTAGATTTATTTCATAATTTTTAATAGTAAAATTAAAACTTTCATGTGTTGTTATATGAAGTTTCTATAAATTAGAAAACCATGTATAATTCGAGGAGTAAACCTTAATTATGCATGGTTTTAATTTATTAAAGTTTATTAATATTAATTTTTTAATACAGTATTATTATAGAAATATGTAAGTGTGATATGTCTTATAAATGACTAAATCTTATGAAATTAAGTTATATCAAATTGTATCTGGAAATAATGTAGTATGGATTCTAATAAATAGTGAAGGTAAGGAAGTTTTATTACATTTTACTCTAGGAAACAAAATAATTAAATTATTTATGAGTTATCCAATTTGATAGTGATATTTACTATTTAGAAATTGATGATGAATTGGCTAACGAATTGATAAAAAACTTTAAGTTATGAGAAGAAAAACTTAATTTAAATTGAAATAAGATTATGGAGAAAATAAGAACTGCACTTCATAATTTTTTTATAATAAAGTTTAGGCAAATAAATAGTAACCATATTATAATATATATAATGTGGTTACTATTTATTTTGTTTTGATAACCACTGGCTATGCCGATGGTACATGAACTTAATAAGACACCTATGGCTATAGTTATGTAGCTAGAGCAGAAGTATTCGATAGTGGAAGAAGTTATAGTTATAGTAATTGAAATTCTTCTAAAGTGGAAGTAGATTTAAAAGTTGGTAAATAGTTAGCATTGTATTATTACACTGCAATTATGAGAGAGCATATAGGTATTATATATTGGAGGATAGAACAATATGGGTTATAATATATTACAATAAATTTATGTAATTATTTTCATGTCGAATGCAGGTATTATGTGAAAAGAGTAGAGTTATAATAATTCTTCTAATAAAGATTAGTATTATACTGAAATTATTAAGGATGGTGGCAAATGGAAGAAAAGATATTAGTAGTGGATGATGAAAAAAGTATTGCTGATGCAATTGCTTATGCTCTTAAAAGAGAGGGATATATTATTGAAACAGCCTATGATGGAGAGGAAGCATTAAAGAAAATACAAACTTTTAAACCACATGTAGTTATTTTGGATGTAATGATGCCTAAAATGAATGGTTATGAAGTGTGTAAAAAATTAGGTGATAGAGATGACTTAGGCATTGTTATGCTTACTGCAAAAAATGATATTGTAGATAAAGTATTAGGCTTAGAATTAGGTGCTGATGATTATATAGTAAAACCCTTTGATATAAGAGAGATATTAGCAAGAACAAAATCGCTGATTAGAAGGTTAAATAAAAATGTTAATGAATCTGAGGATGAGGAGATAAAAATTAAGGATTTAAGAGTTATTTTAAAGCAAAGAAAAGTTCTTATAAAAGGGGAAGAGTTGGAACTAACCCCTAAGGAATTTGATTTGCTAGTACTTTTATTATCAAATTTAAATAGAGTATATACGAGAGAAGAATTGTTAGATTTAATTTGGGGAATGGAATACTTTGGAGGTACTAGGACAGTGGATATTCATGTTCAAAGGCTTAGAAAGAAATTACAGGAGCCTTACCAAGATATAATACAGACTGTGTATAGGGTAGGATATAAGTCTATAGGTGAAATCCATGAAAGTTAGTATAAAGGTTAAATCTAGTGCTTTTTTAGCAACTCTTTTAATTTTAACTGTAAGTATACTCAGTACTTTAGTCCTTAGAGGAATAAAGAACAATCAACAAAAGCAACAAGAAGAGTATTTAGCACGTCAGGGGAAAATTGCAAATACATATGTTAAACAGATGTCTATTACAGACCCTATAAAGGATGAAGAGGGATTTTTACAAAGAAATGCACAAGAACTTGTAAGACAGTTAAATTCAATAAATGGAATGCGTGCAGTTATATATGATATGGAAGGAAAAGAAGTTGTTAGCTCTATGGCTTTTAGTGACACTGCTAAAATTAAGGAAACGCTCTCCTATGCACTGGAGGGTAATATATCTTATGAGGTTAGTGGAAATACTATAATTTATATTGCTCCATTATATAATAATGAAAGTCAAATAGGTGCAATTAAATTTGAGTATTCAATTGAAAATGATATTAAATTTTATAATGAAATTAAATTACTTTTTATTAGGATAGGATTTGTTGTATTTATATTTAGTTTTATTGCAGGATATTTTTACTTTAATAGATATGTAGAATTTATTTTAAGGCTAAAAAAAGATGTCCTTAACATTAAAAGAGGCTTACATAATGATATTGTTCCATATAAACGAAATGATGAACTTGGTGAATTAAGTGAAGGGCTTTATTATATGAGTAATCAAATTGAAAAAAATATTAAAGAAATAAAGGACGAACATCAGAAGTTAAAATTGGCACTAGAAAAAGTGAAAAAATTAGAAAAGCAGCAGAAAGTATTTATTGGGAATATAACTCATGAATTTAAAACCCCTCTTACAGTTATAAAAGCATATTCAGATTTATTAGAGATGTATTCTGATGATCCTGACTTACTTAAAGATGCAAAGGCTAATATAGCAAAGGAAACAGAAAGACTTTATGAAACGGTAGAGAAAGTATTATACTTATCTTCACTTGAAAAATATGATTTTGAGCTTCAAACAGAGAAGCTTGACATTAGAGAAATCCTTGAGGATATATGCAGCCGTATGAAAGGCAAAGCACAGAAATTTAATATTAGTATGATAACTAATATACAATCATCAGTCATTTGGGGTGATAAAGAAAGCTTAGTTTATATTTTTACGAATTTAATAGACAATGGTATAAAATACAATGAACCAGAAGGAAAGTTATTAATCAAGAATTATATTAAAGATAAATATGTATATATAGAAATATCAGATACAGGAATAGGAATCCCAAAGGACGCAAAAGAAAAAATATTTGAACCTTTTTATACAGTTAATAAAGATCGCTCTAAAAAACATGGGGGAATTGGTCTTGGACTTTCAATAGTAAAGGAATTAATAGAAAAGCAAAATGGAAATATTTCTTTAAGGGATAACGAACCTAAAGGTACAATCTTTTTAATTTCTTTTCCTATTTTATAAAAGTTTACAGTATTGAAACAATTCGATATACTTTCGAAAAATCAAGTTGGTATAGTAAACTCATAAGAAATATGGAGGGATTAAAAATGATAAATAAAAAAATATTAATACTAACAGCAGCTGTATGTGCTTTAGCATCAGTTCCAGTGTTTGCAAAAAAGCAACCAGAAGGTCAAAAGGTAATTAAACAAGGAATTAAGAAAATATATGTTACAAAGGATACAAAAAATATCTTAGCAGATAATGTTACTGCATCTAAAATTAATACTTATGAAGGATTAATAGGATATGATTGGTTATCAGAAAATGAAATTCTTGTTTCAAAGGAAAATAAAGAAATAGATCCTATAAAAAATAACCTTGGAGAATTTAAAGTGAAAAGTCTTTATTCATATGATTTAAATTCTAAAACAGAAAAAAGTATTGCTGATAAATCAAAGCTACAAAGTTATGCTATTTCTTCACCTGATAAGAAACATGTATTTTATGTAAATGATTTTGAAAAAGAAAATATAGGATATATTACAGATTCAGAAGGGAATATAAAAGTTAAAATTAATGAGCCATCTATGGATATGGCTGACTTAACACAAGCTCAATGGATTAATAATGAAGAATTAATTATGCCATATATGAATATTAAGGGTTTTTATATTGTAAAAATTGATGGAACTTCAGCAAAAATAGAAAATGTAGAAAAAGAACAAATGGCAACAGGAGATACATCGAACTTCCATAGTGAAGCTCTTATTAATGGAATGTGTATAATGAATCCAGTAATGGTCGGAGATAAAATATATTATAGAACACAACAGCGTGAAGAGAAAAAAATGAAGGTTTATGATATTAAAACAAAAGAAACTAAAGAGTTTATTAACGAGCAAGTTTTTAACTTTAAATTATCTCCTGATAAAAAGAACTTTATTATTGAAGTAATTCAAAAAGAAAGTAATGCTTTAATAGTAACTGATTTAAATGGAGAGAACATGCAAACATTGGCTGAAGGAAGTATATTTGGTGAAAGCTGGTCTCCAGATGGAACAAAAGTAGCTTATATATCTAATATGATGGGATCTGAGGGTGTTTATGTAGTAGATGTAAAAATAGGTGAAAAATCATTAGTTTCTAAAGGAGAATATTATGCACCTGTTGCATGGAGTCCATCTAGTAAAAAAATAATGCTCCACGCAACTGAACAAAAAGATGGAAAGACAATTGATAAAACACATGTAATTACTTTAGATTAATTAATTTTTATGTTGACCTTAAGCATATTTAGGGATATTTTATAAGAATTTATTATATGAAATTAAAAGGATAAAGCACCAGTCATTGGAAGATTGGTGCTTTTTCTGTGATATAATAAAATTTAATAAGTAAACTACAAAAAGGAGAGAGTGAGCTTGGATTTTTTAAAGGTAGAAAAAGATAAAAAATATTTTAAAGATGTAAAGATTAAAAGAATTAATGATAACAAAATAAATATTAGTTGGAAGTCAGAAAAAGAACTTAAGCAGGTTAAAATTTATTGGAATAAAACTCCTGATGTAAATGGAATTGAAGAATATATTACAACTGTAGAAGGAAAAAATACAGCTATTTTTGACGATCCAGATACTACAAGAAGAAATTATTTTATTTTAAAAGCTGAGGGATATGTTTCAGAAATAGTTGCGGAAGTATTAATACCATTTAAGGGTACTAGTAACTTTCGTGATATAGGAGGATATAAAACAAAGGATGGTAGAAGGGTTAAATGGAATATTTTTTATCGTTCTGATGAATTAGCTGGGTTAATGGAAGAAGATATGGAATATCTAAAAAGTTTAGGTATAAAAACAATTTTGGATTATCGTTCAAAGGGTGAAGTTAATGCAAAACCAGATCCATTAATTGAAGGAATTAAAAATATAAATATTTCTGGAATAAAATCTTTTGATAATAGTGATGTTAATTTTGATATGTTTTCCTTAATGAAGGAAAGTAAAAGCTTAAAAGCACTAGGTAATCTAGAGGATCTTCTTAAAAATTGTTATCTAGAGATGCTATTTGATAACAAAGCCTTTAAAAAACTTATGGAGTATATTGAATATCCAGATAAAATGCCAATAGTTCAGCATTGTACAGCTGGTAAAGATAGGACAGGTATAGGTTCTGCATTAGTATTACTAGCATTAGGAGTACCAGAGGAAACTGTTATAGAAGACTATTTATTAACTAATGTATATCGCTCAAGTATGAATGAAGCATTATTTAAATCTCTTGGCAATTTGTTAACTGATGAAGATAGCAAAGAAATTTTCAAAGTCTTTATGGAGGTAAGAAAAGAATATATAGAAAGTGCTTTAAATGCAATTAAAGAAAGATATGGCTCCATAGATGAATATTTAGAAAAAGAATATGGCTTTAATAAAGAAAAGAGAGCTAGATTACAGCAAAATTATTTGTGGTAGATTTAGGTGTGCTACCCAATAAATTAGAATTAGGCAGAGTGAACCATACCATAAGTAACGTAGACTTTCTTCTAAAGTATTGATATGATAAGTGTTAATGAAATTTAGGTTTTGTAAAATTAAAACACATAAATATCAACCATATTGGAAAATAAAGTAATAGTGTTTTTTTAAAATGATATAATATTAAGTGGGGATATTTTAATAATTAATATTGGGAGGAGATATTTATGAATAAGTTACTTGAGGTAGGAATGTCTAAAGAATGGTTTGAAAAAGAAGGGCTAAAGGAAGAACCTGCCATTTGGGAGGATGGAATTAGGATTGATACTAGTTCAGGTAAGTTTGAATGGTGGTATTTTGATGCTCACTTAGATGATGGGACAACTGTTGTAGCTATATTTTTTACAAAGTCATATGCAAATATAAAGGTACCATTAACACCACTTGTAAAGCTTAGCATAACAACACCGGAGGGAAAAACTTACTTAAAATTAATAGAATTTCCTAAAGAGGATTTTTCTGCATCAGATAAGCAATGTGATGTGAAGGTTGCTAATAATTGGGTTAAAGGAGACTTGAAAACTTATAATTTACATGTAGATTTTGAAGATATATCTGCAGATTTACAATTTAATCGTGTTGTTCCTTCTTGGAGATCTGGAGTAGGAAAGGCCTTTTTTGGAGAAGAAAAAAAGGATTTCTTTGCTTGGTTTGTACCAATACCATATGGAACAGTAAATGGTAAAATTAAATTTGAAGGAAAGGAACGTGAAGTAGCAGGAAGAGGATATCATGATCATAACTGGGGTAATGTACCACTAACTAAGATTATTAATCATTGGTATTGGGGAAGATTAGATATAGGAGAATATAAAGCAATATTTTTTGAAATGGTAGCTGATAAAAAATATGGATCTGAAAGAGTTAATTTATTTATGTTTGCAAAGGGAGATAAAATTTTAACAGGTGATGGAAGTAAACTTACTTTAGAAAAAAGTAATTATATCACTCATCTAGGTGGTAAACAATATCCTCAGCAATTGAATTTTAATTGGGAAGATAAAAAGGATAATATAAAAATTAGTATATCTAACCCTGAGTTAATAGAGGATAGAAGTTTATTAAGTGGGTTGCCATTTTTAAAAAGAAAAATCGCAGGGATGATAGTTAATCCATATTATTTTAGGTTTAATGGTAAAACAGAAATTAATATAAATTATAAGGATATAAATGAGACAATAAAAGACAAATCATTATATGAAATAATGATGTTAAAATAAAATATTTAAATAATTAATTTGAAAATTTTTACTAAATTTGGCTTATGGTATGATTCTAATATAGATTTAATATAATCTATAAAAACTTGACAATAAACTTTTAATTGTCAAGTTTTTTTGAGTTCGTAAGAAGATAAATTATTATAAATAATTAAATAGAAGGAGATATTAATGATGAAAAAGAAGATAGCATTTGTATGTGTTCATAATTCATGTAGATCACAAATGGCAGAAGCATTAGGTAAATTATATGGAAGTGAGGTTTTTGAAAGCTATTCAGCAGGAACTGAAACTAAACCTCAAATTAATCAAGATGCAGTAAGAATAATAAAAGATTTATATAAAGTAGATATGAATGAAACTCAAAAATCTAAATTACTTACTGATATACCAAAGGCAGATATTGTTATAAAAATGGGATGTAATGTTGTATGTCCTGTTTTATCAGCTAATCATATTGAAGATTGGGGATTAGAAGATCCTACTGGTAATTCTGATGAAGAATTTATTAAAGTTGCAAAAATTATAGAAGAAAAAGTGAAAGATTTAGCAAGAAGAATTAAAGATAATGAAATATAGGAGGAGCCATGTGAGAAGAAAATATATGTTATAATCAATATTATAGTGGTAAAATTGTACACAGAATTATTTTTTATATAATAGGGATGTTGTAAGTGACTCTTGAATTTAAAAATATATGTACAGAATATATTACTGTTTCAGTATTGGCTAATCAAAATTGCAATGTTTGGGCAATGCACAGAGAAATGCAAACGGAAATATATAATAGGTTTTATATGTAAGTTATAATTAATATGGCTACCATTAAAGAGAGGTTTATTATGGAAAAATATTTTTCAATAGGAGAGATATCTAAACTATCTAACTTGTCTGTTCAAACATTAAGACATTATGATAAATTAGGGATTTTAAAACCAAGTTTAGTTAAGGATAATGGATACAGATACTATTCTTTAGAACAATTTTATAAATTAGATTTTATAATATTTTATAGAAAATTAGGATTATCTCTTTCAGAAATAAAAGAAATTATATCAAACAAAGTTAATATAGAAGACTCACTTGGACTCTTACAAAATCAAGAATATGAAATAGATAGACAGATTAAGGAATTGCAAAAGCAAAGAAACTTAATTCAAAAGAAAAGCCAATACATAAAGTATATGCTTACGAAATCTTTAGGAGCAGCATTTCTAAATGAAAAACCTAAAAAGAAGATTGCTAAGATAAATGTGGTGAATAAAGATTTAGAAGATGCAGAAATAAATTTTAGAAAAGCCTTAAATAAACTTCCTAAGCTAAATGACCTTTTGACTTTGGAAGTTCTATATGAAATAAACTATGAAGAGTTTAACAAAAAAAGAGAGGCAAAATATAATATTTATTTTAATATTACCGATAACGATATAGAAGAAGATGAAAAGATTAAGATTTGTGAACTTAAAGAAGGATTATATGCATCTATCCTTTATATTGACTATTATAGTAACCACGAAAAATATGTAAAACAACTTTTTAAATTTATTGAGGATGAAAATTTAAGAGTTGAAGGGACTTTGTATGAAAGCTATATAGCTTCAGAGTTTTGTGATGATAAAGAGAAATGTTTTATGGAATTATTTATAAAGGTTGCAAAGTAAAAATTTTCTTGACTCTATAATAGTTGTAGAGTATATAATTCTTCTCTGTAAGGAGGGGATTGTATTGATGAGAAAATTTTTTAACTATGTAATTCCAGCTGTAATTGGAATGTTAGTTACGTCATTATACATTGTTGTAGATGGAATGTTTGTTGGTAAAGGGGTTGGAAGTAATGCACTAGCAGCAGTAAATATAGCATTTCCACCAAACCTGATAGCTACAGCATTAGGGCTAATAATTTCTGTTGGTGGATCAACATTAGTTGCGATGAACTTAGGAGCTGGTAAAAAACAGGAGGCTATAAATAAATTTAATGAATCTATTTTATTCTTAATTATAGTGGCAATCGTAATATTTATAGTAGGTGTATTTTTTTCAAAACCTATAGCCTATGTCTTGGGAGCACCGGAGTCTCTAATAGAGGATGTGTATAATTATATAAGGTTTTGTTTCATATTTTCTGTACCTTTAGTTTTAAGCCAGGGGTTAAACTGTTTTTTAAGAAATGATGGTGCACCAAGGCTTGCTATGTTTGCAATGATAGCAGGAGCATTAACTAACATATTGCTAGATTATATATTTATTTTTATATTTAAGTGGGGCGTTATAGGAGCTGCTATTGCTACAGGGTTAGGTGAGCTTGTAAGCATGGCCATAGCAATTGTGTACTTTCTAAGTGGAAAAGGAGTCCTCCGCTTTAAAAGATGCAAAATATCCTTTAAAGCAATTAAGGATATAACAATAATAGGATTTCCAGCATTCTTAACAGAGTGTACCATAGCAGTTGTAACAATGGCTTTTAATATGGTAATTTTAAAGAGAATTGGGGAAAATGGTGCTGCAACCTATAGCATAATAAACTATATATTAACAGTTATAAATATGATAATTATAGGTATATCCCAAGGGATGCAACCGCTATTAAGCTTTTATCACGGGGCTGGAGAAGAGGAAAAAGTTAAATATTATTATTCATTAGCTATAAAAAGTACGCTTGTAGCAGCCTTTGTTAATTATTTTATTTTTCTCATATTTGGAAAATGGATAATATCATTTTTTACTACCAATATCGATTTGATAGAAACAACATATAATGCAATTAAAATATTTAGCCTAGGAACTTTCTTTGCTGGTATTAATATAGTTAAAGCAGCTTATTTTCAAAGTATCGAAATGTGCAAAATTTCAACTACTATATGCGTATTTAGAGGATTTCTGGCTACTCAAATTTCTTTACTAATATTGCCAAGAATAATAGGAGATAACGGCATATGGCTTAGTAATTTAGGTGGAGAATTATTAGTGTTCTTAGTAGTAATGATTGGCCATATAAATTATAAGAGGGAGTTTAATTCAGTGATTAATAAATAATATTATTCTGTGATGAATTTACAATAATGAAAGTTAACATTATTTATGGGGAACCGTACCATAAATAAATTAGGCTTTATTTTAAAGTATTGAGTCAATATGATTTTTATCATATTGGCTCATTTTTATTTATGACAAGAGATATTTTTAATGCGTAGTAGAGGCTATTGCATTATTATAAAAATATGATGAAATAGCCTTTGCAAATCCTAAAAATTGAATGACTAGGAGGAGCAAAATGAGCTATTTAAAAAATATCAATGGGAACTAGTTCCTGAAAATTTATCAATAGTAAAAAGAAATTCTCCTAAATGTAATGAAAAAGCACATTATATAAATATTGAAAAATTTAGAGTAAATGCAAATAAAAATAAAGCTGAAGTTATTTTAGAAAATTTAAATTATAAATTAATCCAAAAGAAATTAGAAGCATATTATATAAATGAAAATGAACTTGTTATTGAAATTCTTTGTGAGTATCCAATAGAAATGCAAGGATATATGAAGATTATTTAAAAGGAATGTCTTTCAGAGAGATATTATTTATCACCCTATAGTCAATGAGCGGATTTAACTCGAAAAAGATATTCTAATAATCAAGTAGAAAGTTAATTTTATAGATTTATGGAAATATCTGAAATAATAGGTGTGATATTAGTTTTAATATAGATAAAGGAAGTGGATATAATGAATGAACCATTATTTCAAGCGAGTAATCTTATTTACAAGTCTAATTTAACTTATGATAATGTGAGAATTGAAAAAGGTAAAATTAATTTTATTGTTGGTGAAAGTGGAAGTGGTAAAAGTACTTTTTTAAAACTATTGAACAATTCCATAAGCCCAATATCAGGAGAGTTGCTATATAACGGTAAAGCAATTGAAGAATATGATCCCATTGTTTTAAGGCGTAATGTAAGCTTGGTTTCACAGGAACCATTTCTTTTTGATGAGAGTATTTTAGATAATTTTAAAATCTTTTATTCACTAAGGGATGAGCCTATTCCTACGATGGATTATGTACATTATATTACCGAAATTTGCTTAGTAAACGTCCCTTTAGACCAAAATGCAACTACCCTTTCTGGTGGAGAACGTTTAAGAGTTTATATATCTATTTTTTTATCATTATGCCCAAAGGTTATATTATTAGACGAACCAACTTCAGCCTTAGATGAAAAGAATAGCCATAGAGTAATGGAGAATATAACAAACTTTTGTAAAGAAAAGAATATTGATATGGTAATAGTAAGCCACGATAAAAATATTGTTGATGCTTTCTGTGAAAATAAAATTGAAATAGTTAAGGGGGACAAACTGTGGAAGGAGTAGCTAAACTTGGTATTTTTCAGTTTTCACTTATTTATTTACTGCTAATTATAGTGTTACTTATAATGAAAAAATCAAAAATTAATCAAACAAAACTTCTTTTAATTGCAAGTTTAAGAATGTCAGTTCAACTTGTGATTGTAGGTTATATACTTCAATATATGTTTAGTAATCCTAAGCCTATATTTACTGTAATTTTTCTAGTAGGCATGATTACATTTTCTATTAATAGAGTAATTAGAAGTAGAAAAGATTTAAACAATTATTTTAAACTGGCAATAGGAATTTCTTTAACATTTGCAGGGCTTTTTATTCTATTTTTCTTTGTTGGTATAGTCGTGAAAAAATCTATATTTGATCCTCAATATACCATACCTTTAGCAGGTATGATAATTGGTAATGCCATGACTGGAATAAACATTGGGATAAAAACTTTCATGGATTCCATAAACAAAGAAAAAAGCAAAATTAACACCTTACTTAATTTAGGCGTGGAACCTAAAGATATTTTAAAGCCTTTTGCTAACAATGCTTTAGAAACTGCATTAATTCCTACATTAAATTCCATGGTTGGAATGGGGATAATCTTTTTACCTGGAATGATGACTGGACAAATATTATCTGGTACAGTACCTACTACAGCTATTATGTACCAAATAGCTATTATGATTGCAATCTGTACCTCTGTTTGCCTAACTGTATTTTTATCTTTAAATTTAGGATATAAATCTTTATATAATAATAGAAAACAATTCCTATAAAATTAAAATAAGATTATGGAGAAAACAATAAAGTTTTTCCATAATCTTTTTTATAATAATAAAACTTGGGTAAATAAATGGTAAACATGTTATAATTATATATAATAATACTTATTTAATAATATTTATTTTTAATGAGATGTTATGGCTATAGTTACTTTAATTTTAAAAATGGACCTACATGCTTAATATATATTAAGCAATTATAATTTAAATTACAAAGAGATTTTACTTTAAATATATCTAGTATAATAAGTTCCTATAAGTAGAAACTAAAAATGGGACGTTATTATAGAATTGGATATTTAAAAAGACTATATATAAAAACTAAAATAAGCAAAGGAGATATTATGACAGAAGAAAAGAAAATAATAGGAACAGGTTTTAAATTAGATAATAGTTATGCTGGTCTTCCAGAAATATTTTTTACTGAACAGAATCCAAGTCATGTGCCATCACCAAAATTGGTTGCACTTAATTATTCCTTAATAACATCATTAGGACTAGATTCAAAGTTTCTACAAAGCAATGAAGGATTAGAGATATTTGCTGGAAATAAGATTCCAGAAGGTTCCGTGCCACTTGCTCAAGCCTATGCAGGACATCAATTTGGACATTTTACTATGTTAGGTGATGGTAGAGCTGTGTTAATAGGAGAGCATATAACTCCTAATGGTGAGAGAGTTGACATTCAACTTAAAGGTTCGGGTAGAACTCCATATTCAAGAGGTGGAGACGGTAAAGCTGCATTAGGACCAATGCTAAGAGAATATATTATAAGTGAAGCAATGAATGCTTTTGGAATTCCTACAACTCGTAGTTTGGCTGTTGTTACAACCGGTGAACCAATAATACGTGAAAGCTATTTACCTGGTGCAATACTGACTCGTGTGGCTTCAAGTCATATACGTGTAGGAACATTTCAATTTGCTTCAAGATTTGGAAATGTTCATGAGCTTAAAGAATTAGCTGACTACACTATAAATAGACATTTTCCAAATGTAGATGATAAAGAAAATAAATATCTTTCTTTACTACAAGAAGTAATAAAAAGACAGGCTGAGCTTATAGCAAAATGGCAACTTGTTGGTTTTATACATGGGGTCATGAATACTGATAACATGGCAATTAGTGGAGAAAGTATTGATTACGGACCTTGTGCCTTTATGGATATATATGATCCTGCAACTGTATTTAGCTCTATTGATACTCAAGGTCGATATGCTTATGAAAACCAACCTAAACTGGCTGCTTGGAATCTTGCAAGATTTGCTGAAACACTAATACCACTTCTCCATACTAATCAAGATGAAGCTGTGGAATTAGCACAAAATGCAGTTTCAGATTTTGATGAGATATATAAAGCAAATTGGCTTTCTGGAATGAGAGCTAAGCTTGGGATATTTAACGAAGAATTAGAAGATGAAGCATTAATAAAAGACCTTTTAATAATTATGTATCAGCATAGTGAAGACTATACAAATACATTCCGTGAATTAACAATTGATAATATAGAAGATACTAAAATGTTTAAAACAGAAGAATTTAAAAAATGGTATAAAATATGGCGAGAAAGACTAACAAGACAAAATCAATCAAAAGATGAATCAAAAGAACTTATGAAAAACTCTAATCCAGTAGTAATTCCACGTAATCATAGAGTAGAAGAGGCATTAGAAGCGGCAGTGAAGAATGGTGACTATAGCGTAATGGATAAACTTCTAGAGGCTCTTTCATCACCATATGATTACTCTAAAAATTATGAATACTATTCTACATTGCCTGAACCATCAAAACGTCCATATAGAACATTTTGTGGAACTTAATTTTTATTATACTATAAAACTATTATATAACTTTGAGTATAATCTAATGTGACAACAGTTTAGCTAAAGTGAATTTAATAATGAGATAATTGGATAGTAGGTAGAGTTAATTTTGCACAAGTTTACCTACTGTCCCGTTAACAACAAAAAGGAGCATCGCTACTGATTATTATTTAATCATTTTGCGACAGCCCCTAAGATAAAACTTTATTAATTATGCTACTGCATTAAACGTCTGTTATAACATATTCTCTAATATGTTCTTTTACCATATCTATATACTTTGATACTTTTTCTTTATAAATTTCTGTTTCTTCTTCGCCTGTAAGTTTATTTATAAGCTTTGTTTTATAATTATCTATATTAATTCTACCATCAACAGTACAATCATCTATAGTTGAAAAGAAAAATTTATGTTCTTTATCATTGATAGAAATTCTATAGGGGCTTTTAGGAAAAATACTTTCTGATATTACATAATCTCTTCCTCTTGTACCATCAAAATATTTAGGAACATTTCCATCTCCTATTTCATATTCACTTAATCCTATAGATTTAAATATTATAGGAAATAAATCTAATCCTTGTAGTAACTCATTACAAACTCCTTTCGGAATACCTTTACCTTTAAAAAACATCGGAACTTTTGTTCTTTCTTCATCTAAAAATTCATCACTTTCTACTAAATACCCTTGTCCATGATCAGAAATTAAGCTTATAATTACTTCATCTTCTCTAAAATTGTCCTTTATATAATTGAACAATACTCCTAAGTATGTGTCTATTCTTTGTAATTGTATTTTATACTTTTCTATTTTGCTTACATCATAATTTTTTCTTACACTAGTTTCACTGCTTTTTTCTAATGTTCTACTTTCAATTGAATTTTTCACCTGAGTACTAATTCTAGTTTCAAATTCATCTGCAATGTCATGAAGATCTGGAATGCATATCCATAGAAAATTATTTTTTTCTTTAAATGCTTCAACATGCTCTATAGTTTCATTAATTATTTCATCACAATGCATTCCTCTTGCAGATGCTTGATATAAATATCTATCAAATCCCTTTATATATCCGCTAGATGGTGTACTTCTCCAATCTCCATCTATTTTGGCACAAAAATATCCATTTTCATTTAAATATTCACTATATAATCTATTCTTAAATATGTTATTGCTATCATAATTTGGATTAAAAACTCTATGATTTGTTGTATACAATCCTGTAAAGAAACTAGCCATACTAACATATGTCCATTCTCCACTCACATATGCATTATTACATATAGTTCCATCTTTAAAAAAGTTATATGTATTTTTCATACAATCTTTTAAATCATTTTTTTCTAAAAATTTTTGTGATAATCCATCAATAAATAGATTTAAAATCAACTTAGGTTTTTTTTCATCATAACCTAACTTAATTAGATTCCCTAGAACAAACTCAAAATCACTATTTATCTTAACATTGTCTCCTTTTTCTAAAGGATAATAATAAAACCTATTATTTAAATTATTATTTAAGGTAAATTTAGAACTATTCACATTAATACCTATTTTAGAACTTTTATCTAATTTCATTATTGGCATTATTGATTTACTATTACAAGTAAAGTTAAATTCTTTTTCTTTTTCTCCAATTAATACTTCAGTCTTAAAGAAATTTCCCATATTAGCATTATAATCTAACATTGATCCATCCCTTTCAGGAAAATAATAATCATATATTCCACAATAATAATTTATGTTTTTGTTTTTTATACTCTTTCCAATATATAATTCATCAATATTTTTCCTAGGAAAAGTTTTATTAATATTATTAAAATACAACCTAACTTCTTCTGTCACTCTTTGGAACTGTTCATTATTAATATTATTATTTATTTCATTAAAAATAATATTATTTATTTCATCTGTTTTTTCTGCATTTAAAATTGATGCTTTCAATAAAAAATTTAATGCTTTTTCATAGTCCATTCTATAAAGTGATATAATTCCTAAGTTATAATTTATATCAAAATTATACTCATATTTATAATATATACTCTCTAAAATACTTTCAGCTTTAATTAAATCTCCATTTAGAAATTCAATTATTGATTCCATACAATAATTATCCATATCATAAGGATTAATTTTTTTATATTCATCTAATTTTGATCTCGCTTCATTAATTTCATTATTTTCTATTAACGTTTTAACTTCTCTTTTTAATTTTTTTTTATTACAGTCCATAACTAACTCTCCACTAATAATTTAATAAATTTATATTTTTTTATATCTTTAAAATCTTTTTAAACCATACTTTAGAAAATCCTCACCTTCGTTATTTTTAACTTTAGCTCATAGTAACCAAAGAAAATATTATATAAAATTATTTTCCATATATATTTTATTGTGAAAATAACTTTTATCTACACCTAATTTATAAGCCGTTTTATTATTAAACTTCTTGAACTTTTCTTTTAAATAACCAAAATAACGAGTTAAACATAGAAGTTTCAGAAGTAAATTATATCAGATAAACCATAAAAATACAAAATTTTTAAGTAATTAAATTTTGATTTATATTTGTCTAAGCCACGACTAAATCACTTAGAAAGTTTTATGAATGCTATTATATCAAATGGTTTTAATAGAAAAATATCTGATATAGCGGAGCTTACTTCGCAAAAATATTGAGAAAGTATCACTAGATTTTTATCAAATAGTATTTGAGATGAAAAACTTTTAATTAAAGCATTAAAAACATTAGTTATAGAATTGATTTGGAATAAATCTAGAGAAACCAAAGAGTTAATATACTTTATTATTAATGATACTATTTCAGAGAAAATTGAGCTCTCGTCAAAGGCTAAAAATCCCACTGAAAAGTGTTCCTTTCATAATTTACATTTAAAAGGTAAGAATGTATATGGTCATCAAATTGTTTGGTTATTTAACTGTAAAATTATTCAAGTGGAAAATGCACTATTATAGTATATGCATTGTTATGTTAATAAATGGAATATATGATATAATTAACATATTAAATATTATTTATTTTAAGGGGAAGATATTATGACTAAAGTTTCTTTGTTTTTTGGAGCAGGTGCTGAATGTTCATACGGATTGCCATCAGGTGGAAAGTTTGCACTTGATATTTTTAGAATGAATACTAGTGATGATAAGATTATTTTAAAAGAACAATTAAATAACGTTGATAAACAATCAAATTATGCAAGATGGTTACCAGAAGGATTTGATAATAAAAAACTAACTGCTTTTACTAAGACACAATATGAATCAATAGTAAAGGGTAGTTTAGAAAACAAAAGAAACAATATATTAGAGTACTTAAATAACTTTGATGAAAAGGTTAACTTAATATCAGAAAGATTATATAATAATGGACTTGATATAGATAAAGTATTTTTAGAAATAACAGGTTTAGAATTAGGCTCCTATAATTACTCTCATATAATAAAGTTAAATCCATTACTAGGAGGAGATAACTCACTTTTTGGAAGTAACTATTTTTCTGGATTTTTAAAATTATTAGAATTGGAGAACGTAAGCTATCAATTTAAGTTAAGCATAAGAAATATAACAAGAGCAATACTTGAATTATTAATAGGATCATTAGGTGAAGATTTAATACATAGATTAAATGATGGAATTTTTTATGATAGTCCAGAAAGCATAGATTTATTTGATGATCTTGGAGCAATCTTTACATTAGATTATACAAATACAGGTATGAAGGGGTTAGAGCTATTAATAGAAAATGAAGATTTAGATATACAAGAAAATTATAGTAATGAAGAGAAAATAACTAGATTTGGATTACAAATATTAGAGGATATATATTCAAGAGCATTAGATTATCAAACATTAATTGATTCTAACTGGAGATATATTTATAGTCCTAAAACTGATTGGGGAAAATTTAATAAAATAGTTATATTTTTATATACAGTAAAAAGGTATATCGAATCAATAGCAAAAAGCAATACAGAAAAGATAAAAGAAGGTAATGGATATTATCATGATGTTTTATATCTAAAAGAATTTGCAGATATAAATGCAATAGGGACAACAAACTATAACTCATTCATAGAAGATATAATAAAAGAAGAAGTTTACTACTTAAATGGATCTATAAATGATTACTATGATCCATATTTAAATAAAATAATATCATTTGATGAAAATAAAGATAAAAAACATATAATAGTCCCCTTCTTATTTACTCAAAGTGGTATAAAGCCATTGACATCAGTTAAGATGTCTAAAAGATATGTAGATATGTTTAATAAATTTAAAGAATCAGATATTATTTGTGTATGTGGATTTGCCTTTAACTGCGATGATGGACATATTAATGGCTTATTTAGAGAATTAATTGAAGATTACAATAAAACTATATGTATCCTTCACTACGTAGATGGAGGCTGCTTTAACTTAAGAAAATCAATAAATGAATATAAAGAAAAATTAAGACTAGACAATACATCAAACTTAAGAATTATAGCAGTAGATAGAAATAGAAATGAAATTGGTAGTGATGAGAAGTGGTTTGAGTCTTTGATTAATAGAGATGAGATTTAGAATAATGTATATAGAAGCGTACCATAAGTGACACCCAAAAACTTGTTTTTGTCGGTGGAACTTACTCAGCGAGCGAATGCGAGTCGAGTTTCCTTTAAGTAAGTCTCTAAATCGCCGAAATAGGGTTATTAAATATTTACTTGATTCAATTCTTGATTATTTGTCCTTATATACTTGGCATAATATTATTAAGGAAAGAGAAAGTATAACGATAATATTACATGTTATACATAAAAAGTTTTTTATGAGAGTGAGTAGGGGGTAAGAGAAAAGATGTCAGGTAAATTTAAAAAGATAATTTTAGCTTCTGCTATAATGTGCCTATCAATGATGGTAGGGTGTGAAGCAGTTAGTGGGAATTTAGTTAAGGATTATGATGGTTATTATGATACTGTAAAAAATCAGTTATACAATTATGAAAGTGAAATAGTTGTTGATGTGAAAAACTATGATGAAAATATATTTAACGGAGCTGTTATAAATGATATTTTAGAAGATAATTTAGAGCTTTCAGGTAATTTTGATAATACAAAAGTTAAGACAATGGATTTAAAATTATTTGTAAGAGTAATATTAGAGCCAGAATATTATGAGAGCAAAGAGGTATTAGTTAACAAGAATAATGAGATTAATAAAAAAGTAGAAGAAATCCTAAGTACAGTAATAAGACCAGAAATGAAGGAGTATGAAAAAGAAAGAGCTCTTCATGATTATTTAATTAATAATTGTAAGTATGATGAAAGAATTTTTTCGGAAGATATGCCAAAAGAATCATATACAGCTTATGGAGCACTAATAGATGGTATAGCAGTTTGTCAAGGATATGCTGTTGCTATGGACAAGTTATTAAAAGCAGCAGGTATAGAAACAATGACTATACTTGGAGAGGCACGTAATAAGGATGGCTATATAAGTCATGCATGGAATTTAGTAAAACTTGGCGGAGAGTATTATCATTTAGATGCAACTTGGGATGATCCTGTAATGGATGATGGAAGTAACAAACTTAGATATTCATATTTTAATATTACAGATGAACAAATAAAAGATACCCATAAATGGGATGAAAGCAATTATCCAAAAGCAACTAGAACAGAATATAGTTTTGATAATTTAAACTTAGTAGAGAAAGATTTAAATGGAGATAATATAGTGGTAGTTAAAGATAAAAATGAATTCTCCAACTATATAAAAGAAGATTTTTTAAGTAATATAAGCGGTAAAACATATAAGATTCTTTATTTTAAAGGTGGACAAACAGATATAGAAGATTCTATACAGCAGGCTTTTACAAGCGGAATAAATATAGAGCAGTGTCAATACACACTTGAAATTGATGAAGTAACAAAAGCTGCATATGTATCACTAAGTTTTAATTAAGATTATGACAATATTTTAGAAACCAAGAAAGCTAATTTCTTGGTTTTTTATTTTATAAAAAATAAAAAAACAATACTTAAAACTAAGTATTGCCTTGAAATCTCTAAAATAAAAATCCAAAATACCGGTACTCTGATTTTTATCCCTATCCTCAGATAGGTGGGTGTTCGCACAGATATCTCAATGGTATTCAATGCCATAAAGAATAAATTGAATTTTTTTGTGAAAGCTAACTAAGAGATAAAATATTGCTACAATAAAAATTGCGTGAAAATATATGTTTTGATTTAATATATTACTAAAATCGTATTAAAATCATTAAGCAACGGAAGGAAGTAACAAATGAATAAAAAAGCGACTAAATCGACTTATGAAGAAAATCATGGACAAAAACAAAATAATGGATCAAATTTAGCTGTAATGATAATAGGAATAATATTAGCAGCTGTATTTGCAGCATCTACTGCTTATTCAGGTATGAAATCAGGGCTAACTGTTGCAGCAGGAATCCCAGGAGCCATAATAGGTTCAATGCTTCTAGGCATATTTACTCGTAAAAAAAACATATTTGGTAAAAATATAATACAAGGTATGTCAAGTGGTGGAGAATCCATAGCAAGTGGTATGATTTTTGTATTACCTGCTGTTATACTAATAGGCAGTAATGTTACTTTTTTTGAAGGCCTAAGCGTAAGTATAGCAGGAGCTTTATTTGGGATAGGGGCATTATCACTAGTTTATAATTATTTAATAATTGAAGAAGATAAAAACCTTATGTATCCAGAATCTTTAGCAATATCAGAGACCCTTACTGCTTCAGAAGAGGGTGGAGATGCTGTAAAGTACATGGGAATTGGGTTTGTAATAAGTGGTATTATAAATGTTTTAACAAGTTCATTCTTAAATTTAATTAACAATACTATTACCTTCGTAGGAAGTAAGTTTTACAAATGGAAATTTTCTACTGAAGGAAATCCACTATTATTAGGTATCGGATTTATAGTTGGATTAGAAGTAGCCATAACTATGTTTGCAGGTTCAGTCTTAGCTAATTTTGGAGTTGCTCCATTAATAGGATACTTTACTGATTTTGCAGAATCTAATGCACATTCATGGAATGATCCTTCAATAGTCCTTAATCAAATGGATGTAAACTTAATATCAGGAAATTATGTTAAGTATATAGGAGCTGGAATGATGCTTTGTGGTGGTATAATAGGTGCAATTAAACTTATACCAACTATAGTATTTTCAATAAAAGAAACTTTAAAAGCAAAAAGCGGTAATGATAGTAATTCAGAAAAGAGTTCAGGACATATATTAATATTATTAGTTGGAATTATACTTACATTTGTATCTGCATTTATAATTTCTAAAAGTATTACTATGGCTATATTAGCAGCAATAGTATCATTAATACTAGCTTTATTATTTGTAATAGTTGCAGGACGTTTAACTGGTACAATAGGAACATCAAATCTTCCTGTATCAGGTATGACAATCGCATCATTAGTTATATTAACATTAGTATTTGTTATAATGGGATGGACTGATAAGTCAGATAATAAATCTTTACTTTTATTTGCACTATTTATGATAGTAGCTATATCAGTAGCAGGTGGATATAGCCAATCTCAAAAAGTAACTTATATTATAAAAGGAAGGAAAAGAGAAATGCAAAATTACTTTGCAATTGCTAGTATAGTAGGTGTTGTTGTTGTAACAGGAACAATTCTTATACTAAAAGATCAAATAGCAATTACAGGAGTAGATGCACCCTTTGCTCTTCCACAAGCTAATTTAATGTCGACTTTAACATCGGGTATAATGTCAGGAAACTTACCATGGCCTATGATTATAGTAGGTGTTGTTATGGCACTATTCTTATTTTTACTAAACTTGCCTATAATGACTATTGCTATAGGGTTTTATTTACCTATATCAACAAATTCTATAATACTAGTAGGAGCATTAATACGTTTCTTTGTTGAAAAGATGAGTAAAAGTGATAAAGAAAGAGAACTTAGAGTGTCAAATGGAATAAGTTTATCTTCAGGGCTTGTTGCAGGAGGTTCTATAATAGGATTAGTAGGAATGATATTACAATTAACAGGAGTAATAACTCCTATGACTCCAACAGGCTTTGTATCTAGTAATACCATGGCAATAATATTATTAATAATTTTAGTTATAGCAACAACAGTACCAATTATGTCATCTAAGGTTAAGGAAACAAATAAAAATAATAATTAAATTAAGCAAAGAATTATTATATTAGTAGAAGCATGTATATTAGAAATGGAATTTGAAATAATTAAGGATTTGTTTCTATGGAGTCCTTTTGATAGATAGGGCAAAATTGTAAGGCTAATATCTAAAATAATCTATGCTATAGTAGTAAGAATAAAGAGAGGTAGGGAGGATCCTTACCTCTTAGTTTTTATCTTTTTTAAGCTAAAAGTTAGAAGAATATTTTAAAATGAGTTAATTAATTTATGGTACAATTAAAAAATAAACAGAACGTAAAAAAGGCTCAAGGGGGAGAAAATCATGAAGATTTATTACTTTACATCTACAGGTAATTCATTATACGTAGCTAAAAAAATAAAAGAGGCAGTAGGGGACTGTGAGTTAATATCTATACCAGCTGCTATGAAAAAATGTTATTTCAATATAAATGATGATGTTATAGGCTTTGTATATCCAATACATTGTGGATCATTACCTATTGTAGTAGAAGATTTTATATCAAAGTTAAAAGTAAATGACAAAACATATATTTTTGCAATAGGAGTTACTGGAGGGGGAGGAGCTAAAGAAAGTTTTCCTCACAGCAATGAACTTTTAGGCAATAAAGGTGAACTTAGTAATTATTTAACGGTAAAATACATTTCAAATTATACAAGAGCAGGTAAAAATCCAACTAAGGAGAGAGCTCTTAAATCAATAGAGTTAAATGAAGATATAATAGATGATTTTATTCAAAGGATTGAAAAGAGAGAAGTAAAGAGAGTTGATTACAAAAGAGGTAATAAATTATTCTATAATGCTTGGAAAAAGTGGTTTAAAAATAAGGATAAATCATTTAATGTGAATGATAAATGTATAGGCTGTGAAATGTGCAAAGATATTTGTCCAGTATATAATATTGAAATCATTAATAAAAAGCTAGCTTGGCTCGGAAAATGTACTGATTGTATGGCTTGTATAAATATATGTCCTAAGAAATCTATAAATATTGGTAATAAAACTTTGAAGAAAAATAGATATAGAAATCCATTTATTGAAGTTAAAGAGTTAATTTAATTACTATAGGAACTTTTAAATGTCCATGGAATACCCTGAAATTCCAGAAAAGAAATTAAATAATGCAATTTCAGCTATAGCACCTAATGTAAATCCAGAGTATGTTTTAGCAATAGTTGATTCAACACTATTTGGTAGTGAAAAAGAAGGAATAGTTTTTACTGGTGATTCTATGTATTTGAGATATACATTAGAAGAAAAACAAGAGTATAAGTTTGAAAAGAGTGAGAATCTTTAGAGAGATTTTTAAAGCAGTTACAAATAGATTAAAATATTATAATATATAAGTAGTAATTAAAGGAGGCGAATGAAGTGGAAGATGAATTCATTTATTTAAAAGGATGTAGGGAAAATAATTTAAAGAACATATCATTAGAAATACCAAAAAGAAAAATTACTATATTTACAGGGGTTTCTGGATCAGGTAAATCCTCAATTGTTTTTGAAACAGTTGCAAAGGAGGCACAACGTCAATTAAATGAGACTTTTAGTGCTTTTATAAGAAACTTTTTACCTAAATATGGTGAGGTTAAAGCCGATCATATTGAGAATCTTTCTACACCTATTATTATTGATCAAAGTAGAATTGGTGGTAATTCTAGATCAACTTTAGGAACTATTACAGATATTAATTCATTCCTAAGAGCTTTATATTCAAGGTTTGGAAGTACCTATATAGGAAAAGCTAATATGTTTTCTTTTAATGATATAAATGGTATGTGTCCAGAGTGTGAGGGACTTGGTAAAAAGCTAGTTCCTAATATGGAAGAGATAGTTGATATGAATAAGTCTTTAAATGAAGGAGCAATTTTACTTTCAGGCTTTGGAGTAGGATCATGGCATTGGAAGCTATTTACCGAATCAGGCTTCTTTGATAATGATAAAAAGATAATTGATTATTCAGAAGAAGAGTTACAGAAGTTTTTATATGGAGAGGCTGAAAAAATCAAGATAGATGAAGTAGGGACAATGAATTTAACTTATGAGGGATTAATAGTTAAGTTTAATAGACTTTATTTAAAGAGAGAAGGAGAAATTTCTGAAGCAGCTAAAAAGAAACTTAGTAAATTACTAATTGAAGGTGAATGTCCTGTTTGTAGAGGAAGAAGACTACATGAAAGAGTTTATAAATGTTTAATTAATGGCTATAATATTGCAGATTTAACTAGCATGCAAATCGATGAATTAGTTAAATTTATTTCAGATATTAAAGAACCAGAAGCTGAACCTTTAGTTAATGGTATTCTTGAAAAATTAAATAATATTATTGATATTGGGCTTGGATATTTAACCTTAGATAGAGAAACTTCATCATTATCTGGGGGAGAATCTCAACGTATAAAGATGGTAAAACATCTAAACAGTAACCTAGTTGATTTAATGTATATATTTGATGAACCAAGTATAGGTCTTCATCCAAGAGATGTTCATAAGTTAAATAATCTTTTAAAAAAGCTACGTGATAAAGGTAATACTGTAATTGTTGTTGAACATGATCCAGACGTTATTAAGATTGCTGATCATATCATTGATATAGGACCTCTAGCAGGAAGACATGGAGGAGAAATAGTATATAAAGGCAGCTATGAAGATTTACTTAAATCCGGAACTTTAACAGGAGATGCTTTAAATAAATCCCTTACTATAAAAGAAGATGTAAGAGAGCATAAGGGATATTTAAAAGTTGTTAATTGTAAGAAAAATAACTTAAAAAATATTTCTGTTAATATACCAAAGGGTGTTTTAACTTTAGTAACAGGGGTTGCAGGTTCAGGAAAAAGTACATTAATTAAGGATGAATTTTTAAAACAAAACAAAGAAGCTGTGTTAATTGATCAAAGTCCTGTAGGAGCAAATTCAAGATCAAGCTTAGCAACTTATAGTGGAATTATGGATAATATAAGAAAAGCTTTTGCTAAAGAAAATAACGTTAATCCATCATTATTTAGTTCAAATTCAGAAGGGGCATGTGAAAATTGTAAGGGTAGTGGAATTGTAGAAACTAACCTTGCTTTTATGGAAAATATAAAGAGTACTTGTGATGTATGCGATGGTAAAAAGTTTAAGATGGAAGTCTTAGATTATAGATTCCATGGTAAAAATATAATTGAAGTATTAGATATGACAGTAGTAGAAGCTATTGATTTCTTTAATATAAAAGCTATTAAAACAAAACTACAGTCTATTTATGATATGGGAATAGGTTACTTAACATTAGGTCAAACTCTAGATACATTATCAGGTGGTGAATGTCAAAGGCTAAAGTTAGCTAGTGAATTGCATAAGGAAAGTTCAGTATATATTATGGATGAACCAACAACAGGGCTTCATATGGCTGATATTGAGAAGTTTATAAATATTGTTGAAAATATAGTAGATAACGGAAATACAGTAATTATTATTGAGCATAATATTAATGTAATTAAAAGAGCTGATTGGATTATTGACCTTGGACCAGAAGGTGGAACTAAAGGTGGAAAAATAATTTTTGAAGGAACTCCTAAAGAATTATATGAGTGCAACGAGTCATTAACTGCTAAGTATCTATAATTATATTATTATTTAAAAGCTATATAGTAGCTGTACAAAAAGTAAATAATAAGATACATATCATTTATAATAGTTACGGAGAACTGTACCATAAATAAATGAGGCTTTTACCCTTAGCCATTGACTTTACTTGGCTAAGGGTATTTTTATAGGTGAAAATAAAGTCAATCCTATTTTTTTAGAAAGGCTATGATGTAAGTAAATTGTATGCACTAATATAGCATATTTTGATTTAGCAAAGAACAATGATTTTATATGGAGTAGTTTGGGCAGGGATACTAAATGTTGTAGGGCCATAAAGAACAATTAGGTTTCTATTTCCAGGGTATCTATTAAAAATCTGATCATTTGTTAGAATTATCTCTGTAGATGGGGCAATGTTTAGTTTTAAATTTCCATCGCTGCTTATAAGTTGATTATTAAAATAGTCTACAGTAACATTTTCAGGTTCTGTGTTTTTAGCCATAACAATTGCACGATATTGTGGAGGGTAAATAAGAGGTACGGGTGCATTTGCATCGTAAAATCCTGTTACTTCATCGCCTACCTCAATCACCTCATGATTTACAAAGTAAGTTCCCGGAGAAATTACAAAATTTACAGGCCCCATGTCCATGTTTTGCAGCGATATTAATTTATAGCAGCCTGCTGATGGATCATCTTGCCCTGTGTAAAAATCTTCAATACTTGTAACGGTACCACTAAAGGCTGCAAATTTTTGTGCTATGGTTCTCCACATTGGATTGAAGGAGGGATAAGCAGCTTGATTCATGTGATAGGGACAAAAGAAAAATTGGTTATTATACATATAATACTCCTTTATATTGATACTATTATAAAACTTATCATTAATAGTATATTAGCAAATCTAAGTAGTGTTACTTAATAATGGTCGTTTTAAGACCATACACAATTTAGTATGGAGAAGAATAAATGAATGTAAAGGATAAGTAAAGCCAGTATTTCAGCAGCTTATATAAAAAAAATTAAAAATATATATGCTTTCAATTTTGCTATTTTACTTAAATAAGACTATTAACTTTTAATTTTATAACACCATAATGATGTAGATTATTAATTGAAACATATATATATTAGATTATCTTGATCAGAAAATTGAAGGATATGAAGAACGTGTTCTTAAATATGAAAATGAACTAAAATAAAGTATAAATAATAATATGAAATAGTAGTAATAAATATATGAAAATAGCTTTGGAAATGAGGAGGAATATATGGAATATGTAACGTTAAATAATGGGGTGAAAATGCCCATTTTAGGATATGGGGTTTATCAAATTGAAGATTTGAAGAAATGTGAGAGGTGTGTATTAGATGCAATTGAAGTAGGATATCGCTCAATTGATACTGCTCAGACTTATGGTAATGAAGAAGCTGTGGGAAGAGCAATTAAAAAGTGCAAAGTTCCAAGAGAAGAATTATTTATTACAACTAAAGTGTGGATATCAAATGCTGGATATGAAAAGGCAAAAACTTCTATGGAGAAATCACTTAAAAAGCTTCAACTTGAATATTTGGATTTAGTATTAATACATCAACCTTTCAATGATTATTATGGCACATATAGAGCTATGGAGGAAATGTATAAGAGTGGTAAAATAAGAGCTATAGGGGTAAGTAATTTTTATCCAGATAGATTAATAGATCTTATTAAGTTTAATGAAGTAGTTCCAGCGATTAATCAAGTTGAAACACATCCCTTTAATCAGCAAGTAAAGGCTAAGGAAATCATGGATAAATATGGGGTGCAAATTGAATCTTGGGCACCACTTGCAGAAGGTGAAAAGAATATCTTTACAAATGAAACTCTGAAAAAAGTTGGAGATAGATATAATAAATCTACAGCTCAAGTAGCATTAAGATATTTAATTCAAAAAGGTATTATTGCTATTCCTAAATCTGTGCATAGAGAGAGAATGATTGAGAATTTTAATGTATTTGATTTTAAATTAGATGATGATGATATAAATAATATTGCTAAATTAGACAAAGGAGAAAGTGCATTTTTCTCTCATTGTGATCCTGATGTTGTAGAAATTTTTGCTGGATTAGAGGAGTAATATAAAATATATGGAATTTCCTTTATAGGCAGAAGTTTGATTAATAAATGATAAAAAATAAAGAAATAGCAAACTTTGTTTTTGAGAGTTGCTATTTTCTTTATTAATTTATAACTTATTACTTCTGTTTTTATAAAAGTAAATTAACGATTAAAATTATTGAGCTACTGAATAACCTTTTTTTTCTGGAATTAAAAAAAGTATAAATCTGAATAAAGTATATATTACTAATACAGTAGCTATAATTGTTTGTAATAAAACAACATATTTTAAAAATTCCATATTATATCCTATTTTAGTTAAGTAAGTCATATTCATTTTCATTCCAATTCCACTTATAACAAAAGGAAATGTAAAAGCTGAATAGCTTGGGAAAAATGGCATTTTTAAATACTTTGGTAATTTAAATAGAACTATAATATATATTATGAATGATAAAATAGTTAAGGAAGTTATCATTAATAATGACTTTGTTTGTACTGATTGAATATATCCAGCAAGACAAAGGCTTACAGGAGCTGTATATATGCAGAATAGTGGTTTAGCTGGATTAGGGATTTCTTTATATTTAGCATATCTATATGTTACAACCACAAGCAATATCATACATAATATAAATGCAAACCAAAATGCTAATGTGCCTATATTTGTTTTTTCAAAGGCTGGTGCAGAAACACTTGCAGCAGCTAGTCCAACATAAACTATAAAATATGTAGTAAAAACTTTTTTTATATTGAACTTTAATATAAATTCTATTGAGAAGTATACTATTAAAGTTAAATGAAGAATTATTCCTAAATACCAAATATAAATAGCTTCTGGTCCTATAAAAGGCTTAATATAAGTAGATAAAAGCATTATAGCCATAGGAAATGTTGCAGATACAGCGGCCATAATTGGATTTTTCATATCTTCTTTTATCATAGACGGATATATTACAATTTTACATATTAATAGTAATCCTAAAATTAAAGATATAACTCCGCATACTAAACGGATAGATTCAGAATAGCTTTGAAGTAAATTACCTAAAGCCGCAAATCCGAGCATTACCCCTGAAATAGGGAGTGGTATTTTCTTTATCATATTTTTTACTCCTATACTGTAACTAAGATGTCTGTATTAACTAGATTTAGTTCTCTTACTATTATTTCAGCAACTTTTCCAGCAACCATACCTGTAAAATGTATACATTGCTCTTTATGAGCACCAGATGCCATATCAAACTCTTTAGTCAATATACGACAGCAAAGAGCATTTTTACCGTTAGCTTCTTTAAACCAATCATGTAATTCCTTTGCTAATTCTAAATTTTTCTCTACTTTAGAATCTCCTTGTTTAGTACGGCCAAAGAATAGTCCTAAAGCCATAACCCCACCAGAAACTGCTCCACACAGACACTTAGAACGTCCAATGCCAACAGGAAACCCTGAAGCCATAGATATTATTTCTTCAGGTATATCTAACTCAAAGTTAGAACGTATTGAACTTATTAGTGCTTCAGAGCAGAAAAATCCTCCTCTAAATAAATTCTCAGCATCTTCAGATATTTTTCTTATGCTTACCTCTTTTTTTGAATTCATACAAAAACCCTCCATTTCATATAGTCAATTTTATTATAAATTATAAGGAAATTAAATACAAATTTATATTTTAATTAAATAAATACTAGTATTTTAAAGAGGAGAAGGAAGTAAGGGATAATAGTTCATTTGATTTTGAATTTATTGGTGAAGATATTAGAATGATTTTATGTTTCAAGTATAGATGTTTTAGGGAATATTTTATGGTATAATTTTAGAAAATGATTTATAATAATTTTCAGCATAAAATAGGAGAATTAAAGCCATTGATAGTTATAGATAAGTTAAATAATTATATAAATAATCATAATATTGAAGATATAAATTACAATATAGCTTCCTTTATAGTTAATAATATAGAAAGTGTTCCTAATTATAATATAACTGAGCTTTCAAAACTTTGTTTTGTATCTCAAGCAACTGTTAGTAGGTTTATAAAAAAACTTGGTTATGTTGATTATAATGCTTTTAAAGAGGAATGTTTGCTGTATATAGAGCAAGTAAAAAATAATATAGATAATAATTATACTGATATAAATTTATTAAGTCAGGATTTAAAATTATTTTATAGTAAAATAGATTATAGAGATATTAATAATGTAGCTTCAACTATAAATAGTTATGATAAAGTTTATATATCAGGGTTAAATTATTGCTATTTAATGGCACAATACTTTCAAATGGAATGTCACCCATTTGGAAAAATAGTTAAAGTTATTGAAGATAATGAAGAAATACAAAATATAAGTAGTGATAGTTTATTATTGATATTTACTACATCAGGAAATTTTTTTAATGGAAATAGAATTATTAAAGAATATATAAGAAATTGTAAAGGCGAAAAATTAGTTATTTCAATACAAGATTTAGATAATAGAACTAAAAAATTGTTTAACAAGCATCTTATTTTAGATATTGATATTGGAGTAAAAAATAGTCGTTATGTTATGATGGCACTTTTAGATAATATAATAGAAGAGTTAAAAAATGCGAGGTGAGGTAGTTAAAAATCATCTCGCTTTTTTATTCTTGTTAAATTATATTTATATCTAATAGTATTTTGTTAGTTATAAATTATCTGAAAACGACTTGGAGTTTGCGACGGAGGATGGAAGATAATATATAACTATTATTTTATTCAGAATTTGAATGAAAATATTTTAATAGGAATTTAAGTATATAATTTAGTCATCAAGTAAATTTTTTAGAGGAGGAAAGAAAGATGAGTTTACCAAAGAATTTTTTATGGGGGGGAGCAACTGCTGCTAACCAATTTGAAGGTGGATATAGAGAAGGTGGAAAGGGCCTTAGTACTGCAGATATTATGACAGGAGGTACTCACACAACGCCAAGAAGAGTTACACCTAAGTTAGAAGAAGGAACATATTATCCAAGCCATGAGGCTATAGATTTTTATCATCATTATAAGGAAGATATAAAATTATTTGGAGAAATGGGATTCAAGGTTTTTAGAATGTCAATAAACTGGACTAGAATATTTCCAAATGGAGATGAGTTAGAGCCAAATGAAGAAGGATTAAAGTTTTATGATAATGTTTTTAATGAGTTAAAAAAATATAACATAGAACCATTAGTAACAATATCTCATTATGAAATGCCTTTTGGATTAGTTCAAAAGTACAATGGATGGGCAAGTAGAGAAGTAATTGATTGCTATGTTAGATATTGTGAAACTATATTTAATAGATATAAAGATAAAGTTAAATATTGGTTGACATTTAATGAAATTAACTGTTTAACACATCCATTTGGTGGGCTTATGGCTGGTGGAATCATACCAGAAGGTGGAGCTGATCTTGCACTTAACTTTGGAGATGGAAAAGATGAAAGTAAACAACTTAGATTTCAAGCACTTCATCATCAATTTATAGCAAGTGCAAAGGCTGTTAAATTAGGACATGAAATTAATAGTGATTTCAAAATAGGATGTATGATTGCGTATATGTGTACTTATCCATATACATGTAATCCAGAGGATGTATTCTTAGCTCAAGAAAGAGATAATATAAATAACTTCTTATGTTCAGATGTTCAAGTAAGAGGTGCGTATCCAGGATTTGCAAAGAGATATTTTAGAGAAAATAACATAGAAATAAAGATGGAAGAAAATGATGAGCAAATATTAAAAGAAGGATGCGTAGATTACTATACATTTAGCTATTACATGTCAAATTGCTCAACAGCAGATAAGGAAGTAGAAAATGCTGCAGGAAACATAATGGGAGGAGCAAAGAATCCATATCTTAAAGCTAGTGATTGGGGATGGCAAATTGACCCTAAAGGTTTAAGATGGGTATTAAATAACGTTTATAACAGATACCAAATCCCTATGATGGTTGTAGAAAATGGTTTAGGTGCAGTTGATAAATTTGAAGAAGATGGCTCTATTAAAGATGATTATAGAATTAGCTATTTAAGGGATCATATAATCGAAATGAAAGAAGCAGTTGAAGATGGAGTAGAATTAATAGGATATACTCCTTGGGGATGTATAGATTTAGTAAGTGCATCAACAGGAGAAATGAAAAAAAGATATGGTTTTATCTACGTAAATAAAGATAATGATGGAAATGGAGATTTAAGCAGAAGCAAGAAAGATAGTTTCTATTGGTATAAAAAAGTTATAGAAAGCAATGGAGAAAATCTAGATTAATAATTTAGAGGAGAATATTAATGAATAAAAAGTTGATTTTCATAGATGTTGATGGAACACTTTGTGATTTAGCAGGAGAAGTACCAAAATCAGCTAGAGAAGCAATTCAAGAAGCTAGGGATAATGGGCATTTAGTTTATATTTGTACAGGTAGGTCAAAACCAGAAATTAATGATGATATAGAGTCAATTGGATTTGATGGTATGATTTGTGCAGGTGGAGGATATGTTGAAGTTGATGGTGAAACATTAATGCATAGAAAAATGCCTGAGGAATTTGTAATAAGATTAATAGAGTATTTTAATAAATATGATATTGCTTACTATATCGAATCAAATGATGGTTTATTTGGAAGTTTAAATTGTAAAGATGCTATTTTGGGACAAGTTACTAATGGACTTAATGAAAATAGTAAGGCCTATGAAGAAGCAATAGAAGAAATTAAATGGTTTAATGAAATATTAGATAAACATAAGGATAAACAAATTGATTATAATAATGTAAATAAGATTTCATTTATTAGCAATGGTCATCCTTATGAAGATGTATTTAATACTTTTAATAAAGACTTAGAACTATATCATAATACAGTACCACAATTTGGACCTGAGAGCGGGGAAGTTGGTATTAAAGGTATAAGTAAATATACAGCTATTAAGTTTGTTATTGATTATTTAAATATAGATAAGAGTAATACATTAGCTTATGGTGATGGAGAAAATGATATAGAGATGTTTAGATGTGTTAGCCATGGTGTAGCGATGGAAAATGCAAAACCAAAGTTGCTTGAAATAGCTGATGAAGTAACATATAGTGCTAGTAATGATGGTATATATTTTAGCTTTAAGAAAAATAATTTAATATAGAACTTAGATTATAGAGAAGATGGATATTTTTGAAAGAAAAATATCCATCTTATTATTTTGTTTTTAACTTCTATATCAATACCTAAGGATCTTAAACCTAATTTATAAAGGATATATATAGAGAGAATATATTTTTAAAGTAATTTAATTGCATAACTAATTTAATAAACTTCATTATTGCTTTTTAGATAATTTTTTGTAAGCATTAAGTTTATAACTTACATTTTTATCATAGTCGAATTTAAAATAATGAGTGTATATACAATCTAAAACATATAATAAAGATAATCTTGTTGAAAAAGAAGAAATTTTATTAAAGTGGTTTTCATTTGAACTTAAATACAATTGATAGTTTGAATACTTAGTAAGAGGAGTCTCATTTGTAGAAGATATTAAAATAATTGGTGTTTTATTCTTTTTTAATATATCTGCTATATTTTGTATTATTACACCTCTACCTTCAAATGAAACTATTATTGCAATATGATTTTCGTCACTAGTAGAAGCTGTTAATAGTTGATGGTATTCTTCTATAGGAACATTAATAAATGTTCCTATTTCTTGCATTTGAAATTTAAAGTTCTCAGCAAAATAAATATTCCCAGCAGATGTGTAAAAATCTATGTATTTTGCTTCTTTTAAAGCATTAGAAATTAATTTTAATTGTTCAAGATCTATTAGATTTAAGGAAGATACCATCGTTTGTTCATACAATTCCTTCATTCTAAGAACAATTTCATATTGTGTTTCATTTTCTTTAAAAGGATAGTTATAATCTATTAAACTTTTCTCTTTCAAATATTCATTAATAGAAGAAGATACTTGTACTTTTAATTCTGATAGACCTATTAAATCTAACTTCTGACATAATCTATAAATTGTTGAAGTTGAAATAAAGCATGCTTCACTAATTTCAGCAGCACTCATCTTTACAAAAATTTCAGGATTATCTTGCATATATGTAACTAATGTTTTTTCGTTTTCAGTTAAATTAGTTAGTTTATTCAATTTACTAAAAATGTTCATGAAGATCACCTCATGAACATTATATAATATTTTATTAAATTTTAGTGTTTAAAGTTTATAGATAGTTTAAATATCTATATCTTTTATATATTTATCTAGTGTATAAGCAATACCATCTTCTTCATTAGATAAAGTCACTTCATCAGCTATAGATTTTAAGTCATCTACAGCATTACCCATAGCTACTCCGATACCAGCATATTTAATCATTGAAGCATCATTATGACCATCTCCAAAAGCAATCATTTCTTCTTTTTTATATCCCATAGGAATTAGTACAGTATCTAAGGCTTTAGCTTTATCAATTCCTTTAGCAGTAAATTCAAAGTAGAAATCTGCTGTAAACATACAACTTAAAGTGTCTTTAAATGGCTCCATCATTTCTTTGTAATGAGCTTTTAAATATTCAGATTCTCCTGCGGTCAAAATTTTATTTAATGGATAATCAGCAAAAGCAGCTAAATCATCTTTTTCACAAAGCTTAAATTTACCACCACGAGCTTCATATTGAATTATGTTAAAAAGTGCACCTTTGTAATTTATTTGATTGTTGAAAACATCATTAACATACATATAGTCACCTTTGTCGATCATAGGTTTAACATCAAACCTCTTCATGTGTTCAAGTACTGCTTGTCCCTCTTCAATACTCATAGTTTCATTAAATAGAACTTCATTAGTCTCACAATCAATTACTTTAGATCCATTAAAAGAAACTAAAAGTCCATTATTTTCATCCATTTTTAATTCTTTAGCAAGATCCATTAATCCAGAGGTAGGTCTCCCTGAGGCTAAAACTAGTATAGCTCCTACTTCTTGTGCTTTAATTAAAGCATTTTTAGTTTTTTCAGTTACTACTTTTTTACTATTAGTTAATGTACCATCTACATCCATAATAATTACTCTTATATTACTCATTTATCTTTCCTCCATAGTTATTTTTATTTAATTATACTAATGATAGTTTTATAAATAAATAGACTAATTGAATAATGAGCAACACATATCAAAAATAATAAAGTTAGTAAATAATAGATGAAATAAGTCTATCAATTTTTTAGAATTTTACTAAATTGTTAATTGAAATGGTGGAGTAGGCAAAAACATTTTAAAAATGGAACCAAATTTTTCTAATGTCAGTGATAATTCATTTATTTTGTACTACTATAGAAAAAAATTTTTTCGTGATTATTTTGCTCTATGTGCATTAACATATTGATTTATATAAATCCTTATTTATAAAGATACTAATTATGAAGGGAATTTGATGATTAGTGGAAATATGAGTTTAGTAAAAAAATTAATAAAAGTATAAAAGAAAAAATTATGCAATTATAGATATAAAAACCTCAGAAGTGTAGCAGTGAATTATACGTATAGAGAACTTTGATAATAAATATTGCAAGAATTGCAAAAAGAGATAGGGAGTTAATTAAATGGTTAAAAAATGAGTATAGATTTTTAGAAAGAGTAGAAAAATTTTAAAAATAGTGGTATATTATTTTATTATGAATTTATTATAAAAATATAATAATATTATAAATATATTAATAAATGTGGTTTAAGTAAAACGAAAAGATTAAATAATTATAGATAAGGAGTGAAAGTTTTGATGAAAATTGCAAAATTAGATTTAAAGTTGATGATTCATAGCATATTTATGGGAGCGTTAGTAGGTGTCTTTACATGGGTATTTTTAAGTTTGGTAACCTTTGGGATTAATTTTATATGGAATACAGCAGGCGAATTTTTTAATATAAAATATTGGACATTAGTTATCGCTACTATTGGTGGTGTTTTAGTAGGGCTTACTCAAAAATATCTTGGAGAATATCCAAAGTATATGCCTGAAACTTTAGAGGAATATAAGAAAAATAAAAGAATAGAATATAAATCTGTAAAAAATTCAATAATTAATTCGTTAACAATACTTTTTTTTGGAGCAAGTGTTGGGCCAGAAGCAGCATTAACAGGTATTGTGGGAGGAATAAGTACATATATTGGAGATAAGATGAAGGAGAGGTTTAGAAGGAAAAATATAGCGATTGATAATTCAGATGTTGTAATAGAATATAGCATTCAAGCAAGTGCCAGTATTATATTTAATGCACCTTTATTTGGACTATATACATTAACGGGTGAGGAAGAAAATGATTCAAAGGTTCTAAAAAAAATAAAAACTATAGTATATACAATTACTACTATATCTGGTTTTTTAGCATTTTTTCTATTATCAAAGATTAATCATAGAGAATCATTCATTGTTAAATTCGGAGAGAGTAATATAACAATAAAGGAGATTATTTGGGCAATTCCATTAATATTAATAGCTATGTTACTAGCATACATATATAAAGCTTATGGTGTTATACTTCATAAAGGATTAAAATCTATTGAAAATAAAAAATTACTAAAAGGAATAATTGGAGGAGTACTTATAGGTATATTTGGAACAGTTTTTCCTTATACATTATTTTCAGGAGAACATGAGTTAAAAAAACTAGTATTTGAATGGGGCAGTATGTCAGGTTATATGCTGATATTATTATCACTATTAAAACTTCTACTAACTGAGATTTGCTTATCTACAGGTCATAGAGGAGGACACATTTTCCCATTGATTTTTGCAGGTAGTTGTGCAGCTTATGGTGTATCCATGTTATTTTCATTAGATCCAGTTTTTTGTCTTGCTATAATTGTAACTGGTCTTGCAAGTAAGGCAATAGGGAATATGTTTGTAGCAATATTTTTATTAATATTCTTTTTCCCACCTAATGCAATAATACCTATGATAATGGCAGCGGCTGCTGGAGATATGTTTAATAAACTTGAAAATAGAAATTAGAGATATATAAATATAGATAGTAAAGCAAAAAAATTATAAGTGATACATAAAAAATTTAAAGAAAAGATGCTAACATTTTCATGATGGTGCATCTTTTTCTTACTTTATAGAGAATTATAGAGTTTGAATCTGTGAATAACTTTGCAAAGAGGCAGAATCACATAATCTACGAAACAGATTTTTTTATTCAAATACAAAATTATTCAAGAATTTTTTTACCATTATAGTTATTAATATATGAGAAATACTTGCATTTTTAATTTACATTTGAATATATATGTATAAATTTAAAATGGAGGTATTATAATGAAAAAATCAAAATTGTCTGCAGCTTTATTGCTATCTGCTACACTTTTGACATCTTTGTGTACTAATATAACTTTACCTAAAAAAGCTCAAGCAGCTACTACTATAAGAGTTGATCCAAATATGCAATATCAAACATTAGAAGGATTTGGTGTAAATCTTGCTTGGTGGGGAAATACAATTGGAAAATGGCCAGAAGATAAAAGAAATGAAATTGCTGATTTATTATTTAGTGAAGATGGTCTAGGAATTAATGTGCTTCGTTTTAATATTGGGGGAGGCGATGATCCAGGTCATAACCATATGAATTCAGGAAGCTTTGTAAATGCAGAAATGGAGGGTTATCAACCATCACCAGGAGTATGGAATTGGGATGGTGATGCTGGTGAACGTGAAATGTTAAGGTTAGCAAAAGAGAGAGGAGTAAATATATTTGAAGCTTTTGCAAATAGTGCACCATATTGGATGACGAAATCAGGTTGTAGTGCTGGGAATACTCTATCCCTTCCAAATTTCAATACAAAATACGAAAACGATTTTGCTGATTATCTTTTAAAAGTAACTCAACATTTAAAGGATACTATGGGAATAAACTTTAGAACAATTGAACCTTTTAATGAGCCTGATGGTTTTTGGATGGCAGGCCGTCCTCAAGAAGGAATGATAGTAGAACCATGGGTACAAAAAAATATTATAAATATATTAAAAGCTAAAATTGATTCTGCTCAAACAGGGATTGAAATTACTGCAAATGATTCTTGGAGTATGGATAAATTAGCAGACCATGTGAATCATTATGATTCAAATGCAAAAAATGCTATTTCCCAGTTTAATGTTCATTCATATAGTGGTAGTGATAGAATAGGTGTTAGGGAATACGCTAAGACTAATAATAAGAGATTATGGATGAGTGAATATGGTACAGGCTCGGGTACAGATTTAAATTCTATTTCAAATGGATTAACATTATCAGATACAATGATAAGAGATTTAAGAGATATGAAGCCTGATGCGTGGGTATATTGGCAACCAGTAGAAAATATTGAACAAAGAAGTGATTCATGGGGATTTATACAAGCTCGCTACTTAGATACAACTTATCAGTACACAACTACTAAACAATATTATACCTTTGGACAATTCTCAAAATTTATAAAGGCGGGATATAAGTTAATAGATATAGATGATAAAAATTCTATAGCTGCTTACGATAAAGATTCAAAAAATCTTGTAATTATAGCAATGAATAATACTTCTAATGATATATCTAATTCTTATAATCTTACTAACTTTGATTCACTTTCAGAAGTTTCAAATGTATTTAGAACATCCAGCACTGAAAATATTGAAAAGAAAGATGATATTTCAATAACTGATAAATGCTTAAATGCAGTTTTACCTGCTAATTCTATTACTACATTTGTAATACCAAATAGCAATTTTACTTCAAAGGGCACTCTAGAAACAATAAATGATATTAATTATACTGGTGATTTCATAAATGGAGAAATTAATAGTAGTGCTGAAATTAGCTTCTTTGGAACTAACATTGAATTATATGGTAGAAAGAGCCCTACATCAGGTATTGCTGCGATTTCTGTAGATGATGGTCCCGAAAAATATATAGATCTTTATAGTTCATCATCTAAAGATTCCACTTATATTTATAGCCCAAGTAATCTACCTTTAGGAAATCATAAGATAAAGATAAGAATTACAGGTGATAAAAATAGTTTTTCTCAAGGAACATCACTACAAGTTGATTATGGGACTGCAATTACTTATACTCCAAATAAAATCGTGATTTTAGATGATGATACTAGAGAAATTTCAGATGTAAAAGTAGCTGTGGAATTTTATATTAATGGTGCAAAACATTATGACTATGAAAATACCGGTGTATGGGATAATACTAAAGAACTTTCATTATTTACAGAGGGGGGTAAATATGATGGAACTCAATGGCTTGGTGATTATCTAACAAACTCAGGAAGTATTTCAGGAGACAAGAAAATAGAAATAACACAATTAGACTATAATAGACCTATCTCTAGTGCTAGAGTATATGTAGATTTCTGGATTAATGGTGAAAGGCATCATGATTATGAAGACATTAATCCATTTAATGGCACTATTACCTTAAAACTAAACGGAACAGGTGGTAGGTATAATGGAACCCAGTGGATTGGAGATTTTCTTAAAAAATAAAATTAAGAAATTATGAATATGGCTGTGTTAGAGGAAATTGTCTAACACAGCCGAAAATATAAAAAGCGTGAAGATAGTAATTTTATTTGGTATAATTATACTTAAATGGAACTAAGGACATTATATATTTTTTAATATAAACATATGGAGGAATTAAATGGAGAGAATTTTGATTGTGGAAGATGATGAAGATATTAGAGATATATTAAAAATCTATTTAAAGTCTGAATCTTTTGAGATATGGGAAGCAGAAAATGGTAAGGAAGCTTTTGAACTTCTTGAAAATAAAGAACCAGATTTAGTTATTTTGGACTTAATGTTACCAGATATAAATGGGCTAAATATTTGTAAAAATATACGTACGAAATATAAGTATCCTATAATAATGATTACTGCTAAGACTGCGGATCAAGATAAAATAATAGGTCTTACTTATGGTGCAGATGATTATATCACTAAGCCTTTTAACCCATTGGAAGTTATGGCAAGGGTTAAAGCTCAGCTCAGACGATACAAGGAATATGGAGAAGAAACAAAGGAAGATAATACTATATATTATAAAGGGTTAATCTTAGATAGAAAAAGTAAGCATGTTGATTTAAATGGAAAGGAGCTAAAACTAACACCTACAGAATTTAACCTTCTTGAAATATTACTATTAAACAAAGGACAAGTCTTAAATGGAGAAAAATTGTTTCATCTCCTTAGGGAGGATGAGTATTATTCAAAATCTACAAATACAATAACAGTTCATATTCGAAATTTAAGAGAAAAAATGGAGGAATCTTTTGAACATCCTGAATATATTAAAACTGTTTGGGGGGTAGGTTATATCATTGAAGCGTAAAAAATGGAAATGGAATTATTATGTTTTAGCTTTTTTTATATTTATAGGAATAATGGTATTTATTGATTTTGAATTGGAAGGAATTGTAGCAGAATATTTTGAAAAGCAAATATTGTACGATAGAGAAAAAGTAGCGTTTTTAGGGGAACGTACAAGGGGAACCTTTTATTGGCCACACCTTAAAGATATATTGACACTTATAGCTGTTGGAGGTTTTGCTATTTTAGAAATTGTTGTTTACTTTACAACAAGATATTCTCGAAATAAGGAACGAAAAAAAATAATATATCAGTTGGAGCAAAGAATAGCTTTATTAGCTAAAGGAGAGGTACCTGAAAAAGTTCAAGAACTAAAGATTATTGATTCTCAAATAAATAAGATTATACATGAGAATGAAATTGTAAAACAGGAAATAGCAATAGAGATGAGCAAGAAAAATGACCTTGTAACCTACTTAGCACACGACTTAAAGACTCCATTAACAAGTATTATTGGCTATCTCACAATCTTAGATGAATCTGAGGTGCCAGAGAATGTGCGCCAAGACTATATTAAAAAACTTCTGGGAAAATCTCATAGACTGGAAGACTTAACTAATCAGTTTTTTGATATTGCTCGTTTTAGTCTTCATGAAATCCCTTTGAATAAAAGTTTATTAGATGCAGAATTTTTTCTAGAACAGTTGACTGAAGAACTATATCCACTACTTAGAGATAAAAACTTAAGAATTAATATAAATATTCCTCCTAATATGAAGATTTATGCCGACGGATCACTATTTGCTAGAGTGTTAAATAATTTATTAAAGAATGCCATAGCATATAGCAACAAGGATTCTGTCATAAAAATAAACGGAAAAATAGGAAAACATAGTATACAATTATTTGTGGAAAATGATGGTGACATAATAAGTGAGCAAGAATTAAAACTTATATTTGAAAAATTCTATAGAAGAGATCAGTCAAGGAGCCAATCATCAGGGGCAGGACTTGGATTAGCTATTGCAAGAGAAATTGTAGAAAGGCATCAGGGATCTTTAGAAGCTGAAAGTCAGGATGGACATACTGTATTTATTATTACTATACTCAATTCTTAATGAAATCTTTATAAATACTAAATAATTTATGAATAAACCTTTCTTTTATCTTAGTTATACTGAAGATAGAAGAAAGGTTTTTTATTTTGCTTTAATTAAGGAGGAAAAAGATATGAAATTATTTGTTTATAATCTTTCTAAGGAGTTTAAAGATTTAAAGGCTGTTGATGATATAAATCTTGAATTTACTCCAGGAATTTGGGGGCTTTTAGGACCTAATGGCGCAGGAAAAACCACATTAATGAGAATGATGGTTGGAAATATAAAGCCAAGTAAGGGGAAAATAATGCTAGACGATGTAGATATTGCTGAACTTAGGAATGCATATTTGGATAAAATAGGGTACTTGCCTCAGCAATTTGGATATGATAAAAATCAATCAGTGGAAGATTTTCTCCATTATATTGGATCTTTAAAAGGGATGGATAAAAAGTTAAGAAATGAAAGAATCAGTGAGTTATTAAGTCAATTTAATTTATCAGAAGTTAGAAAGAAAAAGATTGATAAGCTTTCTGGAGGTATGAAACGTAGAGTTGGAATATGCCAAGCTATGTTAAATAATCCTGATATTTTGATTGTAGACGAGCCAACTGTAGGTTTAGATATTGAAGAAAGAAGAAGATTTCGTAAGTATTTAACAACAATAAGTAAAGAAAAAATCGTTATTTTATCTACACATATTGTTTCAGACATTGAGTTTATTGCTAATTATCTTGTGATTATGGAAAAAGGTAAAGTAATTGCAAATGGAGAAAGTGATTCTTTAATTCAAAGACTTGATGGTAATGTATTTGAGACAGTTGTTGAAGAAAATGAAATGAAAAGGCTAGAAAATGAATATAGAATTATGAATTTTCGTAATGAAAATAGGGGTCAGGTTACAATTCGCTATATTGCAGATGTTCCATTACCAAATAGTAAGTTAGTTCCACCTTCTCTTAATGATTTTTACCTTTCAAAAGTGAAGGAGGTATAAAAATGGATATATTTTTTCAAGAGTTAAAAAGACAGCTTAATTTTAAAAGGCTGCTAACATATATCTTAATTGCAATTACATTAGCAGGATTATGGACATGGTTTATTGTAGGGGGAGCTACTGATGGCTTTATGCAGACAGGATGTTACAAAGACTATAAAGGTAAAGCGGCAATAGAAGTGGCAGCTAAGGATAGAAACGTTACTGCTGGAGAAATGACTGAAGATAAATTTCAAAGTGGTTGTGATGCGTTTCTTAATGCATTAAGAGGTAATGACGAAAGTAATGTAGAAATGACTAAAGACCTATTAGAACATGCTGTTTATGCTGACATGCTAGTTATGCAAGAGTTAAGACTTAGAAACATGATAGGAGAGTCTACAGAGCATCTTTGGGATATTCCGAAGGATGCAGGAAAGCATTTTTATAAAAATGAAGATCTTTATTATCGTGATTATATTGATAGAAACGCACATAATGAAAGTGAAAAGGCATTAGCTCTTTCAATTTGGAATAGCGTAAAAAAACCTTATACTTATTATAGTGGATTTAAACAATGGGATGACGGAATTCAACATATGATGTTTTTCTCATTTGTACTTATGATTATGGCAGGAATTTTTGCAGGTTCCATTATAGCTAAAGATAAAGAAAATGGAATGGATGAGATTATCACAACTACAATGAAGGGTAGGAAGAATCTCGCTGTAGCAAAGATTATTATACCTTGGGTTATGGCATTTATTATCTATCTTTGTGGAGTTGGCGTTTATGTTGTGCTTCTGAGACTTTTATTGCCTGCTGATGCTTTAAATACATCAATACAGGTTTTTAGTGAAAGCTTTCTTCCATACAACCAAGGTGAATTACTTAGAAATTTATTTATTTTCGGAGTTATAGGAATTTTAACAATAGCAAGCTTTTCTACTTGGATTTCATCTATAGCTAAGAAATCTTCAAAGGCCATTCAATTCTCTATATTGACAATACTAGGAGCTTTTCTATTAGGTGTGTTTATTAATATAGATGCTCCAATTATTGATGCAATTAAAATATTGTTACCTGGAGGAGCGACATTTTCATATCTACAATTCGTAGGATTGACTAAATTCCCTATGATAACACTTGGTGGAAAAGTTTTTTTGATACCATCAATTTTGCTGATAGTAAGTGGAATTATATTCTTACTTAGCACAGTATTCACCGCATTAAACTATAGGAGGAGGTAAAGAGATGATATATCAAGAATTAAAGCGTGGACTTTTTACAAGATATGTGCTTTTCTCAATAATAGGGATACTTCTTTTGACTGTTGGATTAAATGCAATACTGATAGTAGGAGAGAAAAATCTACCTGAAGTGTTAAAAGAAGAAGCTGTCTATTCTGGTGAAATGACGGAAGATAAATTATTGCTAGGACTGAAAAAAGTGAGGGATGAAAAATCAGATGAAATAAAATATCAACAGCTCACAGCTTTTGTAAGCGGTTTAGTTAAGGTTCATCCTGAAGTGTTATATGGTGAAAATAGAATTGAAGACTTTCCAGATACCTATGCAAAAAATTTTTATAAGTGTTGGAGAAAAAAATCTATTGCACTTATAGAAAAAATTCCTAAAAAGGATCAAGCAAAAGCATTAGAAGAACTAAACAAGGTAAAAACACCTTTTGTTAAGTATCCAGGATATTATTATTGGAATTTAGGAATTGATAATCTTAAGGTTATTTATCTAATAATTATCTTTATGGTGACATTTTTTGCAGCGGCCACTTATTCTGATAGCATGGAAGATGGTAGTATGGAAATTATTTATGCAACAAAACTGGGAAAGAGAATGATGGCTGTTCGCCTTCTGCCGGTTATGATATATGGTCTACTGTTAACTTTAGTGGCAACACTTGGCATGGTGTCAGTTATAGGTTCGGCTACGGGACTTCAGGCTTTGAAGAGCAGTTTGAAAGTATTTTCACTATTTTCTATAGGAAATTTCACATTAGGCGGTGGAATTCTCTTGATGTTTGTAAGTGAACTTTTGGGAGTACTGGCTTTAACAACTATTATGGGGTGGATATCCTACAAAACAGCAAATACAAATTTCACTACAGCAATAGGAATTTCAATAAATATTTTCTATATCATCATGGCTTCATTTATCAAGGTACCAGGGAGATTCTTTCAATATATCTTAAATGCCTTTCCACTGGCATCATCACAGGTGATAAATGAGGTGTCTGGGTTCCGTTTCGACATGTGGATTTGGAGACCATACGCAGTTATGGTGAGTATGGTTGTGGTGTTTATTGTATTCGGTATGCTACTCAGTCATGCAATTTGTAGAGAAGAAATATAATTAACATAGAAATAAAAAGAGTATGTTGTAGAGCTAATTTAATAATAACTTAATAATGTGTCTAAGTAATTAAGGAGAGCCAAGTCCAGATGGAGGAGGTTCTCCTTCTTCTTTTTAATATGCTGAAATTTTACATGGGAAAAATTATTTTAAATTAACTAAGTGATCGTGGAGTTAAGTATAATGAAATTAGATGAGTTTTTTAAAATAGAAATATAAACAGTAAATAAAAAAATGAGAGAAGATAATTTTATTTACGTTATATAAGGTGTAAAGGCTTTTACAAAACTATTAGATTGGAGAAATTTCAATGAGTTGTACGGAAAAAAATTATATTGATAGACTGAAAAAAGGAAAAGAAGATGCTTTAGAATTCATAGTAGATAAATATTTAGGATTAGTTAAATCAGCTGTATATAAAGTACTTTCACCACTTGAAAGAGATGGGATTATTGAGGAATGTATAAATGATATTTTTCTTTCAGTGTGGAATAATTCAGACAAATTCACTGGTGAAGAAGTAGATTTTAAAAAATGGATATATAAAGTAGCTAAGTTTAAAGCTATTGATTATTACAGAAAAGAAGTTAAAAATTCTGATGTAAGCTTAGAAGACAAAGAAATAACTACTAATAGATTAGTGGAAGATGAAATTATTACTATGGAAAATAGGAATGAATTAATAAAGCTAATAAACACTCTTCAACCTTTAGATAGAGAAATATTTACTATGAAATTTTTCTTAGGTGTAAAGTCAGAGGATATAGCTAAAAAATTTAAAATGAGCAGAACGGCTATAGATAACAGAATTTACAGAGGTAAGAAGCTACTTAGTAAACAAGCAACTAGATTAAATTTGGAGGTAATGTAATATGAAGGATATTTATGAATTAATAAATGATGTAGATATAGATGAAAGTGAAATTGAAACAATGGAAGTATCAGAATTTGAAAAAGCAAAAGTGAAAAATTATTTGAAGAAATGTACAAATAAAAATAGAGGATGGAAGAAGAAGAGTATAGTTGCAGCAGTTTTATGTTGTTCATTGATTGGAGGTGTTGGAGCAGTTGGAATAACAAATCCAGCATATGCAGCAGAAATCCCTATAGTCGGAGATATATTTAGATTTTTAGATAATGGCAGAACAGGTGCATATGATAACTATAAGGATTATGCAGATGTAGTAGGTTTTACGCAAGAAAGTAATGGTATTAAGGTTACTATAAAAGAAGCAATATTTAATGGAAGAACATTAACATATACTTATGAAATAAAAAGTGATAAAGATTTAGGGGAGAATCCACTTTTTAATATGCATGGACCTAGACTTACTATAAATGATTATAATGGAAGCACAGGAGGAAATTCTGGAGTAAAAAAAGTTGATGAGAATACTTATGTAGGTCGAGAAAATATTACTATAGATGAAGAAAGAAAAGCTATAAGTTTTGAACTAAACTTTGCAGATATAGGAGATATGAGTTCTGAGAGTTCTAAAGAAATAAAGGGAAATTGGAATTTTAAAATTAATCTAAAGGCATTGGATAATGTTAAACAATCTGTAAATAAGGAGACTGAAAAAAATGGAGTTAAATTAAATATAAAGAGCATTTTTAAGACTGAAGTATCATTTACCTTAGACTATTTTCAAGAAGTCTCTAAAGAATTACAGGAAAAATATTTTTCTGTAGATATTCCAATACTAGAAGTAAAAGATGACTTAGGAAATGTTTATACTGCAACAAGTTGTACAACAAATGCAGGTAGTGAAGGAAGATATTCAGGAGATTCTATGTCAAACTTTGGCAGACTAGATCCAAATGCAACTAAGCTAATAATAACTCCTAAGGTACATTTATCAAATGATGTACACCAAGTATCAGGTAATGGAGATGGTGAACTTACATTGGACGATATTGTGATTGAGCTAGAAAAATAATTTATTTGGGAAACCTAGAGGTTTTATAGAGAATAACAAAATAATATTTTTATTTAATTTTTTAATAAGAAGCTATTGGAATTATTATTCTGATAGCTTTTTTGTATTACATAAAATTAAGGATTAGATATTAGATTAATTTATATAAAATGTTGACAAGGAAACAAAAATGTAATAATATTGTTTCCAAGGAAACAAAGTTGTAAATATTATTTTATTAGGTTTCTAAGGGAGGTTTTTAAAGTGGATAATATCAATACTATTATGGAGAGTTTAAAAAGTATATATGAAAAGGAAGAAACTATAGGAAAATTAGCATTTAAAGGTGAATATGAAGATTATGGGATTTCAGAAATACATTGCTTAGATTTTATAGGGAAAATAAAGGAGCCTAATGTTACTAAAATATCTCAAAGTATGAATATGACAAGAGGTGCAATAAGTAAACTGTGCAAAAAGCTTTTGAGTAATAATCTTATTGTTAAATATAAAAAGCCAGAGAATGACAAAGAAATATATTTTAAGTTAACAGAATCAGGTGAAGAATTATATAAATATCATGAAATAAAACATAAGCAATGGGAAGAAAGAAATAATAATTTCTTTAAAGATATAACTGAGGAAGATCAAGAGATTGTAGCTAGATTCCTAATAAAATTTAATAACTATTTAGATAAAATAATAGAATCATCGGGGGAAATATAATATGAATTTACATTTAATAGAATTTAATATTCCAGAAAAAATATTGAAGTGGGGAGACTCACAGCCAGCACATCAAAGGCAACATATAGGAACTCATATAGATTGCTATAATCTATCAAGTATAGAGTTAGCATCAAAAATAGATGTTAGGGTAGTAGATGTTAGAAATTTAGATATTATAGACGTTAATATATTAGATAATTTATCAATTAAGGCAGGCTCTTTTGTAATATTTAGAACAGGATACTTAGAAAGCTATGGATATGGAAGTGAAGAGTATTTTAATACTAAATCAAGTCCATATTTAACTAATGAACTTATAGATAAATTATTAGATTGTAATGTAAAATTAATAGGTATTGATTTAAGTGGAATTCAACATGGTAGAGCTCATGTAGAAATAGATAAATATGTTGAAAATAAAGGAGCTTATGTTGTAGAAAATATATGCAATTTAGATAAAGTTACTTCAGAATTCAAGGCGAATCTAAATTGGATTCAGTTAGATGGAGCTACAGCGATAAAAGTTGAAATTGAGACTTTATAAATTACTTATAAAACCTCACTTAGTAATAATGCTAAGAATAATACCCAAAATAAGTGTAAAATATATATAATATGAACTATGAGTTTTTTTATTTACTTTATAACGGAATTATAATATATTATTACAGAAAAAGAAAAATGATTTATTAAAGAATTTATAATGTTCTTGATTCTAAGATATGTAAATTGAGAATTGGTGCAAACAAATGATTATGAATTATATAGAGGTACAAGGAGTAATAGTATGAATTATTGTTTTAAGTGTGGAACTAAGTTAATAAACAAGCAGTGTAATAATGAGGGAGAAATTCCATATTGTAATAAATGTGAAGTATTTCATTTTCCTACTTTTAGTTCAGCTATAAGTGCAGTTATTTTGAACCCTGATAAAAATAAAGTATTACTTATACAACAGTATGGACGATTAGATAATATACTTGTAGCAGGATATATTAATAAAGGCGAAGATGCAGAACAAACTTTAGTAAGAGAAGTAAAAGAAGAGATCGGTCTTAATATTAAAGATTATGAATATATGAAGAGTAGATATTTTGAAAGAACTAACACTCTAATGTGTAATTTTATTTGCACAGCGGATAGTGAAGATTTAGGACAAATTAATGATGAAATTGATAAAGCACAATGGTTTACTTTCAAAGATGCACTAAAACATATTAAAAGTGAAAGTTTAGCAGAGGAATTTTTAATATATGCTCTTAAAAAAATGAATTATATATAATAAAGCTAAATAATGAACTGGAATAGATAATAATAGAAATTTCAGTAATGAATTTATTTATAAATATGATTAATCTAATGTAAACATTTGCTATCTCAATATGATTGTAGTATAATTAACAAATAAAGATTTATTTTTGATTGATTATAATTAATTTGTAGGTTAATTATTGTTTTGAAATTTAAGGAATGACTAAATTATTCATATTTTATAAACTTAAAATTAGGAGAAATTTATATGAAAGAATTTAGTGTTAGTACCAATATTTATTTTGGAGAAGGTTCTTTAAGTCGATTAAGTGAAATAAAAAATAAAAAAGTGTTGATTGTATGTGACAAGTTTATAGAGTCTTCAGGTATGGCTGCAAAGATTCAAGAAAGGTTAGTTAATTGTGAGGTAACTATATTTAGTGATATAGTACCAGATCCTTCAGTGGAAATTATTGCTGCTGGTATTCAAAAATTAAAAGGTTGTGGTGCAAGGACTATTATAGCTCTTGGTGGTGGATCTTCAATTGATGCAGCTAAGGCTATAAGAGAGTATTCAAAAAAACTTCTAGGTTCAGATTTTGAAGTAGAAGAATGTTTTGCTATTCCTACTACAAGTGGGACAGGTTCTGAAGCTACTCAATATGCAGTAATAACTGATAAAAAGGAAGGATTAAAATATGCTTTATCAGATAAATCACTTCTTCCTATGGTAGCAATACTTGATCCTGAGCTTGTAACTTCTGTACCTCCAGCTATTACAGCAGACACAGGTATGGATGTAATTACACATGCAATAGAAGCTTATGTTTCAAAGGATGCTAATGATTTTTCAGATGCTTTAGCAGAAAAAGCACTTTCTTTAGCTGTTAAATTTTTACCAGAGGCTTTTGCTGATGGAAATAACTTATTAGCAAGAGAAAAAATTCATAATGCATCTTGTTTAGCAGGTATGGCTTTCAATTCAGCTGGACTTGGTATTACACATAGCTTAGCACATGCTGTAGGAGGAAAATTGCATATATCTCATGGAAGAAGTAATGCAATAATACTTCCTCACGTTATAGAATATAACGCTAATTTAAATATAGATAATTATAATAAAGAATATGATTTAGCTGCTAGAAAGTATCAAAGATTAGCAAAGGTGTTGAATTTACATGCTTCTACAGTACCTATTGGAGTTAACAATTTAATTAAATGTATTGTTGACCTTCAAAAGAAACTAATGATTCCCACTACATTAAAGGAGCAAGGATCAGACTTAAACTTACTAAATGAAGTAAAAGAAGAAATAATAACTGCTGCTATGAAGGATATTTGTACGGCTACAAATCCTAGAGAAGTAACAAGAGAAGATTTATTAAAGATTTTAGATAAAGTTTCAGGAAGTAAATAGTTTAATTAAAACCACTCAGAAATGAGTGGTTTTTTGTTCGATTTTTTTGTGGTTCTGTTTTAACATAGTGCATTAGTTATTTTAAAAGTAAGTAAACAGTCTATAAGCCGCTATGGATTCTGTATGAACCTAGTGAATTAGTGATGAGGTGATTGTCATATAAGCATTTTTATATAAGACAGCCTTTTATTTAAAATAGATAGAGAAAGATAACGCAAAATTATATGCATTTAAAATAACCATATATATAAATATTAAATATTGAAAATAACTTAAATTTTAAGTAAACTATAAAGGTGGAAGATATGTAACTGAATTTCATTACAGCTAAATTCTGGGGAGAAAATAGGGGAGGTTGTTTTATGAGACAAAGTGAATTGTATTGCATCGGGAAGGTTGGAGAGATATGTAATTTATCAAAAAAAGCACTTAGGTATTATGATAAAATGGGGATATTATCGCCTGATAAAGTGTCTGATGAAAGCGGGTATAGATATTATAGTAAAAAAACTTTATTATCTGTACCAATGATAAAATACTATAAACAAAGTGGCTTTAAACTTGAAGAAATGAAGGAATTTCTTGAAGGAACATCTTATTCAGTTTTTGAAAAGAGCTTTAGAAATAAAATAGATGAACTTAAGGAGGAAGAAAGTGAAATAAATTTAAAACTTAAATCTATAAAAGATTGGTATGATCTTATAATTGAAGCCCAGACAGTTATAGAAAATGATATTAAAGAAGTTTCAGTAAAATATGTGGACAGCTGTAGAATGGTGTACTTAGATCAAAAATTTAATTATGATTATATGGATTCTATAATAAATATAGAATTTACTAATTATATAGAAGATATAAATAATGCAATAACTGGTCCTGTAATAATACAGTTTCCGTCTTTTGAAGATAAGATGAATGGAAAGTGTAATAAAATGAAAATAATGCAGGAAACAATATTAAAATGTAAAGAGTGTAAAACAGTTGAATTTGGTGGATGTATGGTAGCATCTTGCTATCATGTAGGCTCACATGAAACAATTAATGAAACATATAAAAAGATAAGAGATTGGGCAGAAAAAAATAAATACAAATATGAAAATAATTCATACGAAAGATATGTTACTGATTATTGGACAACTAAAAATACTGATAAGTTTGTAACAGAAGTGATGGTTAAGATTAGTAGGGGTAAAAAATAATGACTTGGGTGAAAACGTTACCCTTAGGGTAACGTATAAATTATAAATAAAAGCATTTTAAGGGATAAATTATTATAGATTTATCAGTTAAGATGCTTTTTATATTTTTTAAATTAAAAAAATCAGTATAATTCTACATAATTACAAATATTGGATGGTACTTTTAAAACCTTTAATACAATAGGTTTAGGTCTAGTTAAGTAAAAAATTAATGAAAAGAAAATCTATATTAAAAATTTATAGAGATAAAACTAAACAGTGCAATTAAAATACATATTGACTTTCCCCTATAGGGAAAGGACTATAATTTAATCAAGAGTAAAAAATACCTACAAACATACATAAGATGAAAAGTTATTCCATAATTTCAAAACAAATAAAATATCCTAGAGATAAAATTATAACAAGTGTAATTAAACTCAAAGGAGTTCTTGTAGTGCTTTTAATAAGTAATTTTATACTTATTAAAAGTTTAGTATGGTCATTATAAATCTTTATTTAATGATAATATACAATCAAACGTGATAACGTTTAAATGGAGGGAGTTTTATTTATGAGTGAAATGTCAGGAGCGGCTAATTCGTCAGCAATTGCTGCTAAAAAGAAATTATCATCTAATTTCCTTAAAAAAGGTATTTCTATCGCATTATTCTCAGGTCTTATGTATGGATTTTATTCCGCATTTATGACACTTGGAATGAAGAAAGGTGTTTGGGCCGATTGGTATGGCGATAACAATGCAGGCTTATCAGTACTTGTAATTACATATTTACTGGGAGCTCTTGGTAGTGCAGTAAATGATACATGTAGTGCTGTTTGGGCAATGATTTATGCAACTATAAAAGGAAAAATTGGTGATTTCTTTAGATGTATTAGAACAACTCCAGGTGGAGTAATGATTCTAGCTGCTCTTATTGGAGGCCCAATTTCAAGTACAGCTTATGTTGTTGGACTTCAAATGGCTGGATCAATAGTTATTCCTATTACAGCTCTTTGTCCAGCTATCGGTGCTATCTTAGGAAGAATATTATTTAAGCAAGAATTAAATAAACGTATGATGGCTGGTATTGCAATTTGTGTTGCTTCAAGTTTTCTTATTGGTAGTACAAGCCTTTCAGGAGATGCCCCAGAAGGAATGTTCCTTGGATTATGCATTGCATTTATAGCAGCTCTTGGATGGGGATTTGAAGGATGTGTTGCTGGATATGGTACATCAATGATTGATTCAGAGATTGGAATTACAATCCGTCAAGCAACATCAGGTTTATCAAATCTAATAATTCTAGTTCCTATTTTTGGAATGATATTTGGTGATGGAGTTGGTTTTTCAGCTAATTTAGTTGTTGAAGCATTTACAAGTAGTTCTTCTATGATTTGGTTTGCGTTAAGTGGACTTTGTGCATTCGTTTCATACATGTGCTGGTATAACGGTAATAGTATGTGTGGTGCAGCTCTTGGTATGGCATGTAATGGTACTTATTCATTCTGGGGACCATTCTGTTGTTGGATTGTACTTGGAGTATTCGCAGGAATGGATGGATGGGCATTACCTCCAGTAGTTTGGATTGGAGCTGTTCTAATGATTTTTGGTATTCTAGTTATTGCTATGAATCCACTTGATTTATTTAGAAAGAAGAATAAAGATACTGATAAGGAGGTAGACCATTATGAAGCCACTTAATTATGCTATATTAAAGCATTTTACTACTGTTGAAGAAGCCTGCGCTAATGATGTAATTAATGCATTAAAAGGTGAATATGGTAAATTTAAAGCTCTTAATAAGAAAGATATAATTACAGCTTTAATGACAGCAGAAGCAAATGGCCTTCTTGAGGAAACAAGATTTGATATGGATAACAATGGTGAGCTAAGAGTTTACTATCATGCTCATGAAGAAGGAGCAGCAACAATAAATAGATATATTAAAGACTAAGATAATTTCTTAAAAGGAGAGGGGGGAATTGTGAATGAGATATTATGGTGATGAAGCATTAGGTCTTGTAGAAACAATCGGATTAGTTCCGGCACTTGAGGCAGCTGACAAAATGTTAAAGGCTGCAAACGTTGAATTAATATCATATGAAAACGTTGGATCAACCCTAGTTACAATTATGGTTAAAGGTGATGTAGCAGCAGTTAGATCAGCTGTAGAAGCAGGTGCTGAAGCAGCAGCTGCAATAGGTAAGCTAACAGCAAAAAATGTTATGCCACGTCCTATTAGAGAAGTTGGAGATATTGTTTCAGTACATGATATAGATTCTTAAATTTAATGAAAGGAAAGGTGTTTAAATGGCACGTTATGAAGCTTTAGGATTAATTGAAACTTTTGGCTTAGTTTTCGTTTTAGAAGCAGCAGATGCCATGTGCAAAGCAGCAGATGTTGAACTTATAGGTTATGAAAACGTTGCATCAGGATATATATCGGTTCTTGTTCGTGGAGATGTAGGAGCTTGTAAAACAGCAGTTGAAGCTGGAGTAAAAGCAGTTGAAAGTATGGAAGGTGGAAACCTTTATAGTTCAGTTGTTATTGCAAGACCTCACCCAGATCTTGAAAAGATTATTGAGCGTTACAAAATTACTAATTTGATGCCTTAAAAGTAAAAGAATATTATAGTTATTTCTTATAAAAAGGAGAGAAAAAAATGAATATAATAGATAACGATTTACTCTCCATGCAAGAATCGAGAATTCTTGTTGAAAATGCTCGTGAAGCTCAAAGAAAATTAGCAACTTTTTCACAAAAAAAGCTTGATGAAATTGTTGAAAGGATGACTGAAGAAATAGAAAAGCATCTTTCAGAACTTGCAATGATGTCTAGTGATGAAACAGATTACGGAAAATGGGAAGATAAGTATATAAAGAATCATTTTATCTGTAAGTATCTAAGTCACAGATTAAAAGGTATGAATTGTGTTGGAATAATTAGTGAAGATAAAGAAAATAAAACAATGGATGTAGGTGTACCTATGGGAGTAATAATCGCCTTTTGTCCATCAACAAGTCCAGTTTCTACCACAATATATAAGGCCTTAATTGCAATAAAATCAGGAAATGCAATTATATTTTCACCTCATCCAAGAGCTAAAAATACAATTTCAAGAACTTTAGATATTTTGATTCGTGCAGCTGAAGGATATGGGCTACCAGAAGGAGCACTTACATACCTTCATAATGTTACAAAAAGTGGAACATTAGAGCTAATGAATCATAAAGATGCTTCATTAATAATAAATACAGGTGTACCAAGTTTACTAAAAGAAGCCTATAAATCTGGAAAGCCAGTAATATATGGTGGAAATGGTAATGGACCAGCTTTTATAGAACGTACAGCAGATATAAAACAAGCTGTTAAAGATATAATTGCTAGTAAGACTTTTGATAATGGAGTTGTTTCAGCAGCTGAACAGTCTATTGTGGTAGATAGTTGTATCGAATCTGAAGTGAAGAAAGAGCTAGAAAAAAATGGTGCTTACTTTATGAATGAAGAAGAGTCGAAGAAACTTGCTTTAATTTTCTCCTATAATGGTGGAAGTGCTGAATCAGATGTTGTTGGTAAATCAGCACAAGAATTAGCAAAAAAAGCAGGCTTTAGTGTCTCTAATGATGTAAAAGTTCTTATTTCAAAGCAAAAGTATGTTTCACAGAATAATCCTTACTCTAGGGAAAAACTTTGTCCAGTTTTAGCATATTACATTGAAGATGACTGGATGCATGCTTGTGAAAAATGTATTGAATTATTACTAAGTGAAAGACAAGGACATACTCTAATTATACATTCAAGAGATGAGGAAGTTATCCGTCAATTTGCACTAAAAAAACCAGTAGGTAGAGTGCTAGTAAATACACCTGGAGCTTTAGGAAGTATGGGAGCAACTACTAATTTATTTCCTTCAATGACATTAGGTAGTGGTTCTGCAGGACATGGTATGACATCTGATAATGTTTCACCAAGAAATCTAATATATATTAGAAAAGTTGGATATGGAGTGCGTAAAGCTAATGAAATCGTTAATGATAAATTAGAAGAAAGTACATCTTTATCTAAAGAGGTTGAAGTAAAAGAAGGTTGTACTTTAGATAATGTAGAATTTCTAGAAAGCCTATTAAAGAAGGTAATACAAAATTTAAAATAGAAGATAAGATTATAAATATGAAAAATATTTAAAGAATGAGAGGTAAGGATTTGGATATTCGTGAATTTTCAAATAAGTTTATGGAAGCTACTCAACATATGTCTTCTGAAGAACGTGAATCTTTAATGAAGATGTTTGAAAGTATATCAAAAGAAATTTCAAAAGAAGAACCTGTTTCAAAAACAGTATTAAATAATGAAGGCGATAAAATTCCAGATGGAATAACAAATCGTTTAGTAAAATTAAAGGAAAACTATTTAAAACAAGTTCCAACAATAACAACACATCGTGCAAGAGCTATTACAAAGATAGCTAAAGAAAATCCTGGTATGCCTAAGATTTTATTACGTGCTAAGTGTTTTAAATATTGTTGTGAAACTGCACCATTAGTAATTCAAGATAATGAACTTATTGTAGGAGCTCCATGTGGTGCACCTCGTGCAGGAGCATTTTCTCCGGATATAGCATGGAGATGGATGGTTGATGAAATTGATACTATAGGTAATCGTGCTCAAGATCCATTCTATATTTCTGAAGAAGATAAGAAGATTATGAAAGAAGAATTATTCCCATACTGGGCAGGTAAATCAGTTGATGAATACTGCGAAGATCAGTATCGTGAAGCCGGTGTTTGGGAACTTTCAGGTGAGTCCTTTGTTTCAGACTGTTCATACCATGCTATTAATGGTGGAGGAGACTCAAACCCAGGATATGATGTAATTTTAATGGAAAAGGGTATGTTAGATATTCAACGTGAAGCTAAAGAGAATCTTGAAAAGCTTCAGTATGAAAATCCTGATGATATAGAAAAAATATATTTCTATAAAGCAGTAATTGATACTACAGAAGGCGTAATGATTTATGCTAAGCGTTTATCAGAATATGCTGCAGAATTAGCTGCTAAAGAAACAAATCCTAAGCGTAAAGCAGAACTTCAAAAGATATCTGAAGTTAATGCAAGGGTACCAGCTCATAAGCCAAGCACATTCTGGGAAGCAATTCAAGCAGTTTGGACTATAGAATCTTTACTAGTAGTTGAAGAAAACCAAACAGGTATGTCTATAGGACGTGTGGATCAATATATGTATCCATATTATAAAGCTGATATTGAATCAGGCAGAATGAATGATTTTGAAGCATTTGAATTATCAGGCTGTATGCTTATTAAAATGTCTGAAATGATGTGGATTACAAGTGAAGGTGGTTCTAAGTTCTTCGCTGGATATCAACCATTTGTTAATATGTGTGTTGGTGGTGTTACAAGAGATGGACGTGATGCTACAAATGATTTAACTTACTTACTTATGGATGCAGTTCGTCATGTTAAGATTTATCAACCATCATTAGCATGCCGTATTCATAAGAAATCACCACATAAATACCTTAAAAAGATAGTTGATGTAGTTCGTGCAGGAATGGGATTCCCAGCTTGTCACTTTGATGATGTACACATAAAGATGATGTTAGCAAAGGGAGTTTCTATTGAAGATGCAAGAGATTACTGTTTAATGGGTTGTGTTGAACCTCAAAAATCAGGAAGACTTTATCAATGGACATCTACTGCTTACACTCAATGGCCAATATGTATAGAACTTGTACTTAATAATGGTGTACCTCTTTGGTATAAAAAACAAGTTTGTCCAGATATGGGTAATATAGATAACTTTAGAACTTATGAAGAATTTGAAATTGCAGTTAAGGAACAAATTAAATATATAACTAAGTGGAGTAGTGTTGCTACTGTAATTTCACAACGTGTTCACAAAGATCTTGCTCCAAAACCTTTAATGTCTATAATGTATGAAGGTTGTATGGAAAAAGGTAGAGGCGTTGAAGCTGGTGGAGCAATGTATAACTTTGGACCAGGAGTAGTATGGAGTGGACTAGCTACTTATGCAGACTCTATGGCTGCTATTAAAAGGTTAGTATTTGAAGAAAAGAAATACACATTAAGAGAATTAAATGAAGCATTAAAGGCTGATTTTGTTGGATATGAAAAGCTTAGAAAAGATTGTTTAGAAGCACCTAAGTATGGTAATGATGATGATTACGCAGATTACATTGCTGCTGACTTAATCAATTTTACTGAAATGGAGCACCGTAAATTTAAAACTTTATATTCAGTACTAAGTCATGGTACTTTATCAATCTCTAATAACACTCCATTTGGTCAATTAACTGGTGCAACAGCTAATGGACGTAGAGCATGGATGCCATTATCTGATGGTATAAGTCCAACTCAAGGTGCAGACTATAAGGGACCAACAGCAATAATTAAATCTGTATCAAAAATGGCTTGTGACAATATGAACATTGGTATGGTTCATAACTTTAAGCTTATAGCTGGACTTCTTGATACAAAAGAAGGAGAAGAAGGTATTATAACTTTATTACGTAGTGCTTGTGCTCTTGGACTTGGTGAAATTCAATTCAACTATTTAGATAACAATACCTTAATTGAAGCACAAAAACATCCTGAACAATATCGTGATTTAATTGTTCGTGTTGCAGGATATAGTGCATACTTCGTTGAGTTATGTAAAGATGTTCAAGATGAAATTATCAGCAGAACTATGCTAACACATTTTTAAAACACTTTAAATTGTTTTGTAAATTACAGACAAGTAAATAAATATCTTTTGACTATAAATTAATTTTTATAAATCTTGCCACTGAAATTAAAGATTTTGGTGGCAAGGTAACAATTAAATTATATATTTAAAGTTATGATAAATGAGACTGGAGACTGAATAGTATGGGGAATAAAAACTTAGGTATAATCGAACGAAAAGCAACAATTTTCAATGTACAAAAATACAATATGTACGATGGACCAGGAGTAAGAACTCTAATATTTTTTCAAGGATGTCCATTACGTTGTAAATGGTGTGCTAATCCTGAGGGAATTTTAAAGAAATATAGAGTTATGTTTAAAAGTAATTCATGTGTTGATTGTGGTGCTTGCGTTTCTGTTTGTCCGGTTGGAATACATACTATTTCCAACGAAACTTTAAAGCATGAGGTAAATCGTAATATTGATTGTATTGGGTGTGGAAAGTGTGCTAATGCTTGCTTAAACTCAGCATTATCCATAGTAGGAGAAGTAAAAACAATTTCTGAACTTGTAGAAATTGTTGAAGAAGATAGAGAATTTTATGAAATTTCAGGTGGGGGTGTTACCTTAGGTGGTGGTGAAGTTTTAATGCAACCAGAAGCAGCTAGTAATTTACTTATGGCATGCAAACAAGAAGGTATAAACACTGCAATTGAAACCTGTGGATATGCAAAATTAGAATCAGTATTAAAGGCTGCGGAGTTTACAGATTTATTTCTATTTGATATGAAGCATATTGATTCAGACAAACACTTTCAACTAACTGGAGTGAGAAATGAACAAATATTAGAGAACTTAAAAGAACTTCTTCGTCGCAAATATAATGTTAAAATCAGAATGCCTTTATTAAAGGGTGTAAATGATTGTCAAGATGACATTGAAAATGCTATGAAATTTTTAATTCCTTTTAAAGATTACAAGAATTTTAAAGGAATTGACTTACTTCCATATCACAAGATGGGAGTAAATAAATACAAACAATTAGGAATGGAATATCCAATTGAAGGAGATCCAAGCTTAAGTAATGAAGACTTAGATAGAATTGAAAGTTGGATTAAAAAATATGATTTACCTGTTAAAGTGATTCGTCACTAAATAAATAAAAAATGGAAGGTAAGGTTTATGGGAGAATTTCTTGAAAGAAATATACAACGTGTTATACAAGAGTCAGTGCCGGGTAAGCAAATTACAATAGCTCATGTTATTGCTTCACCTATGCCAGATATCTATGAACGTTTAGGAATAGATGAAAAAGGAGCTATAGGAATTTTAACTTTAACTCCTTATGAAACTGCTATTATTGCAGCAGACATTGCTACAAAGGTCGCAGATGTTGAAATTGGATTCTTAGATCGTTTTACAGGATCTGTAGTTATAAATGGAGATGTACAGAGCGTTGAAACTGCACTTACTGCTGTAAATGATACGTTGAAAAATTTACTTGGGTTTACACCTGCTCCCATTACAAGAACATGAGAAAGAAAAGAATAATGGTAATTGGCCCTTCAAGATGTGGAAAAACCACATTAGTAAATGAATTAAATAATTACCAAGGTGAATTAAAAAGAACACAGGATATGATTTATGGTAAAAATACCATTGATGTCCCAGGATCATATATAGAAAATTCTTGGATGTATAAGCATATAATTGCAGCAGCACAAGATGCATCACATGTATTAATTTTAATTGACCAATCAAGATGCGCAGATGTGTATCCTCATGGATTTGCAAAGTCCTTTAGATGCCCTGTAATAGGAGTAATAACTAAATGTGATTTAATGCCAGAAAATAAAGAAAATTGCTTAAGACAATTAAAAATCATAGGAGTTTCAGAGCCATATTTTCACATTAGTTTTTCTAAAAGGATAGGTATTGATGATTTAAAAGAATATTTATTAAAAGAAGGGTAAAACAAAGGGGGCAATGATGAAATTTATTACTGAAGAGTATTTAAGAGATTTGTATAAGAAAGAACCCTTTAGTACTTATCAATTAGTTCAGGGAGAGCGCCTTACACCTGGAGCAAGACAATATATTTCTGATAGAGGTATAAAAATGTTAGATGAGGTTTCTTGCAAGAATAAGGAAAATCCTGAAGTAAAGCAATCAGAAATATTGCCAAGGGGAAATAACAATAAGAAGAAGCTTTATTATAAATTAAAATCTATTGAAGCAATATTCCTTGTTACAAGTAGTGATATTTTAAAAGAAGATATTATCATATCACAAAATATTATTGCCTTAGGTAAGAAGATTACAAATATTAGAAAATTTATAGATGGAAAAAGTGAATTAGAGATTCTTAGTTGTCAAGAATGTACTGGAATAAATTCAAATAATTTTTATGATGACATTGGTGACTGCTTTGAAATTACAGAGTTTTATATGCAACTTGAAAAAAGCAAGGAAATTCTAAAATTGCATACACTTCGTTGTGCTCTTCATGAATTAGAACCTTATGTTTTTGAAGTTTATGAAGATGATGACAATTTAGGGAAAGATGTTATTAAAAATATAAATTCAATTATTAATACCATATCCCAAATGATTTGTTCAATTATTGGAGGAAAGAGATGTCAGAGAGAGAATTAACTTTTGAATATTGTGATAAGCTTGTTCATGACTTTGAAGAAGTTATAAACAAGCCCATTATAGAAAAATCATCAACTTACTATACAGGCGTTGATTTAGGTACTGCATGTGTGGTACTAGCTGTTTTAGATGAAAACTATAAACCAGTTGCAGGAGCCTATAGATATGCAGATGTAGTTCGTGATGGTATGGTTGTTGACTATATTGGTGCTGTTAAGATTGTAAGAGAATTAAAAGAAGATCTTGAAGAAAAATTAGGCGCAGAGCTACTTTATGCAGCAGCAGCAATTCCACCAGGAACAGACGCTTTAGATTCAGGAGCTATTAAAAATGTAGTGCAAGCAGCAGGGTTTGAACTTACAAGTATATTAGATGAACCTACAGCTGCAAATAAAGTTCTTAAAATTGAAAATGGAGCAGTCGTAGATATAGGTGGTGGAACAACAGGTATTTCTATATTAAAGAATGGGGAAGTCGTTTATGTAGTCGATGAGCCAACAGGTGGAACTCACTTTTCATTAGTTATTTCAGGAGCTTATGGCATGTCTTTTGCAGAAGCAGATAAATTTAAAAGAGACAATAAAAGGCATAAAGAATTACTTCCAGTATTAAAACCTGTAGTTGAAAAAGTTTCATCTATTATCAATGAACATATAGAAGGCCATGATGTTAAAGAGATTTCTTTAGTAGGTGGAACTTGTTGTTTAACTGGAATAGAAGAAATCATCCAAAAACAAACAGGAATATATACACATAAGCCCCAAAATCCAATGTTTGTTACACCACTCGGAATAGCCCTTAGCTGTACAAAAGAAATTATTGAATAAGGAGAGTGAAAAGATATGGAGTTTAGGATTATAAAATCGCCCTCTGAAGGGACTATAGATATTCTAAAACGACGTATGGGAGTAAATTGCAAAACAGATTTAAATACTATAGATGCAGTTGGCCTTGTTCAAGGAAGAATGATAGAAATGATTTGCGCTGCAGATATTGCAGAAAAAGCTGTTGGAGTTACAGTTGAGGATATTAAAGGAAGTTGTCCTCAAAATATGATTTTAATTGCTATTTTTGGAGATACAGCTTCTGTGGAGTCAGCAGTCAAGGAAATTAAAATCAAGATGGAAGAAGGAAAAGCATTATGATAACAGCAAAACTTATTGGCAATGTATGGGCAACTAGAAAAGCTGAGTCACTTAGTGGTTTTAAGCTTATGTTAGCTGAGGAAATTGGTGGAATCAATGAAGGAAGAAGACTAATAGTAGTAGATATTATTAGTGCAGGTATAGGTGATAGAGTAATTATATGTACTGGATCCTCTGCCCGTAGAATGTTAGGTAATGATGATATTCCAGTTGATGCAGTTGTTGTAGGAATCATTGATGAAGATTGTGATTTTAGATAAATTCAGGAGGTATAACAATGAGTCTTTTAGATAAAGTAAAAGAGGCAGGAGTTATTGGTGCAGGTGGAGCAGGTTTTCCTACCCATGCTAAGTTAGCATCAAAGGCAGAATACATACTTCTCAACGGAGCTGAATGTGAACCTCTTTTGAGAGTTGATCAACAGTTAATGGAGATATTTCCAGACGAGATAATAAATGGATTTGAAGCAGCTAGAGAACTAGTTGATGCAAAGACAGGAATTATAGGAATTAAAGGAAAGCATAAAGAAGTAATTAATATTTTAAGAGATAGAATTAGCAAATTACAATTAGAAAATTTCATTGAAGTAAAAGAACTTCAAGATATTTATCCAGCAGGGGATGAACAAGTACTTGTTTATGAGCTTACAGGAAGAGTTGTTCCAGAAGCTGGCATTCCAATTCAAGTTGGTTGTGTAGTTGTTAATAGTGAAACAGCTTTAAATATCTATAATGCATCTATTGGAAAATCAGTTACAGAAAAGTATATTACTGTGTCAGGAGATGTTCCAAATCCTGTAACTGTAAAAGTACCAGTTGGTACTCCTATTATAGATGTATTAAAGCTTAGTGGAATCAATAACTTTGAGGATTATGCAGTTATTGATGGGGGCCCAATGATGGGACCTGTAATGAAAAGTTTAGATGGATATGTTACAAAGAAAAACAAGGGATTTGTAATACTTAAAAAAAGTCATTCACTGATTCGTAAGAAGTCTGTTAGCATGGATCAAGCTAAAAGAGTAAATAGAGCATCTTGTGAACAATGTAGAATGTGTACTGATATGTGCCCACGATATCTACTAGGTCATAACACTCAACCTCATAAAATGATGAGAGCTATGGCATATAATCTTGATGATATGGAAGGACAAAAAATATCTCAACTATGTTGTCAATGTAACTTATGTGAATTATTTTCTTGTCCAGCTGGACTTTATCCTAAAGCAGCTAATTTATACTTTAAACAAAAGCTTGCTGAAAAGAATATTAGGTATAAGCCAGTGCAAGATAAATTTGAAGGAAGACAAGCTCGTGAATATAGATTAGTTCCAAGTAAAAGACTTATTGCTAGGCTAGGATTAAGAGAGTTTGATAAACCAGCTCCTTTAACAGATATTACATTAGAACCTGAAAGAGTTTATATTGCAAAGCAACAGCATGTAGGTGCGCCATCTATTTGCAGTGTGAATATAGGTGACCATGTTCAGGCTGGCGATTTAATAGGTAAAGTTCCAGAAGGAAGTTTAGGTGCTCCAATTCATACAAGTATTTCAGGAACTATTATAGAGATTGAAAATGATTTTATAACTATAAGGAGGGATTAATGTGGCTAATGCAATAGGAATGGTTGAATTTACAAGCATTGCGCGTGGAATTTATTCAGCGGATCAAATGCTTAAGACTTCAGAAGTTGAAATAGTTACTGCTAGTTCTGTTTGTCCAGGAAAATACATTGCAATAGTTAGTGGCGACGTTGCAGCTGTAAAGGAATCAGTAAGTGTAGGAGAAAAAATGGCAGGAGAGTTTTGGATTGACTCAATAATTATTCCAAATGTAAGTCCATTGGTTTTTCCAGCAATTACAGGAGCAACAATGCCTGAGAGAATACAGGCACTAGGAATTTTAGAATCCTTCTCTATAGCAAATATGGTTATAGCTGCAGATGCTGTTTTAAAGGCTGCTAATTTGGAGCCAATAGAACTTAGACTAGGAACAGGCCTTGGAGGAAAGTCTTTCTTTACCTTCACTGGTGATGTAGCTGCAGTTGAAGCAGGTATTGATGCAGGAAAGTCCATTATGGAGGAAAAAGGGTTGTTAGTTAATGCAGAAATTATACCATCTCCGTCTGACAGATTACTACAGTCTTTACTCTAAAAATGAGTAAAAACATTATATAAAATTAATTTTATAATGAAAGGATGTGAGTAAATGAAGAGGTTAATTAGTGCAAAAGATGTTGAAGCCTTAATAAAACAAGGTGAAACAAAATTTTATATTGATAGTAATGTAATTATTACACCATCAGCTAAAGATTTAGCAAAGAATAATGGAATAGAGTTCACTACAGAAGCTCCTAAATGTGAGACAAAGTCCTGTGAAGTAAAACAAAATGAAGCACAAAAAATTTGTGTAGATGGACTAGATAGTGAAATGCTTTTAACATTTTTCAAAACTATGATGGATAAAGGTCTTGTGCAAGAAATGCTTAATTGCTTAAACAAACCAAATACACCTTACTCTTTTGAAAGTGATAAAGGTGGTTTAAAGGTTGTTAGAGGTAATACAGTTAAAATGGATGTATTTGATACAGGTAATCCAAATGTAAAGGCTTATTATCAGGAATTAGTTAGCAAAGATGAATCTAAAATGAGTGCTGGATTTTTAACAATAGAAAATTCACGCTTTGATTGGGAATTAACTTATGAAGAAATCGATTATGTTATTGAAGGAACTTTAACAGTGGAGATTAATGGAAAGACCTATACTGCATATCCTGGAGATGTACTATTTGTACCATCAGGCTCTAAGGTAGTTTGGGGTTCACCAGATAAGGCAAGGGTATTCTATACTACTTATCCTGCAAACTGGGCGGATCTTTTATAGTAAACTTTGGGGGGATTAAGCTATGAAGGCACTTGGATTAATAGAAACAAGAGGACTATTAGCAGCAATTGAAAGTGCAGATACAATGCTTAAAGCAGCAGATGTTAGCATTTTTGATAAAACTTATGTTGGTGGTGGACTTGTTTCAGTAGCAGTAACTGGAGATGTAGGTGCAGTAAAAGCAGCAGTAGAAGCTGGTGTTGCAGCTGTTAAAAAGCTTGATAGTTCATTGCTTGTTTCAGAACATGTAATACCACGCCCACATGAAGAGTTAGATAGTATTATTGGAATTAAAAATACAACAGTTAGCATAGAAGATTCTAATATAAATGATACTGCTAATGATGATACTGATAATATTGATGATATTAATGTTATTGATAAGATTGATAACGATACTGATATCAATGTTAATAAGGGTAGCGATGATAACAAAGATATTAATCTTAATAAAGATACTGATATTAGCATTGAAAATATAAATGAAGCTTACAATCACAATGATGAAGCTAACATTGTAATTGAGAATATAGAAAACATAGCTGATGAAAATTTAAAAGATGAAAATAAAACTAAATCTTTAGAAATTGATATAGAGAATTTACAGAAAGATACTGTAGATAATCTAGTAAAAGATAGTGGAATGGAAGAAGCTATAAAAGTTTTAAATACTCTTAATTTAATGAACCTTAGAAATTTAGCTCGTCAATATGATGATTTAGAGATTACAAATAAAGCAATCTCAAAAGCAAGTAAGAAGATAATAATTAGTAAAATAAAAGCATATTACAAATAACTTTAATACACAAATATTCTAAAAGGAGGAATGACAAAATGGGAAATTTTGATAAAGATTTGCGCTCTATACAAGAAGCAAGAGATCTTGCAAGATTAGGAAAAGTTGCAACAGAAAAAATTGCAGATTATACAGAAGAACAAATTGATAGAATTTTACGTAATATGGTTAAAGTTGCTGAAGAAAATTCAGTATGTTTAGCGCAAATGGCTGTAGAAGAAACTGGGTTTGGTAAGGTTAATGATAAGACCTATAAAAACCATATGGCATCTACAATATTATATGACGCAATAAAAGATATGAAGACTATTGGTGTAATTAGAGAAGATGAGGTAAATAAGCTGATTGAAATTGCAGAGCCGGTTGGCTTAGTAATGGGAATAGTACCATCTACAAATCCAACATCAACTACTATTTTTAAGTCTATGATTGCAATTAAATCTAGAAACGCTATAGTATTTTCACCACATCCATCAGCAGCAGAATGTACAATTAAAGCAGCTAAATTAATGAAAGATGCAGCTATTGAAGCAGGAGCACCTGAAGATATTATTGGATGTATTTCTATACCAACCATTGGAGCAACAAATGAAGTAATGAAAAGTAAAGAGGTTGCTATCATTATAGCAACTGGTGGCCCAGGTATGGTAAAAGCTGCTTATAGTTCTGGTAAGCCTGCACTTGGAGTAGGGGCAGGAAATTCTCCGGCATATATAGAGAGAAGTGCTAATGTTGAAAAAGCTGTTAGAAATATAATTGCAAGTAAGACATTTGATAATGGTACAATATGTGCATCAGAGCAATCAATTATATGTGAAGAATGCAATCATAACTTAGTTGTTGAAGAATTCAAAAAGCAAGGTGGATATTTTATGACAACAGAAGAAACTAATAAAGTTTGTGCTTTGTTGTTTAAGAATGGACACAATATGAATGCTAAGTTTGTAGGTAGATCTCCGCAAGTTATTGCAAAAGCTGCAGGAATTTCTATTCCAGAAGGAACTAAAGTACTTATCGGAGAGCAAAAAGGTGTAGGAGAAGGTTATCCTTTATCTTTTGAAAAGCTTACAACAGTACTTGGATTCTATACAGTAAAAGACTGGAAAGAAGCGTGTGAATTAAGTATTCAATTACTTCAAAATGGAATTGGACATACAATGAGTATTCACACTGAAGATAGAGATATAGTAATGAAATTTGCTAGAAAACCAGCTTCACGTATTTTAGTTAATACTGGAGGTGCACAAGGTGGAACAGGTGCAAGCACAGGTCTTATGCCATCATTTACACTTGGCTGTGGTACTTGGGGAGGTAGTTCAGTATCTGAAAATGTTACCCCAATGCATCTAGTTAATATAAAGAGAGTTGCTTATGGCTTAAAAGATTGTGCAACATTAGCATCAGATGATCCAACTTTCAATCGTATAAAAACTGCTGAGAACTGTCATGCTACACAAAATCAATGTGGAACTTTAAGTCCTGCTGAATATGTAGCAGCATCAAAGTGTGATAACACTGAGAATAGCACATTTACTAATAATGAAGAACTTATGAAATTAGTTAATCAGATAGTAAAGGCGATGAAGGGGGAACAATAGATGGATGGATGTGAAGCTATATTGAAGCTTTTACTGGAAGCTGTACAAGCTAACGGAGCTAATACAGAAGTGAAAAATGATTCATCTGAAATTCCAGTAGGTGTTTCAAATAGGCATGTACATCTTTCACAGAGGGATCTAAATATTTTATTTGGTGAAGATTATCATCTGGCAAAAATGAAAGATTTGTCACAGCCTGGACAGTATGCATGCAAAGAGACTTTAACAATTTGTGGACCAAAGGGAGCTATTGAAAAAATTAGAATCCTTGGGCCTACAAGAAGTAAAACTCAGGTTGAAGTATTAGCTGGAGATTGTTTTAAACTTGGTGTTACTAAACATCCAAGATTATCTGGTGATTTGTGCAAAACACCTGGAGTCACTTTAATTGGACCAAAAGGTTCAGTTCAGCTTGAAGAAGGAGTAATAGTTGCACAAAGACATATACACATGACACCAGAAGATGCTAAAAGCTTTGGTGTTTCAGATGGTCAAGTAGTCTCTATAAAGTTTGATGACTTAAGAGGTGGTATTTACAGTAATGTAGCTATTAGAGCAAATGATGCCTCTAAACTTGAATGCCATATTGACACTGAAGAAGCAAATGCTATGAATATTAGCTCTAGTTCAAAAATCAAAATTATAAAGTAAAATATAAATTAAAAATTTTTAAAATATAAATCAAAAAACATAAATTAAAGATTAGCTTATAAAATAAAAATTATAATATAAAATTATTAAACAAAAAATTATTAAATAAAATGGAGGATTTTAAAATGAAATATGATGCTTTAGGAATGATCGAAACAAAGGGATTAGTTGGTTCAATAGAGGCTGCAGATGCTATGGTTAAGGCTGCAAATGTTTATCTAATTGGTAAAGAATATGTTGGTGGTGGTCTTGTAACAGTTATGGTAAGAGGAGATGTAGGAGCTGTTAAAGCTGCTACTGATGCTGGTGCTGCTGCTGCACAACGTGTTGGGGAGTTAGTTTCAGTTCACGTAATTCCTCGTCCACACTCAGAAGTAGAAGTAATACTTCCAGCAGCTAAAGACGCTACAAAATAATTAACATAAAAGGAGATATTGCAAAACTATTTTGCAATATCTCCTTTTTACTTAACACTCCTAACGAGTCTAAAAATTCCCAATAACTATTTTATCTCTGGAACATCTATAGTTATAGCTGAATTTTCTACTTCTTCAGATGTTCTACTATCATATATTTTTATTGTGTACTTTTTCTTTCCTACATATTCAGATGGTAATATAGTTTTACCTATTTTAGCAAGTTCTTCTGATCCTCCATAAATACTTGTATTTCCCATATTTATTTGATCCCCATTTTCATCAAATATAGCATAGTAATAAGGGTCTCTTTCTTTTCTATTTATATTTCCAAGTTCTCCTCTGTTTTCAGATTTGAAAATTGCTGCAAAGGGTGAGAAAGATATTTTATCTAAATAAATACTTCCTTCTTGAATCTTTATCTCTTTATTAAGTACAACTGTTTTTGAAGTAGATTCCTTTGATTTTTGTAGTTCTAGTTTAGCTTTCTTTTCATTTTTTAATTTACTTACATAATCTGTTGCAACTACTTCCGCTTTAATATTTTCATCTAAATTTAGATCTCCAATATATTCCCACACTACCATAGAAAACTTATTACTTTCTATTTTTGTATCTACATTAGAACCATAAGAGTATCCATTCTTCTCAAAATCTAATCTTACTCCTATTTGCATATGCTCATTAGGAGATAAATCTTTACCATCTTTTCTTTCTAAGCTATATGCATAAACTAAAAAGTTATCATCATATCCAATATTATTTACTGTTACTTCATATTCTCCCAAATCTAGGTTAACAACTTCATCATTTGTATATTTTAAATATAAATCTGCTGTAACGGCATCATTTATAATTTCCTTTACTCCCAAAATATTTTTCAATATGTCAGTTCCATATGTTTTTATAACGGGAGTTAAAACTAAACATAGCATAACTACTGCTATTGCTTTTACAAAGCTACTTTTTTTATTTTTATTTCTATTTTTATCTGGGAGATTTTTTAATGTATCTTTATAGAAGTCTTTAAATTCTTTATTAATTTCTTTATTTTTCTCTTCATTTAACATTTCTTCTAGTTTCATTTATTATCATCTCCTCTTTACTTATTATCTTCTTTAAACTTTCTTTTGCTCTTGATAATTTTGATTTTACTGTACCTTTAGGAATTTCCATTAAATCACTTATTTCTTTATAGCTTAGGTCATTAAAATAATATAAAATAATAATCTTCTTATGTTCATCAGATAAACCATCCATACATTGCCTTATTTCAATTTCTGCAAAGCCATTGTCAATATATTGCTCTTCTATTTGTGAATCTAGATATATTACATTTTTTTCTCTTTTTAAAAGATCCCTACACTTGTTTCCTAATATCTTTAATAACCAAGACTTAAATGAGTTATCATTTTTTAAAGTGCTTATTTTCTCATAGACAACTGTTATAGTTTCTTGCACTGCATCCTTGACAAGCTCATCATTATTTAACATATATTTTGCAAATAAATATACATCTTTTTCATAAGTTTTAAGTAGCTCAATGAAAGCCTCTTTATTTCCTTTTTTAGCTTTTTTGATTAATAATTTTTCGTCCATATGTTCCCTCCTTATACCAACTAGACTTTATAAATAGCTGATTTGTTCCATGTTTAGGAAATTTTTTATTAATAATATCTAAGTGTTCTTCAAATAGAAATTCAGCAGTTCTGTATGAAGAACGACTATATTTTAATATCACTTACATATATAATTATATATGTAAATAATATACTGTAAGTAGAAAGAAAGAAAATTATGAAATTAAAAAAGTAGTTTATTAAGTTTTAACGAAAATTTATGAGGTGTAAGTATGAAAAGTGCAATATTAGAAAAAGGTGAAGAAGTTTATACTAAGCTTGGTAAGATTTTTACTGCCATAGATAATGAGCAAATAAAATATAATTGGCTAATTACTAATTGTGAGTGTTATTCTGTAAATCCAAAATTCGAAGAACTATTTTCTAAGGAATTTGTTTGGGTTGAGGGAGAAGAATTGACGAAAATTATTAACGAAGAGGACATTTATTTTATATGGGGAGTATTTTCTGCTTTTGAAAAAGATATAACTCTTGAAAAAGTATTAGAATATGATTTGCCTTTTGCAGATGGAAACAGAGGATTTTGGGTAGATGAAGTAGAAATTCAGCACACTCTTGCCAGTATTGAAGTTGTAGCATGGGATGGCGTTAGTACTATATTTATTAGTAAAGAAGATCACTTAGTAGATAAGTTTAGATGTTTTTTTCCATTGTCTAAAGGTTTATCAGAACAAAATACAAGAGATAATTCTGAGATTGCTTATATAGAGAAGCTATTAATAGAGAAATTATTTGAAAGAAATATTCAAATCAGTGAATCAATATTATTAAAGAAGTATTTTATATGGAATAAACTATATTTAGAGAGGAAAATTGAAGTTAATGATGAAGATATTATAATGTACATAAATAAAGTGTTAGATGATATGGATTTATAATAATGCTGTAAATAAACTTGGTTTTATTATAAGATATGGTTTATATAATAAAGCATAGTATAGATAATAAACATCTATATAATATGAAGAGGTAAAAACTATTTTTATAATGTATTGGAGGTTGAGTATGAAGTATATTTTTATGAGTGAAAGTTATATATCAGCATTTACAGATATTATTGATGCTGAACTTCATAAGCATTATATGCTTCAATTATTTATGAGCTATAAGGATAATTTAAATATAGAAGTAAAGGGTGAAGATATATCTTGCAAATGTATTATTGTGAACACGAATGTAGAGCATTGTTTTTCTTCAGATAATAATATTCATTTTACAATGCTTATAGATGCAACATCTGATATTGCTCAACAATTTAAGAAAAAATATCTATTAGGAAAAGAGTATTGTGTACTTGATTGTTGTGAAATTAGATTACTTCAAAAAGAGTTTGAGCAACTAGTTAAAGATTTGGACATAGAAAAATATAGTGATTTTACTTCTTCAATGTTTAATATTTTAGAAATAGAAGTAAACAAAAAAAATAAATATGATGAACGAATTCTTAAATCACTTAAAATGTTAGATGAATATGATTATGATGCTAATTTTTTAAAAGAATTTTCTAAAATGGTTTCATTATCTGAAAGTAGGATATCTCATTTATTTAAGGAGCAGATAGGGATACCTCTTAAAAGCTATATTGTATTATGTAATTTGAAAAAAGCATATATGTATTTATTAGAAAATGGTAGTATAACAGATGCAGCAATGAAAGCCGGCTTTGATAGTCCATCACATTTTGCTTATACAAGTAAGAAGTTAACGGGTATGTCAGCGAAAAATATTCGTAAAGATAGCGTATTTTTGAAAGTTCCTAATTTTAAAATAGAGTAAAATATAGCCAATAAAGAAAATGGAGGTTATATTTTATGGAAAAATATTTAGAAGAAACAAAGCTTTTAGATTTTTCATCAGATTGCATTAGAAAGCTAGTTGAAGAAAAGCAATGGAGAAATCTTAGTGATTATAATAAAATTCTTGAGATATATAATTATGTAAAAAATGATATTGCCTTTGGGTATAATGAGGATGATGGAATCCCTGCCTCAAAGGTTTTAGAAGACGGATATGGACAGTGTAATACAAAAGGGATTTTATTTATGGCATTATTGCGTGCAGTTGGAGTTCAGTGCAGGATGCATGGCTTTACAATAGATAAAATACTACAAAAAGGTGCTATGAAAGGCTTATACTATAAGCTTTCACCTAAGGAAATAGTTCATAGTTGGGTAGAAGTTTATTATAATTCTAAATGGTATAACCTTGAAGGATTTATTTTAGATGTAAGTTATCTAAATAAATTACAAAGTAGATTTTCAGATTTTACAGGCTCTTTTTGTGGATATGGAGTAGCAACAAAAGATTTTCAAAATCCAATAATTGATTGGAATGAAAATGACACATATATACAAAAAGAAGGTATTTTAAGAGATTTTGGTGTATTTGATAATCCAGATGAATTTTTTAAAAATCATAGTCAAGCAATTAGTCCTATGAAAAAATTTATTTATAGAAAATTTATTAGACATTTGATGAACAGAAACATTAGTAAAATTAGAAATTCTAAATAATATCTTATAATATTTTGACAATATTTAAAACTACTGATAAAGTTAAGAAGCACATAATTTAATGAAAGAGGTATGATTATGGAAATTAACTTTGAAAATCTTAAAATAAATGAAAAAATTATTAATGGATTAAATGCTATGGGAATAAAAGAACCTACAGAAATACAAAAGAAAATTATCCCTTTAGCTATTGATAAAGTAAATTTAATTGGACAGTCTGAAACAGGAACAGGAAAGACTTTAGCTTATCTTTTACCTATAATAGAAAATATTGATACAAGCAAAAAAGAAATGCAATGTATAATACTAGCTCCAACTCATGAATTAGCTATTCAAATTAATAATACAATAAATGAAGTTAAAAAATCATCAGGACTAGATATTACTTCTACATCTTTAATCGGTAGTGCTAATATCCAAAGGCAAATAGATAGTTTAAAAGCAAAACCTCATATTATAGTTGGCTCTGCTGGAAGAATATTAGAGTTAATTCGTAAAAAGAAAGTATCTGCTCATACTATAAAAACTATTGTAATTGATGAAGTAGATAAACTTTTAGATAAAAATAATCTTCCTGTTATAAAAGATATAATAAAATCTACTCAAAAACAAACTCAAGTTATGATGTTCTCTGCTACATTAAATGGAAAAACTTTAGATATTGCTAAGACTTTAGCTAATGATATAAATGTTGTAGCAGTTAAACATAATAAAGTTAATGAAAATATAAATCATAGCTACATAAAAACTGATGGCAGAAAAAAGATTGAAACTTTAAGAAAGCTTATAAATGCACTAAAAGCTGAAAAAGTTTTAGTATTTAATAATGATAGTTATACTACTAACACAGCTGTTGAATATTTAAAATTTAATAATGTAAAAGTAGATGCTATTGGTGGTAATGGAAAGATGGAAGATAGAAAAAGAGCTTTAGAAAGTTTTAGAACGGGTAAAATTCAAGTTTTAATTGCTTCGGATGTAGCTGCTAGAGGTTTAGATATAAAAGGTGTAACTCATGTTATTAATTTAGACATTCCTGAAGACTCTAATGATTATCTACATAGAGCAGGAAGAGTCGGAAGAGCAGGGGAAACTGGAGATGTATTTTCTTTAGTTGATGAAAGAGAAGAAAAGATAATAGAAATGCATGAAAAGAACTTTAAAATTAATATTTTACAAAAGAATCTCTATAAAGGAAATGTAGAAGAGTAGAGTAGTTGTTAGTTTTAAATTAGTTATTAGACTTAATAAACGTGATATAAATGAAGAAAAGTCACAGAATATCTATGAAGATCATTTAAATGATTATCATAGATATTCTGTGACTTATTTTTATATTCAAAAATGAAATTTTTTGTCTTAATGTATAGAAAAAAATGTATATTTGTATTATAATTTCACATTGAGGTATAATTTAGTAAAAATGGATATATAAAAATAATTACAAAGGAGAAATAGATGAAAAAAAATAAATGGTTAATTATTCTAATTATGCTTTTGGGAGGATTAGTTTTAATTTTAGCAGGTTGCTCTAAGAAAATTGGAATAATAAGGTTAGCCTCTCAAGGAAAAGTGGATAATAAAAAAAATATAGAATCTTTAGAAGAAAAAGAGGAGTCTAATAAAGTAGAAATAGAACAAGAAACTGAAATAGAAAAAGTATCTACTTATGAAGAAGGAAATATAGAGAATATATCTATTTCAGAGTCTAAAGAAGTATTTAATCAATTAGAAATAAGACAAGAAGTATCAGGCCAAAGAAAAATTGGACAAGACTTATCTATTCAATGGGAAACAAGCTTAGATACTATTAATATGCTTCTTCCTGATATAAACTCAGAACCAAGAATAGAAACAACTACTCATGTTGTTATTCATTTTATAAGTAATGCTTCTAACAACCCAAATAATCCATATGAAATTAATGATATATACTCTATTTTAGAGCAATATGGAGTATCTTCTAATTATGTAATCGATAGAGAAGGGAAGATTTATCTTTTTGTACCTGAAAATAGAGTTGCTTACCATGCAGGACCTGGAAAGCTTATAGATTACCCTGAATATGAAAATAGGTTAAATCATTATTCAATAGGAATAGAGTTACTTGCTATTGGTACTAGAGAAGAGATGATTCCAGTGATAACAGCTGAGAAGTTTGACTTAATAAATCATTCTTTATTAGGATATACAGATGCTCAATATGAATCACTAAATGTATTGTTAGAGGACATCATAAAGAGAAATCCTAGTATAATAAAGGATAGAAGACATATTATAGGGCATGATGAATACAATCCAGGTGTAAAAACTGACCCAGGTTCTCTATTTGATTGGACTAGAATTGGATTCTAAATTAGAGAAAAATGTCTAAAAGAGCCAAAGATTAAAGGTAATATATAATGATAAAATTTATAATTACATATTGACTATTTTAACATATATGCTAAAATTAATAGTAATTTAAAAAGATATATTAAATAGCTTCGTATAACCCTAATAATATGGATTAGGGGTTTCTACCAAGAACCAATAATTCTTGATTACGAAGAAATCATTTTATTTGTGATTTCTTCGTAATCAAGAATTTTTTTTTATATAAAATTACTTAAATTAAAAATATATAAGGCTATTTATATTTTAAAGAATTTTAATTTATATTTTACATAAAGAAAATGTTTTTAAGGAGGAAAAATTATTATGGATACTAAGAACTTACCTAAAATAGAACTACACTGTCATTTAGATGGTAGCTTAAGAGTTGAGACAGTTATAGAATTAGCTAAAAAAGAAAATATAAAATTAGACAGTTATGATTATGATTACGTTAAGAGTTTACTGACTATTTCAGAAGAGTGTGATTCACTAGATGAATACTTAAAGAGATTTGATCTACCTAATAAAGTTTTGCAAACAAAAGAAAATTTAAAAAGAGTAGCTTATGAACTTTTAGAAGATGCTGCAAAGGAAAGTGTTAAATACATTGAAGTTAGATTTGCACCAGTATTTCATACACAAGAAGGACTAGATTTAGAAGAAATTATAGAAAGTGTTATAAGTGGAATAAAGGATGCAGAAGAAAAATACGACATTAGAGGTAATGTAATAATTTCTTGTATAAGAGGATTAGATTTAGAGCACGTATATCAATCTATAAATGCAGGTGAAAAGTATATTGGTAGAGGTGTTGTAGCAATAGATTTAGCAGCATCTGAAAGAGAAGATTTTGCTTATGAGTATATAGAAGCAATGAAGGTTGCTAAGGAAAAGGGATTTAGAATTACAATACATGCAGGAGAAACTGGCTTTGGCAAAAATGTAAGAGATGCAATAAACCTTTTAGGAGCTGAAAGAATAGGTCATGGAGTGTATATATATAATGATGATGAGGCATATAATTTAGTTAAAGAAAATGGGGTAACATTAGAAATGTGTCCTAAAAGTAATCTTGATACAAAAGCTGTAATATCATATGAAGAACATCCTATATATAAATACCATAAAGATAGTATCAAAGTTAATATTAGTACAGATAACAGAACTGTTTCTAATATAAGTTTAACAGAAGAAACAAATAAAGTGATAGAAATATTTAATGTAAATATAGATGAGTATAGAAAGATTTATATAAATAGTGTAAATGCAGCCTTTTGTGATGAAGAAACAAAGGTAGGTTTACTTTCTTTTCAAATTTAGTAAAATAGATAAGTTATAGATATTATTTTGATTATTATTAGAAAAGTTATATAATCCTAGAAAAAAAATTAGATAATTCTGAATAGAAATATATAAAATGTATATATGTTTAACATCAACATATAATATGTAGTGAATATTGTGTTTGGGAGTAATAATATGAAATGTAAAAAGCTATTTAAGTATGAGATTATAGGTATATTTATAATATTTTTTATAGGATGTTTATGGCATAATCTATATGATATTTTAGGTAATAATGTTTTGATAGGATTAATAGCACCTGTAAATGAAAGTATGTGGGAGCATTGGAAAATAGGATTATATCCAATATTAATATATTCTATTATAGAATATATTTTTGTAAAAGAGCATGTAAAAAACTTTTTATTTAGTAGATTTATAGTTATAGTAGTTTTTGAAATTGTATGCTTCTCTTTGGTTGGGTTATGGCATGTTTTATTTAAAGAAGCAAGTTTTACAACTAATATGATAGTTGATATAGCTGCCTATTTTATAGGAATTTTAATAGGACAATTAGCTGGATACTTTATATCCTGTAAAACAAAAGAAAATAAAACATTATTTTATATAGCTGTAGTAGGTATAGCTATTCATATAATTTTTTTTATTCTTTTTACGTTTAATCCTCCTATGATAGAATATTTTAAAGATAGTATTACAGGGCAATACGGGCTTTAGAATATAATCAATTAATAAAACTTATAAATTTAGTTATATAAATATTAAAATAAGGTTGTCTTGATTAGGCAACCTTATTTTTGTCTTATGTCAATATATTGAACACAAAAAGTCAAACTATTTTAAGCTGTATCTCTAGCTAATAATTCACATTGATTTCAATAGTACAAACCATCTTTGATAGTATGAATATATGTTTTTAAAAGTATTTAAATAAAATCTAAGGACTTTTTATGTTTATAAAATAATTCATTAGGAAAAACTACTTTTAATTAATCATTAAATAGGAGAAAATTTATGAAAGTAAGGCTTGGATATGTTGCCATTTCAAATGTATTAGGAAAGAAGATAACAAGTTCTAGTAATGTAACCTTTACAAACTATAGTAAAATTATATCAGAAGAAAAAAGATTAGAAAAATTAAAAAGCGTTACTGCTTCAAACTTAAATGCATTAGAAGAAATACTAAGATACAATATAAAAAATGATATACATTTTTATAGAATAACTTCTGCCTTAGTACCGTTAGTTACCCACCCTGAAGTCGGGTATTGGGGACATAGAGAAATTTTTAAAAAGGATTTTGAATATATAGGTAATCTCATTAAAGAATCTAATATGAGAGTAGATACTCATCCAGATGAATTTAATGTGATAAACAGTAATAATCTAAAGGTTGTTAAAAATACAATTATAAATTTAACTAGACAAGTTGAATGGTTTGAAGACATGAATTATAAAGAAGGAAAAATGGTAATTCATATAGGTGGAGCAACGGGAGGAAAAGAATTGGCTATAGAAAGATTTATTGAAAATTTTAAAGATTTTCCTAGAAAAATAAAAGAAAGATTAATTATAGAAAATGATGATAAAACTTATACAGCTAGTGAAACTTTAGAATTATGCAAAACTTTAAATATACCAATGGTTTTAGATATTCATCACCACAATTGCAATAATAATGGTGAAAATATTTCTGATATGCTACAAGGTATATTTGATACATGGAGTAATGAAAATTTACCTCCTAAAATGCACTTTTCTTCACCAAGAGATGAAAAGTTAGATGGTAAAATAGATAGAAAACATTCAGATTTTATAAATGCTTTAGACTTTATAAATTTTATAGAATTAACAAGAAAAATTAATAAAGACTTTGATATAATGCTAGAATGTAAAGAAAAAGATGTAGCTTTATTTAAGCTAGTTAAAGATATAAAAGAAATTAAGCCTGAATATAAATGGAAGGATAAAACTACATTAATTATTAACTAATATAAATAGAAAATCAATTTTAAGTATGAATTTTTTTACTTTAAATAGAAATTTAGGTTAAATTGCAAAATTCCTACTAAGGAAGAGTACGCCTTATACAGTGTACTGTAATCTAATCCCTCCAATATGTGGTTTAACAATCTAGCTGAATCATCCTCTGGTATAAACATTTCAAAATTTAATGAAAAAACTCCACTCCCTTTTCCCAATACAACTAGCGCAGTAGAAGTTATATTTTCTGTTTTTAACATATAATCTTCAATCATAACTTCATCACATCTTAAACATTTTCTCATAATATCCTCCCACTCAAATATGAATAATTTAATACAATCCATAAATTATTTATATTCTTATTATACATAATTTATGGATTATAATTCCAGTAATTATGAGAATAAAATGTAAATTTGTCAACTAAACTTAATATTTCTAGCTCGCAAAGGTACCATATTGACAAAGTATAAAAAATGATACCTGATGAAATGCTTTTTATCAGATATTGAATTACAAATTTATTTGTAGAAAATAACTAATTTCAGAAGTACTTAGAAATATTAATTTTAATATTGTGGAATAAGTATTAATTAATAAAAAATATTACCGATATATAGATTATAATTAATATGTACAAATATGTGGAAATTTGTAGAAAAATAATATCTATTAGTATTACTTACGTATTAAGTATAATCATATAAAAATTCATTAATTTATAAAATTTTAAATTATTAAAAATAAGAATAATACTTAGTCTAGCGATATTAATATAAATCATTAAAACAATTGCTATATTAATTATTTTACAAGGAATAATCTTATAAATTATGTTAATGAATTCTAAATTTTCAAAAAGAGGAGATAGTTTTATGAGGAAAGTCAAACACAAAGTAATTCTTGTAACAATGATAATATCTTTACTGACAGCTATAATTATAGCTGGAAGTATGACATATGGATTTATCAAGAATAATTCTAATTCGTTATCTATGCAAAGAAAGAGTTTAAAGGATGACTATGATTCAAGAATTAAAGAGCAAGTAGAAATTGCAATTTCTATGATAGATAAAATAAACGGAAAGGCTAAAAGAGGTGAGATTACCCTTGATGAAGCTAAAAAGCAAAGTGCAGATTTATTAAGAAATTTAAAGTTTGGTAATGGAGGGTACTTTTGGGCTGATACAGTTGATGGATTAAATGTTGTTCTTTTAGGATCTGAAACAGAAGGTACAAATAGACTTAATTCTCAAGACAGTAAAGGAAACTATATGATAAAAGATATAATTGAAAATGGTAAAAAAGAAGGTGGTGGATATACTGATTATTGGTTCCCTAAGAGCGGAGAAACAGAATCATCACCTAAAAGAAGCTATAGTAAATTATATGCTCCTTTTAATTGGGTAATAGGAACAGGGAATTATATAGATGATATAGATAAGATAATAGCAGATAGAGAAGCTATTGCACAAAAGGAGTTAATGTTTAGTATAACTATTAATATGATTTTACTTATTGTTTCTTTAGTTATAGCTGCAGTTTTATCAATGATTTTAAGCAAACAAATAACAGATCCTCTAATTAAAATAAAAGATTTTGCATTAAGATTATCTTCCTATGATTTTAGCAATCAAATAACCATTACAAGAAAAGATGAGTTTGGACAAACTGGCAATGCTTTAAACCAAGCACAAGAAAATGTAAAAGACTTAGTAAAAACAATTATGGAAAATTCTCAAGATATAAGTGCATCATCAGAAGAACTTTCAGCAACTGTTGAAGAACTATTCTCTAAAGTTGTTATAATAGATGAAGCTGTAGAATCAATTGCTTCTGGAATGCAAGAATCTGGTGCTGTTACAGAGGAAATAAGTGCATCTATTGAAGAAGTAGATTCGAGTATAAATATATTATCATCAAGGGCTATGGATGGAAGTAATATTTCTAATAATGCTAAAGATAGAGCTATCGAAGTTAAACATAGTAGTGAAAATGCAATTAATGAAACTAGAAAAATATATAATGAAAAGAAAGAAAAGATGGAAAAAGCCATAGAAGATGGAAAAATAGTAGAAAGTATAAAAGTTATGGCTGATACTATTGGTGGAATAGCAGAGCAAACTAATTTACTTGCTTTAAATGCAGCTATAGAAGCAGCAAGAGCAGGAGAGCAAGGAAAAGGATTTGCTGTTGTAGCAGAAGAAGTAAGGAAACTTGCTGAACAATCAGGAGAAGCAGTAAAGAATATTCAAGAAACAATTGCAAAAGTACAGGGTGCATTTAAAAGTAGTATTGAAGCAGGTAGCGATATATTAGATTTTGTAAATACAAAAGTAAATGACCAGTTAGATGCCTATGGTGATACAGGTATTAAATATTATGATGATTCAGATTTTGTAAGTAAAATGTCTGATGAAATTGCTGCTATGTCGGAAGAAATTACAGCTACAGTTGGTCAAGTAAGTGATGCAGTTCAAAATATGGCTGAATCTTCTCAAAAGTCTAGTGAGAAAGCTGAAGATATTAGAGAGAGTATGAATGAAACAACAAAGGCAATAGAGGAAGTAGCTAAAACTGCCCAAAGTCAAGCAGATCTTGCACAAAAGCTAAATGAAATGGTACAAAAATTTAAAATATAATATAAAAAAGATTGTAATTTTTTACAATCTTTTTTTATTTTTATAAGTAAACGATATCTTGTTTTAACTTAGCTTGTATTGATTTGATATTAGAGTTAAAATTATTCGTGGATAAAATTAAATAAAACACGAGGGGATGTAATCTCAATGCTAAAAAGTTATATTAATGACCTTAAAGAGGAATTTAAGGGGTATAATTTGTTAAATTTTAAACGAGATCTGATGGCAGGAATAACAGTTACTGCAGTAGCACTTCCACTAGCATTAGCTTTTGGAGTTAGTTGTGGAGCTTCAGCAGCAGCTGGACTAATAACTTCAATAATATCAGGTTTAGTAATAGGAGCTCTTTCAGGAGGTTCATTTCAAATATCTGGACCAACAGGAGCGATGAGTGCAATTTTAGTTGTATTATTTCAAAAATATGGACTACAAGGAGTTTGGATAGCTGGAGCATTGGCAGGACTAATACTTATATTGGCAGGAATATTTAAGCTTGGAAAAATTGTTTCTTATATACCAGCACCGGTAATTACAGGCTTTACATCAGGTATAGCTTTAACAATTGCAATAGGACAATTAGATAATTTTTTTGGTGTAACAACTAAAGCATCAGAATCTTCTGCAATAAAGTTAATAAACTTTTTAACTTCACCACTAAATATAAATTGGTATGCATTATTAATTGGAGCTTTAGTAGTTGGTATTATGATTATTTGGCCAAAAAAACTTAATAATATCATACCATCTTCATTAATTGGATTAATTGTTGCATTATTAATAAACTTAGTATTTAAATTACCTATAGATGTAATTGGTGATATACCAAAAAAATTAATTTTAGATGAAAGACTTAATGTTAGTGCAATTGATATTAATGTTATAAAAAGTGTGTTAGCACCAGCAATAAGTATTGCTGCATTAGCTATGATTGAAAGCTTACTTTGTGGTGAAGTTGGTAAAAAAATGAAAGGAGATTCATTTGATGCCAATAGAGAGCTAATAGCACAAGGAATTGGGAATTTCATAATTCCTTTCTTTGGCGGTGTACCTGCAACAGCTGCTATTGCAAGAACAAGTGTAGCTATAAAATCAGGAGCTAAAACTAGAATAGTAAGTATTTTTCATGCAATATTTTTAATGTTATCAATGTTTTTATTAGCACCTATTATGGCTAGTATTCCTTTATCAGCCTTAGCAGGGGTTTTAATGGTAACTACTTGGAGAATGAATGAATGGGAAAGTATAAAATACATCTTTTCTAAAAAATTTAAAGGTGCAATATTAAAGTTTTTAATAACAATGTTTGCAACAATAGTATTTGATTTAACTCAAGCTATAATAATAGGTGTAATTTTTTCAAGTCTTTTATTTATTGTGAAAATTGCCAATATGGATATATCAATAAGTGAGGTAGATGAAAATAAATTAGATGAAAAAATCCTTGAGGGTAGCAATTTATCTAATATAAAAGTTGCATATTTTACAGGACCTTTATTTTTTGCAACAGCAGAAAAGTTTAAAAATGAAGTTTTATCGATAGAAGAAGCTAAGGTTATAATACTATCAATGAGGGGAGTTCCTTTAATGGATATATCAGCATTGCAAGCTTTAGATGAAGTAATAGCTGAATTTGAAAATAGAGGTTGCAAATTAATGCTATGTGGTTTACAGCAACAAGTAAAAGATTTTATTGATAAATCAGGATTTGAAGAAAAAATAGGTTCAAATATGATTTTTTGGAGTGCTGACGAAGCTATTAAAAGCACTTTATATTGTTAATTAGAAAGAGATGTGACATAAATCACATCTCTTTTGTTTTTACACCCATTCAGTTACATCACTTATAGGTAATCTAGTTGTTGGGTAGCTAGGTGCAGCAGCTTTTCCTATAGGAATAATAATTACAGGTATAAACCCATTATCTATATTAAATTCTTTAACTAATAATTCATGGTTAAATCCAGTCATAGGACATGTATCCCAACCTGAAGCCTTAGCAGCTAACATAAATTGCATTGCAGCTAAAGAAGAATTTAGTATTGCACTACTTTTAGCTCTTTCTTCTGCAGTATAGACATTATTTATGTCTGATATTAATTTTTCTTTATATTCCTTAGTCATAAATCCAGCATCTACAATAGGATTATAAATCTTTGGAGCATTATCATTTGCTTTTAAGTTACCTAATACAACTACTGTAGCTGCAGCATCTAAAACTTGTTTTTGATTAAAAGCAATGGGAAGAAGTTTTTGTTTAGCTTCCTCACTTTTAACCACAAGGAATTTCCAATGTTGTAGATTCCAAGCAGAAGGTGCTTTAGTAGCTAAAGCTAAAATTTCTGATAGCTCACTTTCTGAAATTTCTATAGATTTATCAAATTCACGAATTGAAGATCTTTCTTCTAAAACCTTCATAAACTCTTTATTAATCATGTCATTATCCTCCAAAATGTATCAAAATTTAATTTAATAGTTACTTTCTTATAATTGATAATGATATTATCAAGTATATGTATATAAATATCAAGTACTTACTTTTAAGTGACATAGGCACTTAAAAGTAACTATAAAATTAAGAAAAACTAAATCTTTATAAAATATTATAATTTATAAAGATAAGTAAAATTTAAAATTAAAGAATAAAATTAGAAAATAATCCATTAAATTAGAATATATGGTAATATGTATATAAATAATTTATTACTAGAAAGGAAAGACAAATTTGGACAAATCAAAATTTTATACTAACAGAAAAAATATAATTGTGCTTGCTGTTATTTGCACATTATTATGGGGAAGTGCTTATCCTTCTATAAAGATTGGATATGAACTTTTTAATATTGTAGGAAATGATATAGGATCAAAGCTTATTTTCGCTGGATATAGGTTTTTCTTAGCAGGAGTTTTTGTTTTCTTATTACAAATAATAAGAGGAGCTAAAGTTTTTAACTTAAATACTAAAGAATTAGGACAAGTTACTATATTGGGACTAGGACAGACAACCCTTCAATATATTTTCTTTTATATAGGACTGTCTTATACAACAGGAGTAAGAGGAGCAATTATAAATGGAACAGGAACATTTTTTAGCATTCTATTAGCTCACTTTATTTATAAAAATGACAAGCTAAATTATAACAAGGTTTTAGGCTGTATTGTTGGATTTTCAGGAGTTATTATAGTTAATCTTGGTGGTACATCAGTTTTAGAAGGTAGTTTTTCATTTAAAGGTGAAGGCTTCATAATGATTGCAGCATTTTTACTTTCAATATCATCAATTTATGGTAAGAAGATAACTCAAAATAAAGATGCATCTACTGTAACTGGATATCAACTTGCAATAGGAGGTCTTATTTTAACTATTTTAGGATATGTTTTAGGAGGACATCTTTCAAACTTCACAGTTAAATCAAGTATGTTACTATTATATATGGCTTTATTATCCTCAGTAGCTTTTGCATTATGGTCTCAGCTTCTTAAATATAATAAGGTAGGAATAATAACGGTTTTTAACTTTTTAGTACCTATATTTGGAACTATATTATCTGCTATATTCTTAAAAGAAAATATTTTTGATATTAAGATATTAATAGCTTTAATATTAGTTTGTACAGGAATTTATTTAGTTTATAGAAGAAAAGAAAATAATAATTAGAGGCATATAAATAGAATATATATATATAACTTTTATAGTAACTGTAATAGAGTTTTAAGCTTTATTACAGTTATTTTTTTATTGAGTTAAGGAAATTATATAATTTACAATATTTACCAAAAGAAAAATATGTTGTATTATTATCTTATACTATAAAGAAAATTTAGAGAAATATTAAGAAAATATGTAAGGTTAAAAACTTTATGCCAAGTCTAGAATATAAGAAAAAAGTTAAAATTAAATATTATTAAAAAATAATATAAACAATCTTTAACAAATTAAAAAGTTATTATTTTATAGGGGGATTTTTATGAATAAAAAGAAAATTGCTTTACTTCTAGCCGCAACTATGATTACCACTTCATTATTTACATTACCATATAATAAAGTCTATGCTACAGATTCAAAAACCAAAGCCAAGGAAATAGTTAAAAGTATGACTTTAGACGAAAAAGTTGGACAAATGATAATGCCAGATTTTAGACAATGGAAAGCTAAAGATGCTCAAGCAGTAAGTGATATGACAGTGTTAAATGATGAAATAGCAGACGTAGTAGACAAATATGATTTAGGAGGAGTTATTTTATTTGCTAATAATGTAAAAGAAACAGAACAAACTGTAAAGTTAGTTCATGATCTTCAAAAGGTAGCAATTGAAGATAAAGATGGAAACTTACCTTTACTAGTAACTATAGACCAAGAAGGTGGAATAGTTACTAGATTAGGTACAGGTACAAACTTACCTGGAAATATGGCTATAGGAGCTACAAAAAGTGAAATAGATGCTTATGATTCAGGATATGTAATTGGAAGGGAATTAAAATCCTTAGGACTTAATGTTAACTTTGCTCCAGCTATGGATATTAATAATAATCCCAATAACCCTGTTATTAACTTAAGATCAATATCAAGCAATCCAGAATTAGTTGGAAAATTAGGCAGCAAGATTATGGAGGGAATTCAAAGCCAAGGAGTTGCAGCAGCAGCTAAACACTTTCCAGGTCATGGTGACACTGCTACAGATTCACATTATGGATTACCAGTAGTAGATAAACCTATAGAAGCTTTAAGAGAAATGGAATTAAAACCTTTTAAAACAGCCATAGATAAGGGAGTTGATATGATAATGACTGCTCATATACAATTCCCACAAATAGAAAAGGATACTTACACCTCAAAAAAAGATGGAAGTCAAATTGGATATCCTGCAACATTGTCAGACGATGTAATTACGGGAGTTTTAAGAAATGAACTTTCCTTTGATGGGGTTGTAGTAACTGATGCCTTAAATATGAAAGCTATTAGTGATCACTTTGGTGAAGTAGAAGCTGTTAAATTAACTATTAAAGCCGGTGTGGATATTGCTTTAATGCCAACTGTATTAAGGAGCACAGATGATGTTTCTAAGTTAGAGAATATTATAAATGCAGTCAAAGAAGCTGTAAATACAGGAGAAATACCATTAGATAGAATAAACGAGTCTGCAGAGAGAATTGTTAAGTTAAAAATAGATAGAGGTATAATGGATTTAGAAAAAGACAATAGAACTTTAGAAGAAAAGGTTACCAATGCTAAGTCTATTGTTGGATCAAAGGAAAATAGAGATATTGAGAGAAAAGTATCAGCTAATGCTATTACTGTAGTTAAAAATGAAAATAATATTTTGCCTTTAAAGCCTAAGGAAGGTGAAAATATACTTTTATTAGCACCATATGATAATGAGTTGCCAGGTATGAAATTTGGTGTAACTAGATTAATAAAAGAAGGTAAAATAAATAATGTTAATTTAAATTTAGTTTCATATAACAAGAAAATCGCATTAGATGATGATATAAAGATTAAAATTGATTCAGCAGATAAAATTATTATGTTATCTGAAATATCAAGATCTTCTCATTTATCACTAGACAGTTGGCTAACTAAATATCCAACAGAAGTTTTTGAATATGCAAAATCTAAAGGGAAGGCTGTGGTTTTAGGTAGCCTTGGTCATCCTTATGATGTGACAGCTCGTGATGAAGCTCAAGCTAAGGTAATAGCATATGGATATAAAGGAATGGATCCGACAGAAGCTGATGGAGGATTATCACCTACAAAAGCCTTTGGGCCAAATATTCCAGCTATTATCGATGCAGTTTTTGGAGCACATGAAGTTGTTGGAACTCTTCCAGTTGATATACCAAATTTAACACAAGATGGTAGTTATGACTTAACTAGCAATAAATATAACTTTGGATATGGTATAACTAACTTAACTTCAATGGGTACTACAAATATTGAAGCACCTTCAAATGTTAAAGTTGGAAAAGAGTTTGAAACTAAAATATTATTAAAGGATATTAATGAAGGCTTAAATAGTAAGAAATACTCAGCAATAGTTAATTTTGATAACAATTTTTTAGAGTTTGTAAAAGCAGAGTCTAATAGTGAAGGTATCAAAATAGTAGATAGTAAAATAGAAAATGATAAATTAGTAGTAAATTTAGAAGCTTTAGGAGAAAAAATTATAACTAATGAAAGCTTTAATATAATTTTTAAATCTAAATCTAATGTAGGTTTATCAACTATAAAGATAGATTCTATGGAAGTAATAGATAGTAATGATAGAGTATTTACAGCTTTACCATCAGAAACAAAAGTTAATATATTAGCAGATAGTTTTCCAGTAATAACTTCTTCAGATAAAGTCTTAACTATAGGAGATGAATTTGTTCCTTTAGAAGGTGTAACAGCCTTAGATGAAGAAGATGGAGATATATCTAATAAAATTAAAGTTAAAGAAAACACTGTAGATACTTCAAAGGCTGGAGAGTATAAGGTTATATATGAAGTTGAAGATAGTAATAACAATAAGACTGAAACAACTATTAAAGTAACTGTAAAAGAAAAAGATAACAATGCAGGTACAGACAATGATGACGACAAAAATAATAATGAAGGTACAAACAATAATAAACCAAATTCTAATCTTCCAAATACAGGAGGAACTTCACCAATAAGTACAGTTGCCTTAGGAAGTATTATGGCTATAGCTGGTGTTGTTTTAAGAAAGCACAAAAAATAAAAACATTCTCCAAAAGTAAAATGAAAAATATAATATCCTTACTAAAAGTATAAGAAGTTTTTAGAAAAGTTTAATTCATAAAAGTTAGAAATTCATTTAAATGGACATAGCTTTAAATCTTTGCTAGAATATAGTGAATATAACTTAAGGAGGAAAACTTATGATTTCTAAGAAGGCACTTAAAGAAGATATTATAACTTATGACATAATTAAGTATGAAGATGAAGACGGAAAAGAAATAGAGTACGTTGAGGTTACTCTTGTAGATAGAATTATTGATGTATATATGGATACTAAAGAAGTTAATATAGGTATTCTTGCTAATAAAATTATAGAAGATAACTTATATAAGTAAGAGATATAAGTTTAAAATAAAAACATTATTTTAAAATGTATCTTTGAGAAAGTAAATTTTAAAAATAATATGTTATTTAAAGGATGATTTCTGTATCAAACAGGAGTCATCTTTTATTTTTGGTTATTTTTACTTATAAATTTACTACTATTCACCAACTTTAAAATATGTTGTATTATTATCTTATACTATAAAGAGAATTGGAGAGAACTATGAGAAAAAGTAAGGAGTTATTATTAGCACGATATATATCATTTATTATTTTAATAGCTCAAATATTTATTGAAGAAAAAAATACAAGTATTCAAAGTATAATATTTGTTTTGTTATTTGTAATAAATAATAATCTTAGAGTATTTTTCTTTAAAGATGATAAATTAACTATATTTTCAATGATTATAGAGTTAATAGTGTCGCTAATAGCTTATTTAAACTTTGGAGGAAGTATTCTATTTTATTTAATAGGGATAACCATAGATTCATTTACTTTAAGGTCCAATAATATAAAATATTTATTTGCAGTTATAATATCTATTTTAGCTGTATCTACAAAATTTAATGAAAACATAGAAAATGGTATTATTAATTTAGTTATTATGGTTATTTTTGTGATTCTTTTAAACTATATATCTAATCTATATAGTACAAAAAGAGAAGCTCAAAGGCTATATGACAGGCTTAGGATATCAGAGGAAAAGCTAATTGAAGCTAATAATGACCTTGAAGAATGTCTTACTTCAATAGAAGAATTAACAGTACTTAAAGAGAGAAATAGAATATCAAGAGAAATACATGATAGTGTTGGACATGCTTTATCTACAGCAATGATTCAATTATCTGCTATGGAAAGTATAGCTAGTAAAGAAGAAAGCAATTTGAAAGATATGGCAGGAAACTTAAGAGATTTTATAAATGATAGTTTTCAAGATGTAAAGAAAGCTGTAAGTGAGCTTAAATCCGATGATTATGATAATTACAGAGGTATAATTAGAATTCAAGAACTATGTAAAAACTTTGAAAAGATGTCTGGAATAGAAGTAAGCATTATTTTATCAAAGGGTAATTGGACCTTATCTACAAAGCAAAGTACTCATTTATATAGAATAACTCAAGAAATCCTATCTAATGCTTTAAGACATGGAAGGGCATCAAAGGTTAAAGTAATTATGAATTTTACAGAAAATGATTTTGTAATATCCTTTAAAGATAATGGTATAGGAACTAACATCATAAAAGAAAACGGATTTGGACTTAAAAATATAAGAGAAAGAGCAGAAGAAATAGGTGGAACAGTTGATCTTAATTCAGAAGAAGGAAAAGGGTTCTTTGTGAAACTCGTAATTCAAAGGGAAAAGGAGAATTAGGATGGAGAAAATCAAAATATTAATTGTAGATGATGAAAAGCTAATTAGAGAAGGTTTAAAAATTATGCTTTCAACTTTTGATGATATTGAAGTAGCTGATACAGCAGAAAATGGGTATAAAGCTTTAGAAGTATGTAAAAACAAAGATATTGATGTTGTGCTTATGGATATAAGAATGAAAGATTGTGATGGAGTTATGGGCACAAGACTAATTAAAGAGCAGTTTACTAAAATTAAAGTTATTATACTAACTACCTTTAAAGACAAAGAATATATTCAAGATGCATTAAAATATGGAGCCTTTGGATATATGTTAAAAGATAGCTCTCATGAAGTTATTCACGAAGGAATAAAGACAGCTTATATGGGGAATATGGTTGTTCATCCAGAAGTTGCAAATGAGATGCTTAGCGTAAATGTACAAAATATTAATAGCAAAGAGATAGAGAAATATGATTTTTCAGACAAGGAATTTCAAATCATTAAATATATCGCAGAAGGATTAACTAATAAGGAAATTTCAGAAAAGCTTTATTTATCTGAAGGAACTATAAAAAATAATATTACAAATGTATTATCTAAGTTAAATCTTAGAGATAGAACTCAAATTGCAATTTTTGCCTTTAAAAATAGAATAGTGACTTAAGTCATTTATATAGTGACCTTAAGTGATAGCAAGCCACCTAGATTTATCTTATTATAGAATTAAGATAAATCTAGGGGGTATTTTTAATGAGTATTATAGAAGTAAAAAATGTTACAAAAAGATTTAATGATAAGTTAGTTTTAGATAATGTAAGCTATGAAGTTAATAAAGGAGAAATATTTGGATTTATAGGACCAAATGGAGCGGGAAAATCCACATTAATTAATATAATGACTAGTCTTTTAGCTCCAGATAGTGGAACAATTAAAATTTGTGGCTATGATATTTTAAAAGAACCAATAAAAGCTAAGGAGTGTATAGGATATGTACCACAGGACATTTCTTTATCTGAAGAGCTTACTGCTTATGATAATCTTGAATTTTTTGGTGCCTTATATGGGTTAAAAGGAAAGGAACTTAAAGAAAGAATTAAAGAAGCCTTAGAAGTTACAGGTCTTCAAGAAAAGAAAAAGGAGAAAGTTAAAAAGTTTTCAGGTGGAATGAAAAGAAGATTAAATATTGCAGCAGCTATTATGCATCATCCAAAGGTATTAATTATGGATGAGCCTACTGTTGGTGTTGACCCACAATCAAGAAATCATATATTTACTTTTACTAAAAACATTTGTAAGGAATGGGGAACAACAGTTATCTATACTTCTCATTATATGGAAGAAATTGAGGAGCTTTGCAGACGAGTATTTATTATAGACTTAGGTAAGGAAGTTGCTTATGGAACTGAAGAAGAAATTAAAACATCTGTTTTTCCTAATAATAAGGTGATAATAGAGGCTAAAGATATCACAGGTGAAGTTCTTTTAACTATTGAAAAATTAGAAGGTGTAATAAAGGTGAAAGAGCAGGATGATACTATTTCTTTAACTATAGATTCAAATTTTAAACTTCATAACGTGCTAAGTATTATAGAGCAATATGGAATTAATGTAAAAAAGATAAGTTATGAAGATGCAAGGCTTGAAGATGTATTCTTAGCATTAACAGGAAAAACATTAAGGGATTAGGGGTGAATTAAATGAGGTTACTATATTATACAAAAACAACCTTAAAGGGAATGGTATCTAATGGAGCTATAACAATTATATATTTTATACTTTTCCCAGTTTTACTAGCAGCCTTTATGGGGTTTTTCCAAAAAACACTTATGGAGAGTCCATTAAAGCTTAAGACTTTAAAAGTACAAATAAATGACATGGATAATAGCGATATGTCTAAGAATTTAGTATCCTTTTTAGAAAGTGATGAAATGAAGGAGATTGTTGAAATAACTGATAAAAAAGCCAATATAGAAATTGCTATTCCAAAGGGATATGGAGATAATGTAGTATCTCTAAAAAATGGTGAGATAAATATAAATAAGTTAGAAGAAGGGTTTACTAACTCTACAAATACATTAAAAACAATTTTAGATAAGTATCATCAAAGCCTTTATGTTAATATATCGGGTGGATCAAATGAGGCTTTAGAAAAAATTTCAGGAAAATCAATTATAGAAAAGATAGATATAGATACAAAAAAATCTTCTAGTAGTTATGAAAAAATGTCTGCATCAATGATTGCTTTTGTAATTAGTATGCTTATTTTTGGTCTTATTCAAGGTAATTATGCAGATGCAAGTGTAAATCTTGATAGAAGAATATCTTCAACTCCTATAAGTAAAAAGCAGTATTTTTATTATGATTCATTTGCTTTATTGGTGTATTCAGCTTTAATTATTTCAGGATATGTATTTTTCTTTAGAATTACAGGAATAAGCTTTACAGGAAATCTAATCCCTTTAATTATATTAATTTTAACTTCAGCTATATTAGTAGTATCAATAAGTAAATGTGTTTATACTTTTTTTGGAGCAACTTATGGCAAGGTTATTGGCGGGTTACTTTTTGCACTTCCTATTATAGGAATGGAGATGTTTACTGGTGAAGGAAATGCCTTAAAAGTTTTAGCACCAACACACTATATTTCAAAGCTTTTTACTTTATATAATTTAAATGGAAGCTTTAGTGGAGATGATAAAGACTTAATATTAATACTTGCTGCTTCAGCAATACTATTTTTAATTGCATTAATAAAAGTAAATTCATGTGAGGGGGGAAGGAAATGCGCTTAATAAGATTAACTATAATTAATTTAAAAAGAAATCTAAAGAATCCTTCAATTTTACTAATGACATTTCTTCTTCCTATGATTGTTTTATTTGGTGTAGTTGGACCAAGTTCAAATGATACCTCTATAGGAAAAATAGGAATATTAGATAAATCTTCAAGTGAATATTCTAAGGAGTTAATAAATAATTTATCAGAAAAATATGATATAGAAGAACTAAAGGGGGAGGCTGAAGATAATTATAATGAATTAAGGGATAAAAAAATTGGTGCAATATATGTAATAGATGAAAATTTCCAGGAAAATATAAATAATGGAGATGTGCCTAATATTAAAAGCTACAGTAATGAAGCTGCCATGGGATCGGTTATTGCAGATAACATTATAACTAATTATGTAAATAAATTACTTGAAGAAGGAGTAAATACTGGCCTTAGCACTAATGCAGTAGAAACTTTAATAGTAGATAAATTTGAAGTAAATAAAACTGATTATGTTATGACTGTTCTTATGATATGCTATTTTATGATGATAGGTGGATCAATATTAACTGATGATATAATTAAACTTAAGGCTCAAAAGGTTTTAAAGAGAACAATAGCAACTGGTAACTCTGATAAAGTGATTTTAGGTTCTTTATATTTATCTGCATTTATTTTACAAAGCATAATAAGTTCACTAACTTTAATTATAGCTCTGAAGATATTTAAAGTACCAAATTACAATTTAGGTGAGGGAATACTAGTTATTACACTATGCAGTTTAATGACAACTTCTTTAATTGTAGCTGCTACAAGGTGGCTTAAACATCAAGCTATAGCAAGTTTATCAGTTGTAGTTTTTGGCTTGTTATCCTTTGGTGTGGGAATACTTGGAAGCGGACTTCAAGAATTTGATAACGTACCACAAATAATAAGTAATTTAAGTATAATTTCACCATTTTCATGGATGGCGCAAATTATAAATGAAGGCAAAATATTTATTCCTATTATAGTAATAGTATTAATGTCAGGAGTACTATTTACAGCAGGAAGCTTTAGATTAAGAGAGTATGTAAAAGAATAGCTTATAATACACTGATGTATAACATTATTAAGTCTATATAATATAAAAGTTGAGAGGTATTTTTATGAATAATAAAAATTTAAATAGAAAAAATTTAAAATATTTACCTATTTCAATTGGGATAGGATTAATTATTGGATTAATACTAGGGATTTTAATATTTAATAATATTATTCTTGGAATATGTATCGGATCAGGAATTGGTGGTATATTTGGAGGATGTTTAAATAGTAACAAAAGAGAATAATGCTTATTTGAAAAATAGTTTAATTTAGGTAGAAGATAATTTAGTTAAAATTAATTCAAAAGATGGTTCAGCAAAAACATTTGTGGTAACCTTTAGTCAGGATATTCCTAAAGGAAAAGAATATAAGCTAATAATTTGTTATGTAACTGTTAAAGGAGCTCCACCTTATAATGGAGATAATGGATCGGCTACGTTTGTTGGAAAGTAAAGATAACTACATTTTTTGGGAAAGATAAATACTAGATTTAATTATATAAAATATTAATTAAAATGCCGTATTATTCAAAAAAAAGAATATACGGTATTTTTTATGTTGAAATTTAAATAAATGAGTGGATTACATATGTAGTCCACTCTATATAGTAGATGTGTAGTTAAGAAATATAAAAGAAGATTAAACATTTTACTGAATAAATACATTACCTTTACCAACTATTACAATTCTATAGTCTGGCTTTAAAGGAAGTAAATTATATTTATCAGATTTAGGAGATAGATGAATTGATTGCAATAAATTTTGATTTTCATCAAAAACTTGGATGAAAACACCACCTTCTTCAGATATATTTTGAGCAACATATTTACTTTCAGGTGAAAAATTAAAGTCAGCTGCTTTATAAACGCCTTCTTTAAAAACATTTACAGCATATGCAGATTGAGTAAAGACACCAAATGATAAAGATAAAGAAATTAAAAGCATAGCAATAAATTTTTTCATTAAAATAACCACCTTTCAAGGTTATTTTGGCTGTATAGATATTTAAATATACAAAAAGGTACAGATTAATGATGGATAATATGAGTTTTCGTATTAACATCTAGTTATGAAGATAATACTCCTAAGTTTATAATAATTAAAAATCCAGAGTTTTCGAAGAAGGGAAAAGGTTTTTTCTTATGACATTTTATTTTTGATTAATTCTGGAAATTAAATTTAATAATATCGATATTTTCATGAGATAATGTTATATTATATATTGTATATTATGTAAAATGCTAGAGAAATAAAAGGGGAAAGATATATGAAGTACAAATTAGTAGCTATTGATATTGATGGAACTTTATTAAATAGCAAAAATGAAATACCAGAAGAAAATGTTCAAACAATCAGAAAATTACAAGGTATGGGAGTTAAATTTGTAGTTGTGACTGGTAGACCAGATGTGATGGCGAAAGAATATGTAAAAACTTTAGGAATAAAAGCTCCTATATTAGGCTGTAATGGAGCTACTATGAGAGACGTTTTAACTAATGAAGTTTATTATTTAAAACATATTGGAAAAGAACAATTAGTGGAGCTTTATAATCTTTTTAAAAGTAATGGAATGTATCCAAGATTTTATTCATTAGATGCTATTTATTCATTTAACCCAAATGAACTAAATGAAGAAAAAAATCCATTTGCTATATTTACTAAAAGATTAGCTAAATACATGGATATAAATATTTTTAATGATATTGAGGAGCTTTTACATGATGATGTTAAAATCACTAAAATAATGTATGCTTCAAATGATGTTGAAACAATAATTCCTTTGCATGAAAAGATAAAGGAAATTCAAGGGATTGAAGTATTTAGAGCTGCTAAAAATAGTTTAGATGTGGTGGCAGCAAATATTTCTAAAGGTAAAGCGTTAATAGAGTACGCTAGTGACTTGGGAATTGATAGAAGTGAAATAATTGCTATGGGAGATGGAGAGAATGACTTATCCATGTTGTTAGAAGTAGGATTCCCAGTTACTTTAGAGAATGGTGAAGATTGTTTAAAAGAAATTGCTAGTATGGTTACAGCAAGTAATGATGATGCTGGGGTAGCTAAGGCATTAAAAGAAATTTATGAAATATAATATGTAAGCGGTAAATAACTAATCATATTGATAGGTATTTACTGCTAATTTTTTAATACATAAAATTTTACTAATAAAAATCAAATTAAGAAATATATTCCAATTTATAGGAATTACATGGTATTATTTAATTAATATAATTTATATGAGTTTTTAAGGAGATAAATATCAAATATGAGCTATTTATTTAAGTATTACTACAAACAATATGATAAATTTATGAAAATATTTAATTTAGATAAAAATAAAGTAATCATAAAAATAATAGGAGATATTTCTAATATAGAAATTTTAGATATTGGTGGGGGAACTGGAACATTAGCTAATGAACTTATAAATTTAGGAGCTAATGTAACTATATTAGATCCAGAAGTGAAAATGACTAATATAGCTAAAGAAAAAAATAATAAAGTTAATATTATAAATGGATGTTCAAATAATATTAATTTAAAGGACTCTTCAATAGATTTAATTATAATGAGAGATTCCTTTCACCATATAAGTGATAAAGAAGAAACATTAAAGGAATGTAAAAGATTACTTAAATATAAGGGTAAAATACTTATTTACGAATTTGATAGAACTCATATAATAACTAAGCTTATATATATCTTTGAAAGAAGTTGCTTTGAAAAAGTTAAAATGCTATCTAAAAATGAAATGAAATCATTAGCTTCTGATTATTTTAATAATGGGAAAATAGTTAAAATATCAAGCTATGAGTATATATATTTAGGAGAAAATTCAAACTAAAGGAGTTATTTTATGAATACTTTAAAAGGGCTATTTAGAATTATAAAATTATTTTTAACTAAAAAATATACAGATTTAAGGGATATAGCAAATTCTTACACAAGAGTAAGTGAAGTTTATAATGATTCTTTCTTAAAAGAAATGCATAAATATAATAAAGAAATGTTAGATAAAGTTATTATAAAATATATAGATACTAAGTCAAAATCATCTCCTAAAGTTCTTGATCTTGCATGTGGGACAGGCTTTAATAGTGGTTTTATAAATTCTAGAATACCATCTTCTAAGTTCACTTTAGTAGACATATCAGAAGGGATGCTAAATCAAGCTAGAAATAATTGCAAATTAGATGCTGAATTTATAAAAAGTGATATGTTATCTCTTCTAAAAAGTTCTAAAGACAATAGCTTTGATATTGTTATATGTGCTTGGGCGATTAAATATCAAAATCCTCATGAAATTATAAAGGAAGTTTCTAGAGTGTTAAAAAAGGACGGATATTTTACAGTAATAGTTAATTTAAAAAATACATTACCAGAGGTTAGAAAAATATATCCAAAACTTATTTTAAAAAACTATAAAAATATAAATAAAATAATGAAAGAACTTCCTAACCCAATTCATCATAAGACATTCACAAGATGGTTCAAAAAAGAAAAGTTCTCCAAAATAGAAGTGAAAAGTGGTTCACATATATTTACTTTTGATGATACCAAATCTTTAGTGACCTTTGTAACATCGACAGGAGCATTAGCTGGCTTTGATGCTATGGTAGATATGGAAGATAATAAGGTTAAAGATACAATGATTAATTTATTTAATGAAAAAGAAATTAATACAATTACTCATAAATATGTTTGGGGGGTTTTTAAAAATGATAAGTAATACGGCGCCAATTATAAAAGCAGTATTCAACAAAGATGTAAGAAAAAACTTTCTATATATACATAAGAGGTTTAAGAAAAGTAAAGATTATAAGCCTATAAATGTTATAAGATGTGGAATGAATGTTATAAAGAATGATAGATTAGCTATTCACAATGGTAATTTTGTAGTTAACTCCTTTTTACCACCATTAAATAGTATAGCTTATAAAAGTATAGCAGATGCAGTTCCAGGAGAAAATGCTGAATTCTTTTATAATCATACTACTGGGAAGAGGTTAGCTCCAATTTCTACATATATAGCTGTTACAGGTAGATGTATGTATAATTGTTGGCATTGTAGTGCAAAAAGATTTATTAAAGATAAAGATGATAGATCAAAAGAAATGACTACTGATGAAGTGAAGAATATAATAAAATCCCTTCAAGATTTAGGTGTTGGAATAATTGGTTTTACAGGAGGAGAGCCTCTTCTTAGAACTGATTTAGAAGAAATAATATATAGTATAGATAAAAGAAGCATTTCTTATTTATTTACAAATGGCTATTCTTTAAGTCTTAATAAAGCAAAAGCATTAAAAGAAGCTGGTCTTTTTGGTGTAGGAATAAGTATTGATAGCTTATATAAGGAAAATCATGATAAAAAAAGAGGTTACAATGGAGCATATGACAGTTCAATTTCAGCAATAAAAAGTTGTAAAGAAGCAGGTATTTATGCTATGGCTCAAACTGTATGTACAAAAGAAATGCTAAAAAGTGGAGAAATATATGAACTTGGGAAATTTTTAAAAGCCTTAGGGGTAGATGAAGTTAGAATACTAGAACCTATCCCATGTGGATCATTACTAGTAAAATCTGATGCTATATTTACAGTAGAAGAGAAAAAAGAACTTATCAATCTTCATGTAAAATTTAATAGAGATAAAAATTATCCTAAAACCTCAGTATTTTCATATGTTGAATCAAAAGATCAATTTGGATGTGGAGCAGGGGTGCAACATTCATATATAGATAATGAAGGAAACTTCCTACCTTGTGATTTTGTTCCTGAACCCTTTGGAAATGTATTAGATGAAGATATTAAAGATATATGGGATAAAATGCACAGCAAATTAGAAAGAGCTAGGAACTATTGCTATGCAAAGAAATGTGATAAATGTAATGAAGAGGAGTTGCCTAAGTATTATAGGTTGCTTAGAGGGGAGAAGTAGAATAAATTTTTAATAAATAATAATAAGTATCTATCTAGTTTGCTGAAAAAAACCTGTTAAAAAACAGGTTTTTTTCAGCAAGTTTATAAGTTTATCATTTTATAATCATTTTCCAATAAAGTATTTAATGTAACATCTACTTATATCAAACACCGCTTTCTAGCTACCTTTTTAGTGGAGCGAGGAATAAACATTATTTTGCTCATAACTCATAATTGTTTCAAAGATTTTATTAGCAATTTCTTGAGAAATGTCTGTGCTAAAAAATAATAGCCCTTTATCATTATAATTAATAGCAGTAACATCTTTAGCAAAAACTTTTCCTTCATATCCAGAAAGAAGCTGGGTTATTTCTGTTCCTAATTTAAAGAACTCTTCTCCTTTATTCCAAGAAATAAAACCAATAAGAGCTTTGGCAGTAGAAGAGTCGAAGCCTTTTTCTATAAGGACATCTTGCCAGGTCTTACAACAGATATTGTCTAAACTCAAAACCATACACCTCCATTTTAAATGTATCCCTAGTTTATAGTATTGGTTTTATTTTATAAATTATTAGTTTTAATGGAGGCCTTTAATGGTTATTTAAAACAAAATTTGAAAATTTAGTTGCAAAAATGTTTGATGAATAATATTATATGATATATAGTATTATATATAGATACATATTATATAAATAAAAAATGAGGTGAAGTTATGGCTTTTCAATTGGGAGCAGCTTTATTAGATGCGTGCGTTTTAGCGGTACTTTCTAGAGAAGATACTTATGGATATATACTTACACAAAATGTTAGACAGATTATGTCTATTTCAGAATCAACACTATATCCTGTGCTTAGAAGGTTGCAAAAGGATGAATGCTTAACAACATATGATCAAGCTTATCAAGGAAGAAATAGAAGATACTATAAAATTACGGAAAAAGGTAAGCAAGTGCTGAGTGAATATTTAGGACAATGGGAAGAGTATAAAAAAAATGTTGATAAAGTTTTATTGGAAAGGGGTACAAATAATGAGTAAGGAAAATTTCATTGATGAATTGAGAATAAAGTTAAAGAGATTATCAAAAGAAGAAGTTGATAATGTAGTGGCATATTACTTAGAATATTTCGATGATGCTGAAAAAGATGAAGCAGAGGTAATTAAAGAATTAGGGTCACCTTCAACAATTGCATCACAAATATTATCTGATTATGCATTTAATACAAATACAAAAGAAAAGAGTAAGAGTGGCATAAATAGGGTACTATTAATTATTCTTTCAATATTTGCTGCACCAATAGCATTACCATTAGCTATTGCATTAATAGCAATTGTATTTGCAATGATAATAGTTGTAGGAGCACTTATTTTTACTTTTGCTACAGTAGCACTATCACTTTTATTAGCTGGTGTAGTAGCGTTTATTGTAGGATTTCTAGTGATCTTTCAGGGACCAGCAACAGGGAGTTTATATATAGGAACAGGACTAATAGTAATTGGAGTTGGAATTTTAGTGGCACTTGGCGTTAAAACTATAGTACCAAAGGTAGCTATATTATTTAGAAATATTACTAAAAGCTTTTTAAGTAAAGTTAATAGATCAAAGAAAAAATAAGGGGGCGTAATAATGAGAAAAACAAAGAAAATAATGCTATTATCAATATGCTTAATAGTACTTGGCGTAATAATGGCAATTATAGGATTATTAAATGGAGGTCGCGGTAGTATTGTATGGGGAAAAGATGGATTTGAAATATATGACAGGGCAAATATAATAAAAGAAAATAAGGAATTAGAAAAATTTAATGATGTTAATATAGATGTTGATTTTGGAGATATTGAAGTGATTAAATCAGATAAATATGCTATTGAAGTTGAATACAATGAAGAAGTTGAAGAGCTAACTTACAAGGTTGAAAATGAAAAACTAACTGTAAGTAACAAAAGATGGGGAAAAATGTCCTTCAGTATGGGTTTCATCGATAATAATACTTTAGTAAAAGTGTACATTCCCGAAAATGTAGCTTTAAATAATTTAGATATACAAAATAAAAGCGGAAATTTAATAGTTGATAACATTGAGGTTAAAAATTCAAATATTAATTGTGATTTTGGAAATGCAACAATTAATAATATTACTGGAGATAAAATTAATTTAACGGGAAAAAGTGGGAAGGTTTATACTAAAAATCTTAAGTTAGAAGAGTTAGTTTTATATGTTGATTTTGGAGATGTCATATCAGAAAATATTAATACAACTACTTTTGAAAGCAATTTAAAATCAGGAACGTTAGATATAAAAACACTTACTGCTAATAATGCTAAAATTAATAGTGATTTTGGTGATGTTAAAGGAATTCAATTAGTTACTAATGGATTGTTAGTAAGAGCAAAATCAGGAGAAATTAATATAGATGGTGAGTTAAAGGGTGATAATACTTTAGATTGTGACTTTGGAGATATAACCATAAAAACTAGTTTACCCAAAAATGAATATTCATATAAAGTAGATATGGATTTTGGTACTAATAAAATAGATGACAAAGAAGTTGAAGGGGATGTAGAGGAAATAAATACTGGAGCTTCAAATAACTTTAATATTAATTGTAAAAGTGGAGATTTGAAAATTGATTTTGTAAAATAAGAAATTGTAAGCTGTTTAGGAGAAAGTATAAAAATGTGGAGCATGTAAAAGAACTTGAAAAGGCATTAGTAATGAAGTACACTCCACAGTGGAGTTTTCAATTTAATAGGTAAAGATTTAAAGAAATGATTATTGAAGCTAATAAAGGAAATCAATTCAGAACATTTAAAAGTATTGAAGATGCTGAAATTTGGATTTCGAAATTATGATATAAAAGAGGTATAAAATGAAAGAAAAAATACCGTAAAATGAATAATACGGTATTTTTATTTTGATATTCTAAATTGAAAAACTTTACTCCTCAATAAATCTCACTAACTCTTCGTTAAATTTGTCTTTCTGATCATAAAACACTCCATGACCGCTAAAATTAAATGGCAGGAACTTTGAATTTTTAATCATTTTGTGTTGTATTTCACCAAGTTCAAATGGAACAACCTTATCATGAATACCATGAATAATTAATGTTGGAACATCTATAGTTTCTAGATCAGAAAATAGCACTTCATTTATCCAAGTATTTGCAATAGATGCAGTTGCCCATCCGGATGCCTGTAATCCTAATTGAAAGAACCAATCCGAGAATGCCTGAGTTATATGCTGAAAGAAAAATATGTCTCCGAAATCTCTAAGCATTTTAGGTCGGTCTGTATATGTCCCTTCAATTAGTTGCAGAACTGTTTCTTTATCTAATCCATAATTAAAATTAGGACGTTTTATAAGACTAGGGGCTGCTGCTGAAAAAAGAGCAAGCTTAGATATTCCATGTCCTTTATGGCGAGCCATGTATCGAATAGCTATAGCTCCACCAGTTGAGTGTCCTGCTAGTGTGAAATTATTTAATTTTAGCGCATTAACAACACATCTAACATCATCTGATAATCGATCGTAATCATAACCGGAGTAAGGTCTATCTGAGTTTCCAAACCCTCTCATATCTATCCCGATGCATCTATATCCCATCTTTGGAAGTTCATCAAACTGATATTCAAATAAATTATGACTACCAGGCCAACCATGTAAAAATAATATTGTTTTATATCCTTCTGGATTAAGATCCTCTACATAGAGTTTTACATTTGGTTCTACACCAATATAGTAACCCAATTATTACCTCCACTAAATAAGTAATTATATAAATATATTACTTACTTGAGCAATAATTTGTGAATGATATAGCATATTTTTAATTTCTAATTTCTCTATTTGATTCTATTGTTTTATGTTGTCCTATTGGCTTAACATTAAAGTTTGATCTATATTCTGTTTCTGCCCAGAAGATATTATCAGCAACTAATGCTTCAGGGTTTAATTCTACACCATCTAATATTATTTCCTTAAATTTATGGTATCCAGCTCTATCTATTAGATGTCCACCATGTAAGTATTCTGGCTTATAATCTAATGCCCAAGCAGAGAACTTTTGCCAATTTCCAAACATAGCTAGTACAACATCTTCAGTAACGAAGTTTAGGAAAGTTTTACCCATTCTAGGAGTTTGTTTTCCTGTTCTTCCTCCTAGGACAACTCTATAAAACTTCTTAGGACTTCTTGTCCATGCACTTGTAGGGCAGGCGATTACACATTCACCACAACCAACACAGCAGCAAGGATCTTTATCTATAAGTCCTTTATCATTTAAACTTAAAACTCTAGTTGCATGATGCTGACATGCTCTTTCACAAGCTCCACAGCCTATACATCTTTCTGGATTATATTCCATTCTAGCTTGACCAATAACACCAAAGTCTTGGAAGTGAGCTTTAGCACAGTCATTTGGACATCCAGCTACTGAAACTTTAATGTGGTAGTGAGAAGGGAAGACTAAATTTTCTATTTTATTAGCTAATTCTTTAGTGTTAACATTAGCTTTAATACAATGAGTATTACCTATACAAGCCATAATATTTCTAGCACCAATTGTTGGGTAACCATTCTCGTCAATTGTCATGTCACAGTTACATTCGTCAATTTCAACTTCTTTTAGGTAGTTAGCTATATATTCATTAACAGAAGGAATATTTTCATATTTAATACCAGGTATACTAAATGTTTGTCTCATTCCAATATGGAAAGTACCATTACCATAGGTTTCAGCAATATATTGAACATCACCTAGATATTTAGCATTAACAGTACCTCCTGGAACACGCATTTGAAGCATAAATTCTCCAGGAACCTTTGATTGACGGAAACAGTTTAATCTAGTCTTTTTAACATTTATATCATGATTCATAATGAAATCCTCCTAATCTAATAATGTTTTAGCCTTAGTATAGTTAAATACTGGACCTTCTAAACATACATAAGTTTCATCAATTCTACAGTGGCCGCATTTGCCAACTGCACAAGACATCTTTCTTTCAAAGGATACCCAAATCTTTTCTTCAGGAACACCAAGTTTTAGCATTTCAAGAGCAGTAAAGTGCATCATTATTGGTGGACCAACTATAACAACTTCATAGTTATCCTTAAATGACTCTAGAGGTAATTTTGATAAGTGTTTAGTAACAAGTCCTTGTTCCCAACCTTCTTTTTCACCATTATCTAAAGTGTAGATAGTGGTGAACTTATCTCTCCATTTTTCTAAATCATTTTTAAACAATATTCCATTTTCATTTTTGAAACCAAATACTAAATTTAATGATTTTACGTAATTCTCTTGAAAGTAGCATTTATTAATGATACTTCTTACTGGTGCAACTCCTGTACCCCCAGCTATTATAATTAAATTTTTATCTTTAAACTTTTCAACTGGCCATCCTTTACCATAAGCACCTCTTAAGAAGATTTTATCTCCAGATTTAAGCTTAAAAAGTTCATCTGTTACTTTCCCAACAGCTCTTATAGTAAAGTCCATATATCCAAGACCAAAGCCACTAACAGAAATAGGAGCTTCTCCGATTTTAGGTATTGATAATTGTAGGAATTGTCCGTGTTCAGGAACTATATCTGTAGCAACTCTAAAGGTGTACTCTAAATCAGTTTCATGAGTAATACTAATTATTTCATATGCTTTAGGTGTTAATATATTATTTTGCATATTATTTTCCCTCCATTATTTCATTTACTGCATTGTTTACCTTATTAAAGGTAGCTGTAATTGAAATATGTTCTGGACATCTATCAGTACATCTACCACATCCAACACACATATGTTCAGTTCCAAATTGTGCTTTATAATCATGTATCTTATGAAGAACTTTATATCTAATCTTATTAGCTTTAGTAGTTCTAAATTTATGTCCTCCAGCCATTTCATCAAATCCATTTACATGGCAAGAAGCTTGTACTCTTTTTCTTTCACCAATTTTTCCAGCAGGATCATATACAATATCACGAGTAGTGTAGCATGAGCAAGTACTACAAGCTATTGAACAACTTCCACATTCGATACATCTCTTATTATATTCTTCCCACATTGGATGGTTTTTAAGTTCTATCAAAGTTTCTTTATCCTTTATTTCTGGAATTGTTACATTAGCTTCATTGTTTTCAATAAACTTTAGTTCAAATTCTTCCTCTGGTTTGTTGTTAAAATAATTACTAAATTCTTCATCTTTTACATTGAAAAGTAGAGAAGAACCGTTAAATCTTACAGCTAATGAGTAGTCATCTGTTTTATTACTGTTCATGGATGTGCAGAAGCAAGTATCAAATCCTTCAACACATTCAATACATACAAATTTAACTCTATCTCTTATTCTTTTGTAGAAGGTATCTTCAAAGTTACCATTATGAAGATAGATCATATCCTGTCTTCTTTGAGCATTAATATCACAAGGTCTAGCAAAGATTAATATCTTTTTATTATGACCTACAGAGCTTTCTCTAAATTCATCTTCTGTAAAGAAGTAAAGTGTTTGAGAAATAGGAGTAATAACTTCTTTTGCTGGATAATCAGATTTTTCTTTGAATTCGATTTCTTCAACAGTATAAACCTCATCATACCTGATTATATCAGTATCTGAGTATCTTCCTTGTTTTTTAAATCTTTTAGGTGCATAAATTTTGTATTCCTTTTTTAATTCTTCAAATAAAGTATTTACTTCCTTTAATGAAAGGTTATATCCCATATGAATACCTCCGAATTTTGTTTTATTTTTAACAATATATGTAATTTTATTATACTTTAGTTTTATAGATAAATGAAATACTTAAAATATGTGTTAATGATAAGTAAAAGCCTATATAGAAATAAAAAATGAGGTTTTTATAGGAGTTTATGAGGGGGGAGCCTTTGCAGACACTCTGATGGCTGAAGATATGTCTAAATCTGAAATAAATAAAGAAGATTGATACTAACATCATAAATAACTATTAAATAAATTGAAATCTTAAATCGTTAGATATAAATCAAAATTTAATTGTGTAAAAAATTTGTTTATTGATAGTTCATCTGATATAATTGCGTTCTAAAACATTTATGTATAGCTCCTTGCTGCCATTTTGTGTGAGAACTCTATTAGAGCAAGGATTTATCATAAATGTTTTTTATTTTATTCAGTTGAAAAATTATTCAAGTGTTTTGCACTATTATAGCTAATATATTAACTTTAAATTTATTTAATAGATAATCATGTAAACGATATAGTTATTGTGAAAATAAATATTGACTAAGTTTGAGTAAAGGTATACAATTGTGTAGAAAAGTATAGAACATGAGCGAGTTTAGTAAAACGGTTTAACAAGATTTTAATCTATATATTTTATTGAGATTTTGCATATATAGATTTTTTGTTATTTATAAATTAAATTTTTAGGTTAAAGTCTTATAGGTACTTAAGTAATATTAAAATTTTTATTTCTTAATATAAGTAAAAATGTACATAGTTAAATTTAAAATTATTTAGGGGGAAAACGATGAATAAAAAAAGAATAGCATCAATACTTTCAGTTGTATTAGCAGTAAATTTAATGCCTGGTATTGGAAAAAACATCAACGCATTTGCTGCTACTATACCTATGTATTTACAAGCAGATTTTGAAAACTATATAGGACCAAGTTATGCTGCTGCAAATATAGTTCAAAATGGAGTATCTTTAAGTTTGGGCAATGTAAATAATAATAACTATTTTACCAATGAATCAGTTGATAATGATCATAATAATAGTATTTTATTTAAAACTACAGCTGCTTCTCCACATTTACAAATTTCAAAATCAGGTCTTAATATTTCTAGTAAGTCTGTCGTTGATGTAGACGTATTCTTAAAGGATAAAAAGCTTCAACGTAGAGTAATGATAAGACAAAAACTTAGTGATGCAGCAAAGGCTCCATCAAATACATTTTCTGAATTAGTTGTATTTAACACTAACGGCACCGTTACATTAGGGGTAGGCGGAGCTCAATTATTATCAAACTATGATATAAATGAATGGTACAATGTTAAGTTGGTTGTAGATACAACAACACATACTGCAGATATATACATAAATAATGAATTAAAGAAAAGTAATCATCCACTACCATCAGCAACTTATAACAATACAGCGGGTGTAAGCGTAACTGATACATGGGATGTATTTAATGAAGCTAGGATAGTTCAATTTGGTAATGCTGTTGGTGGAGAAATGCTTATAGATAATCTAAATATTTATAAGTATTATGATGTTAAAGATATATCAATTGATAAATCATTAACACTTGGTGTTGGAACTCAAATAAAACTTAATCCTATAATAGGGCCAGTAGAGGCATCAAATCAGGGGTTAAGATATACAAGTAATAATCCTTCAGTGGCTTCAGTAGACTACAATGGAAAGGTAAGTGCTAACAGCATTGGTACAGCTGAAATAAGCATAAGTTCATTAGATGGATCCATAAGTACTAAATGTGAACTAAATGTGCTATCAAGTTTTAACAAGGTAGTGGATATAAAATTACCTACAAGAACGGAGGTTCAAAAGGGGGAAACTCTTGAATTAAGTGGACAAGTAGAGTTTAATCCTATTGATGCAACTAATAAGACACTTATATGGAAAAGTTCTGATCCAAGAAAAGCTACGGTAGACAGTAATGGTGTAGTTACAGGTATAAATAAGGGTGTAGTGACAATAACTGCAGAAACTCAAGATGGCGGAAAAACAGCATCAACAACATTAGATATTAAACATATCGTAAACGCACCAGTTGTAGATGATGCAGTTTATGATAATTTAAGATTAAAATGGTTTAATGACCTTACAGGAGGTAATTATAATTACAACGACCCTAATGTAAAAGCACTTGTAGATAAGGTAGTTACTGATGCTCAAAATTATTGGACTTCAATGGATAAATCTTCGTCAAGAACTCATTTATGGGCTGATTTAGATGATAGTAGTATAGATCCTACTCTAACACAAGCTAATAAAGATCTTAAAAAATCAGAGTACATAACAACTGCATATAAAAGAATTGAGGCAATGGCAAGGGCTTATCAAATGAATAACAGCCCATTAAAGGGAGATGCTAATCTACTAGCAGATTTATTAGATGCTCTTGAGTGGATGTATCAAAATAGATACAATGAAAATTTAAATGTTGAATATGGTAACTGGTGGAATTGGGAGATTGGGATTCCACAGGTATTAGAAAATGCTTGCGTTCTATTATATAATGACATTCCAAAAGATAATTTAACAAGGTATATGAAAGCAATTTATTTCTATATGCCAGATCCATTTAATAATTGTTATACTGAATTAAATCCAACAAATCCAACCTATAAGTTAACTACGGGTGCTAATAGAGTAGATTGCGCTAGAATTTCAGCTCTAATGGGTGTATTAACGAAGGATTATGAACAGTTATTAATGGCTAAAGATGCAACTGAAAGTGTTCTTGTTTATTCTACTGAAGGAGATGGGTTCTATACTGATGGTTCATTCATTCAACATAAGGATCAATATGGTTTAGGTGCCACATCATATGTTGGAGGCTATGGTAATGTATTTTTTGCAGGTGTTCCAACTATAGCAAGTTTATTACAAGGTTCTCCATGGGAGATTTCTAGCTCAAAGCTACAGATATTAAAAGAATTTGTAGACAATGCATTAAAACCTTTCATATACAATGGCATTATGCTTGATATGATGAGAGGTAGAGGAATATCAAGAAGTGCCGAGGATGCAGTTGGACATACATCATTAAATGCAATGATGCTTATAGCTAGAATTATCACAGATCCTGTTCAAAAGTCAGAAATGTATTCATTTGTAAAACAAATGATACAAAGTGATACATCATATGATCATATGTATAATATGAGAGGAGTTAATTTAAATCAATATCCAATTTCTCTTATGAATGATTTAGACAGAATATTAAATGATCCAAATATTGTTCCATCAGCAAAACAAGAGTATCAAAAAAACCTACCAATGTCAGATAGAGCTGTTCATGTTGGAGATAACTATCTATTTGGTGTAGCAATGTTTTCAACAAGAATTACAAATTTTGAAAGCATGAATAATGAAAATAAAAGAGGTTGGTACACTAATGCTGGAATGACTTATTTATATAATGATGATTTAAATTATTATAAGAATTATTGGCCAACAATTAATCCATATAGAATTCCAGGTACTACTGTAGATACAGTAACTATGACTGATGGTAAAGGTAATAAATGTAATTCTGATAGGGACTGGGTTGGTGGAACTGTTCTAGGTAATTATGGAATTAATGGAATGGATTATCATGCTATTGGTCCAAAGGGATTAATTAACACTCAAACAAAAGAGATGGACAGATTATCTTTAGAAGCTAAAAAATCATGGTTTATGTTTGAGGATGAAATAGTTGCTCTTGGTGCTGGAATAAATAGTACTGATGGCAGAAATATAGAAACTATAGTTGATAATAGAAAGCTAAAGTCAGATAATTCAAATGAATTCTCAGTTAATGGCATAAATCAAAATTTAACATTAACTCAGCAAAATATAACTAATGATCCAAAACCAAATAGTGATTCTCAAGATATTATGAGTGCAAATTGGGCTTATATAAGTGGAAATGTTAGTGGAGCAGATGTAGGTTACTACTTCCCTAATAAAACAAACCTTAAAGTTAGAAATGTTGAAAATACAGGAACATGGCAAGCAATTGGATCTAGTGGCCCTGTAGACTCAAATGATCAACCATTAAATATAACAAATAACTATCTTGAAATGTGGTTTGATCATGGTGTAAATCCTACAGATGCATCATATGAATATGTTATGCTACCAAACCAAACAAAACAGCAAGTTGAAGAGTATGCTAAGAATCCTAGTATTACTGTTTTGAGTAATACATCAAGTGTACAAGCTGTTAAAGAAAATAAACTTAATATGATTGGTGCTAACTTCTTTACTGATACAGTACAAAATATAGATTTTATAACAGCAAATAAGAAATCTTCTATTATGACTAAAGAATCAGCTGATTATTTAGAAATTTCTATTTCTGATCCTACTATGAAAAATAATGGAACAATAGAAGTGGAATTAAATAAGCAGATAGAATCTGTAGTTTCAGCGGATTCAGAAGTTACAGTTACACAACTTGGACCTACAATAAAATTAAGTGTAAATGTAAATAATTCTAATGGTGATACTTTTAAAGTAAAATTTAAGAAAATAGATACTACAGCGCCAAAAGTAGTAGGAGTAGAAGATGGAAAAGTATATGATAAGGCTGTAAAAGTAAGCTTTGACGAAGGAACAGCAACATTAGATGAAGCAGAATTCACTAATGAAAGTGAAGTAAGTGCAGAAGGACAACATACTTTAGTAGTAACAGATGAAGCAGGAAACAAAACAACATTAACTTTTACAGTAGATACTATAGCTCCACAAATTATCATAGCAGGTGTAAAGGATGGAGAAGTATATAAAAATACTACAATTAAGCCAGAAGTAGTAGTTAATGAGAGTGCAAAAATTACCTATGAACTTGATGGTAAAGTAGTAGAACTACTTGGTGAAATTGATGCTATAGGAAAACATTATTTAGAAATAACTGCAGTGGATAAGGCTGGCAATGAATCTAATGTGAAATTGGTTTTCGAAATTAAAGGATCATTAGAGGGAAGTAAGGATATTGGACAAACTTTAAAAGAAATACTACAAAAGCTTACAGGGGAAGTTAAAATTGAATTAAATGATAATAAGGAAATACCACTAAAGGCTTTTGAGATGATCAAAACAATAGATAAAAATATGGGATTTATAGTGAATTCTCAAGGTATGGAATTAGTATGGAAATTCAACCCTAAAAATATTAAAGTCATAGAAAAAGATATGGATTTTAATTTAAATGAAGTTGCACCATATAAAAATGAAATATTAAAATATGATAGTAGTTCACAAGTTATATCATTTAAGTATCATGGTAATTTACCGGCACCAATGACTGTAACAATACCAGTGGATATTAGTAAAATTGATGCAACTAAGCCTGTTAACTTTTTCTGGTATAATCCAACAACTAAGAAGGCTGAAGAAATACAATCCAAGATATTACCTTACGAAAAAGATGGAAAATACTATATTGATGTTGAGTTGACACATTGTAGTGATTATTTTATTACTCAAGTTGATGTTGAAAGTATTATTGCTAAAAATGACTCCAATACAAGTACTAATGGAAATAATAATACAAACACTGACGATGTAAATAACAACAATGATATTATCAAAGAAACAAGTGATAAAGAATTAAATGATGTTAAAGCAAGCAAAGATCTTCCTAAAACAGGTTCAAGAGTAAGCACAGATGTTTTAACTACAACAAGTTTAATTATTTTAGCATTGGGAGTTGCTTTAATGGTTAGACCAAGAAAAAGAGAACAATAAAGTATGTGAGGGACTGTAACGAGATGTTACAGTCCTATTAAAGTTTATTTTGCATAATTAAACAAAATTCTTTACTTTTAACTTCTATGTCAAGACCAAGATACTTAATCTTAATTTTTAAACGACGTATAAAAAGACTAATTAAATGAAGATATTAATAAAAAAATACAAGCAGTAATATTCTTCAATATACTGATAGTAAAAAACAAATATATTTAAACAAATTAGATAACTTAGAATTAGAAATAAAAGTTATTTTGTCTAATGATAAATATAAGGATGGAACTACTATTCATATGAGAGAATCTGCAGGTATTAAATATAACAAATGGGATGATATGCTTAATTAAATATATAATGTTTTAATAGAGCAATTACCTCAAGAAAAAATGGATAAAGTTAGGGAAAAGCAAATACAATGGATAAATATTAGAGATTCTATTGCTGAGAAAAATGGGAAAAAGTTTGAAGATGGTACCATGCAACCATTAGTTTATACTGATAGTTTAGGTGAAACTACAAAAGAAAGATGTTATGAACTAGTTAATAAATATATGAAATAAAATAGAAAAATAATCATTTAATAATAAAGAAGCTATATCAGGCTGAATTAATACTCAATCTGATATAGCTCATTTAATTATTCTCCATCAAGGGAGTATCCCTAGTTTCTCTTTCAATAGTCTATAGATAAAAGATCGTCCTCTTTCAGTCCAATATGTTGACAGTATATTTCCTATAGGTGTATTAATTGTTTTAGAGTGTGTATATCATTCAGATGCATAATCTTGATACAAAGTCCATTTATCAGAAAATTTGTATTGTACTTTTAATTAGTTAAGAATTTTATTCATTTGCATACATGACATTCCATAATATAAACTCCACTTTTTAAATTGATTTTTTTATTTTTAAAGGACCTCACGAAACGTTAGCCCCTTGTTAACCATTGATTTTACTAGGTTTATCAAGAATTTAAGTTGATAAAAAATTTCTATACACTATTTAAATATGCAGAAAGCTATAACTTTTTAAAATTTCTAATAAAAACTTGTTATTAATAATAAATACAATAAAATTAATAAACATTATGGATATAGATATATAATGAGACTATCTCATTATTTTTAAAACAATATATTAGTGTAAATAATAAAGTAAATTTAATATGAGATTAAGTACTTTCAAGTAAAACTTTAGAAAACATATAAACAAAATTATATTTGATTTATTTACAAAATAGGGAAATGTTAGTATGATATTACCAATGGTAATCACATTAGGTAATGAAAGGGGAAGCTAATTTCTCCAAAGGTATCATTTTTAAAAATTTCTAGTTTATTCATAATATAAACCTCTCTTTATAAATTATTTTTTATATATTCAAAGGGGGTCGCGTTTCGTGACCCCCTTTGTAAACCTTTGATTTTCCTAGCTTTATTAGTTCTTTTATTAGATAAAAAAATATCTATATACTGTTTAAATATGCAGAAAACTATAACTTTTAAAGATTTTACTAAAAATGTGTTATTAGTAGTGAAATAACTTTTATATAAACATCTAGAACACAGCTAAATAATAAATTTGTACACTTTTATGGAAATGATATAATTTAATTAGAAATAATTAACTGCAATAGTTATGATAGCCTTAGGATATACACTATTAATAAAAAATATGAAGGCATTTCCATAACAACACTAAGGGGGATTTCATGTTAATAAAAACGAAAGTAGAACGAATTCAAATGTTAAATAACTCAGATATTCTATTTAGAGTAAAAAATGGACGTGGGAAATTAAATAGTAGCTTTGCTAAGGATAAAAATGGTGAAATAAAAATGACTTATTTTTTGGGAGATACACCTTTGATTATGGGCAATACAGAATACTGTCCAACTTGTTCTGCTATGATTCAGTTAGCAGAAGGTAGGGAGGAAGTGGATAGCAAAGTAATTAATATTTTAAATAATATTAATACAATAAAAGAGATAGAAGATGGATTTGATAAAATTAAGTCTATACTAGCCTTGCTTGAGAGTGATTATTATGTATTAAAAGAAATAGATTTAATTCCTACAGATGGTGAAGGAAATTATTTTTGGAATTTAGACATGCAAAGCAAAAATTATAATGCAAGTGGATACTATTATTGTCCTAATTATGGAACAATTTGTGGATCACCTAAATTTATGCTGCCATCTCAAGGAACTAATTGCTATAACAATGAAAGAGTAGAATATTATAGAGAAAAAATTAGGCATGGTGAAAAATTATTTGGTATTGCTACTGAATTAAGAGGGTTTATGGCTTTATTAATAGATGGTCATCATAAAGCAACAGCTTCTTATTTAGAAGGGAAACCCCTTAGCTGTATTACAATAATAAAACCTTATTTATATAAAAATTACAATACTGGTGAAAAAGGTATTAATTATTTAGGTAATAATGTTCCTTTTAATAAGTTGAGTAATGCAAAAGCGATAAAGAATTATTATAATAATAAAAATAAGAGTACAAGGAATAGGAACAAATATAAACAAATAATTTTAGAAGAAAAACAAACTAAACCAATTAATATAAGTAAACCTAATGAAGATTTTCCAGATTATAGAGATATAGCTATATCATCTTTAGCAGAAGATACCTCAGATGAAAAGATTGTAGAATTACTAAATTATATTGGAGAGGATCCTCTAGAAGAATTGGAGTATATATTTTACAATTTTAAGGTTAATAATAAAACTAAAGCTAAGGAATTATCTTTTAAGATTCTTTCTTTAAATGAATTTCAAGGGATATGGGATATTTGTGTTGATTTCTTATCTAAGTATAGGGATACGGAAGTAGAAGATTTATTTATTAATATTCTAGTTGAATATGATGAATATAATTGTATTGCTTATGGTGAAATTAAAAAGATAATTGATGATTATTTTAAATTATAATAAATTGTAGAATTATAATAGATTATACTTATTAAGAGGTGGTATTATTCATGGAAATAATTAAATATAGGCAAGCTAGAGCAATGTATTTTAATAAACATACAGTTAGTTTTGATACAATAAATAATATTATATTTCGCATTCCTGATGATAAAACATCTTGGTTAGTAGATGTAAAATTAATATCTGGTACTATTAGTAATTCTGAATGTGTGGCTATGTTAAAAGGCTATATAAAGTATGGTCATTCAGTAAAATATGATAAGTTTTTAGCAGTTGGAACAGGATATAGAGAGGAATTAGATTACGATATTGTAACAATTATGGTAGATATATTTGATAATTGTGATTGTGTAGCAACTGCAACTAAAGAAAATTTAAAGGAAGAGTTGAATTATATTACAAATGAATTTAAAGGGAAATATAAAATAAGCATTGAGCCAAGAGAAAGTATTGAAAATGTTATTTTGAAAGCACAAAAATTGGAAGAATTTTATGAATTAGAAGAAGGGTATGAGCATGATATAGTTGTAACTTGGAAGTCAAGAGAAAGCCAAGGAGTTTTAGGAAAAGAAATAGAAACTCTAATGAAAGAATTAAATTTAGAATGGAGAGATATGGACTTGTACCATTTACCCAATACTTGTACAAATGGAGATGATGTATTATTCTCAGTAGCTACAAATACAAATCCAGGATATTTTATGCCAAATCAAATGAATGAATTTAAGTATAAAGATTTAGTGTTTGTAATGAATATTTCAAGAACATATAAACCGATAGAAGTTTTTGAAATTATGTGGAATGGGATTCTTTACATACAAGAGAAAATAGGTGGAACAATCGTGAATGAGAAAAATGAAGAGATAAGTAAGGAATTTTATATTAAAGAAATTAAGGAAACAGTAAAGAGATTTAATAAATATGGACAAGAGCCTGGAGAGGATGCTGCTTTATTTTTATTTTAAATTATTTAATTTTCTACTTGTAAAATATAAGACGATATCTTGCAATTATAAAGAATGTTAAAATAATGGAGATTATGATATGGAAATAAAATTGAAATCAAGATGGCTACAAGAATGCTTATGTAAATTTTTAAATAAGAAAGATAACATATTAAGAGAAGAAGACTTAAAGAAAATAAAATACATTAGACTTGGGACAAGTAATGGTTATGAACTGCAATTAAGTATTCAGACACCATCTCAAGAATTTGCCCCAAGTGATTTTGGTGATGAATATGAATGGAGGAGGAAAGAGCGTGAACCAATTAGAAAGAAAACAAAAATCTATAGAAATATTAAAAGCTAATAAAGTTCCATATATGGAGGAACTTCCAGTTATTGAGGAGGCAAATGGAATAGAGATGCGAAGTGCAGAAGAAATAGCCAAGCGTGCTATTACAAGTTTAATTTCTATTCAAGTAGCCTGTGATATTAATAGTGGAGATAATATCGAAGAATCTAGAGAGTTTTTTAAAGGCTTTTTAGATAAGTATGAAGTAAAAGAAGAATTAACAGAAGCTGAGATGAAAATTATATTTGGTAATCCAGAAAAGCAAGATGTAATTAATATGGCATGGAAATATGAAGCTTATTGGACACTTATTTGGGCACTAGGAATTGTAGATAAACTAGAATATCCTTCGCAAATATGTGATTGTAACTTTGCAATTCATGCAGTAGCAGACTGTGAAGATTTTAATGATTTTATGAAAACAGTTAGATTAAAAAGTATAGACGAGATATTAGATGAGGCGGATTTAATTTATCGTTATAATTGGGCTTGTGTAGATGCCAGAATACATGGGAAAAATCCACCAGCAGATTTAGATTCAGGTGTAGTCTTCGAACGTCATTGGGGGTTAAACTGGCTTATTGGAAAAGGTACATATAATTATAACTGGGACAGTGTTTCAACGGATACTTAATAAATTAGAGGATCTATTAGAAATTAAAGTACAAAAAGCTATATGAGACTGACTTAATTTCAGTCTCATATAGCTTTTTTACTTATTAAGTAGAAGATTTAAAGATTTCTACCAAAGTTATATCCACATTGCCATATAAAAATAATTGATATTATAAAGATATTACATAAAGCATAGCCAAAAAGAAGACCTGTAAAAAATCTTTTAGAATTATTACTTTCATAATTAGTTGACAATTGTATAAAACCATCTAAAATCATCGGAATCATTAAAAGTAAATTGTATATTATATTAGGATTATATGAAGAGAATAGAAATGGCGAACAAATCATTCCGATTAGTTCGCCAGTACATCTAGCACATATAGGAAATTTCTTATTTTTAAAATAGAAAGATCTATCTGCTCTACAATGGCATCCGAAAATAATTGGTAGCCACTTATAAAAAAAACTTTTTACCATTTTTTAATAACCAGCCAAGGCTCCAGCAGCTCCAATAACAAAAATAAATACGTATAATAGCACTATAAGGAGAACTGAAACTAAAGCTCCAATACCAGCTGCTTTTGCTGATTTTGGTTTAGTATCTTTCCAAACTAAAAATAAAACTAGACCAACAATCGGAATACAACATCCTAATAATCCCCATCCAAATCCACCATTATCTACAACTGCTGGGTTTGAGTTTGTTGAAACTCCGCAATGTACACATATAGATGCTTTATCATCGATTTCTTTTCCACAATTTTTACAAAACATTATAATTCCACCCCTTTCATTAAAAATTATATGTAAATATTGGTTGATTGTCAATATAATAGGGTTATTGTAAAATTATATGATTTTTGAATATATTATATTATATCTTGTTGAAAATTAAAAAATAGTAAATAATATATGTAGTATATTTTATTATGCAGATGGCAATAAAATTCAATTATTTAAGAAAATATTTAATAATTTTATATTATTTATTTCTAAATAATTTATAATAGTAGATAGATTTCTGGTATAATTATGAAAATATAAAAAGGAAATTGTTTTTTAAGGAATTTTTAGACAAGTGTGGGATAGAAGAAGAATTAACAGAAGCTGAGAAAAAAATTATATTTGATAATCAATTAAATTTACTAGGTTAAGAGAACGTAAGATAAAAATTATAATGGCATTTCATAAATATATTTTTAGAAAGGGTGAACTTGATGAGTGTATTCAACTCTTACTTTTAAAATTTATAGAAATTGAGGAGAAGAGTATGATAAAAAAATTGAATTTAAATAAATTAGATGAGGTAATGAAAGTCTGGTTAGATACAAATATAGATGCCCATGACTTCATATCTAAAGAATATTGGATTAAAAATTACGATTTAGTTAAGGAAATGCTTAAAGAAGTTGATGTTTATACATTTGAAGAAAAGGATATTATAAAGGGCTTCGTAGGTATTGTTGAAGATAATTATATAGGTGGAATTTTTGTGAAAAAAGAATATCAAAGAGAGGGTATAGGGCAAAAATTAATAGATTTTTGTAAGGATAAATATCCTTATCTTACATTACATGTTTTTACAAAGAATAAAAATGCAATAAACTTCTATCATAAAAATGATTTCGTAATTTTAGAGGAGCTTATTAATGAAGATATAAAAGAAAGTGAATATGCTATGTATTTTGGAAATAAGTAATTTAAAAATTACAGTATAGTTTCTAAATGCTACAATATTAAACAATCTTAGTTTAATATAACTTTTTATTTAGAAATAGAAATTAATAATCCCAGAAAGACAAATTATAAATTGTCTTTCTGGGATATTTTAATATTATCTATAAAATTATAAAAGATGATTAAATTTTTGTGCGTATATTTATTTTTAGTAATACAATAAAATATAGTTAAAGTAAAATGGAGATAAATTGATAAAGTGTGTAACAAAATATGCATTTATTTAATAAATTAATTATGAAAACTCTTTTTGATTTTTAATTTTTATAAAAAATATTAAATTTATTGATAAATATATATTTACATTTTATGGAATTAGGTGTATTATTTGTTTAAATTATAAGAATAAATATATATAAAAATTGTATATAAGTTCTTTTTACTTTATAAAAAGAAAATCATTGGGGTTTAATTTTATTATTAAATAATAAATTGAAAATTATAAATATCAAGGGGGAAATAAATTTATGAAAGGTAAAAAGTTTAGAAAAATTTGTGCAATAGCACTAACACTTGCGCTTGGAATGTCTGTTTTCGCAGGTTGCGGAAAAGATAATTCAGTAGATAATGGAAGGAAATTAATTTACAATTTAGGTTCAGATCCAGAAACAATAGACCCAACTCTAAATACTGCAGCAGAAGCAGGAACTGTTATTGATAATGCTTTTGAAGGGCTAATGAAGTTGGATGAGAATGAAAAGGCAATTCCAGGAGTTGCTGAAAAAATGGATGTTTCTGACGATAAATTAGTATACACTTTCAAGTTAAGAAAGGATGCTAAATGGTCAGATGGAAAAGACGTTACAGCTAAAGACTTTGAATATTCATGGGTTAGAGCTTTAACTAAAGAAACAGCAGCAGAGTATGCATACCAATTTTTCTATATTAAGAATGCAAAAAATTTCTATGATGGAAAAGCTAAAAGAGAAGATTTAGGAATAGAAGTTGTTGATGATCATACTTTAAAGGTAACTTTAGAGTCAACAACAGAGTATTTCCCAGAATTAACAGCATTTGCAAATTATGTACCATTAAGAGAAGATATAGTTTCTGCTAATCCAGATACATGGGCAACTAATCCAGAAACTTATGTTTCAAATGGACCTTTCAAATTAGTTCAATGGGATATTAAAGATCAATTAATTTTTGAAAAGAATGATAATTATTGGAGGAAGAAAGAAATTAAGCTTCCAGGAATAGTTTATAAATTAGTTACTGACCAAAACACTGCATACGCTTCATTGAAATCAGGCGAATTTGACATGGTTGATACAGTTCCACCAGCAGAAATTGAAGCTGGCAAGAATGAAGGTTTAGTTATAATTTATCCAAACCTTGGGACATATATGTTAGCATTTAATGTTGGTAAGCAAGATACTATATCATCACCAGAAGTTAAAAAAGCTTTAAACAATAAAAAAGTAAGACAAGCTTTATCACTTGCAATTGATAGAAAAGGTATAGTTGAAAAAGTTACTAAAGCAGGACAAGTTCCAGCATATAGCTATGTTGCAAAGGGAATCTTAAATGATAAAGGTGAAGAGTTTGCAAGCAAAGAATACTTTAATCCAAATCAAGCTAATACAGAAGAAGCTAAGAAGTTATTAGCTGAAGCTGGATACCCAAATGGAGAAGGACTTCCAACATTTGAGTTTATGTATAATACTGAAGGGTCTCACAAGGACATAGCTCAAGTTATTCAACAAGATTGGGCTAAAATTGGTGTAAAAGCTGAATTAACTAACCAAGAATGGAAGGTATTCTTAAATACAAGACAACAAGGTGGATATCAAATTGCTAGACATGGTTGGAATGGAGACTATGTTGATCCAATGACATTCTTAGACATGTGGGAAACTGGCGGAGGAAATAATGATACTGGATTCTCAAATGCAGAATACGATAAGTTACTTGCAGATGCTAGAAAAGAAACAGATCCAGATAAGAGATGGGAAATTATGAGAAAAGCTGAAGATATCCTTATGGATGAAGCTCCAATCATCCCATTATACTACTACACTAAAGTTAAGGGAGCTAAGCCAGAAGTTAAAGGTGTTAGAGTTTCAATGCTTGGACATGTATACTTTGATAAAGCGTATATAGAAGAATCAAAATAAAAAATAATATTAAAATCAATGATAATTAATTAAGAAAGTTGTATAAGATTAACTATTAAAATTAATCTTATACAACTTTTATATTTACTCTAGCATATAGAAGGCTAGTACACAATTTGAGCCAGAAAGGTCATATATTATTTTGTGATTTGATATTAATATCTAAGTAGTATACATGAATTCATTCATGATTTATTTATTACAAATAGTTTAAGATCAAATAAAACATATTGTGGATTTAATGGTATATTTGCCTTTGTTTATACTGAAGAAAAGATAAAAAAGCATAGATTTCTAATTATTTATTTAATGCCATATATAATATTATCTTTTGTTTTCCCAATAATTTTAAGCTTTTTTGGGCTGTTAAATGGATTTGTTTGTTTACTGTGCCTAATAAATGATGATGGATCTTCTGTTAATTTATTGGGGGTTATTTTGATTAATATACAAGTTACTAAAAATTCGTATATTCTTAGCAATGGTCATAATATATATTTCAAATAGTTGTTATAGGAATTAATAATCCCAGAAAGACAAATTATAAATTGTCTTTCTGGGATATTTTAATATTATCTATAAAATTATAAAAGATGATTAAATTTTTGTGCATATAATTATTTTTAGTAATACAATAAAATATAGTTAAAGTAAAATAAAGGTAAATTAATAAAATGTGTAACAAAATATGCATTTGTTTAATAAATTAATTATAAAAACTCTTTTTGATTTTTAATTTTTATAAAAAACATTAAATTTACTGATAAATACATATTGACATTTTGTGTATTAAAGTGTATTATTTGTTTAAATTGTAAGAATAAATATATAAAAATTGTATATAAGTTCTTTCTACTTTATAAAAAGAAAATCATTGGGGTTTAATTTTATTATTAAATAATAAATTAAAAATTATAAATATCAAGGGGGAAATAAATTTATGAAAAGCAATAAGCTAAGAAAAATTTGTGCAATAGCACTAACACTTGCTCTTGGAATGTCTGTTTTCGCAGGTTGTGGAAAAGATAATTCAGTAGATAGCGGAAGGAAACTAATTTATAATTTAGGTTCAGATCCAGAAACAATAGACCCAACTTTAAATACTGCAGCAGAATCAGGAACTATTATTGATAATGCTTTTGAAGGGCTAATGAGACTAGATGAAAATGAAAAGGCTAAGCTAGGTGTAGCTGAAAAGATGGATGTATCTGACGATAAATTAGTATACACTTTCAAATTAAGAAAGGATGCTAAATGGTCAGATGGAAAAAATGTTACAGCTAAAGACTTTGAATATTCATGGGTTAGAGCTTTAACTAAAGAAACAGCAGCAGAATATAATTACCAATTTTTCTATATTAAGAATGGTTTAAAATTCAATAAGGGAGAAGCTAAGAGAGAGGACTTAGGAATAGAAGTTGTTGATGATCATACTTTAAAGGTAACTTTAGAGTCACCAACAGCATATTTCCCAGAATTAACAGCTTTCCCAACTTATATGCCATTAAGAGAAGATATGGTTTCAGCTAATCCAGATACATGGGCAACTAATCCAGAAACTTATGTTTCAAATGGACCTTTCAAATTAGTTCAATGGGATATGAAAGATCAATTAATTTTTGAAAAGAATGATAACTATTGGAATAAGAAGGAAATCAAACTTCCAGGAATAGTTTACAAACTAGTTACTGATCAAAATACTGCATATGCTTCACTAAAATCAGGTGAATTTGACATGGTTGATACAGTTCCTCCAGCAGAAATTGAATCTGGTAAAAATGAAGGTTTAGTTACAATTTATCCAAATCTTGCAACATACATGTTAGCATTTAATGTTGGTAAGCAAGATACTATATCATCACCAGAAGTTAAAAAAGCTTTAAGCAATAAAAAAGTAAGACAAGCTTTATCACTTGCAATTGATAGAAAAGGTATAGTTGAAAAAGTTACTAAAGCAGGACAAGTTCCAGCATATAGCTATGTTCCAAAGGGAATTTTAAATAGTAAAGGTGAAGAGTTTGCAAGCAAAGAATACTTTAATCCAAATCAAGCTAATACAGAAGAAGCTAAGAAGTTATTAGCTGAAGCTGGATATCCAAATGGTGAAGGACTTCCAACATTTGAGTTTATGTATAATTCAGAAGGATCTCACAAGGATATAGCTCAAGTTATTCAACAAGATTGGGCTAAAATTGGTGTAAAAGCTGAATTAACTAACCAAGAATGGAAGGTATTTTTAAATACAAGACAACAAGGTGGATATCAAATTGCTAGACATGGTTGGAATGGAGACTATGTTGATCCAATGACATTCCTAGATATGTGGGAAACTGGCGGAGGAAATAATGATGCTGGATTCTCAAATGCAGAATACGATAAGTTACTTGCAGATGCTAGAAAAGAAACAGATACAGATAAGAGATGGGAACTTATGAGAAAAGCTGAAGATATCCTTATGGATGAAACTCCAATCATACCATTATACTACTACACTAAAGTTAAGGGAGCTAAGCCAGAAGTTAAAGGTGTTAGAGTTTCAACTTTAGGACATGTATTCTTTGATAAAGCATATATAGAAGAATCAAAATAAAAAATAATATTAAAATGAATGATAATTAATTAAGAAAGTTGTATAAGATTAACTATTAAAATTAATCTTATACAACTTTTATATTTATTCTAGTCTACAGAGAGCTAGTACATAATTTGGGTAAAAGGTCATATCTGACTGTGTGATTTGATATTAATATCTAAGTAGTATACATAAAGCAAACATACCAGCTACAACTGTCCATAAAATAACATAATCTCCATGCTTAATGGTACCATTTGAAACAGAATTGGCTAAGGCCATAAATGGGCTTGTAACACCTGTATATTCAAATCTGTCACCTACAAATGGAAATAAGGAATTTAAATTTGAATTAACTCTAAGTAATATATTTAATTTCTATTATTATTTTCTTGTTTATACATGAATTCATTCATGCTTTATTTATTCCAAATAGTTGTTATAGGAATTAATAACCCGGAAAGACAAATTTTAAATTGTCTTTCTGGGTTATTTTAATATTATCTATAAAATTATAAAAGATTATTGAATTTTTATGTGCATAAATTATTTTTAGGAATTCAACTGAATTTACATTAAGATGAATTGATAAAATGAATAGTAAAATACACATTTATTTAATAGATTAATTATAAAAGCTCTTTTAAATTAAAAAGTTTTATATGAAATATTAAAATTATTAAAAAATATATATTGACATTCAATGTGTTGAAGTGTATTATTTATTTAAATTATAAGAATAAATATACATGAAAATTGTATATAAAATCTTTTTGTTTTATAAAAAGATTTTTATTGGGGTTTAATTTCATTATTAAATTTAAAATTATAAATATTAAGGGGGAAATAAACTTATGAATGGTAAAAAATTAAGAAAAATTTGTGCGATAGCACTAACACTTGCTCTTGGAATGTCTGTTTTTGCAGGATGTAAAAATCAAGCAGAAGAAAGAAAATTAATCTATAATTTAGGAGAGGATCCAGAAACAATCGATCCAACTTTAAATACTTCATCAGGATCAGGATCAATAATAGATAATGCTTTTGAAGGCTTAATGAGACTTGATGAAAACGAAAAAGCAATTCCGGGGGTTGCTGAAAGTTATGAAGTTTCAAATGATAATTTAGTTTATACTTTTAAATTAAGAAAAGATGCTAAGTGGTCAGATGGGAAACCTGTAACCGCAAAGGATTTTGAATATTCTTGGATAAGGGCCATATCTAAGGATACAGCAGCAGAATATAACTATCAATTATTTTATATAAAAAATGCACAAAAATTTAATGAAGGTACAGCAACTAGAGAAGACGTTGGAATTGAAGTTGTAGATGATAATACTTTGAAAGTAACTTTAGAATCTCCAACAGCTTATTTCTTAGAACTGACTTCATTTACAACTTATATGCCATTAAGAGAAGATATAGTTAGTAAGGATCCAGAAGGATGGTCATTAAATCCAGAAACTTATGTTTCAAATGGACCTTTTAAGTTAGTTCAATGGGATATGAAAGATCAATTAATATTTGAAAAAAATGAAAACTACTGGAATAAAGATAAAATAAAGCTTCCAGGAGTAGTTTATAAATTAGTTACAGATATAAATACTGCTTATGCTTCATTAAAATCTGGAGAACTTGATATGGTAGATACAGTTCCACCAGCAGAAATAGAAGGTGGCCAAGCTGAAGGATTAGTTACAATACATCCAAACCTTGGGATATACATGCTAGCATTTAATGTTGGTAAGCAATCAAGTTTATCTGAGGATGTTAAAAAAGTTTTAAGTAATGCAAAAGTAAGAAAAGCTTTATCTCTTGCAGTTGATAGAGAGGGTATAGTTAATGAAGTTACAAAATCAAAGCAAACTCCAGCATATGCTTTTGTTCCAGAAGGAATTTTAAATGCTAAAGGGGAAGATTTTGCTGATAGAAAATACTATGATGCAGCAAACCCTAATATAGAAGAAGCAAAAAAATTACTAGCAGAAGCTGGATATCCAAATGGAGAAGGGATTCCAACTTTAGAATTTATGTATAATTCAGAAGGATGTCACAAATTAGTTGCACAAGTAATACAACAAAACTGGGCTCAAATTGGAGTAAAGGTAGAACTAACTAACCAAGAATGGAAGGTATTCTTAAACACTAGACAAGAAGGTGGATATCAAATAGCAAGACATGGTTGGCTTGGAGATTATGTTGATCCAATGACATTCTTAGATTTATGGGTAACAGGTGGAGGAAACAATGATGCTGGTTATTCAAATCCAAAATATGATGAGCTAGTTAATGCTGCTAAGGCTGAAGCTGATGCAGATAAGAGATGGGATATTATGAAGCAAGCAGAAGATGTTTTAATGGAAGATATGCCAATAATTCCACTTTACTTCTATAATAAAGCTACTGCTGCTAAGCCAGAAGTTAAAGGTGTTAGAGTTTCAATGCTTGGACATGTGTACTTTGATAAAGCATACATAGAAGAATCAAAATAAAAAATAATATTAAAATAAATGATAATTAGTTAAGAAAGTTGTATAAGATTAAATATTAAAATTAATCTTATACAACTTTTATATTTATTCTAGTCTATAGAAGGCTAGTACACAATTTGTATCAAAAAGGTCATATTTGACTTTGTGATTTGATATTAATATCTAAGTAGTATACATGAAGCAACCACACCAGCTCCAACTGTCCATAAAATAACATAATCTCCATGCTTAATGGTGCCATTTGAAACAGAATCGGCTAAGGCCATAAATGGGCTTGTAACACCTGTATATCCAAATCTGTCACCTACAAATGGAAATTTATGATCTGGTTCTTCTAAAGCTTCTCTTATCATATCAATATTTTTCTTTGCAAATTGAGATAAACAATATAATTTAACATCATCTTTAGTTAGATTATTTCTACCTAGTATTTCATTTATTGAATCAACAGAACTTGCGAATGCCTCATCTGTATTAAAATCTATCCACTCTATTATTCTATTATCTTTCGGTGTATCTTCATCTATTGGTAATACCTTAGAAAATCCTTCAGGAGGAAATTTTATATAGCAGCTTAATGAACTATCTACGTAAGATGAACTATCTATGAAATCTGATATATTATCATCAGTGTTTTCTAATAAAACAGCACATGCAGATTCTCCAAAATTAGCATAAGTAATAGCTTCTGATTTTCTTGAATATCTAACTACTAAATCTGAACCTACAAGTAAACTATATTTAATTCTTTTATTGCTTTTCATTGTTCTACAAACTTGATCCATTGCAATTATCATTCCTGCACAGTTACCATTCATATCATATGCATTTGCATTTTTAGCTAAACCTAAAGCATTATGAATTTTAACAGCATTTGTAGGAGATAGATATTCTGGGGTACTGGATACAAATACGACTAAATTTATATCTTGTATATCTATATTTGCAGTTCTTATTACTTTTTCACAAGCTTCTATAGCCATAGTTAAAGAATTTTCATGAAAATCTTCAGAAATATATCTCTGGTCTCTTCCAGTAACATTCAATAACCCGGAAATATCTAATCCTTGCTCTGAAAAATGCTTCAAAAAATATTCATTAGAATAATTTGTTTTAGGAGTATAATACTCGATGTTTTTAATTTTTATGCTCATTTCATCTCCGCCTTATCTTTATTATTAAATATATTATTAATATTAAATATATCCATATTTATAATTATCGAAAAATATTTCAATAAATTAACATAATTATATGGAAAAATACATTTATACATAACTATACCATAATAAGGCGTTATTTGTATATTTTTGATGTAATAAAATGTATATTAATAGAATATAAGGATTAAAAAGAAAAAAATATAGGATATGGTAAAGTTATATAATAATACTACGAATAATAATAATGTGGAATGAAGTAAGGGGGAGCAGTAATGGATTATAAAAAAAATGCGGAATTGAAGAATAAAATAATGTTGGCAGGATTTATACTATCGGTAGGATTAAGGATAATTTTTGATATAATTTTAAAGGTAGATAGAAACGCCATATTAATATTAGCTGGACTTTCCATACCTTTAGCTATAATTGATTTTATATTAATAAAAAAGAAATGTATTATTCAAACAATGTATTATACGGTAATGATGTACACTGTTGTTATATGTATAATGTTTATATCAGACCCAAATTGGGCTAATTTTATTTTGGTATATTATGGTGTTTTGGTAATGAGTGTATATCAAGATTTAAGGATATTAATTATTGAAGCAGTTTTGGCTGTATTACTTGTAGTGTATTTCTTCTTAGGCTATAAAACAACTCTGTTTGCTTCTGTAGAATACTATGAATTAGCATTTTATATATTATATATAATAGCAGGATCAGTTATATTATCAATTAATGCTATTACTAGCAAACGTATTTATAAAGATTTAGAAGAAACTCATAAGGCTACTGAAGAAGCTAAATATAGAGCAGAGTTACTACTTGAAAAAATATATAGTACTATAAAAATTTTAACAGTAACTAATGAGAAAATAAAAAGTGGAATTTCTGCAACAGGACAAATAGCAGAAGAAATAACTAGCTCTACAAGCGATGTTGCTAATAGTGCAGCCAAAGAAGTAGATGTAATGATTGAAATGAAAGCTTCAATAGGTGATGGAGTAGAAAAAGTAGAAGAAGTTACGAATGCCATTAAAACTATGGAGGAATTATCTAAGTCAACTGAAAATGTTGTGTTAGAAGGTAATAATAAGGTAGATATATTATCTTCTGAAATGAATAAGGTAAATACAAATATTTTGAATGTAGTGTCTATGATAAATGAATTAAGTGATGAAAATACAAAAATAGTTCATATTATTAACAGTATTACAAAAATATCAGAGCAAACGAATCTATTAGCTCTTAATGCATCAATAGAAGCAGCTAGAGCTGGAGAGCATGGAAGAGGTTTTGCTGTGGTTGCAGAAGAAGTAAGAAAACTTGCTGAGGATTCAAAAATATCTACAGATCAAGTAGAATCAATATTGAATAATATATCTAATAAGACCAAGGTAGTTGCAGAAGAAATATTAAAAGAAGAAAAGTCAATCGAATTATGTAATGAGCATACAAATGATGTTAAAGAGTTGTTTAAAGATGTTAATAAGAATACTTCTAATGTATTAAGTTATTCAAGAAGTGTTGGATCACAATCTACAGTGCTTGAAAATACAATGAAAAATACATTAAGTTCAGTAAATAATATTAGCGAAAATGTAGAAGCCACTGCAACTGCTATGGAAGAAATTTTTGCGGCTATTGATGAGCTTAATAATAGCATAATGGGTATAACAAGTAGTTATGACGAAATAGATAATATATGTGATGAATTAAACTCTATAAATGAGTAGAATAGATAATATAAAAGAATGGTTATTGCAAATTAGCAGTGACCATCTTTTTTTCATAGCAATAGTTATAAAGAATAATATTAAAAAGATAATTGATAATTATTTTAAATTATAATAGAGTATATTTATTAAGAGGTGACTTTATTAATGGAAATAAAGAACTTAAATTTCAGTTAACTCTAAATTTAAATCAAGATTATAGAGATAAAATGATAGTTTAAAGTATGTTGTTTTAAGATTATTTTAAGCTTTATTCGTAATAATATTAGTTAAGATAGATATTAAATTTATTAAACATTACTTATGAAGAAAATATTATTAATGAAGGGGATAAGTATGAAGAAAAATTATATTTTAATTGTATCTTTAATTGGAATATTCTTACTTGGTGTAATTGGAATGAATTTTTTTAATAAAGAAAGTAGTGAGTCTTTAATTGAAAATGAGGTTTATTCAGAGATTAATTATAAGGATGAAGATTATATAGAAGTAGTTGAAACAACAAGTTATGATAGAGAAATTGAGTCAATTATAAAAAGATATGCTGAAGGTTACGAGGATAATTTATCTTTATACTACTATAACTTTGAAACAAAAGATGAGTATTCTTATAATGGGGATGAATATTACGTAGCAGCAAGTACCACTAAAATTCCTTTAGCTATGTCTGTTGCAGATGATGTTTATAATGGAGAATACTCAATGGATACAGAAATAGAATATAGTTATGCTGATTACGAAGAAGGGGCAGGGGTTCTTTGGCAAGAAGATTATATAGCACCAATAACAGTAGATGATGCTATTTACTTATCAATAGTTTATTCAGATAATATAGCAAAAAATATGCTTAGAAGAATATCTACAATAAGTATATATGATTATATTTCAAATATTACAGGCAATGTATCATTAATTAATGGTGAAAATAAATATACAGCAAATCAATTAGGAGAGGTTTTAAAAAAATTATATCTTAATGAAGAAAAAAATCCTTATTATGATAATATTTTAGAGTATATGACTGAAACTGTATTCCATGATAGAATAGATAAATATCTTCCATACTATAATGTAGCTCATAAAATAGGAAATTATTATAGATACTATCACGATATAGGGATAATATATGCTAAAGAAGAGTATGTTCTGGTTATAATGACAAAAGATATTGGAGAACTAGATGAGGGGAATTATATAGATGAAGACGAAAGATTAATACTAGATGGTGGAGAATTAGCATCAGAAATAATGGCAAGTATATCTAGAGAAATCTACAATTTAATTGAGAATTAGTAAAACTAAAAAAGGGTGTCGCGTTTCGTTACCTCCTTTGTACCCTCTTGAATTTACTAGGTCTAAGAGGACATTAGTCAAAAAATTCTATCTACTGTTTAAATATGCTGAAAACTATAACTTTTTTAAATTTTAATAAAAACTTGTTATTAATAATAAACAATAAAGTTAATAAATACTATGTATATAGATATGTAATGAGATTATCTCAAAATAAAAAGTGATTTTTATAATGAGATAGTCTCATTATTTTTTGAAACAATATATTACTTTAAATAATAAAGTAAATTTAATATGAGATTAACTACTTTCAAGTAAAACTTTAGAAAACATATAAATAAAATTGTATTTAAATTTATTAACAAATAAGGAGAATAATAGTATAATATTACCAATGGTAATTACCTTAGGTAATGAAAGGAGAGACTAAATTGAAAAGTGATAAAAAACATGTAAGTAAGGAAGTTATTTTAGAAACTACATTAAGTTTAATTGATAAAAATGAAGGAGTAAAGGATGTAACTTTAAGAGATATTGCTAAAAAAGTTGGATGTGCACATACAAACTTATATAACTATTTTAGTAGTTTAGATGAAATATTTTGGGAAGCGCTTGGCAAGGTACTTCTTATAATGATGGATTATTCAAGTGATTCTTTGAGTAATGAAAAAGATGATGAAGAAAAGTTCTTCTTAATTTTATCTAATTTAATTGATTTTTCTATGGAGCATCCCGGATGGTATAGATTTATATGGTTTGAGTCTATAGGTGGAAAACCCTCTCCTGAAGTTACTAAAATATTGAATAAACCAGGAGAGGGATTTTCAGAACTTATAAAAATAAGTAATAAAAACATTTCAAATGAAAAAGCAAATTATATTGGAAATATACTGCATAGTTATTTGCATGGTGAATTATGTAAATGGATTAATAATCGAAGTTTTATAAACACAAGAGAGGAAACCAAAGCAATAATTTTATCAAACCTAAAATATCTATATAAATTACTAACTCAATAATATAAAATATTAGATTTAAAAAATCAAATAATAAAAATAATCCTAATACATTTTAAAAATTTAAAGGAGATGTATAGAAGTGATAGGAAGGTTAATTTCAAAAATTTGTCCAATCTTTATGGTTCCTGAAAATAATCCAGTTAATGAAGAAAAGTACTTAGGTAATAAAAAGAATAATCTTTCAATTTATGAGGCAGGAAAGAAGAAATACATTTATCCAATAATTAAATTTAAAGATGAACAAGTGATAATTGAGAAGCTTTGCTTAATTGATTTTCAGGGAGACACCACTTATAAAGCTATAGAATTACAACAAGTGAAACAAGAAAATTTCATCTATTACATCATACTTATGGGAAGACATGATGGCGAATCAGATATTTACTATACAAAGGGACTAACAATTGATGAAGATAAGTACAAATCATTGCTGAATAAAGTAACTTTATATAAAGTTGATTTTATTAAGGTACAGTTTGATGTAACTGAAAAAGGTATAGATGTATATCTATCTTTAAGAGATAAGGAAAATAGAATTATAGAGTTTAAAATAAAAGAAAATAAGAATAAACTAGATAGTTTTGGTCTTATAGCACCTGTAGGTATTATGAGTGATAGCCCAGATAAATTTCCTATTATATATTTAAAAAAATTTAATATGGTGGAGCAAAAACACACAGATATATTTGTAAAGATAGATGGAAAAGAACTAAAGCCTATTAAACTTTTTCCATTGTGTAATTTTAAGAGAGTTTATTTAGCTAGGTATTCTTATTTTAATAATATTAAAGAATTAAATAATAATTATACAGGTATTATAGAACCAATAGAATTTAATAAAGATGAAGATGAAATAAAAATAGACAATTGCATTTATTCAATTAATACAAACAATACACATCCTGAAATAAAGTGTGTAAGAAGGGTCGGCAGCAATAGTGAAATGAAAATAACTTTTTCTCCACCTATACCAGACATTGTTTTAATAAAGGATAATACAGAAATACTAGGACATTTTTCACTATCTGTTGACGAGGTTAAAGGGGTTATGGGAGGAACTTATTTAGTAAAGAAAAATAATGATTCAATTAAACTTCAAATTAACCCACAAAAAGGTTGGCAACCAATGCCAGGTAAACTATGGATGAAATCGTACTTATGGAACTGTGATATAAAAATTGTAAATGATACATTACAAGTAAAATCAAAGTGGAGTCGTATAAATATGTAAATACAAAAAGGAAAGGCTTAGGCTTAAGGAAGTCCTAATATCTACTTTAAATTAAGCAAATAGATTAGTGTTTTATTTATTTTAATTAATGATAAATAATCTGTATCTTTAGAAAGAAGCAATACAAAGATTAAATTCAGTATAGCAATTCCAAATATAGTGGCATAAGTAAGTCGAAACCATGCACTAAGTAGTGAAAGACTTTTATTAATACTTAATTTAATTATAGTTATTATTTGGGATTGTCTATTAAAAATCTTATTGAAAATTATCCTCAATAACATTAGAATTATATTAGAGTTAATTTAAAATTGTTTTAAGGAGGAAGTTTTGGATAGGAAGCTAATAGAAAAGATAATAGGTAAAAAGAATTACGTTAATCTAAATGATGAAATATATATATTAAGAGAAATTACAAATATTATGAGACAAAATATTCAGAATAACTTAGCTTTTACAGATGAGCTTATAAATAAAGTTAATATAAAAGCTTCAAAGTCAAAAAGTATTGTTAGTGAAATAATTGATGGTTTGGAAAATGATTCATTTGTTGTAGGTTATACTAATAGTAAAAATTATTTATTGAAATATTTAAAAGATGTTAATAATAATTTAGTTGGGATTATAGAGTCAAGCAATCCTTTTAAATATGATGAATTGATTATATATACAAATGGACTTATAGATCTTATATTGCTTTTCTAAGGATATTAAAATACTTATAAATTAACATTATAAGAAAATATAATGCTTCCTTTTATTATAGAATTATCTTTTTGGATAACTTTATAATAAAAGGAGCATGTGTATAACATATTTATTATATAATTTTATGATAGTACAAATTATAAAACAGGATCATGATAAATGGTAGATTTGCAATAGTAGAAAATCGAGAAAATTGACTATAAGTTTCTAATTTCATAAGCATAGATTTTGTCTAAATAAAAAACTTTTTGTAGAATGAATAAAATGTACTTCTTTTTGGGAATAATTTAAACAACAAATTATTACAAGAAGGATTTTTTATATGTGAAATGTGCCGAAAAAGCATTAAGAGAATAAGTGAATATCATAAATTATTCTAATTCTAAGTAAGTTATGGGCCATTCCAAGAATGGTTATTATAATTCAATGTAAAGGTTAGTTTTTTAACAAAAATAAAAATCGATATTTGTAGAAATACAAAGAAAAATATAGAAAAACAAGTGAAAATTGAGATAATTACATCTAAACTGTCATTATTCATAGAGATTTCTAAATATTTTTATGATAATATCTTTATGGAATGATAATTAAATAACAAGAAGGAAGTGTTACAAATGAAAATAGCAATCGCTGGAGCTGGAGCTATGGGAAGTAGATTTGGACTTATGTTACATAAAGCTGGTAATGAGGTTGTATTAATTGATAAATGGGCTGACCATGTTAATGCAATTAAGGAATTCGGTTTAAAAGCAAATTATAATGGTGAGAATGTTGTTGAAAAAATACCAGCATTTTTCCCAAGTGAAATGGAAGGATATAAAGATACTATTGATACTGTAATATTATTTACAAAAGCTATGCAATTAGATGATATGTTACAATCAATAAAATCAATATTATCAAAAGATACTAAAGTATTATGTTTATTAAATGGATTAGGTCATGAAGATACTGTTGAAAAGTATGTGGCTAAAGAAAATATTTTACTTGGAAATACTATGTGGACAGCTGGGTTAACAGGACCTGGTGAAGCAAAACTTTTTGGTAATGGAGAAGTAGAACTTCAAAATGTACACCCAAATGGTAAAGAAGCTGCTTTAGAAGTTGTAGAAACACTTAAGGAAGCTGGGTTAAATGGAAAATATAGTGAAAATGTAATGTATTCTATATGGAGAAAAGCTTGTGTTAATGGTACATTAAATGGTACATGTACTGTTTTAGATGCTAATATTGCAAGCTTTGGAGCAGCAAGTGTAACTGATAAAATGATTCGTACAATCATTAATGAGTTTGCAGATGTAGCTGAAAAAGAAGGTGTTATCCTTGATCGTGAAGAAATAGTAGGTCACGTTAAATCTACTTTTGATCCAAATGGAGTAGGTAAACACTATCCATCAATGCATCAAGACTTAATTCAAAATAATCGTTTAACAGAAATTGATTATATTAATGGAGCAGTATGTAAAAAAGGTGCAAAATATAATGTTTCAACACCTTATTGTCAGTTCTTAACAGAATTAGTTCATGCTAAGGAAGAAATTTTAGGCGCAAAATAATAACAGAGGAGACTTTAAATATGTCAGAGAGTAAAAGAATTACCCCTAAGGACTTTCTTAATAAAGTTCTAGCAGGTACAGCATTAGCAATTATTGTAGGTCTTATTCCAAATGCTGTATTAGCAGCTGTATTAAAATTATTTGATCAAACACACTTTATAGTTTTATTGACTCAGACAGTTGTTATGTTCCAATTAACTACACCGTTATTAATTGGAGCACTTATTGCCTTACAATTTGGATTTAATCCAATGAAAATGGCTGTTGTTGCAGGAGCAGCTTATGTTGGTTCAGGTGTTACTGTATTTAATCCTCAAATGCAAAATATGGCAACTCAAGCTATGGGAGCATATGTAAGTGCAGGAACAGGTGACATTATTAACACTATGATTACTGCATCAGTAGCGGTTATTTTAATATTATTAATTGGAGAAAAATTTGGTTCAGTAAATATAATACTATCACCTATTTTAATAGGTTCTGGAGCAGGATTAATAGGGTTGATAACTCTTCCATATGTTAAGAGTTTCACAGCTCTAATTGGTAATGGGATTAATTCATTTACTAATTTACAACCTGTAGTAATGAGTATTTTAATAGCATGTTCATTTGCAGTGTTGATTATTTCACCAATATCAACAGTTGCTATTGGTATGGCTATTCAATTAAATGGTTTATCAGCAGGTGCGGCAGCTATGGGAGTTGCAGCAACAACAATAGTATTAGTTGTTCACTCTTGGAAGGTTAATAAATCAGGTGTTACTGCAGCTATTGGATTAGGTGCAATGAAGATGATGATGCCAAACTTATTCCGCTATCCTATTATTTTAATACCTATTTTATTTACTTCAGCGTTATCAGCAATACCTGTTGCATTATTTAACGTTATGGGAACAGCTTCATCAGCAGGTTTTGGATTAGTTGGATTAGTTGGACCATTAGCATCTATTGATGCAGGATTAAATATATTTGTAGCAATATGCGTGTGGTTTGTTATTCCTACAGCATTAGCAATAATATCATTAGTAATATTTGAACAAGTACTTAAATTATATAAAAAAGAAGAAGCTTTTGCTTATCTTGGATAAAATAATCAAAAATAACCAGATCAAAGTTATTTGATCTGGTTATTTTTTTACTTTATAGGAAAGTATAAAAGTTTAAAGTTTTGAAAATGTGATTATATAAGACTTTTAGTAATTAAATGTGGAAAAGTAGATTTATTTTATACTTTACTTACCTTCAGTTTGTATGTGGACATATGTAAGTTTGCGTTGACTTGGAGCGAAGCGACGGAATAAGTAAACTTACATATGTCCACTTTTTTATGCAGTAAATTCTGAAAACAAAGTTCCTAGAATTAGGATCCTGGATGTGAAAAAGATTAAAAATATTTAACTTATTTAACCTTTTGGATATAATAGAAGTATCAGTGGACAGCAAAAAAACGGTTATATTAATGAGTCACTTTAATAATAATTATAGTATTATTTTTTTATATGAAATCCAAAGATAAGAGGTGAATATGGCGCAAGAAAATCTGACCTTAAAGAGAAAGAAAAAAGACCGAATAAAAATTAATAATCTAAAAGAGTTTAAGGATGAATTAAAAAGAGAAGGATATAAAGTAAATGAATTTGATGAAGAAAAATTTAAAGAAGAAATTACAAAAACTTTTGAAGTAGATAAAAGTGTAACAGAAAGATTGCACATATCTATTAAGGATACTGAGACTACCTATAAAGCAAATGATATTAGGGATTTTATAGACTATATAGAAAAAATGATGTTATTTGAAAATGAACATAACAAACTATGTAAAAAAATAAGTGAAATAAAAAAACTAAATATAGATAGAATTGAATATGAACGAGAAACAAGTTCTAAAGATAGTGTTGAACATATCATAAAAGCCATAGAAGAGATAAAAAGCCATATATATAGAATAAAAAGTGAAGAAGAGAAAATAAAATTAGAAGACTTAGAAAAAGAATTAGATAATGATTATCTTTATGCAAAGGATATTGAACTATTGAAAAAAATGGTTCTTATTAGAAAAGAAGGCGTAAAAGAAAAATATAATGCCAAAACTAAAACTAAAACAATATCCATAGAAATACCGAAGGAAATAAATTATCAATATATTAAACCCAAGAAGGGGACTGTAGAGTATCATCAACATTTAAGCAATAATATACCAAGAATGCAACGTTTAATAAGAAATATGGATAAGTATATGAAAGTTGATGAAAAAGAAAAAACAATATTTAAAATAGATCAAAGCAAGGCATTACAGGACTCTATAAATATAGCATTAGCAATATATGACAATAAGGAGTTTAAAGCAATAAGTGGTAGTAACAATATAACAAATTATTGCACCGCACCACCACTAGAAACAGCAATTTTTAAAAGTATTAAAGTTAATAAATTAGGTAAATTAGGTGTAGGATATAACAGGGTTAATGATAGTGAAAAAAAGATATTTGAAGAAATACATAAACAAATAGAAGCAAAAGTGTTGAGGAATGAAGGGAATCTTATTTTATATAGTAAATGGGAACCTTGCCCAAGCTGCTGTTTTGTAATTAGTGAGTTTTGTAAAGAGCATCCCAATATAAAAGTACAGGTAAAATATATTAAAAAATATGGTGAATAACAGAGCCATATATTTATTCAAAAAACTTGACTTTTAAAAATAAAATTTATATAATTAAGTTGAAACCGGTTTCTAACACCGCAAGGATTTTGGAGAAAAAATATGAACATAAAATATATTGCCAATTTAGCAGGAGTTTCTAAATCTACAGTATCAAGAGTAATTAATAATTCACAGAATGTAAGTTTAGAACTAAGAGAAAGAGTAGAAAAAGTATTAAATGAAACAGGATACACCCCTAATTTGTTAGCTCAAGAGTTAGTTACTAAGAAAACAAAAGTAATAGGAATAATGATTCCTAGAATTGGAATTGATACATTTTCAAATATAACAGAGGGCATTATTGATAAATTAAATGAAAATGGATATAACGTAATATTGGCTAATTCAAGAGGAAAAATAGAGGAAGAATTGAAATATTTTGATATTTTTAAAAAGAAGCATGTAGATGGGATTGTTTTTTTCCCAACTAACATTACAGAGGAACATATAAAAGTATTAGATGATATTAATACACCTATAGTAATGATGGGGCAAGAAAATAGCAAAATAGCTGCATCTTGTGTAATATATGATGATTTTAATGCAGCTAAAGATATGGTTTCGTATTTAATTAGCGAAGGTCATAAAAAAATTGCCTACATTGGATTGGATGAATCTAGAGCTGTATTTGCTAGTTTAAGAAAAAATGGATATTTATGTGCATTAAAAGAAAGTAAAATTAATACTAAAGAAGAATATATGGCAGTAGGAAATTTTAATATAAATTCAGGATATGATTCCATGAAACATATAATAAATAATTCTAAAGAAATGCCTACAGCTGTATTTACCGCAATAGATCGTTTAGCATTTGGAGCACTTAAGTGTTTAAGAGAATTTTCTTATAAGGTTCCAGAGGATATATCAATAGCTGGTATAGATGATATGGATATGTCATCTATGTTTGAGCCAACATTAACTACAATAAATTATGATTATTATGACTCAGGTAAAAATGCAGCAATATTGATACTAGAAAAAATTAATAATGATGATATGGAAAATAGAACTATAGTTATGGGATACGAACTTATAACTAGAAATAGTACGAAAAAAATAAAATAGAATTAATGGGATTTTATTTTTTTACATAATTAGAAACCGGTTTCCAATATAAAATTTCTGGAGGTAAAAAAGATGGATAATATGTATGAAAAAGTTTTAGAATCAGCAGAATATATAAAAAATAGAATTGAGTTAATGCCTAAGGTTGGTGTTGTTTTAGGTTCAGGATTAGGGGATTTAGTTGAGGCAATAGAAGATAAAAAATATATTGATTATAAAGATATACCTAATTTTCCAACATCAACAGTTAAGGGACATAACGGTAGATTAGTATTTGGAAAAATAAAAGGTATAGATGTTTTAGCAATGCAAGGAAGATTTCATTATTTTGAGGGATATACAATGAAAGAAGTTGCATATCCAATATTTGTTATGAAACAATTAGGAATTGAAAAAGTTATAATAACTAATGCTTGTGGCGGTATAAATACAAGCTTTAAGCCTGGAACTTTAATGATTATTAATGACTTTATTAACTTGGTTTCAGATAATCCATTGATTGGTATAAATGATGAGAGATTTGGGACAAGATTCCCTGATATGTCTGAACCTTTTAAGCTTGAGTTAATAGATAAAGCAAAGAAAGTGGCAGATGAAATTGGAATTGAATATAAAGAGGGAGTTTATGCGGGATTTATGGGACCTTATTATGAAACAGCAGCAGAGATAAGATCAATTAGAAATCAAGGGGCAGATGCTGTTGGAATGTCAACAGTTCCTGAAACTATAGCTGCTAATTATTTAGGTATAGATGTACTTGGAATATCTTGTATTACAAACATGGCTACAGGAATACAAAAGCAAAAACATTCACATGAGAATGTTGTAGCCATAGCTCAAAAGGCATCTACAGATTTTTGTAAATGGATAGCTAAAATAATAGAGAATATGGGTTAAATAAAAAAAGAGGATTCTATTATGATAAAAAACGATGAATATTTTATGAAAAAAGCTATAGATCTTGCTATTAAGTCAAGAAATGAAGGCAATGAGCCTTTCGGAGCAATTTTAGTAAAAGATGATGAAATAGTAATGAGTGGAGAAAATCAAATTAATACTTTATGTGATCCGACTCATCATGCAGAAATTGGACTTATAAGAAGGTTTTGCATGGAAAATAATATATTTGATTTAAAAGAATATACTTTATACACTAGTTGTGAACCTTGCGTAATGTGCTCTGGTGCTCTGGTATGGGCGAATCTACATAAGGTAGTGTACAGTGTGTCACATGATCAACTTGCACAGATAGCTGGAAGCAATATTATGATATCTTGTAAAGAAGTTTTTCAAAAAAGCCCAAATAAACCTATAGTTGTTGAAAATGTACTAAATGAAGAAGGATTAAAAGTATTCGATGAATATAAATTTTAGAATTTATAACATGAATTTATGTAGATTCTAACACTTTGTGTATCTTATTCTTTCAGTATATATACTAAAAAGAGAAGATTTTTTATAATACTTAGTATACACTATAAAACCCACGAAAATACAGAATTGTGTTATCGTGGGTTAGTTAGTCTGTAGTAATTTAGAAAAATACCTTATATTTATAATCACTATATAGATATTTATATATCAATTCAATATATGTAGTATATGAAAGAAATGTAAATTATAAAGTATTTCTTCATGTTTTCAACCTTTTGGCTTAAATACCATAGCAGAAATAAATCCAAATATTATTGCTGCAGAAACTCCTGCACTTACTGTCTTTAAAACACCAGTAAATATTCCTATAAAGCCGGTTTGCTCAGCTTCAGTTATAGCCGCTGTTACAAGGGTATTTCCAAAACTACTTATAGGTACAAATGCTCCTGCACCTGCAAATTTAACTAAAGGATCATATAAACCAAAACCACCTAATATTGCACCAACTACAACCAGCGTACAAGTTGTATGTGCAGGAGTAACTTCTAAAATATCCATTATAAGTTGCCCAATAACACAAATTAAGCCACCTATTATAAATGCAAAAATAAATTTTTCCATAGTTTAAATCACACCTTCTTTTTTACATTTCTATAGAAACAGCATGGGCAACACTAGGTATGCTTTCCTTTTGTTGAAAGGAGACAGGAGACATTAAGGCACCTGTTGCAACAATTAGTATTTTCTTTAATTCTCCTTTACGCATACGATTAAGTAAATGTCCATAAGTTACAACAGCAGAACAACCACAGCCACTGCCACCAGAGAAACTTGGTTGTTCTTTGGTATATATTAAAAGTCCGCAATCTGTAAATATATGTTTTGGCATATTTATACCATGTTTCTCTAATAAAGCATTAGCAAGCTCATGACCAACTTTCCCCAAATCACCAGTAGCAATAAGATCATAATGATAAGCATCAATATTTAAATCTCTAAAATGAGCTTCAATGGTATCTACGGCTGCTGGCGCCATAGCTGCACCAACGTTATAAGGATCTGAAATTCCCATATCTACCACTCTTCCTATGGTAGCAGAGGTTATCTTTGGGCCATTACCTTTTTGGCCAAGAACAACAGCTCCAGCTCCAGTTACTGTCCATTGAGCAGTAGGTGGTCTTTGTACTCCGTATTCTGTAGGATATCTAAATTGTTTTTCAGCAGCTGCATTATGACTACTTGCAGCTGCTATAACATATTTAGCTGCTTTACTTTCTATTAATTGAGCTGCCAATGATAAGCCTTCCATGGAGCTAGAACAAGCTCCGAAAATCCCTAAAAAAGGTATTTCTAAAGTTCTTGCAGCAAAGCTACTAGATATAATTTGATTCATTAAGTCTCCGCTTAAAAAAAAGTTAATATCTTCTTTTTGTAAATTTGCTTTTTGTATTGCTCTTTGGCAAGAATGTTCAAGTAAAGCTCTTTCCGCTTTTTCATAACTATCTTGCCCAAGCCACAAGTCTTCATAAATTATATCAAAGTCATTAGCTAAAGCACCATTACCTTCAAAGGGACCAACAACAGCGGAAGAGGATAGTATTGTAGGTTTAGAGTTAAAAATCCAAGATTGATGTCCTTTAAGCATTTACATCGCCCCCAACCATTTTATTGTCATTTTTATCGTAGCAACTACAAAGGCAGAAAAAACTCCATAAACTATAATTGCACCTGCAAGCCTAAACATATTTCCAGCTACTCCAAGTACAAATCCTTCACTTTTATGCTCAATTGAAGCAGATGCTATAGAGTTAGCAAAGCCTGTAATAGGAACAGCAGATCCACATCCGGCCCATTGACTAAGATGATCATAAATCCCAAGACCAGTAAATAAAGCTGCAAAAAATATTAAAACTACAGAAGTAGGCCCTACTGATGTCTTTTCATCAAAATTAAAATAATTAATAAACATCCACTGTAATCCTTGACCAATTGTACATATTGCACCACCTACTAGAAAAGCTCTAATACAATTAGTTACAATAGGTCTTTTAGGCTCTATATTATTTACTAATGCATCATATTGCTGCTGAGTTGTGGTCATTTTTTTCTTTTTCATATTTGACATTTATCTCACCCTCTAACGTAATAAATATGGTTCTAATTTTTGCATTACTTTTTCTAATTTTTCAGCATTTTGTAAGTACATAGTTTTTGCACCTTCATTGTCGCAATCTAAAGAAAATGACATAAGATCTGCTTGACTTTTTTGAATACTAGCATATAGCATTTCTTTAACTTGCGCTTTAGGGATTTGTATCATATCATCGAAAATATCTAAATATAAGTCTCCAGAAGAGTCTACTTGCCCAAGAAAAACATTTTCAATGGAAACACCTTTCATTTCTAGCTGAGTTGTAAGCCAGCTTTTATTTAATCCAGCATTAGTAAGCCCTTCATTTAATATATTTCCATCTAAAATAACTGTTTGTGGCTCAGCTTTAGACGATACTTGTTTTCCTAAATCATATGGAGTAACAGGTTTCTTATCAGCTTTTAAGCTAACATTTATGTCTCCATTTGTTTCCATTACAGCAAATTCAACATCCGCTAAGCTAAATGCTTTTTTCGAACGCATTTCTTGTAGGAACTCTTGCCCTGTAATTCTCTCTTTAGATAAGTTATCTTCCATTACTTTGCCGTTTTTAACTAATACTCTTTCTTTACCATGTATTAGGTTATAAATTGATTTACTTCTCATAGAAGCAAAATCTAAGACAATAGGCATCAGTGCCCAAACAGCTAGTGCAACTAGTCCAAAGTAAATATTATCAATTATATTTAAAGAAATTAAAGTAATTATAATAGCGATTACGGCATAAGAAATAAAGTCAAAGGGAGTAGCCCTAGATAAAGTTTTCTTTTTCATATATTTTGTTATAACTATTGCTAAAAAAAATAAAACTATTGAATTAAATAATATTATTAACCAAGAACTCATATGCCACCTCACTTAGTTGCCTTTGTATTGGGGTTCTTCAAACTCCATAGATCCTATTCTTTTTTCTAAATCTGTTTTAATTTTGCTTATTTCTTTATATGTCTCATCATAAATAGCTCTAGACTCTTTATCACGCTCTTGTAATGAGTAAATTCTTAAAGTTGATTCAGCTCCCTTTAATGTAGCTAATGTTTGTTTTACCTTTGAAATAGCAGTCATATAAAAGTCTCCTTTATATTTATTAAATTACTTCTTAACTTACTTTAACCAATAAGCCTAATTTTAATTCATTTCTTAATATAAATATTTATTCAATTGTTAAAAGCTAATTGATAAAGTTCAATAATTATAAATTAGATTTTAAAAGGAATATATTTCATCATAAATAAACTGAATATTTAAATTGATTATGAACAAAATATATTTGCAATAAAAAATTATAAAGGAGGAATTTTTATGCCAACGGGAACTAAACTTGAAACAGCATTAGCTAGTGCAAAAGGATTGGCTGCTGATATGAAGACATTTTCTTTAGACACAGATAATCAAGATGCAAAACAAATGTTTAATCAACTTGCAACTACAATGGAGAGTGTGCAGCAAAGCCTTCAATCAAGACTTGATTTTGTAAAACAAGAAGAACCTCAATATAATAAACAATAATAAATAATTAATTATTTAATATACTCTCATGTCTAGTAAATTTATATTTTATAGATATGGGAGTATATTTATATATACTATAATTTTTAGCTCTATAAAAAATTAAATAAATAGGGTTTTTTATTTGTTAAAATTTTTGTTGCTTAATCTATTAAAAGAAAAATTAGACATATTTATTAGGAATTTTATACACAATCATAAGTATGTGATATTATATAATAGACAATAACATAGATTTGTAACGGGGGAATTTTAATGATAAAACTTATAGCATCAGATATGGATGGAACTTTATTAAATAATAATCATGATATAGATAAGGAAACAGTTAAAGCAATTAGAAAAGCTGAAGATGCTGGTATAATTTTTGCAATATCTACTGGTAGAGAATATGAAAGTGTTAAGGAACTATTAGATAAGCATAATATAAAAGCTCAGTGTGTTCTTTTAAATGGAGCAGAGTATAGAGATGAGAATGGAAATATATTAGATGCTATCAATATAAGAGAAGAGAATGCAAAGAAGATAGTAGAGATATTAAAGAAAAATAAACTACCAGCTCGTATATTTACAGATAAGGGAGTGTTTACTACATCTACAAAAGAAGAGGCTTTTCAAGAAATTGTATTTAGAACTATGATATTAAATCCAGCGTTAACAGAAGATGAGGCAAGAGAAATGGTTCAAAAGCAAGGCTTTTTAACATGCTTACAGTACATTGATGATATAGCTAAATTCTTTGAAAGTGGAATAGCAGTTAAAAAGGTTGTAGCCTTTAATAAAGATATAGAACTTATAGATAAGATAAAAAAAGCTATGGCAGAAATTAAAGGATTAGAAATATCCTCATCATTTAGAGGTAATATAGAAATAACCGATATAGATGCTCAAAAAGGAATTATTTTAGAAAAAGTAGCTAAGAAAATGTCAATAGCAATAGAGGATGTTATGATTATGGGAGACAGCTTTAATGACTACTCAATGTTTGAAATATTTGATGAAACTGTCGCAATGAAGAATGCTATACCAGAAATTAAGGTTATAGCTAAGTACATAACAGATAGTAATGATAATTTAGGAGTTGCTAAGGCTATCTATAATGTAATTAATGATGAAATGAATAAAATGATAAAGTAATACTAGTAAAGGGGTGTAGTTAAATATAACTACATCCCTTTATTTTAAATGATATCTTCAAATTTTATTGTTTCTTGTATTCCAGTATTCATATTTTTTATATTAATAGTCCTATTTGTCTCTTCTTCTTCACCTAAAAGAATAACCTTGGGTATAGCAAGTTTATTAGCATAATTCATTTTTTTCTTTAATTTATCATCTTCAAAATATATTTCTACAGATCTTCCAAAGGAATTTAGTTTTTTATATACTTCACCACAATAACTTAAAGTATCTCCAATTGGTATTATTAAATACTCAACTTTAGAAGAAACAGTATAGTTTTCAATAAAACCTATTTCTTTTAAAACAAAGAATAGTCTAGTTAATCCAATGGATATTCCAACTCCAGGCAATATATTATTAGTATAATTTTCTGCTAAGTTATCATATCTACCACCAGAACAAATTGAACCATACTCCTCATTGCCAGTTAATAAAGTTTCAAATACTGTACCTGTGTAATAATCTAACCCTCTTATAATTTTTAAGTTTATTATATATTCACTATCATCTACTCCAAGTATTTCTAGAGTAGTAGTAACTTCCTTAAGCTCATTTAATCCTAATATAAATTTTTCATTTTTTATATTTAATGAATTTAATTCATTTAAAACTTCATTTTTAGACCCATTTATATTTATAACTTTATTTATTATTTTTGCTTTTTCATCACTAACTAATTTAGTTAATTCAGATTCAAATGTTTCTTTGCCTATTTTATCGTACTTATCTATTAAAATCATAACTTCAACTAGATTCTCTATATCTAGTGAACTTAACAATGCAGATAATATTTTTCTATTACTTATTTGGAACTTATAATCTTTTAATCCTATAGCTTTAAAGGCTTTTGATGCTAAACTTATGACTAAAGCATCATTTTTAATACTTAAAGTGTCTTTTCCTATAATATCAACATCACATTGATAAAATTCTCTATATCGTCCTTTTTGATTTCTTTCTCCTCTATATACTTTTCCTATTTGATATCTTTTAAAAGGGAAAAGCAAATCATTATAGTATTGAGAAGTATATCTAGCAAAAGGAACTGTTAAGTCAAATCTTAATGCTAAATTATTAGATCCCTTTTGAAATGCATAAACTTGCTTTTCTGTTTCACCAGCACTTTTAGCAAGTAAGACTTCAGCTTTTTCAATAATTGGTGTATCTATTGGAAGACATCCATTTTCCTCGTATATTTTTGTGATTTTCTCTACTATATCATTAAATTTTCTTTGATCTGTAGGCATTAGCTCCATAAATCCTGGTAAAATACTTGGTTTAACTTTATTGTTTTTCATATCACATTTCTCCTTTATTTTAAAATAACAAAAAGCCATGTAGGCAAATATCCCACATGGCTTACTAAATATGATTGCACTAAACACATCATAGCCTAGAGATACAAGCCTAAGGAAATAGACTTGCATCCTTTAAAAAGATGAAGTCACTCTAGCGATGATGATGTATTGATTTAAATAAGTTATTTAGTGCTTTCATAATTTTTCCTCCTAAATTTTAATAAATACATTATATAACAATCAATAACCTTCTTCAAGGATATTTAACAGCTATACTTATTTATATTATGAAATAAGTATTTAAAAATAAAAAGTATTCACATTTTTTAATAATAAATAGTATCAATATAGAGTATGAAAAATATCAATAGGCTTTTATAGATAATTAAAAGATAAATTAGTTACTAAGACTTCAATAAAAGATAAATTTAACAAAATATGGGAAAATTTGATTTAATTTAGTATTTATAGTAAAATATTGATGAAATTTATCAAGGGGGTAAATATATGAAATTACTAAAAAAAATATCACTATGCATGACATTAATATTAACTATTGGTGTTTTTTACGGTTGTAAAAGCACTTCACCATCAGATTTTGTAAAAACAAATTTAGATGAAATGAAGGGTGCTAATGATAAGCTTGTATCTTTAGTAGCAAAAAACATGGTTATATCTGATGAGGAAGAAGCAAAGATTAATGAAGAGCTTATTAAACAAGTACAGAAAATTACTTATAAAATAACTTCTGAAGAAGTTAACAAAGATGAGGCAACTGTTTATATTGATATAAATGGACCTGACTTTGAAGTTATTATTAATAAAGCAATGACCAAAATAGTTAAGAATGCTATTGAACAATCTTTTTCAGGTGTTGAGATGACAGAAGAAGAGCAAAATAAAATGGTTAGTGATATTATATTAGAGTGTATTAAAGACAGTGAGTTCACTGATAGGACAGGAAAGTTAACTTTAATAAAAGAAAATAAAAAATGGAAGTTAGCTGATGAAAATGAGTTAAGTAAGTTACTTTTAAATTTTGATCCGTCTTCAATTGATTATGATAATATGGAGAAGTATATTAATGAAGAGAGTTTATCTAATTATTTAAATGAATAAATTTTACAAATACTTATTTAAATAGGAAAGGAATATGGCTTAAGGTCATATTCTTTTTTTGATCTATAGGAAATTATATTTTTAAAATATGTGAATAAATTATTTATAGCATACAAGTTATTAAAATTTACTTATGGAAAAAGTTAATTTGTGGTATATTTATAATAAATATAACTATATAATGGGAGGCTTTGAAAATGACATTGCAAGATAAAATTACAGAACTAAAAGAGTATTTAGGACAATATGAAAAGTTAAATGAAGCAATAAACTTAATTTATTGGGATATGAGAACAAATATGCCACCTAAAGCAGGAGAATCAAGATCTAAAGTTTTAGAATATCTATCAGGAGAAAGCTTTAAGATGATTACTAGCTCTAAGGTAGGAGATTTTATAAAGGATTTATCACAATATAAGAATGAAATGAATCTTACTGAACTTAGAATGCTAGAAGAGCTTGAAAGAAACTATAATGAAACAAAAAAAATACCACAAGATAGATATATAGCTTTTGTCGGTGTTTGTAGCAATTCAGAATTAGCTTGGGAAAAAGCTAAGGATGCAAATGATTTTGAGATATTCAAGCCTCATCTAGAAAAGGTAGTTGAATTTCAAAAGGAATTCATTAATTATTGGGGATATAAAAATGATAAATATGATACCCTTTTAGATAAATATGAGTTAGGACTTACAATTGAAAAATTAGATAAGGTATTTGCAGAGTTAAGAGATGGAATAATAGAAGTATTAAATAATATTAAAGCTAGCAATAAAAAGATTAATAATGATTTCTTATTTGGAAGTTTTGATACTAAAAAGCAAAAGGATTTATCATTATATATTTTAGAAAAAATAGGTTTTGATTTAGAAGCTGGTAGATTAGATGAAAGTATTCATCCTTTTACAACAAACTTTGGAAACAAAGATGTAAGATTAACTACTAATTATCATGAAGATGAATTTACCTCAGCTTTATTTAGTACAATTCATGAAGGTGGACATGGTATTTATGAACAAAACATAAGTGATGATTTAGAAAATACAGGACTTCAAACTGGAGCTTCTATGGCAATACATGAATCACAATCAAGATTTTATGAAAATATATTAGGAAGAAGCAAAGAATTCTGTTCTTATCTATTGCCTATAGCTAAAGAGTATTTTGAAGACTTTAAAAATGTTACTTTAGATGAATTTTATGAAGCTATGAATTATGTTGAAACATCTTTAATTAGAACAGAAGCAGATGAATTAACATATGGACTTCATATTATAATAAGATATGAAATAGAAAAAGAATTAATTAATGGCAGAATAACAGTAGCTGAGCTTAAAGATTTATGGAATAAAAAATACAAAGAATATTTAGGAGTTGAGCCTAAAACTGATAGTGAGGGAATACTTCAAGACATGCATTGGTCAGATGGTTCTTTTGGATACTTCCCAAGTTATGCTTTAGGTAATTTATATGGAGCTCAAATGTTCTATAAACTATTAGAAGAAAAGCCAAATGTAATGGAAGCTGTTAAAGAGGGTAACTTTATTGAAATAACAAACTGGTTAAAAGAAAAAGTTCATATTCATGGTTCTTTATATACTCCAGGAGAAATTATAAAAAATATAACTGGAGAAGAACTTAATCCTAAATACTTTATAGATTATTTAAAAAATAAGTATTATAAAATATATGATATAAAATAGTACAAGAATTTTAAGGTGCTGTATCAAAACAACTTTTGATACAGCACCTTTTTATATAAAATATTTTAATTATATAAATATTAAAATCCAATAAAAAATATATATTGAAAATTTAAAGTACTAGAAAATAAAAGATATAAATAATACTTATTTTAACATATAAATTTAAGTAAATAATATATATGAAATATGTAACATAGGTAATGAATTAATAAAAGATATATTTTTTAAATTAAACTCTATGTTTAGCTAAATAAGAAGATACATAATGTATGAACAATGAAAAAAGAGAGGTAAATATGAGCTATAGCAATGAGCTAATAAAAATAGAAGATGGATTACCTATTAAAGTTTATATATATAGCATTTACGAAAGTAAACTTCAATGTCATAAAGAAATAGAAATTATATTAGTTTTAAAAGGGAGCCTTAATATTAGAGTTGGTAACAATATATATTTTCTTAAAGAAAGAGACCTTATCTTATTAAATAGTAATGAAGTTCATAATTTAATAAAAACTAAGGAAGATAATATTATATTAGAAGCTAATATAGATAGTGATTATTATGCTTTAATATATACTCTATTTAATAATACTAAGTTCGATTGTAAATCTTTTATTTATAGTGATGATGAGCAAAAAAAATTTGATGCTATAAGGTATTATTTAGCTAAAATAGTATGGGAATTAACTGAAAAAAGAAGGGGTTATCAGTTTATAGTTGGAAGTGATATAAATTTACTTGGAGCACATTTAATAAATAATTTTACTTATGATATTGAAGATAAGGAAAGTATAACTAAAGACTTAGCTAGAATTCAAAATATTTTAAAGTATATTAATGATAATTTAGATAGAAAAATAACTTTACTTGAAATAGCCAATAGAGAGAATTTAAGTATTTATTATTTATCTCATTTTATTAAAAAGAATATAGGAATATCATTTCAAGAATATATAAATAATGCAAGAATAGACAAAGCATTAAACTTACTATTAAGGACAAAGAATTCTATAACAGAAATTGCATATGAAAGTGGATTTTCAAGTACAAGAACCTTTAATGAGCTTTTCAAAAATATTTATAAATGCTCTCCTAGAGAATATAGAAAAGATAATAAATATCTAAGTAGCAACTCTAATATAGAAGAATATAAAAATGAATATAAAACAGAGATCTTAAGAAATATATTTTCATATTTAAGTCTATGTAATAGTGATATATAAAATTCTAAAGACCTGCTCATATGTGATCACGCAACTATCATATCAACAAAAATATCTGACAAATCCCAAATTTTAAATACTTTAAATATATTATATAAAAATAATTAGTTTCTTTTAAAAATAATTATCCTATAGCAAAAAAGTGTATATATAATAGCAAAAACAATATAGATGAATTTGTGGGAATAAATTACAATTCATATGCGTGATAAAATATGAAAGGATTTTGTAATGATTTCTAACAAAAAAATTAAACCTAAGATAATATCGATTATTGTTACCATATTTTTTCTTATTCAAATGTCTTTTCCTGCATATGCTAATGATAATTTAACTAAAGATGAAAATAAGGCAATAGATACTATCAAATCTGTAGTCTTGAAAGATTCAAAGAGCAATATAATTGATGAGAATACTGAATATCCAATGGACCAAGGAGCTAAAGTATCCTTATTTTATAACTGGGAAATAAGCAATGGAGAAGAGGTTAAGGCTGGAGATTATACAGAAATACAAGTACCTAAAGTATTTAGTATATATAATACTGTTGAAGGTGATCTTTATATAGGAGATGGAGAATCAGTAGGAAAATTTTATCTAAACATGGATGGTAAACTAAGACTTGTTTTTAATGATTATGCAAATACTCATTCAAATGTAAAAGGAACAGTACAATTTAATAGTGAGTTTAATAAAGAAGTTATTAAAGGAGAAAATCCAGTCAAAATTACCTTCCCAATTTCTAATAAAGAAGAAAAAACAATAGTAATAAGATTTAAGCCAGAAAATATAGCATCTTCAGTAGAAAAGAGTGGTATAGCTAATAAACCAGTAAATTCAGATAAAATAGCATGGACAATAGATGTAAATAAAACACTATCAAAAGTAGATAATGCATTAATTGAGGATGTTTTTGATGAGTCCTTAAGTTTTGAGGAAGCCTCTCTAAAGGTATATAAATTAAATGTAAATTTAGATGGAAGTACAACTTTAGGGGATATAGTAGATTCAAGTAAATATACATTTGATAAGACAAAAAATGGTTTTAAACTAAATTTAGGAAGTATAAATAGTGCATATAGAATATCTTATAGCACAAAAATAATTGATAGAAGTAAAACTTTATTTTCTAATAAAGCAAATTTCAATGGAGAAGAATCTACTGGGAAAGTTACTATAAATAAAGGAAGCGATTTAAGTAAAAAAGGAGAAGCAGATAAGACATTTAATAGTAGTAAAATTAAATGGACTATTGATGTAAATAAATCAATGTCCAATATAAATGAAGCTATTGTTGAAGATACAATGCAAGCAGGATTATCTTTAGATAAAAGTTCCATAAAGGTATATAAATTAACTCTAAAAGATGATGGAAGTATTTTAAATAAGACTATAGTAAATCCATCAGAATATACTTTAAGTTTTGATCCTTATGAAAATCCATCTTTATTTAAGGTGAATTTAGGAAATATATCTGATTCATATCAAATAGAATATGATACAAATATTACAGATAAAACTAAAACTAGTTTTTCAAATAATGCTAGTTTTTCAGGTCAAAATGTATTCTACACAGTAAATATAAGAAGAGGAAGTTTAATAAGTAAAAGTGGTAAAGAAACCATAGGTTATAATGAAAAGTATATTATATGGACAATTGATGTAAATACTGGGGAAGAATCAATAGATCAAACTATAGTAGAGGATACTATTAAACCAGGTTTGAGCTTTGATAAAAGCTCACTTAAGGTTTATAAATTAAAGTTAGATAACAATGGAAATGCTACTATAGATGGAGATGCTTTATCAGGATATATAGCAGAAGATATAAAAAATGAAAATGGAAATACAAGTTTTAAGGTTAATTTAGGAAGTATAAATAGTGCCTATAGATTAGTCTATAGAACTGATATTACAAACATTGATGAAGTAAGTTTTAGCAATGAAGCTTTTCTTAATGGAGTTGGAACAGGAAACATTATTAAAAGACCTACAATTATAAATAGTTTTACAAAATCATCAGATGGTAGTATAGATTATTCTAAAAAGACAATGGGATGGAAAATAACTATAAATCCATTAAAAGAGCCTATTAAAGATTTAGTGGTAACAGATACATTTCCAAATGGAGGATTATCATTAATTAGTGATACTTTTATAGTAAAGAAAGGTAATACCACTTTAAAAAAGGATATTAATTATAAGCTAGAACTTATAGAAGCTAATAATTTAACTAAAGGATTTAAGGTTATATTTTTAGAAGATGTTAAGGATGCTTTATATACAATAACTTATAGAACAAATTTTGATCCTGAAATACATTTGAATATAGCTAATAAAACAAAGTATGTAAATGAAGCTGTATTTACAGGAAGCAATATAAAAACGCCGATAACTAAATCAGCAACTCAAACAATAAGCAATATAGCAAGTGATAATGGTAATAAATCAGGGGTTTTAGATAGAGACAAAAAAGAAATTACTTGGACAATCAATTTAAATTATTTATCTAAAAATATAGAAAATATAGAAGTCTTAGATATTATAAAAGATAATCAAGTAATAGATAAGGATTCTATAGAAGTTTATGAGTATTCGGTTGAAGCAAATGGTAATATGAAGGTTGGGAAAAAGGTAGATAATAGTAAATACACAATAAAAGAAATAAATGAAAAAAGCTTTAAAATAGAAATAAATAGCGTAACTAGTGCGTATAGGATTATTTTTAAAACAAAAATAATAGGTAAATCTCAATCAGAATACCTAAACACCACAACTGTAGGTGATGTTGATTATTCAGGAAAGGTAATTTATACAGATCATGATAAGTTTGTAGAAAAAGAAGGGCAACAAATAGGAAAAAACATCAAATGGAAAATAGCTGTAAATAAGAGTTTATCAGAAATAGAAAATGCAACTTTAGTTGATACATTAAGTGAAGGGCATCAAGTTATAGAAGATAGTTTTAAAGTTTATAAAGCTTCAGATAATAGTTTATATACTGACTATAAGGTTACAGTTAGCCCAGCAGATTTCACAAGTGGTAAACAAATATTTAAATTTGAATTTTTAAAACCAATTGATACTATGTATTACGTAGAATATGAAACTAAGATAATAACAGATGTAGATTATTCTAAAATATCAAATAGTGTTTATTTCGAAGGTGATGGATTTACAACTGAAAACCAACCATTTGAAAAAGAAATAGTAGTTAGAATTACAGATGGATCAGGTACTGGAAGTGGAGAAGTAGGTAGTCTAAGAATAGTGAAAATTGATGCTGATAATGAAGAAATGAAGCTAGCAGGAGCAGAGTTTGACTTATATGATTCAAAAGAAAGATTTATAGGAAAGGCAGTTACTGATGAAAATGGTGTTATAGAAGTTCCTAAATTAAAATTTGGAAGATACACACTTCAGGAAGTAAAGGCTCCAGTAGGATATCAGCTCTTGGATGAAGAGAAAAATATAGAAGTATCTATAACCTCAAAGGAAAAATTAGATCTTGTAGTTAAAAACTATAAATTAGGTAGTATTTCAATAATAAAAACAGATAGCAAAAATAAAGAAAAATTACTACAGGGTGCTAAGTTTGAACTTAGAAATTTAGATAATGAGGTAATTGAAACAGTAGTAACAGGAGAAAAAGGTGAAACTAAATTTACAAATATACCATACGGAGAATATAAACTAGTAGAAATAGAAGCTCCAAAGGGATATGTTTTAGACAATAATGAAAGAGAAATTAAAATAGATAAAGAAGTTAAGGATATTAACTTAAATTTTGAGAACGAAGAAATACCATCAATTCCAGTGGAACCTGAATTATTACTAGGATCGATTTCTATAAAGAAGGTAGATAGCAAAAGTAAAGAAAAGTTATTACAAGGTGCTAAATTTGAACTTAGAAATTTAGACAATGAGGCAATTGAAACAGTAGTAACAGGGGAAAATGGTGAAGCTAAATTTACAAATATACCATACGGAGAATATAAACTAGTAGAAATAGAAGCTCCAAAGGGATATTTATTAAACAATAATGAAAGAGAAATTAAAATAGATAAAGAAGCTAAGGATATTAATTTAAGTATTGAAAATGAAGAAATACCAATAATTCCAGTGGAACCTGAATTATTACTAGGATCAATTTCTATAAAGAAGGTAGATAGTAATAATAAAGAAAAATTATTACAAGGTGCTAAATTTGAACTTAGAAATTTAAAGGAAGAGGTAATTGCAACAGTAGTAACAGGGGAAAATGGTGAGGCTAAATTTATAAATATACCATATGGAGAATATAAACTGGTAGAAATAGAAGCTCCAAAGGGATATGTCTTAGATAATAATGAAGAAAAGATTATCATAAATGAAGAAAATAAAGAGATAAAATTAGAAATTAAAAACTCAAAAGATTCTATAAAAACTGAAGAACCAAGTAAACCTAATAAAGATATTACAATAACCCCAAAAAACAATAAGGGTTTGCCTAAAACTGGAGGCAGAAGTACTGCAGGATTATATGTTTTGGCTTTAGCAACAATATCATTAGGATTATATTTAAGAAAAAATAAATAATATACAGGCTTAATAGTATTAAAAAATATTATTAAGCCTATTTTATTAATTGAAATGATATAATGTATATAAATTAGGCTGTGTTAGAGGAAAGTATCGATATGAAAGTCACTTTATATAATATAAACAAAAATACCTAACAGAGACATAAATTAAAAAGATGGAGTATTTCAATGGGAAAGTTTAAAGATTTATATATTAAATATTATAATTTAGATAAAGAAACTAAAGAAGTTATAAAATCTTACTCTCAAGAATTTATAATTGATAAAGATAATAGAAAATTATCAATAGCACAGTATATTTTAAAATCTAATAATTACATATGTGAAGTTAAAGCAATTGAAGGAACGGCACACCTTTGGACTTGGAGTGATTTTAGAAGAGAAGCTAAAGCTAGGGTGTTAAGCTATAAGACTGAAACTAATATTATATTAAGTCAGCTATTAGAGTTTTATAGTGAACCTGATTTAGAGATATTAAATAAATATGAATTAGAAATAGTAAAAACACTTAACTAAATATTATTAGAATTATAATAAATTTTATATTAGGATATTTACTACAGAAAGAATGAAATTCTAAAAATTTGTTTGTATGTGATTACGGAACTATCATATCAACAAAAATATTTAACAGAGCCACGGTTAAGGATGTATCTTAATGGAGGGATTAATAAGATATGAATTTTAAGAGTATTAGAGGAACATTTAAATCATTTCAACAATTATTAATTACTATGGAAAATTTACAAAGAAAGCAGTCAACCCTTTTAGTAGGAGTAGATGGATGTGGAGGATCTGGAAAAAGTACATTTGCAAAAGAAATTGCAGAATTAAGTAATGAAATAACAATTATACATATGGACGATTTTTATTTGCCGTCAAATTCAAGAATAAATGATACCCTATAGGAAAAGCCTATTGGTGCAGATTTTGACTGGCAAAGATTAAGAAAACAAGTGCTGGTACCATTAGCAAATAATGAAGAAGGAAATTATCAAAGATATGATTGGTGTTCCGATTCATTAAGCGATTGGCATAGAGTATCTGTTGGTGGAATTGTAATTATAGAAGGTGTATATTCAACGAGAAAAGAATTAGCAGATTTTTATGATTTTAAAATTTTCGTTGATTGTCCAAGAGAATTGAGACTGAGAAGAGGAATTGCACGTGATGGAGAATCAGTAAAGGATATATGGGAAAAAGTATGGATGGTAGAAGAAGATAAATACATGATAGAACATAGACCATCTGAAGGAGCAGATTTAGTAGTAAATGGCTATGGAGATAATTAGAAGATATTGTCCTAATATTCTTATAAAATAATTAATACAGAGAAACTAACTTTAAAAAGTAGAGCCAATAAATATTTTTTATTGGCTCTACTTTTATATTTATTTACATAACATACAAATATATAACTTCCTAAAGTATTGTTAAAACAAAGCTTTTTATAGTTTAGGTCTAGATAATTAAATGTATTTTCTGGGAAATAATGGAATAAGAATATCAACAATAATACATTGTGGTCACTTGAACTAGTATATAGTTATCAAAAACTAATCTATCGATATTATGCTTCTCCATAATATCTTGAGAAATACAAAAATCCTAGTTTTTCCACTTTGTAACTTCTTAATTTATTTCCGGTAGCCCTATCTATTGGTGCTTTATCAAAAATATAAAATCTTGTTGTATCGCTTTCTAAGTCTTTATGAACCATGTCCTCTTTTATATTAGAAGTTAATGAAACCTTAGGATGACCCATAATAAATACATGAGTTCTTAATGCAATTTTAGGCGTAATATGCAATCCAACAAATAACACTATAAAACAAGATATAGTAATTATTATTTTTGATTTTAACTTCATTTTTATTCTCTCCCCAAATCAATTTAATTGTAATAAATGAAAGAACTGTAAATTATATATTGGTATCATACCATTTTTTATTATATACTCAAAGTATAAAAAGCAATTTATGATATGTCATTTGAGGAATATGGAATAATAAAGTGTTTATTCAAAAACTTTACAAAATTGTAATGTTATTTTAAAATAATTATAAAATAATACGTATTTTTAATTTATAAATTAGGAGAAAAACATGATAATACATGACTATCACAATAAAAAATATATTGAAATAAAAAATGATAAAATAATCTTTTATAGATTTTTATATAAAAGTACTTTAAATTTAAATAAAGTTAGAGCTGCTTATATAGATGATGATTATATTTTAAGAATATTATATGGAAAAAGAATTAAAACTTATAAAATAGCTAATATAAAAAATGATGAAAAGACTTTATTAAATGTATTAATAGAAGAATTAAATAAAGAAAAAATACTTTTTTCAACAAATGTACATTATGTGTATCCAAAATGGTTCTGGATTATATATATTTCTATCACTATAGGAAATATGATTAGATCTAATATTATTTTTGAGCCGTTATTTTGGGTTATAGTTTTATCAATTATTGTAACTGCTATACTTCCATTCCATACTTCTAATTTTATTTATGATTATAGAAATAATTTAATTAAGTTAGAAGCAATTGCTTTTAAAACTAAAGAATATCACTTAGAAAAAGACAAGCTTAACCTTATATATAAACCTGTAGATAAAATATATAAATTAAAGGTAAATAAAATTGATACTGTTTTAATAAGGTCTAATATAATTTATCCAATAGATTATAAAGATAAGTTGCGTGAATTATATAATATTAGTCAAGGATAGCATTTGCTATCCTTGACTTTTTAAATTATTAGCATATTCAATTATATCCTTTAATGCTTTTTCTCCATTCATAGTTCCAAAGGTTTTCATATCTAAAACATCATATTTAATTGAATAAGGTTCCATGATTTTCTTTATTGAAGGTAACAAAAATCTAACTTGAGGGCATATTAAAATTAAATCAATAAGATTATTTAAACTATAATCATTTACTGAGGATTCTTTTATAAATTCAGCAGGACCATAAGCAAGGATAAGATTATACTTCTCGTTATATTCTTTATAATTTAATATAACATTCATAATATCTTCAATAAGAATATTGTCTTCAGTGGAAGCATTTTTTATTTTTGAACAAAACAAACTAGAAGTAAGCCCTCCAGCACAACATATATAAACTAACAATTTGAAATACCCCCTATATTTTAATTATATAAATATTTACTAATATATAATTCTATTATATATAAAGATGCAAAGTTATAAAATCAAATATAATAACTTTTTATTAAAAATATCTTTAATCTTAATAAAATATGTAGCACTTATAAAAATTACCTAGGTCTTAAATCTGCAAATTTTATTGAATGATAACAAAAAAAATCCTATTATACATAGGAAGGAAGGTGATTTTATGAAAGAAAAAAGTTTGAAAGCTCATGAAAATTGGAAAGGAAAAATAGAAGTTGTAAGTAGGTGCCCTGTAAATAGCAATGAAGATTTAGCAGTTGCATATACTCCTGGTGTATCTTATCCTTGCTTAGAAATCGAAAAGGATAGTGAAGCTTCATATAAATACACTAGACGAGGAAACTTAGTTGGTGTAATTACTGATGGAAGTGCTGTGTTAGGACTTGGGAATATTGGGCCTTTAGCTGCAATGCCTGTTATGGAGGGTAAATGTCTTTTATTTAAAGAATTTGCAGGAGTTGATGCATTTCCTATATGTATAAATGATAATGATGTAGATGTGTTAGTAAATACAATAAAGCTTATAGAAGGTAGTTTTGGTGCAATAAATTTAGAGGATATAAGTGCACCACGTTGTTTTGAAATTGAAGAAAGATTAAATGAAATTTGTGATATTCCAGTTTTTCATGATGATCAACATGGTACAGCCATTGCAGTTTTAGCAGCACTTTTAAATGCTATTAAAGTTGTAAAAAAAGGCTTTGATATTAAAATTGTAGTTAATGGAGCTGGAGCTGCAGGAATAGCTATAGCTAATTTAATATTTGAAGCTGGATTTCATAATGTTGTAATTTGTGACAGATATGGTATAATCACAAGTGATAATTCAAGTAATAAATATCAAAAAGAATGTGCTATTAAATTTAACAAAAATGAAACTGGTACACTTAAAGAAGTATTAGTTGGAGCAGATGTATTTATAGGGGTTAGTGCTGGAAATATACTAACAAAAGAAATAGCAGAATCAATGAATAAAGATGCTATAATATTTGCTTTAGCAAATCCAACTCCAGAGATAATGCCTGAAGTAGCTAAGGAAGCTAATGTAAAGGTTATAGCGACTGGAAGAAGTGATTATCCTAATCAAATAAATAACTTATTAGTGTTCCCAGGAATAATTAAAGGAGCTTTAAAAGCACGTGTTAATAGAATTACTACAAAAATGCAATTAGAAGTTGCTAAAGAAATTTCTAACTGTATAAATGAAAATGAACTAAATGCTGATAATATAATTCCAAGTGTGTTTGATAAGAAGATTGTAGATTTGGTTTGTGATGTAATTTGTAGTTTTAAAAAGTAAGGAGTTTTTATGGAGAAGTTAGCTAAATTATTTAATAAATTAACTAATAGTGAGCAGAAGGTATTTACATATATTTATACTAATCAACAAAAAGTAATAAAAATGAAAATAAGTGATTTAGCTAAGGAGACATTTACTTCCAAAACTGTAATTATTAATTTATCACAAAAACTAGGCTTTGAGGGCTTCTCTGATTTGAAATATTATTTAAAGTCAAATAATAATGCCGAAGATGATATAAAGGTTTTAGAAGACTTACAATATGGACTAAGACAAAATATCGAGAAAACCTTTGTAATCATAGAAGCAGATTTATATAAAAAAATTTCTAGAGAAGTTATAGAAGCTAAAACTGTATATGTTTTTGCAAGGGGGACAAGCAAAGCTGCTGGTTACTATTTAAATCATATACTATTAACTTTGGGAATTAAGTGTATTTTTGTTAAGGATTATAATTTATTAACCTTAGTTGGAAGTACATTAGAAAGTGATGAATTAGTTATTTTAATATCCTTATCAGGTAGTACTCAAAAGATATTAGAGGTAGCTAACATAGCTAAAGTTAAAGGGTGTAGAACTATAGCTATAACATCATTTGGAAATAACGAACTATCAAGAATTAGTGATTATACCTTACATTGTGTAGCTAGTGAGACAGAAACTAAATTTAACGATAGTATATCTAGAATAGGAATGTTTATTGTAATTGAAATGCTAGTAAATTCAATTAAAGAGTTTAATAAAAAATAGCTCGTATGTATGCGGGCTATTTTTTTGTGACCTAGTTCACTTCTTGTGATCTGAGACTTTATAAAGGAAAAGAGTATCACTCATAGTTATTGCAACATTTTCTAACAGAAAGTAAAATGTTTATTGAGAAGAGCGCTCTTTTAAGTAAAGGTATTCATAAAATATATTTAATTTAATAAATGGAGGAAGGCGAAATGTCAAAAGAGTTTAGTCAAAAGATTCAACAATTTGGTAGAACATTATTACTACCAATTGCAGTTATGGCGCCAGTAGGAATGATTCTAGGTATAACGGGAGCCCTTGTTCAATCTTATATGATTGCAAGATTCCCATTCCTAGGTAATCAAGTTCTTAATACTATATTAGTTAACATAAGAACTATAGCAGGTGCTGTTTTTGACAATATTCCATTAATGTTTGCAATGGGTGTTGCATATGGAATGTCAAAAAAAGATAAGGGAATCTCAGTATTTGCAGCAACAATAGGGTATATAATTTTAATTGTATCAATGAATGTATGGTTAAATGTAACTGGAAAGTTAGCAGCACCAGAAGTTATGAGTCAATTTGGTCAAATAAAAGTATTAGGAATACAAACCATGAATGTAAACGCTTTAGGAGGAATTATAACAGGTTTAGTTGCAGCATGGGCAACAGATAAATTCTATAAACTTGAATTACCAATTGCATTTGCATTCTTTTCAGGTAAAAAATCAGTTCCTATAATAACAATGGGAATAATGGTTGCAATTGGTTTAACAATACCATTTATATGGGAAATATTTGTAGCTTTATTAACTAAGTTATCTGTAGTTTTCTTAAGCCCAGTAGGACCATTCTTTACAGCAGCAGGTGAAAGATTATTTATTCCTTTTGGACTTCACCATCTATGGAATGCTTTATTTAGATTTACAGAGGCGGGAGGTTCTTATGTTATAAATGGAGAAACCTTTGTTGGTGTTGTTCCTACTTTAAATGAAGTATTATTCAAACAAGGACCTACTAGTGAATATTGGAGCATGATGCCTTCATTAACAAGATTTATGGCACAACAACAAATGCTATGTACATTATTTGCTTTCCCAGCTATAGGACTAGCAATGTATAAAACAGCTTATAAAGAAAATAAAAAGTTAGTTAAGTCTTTAATGATAACTTGTATTGTAACAGCTCTTTTAGGTAATGTTACAGAACCATTAGAATTTTCATTTGTATTTATTGCACCATTATTGTATGTAGCTTATGCATGCATAATAGGAATAGGAGCAGTAGCATTATCTTTTTCTGGTGTAGCAATAGGATATATAAGAGGTACTATTTTCGACTTTGCAATATTTGGATTACTTTATGAAAATACTCATTGGGTTAGCTTTGTGATAATAGGTTTGATACTAGCAGTTGTAACTTATTTTGTATTCAAATGGGCAATAATAAAGTTTGATTTAAAAACTCCAGGAAGAGAAGATTCTCCATCAGCAGACAACACACTTATAAAAGAAAAGAGATATGATGAAATAGCAAAAATTGTTATACAAGGCTTAGGTGGAAAATCAAATATTAAAAATGTAGATAACTGTATAACTCGTTTAAGAATAGACTTAGGAGATGTTAAAGAAGTAGATCGTAAAATTTTAGAGGGGTCTGGTTGTACAGGGATATTCTTCCCAGCAGCTAAGCATATTCATATAGTTTATGGACCTTTAGTTGAATTTGTTAGAAATGCAGTAGATGAAGAATTAGAAAATATGTAAAATTAAAAAAATACAGTGGAGGGATAGAAATGAGAAGTAGTAACATAATTACAATAACTGGAGCAGGAAGTGCAAGAACTCCGGCCTTAGTAGGAAGCTTAGTTAAATTAAAGGATAGATTTCCACTAAAAAAAGTAATATTCTATGATATAGATAATGAAAGAACATCAAAAATGGAGGACTATATTAGATTAGTTTTAAAAACTTATTGCAAGGAAACAGAAGTTATTTTTACTACTGATCCAGATGTAGCATATGAAAGAACTGATTTTGTATTTTGTCAAATGCGTGTAGGGAAAAACGAAATGAGAAGCTTTGACGAAAAAATTCCTTTAAAACACGGATTAGTAGGACAAGAAACTTGTGGACCAGGAGGATTCGCTTATGGAATGAGATCCCTTGGAGCAATGGTGGAAATGGTTAATCAAGTACGTAAGCATTCAAAGGATACATGGATATTAAATTATACAAATCCAGCTGCAATAGTAGCTTTAGGATTAGATAAAGTTTTCCCAGATGATAAGAGAATATTAAATTTGTGTGATCAACCATACTCACTTATGAGATCTTATGCAAAAATTTTAGGAGTTGAGCAAAAGAATTTAAGAGCTACTTATTTTGGATTAAATCACTTTGGATGGTTTACAGAGCTTAAAGACATTAATGGAAATGATTATTTTGATCAATTAAGAACATATTTAAGAGATTACGACTTTAAGCCTTATAATGCAGAACAACGTTCTAAGTCTTGGTTAGATACTTACTTAAGAGTAAATAAATATATGAACTTCTTTGATGAATATATTCCAACAACATATCTTCAATATTATTTCTTCCCTGAAGAAATAGTAGCTGAAAGTGATCCTAATTATACTAGAGCAGATGAAGCAAAGGATTCAAGAGAAAAAGAAGTTTGGGATATATGTGCTAAAGCTACTAATACTGATTCAGTTGAAGATATAGAATTAATAACAAATAGTGTATTTGGAGATTTAATGATTGAACTTGCTGAATCAATAGCATACGATCTTCATAACGAATTTATTCTTATGAGCAGAAATAATGATATAATAACTAACTTTAGTAAGGATGCAATAGTTGAAGTTTCAGGAACAGTAGGAAAAGATGGAGCTCATCCTTATAAATATGGAGAAATAAAGCCATTTTATAAAGGTTTAATGGAAGCACAACATGCATATGAACTTCTTACAGTTGAAGCTTTCTTAGAAAAAAATTATACTAAAGCCTTACAAGCATTAACTTTAAATAGAACTATTGTAAATCCTGAAAAGGCAAAAGCTGTATTAGATGATTTAATGGATAAAAATAAAGATTATTGGTATTTAACTTAATATAATATTAGAGCCTTCTAAAAAGATATTTCATTTTTAGAAGGCTCTATTATTTTTTATTTTTCTAATATTACTAAAGCTAATACTATATAGTAGCATTATTTAGATAAAGAAAATATTAATGATATTTTTTAGTTTATAAATATAAAAATCAAAAAAAGTCTTGTGAAATGATTAAAAATATGGGGCATACGTCAATACTCTTAATAAAAGAAGATGTGGGGTATATTTATATGAAAACTAGTAAAAAAATTTTAATAGTGATTTTCGCTATAAGTATATTTTTAATAGCTGAAAGAATAAGAGTTTCTGCAAATACATATAAAGACCTAGAATCTATAGGTGTAAATAGTGAAAATCTTATTGAATATATAAATGATTTAGACATAAATAAAAATGATATTGAAGATATATTAGATAAAGGAAAAGATTTAGCAGAAGATATTAAAGATAAAACTAATATAAGGGATTTTAAGTTAAGTGAGATATTGAATATATATAAAGATGTTACTTCAATTGCAAATAAGTTAAATTTAAATATAGACTTTAGTTTTAAAGATGGTAATTTCTCTATTAAAGATAAAAATACCAATGACATAATATTTGAAGGTAATGTTAATGAAATAAACAAATATTATGAATTGTGTAAAGATAATATGCAAGGAATTACAAAAGAAGTTTTAGGGAATATTAACAATAAAGAAATTATTGAAAACATAGAAGAGGCCGTAGAAGAAGAGTTTGGAGAAACAAAAGAAACCTTAAGTAAGGATTCTAAAGTAAATCAAGAATATAAAAAAGATAATATAAACTTAGAAAACTCCAATTATAAATTAAATATAGATGAAGAGAATAAAAAGATAGTAAATGGCAGCGAAACTTTAGAAAGCAATAAAAATAAAAAGGGAATAATGTTTTCTATTTTTATTGTAATGGGAATGTTTTTTACTATATTAATCTCCTATATTAAATTTAGAAAATATATATAATAAATATAGTTATAAGAAGTTAATTTACAGTTACAGCTTTCTGTATTAAATGCTATAATAAAATAGGGGTGTTTAGATGGACAACTATAATTTTATAAATGATTTATTTAATAAAATAAATGAAGAAAATAATAAAATAACACCAGCTAATATTATGTTAATTGGAAAAACTGGAGTTGGAAAAAGCACTTTAATAAATAGTATTTTTAGAGAAAACTTAGCTAAAACAGGAATAGGAAGACCGGTTACTGAACATTTGAAGAAAATAACTAAAGAAGGTGTTCCTATAAATTTATATGATAGTAGAGGCCTAGAGTTAGATAAAACTATTCAAGAAAAAGTTAGAAATGATATTGATACTGAAATAGATAGAATACATAAAAGTAAAGACATAAATTCTGATGATTTAATACATATCGTTTGGTATTGTGTAAATTCTTTATCAAATAGAATAGAAAATTTTGAAATAGAATGGATAAAGGATTTATCTGAAAAAGTTCCAGTTATTATAGTTTTAACACAAAGCTTTAGTGATAACTCTATTGAGCTTGAAAAATATATAGATAATTTAAATTTAAATATAAGAGGAATTCAAAGAGTACTTGCTGATCCAATAAAGTTCGGAAGTGTTGAAATCCCTAGCTTTGGATTAGAAGAGCTTGTAGAAAAGACATATGAAGTTTTGCCTCAAGGAATAAGACGGGCTTTTAACAATGCCCAGAAGGTAGATATAAAAAGAAAAGTAGATGCAGCTACTAAATGGGCATTAGGTTATGTAGGTACTTCCTTTGGAGTAGGGTTCTCACCAATACCTTTTTCTGATTCAGCAATACTTATTCCTGCACAAGTTGGAATGCTTGCACATATAACTACGATTTTTGGTGTTAAAGTTGATAAAGATTTATTGGTAGCTATAGCCTCAGGAGTTGGGGGCATAGCAGGTGCAACTATAGCAGGAAAAACAATAGTTGGAAACTTATTAAAGTTTATCCCAGTTGCAGGCACAGCAATTGGAGGAGCTATTAGTGGTACAACTGCTAGCGTATTAACTACAGCTTTAGCTTTTTCTTATATAGAAGTTATGAAGAGAGTAGCAATAAATCAATATGAGGGAAAGGTAACTAAAAGCGAGGAAATATCACAAATGATGCATGATGAACTTAAAAAGCATTTTAAAAATAGAAAATAAAATAAAGGGTAGCTAGGCTACCCTTTTAAATTTATTGACTTATCAATATAGAATTTTTTTATATTTTTACTAGTCCATATAATTTTAATTACTTTTTACTGTTTTAAAATAATTACCTTCGATAATAAAATCTGCAATTTTAAATGAATCCTTTAAATGATTTTCTTCATTTGAATCCTTTGGAGTACCAATTATATCTCCATTATTTAAAATAGTTGCATCTCTATTAGTGTTTACAAGAACCCTTCCCATAGAAGTGTTATCAAATTCAGATCTATCTATACCTAAAAGATAAGATATAGTTGGCAGGAAGTCTACTTGTCCACCTGATTTAGAAATAGTCGTTCCTTTTATATCTTTATTATAAATTATAAAAGGTATTTTCTTATTATTTTCTTGCCACCAATTTTCATTTAAAGGAGCATTTTTTATTTCATCTTGATAGAATTTATGGACACCGCAATGATCTCCATAAATCATTAGGACAGTATTATCTAATTGACCATTTTTTTCTAGTTCTTCTATAAACATTTTTATTGCTTCATCTGTATATCTAACACTTTGAAAATATTTTCCTAACATATTTTCATCTAAATCCTTAGGTAAGTCTAATAATTTCTTATCCTCTGGTATTTCAAAAGGTCCATGACTTGTAAGTGTTGCCAAAAATGTATAAAAAGGATCATTTTCAGATTTTAGCTTAGATGATATTTGCTTTAAGTAAGACTCATCAGAAAGTCCTAGTCCAATGATTTCATCTACATTAAATTCATTTATATCCCATAGTTTATCAGTACCAAAAGATTTATGAGGCTCTGCCCAATTCCAACTTCCAGGTAATTCAGCATGAGTTGAAATTGTAGTATAACCTTCACTCTTTAATATGTTTTGTAAGCTATTATATGATGTCCAAGGATATGTTGGAAAAGTACTACCTTCTCTTACTGGGAAAATAGATGTATTAACCATTAAATCTGCATCAGAACTCGTCCCTGAATTATTTTGCTCATATATATTATCAAAATATAAACTTTGTGATAATAGCTTGTTTAAAGTAGGAGTTATTTCTTGACCATAAACTTTTTTGTTTATAACAAAGTTTTCTAATGATTCAACTTGAATAGCAATTAAATTCTTGCCTTTTAACATTCCTTTGTATTCATTGTCAGGAATATTTTCTTTATTATTATTAAGCCATGTGTTTACTTCGTTAATATCTGAATTAGTTAACTCTTTATTTCTTCCTGTAAAGTAAGTTAAATCAAAACCATGATATCCAAGTGGACTCATATCACTAAAGGTTTGGAAAGGAGCCCAAGATAATCTAAATAAGGATTGTCCCGGAATTTTTCCTTTTATATCTATAGTATAGTGAGAAATAAAAATCATAAAACCACTTAATAAAAATACTGTAGATGCTTTTAAAATTCTTAAACTTAATTTTGAATTATCCTTATAATTTCTTACTTTATTCAATCTAAATAAAATAAAGATAACTATAAAGTCTATAAAGAATAATAAATCTACAGCTTTAAAATTAAGTAAACTTTTTCCTGTAGGATTAAATATCTCTGGATGTAAAATATGTCTAATTGATAAAAATGTACCGTTATTTCTGTAATACCATATATCAGCTATAAATAAAGCTGTGATAATTATATCAATTATTAGTGCTGCTCTAACCTTCCCCTTGTATTTAAATAAATACATAACACTTAATATTAATGCTATTATAAAAAGATGTGCTCCAATAGCAGGGACTCCAAAATACATAGTAGCAAAGTTTATGCTTGATGAGTTAGGAGTTCTAAGCATTGATAATAAAAGCATTGATTTTCCTTGTATAACTAATAGCATAAATATAAAAAGCCAATTATTTAATACTATTTTCTTTAATTTTTCTCTCATATAGTATCCTCCAAAACATGTATGTTTATTTCTTGTCTAATTTATTTTATATCAAATATTAAATTATATCTATATTAATAATTATTATATTAAAAAAACAGGAATTTTTTATTTAAGATAAATGTTTATTTTATCTTTTAAAAGTAAATATGGTATGGAAGTCAATTTATTACCCAAATTTAAATTTTTTAAATATAACACTAATAGTGAAAGTTAAATATAATATATTATCAGTAAGAAAGTAGGAGTTTTATTATGGAAAGTCCCTAAATTAACGCCTTTAGTAATATTTATAATTTGTTCAGCAATAAATGATAATTTAAACTATATTGAATATTTAATTATTAGATATAGAAAAAGAGTAGATAAACAAATATATAACATAAATAATAATGATAAAGTTTGTAAAGTAAATAAAAATATAAAAGAAGTATTTAAAGATTTATTTAAATAATCTAAAAAAAGACCTTAAAGTGTTAATTCAGCACTAAGGTCTTTTTTATGTTTAGAATATATAACAATTAAATTAAAGAAATTTATAGTAAAAGCTAAAAGTGATAAATTGTACAAAATAAACTAATATATAATGTGCAAATTAAAAATTATATTAAAATAGCAATTTTGTTATACTTTTTGATGTTATAGTACAAGAAATGGTAATACTTTTATCTTATAATTACATTATGATAAAGTAATTAATAAATTTTAAAATGACTTAAAAAATTTAATTATATAAGAATAGAGGGTGGATATATGTTTGGTAAATTATTAAATTACGAAGTAAATAACAAAGAAATCACAATAAAATATGAAAATAGTGAAGCAATAATAACAATTATTAATGATGAAGTTATTAATTTCTTTGTACCACTACATAGAAAAGAAAGAAATTCAAAAGCAGTTGAAAAATTAACATTAGGAAGTTCTAGTTTTTCAATAGAAAAAACTGAAAATAGTTTAAATATAGAAACAGCAAAACTTAAAATTAATATTGGTGATGAATTTAAAGTGGATATTTTTGATAAGAATGAAAAGGTTTTATGCAGAGATTATAGAGGTAAGAGATCACCTTTTAAAAGAAGAGGAAATGGTCTTGAACTTGCAGCAGAAGAAGGGCATGTTTTAGATGGACACCAGGACTTTAAAGTTTATGTTTCAAAAGTTATGGAAGAAGATATGTATTTCTATGGATTAGGCGAAAGAACAGGCTCTTTAAATAAAAAGGGATACCATTATAGAAATTGGAATACAGATGATCCTAGTCCTCATGGAGAAACGTTCCAACAATTATATAAATCAATTCCATTTTTAATATCAATAAAAGATGAGGAAGCTTTTGGAGTATTTTTTGATAATCACTTTGAAACTCATTTTGATATGGGAAAGGAAAATTCTGATTATTATTACTTTGGAGCAGTTGATGGCAATTTAGATTATTACTTTATTTATGGACCATCAGTAAAGAATGTTGTAAATGAATATACAAATCTTACTGGAAAGACACCTCTTCCTCAACTTTGGACATTAGGTTATCAACAATGTAGATGGTCATATGCACCTCAAGAAAGGGTTATGGAAATAGCAAAAGCTTTTAGAGAAAAGGATATCCCATGTGATACATTATATCTAGATATAGATTATATGGATGATTTTAGAGTATTTACTTGGGATAAGAAGAAATTTAAAGATCCGAAAGCATTTACTGATGAACTAAAAGAAATGGGCTTTAAAGTTGTAACAATAATTGATCCAGGAGTAAAGATAGATAAGGGATATAATATATATGATGAAGGAATAAAGAATGAGTATTTTGCTAAGGACAAAGATGGAATAGTATATAAAAATAGAGTTTGGCCTGGCGATTCAGTTTACCCTAACTTTATGAGTTCTAAAGTTAGAAGCTGGTGGGCAGAAAATCAAAAAATTATGATGGATTCAGGAGTATCTGGAATATGGAATGATATGAATGAACCTGCAAGTTTTAATGGACCTTTACCTGATGACGTTATGTTTGATGAAGATGGTCTAGAAGTTCCACATAAGGAAGTTCATAATATATATGGTCATATGATGAGTAGAGCTACTTATGAAGGAATAAAGAATACTACTAATAAAAGACCATTTGTAGTAACAAGAGCATGTTATGCAGGAACACAAAAATACTCAACTATTTGGACTGGAGATAACCAAAGTACATGGGAACATTTAAGAATGTCAATTCCAATGCTTATGAACTTAGGATTAAGTGGACTTAGCTTTTGTGGAACTGATGTTGGAGGATTTGGTCATGATTGTACAGGTGAGCTTTTAAGTAGATGGGTACAAGTTGGAGCATTTACACCACTATTTAGAAATCATGCTGCAATGGGAACTAGGGACCAAGAACCATGGGCATTTAATAAAGAAACTGAGGATATAAATAGGAAATATATAAAACTTCGTTATAAGTTACTTCCATATTTATATGATTTAATGTGGGAGTGTGAAAATACTGGAGCACCAATTATAAGACCCTTATTATTTAATTACCAGAATGATAAAAATACTTATGAAATAAATGATGAATTCCTTTGTGGCGATAGCATCTTAGTTGCGCCTATTGTTGAACAAGGTATGAGGCAAAAACTTGTATACTTACCTAAGGGAAACAAGTGGATAGACTTTTGGACTGGTAAAGAACATAATGGTGGACAGTATATAATAAAGGATGCACCTTTAGATACTTGCCCTATATTCATAAAAGAAGCTTCAATAATTCCTATGTTTATGGAGCAAAATTACATTGGTGAAAAAGAAAATAATGAATTAACTTTAAATATTTATTTAGACAATAATATTGAAGAGTTTAAATACACTCATCACCTTGATGATGGCGAAAGTTTTAATTATAAAGAAGGAATATACAATGAGTATGAAATAGTTGTATCAAATAGAGAAGAAGTTAATATTACTTTTACTACCAAAAGAAATAATTACAGTAAGAAATATTCAAAGGTAAAGTTTATAATAAACAACTTAAATAATAAAAATATTATTTTAAATGGAGAAAAAGCAGTTTTATCTAATAACAGCATAGAAGTTAATATTTAAAACAAAAATGCTAGTAGTATATAAAAATCTACTAGCATTTATTCTTAAATTTATATAGAATTCATTAAAACAATGTTATTTAATAAATTCTATAACTTCTTCAAAGGATCTTCTTGTTTTAGGGGTAGGATTTTCATTTCTATATCCAAGTGCTAACATACAGGATAAATTAAAATGATCAGTATCTAAAATATTCTTTTCAGATAGTATTTTAGTTACAGCTTCAGAATCAAAACTGCCTATAGCACAAGAGTCAATTCCAAGTAAAGAAGATGTAGTTAACATTGTTCCAAGAGCAATATACGTTTGTTCTCTTGAATAATGATTTATTTCGTTCTTATTATTTTTAAATCTAGTTTCATTTACGTTCTTTATCATATTTAGCTTTGTATCCACAGCTTCTTTTGGGAATCCCTTATCTTCACTAAATAATTTTTTTAAATATCTAGAATCGAAATTTAAATCATCAGCAGTTCTATTTAGAATTAAAATTAAATGACTGCAAGTTGGTAATTGTTTCTTTCCACCAAATGTAAGGCTAGCTAATTCATCTTTCAAAGCTTCATTGGTAATAACTAAGAACTTCCATGGTTCTATTCCTATTGAACTAGGAGATAATCTGCCACTTTCTAAAATTAACCTTAAATCCTCATCCTTAATCTTTTTATTTTTATCAAATTCTTTACAAGCATATCTAAAATTTAATGCATTTAAAATTTCATTATTTTTCATATTAATAGCTCCTTTATAATTCATTTTTCTACGATTTACAAGTAGAATTATAATGTATGTTTTTTACTAGTATAGTAAAAAACATACATTTAAACAAGTGGGAAAATTTTCTTTAGTTGCTTATAAAAATGTAAGTAATGGAGGAGTTTTTTATGAAAGATATTATATTATTATATAAAAGTTGACATAGAAAATAAAAAGAGATATTATATAAACAAATAAATTGTATAAAATTAAATTTGATAAAATATAAATTTAAAATTAATGGAGGAATAATTATGGATTTTTACGATTTTAGCGCAAAAGATATTAATGGACATGAAATAAATATGAATGAATATAAGGGGAAAGTATTATTAGTAGTTAATACTGCAAGTAAATGTGGATTTACACCTCAATTAAAAGATTTAGAAGAACTTTATAAAGAGTATAAGAGTATAGGATTAGAAATATTAGGTTTTCCATGTAATCAATTTTTAAATCAAGAGCCAGGAAACAATAGTGAAGTTAAAAATTTCTGTGAAATTAATTATGGTGTTACATTTAATATGTTTGAAAAGATAGATGTTAATGGAAATAATGCTCATCCTATATTTAAATATTTAAAAAGTAAGGAAAAAGGTATTTTAACTAGTGAAATAAAATGGAACTTTACTAAGTTTTTAATTGATAAAGAAGGAAATGTGGTAAAAAGGTATTCTCCAACAACAGCACCTTCTAAGATAAGAACTGATATTGAAAAATTAATAGCTAAATAAATAAGTTTATTAATAGCTTTTAATATTGACATAAGAGCTTTTAAAATGTAAAATCATTTTAAATTTAATAAAATTAAATTTGATAAATTTATTTTATGTAGGTGAAGTTTATGAATAATTATAATTATCTAAAATTAGATAATCAAATATGCTTTTCTTTGTATGCAGCATCAAGAGAAATAATAAAATTATATAAGCCAATATTAGATGAATTTAATCTTACTTATACTCAATACATAACAATGCTTGTATTATGGGAAGAGGAAAAAGCTACAGTAAAGCATCTTGGTAATAGATTACATTTAGATTCTGGAACATTAACTCCACTTCTTAAGAAATTGGAAGGAATGGATCTTATAAAAAGATATAGAGATAAAAAAGATGATAGAGTAGTTATAGCTGAATTAACTGAAAAGGGAAAAGAACTTAATGAAAAAGTTAAAGATGTTCCAAGTAGAGTATTTTGTAATATTAAAATAACAGAAGAAAAAGCTATAGAATTAAAAAGAAGCTTAGATGAAGTTCTAAAAAATTTAAAATAATTATAAAAAGTATCAGTTGTGGAGTGATTTACAAATTATTTCAATACTGATACTTTTTATATATTAATATATAGGTTCTTTAAAATCATCTTATAACTATATAACTTACAAAAATTGAAATGCTATATTAAATGTAGAGACTTTAATAGAACCTATATACTAATAAAATTATATTTTATAAAATAATAAAAGGCTGTATAAAAATATATTGACAGCATAAACTAAAAGTATTAGTATTTAAATATAAGTAATCGATTTAAGTGAATATTGATTGTTACTGATTCGATCAGGCGAGACCTTAAATAATTAAAAAGAGATTATATAGATCCCTTTTTATTAGTTGAGGTTTTTATTATTTATAATATAAACTAATAAAAAATGTAATGCACTTATTAGAGTATAAAATAAAAGAATGAGAGGGCAAGCATGATAATAAAAAAAATATTTAATAATAATGCGGTAGTAGCAAAAGATTCATCTAACCGTGAAATAGTTGTTATGGGCTGTGGAATTGCATTCAAAAAGAGTGTAGGTGAATATTTAGATGATAATAAAATAGAAAAAACTTTTATTTTAAAAGAAAAGCAAGCTTCAGAAAAATTTAAATTATTATTAGAAGATATTCCAAGCGAGCAAGTTTCTCTTTGCTATGACATTATTGAATATGCTAGAAACATATTAGGTACTAATTTAAATGACTACATATATGTTACCCTTACAGATCATATAAGTAATGCTTTAAAATTAGAAAAAGAAGGATTAAACCGTTCAAATGCATTAATTTGGGAAATAAAAAAGTTTTATCCTAAAGAGTTTGCTGTAGGTATAAAGGCTATTGAATTTATAGAAATTGAACTTGGTGTTAGATTACCCGAAGATGAAGCTGGAAATATTGCACTCCATTTAATAAATGCTCAAATAAATAAGTCATATAACAATGTTGAAAATGTGGCTAAACAAACTAAGATGGTGAAAGATATACTAAACATTGTTAAATATTCAAATAATGTTAACCTTGATGAAGGGTCTTTAAGTTATGAAAGATTTGTAACTCATTTACGATTTTTCTTTCAAAGGTTAAATAAAAATGAAAAAATTGAAGCTGAAAATGATGACTTTTTATTAGAACAAGTTAAAGGGAAGTATAAAGATGCGTATAATTGTATGTTAAAAATAGAAAAATATCTTAACAAGGATTTATCTAGTGAAGAACAGTTATATTTAACTTTGCATGTACAGCGTCTTACACATAAATAACTTAATATGGATTGTTACTGGTAATGCAGGCGAGACCGAATTAGATAGAATAAATTTATATTCTTTTAGTTTGGACTTGCTTTTTTATATATAGAATAAGATAGAGGAGAGACTTAGAATGAAATATGAAAATTTAGCAAAAGATATACTGAAAAATGTTGGCGGAAAAGAAAACGTTAATAGCTTAACTCATTGTATTACACGTTTACGCTTTAAGTTAAGGGATGAGAAAAAAGCAAATACAGATATTTTAAAGAATATGGACGGTGTAGTAACTGTAATTCAAAGTGGTGGTCAATATCAAGTTGTTATTGGTAACCATGTACCTGATGTATTTAATGCTGTACTTGAAGTTGGAGGATTACAAAATTTAGCTGGCTCTGGATCAGAGGAATCAGAGGAAAAAATGAATCCATTTAATAAATTTATTGATATTATTTCAGGTATTTTTGCACCAACACTTGGTGTTTTAGCAGCAACTGGTATGCTAAAAGGATTTAATGCATTATTTTTAGCATTAGGATGGTTAACACCAGAATCAGGAACTTATCAAATTATACAAGCTATAGGGGACTCATTATTTTATTTCTTCCCAATATTCTTAGGATATAATGCTTCTAAGAAATTTAAAACAAGTACTTATTTAGGAATGTTAATTGGAGCCGCATTAGTATATCCAAGTATATTAGGCTTAATGAATGGGGAACCTTTATATACTTTATTCCAAGGAACTATGTTTGAATCACCAGTTCATATTACTTTTTTAGGTATTCCAGTAATATTAATGAATTATACATCAAGCGTAATTCCAATAATAGTTGCAACATACTTTGGTGGAAAGATTGAAAAGGGATTTAAAAAAATAATTCCAGATGTTGTAAAAACATTCTTAGTACCATTATTCACTTTATTAGTAATAGTACCATTAACATTTATTGTAATTGGACCAATAACAACATGGTTAAGTAAAATGGTAGGAACAGGATCACTTTCTCTTTATAACTTCTCACCAATAATAGCAGGCTTATTATTAGGTGCATTCTGGCAAGTGTTTGTAATCTTTGGATTACATTGGGGCCTAATTCCAATAATGTTATTAAATATGTCAACTATGGGATATGATTCAGTATTAGCACCAATGTTTGCAGCATCATTTGCACAAACAGCTGTTGTAATGGCTATATTCTTTAAGACAAAAGATAAGAAGATAAAATCATTATCAATACCAGCAATTATATCAGGGTTCTTTGGAGTAACAGAACCAGCTATTTATGGTATTACACTGCCAAGAGTCAAGACATTTGTAATAAGCTGTATTGGAGGAGCAGTTGGTGGAGGAATTATTGGATTTACAGGAGCTAAACAATATACAATGGGTGGACTTGGATCTTTCGGATTCTTTAACTATATAAACCCAGCAAATGGAGATACTAGTGGAGTAATTAGTGCATTAATTGCAGTAGCAATAGCTATGCTAGTAAGTTTTGTTTTAACTATAATTGTATATAAAGATGAAGAAGTTAAGGAAACAGTTAAAGAAAGCAAGAGTGAAGAACTAATAAATAAAGAGGTTATTGCTAGTCCATTAACAGGTAAAATAGTACCATTATCTGATGTTAATGACGAAGCTTTTGCACAAGGAGCATTAGGGAAGGGAATAGCAATATTACCAACTAAAGGTAAAATAGTTTCTCCAGTAGATGGTGAGTTAACAACTTTATTCCCAACATATCATGCAATGGGAATAAAATCAAATTCAGGTGCTGAAATATTAATACATGTTGGTATGGACACAGTAAAGTTAGAAGGAAAATATTTCACAGCAAAAGCTAAACAAGGTGATATAATCAAAAAAGGGCAAGTATTATTAGAATTTGATATAGAAGCTATAAAGAAAGCTGGTTTTGAAATTGTAACTCCAATAATTATAACAAATTCAAATGACTATTTAGATGTAATAGAAACAAAAGAAAAAGACATTGCTTTTGAAGAAGATTTATTAAATGTAGTAATTTAGTTTAAGCAAAGTAGAATATATATACTATTATCCTTCCTTTAATTAAAATAAAGGAAGGATAATAACATTAAAGGAAAGTGAGTAATAGATATGAGCTTTAAAGAAGGATTTTTATGGGGGGGAGCAGTTGCTGCAAACCAATGTGAAGGTGCATATAACGTAAATGAGAAAGGGCTTAGCACAGCTGATGTTGCTACAGCAGGTTCTTTAACTAAGCAAAGACAATATACAGATGGTATAGTAGATGGAGAGCATTATCCATCTCATGAAGCCATAGATTTTTATCACAGATATAAAGATGATATAGATTTATTTGGAGAAATGGGTTTTAAATGTTTTAGAACATCAATAAACTGGACTAGAATATTCCCAAATGGAGATGAAACAGAGCCAAATGAAGAAGGGTTAAAATTCTATGATAACCTTTTTGACGAATGTTTAAAATATGGAATTGAGCCTGTAGTTACTATTTCACACTATGAAATGCCATATGCTTTAGTCGAAAAATATGGAGCATGGAGAGATAGAAAACTAGTAGATTTTTATGTAAACTACTGTAATACTATATTTAATAGATATAAAAATAAAGTAAAGTATTGGATGACATTTAATGAAATTAATGTTATAGCATTACATCCTTTTATACCAGCTGGAATTAAATTTAAAGAAGGCGAAAATAAAATGGAAGTTTGCTATCAAGCAGCTCATCACCAATTAGTAGCAAGTGCTAAAGCTGTTAAATCAGGTCATGAAATTAATCCTGACTTCAAAATAGGGTGTATGATACTTTTCCCACAAGCTTATGCAAAAACATGTAATCCAGATGATGTACAACTTACAAATGACTTTATGTATGGAACTTATTATTTTGCTGATGTACATGCAAGAGGATATTATTCAAATAAAGCTAAGAAATTCTTAGAAAGAAATAAGGTAAAGCTTAAGATGGAAGAAGGAGACGAGGAAATCTTAAGAGAAGGAAAGGTTGACTATATAGGATTTAGTTACTATATGACATTAGTTCAATCTTCTGATAAAAATGAAGAAGATATAAAAGGAAATATGCTAGGTGGAGTTAAAAATCCTTATTTAGAAGCATCAGATTGGGGATGGCAAATTGACCCTAAAGGATTTAGAATTGCTTTAAATAATTTATATGATCGTTATCAAATTCCACTATTCTGCGTAGAAAATGGATTAGGTGCTGTAGATGAAGTAGAGGAAGATGGATCAATTAATGACGATTATAGAATAGAGTATTTAAGAAAACATATAGAAGAAATGAAAAAAGCTGTTGAAATAGATGGTGTTGATTTAATGGGATACACTCCTTGGGGATGTATTGATTTAATTAGTGCTGGAACAGGGGAAATGAAAAAGAGATACGGATTTATTTATGTAGATAAAGATAATGATGGAAATGGAACATTAAATAGAAGTAAAAAGAAAAGCTTCTATTGGTATAAAAAGGTTATAGAAACTAATGGAGAGAATTTATATTAAAGTAGTACTGAATATATTGATTTAGGTAATGATGGATTTAATGAATAGAGTTAAATAAGTATTAATAAATATACAAATTCTACTAAGAGTTAGCAAGTAAGTTTAAATTCTTACTTGCTATATTTATTTCTGAGAAAAATTTTCACATTACTAAATATAAGTGGATTTATATATTAAAATTTTAAGATATTATATAATTAATATATATTCTAAACTTAAGATTATTTTATATAATAAAATAAATTCTAATGCAAAATGGAGGTTTTTATGGATACTTTTATATATGAGAAAGTAAATTTAAATAACAATTTACCTGCAATGATAGCATATGTAGGAGAAGAGAATATTGATATAAAAAAACATTACTATATAGCCCCTCATTGGCATAGAAGCATTGAAATGACATTAGTTACAAAAGGTGAAATAAGGGTACGTATTAATGATAAAAGTATAACTGTTAAAGGTGGAAATTTTATTTTTGTAAATAGCGGAGATGTTCATGAACTTGAAAAATATCCAAATGAAACAGGTGGAGCAGTTATTTTAATTTTATCGTATGATTTTATAAAAAAAATATATCCTAATATTGATAATGTTCAATTAGATATTAATAGTTCAAATTATAAAAAAGATAGATTACTAGAGATATTCTTAGAAATGAAAGATTTTTATTTGAATCCAACTGAACTAGACTATATTAAGATAAATGCCTATATTCATGAGATTCTATATATTTTATTATCTCATTATATGATTCCGAAAGTTGAGAATTATAAGAAAGAGTATCTTAAATATAGAGAAAGACAGAAAGAAATTTTAACATATATTAATGATAATTATAGAGAAGATTTAACTTTGGATAATATATCTAAACATTTTTATATGAGTAGTGAATATTTTTCAAGAAAATTTCACGATTGGTTTGGTATTACTTATAAATTGTATTTAAGTAATTTTAGAATTTATAAAGCATATGAAGATATAATAAATACTGATAATAATATTCAGGATATTGCAATTTCTCATGGATTTTCAAATGTTAAGTCTTTTATAAGTTTATTTAAACAAAAGTATAACATGACTCCATTTAAATATCGTCAGTATTTTAAGGAATCAAAAAGTGACAATAAAATGGACAAAAAACAACAACAATAATTCAATAAAAAATGATAACATTTAAATAGAAAGATAAATGCGCATAGTTCAATATAAATGAAGTATGCGTTTATTTTTACAATTTTATGAAAACGCTTTAATTAATTATAAAATATATAAACTTAAAGTTTAATATTTTAAATTTATGTGTTTAAAAAAGAGGTGGAAGAATGAAAAAATTAGTTTTAGACATTGGAGGTAGTGCAATAAAATATGCTGTTATGAATCATAGAGCTGAAATCTTTCAAAAAGGGGATGTTCCTACTCCATTAGATGCTATAGAAAATTTAATGGAGACAATAAAATTAATTTATGAGGATGTTAAGGATGAAGTAAATGGTATTGCTATTAGTATGCCAGGTAATATTGATTCAACAATTGGTCATGTTTATTCGCCAGGTGCATTAACATACAATGCGAATGTTAACATTATTGATAAAATTCATGAGCATATTAACTTACCAATTTCTGTTGAAAATGATGGAAAAAGTGCTGCATTAGCTGAAGTTTGGAAAGGAAATCTAACTACTTGTTCAGATGGAGTTGTTATGATTTTAGGAACTGGTATTGGGGGTGGAATAATTAAGAATCGCAGAATTCACAAAGGAAATCACTTTTTTGCTGGTGAATTCTCATTTATTATGCAAGATGCTAATAATTTAGATTTTAATAATGTATTTGCTCTTAAAGGGAGTACATCTGCACTAATAATGGAAGCAGCAGCTGTAAAGAATGTTGAACCTCAATCTATAAATGGACATGATGTATTCAAATGGATTAATGATAATGATCCTGATGTATTAGAAGTTTTTGAAAAATTTACAATGAATTTAGCTATTCAAATATATAATTTACAATGCATCTTAGATCCAGAGAAAATTTTAATTGGTGGAGGTATTTCTAAACAACCAATTTTAGTGAAAAAAATTAGAGAAAATTTAGAAAAAATATATGCAGCAATTCCACTTGATATTCCACAGGCCATAGTAGATACATGTAAATATTTTAATGATTCTAATTTGATTGGCGCTTTATATAATTACTACCTACAATTTCCAGAAGAATAAAAGAGAAAAAGTATCAAAAATATAAGAGGTAAAGAGGAGAGAAGTAAAAAATGGGTAGAAAATATTCACAAGAATTATTAGAGAAAATTAAAGAAAAACAAGAAGTAATAAATTATAAAGGCACAAAAGTTTTAGTAAAGAATATTCCTGATAGCAATGAAAAGGGGGCAATGGATCCTCGTCTTTATAAGGATATGAAAAAGCAATTTACAATAATGAGATTTATGCCAAAAGGCATGATGAAAATGGATACATCACCTAAATCAATCGGTAAATTAAGAGCTATGTTTGGAGAAATTAAAAGTACTCCTATAGTTGAAAAGAAGATTGATATTATAAATGAAACTGTTAAAGCTAATGATGGATATAACGTACCAATTCGTATTTATAAATCTGAAACTATGAATGAAAATGCACCAATTCTTTATTTCATTCATGGTGGTGGATTCTTTGGAGGGTCTCCTGATGTTGTAGAAGAATTAGTAAAGTTAATAGTTGAAAAAACAGATATTTTAGCTGTATCAGTTGATTATCGTTTGGCACCAGAAAATCCATATCCAGCTGGTCATGAGGATTGTTATTCTGTACTAAAATGGATATATGATAAAGCTGAAACTTTAGGAGGAAATAAGAAGAACATCTTTGTCGCAGGTGATAGTGCAGGTGGAAACTTAACTCAATATTGTACAACAAGAGATTTAGAAGATAATTTAGGTATGGTAAAGGGACAATTATTGCTTTATCCTACTGTTAATATGGCAGGTATTGAGGATGAATACTTTAAATGGAGTAAGGATGAATATGAAATGGCTCCTAAATATAAATCTGGGCTTGAAATGATGTTAGGTATGTTTGATGGTTTATCAGGAGGATTAAAGGATGTTTTAGGTACTGACGATGTTAAAAATGGTTACTTAACTCCATATATTAGAGATTTAAAAGGCTTACCTCCTACACTTGTTACAGTTGGAGAACATGACTATTTGAAAGTAGAATGCTTAGCATATGCAGCAAAGCTTACTAAAGCAGGAGTAGATACTACAACTATATTATATAAAGGGTTAGGACATGCTTATGGTGATAACATAGGAGTTTATCCACAAAGTGAGGATTGTGCAATTGAAATGGGCAATTTTATTTTAAAATATAGTAAATAAAGGGTGAAAAGGGTATGAAAAAGAATTATGTAATTGGTTTATCAATTATTGGAGTTCTATTAATAATATTTGCATTTATAGATTTGCAGATCTCTAATGCAGTGTATAATCCAACAAGTAAGTTTGGGTTACTATTTGAAGCAATTGGTGAGTTTCCTGCAGCAGTTATTGCAACTTTTTGTACAGTAGGTTTAATGCTAACTAGAAATAAAGATAAATCAGTAAAATATATTTTAGGGACAATTGGCTATATTATTATTTTGTGTTTATTCTCATTTATGGCAGCAGCCTTACCAATAAAATATTTTAATGGACCTAAATTATTGATTCCTATACTTGCTATTTTATATATTGCAGCTTCTTACTTTATTTCTAAGAAATATTCTATTACTAATAGAGATGAATTACGAAATGCAGCTATTGTTGGTGTATTAACATTTGTATTTGTTATAATTTCTTTCAACTTAATTAAATTGGGATGGGGAAGAGAGCGTTATAGACATATGGTTTCTGAAGGGTCATTTGCAGGTTTTTCTAGATGGTTTATTCCTCAAGGAAAAGCAGCAAGTAATGAATTTATGTCATTCCCATCTGGACATAGTGCAAATGCAGCAATTATGATTTGGATTACATTAATACCTACTTTCGTTGCTAGGTTAAAGGATAAGAAAAAATGGTTTGTGGGTTTTGCAGCTTTATGGACAATAGTAGTTCCAATTAGCAGAGTTATAGTAGGAGCTCATTTTGCATCAGATGTTACAATGGGAGTTACGATAACGTTCACAATATTTACATTATTAAAAAATAAATATGTAAAAAACATGGGGGTAAAAAATGGAGAAGAAATCATGTCTACACAACTATATGATTAAAAAAAATATTATTAACTTTTGGCTTGTAAATGCAGTAATTAATGGAGTAATCTTTATTTTTCAAAGTTCTGATAAAGCAAAGATGTTTACAACTTCAGAAATTGCATTGGATTACATAATGTCTATTTTAATCTTAGGTATGGCTTGTTCTCTTACAGGATTCCCGATGATAAAAAAAGATATTGTGAAGGGTGTTGCACCAGAAATTGATTATAATAAAGAAGATCATATTATTGCTAAGTTTTTTCCAAAAAATAATTTTTTGAAGGCAGTAATATTAACAATCATAACTATTATTTTAATTATACCATTTTTCATAGGTATTCCTGCGGCCTTTGGCATGGAAAAGTTAAACTTTATTCAGGCACTTATTTTAAAAACTCTCGCAACTGGATTTGCTGGTGGACTTATTGGGTATTTTGTAATAGTACTTACACTAACTGAAAATAAGCTAGCTTTAAAAATATCATAAATGTAAAGGTTCTCTCTTTATTATAAAAAGTGAGAACCTTTATATTTTTTAATAGAATTATTAGATAATTTTATTTGGTAATGATTTAAATATGGAACAAATAGAAGTTTCCTTAAAATTTGGATAATAAATAAACAATACTTTATAAAAGTTAGTTATCTATTTTTATAGACATTTGTATTGTAAAATGTTAAAAAGAATATATAGGTTCTATTAAAATTTATACTATAGAAAGTATTTATTAAAAGTACGGAGTGATTTATATGGAAGAAAGATTACAAAAATACATGGCAAGATGCGGAGTAGCTTCAAGAAGAAAATGTGAAGAAATCATATTAGAAGGTAAAGTTAAAGTAAATGATAAAATTGTTACAGAGCTTGGAGTTAAAATAAATTATGAGATAGATAAAGTATTTTATAATGGAAAAATAATAACACCTGAAGAAAATAAAGTATATATAATGTTAAATAAACCTGAAGGATATATAACATCAGTTAAAGATGAAAAGGGAAGAAAAACTATACTAGATATAGTTAAAGTAGATGAAAGAATATATCCTATTGGAAGGCTTGATTATGATAGTTCAGGATTAATTCTTTTAACTAATGATGGAGATATTTATAATAAAATTATACATCCAAGAGTTGAAGTTCAAAAAAAGTATATAGCCTTATGCAGAGGTATATTCTCTAATGAAGAAATTAAAAGGTTTGAAAATGGAGTAGATATTGGGGGATATATTACAGCTGATGCAAAATTAAAGGTTATAGATAAAGAAAAAGGCAAAAGAACTAATGAACTTAACTCGTTAGTTGAAATAATAATTCATGAAGGTAAAAATAGACAAATAAGAAAAATGTGTTCAGCCTTAGGCCACGAGGTAATATCTTTAAAAAGAGTATCTATAGGTGATATAAAACTAGGTTATTTAAAAAGAGGTGAATGGAGAAATTTAACTAAAGAAGAGTTAAATTATATAAATTTATTATAAGAGGTGCATTTTATGTATAAGTACGTAGGAAATATAAGTGATTTATCACATTATATAATAAAAAATTTTATTACAAACAAAACAATAGCTGTAGATGCTACCTTAGGAAATGGTCATGACACAGACTTTCTAGCTAGTAAATTTAAATTTGTTTATAGCTTTGACATACAAAAAGAGGCCTGCGAAAATTATATACTAAAAAAAGTTAATAATGTAAAAGTTATAAATGATTCACATCATTTATTTAATAACTATATTAATGAAAATGTAGATTGTATAATGTATAATTTAGGCTTTTTACCAGGAGGAGATAAGAATATAACTACATTACATAATACTTCACTACAAAGCATACAAAAGGGACTTGATATTTTAAATAGTGGTGGAATAATGACAATATGTATTTACAGAGGTCATTATGAAGGTAAAGTTGAGGAATCTTGCATTTTAGAGTATCTAAAAAATTTACCTAAAAATCAATTTGGTGTTATGACTCAATCCTATCTAAATAGAGATGAAATCTCGCCTATGCTAGTAGTTATAGAAAAAAAGTAGAATTGACAACTTTATATTTTATTACAAGTTTTTATAATGAAAATATACTAAAATGAAATGAATATTGATGAATTATTCAAAAAGTGATAATATATAATTATTAGGTTGTTAAGTTTAATGAAAAGAAGGGATACGGATGGATAATAATCTTAATGATAACTCAAAGGATTTAATGCGATTAATACAATCAAGGTTCCCAAGATTAAGTAAAGGACAAAAGTTAATTGCAGAATACATTTTAAAAAATTATGATAAAGCTGCCTTTATGACTGCAGCTAAATTAGGAGTCTCTGTAGGTGTTTCAGAGTCAACAGTAGTTAGATTTGCTAACGAATTAGGTTTTTCTGGCTATCCTAAACTTCAAAAAGCATTGCAAGAGTTGATAAAAAATAAGCTTACAACAGTTCAAAGGTTAGAATTGTCAAATGATTATATAAGTGAAGGATATGCTCTTAAGGGTGTATTAAAAGCTGATATGGAAAATATAAGAGCAACTCTTGAAAAAATAAACTATAATACATTTGAAGATGTTGTAAATAAAATATTTGAAGCTAAAAGAATATATATAATAGGTCTTAGAAGTTCAACTGCATTAGCTGAATTTTTAGGATTTTATCTAAATATTATTTTACAAAATGTTAAAACTGTAGGATATGGAATTTCTGATATATTTGAGCAAATGATAAATGTAGGTGAAGGAGATTTAGTAGTAGGAATAGGATTCCCAAGATATGCATCTAGAACAATAGATGCACTTGAATTTGCACAAGATAGAGGTGCAGATGTAGTTGCAATTACAGATAGTCTTTTATCGCCTTTAGCTGCAAGAGCAGACTATTCATTGATAGCTCAAAGTAATATGGCATCTTTTGTTGACTCACTTGTAGCACCATTATCTGTTATTAATGCATTAATAATTGCTGTTGGTATGAGAGAAAAACAAAATATAACAGATGTATTTAGTAAGCTAGAACAAATATGGAAGGATTATAAAGTATATTCTTATAATAATAGAAATGTAGGGGAAGATTAATATTAAAAGTGTTAAGTTATGTTTATTAAACATTTCTTAGCACTTTTTAATTATCTAGTATGTTGAATTAAAGAAGTTAAGATGATATATTTATTAAGATAAAACAATGCATTAGGAGGATTACAATGAAAAAAGTAATAGTTATAGGAGCAGGACCAGCAGGAATGATGGCAGCTATAACAGCATCTAAAAGTAATAATAATGTTGTACTGTTAGAAGGAAATGAAAAGATAGGAAAAAAATTATTCATTACAGGTAAAGGAAGATGTAATGTTACAAATATAAAGGATATATCAGAGTTTTTTGAATATATACCAGGAAATCCTCATTTTTTATATAGTGCATTATATACATATACTAATGAAGATACAATGAATTTTTTTGAATCTCAGGGAATAAAGCTAAAAGCAGAACGTGGGGGGCGTGTATTTCCCTTATCTGATAAATCTTCTGATATCATAAAAGGTTTATCAAATGAATTAATCAAGAATAATGTAGAAGTAAAATTTAATAGTAAAGTTACAGATATAAAATTTAAAGATAATAAAATAGAATCTATAGAAATAAATAATATTCATAATATAAAAGGTGACTATTTTATTATTGCAACAGGTGGGGTTTCTTATCCTTTAACTGGTTCTACTGGGGATGGATTAAAGTTTTCTAAAAAGCTAGGACACAATATAGTAGATCTAAAACCATCGCTAGTTCCTATAGAGCTACAAGAGAATTGGATTAAAGACTTAGCAGGATTGACACTAAAAAATATAGGAATTTCTTTATTTAAGGAAAGTTCAAAAAAATCATTATATAAGGATCAAGGAGAAATGCTATTTACAAGCTATGGTGTATCTGGACCTCTTATACTTAAGGGATCAAGATATGTTATTGAGTCTAATAATTATCATATTATGTTAGATTTAAAACCTGCTTTATCCAATGAAGAGCTTGATAAAAGAATTCAAAAAGATTTTAAAAAATATATTAATAAAGATTTTAAAAATTCATTAGATGAACTACTTCCTAAAAAGATTATACCAATTATAATAGGTCTATCAAATATATCAGAGAATAAAAAGGTAAATGAGATTACAAAAGAAGAAAGAAAAAATCTAGTGAACTTAATTAAAGGAATAAAAATGAAAATAAAGGGGTTAAGACCTATAGAAGAAGCAATAGTGACATCAGGTGGAGTGGATACTTTGGAAATTGACCCTTCAACGATGAAATCTAAGATAATAAGCAACTTATCATTCGCTGGAGAAGTTATAGATGTTGATGCTTTTACTGGTGGATATAATGTTCAAATTGCATTATCTACAGGTTTTTTAGCTGGAAGTAATATATAAGTATACTTGTTAAATATAAATAATAATAATATAATTTATATGAGTATATGAAAATGTTTTTCAAATAGGAAAGGTGGAATATTATTTTGAGAATATCAGTCGCTATAGATGGACCAGCAGGGGCTGGGAAAAGTACAATTGCTAAGTTAGTTGCCAAAGAATTTAACTTAATGTATATAAATACAGGAGCAATGTATAGAGCTGTAGCCTTAGTTGCAAGAGAAAATAATATAGAGGATACAAATATTGAAGAGTTATGTAATTTAATAGATACTCTTGAAATGAAGTTTGAAAATGATGACTTAATACTTAATGGAGTTAATGTTCAAGAACAAATAACAATGCCAGAAATAAGTGCTATAGTATCTAAATATGCATCAATTCAAGAAGTAAGAAGCAAACTAGTTAAATTACAAAGAGATATGTCAAATAAATTTGATGTTATAATGGATGGAAGAGATATTGGTACGGTAGTACTAAAAGATTCTAAATTTAAATTTTTCTTAACTGCAACTCCAGAAGCTAGAGCTGAAAGAAGATATAAAGAGTTAAGTGAAAGAGGAGTAAGTGTTAATTTCTCTACTATATTAGAAGATATAATAAAAAGAGATTATATAGATAGTAATAGAGAAATAGATCCTCTAAAAAAAGCAGAAGATGCTACAGAAATTGATACAACAGGTTTATCAATTTCTGAGGTAACAGAAAAAATATGTTCAAATATTAAAAAAAATATTTAATTTAGATAATATAGTCTAAAGAATTAAAAATATAATATACTTAAAATATAATATGTAATTTTATACTTAGGAGAATTGATATGAGTAAAGTGTTATTAGCTGAAAGTGCAGGCTTCTGCTTTGGTGTTCAAAGAGCTGTAGAAGAAGCACTAAAAGTAAAGAAACAATATGATAAAAAAATTTATACATTAGGACCATTAATACATAATAATGATGTGGTTAAATATTTAGAAAAAAATGATATATATGCTATTGATTATAATGAAATTGATACATTAGAAAAAGGAGATGTAATTGTAATTAGATCTCACGGAGTATCAAAGGAAGTTATTAGTATTCTTGAAGAAAAAGGTTTTATAGTAGTAAATGCTACTTGTCCTTATGTTACTAACATTCATAAGAAGGTTAATAAATATTCAGATTTAGGATATAATATTGTTATATTAGGTGATGACAAGCATCCTGAAGTAGTTGGTATAAATGGATGGTGTAAGGATAGTGCTATAATAACTAAAGATGGTACTTTTGAAGAAAATCTGCCTAAAAAGATATGTGTTGTATCTCAAACTACAGAAAAAGAAGAAACTTGGAAGAAAACTTTAAGTAATTTATCTTCAAACTCAAAAGAATTATTAGCATTTAACACTATTTGTTCAGCGACTGAAGTAAGACAAAAAAGTGCTAACGAATTATCTAGAACTGTAGAGGTTATGATTGTAATTGGAGGAAGAAATAGTTCTAATACAACTAAACTTTATCAAATATCAAAAGCTAATTGCCCAAATACAATCCATGTTGAAAATGCTAAAGAACTTACAAAAGAGTTCATAGAGGAAAATAAGGGTAAAGTTGTTGGTGTAACTGCTGGAGCATCTACACCTGACTGGATAATAAGAGAAGTAATTGATATTATGGAGGGAAAAATTAATATGGAAGATCAATTAAAGCTAATGGAAGAAATGGACAGAAGATTTAGAATTGGGGATGAAATAAAGGGAGAAGTATTATCCATAGGAAGAGAAGAATTAACTATTTCTCTAGTCGGATATAAATCAGATGGGGTTATTCCATTTAAAGAATTAACTTCAGAAGAAAATTTAACTTCATCTCTTGATTCAATAAAAGTAGGAGATGAAATAGCAGCAAAAGTTATAAAGCTTAAAAATGAAGATGGAAACGTAGTTCTTTCAAGATTAGAATATGAAAAGAAAGAAACATTCATTGAGCTTGAAAAACTATTTAATGACAAAGAAACTTTCTCAGTTAAAATTAAAGATGCAAAAGAAAAAGGAGTAATTGGATATTATAAGGGAGTAAGAATCTTTATACCTGCATCTCAAGTAGATATAAGATTTTCAAATGATAGAAGCAACTTAATAGGTGAAGATTTAGAAGTAAGATTAATTGATTTTTCACTAGAAAACCCTTCAAAAATAGTTGCATCAAGAAGAATCATATTAGAAGAAGCAAATAAGATCAAAGAAGATGCTGCATGGGAAAATATAAGTGTTGGAGATATTGTTAAAGCTGAAATTAAAAGATTTACAAACTTTGGAGCTTTTGCTGATATAAATGGTGTAGATGGATTAATTCACTTATCACAAATATCATGGAGTCATGTAAAATCTGCAGAAAGTGTTCTTAAAAAGGGACAAATCGTTGATGTTAAAATAATAGAAGCTAATAGAGAAAATAATAGACTTTCTCTTAGCATAAAAGCTTTAACTCCAGAGCCATGGAGCAATATAGAGGAAAAATATCCAGAAGGATCTGCAGTTTTAGGAAGAGTAGTAAGAATTAGTAATTTTGGAGCTTTTGTAGAGTTAGAACCAGGAGTAGATGGGTTAGTTCATATTTCAAAAATAACTCACGATAGAATAAATAATCCTGGAGATGTTTTAAAAATAGGTGATGAAGTTAAGGCAATAATACTTTCAGTAGACACAGAAAATAAAAAGATTGCTCTTAGCATAAAGGATGCTGAATAAAGTAATATATATTTTAAGGCACACATATAATTTATATGTGTGTCTTTTTTACTCTTTAGAAAATTATATTTCTATATTTATTGTAGATAACTATTGTAAGATATTTAGTCATTAAAGTTATCTTCTAAAGAGTAAAAATATGAATATAGTGCGCGTGCAAGATTTTCCTCAGGCAAGCTTCAGAAATGCACATGCGCTAAAAAAAGTCGACGGCTCGACAAGCTCGCCTTAGCGGCTTTTTTACCTTTTTTAATATTTATTATCTTGACCATAATATTATGTAAGAAGTATACTAGTTATATAGAGAATAGAAGGGGTTTGCAATAATGCTAGAGAAATTGACATTAAATAATATGGAATCTTTTAAATTGTTGTATAATAAAAACTTGCAACAAATTAGTTATGATAAAGATTTTTTTAAATGTTATGATAATCAAAATTTTTTAATGAAATTTTTGTTTAGAAAATTTATGAGAATAATTAAATTAAATGATAGACCTATTGGCTATATATGGTATGAAGCTCCATTAGATAGATTTACTAGAGTATGGGCATTATACATCGATGCAGATTATACAAAATTAATTAATAAAAGAATTTTATCATATTTTGATAATAATATTTTATCTTACGAAGCAATAGATAATATAGAAAATTCATTAATATTAGATAAACTTGGTTTTAGGAAAATAAAATATACTATCCTTATGGAAATGAATATTGAAGACTATAGTAATAATGAAAAAATATATGACGTCTATAATAATATGATAAATATTTTAAATTCAAAGAAAACCTTTGATAATAATATATCTTTTTCAACAAGAAAGTTAGCAATAGGTAAAGATGAACAATTACGATGTAATATTCAAAATGAAATATTTGGTGAGTGGAATAGAAGGCCATTAACTGTTGAGGATATATATACAGATATGACACAAGATTACTTTTTGAAGGATTTATGTATATTAGGTATGATTAACAATTCATATATAGGATACGGACAAATAATATTTAATAGAGAAATGTTTACTATAGTTAACTTTGGAATAATAAATGAATTTAGGGGTATAGGGTTAGGTAAGCTATTATTACATGATATTATACTTTATGCAAAAAAAGCAGGAATAAAGAATTTATCAATAAGAGTAGATTGCAATAATATAAACGCTATAAACTTATATAAATGGATTGGTTTTAAAGAAAAATACAAAGTAGTAGTTTGGGAAAGAGAATAAAATAGTTAGATAAATAAAAAAGTGAACATATGTAAGTTTACTTATTCCGTCGCTCTGCTCCAAGTCAACGCAAACTTACATATGTCCACATTTAATAATTACTAAAAGCTTTATGTAATCACATTTTCAAAGTTCTAAACTTTTATACCTTCCTAAAAATTAAAAAACAGTAGGGTACCATGCTGAAGATGGATACACTATTCAACAAGCAGCGGATCAGACAAGTCTATATTTGAATCATAAAGATTTAAACATATGAAAAAAATTTGTTGAAATAAAAAAAGAGTAATTATTGCTCTTTTTTTATTTCAGCAAATTTCTATTTCTTTTTTTTCTATTAATAACAAATGCAGTCAATATTACTAGTACTGAACATAAATGAAGTAATGTCATTAAGTAATTTATACTAAATGTCTTAATGTAATCTACTAAAAATACTGATTCTACAATCAAATAAAAATAACCAATGCTTTTTGACAAACTTTTATGAGTATCATCACTCTTGGAAGCATGATTACTTTCAATTATTGCCACATATACATATAGTGAATAATATACTAACACATAGATAGACAAGCATGTGTGATATATTAGTTGCCCATTTTCACCCCATAGAAATTCCATCAAAACACCTCTTTATTTTGTAAAATTTTTCCTATTTATAATTGTACTACAAAAAATATTCTTTATGTGAAAAAAGGCATAATTATTTGTAACTACATTTTACAGCTCAGCAATCCACCAGAAGTTTTGTCTTGTCCACATTTCACCTTGGTAACTGTGAGGTGGGTATGGGTTAATTGGGTAGTTTGTAGATGAGTATATTCCAATCTTATTGCCTAGAAAAATCAATCATAATTAGAATATATAAATCAAGAATCATGATAACCCGTTTTACGAGTGGTCATGATTCTGATAGGATTTTATAGATGCATTGGAAAACATTACATTTTTACATTAATAGACATAATATTTATATTGTGATATTATGTAAATGAATACATTAAGAGGGGATGTATCTATGATGAAAATAGGGCTAAAAAAAATCAATAGAGCTATAATTGTAATGTTAAGCACAATTTTAATGATTAGTACTATACTAACAATTAATGTACAAGCAGCTACGGGGAATGGTGTAGTAAATGAAGCATCTAAACATATTGGAAAGTCTTATCAGTGGGGAGGGACAGGCCCTGATGCATTTGATTGTTCTGGATTTACACAATATGTATTTAATCAGGTAGGAGTTTATTTACCTAGAGTAACTACAGCTCAAGTAGGTTATGGAACTGAAATATCATATGCAAACCTTCAAGAAGGAGATTTAGTATTTTTTGATAATACTTATGATGGATCTAATCCAACTCATGTAGGAATTTATGTTGGAAATGGGACAATGATTCATTGTGGAGATAATGGTGTTGAATATAAAAACATATCATCTGGATATTGGAGAGATCATTATTCAACAGCAAGAAGATTATAATAATAATATACGAACGTAATTTTATTTTTTTCAGAGTAAAGAGAAGTCTTTGCTCTATTTTTATCAAAAAATTTACTATATATATCTATACATTTATTTATATATTTACACAGTTTTTATCCTCATAAATGTTATCTATTCTATTACATCAGTATTTTCATATAAAAACCAATATTAACTCCAAAAAAATTAGATAAACTTACAAACCCCTGAACTAAAAAACAAGAACTATTTATTTTCTCCCATAATTTTGTTATAATACATTAGGATTCATAAGAAAAGATGAGATGGAGGATTAGCATGGCAATTAATTATAATGAAGAAATTAAAGGTTTAAAATATTACATAGAGACATGGGGATGTCAAATGAATGAAGAGGATTCGGAAAAATTATCTGGTATGCTTAAAAGTGTTGGTTATACTAGAACTGATGTATTAGAAGAAGCTGGTATAATAATATATAACACTTGTTGTGTAAGAGAAAATGCTGAAAATAAGGTTTTTGGAAATTTAGGTGAACTAACACATCTAAAGAAAAAAAATCCTGATTTAATAATTGCAGTATGTGGATGTATGATGCAACAAGAGGGAATGGCAGATAAAATACTAAAAAAATTCAGACATGTTAATATTATATTTGGAACACATAATGCCTATAAATTTCCTGAATATTTAAATAGAGTTAGAACAGAAGGTGTTCAGGTTAAAGAAATATTTAATAAAGAAACAGATATAATAGAGGGAGTTCCAATAGATAGACAAAGTGATGTAAAAGCATTTGTTACTATAATGTATGGCTGTAATAATTTCTGTACTTATTGTATAGTGCCATATGTAAGAGGAAGAGAAAGAAGTAGAAAATCAGAAGACATAGTAAAAGAAATTGAAGATTTAGTTTCAAAGGGTTATAAAGAAATAACACTTTTAGGTCAAAATGTTAACTCTTATGGAAAAGGCTTAGAAGAAGATATTGACTTTGCAAAACTTCTAAGAAAGATAAATGAAATAGAAGGATTAGAAAGAGCAAGATTTATGACATCTCATCCAAAGGATTTAAATAAAGATGTTATTTTAGCTATAAAAGAATGTGATAAGTTATGTGAGCAAATTCACCTACCAGTACAAAGTGGATCTGATAAAATCCTAAAGAAAATGAATAGACACTATACTAAAGAATATTATTTAGAATTAGTTGATATGATAAAGAAAGAAATCCCAGGTGTATCATTAACAACAGATATAATAGTTGGATTCCCTGGAGAAACTGAAGAAGATTTCCTAGAAACTTTAGATTTAGTCGAAAGAGTAGGATATGACTCTGCATTTACATTTATTTATTCAAGAAGAAATAATACTCCTGCTGATATGATGTTAAATCAAGTTCCAGATGCAGATAAGCATCATAGATTTGACAGACTTATAAAAGCTGTAAATAATGGTGTTATACAAAGCAACAAAGCATATGAAGGAAAAGTAGTAGAAGTATTAGTTGAAGGTTTAAGTAAAAATGATGAAACTAAATTTACTGGAAGAACAAGAAATGGTAAATTAGTTAATTTCGCTGGCGAAAATATAAAAGCTGGAGATATAGTAAATGTTAAAATTACTAGAGCACAACCATTTTCACTTATAGGAGAAGTTCAATAAAACTTTTAAAGTTTATTTATGAAAAAAGAACCTATATAGTAGACTTGTATAAAAAGTCTATTTATATAGGTTCTTTTTTTATACTATGATATAAAATCAAAAAAGTTTTCATATAATACCAAGAATAATGATTTAGAAGGTAGAAGTTATATGAGGGTAAAGAAGTCTTTTTTTAGTTTAATATTTTGGATAGGTTTAGCTATATTATTTAATATATTTATATATTTTTCAATGGGAGTAGAGCCAGCAGTAGAATTTTTAGGTGGGTACATAATAGAGATGTCTCTTAGCTTAGATAACTTATTTTTATTTTTAATGGTATTTTCAACCTTTGCAATACCATTAGAGTACCAGGAAAGGGTTTTAAAATATGGAATAATAGGAGCCATGATATTAAGACTTGTTTTTATACTATTAGGTATACGTATAATAAATAAAGTTCATTTTATTGTATATATATTTGGTGTCCTTTTAATGCTTAGCGGTCTTAAAATGATATTTAGCAATGATAATAATATAGACTTTAATAAAAATCCATTAATAAAGATATTAAAAAAAGTAATGCCTATTCATGATAAATTAGAAGGTAATAATTTTTTTATAAGAAAAAATAGAAAACTTTATGCTACACCACTCTTTATTATTTTGATAATAATAGAGAGTTCAGATGTTATTTTTGCTTTAGATTCAATACCTGCAATTTTTTCTATAACTCAAAACCCATTTATAGTATACACATCTAATATTTTTGCTATAATCTGCTTAAGAAGCATGTATTATGTGCTTAATAGATTAAATAGCATGTTTAAATTTATGAAATATGGAGTAGCTTCAATATTAATGTTTACTGGATTAAAATTATTATTACTATTTTTCAATATACAGATATCAGTGTCACTATCAATATTAATAATATTAGTAATTCTATTATGTAGCATATTGTTTTCACTAATATTTTCAGAAAGCAAAGAAAATAATAATTTAAGAATTAGATGATTAGTAATAATAGTTTATCTTTTTAGTTAAAATCTATTGAAATTTTTCTGGTTTATTATTATAATAATAAAAAAATAGAATATTTAGAAAGATAATGATAAGGAAGAGTAATTTAACTAAACATTAAAGAGAACTAAAGTTAGGTGAGAGTTTAGTATGGTATGTTAAATGAAGCAGCCTTTGAATCTCGTATTGAAAAATAAGAACTTAAATTCTTAATTAGATATTGACGTATTTTCTCCCGTTATAGAGAATTGAATATTAAAATAATATTCAAGCTGAGTGAGTAAATTTTATTTACTTATTAGGGTGGTACCGCGAAACAATATCCTTCGTCCCTTTTTTGGGATGGAGGATTTATTTTTTTATATGGAGGTTTTTAACATGGAAGAAATTTTAGAAGTTTTAGAGAAAAATAGCAGGTATAAGGATGAAGATATTGCTTTAATGACTGGAAAAACTGTTGAAGAGGTTAGAGATGCAATAAGAGATTATGAAGAAAAGAATATAATTGCTGGATATACAACACTTATAAATTGGGAGAATACAGGTAAAGAAACAGTAACTGCATTAATAGAAGTTAAAATTACACCTCAAAGAGGAGTTGGATTTGATAAAGTTGCAGAGAGGATATATAGATTTAACCAAGTTAAAGCTTGCTACTTAATGTCTTCAGGAGGCTTTGATTTAACAGTAATAGTTGAAGGCAAAACAATGAAAGAAGTAGCTTTATTTGTGTCAGAAAAGTTAGCCGTACAAGAGTATGTAACAGGTACTGCAACTCATTTTGTATTAAAAAAATACAAAGATCATGGAACTATATTTAAAGAAAGAAAAACAGAAGATAGGGAGGCTATATTTATATGATTTTAGAAAATATGATATTAGATAATGTAAGAAATATGCCCCCGTCAGGCATAAGAAAATATTTTGATTTAATTAATGAAATGGAAGATGTTATTTCTTTGGGTGTAGGTGAACCAGATTTTATAACTCCATGGAATGTTATAGAGGCTGGAATTTATTCTCTAGAAAAAGGTCAAACTCATTACTCTTCCAATGCAGGGTTTATAGAACTTAGAGAAGAGATATCCAAATATTTAAATAGAAGATTTAATTTAAGCTATAATCCTAATACTGAAATATTAGTAACTGTTGGTGGTAGTGAAGGGATAGATTTGGCCTTAAGAGCTCTAGCAGGTCCAGGAGATGAAGTTATAATACCAGAGCCTAGCTTTGTAGCTTATAAAGGATGTGCTACATTTTGTGGAGCTACACCTAAAATAATAAATTTACGAGCAGAAGATGATTTTAAACTTACAGCTAAGCTTTTAGAAGAAGCTATAACTCCTAAAACGAAAGTCGTAATAATTCCATTTCCTAATAATCCAACTGGAGCTATAATGACAAAGGATGAATTAAAGGAAATTGTTGATGTATTAAAGGATAAAGATATAATAATACTTTCTGATGAGATATATGCAGAACTATCTTATGATAAAGATCATTATTCCATAGCTAGCTTTAGTGAGGTAAAAGATAAGACTTTAGTTATAAATGGTTTCTCAAAGGCATATGCTATGACTGGATGGAGACTAGGTTATGTATGTGGACATCCAATATTAATTGATGCGTTAAAAAAGATACACCAGTATGCAATAATGTGTTCACCTACAACAGCCCAGTATGCTGCTATTGAAGCGTTAAAAAATAGTGATGATAGTGTGAGAGAAATGGCAAGAGAATATAATAGAAGACGCCGTGTTCTTGTTGAGGGCTTTAGAGAAATGGGATTAGAATGTTTTGAGCCAATGGGAGCTTTATATGTCTTTCCTTGTATAAAATCAACTGGAATGAGTTCTGATGAATTTTGTGAAAAACTTTTAATGGAAGAAAAAGTTTTAGCAGTACCAGGAAATGCTTTTGGAGAATGTGGAGAGGGCTTTATAAGAGCTTGTTATGCATCTTCTATGGAGGATTTAGTAGAAGCAGTTAAGAGAATAAGAAGGTTTGTAATTAGAAATAGCAAAAATTCTTAATATAGTATTAATTCCTTTTAGGCATCTGAAAATAAATAATAAGTCAAAGATAGGAAGTATATTTTGGGTTAGACAAGGAAACAGGTTCCGCAGATAGTAGCACTATCTAAGGGTTCTGTTGACGCAGTATAACACAAAATAGACGAACATTCTGACTTATTTATTTTTTGAAGATGCCTTAACAAAGGAAAAAGGAGAGAGAAACTTGAATTTTAAAAATAAATATATACCAACTATTATAGTTTTAATAGTGATGGTGATAATGGCTACTGCAGAAGGTTTTATAAATATATTTGGAAATACTATAAAGTCAGAATTTCTATTAAACGATACAAGATATTCTTTAATGTTTACATTAGGCTCAATAGCTTATCTAATATCAAACTATATTGGTGGAATTCTATGCAATAAAATTGGTCAAAAAATATTATTAATTGCAGGATTATTTGGTGCAATATTAGGAAATATAATTTTGGCAACATCTGTAAATTTTAATATGTTTATTTTAGGATTTGTACTTATTCAATTCTTCTTAGGAATGATGGCAATAAGTATTAACACGATAATTCCTTTAATATGGATAACTGGTCAGGCTATTATAATGAATTTAACACACTTTGCTTATGGTGCTGGGTTATCAGTTACACAAAAGATTTCAGGGATACTATTATCTAATAATATAACATGGAGAAAAATATATGTAATATCAGCAATGATTACTTTATTAATTGCCCTTATAGTTATTATTACAAAGTTTCCTATTAATAAGGAAAGTGATATAGAAGAGAAAATATCATTAAAGCAAGTATTATCAAATAAAATTTGTTGGCTATTTATAATAGGCATAGGTTCTTATATATTTGCAGAACAAGCTACTGGAAGATGGTTACCTATTTATTTTAAGAACTCAAACTTAAGCTTAAATGATAACCATATATCCTCTATAATATCTTTATTTTTCCTTTTACTTACAATTGGAAGGTTAATAGGCGGATTTATTATAGAAAAAATAGGAATAATTAAAGGTGTTATTATTTTTTCCTTTATAGGTGGACTCTTATTTTTTATAGGATTAATTTTAAAAGAAAATGGATTATATTTAATACCGATTTCAGGATTCTTTTTTTCTATAATTTTTCCAACCACAGTTATTATTATAGGAAAAATATTTAAAGTTAATTCATCATATATAGTTGGCTCTATAATAAGTTTTGCAGGAATAGTAAATACTTTAATAAATTTAACAACAGGAATCTTATCAGATGTTATTGGAATATCTCTAGGAATATTTATTATTCCTCTATGTTTACTTACAACATTTATTAGCATATTATTAGTAAATTTAGATACAAAAGATAAAGATATTAAAACAAGCTAAAAATATATAATAAATTAAGTTAAAAAGTTTAATAGAAAAATTTTCTTCATTTAAAATTTTATATTCTTCATATAATAATAATGTGAATATATAAGTAAAAAGGAGGTACAAAAGATGATTAAGAAATTAGCTACACTATTTATTTTATCAGCAACAATTATAAGTTTTTCAAATTTTAATTACGTGCAAGCTGATGAGGTGAAAAATAAGGCAAATGCTTTAAGAGTATCTAATGATTATATTGCCGATTTAGGTAAGGAAAAGTTTGATGACTTTTGGACTCCCGAAAATGAAGGTTACCTTAATGCATCACAAAAAGAAAGATTGAATGAATTAAAAGAAAAAGCTGCTAAAGGTGATTTACTATCTGGATTAGAAAAAACAGAACTTAAAAATATGAAAGTAGATGTAATAAAAATTAAACTAGGTGATGCTAAGTTTCAGGAATTAGAAAAACTAATAAAGAAAAGAGAAGGCTCTTTAGAGCTTACTAAAGAAGAAAGAGCTAGATTATATGAGTTAGATAAAGAAGCTACAGGTAAGAAATGATAATTTAATATTCACAAGGATGGAAAAGCATTAAATCTTATTTTAATGCTTTTTCTTTAAAAAAATATTAGAAAAGTCAAGTAAATAATGGTAGAATTATAAAGACCTATAATTTATAGTTTAATATTTGCGTTGGAAGGGATGTTTAATATGGAAAGATATAAGGAAGATTTTATAGAATTTATGGTAGAAAGTAATGTATTAAAATTTGGCAGCTTTATTACTAAAAGCGGAAGAAATACACCTTTCTTTATTAATACTGGTAACTATACAACTGGAGAGCAATTGAAAAAATTAGGAGAATTTTATGCAAAAGCTATATATAATAACTTCGGAAGCGATTTAGATGTGTTATTTGGACCAGCTTATAAAGGTATTCCATTAACAGTAACTACTGCAATATCTCTTAATGACTTATATAACTTAAATGTTGAATATTGTTCAAATAGAAAAGAAGTTAAAGATCATGGTGAAGGAGGCATACTTTTAGGTGGATCTCTTAAGGAGGATAAAAGAGTAGTAATAGTGGAAGATGTTATGACTGCTGGAACATCTATCTATGAAACCGTGCCAATATTAAAGTCTCAAGGTAATTTAGATATAAAAGGTCTTATTATTTCTGTAGATAGAATGGAAAGAGGAAAATCTGATAAATCAGCACAAGAAGAAATAAAAGAAGTTTTCGGAATAGTTACATACCCTATAGTTACAATGAAAGAAGTAGTAAATTACTTATATAATAGAGAAGTTAATGGTAAAATATACATAGATGACAATATGAAAAATGCAATAGAAGATTATTACAAGAAATATGGAGTTAATTATAATAACTAATAAAAGGCTAGCTATAAAAAGCTAGCCTTTTTAATTAGTCTATAGGAAATTATATTTTTAAAATGCGCGAAAAAAAGTTGACGGTTCAGTAAGCTTGCCTTGGCAACTTTTTTATAATGAAGTATTTATAGTAAGAAATTTTAAAATTTCAAAAGTTAAAGCGGTTATTTCTTTTTTACTAAACCCATCAAAATCATGTCCTCCAGAATCTAAACTTAAAAACTTAGATTTAACATCTAATTCTTGAAGTTTGTTATATAAATCTAGCGAATTTTTATATGGAACTAGTTCATCATTTTTGCTATGTATTATTAAGGTGTTTGGAGAGTCTTTAGTAGCATAATTAATAGGGCTATATAATTCTTTAAAGAGAGAAGTATTTTTTATTTTTGAAATTTCATCTTTAAATTCATCTTCTACTAATGAGAAATCTAGTGTAGATAATTCAGTTGGACCAAACACATCAATAACATATTTAACTTTAGCTGGATAAGATGATAGCTCTTTATCACCAATAAAGTCATCCTCGTTTGAATAAGCTGCTAACAAAGATAAATGTGCTCCAGAAGATATTCCAATTAAGCCAATTTCATCAGTATCAAAATTATATTTATCAGCATTTTTATAAACCCATCTTATAGCATCTTTTACATCACTTATAGGATTAGAAATAGGGGTATCCTCTTTAAGTAGTTCATAAGATAGGCTTATTATGTTAAATCCTCTTTTATTAAATCCTTCTACAACAGGATCTAATCCTATTGGTATTCCATTATCACCATATAGCCAGCTTCCACCGTGAACATAAATAATAACTGGTGAAGGTTTATCATTTTTATTTGATTTATATATATCTAGAAACACATCGTTCGATAAACTATCCTTATATCTTAAACCCTCAATATCCATTGAAGTAGAGCAATAATAATCAGTTAGCTCACTTAATGTTTCTATACTTTTATTAGAAGTTTTTAATTCATGAAGTATATCTACTGTCAGTATAAGTGCCCCTTTGAAGTAAAAAGCAATTAGTATGCATGTTATTATAAGTGTTACTATGGGTAATGCTATAAATTTTAAAATTTTCTTCAAAAGATCAACTCCTTATTTTTAAGCTATTAGTATTATAGACAATAAATGAAAATTATAATTTAAAATATGATTATAATTTGTAATTTTTATGAATATATTGTATTAAAACTATTAACTTAAAATAAACAGGAGGGAGTTGCTTTAAATAGCAGCGTGATTTAATAAATGGTAGGTAATTTTGCTGAAGAACAAGATATTTTTAAAGTATCTAATTTGGATTATATAGGAGAGTTAATTTTAAATTGTTCATATACAGAAAATAATTTATTAGTTAACAATTGTGATGAAGATTATTTAATGTCTATACTTGAAAATATATTATCTAATTTAATGTTTAATAAAAAACAAGTATTAATTATATCTAATAATTATATTGATAAAATAAAGAAAATTGATCTTATAAATAACCTAGGAACAGAAGTAATTGATTTAGTAGAAGAAAATATTAAACATAGTTTAAAAGAAGAAATATTAAATTTACCAGAATCAACTGGTAAGACAGCTATAAATAAGGTAGAACTATTATCTAGAAGCATAGATAGAAAAATAAATGATTTGCTAAGTATAATAAGATTTTTTTCTATAGAAAAAGAAAATTCTTTATCAATGGTAGAAAAATACTCAATTACTAATAAAAAATTAGATAAGTATGATCCTATTTTTAAATACTACAAAATATATAGAATAAAGAAACCTTTAGAAAATTATAGCTATAATGAAATAACTGATTCTGCAAATAGAATTTTAAACTCAGATGTAGTTAGAAAATACATAAAATATAGGCGATTTATAGATAATAATATATTTAAAACTTTAAATAATTCAACAGATTATAATAAATTGAGTTTAGCAATATATAAAATTGATGAATTGATCAAAGATAATGTTTTTAAAGTGCCTTTTATTTATTCTCAATACACTGAGGATTTTATAGAAACATTTTTAGGCAATCCTTCTATGAATGATATGGATATAAGTAATCTAGTTAATATAGTAAATTTTAAATATAATTGTAATTTATTAAGTCACAAAAAACAAAGAGGAGTTTTAAGTATATTTAATAAAAAAAGGAACAATACTATATATGAAAAAAATTTAAATGAATTTTTAAATATCAAAGAAGAAATAACAAAAGAATACAGTGATAATTTTAAAATTTTAAAACTATATATTGAAAATATTAATTTTTTAAAAGATATACTAAATAATGAAACTTATGAGGAGCTATTATCTAAATTAGTCCAAGGAGATAATATAGAGAGTCAGTTAATTTTATATAGGAAAATAATCAATATATCATACAATATAAAGGATACTATTAGCTATATTAATACTATAAGAAAAATAGATAGAGATATATTAGATTACTGCTATGCAAATATAGAAGATAAAAAAGAATTAAATGATATTATTTTAAGTATTCCTAAATTAAAGCTTTATTTAGAAATAGAAGATGAGGAAACTACAAACCTTGATATTTTAGATAAATATAAAGATTTTGATAAATTAATTCATGATATAGAAGATGATTTAATCACAAAAAATAATTTAATATTAAATTCTATTAATTGCGTATGGAATAATATATTACGGGAAAAATTGCATGTTTCAATAAATACAATAGAAAAAATTGATTTTACAAACAAAGAACTATATAAAAATTTATTTCCTTGTGTAATCACTAATTTAGATAATTTAAATCTTTTTAAAAAAGATATAAATACTTTAGGTTTTGATAAGATAATACTAGTAGATGACTTAACTAACTCTTATATTAATAATTTAATTGATATTCATAAATTTGATAACAATATAATAATATTATCTAGGAATAAGATCATAGGCTTAAATTCATTAGGTTTTAATAGTTTTGATATAGTTGAAATTAAGCAGTCATTAGTTAATAGGGACTATAGAAATAATCCTATAGTAAATTATATATACAAATATTTAGAGCGCTTAGGATATCTAGTTGAATACAATGTATCCATAGATATATTTAGAATTCCTCTTGCAGTTAAAAATAGAAAATTAAATATACTTGTATTAATTGAAATTGATGGAGAAATTATAGGAGGAAGTTCAAGTTGCTCATTAAAGGATATTTATTTAAATGGTTATTTAAGAAGTAAAAATATAAAACTCTATCGTATATGGAGTAGAGATTGGTGGCTAGATAAATCTAAGGAGTTAACTAATTTAGTTAGTTATTTAGATAAAATTGTAGCTATACATTGACATTATTAAGATTATAAATTATAATGTTGTAGGAAAATTAAATAAGACAGTTCGTAAACCTCCTGTCTATAAATAAAACTACGGTAATTAATTGCAATTTATATTAAATGTGATTTTATTCGTAGAGGGTTCATTTTTTGAGTCCTCTATTTTAATTTTATAAATAGTAAATTTGTAGTATTATTTAATTCGTATTTTTTGAGGTGTCTAATTTTTAGGCGCCTTTTTATTATAAATAATATCATTTGGAGGAGATTACTTTGAAAGAAAACATTACAAAAAAATTAGTTAAAACAGCTTTAGTAGCAGCCATTTATACAGTTCTAACTGTAGTACTTGCTCCTATAAGCTATGGACCTATACAATTTAGATTATCAGAAGTTCTAGTTTTATTAGCTTTTATAGATCCTTTTTACATAGTTGGATTAACAGTAGGATGTTTATTATCTAATGTATTTGGAGGATATGGAATCGCAGATATGATCTTTGGAACAGCAGCTACTTTTTTTAGTGTATCTGCAATATCTCTTACAGCTAAATACATAAAATCTAAAAGATATAGCTTAATAATAGCATCATTATGGCCAACTATATTTAATGGGATTATAATAGGATGGATGCTTAGTGTTGTTGCTAATTTACCTATAGTTTTAACAATGCTTCAAGTAGGAATTGGTGAATTTGTAGTAGTTACAATTGTAGGTGTACCAGTGTATAAATTAATAGAAAATAAATATAAGAGCAGAATAGCTCTACAATAAAAAGATAAGCTTAGATACTTTATAGTTGTCTAAGCTTACTTTTTTATTTAAAATAGATATATATACTAATAGATAAATAGTTTAAGGAGAATTATATGAATTTAATTACATTAGAAAATGTAAGTAAGACTTACAGTGAAAAAATATTATTAAATAATATTACATTAAATATAAATGATGGTGATAAAATTGGTTTAATAGGTTTAAATGGAGCAGGGAAGTCTACTTTATTAAAGATATTAACTGGAAGAGATGAATTTTTTGATGGAAAGATAGTAAAAGGAAAAAATATAAGAATAGAGTATTTAGCTCAAGATACAAAGTTTGATGATAAAGCTACTATTTTAGAACAGATATTTAAAGGAGATACTCCTGAAATGAAGCTTTTAATGGAGTATGAAGAATTGTTAGAAAAGGTGAAAAATGATATATCATTAAATGATAAATTGATAGATCTTCAAAGTAAAATAGATACCATGAACTTATGGGATCTAGAAAGTGATGCTAAAACAATATTAACAAAGCTAGGAATAAATGACTTTAATAAGAAGATGTCAGAACTATCAGGTGGGCAAAGGAAAAGAGTTTTTCTTGCTTCATCATTAATAACTCCTTGTGAATTATTAGTTCTTGATGAGCCAACTAACCATTTAGATTCAGAATCAATAGAATGGCTAGAAGAATACTTAAACTCTAGAAAAGGTGCCTTAATCATGATTACTCATGATAGATACTTCTTAGATAGAGTAACGAATAAAATAGTAGAGTTAGATAGAGGAAATCTTTATTTATATGAAGGTAACTATAGTGATTTTCTAGAAAAAAAAGTTGAAAGATTACAAATTGAAGCTTCAATGGAAGAAAAAAGACAAAAACTTATAATAAAAGAATTAAAATGGGTAAAAAGAGGAGCTAAAGCTAGAACTACAAAACAAAAAGCCCGTCTTCAAAGATTTGATGAGTTAGTAAATACTGAATATGTAACAGTTAATACTGATATTGAGATGCCTTTTATAGGAAGAAGATTAGGTAAAAAGATTATAGAAATAAACAATCTATCTAAATCATTTGATGATAAAGTACTAATTGAAGATTTTAATTATATATTTTCTAAAAATGATAGAATAGGGATAATAGGAAAAAATGGAGCTGGAAAGACTACTTTAATAAATATGATTATGGGCTCATTAACACCAGATAAGGGGAATATAGAAGTAGGAGATACGGTAAGTATAGGAACTTTTTCACAGGATAATAGTCATATGGATTTAAATCAAAGGGCTATAGATTATATAAAAGAGGGCGGAGAAAATATTCCTACAGATGATGGTTATAATATTACAGCATCTCAATTAGCCGAAAGATTTCTTTTTGATGGAACTACGCAATATACTCCTATAGAAAAGTTGTCTGGAGGAGAGAGAAGAAGATTACATTTATTGAGAATTCTAATGGAATCTCCTAATGTACTTATATTAGATGAGCCAACAAATGACTTAGATATAGAAACTTTAAAACTTTTAGAAGATTTCTTAGATGAATTCCTTGGAGTTGTTATAATAGTATCACATGATAGGTATTTCTTAGATAGATTATGTAATAAAATTTTTTCTTATGAAGGTAATGGTTATATAAAGCAGTATGTAGGTAACTATAGTGATTATTTAATACATAAGGAATATGAAAAATCAGTAGAAAAACCACTATTGCAAGAAAAAGTAAAAAAATCCGATCAAAAGGAGTATAAGAATACATCTAATAAACCTAAATTCACATTTAAAGAACAAAAGGAATTTGAAGAAATATATTCTGTTATAGAAAACTTAGAAAATTCTATATCAAAAATCGAAGTGAAAATGAGCAAAAATTCATCTGATTATGGAGCTTTAAATGAGCTTATGAAAGAAAAAGAGAATGTAGAAGAAGAACTTTTATTTAAATATGAGAGGTTAGAATATCTGGAGGATATCGCTAATAAAATAGAAGAGTATAAGAATAGATAAATTAGTGAATTGCTTTAGGCATCTTCAAAAAATAAGTAAGTCAGAATGCTCGTCTATTTTGTGTTATACTGCGTCAACAGAACCCTTAGATAGTGCTACTATCTGCGGAACCTTTTTCCTTGTCTAACTCAAAATATACTTCCCATCTTTGACTTATTATTTATTTTCAGATGCCTTATTGACAACCTTTAAAATATTTGATAATCTTTTAAAGGTTGTCAATAACATTACATAGGAGGAAATCATGGAAGAAACAAAAGAAGTAAAAATTTTAGTTGCAGATCCTTCAGCATTAGGATTATTTGGACTAGCTGTTATAACACTAGTTGCTTCATCTCAAAAATTAGGAATTACACAAGGGGTATCTCTTGTATTACCATGGGCTATATTTTTAGGAGCTACCGCTCAATTATTTGCCTGTATAAACGATTTTAAACATAACAATACTTTTGGAGCTACTGCCTTTGGAGCTTATGCATTCTTTTGGTATGCCATGGGAATGACTTGGCTTATACAAAATGGTGTTTTCGGAGAAAAACTTTCAACAGCTGCTGATACAAAACAATTAGGTTTTGCATTTTTAGCTTATTTAATATTTACATTATTTATGACTATAGGGGCTATGGAGACTACCAAGGTATTGTTCTTTATTTTCGTTCTAATAGATTTACTTTTTATAGGTTTAATGCTAAATTCTTTTGGTATTATGCCACACTTTTCTCATAATTTAGCTGCCATTTCAGAACTTGGGATTTCAATTTTTTCATTCTATGGAAGTGGAGCAGCAGTGTTAAATAAACATTTTGGGAAAGTATTTTTACCAGTAGGTAAACCATTTAATATTTTCAAATAAAATATGGTATTATAAATATAGTATTGTTATATTAAAATGTAACTAATACTATATTTTTTATTTTAAATATTATTAATAGAGGGAGTATGAAAAGAATATGAAAGTATCAATATTTTTAAAAGGTAGAAAAGAGCCAATTACATATATGGGAGATAAAATAGATGTAATAGATTTAAATTTAAATGGTATAAATTATAAACAAGTTAGATATTTTAAAAATGGTACTTCAAAATCAGAATTAATTCTTAAGGAGTTAATTATAAAAATTATAGAATTATAAAAAGTGTAATAATTACTTTTTTTGTTCTAAAAGTTAAATGTTTACAATAAAATAATAATGAAAAGATACTAACAGCCCAATTAAAAATGTATCTTGAAAAGACACTTGCAGCCATATTTATATGTAATATTTATTTTTATAGCGTGTCTTGTATTGATTTAAGGAGGTAGTTATGTCTAGCATACTAAATAAAATAAGAGAAGAATTATATAAAGTCTCAGAAATTGGGATAGATGAATATGAAAATAATAAAAGCGTTATAGAAGAGTTTCTAGAAAATATCTCCTTGTTTAGATTTGCGAAAGAAGAAGATATTATAGAGAACTATCTAAAAGTATTTTATTATGACTCCGCATATAGCTTAAGACTTTTATTTTTTATTAGGGATAAAATAAATGGATTAGGAGAAAAGAGAATTTTTAGAATTTTAATTAAATACCTAGCAAATGAACATACTAAATATATAAGAGATAATCTAACTTTAATCCCTAAGTATGGACGTTGGGATGATTTATATTATTTATTTGACACTAATCTAGAAGAAGACGTTGTTAAATTATTTAAAGACCAAATAGAAATAGATATAAATTCAAAAATACCGTCAACCTTAGGTAAATGGTTAAAATCTGAAAACACATCATCTAAAGAGTCTATAATTTTAGGCAAGAAGACTAGAAAATTATTGGGATACTCTCAAAAGGAATATAGAAAACTCTTATCTAGTCTAAGAGGAAAAATTGGTATAGTAGAAAGAGATCTAAGTAGAAAAGATTACTTAAATATAAATTATAAAAACTTAACAAGGTTAAATATTATTAAATACAGAAAAGCTTTTATTAAAAGAGATAAAGAAAACTTCGAGAAATATATAAAAAGAAATATTAATAGTAATTTTCCATTTAAGAATCCAGAAAATATAGTCTCTGATATTATAAAAAACTTTAACAACTTGGAGATGAACAGTACAGAAGATATGTATATAAAAAATTGGCAATATATTATACAAGCATATAAAAGCTGTGAAGATAATATTGAAGATACATTAGTAATAAACGCCATAGAAACAGAAGTGTTGAAAAGAGATAGTAGATATTTTGAAATTTTAATTACAACAATACTCCTATATAATAAAATGAATTTAAACAGCTTTAAAAATTACTATATGTCCTTTAAAAACAATCCTAAATTCAATAAAGTAACAGGATTGAATATTGTTGAAGATATAAAAATAATTTTAGATTCCTGCATTAATTATAATATTGATCTATCTTCAGCATTAGACTTGTTGTTATTTACTATAGTTAAAAAGAATTTTAAAAATGAAGAAATTCCTAAGTCTATAATTTATATATATAGTAGTAGCGAAGATTTAGATTTAAATAGTTATGGAAGGTTTAATGAAAAATGGTTAAGTCTAGGATTAAATACTCCAAAAATAAAACTTTGGAATCTGAAAAGCGTATCCCAAAAATTTTCTATAAGAGATATTGGTAATAATAATGTAGTTATAAATGGTTATGATAAAAGAATGTGGAAGTATATATTAAAATCAAAGGAAACTACAGAATATAATATTAATATAGATAATTTTAATGATAATAATTATAAAGATGTAATAATTTAAACAATGCTAAATAAAAGCATTGTTTATTAAATTAGTTTACATAATGTTTAATATGTTTATTTTATTATTGAAATTAATAAATTAATAATTGATAACACCAAGTGGATAAAAATGTGAATATAATTATTCAATAATTATGTATAGCAAAATAAGCTAAAAATATTTAATAAATTCATTTTTGCTATAAATAAAGACAAATAAATTTATTAAGTTTATACTAGGTAAAATCATGTCGTTATTTTAAATTTATATAAAGAGATACAGAGGGTATATATAAATTTAAACATTAAGATAGCTTAATTAATAAAAATATTATAAAAACACCTTAAAAAACAGCTAATTTTATTTCGCTAAATATACATTTATTATATTTCGTACTATTGTAACTTTAAAAACGCTATGATATAATAAAATCAAGGCTTTACAACGATTTTGGAGGTGAAAAAATGTCTACAGGACGAACGAAAACATATAAGTATAAAGATTTTTTATATACTAACGACGTAAAAAATCTTTTAGTTGTAGAACTATCAAGTAAAGATAAGAAAAAACTTCATTCAGTTTATTCCAATTACTACGATTTAGGTGTCGAACGTGGATATGAATATATAATTGAAGATCTATTTAAACTTGCTGAAATACACAAATTATCAACTTCACAGCTAGCAGAAATTTATGATACTGGAGTTAGAAATGTTCAAATTTGGCTTAAAGAGCTTGGTATAAATCGAAGTATAAAAAAAGCTCAAAAGATATATAAGAAAAATTCCAAGATGAGTATGGAGTTGAATTCTGTCGATAAATTGAATTTGAACAATAATTCTATTATAAATAAGTATGGAATTCAACAAGTTGAAATTAGAAACTTACCAGAATCAGTTATAGATTTTTTGAATTATCTAGAAACTATTAAAGGGAAATCCCCTAATACTATAAAAGGATATGAGATAGATTTAACAATGTTCTTTAGGTTTTTAAAGATATATAAAGGACTTATTAAAGATGACTCTTTAGAATTCTCAGAAATAGATATTAGAGATATAGATAATTTCTTTATTAAAAATATAAAATTAACAGATATATATGCTTTTTTATCTTTTGCTGAAAAACAAAGAGAAAACGGAAATTATGCAAGAGCTAGAAAGGTCGCTACTTTAAAATCTTATTTTAAATTTCTTCATGGTAAAGCAAAAATAATAGATGATAATCCCACTTTAGAATTAGAGTCTCCTAAAATAAGTAAAAGGCATCCTATTTATTTGACTTTAGATGAAAGCTTAAATTTACTAAATTCATTGGATAAGGAAAATAAAAATTATTATAGGGATTATTGTATTTTAACATTGTTCTTAAATTGTGGTATGCGTTTATCAGAGCTTTGTAGCATTAAAATAGATAAAATTAAAGGTGATACTTTAACTATAATAGGCAAAGGTAATAAAGAACGAACTGTTTATTTAAATGAAGCTTGCTTAAAAGTTATTAATAATTATTTATCTGTAAGAGATAGTTCTAAATGCACAAATGAAGATAAAGAGTATCTACTACTCTCCTCCCGCTTTAAACCTATAAATAAAAGAACTGTTGAATTGTTAGTTAAGAAACATATAACTAATTTAGGATTAGTTGATAATAAATATACTCCTCATAAATTAAGGCATACAGCTGCTACATTAATGTACAAGCATGGAAATGTAGATATAAGAAGCTTACAAAGTATATTAGGACATGAAAATATATCTACCACTCAAATCTATACTCATGTAGATGAAGAAATCCTAAGAGATGCAGTAAAATCAAATCCTTTATCTAAAATATAAATGGTTAAGATATCTTTATATCTTAACCATTTATATTAAAGTTATTAAAACTTCCCTTTTAACTTTCTAACTCCCGGAAAAACTTCTTCTGTAAGCTCTTCTAATGAATCTTCTTCAAATAATTCTAAATCATCAATATATTCAATATGATCAAATGCATCTACATATTCTGAAGATTCATTTTCTAGTGAATACTCTTCTTTTAATTCATTTTCCTTAGATAATAATTCTTCTTCTTTTAATGCTTCTAGCATTTTTTTATATTCATTTTCTAGATATTCATTTTCTTCAACAGTTTTTGCTATATCCTCTATTTTTATAGCTCTTACATCTATACCTTCTTCTTCTAAGCAATCACCGCAATTATCACAGATTCTATTAGGATATATATCACAATAATCATCTTCTTTATATTTCTTAATATCCATCACTACACCACCTATGTTTATAAAATTAAAACAAATTATATTATATCAAATATATATTACATAATCAAACATCAATGGAAAGAACTCTAGTTTCCAGAACATAAGTTTGATATAAACTAAACTTTATGCTATAATGTTAATAATAGAGTGAGGTGTTAAAATGAACGAAATAAAAGATAAACAATTAGAAATTTATGAGTTCTTAAAAATATATACTGAGAATAAAGGTTACCCACCTTCAGTTAGAGAAATTTGTGACGCTGTTAATTTAAGATCTACATCAACTGTTCACGGCCATTTAAAAAGATTAGAAAAAAAGGGATTAATAAGAAGAGATCCAACCAAACCTAGAGCATTAGAAATTTTGGAAACTTCTAATGTAAAAAAAGAAATGCTAAACATTCCTTTAGTAGGGAGAGTTACTGCAGGAACTCCTATTCTAGCAACTGAAAATATAGAGGATACTTTTCCTATTCCAATGGATTATATAAAGCATAATGAAGAATTATTTATGTTAAGAGTAACAGGAAACAGCATGATTAATATAGGTATTCATGATGGAGATTATGCAATTATAGAAAAATCTCAAACTGCTAAAAACGGAGATGTAGTTGTAGCATTAATTGAAAATGATGCGACTATAAAAACCTTTTATAAAGAAAAAGATCATATAAGACTTCAACCTGAAAATGATAGCTTATCCCCAATTATTGTTGAAGACTGTTCTATTTTAGGTAAATTAGTTGGTTTATTTAGAGCATATTAAAAAATAAGAGTCATACAATATTGTATGACTCTTATTTTTTTATTACTATTTTAGGAGGTGTAATTTTGAAGTTTTCTCTTTTAAAAAAAGATAGTAAGACAAATGATTATTTTATAAATGAAGATAGCAAAGGGTATATTATTAAAAAAGACTTTTTTTCTATAGTATTACTTATGAAAGTTATCGTGGCTTCTATATACGCTTTTGGATTAGGCTATAGTTTATTTTACCTTGGTGATGATTTTATAAAAGTAGGTATTAAATTCTTAGTACTATTAGTTGTGTTATACTTTATATTAGAAATTCCTTATGCTTTCTTAAAAGCAATATTATTTCCAAATGCATTTAAAAAGAATGTTGTTAAATTAGAATTTAATCCTTTAAATATGAATATTTATGTTTTTTCTAATAAACCTATAAAAAAAGTTAGACTAATATTATCATTAATACTTCCTTTTATACTATTAGGTTTTATACCAACTATAGTTAGCTATATACTAGAGTTTAATATTTATATATATGCCATTGCTTCTTCCTGTGCAATTATATCTGTTCCAGATTTAATATTTTCAATATTAATTAGTATAGATGACTCTATTGGTGAAGAGTTAATTGTAACTCCATTTGAATATATTGATTCAAATATTAGTGTAACAGAAATATGTGTTGATTTAGATAAAGAAAATGATTCAGAGTATGAAGATGAATACTGTTATCAGATACTAGAAAATATAAACGATAGTGAAGCTAAAAAAACTTTAAAAGATAAAGATAAAAATATAGATATAGAATATATTAAAGAAATGATTTTTCATATAGATGAATAATAAAAAACACCACTAGCTATTTTATACAAAAGCTAATGGTGTTTTTTAGTTATATATTACTTTCTTACTATTATACTATATTATTTAAAGAGATTAAAATACCTATCTTAGCATGATCAAAAGTAAGTCCACCTTGAAGGTATGCAATATAAGGCTCTCTTATTGGAGCATCAGCAGATAATTCAATAGAAGATCCTTGTATAAAGGCTCCTGCTGCCATTATAACCTCATCATTATAACCAGGCATAGCCCAAGGTTCACATTCAACAAATGAATCTATTGGAGAACCTTTTTGTATTCCCTTACAGAATTTGATTAGATTTTCTTTATTTCCAAACTTAATAGCTTGAATAATATCACTTCTTTTTTCATTATATTTAGGAAGAACATCAAAACCTGCAAGCTCCATTATTCTTGAACAAAATACAGCGCCTTTAACAGCTTCCATGGCTATATGAGGAGCTAAGAATAAGCCTTGATAGAATTGTCTCATAACTCCAAATGTTGAGCCACACTCTCCTCCTATTCCTGGTGTAGTTAATCTAAAGCTAGCTTGTTCAACATAAGGCTTTTTACCAGCTATATATCCTCCGGTTGGTGCTATTCCCCCACCTATATTCTTTATAAGAGAGCCTGAAATTAAATCAGCTCCAACATCTGTAGGTTCTATAGTATCTATAAACTCTCCATAACAGTTGTCAACAAAAACTACTATATCTTCTCTTATGCTTTTTACAAAGTTAATAACTTCACCAAGCTCACTTACTAGAAATGAATTTCTCCATCCATAACCAGTACTTCTTTGAATATGTACAAGCTTTATTGAAGAATCAGTAGATAGCACTTCTTTTATTTTATCAAAATCAAATTTACCATCTTTTAAATCAACTTGTTTGTAGTTAACTCCATATTCTCTAAGAGAACCTATATTTTCTTTACCACTTATTCCTATTATGTTATGTAATGTATCATAAGGTGCTCCTGAAATACATACCATTGTATCTCCAGTTCTTAGGTTTCCCATTAAAGCACAGCCTATGGCATGTGTACCATTAACAAAGTGAGGTCTAACTAATGCACTTTCAGTATTAAATACTCTTGCATAAACTTTATCTAAGGAATCTCTTCCTATATCGTCATAGCCATAACCAGATGAATTTGTAAAGTGTGAATCACTAATCCTTTCATCTTGGAAAGCCTTTAACACCTTTAATTGATTGTATTCTCTTATTTCATCATAAGATCCAAAAACCTCTTCAACGTCTTTTAAAGCCTCTTTATACAATTCAAAAGTCTTTTGTTTAAAATTATAATTTTTCATCATTAATTCTTCTGTTTCTCTTAACATAATGTATCATTACATATTTATTAATAATATGTAAACTCTCCCTTCTAAGTAATTATGTATAAACTATATATATCAGATAAATTAAATATTATCATATTTTAATATATTTTCAAAGCAGAATAATAAAAAGTAGGCATTATTTGCCTACTCTTCTTCATTATTAAATAATATTGGTTTTAGAGGGGTAATAGTTGTTATAGCATGTTTATATACTAACATTTGTTTTCCATCTGAATCTAGTACAACCGTGAAACTATCAAAGCCTTTTACATACCCTTTCAATTGAAATCCATTAGTTAAATATATAATAACGGAAATTTTATTTTTTCTTGCTCCATTTAAAAATATATCTTGTAAGTTGTTAGGTTGCTTAGTCAATTAAATCACCTCCATATGATTTTTATATAATAAAATTATATATTTTATAGTAATAAATCATTAACTATTTTTTTAAATATATCATCTTCAGTAATAATATCCTTATCTAAGAATATTGACCTAGGATCTCTTCTAAACCAAGTTAATTGTCTCTTAGCATAATTTCTTGATCCTTGTTTAATCATTTCAACAGCCTCATTTAATGATATTTTATGTTCTAAATAATAAAATATCTCTTTATATCCTATTCCTTGCATTGACTGTACAGATGAATTATACCCCATTTCCTTTAATTTTATACACTCATCAAGTAGACCTCTTTCCATCATTATGTCTACTCTTAGGTTTATTCTATTATAAAGTTTTTCTCTATCCATATTAAGTACATAATAATTTACATCATAAGGTCCGTTATAAAACTCTTCGCCTGCATTAAAGGAACTAAAAGGTTTCTTAGTTAATTTATATACTTCTAAAGCTCTAATTACTCTTTTTTTGTTATTATAATGAATTTCTTTGTAACTTATAGGATCTATTTCTTTAAGCATATTATGGATATATTCATTTCCATAGCTTTCTGCAAGCTTTTCTAATTCATTTCTGTACTCTAAATCATTTTCTGCTTCTGTAAAATTCATATTACAAGTTAAAGCATTTATATATAACCCTGTACCACCAGCTAATATTGGAAGCTTTCCTCTAGATAAAATATCATCTATACACTTTTGTGCCATTTCTTTATAATCAGCAACGGAAAATGGTATACTAGGATCTACTACATCTATCATATGATGCTTAACATCACACATTTCTTCTTTAGTAATTTTAGCAGAGCCAATATCCATATACTTATATATTTGCATTGAATCAGTAGAAACTATTTCCCCATTTAATTCTTTTGCTAACTTTATAGATAGATCTGTTTTTCCAACTGCTGTTGGACCTGCTATAACTAAAACTCTGTCTTTCATTGTTACTCCTTTTATACAATTCTCCTAAATTTTTTATCCAATTCGTAGTTTGTAAACTTTATTATTACAGGTCTACCATGAGGACAATGGAATGGGTCATCTATATATCTTAAATCATTTATAAGTTTTTCCATCTCTACGTGATTTAAGTAATCATTAGCTTTAACAGCAGCTTTACATGCAAGTGTTGCAATTCTATTGTATTTTACTTCTGTTGTCTTTCCACTACCTAATGATTTTATATTATCTAAGATATTTATAAATAAATTTCTTGGATCTAGTTTACCTAAGAAGTATGGTACTTCTTTAATTGCTATTGTATTTCCACCAAAGCTTTCTACATTAAATCCTGCCATAGTAAATATATTAGAGTTTTCTTCATAATAACAAAAGTCATCATTAGTTAGATCTATTAAGGTTGGTACTAGAAGTTGTTGTACTACTATATCACCCTCTTCTATGCTCTTTAAGTACTTTTCAAAAAGAATCTTTTCATGAGCAGCATGCTGATCTATCATATATAAAACTTCATCATATTCTGCTAATATATATGTTTTATTAAACTGTCCTATTATCTTTAAATTAGGGAATTTTGCATTTCTAATTTCTGAATTATTTATGTTTTCCTTAATAATTGATACTTCTTCATTTATTTCATTATTTGCAAATTCTCTTTTATCTTCACGTACTACATTATTTGAATCATAGTCTATAGGATTATATTTATTGCTATTACTATTATCTTCATTATTTAAATTATTAGGCATCTTAATATCTAATTTACCAAGCTCTTTTAGATTTTTAAGATTATTATAAAGCTCTTCTTCTCTTCTTAAATCATCATAAGAAATTCCTTGTATATTACTGCTTAATTCATTTTCCTTACTCTTATTATTAATATCATCATATTGCGATAAAGGTAAGTTGCCTGAATAAGTATCATTTAAATTTATATTGAATGAAATTTCTTCTACTACTTCAGTAGGTACCTCATCCTTTTGCTCTTTTTCTTCTTCAGGAATATAAAAATCATTAAAGACTTCACTTCTAAAAGCTTTATGAACTGCATCAAATACCTTTTTAAATATTCCTCTATCCTCTTTAAATTTAATTTCAGCCTTAGTTGGATGTATATTAACATCTACAAACTCAGGATATACTTCAAGGAATAACACAAAGAAAGGAAATTTATTTACAGTAGCAAAAGATTTAAATGCATTTTCCATAGCAGCAACTATAGTTTTATTCTTTATATATCTACCATTTACAAATATGCTTTGATTATTTCTAGAACCTCTAGCTATTTCTTCTTTACCTATATATCCATATAAATGAATTGCATCTTCTGCACTTTCAAAGTATATTAAATTCTCACTTATAGACTTTCCATATACAGTTCTAATAACATCCTTAAGGTTACCTGTTCCATAGGTATGTAGTACTTTTTTACCGTTATTATAAAATTTTATTGATATATTAGGATTTGATAATGCAATCCTTGAAATTATATCACTTATTAATGCACCTTCCCTTGAAGTAGATTTTAAAAACTTTCTTCTAGCGGGTACATTATAAAATAAATCTCTAACTTCTATTATTGTTCCCTTATTAGTTCCTGTTTCATTTACAGAAAGTATTTCACCACCTTCTATTGAAATTTCAGAACCGAAATCATCTCCATCCATTTTACTCCTTAAAAGTACTTTTGATATAGATGCTACAGAGGCCAATGCTTCCCCTCTAAAGCCTAATGTCATAATAGAATATATATCCTCTACATTTTGAATCTTAGAGGTTGCATGAGGCATAAAAGCCTTTTTAATATCATCCTTATGTATTCCATTACCATCATCTATAATTCTTATTAAAGAAATACCACCTTCTTCTATTTCGACGGTGATATTTTTAGCATCTGCATCTATTGAGTTTTCTACTAATTCTTTAACAACTGAAGAAGGGCGTTCAACCACTTCTCCAGCTGCTATTTTATTAGAGGTATGTTCATCTAATAGATTTATTCTTTTCATATATTCACCTCAATTACTTTACCCTCTTAGCTTCAAGTGTTAACTTGTATAATGTATTCATTGCATCCATAGGAGTTAAAGCCATAACATCTATATCAGCAATTGAATTAATTAAATTATCTTTTTCTATCATAGTAAAATCTATTTGATAATCATTTATTTCATCATTAAAATTCTTTTTATTTTTAGATTCTTTCTTTATATTAGTATCTTCCAATACATTATTATTTATAGGCTCTAATTCTTTTTCTATAGAATTTTCTTTAATATTATTAGAAGAATTAACTTCTGAAATTTCTACTGCCTTTGTATTATTAATAGACTTATTATCTTCATCCTTATCAGTTGCAACTTCTTTAATTGAAGTAATATCTAATGAATTATTTTCTGAAGAGCTTTCTAGTGAAGATAATATTTCTTTAGCTCTATTGATAACTTCATTTGGTAATCCAGCAAGCTTTGCAACTTCTATTCCATAGGATTGGTCTGCGCCACCTTCTACTATCTTTCTTAAGAATATTATAGTATCATCAATTTCACTAACAGCAACAGAATAATTTTTAACACCTTCAATAACGCCTTCTAGCTTTGTTAATTCGTGATAATGAGTTGCAAAAAGAGTCTTGCATTTAAGATCATTATTTTTAGATATATATTCTATTACTGACCAAGCTATACTTAGCCCATCATAAGTTGAAGTTCCTCTTCCAACTTCATCTAGTAATACTAAGCTTTTAGATGTAGCATTTTTTAGTATGTTAGATACTTCCCACATTTCAACCATGAAGGTAGATTTTCCCCCTGCTAAGTCATCTGAAGCACCTATCCTTGTAAATATCTTATCACATATAGAAATGTTAGCAGCCTTAGCTGGAACAAAGGAACCTATTTGAGCCATAAGAGTTATTAATGCAACTTGCCTCATATATGTAGACTTACCTGCCATATTAGGACCAGTAATAAGTAGTAATCTATTATCATCTGAATTTAAGGTTGTGTCATTAGAAACAAATTCACCTTTCCCAATAACTTTTTCTACTACTGGGTGTCTACCTTCAGTTATTTCTATAATACCATCTTCATTTACATTAGGCTTAATATAATCATTTTCTACGGCTATTATAGATAAAGTAGATAAGGCATCTAAATTTCCAATAATTCTAGCACTTTTTTTAAGTCTTGCAATTTCCTTTTCTATAGATTCTCTTACAGATATAAATAAATCATATTCTAAAGATACTAATTTTTCTTCAGCTCCTAAGATTTTATCTTCCATTTCTTTTAATTCTTGAGTTATAAATCTTTCAGCGTTAGCTAAAGTTTGCTTTCTTATATATCTACCTTCAGGAATTGAGCTATAATTTGCTCTTGATATTTCTATATAATAACCAAATACTTTATTATAACCTACCTTTAGTGATCTTATTCCTGTAAAGTCTCTTTCCCTATTTTCTAATGCAGCTATCCATTCCTTACCATGAAGCTTAGCCGTTCTTAAACTATCTACTTCTTCATTATATCCATCTCTAATTATGTTACCTTCTTTTAAGGCAATAGATGGATCATCTAAAATAGATTTAGATAAAAGTTCCTTAATATCAGTTAACTCATCTAATTCTTTATACCATTCCTTTAAAATACATGAATTAGCTGAAGATAAATGTTTCTTTATTCCTGGTAGTTTTTCAAGAGAACATCTAAGAGAAACTAAATCTTTAGCATTGGCATTTTTATTAGAAATTTTACCTACAATTCTTTCTACATCATAAATCTCTTTAAGTAGAGCTCTTAAATCTTCATTAAAATATGCATTATTATAAAGCTCTTCTACACCTTCTAATCTTTTTTCTATTTCAGATTTTATTATAAGAGGCTCTTCAATCCACTTTCTTATGGCTCTTCCTCCCATAGAAGTAGAAGTTTTATCTAATACCCAAATTAAGCTACCTTTTTTAGATTTTTCCTTTAAGTTTTCAGTAAGCTCTAAATTTCTTCTTGAGTTACCATCTATAGTCATATAGTTAATTATGTCATAATACTCTAATAAATTTATATTAGTTAATGTCATCTTTTGAGTATCATAAATATATTTTAATAAAGCTTTAGAAACAGTTTTAGATAAATCATTTAAGTTAGCTACACATACTTCTGAAAACTGCTCTAGAAGTTCTTTTTCAGAACAAATACTTTTACTTAGATCTCTCTTAGTAATTAATGCAGAAGATATAGAGGTTATTTCTGATAATAATTCCTCACTTATGTTTATATCTACAATTATTTCTTTTGGAGCAATTTTAGTTATTTCATCTAATAAACTTGCTTTTATTGCTGTAAAACTAGTTACCTTAAATTCTCCAGTAGATATATCAGAAGAGGCTAACCCGTAATATCCAGCATCTTCAACTATGCACATTAAATAAGTATTTTTATACTCACTGTCTTCAGTGTTTTCTATATATGTACCAGGAGTTATAACCTTTATAACATCTCTTTTAACTATTCCTTTAGCAACTGAAACATCTTCAACTTGCTCACCAATAGCTACTTTATATCCCTTATTAACAAGTCTTGCTATATAAGATGAAGCTGCATGAAATGGTATTCCGCACATAGGTGCTCTCTCTTCAAGGCCACAGTCTCTTCCAGTTAAAACCAATTCTAGTTCTCTAGAAGCTATTTTAGCATCTTCAAAGAACATTTCATAAAAGTCACCTAATCTAAAAAATAAAATACAGTCTTTATAATTTTCTTTTATCTCAAAATATTGTCTCATCATTGGAGTTAACATATTTTTTTATACCTCACAAACATAAATTTAAGTACAAACCTGTAAATATAAGGTTTTATGACTATTATACTATAAAGTTACAACAATAAAAAGTCATAAGTTAAAAAGCAAAATAACCTTATTAATTCATTAAAATAGCTAATAATTCTTTAATACTAAACACATCATTTGTTTCAAATAACTCTTCTAATGTTTCAATATTTTCTTCTAAATGCTCTACATCCTTAGAATAAGTATGTGCTATATCAACCATATCTGTTTCTGTAAAATCTTTATTTTCTAAATACCTTACTACACATAATTCTTTAATCATTATATAACTTACTAATGCGATTTTAATTTTAGCTAAAGCATCATAGTCAAAAACAGCCTTCATAAAGTATCTAAATACAAAATAAACTAAGATTTGTTCAAAGTGATAGCTTTTACCCTTATAATATTCATTAAAGCTTTTATGAATATCTAAATAAATAGCTTTATCATCTTCATTTTGCCAAAAGTATCTTAATGCATCTTCTAAGCCTAAAATATCATTAGGTTTTATATGTTTTAAATCTCTAAAGACTTTAATAACTTCATTTATATTAAGATATTTTTCATTTCTCTTTTCTTTAAATTTTTCAAGTTTATTGATAGTTTCATTAATAAAGTCGTTATCTAAATATTTATCCTTAACAGTTTTAATTGATTGTATATCATTTAAATCTATCTTCTCTTGAATTTCATTTACAAAAATAAGTACTAAGGAGCCTCTAATTTTTAAATCTAAATTTCTATTTTGTAAAATATCAAAAACTATTTTTCTACACTGCATAAGATTAATATAAACCATTGGATTTATATCATTGTAGCTATTAACTTCTTCAGCATTTTCTGTTAATTCAAATTCAACTTTTTTAGTTGTTCTTAGTATTATTCTTGCAGCTTCAGGACAGGATAAAGATATTCCAATTTCACGTAAGTTACCAAATTCCTCTAGGTAACGTGGATATTGTCTACATGTATAGCAAAGACTATCTGCTCCTAGTTCATTATATATATCACAGAAATTATTTTCGTTTAAAAATGAACATCTATCTCCTTGTAAAGCAAAAATATTTTCTCCATCTTCATTAAGTATTTTACTTCTTAATTCATCTCCAAATTTACCTTCTACAGATAAATAACGCTTATGAGTTTCTTCATCTATAACTATTCCCCATCCAGCACAACAAGTATCTTCACATTCAGAAGCTATACATTTAAATTCATCAAAGTAACCTGGTTTTCGTATTTTCATTTTCAACCTCACATCATATGTATGTATTTATATTTTTATAACAAATTAATTTTAATACTCATTATTGATCTCTTCAAGCTTCTGTTTACTTTTTATTTAATTTATATAAAGAAAAAGGGAAATCCACCTAAATTCTTGGCGGATTCCTATTCTATATTATTAGCATTTATTTTGATTTGTGTTATCCTCTTTCAATAATTGTTGGGCAATTGTTAGTCCTATAAGATATGCTGGTGCAGAAGTGTTACCATCTGCAACAAATGGGATTATTGAATTATCAGCAACAACCAAATTATTAACACCAAAAACTTCTCCTTTGAAATTTACAACACCATCCGAAGCAGAACGTGCCATTCTAAGCGTACTCTCCTCATGGAACGTCAAACTTAGATTTTGTCTGATAAAGTTTTTAAGTTTTGTATCATAATTAATTACATCAAGTGTTGGTGAAAGAAGTTGATACCTAGGATCAATAGCTCTAAGATTAGCTGCAATGTTTTTAACATACACTTTAAAAGTATCTTTTAATAATTTCATGTCATCCTCATTTTCTAAGAATTCTTCATCTCCAAGTTCAATTTTAAGTGGATCATTTGCCTGTATCATTTCAAAGCCACGGCTCTTAGGTTGTATAGGAGATATTCCTACAATTAAAGTATTGTTGGAGAAAAATGGTTCTATCTGTACCGCTCTCAACTTTGGATTTGATCCTGGCGCTGGATTTGGTAAGAAAGCTCCTGCTATCAAATGAGCATTTGGATCATCAGGTGGTACTGGTTTATCATTCGGATTAGTAGAAAATATAGCAGCTATTATGGAGTGATTAGCAAGGTTTTTACCAACATTTTGATTATCGAATATAACAGAAATTCCTTTTGCTCTAAGTTCATTTGCTGGACCGATTCCTGATAGCATTAACAGCTTAGGACTTTTAATAGCACCTGCGCATACTATAACTTTCTTTCTTGCAAATGCGCTAAAGTAGAGACCCTCTCTTAGAAAATCAACGCCAATAGCAATATTATCACAAAAAATTATATTAAGAGCAGTAGATTTAGTCAGCAACATTAAATTTCTTCCATTTACTCCGCAGCCTTCTTTATCTACTATTTTTCTTGAAAGGAATGCAGTTGAAGAGCTTTCACGAGTGCCATCCGGTTCTTGAGTGTATTGATTACGCGTATACGGCCCTATTGGTGTATCCGGATTGTTGTAATCTAGTATTTCTTCAAAGCCTGTTGCTCTTTCAATAGCCAAAGCAAGTTTTTGAGCCATTCTAGTCGGATTAACAGGAGCTTGTCTAACATCTATAGGCCCTCTGAAGCCACGAGCCTCAGGATTATTTGTACGTCCATTGTATTTTTCTAATTCTTTGAATCTTTCAATTACCTCTTCTGGAGACCAAAGTGGACCAAGTAGCCCTTGTCATTTTTTTATTACTGCAGTTGTAGGTCTTACCCATAGTTGACGGTTAACTGAAGAAGCACCTCCTAATAACCTTCCTGTGGTCCAAGGGAATGTTCTATTATTGAGCTCGTCTTGAGGTACTCCTTGACCCTGCCAAAAGTATTGTGGGAAAAAGAGACTTTGTAGTACAGGTGCAAAGGTAGAGTTACGAATTGGTTCATCATTATCATTATTTTCTCCTGCTTCTAAAACCAATACTGAATTTTCTCTGTTATCTGTAAGGGTTTTTGCAATAGTAGCACCTGCTGTACCAGCCCCTACAATTATATAGTCATAAATTTGATTTTTCATTTGATTATCTCCTTTGTGCCTCTATTATTCTTTTGTTACTCACCTTACTATAATTCAAGGATAATATATTATATTATTTTTTTTATGTAACGTGTCATATGTTTATGAAAAACAAAATAACTAACATTAGTAAGGATTCCATGATTAGTTCACAAAAAAACTAACAACTTATTCTAAAGCAAGTTATAATAGTCATCATTAATAGTATAAATAAAAACTCTTATAAAAAAAGTAGCACCTAGGACAATTACTCCCAAATGCTACTTTGTTTTTATATTTGTTATTTTTACTAATAAATCATGTATAAAAATTGATCCTCTACTCATTAATATTCAAATTAGTACAACCCCTAAGAACTTTATGTCTAGTAATTGTAAAACATATAATCTAGTGCCTAGAACATTTAATTCATTAGATAATAAGGAATTAAGTGATATTACAGAATTAGACATCCAAAAAACTGTTGACTCTTTGCTGAAAAATAATCTAATTATTTTAATACACTTTCTTTACAAATTATTTGAGCAAAATTTTCATTATTATATTCATTAATCAATTTACAGATTCTATCTTTCTCCTTTATGTTTACATTGTATCCTATGGTTACCTCCATATTATATAAAGCTTCTTTGTTTATATCTACATCATAGTGATCAATAGGTACTTTTTCTAGCATACAGTAGTTACCATTATTTCTTTCTAAGTAACTACAAACTATTAATTTATATCTCCACTCTTCTTCAAGCTTATAAGATAAGTTTTTATATTTTCCTATATTTTGGAGAAATACTCCCTTACCTATATTATTCTTTTGAAAAATTTTAGGATATATTTTTTCTTGATCATTTGTATACTCAACTTTATATATTTTTCCATCTCCATGAACTATATATTTTATATCTTCTCTTTTATATTTCTTTGTAAATCCATTAATTAAATCTTTTTGAAATTTTAATCGTACTCCTTGTCCATATTCGCTGTTTGTATTCCAAAGCTCTACACTTTCTTCATTTTTTATTGTAAAACATGAAACAAAAATATTAGATCCATAATCAAATAAGTTGCTAGATAAATTTTCGCTTTTACAATCTACATATTTTAAAGAAGTAAATCTTATTTTTCTGCTTTTTAATATATTTTCTAACCCATGAACATCTGTATAGTGATATAAATCCATAACCTCTCCCCTTACTTATAATTATGAAATTTAGTTAATAAGCAGTCACTGCAATACTACTTATAAATAATTAAATCTTTATCATAAACTAAATTATTTACTACATTCATTACAAATACAATAAATTAATCTAGAGTACTTAAGTTCTCTTTCTGTCTCAACCCTAGGTACTCTTTTTACTACCTTACTACATTTATTACATATATATTTATCAATTATTTTGCCTCCTGTTGCCTCAGAAACAACAGTAATCTTTTTTACTATTTTCATCATTATCCCCCAAAACTTAATATTATTTCCTGCTGGTTATTATAAATTATTATTTACTATTAAAATGATTTAAAATATTTATCTTAATAAGAATTAATATAGAGAGTTTTTATTAAATGATTGTTAATTCATTGTTAATTGTTTGTTAAATTCGGCATATATATTTAATTTTCTTAAATTTTCGATAATATTTATAAAATAAAAAGCACTTACTAATGTAAATGCTTTTTATTTTATAGTACTAGTAAAACTTTTATTAGAAAGCTTTATCTTTTTTATTTCTTTATTATATAAGTTTATTATCTCTAATTTTTAATAATTATCATTTATAATTATTTGATTTGGTTTTCGTATTGTTCTACCATTCTTTTAACCATTTCTCCGCCAACACTTCCGTTTTGCTTTGAAGTAAGGTTTCCTTTATCTGTGTTTTCATAATTGTTTAATCCAACTTCAGATGCAACTTCATTTTTTAATCTGCTTAAACCATTTTTTGCTTCTGGTACTAAACTTCTATTATAGTTTGCCATGTATTCCACCTCCTTTATATATTGTTTTCTTTTACAATAATATGTTAACCATAGTTAATGCATAATAACCTATAGAAATATTAGTAAAACTAGAAGTGAAAACTTATAATGGATAATTATATGTTATATTATTAATAAAAAGCTTACTTTAGAAGGTTACATTTCATTAGTATCTCTTAAGGCTTTAAAGTTATAAAATAAAAAATATCGCATATTCATCTTGAAATAATGCGATATTTTCATAATTCTTATATAATAAGTATTTGTATAAAATTCTTAATAAGTATCATACATAGCTACTAGTTAATTGAAAAAAGATTTAATATATCTTCCTCGCTTAAAGTATTAATACTCGTTATATCATTTTCATTATCAATTATTCTTTCTATTAGTTTTCTTTTTTCATCTTGAAGATCTACTATTTTTTCTTCTATTGAATTTTTAGATATTAGCTTAATTACCTCAACAATATTAGTTTGCCCAAATCTATGTGCTCTATCTGTGGCTTGATCCTCTACAGCAGGATTCCACCAAGGATCAAAGTGTATCACTATATCTGCTGATGTTAAGTTTAAACCAGTTCCTCCTGCCTTTAAACTTATTAAGAATACAGAATTATTACCTTCATTAAATTCATTTACTAATTCTAATCTCTTTTCTGCTGGTATAGATCCATCTAAATAGCTATACAATATGTTTTCAGAATTAAACCTAGTAGCAATATTTTTTAAGACTGATGTAAATTGTGAAAAGACTAATATTTTATGCCCCTCTTCTATTCCTTGATTTAAAATTTCAATAAGTGCATCTATTTTACCACTAGTACCAAGATAATCATTAATTAAAACAGATGGATCAAGACATATTTGTCTTAACTTAGTTATATAGGATAGAATTTCTATTTTGCTGGTTTTCAAGTCATCACCCTTAACTTTCTTTTCAATTAAGCTTTTAGCATGATTAGCATAAATAGAATATATCTTTTCTTGCTCCTCTGACATAGATACTAAAAGTTTTTTCTCTATTTTTAGAGGAAGTTCTTTTATTACATCTTTTTTATATCTTCTCAATATAAAAGGTTTTGTAAGCATATTTAATTCTTTTAATACTTCTTCAGATTCATTTAGCTTTTTATGATATCTTACACTAAATCGCTTTTCATCAAATAAGTATCCTGGCATTATAAAATCAAAAATTGACCATAGCTCCATTAATGAATTTTCTACAGGAGTACCTGTTAATGCAAACTTTCTAATAGCTTTAATTTTTTTCATAGCTACTGCATTTTGAGAAGAACAGTTTTTAATATATTGAGCTTCATCTATAAAGCAATAATCAAATTGTATTTTTTCATATTCTTCTATATCTCTTTTTATTAGATTATAGGTAGTAATTAATACATCATAATTTTCAATATTTCCTAATATATTAATTCTCTCATCTTTAGATCCATTTATAATGGCATATTTTATAGTTGGGGCAAATTTTTCAATCTCACTGCTCCAATTATATATTAATGATGTTGGTGCAACTATAAGTGTCTTAGCTGGTAAATTAGATAATATAAATGAAATAGCTTGAATTGTTTTACCAAGTCCCATTTCATCACCTAAAATACCTCCAAATCCTAAGTAATCCATAGTTTTAAGCCAATTATACCCTTCCTTTTGATAAGGCCTAAGATCCGCCATTAAATTTAATGGTTCTTTAAAAGTTAACTTGTTAATGTCTTTTATCTTTTTCTGAATTTGTGATAATTCTTTTTTACCCTTAATATATCTAATAGAATTATCTTTAATAAAGTTATCTATATAAAGACTCTTACTCTTACTAAATAATACGGTATCTCCATCTATATCATTTTCTAAAGATAGTACATCTAAAAGCTTTAAAAAGTTCTTAAGTTCAATTTCTTCAAGATCTAAAAACTCTCCACTTTTAAGCTTATAGTATTTAAGATTATCTCTAAGAGCTAGTATAATATCCTTAACTTCAGTTTCTGGTATATTATCAATTTTAAACTTTAACTCAAAATAATCTAGCTTACCACTTTTTATTTGACCTACTATATTTTTATTATTTATATGTTTTATAATTTTAAAATTCTCTGAATAAAAAACTTCACCAATATCTTGTAATTTCTCTATATCATATTTAAAGAATTTAAATAAATATTCATCTCCAAGTAATAAATAAAATTTATCCCCAGATGATTCAAAACCAAGTGCCCTTAAGCAAGATAATATTTCATTTTCTTTATTTAAATCTCTATATATAATTTTATTTGTGTATTCGTGAAAAATGTTAAATTCGTGCTCTCCATATTTAACTTTTAATGTTAATGTTGTATCTTTATTAATTTTGTCAAAATAAAATTTAAACTCAACCTTTTCTTTTACAATTTTATTTTTTATAGCTTTATTAATAGTTATATCATCTGATAGAGTATATAATTTAGGCAAAAGCTTGGATAGAACTCTAATTTCATCATCTTTATCAATAGCTATAGCTTTAGTATTATTAAAAATATTTAAATAAGTGGAAATATCATAACAGTACTCAAAATTAGGTACATAAATACTACTTCCATATAAAAATACTGTACCCTTTTTATCAATCTTTTCAGGAATTCCATCATCTAAGCTTAAAATATATTCATTTTCTAATGCTTTTAAAGAAATTTTTATATTTGGTTTATCAAAAATAATTTCAGTTTCTACAGGTCTATAAAAAAAGCCCTCATTTAAGTAAACTCTATTCTTTGATATTATATTAAAGAATTCTCTAGTAAGAAAATCTGGAATTATAAGTGTTTTACCATCTATATATTTATCCTGTCTTCTTATAAAATTTGAGGATGCTGATTCCATATCTTTTATTTTTTCTATAAAATCTAGTATTTTCTTTTCTTTTAGGCCAAGTCTTTGATATTTTAAGTCTAAAGTAAAATCCTTTCCATACTTAACTGGAATTTTATTATAATAAGCTATTAAAAGCTGATTTATATCTTTTACAACATATAGCTTATTAGATGATAATCCCTTTAATCCTATTTTAAATTCAGCTGCTAATCTATTTTTAAAACCTTGTTTATTTATATAAACTTCAATTTTAATTTCTGTTTTATTTTCATCTTCTAATAATAAATCTAATATATTGTCTTTTTTATTTTTGAAAATAGATTTATGGATAAAATCATTATTTAATTTAGATTTAATTTCATTATATTCATCTAATTCATTTAAGAATTTATAAAAAGTTGCAAACAAATGCTTACAACAATAATTATGTTTACGAAGCTCATTTCTTTCATAATCATCACAGCTACAAAAAGTAGATAATATATCTTTACTTTTTATATCCACTTCTATTTTAGAATTATATTCACTAAAATAATTTTCAGATATAATTTTAGAATCTATATAAATTAAATCATCATCACATTTTACCTTTAAATCAGATATTAATTCATTTTCTAATATCCTTTTTCCGCCTAAATCATTTTTGCCACAAGTATCTTTATTAAATTTTTCTACTAAAATTTGTTTTATCATATTCGTCACCTTGAAAATTAATTATCTCTTTATTATAACAAAAAGAAGTGGTTTTTTCCACTTCTCTATATATACATCCATAAATCTTCTATTTTACATCCATCATCTTTAAAGTCATAGGAAGGTTTATATTTAAATTTCCTCTTTATAATATATTTTTTAATATCATTTTTGAAGTCATTTTTGACTAATGTAGTAGAGATAATGATATTGTTAGAATCAACAAAGCAAATTGGCAATTCCTCTTGAAACATAAGCATTTCCATATGCTCTCTGTGAAAATCGATTTCTAAATTATATATTCGTCCATAAATAAATTTATTACTTTCAGCAAATCTAAAAAGTAATAGAATAGAAGATTGTCCACCAACACTCATCTGAGATGCTTTCATTTCTACTTTTGATTTATCTAGTATATATTTTAAATTATTAATATTTTCTTTTAAGTAAAAGCTAGAGTATATTTTGTTGTCTTCAAATCTTGCAATGTAATTACCTATATCTCCACAGCCTAATACTGCTAAATTTTCAGCGTAGTTCAAAGCATTTCTCCTCCTAAGAATACAAATTTATCTTTAAGTAATTATACTATGATAAAAGTGTAATATAAAAGGAGTATATACTGGGAACATTGCCATTAATATTTACGAAAGAAATAATAGAAATTCTTAAACTAGCTAATTAGTAATGAAGTCACTTTCATATCAACATTTGCTTCTAACAAAGCCTAATTTTATATTAGTTATATAATGGTTTTTCAGCATAAAAGAATAATTTTAGAAGCATTATTGATGAATACTTTAAATCAAAGAAATTATTATATTCAGTTATCAACTTTGACAATCTAGGATCTTTTATCATATCACTACTTATTTTGTATCTAAAATTATCCTTACCTAAAATATCACTATGATTAACTACTGCTTCAATATCTAAATTAATAAATCCAATTGATTTTAATAGTGTTATTAAGACTCTTCCGATTTCTCTATTACCTTTTAAGTTTGATTGTACTTTAGATAAACTGTCATTTAAAAATTTAATTAAATTGTTTTTAGGATAGGTTAACCCCCAAAGTTCACTATCAACATCTATTATAATTACCTTCCCTCCAGGCTTAAGTATTCTAAATATCTCTTTTGCTGCAGAAAGTGGATCGCTTAAATGCTGAAAGACAAAACGAGCAATTATACAGTCATAATAATTATCGGGTATAGATGTTTTAGTGATATCATCTTTAACGAAGGTGACTCTATCACCATATTTAGTCTTTAAATTGTTATATGCAAACTCAAGAAACTTATCATCATTATCTAATGATGTTATTTCACATTCATTAAAGTTATCTAACAAAATTTTAGTGAAAAAACCTGGTCCACTACCAACTTCTAAAATTTCACTATTACCATCAATTCCCATTAATTTAATCATTCTTATTTCTTTTTCATATCCTAAATATGCTTGTTTTTCTAGCCTTTCAATTTCCCTTTTAAAACCAAATTTTTCATAAAACTCATTGTATGACATAAATATTTCTCCTAAGGATTTATATACATCTTATATTATATACTTAACTATAAAATTTGTTCTATTAGGTATTCTAATAAAAAAGTCAAGGCTACACATTAAAAATAGGATAGAAACCTTAGTTTTCCATCCTATTTTTATTAATCAATTGATTTTAATGATTCAACCATATGAATTTTTCTTAATTTATAATACATAGCAAGATTAACTAACACTGCAAATATTATAGTTAATAGGGCAGATATTATAAAGCTCATTAAATCTATACTTCTTCCAAACATCCTACTATCAATTTCTACTGTTATCATTATAAATCTATGAAGAAATATACCTAAAAATTCCCCGAAGAGAATCCCAATTAAAGTTAATATTATATTCTCTCTATAAATATAAGCTGATACCTCATTATCATAAAATCCTAGAACTTTTATAGTAGCAATTTCTCTGATTCTTTCACTAATATTTACATTAGTTAAATTGTATAATACAACAAATGCCAAAGCTCCTGCTTACTTATGACATCTAAGGAATATGTGGGAAACACATCTAATACTCCATCTATTTCCTTTACTTCATCTATATCTTCATTTGTAAAGCCTAATGTAGAATATAGTGTTAAATCCATAAAGTTATAATCGTCATAATATTTATCAGCAGTTTTTTTCATATCAATTAGTGATATTTTAATACCAGAAAAAAAAGCAACTCCTAAAGCTATTATTGCAAATATAGAAAAAAACCTTCCCTTTGACTTTTTTATATCTCTAAATACATCCTTTATAAAAGCATTTTTTAACATTACCATTCAATCCTTTCAACTGGAAGAGGGTTTTCATTAAATGTTATACTCTCAATCGTTCCATTTTTTACTTTAATAACCTTATCTCCCATAGGTGTTAATGCTAAATTATGTGTTATTATAACTACTGTCATATTATATTTTTTACAAGTATCTTGTAATAACTTAAGTATTGCTTTACCAGTATTATAATCTAAAGCCCCTGTTGGCTCATCACATAAAAGTAATTTAGGATTCTTAGCTAGTGCTCTTGCAATTGCCACACGTTGCTGCTCCCCCCCTGAGAGCTGAGCTGGAAAATTATCTTTTCTTTCTTCTAATCCAACAGCATTTAAAATTTCATATGGATCTAAAGGCTTCTTACATATTTGAGTAGCAAGTTCAACATTTTCTAAGGCTGTAAGGTTTTGCACTAAATTATAGAATTGAAATACAAAGCCTATATCGTGACGTCTATATGTTATAAGATCTTTATCAGAATATTTGCTAACTAAATTTCCATCTACATATATTTCTCCACTACTTGAAGTATCCATTCCACCTAATATGTTTAAAATTGTACTTTTACCTGCACCACTGGCCCCTGCTACTATTACAAATTCACCTTTCTCAATTTGAAAGGAAACTCCTCTTAAAGCATCTATATTTACTTCACCCATTTTATATGTTTTTTTCACATCTTTAAATTCTATAAAGCTACTCAAAATTATCCCTCTCTTTTTATTTATTCTTCTATATGTTTGTGTGGTATTAAAAACTTAATTGCTTTATTTTCTAAAGAAATATCTAAATTATTATCAATAAATATTTCTCCATCTACGCAGGCAGTAAAATTTTCATTGGATTTTATGTTGATTTTCTTACACTTTTTATAAATAACATATCCCTCCAATTCCTTACTATCTAGATGTTTACCTTCCTTATATAGATTTATTAATTTTACTAACTTTAGGCGAGACACTTTTTTTATTATACATAAGTCAACTAGCCCATCATTTATCTCAGCTAAAGGAGCCCCAACATATCCTCCTCCATAAGATGAACCGTTAGCTATTACACATAATAAAAAATCACCATGAATCAACTCTTTATCATCTATTAATATATCTAGAGTGTTATGCATCTTGTGAATTAATGAATAAAATACAGAAAGAGTATAAGCACCTTGTCCATTTATAAAAGGAAATTTTTTGAATTTCACCATATTTTCAGCAACTTTTGCATCAAAACCTATATTACATAGGTTCACTGAGTATAATCCATTTACATTAAGTAAATCTACCTCTTCTATATTAGAGTTTATTTGTTTTTTTATATCATAAAAATTTATAGTTGACTCAAAGTTTCTAACAAAATCATTTCCAGTTCCATAAGGAATAACTGATACACTTGCATTCTCATAGCCAATTACTCCATTTATAACCTCATTTAAAGTTCCATCTCCTCCACAAGCATAGAACCTTAAATTTCCGTCTTCACTTTCACATATCTTTTTTGTAAAATTAGTAGCATCATTTTTCCCTTTTGTTATATAAATTTTATATTGATCTGTTGAATTCTTAAATATTTCATTTATATCCTTACTTATTTTTTCAGAAATATTAACTTTCCCTGCTTCAGGATTTATCACAAAAAAATGTTTAGTTGTTGTCATTATTTTACCCTCTCTATCCCCTGATGGTAATTTTAAAATTATTTAGGCTCTGTTAGATATTTTCATCTAACACAGCCTTTATTTAAAATAAGTATACTATATAAGCTTATATTTATCATCTTTTTTATATCATATTTAGAAATAAATTATATATATATAGCTTATTTTTTTAGAGTATTTAATTATAAATAGACATTTAATTTAGCATTTGAAAGCATCAATTTAATTCTATTTTCCTGATTTATTTCTGACTGAGAAGGATCATAATCTATAACAACTATATTAGCATTGTGATTTTTATCTAGTATTTTTCTAATAGCTCCCCTTCCGACTATATGGTTTGGTAAACACCCAAAAGGTTGAGCGCATATAATGTTATTAGTTCCAGTATGGATAAGATCAAGCATATTAGCAACTAAAAGCCAACCTTCCCCCATTTTTACTCCATGGCCTATATAGCCATCTACCATTTTTCTAACTTCATCAAAATCTGTAGGCTCTTTAAATTTAGAGTATTTTTTTATATTTAAGTTAACTTTTCTTTGTATTTTCAAAATAAATTTATAGGCTATTTTAGCAAGTTTAGATTTTAAATATCCCCTTTTATATAATTTGTGGTCTATTATAGAATTTAGAATACAATAATTCATAAAGTCCATAAGCCCTGATTGAACCACTTCTACATCTTCTTTTATTAAAAATTCCTCAAGGTGATTATTACCAATTCTAGAATATTTCATATATATTTCCCCTACTATTCCAACCTTTATCTTCTTCTCATCAATAATTTTTATATTATCAAATGCTTGTACAATCATTTTAGATATTTCATTTACTCTAAGATATCTTTTACTAGAAAATTTATTATTTAAACTCTCAATTAAATTATCTAAAACTTTATCTACTTCACCTTGGTTAATTTCATATGGTTTAACTTTATTATATAGGTACATTACTAAATCCCCATAAATAATTGCATAAAAGGCTTTTATTATAATTGATGGCTTTAATTTTAATCCTGGATGCTTTTCTATTCCTGTTAAACTTAAACCTATGGCAGGTACTTCTGAAAAACCACTATTTTCTAATGCATTTCGTATAAGGTGTATATAATTTGATGCTCTGCATCCACCACCTGTTTGTGTCATGAGAAGTGCTGTCTTATCTATATCATATTTACCACTTTTCAGTGTAGAAATAAATTGCCCTATTACTATCATTGCTGGATAACAGATATCATTATTAGAATATTTTAGTCCATCTTCTATTATCTCATGAACATCATCCTCTAAAAATTCAATGTCAAATCCATAATCCTTTAAAATCTTATCTAATATTCTAAAATGAATTGGTAGCATATTAGGTATTAATATTTTATAATTTTTTTTCATTTCTTTTGTAAATACTTTATAATCATAATTCATATATAATCACCTACTTTTAACTGCTTCAACCATACTTCTTATTCTAATTTTTGCTGCACCTAAATTATTAGTCTCATCTATTTTTAATTGGGTATATAGCTTTCCATTATTCTCTAAGATTCTTTTGGTTTCATCAGCAATTATGGCATCAGTCCCACATCCAAAAGAAACTAGTTGAACTAATTGCATACCATCATTTTCTAACACAAAGTTTGCTGCATTAAATAATCTAGCTTGATATGTCCATTGATTTAACATTTTTATATTATAATTATCTTTATTTATAGGTATAGAGTCTTCTGTTAGAATTACTATATTTAGAGAATTTATCATTTTATCTATTCCGTGATTTATTTCTTTATCAACATGATAAGGCCTTCCGGCTAGAACAACCATTAGCAAATTATTTTCTCTAGCGTAATCAATAGCTAATTGACCTTTATTTAAAATTTCTTGTTTATATTTTTTATATTCTTCAATAGCTTTATAATAAGCTATCTTTATATGCTTTTTGCTTATCCAACTATAATGATTCTTTAAAGAATTATATAAATTTTCTATTGTACTTTTATCAGAATTTAAATCTAAATAAGGACTTATAAAATTAGAATCTTTTAGTTTTGATATATTATTTTTTATAACTTCAGGATAATAAGCTACAACTGGACAATTGAAGAAATTGTCAGATATTTCTTCATTAAAGTTATATGTCATACATGGATAAAATATATTTTTAATATTCTTATTTATAAGGCTCTCTATATGACCATGGCTTAATTTAGCAGGATAGCATACAGTGTCAGATGGAATTGTGTGTTGTCCTCTCAAATATAGTTTCTTTGATGAAGTTTCTGATAAAACAACTTTAATTCCTAATTCATTGAAAAATTTAACGAAGAAAGGTAAATTTTCATACATATTTAAAACCATTGGAATACCAATAGTACCTTTTTCTCCCTCATTATTAGCATAACTAATTAATTTACTATTTTTATATTCATACATATTAGGAATAGTATTATCAGTATATTTTCCTGTTGGTTTTGAACACCTATTACCTGATATATATTTTTTACCACCTGAAAATGTATTTATAGTTAGATTACATTTATTAGTACATAGTCTACACTTAACCCCTTTAGATTCGTGCTTAAAATTTATAAGGTCATCTTTATTTATAATTTTAGATGTAGTTGGATTCTTACTTTTAGCATATAAGGCAGCCCCATATGCTCCCATTAATCCAGATATATTTGATCTTATTACATTTTGATTTAATTCAAGTTCTAAGCTTCTCAAAATGGCATTATTGCATAAAGTTCCACCTTGAACTATAACATTTTTACCTATATTTTTAGTTCGAATAACTTTATATAGTGCATTTTTTACAACACTTATAGATAAACCAGCAGAAACATCTTCAATTGTAGCACCATCTCTTTGGGCTTGTTTCACTGATGAGTTCATAAAAACAGTACATCTGGATCCCAAATCGGCTGGATGTTTTGCAAATAATCCAAGCTTTGAGAAACTTTCAACATCATATCCCATAGCTTTTCCAAAACTTTCTATAAAAGAACCACACCCAGAAGAACACGCTTCATTTAAGATTATACTCTTTATAGCCTTATTCTCTATTTCAAAACATTTTATATCTTGTCCACCAATATCAAGTATAAAATCAACATTAGGGTTAAATCTACTTGCTGCTATATAGTGAGCCAGTGTTTCCACTATTCCAAAATCTATGGAAAACCCTTTTTTTATTAATTCTTCTCCATACCCAGTTACAGAACTTCCTTTAACTTTTATTTTATTTCCCAAATTAGAATAGATATAGTCTAATTGTTTTTTTATAACCTCTATAGGATTCCCTTCATTATGTCCATAGTATTTATATAGTATGTTATCACATTCATCAATAAGAACTAGTTTTGTAGTTGTACTACCAGCATCTATTCCTAAATAAACATTACCAGTAAAATTATTTATATCATTATGAAGTACTTTTGCTCTATTATGTCTTTCAATAAATTTATTATAGTCTGTCTTATTTTTAAATAAGGGAGGAATTTCTTTTCTTATTTCTAAGTTTGTATTATTTGAAGATAATAATATTGAAATTAGTTTGTTGTATGTATATGTTTTTTCTTCATTTATAGCAAATAACGCAGCTCCCTTTGCTACAAAAACTTCAGCATCTTCTGGCACAATAGCAGTTTTGCTAGACAAATTTAAATCTTTAATAAATCTTTCTCTAAGCCCCTTATAAAAATAAAGAGGACCACCTAAAAATAGTATGTTACCTTTTATTTCTCTACCTTGAGCTAAACCACCAATAGTTTGATTTACAACTGCTTCATAAATACTAGCAGCAATATCAGACTTATTTGCACCTTGATTTAGTAATGGTTGTATATCAGATTTTGCAAAAACTCCACATCTAGATGCTATGGGATACATGTTTTTATATTCTAAACTAATTTTATCTAATTCCTCTACTGTTATTCCCATTAGACTTGCCATTTGATCTATAAATGCACCAGTTCCACCAGCACAACTTGAATTCATTCTTTCCTCTAATCCATTAGTTAAGTATATTATTTTAGCATCTTCACCACCAAGTTCAATAACTACATCAATATTATCAAATGTTTTCTTAACCCCTATAGTTGTAGCAAAAACTTCTTGAACAAATGGAATATTTGATTCCTTAGCAACTCCATAACCTGATGATCCAGTTATAGAAACTTTAAAATCATTATTTTTCAGTATATTCTTTGCATGCTGGATTTCTTCTAAAATCATTTCCCTTACTTTAGTAAGATGTCTTTTGTAAGCCTTGTATATAACTTTATCATATTCATCTAATATAACTAATTTTACTGTAGTGGAACCTGAATCTATTCCAAGTTTATATATCATTTTAACTACCTCTCCCCATATAAAAAATAATCCCTATAAGTAATATATTACTTATAGGGTAATTAAATTATGCTAAGGTGCAGCTATCTCTTATGATTAATTTTACAGGTAAAACAATTTTTTTACTTAATACTCTATCATTCTTTATTCTTTCCATTAAAGTGTCTAATGCAGTTTCTCCCATAAAGTCAGTAAAGACCTTAACTGTAGTTAAAGATGGAGATAAATATTGAGCTGTAGCTATATCATCAAATCCAACTATACTTATATCCTCTGGAATTTTATATCCATTTTCCTGAATAGCCTTATACGCTCCTATAGCCATTGGATCACTGGCTATAAAGAAAGCAGATGGAACTTTAGTTAACTTTAATGCTTTATTCATAAGATTATAGCCATCTTCTGGAGTAAAATCGCCTTTAAATATCCATTCTTCCTTAAAATTATTTGTTTCCAACATAAAATCTTTATAGGTCGCTTCTCTATAATTAATAAGCTCTATACTTTCAGTATTATTATGAGGAACTACCTTTGCTCCTATGTAGCCTATATCTTTATGACCTAGGCTATGTAAATATTCCAATGCTTTTCTAGCTCCATATTTTAAATCCACAACAATAGAATCAAATTCCCATTCTTCTGGAGATGAATCTATAAAAACTATATTAGGAGATATTTCTTTAAGTCTTTGAATTTCATTATTTTCAAATATTCCTATGGCAATTATCCCATCAAGTTCTTTATAGTTAGAATTATCATCGGTTAATATCTTTGTAAGATATAGTGATTTAAAGTCAATATTTTCTTCAACACATTTTTTTTCTATGGCCATTCTAATTGATAGAAAGTATGGATCATTTAATTCTTTAGTTTCTGTAAAAGAACAAATTATTCCCACAGTATATTTTTTCAATTTATTTTTTCTTTCTTTTATAGTTACATAGTTCATTTCTTCAGCTATACTTAAAACTCTTTTTCTTGTTTCCTCTGAAACATTTAGAGTTTTATCAAAGTTTAAAATTCTAGAAACTGTTGATATAGACACTGAAGCTTCACTTGCTATATCCTTTATAGTTGCCATTTATAATCACCTCAATTATTTATATAAATAATAACTAAAGATGAGACATACTTAATAATGCCTCACCTTGTATAGTTTAATTAATTGTTGTCTTTAAGCTATTTATATATCTTCCCACAGCTTCTTTACCTTCTTCATTCCATTTAAATACACCACAATGTTCTAATACCTTAGAAAATACTTCTCCAACTTCCTTTTCTATAACTGTATCAATATTTTCTTTAGATATTAAAGAGCTTTTCCTTTTTATTTCTTCATACCAATTTAAATGAATCTTCATAGATTCATCACTATATATATCATTTTTTTCACCAAGTAAATAGGATTTTATAATCTCCAATTCATCTTTTAGTCTGGCAGGAAGAACAGCTAAACCAAGAACTTCTATTAGCCCTATATTCTCTTTTTTAATATTATGAAGTTCTTTATGCGGATGAAAAATTCCATCTGGGTATTCTTCATTAGTTCTATTATTTCTAAGAACTAAATCTAATACGTATAATTCGCCCTTTCTTCTGGCTATTGGTGTTATTGTATTATGAGAAATTTCATTAGAATGAGAGTAAACTTCTACAGCTTTATCAGTATAAGATCTCCAATGAGATAAAATTTTATCTGATAGTTCACTTAGCTTTAATCTATCCATTCCCTTTAATCTTAATACAGTTAAAGGCCATTTTATAATAGATAATTCGATATTTTCATAATTATCTAGTTCAAATTTATAAACATCCTCTGCTTTATCCATTGCAAATTCATAGTTACCACCTTGATAGTGATCATGTGTAAGAATAGATCCTCCAACAATAGGCAAGTCTGCATTAGAACCTGCAAAATAATGAGGGAACTTTTCTACAAATTCTAGTATTCTATCAAAGGTATCTTTAGTAATTTTCATTGGAACATGCTCTCCAGAGAAGATAATACAGTGTTCATTATAATAGGCATATGGTGAATACTGTAAATACCAATGCTCTGATTTTAAACTAATAGGGATTGTCCTTAAATTTTGCCTTGCAGGATGATTTAACCTACCTCTATACCCCTCATTTTCTTTACATAATAAACACTTAGGATATTTTGATGGTGGCAAATTCTTTGCTGCAGCTATAGCCTTAGGATCTTTTTCAGGCTTTGATAAATTTATTGTTATATCTAATTCTCCATATTCTGTAGGAGATTTCCAAATAACATTTTGCGATATTCTATCTGTTCTTACATAATCACATGATTTGCTTATATTATAAAAATAATCTGTAGCACTTTCTTTTGATTTAGAATAACGATTATTAAATTCCCTTATAAACTCTGATGGCCTTGGAATTAATAACCCCATAATTTTAGTATCTAATAAATCTCTATATATAGGGGAATTAGATTCTAAAATTCCATTTTCAAAAGCGTAATCTAATATATTATTTAATATATCTGTTGGAGTATTTAAGTTCTCATCCTCTATTTTGCAATCTTCATACTCATCAAGATTTAAAACATCTAATAAATTGTTTCTTATAAATATTTCATCACCTTTAGTAAAAAGCTCATGTTTTAACCCATATTGAATAAGCCTTTTTATTTCCCCATAAATTATCATATATTCACCTACTTATTAAAACCTGTTGGATTATTTTTATGCCAATTCCAAGCTGAAGCAATTATATCTTCAACATTAGTATAATTTGGTTTCCAATTTAAAGTATTTCTTGCCTTTTCAGCTGATGCAATTAATCTTGCTGGGTCTCCAGATCTTCTTTCGCAAATTTTTGCTGGTATTTCATGTCCAGTAACTTTTCTTGCAGCTTCAATCATTTCTTTAACTGAAAATCCACTACCATTTCCTAAATTAAATATATCACTATCATTTTCTTTTCTAAGATATTCAACAGCAAGAATATGAGCATTTGCTAAATCTATTACATGAATATAGTCTCTAATACAAGTGCCATCTTCTGTATCATAATCCTCTCCAAAAATTGATATAAATTCTCTTTTACCTAAAGGAACTTGTAGGATTAAAGGAATTAAATGAGTTTCAGGGCTATGATCTTCCCCTATACTTCCACTTATATGAGCTCCAGCTACATTGAAGTATCTAAGAGACACATACTTAACTCCATGAGCTATATCTGCCCATTTCATCATCTTCTCCATAGCAAGTTTAGTTTCTCCATATGCATTAGTTGGTTCAGTTCTATCTGTTTCAACTATAGGCATTTTAGTAGCTTCTCCATAAGTTGCTGCTGTAGAAGAAAATACTATTTTCTTAACATTATTTGCAATCATTACTTTTAAAAGAACTTCTGTTCCATGAACATTGTTATTATAGTATTTTAGTGGATTTGTCATACTTTCTCCCACTAAAGAATTTGCTGCAAAGTGAATTACTTCACTTATATTATTTTCTTTAAATACTTTATCAAGCTCTTTTTCATTTCTTATATCAACATTATAAAATTTTGCTTTAGGGTTAACTGCTTCTATATGTCCAGTTTCTAAGTTATCTACAATTATAACCTCTTCACCCTTTTCAATTAATTGATAAACAGTATGACTCCCAATATAACCTGCTCCACCACAAACTAATATCATTTATATCTTCCTCCTAAATTTCTCTAGTGCCATCTCCTATATTTGCTATATAGAAACTAGCTTCGTATCCTATTCTTTCTTTATATCCTTGTCCTACATTTTTAATAAAGTCATCAACTTTATCTTTTTTTACTAGTGCAACTGTGCATCCACCAAAGCCTGCACCTGTCATTCTTGCTCCAATTGTAGCTTCATGATTCCATGCAAGTTCAACTAATGTGTCTAACTCTATTCCTGTTACTTCATAATCATCTCTTAAAGAAATATGAGATTCATTCATAAGCTTACCAAATGTAACTAAATCATTTTTAACTAAGGCATCTTTAGCCATTAAAGTCCTTTGATTTTCATAGACAGCATGTTTAGCTCTTTTTATTCTAATATCATCTTTAATTAAACTCTTATTTTCTTCAAATTTATTTATTGATAATTCTCCTAAAGAGTTTATATTTAATTTTGTTTTTAATTCCTCTAAAGCCTTTTCGCATTCACTTCTACGTTCATTATACTTAGAATCTGCTAAACCTCTTCTTTTATTTGTATTTGATATAACTATAACTTCATCCTTTAATTCTATAGGACAATAATTATATTTTAAAGTGTTACAATCTAAAAGTATAGCATTATTTTCCTTTCCCATGCCAATTGCAAACTGATCCATTATACCACAGTTAACTCCAACAAACTTATTTTCCGCTTCTTGAGAAAATTTTACTAAGTCAACTCTATCAATATTAAAATTAAATAAGCTGTCCATCATCACTGCAGTTAAGAGTTCTAATGATGCAGAAGAGGAAAGTCCAGCACCATTTGGTATATTTCCATAAATAGCAACATCGAATCCTTTATTTATATTATATCCATGTTTAATCATTACATCGATTACACCTTTAGGATAATTAACCCAATCATGTGATTTTTCATATTTTATATTTTCTAAATCAAATTCTATTATGCCTATATTTTCAAAGTTGCTTGAATACATTCTTACTTTTTTATCACTTCTTAAACTTATAACTCCATAAGTTCCAAAACTTAAAGCACAAGGAAATACATTTCCTCCATTATAATCAGTATGCTCACCAATTAAGTTTACTCTACCAGGTGAAAAAAATGTTCTGCAATTTTCCTTTTCTCCAAATACTTTTTTAAAAGTAGCGTTAATTTCATTTTTCATAATAACACTCCCAATCATTATAAATTTGTTTTATTTATAATTTAATACTATCATACCAGTAAAACTTTTTCAATATTTTTTACTATTTTTTACTAATTATTTTACTAATTATTTTACTAAAGTTTTTATATAATATTATTAAAGCTAAATACAAACTTTACCTCAAAAATTATTACTTGCATTTTTATTGAAAAAATTTATTTCTTAACTTCAAATATTTTCTCTAAGACCTTATTTAAAATTTCACTGTTTCTTAGTTCTTTATCCCAACATGAAATATCTAAATATACTTTATCAGAAACAATAACTATTTCATTTCCATACTTATTAGAATATATTTTTATACCTTCTTCAGACAAACTTGATTCTATTTCCTCATATTTTATATCAAGCTTTCTTAACCTCTTAAATTCACTTTTAAGCTTATAATCTATTGCCCACTTATACTTACTTGTAAAAAGTTCATAACTCATATATCCTGCATTTGATTCTACATGATAATTAATATTATCTGCAAATAACCCATTCTTTTCTTTTATATAAGTGTTTTCTTCATTTTTAATTTCATATCCTAAATCCTCAATAGTTATTGTATTTACTTTATTACTTATTACATCTTTTGATTTATAATCATAATTCATAATTCCACTTTCAAATAAAAGAATTATTACTACAATTTCTACTAGTAATAAATAAAATACACTAGAACCATATAAATTTCTCCTCTTTATATTATTTCCATCAGTTTTATTTATGAAATATTTGATAATGTAGGGTATAACTCCTACTATTAAGTAAAGTACCATTATTTTAACAAAAGATCTCCCCATATCTATACCCATAAGAATAATTAAGGCTACTAATGTAGCTTCTATTACTTTTTGTAGGAAACTCTTTATAGCTACATTTTTTCGTCCATTATAAGAAACTTCTTCTCCTTTTTCCAAGCTCTTTTGAGCTTTAATTTTCCACCTCATGAAATCTATAAACTGAATCACCTCAAGGACAACTCTTACACTTATGCAACCTAAATATAATAAGATTAAATTATCAGCTAAAAAGTTTCCATTAGTGATACAGGTATATGCAATATATAAAAGAAATAAATTTATTATCAATACTGAAAATTCATACTTAGTAGTAGCTTTTTTAACTATTTCAAACCTTTCTCCTTCGTCTGTGTGTATAGGTATGCTTTCATTAGGGTCTTCACTACAGTATATTTGAAACTTATCTTTTTCACAGATAAACTCCCACCCAGCCATATTGCAAAACTCTCTGTACTCCATAGACTTTTCAGTATTCTCGCCATCTATAAAAGCTATTTCATCTAATACATCTACTGTATATTTTAAACTTTTAGGTTCAGTCTTCTTAAGCTTTAAAAAATTACCCTTTATCTTTTCAAGCTTCCATCCTCTAAGTGCTTCTTTGTCTAGATATTCTTCTATTGCCCTAAATTCATAGGGCATAAAGCCTAAATATACCCATTTAGTATTACCTATTATCATTAACCATTCCTCCTAAAATTTTCTCTCCATCTCTAAGAATAATCATTATTCTCTCATATTCTTCTTTTAAACTATTCATACCCTTTTCAGTAATTATATAACTTCTTCGCCTACCCTCTACCTCAGTTTCCTTTATCATATTCTCCTTTTGAAATTTTCCAAGCAATGCATATAAAGTTCCTGGACCTACTTTTACTCTTCCTTTTGAAATCTCATCTACAGCAGTCATAATATCTACTCCGCATCTCTCCTCTATTAAGGACATTAAAATATAATACATAGGCTCTGTCAAATTTTGAAACTGTTCTCTAGGCAATTATTTTTCCTCCAATATCGTTTATCGTTATTTATACTCTAATTCTAATATCGAGCATCGCTATTGTCAATATATTCCATGTTATTTAAAATTACTAATAAATAAAAAAACTATTATAAAAACCCAATTAGAGCTTTTATAATAGTTTAATAAATAACTATAACCTATCAACTATTTCACAACTGTAGATTGTGAACTGTGAACTATCTAAGATACTTCATTATTTTCAAATTGACTGTTGTATAAACTTGCATAGAATCCTTTCTTTCCAAGTAATTCTGTGTGGCTACCTTGCTCTACAATATCTCCATCTTTCATTACTAATATTAAATCAGCATCTTTTATAGTTGATAATCTATGAGCAATTATAAAGCTAGTTCTATCTTTCATTAAGTTATCCATAGCTTTTTGTATAAGTACTTCAGTTCTTGTATCAACTGAACTTGTAGCTTCATCTAGTATTAATATTTTAGGATCAGCTAATATTGCACGAGCAATTGTTAATAACTGCTTTTGACCTTGAGATACATTACTTGCATCTTCATTTAATTCCATATTATATCCATCTGGTAAAGTTTTTACAAAGTGGTGAACATGAGCTGCTTTTGCTGCTTCTATTACTTCTTCATCACTAGAATTTAAATTACCATAACGAATATTTTCCATTATACTTCCGTTAAATAACCAAGTATCTTGTAATACCATTCCGAAAACTTTCCTTAAATCATTTCTTTTAAAATCATTTATATTATGATTATCTAATAAAATTTCTCCACTATTTAACTCATAAAATCTCATTAATAGTTTAACGATTGTTGTTTTACCTGCACCAGTAGGTCCCACAATAGCAACCCTTTGGCCAGGTTTTATTTTACTAGAAAAATCATTAATTATTGTTTTATCTTCATTATATCCAAAGTGAACATTTTTAAATGCAACTTCACCTTTAATAGCATCAATACTTAAAGGATTTTCAACATCTAATACTTGTTCTTCTTCCTCTAAGAATTCAAAAACTCTTTCTGCTGATGCTGCTGTAGATTGCAATACATTAGCAATTTGAGCTGTTTGTGCTATAGGTTGAGTAAAGGATCTAGTATATTGAACGAAAGAAAGAATATCTCCAACTTCTATAGCTTTTCTAATAGCAAGCCATCCACCTAAAATAGATACTATAACATATCCTATATTTCCTATAAAGGTCATTATAGGCATCATCATACCTGATAGAAATTGAGATTTCCATGCAGAATTATATAAAGTACTATTTAACTTATCAAATTCTTCTACAGCTTTTTCTTCACCATTAAAAGCTTTCATTATATTATGACCACTATAAACTTCTTCAACATGACCATTTACATGACCTAAAAATGATTGTTGTTCTTTAAAGTATTTTTGAGATTTTTTTACTACTAATGTAATTAATATTCCTGATAAAGGGATTATTAATAGTGATGCTAGTGTCATAGTTATACTTATTGATAACATCATTATTAAAACACCTATTATTGTTGTTATAGATGTTAAAATTTGAGACATACTTTGATTTAAAGTATTACTTACTGTATCAACATCATTAGTTACTCTTGATAAAACTTCTCCATGAGTCATTTTATCGAAGTATTTTAATGGCATACGATTTATTTTTTCTGAAATCTCCTTTCTAAGGTTATATGAAACCTTTTGAGCCACTCCAGACATTATAAATCCTTGTATAAATGCAAATACTGCACTAATTATATATAATACTAGCAGTATCGCAATAATATTTCCTATATACGAAAAATCAATTGCTGCACCTGCTTCACCAGATACTTTGCTTACTAATCCTTCAAACAATTTAGTAGTAGCCTTACCTAATACCTTAGGACCTATAATTGAAAAAGCTGCACTACCAATTGCAAATATTAAAACTATAATAATTGAAAGACTATAAGGTTTTAAATATTTCATTAATTTTTTAATAGTTCCTTTAAAATCCTTAGCCTTCCCTCCTGCGTGCATTCCACCCATTGGGCCACCAAAGCCACCAGATCTTCTATCTTTTACATTATTGCTCATGACATAAGTTCCTCCTTTGAAAGCTGTGATAAGGCTATTTGTTTATAAACATCACAATTATCTAAAAGCTCTTTATGAGTTCCAATTCCTACAACGCTTCCCTCATCTAGTACTATAATTTGATTTGCATCCTTAATAGTACTTATTCTTTGAGCAACAATAATCATAGTTGCGTCATTAATATTTTTCTTTAGTGATTTTCTAAGAGCAGCGTCTGTTTTAAAATCTAAAGCAGAAAAACTATCATCAAAAATATATATTTCTGGTTTTTTAACTAAAGCTCTTGCTATAGATAACCTTTGTTTTTGTCCACCTGAAACATTTGTACCACCTTGAGAGATTTCTGTATTAAATCTATCTGGTTTTGTTTCTATAAACTCTAAAGCTTGTGCTATTTCAGAAGATTTTACTAAATTATCTTCTGTAGCATTTGGATAACCATATTTTAAATTACTTTCTATGGTTCCAGAGAAAAGTACTCCCTTTTGAGGAACATATCCTATTTTTTCCCTTAAATCTTTTTGATTTGATTCTCTTATATCTATTCCATCAACAAGTAATTCACCTTTTGAAATATCATAAAATCTAGGAATCAAATTAATTAACGTAGATTTACCACTACCAGTACTTCCTATTATTGCGGTTGTTTCACCTGGTTTTGCTGTAAAACTAATATTGTTTAAAACATAATCTTCTGCACCTGGATATTTAAAGCTTACATTTTTATATTCTACATAACCTTTTTTTGATTCTATAAATTTCTTTGTTTGTTTTTTATCTTCTATACTTATATCAGTATATAATACTTCACTAATACGTTGAGCTGATACTGAAGCACGTGGTAACATTATAGAAATCATAGATATCATTAAGAATGCCATTATAATTTGCATAGCATATTGCATAAATGCCATCATATCTCCAACTTGCATTGTACCAATATCTACTTGATGAGACCCAACCCATACGATTAATAATGTTATTACATTCATTATAAGCATCATAGCAGGCATCATTGAAGACATTATTCTATTTACAAATAAATTTGTTTTAGTCAAATCTTTATTCGCATTATCAAATTTAACTTCTTCATGCTTTTGAGTGCTAAAAGCTCTAATAACTAACATACCAGTTAAACTTTCTCTTGTAACTAAATTAAGTTTATCAATAAGCTTTTGAACTGACTTAAATTTTGGAATAGCCAATCCAAATAAAATACTTACAAGTAATGAAATTAACACTACAGCTACAGCTATAATCCAAGTCATTGAAGTATCAGTTTTTATTACTTTTAAAACTCCACCTATACCTAATATTGGTGCATAAAAGACTATTCTAAACAACATTACCATAAGCATTTGTATTTGTTGAATATCGTTTGTACTACGGGTAATTAAGGACGCAGTAGAAAATTTATCAAATTCAGCGTTTGAGAATTCACTTACTTTTCTAAATACATCTCCTCTTAATGTCTTACCTAAACCAGCTGCAATTCTAGCTGATATAAGTCCAACAATAACTGCAGCTGCCATACTAATAAGTGCGATACCTAACATTTTAAGACCAGCAAAAATAATAAAATTTGATTGAAGCTTATCTGTATCAATTCCTATTTGTTGGTATTCACTTTTTACATATGAAACTGCTGCTTGTTCTATCATACTATCAGGCATTTCATCAAATTTTTCATTTATTTGACCTAAAAGACTATTTAACTGTTCTTTTGGAATATTTTTTAAAACTAAAAATGGATCTGTACCTGCAGGAATATTCATATTATTTGACATATCCCCCATCATATTTGTATCAGAAGATCCCGTTTCAATTCCATAAACTATAAGCTCAGGCTTTGCTAATATACTATTTAATCTAGATATTGAGTCTTTATCTTTTGTATTAAGCTCATATAAAGGCTCCTCATCTAATATTGGATATTTTTTTAAATATTTACTAAGCTCGTCATTTGAAAGATTATCTTTATCTATTAATGTGTAGCTTTCTTCTATATATTTAAGGTCATCCCCATTTATAAAGATAGAAAGCTTATCTAATTCACTTTTACGTATTATATTAGGGGCTGCATTATCTACCCCACCTTGTTGAATACCTACATTTACTATATTAGACATATAATCTGGAAGTGATAATTCACAAACAGCTTGAATGAATAATAAAGCTATCACAACAAGGATAGAACCGATAAATGGTTTTAAGTATTTTGTCAGTTTTATCATTTAATTTTTCTCCTTTCAAATTTCATTGTATGTATGGTTAATTATGAATATATATTAATTATATTTTCATAACTATTATATGTCAATAACTTTTATTATTGTATAACTAAAAAAAATAGTTTATACTTATAATAAGTAATAATAAAGGAGGATATCCATGAGTAATAATACTAATAATAATATTGAGGAGGTATCAAATAATTTATTTGGTTTATTAATGCACATACATAATAAACTTTTTAATGCAAATCAAATGGTTAAAGGGCTTCATATCCCCCCTTCCCATGCTAAAGTTATTTATTTTCTTTCTAGAAAAGAATCCTCATCTGTTTCTGAAATAGCAGAACATTTGTGTATTTCAAAGCCGAATATGACACCTATAATTGATAAACTTATCGTTGAAGATTTTGTTTGCAGGTATACTGATCCTGATGACAGAAGAAAAATAAAAGTAAAACTAACAGATAAAGCATATGATTTTATAAAGGAAAGAGAAAAAAATATTAAGGCAAACTTATATAATAAAATATCCTCATTGGATGTAGACGATTTAGAAAATTTAAATCTATCAATTAAAGATATGAATGAGATAATATCTAAATTAAAATAAAATATAAAAAGATAAATGTTTCTATGTAAACATTTATCTTTTTATATTAATACTATATTTCTTCTATAGAGATAACATCATATCCAGCCTCATCTATAGCTGAAATTAATGTATTATTATCTAATGTTGTTTCTATTGTAGCATTTTTTTCTTCTAAGCTTACCTCAACTGAAGAAACTCCTTTTAATTCCTGTAAAGCTTCTTTTACGTGAGCGACACAATGACCACAACTCATTCCTTCAATATTTATTTTCTTTTTCATATCATTGTCCTCCTAATAATATATTTTATCTTGTTATAATCTTATCTAAAATTTTCATTATCTCATCAATTTTTTCATCACCTTGACCATTTATACATGCATCTTTAACACAGTGAGACAAATGATTTTCTAATATTATTAAATTAGCCTTTTTTAATAATGATTGTGCTGCAAAAATCTGGTTAGAAATATCAATACAATACCTATCCTCTTCAATCATTTTAATAATTCCTTCAATTTGTCCCTTAGCAGTTTTTAAAGATTGTAATGATTTTTTTCTTTCATCGTTCATGTTATACCTCCCCCACCCTCTAGGGGTGTACTATAATTTAATTATAATATTAAAAAGATATTTGTCAACATGTTTAATTTTATATAATATGCTTTAATGAATAAATCTACTGTAATTTTATAAAAGTATATTTAAAGGTAAAATTTTGTCTTTTTATGTATAAAATTTGACTTTGATTTGTTTAAACTCTTTAATATTAAAAATTAAATGGTATAATAATCTAGGCATCGATGGATGTGGGCGGGCGAGGGATGAAGAAAAGAGGTTTTTAACGAAAGGATGGACAAAATATTTAAACTCAAAGAACACAAAACAAATTTTAAAACCGAGCTCGTTGCTGGGTTAACTTCTTTTTTTGCTGCAGTATATATTATTGTAGTTAATGCTAGTATTTTAAGCGATGGAGGAATATCACAAGAGCCCCTCATAATAGCAACAGTGCTTGCTTCATTTATTGGATGCTTATTAGTATCTTTAATGAGCAATGCGCCCCTTGTAATTATGCCTGGTATGGGAATTAATGCATTATTTACTTATACAATAGTTTTAAGTATGGGACTTTCATTCAACCAAGCATTAGCAAGTGTAGTTGTTGCAGGAGTATTATTTTTGATTGTCGCTATTACTCCACTAGCTAAAATATTAGATACATCTATACCAAACTCTTTAAAGGAATCAATAACCATAGGAATAGGTTTATTTATTACATTTTTAGGTTTTCAAAAAGGAGGACTAATAGTTTCTGATCCTTCTACTATGGTTAAAATAGGATCTCTTTCAGATCCTAGAGTAATATTTTTTATAGTTATGTTTTTAATAACAGTAATACTATTTGCAAAAAATATCCCTGGAGGTTTTTTAATAAGCATAGTTATAGGAACAATAGCAGCTATAGCATTAAATTTTATTGATACAACTGGATTAAGATTTACTCTTCCTAACTTTAGTGAATATAAAGGAATTTTATTTAATATAGATTTAAGTGCCTTTTTCACTATTCCATTTTGGATTTCTACATTTTCTTTAACACTAGTATTAATTTTTGAAAATATAGGATTACTACATGGACAAATTAATGGATTGCTGAAATCTCCTGAAAAACAAAATAAAGCTTTAAATGCAATAGCTATTTCTACAATAGCTTGTGGTTTATTGGGAACTAGTCCCTCAGTTTCTACAGTTGAAGGAGCTGCTGGTATTGCTGCTGGTGGAAAAACTGGATTAACATCATTTATATCAGGACTACTTCTTTTAATTTCATTATTATTTATTCCATTTATTAGCTTAATTCCTAATGAAGTAATTGCACCAATTTTAATAATCATAGGAAGCTTAATGATTAAAGGAATAGTTCATATTGATTTTAATGATATTTCAGAGGCTATACCTGCATTTTTAATTATAGTATTAATTCCATTAACTTTTAGCATAGTAGACGGTATAGCATTTGGTTTTATTTCATATACGATAATGAAATTTATAACTAAAAAGAAAGATCAACTTTCAATTACTATGTACATAATTTCATTTATATTTATAGTGTATTTTATACTTCATAGTATTTAAATAAAAGGCTAGAAAAATTTTTCTAGCCTTTATTTTTTAGACAATATAAAAAGTCTTGAAGAATTCTAGCGGTAATTCCCCAAATAACATAATCATTATATACATAGAATAAAGATTTATATTTACCTTCTTTAAATTTATATCTTTCGCCACCATTAATTAAGTGGAATGGAAAATCACTGGTTCTATCAACTAATATTTTATTAATCTCTTCACGAGGTTCTGTATTTATTAAGTACTCTAGTGGAACTAGAAATATATGGTCTACTTCATCTTTATTAATTTCAATATTTTCAAAATTTTTTATATATCCTAAGAATGGATGTATTAATAGATCATAATGTGTTATTAATAAGTTAAGTGGAGATATTATCTCAAAATCTTCTTTATTTAACCCTAGCTCTTCACATACTTCTCTTATAGCTGCTTCCTTTTCATTTTCATTATCATCTATTTTTCCTCCAGGAAATGCTATATCTCCTGGTTGACTTCTCATGTGTTTAGCTCTTACCTCAAAAACTATATTTAATTTATTATTTATTTCTGCAAGCAAAATAACAACAGACGCCCTTTTCATCTCCTTCCAACCATTTATATAAGGTCTATATTCTTTAAAGTCTTTAATAATTTTATTTATCATAAGCATACTCCTCGTAATTTAACACATTTATACTATAAGCATTTAAATATATTTTAATATATTATCTTTAATAATATTATATTTTTTAAATATATAATATTAAAACATTTATAACATTTGACTATTTATTACATTTATTGTATAATATTGTTATTATTGTTTTGAGGTGATTCAATGAAAATAAATAGTTGCTATGAAGCAGCGCTAAGAATGTTTGAACTTTCTGAAGAGCTAAGTCTATTATTAGATCAAAATCAAAACTCTACTTCAGAAAAAGATAGAGAAATTATATCCAAAAAAATTGATAAAGTTGAAATGGAATTTTTAACGCTAAAACATTCGCTTGATAAAATTCAATACGAAGAAAAGAAACTCAATATTCTTAATATATAATTATATTTAAAATTAAGCCTCCATAGTTAACTATGGAGGCTTTTATTTGTTTTAGCTTTTAATTATTTTATCAATTATTTCAACTCTTTCATCACCAAGATAAGGATAGATTTTCAATGAAATTTTACCTTCCTTATAAACTCTATCTCCATTTGCAGAAACTATTTTTTTTACTTTACTTTCTAAGTCATCATAAGTTAATAAACCTTCTAAATAATTATCGACTAAATCTTTTAAGCAAGTTGCTAATTCCTTTGGGTTTCTATATACAGCTCTCATGTTTTTCTCCTTATTACTTTTCTAAAAGTTTTATAAATTTATTATAAATACTATATTGATATTTTTCTAGTATTATTTTAAAAATATACCTTGTTTTATGCACCTTCATTTAAAAAGCTATATTGTGCTTTAAATAAATTATAATATATTCCTTTAATTTTAATTAAATCATCGTGAGAACCAACTTCTTGAATTTCACCATTTTCTATTACAATTATCCTATCACAATCCCTAATTGTAGAAAGTCTATGAGCTATAACAAAAGATGTTCTATTATCTAAAAGTTTCTCTATACCTTTTTGAACTATTATTTCAGTTTGAGTATCTATATTAGATGTAGCTTCATCTAATATTAATATCCTAGGATTTGCTAATAATGCTCTAGCAAAAGATATAAGTTGCCTTTGGCCTAATGAAAGCCTTGAACCTCTTTCATTTACTTCTGTATTATATCCATTTTCTAAAGATAATATAAATTCATGAGCATTCACAGCTCTTGCTGCCTCAATTATTTCCTCATCTGTAGCGTCTAACTTTCCATATCTAATATTTTCTTTTATTGTAGTAGAAAACAAGAAGGTATCTTGAAGCATAATTCCCATTTGACTTCTCAATGAATGTAAATTATAATCCATTACATTTTTATCATCTATTAATATTTCTCCATCATTAGGATTATAAAATCTGCTTAATAATGATACTATTGTTGTTTTACCTGCGCCAGTTTCACCTACTAGTGCTATCTTTTCCCCTTTCTTAACATTAAAAGATATATTCTTTAAAACTAAGCTATCTTCATATCCAAAAGATACATTTCTAAATTTTACTTCACCATTAATAGATCCAATGTCAGGTTTATTTAAATCATCCTTTATAAATGGTTCTATATCCAAAATTTCAAAGATTCTATCTCCTGCTGATAAATTTGTTATTAATGTATTATAAAAGTTAGATAAATTCATTATAGGTCTCCAGAACATACCTATATACATTGTAAAGGCAATTAATGTTCCTACTTCTATACTACCGGTTTTTATTAACCTATAACCTACAAAAAAAACTACAATAGTTCCTGCTCCCCATGAAAGTTCTACTAATGGCCAAATAAAATCATTTATTTTTACAGCCTTTAAAAAACTTTCTAAGTGATCCCAAACTAAATCTTTAAATTTTAAATCCGTAGAATTTTCTTTGGCATATGATTGAACTACTTTAATTCCAGAGATATCTTCATGTGTAAAACCATTTAATATAGATCTTTTACTTCTATATTCACTCCATCTTTTTCTTGAGTTTATTTCTATGAAAAACATTCCTAAACCTAAAATAGGAAGTAATAAAATACATGCTATTGCAAGCTTTACATCTAACATTAACATGAAAATAATTACTGATAACAAATTAATCAATTCTGGTATAACTGATTGTATGCTTTGATCAAATAAATTTTTTAATGAATTAACATCTCCCATTACCCTAGCTAATATTTTTCCAACAGGTCTACTATCAAAAAAGGTAAATGGTAACTTTTGAATATGAGTATATAATTCCATCCTTATATTAACTAATATATTATTTGTCACATAACTAACTATTTTCCATTTTATTTTAGAAAAAATAAGAGTAAATACATTTAGTATAATCAAAAATATTCCAATTATAACTAATCCTTTTATATCTTTATTTTTTATGTTGTCATCTATAGCTATTTTCATTAAATAAGGATTTAAATTATTTGAAATAGTAATCAATCCCATAAGTATTGTTGAAATTATAGTTTCTCGCCTATACTTTTTTAAATATGAAAATAGCCTGAAAATAACTTCTTTTTTGCTTCTAATCATTTCATTATCTTTAGGCATTTTAAATAACCTCCAAATTATTGAAATCTTTAAATTGCTCTTGATACACTTTGTAATAGTATCCCTTTCTCTTTAAAAGCTCATTATGATTTCCCTTTTCTATTATGCAACCATCTTTCATAAATATTATTAAATCTGCATTTTTAACAGCTGATATCCTATGAGCAACTAATAAAGTTGTTTTATTTTTCTTAATATAATTAAGATTTTTTAATAATTCATGCTCAGTATCCATATCTAATGCCGAAGTTGAATCATCTAATATTAGTATTGGAGCTTGTCTAATTATTGCTCTTGCAATCGATAGTCTTTGTTTTTGTCCTCCAGAAAGCCCTACTCCTCTTTCCCCAACTTCAGTTTTAAAATCACTTTCTAAATTTTCAATAAAATTTAAAGCACAAGCTTTTTTTGCTCCATCTTTTACTTCATCAGTTGATGCACTACTATTTCCAAATGTTAAATTATTTTTAATTGTATCTGAAAATAAGAATGTATCTTGTTGTACAACTGCCATGTTATTTCTAAGAGCACCTAAGTTAATATCTTTTACATTTATTCCATCTATCTTTATTTCTCCATTAGTTGCATCATAATACCTTCCTATAAGAGATAATAAAGTAGACTTTCCTGATCCTGTAGCTCCCATAATAGCAACTGTACTTCCTGACTTTATACTTAAGTTTATATCTTTTAATACTAGGTCATCATTATATTTAAAAGATACATTTTTAAACTCAATATCACCTTTTATATTTTGAACTTTCTCCCCTATTTCAGTATCTATTTTAGTATTCCTATCTAGTATATTGAATATTTTAAAGGCAGAAGCTTTATTTTTTGATAGTATATCCATAAGCCATCCTATCATTCTCATAGGCCAAATAAGATTCCATATATATCCTGAAAATGCAATAAGAGTTCCTAATGATATTTCATTTATTAATACAAAATATCCTCCTAATATTATCATTACAACCAGACTTATATTAGTCAAAAACTCCACAAAAGGAAAGTTTTTAGAAATTGTTTTTGCTTGTTTCATATTAAGATCATAATAATCCTTATTTAATGATAAAAATCTCTTTATTTCATACTTTTCTCTACTAAATGCTTTAACTAATCTAACTCCAGCTATATTTTCTTGTGCCATTGTGTTTATTTCTGCCGTTTTATCACTAATTTCTTCGTATCCTTTATTTAATTTTTTCTCTAAATTATAAGCTATAATTCCTATAGGTGCTAATATAATTAAACAAATTAATGTTAGTTTCCAGTTTAAATAAAATAATATTATTGTACTAAATATAAAATATAATATATTTTCAACAAAAAGTCTAAGTCCAAATCCAATAGTTTGCCATATATTCTCAATATCTTCCCCTATTCTGGACATTAATTCTCCTGTATTAGTATTATCAAAGTAATTAAATTCAAAGCTTTGTATATGCGAAAATAATTCTGTTCTTAAATCAAAATGAACTTTTGCACCTATATAATCGTATAAATATTCTTTTAAATAACCTAATATTGCCTTTATCAATGTTAATATTAAAAATCCAAATAATATTGGTAAAATAATAGAATAATTCTTATTTATTATTCCATTATCAACTATTATTTTTTGCAACATAGGTGTTATTTGATCTATAGATATAATTAATATCATAGAAATTGTACCAATAGTTAAGGCTTTTTTTTCTTTTAATAAATATTTTATAATTCTCTTCATAACACCCCTCCTAATTAAAATATTTATTCTTCATAAGTTTCGCTTTCAGTTATTTCATATACTTTAATAGTTCCATCACTAGTAATCCATGATATTGCTTCTTCCTCAAAATCCTTTTTTATATTAATTGGAATAATTAAATATTCTTCATTTTCTAATGATTTAGATAAAGCTTCATAATTTTCATTTCTATATTTAGTTATATATTCATGAACATTAAATTTACTTTTATTTTCTATATTAAGTTTATGAACTCTTATATCTTTTACTTCCAAGCCAGTAGTCATTATATATAATGAGTTTCCATCTCTAGTAATTACTTTTGATGAAAATCCTTTAGAGTTAAGATCCTTCTCTACCTTTTTTATAAGAGACTTTATATCTACATTGCTTTCTTTAGATGTGGCTCTAAAAATAATAGTATCATCTTTATTTTCTATCCTTCTTTCATTTGAATCACTTTGTTCTTGTTTCTTAGTTTCTTCTTCATTAATATCTGTTTTACTTGTATTTGTACAAGCATAAAGAATTAAAATTGCTGGTAGTAATAAAATAATAACTTTTTTCATATGTTTTCTCCTAAGTTTTATTGATAAAATTAGTATTCCAAATCTTCATTATAAAAAACTTATAAATTATATAAAAATTATAATTTAAATTACTGAAACAAATTCAAAATCTATATTTCTAAGATAAACTTTAAACTATTTCCCAAAAATTGCTATATATTAAATATTATTTTAAATACATAATAACTTTTTTATCTATAAAATTTAATAAACAATTGAATTTTAAAAAGAAAATTATTAAGACTTTAAATAAATATAAGAAATATTTTGATAATTATTGAAATGATAATTTTCAAAGTGAATCTTATGATAAATTGAATTAATAAATTTAAAATACTAATTTTTAAGGAAATTATATATTAAAATAAAGAAAGATAAAAATAAACTTTAAATAACTGATTTTATCCTTTTGTTATGACACAGATTTAGATGATTAATTACCATTATATAATTATATTAAAAAATATGAAATACTAATTTTATAAAAATAATGTTATAAATGTTATAAAATAACTATTTATAATTTTAAATAATATAAATGGAGCTATACTAAATTCATTAGCATAGCTCCATTTTCTTTTAGCCAATTTTTACTTTCTTTGTAATTAGGACAATACTGTTTAACTAAGTCCCAGAAATCTTTTGAGTGATTCATATGTATAATATGACATAACTCGTGGATTATAATATAATCAATTACGAAATAAGGCATTAACACTAATCTCCAATTTAACCTAATTTCTTTTTTATAGTTGCAACTCCCCCATAAACTTTTTTGATTTTTAATAATAATTTTAGATGGCTTTAACAAAATTTTATTAGAAATTTCCATTACTCTATTACCAATAATATCTGTTGCTAATTTTCTATACCAATTCATTATTTCATTTCTTATATATTCATCCTCTAAGCATAAACTATTTATTACTAAATTTTTATTATCTATATAAATATTATGAAGCTTTGATTCTTTTATAACCAAATTATAGTATTCACCTAAAAATAATATCTTATTTTCTTTTATTAGATTAGTTTTATTTATTTTTTTTAGGGTTTTTAATATCCAATTACTTTTTTCTATAATAACTTTATTAATATATTCATAGCTAATGCCTTTTGGTGAAAATACGTGTATCTCTCCTTCACCATCTATTTTTATTGAAATATTTTTCTTGTTTTTAAATATTAAATTATATTCAATTTCTAAATTATTAATATTTACTTTTCTTTTCATAAATACCTCAAAATAGTTTATGCGTTCAATTTAATCTTACTTTTTGAATTAGGTAGAAAAGTAAAAAATATTATTACAGATAAAACTAATAATATGAATCCAACTATATACATTCCACTATATCCAAATTTCCCTTGGACTAAACTATATATAGATGGATATATAAAGTTAGAGCCTCCTGTGCTTAAAACAGAAAGAACTGCAAAGGAAGTTGCAACTAAACTTTCATCTAATATTTCTCTTAAATATTTAAATAAAAAGCTTAAATATAATCCATACATTATTCCATGAAGCTGATCTCCAAGGACTATAAGTACTACGCTGCTACTTGAAAACATTAGTACCTTAATTGCTGCTATTGATAATGCTATAGTAAGACATTTTTTACTATTTGCGTTACTTATATACTTAGCAACTAGCATAAATGAGAAAAACTCAATTACTACTCTAAAGCTTATTGAGGTACTATAAATTTTATTTGCTTTATCTACATCTCCAACTATATCAACTAAATATGATGAATAAGCAAAATCTAGCCCCATGTAGCTGCCCATACCTAAGAAAACTACTATTACAAGCAAAATAATATTTCTATTCTTAAATAAATCTGTTATTTTTGTATTGTTCGCAACTTCTTTAATTTCTACATTATCATTAAGTTTAAATACAATAGTAAGCATCATAGCAATAATCATAGCTAGTGCAAGCAAATGTAATATTCTATAACCAAAGGTAGTAATAATTCCTCCTGCTATAAATACTATACATGCATATCCAATAGATCCCCATTTTCTTATATCTGAAAATTCATATCCATTTTTTATTGATAACTCCTCTATATATATTTCAAATATTCCAGCTACAGAGCCTAAAACTGAACCATATATTGGAGCAAATATTATAGACAAATCCTTATTTATAAACATTAATCCTACTATAGCTATAAATACAATGGCTAAGTAAATTAATATAAATCTATTTTTATTTTTTGCCTTTGAAAATTTATTTGATAATATAGGTTGCGCAATTAATGTAAATAACGCTCCTATAGATACTACTCGTCCAACTTCTAATAAATTCAAACCAATTTGTTGGTTTAAATAAGGAAAATAGAATGTAGTCAATATACTAAAAATACCAAAAGTCAAAAAAGTAGTGATACTATAATACTTTTTCATCTGTATTACCTCCATTTTTTTATTACCATGTGTAATTCTATCACCTGTATATAATAAAGTAAATAAAAAATAATGCTATCCTAGATTTCTAAGATAGCATTTTATTTTTATATTATTTAGTACTCCATAATCCATGTAAATTACAATATTCTCTAATTCTATCCACTTCTCCATTTATTGTAAATTTGGCCTCTGGTTTTTCATTTGGATTTAAATCTTTTCTTACAACTTCTCCATCCTTAGTTATAACTTCTATCCATTGAATGAAGTGCTCATTTATCATAGGATGTTCAACTTCTCCAACTTTTACCAAAAGTTGTCCATCTTTTTCTTCTGCTACTGGAATATGTTTTTCTACAGCTGCATCTACAGTATTTTCATTTAAAAGTGTCATTGGTTTACCACAACATACTAAAGTTCCTTTTGCTTCATTTAAAACTTCAACCATAGAGCCACATATTTCACATTTATAAACTTGTAATTTCTTAACCATAAAATCACTCCCTTTTATTTATTTACTACATTACAATTATATCTTACTATACATTGGTATTATTTACAAAGGCTCTCTATAAATTTATTGCATCTTCAGCCAATGTTCTAACATAATTATACTCATTTACTTCAAAATACTTAAAATATATGCAAATCTCTAACGTTTCTATAAAGTTAATTAATTTGTTTACTAAAATTTCTGTACTAGGGTTTAGATATAATTTATTACCGTTTAAATAATTAACAAGCATCAAATTAGATAAATAAACTGTTATACTAGTTGCATTATTTTGCTTTAATATTTCATCGATTCCATAAAATATAGCATAAATTTGAGCTTCACAGCAAGTTCCAATCCCTATGTTTCTTGAAAATGATATTTCTTTCCCTTCATCACTTAAAATTACTCCACCAATACCAATATCACTTTGAAAGTTTCTTGAATTTTTACATCTCCCATTTACATAAAGTCTATACTTCATATATCCTCCACTTATAAACTTCTATACTATAAAAATATTCATCCTATAATGTTAATATTCTTTATTAAATATACATAATATAAAACTTTAACAAGCTAAATTTTTAGTTTATTTGATTTTTTTCTTCTTCTTTCTTATACTTAAAATTAAATTAATAAATATTTATGGAGGATTTTTATGGAAAATATATTGAATGTTAATGACACAATAGGGTTAATTTCTTGTTCAAATGGACTAGATAAGAATATGAAAGTTAATATAGAAAATTTAATTAATATTTTATCTTCCATTGGAATAAATGTTATATGTTCCAATGTACTATATAAAAATGATAAGAGTATTTCTTATGATGCTGAGATTAGAGCAAAAGAGCTTATGAACTTTTATCTAAATAAAGATATAAAAGCTATTTTTGATTTATCTGGTGGAGACTTGTGTAATGAAATTTTAGATTACTTAGACTACGATAATATATCTGAAGCTAACAAACCTTTTTTTGGGTATAGTGACTTAACAGTGATTTTAAATGCACTATATAAAAAGTCTAAAACTATAAATTACAACTACCAACTTAGAAATCTTATAAGAGAAGATAGCATAAACCAAATTTCTAATTTTAAAAATAGTATCATAGATGGAGAAAACAATTTATATGACTTTAATTATAAATGGATTCAAGGCAATTCTATGAATGGAGTAGTTATTGGTGGTAATATCAGATGTTTCTTAAAATTAGCTGGAACAGAATATATGCCAGATTTTAATAATAAGATACTTTTTCTTGAAGCTCTAAGTGGAGATATTAATAAAATTTCTACATTTATAACGCAATATCAACAAATTGGTGCATTTAATAACCTTAATGGTATTTTATTAGGTAGCTTTACAGAATTAGAAAAATCTCAAAACTCTATTAGAGTTGAGGATATTATAATTAAAAAACTTAAAGATACTAATATTCCAATAGCTAAAACCAGTGAGATTGGTCATGGAGCAAATTCAAAATGTTTACCTATTGGCAGATATATAAATTTAGATTAATAAACTACTCTTAGTTAGATTCCTTGCAATAATATTCCTTAAAGTATATAATTTTAACAGGGATAAACTATATGGTTTATTGTAAGTATTACCAGTGAGGTGAGTAAATATGTTAAAAGAAGAATTAAAAAAGAACGAAATAGCTGCAATGAAAGCTAGAGATAAGCAAACAGTTAATGTTTTAAGATTAGTAAATTCAGAAATTAAAGCTTTTGAAGTTAATGAAAGAAAAGATATTTCTGATGAAGATGTTATAAGAATCATAGAAAAACAAATTAAACAAATTAAAGAAGCTCTTCAATATGCTATTCAATTAAATGACAATGATAAAATTGCTGAAGGAAATTTCGCAATTAATTTATTAACACCATATCTTCCAGCACAATTAAGTGAAGAAGAAGTTGAGTCTATGCTTAAAGATATAATTACAAATGGCAACTATGGAGTTTCAGATATGGGAAAAATAATGAAAGAAATTATGCCAAAAGTTAATGGAAAGTTCGATAGATCAAAAATAAATCCTATGGTAAAGAAAATATTAGGCTAAATAAAACCCCTCTCAACTAATGGGAGGGGTTATTTTACCTTCTTTTCATCTACTGTATGAACCAATGTACTTGGGAATTCATTTTTTAGTGTTTTAATAAGTTTTATTGGATCACAAGTGGAGTTCTGTCCTATCATAATCCCCTCTAAAACTATTGGTAAGTTTACACCAGATAAAACAGTGAATCTATTATAATCATATATAGAATTCATTAAAGCCATCTTAAATGGACTTCCTGCAAACAAATCACAAAACACTATTATATCCTCATATACTTCTAAATCATTTAATGCTACTTTAATTTTATTATCTAATTCATACAAAGTATCACCATCAAGGAAATCAACTGCTTTAACATTTGAATAAGTTTTATCAAAAAGCTTACAAGCACTATATAGCCCTGTTGCAAATTTTCCATGACCAACAATAATAAAACCTATCAATTATTAATCACCAACCCTCTTAATTATAATATATAATACTATTCTATGTTTATATATATAATATAATTAAAATAATTTAACTTTTTGCAAATTATTTTCTCTCAAGCTTGTCTAATCTTTTATTATAACTAAAAATATAGTAAGAGGCTAAAAAAATTATGAAATAACCAATAAAGCTTAAATAATCTGGTAATGTTCCAAAAACAAAAAAGCTTATTATAGCTGAGAATATTATATTTGAATAATCAAATATTGATATCTCCCTTGCTGGAGCATATTTATATGCAATAGTTATTCCAAATTGTCCTATACTTGCAAAAACCCCTGCCATTATTAAATAAGCTAGTTGCTCTATAGTCATAGGAGTATATACAGCCATCATAAATGGAAGAATTACTATTGATGAAAATAATGAAAAATAGAATACTACTGTATAATGTTTTTCCTTTCCCCCCAAAACTCTAAGACAAGTATATGCACCAGCTGCAAAAATTGCTCCTAAAAATCCCATAATTGATGGAATCATATCTAAATTGAAGCTTGGCTTTATTATAAAAAGAGCTCCTATAAAAGCTATAATTATAGCCAAAATTTGCTTTAAGTTAATTTTTTCTTTTAAAAATAAAGCTGAAAATATTATTATAAAAAAAGGACTTAACTTATTCAACATATTTGCATCTGATAAAACAAGCTTATCTATTGAATAAAAGTTTAAAACTATACCGATAGTTCCTAATACAGATCTTAATATTAATAACTTTTGACTTTCTTTCTTTCCAAAAAAACTTTCTTTATTTTTTATAATAAACACTAATGCTATAACACAGGATACTATATTTCTAAAGAAAGTCTTCTGAAAGGATGGTAAATCTCCTGATAGCTTTACAAAGGCAGACATTGCTGCAAATCCAAAGGCTGAGAATATTAAAAATATTATCCCCTTATTCCTGTTACTTAAGTTATTCACTATTATCACTCCTTTATTAATACATTATATACTATTTTAATTATAAAAATTTAACACCCTAGAGTTATATTACCCTAAGGTGTTAAGCATTCTATTCTTCTATTTGTTTTATAAACTCTTCTTCTGTTTCAGCTTCGATATATTTTCCATTTGCATAAGCAATGATTAACCCATCTCTACCTCCACATTCTCCAATACAACTTACTTCTATATTATCTTTTCCAAACTTTTCTTCTAACTTTTCTATTTCTATTCCTGAACATGTTGGACAAACTGATATCATAACTTTTCTCCTTTATATTTAAATTTCTTATAATGTAATTATACAAATAATGATTATTATTTACAACTTCTAATTATTTAAATAAGATTTATTTATCTTTTAAAATCTTCAAATTTCTAAATAATATATGAATTTTTATGGTTTTATAAAATTAAATTTTCATCAATCGTTTTTAATAAGAACTTATATGAATTTTATATGTAATTGTATCCTATAGTCTATTAGTATATACATCTAATCCAAAGTCATTTTCCTAGTCTCAATATACAATAAATTTTTCTAAAGTATAAATTGTTTTTAAAAGAAAAATCTAAGTACAATTAATATTTCTTCTATATAAAGCATATTTATAGCTAATATAAGTATAAAAATAGTCTATATGCTTTTGCTACATATAGACTATTTTTTATATTATTTATTATTTACTAATTTAAAAGTATCTCTTGCAATCATTAATTCTTCATTTGTAGGAATTTCATAAACCTTAACTTTTGATTCTTCATTTGAAATTTCTTGAATTTCACCTCTAATTGAATTTTTTTCATCATTTATAGTAAATCCTAGGAATTCTAATCCTCTTAAACATTCTTTTCTTGTTAATGATGAATTTTCACCTATACCAGCTGTAAATACTATAACATCAACCCCACCCATTATTCCAGCGTAAGAAGCAATTTGTGCTCTCACTTTATAATGGAATATATCTAAAGCAAGTTTTGCTCTTTCATTACCATTTTCAGCTGCTGAGATAACATCTCTAAAATCTGAAGATACTCCTGATATTCCTAAGACACCTGACTTTTTATTTAATAAGTCACCTATCTCCTTAATAGTATATCCTTGATTTTCAACAAGAAAACTGATTACAGATGGATCTATGTTTCCTGATCTGGTTCCCATCATAACTCCAGCTAAAGGTGTGAATCCCATAGATGTATCTATTGATTTTCCTCCCTTTACAGCTGCTAAAGAACAACCATTTCCTAAATGACATGTTATTATTTTTAAATCCTTTATGTCTTTCCCCATAACCTCTGCAACTTTTTCAGAAACGTATTTATGGGATGTACCATGGAAACCATACTTTCTTATTCCGTATTTTTCATAAAGTTCATATGGTAATGGGCAAATATATGCTTCCTTTGGCATAGTTTGATGGAAAGCCGTATCAAATACTGCTACCATAGGAGTATTCGGCATAAGCTCTCTACAAGCTTCAATCCCAACTATATTTGGTGGATTATGAAGTGGTGCAAGAGATATGCAGTCTCTAATTGAATCTAAAACTTTATCATCTATAACTACAGATTCTGAATATTTTTCTCCACCATGAACAACTCTATGTCCAACAGAAGATATCTCATCCATAGATTTAATAACACCATGTTCTTTATTTACTAAAGCTTCTAAAACTAATTTAATAGCTGCTTTATGATTTGGCATTGATTCTTTAATTATGTATTTATCTTTTCCTTCTACTTTTTGAGTTAATATAGAGCCATCAATTCCAATTCTCTCTACAAGTCCTTGAACTAATGATTCTTCTGTACTCATATCAATTAATTGATACTTTAAAGATGAACTTCCACAATTGATTACTAAAGTTTTCATAAATAATCTCCCTCACATTCATTTGTTTCATTAATTATATAATACACTAAAAATCTATATATTCAAATTCATTGATTATCCTTTTTTCTATAAAAATTTATAATAAAACTAAACAAGGTTATGTATTTAGCACTTTTCTCTATTTTACTGAAATTTTTATCCCTCTTATTTTTAAATTTAATCGTTTTAATTTATTATATATTTGAACTTGAAAATTTTCTTATAATTCTTGGCTTGTATTTTTTAGATACATTTGAAATTAATCTTATATGTTCATAAGTAGTACCACAGCAACCACCTACCATATTTAAGTAGCACTCCTTTAGCATTTCTTCAATATATTTTAATGTTATCTCTGGAGATTCTTCATAAAGTCCTAATTTGTCTGGTAATCCTGCATTTGGATATACAGATACAAAGAAATCCTGTATTTCTGATAATTCCTTTATAAAGGGATTTAAATTTTTTGATCCAAATGAACAATTTAATCCCACTGAAATTACATTTTCATCTTTTATAGACTTAGCAAAGTCTGAAAATTTTTCTCCAGAGAAGAGTTTTCCAGATTCATTTGATATTGTTCCTGATATCATTATAGGAAGATCTCTATTTTTAAATCTAAAAACTTCATTAGACGCAATAACGGCAGCTTTAGCATTTAATGAAGAAAAAATAGTTTCTATTAAAATTAAATCTACTCCTCCATCCATTAAAGCGCCTATTTGTTCTTTATAAGCATCTTTCAATTCATTAAAAGAAATATTACTACCCTTAGAATTTTCAATATCTAAAGATAAAGAAACCATTTTATTTGTTGGTCCTACTGCGCCTGCAACATATCTTTTCTTACCGTCCTTTTTTAGGTAATCATCACAAGCTTTTTTTGCTAGTTTAGCACTCCTATAATTCAAATCATAAACTAAGTGTTGAAGACCAAAGTCCTTTTGTGATATTTTATTGGAATTTAGTGTATTAGTTTCAATTATATCTGCACCAACATCTAAAAATTTTCTATGTATTGAATCAATAATCTTAGGATTAGTTATACTTAATAAATCATTATTACCCTTTTGATTAAATTTAAAGTTCTTTAAAAGTTCTCCTCTATAATCTTCTTCTTTTAACATAAATTTTTGAATATTAGTTCCCATTGCCCCATCAATAACTAATATTCTTTTTTCTAAATCCTTAACTATTTCAAAATTCAGATTCATTATATACTCCCCTTTTACTCTGCTATTTTTCTTACTTAAAATAAAGTTTAAGCTATTATATATGTTCTAATTAATATTCTACATTATCTATGTTTAAATTAAAATCAATAGTTAAAAGTCAAAATGCAAGTTTAATAGTGAATTAGAATCATATATATTTTTTATTATTTATTGTAAATATTTTTCAATAAATTATTATGTTTAAGGAATAATATTTATCTTATCTACAAAAACTAAAATAAAATTTTTTATTAAGGAGAAAATATATGGACAAAAATTTACAACGTAAAGAAATTGAAAAAATCTATGGTAAAATAAGTCCATTTGAGTTTAAAAATAAATTAATAGAGTTAGCTAAGGGGGAAAATAAAAAAACAACTCGTGCACTTTTAGATGCTGGTAGGGGGAATCCAAATTGGACCGCTTCTACTCCTAGAGAGTCATTTTTTACCTTTGGACTTTTTGCCGTTGAAGAAACAAAAAGAGATTTTAGACATAATGATTTAGCAGGAATACCTAAAAAACAGGGAATTTATGATAGATTCAATAAATTCGCAATTAAAAATAAAAGCTTACCTGGAATTGAATTACTACAAAGTATAATTGAATATGGTGTAAAAGAAAAAAAATTTGATGCTGATAATTATTTATATGAATTAACAGATGCCATTATTGGAGATAACTACCCATTTCCAGATAGAATTCTATTTCATATAGAACAAATAGTCCATGACTACTTAGTTCAAGAAATGTGCTACAATAAACCTCCAGCTGGTAGATTTAATATCTTTGCGGTAGAGGGTGCTACTGCTGCAATGTGCTATATATTTGACACTTTAAATTCAAATATGCTATTAAATCCTAAAGATAAAATAGCTATAATGGTGCCTATTTTTACTCCATATTTAGAAATACCTCATTTACCTAGATATGATTTAGAAATAATTCCAATAAAAGCCTCTGAGATAACAGCTAATGGAACACATACTTGGCAATATCCTTTATCAGAGCTTGAAAAACTTAAAGATACTTCTATAAAAGCATTATTTATAGTTAATCCAAGTAATCCACCTTCTGTTTCTTTAAGTAATGAATGTAGAAAAAATTTAGTTTCTATTGTAACAAAATATAATAAGAATTTAATGATAATATCTGATGATGTTTATGGAACCTTTCTTCCTCAATTTAGATCACTAATGGCAGATTTACCTTATAATACTATAGGGGTCTATTCATTTTCTAAATATTTTGGAGTTACTGGGTGGAGGTTAGGTACAATAGCAATTCATGAAGAAAATGTATTTGATAAACTTCTTAATAATCTATCTAAAGATAACAAGGAGATCTTAAATAGAAGATATAGTGCCATGCAATTAAATCCAGAAAATATTCTTTTTATAGATAGAATTGTTGCTGATAGTAGGCAAGTTGCTTTAAATCATACAGCTGGACTTTCTACACCTCAACAAGTTCAAATGGCATTTTTTTGTGCTTTTTCCTTGTTGGATGATAAAAATAAATATAAAAATCAAACTATAGAAATTTGTCATAGGCGTCAAAAATTATTATTTGATGGACTTGGTTTAGATTTAAGAAAAGACATCTATGATGCATCATACTACACAGAATTTGATTTATTAGAATGGGCAAATTCTAATTACGGTAAAAAATTTGCAAAATATCTTGAAGATAATTATAAGCCTGTTGAAGTACTCTATAGATTAGCACAAGAGTCATCAATAGTACTATTAAGCGGAGCTGGATTTGACGGACCAGAATGGTCTATAAGAATTTCATTAGCAAATTTAAGAGATGAAGACTATTCTATTATAGGCAAAACAATTCGTAAGATACTTGATGAATTTGTATTTAAATGGGAAGCAATTACTATCTAAAAAAGATTAAATAAATAAAATAACCTAAATAAAACATATCTATAATAAATTATCTTTATATAATTTATTATGAAAAGGGACTATTTAAAATAGCCCCTTTTCACTCTATAACATATCAATTATTTCTTTTTTAGATTTACAATTTAATATACCTTCTCTAAATTCCGCATGCATTAACTTTCTTGAGAGATTTGCTAAAGCCCTTAAATGTAAATCACTTTGTTCTTCATTAACTGCAATCATAAAAATCATTTTTATATCTTGTCCATCTATTGAACCATAATCTATCCCATTTTTAGCTAATCCAATTGCTATTCTTGGTTCTTTTACTACTTTTGATTTTGCGTGAGGAATAGCTATTTCAAAACCAATGCCTGTATTACTTAATTCTTCCCTTGCCAATATATCTTCTTTAAACTTATTCTTATCAGTAACTACTTTATCATCTTCTAATAGTTCAATCATTTCATCTAAAACTGAATTTTTATCTGTAGAAACAAGTTCTAGTTTTATTGTACTTTCTTTAATTAAATCTTTTAATTCCATAGTAAAAATCTCCTTTAAAGCTTTTTATTTATGATAATTTTTTATTTAAGTTTGTTTTATATAATCCATATAATATAGCTCCAACTAATGAACCAATTAAAATACATCCTACCCAAACAAATGGTTTTTCTACTATTGGAAGTATTAAGAATCCACCATGTGGTGCAGGAACTTGAACTTTCATTAAATAAGTTAATATAGCTGATACAGATGATCCTGCCATTAATATAGGAATAACTCTCAATGGATCCTTAGCTGCAAAAGGTATTGCTCCTTCTGTTATATGTGTGAACCCTAAGATATAGTTAACTAAACCTGCTGCTCTATCTTCTTCATTAAATTGTTTTTTAAATATTGTTGTCGCTAATGCTATTACTAATGGAGGAGTTATACACGCTGCTGAAACACCAGCCATAAAGTAATAATTTCCTTGTGCTAAAAGCATTGTTCCAGTAATATATGCTGCTTTATTTACAGGTCCACCAAAATCAAACGCTGCCATACAACCAATAACTAGTCCTAAGAGTATTGGATTTGCAGATTCTAATGATGCAAGCCAACTCATAACTGAGTTATTTAAATATGCTACTGGTTCACCAAGTAAAGTCATTAAAATACCTGTTGCAAGTATTCCAAGTATAGGTAATAAAAAAATTGATTTTAAACCTTCGAATTGTCTTGGAAGTCCCTTTAACAATTTAATTAATCCAAGCATTAAGTATCCTGCAAAGAAACCAGCAATTATTCCCCCTAAGAATCCAGCTCCTGTTGAAGCTGCTATCAATCCACCTACAAAACCTGCAACCATACCTGGCCTACCTGCTATTGATGATGCTATAAAGGCAGTAAATATTGGAACTATCATGGAAAATGCTGTTCCACCTATTCCTTTAAGCATTGCTGCAATTTTATTATATTGATCTGAAGCTGGATCTGCTGAATATATTCCCCATAAAAAAGATATTGCAATTAATACTCCACCAGCAACAACAAATGGTAACATATGAGAAACGCCATTCATTAAGTGCTTATATATACTTCTACCAAATGATTCTTTCCCTATAACTTCATCTTTCTTTTCTATTTTTTGATTACTATTTTTATTTTCATCTATCATTGACTTTTTTATAGGAGCCTTTCCATCTAATATAGCCTGAATAAGCTCTTTTGGTTTACGTATTCCATCTTGCACTGAAGTTTCTATAATTGGTTTCCCTACAAATCTATCAACTCTAGCATCTTTATCTGAAGCTATTATTACACCATCAGCTTCTTTTATATCTTTTTTGGTTAACTCATTTTCAACACCAATGGCACCATTAGTTTCAACTTTAATTTCAACACCCATTTCTCTAGCTGCTTTTTTTAATGATTCCTCTGCCATAAAAGTATGAGCAATACCAGTTGGACATCCTGTAACAGCAATAATTTTTTTCATTTAAATTACCTCCCTAACCTCTAATAAATTTATATATTCATTAACTTTGCTTAAAGTCCCAAGTCCACTTGATTCAGCAACATTTGCTCCTGTTGCTGAAGATTTCTTTAATGCATATTCGATGTTATTACCTTTTAGCCACTCACTTAGAAATGCTGCTAATGATGAGTCACCTGCACAAGCAGAGCTTAAAAGTTTTATTTTAGGTGCTGTACAATAATATGCTTTCTCACCATTATAAAAATACATTCCCTTTTCTCCTAAAGTTAAAAGAATATTTTGAGCTCCTTCATTTTTTAAATACTTTAATACATCTAAAGCATCTTTTTCATTATTTATATCTAATCCAAATATATCTTTAACTTCCTCATCATTTGGCTTAATTAATAAAGGATTATATTTTAGTAAATCTTTTAATTTTTTTGAACTTATATCTAAAATCAAATCAATTTTTCTTTTGCTACATATCTGTAGCAACTCATCATAATAATCTTCATTTATACTCAAAGGTAAGCTTCCGCTTATAATCAAATAACTACAATCATCAGATTTTTCTAAATAGCTTAATAGATTCTCTTGAATCTCTCTTGGTACAAAAGGCCCTTTATTAACATATTTAAATTCTTTACTATCTACTGTATCTATAAAAACATTGATTCTAGTTGCTTCATCAATCCAAAATGATCCTACTTGTATATCTAATTTCTCAAGTTCATCTACTATGAACTTACCTGTAAATCCCCCAAAGAATCCTAAAGCTTTACTTTCTACTCCATAATGATTTAATACAAGAGATACATTTACTCCTTTACCATTTGGAGAGTAATTTAAGTTAGTTGTTCTATTAACCTTAAATGGTTCGTAACTTTCTGCTGTAAAATTCATATCTATTGCTGGATTAGTTGTTAGTGTATATATCATTAAACTCTCCCCCTTTCCTATTAAGCTCGTCCATTACTTCCACAAACCATTATCTTATGAGCAACTATTTTCTTCATAGCTTCTTTACCAGGAGCCATATACTTTCTTGGGTCATTAGCATCTGGATTTTCAATAAAGTATTTCTTTACTGCATCAGAAAATGGTATTTTTAAATCTGTTGCTACATTAACTTTGCATATTCCAAGTGAAATAGCCTTTTTAACTAATTCATCTGGTACATCTGATGCTCCATGTAAAACTAGTGGTACATCTACCATATCTCTTATTTCCTTTAATCTATCAAAGTCAAGCTTTGCTTCACCTTTATATAATCCATGAGCTGTTCCAATAGCTACTGCCAATGAATCTATTCCTGTTCTTTCTACAAATTCTTTTGCTTGTTTTGGATTAGTGTACATAGCATCTTTTTCATCTACTACTAAGTCATCTTCTTGTCCACCTAGTCTTCCAAGTTCAGCTTCTACTGTTGCGTCAAATTTATGTGCATATCCAACTACTTCTTTTACTGTTTTTACATTGTTTTCAAAATCTGAATGTGATGCATCTATCATTGTTGATTTAAAGCCTAAGTCTACGAAATGCTTAATTTCCTCAACTACTTCATAATGATCTAAATGTATTGCTATTGGAATGTTATGCATTTTAGCTGCAACTTCTGCCATAGCTACTATATACTCTCCACCTGCATAAGCTATTGTTGATGGTGTACCTGCTAAAATCACTGGTGATTTTAATTCAGCTGCTGTATCTACCACTACTTGTAATGTTTCTAAGTTATGAATATTAAATGCTGGTATAGCATATCCTTCTCTTTGAGCTTTCTTTAACATTTCTCTTGTTGATATTATACTTTTCATAATGTACCTCCAATTTTCTTTTCTATGATTTAATTTTATCACTTATATTAAGAAAATGTTTTCACAAAAATCAAAGTTATTTTTCAAGCTACTCTGCAAGTTTGGCTATTTTACTTGATTATAATAAAAAAAGTATTTTGAAAATTGCTTTAATCTGATTTTCAAAATACTTTTTTATCTATATTATTAAATAATCTATTATTGCTCTTGAAATAATAGATAGTGGTAGCCTTGATGTTACTTCAAATTCTTTAATTGATGTTCTAGATTGCTTGTATCCAATTAATGTTACATCTGAATACTCTTCTAAAATACCTTTTCTTACACAGCAACATGTAACCACCCTTGCCCCTGATTTCTTTGCACTTTTAACTGATTCTAATATTTCTTTTGTTTCTGATCTTAATGAAAAAGCAATAACTACATCTTCTCTATCTATTGTTTTACAAATTTTCATCATTATATTAGGATCTACAATTAGAAAGGTATTATAACCTAAAAGTTGAAGCTTTAAATTAAACTCCTGTGCCACTAGCTCTGTAAGACCTCTTGCTAATATGTAAATACGTTTAGATTCTTTTATTATTTTAACTATATTTAAAACATTTGTTATGGAGATATTTTCAATAGTTTTAGTTACTTCTATTAAAGATTTCCCTAGTATTTCATTTACTTTTTTAGAATCATAATTATGCTCTTCCTTAGCTGAAATCTTATATCTTAACTCTGAAAATCCCTCAAACCCACACTTTTTAATTGTTCTTGATACAGTTGCTGGTGAAGTAAAGGATTCTTCTGCTACGTCTACAATAGACATATTAGATAACTTATTTGTATTTGAATTTATATAATCAACTACAGATTTTTCTGTAGGGGTAAGCTTCTCAAACAACTCATTGCTAACCTCTATTATCATTTTTATCACCTTACTTAATATATATTTTCTTTAATTATATAATATTTAGTATAACTAATAAATATATCATCTTATTTATAACTATTATAAATAATTTTAGTAATAGATTCCATAATTATTATTTTAAATATTTATAAAAATCCCCTTCTTTATTTAAAAGCATATCAATATTGCTAAAAGGTATCTTGAATGTAATAAATCCAGCAGAATAAGGTCCTATTTCATATGGAGGATAGTAAATATATAAATTGTTTTCGTCTATATAAAAATCTTGATTTTCTGTTATACCTTTAAATGCATCCTTAAATACATATTCATAATTAGGATCTTTTTTTATCATTTCATCTATTATTTTATTTAATTCATCTTTCCAATTTGAACTTACTTTAAATAAATCTTCTAATTTATAAAAATTACCTGTAATTAAATTTATAGTAGGTGTTTTCCTTGTAGGCATTCCATGAGCTGCACCTAATGGATAATAGTATCCAACTAAATCTAGTGTTAATATATTATTTTTATAGAATAGAATAGTAAAATTTCCATAGTAATCATAAGTTAATACATCTTCACTAGTTATAATTATATTTTCTACTTTTTTATCTTCATCATAAGGTCTAAATAAAGACATCTCTTTTAATTTTAAGTTTATGTTCTCTTCTACCTCTTTACTTTTCAATCCAGTTACACTAGGTATATATATTAAATAATTAATATTAGGTTTATATTTATTAATAAAAATTGAGTAATCTTTACTTAATTTAATTTCTTTATTTGGTTCATATACTATATTTTTATTTTTATCTAAATAATATGGTGAATAATCTATATCTGCATATATTAAATCTCCCTTTAGTCTTAATTCTCCACTACCTTCAACTATTGGTAAGTCCTTAACTACTACCCCATTTTTATCTATAAAAAATGTTTTTTTCTCATCTGATGAATAGGATAAACCATTAAAAAAACTGCCTACTTCTCTATATATAAATTTTGTTAAAAGTGTTCCACTTGTATCTGCAATAGCATAAATGCTTCTAGTTACGAGTTTATCTTTTCCTATTGGCAAGCCTAATGCTAATTTTTCTTCTCCTAAGTATTTGATGTCATTATATATTTCACCATAAATAGGTTTACCTAATTTATCAATAACTCCAAATGTCCCATTTGCTTTAAATTCTAAACTAACTATAGCTGCTCCATCATTAAATTTATCAGCATATGCATATTTAGGTGATATAACTATTTCACCATCTTTATTTATATATCCATAAGGTCCACCTAGAAGTCTGGAAAATGTCATTAAGCCTTCCCCATATGGGCCAACGTACTGATAATTGTAAGTGTTAACCACATTTCCATTTAAATCTATTAAAGCGAATTCTTCATCCTTAACTTTCACTATGGCAAATCCATCATTAAAATCAGAAGCTTCCATATACTTATATTCGACTATCTCATTCCCATCTAAATCTATATATCCGTATTTATAATTGTTATCAATTTTTTTCTCTATTACAGCACGTCCATTATTATAATTTCCTATATAGTCGTACTTTGCTTCTGTTATTTTATATCCTTTTTCATCTAATACTCCCATTTTTGAATTTTGTACATAAACTGCTCTATTTTCTTTATAAGGATTTATACTTTCATATTTCTCAGTAGATATATAATTTCCTTTTGTATCAATTAGCCTAAAAATACTATCCTCTGAAACTATTGCTACCCCATAATTATTAAAATCGTATGCGCTATTGAATTTAAATGGAATTATAATATTTTTATCTTTATTTATATATCCATATCTCTTACCATTTATAGTATTAGTAAGAGCTGGATACAAGTAAAAGTCCCTATTTTTAATATTTTTCTTTTTATTTTCTTTTTTATGTTTTTTTCTTTTCATATAGCCTCTCAAAAATTTATTAATAATAGCTATTATATTTATATATTTATGTATTAGACACACTATTTTAAATAATACCTCTATAATAGAAATAGGAGATAAGAATAATTATCTCCTATTTCTATTATAAAGATTTAAATAAATCTTTTCTCTTTATAAATTTTCCAAATCCTTTTTTTCCTATAAACTTATTATCTTTGGCTATAATTTCACCTCTTAATATAGTGTATATAGGATATCCTTTTACTTTAATTCCTTCATAAGCCGTATAATCAACATTTGAATGTAAATCGCTATTTGTTATGATTTTTTCTATATTAGGATCAATTATAACTATATCTCCGTCTGCTCCTACTTGTATTGATCCCTTTTTAGGATACAATCCAAATACTTTAGCTGGATTTGTACAGCATACTTCAACAAATTTATTTATAGTGATTTTTCCTTTCATTACTCCCTCTGAAAAAATTAAAGGCATTCTTTCTTCTATTCCTGGAGCTCCATTTGGACATTTTGTAAAATCATCTTTTCCAAGTTGTTTATCCTTGCTAAATGAAAATGGACAATGATCTGTTGCTATAGTTTGTATATACGCATCATTAATACCTCTCCATAAAGAGTTTATATCATCTTCTTTCCTTAATGGAGGACTCATAATGTATTTTAACCCTTCATTATTTTCTAAATCGTATTTGCTATTTTCTAAAACTAGATATTGAGGACATGTCTCAGCATATATATTCTGCCCTCTATCTCTTGCCATTTTTATATAACTTAACCCTAAAGCTGATGATAGATGAACTATATAAAGGGGGGCATCCTGCGCAATAGATGCTAAGTTGATCATTCTATTTACAGCCTCACCTTCCGCTTCTACAGGTCTACTTAATGGATGATACTTAGGAGTCTTTAATCCATTTTTCACATAATACTCTCTTAAGAGTTTTATACTTCCATGGTTTTCACAATGAACAGTTGTAATTCCTCCAAGGTCTTTAAGTCTGTTTAATACCTTTAAAACTTCTTCATCATTAACCATATAATCATATGTTAAATAAACTTTAAAACTTGGTATCCCTTCTTCGTTAACTATCTCTTCCATTTCATTAAGTATTTCTTCATTTACATGCTGTATAACTCCATGAAAACTGTAATCTATTACTGCATTTTTATTAGCATATCCATGATATACATCAACTTGATGCTTTAAATTACATCCCTTTGGTCCAAAACCCATATGATCAATTATGGTAGTTGTCCCTCCACAAGCTGCTGCTACTGTTCCAGTGTAAAAATCATCATTAGCAATAGCAATTCCTACATCTAAATTTAAATGAGTATGAACATCTACCCCGCCTGGTAAAACATACTTGCCTTTAGCATCTATTATTTCTTCACTAAATCTATTTATATTTATTCCAATTTCTTTTATAATACCATCCTCAATATATATATCTCCTATATATGTATCACTAGCTGTCACAATTGTCCCGTTTTTTATTAGTAATGACATTGGATTCACTTCTCTTTCTTACATGAATTTATAATATACAATACCGCTTACATTACTTATTATATATTAGCAATGAATATGCCAAATGATATTTGGTTATACTGACTAAATTTCTAGTCTAATTTAATATCATTTTGAGAATTAATTATTATTTTGATAAGAAATAAAGCTTTAGCAATATAAAATATCATTAAAGCTTTATTGTAAATAATTAATATTTTTATCTTAATATTGATTGTGCCATTCTTCTATAAGTATGTCTAACTCCCCTTATTGTAACTGAAAGTGCCATTATGTTTTCAGGTAATGCTATTCCAAAAGTTCCACAATCTCCAATATGTTGAATATCAGCTCCCGCCATCTTAGAGTTTAAAGCTATTTGTTCTATTATGCTTTTACTTGAACCTTCTTGTGAAGTTCCTATTGTAGTCATTGCAAGAGCTTCATTTTCATGAATAAGAGTTATTATTTTCTTTGCTAAATCTAAATCATACCCTGGAACAGTTCCTGGTGCTGGAATTAATATAACATCTGCACCACAATCTATAAACCTTTTTATAGCATTTTCATCATATATATTCCCACTACCAGCTCCATGCATTTTTCCCGCTATTATTAAAGTACTATCCCCTAATATTTCCTTAGCAAGCTTTATTCCTTCACAAATAGTATTTTCATTAACACCTGTATTTGGATTTCCAGTTATAACTATATAATCAAATCCATATTCCTTAACTTTTTCAAGATTTTCTTTATTTAATCTATATCCTCTTTCATAAGTACTTCCTTCTGGTACAGGTTCTAAATTTACGCCTATCATTCTACCAACAAGCTTTCTTACATTCTTTATATAATCTTTGTTAGTTAAATTATACTTAATTTTATCTCCTATTTTAGTAGCTAAGTTATCAATACTTAAAAGTAAATTAGCTCCACCATCAATTCCAAAAATAAATGGTTTTTCAAAGTTAAATGTATTTAATGTTATCATATCGGCTCCAAAACTTGCAGCAAGTTCTAAATTAGATACTTCTCTTATATATGGAGTATAACTAATAATAGTTTCTGACATAACAGTTCTACCCTCTGAGTTCTTTATTATATCCTTAAGCGTATTTTTATTTAGCCCTTCAATGTCACTTGTTGTTAATTCAAATATTCTTTTCATCAATCTACCCTCCTAATAATTCCCATATATTCTATTATACAGTATTTTGTTTTTAAATAAAAACATTAATCAAAAGGAACATTAATTCTATCTAAATACTATTTAGCAATATGGAGAAAATACATATTATATGCTATCCTAATAAATATAAGGGGGTAAAAAATAATGAAAAAACTAATTTTCTTTTTAACTTTATTATTTTCATTAACAATTCCTGTTATTGTATATGCAGACAATAAATATTATTCAATTGATAATTTATTGGTAAATGCAGAGATACAAAGCAATGGAGATATTTTAGTAAATGATGAATTTACTTATACTTTTAATGGAGATTTTAATGGTATTTATTTGAACTTAAATTTAAATGGTTCTAAAGGATATTCAATTTACAATGTAACAATAGAAGATAATGATGGATTATATAATTTAGAAAACAAAGATGATAAATCAAATAATAGCTATGAAATTATAAATACTGGTGATAAAGTTCAAGTAAAAATTTATTCTAAAAGTAGCAATGAAAAAAAGAAATTTAAAATTCAGTATTTAGTAAACTCTGCTGCTGTAAAGTATGAAGATTTTAGTTCATTAAACTGGAGCTTTTACACTGCCTCAAAAGAACATCCAGTTAATGATATTGAACTAAATATAAATTTAAATTCAGCTAATTTTAATGCTAATAATCTGTATTATACAGTTTATGGTGATGGTAGCTTTATTACGGAAACTACAGAAAATAAAATTAAAATTAATGGAGAAAACTTAACTTCTGATTTAGGTATTGATTTAAGATTTCAACCAGAATTTCTTACAACACCATCAGTAGACAAACATAGTAATACAAATATTATAGACAACAATATGAATAAACATGTAGCAAAAAATTCTTCTAATATGTTAGTACCTATACTAATTCCATCTTCATTAATTTTATTAATAGTTTTAACTTTCTATCTTTCAAGCAAACGCTCAAAAAAGATCTTCAATGAAGCTTTAAATGAATATAGATCAAATTTTGTTTTTATAGAAGAGAATGTATTAACTTCTCCTCCTTCTAATTTAAGTCCTACTTTAGTTGCATATTTATATGATAAGAATAATATTCAATGGTCTATAGTTCCTTCTACACTTATGTACCTTGCAAATAAAGGTTTTTATGAGTTAAGCAGTGATCTATCAGATGAAAATGAACTTGTTAATGTTAAGTTTAAAAGAATAAAGGATAGTTCAAAATGTGAATATTCGCATTTAAAGGTTTTAATGGATTGGTTTAAGACGTATGAAGATAGTAATAATGAATTTTCATTAAACTCTATAAAAACAAAAATTGATGTCAGTAAAAATATAGCTAAAAACTTTCATAACTCCTATTGGGACTTTATAAACGAAATTAGATTAAATGGAAGATCTAACAATTATTATATAAATATTAAAGATAAAGAAGTATTGACTAACGATGCTTATAACGAATATCTTAAGTGGTTTGCTTATAAAAAATATTTATTGTCGCTAATAAATAGTAAAAATATATCTAATATAAAAGAATCAATTATATATGCTTCTGCATTAGGAATAAGTTATTATGATTTGGAGATAGATCCAAAAGACATTAAGGAAAACTCTCTTTTTGATAATAATTTTAATACTTCTTTTTATAGTTATTATATGACTAATGCATTTTTATTTAATGAAATACACAATTCAACAAATAATAATTACAACAATAATTCAAACTTTAATAATAGCATGGATTTTAGTAACAATAGTTTTAATGATTTTTCATCTGGAGGAGGTTTCTCTGGTGGTGGTGGCGGAGATTCTGGTGCTTTTTAATATCAATCAAGGAGGTCTATTTTATTAGACTTCCTTTTATATTTTAAATTTTTGTTAGTAAATTCTTAAATAAATCTTAAAAGCCTTCTATTTTTGTAGTTTCTTTAATAATATTAAAGTAAAGTAATATTATATTTTAAAAAGGAGTTTTATTATGAAAAAAAATATACTAAAGCTAATTACAGCTTGTACTGTTGCTCTTTCTTTATTTAGTTTTACTGTACAAGCTCAAAATAAGGAAAGAGTAACTTTTGGTATTGACTTAACAGATGCTCAGGAAGCTCAAATGTTAAAAGAGTTTGGAGTTTCAGAAAATCAAGTTAGTATAGATAGAATAACTAATGATGATATAATCAAACAATTAGGTCTAGATGCTAATGATAAATCAAATTATCAAGGAGGATGCTACTCTTCTTCTTACGTTAAACTTACTAATAATGGTGGAATACAAGTAAAATCTAATAATTTAACTGAAGTAACATCCCTTATGCTTTCAAATGCTCTAGTTACATCTGGAGTAACTAATGCTGAAATTAAAGCAAGTTCACCATTTCCTGTTACAGGAACCTCTGCTTTATCAGGAATATTAAAGGGTTTTGAAAGTGCTAAAGGTGAAGAGTTATCATTAAAAAATAAAAAGACAGCACAAGAAGAAATAGAAACTACTTCAGAGCTTGGAGAAGAAATTGGATATGACGAAGCTGCTAAAGTTATAAATGATGTAAAAACAAAAGTTATAAAAGAAGCACCAAAAAACAGTGAAGAAATTTCTAAAATAGTTGATAATGTTACAAAGAATTATACAGTTCAAATATCAGATGAACAAAAAGAAGAAATAAAAGCTTTAATGGTTAATATAAATGACTTAGATATAGATTATGATAATGTTAAAGATACTTTGAAAAATATAGGTAATCAGATATCAGACGCACTTAAAAAGTCTGGCAAGGATATTCAAGATAGTGGATTCTTTCAAGGTCTTTTTGATGCAATAGGTAACTTTTTTTCTGAAATTTTTGGTTGGATAGAAAACTTAATCAGTAAATAAAAAACTCCCTTTGTGGAGTTTTTTATTTTATTACATCTTCATATGTAAAGTCTAAAGCTTTCCCTGAATTCTATAAAGAAAATTACACCTAGTGTATAATAGTAAGTTATACTTATATTATAAATGAAGCTTATATATTCAGATTCCTTATACTAGGTCAGCTAGCTGAAATCTGATAACTTTACTTAATTCATCTAAACTTAGTTCCACTTGATATCCTATTTTACCAGCACTAAAAATAAATGTTTCAAGCTCCTCAACAGATACATCAATTGTAGTAACGAAAGATTTCTTCATTCCAATAGGTGAACATCCTCCATGAATGTATCCTGTTAATGGTAATAATTCTTTTGATTTTATCATTTCAATAGATTTCTCACCAACACTTTTGGCTGCTTTTTTTAAATTTAATTCTTTTTCTACTGGTATTACAAAAACATAGTAATTCTTTGATTTTCCAACTGTTACAAGTGTTTTAAAGACCTGCTTAGGATCTTGTCCTAATGCATTAGCAACTTCCAATCCACTTATAGCATCAGTGTCTACATAACAATAACTATTATAATTACTTTTCTTTTTATCTAAAATTCTCATTACATTTGTTTTTTCATCCATATCGTATCCCTCCAAATAATATAATTATATCACTTTATATAAATATTACTATTTAAAGCATACCATAAAATAATTTAATAAAAAGATTATCATTTATTGAAATTCAGGAACCACTTTTTTATGATTCATCTATTATTTTTATACTTCTATTTCATAAAAATAGAGTAAAGATAATACTTTACTCTATTCCTTTATATATTATATAATCAAACTAGCTGGTATATAAAATTTAATTTATGTGTTTTAGCGGACCATTAATTAATTAATTTCTATACTGGCTATTTTTATATTTAAAATCATATACTCACCTTTATTACGTAATTCTCTATTTTATTAATCAATTTAAGAACATTTTTAATGATTAAACAATTTCCCTTTTAAATATTACTGAACCTTCATCTGACTTTGGAATCCAGCCTACACCTTCATGAGGCTTTGTTAATCCCCCTACTAATTCCCATCCTGCTTCTCCATAATTGTTAAGCTCTTTTTGTAATTCTTCTGAATCACCTAATCCTTTTATGGAGTTTATTTCAATAACTTTGTATTCCCACTTCATAAATCATATGACCTCCTTTCTATTATTAATATTAATACATAAAATATTATTCTACTTTTCAATAGGAAACCACTTTCTTGTTTTGTTTGCAATTTTAACTAAAGTTAACATTACCGGAACTTCAACTAAAACCCCAACTACCGTTGCAAGTGCAGCTCCTGATTGTAAGCCAAAAAGTGAAATTGCTACTGCTACTGCGAGTTCAAAGAAATTACTTGCTCCTATCATTCCTGCTGGTGCTGCAATACTATGAGGTAACTTCCAAAGTTTTGCCCAAACATATGCAAATCCGAAAATTAAAAAAGTTTGAATTGTAAGCGGAATTGCAATTAATAATATGTGAATTGGATTGTTTAATATAGTATCCCCTTGGAATGAAAATATTATTATTAAAGTTAAAAGTAATCCTACTATAGTTACATTATCAAACTTTTTTAAAAATATACTTTCAAAATAGTCCTTCCCCTTGCTTTTAATTACTAAAGTTCTTGTACCAAAACCTAGTACTAAAGGAATTACAACAAATAATACAGTTGATACTATTAGAGTTTCAAATGGTATCGATACATCACTTACACCTAGTAAAAATGCTACTATAGGTGCAAAAGCTACTAAAATAATTAAGTCATTTACTGCTACTTGAACTAGAGTATAAGCTGGATCTCCTTTAGTTAAGTGACTCCATACAAATACCATAGCTGTACAAGGTGCTGCTCCTAATAAAACTGCTCCTGATAAGTACTCCTTAGCTAACTCAGGTGCAATAATTCCCTTAAATACTACAAATAAGAAAAATGCTCCTATTGCATACATTGTAAATGGCTTTATTAACCAATTTGTCACGCAAGTCACAATAAGTCCTTTTGGCTTTTTTGTAGCATTTAAAATACTTGAGAAATCTATTTTTAACATCATTGGATATATCATAAGCCATATCAAAATAGCTACTGGTATTGATACATTGTAATATTCAAACTTGTTTAATGTTTCAGGAATAATAGGTAAAAATTGACCAACTAATATTCCTACAACTATGCAAGCAGCAACCCATAATGTTAGGTACTTTTCGAAGACTCCCAGTCCCTTTCCTTTATTTTCTTCTCCCATAATTACCTCCTATATTTCATTATCTTTAAATCTTCTTGCTAAATCTTTTACTTTTTCCTCTATAATTTTTGCGACTTTAATAAATTCTTTATCACTCTTACCAGTAGGATCTTCTAATCCCCAATCTTCAACATGGCTAGCTGATATAACAGGACATACAACATTACATCCCATTTTTATAACAATATCCACATCTGGTATATCAGTAAGTAATTTAGATTTTTGAGTTTCATTCATATCTAATTTATATAAATCTTTTATTATTCTTACTGCATCTTGATTAATTTCAGGTTTAGTTTCAGTTCCAGCTGAATAACTTTCAAAAACCTCGCTTCCATATAGTTTACCTAATGCTTCTGCCATTTGTGATCTACATGAATTATGAACACATATAAATGCTACCTTCTTTTTCATCTTTAATATCTCCTTCTATTTAATTATTTCTAACAATTTGTCTCCTTTTACTTCTTCTGCTTTCCATTCTATTACTGCAAAGTTTCCATTTGATATTTCATCTACTTTGTTAATCCACTTTATTTCATTGCTAGCTTTAGCTTTTAATATATCATTACTTGTATTAGTTGCATAAAGGCTTGAGTTTATAACCCACCAATTACTATTTATACCTGCTCTGTTTAAATCTTTCTGTAATCTCATAGCCTCATAAACAGGAGTTGTTTCAGCTAAAGTTACAATTATAACTTCTGTATCTTTTTCATTTCTTAGTTTAGGTAAAAGCTTTTTAACTGATTCTGGTATATCCCCTTCTGATCTTTGAATCTCTCTATGATAGCTTTGTGTTGAATCTAGAAGTAATAAGGTATGACCAGTAGGTGCAGTATCTATAACTACAACTTCATTTTCTGACTTTTCAACTATCTCAGCAAAGGCTCTAAAAACTGCAATTTCTTGAGTACAAGGTGATCTTAAATCTTCTTCAATATACTCAATATCAGCGTCACTCATTGTTTCTCTTGCTTTACTTAAAACTTCTTCCTTATACTTTTCTAGTTCTTCTTTTTCATCAATACTACTCAAAGTTATTCCATAACCTTCATCTATAACAAAGTTTAAATGAGCTGCTGGATCTGTTGTCGTTAAGTGAACCTTCTTCCCCTTTTTAGCTAATCCAATTGCTATAGCTGCTGCAATAGTTGTTTTACCTACTCCGCCTTTTCCCATTGTAAAAATAACTTTTTTATTAGTATTGAATAAATTATCTATAACATTATTTAATCTTGGAATAGATGTTGCATTTACTAAATCTGTGCTTACCTTAATATTATTATCTTTCAATAATGATCTTACGTTTTTAAGCCCTGTTATATTATAAGGTCTTAATGGTATTTCATAAGTTATAAGATTTTTTAATCCTTTTGGAATTTCTTCTAATGCACTTTTTTGTTTATTATATAAAGAGGTAGATAAAGAGTCATCATAATTTTGTAAAACTCCATTTATAACTAATATTTGATTTTTAACACCAATATCTTTAAGTTCATTTGATGCTCTTTCGGCTTCTTTTAATGGTGATGGTTCTGGTCTTGAGACTAGAATAAGTGTAGTCTTCTTGTCATCAGCTAAATTAGAAACTGCATTTTTATAAACTTCTTTTTTACTTTCAAGTCCTGATAATTGTCCTAAACATGATGCTCCATGAGTATTTTCACTTATAAAATTGCTCCAAGCTGATGGTAACTGAAGCATTCTTAATGTATGGCCAGTTGGAGCAGTATCAAAAATTATATGATCAAACTCATTAGCTGCTTTTTCATCAGTAATAAATGAAGAAAACTCATTAAAAGCAGCAATTTCTACAATACAAGAACCCGAAAGTTGTTCTTCCATATTATTTAACACAGCTTCTGGTAATTTTCCTCTATATGGCGCTATAACACTTTCTTTATATTCTTCTGCTGCTACTTCAGGATCAAAATTAGCAACTACTAGATTAGGAACATCCTTTATTTGAACTCCTTTATTATTTAACTTTGTATTAAAAACATCTTGAAGATTAGATGCTGGATCTGTACTAATCAACATTATCTTCTTACCTTCATCAGCTAAAGATACTGCTGTTGCACAAGCTGTTGAAGTCTTACCTACTCCACCTTTTCCAGTGAAGAATAAATATTTAGTTAAGTTTATCTCTTTTATATCAAATGCTTTGTACACCTATATCACTCCTTTTAAATTTAACAGCATCCACCTTTACAACAGCAATTGTTAGTTTTTTTAGATTCTGCTTTTAATAGCTCCGCAGATATTCCTAATAGAGTATAAAATTCATCGTTAGTAGGATAACTACCTACTTTTACAATCTCACCATCAACCATTGTTACTGGAAGCACATCAACTCCCTTTTTCATTAAAACTTCATTTATTGTTTTGTTATCAACAAATATTTGAGGATTATTTGTTAAGTTATACCTCTCAACTAATATTCCCTTACTGTTTAAGTTATTTATTATTGTAGAAACCCTTAAAAGTTCTGGATTTACAGATGGTCCACAAACTCCTGTGGAACAACACATTGCTGGATCAAAGATAATCATTTTTTTCATAATAATACACACTCCTTTAAATTTTTAATCATTTTTACATACGCATTCCTTTTGCTTACAAATACATTCTTCTGTATCAGTAACTATATTCATTAAATTTAATATTAATCTGTTAGCATTAGTGGTATGTAATTTATAATAATTCCATATTCCTTCTTTCCTCGATAATACTAACCCACATTCAGTTAAAACTTTTATATGATGAGATAATGTAGGTTGAGTGAAATTAAAGTTTTCTAGTAAATCACAAGCACATTTTTCACCACAAGATAAAATATCTAGTATTTTTAATCTATTAGGATCTCCTAGTGCTTTAAAAATTTTTGCATTTACTTCATAATTATTATTCATACTAATCCTCCTTATATAGATAACCTTCTATATATCAATATAGAAGATTATCTATATATTGTCAATATATAGCTTGTTATTACTTATATTATAAAACATTATATTGATATATATCTATATGATATGATCTAACATTGACTTTGTTACTATTATATAGTAAAAAATTTTAATAACTTAAAATTTATTGTTAAGATTAATAAAATATTATTTTTTATTACTAATATCAAATCTAGATGAAAAGCAGAAATAATAACAAAATTTCTTTTTTAAATATGCTATTGTCATCGCCATTTTATCTCGAAATTCATCTCTGAATCCTTTATTAAATTGTAATTTCATACTATTATTTCTATTTATCATTGCGATTTTTTTGTTTAAATTTGTATATAATGTAAAATAATTTACTATCTTAGTAATTTTATGGTAAAATATTACTATAAATAAAATATGTTAATTAAAAATACATATTACATTTTTAATATTTTAAATTCTACTATGGTTTTAACTCTTTAGATATATAAACAAGTTTTTTATTTCTTGTTTTTATATAATTGACTAACTCAAAAGGAGATTGAGATTTATGAAACTACAAAAAGAATTACCAGAAATTTTCGAGACCTTTGGAGAAATAAGAAGAAACTCATTTCTTACAGCCAAAGAACTTAAAGAAAAAGATATTCCTTTAATCGGTGTATTTTGCACATACTTTCCTCAAGAAATAGCTTTAGCTATGGGAGCTTCAACAGTTTCACTATGTGCTTCTTCTGATGAAACCATCCCAGATGCTGAACAGGATTTACCTCGTAATCTATGCCCATTGATTAAATCTAGCTATGGTTTTGGAAAGACAGATAAATGTCCATTTTTCTATTTTTCAGATTTAGTTGTTGGAGAAACTACTTGTGATGGAAAAAAGAAAATGTATGAATATCTTTCAGAGTTTAAACCTGTTCATGTTATGGAATTACCAAACTCTCAAAGTGAAGATGGCCTTAAACTTTGGAAAAATGAAATTATAAGATTGAAAGATACCTTAGAAAATCAATTTAAAACAACTATTAGTGAAGAAAACATAAGAAAAGCTATAAAAATAAAAAATAATGAAAGAAAAGCTCTTAAGGAGTTTTATGAATTAGGAAAGTTAGATCCTGTACCTTTAAAGGGACAAGATATATTTAAAGTTTTAAATGGGACAACCTTCTCTTTTGATAAAGAAGCTATTCCAAATCAATTATATGGTTTAATAGAAAAAATTAAATCTGAATATGATAGCAATGAAAAATATGAATCTAAACCTAGAATACTAATTACTGGTTGCCCTTTAGGAGCTGCAACTGAAAAAGTTATAAAAGCTATTGAAGATAATGGTGCATATGTTGTAGCTTTTGAAAATTGTACTGGAGCTAAAGCTGTTGAGGACCTAGTTGATGAAGAAAATCCTGATGTTTATGATGCACTAGCTCGTAAATATTTATCTATTGGATGTTCTTGCATGACTCCTAATCCAAATCGCATAAAGCTTCTTGACAGGATGATTGAAGATTATAAAGTTGATGCTGTTGTAGATGTTATTTTAACAGCTTGCCATACTTATAATATTGAGACACTTTCTATAAAGAGGTTCACAAATAACGAAAAGAAAATTCCATATATGAGTGTTGAAACTGATTTTTCTACTAGTGATATTGGTCAATTGAATACAAGAATGGCTGCCTTTATAGAAATGCTTTAATTTCATAAAGAGGTTATTAATGAATATATATACATTAGGAATAGATTCAGGATCAACATATACAAAGGGAGTTTTATTTGACGGAGATAATATAGTCGCTAAGTATAAAATAAGAACTTCAGCAAAGCCTAAAGACAGCATTTATAAAGTTTATAATGAATTATACTCAAGTAATGTTAAATATGTCATAACTACAGGTTATGGTAGAGATTTGTTATCTGAAGCTGACAAAAAAGTCACTGAAATAACATGCCATGCTAGAGGAGCTGCCTTTTTAAATAGTACAACTAGATCTGTTATAGATTTAGGTGGGCAGGATTGTAAAGCTATACAACTAGATAATTCTTTAAATATAGTGGACTTTATAATGAATGACAAGTGTGCTGCAGGAACTGGTAGGTTTATTGAGGTTATGATGAGAATTCTTGAAGAAAATATAAACAACATAGATTCCTTTATAAAAGGAAAGAATAAAGTTAACATTTCTAGTATGTGTACTGTTTTTGCTGAAAGTGAAATTATTAGCCTTCTTTCAAAAGATGTTGATAGAGGAGATATCGCATTGGGGATACTTCACTCCATTGCACAAAGAACTGCTAATTTCTCTAGAAAGCTAAATTTGCAAGAAAATATCTTTTTTACTGGTGGACTTGCAAATTCAAAAGCCTTTAAAGAAATTTTAAAAGGGTACTTAAATAAAAATGTTATAACTCACCCATTAAGTCAGTATGCAGGGGCAATTGGTGCTGCAGTTATAGGATATAATAAATATATTAAGCTGATGTAAACAATAAAAAAAGATATTATTTCGTATCTAGCGATGCGAAATAATATCTTTTTTATTTTTATGAGTTTACTACTTCTCCTCCATTAACATGAATAGTTTCTCCTGTTATATATGATGCTCCATTGCATGCCAAAAAGACATAACTTTCTGCTAATTCCACTGGTTGTGCAGCTCTTTTCATCGGTGTTTTACTGCCAAAATTTGAAACTTCATTTATACCGAAAGAAGATGGAATAAGAGGTGTCCATACTGGACCTGGTGCAACTGCATTTACTCTAATTCCTTTATCTGCTAAGTTTAATGCTAATGATCTTGTAAATGTTGTTAAAGCACCTTTAGTCATTGAGTAATCTATTAAAGTCTTATGTCCATGATAAGCAGTAACTGACGTAGTATTAATAATGCAATCTCCAGCCTTTAAGTGATTTAAAACTTCTTTTGTTATATAAAAAGCTCCAAATACATTTGTTTTAAATGTTCTTTCAAGCTGATCTTTAGTAATTTCATTTAAAGTATTACATACATGTTGCTCTGCTGAATTATTAACTAATATATTAATAGTATTAAATTTGCTTATTACAGAATTTACAGCTGATATGCAGAAAGCTTCATCTCCTATATCACCCTTTATCAATAGACATTCTCCATTACTATCTTCAATTAATTTTTTTGTTTCGTTTGCATCATTATCTTCATTTAAATAAATTATAGCTATTTTTGCACCTTCTGTAGCATAAGCTAATGCCACAGCTCTTCCTATTCCACTATCTCCACCTGTTATTATTGCTACTTTATCTTTTAATCTATTAGATCCTGTACTATATCCCTCTGCTTTGTATATTGGTTTAGGATTCATATTTCCTTCTATTCCAGGTTGAACAATTTGATGTTGAGGAGGAAACTCCTTAGGAAAATTATTATTCATTTGACTTCTCCTTAGTATTAAAATTATTATTTTCAGCCTTAGCATTATCTACACTTTCTAAAAAGTTAGTTTTATTAACTATATTTTCTTCGAAATTTTCAACAGCATTTTTAGTAAAGTTACCAACTTTATGCATATTTCCATAAGTTTTTTCCATATTAATTACTCCTTTCAGTGAATATATATCTATATTTTTTGTTATTTAATATAAAATATACTTTTTATTAAATTTAAAATCTTCATATATTTATTAAGCAGTGATATAATATTTTTATAATTTCCTAAAGAATAAAAAATACTAGAGGTGGAAACGTATGCATTTAAAAGAAATTGAGAAGGCTAAAGAAAATATCAAAGACGTAATTAATAAGACTCCAATTTTATACAGTCCAATTTTCTCAAAAATTTCAAATTGTTCTGTTTATATGAAATGTGAAAACTTACAAATTACAGGAGCTTACAAAATAAGAGGAGCCCTTAATAAAATACGTTCATTAAATGAAGATGAAAAAAATAAAGGAGTTGTATGCTCATCTGCTGGAAACCATGCTCAAGGTGTAGCCTATGCTGCTAAACTTTTAGGTGTTAACTCTACTATAGTTATGCCAGAAACTACTCCTTACTTAAAAGTTCAATCTACAAGAGATTTAGGTGGTAAAGTTGTACTCCATGGTTCTTGCTATGATGATGCTTTTATAAAAGCTAAAAGTATTGAAGAAAACAATAATTCAGTATTTATTCATCCTTTTAATGATATGAAAGTAATATACGGTCAAGGAACTATAGCTTTAGAAATACTGGAAGAAATTAAAGATGTTGATATAATATTATGTCCTATTGGTGGAGGTGGATTAATAAGTGGTATATCATTAGCTGCAAAAGAAATTAATCCATCAATAAAAGTAATAGGCGTTCAAGCTGAAGGTGCAAATGCAATGGAATTAAGCTTTAAAAGCGGCTCTCTAATTTCATTAAATTCAGTTAATACAATTGCAGATGGAATAGCAGTTAAAAGTCCTGGAGATTTAACTTATAACATAATAAAAGAATATGTTGATGATATTATTACAGTTTCAGATCAGGACATAGCAGAGGCTTTTTTAATATTGTGCGAAAGGCATAAATTATTGGCTGAAGCTTCTGGTGCCGCTTCTCTTGCTGCACTAAAAAAACTTAATATTGAAAATAAAAAAGTAGTCTCTATAATTAGTGGTGGAAATATAGATATGCTAACTATTTCATCTTTAATTAATGATGGATTAGTTGAAAGAGGAAGGTTATTTTGCTTTTCAGTAGAGCTTCCAGATACTCCAGGTCAATTAGTTGAGATATCTAGAATACTTTCTGAATTAAATGCAAATGTTGTTCAACTTGAACATAATCACTTTAAAGCTCTAAATAGAATAAAAAATGTATTAGTAGAAGTTACTGTTGAAACTAATGGATTTGAACATATAAATTTAATTAAAGAATACTTTACAAATATGGGTTTTAAAATAAATCAAATGTATTAAGGCATCTTCAAAAAATAAAAATAACTTAGATACTTAAATTGGTACTCTAAGTTATTTTTATTTTATTCGCTAATTAAATTTATTGCTAAATAGGAAAAAACATTTACTGTATTTCCTAATATATCCTCATCAAAATTAAACTTAGGACTATGAAGTGGATAAATTATATTTTTAGATATATTTCTAGTTCCAACGTATATAAATAATGATGGCACCCTTGAACTAATATAGCAAAAATCCTCACCTGTCATTGATCCATGCTTTAAAATATTAACTTTATAATTTGTTTTATTTAATATTTCATTAGCTTTATAAATTAAATTTTCATCATTTATAACTGCTTTAATTGGTTTTAAAGATGTCAATTTATACTTTGCTCCTTGACTTAACGTTATTCCTTCTGTTAAATCTTCTAATAATTTAGTCATCTCTATAACCTTATCATAACTTTCTGCTCTAATTGTTCCTTCCATTAAAACTTTATCTGGGATTACATTATAAGCTCCTTCCCCTATAAACTTACCTATAGTTAAAACTGCATTACTAAATGGTGATGTATGTCTACTTATTATTTGCTGACTAGTCATATAAATTTGATTTGCTATTGCTATTGGATCAATAGTTTTATGCGGCTCTGCTCCATGTCCACCTTTTCCTTCTATTTCTAAAATGAACTTGTTAGCTGCAGCCATTGCACTTCCATTTACAATTCCATATTCTCCTGAATTTAACTCTGGCCATATATGACCTGCAATTGCGAAATCTACTTTTGGCGGTAAATTTAATATATCTATAGTTTTTAGTAATTCCTCTGCTCCACCAACTTCTTCTTCTGCTGGTTGAAATAATATTTTTATATTACCACTTATTTTATCTTTTAACTTATTTAATACATATGCAACTCCTAACATCCATGTTACATGACCATCATGTCCACAAGCATGCATGACTCCTCTTTTTAATGACTTATAATCACAATTATTCATTTCTTCAATTGGCAATGCATCCATATCAGCTCTTAAAAGTATAGTTTTCCCAGGATTTTTTCCTCTTATTATTGCTAAAATAGTGGTTTTATAAATATTATTACTAATTTCCTCTATTCCAAACTCTCTTAATTTTTCATATATATATTTACTAGTTTCATATTCCTTTAAAGATAATTCAGGATTAGAATGTAGTTTCCTTCTAATATTAATCAATTCTTCTTTTATTTCATCTACGATATTTTTTATTTCTTCTTGCATTAATACACCTCCCTCAAATTAAATATAATTATATAATATACATTCTATATATAAATGATAATTATTGACAATATAAAAAATAATACCCAATATTTCAATAATATTAGGCATTATTTTTTATATTATTTTTTATTTTTATTAATTCTCTTGTATAGTCTTGCATTGTGAATTATGTCCATAAAATCATCTGCCATTTCTAGCAATAAATTACCTTTAATCTTCCTTCTTTTAGAATTCTTTTGAAATCTTTTTGTAAGTTTATTCATTTGTAATACCTCCTAAGATTATACTATACATTCTATAGCTTTCCCTTAAGATAAAAATTTATTATAAATTAATTACATTATTGCATTAATTATAGAATTTATAAAATCTTCTTTTTTTGAATTTAAGTAATTTCCATAAAAGTCATTACAATTTTCTATATTTAACTCATTTAATTTTGATAGTATAAAAGCGTCTATATCATTAGAATATCTAGTTTCTATTTCACTTTTAATAGCCCTAAATGACTCAATGCCACCATCTTTTTTATATTTTCTAGTAAGAGAATCTAAATAAGTATTATATTCTTTTATTTTATATACTATTTTTTCAATATATTTCTTCTTATTTTTTATATAATTTTTTTCATATTCTAATTTTATTTTAAGAAGTTCTGAAATAGAATACTTTCTTTCTAAAACTTCTATTGAAGCATATTCATCTTGAAAAGAACTTTGTAATATAAAAAGTGCTAATTCATTATCATTTTTTATATTTGCTAATAATTCATTTCCTCCAACTATTTCAATAGCTTTTCTAAGTTGTTTTATTTTTTCTTCTAAAGTTTTATTATCAATAGTTAACATACCTTCTCCTTAAATTAAATACTTCTCCTTTGTAATCCATTAATTATTATATAACCTAGAAACTCCATTGTCTATGTATTATTAAATTAAGAATATAATTTCCTAAAGAGTAAAAATCACTATAATATATTGATATAATTTATATCTAAATTATATGTTACATCTTTTCTCTCTACTATAACCTTTATTTTTTCTCTTATTTCTTTATCATTCATAACCTTATCTAAAAGTTCTTTTGTTGGGTTTATTGCATAAGGGATACCAACTGACTTAAACATCGTGATATCACCAGATGTATCTCCATATGCATAACTTTTGCTTAAATCTATATTATATTTTTGTTGTAATTCATTTATAGAACTTAGTTTACTTTCGTGGTCCCACATAGGTATAACTTCTCCACTATACTTATTATTTTCATCTAACTTGTATATTGTTCCTTTATAATCGTCCATATTATATTTCATAGACATTTCCCTAACTAACTCACTAGGTGACCCTGATATGGCAATTACTATGTGCCCTTGCTCTTTATGCCATTTAATTCTCTCTCTACTAAATGTATATACTCTATCACCTTTTTGTTCTATTACTTTTTTAGCAATATAATCAATATGATATTTATCTATTCCTTTTATTGCTTCTAAATACACATCAACCATTTTTAATAAGTATGTATCATAATCCCCTTGTCTTTTATCCCACTTTATATATGCTGGTCTTACATCTTTATACCACTTGTTTTCACTAACTAATTCATATTTTATTATTTTTTTAAATACTTCAGTAATTAGTCCCTCTCTATATATTGTTCCATCAATATCAAAAAATGCTGCTACGTTTTTCATGAAACCCCTCCATTTTATTTTTATATCTATTATATCGTATTTTTTCTAAATTTCCATAATTATTGGTATTATTGTTGGTCTTCTTTTTGTTTTATCATATATATATCTTTCTAAAGACTTTTTGACATTAGTTTTTATTAAATACCATTCTAAAATATTCTTATCTAAACAATTTTGAAGTTCTTCAGTAGCTATTTCCTTTAACTCATGTATTAGTTCTTCTGATTCTTTCACATATACAAAGCCTCTAGTTATTATATCAGGCCCTGCAATTATACTATAGCTTTCTCTTTCTATTGTAACAACTATATTTACTAATCCATCTTGTGCTAAATGTTTTCTGTCTCTTAAAACTAATGTTCCTACATCTCCAATACCTAAGCCATCAACTAAAACAACTCCGCTATCAACTTTACCTGATATCGTAGCACAATCATTATTTATCTCTAACACTTCTCCACGTTCAACTATAAAGACATCTTTTGAGTCCATTCCAAGTCTTAAAGCTAAATCCTTATGGTGTTTTAAATGCCTATACTCTCCATGAACAGGCATAAAGTATTTTGGTTTTACTAATCTATGCATAAGTTTAAGTTCTTCACTATATGCATGACCTGAAACATGAACCTCTTCTAAATCTTCATATATGACATTTGCTCCTTTTTTAAATAACTGATTTATAACCTTAGATATTAATTTATCATTACCAGGTATTGGGGCAGCAGAAATAATAAATAAATCATCTTTCTCTATCTTTATTTTTCTATGATTTTCAAAAGCTATTCGCGCTAAAGCTGCCATAGGCTCCCCTTGGCTTCCTGTAGTAATAATAGTTATATTTTCATTAGAATAATTCTTTATATCATCAATTTCTATCAACATATCCTCTGGAATATGAAGATATCCAAGTTCCACTGCAAGCTTTGAAATACTTTCCATACTTCTTCCTGAAAATGCAACTCTTCTGTTATTATCCAAAGAAGCATTTATAATTTGTTGCATTCTATGAATATTAGATGCAAATGTTGCTACAATTATCCTTCCCTTTGCTCCTGTAAAAATTCTTTTAAATGTATTACCTATTGATTTTTCTGACATCGTATGTCCAGATCTTTCTACATTAGTACTATCAGCCAATAATAGGATAACACCTTCTTTTCCTATAGTAGAAATTCTATCAATATCTATAACTTTATTATCTATAGGAGTTAAATCGATTTTAAAGTCACCAGTGTGAAATATTACTCCAATTGGAGTTCTTATTGCTAAACAGCATGATTCAGCAATACTGTGTGTACTTTGAATAAATTCAACGCTTACTTTTTCTAAATGAATTGTTTGGCCTGGATCAACACTTATTAAGTTACTTTTTTCTAGTAAGTCATGCTCTATAAGTTTATTTTTAATAATTGCAAGTGCTATTTTTGTTCCATATATAGGCATATTAAATTGCTTTAATATATATGGAATAGCGCCAATATGATCCTCATGTCCATGAGTAATAAAAATACCCTTAACCTTTTCTTTATTTTGCATTAAATAACTTATATCAGGTATGATTAAATCAACTCCGTACATTTCTTCATCTGGAAAACCAATACCACAGTCTACTACTATTATTTCATCTTCAACCTCAATTACTGTAATATTTTTTCCTATTTCTCCAACTCCACCTAAAGGAATAATCTTAACAGATAAATCTTCACTCATTTTAAAAAACCTCCTATTCTAATTAAGAATAGTATTTCCAAAATATTAATTTTAAATTATAGTATAAGATTAAATTTTAATAACTTATATGCTATAAATAATTTATCTACAGATTTCAAAAATATAATTTCCTATAGAGTAAAAAAACTATCTTTAGAATAATCTAAAGATAGTTTAAATTAGTATTAATTATTATAATATAGATTTTCACTTTGATATTCAGGATCACAAGTTATATCTATTCCAAGTCTTCTAAATGTTTGTTCATCATTCGTAGGTATTATTGTTGTCGAGTGTGCTTGACATCCTTTTAGCATAGTTAATTTTTCAAGTGCAACTTGAGCTGTTGGATTAGTTGCTGCACATATACTTAAAGCTATTAATATTTCCTCGCAATTTAAAACTGTATTTTTTATTCCTAAAGTTTTTAATTTTAGATTTTTAATAGGTTCTAATATAACAGGAGATAATAAATGCATATCATCTGATATATTTGCAAGATATTTAATAGAATTTAAAATAACTGCTGCAGAAGCATCCATTACATCTGAACTTTTTCCTGTAACAATTTTTCCATCTTCTAATTCTAAAGCAACTGATGAATATCCTTCACTTTTCTTTTTTAAACTTCTTTGTTTTAATAAATATTCTCTAGCTGGTATTACTACACTTCTATCAGTTTCCTTTAAATTTAGTTCTTCCATTATTAATTTTGATCTATCAGAAGTTTCTTTATCTACATAACCTTTTTTATATTCACAAACAGTTTTAAAATATCTTCTTATTATTTCTTGTCTTGATGCTTCTTTAACAACTTCATCATCTACTATTCCATAACCTACTCTATTTACTCCCATATCAGTAGGTGATTTATAAATTGATTCTTCTCCAGTAATTTTTTCAATTATTCTTTTAAGTACAGGGAAGCTCTCTATATCCCTGTTATAATTTACAGCTACTTTATTATAGGCATCAAAATGAAATGAATCTATCATATTTACATCTTTTAAATCTACAGTTGCAGCTTCATAAGCTATATTTAGTGGGTGCTTTAGTGGAACGTTCCAAACAGGGAATGTTTCAAATTTAGAATATCCTGCAACATTTCCTCTTTTATGTTCATGATATAATTGACTTAAACATGTTGCAAGCTTCCCACTTCCTGGTCCTGGCGCAGTAACAACTACTATAGGCTTAGTAGTTTCTATGTACGGATTTTTTCCATATCCTTCATCACTTACTATAGTGTCAACATCTGTTGGATAACCTTTGGTAGCTTCATGCTTATATACTTTTATTCCTCTACGTTCTAATTTATTTATAAAAACAGTTGTAGCCGGTTGTCCATCATATCTTGTTATAACAACACTATTTACATCTAACTCATAAGTTCTTAAGTCATCTATTAATCTTAGAACTTCTAAATCATATGTAATACCAAAGTCTCCTCTTATTTTGTTTCTCTCTATATCTCCTGCATAAACACAAATTACTACTTCAACCTTTTCTTTTAACTTTTGAAGAAGCTTTATCTTAGCATTCTCATCAAATCCAGGTAAAACTCTTTTTGCATGTAAATCGAACATAAGTTTTCCACCGAATTCTAAGTATAGTTTATCATAGTTATTTACTCTTTCTAAAATATACTTAGATTGTTCTTCTAAATATTTCTTATGGTCAAATCCTACTTTCATCCTATTGCCTCTTTTCTTTATTTTCTTTATGTTTTTCATTAAGTATTAATTATACATCAAAAATTTTTTTCTTTCTATATTAAATTATATAAAAAACATATGCATATTTTTATTCATATGCATATGCTTATAGGTAATATCATTATTATTTTTCCTTTTATATTACATTCAGGTTTTTTAGGAAGAATTATATTATTTTCTTTTAATACTTCTAAATATGGATCAATAGAATCTATTATTTGTTGATAGTACTCTTCTTGCGCTGATTTTCTTAATAAACTTATACATTTATCATTATCTTCCTTTATCATCATGACCTTCCCAAATACTTTACAAGAACAATGCACTAAATCAAACATATGGGAGTGATTACTTAAAAAGTTATTTTCATTTATTGTAAGTATTAAAGATGCACTATCATTTTGAATTAACAAATCATGAGCTCCATTTGCTGTTATAGATTTTCTTAGCCCTTCTAAAAGTTTACAAATTATACCGAAATTTAAATTTTTTAATTCTTTTTTTTCTAAAAAAGTATTTAAAAAATCTACTCCATAACAGTTAATACTATCAAGTAAAGTATCTATATATATTGGCATGGAAGTTTCTTGAACACACCCATTTATTTGTATATAATCTCCCTCTTTAATTTCACCATTTACTATGGACCTGGATCCAAATTTTTTCACATCTTTACTCTTATGCATTTTATTCAATAAATCATTATGCAGTGTAAATACAGTACTTATCTTCTTTACTTCTTGCTCACTTCTATCAAAATCTCTTCCTTCAAATCCTAGGCTTCGATCTCTTGCATTTTCATAATTATCTTCACAAGTTTTATGTTTACTTTTATATCCTAATATTTTATCTTTTTGATACCTAAACTCTGAACCATTGGACTCTCTATCACCTATTCTAACATTTCCTCCAAATGTTCTATCTTTAATTCTCCTAAAAGTTCTTATATCAATATATCCATTTAATGTTAGTGAATTCAAATTTTTTATTAGTGCTTCATCTAAATATACTAGTAAGTCTAACATTAGCGTCCTCCTAAAGCAATTATATACTTTTACACCATATTATATTAGACTAAACTATTTTTAATAACTTAAGAAATTACTTTTTATTTTTATTTGATAAAATATTTTCTATTTCATTAAGGAGTTCTTTATCACCTTTTTTTAATTTTAACTCTCCATTTTTGTTAGATTCTAGTATCTTCAATATTGTTACTTCATCTTCTAATTCCTTTATTTTTTTATTCAATTTATCTTTATTCTTTTTAGATAAATCTGATGAATAAACTTCACTTCCACAAACTGAACAATTTCCATATAATTTTTCATAAGTTATTTTTCCTATATTAAAATCCTTAGTTTCCATATAACTATTCACTTCAATTGGTTGAATCTTATTACATTTTTCACAAAAACATCTATTTTCTAGCATAATTTCACCTCTATTATATTGTACCATATGAAAGTACTGATTATATAATCTTTATATTGTATTTTATTTGATAAACATAATATAAACTAAACTATGATTCTCAAAATTCAAGTGAAATTTTCTTATATTATAAGTATTCTTAAATGTATATTTTCCCATTAATTCTTCTATCGAACTCAGTCCATTCACCTGATTCTAATCCTTCTGATATTATGCTTATTTTATTTAATGTAGCATCTACATAATCTGCATAATGTACTATATAAGACTCTAATGTGTTAGGTTCTTTAGGTGAACCAAATTCTGCTTTACCATGATGTTGAACTACTATAGCTTTTAATCTATTTATAAAATTTTCTGAATAAATTTCTTTATTGCTATTAAAGGCATCATCTAGCATATTTAATCCAATAACTATATGACCTTGAAGTTCTCCTTCTAAAGTATATGAAAATGGTCCATCATAATTCATTTCTCTTATTTTTCCTATATCATGAAGTTTTGCACCTAATATAGCTATTTCTTTATTTTTACAATTGTATTTATAAGCAAAATCTCTTGCAAGAGAAGTTACAGCTAAAGTATGTTCTGCTAACCCTCCAATATAATTATGATGATTAAAAACTCCTCCAATTGCTCTAGTGAACTTATTTAAAAAGTCTTCATTATTGAAAAAATATTCATTTATAGCTTTTGCTTCTAAACTTTTAAATTCTTTTTCACTTATCCCATTTAATTCTTTCATTATTTCATTTATTGGACGTTTTACTGAAGGTAAATAATCAGATATATCTATGTCTGAAATTTTTTTAATAAAATTAACCTTAAACTTTGAAGTTAATTTACCTTTTATTAAAATAACATCGCCTACTTTAAGTTCAGTGCCTATATTTTTTATATATGCTTTTACTTCTCCAGAGCTATCTCCAATTACTGCAATTAAATTCTCTAAATCATATGAAAGTATTTTTATAATCATAAAAGTACTTTCAACAGTTTGATTTTGTTTTATATCTTTTAAATATAATTTTTTCATATGTATCACCTTACTTATGTTATTATTTCTAGATTATTATTAGCTTATATAAAAAAAAAATTCTAATATAAGAGTTAAATAAAAATATAACTCTTATATTAGATCTTTTAAAAACTTTTCTAGTAATACTCCTTCCCTTCTAGGATAGTCGTATTTCGAACTTTCAATTATGCAATTTCTTGTAAAATTTATTGAAGATTTTACTGATTCAAAAATATCTTTTTTATTAACAATATTAGAAAACAAAACGGATGAAAAAATATCACCTGTACCTGGATAGCTATATGTTTCTTTATTATGAACTATTAATTTAAATTTATTTTTTTCTGAGTCATAAACAGCAACTCCTAATTTATCTTCATTAACTGGAACACTGGTAATTATTATAGTTTTTGCACCTAATGACGCTAGTTCAATACAAATTTTATAAATATCATTATCACTTACTTTATTTCTGTATTGATTTCTTGATAATAAACATGCTTCAGTATAATTTGGTGTTATAATATTAGCAAATTTAATAAAAGTTCTTATATTATCTACATAACTATTGTCAAAATTAGAATACAATTTGCCATCATCTCCACAAATTGGATCAAATAAAATCGGAATATCATTTTTATATCCAAAGTTCTTTATAAAATTAATACTATTATGTAGGTTATCTTCATTTCCTAAATAACCAATGAATATTCCATTAAATTTTATATCTAAACTTTTATAATGATTTATTAATTCATAAAAAAAGTTATTCATATTTTGTATTGCAGGTGCTCCAAACCCACCAGTGTGAGTAGAAAGAGTTAATGTTGGTATTGGACATACTTCTAAACCTGAAACACTTAAAATAGGAACTATATTAGTTAAAGCTGCCTTACCTAAAACACATAAATCATGAATAACAGCTACTCTCTTTATAGGTTTATTCATAATAAAACCTCCTATCTTAGATTATATTAGTCTTTGAGACAATTTTTTTTATGGCTGTAGCTAAAGGTACTGCTATAATTATTGCTATAGTCGTTGTTGTTATTGATGTAACTAAAGAAGCTATTGCATTTCCTAATGTCATTCCAAAAATAAATAAATTAGCTAAAAAGTATCCCACTAATGATATTATGCCACCAGATATAAATGCAATTATATTACATTTTAAACTTTCACCATTTCTTTTCTTTGAAAATGATATTTTACCTGCTACATATCCAGTTAAACCCTTTATTATAAATGTTGGGATTGTCCATACAGCAAAATCACTTAACAAGTCAAATAATGCACATCCAATCCCCCCTGCTAATCCAGCATCTTTTCCAACTAACACTGCAGCTATAAATATGGCTGTAGTTCCTAAGTGAATCATTGATGTGCTAGTTCCTATAGGTATCCTTATATTAATAAATGTACCTACGTAACATAATGCAGCTAATAAAGAAATTACTATTAATCTTTTTGTATTAAATCTCATATTTAAATCTCCTAACTTTAAACTATTTTTTATAATAACCTAATAGAATTAATTTATCTTTCATATTTATGGTAAATTTATTAACACAATAAGTCAAATGTATCGTTACAATTTACAAATAATAATAAAAGGATGCATAATGCACCCTTTTATTATTATTTTACTACCAACAGCCGCCTAGCAATAATATCCATAATAATGGGAAACAGCCGCCACATCCAAATCCACCGCCGAATCCACCGCCGAATCCACCACCGAATCCACCGCCAAATCCGTCACAGCAGCAATTTCTTCTAACGCAGCAACAATTTCTTCTACTACAACAATTACTCCTACAACAGCTAGTACAACAAGATCTTCTTGACATGTTTATCAACTCCTACTCTTTGGTTTATTACATTCTATTCATTATATATTGCTTATGTTCTGTTATATTTTTTATATTTTTTATTATCATTTACGAGTATATTATTTAAATGTACACTTAATAGTTTTTATGATAAAATACATATTAGGAGGTTGTTTTATGGAAAAAAGAAATAGACTTGTGGCACCTAGAAATGTAGTAAATACAAAAATGCTTTATAGTTTTTATATATTAAAGGAGTTATCAAAAGGAAATGTTATATTTGGTAATAGAGTCCTTGAAGAGTTTAGAAATAGATTTTCTGAAACCTCGTTGCCATTTCCAGTTTCATCAAGTACCATATATGAAACACTCTATGATTTAGAGTTAAAAGGATATGTTAAAAGTAATTGGACAGGAGATGAATTTCTAAATAAAAGAAGTAAAAAGATATATTCAATAACAGATAGTGGAATTGAATATTACAAATATCATATTTCTGACTACATTGATAATTTAAATAAAACTAAATCTACTTTAGATATAATGATAGAAATGCTGATGAAATAATCAGCATTTTTTAATGCCTAGAAATTATAAAAGTTTAAAGCTTTAAAAATGTGATTATATAAGGCTTTTAATAATTAAAAGTGGACATATGCATTTAACTAAGAGTCCAAATAGTGGAAGTTACACTACTCAGTGCCCAAAGCTTGCCTGAGAAAAATCTTGCACCAGCACTATATTCATATTTTTTACTCTTTAGGAGATAACTTTAATAGCTAAATATCTTAAAATAGTTATCAATAATAAATTTAGAAATATAATTTCCTAAAAAGCAAAAAAAATTAAGGGTAAATATCTATTTACCCTTAATAATATTTAGAGCTTAAATCCCTTAAAAAACATTCCTTACAACAATATATATTTAAATTATCTTTATTTATATATGCAACTTTAATATTAATATCACTATTACAATATATACAGTTTGCTAATAACTCATTAGTATTTTCCTCTTCAAAATCTTCAATGTTAATTTTCTCTATTAATTCCCTTAAGAGATTCATTATGATTCCTCACTTATATAATATAATAGTAATTATTATGATATATAAGCATTTTTTATGAATGAATATTTTAATTAATTATAGTAAGTCATTATCTCTTGCGATTTTTAAGTATTCTTGTATTGAATATTCATTACAATAAAATAAAGGGAATTTTAAATTATAATTTCCCCATAATGTTATTGGTCCTTTAGTAAAGTAGAAAGTTATAAAAAACAATTCCTTAATACAAAGCTTCGTTAATAATTTTATATATCTCTTATCAGTTATTTCAAAAAATATATCTTCTTCACTACCTTCCTTTAAGATATTATGAAATAGCTCCTTTTCATCATAATTAAGATAAGATTCTATATATTTAATACTATCTGAATTTAACTTGCTTTTATAAAAATCAATTATTAATTTATCTTTATCAGAATTTAAATGAAAAAAATCTTCTAATGTATTAATAAAATCATTTTCTATATTGATTTGGCTTTTATTCTTCCTAGGATAAAGCTCAACATATTTATAATTATCAAAACCCTCTAAAATATTTTGAAATTTTAACTTTATAACCATGTTAAATTCGTTCTTTTTTATTGCTTTGATTCCCATATTTCCCTCACTAATTAAGTTATTTTATCCCATTCATTAAGCTGCTGTCTTACTTTACTCATTAAGGAATTCAGACTTTTAGTTTCTATTTCTGCAACTTCATTCAAAGTATTATTTCTTATTACTTGCCTATATTTTAATACCTTATTATGATTATCATTCCATACCTCTATTATTTTTCCCTTTTGTATTTCCATAGCTTATCTCCTTATAAAGACTTGTTATAAATTAAACTTTAAAGATACCTTTCATATTTCCAACTGCATCACTATAACAAATACCTACCTTATCTTTAGTAATTTTCCCTTTTTCAAATAAATATGCATTGTAATAACTTGTATCATTTAATATATCCCTAATTATATAAATTGCTAAAATATCTTTTTTTATGCCTGTAGTTGATGTAGCAATTATATTATTAAGATAATCTATTCTTGTCTTGGAAGATGTTTCTATTATTTGTATATACACACAATTTGGATTTTCTTTTACTTTATTTAATAAATTTTGTATTGCAGATAAATCATTTTCTAAATCGTTCTCTCTAAATAACTGTAACTTAGTTACTCCAGATGCCATCTTATTAAAATCATTATCTTTCCATGAAAGTTCAATTTTATTAGAAGCTATTTTGTCATTTTCATTTAGTCCCTTATAAATAACTGAATAACCTAATAATTGCCCTAACATTATAAAATATCTCGTTTCTTGCTTGACTATATAAAACTTAATACTATCCTTTTTTAAATTAAAATTTATATAATTTTTTATAAACCCATTAAATACATTCATTAAATCAAAATCTAACATTTTATCACCTTATTTCAATTTATATATGTGTATTTTAACATTTATCTCTATAATGGTAAACCTAATTAAGATAATATTAATTTTATGTCTAACGTATTGAAAATACTAACTTTTAAGCATAGGTATCTCTTTTTTGAGGAATCTTCAATGTCACAACTGCTCCGTTTTCCTTTCCATTTTCAATTAAAAAGCTTCCATTATGAGCCTCTAATATGCTTTTAACAATAATTAATCCTAATCCATGATTCTTCTTTTCTTTATTATATAAAGTATTTTCATTATTTATCTTATTGATTTTTTCCTCTGAGATACCACATCCATTATCTGAAATTATTATAGTAACATAATGATCTTTATCTACCTTTGGAACAGTAACTGTTATATTACAGCCTTCTTTATTATGCTTTACACTATTTATTATTAAATTTATTATGGCTCTTAAAATCAAATCTTTATCTGCAAGAATAGTAGCACCTTCATCTTCTATAAATATATCAATACTAGAACTTTTAATAACATTACTATTTATACAATTAGCTATTGCTTCTCTTACTAAATTGCCTACTCTTAATTCCTCTATCTTTAATGGCTGCATATTGTATTGTAATGATGTTGCAAGATTTAAGTTTGTAACAAGTTCTTTTATTCTTATAGAGTTTTCAGTTATGATTTTTGCTTGTTCCCTTGTTTCTTTAGACAGCTCATTGTCTTCTTCAATCATTACTGAATAGCCTAAAATCATAGATAAAGGTGTTCTAACATCATGTGAAATTGATGCAATCCAGCTTTCAATAGCATTATTTCGAAGTTTTATTTTATTATTTTTATCCATGATTATTTTTGATGTTTCATTTATACTTTTTGCTAAATCCTTATACATTCCTTTTTCATTTAATAATACTTCTTTTTCTTCCTTTAATGAAAATACTGCTTTTATTAATTTAGTTAGTGGCTTATTTAATACCTTAACTAAAACTATAGATAAGATAACAGTAACCCCTATATTAAGTAAAATTATATATAAAAAACTAGTTAATTTAGAGTCTTTAAAATTTGATGGTATAAAAAAATTATATTTTTCTATAGAATTTTTAGGATATCCTAGTATAACTAAATTCTCATCACTTTCCCACAAAAAAACTGGATAATCATTTAGATAGCTCTTAGATAGTACTGCAATATCTTTTATCGAATAATAATTTCCTATATCTTTTGGTTTATTATTGCTATAAATAACTTCACCACTTGCACTTATAAGTTGTACCCACATATCATTGTTTTTTATTATTTCTGAAGTTTTATCAGATAACTCATTTTTGTTCTCACTTAATTCCTTTGCAATATCTTCTACTAATTTAGTGGGCTCTTTTATATATGAACTATAACGAGTAAAATAAATAATACTACCATAATTTAATGCAATTACTATTGAGACAACTAAAACAATTGTAGCTATATATCTTAAAATAAACTTTAATGAACTATTTTTCATAATAATCACCTGTTATTTATTATTAAGCTGTATCCAAGGCCTTTAACGGTAATAAGAGCTTTAGGTTTAGAAGGATTTTCTTCTATCTTTTTACGAATATGTCTTATATGTACCATCAGTGTATTTTCATAGCCATATGAATCATCTTCCCAAGCCTTTTCACAAAGCACATTACTAGTTACTATTTTATTTGTATTTTCATATAAAACAGTTAAAATAGCGTGCTCCTTAGCAGTTAAATAAAACTTTTCATTATCTTTTACTACTTCAGCTTTTCCTAAATCAATTGTTGATGAATTAAGATATATAATTGGCAATTCTTCTTTTAAATTCTTAGAATATGTTCTTTTTAATATTGCATTTAACCTTAAAGTAAGTTCTCTTGGTAAAAATGGCTTTACTATATAATCATCAGCTCCAAGTCCTAAGCCTAAAAGCTTGTCCTCTGCTTCTCCTCTTGCAGTAAGGAATAATACTGGTATTTCACAGTACTTCTTAAATTCATTAAAAAGTGAAAATCCATCTCCATCTGGCAAGATAACATCAAGAATTGCAATATCAGGATTATTATTAATTAATTTATTCATTGCTTCTTCACAGGATTTAGCTGTATATATATCATTAAAACCATCTTTTTTAAATATGGTTTCTAGCATTTCTAACAATTGAGGCTCATCATCTACAATTAATATCTTTTTTTTCTTAATTGAATACATAATTCTTATCTCCCTTTTTAATATTTCTCATTATATCATATTAATTTTATACAACTTAAGCTTATATGAAATTTAAGATTGCCTTAAGGTAGTATATAGCTTATCTTAACATTCTATTGATAGACTAAATTAAAAATTTAAATTAATATATTTGGGATGGTGAAGTAAATGAAAAAAATATTAAAAAAGATATTAAAATTTACTAAGTTTAGCATAATTGCTACTATAGCTCTTTTTATAATTTTTATTTCTGTATCTGTTATAAATAATAAAATACAATTAAAGAAAGAATCTAAGATTTTAAACCCTCCTGGCAAACTTGTAGAAGTAAATAATAAAAATATCCATGTATACTCTGAAGGCGTAGGTGATTTAACCTGTGTATTTATGTCTGGATTAGGTAACGTTGCCCCAGCAATAGACTTAAAGCCCTTATATAAAGAAATGTCTAGAGATTATAGAATAGCTATTGTAGATAGATCGGGTTATGGCTTTAGCGAAAGTTCAAATAGTCCTCGAGATATTGATACTATTTTAGATGAAACAAGAAAATCTTTAACCTTAGCTGGTGAAAAACCTCCATATGTTTTATTTCCTCATTCTATATCTGGATTAGAAGCAATATATTGGGCACAAAAATACCCAAGTGAAGTTAAGGCTATAATTGGACTTGATATTGGATTCCCAGAAGGGTATTTAATGGAAAGTGAAAGAATGAAATCAAACTTATCTATGATGAAAGTCCAATCTCTTTTTGCTAAACTTGGAGTTCATAGGTTTTTACCTTCTCTTAGTCTTGATGAGAGCGTTTTAAATTCAAATCTTATTTCAGAAGATGATAAAGAAATATATAAAGCTCTAACATATAAAAATTTATCTTCTAATGATATAATTAATGAATTTGCTTTATTAATAGATAACTCAAATAAATCCAATAGTCTAGATTTACCTAGCAAAACGCCTATTTGCATTTTTCTTGCTACTCCTTTAACAGAAGAAGAGAGATTAGAAAAGAAGGATTTTATAGAAGGAAGATTTAAATATTACAATGATTATATATCTAAATTTGAAAAAGGAGAATTAATTACTTATGAAGCTAAACATTCTATATATTTATATTCTCCTGAAAATATTGCAAAGAAAAGTAAAGATTTTTTAAAAAGTATAGATAACTAATAAAAAAGTGGACATATGTAAGTTTACTTATTCTATCGCCCCACCCAAGTCAACGCAAACTTATATATGTCATCTTATAAACTAAATGTAAGGACAGTATAAAAAAAATCTACTTTTTAACATTGAATTGCTAAAAATTATTTTTAATAAAAATTAAAAACACCTACCTGAGTAAGTGTTTTATATAAATATTATTTAATTTCCAAAGTACCAAACTCTATAAAATTGTCTTTATAAAGATGTGGATATTTTTTTTGTATATCACTTTTAGACATACCTTTTGTAGCATCTTCCATTGCAGCTCCTAAATCACTGTAATCTTTAAGATTATATTTTAAATTTATTTTATCTAAATTCAAGCTCTTTTCTACTGGAATCTTAACTTTTGCCTCAAAAGAATATTTAGATGGCACCTGCTCATTGTTTAGTTTATCTGTAACTATTATGTCTTTAAATTCATAACCATCTGCTGCTGTTGCATACCATCCAGTTTGAAATAACTTTACAGCTTTATCAGTAGTATTTTCAACTTTTAAGTCAATAACAACATAATCATAATCAGCTACTTTTTTAGCAGTTAATCCTGTTTGAAAATATTCTCCCTTTTCATTATATGACATATCTGCATTCATATCACCTATAGGTGCTTCTTTAGAAACTTTTAATACTGTGTACTTTAATCCATCTAAAGACTTTTCATTTGTAGATTCTTTTTTTACATCGCTGACCTTAGTATCACTTTCCTTTGGGACCTCGTTATTTGTTTTATCACTACATGAAATAAGGCCTATACTTACAATTAAAGCTATAAATAAAACGTAGATTTTTCTCATAATTTGCCTCCATAAAATATATTTTAAATCATTTTACATCTAAATGTTTGTAATAAAGCTTTCATTATCATTTCCTATTTTCTAATAACATTGTTTTAAAAGGTATCCATCCCAAAGTTGTAGATAGATTTATCCTCTTTTTCTTTAATTATATTTTCTATTTTCTCTCTATCTAGAAGTTCCATAAATAACATAAATCCTATCAAATCTGGTAAAACATTATTGATAAATTTAGAATCATCTACAAACTCTGATTTATTTCTATTCTTTCTTTTATGACTATGTATATCTATGAATAGGTCCCATTTTAAACACAAGCATGCTACTATAAAAAATATTATACTAGGTATTGCTAATAAGATATTACCTACAATGCCCAATATAGGATAACCTTGCGTACCTTTAGACTCTAAATATTTTATAGTAGGTTTTAATACTACGGCTATAATACCTATCCCCTTCCAGCGTATACAATTAAAACACTTACTTATACTATTACTAAACTTCTTCATCTGATTTGACCTCTCAATAATAATTTATTTCTTTTAATCTAGGAAATAATACTGAAAACTTTTTATCTTCCGTGATTTGATTAGTAGTGTACTAAATTCATAAATCATGAAAACTAACCTTTAATTTACTTCTGTATTAAATTATACCATTCTCATAATTAGAAGTACATGTTATATTGACTTTTTGCAAATTTCATAGAGTTTATGAAACTAGTCAATGAGGCATTTATAAACCTCCATTTTAAAAGATTAGAGATGGAAAAAAGAAATATTGCTCATAGTAAATAGATCTATTAATTGCTATGAGCACTTTATTTATTATCTTATAATATCCTATTAGTTTAGAATACTTCTTTTTTTCTCATTTTTATTTCTTATGGATACTAGTGAAATTCCCAGTATAGCCATAAAACTTAAAAATCCTAGAATTAAAAATTTAGGTTTATAAATCCAACCAATTCCGAACCAAAGTAAGAACTCTAAAGTAACTAATTTAAATAATGCAATTGTTAAAAGAAGACATATGCCAATTAAAGTTATATATCTGCTACACTTTCTTGAAATAAATGCAATAATCAATGATAATGCTAAAGAGAATATATAAACTAGCGCAATAGTAGCAATTATATATTGTTTAAATGTTAAATCAAACCAGTAAAGCCCTATACAATACCATGAATTTATACTTGCATTATAAAACATCTCTACTGTATTTTCTCTTGTTAAATATAAGAAAAATAATATACCTAGTTCAATTGTTACTATTATTACTGAAGCTATTAGTGTAGTTACTATTTTATCTTTATATAATTTCCTTCCTCTTTTAGTAGTGTATTGAATTTGTTCTAAATTTCTATGTTCATCCTTTATAAAAATTGGTGCCAATAAAAATATTATAGAAATTACTATTAAAGCTGTACTGTTAAAAATAAATCCATTATAATTTTCAAATGCTAATTCAGGTAATATATCTCTATAGTCTCTCCTACTCTTTATTACATTAATTCTATCTTTTTGTTTTTGTGAAAGAGAACTACTATCCTGACTTATATTACTATAATTATACCTATTAATAAAGTGATCAACTGTTTGTAATTTCCAAAAGCAGTCAACCTGTTCATCAAACATTATATTATTATGCAGTTCAGCCATCTTTCTATCATTTTCATCCTCATCATTTTTGGTCTTATCTATTCTACTAGCTTCTTGAAATTCTTCATAAGTTGTTACCCCAAGTTCCTGTGCTGTTGGATTTGCCTTAAGATGATCGTTTACTTCATCCCCATATTCCTTTTTCAAATTTAAAAAATAATCAAGCTTAACCTCTGAAGCATTAATCCCTTTTTCTTCTACAAGCCTTTTTGCGATGTCATAAATATCACCTGTAGGTCTTCCATTGGGGAAATATTTTATATGAAAACTAATAAACATTTTAAATATAATAAAACTAATAACACATAGAACTAATAAACTTTTAATGTTGAATATCTTTTTCAACTCATTTTGTATAATTCTCATAAAATCCTCCTAACTTATACTACATTTTTTAAAACTTTTAATCGCATAAAAAATACTATAACCTGAAATTATTAACCAAATGCTTAATGTCATTAACTCATAATATTTAAAGTTAGTGAATGAGTTTTGCATGAATCTGCCAGATAAATTATAAACTAATGTAAATGGTGTGAATGTAGTATAAATAAATAGCTTATTACTTGCTGGCATTAAGGAAGGTAAAATTAACCCTAAACCATTTAATATACAACAAACTACAAATGATACGTAACTATTCTTTATAAACCTAGCGACAACAAAGGCAATTCCAATAAATATTAAAATAGCTATATAAATTAATACTATAATCCATATTAAATACTCTTTTACTGTAAGGCTAAACCAACTTATATTAGGAAAGGTCGCTTCCCAATTGAAAAAACTACTTATTGAGGTGTTAAAAACTCTACTATAATCATAAATACTAAAATAAGTTGCTAAAACTATAATTAGTAACCCTGTACTTATTGGTATCACTATATATGTTATAGCTTTTAACTTGTCTAATAATAGCTTTCGCCCTCTACGTGACGAATACACTACTAAGCTTGTACTATTCTCTATTTCATAATTTACTAGAAAACTAACTATTACAGCTATTAATATCATTATTTGAAATAATATTGTTCCTAATATTTCTTTATATAAAAACTTATGCATTCTATAAGCTTTTCCATTAAAGGATAACTCCATATGTTCCTTATTTTCTAATAACGATTTAAATCTCTTATCAAACTTTATTAACCCATCTTCAACTAGCTCAGCAGCTCCCCCTGAAGCTCTCATAGATTTTATAGTTGGCTCAATCATATTTATAAAATTAATTTTTTCATATTCCTTTTTTAACTCTGGAATAGATAAGTAATAGGATTCAATTACGGCTGTATTATGAATTACTTTCTTCTCCTCTTCAGAATATTTATTTTCATAAATACCAATATTAGATGTACTTAAATACTCTGCTACTGATGAATATCTTTTACCTTCATTTTTGTATATGAGATCATTTACACTTTTAAGATTTTCCTCATAATAGGCTTTAAAGCTAACCATCATATTATCATTAATTTTATGACCAACTTCATCAATTATATTATTTAATACCTTTAAATCATCTTTAACATAATACTTACTAAATACTATAAACAAATCAAAAATTAAAAAGCTTATAATTAAAAATAATACTATTGGTGATTTTATAATTTTCTTTATCTCATAAAGAACTATTTCATTATTATTATCCATTTATATCCCCTCATTATATTCATATAAGAAGATATCTTCTAAATTAGGACTAACAGCCCTCCAAGCTTCACTTTGTTCTGATTCATCTATAAATCTTATTTTCATTTTTCCATCTTCTTGTTTCTCAGAAAGAGATATATGGTTGCTTCTAAACTCCTTTGCAAAAGAATAATCTATTTCAGTTTCATAAACTTTTCCCTCTAAGGTTTTGCATATATTCTCTATAGTATCTTTGTATAATATTTTTTTATCCTTAATCATAATTACTTCATTTGCAATGAATTCAATATCACTAACTATATGTGTAGAAATTATTATTATCCTATCTCTACTTAGCTCACTTATTATATTTCTAAATCTAACTCTTTCTTTTGGATCTAAACCTGCTGTAGGCTCATCTAATATAAGTACTCTAGGATTATTTAATAAAGCTTGTGCAATACCAACTCTTTGAATCATGCCACCTGAGAATTTTCTCATTTTCTTATTAGCAACATCCTTTAATGCTACTAATTCTAAAAGCTCATCAATAGTTTCATTTGCCTTTGACTTTTCGATACCTTTTAAAGCTGATAAATATAATAGAAATTGCTTTGGTGAATAATTTTTATAATAACCAAAGTCTTGAGGTAAATACCCTAAAATCTCTCTATACCCCTCATCTAAAGCAACAATATCAACTCCATCAAAAATGATTTCTCCTTTAGTTGGAAATATTAGTGTAGTAAGTAGTTTTATTAAAGTCGTTTTACCAGCCCCATTTGGTGCTAGTAACCCATAAACTCCATTTTTAAATTCTAAATTTATATCTTCTAAAACTGAAAAGCTTCCAAAGCTTTTACTTAAATTGTTAACTATTAGCATTTAAATATCCCCTCTCTTTACTTTCATAAGCTTAGTTATATTTTTCATATAAACTACTATGAAAGTTATAGTAATTAACAAGTGTATATATAATGGCATATCTAAGAAAAGTTTAACCCAATAATTATTTACTTTAAAAATAGTAATCATTGAAACTAGAAACCATCCTAATAAAGCAAAATACTTATACATACTCTTTTTGAAATATATTAATATTAAAATGTATAGCACTGAAAAAATAAATAATGAAGCTGCAGATACTATAAACATATCAATAACATAAAAATTTCTTTTTAATAAATACATAGATAAGATAATACTCATATTTATAAGTACGGATACAATACTAAATACAAACATTCTTATAGCTGTTATATTATAAAAGCTATATTTACATGTGGCTTGTATTTCATAAGTTCCATTAAGTTTACTATTTATAAAACTATAAGAACAAATGATAAAATATATTATAGGCGACACAGTAAAGTTATACGCTTTAAATTTATACATAAAGTCAACAGCACTACTATTACTTTTGTTAAAATGTAAACCAAAGAAAATTACTGTTATGGCAAATATTAACCCAATAAATATTAATTCACTTTTATCATTAAAGATATTGTTAAATCCTAATTCCTTATTAGCAGACATTAAAAATTTAAAAAATCCTGGCTTTTCTTTTAACCCCTTATCTAAGATTCCTTCAATATTTTCGTCAATATTTCCAAGAAAACTTTCATCAATTATGATATCTTCTATTAAATTTTCATCACTTTCAATATAATCACGCTCTTTACTCATATGCCTTGTCCTCCTTAACTATAGATTTTATTTTTTTCATTAAGGAATAATATCTTGTTTTAACTGTAGATTCACTTAACTCTACAAGATTTCCTATTTCTTTAAATGTCATATCTGAAAAAATCTTTAATCTAAATATTTGCTGTAAATTTGCTTCAAATCCATTAACTATGTTCAAAATTTCTCTAATTCTTTCTCCCTTTATAAAATCCTCTTCTATACTAAAGTCTGATTTCATATCAAATTCATCAATAGATTGCGATTTAATAAATTGCTTATAACATTTTGATCTATAATAATCTATAATTTTGTTGCTAGCTATTTTATATAGCCAGGTTCTAAAAGAACACTTTTTCTTATCATAAGTATCAATTGACTTCATCATATTTATAAATACTTCTTGAGTTATATCTAAAGATAATTCTTTATCGGAGAGCTGCTTAAAAATATACACATAAATTTCCTTGTAGTATGATTTAATTATAGTATTTGCTGCTTCTCTATTTCTCTTTTTCTGTATACTATCAATAAGCTTCAATTCGTTATCAATCATTAGTGCTCTCCTCTCTTATTAATACCGGTACATAACTTTATACGAAAAAATTTACAAATAGTTTTAAATATTTACATATTTATTATAAAATGTTTTGTTAATATTTTCATATAGAATTTTTATTATCTTTTTTATTTTAGGCCATCAGACCAGTAATAGTGAAAAATTTGTTTTAATTTGCTCCCACAATGAAACTAAAGATAAATGATTTGAAATAACTATTAGTACAAAAATAGTGGAAAGAACTTAAGGAGTTCTTTTGGTGAATTAGATTTAGGCATTCAAAGAGATAGAAAAATTGAATTTCACCATCCTTAATTTTATATATTAAAAAAGAGCCCTGTTAAGAGCTCATTTCTTATTTAACTTTTCATCAATAAACTTATTATACTGATTTAATGCTGCATTTAATACCTTGCTCGCTGTTACTACTTCCTGATCAACTAAATTCCCCTGTTTTTCGTTTATTAAACGCTCTAGTTGTTCCCTTAATATATCTATATCTTTTAATAATTCATCTAACTCAGACATACTAACACCTCCTTAATTAGTATTAACTACGAAAGTGTTTTTAATCCTTTTGGTATATAATTTTAATTAATTTAATATTATTACTGTATATTTCTATCTAATATATCAGATAAATTGCTATTTATCTAATTCTCAATATCTGCAATTTACGTACTTTATTTGAATTGCGAAATAAAAAATACCGCATATTCATTTTGAATAATACGGTGTTTTAAAGAATTTAATATTTAATTTATTTTTCGTAATATAAGAAAAATACGAAGTATTATCTATGTCCTTCTAATCGTGCCTTTATGAACCCCATATATGTCAGTGTTGAACTTTCAGATATTTGAGGAATCTCAAATCCGCATTTTTTATAGAAATCATAATTTTCAGGAGTTGTATGTGCCCACCAATTTCCATGAGGTAACTTTTGTAAGCATAAGTTCACCAGCTTTTTACCAATGCCTTTTCCTCTATATGCCTCTTTAACAGCAAGATCTTGTATAGTTGCAGTCATAACTCTATCTGATACAACCCTTACCATTGCTATCATGTCTTCCTTATCCCATACAGTGAAAACCCATGATGAATTTTTAAAGCAGATTTCATACTTTTCATCTTGCCATTGTGGTTGGTTTGAAGCCACCCAACCAACCTCTGTGTACATTTTTTTAATCATATCCGATTTAAGCCCATCTGCTCCTTCTCTAATAATCAAACCCTTATAATATTGATACATAATATCCCTCCCCGAAAATTTGTTATGTCATTATGTCGGAATTTTTTACAATTAGGAGTTAATTATAACATATTTTGTAAATACCGTGCTATTCAATTTTCAAAGATCAAATTTTCTTAATTAATTCGCAATAGTATCAAATTATCTAATAAAATGTATCATTTATTCATCTATTAACCAGTTAGTTACCTCTTTGCTATTACAATTAGGAAATTGGTACTTTTCTTTAGTATACCTTCTACCTTCTATAATTTTATTTTCTTTTGATATTAAAAATTTTTGTGCATCATCCTTATAATCACATTTTTCACATTGTATTTTCATTAACCTACTTGTTTTTTATTCTAGTTTACTATCCGTGGAAATATCCTGTTCTTGATGAAATTACAACATATGGAACTTCTTTCCCATCTACATTTATATAAGCTTGATATAGATCACCTTCTAGATGTTCTACTTTAACTAATTTTTTCCCGTAGATATCATATAAGTCTTTCTTAAATAACTCTTCCCAATTACTTTGAATAGGAGCGTATAAAGTAATATACTTAGCAAACGCTTCAACATCATCAGAAGTGCCACCCTCTGCTAAATAATTATCATACATTGTTTTAAAATCTACTTGTTCTAAGAATGTATTACTCCATTTTAACTTTAGTGCTTCTGGTTTATCACCTTGACCATTAAGAATATAATCGTTAACATTTATCGCTATATCATTTAATTTTTTATCAGAATTTGAAGGTATATCATTATTTTGAATTTCTACATTACTTGAACTTACTTCGGTATTCAAATTTACTTCTGTTTGCTTATTTTCTGAAGAGATATTATTACTGTTATCATTAGTTTTTTCAGTATCTTTTTCATCTAATTTATCTTTTTCATCTAATTTATCTTTTTCATTGACTGAAATATTAGGCCTATTATTTGATGCACTGACGCTATCAGTTAGACATATAGCTCCAACTACTAAAAACATTACCATTCCAAAAATAACAAATATAGTGCTTTTCTTATTAAATTTTTGTATCATTTTAATTCTCCCCTTTATATCGCTTCCCTCTTTACTAAAAGATGAAGTTCCTACTAAATATCTATTTCCCTTTAAAGCATTTTTGAATAAGACAGTAGCATAAGACTTTTTATCAACAAATTTACTTTCAATAACTCTTTCATCACAAGCTACTTCACAGTCTTTTCTTATTTGCTTAAATACTAACCATACTATCGGATTAAACCAATATATAGCTTTTAAAATCACTAATAGCCAATTAATTAATAAATCCCCATATTTATAATGAATAAGTTCATGTACTAATACTGCATCAAGGTCATCTAATGTTATCCCTTCTGGAATTACTAATTTAACCTTAAAAAAACCATAAATAAAAGCTGTATCACCATAAATAAGAGTAATTTTCCTTCTAATCTTTAATCTTCTCTTAATTTCACTTAACCTTTTTAAATATTCAATTTTAACTTCTTTAGAATTTCTCTTTGACTTACAAACAAAGATTGTATAGTTCGTTACAGGAACTAAAAGAAATAAGATTAACATTGACATATATATTCCAAAAAGTATATCCTCTATATTTAATTTTTGTCCTTCTATGCTTAGATTATTATAATCACTAGAATTGCTTATATTATTGTTATTGGGTGATTTTGCATTGCTTGATATAGTATCATTTGTAGTTGATATATTATTAACTTTATCTTGTTCTTGAATTGTGTTTTTCTCTGGTATAAGATTATAAATGCTTATCGGGCTTTCTGGAAGTGGAATTACCATAAGCCTTACTAAGAAAATTATCCAAAGATAATACTTTAATTTTCCTGTTAATTTTTCTTTTAATAATAGTCTTACTAAGACAATTATTATAGCTACTATTGTTGATGTTATTGTGGCATCTATAAGCCAATCATAGCTACTCATCATTGTCACCATTATTAATATTAGCTATTATTTCTAATATTTCTTGCTGTTCCTTAACTGAAATTTCTCCACTCTTTGCAAAAGAAGCTATGAACTCGCTTATAGAGCCTGAATAAATCCTCTTCAAAAATGATCTACTTTCTTCCTTTAAGCAGCTTTCCTTTGCAATGGCAGGAAAATACTTATGTACTCCTGTAGCCTTATCTACATAAACTGCTTCTTTATCAATCAGCCTTAGTAGCATTGTCCTTATTCTTCCACTAGTCCATCCTGTATCTTTTTCTAAATTAGCTGTTATGTCTTTTAACTCTAATCCTGGTCTATTCCATAAGGCGTTCATAATAAACCATTCACTATCTGATAATTTTACCTTATTCATATTGTCCTCCTTAATAGTAACAAGTGTTATTATATTAGAATAATAACACTTGTTACTATCGACTGTCAATATATTTATGGATTTTATTCACAAAAATTCAATTATAAACAAGGAGTGTTTTTATAGTTACACTTTGTTATAAATATAATTTCACAATATAATACAATTACGAGTTAGTTTTTGCATATTTTGTAAATGCCGTACTATTCAATTTTCAAAGAACAAATTCTCTTAGTTAGTTCGCAATAATTTCAAATTGTTCATAATATTTCTGAATTGCAAACTAAAAAATACTGCATATTCATTTTTGAATAATACAGTATTTTAATTATATTTTTAGTTCTATTCCCTTTATATCTTCAACATTCTAATCGATAAACTGGAATTTGTCGGGCACAATATTTTAATATTATTACCTTAACATATTCACAATACTATCTATGAGCTCTATAATAACTAACTCGTATAAAATTAAATCTTTAACCTTTTATAATTTTGTATTTTTAATATATAGTGATAATGCATAAGCGAGATTCTCTATTTTCTTATAATCTATCAATTTAGGAGTATCTTCTTCATTTAAAATAAACTCTGAAATACCTTGTTGGCATATATGAATATTTGCATAATTATTTTCTTCAAATGCAAAATAATCACTTACTCCTCCATTTTGCTCGTAGACTATTTTAGACTTTTCGGTAGGATAATCATCAACAAAATTTATATTATTATTATTAAAAACTTCTTTAATGCCTGTATATAATATTTGTGACTCACTGACTCTACTTAAGTTTTTTAAACCTAAAGGATTAGAATTATATGAATCTTTCATTCCAACACAATCAACGTTTATGTTAAAAACGCTTTGATATTGTAGTTGTTTAAGTTTGGTTACAAAATCTCTACTACCACTAAAAAGAGCCATTTCTCCATTAGTCATAAGAAAAATAACATCACAATTAAGAATTTCTTTTTGGGATGTATCTTTTAATAATTTAGCTATTTCAAGAATAGTAGCAACACCTGATGCATTATCAACCGCTCCATTGTACCAGGCATCAAAATGAGCTGATAATACAATTGCTGTTTTATTATCGGTTCCACTAATTTTTCCTATAACATTATTTACTTTAAATACATCGCAGGAAAATTCATTTAGATACGAATCATCAAAAACAAATTCTAAATTCAACTTATCATATAAATCATTTATATAATTTGTAGCCTTTTCGTTTCCCTTAGATTTATACTCTCTATCTTTAATCTCATCAGAGCATAAATAAGAAACAATATTTTCAACTGTAAATATTTCAGAATTTTGACCGAAAATATTCACAGTTATAATAGCAAGTAGAAATAAAACAACAGTTAATATACCAATATATTTTTTCCCCCTCATCTTACCTCCTTTGAATATAAATATACATTCTAATTAATATGCAAAGTAAAAGCAAAATAGAATACCAAGTAGGGCATAAATAAATGTTATTAACTTATCATAAAATGAAAAAAATATATCTACTTAACTCGTAATATGATACAATTTTTCTTAATCTAATTGCTAAATTCTTATTTATATATTAGTTAAATATAAATCACTAAATAATTTAATATAGATAAATATTATTTTCTTAATATTATAATAAACCATTTCCCATTCATATCCAAATATTCTTTTAAAGAATTTCACTACAAATCGCATGTATTTACTGAAATAATAAAAGCTATTGTAAACCACATTTTTTATGGTCCACAACAGCTTTATTCCAAAATTAATTTATTACTAAGTAGTTACTTTATTTGTTTTTTTAGTAACTACTTCAGCTGAAACCTTTTCTGTTAAGTCTCCAGCTTCTGATTTTATATTTAGTAATATCTTAGATACAACAGAAAAAAGAGCTCTATTTTAGAATAAAAATTCTAAAATAAAGCTCTTTAATTTACACAAATTCGCCTATTGTCTCAATACTAATTATTTATTTTTTCTCTTCATCATAAATATTCCAGCAATTGAAGTTAGTACTCCAATAACTCCTACAGCAGAAGATGATGTTCCTCCTGTGCTTGGTAACTTTCCACCATTATTATCAGAACCATTTATATTGCTATTACCATTATTGCCTCCAGTTCCTGGCTTTGGAGTTTCAATTGGTTTTGGATCTGGTGTTACAACTGGTGGTTTTGGATCTGGTTTTTCTGGTGTTTTTATATCATTCATTTTGTTATTTAAGATTTCTATAATATTAGCAACCTCTTCCTTTGTACCTGAAATCAATGTATCTTTAGCCTTTTTAATTGCTTCTTGTAATGACTTCCAAGCATCTTTTTCATAATATTTTTCTTCAAGCTTTTCTGCTTCCACAATTAATTGCTTTAATTTTGATACATCTACTAATTTATTATCTATATCTCTTAAATCTTCTACTGCCTTATTAACTTCTTCCTTACTTGAATCAGATTTATTTAAAACAGCCTTTGCTTCTTCAACTACACTCATATACTCATTCCATGAATTTATAGTGTAATTTACCTGATCATAATTAGGTAAGTTTTTAATTTTTTCTTTTAATATTGTCAAATCAACTAATGATTTTACCTTTTCGTCTGTTTTCGCTATTACTAATTGAATGTCTGCATCAGTTGCTTTAACATCATTTAATATTTCAATAGCTTCCTTAATACTAAGTTCATAAGCACTCCAAGATGATTTTGTATAAGAATCTTTATCTTTTTCATTAAATTCATTAATAATATTAATTAAAGATTTTCTACTTTCATCTAATGGAATTAAATTCTTAAATGCATTTCTTAATTCATTTATTAATGATGTTACTTCTTCTGTTGTTGCTAGTGGATTTGCTAGTAAAACCTCTCCTCTTGCTAATACATCATTAAATTTATTAAAGCTATCTTCTACAAATAATGTATAATCTAATGCCTTATATTCTCCTACTGTTACTTTTAAATCCTTAATATAAACAAGACCTTTCTTAGCAGACGCTAAAGCATTAACTGCATTATCAATTTCGTCTTGAGTTACATCTTCTGCTTTAAATATTTCTGTTGCTACATTATATGCATTTGTATATAACTCAAAACTTCCCTTTGTATAATCTTCCTTATTTTCTTCAATTACTTTATACTCTCTTATCGCTTCTTCTAAGCCTATCTTTGAAACTTCATAAATTAACTTTGCATCAGCCCATACAGCATGGTCATTAGAATCTGCTCCATTAGTTTCTGTAATAAGAGATGCTGTTTCAGCTCCACGAATATCTACATTTACTGGAATAGATGTTTTGAACATTACACCATCTTTACGGAATACTTCCTTGCCATCTACTTTAACTACATAATTCACATTACCATTTCCACCTTGCTCCATGCCAATTCCTGCAATTGCTGTAAAGTTTGTAGCATTCTTACCCTTAACGTTAATCTTTACTTCTGAAGGTGCATGAGATCCAACTCCTTTTGTAAACGGAGTTTTTACTCCATCTATCCAAACTCCAAGTGGGCTACCGCATGTACAGAAATCCCTTTTATTTGAGCTGTATCCACTCTTATCCACTATCCAATTCATATCACTTACATGAATTTCATCAACAATATTAAATTGAATTTTATATTCCTTTTTTATACCAAATGAAGAAACTGCTTCAATTACTGCAACTGGATTTTCAATGGTTGGTTGTGTTATTTTTACATCTACATTTTCAGCTGTTTTAATAGCCTCTACCTTTGGAAGTGCAATATCCTTTTTATTAATTAACTCATAATTGTAAGTTGTCCTTATAGGGTCAAACTCATCTAACTTAATGCCATCTAATGTAACTCCAGTAATCGGCATTGTTGAGTTTACATTTAATTTACTATTTCCCATTCTTTCTTTTACAAATTCATCTTCATTAGTAGCTTCAGTAGCAATAGGTGTAATTCTAAATGAATGTGTATAAGTTTGTCCCTTGTTTAGTATATATTCCCCTAAAGGTCCAGGTCCACAACTTGCATTACCAAGACCTCTTTGTGCATAATCTACTGTTAAAACTGTATCTTCAATAGTTGGCACTTGGAATGGATGTCCGAAACTCTTCCATACATTATTTATATCTTCTGCCCTATAATGTAATGCACTTGTTTCCATCTTATCATCAGCAACTACCATTATACCTTTTCCATTTTCTCCATTTGTTAAAGCTGTCCATCTAACATCTGTTTTATTTCCATTCTCTTGAGGTCTAGTATATTTACTAGAAAAGGCATTTGTAACTGTATCTTTATAAATACCAAGCTTAGCACCTGTTTTTCTATCTATATAGTTTTCTTGAGGCCCTCTTCCATAATACACTAGATTTTCATATCCTTTAGGAACAACCATCTTCATACCAATTCTTGCAATTTCTCCAATAGAACTTGAGTTTGAAGGGGTAAAGCTATTACTTACTACAATATCACCATTTGCATAAATCATATAATCAATGCTATTCGGAGAGTCTATACCTTCAATATTTCCATCTATACGTACTGATACTACTTTTTCCTTAGCATCTATTGTATAATTTTCAACTTTAAAGTTATCTGCTGCATTTTTCATACCGTCAGTGAAATCAGGATCATTACTTACTCTTGCTCTCCAATAATTTGGCTTTGGACCTTCTTTTAGTAGTACATCTCCATTAACAACATAGTTTGTTATATAACCAGTTGTTTTATCAATTGTAACCGAAAAGGATTCTTTATCTTTTCCACCAGTAATAACTGTTTCTTTTTCTGTTTCTTCTACATTTATTGCATTATAATCACTTACATCAATAGCAGGACGTGCTATTTCAGGTGTATAATTTAATGTTAATTGTTCAAATGCTACTTCATCTCCCTTATGGCCATAATAATCTCCAGCCCAAGGTTTATCTTCTTTTAATGTAACATTAAATTCTAATGTATAATCAGAACCTTCTATTACTTTAATTTCTGGTAATTTTAATTGAATTGTTTTTTCCTCACCAGCTAAAATATTTTTTTCTTCTTCTGAAATCTTTCCTTCTGCTTCAATACCATTATCTATTAATAGCTTCCAATTAACATCATATTCATTTAAATTTGAATTTAAAAACTCATTTACAATTCTTACTTTTCCATTCTTTGCTTCTCCATCATCATAAAAAGATACCTCTTGATGTACCTTTTTAACTTCATATAATTCAGCAGATGGAGTCCTATCTGCATTCATTAGACCATTTCCACAAAAATCATTATCAGTAACCTTTTCTCCCCAGTCACCACCATATCCAAAGAAATACTCTCCCTCTGGATAGTTAGTTGATTCTTTTCTAACTTCATTATCTGCAAAGCTCATAGAATATACTATATTTTCCTTTGGAGCTTTATAATTTTCACTAATTTCTTTTTCTGTAAGTGCTTTATTTAAAACTTGTACACTATCAATTAAACCATTGAAAACACGACCATTATATTCTGGATCATCCCCAATTCCAATATTATAACTTTTGCTATCCACTGGATTTTGCTTTGAAATATTCTTTTCTCCAGCTTTCTTTCCATCTATATATATAGAATATTTACCATTTGCATATGTCCCAACAATATTAGTCCATTTACCTATATTTTCTTTTGGGAAATCAACTGTTAGTGTTCCAGCGCTCCAACCATCTACAAAAAATTCAATTTTATTGCCAGATTTGCTAACTTTTAAATTGTAACCACTATCGCCTTTTGAAATAATTGCCTGATCGCTTCCTGTCATTCCATCAAGCTTTACCCATGCAGATAAAGTTAATTCGTTGCTATTAGCATTTACACTTGGAACAAAAGCTCTTCCCCTTAATGCTTTTTCACCTTCTTCTCTACCTTCTTCTAAAGTTCCCTTTATTTCAGATTCAGAGCCATTAGAATTTTTTAAATAATATTTTGTAACATTTTCAATTTTTGTTGAAATAGATTGGTCAATCCAATCCCAAATAAATCCACCTTGCGCATTTTCATAATTCCTAAATACATCCCAGTATTCTTTAAAGTTACCAAGAGCATTTCCCATTGAATGTGCATATTCAGATTGAATATATGGTGCCTTATTTGCAGTATTCGTTACATGACCAAGTACTCCTGATACTGACCAATATTGAGATGAGTAAATATCAACAATAGATTTTTCAGGATTTCCTTTAGTATAACGATTATCTCTTTCATATTTTCTCAATCTTGATGGATCTCTCTTTAAAATCCATTGTGTAGAATTATAGAAAGGATAATTTTCATCCATAGGATAGGTTCTATAAGTTGCTTCATTTCCCAATGACCAAATAACAACAGATGGATGGTTTTTGTCTCTTTCTACCATATTTATTGTTCTGTCCATAACTGAATTATTCCACTCAGCTTCAGCAGATGGAATTCCTGCCTCTGTTGCACCCTTATGAGATTCAATATTTGCTTCATCACATATATATAATCCTAATTCATCTGCCAATGCATAAGTATATGGATTATTTGGATAGTGTGAAGTTCTAATTGCGTTTACATTAAATTGCTTCATTATTGTTAAATCTTCTTTAATATCATCTTTTGTAATAGCACGTCCATCAATAAGATCTGACTCATGCCTATTTACTCCTCTAAACATTATCTTTTTCCCATTGATTTGTGCTTGTTCTTGCCCAGCCTCATTTATATCTACTTTATCAATTTCTCTAAACCCTACTCTTTGAGAGGTAACTTCAATTATATTTCCATCTTCATCTTCTAATTGAATTAATAGCCTATAAAGATTTGGTGTATCAGCAAACCACTTTTTAGGGTTTACAACTTCTTTAGAACCTGTTCCTCTTCGTCCTGTATCTTCTGCACTTTCTTCAACTGTTGATTTCCCTGCATTTACTTTTACATCAAAAGAGAGTGGTTCATTCCAAATCTTTGTATCACTATCTATTTCATATAAATCAGCCTTTACTGTGTACTTACCTGACTTTTCTGGATTTAAACTCCTTATATCTGCATCTAATGTAAGTACTGCATCTTTATACTCTTCATCTAAATCTGTTTTTACAAAAATATCACGTATTTCAACATCTGCTTTTGAATATAAAAATACATCTCTAAATATACCACTTAAACGGATAAAATCCTGATTTTCTAAATAACTTCCTGTTGACCATCTATAAACTTCAACTGCAATTGTATTTTCTCCTGGTTTAAGATATTTAGTAATATTAAATTCATCAGCAGTATAACTATCCTCTCCATAACCAACTCTTTCTCCGTTAACATATAAATAAAAAGCTGATTCTACTCCCTGAAAAGATACAAAAGTTTCTCTTCCATCCCAATCTTCAGGTAAAGTAAAGCTTCTTTTATATTGTCCAACACTATTTTTTACTGTCGGTGCAACAGGCTTATTTGTTCCATTTGTATTATAATTTACATTTTCATAATTTGCCCATGGATAAGTTTGATTTGTATAAATTGGTTTATCATATTTAAAGTTCCCATTTTCATCTCTTTGAGTTTGAATATTACTTGGAACCTCTATTTTATCCCAATCCTTTGTATCCCAATTTTCTTCATAATCTTTAGCTCCACTTCCTCTTAAAGCGTTTTCACGATCTGCAGGTTTTTCAGCCCATTTAAAATCCCATGTTCCATTTAAAGTTTTATACCACTTAGAATTTGTTTCATCAATATCATCTAATACTGACTTTTCACTTCCTAATGCTTTTTCAGCTGTTTCATATGGAAAAAACATAGATCTTGCAGCTTCACGATTCACTTTAACAGTACTGATTTGATCATACCATTCTTCTCCAGCAAATTGAGAGTCTGCTGCAAATGCAATTGTTACTCCATTTAAATCAACTAAAGATAATACTATTGTACTTGCCAATACTAATGAAATAATACTATTTCTTCTTTTCATATTTCCCCCAAAATTCTCACTTTATTTTTATTAAGTTGTTTATATAACTTTAATTCTGTTACCAACTCCCCCAGTCTTTTTTTGTAAACGTTTGATAAGAAATCATCTACTATAAAATCAAATAGGATATTTTGTATTTCATCTTTAATTGTACCATTTTTTACCAATTGATTCAAAGCAATTACTTTAATCTTTATGTAATTTATACAAATTTTATTCTAAAAACTCACAAAAAAGGTCAGCAGTTTTGCTGACCTTTTTCTTTATGATTTGTCCTAACACAATATTTTCAATAGTTCTTTAACTTCAATTCTTTCTTTAGACTTATTTTTTGTTTTTATCAATTACTTTATTTTTAAATTTTATGTTATTTACTTCATTATTAACAAATTTCATAAAAATATAATCTTTAAAATCTTCTCCATTTTCACATGAATCTCTTATTGCATTAATTACTTCTAAGAAACATTTATGAACATAACGCAATGACTTCCTAGATATAATAATTTTATCTTTTTCAGGCTCATAAGCCACATCTTTATTTTCACTAATTACTATATTAAATGCTCCTATTTTTCCACTATGAAATACGATTAGTTCTTTAACTAAATCAAATACATTCTTTTCACCATCATTTAGCTCTTCCACTGATATTTCTCTATAACTTAATTTATATGAATCAGCAAATATGTTCTTTTTCATTAATTCATCATCATCTTTAATATATTTATAGTATTTTTCATTTAGTATTATCAATTTGATTTTATCTATTTTAGATAAATCACTATATAGTCCGTAATATTTTTGACGATCTGATTTTGTGAAAAATACTAATTTAAAATTATTATTCAAAGCATAACGTACTGTTTTTATTATTGTCTCCTTATATATAAGTTCCCCCCGCATACTTCCATGTTTTGACGTCAATAATCTATCTAAGTACTTATCTTGAACTACATTGCCATTAATTGCCTTTATTATCTGTTGCAAACTACTACTATAAACTTCTTTACTAATGTTTTTCCTTTCTCTAATAAGATTTTTCTTTAGAATCCTATCTTCTACTAAAATATTATATGAAAATAGCAACTTACTATCATTTGCAATTTTCATACCATTTAAATAAATTGTTCCATTATTAACTTTAGAATCTTCTAATATTACCTCTCCATATTCTGTGAATTCTATAACGTTATAGTGTCCATATCTATATTTTAAAAAATTATGCTTAGCCTTATTTATAATATCCTTACTACATCCACTTAGAATGATCTGTGTTCCTTTAACACTTCCATTGTTAGCATATACTTCTATAAAAAGGGATACCTCTTTTACTAAATTACATTTACTTTTATATATAGGCTTAAATATATATTGGCTTGTAACAATTTCAATATTTATATTTCTTGTTGTCAAAACAGCTATAGCATCCTTTAAACCAATTCCAAACTTTCCTATTTTACCTTTCTTTATTGATTTCTTTCCTTCATTCATAAGAAAATTATCAGGTATTATTTCGCTCCCATAGTTTGTAATACTCCATGTGTCCTTAGAAATTTCTTCAATGAGTATATCTTTATCTCCCGTTTCCGTTTCATCAATTGCATTTGCAATCAGCTCTTTAACAGCCAAAACTTCGTTCCAGTCAGATAAGTATGATTGTCCAATATTTAAATCTATATCACCTATATACCTCATAAAACTTTCCTTTATATTACTATTAATAATAATATATTACTTATTACTTTCTTTGGTTACATTTTATATAATATAAACATCATTAAATATGCTAATTTAATCTAACTAAATAGCTATAAAAAGCATTATAAAATAACTATCATTTTCATATCTCTTTACATATAAATTAATATTTATATTTGCAATTCTCACAATAATTACTAAACCATTACGAAACAGAAAATAATCGATGTCTGTCATATATTTTTATGGGCTCGAAGTATAAATTTTAAAATTAATTATTCTGTAAGTGGCAAAATGCCATGTTATCATCTCCTACAACTTTCTTATATGTAGAAGATAAATTTATAAAAATAATATATTTTAGCTTTTTTAAAAACTAATGTGTAAATAAGGATAAGCAAAAGGATGCCCACTGGACATCCTTTAAAATTATATTATATTAATTACTAATATATTTATTTAAATCTTCAATTGAATTCATGTCAAAGATTTCAATTGCAATTGTATCTATAACAGACTCGTCTAACTGTAATAATTTTTCCTTATAATAATCTGGTATTTTATTAAATTTTTTGGAAAGCAATTTTATAATAATGTCTACTTTTCCCTTATTTTCTGCTTTTTCTTTCATTTCTTTTATAAGATTAGAATTGTTAGCAACCACTTCAATAACCTCCTCTTTATTTGCTAGTAAAACTTCTTTTGAACTTTTTGCAATTGTATCTTCTGTGGTTTGTGTTATCCAATGTATTAATGCTTTACGTTCCCTGTTAGAAATTTTATCAAAGGTTAGAGCAATAAGTTTTATTCTCTCTAAAAATTCTTCTTCGTTTACCTTTTGATCTAGTAAAAATATAGCACCAGTTATATTCTTTAAATTAAGCAACTGTTCTTTTGAATAACCATTATTAACGTCTATTAAATCATATGTGAAATCAATTAATCCTTTAGAAAATATCTCTTCTTTAGATATCATATTTCTAAAAGATACCTTAGCATCCCAAGTTCTTTTACCATTGTATAATACAATTGGCACTACTGCTGGAACACTTATATTTTTCTTTTTGGCTTTAATTTCTTTAGGATCAATTTCTCGTCTTAATATTTCACTAATATAGAAAAATAATCTTATAGGCATGCTGTAATCTACAGTAGATTGAAATTCAAGTAAAGTAAAAAATATTACCTCTTCATCTTCAATCTTTGCTCTATAAACTATATCTGATTCTTTGTCATGATAATTTGGCAATATGTATGACTTATCTACTAGTATTAAATCTTCTGGTTTTATCTCACTTGCCCAAGAAAATTTCAATGTATCTTTAACAAGATTTACAAAAACATATTTATTAGAATACAAATCTTTGTAGCCTTTATCATGAATATTATTCATATTTTTTCTCAACTTTACACCTCTATTATAATAAAGTAAACTGCAAAAATCCACTTTATATTTTTAGTTGCAACTATATTAATATTATATCCCTTAACAAAACTTATATGCGAACTTATGTTCTGAAATTTTTAATTTTTTATACTCCTATAGATTCTTTAAATAAATACTTTCATATATTTTTTATTAGTTTATAATCATTTACGAGTATATTATTTAAGACTATCATTAGCCATTTTCTGCTTTTACTTATGTCTTTATTTACTAGTATAGGCTTTCCACTTAACCTTATTGCTTCTTTCCAATCTGATACTTCAACATCAATTTAAAGCATGGCCAAAAATAAAAAAGGTCAGCGATTTTACTAACCTTTTGCTTTATTATTTTATCTAAATATTGCGAAATACACCACCTTCTATAAGGTGGTGATGGATAGCAATAAATTATAATCATTCTATATGGTTATAATTTACTTAACTTTAGTAAATACTATAATTGAAAGGAAGTGATAAATTTGCAGATGGCTTTCAAATATAGGATATATCCAAATAAAGAACAAACTATAATGCTAAATAAAACCTTCGGGTGTAATAGATATATTTTTAATTATTTCTTAAACCATAAAATTGAAGAATATAAAGAAACTAAAAAATCAGTTTCTTATAAAGAATGTTCAAGCTTATTAACTAGCCTAAAGTCTAGTTATGAATGGCTTAAAGAAATAGATAGTATATCATTGCAACAAACCTTAAGAGATTTAGATAGAGCATATAAGACTTTCTTTAAAGGTTACGGATTTCCTAAATTTAAAAGTAAGCGCAACCACTTTCATAGTTATAGAACTCAAATGGTTAATAGCAATATTGAGATAGTAGATAATAAAATCAAACTTCCAAAGGTAGGTACAGTAAGTATTAAGTACCATAGACAACATAAAGGTATAATTCTAAATGCTACTATAAGTAAGACTAATACAAATAAATTCTATGTTTCTCTATGTTGTGAAGTTGATGAAATTAAAAAACTTCCAAAGCTTAATACTGCTATTGGTTTAGATGTAGGAATAAAATCATTTTGTGTTACTTCCAATAGTGAAGTAATTGATAATCCTAAATTTCTTAATAAATATTATAAAAAACTTATTAAAGCTCAAAGGAGATTATCAAGCAAAACTAAAGGTAGTAGTAATTATTATAAAGCTAGAATTAAGTTAGCTAAGATCCATGAGAAAATAGCTAACTGTAGAAGTAACTTTCTTCATAAGTTAAGTTCAAGACTAATTAACGAAAACCAAGTAATATGTCTTGAAAATCTTAAAGTAGAAAGTATGCTTAAAAACAATAAATTATCAAAATTAATTAGTGATGCAAGCTGGTATAAACTTAGACAATTCCTAGAATATAAAGCTAACTGGTATGGTAGGGAAATATCAATAATAGATACTTACTACCCATCAAGTCAAATATGCTCTAAATGTGGATTCAAAAATGAAGATACTAAGAATCTAAATGTTAGAACATGGGAATGTCCAAGTTGTCATTATATACACAATGACAGAGATATAAATGCTGCATTAAATATATTAAAAATAGGATTGGAACAATCCAAATTCAAGCCTGTGGAGATAGTAGGTTACGAGGTCTTTGAAACAGGAAGCTCACACTTCTATAAGTGCGAGTAGTTCACAAAATGATAGTTCATATGGAGATTACTTTATCACTAAATATTCATATATAAAGTATTTACATTATCTAATAACTCTTTAACTTCAATTCTTTCTTTAGAATTAATTAGCCCATTAATAAAGCTTTCATTTTCTATTAGCTTCATTATTTGAGTTATTAGTTTTATATGATTTTCATTATTTACACTAGCAATAGTTATAAAGATTCGTACATTGTTATGTTCCCCTAAAGTAATTGGATCTTTAAATGTATTTATAGTTACTCCAAAGTTATTAACGTATTTATCTGGTTTAGCATGAGGTATTGCAATTCCATCATCAACTACTATATATGCTCCTAGCTTTTCAACATTTTCTATCATTGCATCTATATACTCTTTACTTATGTCTTTATTTATTAATAGAGGCTTTGCACTTAACCTTATTGCTTCCTTCCAATCTGATACTTCTAAGTTTAGTTGTATATTTTCTAAAGGAATAAATTCATTTAAATTACTAAAATCTTCTCTTATACCTTTTATATAATTACTTAATTCAACTTTCAATTTGTCATATTCAACTATCTCAGAATATTTCTCAACTATTTCAATAATCCCATCTACTGAAGGTATTGATTCTTCAACTATTCTTTTAGGAAATATATTTTTAAATCTATCTAAATCTTTATTAAATAATATTGGTGAGATCTTTACTACTGGCACTTCAATATTATCATCTAAATTAATTGTAGAAATTATATAATCTATATTATTATTACTTAAATATTTGTTTATTCCATGAATAGATGTTACAGCTACAATATTAACATTGAAGTTATCTCTAATTTTTGTTTCTAACAACCTACCTGTTGCAAATCCAGCAGAACAAACTATTAAAACATTTTTAATCTTTTCTTCATCTTCTTTTTTAACTTGCTCTATTGCAGCTACTATATACATTACTAAATATCCTATTTCATCTATGGGTAATTTACACTGAAACTTATCTTCAATAAATTTAGATGCTTCTTTAACTATTTGAAATTCCTTTGCATAATTACTTTCAATAGTATCTATTATAGGATTTGTACTTAAAATGTTATATTTTAATCTAAAAATAAGGCTCTTCATATGATTTATTAAGCTTTCAAGTAAATTATTATCCATTTTAAATTCTTTATCTAAAGCAATTTTTACATTCTTAATTAACCTATCAGTAATATGGCAAGCATTAAAATAATCTGCTGATTCAAATAGATTTTTTTTATTCTTACTTCCAGATAGAATCTTACTAGTGATTAAGTTAATTTCATTCTCATTTAATACTACTCCATATTTATCATTAAGGTTTTCTGATAATTTCTTAGCTGCTTTATATTCATTTTGATAAGCTTTGTTAAAGTCAACTTGCAATTCATCTATTATTTCATCATTTTTATAAGATCTATTTACAATAACAAATATTACAATAACTAAATTTGTATAATCTTCCTCAGAAAAAACTCCAAACTCTTCTTCAAGACCATTAATAAGTTCTTTTATATAATCAATATTTTCTATACTTATATCAAACCTAGTTAAGTTATCATAAATATTTTTGCTATTATTATTATAAATTTTTTCTAAAGTCGTATTAATATTGTACTTATTGCTATCTATTAATAAATCTGTCATGGCTCTTCTAATATTGCTTTCTTTACCCTGAATTTTAAAGCCCTTATTAGACACCTTAATTATCTTAATATAATATTCTTCAAGCCAAAGCTTTACCCTTTTTATATCTGAAAATAAAGTAGTTTTACTTATTAACAACTTATCCTGCAATATTTTATAATTACATTCACCTTTAGAGCTTAATAATTCATATAGCAAAATTGCTACTCTTTCTTCTGTAGAATAAATGTAATTACTTAAATTAATATCATTTAGATGATTTCTTAAAACTTCCTTTTCCACTTTTGATAAAGGAAACCTTAAAGGTGAATTAGGCTTCTTATCTATTTCCTTAAAATTTATTCCTCTTAAGAAGCTATTTATTTCATCAATATCATATCTAATCATTCTATTAGAAATAGAAAATCTATTTGCTAAATCATCTACCTTTATATCATTATTAGAGTTTAGAAATAAATTTAAAATTTCCACACACCTTGTATTCACTAAATCTCCTCCAAAATGCCTAAGGCAAGGCTAAGTTGCCTTGCTTAAGCATTGTTCTTTATCTATACAGATTCACCATCATCTGTAACATTGTTTATTACTTTTGTTTTAGTTTTCATAAAATTTGGAACTATAACTGCAATTATTAAAACCCCTAATAAAGCAATTACCCCAATAGATCCTAACCATGTGTATAACTTACCTATAGCAATTCCTATTACACCAAAGTCAAAGTCTCCAAATGTAGTATTTTGGAATCCTAATTGACCAAGTACTGGAAGTAATAAAGCTGGAATAAATGTAATTAATAATCCATTTACAAAGGCTCCAACTACAGCTCCTCTCTTACCACCTGTTGCATTACCATATATACCTGCTGTTGCTCCACAGAAGAAATGAGGTACAAGACCTGGAATAATTAAAACTCCACCTGCTACTCCTAAAAGTAACATTCCAATTACTCCACCTATAAAACTAGCTACAAATCCAATAACTACTGCTGTTGGAGCATATGTGAAAAATACTGCACAGTCAACTGCAGGAATTGCATCTGGTATAACCTTTGTTGCAATACCTTGGAATGCTGGTAATAAATCTCCTAAAATCATTCTAACACCTGCGTAAACTATTGTAACCCCTACTGCAAATTTCATTGCTGACATAAGTGCAAATAAAATCATATTTTGGCCACCAGATAAAGTAGAAACAAATTCAGAACCTGAAGCTATAGCTGCAACTAAATAGAAAACCATCATTGTTAAAGCTGTTGATATTGTAGTATCTCTTAAGAAACTCCACTTTTCAGGGATGTCCATTTTTTCTGTACTATTTTCTGGCTTACCTACTTTTCCACCTATCCAAGCAGAAATATAATAAGCTAAGCTACCAAAGTGACCCATTGCAACGTCATCACCATCTGTAACCTTTAAAGTATATTTTTGTCCTATTGCTGGTAAAATTGAACTTACTAAACCTAAGAATGCTCCACCTATTAATATTAATGTCCAACTTTCAAATCCAGCAGTTTGTAATACTGCAGATAATAAACATGCCATAAAGAAACTATGATGACCAGTTAAGAATATATATTTAAACTTAGTAAATCTAGCTATTAAAAGGTTTACAATTAATCCTGTAATAAGTATTGACATAGTTTCAACACCAAGAACTTTTTGAGCCACTGAAACTATAGCCTCATTATTTGGTATAACTCCACTAATATTAAATCCCTTTTGAATCATTTCTCCTAGTGGATTTAAGTTAGATACAATAAAATCTGCCCCAGCCCCTAACATTAGATAACCAAGTATAGGCTTTAATGTTCCTGTCATAACCTTGTGAGCTGGTCTTCTTAAAGCTATTAAACCTACAAATGCCATTAAACCCATTAATAATGCTGGTTCTTTTAAAATATCTTTAAAAAATGATAATATAATTTCCATAATACCCTCACTCCCTTAATAAATTATTTATTTAATTCTTCATATTTATTCTTTATCTTATCAAGTACATCTTCTTTAATTTTCTTTTTATTAATGTAACTTCTAACAATAAGAGTTTTATCTTTATCAAAATTTGGTGCAAGTTCTTTTACAGTAACAAATAAGTCACAATTTTTTCCGCCTGCTGCACCTACATCACAAGATTCTACTTCTGCTTTTATCCCCTCCTCATCACATATTTCTTGTATTTTCATAGCTAACATCAAACTGCTTCCTATCCCATTTCCACAAACAGTAATTATCTTCATAAAAAATACCTCCTTTTATTTGTTCTTCATATAAGTTTCAATAATTAAATTTCTAAGATCTATATTAGTTTTACAATTATCAACTTTATTTATTAAATCTTCATCATCTAAAACATTACTTAAATCTTTAAGTAGTTCTATATGAACCTTACTTTCAGATGCACATAAGGCTATAACTAGCTTAACAGGATCAAAATCATCACTACCAAAATTAACTGGTTTTTCAAGAGATATAATTGCTAATCCAATATCCTTTACTCCATCCTCTGGTCTTGCATGAGGCATAGCTATACCTGGTGCCATAACAATATAAGGTCCCATAGATTCCACAGTTTTAACCATGGCATCTATATATGACTTCTCTACTTTATTATTTATATATAAAAGTTCACCAGCTTCCCTTACTGCCTCTTCCCAATTGCTAGCCTTAATATTAAATTTAACTAAATCTTCTGTTAATAGTTTTTTTATCATGTCTTTTACCTCACTACTATAAAATTGAAAAACCTAAACTATTTGCATCTTTAAAAAAGTCCTTTACTGTATCTATTGAATACTCAGTTAAATCCTTTCCTAATAAATTTGATTTATTTAAAATACTATTTTGAACTGTGATAATATGACATCCTAAATTGTCTGCTTCAATAATATTGTATAACTCCCTACAGCTTGCCCATAATATTTCAACATTTGGATAATCCTTTGCTATGTTAATGGCTTCAGCAATAATACTACTTGGATTTACCCCTGCATCAGCAATTCTTCCTGCAAAAATTGATATTATAGCTGTACTATCTTTTTCTAAACAATCTAAAACTTCCTTCACTTGCTTAGTAGTAAAAATTGCAGTAATATTTAACTTAACCTTATCTTTTGATAGTTCTTTTATTATATCTCCATTAAAATCACCCTTAGTATTTACAACAGGAATTTTCACATAAACGTTTTCACCCCAGGTGTAAAGTTCCCTTGCTTCATTTATAATAGATTCTTTATCATCACTAAATACTTCAAAAGATATTGGCATATCTTTAATATTACTTAAAACCTCTTTTCCAAACTCTTTATAATCTTTAATTCCTGCAGCTTTCATTAAGGATGGATTAGTAGTAAACCCACTAACAATTCCCTTATTATACTCATTTAACATAGAATTTAAATCAGCTCCATCTGCATAAATCTTAACCTTTAAATCTTTAATCATTTTGTTTCCCCCTTTATTGTTCTTCTTAATATAATAATATATTTAATTTATGAATTAAAGAATATCTATTTGTTTCCCTTTGATTAGGAAATAAAAAAGGGACATATGTAAGTTTACTTATTTCGTTGATCTGTTCTAAGTCAACGTAAACTTACATATGTCCATATACAAACTGAAGGTAAGGAAAGTGTAAAATAAATCTACTTTTCCATATTGAATTATTAAAAGCATTATATGTAGGATCATCACTATTAATTTCATGTACTAAACCTACTTTTTTAATAAAAATCTTCTTATAATGAAACAGTATTATTTTTAGTTAGCTTTATAGCTTTGGCTGCAAATGTGATTGTTTTTATTTATCTTACTTCTAGTTATCATTCACTCCCCCATAGATTTTTACTGAGATCCTAATAGTTATCTAACTGAAGCTGTTTAATCCATCTTATTTCATCTAACATTATAAGGCTCTCTCTTCCTTATCACGCCTTAAAATTACGATACTGTTAATTTCAATAAATAATAAAAAAATTATTATTTGAATATATGAGACTCTTTAAGATTACTACTTTTTCTTCTACTAGCAATTACTTTTTTTACTGCTCTCTCTGTTAATATTGTACCTACTGTAATTGCAGTAGTTGTAATACTTATTTCAATATTAAATATACTCAATACTAATAGCACAGTAGAAATTATATCAATTACTGGAATATTACTTGTTATTAGGAAAAATACGCTTACAAATAGACTTAATATAATTATATTCTTTATTGTAAGTACTTTAAGATTAAACTTAGAAATTTTCCTCCCCTGGTAAATTTGATTCTCTTCGTTTAACCCATAATAAATTATAGCTACGTATAAAATACTTATAAATATAAACATAAGTATTTTAATATACCAATATTCTATTTTAAATAGCTCAATGAACGTCGATAAACCATCAATAATAATTGATAATAGTAATTTTATTGATAAAGTATTATTAGCTAAATTGTCTAATATTATATTCTTAATTTCATCATATATTTCATTAAACATTATTTTTCCTATTAGAAAATAAACTCCTGTTAATATGCCTATAGTAATAAATATAGTTATTAATGATTTAAAAGATTTCTCATCATCATTATACGCATAAAATCTTTTAATAATATCCTTTATAAAAGTATGTACTCTGCTAAATATACTTCCTAAATTATCAAACTTCTTAAATATACCATTTAAAATCCTTCCTAAAATCCCCTCTTTCATACTTTTCTCATCACTCATTTGTGTTCCTATAACTACCGGAGTTATAAAACTCATAATGAAGCTTAAAACTATGACTATACTACCGATTAATATTTTTTCCATTCCAACTGTCCCCTCTATATTTAATTTTAATTTCATACTCAAATCAATATATTTGAAGATTAATTATGCATCAAACTATTACAACTTTTCAGAATAAATTATTCTAATTTCAAACAATATACATTATACCCACTATTACTCTATATTTCAACAAATTACAAAACAGCATACTCTTACTTTATGAGTTTAAATAAAACATGATTTTTATAAATGGTATTGTTGTTTTCTCTTATACATATATTTTTATAGTTCTTCTCTATTTCAAAGAGTGAGATATAACTCAACACTACGATAGTACCTATCATATATATTTTTTTCGAAACTCTAAGTAAAAGTTTCACTTCAACACCTCTAATCTCACTTATTACATAAACTTTTATGGCAGATTCCACAAATCTACATGAATATAATAAAAGATATAGCTAACCATAGTTTTATGGTTAGCTATATCTTTATTTCAAAATTATTTTATTACTAAATAGTTACCTTACTTGTTTCCTTAGTAACTACTTGAGCTGAAACTTTTTCTGTTAAGTCTCCAGCTTCTGTTTTTATTAGCTTATTTGTTATTACATTATCCATTAAGGCTAAGATATCTGCATCTGCTACACTTTCCTTTGCATCTTTTACTGAAAGATTAATCTTTTTACCTGAAACGTCTTTAAAAGACATTGCTACAGTTCTTTGAATCATTTAAAACCCTCCTTTCTAAATTATTGATCCCATTAATTACTATCTTGTAACTATAAAGGTTTGTTGCTTTTTAATAGTTGATACGCTATAGTCTAAAAGCTTTTCTACTGCATCAGATAATTGAACTAAATTATCATCAGTTGCATCAGCAGAAATATTTTTAAAGATTTGCTCTTTAAAAACATCCTTACCTTTAGAATCAACTCCTATTTGGTATCTAACCTTAATAGCGTTTTCTGTTAATACTGAATTTGCTGCCATTTTATCACCTCCTCGTATAATCTTCATATATGCAAAAAATAGATTTATAAAAAATCTATTTCAACTCTTTTTTATTAATACTGATATGTCAACTAAGCTCCGTATTAGTGGACAGTTATAAAGTGATCCATAAATTTACGAGCTTAAAACGTCCTTGCACAGAGCCTGTCAAAGGTGGATTCCCCTGGGGTTGTCCAAGTGCATATATAGTACATCTATAGTTTCTATAGCATATAGTTTGCTGGTAGCCTAGTCGGTAATTATCGTTGGATGTTGTGCTCAAAATGTATCGATAATTATCGAGTAGGCTACCACAGTACATAAATTGATTTTATGAAATTATCCTTGGTTTATGGCATGTGGTGCATTAAAAATTGTTGCTTTAAAATATATGAAGCTAGTAATTATTAATAATTGTTTTATATAGCTTTTGAGTACTAGTATTACTGTAATTTAAATAGTACTTAGCTTCTTATACTTTAAAGCTTACTCATCTAGAGTATAAATGTATATAACAATGAAAGCCCTATGCCAGTACCTTGTGTACTAGTATAGGACTTTCTTTGTTAAAGTAATAATCATAAATATTTAAAAGTAACATTGCCCCCTGTCGGGTACCCAAATAAAGGACTAGACTTATGCGTAGAGATACTTGTTGCATAAAGGGTTCGATTTTGAGAAACCTTTATGCTGCTAGTAGCTATAGCTAATGGCCTGTACTTTTTTGGGTGACAGGTTAAGTGGCCCAAATAATTATAAGTTGCAAGCCCTACAGATATAGCATTAGATGAAATTATATTAGATTACAAAGTTTATAGATAATTATATACCAACTTTAAATATCAAACATATTCAGAAATATAACTGCTAAAATTGCAGTAATAATAGTTGGTGATTACTTTATAGAAGATTAAGTAGTAATAAGATTAAACATATTAAAAACTAAATAAGTACTCGTTTCAAAGATGATATTTAATTGAGATTGCTACCTTTTTCAGTTTAATTTTATCTCTAGCATAAATAGAAAAGATGTAACAGCTATAGCTAGTCCTTCTTTTCTATTTATTGCAATCTTAAGTTTAAGGAGCATTAAGCAGGGTTAGGGGCGCAGCTTCCCTTTGTAATCATAAAAATAGACTAATTACCAAAACACATAGGGTTAAAAATTAAAATCAATGATTTAGGTACAAATATAGTGACAGTAACTAAGGCTATTTTAACCTTGCACAAGGATAAAGGTGGAACAACATCTGTTAGTCATAAGGTTGTATTATTATACCCTATCATAATTCTTATTTAAACGAAAAAGACTATAATTCCTAAAATAAACTGCCACCTATTAGACAGATGAGAAATAATTCGGAATTATAATTAATTATTGCTAAATATTTAACATAACCCCCAAGGGCTCTTCTGGGGTGCATTGCATCCCACTTGCTATCAAGATTAGTTAAAGTCAAGTTCTTTCATTTCTTCAACTATGAACATATAAACCTCTTGTTCACTTTTGATGATATCAGTTGGAATTTCATAAACTTTACCTGACGCAGTTTTTACTTTTTCCTCTGCTTCTAAACATGCTTTTTTTCTTTTTTTGTTAAGCTCTTTAGCATTAAAGAAACTGGTTTACTAGCTTTTGGTATAGTAAACACCTCTTCATAAGTTTTATTTGCTATTCTAAAATATTACTACTTATTATAATATTAATTTTACTTAATTCTTCTTTTACATTAAATTTTTGAAAACATTTAGTCATAATATCATTTATATCAATAAAAACTTCACTATCATAATTTGATTTTAAATCCTCTTTGTTAACTTCAATTTTTATTGGAATATGAAATTTATTATATTTTTTATTTTTTATATCTTCAAACACTCTAATAGTATCATTCATTTGTAGTTCAATTCTTTTATAATATTGTTCATTATAAGTAATAAAAGAATTATTTTTATATGCAAAAGATTTCTCCAAAACTTCATAATTTTTCTCAATTAAATTTACTAAGTAATTCATACCATTTTCATAATTTAAATATGAAAAAATTAAATATAAATTCTTAATTATAACATTTAAAGAAGTACTATTATCTCTATAAATTACATAAAAACCTTCACTCCATACTACTTTTTCCAAATTATATAAATGTGTGTTTATACTAACCTGAATTTTATTACTTGTTTCTAAAAATTCAATATTATCACTTGGAATGAATATATCCAAATCATTAAATATTTCTATAGCCTTAAAAATTTCTCCATTTAAAATATACAGATATCCATTTAAATACTTAAGTGATTTTTCAGTCAATCTTCCAACTTTACTTTTCTTACAAAATCGCCTTATCATTTCATTATTTAATTCTAAATATTCATCGAGTAGACCATTCTTATATATTTCATATTCATTATTAATAACATAGTAATGAAAAAATTCTTTCATTTTTTCATAATATTTCTTTTCACTTTTATTACTATTAATTTTTTCTTTTAAATAAGTATATTTTTCTTTATTAAAGTTAATTAAATCATAAAATTTTATTTTTTCAATATCTAATTTATCTATTACTATATTTTCTACATTATAATCATTTAACAAATTCACTAAAATTTTTACATCTATCAATTCTAAATTTTTATTATCAGCAAATTCTCTTGCTTGTTGTGTAAATGTTGATGTGGTAATTAATATCCCTTTATTAGCTTGTTCACTCATTACTACTCCATATAAATCTCTTACTTCTGGTTGTCCTACTGAGTTATTCCAATTTTTACATTGAACTATATATTTCCCCTTAAATATAGGTCTAGAATCATATGCTATAATATCAATTCCCCCATCTCCTGACATTGCTGTCTTTTCTACATTAAATCCCATTTTTGATAATAATTTTTCAATAAGTTCTTCAAATTGATATCCATCTAATAAATTAAAATCCATCTCAATCACCTCAACAATATTTTAGCATATATACTCACTATTAGAAATTTATTATAAGGGAAAATCTTATTTATACTCGGTGGCATTACCTATAAAAAATCCATGATTTCTACGAAATTTTATTGATACATCAGCTAATTATAATCAAGTAAAATGTAAAAAAGTATTTCCTGTAAAAAAGTGTATAGCAAACAAACCATTTTAAAACATGAATGGTTACAAAAAATGAAGTATAGCTAAGCTACATTTGATAATGATTTATTTTCTAAAAACATTTGTTTATGTACTTTAGGATCTCCGGTGTTAGTATAAAGTAGTGGACATGTTAAGACGAACTAAGTAAAATAATATTTAGCTAAGAAAGGATGTACCTATTATGGGAAATAGAAAAAGATGCGATCAAGAATATAAAGATATGATAGTAGACTTATTTAAATCTGAAATAAGCTTAACAAACTAAGCAGCGAATATGGCATTTCAAAATCACCAATCAATTGCTGTATTAAAGATGTAAAAGAGATTAAAGTAGATAAAAATTAAGTTATGCCATTAAAGGAAAATAATATATGTAATTTCCATATAACTTTAAAAGACATGTTAACATCTACACATTAAAGTATTGACAGGTCCTTTATCTAATAAACTTATTTATATAAAAATTACCTTTATAAACATAATTACTATTTCAGTATGATAATGACTAGAAAAGTTTTATCTCGTATGTCTACCTGCTTTCACAACTCTATACTTTAAACAAATTGGTGTAAATTGGAATAACCTGTGATATAATATATATGCGTAATTTTTAGAAAATTTATTATAAAGGAGCGATTTTTTTGTCAAATACAAATTTTATCATTGAAACACTTATTGAAATTTATGATCAAGAAACAGCACGTAATTTACTTAATGACTCTTATCTATTGAAATATCTTGAGAAAAAAACAAAATCAGTTAACGCCTCATCTAAGTCACGTAACTCTTTTGCTAATTTATATGCGCTATATGCTTTAATTGAAGATTATACAAATAAAGGATATGTCAAATCAAATTCATATACTACATACGAAGGAATGATGTACACTGATGCTATGGCTAAAATTAAAAGTATGCCATTTGGAGAAAAGCTTCAAAATCATGCTATAAATAATAGATGCAATGATGAATTTAGAAAATTCTTTAACTCCTCAACATCAGAAATTCCGATAATTCGCGATTTAAACACAAAACGTTATTGGATTAATGAAAAACTATTAATTATTAATACTTCTCAAGGTTCTATAAATATTGCTTGTACATATTTAAAATTAGTAGATAAATATATTGAGCTTAAATTAAAAAACTTTCAATCTTTTTTTGAACAACTGATAGATCTAAAAGAAACTTATCAGACAAATCAATCTAATGCGGTAAAATTTATCGAATCAACTTTAGCTCCTTCTACTGATGCTAGATTGTTTGAAATTGTGTCATTTGTAATATTAAAATATCACTATATTCAAAATAAAATGACCTATAATATTGACGGTGGTACAAATTATACAGTGCCATTAACACTATATAAAACAGGACGTACAAATGCAAATGATGGGGGAATTGATTACATCATGCTTCCTTTAGGTCGTATTTTTCAGGTAACAGAAGTACTTGATTTCAAAAAGTATTTTTTAGATATAGACAAGCTATTGCATTATCCTATTACGTTTGTAGTTAAGCAAAACATAACTCCTGAATCTGCTTTACATACCATCCATGAAGCAGCTAAATTAGAGTTTAATGATGCTCCTAATGTATTAACACAATATATATCTTGCTTTCAAGAAATTATAACTATACCCACATTATTAAAATATTTACAAGAATTAATAAAAAATAATTTCCTTGAATCATTAATTGACGAATTAATAGTACAATGTAAAGTTGAATATAATTTTGAAAAATAAAATTTACATAGTGGGATATTCAAACTTATATCCCACTATTCCTTATAGTTCTAAGCCTATTTGATTCTTATCAATATGATCTTGTTTTGACTTGTTTTTTGTTTTTCTACTTTTATCCTTTTGTAAAACTTCTCCGTTATAAATTTCTGTAATACCAGTTCTTCTAATACCAATTCTAAAATAATCTGGATTAATATCCATACCTATAGTTTTTCTTCCAAGTTTTCTTGCAACAGCACAAGTCGAGAAAGAACCACCAAAAGGATCCAACACTATATCACCTTCATTACTTGATGCTTTAATAATTCTCTCTAATAACGCTTCTGGTTTTTGTGATGGATGATTTTCGTACTCATCCATCTTAAACCTCACCCTCGGAAACTCCCATACGTTACCTGGTACTTTTCGGGTATTATAGGGCTGAGGTGGGTTTTTCCTATAGTCAATCAATCCACGTTTAGCACCTGTCTTTGCCTCAACTAATATATCTTTATAATTAAATGTATATTTCGCCTTATTAATTTTTGTTGCCATTAAAATTGGTTCATAAAGGGATCCGTATTTTTTCTTTGATTGAACTCCTGAACTATCGTAAGCCCATATAATATCATTAACAATATAATAATTTTCCTGTAAATATACCGATATAAATGGTATATTTTGTGTTGAATTCATCAAGTAAACTGTTCCATTGTCCTTTAGAACTCGAAAGCATTCATCAATCCAATTATAACACCATTCTAAATACGCTTTTCTATCTTGCCATGAATCACTATCATTTCCAAAATCTTTTCCTAAATTATATGGTGGATCAGCAAATATCAAATCTACCGATTTATCTCTCATTTGTCTAAGTGTGCTAATACATTCATTTTTAATTATCAGCGCATGTTCTGAATCAATAAATTCAAAGTCCATACTACTAAATAGATTACGCATAACTATCACCTCTATCATCCTATGTACTATTAATGATTATAGCATAGACTTTATTATATATCCACTTAAAAAGCCTAATAATAAGTAGTAATTATTCTCCTTCCTAACTACATCTTAATAATATTTAAATTTTATCTAAATTTATTCCCTTCCACCTCATTTGTATATATCTGAATTTTTGAATTTTATAATTCATTTTGCGTATTTATTATACCTGCTAAACATAAAAATCCCCAATACTATTCTTAATGAATATTAAAACACACTTAAATATTTACTTAAAAACCTGCTAAGCCTTTGATATCAGGCTATTTCCTTACTATCTTAACGACAGCCTCAACGTGAAATGTATTAATAAACATATCAACTGATTAAACTACTTCTATCTTATCCACTTGTTATTGTAATATATTTAAATTTACTGGAAGAGTACTTGGAGCACAAGTACAATGTACTACCTTTTGACATCTTGTATTACCTTATTGCTTATAAAAACTTAACATAGCAATATTTTTTCAAATACATCTACAGATCCACCTCTGATTTAATGGATTTCTTTATTAGTTTAGGTATTATTTCTTCCAAAATTCCCTACAAAAATTCTACATTTTATTTATTGTTTTTATAGCCAAGTCTATTATATACTACTTATACCTTTTTAGATTTTCTGATATAAATAAACGTTTGAGTCATTATAATTTTTTCTAATACATCCAAATGCAAATAATCATTCTATTTCAAGTTTACCCCATTTATAAAGTTATATTAGTTATTAAAAATATAACATTTATCTATTTATTGCATCATCTATAGCTTTTCGAGGTGAGCTTGAATAGTATTTATCTATTACGCATTTTAATTTATTCTCCTTAAAATCATAATAATTAATTTCATCTACACTTTTTCCTTTTTCATTATGTAACTTATCAACTAACCATTTTGTTGCTTTTCTTGTTTGATCTCTATTTAATCTATGATATTTAAGTTCCCAAGGCATAATCTCATTATTAAATGATTCTATAATTGCAGCTGATATAGATTTATTGTAGTAATCGCATATTAAAGTAGATAGTTTATTCTCACTAAAATGCTCCATTGAAATCTTATTTATTATCTGTTGTTTATTAAACTTAAGTTTTTCTTTTACTAACCATCTTACTGCTAAAACTCTATTGTCCTTTGTTTCCCAATAATTTGGTGATACTGAACTTCTTTTTAGCTCCCAACAATGTATTTTATTAGGATATATTTCATTAATTATATCTATGCTACTAGTATAATAAGTTGTTAGTGTTCCTAATCCATACTCAAATAACATATTCCTATTAAACTTTTTCTTTATATCATCTAAGCTCCACTTTAACTTTTCCTCTAATAACCACTTTATAGCTTCTACTCTATTTTCAGATTTGCTCCAATACCCCTGTGGTATTCTTGAATTATTGAATTCAAAAGCTCTATATTGATTTTGATATAAAGCCATCACATATTTAATTGCAGATCTTCCAAAATATAATTTACAAGGTGTCCATAGTTTATTATTTAATATAAACTCTTTAGTTGTATTATTTAATATTTCATCTCGTGTTAAATTCAACTTTTCCTCAATCAAGTATTTTAATAATTCAAGTGCAATTTCTCTCCCGTCATCTACTGATAGTGAACACCAATATCCTGGAGGAAATGTAGGTAGTTTTCTTTCTAGTACTAAATTATAAATATCTTTATTATCTAAATAGGTTAAATCAATTCCTTTAAAATACAATCTGGTAATCTCCTTATAACTTTCTTATTATAAGTCTTGACATATTTGATATTCCTCATTCCATAAATTGGAAAACTATTGAATTATTATCTCCCTCTCTCTAAATTCTATTACTAATAAGAAAGGATATGATAAAAAATGATATTTGGATATATGAGAATAAGTACACAAACAGAAAAACAAACTACTGATAGACAAAGGTTAACACTAGAACAATATGCTAAAGACAATAGTTTTGTTATTGATGCTATAATAGAGGAAAGAATCATTGGTACTGTTAAAGCAGATTATAGAAATGAATACAAAGGTTTAAAGTCTAAGCTTAGAGAAGGAGACATTTTAATAATTACTGATATAGATGGACTAGGTCGTAATGCAGATGATGTTATACTAGAGTTCAAGAACTTGAAGGCTAACGGTATAAGAGTTATTGCTTTAGATACACCATATCTGAATGAATGGAACAAGATACAAGATAATAGCTTATACAATATAATTGCAGTTATATTTAAACTCTTATTGAGTATTTTTATAAAGATGAACTTGAAATGTCATTTAACTGTATTTATACCGCTCTTGAATTACTTATAAGACAAATAAAAAACCAAAGTCGTTTAACACCGATGCAAACAAAACTTATTCTAATTCAGGATGGATTTGATAGAGATAAAGCTGAAACAATCAGAATAGATAGAAATGACATTATTCACCCAGAAGAATATGTTTTTTTTGATGATGATGAAGAACTAAAAATCTCTCTAAAAAATACTTTTGAAGCATATTTCTATTTTTTCAAAAAATACTGTAATTAATATTATTCTTTATTTGACAGAAGAGTTGTTTAATCAATAACTCTTCTTATTGTTATAAAATAAAAAGAACCTATTTAAAAGCTCTTAGTAATTATAGTTATGATTGTTATTATGATTTGTATTCATAGCTTGAACTGTTGAATCCCATTGCTTCTGCTTTCTTTTAATACTCACATAATAAATTAAATTTCCAAATCCCATTGTAAATAAACCTAAAATTATATGTACTAATATTTTTTGTTATGGTCTTAATCCTAAATTATTTCCATTCATTATTGCCATTTTTAAATCCCCTTAATATTTCAAATTTTTATAATACCAATTTATTGTATATAATTCTTTTTAATACAATTTAAATAAATTATTATTTTATAGTTAATTTTCAAATGTATAGTTACATTGAACCATAAATTTTTTTACCTTAACTTTTATACGCTTATGGCCTAATGAGAAATCATGAGCAAATTGAACATAACTCTTATGGCTATCAGTACAAAGGATAGAGTTATCCACTATATAGCCATCATAGAGTCTTTTTAACTCTTTATGTGAGATTCTACCTTTGCAAAGTAATTCCATAATTAAATTTCCTTGCCTATCAATAGCAGTGGCAATACATACTTGCTCGTTAGAAATACCTCTCTTTTTAACTTCTTTACCTCTCTTACGGGATTTTCTTGGCATTTTAGAAGGGCTTTGTGCCTTTAAAACTTTCTGCAAAGAATACTTCATCAGCCTCAATTACTCCTTCAACAGAGCCTATACCAAAAAATGTTCTAATGCAGTCAAGTATTTTATGCCTCCAAAAGAAACATGTCGCTATATTGATACCAACAAGTTTAGCACTTTTTCTAATGGAGTACCCATTCATCATACATTCAGCATATTTAAGCCATTTATCTAATGTTTTCTTACTCTTATAAGTTGCTGAATTAGTGAAATCAGTAAAAGTCTTTCTGCAAGATTTACAAATATATCTTTGCTTATCATTGTATTTTCCATTTCTCGATACTTTATCTGAATGACAATGAGTACAAACCTTTCCCATTGAAAATCTATGTTCTTTTACTTCTTCTGTAATTTTACTTGTATATGAATTAAGAACAAGAACTTATTCTAAAAAAGAAAGTAGTTGCTCTTGTTCATTTATATTAAGTGTTTTTATATCTTTTTAAAAAATGTAGTATTGGAATCTATATAAAGGTTTCTTTCTACTAATAGCCCTAAATTCTCAAGTATTGGCCATCTTTCTTTTAAAAAAGTAAACTTGCTCATATTTGTCTCCCCCAATATTTATTTTTTAAATATTTTTAAACCATTCTTCATTAATAATTACCTTTTCAACAATTTCAACTTCTACACCTAAGCCTACTTTCTTTAAATGTTTTGCTAGCTCATTACCATCAATTAAATCAATAGGAGTAGCACCATCTCTAGTAGCTTCTTTTACTGCTTCTCTTGAAAATACACCAGTAGTAATTATAAGTCCTTTATCAGCTCTTCCCATCATTGCTCCTCTAAAATCTCTTATGACAGAAGAACCTACAGTTCCATCATATCTTTTAGCTTGAAATGCTACTCGGAAGGATAACACTCCACCTAATCTTAATATTCCCATACCATCAATTCCACCATCATGACTTTTACCTGTAACTACTACATTATTAAATCCAAGTTCTCTTAGTAGCCTCTGGCATAACTTTTCGAACCTTTCAGGAGTAATACCCTTTATTACTTCTAGTAATCTAGCTTGCCAATTTAGATCATCTATATCCGAATTACTATCATAAAAAGTGTTGTTATTCTTACTTTTTATATCATTCTGTTCTTGTTCCTCTTCATCTGATTTAAATTTTGCTTTCTTTTTTACGTATTCTTTATTAACTGATTCTATCTTATTTCCTTTATCAGTCAATGACCATACAGCTCTAGAACTACTTACTATGTAACCAGCATTTTTTAAATAATTCCTAGCCCATGCAGTTCTATAATCTAATTTTGTTGTACTATTTCTATGTATATCATCAATTTCTTCTTCACTTAAATTTAATATTTCAATTAATTTTTCCCTAATCTCTACATTAGTAGCTGATCCACCTAATTGTTTAATTGCATTAAAACAAGGTTCTATCAATTCATCATACTTGTACTTAAACATTTATTAACCTCTCGTATTACTTTTTTCTATAATATTTATTTTATCATCTAAATAAAATAAAGAAATAGCTTTTCTCTATTATTTTATTTTTATATGCATCATAATATTTTTTTCTCATAATTGAAATTCAATGCTTTGTATTTAAATACTCTTCATAGGTGTATATAAATGTCATAAGAGAACTTTTCCTCTTAAGATACCCATAAATTGAGATACACTGATCTTTGGTGGAATACTAACAGAAATTAAAAGATCCAACTACTATTGAAAATTTACTTACAGAATTAAAAGAAGAAAGAGAAAATTTATTAGTTGAACTTGAAGAATCTAAATAATTTTATTCAATATTGTCTTAAGTTTTTCCTCTTCACCACTTCCATTTGTTTTAAATCTAACTATTGGAATGTTATATTTATTAAATATCTCATCTTTCATTTTGTCTCTAGCTAGTTGTTTTTCATTTTGTACATGATATTTATAACCATCAACTTCTACAACAAGTATTGGAGTTTTGTCAACCTTGTTATATATAAGAAAATCTGTATGAGTTAATGGGTTTAAAGCAAACTTTTTTTCTTCATTAGTTAATTTACTAATATCTTTTATTATCATTTTAATTGGTGTATGTATTACAACCCCAAGATAATTGAATTCTTCTAATTTAATTACATCAGTAATTAATTTATACATTAAATTTTCTGAAGCAAATTCTGATATCTTTTTAGTTTTCTCTAAGTAAGCTACTAATTTTTCAGAGTACTGTTTATATAACAAATCAAATACTGATGAAACACTGCTATTAATAACTTCAAAATTATTGTATTGAATATATTTTATTAAATCTCCTAAATTACTTTCACCTTTGGAATTATTAAAATCTGAAGTAACTACTATTAATTTCTCTATTGCTCTTGAAATTGCAACATTTACTAAGTTTGGATCATCAACAAAATCATTTACTTCATTTGTAACAGTACTTAGTATAATTACTTCTTTTTCTCTTCCTTGATATTTATGTACTGTATCTGCTTCTATATTCTCATTAGTTATTTTTGCTATTTCATTCGCTTGCAGTCTATAAGGAGTAATGACTCCTATGGATTTATTTTCATCTAAACTAGGTATTACTTCTTGAGTAATTACATCTATTTGTCTTTGATTAAGTGTTCCTCTTGCATGATTTCCTTCTTTTGTCTTATATAAGGTTAAAGGCTTATCTCCTTCCTCTTCATTTGTCATAATAATAAGTTCATCATTATAAAACTTACTATTACAAAATCCAATTATTTTAGGATGACATCTATAGTGCTCTTTAAGTAAAGTTCTTGCTATCCCATCATTTAATCTGCTAATTGATTTTAACAAGCTATTTTCAGAATAATTATATGCTTCACCTAAATTATATCTATTTCTAATGCTATTAATTATTTCTTTATCATCTTTTGTAACAATATGTGGTAGTTGCTTTAAATCTCCAACTACAATTACATTTTTCCCACATGACAAAGCTAAAGCACCTGTTAAAATATCTACTTGGGATGCTTCATCAATAATTATATAATCATATAAAAAATTCTCTGGAGTACAATTTCTTAATGAATGAGTGGTACTAAGAATTACTGGATATTCCTTAACTACACTATTAAAATTCTTCCATAAATCTTCTTCTTTGAATAATGGCCTTTTTGTTCTAGTTGAATATTCTTTAGCCAACTTTGATTTAAAAAGTTTTAATGAGTTAAAAGAATACTTTTTCATTTCCTCATTAAAATTATATCTAGATAATTCTTTTTCTAATTCACTTATACGTTCATTTAAACTTTTAATTTTCAATTCATAATATAAACTATATAAATAATCGATTTTCGAATCTAATGTATTTTTATAAAAAGATGAGGAATATATTCCATACTTAAAGAAATTAATAATTTTTTTAGAAAATGAAATTTTATCATATATTTTATTTTCTACGCTTAGTTCTATTAATAGATTCATTATATTGTTTTCATTAAGTTTATATATACTTTTAAGTACAACATTATCATTTCTATTTTGGTAATATTCTAGGTTAAAATGTTTTTCTTCTAATGTTATACAAGATAATTCTTGCTTCAAAATAGCTAATTCATTTTGCTTTTTTAGCATTCTATTTAATGTATCTTGAGATTTAGTTAGTTCTTCTTTAAGAGAGATTAAGTTTTCTTGCTTTAGTTCCCAGTTATTCATACTTGGATAATTATCTTCTTGGTTATTAATAAAATTTTCTTTATTTTCTCTTTTACCAAGAGTAGCTTGAATAAAACCAAATCCATTCTTATTAAGTTTTTCACTAACATTTTCTATTGCTGAGTTATTATTTGAAACAACAGCAATAGTTCCACCACCTAAAATTACATTTGCTATTATATTTAATATAGTTTGTGTCTTCCCTGTTCCTGGTGGACCTTCAATTATACTTATTTGTTCTAATAATGCTTTTTCTGTAGCTTCCTTTTGACTCAAATTAAAACCAAAAGGGAAAATAACAGTTTCATTAATTGTCTTAGATTTTAAAGATTTTGGATATAGATAATATGCTAGAATACTATTTTTATTAATAATCTTAAGTTTTTTATACTGTTTTGCTAAGATATTTTCTCCATCTATCTTTAAGCCTAAGTAATCTGATAACTCTTTTAAGTATTCAAAGCAATTATTTGATATGGGATTATTTATTGTAGCCTCCTCTATAGAAATATCTCTCGTAGGATATACCTTATTAAATCCTTTATCAAAAAAGACTCTATAGTACATGTCAAAAAGAAGTACTTTACTTACCTTTAAAAGAGGTACTTCTCCACAATATAATACCTTATTTTCTATATCAACTTCCTTTGGATTAGAAATCCACTTTAAACTGTTATAGTTATATGGATAAATCTTATCTGAATTATTAAAGGTAACATTATATTTACCCTTGTTATATTTACAATAAGATATACTTCTTGTTTTATCTTCCCCGTTAATTAATATAATATTTTTATCTAAATTCAACTTTGTTCTCCTTGTTCCTACTTAAAGTTTAGTATATTAATGATGTCCTCTCCATACTTTCCTATCTTTACTGATCCAAATCCTGTTACCTTAACAAGGTCATCTTTAGCTTTAGGTTTCAACCTTATTATTTCTTCCATTGTATTATTATTGAATATAAAATAAGCCTTTACGTTTTCCTCTTTAGCCTTTTTTAATCTATAATTTTTAGCTTATTACGTAAATCTTGATCTAAGCAATTATCCTTAATCTCATTTGTCTCATTATTTATTCTATCATAATACTATTAATGGTAATCTAATTAAATTCTAATAAATAAAATAACAGAGTCATTTTAATAACTCTGTTATATCTTAATTCATATACCTAATTAATTAATTTACTTAATTAATTAAAAGTGCTCCCCATTTTCATAATATTTACTTTCATCTAATGTAAAAAATATTACATCTACATTGGGATATTCCAATGAATGAACATACTTAGTAATTATTTTTGCAGCTTTATCTTGTACTTCTTGTCCCCTATCAAACCATGAAACTTCAACTACTGGCTCACCTTTAACAATTTCTCCATCTTTTATATATACAGACTTATCAACTGATAAGCTGAAATAATCTCTTGGACATTGAATTAATTCTTGTAATTCGTCTATTAATTTTTTACTTATTGAACAAACATTTTCTGTTTCTATACCTTTAAATTTTAACATTGGCATTTTTTACCACTCCCATCACTATAAATACTAATAATATAATATCACAATGAAAATATTTATAAAATAAGATCATCTTAAGCATTAATTGGTATAACAACTCTACTATCTTCCAATAGCCTACCAAATATTCTTGTATCTACAGAATTTGAATTAGGTAAATTATATGTAATTCCATCAAAATCATTTAAGGTACTATTTAAATTTACCTTAAAGAAGGCTCCTGAAGAAGATATTGAAATAATATAAAGGAAGGCTTATGCCTTCCTTTGTCATTAAAATACTTTATTAAAAGATGAATTAGGTAATTGCACGAAGAATAGCGAATACTAAAATAAAAATTACTAGTATGACAGCATACTTAGGTCCAGGAATTATCCCCATCCAATTAATTGATAAATATATTAAATTGCTTTTGATTTTTTCCTTCCTAATCTCTATACTCTTTTCTATATTTAAATATTTTACTATTTCTAATAGAAGTTCATTGTTTTCTTTATTAAATGATCTTAAATCAATTTTCACTTTATCTTTAAAAATCAGACGAAATGTATCAAAGTCTTCTCTTCCATCTATTATATACTTTATATTTTCTATATCATTAATATATTCATATTCTATAATAGTATAGCTTCCAGATAACTTATATACGAAAACTCTTTTATTTGTTATAAATATTCCAAAATAAACTGGGCTTAAATATCCATACACTGTTGGATACATTGTTATCCTTTTATTTAAAAAGCTTTGAAAAAATATACCTCTATATTCTATAGTTTCATCCTTATTAAGATTAACTTTTGCTAATTTATTTAAATGTGAAAAAGCAAGTTTTCTTACAATCTCTTCATTTTTAATTTTATAAAGATCTTCTGCATATTGATTTTTACTTTCAATAGATTTCTTTTCTAATTCACTTAGCTCTTCTTCTGAGTAGTCAATTTTATTTAATAGTTTTAATACTTCTCTATCATCCATTTAAATCACATCCTTCTCTATATTTTTTAATTTTTTTCTAGTTCTAGATATTCTAGTATGAATATAGTTTTCTGAATACCTAAGCTCCTTTGCTATTTCCCTTATTGTATAACCTTCTATATACCTTTTAATAAATATTACCTTATCTTTTTCTTCTAGGTTATTTAAAATATTATCTATAATTTCTTCATCTTCTATTTTTTCTAAAGTTTTATCTTCTACTGCTGTTATTTCATCTGTATATTCAACATAATTATTATTCTTAAAATTCTTTCTCTTAATATCTATGGCTTTATACTTAGTTATAGATATCAACCAATTTTTAAAGTTCCCCTTTTCTTCATCAAAACAATCAATATTAAACCAAATAGTTGTAAAAACATCATTATAACATTCATCTATAAAGTCTTTTTCATAGTCCTCCTTTAATATATTTCCTGCTACATAATAAACTAACTTCCCAAAGTCATTGACGAGCTTAGCGAAAGATTGAATATCCTTATTTTTAATCCTATAAATAAGTTCTTTTTCATTTATATCTCTCAAATTTACACCTCATTTCTATTTGTCTTTCTATCTATTATTCGTTTTGAATTTATGCTTTCTGTCAGTTATTATCTTTTTTTCTAAATTTATTTAAGTTATTGCATTTTTTGATTCCTTAAAAATTGTAACATTCTAAATACACTTATTAACCATAGCCAAATTTTAAAATAGCTAAAAAGATATATTTTCAAAACATAGTTAAAAAAATATAAAAAATAAGCAAAAGAACATATTAGATATTGTTCCTTTGATTGGGAAATTATAAAAGTCAGGTTTCATTTTACATAAACCTGACTTTTAATATTTAAAAATTAAACTCTGTTTTAAACCAATGTTGATAAATCAACATAAGTAAAGTAGTCTACAAAGTATAATTTGTTTTCACAAAACGATTTCCATCTATAATATATTTTTTACCATTAGAAGGACGACTTATCTCTTTTCCCTCAATATGAGTCTTGCTAACTTTAACCAATAACTGCTTAATATCTGTTTCAACAAGATAATATGCGCTTCTATCATTAAAACTATCCGCAAGTTGTAACACTCCTGGTTGTACCAAAAAATCAATTATATTCTCTACTTTACTTAGTTTTTTTTGCCTGATTAATGTATAAATATTCTTAGCTTTAGAATATTTATCTTTAACCACAGCATCATATATAGACCTGCAATTTCCTGTCTTATGATAAAGCGAAATATCTATGGATTCTTTGATTACAAAGACTGGTTTATCATCACCATCTTCTAATAAAGAATCTATTGAAGTATCAAATAATTTAGCAATACTTTGCAAGTTTGTAACATCTGGTATTCCATTATCAGATTCCCATTTAGTTATTGCTTGTCTAGATACACATAGCTTTTCTGCAAGTTGTTCCTGTGATAAATTAGCGTTTTTTCTTAACATCTTTAATTTTTCACCAAAAGTCATTTATATTCCTCCATTCGTTTATCTAATAATCAAATCTTACCTTTTTGTACCTGTAAAACACAAGAAAAATGACTTTACATGTATGCTACTTTCCGTAGCATAATGCTTTTTACCCTTTAATGGACTTATTAAATAATTGTTCATACAGCCCAGTAATCCTTACGAGGAGCTTCACAACGCTTTCTTAAAGCTCTCTCGCTTTTTTTATATGAAATATAATTAATTAAAGTTGCTAAATATATTAATAAAACTGGAAGTACCGTTCTAATTTAAAAGTAAATTTAAATCGATTATAGCGTTTACCTTTAATCCAGTTTCCTTTATATCTATTTCCTTCAAAGTTACACCTTTAAAATTTTCTTTATAAACTAAAATATTTCCATCATTAAAATCTACCTTTAAATTACTATCTTCTGGAAACCAATCTTTAATAAAATTATCTAATGCTAAATTTACAATCCAATCTGTAATTTTTAAATCTAACAATCTTACTTCCTTAATATTTAAAACTAGATTTTCATTTTCATCTAAACTAGGTATAACTTTAACTTCAATAGGTGTTTTCATCATATTAATTACATTATAATTTACGTTAACTAATATATAGCCATCCCCTATATCAACCTTAACATCGCTCATCTTATCATTTTTAGTATGCTTTAAGTAATAATCTAAACTATTAATGATAGCTTCTTTAGGTGCAAATACCTCTCCTTTAACACCCACAACAGGATTGTTTATAACTTCGATATTATTTGCCTGTAATCCTGCTATAGAACTTATAAACTCAATAACATTGCTTTCACTTTTTACTACTTCTTCTTGCTCATTATCTTTCTTAACATTTTTTGCATCATCCTTTTGAAAAAATAAAACTGCTACCACTATTAAAAAAATCAATACTAATGCAAATATAATATACTGTACCTTTTTATCTTTAACACTAAACTTCATCACTATTTCTCACTTATATACTTCTTATATTTTCTTCATTCTTGGTTGATTTAGCCCTAATTACATTTAGTTATATTTTATCATATGGAATTTAATAAATCTATAATTGCAACATCCCTTAACTCCCTACAGCAATCTCTCATTATCTCTAAATTCTTATCTGTATATATTTCTTTTACAACTTTTCTACTTCTTATTTTATGAATACATCTAACATGACTTTTTAGAACTTAATTCTTATCTTCAAGTCATGAGAAAAATGTTTATATAAAAAGTCATTTCATTAATAATAACAAATTTTTCTTAAAAATTTTTAAAAATATAGTTTTCTGCATATTTAAATAGTAGATAGAAATTTTCTATTTAGTAAAACCCCTAAGAAACCTAGTAAAATCAAGGGTTTACAAAGGGGGTCGCGAAACGCGACACCCTTTGAATATATGAAAAATAATTTATAAAGAGAGGTTTGTATTATGGAAAAACTAGAAATTTTTAAAAATGACATCTTTGGAGAAATAAGCATATTAGAAATTGATGGTAGAGAATACTTTCAATCTAACCAATGTGCTTCAATTCTTGGCTATTCGAATCCACGTTCAGCTATAAAAAGACATACTAAATATACTTTCAAGCACAAGGTTTTAACTTCAGGTGGAAAGCAAGAAGTTACCTTTATACCTGAAAGTGATTTATTTAGACTTATTGTGCACTCTAAACTTCCTTATGCTGAAAAATTTGAAAAGTGGGTTTTCGAAGAAATACTTCCATCTATAAGGGCTAAAGGAATATATGCTACCCCTAAAGTAGTAGAAGAAGGACTAAAAGATTCATCTACTATTGAAAATTTACTTACAGAATTAAAGGAAGAAAGAGAACAACTAATATTTGAACTTGAAGAATCTAAAGAAAAAGTTAATTATCATGATACAGTTTTAAATAATGATTCGATAATTCCTATAACAGCAATTGCAAAAGATTATGGAATGTCTGGCATGCAAATGAATAAAATTCTTAACTCATTAAAAATACAATATAAAATTTCTGATAAATGGGTTTTATATCAAGATTATGCACCTGAAGGATATACACACTCTAAAACACTTAATACTCCTAGTGGAAGATCTATAATAGTAACATACTGGACTGAAAGAGGACGAGCTTTTATCTATAAACTTTTAAAAGAAAAATTAGATATTGTTCCTTTAATGGAGAAATTATAAAAGTCAGGCTTATAAAACCTGACTTTTGATATTTAAAAATTAAAATATATTAGAAATCCCTTTAGTTATTCAACTGTGAAATTCTTCAAATAAAAATGCAATATTATGGTTTTGTAAATATTTTTACCTAATTACTTTTATTCTACAATATCATAAACTTCTAACTTAGTTGTTGCATTATAATTTTCATCCTCTACAATTGATTTTACATAAAATGTTTTTCCATCATTTGCCCAACCTGCAAATATTTTATGATGTCTTTCCTCTGTATTAGTAACTATGTTAGTTATATTGGTAATTTCTAACTTATCATTAATATTTGCAATACTTAAGGTATTATTTTGTTTTTCATCCTTTTCTAAAGCAGGTTTTAAACTACTTATAATAACTTTGTCTCTATTTTCATTGATATGAAATTCAAAGAATGTACCACTATCTACATCTACAGTTTTTGTAAGCTTCTTGTTATCTATATCATAATTCCAGATTCCATTTTTACCTTCTGCTAAGCCTGAAAATAATATTCTACCATTTTCATAAAGCATTTCTCCCCTAGTATCAATTTTAATACCATCATCTTCTGATAATATCTTAGTGAATTTATTGTTTTCAATATATCCGATAGTATTTTTTGTATTATGCTCTTTAGACGGATCAAAATCATCTGAATAATACCCTTCTAAATACTGATAGTTAACATAAATCCTATCTCCCTCTATTCCTAATATTTGTCTTAACACTCCATCTTTATCATTATGTCTTAATTCATTAGGGATAACATAATATTTTTCATTTGGGATATCTATTACAGCTAATTTGTAATCTTCCTCACTTCCAAATGCTGCTATATCTATAGTGCCACTTCTATAGGAACTATGACCATCAAGTACGTTACCTTGTTCTTCAATTAATTTAGTATATCCAGCTAATTCTTCTAATTCCCCATCCTTATTAACAGTGTATACTTTGTTATCCTTTTTTATCTTAGTTGGGTAAAGGGCATTATAAGAGAGGTTTGTATATATTCCCCAGTCAACATTTTTATCAGTCCAATTTACTTTATTATTGCTATCTAATTTACCAACGCTTACTTCTCTAATAATATCACTTGGATATGAATAAATAAGTTGAATAATGTTTTCCTTTACATAAAGCATCCTATAAACAGTTCCAGGATCTATCGGCTCTGTTTCTGCAACCATTTTAATTTGAAAATCCTCATTTTTTTTATCTTTTGTGTTATCATCAATAATAACTTTTTCTGTTCCCAATACTACATTCTCACTACTTCCCTTTGAACATCCTACTGGTATCATTGTTGTCATTATAACAATTAATAATACTAAATATTTTCTTTTCATATTAGCTCCTCCAATCACTTTATATCCTTAGTATAATAACTAGTTGTTATTGGAATAATATTAAGATGTTTCCAAAGTATTAAAGTTTGTAAATTTGATAATGAATTTAGATTTATTTCCATCTACCTCTACTTCTATTGTTCCATTATGTGCTTCTACGATGCTTTTACAAATATACAAACCTAATCCATGAGAATTTTTCTTATTTTTACTAGTATCCTCAACCTTAACAAAGGGTTCAAATATACTTTCCTTCTTCTCAATTGGAATAACCTTCCCTTCTGATGAAATTGAAAACATTGTATGTTCATTAATATCTTTTAATTCAATCACTATTTTACTATTATTGTTTGAATACTTTACTGCATTTTCTACTAAGTTATTCACTAATATATATAAATATTGTTTATTTCCCTTTATACTAATATCATTAGTTTCATTAATTATTTCTAATGATTTTTCCTTTATACTTATTAAGTTAGCTTGGACTATATCATTTAAAATAAATTTCAAATTAACATTTTCAAAGGAGTAATCTTCTAAATCACTTATTTGCTTTGAAATATCTAAAAGTGTACCTACTAACTCATTCATTCTTTTACTCTCAAAAATAATTCTTTTTATAGCTATAGCTTTAAATTCCTCATCTTGAAAGTTATCCTCACTTAATATTTGTGCATATCCTGAAATACTAGTAATTGGTGATTTTAATTCATGAGTTATATTTCTAAAGATATTTTTTTCTTGTTCATCCTTCCTTTTTAACTTTTCACTCATTAAATTAAAAGAGTCTACTAAAACTCCTACTTCATCATTTGAAGTAATATTAATTTTTGAAGGATAACTACCTTTTCCTACTTCTGAAACTTTATTCTTAAGAAGTATTAAAGGATTAACTATCTTTGATGATAAAAAATATATAGAAACTAATATAATTAAGAAAAGTCCAGTAAAAATATAATTAACTAACTTATTGATATTTTGATTTCTTATATACTCCTTTTCATAATCATTGGCCAACATTATAACCCCTATGGCTTCTTTATTCTTACCGTATATTAAGTAACTTACTTTTCCAATAATACTATTAGACCTTCTTTCAATATCTATAATAGCCTTATTATCTTTAACTATATTCAAAGTTTCTTCTGATACCCCATATATATTTAGATCTAATTCTTTTTCATTAATTTCTCCTTTTAATAATAAGTTACCATTTAAGTCATATAAAGCTCCTTGACAATAAGCTCTGTTTAAAATAAAGTTAATTACTTTATTATTTAAATCACTTACTGTGATTTCATTTTTATTAATATTATTAATGGCTAAATAATCATTTAAACTGCTAAGTGAAACCTGATAGTTTTTCTCCATATCATTTGTAATATACTCTTTAAAATTTTTATAAAAAAATTTATTTAATATTATATTGGATATAATTATGAATACAATGAAAATTACGGATAATACTACTCCATATTTACGCCTTATTGTTAGCATTACTTTCCTTTAACATATAACCCACTCCAAAAACGGTTTCTATGTTAACTTCCTTTTTTAACTTTTGACGTAATCTTGTTATATGTACATCTATAGTCCTTGTATCTCCAATAAAATCATATCCCCAAACTAAATTTAATAAATCATCTCTTGAATAAACTCTATTTTTGTTTTTGGCTAAAAATAATAAAAGATCAAATTCCTTTGGCTTAAGTTTTATTTCTTCGCCATTACATTCTACAATTCTACTCTGTTCAGAAATACTAATGTTGCCGCTAGAAATATTTTCTTTAGTATTATATTGATTTGCAATTTCTTTTTTTCTTCTTAAAGCTACTCTAATCCTTGTTATTACTTCCCTAATATCAAAAGGTTTTGTAATATAATCATCTGCGCCTAATTCAAGACCAAGAATCTTATCTGTAATATCAATTCTTGCTGTAAGCATAATTATAGGTATCTTATAATTTGAAATTTCTTTACAAATAGAAAATCCATCGATATCACCTAACATAATATCTAGCAATATTAAATCAGGCTTAAAAGTTTGTATATCATCTTCTACTCTTAAGCCATTATCATTTATCTTAACTGTGTACCCTTCTTTAGTTAATGAAAACATTAATATTTGGCTTATATCTTCATCATCTTCAATAATCAATATATTTTCTCTCAAAGTATCACCTCTTTTATTACCATTATATATTCTTTGTCACTTTTTTACTAGTTTTCTAATTATTATGATTTTATTAATGTTTTTAAATAACATTTCAATCCTTAATACCGTTAGATATTTTAACTCAATAAATTTTTCAAGTAAAAATGCACTATTATAGTATAAGAGTTTTATGGAACAAATTTCTAAATCATGCTAATATAAGACTAAACAATTAATGTAAAATTTTATTGTTCATTATTAGTATTATGAGCAAAGAATATTATAAAAGAAATGGAGAGAGAATTTTATGGAAATAAGAAAAGTTTTACAAGATGAAATAGATATTTTCTTTGAACTTATTGGTGAAGTTGAATATGATCTTTTTAATATAAAAAATGAAGAGCATATTAATTGGCTAAAAAAGAAAATTGATAGACTTTATTATAATGGAGCCGAGTTTTTCGGAGCATTTAGTGAAAATAATGAGATACTAGGTATTATTACTATATTAGTAGATGTACCACCAGAAGGAATTAATGATGGTTATAATAGTTGTGAAGTTATAGAAATGGGAATAAACAAAGGTATTAGAAATAAAGGATATGGGTCACAGTTATTAAAATATGCCGAAAACTATGCAAAAAATCAAAATGTTTATTGCATGTATATGCATACATATGCTGGTGATTACGATGTAATAGCATTCTATGGTAAGAATGGGTTTGTTCCAGCTGGTATTATACCAGATATATACGGACCTAAAAATGAAGGTATGTTATATATGAGAAAAATAATAAGATAGTAATACCCCTATATAAATTAGTTTTACTGAACAGTTTTAATATTTAGTGACATAACTTTGTATTAATGTGCATTAGTTTTTAGTAACTAATTATATAAATAGGAATTTGTTGAGAAGATTAGTTGTATTAGGTTTGGAGGTGAGTATAATAGAAATTAAAATTTATCCTTTTAATACACTTGGGGATTACTTTTCAGCTGATATAATGGCAATATATAATGGAAAATGGATATTTTGTATGCATAAAGAAAGAGATACATGGGAACATCCCAGTGGTCATATTGAACTTGGTGAAACACCGTTAGAGGCTGCAAAAAGAGAACTCTATGAAGAAACCGGAGCTGTTGAATTTATTATTGAACCATTATGTGATTATTATATAAACGGTATACAGAATGGTTGGCATTTCAAAGGAAATGGACAAGTGTATTTTGCAATTGTACAGAATATAGGTGATTTGCCAAATTACAGTGAGATGAGAAAAATAGGATTGTTCGATTGTTTGCCAGATAAATTAACTTATCCAATACTACGGGATTGTTTTTCTATTGCAGAGCGAAAGTGGCAATCAACAAAATGAGCATACTACAAAGCCCGACAACTTCCAATTTATCGAAGTGATTAAATAGAATTTAATGTGAACAATTTGATACTATTATTCGTTAAAGTAAGTCTTTTAAAATATTTTTGTCTATAAGAAGAAATAGGGTTTTAACAACCCTATTCTGCAAGATCATATTCCATAACAATTTCTCCTGGACCTATAACAAGTACAACATCTTCATTAGTTAGAAGTTTAGTAGCTGTTATATCATTAAGATTCAAGTCAGTATATAACTTTAAGTATTTAAGAGGTGATAATACTATTACTGTCATGTTATCTGAACTTATATTTCTAAATCTAGCATTAACTTTTTGTGAAATTTCAGATCTATGAATACCTTCTTTTAATACTTTAGTTTTAGTTTCTGCATGGGCTTTTGTAGTAATAAGAGAAATTGCTAATAATAATGTAAATATAAACTTTTTAATTTTAATCAACTCCTTTGTTATTAGTATGCATAGAATTAATAAAAATAAACTCAATAACTAGTGTTAAAGAGTTGTAAAATAAGCGCAGAAATGCAAATAAGATAGAAAAGAAAATGTGTTAATGAAATAAAAATTCTAAAGAATAATTTGAAATTATTGCGAACTAATTAATAAAAATGTTCTTTAAAAATTGAACAGTATGGTACTGGAAATATATGTTATAATAAATTCATAATAGTACTATTTTGTAAGGAGATTTGAAATGAATAAAAAGCTATATTTGAAATTAGGATTATTGTTACTATCTCTGTCACTTGTCTCATGTGGATAGAAAAATAATTCATCAGGAGAAGATAATTCTCCTAAATCAAGTACAAGCCAATCTGTTAGCAGCACTCAAAGTTCGGGAGAAAAAAATATACCTCAAAACAGTCAGCAAGACATTCAGCCAGATGCTCAACCAGATACTCAAGAATATTCAACTGAAAATGGAGTGTTCATTGTTACCAGTCGTAATACAGTACAAGACGTTTGTGAATTTGATTTAGCTGGAATTTATGTTACACCCAAAATCGAACCTTTAAATAATTCAGGAATATATTCTCATATTGATGTACAAAATAAAGATAATGTTTATATAGATGTAATTATAGATGTTAAGAATTTAAATAATGAAGCTAAATTGACAGGCGACTTAATTGCTGCAAAGATAAAAATTAAAAGTACTGAGTATACTTGTTTTTCTGTAGCAGAAAATTCTGATAATACTGATTTAGAAGGTAATGCTTCAATAAATCCATTAGAAACGAGGGAAATTCATTACGTAGCTGAGGTCCCTAAAACAGAAGTTACTGGTCAAATAGAGGTTACATTAACTATCAATGGGAAGAATTATAGTAATAAGTTTCTGTTAGAAGGTGTGATTTCTTAGAAAGAATATATATAAATTAGGAGAATACTAGAAAAAAGAAGGATTTGCACAATTAACTATTGAAAATGTATTTTTTACTGATAGACTTCAACCATCTTAATATATTACGAACATAAAATTAAATATTAATTAATGAAAATACCGTATTATTAAAATGAATATGCGGTATTTTTTAGTGCGTAATTCAAATATATTATGAACAATTTGAATTTATTGCGAATAAAAAATTGGGCAGGATAAAATGTTAACGGGTTTACTTCTGGGGTGCAAAAATCAATCTCATAGTATATTTTTAATGAGAATTCACGTTTTCTATAAATTAAAAGATATAATAATAACAATAATAAAATAATGAAAAGAGATATAAATTAATTGATAAACGATAAATTATGTGTTAAAATCATTTTATCATTAAATCAGTGAGGTGCTTTAAATGAATGTTAAACAAGGTTCAACCACTTTCTTAAAGGTAATTATTTTTCTACTTGGTATTGCGGTGCTTGCTTTGTGTATCTTTTGGTTACCTAGCCTAGCCATTAGAGAACCAAAAGCACATCCAGGGGACTACTCGCTATACCCCTTATTAGGATATGCGTATGGATGCTGTATTGCGTTTTCTGTTGCATTGTATCAAGCTTTTAAACTATTAATCTATATTGAAGGGAACAATGCTTTCTCCGAGTTATCACTTAAATCTTTGAAGGTCATAAAGAAATGTGGGTTAACAATCATCTTCTTCTTCGTGTTAGGGATAATAACCTTAAAGGTAATTTCTAAAATCTCAGGAGATGACCCAGCAGGTCCTATATCATTAAGTATAATGAGTATTTTAGCAACAAGTATCATCACCGCTATTGTGGACGTGCTTGAAAAATCATTAAAAAATCTTCTAGATACGAAACCAGAAAATGATTAACGTTTTGATGAAATTCAATTAGTGAGGTTATTTGCTTAGAGAATTACATTGATATTAATCATTTTTGGAGAGAGCATTGGAAGGACATTTACCATCAGAAGTAAGAATAAAAATTGAGAATATATTAAATTCGTAATTTTCTTATATTACGAACATAAAATTAAATATAAAAGAATAATTTCAAGATTTTAGATAAATTCCAATTTAGTAATTATTTAATATTAACCTTTATTGTAACGTTAAATAATTTTAGAGCTCCACACAACTATAATACTATCTATATAAAAAGACTGCCCTAACGGCAGTCTTAAATTACTCTCATTTAATTTTGATAAAATCTAAACTCTTTTTAATTATTTTAATCTAAGCCTAAACTTTTCTTTAGTTCATCTGTAACATCGTATGCACTATGCTTCATTGGTATTACATAATCATCATTTTCTCCATGTATAGGTGTCCATACTTGAGCATAGAAAGGATTCTTTTTAGCTATATCACCATAATGCCATTCATTTCTTAAACACTCTGGGCACCAATGTCCACCATGTAATACAGCATTTATTGAAAGCATAAATTCATGTCCATCTGCACATCTCCATTTAATTGGTGTATATATATCTAAAACTTCCTTTGCTAAGCACTCTCCCCCACGGAATTTTGCTGCTTTATTTAAATCCTCTATAGTTAAATTCTCTATACCTTTTTCTTCATCATAGCCATGATTTAAATAAGTTACCTCTTCACTTGGATTGAATAATTCATAGCCTTCCTCTATACTTTTAATAGCCTTTTGTTTTTCTCTTGATCCAAAGAAAGCATTAATCCAATCTTCCTCGTTATTTTCAAACATCCAATAAGTTCCCATTTCTTTATGACCTATTGCAATATTATTAGCTTTCATTTGCTCTACTGTTGGAAACATTGCTCTAACCATTGGATTTGCTGCCATAAGCTGCATTTCTTCTTTTACTGATGCCCAATATTGTTCAGCAGGAATACAACGGAAATGTAACATTTGGTCTAATTTATCTGCATCTGAATAATAATGACCATGGAAATTATATTGTGCCATCATTCTTATATCATACAAATCAGTAAACTTAATTCCAAATGCTCCAAGTTGCAAATCCATCAATTCCCAAGTAGCTAAGCGATATCCTTTTCCACTACTTAAATTATATGCCTTTCTCCAAAATTCTTCAGGAACCCAATCTTCACAAAGATTAGCCATACATATTCCTGATTCAATAGAAGTACTCCACTCTAATACATTATTTGGAGGCTGATGGAATACTATAGGTTCATCCTTAGCATTTTCATTACTTGGATGTTGTCCTGTTTGTCGTATTGATACCCAATGTTTCAACCCTGAATCAAAAAGTGCCATTTCTGAAAATACCTTTGACATTCCATAATAGTCAAAAATAGAAGGATTAATTGGATCACCAACTCTTCCCCAATGGATTGGTGATGTTCTTCCACCAGTCATTGCTACTGTTGCAACATATGCAAAATGTACTTTATCTGGATCAGGCTGTGCTTTAATAGCCTTTATTATATTTAAGGTTGAACCTATATTAGTGTAAAGTGTCTCTTTAGGATATTTATCAGCTGCTGGAGATACCATAGCCCCTATATGCAATACATAATCTGCACCAGTTACACCTTTTAAAATAGTATCGTAATCAGCCATATCACCCCAAATAACCTCTAAAGAAGGACATTCAAATTTTTTCATTATTTCTTTATTTTTTTCTGATGGTCTTGCAATAGCTCTTACTTTAAATCTGCTACTCCTTGAAAGCAATTGTTTTAAAGTTTCTTTTCCCATAATTCCTGTTCCACCAGTAACAAAAACTACTTTTTTAGGTTCTAATGCTTCTTCATGAACCTTAGGATCATCAAAAGTCATAGCTACATCAAATGCCTCTCTAGTAGCATTCAAAGCTTTTCTTGCCATTGCTGCATCTCCAACTGCAAAATATGCTACTCCATTTTCTCTACATGCATCTTCTAACTCTTTTCCATCTCTTGATTTTGATCCAACTGCCATAACAACATAGTCACAAGGATAAGATACTTTTTCTTCATTCTTAATTCCAATAACTTTTCCTTCTTTTATTTCTGTTACTTTTACTTCTGTTATAGGAGTAATACCTGAAGCATATATATTTTCTGTTACACATATTTTTCTTGTAGTTCCCATATCTTGGCAGAAGTCTTTAAGCATCTCTAAAACAGTTACTTTTCCACCTTGTGATGCAAGGTATTCTGCAACTTCCATTCCAACTAATCCACCACCAATTACAACAATGTTCCCTGAAGCTTTTTCTTTTCCATTAAGAACATCATGAGAGTTTAATACAAATGGTAACTTAGCTCCTGTAATATTAGGAATAATAGGTTCTGCCCCAATGGCATTAATAAGTGTGTGAGGTTTTATTTCTTCAATAATACCCTTTGTAAATTTAGTATTTAATCTTATTTCTACACCTAATCTTTCTGCTTTCTTAGCCATACTTTCAGCTGCTATCTTCATTTCTTCTTTTCTTGGCGCTTCCCCTGCAGTTAAAAATTGTCCTCCTAATTTTCCTGTTGATTCACATATTATTGGATCATGTCCACGCATTTTTAATATTATAGCAGCTTCTAAACCAGCTATTCCTCCACCAGCAATCAATACTGTTTCTGCTTTTTCAGCTTTAGTTATTCTACATATTCCTTCCCTACCAAGGGCTGGATTTCTAAGACATGTAATATGTTCTGCATCCACATTTTCACAGCAATCGTAACAACCTTGATTACAGCCTACACAATAATCAATATCTTCAATATTTCCTAAACGTGATTTTTCACAAAAATAAGGATCTGCTAATTGAGCACGTCCCATTACTACCATATCAACTTTATCATCTTCTAAAATTTGTTCTGCTAATTCTGCAGTATTTATTCTACCTACACCAACTGTAAGCATACCTGTTTCTTTTCGAATTCTTGCTGCATTTTCAATGTTGAATCCTCTAGGTAAATCTATTGGAGGAACTTCATATTTTAATCCAGCTGTTAAGATATTTCCTCTTGAAATATCAAGTACATCTACACCAGCATCCTTTGCAAGATTACAGAATTTAATGACCTCTTCTATTGTAAGTCCATTTTCTAAATAATCATCATGAGCATCTATACGCATAAATATTGGCATAGTATCTGGAACATTGTCTCTTACTGCTTTAATTACTTCTAATGGAAATTTTGCTCGATTTTCAAAAGAACCACCATAATCATCAGTTCTCCTATTTATTCCACCTGAAAGAAATGAATGAGGAAGATAATTATGTCCTGCATGTATTTCAATGCAATCAAATCCTGCCTCGTAAGCTCTCTTTGCTGCTGCCCCATAACTTGCTACTACCTCTTTAATTTCCTCTATAGTTATCCCTGGTAATATAACCTCTGCACTTACTGGCATATCACTAGCTACTAGTATTTGCGCAGTTTTGTCACTACCAACAGCTAGGCTACCTTGCCATAATTGAATTCCAGCTTTACCGCTAGCTTCATGAATAGCATCTGTCAGTTTCCTAAATCCAGGAATATATTTATCATCACATATTGCTAAATATCTTCTTGGTGCACTCTTTGCATGGACACTTGTGACTTCAACCATACTAAGACCTGTTCCACCTTTAACTCTTTCTACATGATATTGAATTAACTGATCATTTACCATTCTAGAGTTTCCAGCAAACTTTGTTCCCATAGCAGGAAAAATAATACGATTTTTCAGTTCCATTCCTCTAATTTTAATTGGTGAAAATAACTTATTAAACATACTAATACCTCCTTACCTTAGCCATCCAAAAATAAATAATAAGTCAAAGATGTGAAGGAAATTTTGAGTTAGACAAGGAAACAGCTTCCACATATAGCAGAGCTATCTAAGGGTTCTGTTGACGCAGTATAACACAAAATAGACGAGCATACTGACTTATTTATTTTTTGAAGATGTCTTATATAAAAATTCTACAGTATAACGTTTATGGATAGTCAATAAGTTAATTTACTAAAGTAATATTCCCACCAAATACTGGTATGTATAAGTTTCCCACCATGGTATAATATTTTTGTAACCTATTTATTAATAATTAGAATAAAAACTGTACATTAAGGTAACAGTTTACTTGGGGAGATTTTGTATGAAAATAAATGAAGTGGTAAAAAAAACTGGTCTTAACAAAAGAACTATTCATTACTACATAGAAGAAAATTTAATTACTCCGGAAGTTAATTTAACTAATGGTTATTATATTTTTTCAATAGATGATATTAATAAATTAAAAACTATAAAACAATTACGGTTAGCTAAATTTTCTATCTCTGATATTCGTTGCATATTGAAATATCCTAATACAATTCATTTTTATCTCCAAAGACAAACTGAAAAGTTAGAAGAAGAGTATGTTTTGCTTGGTAAAAAGATTGAATGCTTAAAGACTTTAAATAATAAATTACCCTTATTTGTTTCTTATGATGACTTAAGTAATCACATTGAAAATATTATTTTTCCAACACAAAAACCTACTTTAAATATTTCAAATAATTTAAATGATTCTAAATTAATTTCATTATATTTGTGGGGTAATTTTTTATATGATCTTCCAATGACTGAGTATCGTCAGTTTTTATGGGATAAAACTCTTAAAACAATGGCTAATATTAATGATTCAAATATTCTTTTATTAAAAAAGTATCTATATTCCCTTTCGGCCTCTGAAATAGATAAGGAATTTACAAAACGTAATATTCATATAAATGAGGTATGTAGTATAAATAAATCTGATTATGAAAAATACGTAAATAAAATGAAATTGCAATTATATGAGATATTAAAAGAACCTCAGCATCAACTTCAATGGAAAAATGCTTATTATTCTTACTTTTTACCTAGTATTTGTATTTTTGATTCTAAAGTTAATCAGTTAATGACTGAATTAAGTCCTCGCTTTTCAACTTATAGTGAAAATATACATGAGTGTTGCGAGCTATTATATCAATGGCTATATACAGAAAAGGGAAATTCATTAAGAATAGAACTTAATGATAGGCTTAATAATTATATTAATATAAAAGACTATCATCATGGTCAGCTAGCAGCATTAGCTAATTTTAGTAGTTTATAATAAAATAGTGGACATATGTAAACTGAAGGTAAGGAAAGTATAAACTAAATCTACTTTTCCACATTTAATTACTAAAAGCCTTATATAATCACATTTTAAAAGCTTTAAACCTTTATAATTTCCTAAACGTTAAGAAAGCTTTAGATAATATTTTACCTAAAGCTTTTTGTTATTGTTCATTTTCTATTACTTTTCTAAGTTTTGTAGATACTATTATCTTGAAAATATCCAGTTCTCTTTATTCCATCTGGAAAGCTATCCCATAAAAAATAACCAACTTGTTCTGGGTCATATATATGTGAAATTTCTATCTTTAAATGTAATAGTTCTGCTATCGCACTTTTTCCACTACCAAAAGTACCATTTATCCATATAATCATTTTCTACATCATAAATTTAAACAATCTTATTGATAAATTGGAATTTATCTAAAATCTTGAAATTATTCTTTTATATTTATTATCAGAATCTTCTACTATTTTAATCTTATTATTTTCTATCCTATATTCAATTCTTGATGCATACCACCAGTCTTTAATTCCTAATTGATAACAATCGAGAATATCTCCAATTAATCTAGCTTCTTTTATAGGCTGATATCCAAGATGTTTATAAATCAAATTGTCATAAAAGTTTTCGCCAACTCCTATTAGCTGTCCATTTACTACTATCCTTAAAGGACTTTCAAAGAACAAATTCTCCTAGTTAGTTCGCAATAAATTCAAATTGTTCATAATATATTTGGATTGTGCAATAAAAAATCGCAAATTCAATCTCTTGAATAATGCGATTTTTTACGTTTATTATTATAGTAAAATAGTTCCCTTTGCCAAAATAGCTACCTCTCCAGACACTAATATTTCTTTTTCAGAAATGCTCATAGAAACCTTAATTTTACTAGGTCTGCCGACAAATCTTCCTTGATTTATTATAATCTCATGACCTACATTAAAAATATTATGCTTATATAAATATGCACCTAATGGTCCAGCTGCACTTCCTGTTGCAACATCCTCAACGTTTCCTTGATTATCCCAGGTCCGTCCTTCTATATAATTCACATCAAATATATAAGCAAATTTAGCACCTACTTCTTTTAACATTTCTTCAAATTTAGAACTAATTATTTTTGCATTCTCTATTCCTGAAGTTAATGGTACTAATAAGTATGGTAATCCTGTTGATACAACTTCCATAGGAAATTCTTCGCTTAAATTCTCTTCTGACAAGTTCAATGCATGTACATATTTATTTCTCTTCTCTTTTGAAACTTCACAGAGGAATTCCGCTTTTCCTTGATTCATTTGTACTTCATAATACTCATCTATCTTTTTTGAATTAACTATAATTGTTTTTTGATTTAATTGAAATGTAATTGCTATATCTTCTTCATTTCTAAAAATATGACGATGAATAGTAGCAGCTGCTCCCAAAATAGGATGCCCCGCAAAATCCAATTCTTCATCTACTGTAAAAATTCTTGCATTAAATATACTATCATCTATTCTTCTCACAAAAATTGTTTCAAATTGCTTAAACTCTTGTGTTAATTTCAACATAAGATTATCTTCTAATTCCTCATTACAAAAAACAACAGTTAATCCATTGCCAGATAAAATTTCATTGCTAAAAACATCAACATGAAAATATTCCATTTTAATTCCTCCTTATATAAAAAATATAATTAACATTTATTTTACCTAAAATTATAACATATAGTGTAAATACCGCATTATTTAATTTTCAAAGAACATCTTTATCATTTACTACGCAAAATTTTCAAATTATTCACATTAAATTCTATTTAATCACTTCGATAAATTGGAATTTAGCTATGGATTGCTTTAATATATCGTGTATTTTTTATAATCAAATCTGATTTCCACCAATTCTTGCTAATGTTCCACTGTTCAGGATAATCTGTCCATGACCATGTAATACCCCATGTACCATCTGATTCTTGAGTATTTAAAATAAACTCACATTCATAATCACATATTTCTTTATTATCCATATAGAAATCACTTGTTTTAGTGCCTATGAATAAAGATGGTTTACATACGTAGTCAACTGCCCACTTTGATGTGTCGTATGTTATAACATGTTGAATCTGTTCGTGTAGTAAAGTACTGAATTCCTCTATATTCAAAAGATCATTCATTGAGCTTTCTTTTATATACTCATACAATTCAACAAAGCAAGAAACAGTGTGCATAGATTCCATAGGAAAATGTAACTTAAAATAACTATATGCTTCTTTAGCAAGAACACAGGCCAATTCAAAAAGTTTGCTATTTTTATCTTCAAATTTCAATATAAAACCAATAAGGCATGCTGTAGGATTATATGATGTTTCCTGATGAGGCACGAAACTCCACCATGGTGCATGAGGATAATCATTGTTGGTAGCCACTGTATTTGACCATGTATGTCCATCAAAATCCTTTCCTAATGACAAGTAATTTAATACTCCTTGTATAATTGGGTGATTTTTATCATTCAGATTTATCTCTCTAATGATTTCCGTAGCAACCCATGTTTGCACTGGAGATGAATTAGGATTCCAACAATCTGGCTCAAGTGCATTCCCAAAGCCTCCATCCTCATTTTGGTATGCAATTAATGCTGTCAGAACATCTTCCTTGCTCCCGTTTTCAAACAGGTATCTCCATCTTGCTATATCAAGTGGTCTAGCATTCTTATAAATAAAGTTTCTAGCCTGTTCATAGTACATAATCAAACCTCCATTTAGTTTCTATGATAAATTCCTATCTTCTAATCTAATCTACATATTGGAATTTGTTAATCAACATGCTTTCGTAACCAATGCCTGAATACATTCAACTGTTCTTCTGTATGAAAGTAATGTTCTCCTGAGTCTATGACTTCTAATCTACAACAGTATTTTTTAACAAAATAATTAATAGTTTCAAATTCACACAATTCATCCTTTGCTCCATACATAATATCTGTATCTGTATTCCATGTATTAATAGGATGTTGTTTTACATAACAGAAGTAATCCCAATACAGCTTTTGACCAATGGGTGTTTCTATAGTCATTTCCTTTTGCAAACGTTCTGGTGTTACATTAAACCATATCATCATATTTTCAATAATTCTTTCCATATTAACTACTGGTGATAAAAATAATGCCTTTCTCAAGATATCATTTTTATACGCTAAAAGACTAAAATAAGCTCCCATACTACATGCAAACAAACTCACTTCTTTCCAATGTTCTTTTGCATAGTTCATAATTATAGATAAATCACTAACGCAAAACTGTACTTTGCAAGGAGTACTATCACTTTTTCTTTCACCATGTTCTGGTAAATCAAAACTTAGCACTTGATAACCTTTTTGACGTGCTTCTTCAGCTAAAATTTGAATCACAACATCTTCCTTGTTTGACATATTTCCATGTACTGCAATAAAAAGTTTTTCACTCTTTTCTCCCCACAAAACTGCAGGAATATTACTAATATTAAATTTATTTTTAAACATATTTCCTCCATAATTTATAGAGGTACAACCCTCCATAAAAGCTCTTTATTTTTCTTGTTTATCATAATAAAATCCTCCTTTCTCAGTTAATTCTATATAAAGTCTGTTAACTGCAAATTTACTATTTATAATACTCAACCTTAAATTGGAATTTATACTTCAATCATAGATATAAAATTCAAAACCATCTTCTGGTTCCCCAACTTGAAAACCTAATAATTCAGAAGCTCTACTTTTAAACAATTCAAACCATGAGTTCCATTCTTCTTGAGGTAATTTAGCATAGAGTTGTAGTCCGCTAGGCTCAACAGATGCTTCTATCAGCTTCCCATCATTGCCATACCATTGTGGACAGCCATTCACAAACCCATTCCAAAATGGCATTTCAAAATATAACTCATTCAATTTATCCCATATTTCAACTGGCGCAGTATAATGTATATTCAAATTATGATTATGTATATTCATTGTCATCCTCCTCTTCAAATTTCTATTTTTCTTATTTATATCATCTTCTAAAGAGTAACAACTGTTATTATATTAAAATAATAACAGTTGTTGTTTTGCTTATAATATATTACATTACTTTAATTATCTAAATTTTCTTTTTAAATTTAATTCTATTCACCGAACCCATCATATTCATAATAAATACTTGCATCTCTTTCAGTACTTCTATTTAATATAAAATATGGTAGAGTATCATTAAAAATGAAGTCGTTAAGTATTAATGCATTTTTATATCTATCCATTCTTAAAACTAAATTTCCATCTACTTCCTCATCTACACAAAGTTCTGGTGCTGGTATGCTAAGTTGTTCCGTATCTAAACTTGGGAATTTAAAAATAGTATATGCCATATTTAAACATTCAACAAGCTCCATATTAGTTCTAAGATAATCTAACATCTTATTTGCTATCCCAAAATACTTGATAGAATTAGTATTCTGTAGCTTTTCAGCAACTTTTAAAAGTACTTCTCTTTGTCTTTCAGCCCTTTCAAAATCATCTCCAACACCTTTTCTTATTCTTGCATAAGATAAAGCTTGTTTACCATTTAAGGTTTGAAGCCCTGGTTTTTCTACTGAACAATTATTTCCGCCAGTATCAATGCCTATGTACTTGTTTAATTCGTGTAATTGATATTGTTGAACGTCAATATCTATTCCACCTATTTGATCAATTATAGCTTCAAAACCTACAAAATTTATCATTGCATATTTTTCTATATTTAAATCATAATTATATCTTATGGTATCCATTACAAGTTCTGGCCCGCCTAAACTAAATGATGCATTCATCTTATCTTCCCCATAGCCTGGAATATATACTAATGCATCTCTATATAGAGATGTTAATTTCACTTTTTTATTATTACTATCTAAAGTTGCAATAATCATGGAATCTGATCTTTGATCTCCTGAATCAAAATTTATTCCATCAGCACCGATTAATAATACATTGGTAATTCCATCAACTTCCTTATAGTCAATAGTTTCTTCCTTTGGTTTAACAGGAGTTTCTACATCTGTTACCACTGTAGGTTTATTTTTTCTATATATCTTGCCTCTAACATATAAGTATCCTGACCCAATTAATATTAAACAAACCATAAATAACGAAAAAACAATGATAAAAATTTGTTTAGATTTATTTTTAATTTGTTTACTATTTTTATTTTTCATCATATCACCCTTCAATAATCCCCTTCATAATTTGGCTTAGAATCACTATTTTCTGTCTTGACTGGAGAAGTTACTCCTTATATTTACAATTAATTATACTACAAAATATGGTAAATTAAAATAATACTACAGTAATATAATATTGAGAATAAAAAATAGTCTTAAGGTATTTGAAAGGAGTTACTCCCCAATAAATTCATATTTATCTAAATAATATTAAAGCAATCTTTACTTCACAGTTTTTTACTGTTATGCCGCACCATTAAAAAAATGTACATTATTAAATTAACTAAAGATTAGGCTCATAACCTCATGCTTTATAGTAATCCAAAATGCTTTTCAATGATTTCAAATGTTTTTGCAACAGTACTATCCTTTGTCCTCTCAACTATTAAGAAATTACTACCTTCCATCAATTCCTTTTCTTTAATATTTGTCAATTCAAGCGATTGAAATATTCGTTCAAAATAGGTATCTGCCAGTTTTTGCGTTTTTACAAATTCATAAAACTCCCTTTTTTCTGGTCTGTTAAAATATATTTCTCTAATTAACTGCTTGTCAGCTGTGAGAAACACTATTTGATTGTAATCAACAATACCTTCGAGATAATCAGGTGTAAACAAAACATCTGCAACTACCTTCTGATTTTCTGACAGTTTTATTAGGTCAATTAGCACCATTTTGCTTTGTTCTTTTAGAGAATTGATACTCCATCTCGCTTGTTCTTCAATAGGTCTCATCCATTGTTCATGAAAATTTTTCCCATGATAACACATGTCAGGCTGATGTTCTTCCTGTGCAATAGGTCTATGCTCAGAGTAATGCTTATCCATATCATACAAATAGAAACCATACTTTTCTGAAAGCATTTTTGACATTGTTGTTTTTCCGCCACAAGCAGTTCCACAAATAAAATATACATTTTTTAAATTATGTTTAATTATATTGTTTTCTATATTCATTTTCTCCTTTTTGAGTACATAAACTAACTAATTGAAATTAATTATCAACATTTTTTTTATTATTTAAAAAGTAACACCACATAGACCATTCCCCCAATTGTATATTATACAAATAATCCTTACTACACATAAATTTACAATTGTTCATATTTAATTCCATGTGATTTTTAGATAAAATTGGAATTTGTAAATAATATTTTAGTATCATAATCCCATTAAGTAACTGCATTTCTCAGCATTAATCTTTTCAAGTGCATATCTAAAAGAAACTCTTGGCATAAAAGAATGTTTTTCCTCTAAATATTCTATTACCGATTTTTCATCAACCTTTGAGAGTGTCTTTAACATCCACCCATACCCTTTACAAACTAAATCATTTTCATCATTTAATAATTTATTAGCAATTTCAAATGGCTGTATACAACTATAATCATTCTTTGATATTGCAGGTATTAATATTACAGCAGAAGCACGTCGTACCCAAAAATCTTCATCTTCAGTCCACTTTAAAACTTCACCAAATATATCCTTATATTGAATAAGAAGTTGTCCAAATGCATGTGTACAAAAATCGTCGCAATCTCCCCATCCACGAACATATTTTTTAAGCCAAGAATAAAATACATCATATGTTTCTATTGTATACTGTTTATGAACCCTATTCGCCCAATCAAATGCTATAACTCCTAATGCCCAACTATGCTGCTCTAACAAAGTTTCACACATTTTTAACACCTCATTAATACTTTTATCTGGAATTATTTTATACAGTTTAGCCGATAGTTTTCTAATATCTCCTGTTTTTATATGTTTACCTTTTGGAACACTGTTATGTAAAATAATAAGTTCCTGATTTGCCGATTCAATAATATCTTCATTCATTATATTCACCCTCTTTAGGTATATATTGACCTGTAATCTCTATCACATTACCATCTGGATCCTCAACCTGAAAATAGTAATACGGCATTACATTATTTACATATTTAACTTCTGTCACCAATTCACTTATATTTAGAGTTATTATCCTTTCTCTCTCTTTTTCTAAGTCTTTAACCCAAAAATTTAATACAAATTTATTTGTATTTTCCGCATCTGCTATAGTAGCAAGATTATCAAATTTCTCAATATATTGCCCCTTATGTATTGTTAATTCTGGATTTTGCTTGTCAAAATAACCATTCATTATAGATATGTTGTTTCCCTCAAATTGAAATTGAGCAAAACGCTCCATATTTTTTGCAGTTACTTTCATCTCCAGCAATTTTTCATAGAAAACTACCGACTTATTAAAATCTCTAACTATTAAATAAATCGAACCTAAATGCATATTATTCCTCCATCATCTATAACTATTATTATTTCAAAGCCATCTTTAAATTCTTATTTTTCAATCTAATCTACATATTGGAATTTACCGTTCATAATGCCTTCAATTGTTAATAGGTTAATTAAGGTTCATATGGATAAGGGAAATCAGGAGACCTCTCCATAAAGAATATATTAACAGGGACATAATAGATAGTAATTACATTACCTCCAAAATGGTCTTCCATTGCAATTACTTTTTGCCCTTTTAATTCTATATAATACGAATCGGTATCAAAACTTCTAATACAACTCGTACTAAGTAGTAATATAAATGCTATAAATGCTATAACGGGATAGCCTAATAACTTTAACCATATATTTCTTTTCTTTATAATTAAATAACATGGAAGTATTATAAATAGTGTAATCATAAAAGCATATCTGTAGTAAATTATTGAAAGACTAAGCCAATGTCTATAAAATAATTTATTTTCTATACATATATAATCTAATAGAAATGTACTACAAAAGATTAAAGTAACTATAATCATTAAATTCACTTTTTTTACCTTCATTTATACTTTCCACCCCTTTTGTAAATTTTAATACAATAATTTACTACTTTTAATAATCTAAGCGTTAAATTCTAATTTATCTCTATCTTTCAATACAATAAGTTAGTTTATCATATTCCACTTCAATTTCTTGCTTGATGGATTTATAGTTCTTTTCCTCTTTGATTTTAGTCATACCGCACTTTTCCATAACTCTGTAAGATGCTCGATTTTTATTAGTGCAAGTTGCCATAATCTTAGTAATGTTTAATTTATGAAATGCATATTTAATAATTTCTCTAACCGCTTCTGTCATATAGCCATTGTTCCAATATGCCTTATTAGAAATCCAACCAATTTCTGCAAATTGTTCCTTTATCATTAACGAAATATTACCAATAACTTTGTTGCTTTCCTTCAATTTAATTGCAAATTCATACCGAGTAACCATATTAGAATTCATAGAAGTAATACATTCATCAATAAACTTTCTGATATTCTCTTTGGTTTTAGGCCAATAAATCATATATTTTCCTGTCTCCTCATCGCATCAGTATTCACGTATATCAGCGTAATCCTGCTCCGTAATTGGGCGAATTATTAACCTATCAGTTATTAACGTATCCACAATAATACACCTTCTTTAATAATTTATCAATCTTACAAATTACCATTTATACGTAAGTTTAATCTATATCAATGTAACTTTCATAATATTATAATAACACATTTTCCATTTATATCTAAATATTCCTTTAAAAGAATTTAATAGTACAAATGGAATATTAATTCACATAGGTATTCACAGAAATAATAAAAGCTATAGCAAACCATAAATTTTATAGTTCACAATAGCTTTATATATTAAAAGGAACTCCTTCTCACATGCGTTCCAAGGAGTAAGTTCGAATAGCTAAATAATAGATTTAGATTCTCACTTAAGTAGTTACCTTATTTGTTTTCTTAGTAACTACTTGAACTGAAACTTTTCTGTTAAGTCTCAAGCTTCTGTTTTTATAAACTTATTTGCTTATATAATCTCTAAATTTCACTTCCCATTCTGAATTAGAAATATATCCTTCACCTTTACTATCTAAATAATCCTTTAATAAATATATCTCTTCCTTCGAAAGTGTTTTAAATAATTCTAATGCTTCGTCATCCCAAAAACATAGAGCTAATACTTCCACTAAATCACTTAAGCTATGAACCTCCTCTTTCACCATTGCAATCTTATCAGAAATAAATCTACAATCTTTTATTTCATTTATTAAATTGCGTAACTTTTCATTGTCCATAGCATCATTATCTATAAAATCAATTTCCTTTAAACCCTCTTTATACTTAAAGCTTAAAAATACATTATCAATATTTCCAGTTGATAATCCAACTTCAATTCTAGGGTAAATATCTATAGCTGTTTTTTTGATATATTCTATCTTTTCATTTTGAGTTATCCCTAAAATATCACATACTCTCTTTGCTGAACTTCTTAGCTTATCTAAAATCTCAGCTTTTGATAAATTTCTAAAAGTCCTTAATAGCATTTCTCTTTGTATTGCTGAAATCTCTAAAGATAATATATCCTCTCCTAAAATATCCAGTCCTACTGCATTTGTTAGTATTGGCTCAAAAATATTAATTAATAGTCCTTTATAATCAAGGCAATAACTATTTAAAATATATATAATTTTATCTTTATTAAAATGTTTACAAAACTCATTTTCGATAATCAAGAATTTTAAGTATTCATTTATATACTCAATTCCCTGTAGTTTTTCTGATACTGGATTAGAAAGTTGATAATCTATAGAACAATCTATCTTATGAGCAAAGAATCTATAATCATACCTTTTAAAGAATTCTCCTATTTCATTTAATGTATCATTATAGGATATGTTTTCGATATTAGGTGAATTTTCTTTAACCTCTCCTAATAACTTCTTTCCCATCTCAATCATAGAATCTATTTTGCTCCAAGAGTCTTTTAATAAGTGGCTTACATCTTCTCCTATCAATACTTCCTTTGGATTATTTAATCCCTGTAATTCTAATCCTATTGAAAAACAAATTGAATTAAGTAACTCTTCAGCTACTTCTATTGGAACTGATGTACTATCACCCATTGTATATCTTTCAGTATGCTTAGATAGTAAATTCCACATTTTTAATTCAATAAGCATTCTATGTTCTTCACTGATATTTTTATCTATTTGCATATTATCTGAAAAGGACAATAAACTTATATTATTTTCTTCCATAATGCCTCCTAAAACTCATGACCATATATATCTTTAGCATCAACTTCATATCCGTATCTTGTATTTCTGCAAAGCTCTTCTAAATTAGTTCCACTTAAATATTCTACAGAGCCTTGGCATTTCCCATCAAAATGTCTTTTCATAAACTCAATAAGTTCATCATCAGATATCTGATCCATAGCTTCGCTTTTAAAGAAATAAAAGGACTCTTGAATCTCCATTAATGTATCTTTATAATTCTGTTGCATTATATAAGGTGAATCACAAAAGGCTTCAACTAGCTTTTTCAAAACACCTTCAGAAAACTCAATTCTTCCTGTATCTTTTAAAGATTTAAAACGATTTTCAACTAGCTCATTAATATCTTCATTAGATAAGGTTAATCCATATTTACTTGTCATTTCATTACAGCTTTTCAGCTCTATTATCGCTTGTTTTTTTTGTATATCTTGAAGTGCTAAACTAATATTTTTATTCATACAAATCACCTCTAAACTCACTGTACCCCTTATTTAACTCTACTTCAAGACTTGAATTTTTGGCAATTTTGTGGTAATATATAATTAGAAAAAAGTAATCTCTAGTTAAAAATTTTAACTAGAGATTTTTATATTATTCTTCTATTCCTTTTAGTGATTTATATATACTACAGAAAATCCCAAATAAAACTCCTACTGCAGGAAAGACTATCCATGAAATCTCCCATCCATTAAAGGCAAAGCCCCATATAAAAAATATAATTGTAGTTAATGGCCAAACTACGCTAGCTACTGCACCTATAACCTTATCTCCCTTTCTTGATTTCTCACTATACTCTCCTTCTTTTAAAAGCTTTTTGTGACTATCATTACATGCACTTACATTAATAAAAAGAAATACTGCCACTGCAACAATTAAAATAAGTACTGAAGTTCCGTATACATAGCCCTCTTCACTTATCATTCCACCTAGGAAAATTGCTATTGGTGATAAAATGCACAGTGCCACCCCTATAATAGTTCCAAAGGTTACCTTTGATTTTAAACTTTCGTATTCAGCTTCAACTGTCATTTTAGCATTACCCTCTAGGTTAAATAATCCCTTTTCAATATACTTATACTTTTCCATTGAATTTCCTGAGAAAATAAATAGTGCTACAGCAATTACTACAAAAACTAAAAGTATACTTACTGGAATAAAGCTTACCTTGTCTTCATTTAACCCCTTAAAGATTATTCCATCCTCAAATAATTGAAAAAATAAAACTAAAAATGATCCCCCAAGCATACAAAGCATAACCCCTATACTCACAAGGAAATTACATCTTTTTGCATCCATTAAAAAACTTCTTGCTCCTTCTAAACTAACCTGCTGAAGCTCACTATCTTTATTTATCTCATTTGTTTCAATTCCAAACTCTTTTATTATTTCATCTATATTGCCAAATTCAGAAATTACAATACCAACGGCTTCATTTTCAGTTTTGCCCTCACTTTTAAGTTCTGAATACTTTTCTTCCATATTCATTAATATATCTTGCTTTAACTTTTTTAACTCTTCTGTCCTTGGTAAAGTTTTAAACATATTCTCTACGTAAATCTTTATTGTTTCCACCTATTACAACTCCTTAACAAATTTATTTATTACATTTTGTGTAAGCTTCCATTCTACACATTTTTCCTTATAAAACTCTCTTCCCTTTTCTGTTATCTTAAAGTAAGTTCTTCTTTTTCCAAAGGTTTCATCCTTAAAGTAAGATTCAACAAATCCATTTTTCTCTAGTCTACTAAAAGCTGAGTAAAGAGTTGTTTCCTTAATAACATATTCTTCGTTAGTTATATTTCTTATATTTTTTGAAATTTCATAACCATAGGAATCTCCCTCTAAAAGAATGCTTAATATTATTGTATCGTTGTATCCTCTGATTATGTCACTACTAATCAAATTATCACCCTCTTAAATTACTACTACGACAGATAAAGTTATTACTTCATCTATCGTAGTAATATAATAACACAATTACTACGACAGGTAAAGTACTTTTTTAAAAATTTTCCAAATTACTTTTTCTAGTATTTACAAAAAATAAAAGGGATCCTTTGATCCCCCTTAATTCCAGTTTTAAATATTATATTTTGACTATACAATTACTTTCCTCTAATTATATATAAAAAAGCCATTACAGTTAATTTTCACCGTAATGGCTTTTATACAAAATTCAATAAATAATAGACCTAAAATACAATGTTAGTTATTAAGGCTTAACCATATTTCCATAACAGCATCTAACTCTTCTATTAAACCTTCTTTCTTTGCGTACAATTTATTAAGCTCATCATAATGTATATTTGAGTCAACCATAGCTAAGTCAACTTCTTCAATCTCTCCTTCAAGAGCTTCTACCTTTTTTTCAACTTTAGCTTTTTCAGCCTCTTTCTTTTTGGCTTCATCAAAATCAGTCTGCTTCTTAGCCTTTTTACCCTTTTTACTTTCATCATTATTATTTAGCTTCTTATCTTTTTCAAATTTCTCTTTTTCATCATTTTCAACCTTTAGCTTAAACTCATCTTTTATTTCTTTATAGTAATCATAATTTCCTGGATAGCTAATGAAACCATTGTTTTCAATAGAGATTACTCTTTCACTTATTTTATTAATAAAATATCTATCATGAGATATGAAAAATATTGTTCCTTTAAAGTCTTCTAAAGCCTCTTCAAAGGTTTCTATTGAATCAATGTCTAGATGATTAGTAGGCTCATCTAGTATCAATAAATTTACATCCTCATATAATAGCATACCAAGCTTTAGTCTTATTCTTTCTCCTCCAGATAAGTACTTTACTTTTTTAAATACACTATTTCCAAAAAACATAAATTTAGATAAATATTCACGGGCTTTTCCTTCTAGTATTGAAATATCTTCTCTAAAGCACTCTAGCACAGTAAGTTTCTCATTATTAAATGTAATTTTCTGTGGCAAATACCCCACCTTTACATTAGAACCTAATTCCACTACCCCTAAATCTTGCTGTTCTTCACCTAAAAGAATTTTAAGAAAAGTAGTTTTACCACTACCATTAGGACCAATTAATGCTGCTCTTTCTCCATAATTAATCAGTAAATCAGCATCATTTAAAATAACCTTATCCTCAAAAGATTTAGAAAGTCCTAAAGCTTTTATTGTCTCATTACCAGCTCTTCCGCTGTCTTTAAAATTAAGCTTCATAGTCTTTCTTTCAAACTTTGGTTTTTCAGTTCTTACATATCCACCTCTAGTTCTATAACTATTATTACTTTCTGTATCACTATTTAACATCTTATCAAGTCTTTTTTCTAGACTTGCAGCTCTTTTAAAGAATTTATTATTATCTGCCCTTATTGCCCAGTCCCTAAGATCTTTTATAGTGTTTTCTATATTCTTAATTTCCTTTTGCTGTTCTCTATATTGATGAAACTGTTCAATCATATTTTCTTCTTTTTGCTTTGCAAAATCAGAGTAATTACCTTTATAAGTCTTACTTTTCATATCCTCAATTTCTATAATATTCGTTACTACATTATCTAAAAAATATCTATCGTGAGATACTATAATTACAATGCCATTGTAGCTTTTAAGATAAGTTTCAAGCCATTCAATTGAGTCCATATCAAGATGATTTGTAGGTTCATCTAGTAGTAATATATCTGGGTTATCAATTAACAGTTTACCAAGGATTACTGTAGTTTTTTCACCACCACTTAATAAATTAAATTCTTTATTTAAAAAGCTTTCACTAAATTTTAATCCAGTACAAATCTTTGATAACTTCTCTTCAGTATTATATCCACCTTTAACTTCATAAACTTCAACTAATTGGCTATACTGTTTTAAAGCTTTTTCTAAAGTTGCTCCTTCTAAAAATTTCATTTCCTTTTCTAATTTACGCATTTTCTTTTCTATACTATAAACTTCTTCAAATGCTAGCTTTAAAACATCAATAACCTTTATACCATCTTCATACTGAGGGATTTGCTCAAGATAAGCACAGGTAGCTTCTTTTGGTTTATTAATAAAACCTTCATCATAACCTGGACTTGTAGCTCCTGGATATCCTACACAATAATCCATTGGTAATATTCCAGCTATCAACTTTAAAATAGTACTCTTTCCACTTCCATTAACTCCAACTATACCAACTTTTTCTCCTGAATATACTTGAAAACTTATATCTTTAAGTACAAGAGTTGCTTCCATATATTTTTTTACATTAATTAACGATAATTCAAACATAAAAATTCCTTCTTTCATCCATTACTTCTTTTAGGCATCTTCAGAAAATAAATAAGTCAGAATGCTCGTCTATTTTGTGTTATACTGCGTCAACAGAACCCTTAGATAGCGATACTATCTGCAGAACCTATTTTCTTGTCTAATCCAAAATATACTTCCCATCTTTGACTTGTTATTTATTTTCAGATGCCTTAATCCTCTAAATGGATAGACAAAGAACATTACTAACCTTTATATTTTATTAACTTAACACCTAAGTGCTCAATTAAGGACTAAAAAATAATTAATCTATCCCAATTACTTTTCCATATATAATTTACGTCCACATAATTCTACAATGGAATACTTATTCTTTTCATATGTCCTTAGTTTTGAAAAATAAAAAACTGTAAGAAGCTCTTATCTTCCTACAGTCTGAAAATCCTTTATTATCCTATAAGTTTCAACAATAAAACTATACTTAAATTAATGGCAATACATAAACATTGCACACTATTAATATAGAAATCTTATTAAACATATATACTATAATTTATAATCTTGAATTTCAGTAAAGTAAGTTACCTTCTAACGCCTTATTCCATAAAGAGTATAACAATTAAACCTAAATAATTAGGCAAATTAAAACTCATTATAAAATACATATTAAATTAAAATAATTTTAAATTATATTTCAATTAATATTAGCAATTAGCTGGTGTCATAACTTACTATCCCCTTTCAACATGTTTTTCTTTATCATACCATATTTTTCATATTATTCAAATAATTTTATATAATTTTTATTAAATAATTAACCTTTAAATGCTTTTTGCATTAATGAATTAAAATTAACCTTTGATTCTTTTAAACTAATCTCTATTTCAAATTTGAATTTGTTTTGTAATAGTTTAAATTATTTATTAAAACAATATTTGTAAACAGTTGTAGCAACTAATAGAATAAATGCAATAGTTAACAATAAATTAGAAAGAAGAGTTATCTCTCTATATGTGTAAAGAATAATCATTTCTAGTATAAAAAAAACTACTGCTAAACCATAACCTGACCTCTCTATTTTCTTTTTATTTAGCATATATATCATCTCCTAGTTAATTTGTTAAATCATTTAGCAAAAGTTAAAGTTAAAATTTAATAATTATCTTAACAAGAATAATATTACTGATAAATTCCTATTCTCCAATCTAATCTACATATTGGAATTTAGTTATTACATTTTATACTCATACTCTGCATTCTAACTGACAGTCACATGGTTCTTTTGCTACATGTTTCTTACTGTATTCCTGTGCTTCTACACATCCCATTGCACGGTAGAATGCCTGGCTCTCTACTGCCGAATGCCCTGAAATATATAGTTTCTGTGCTCCATAATCTTTTGCCCATATTTTTGCACGTTGAAACAATTCTTTCCCGATACCTTTTCCTCGCATGTCTTCTGAAACGTGAATGTTAGATAGATCTAAATACTCTTTGTTTTTACCAAAGAGATTAGCTTCTATCGATATAAAACCTTTTAAGTCTTTATTCAAGAATGCTCCAAGTACCAATCCACCAGTTGCCACCGTGTTTTTTAAAGCGATAATCAGTTCAGCGTATTCTTCTTCCGTCCAGTTATCGATAAAAGCAATTTCTTTGATACACCACTTTCCATCGATTTTTCTCCAACACTTCGTTACCCTTTGATGACGCTCAAAATGAGCAAATAGTTCTCCATTAATGCTTTCTGTCTCTATCTTAATATATTTCATATCAACCTCCAAAGTATAAATAATCTTCTTACAAGCTGTTAGATAAATTGGGATATTTGACGAATTGCTAAGTGTATCATACTTTTTACCAAGCATACTATCTCATATAGCAGTACGTTCACTATATATCGATAGTCAATCCAACCTTAAACTGTTCCAGTTTCTCCCCTAACTGCTCCTTCAAAATCCGGTATGACTTTTCTCCAGTACAATGGCCGGTATATACTTTTTCAATACCAGTGTCTTTTACCCTATTAGCAAAAGCTTTTACTTCCTCATGAGATGCATTGTATAAATGAAAACCTCCAATCATAGCATAAATATGCTTATTAGGAAAAGTGTTTGCCACCTCACGGATAATCAGATCTGCACCTGCATGAGAACAACTATTTAAGATGACCAGTCCCTTTTCTGTCTCCAAAACAATACTCTGTTCGTGAGAAAAATCATCAGGATACCATTTTCTTTCTTTTTTTATATACATCTTATTCTTCTTGCCAATCATAGCCAGATTGGATGTTTTGTGAGGTATTAAGGTAACTCCTGGAATCAGTTCGTAATCTCCATCTACAAATACGATTCTGTCCTTATAAGTTTCCAAGGTGCCTTTGCGTATTCCTATATAGTGACTGAATATCCCAAACTTTAAGTAGCAATTTTCCCCACTGCCTGCACGCAAATAAAATTTTGCTTCTTTGTTTTCATGAAAAAAGCTTTCCATGCCGTTTGCGTGGTCATAATGAGCGTGGGATAACACTCCGTAGTCTATTTTTCTTATATCTACATCAAGTTTCTTCGCATTATCCAAATAAAGCTTAGAACCACCAGTATCCAACAGAATATTTTTGCCCTCATATTCTATAAAAATAGCAAGTCCCCATTCCTGTTTTAGCTGTTCACCTGCTATATTGTCTACTAAAATAATTGCTTTCATGAACTCTACTCCTTATCAATAATGATATAACTCTCTCTAAATTCCTATTTTATCTATTAGTTAAATAAAAAACCAACTCACAATTTAATACAACTCTTAATTAATTAGTTAATCTTATATTAACACCATTCCCAATTTTATTCCAATAAACCTTTTGTTGATAATAAAAAAAGTGGATGAATAATATGCACACCCTTTGCGGAATAAATGATTTTCAGTTACTCTACTTATTTGAATTCTTTCAGCAATTACCATCTTGTCCACCATAAGATTATTTTATAAATCCCTGTTTATCTTTTATTATATAATTTTTACCTTTTATTTTAACTCTATCTAATTTTATTAGTTTCATAGGTTTGATAGTCGCTACAACTATGCTTATGATGAACTTATCTTTATATTTTTCTAACTCTATACAATCAAAACAAAAAGCTAAGGCTATTGCATTTAAACAATAGCCTTCTTTTCTTACATTATTACATATTTTCTTTTTTCTTTTTAAAAATTGAAATACCTATAGCTGAAATAAGTGTTCCAAATAGCCCTACAGCCACCGCTGGTGTTCCTCCTGTATTTGGTAATTTATCACCTTTATTTGGTTTTTCACCATTATTTTTGTTGCCACCGTTATTTTGTCCTTCATTGTAATTGTTGCCGTTATTATTATCTTTTTCTGTTAAACTAGCTAATGCTACCTCAAGGTCTTTTTCTGCTTTAGCTACTTCCTTTTCTGTAGCTTCTTCATTAGCAAATATGTTTCTTGCATTTGCTAATACATTGTCTAAATTCTTTAAGCTCTTTTCAGTATATTTATTTCTATCAATACTATTTGCCTTATCTATTAACTCTTGTAATCTATCCTTATCTGGTTTTAATCTTAACTCTAAGAATGACCTTATTAAATCTTCATAAGTCTTCATTACTTCTGCCTCTAAAGCATTTTCATCAGAAACTATCTTGTTTGCAATTTCCAATTGCTTTTGTAGCTTTTCCCACGTTGCTGAAAGATACTCATCTGCATCTAACCCATTAATTTTATCAATTAATGAAATAAGCGAATCCTTATCACCTTTTTCAAAGGATAACATTTGCATTACTTTACTTAATCTATCAAAGGATATATTTACCTCATCTTGAGTTGCATCATTATTTGCTAATAGAGCTTCTGCTTCTGCTAATGCATCTTTAAACTCCTTAACTACAACTGGAACAACTTTAGAAAGCTCTTCTTCAGTTAATTTATTAGCCTCTTCTACAGCAATTTCTAAATGTTTCTTAAATATATTTACTGGCACTTTTTCTAAGGCTTCAATTGCGGCTTCTAAGACTTCTTTTGCAACATCTACCTCTCCTTGAGTTGCCTCTTCATTAGCTAATACAACATTTGCAGCTTCTAAAGCTTTTTCTAGTACTTCCCATGATAAATCTGTATAATCAGCTTTGTTTAAATTTTTAACTTCTTCTACCACCTCTATTAAACCATCTTTACTTACAATGTCCACTTCGCTTCGGAAAACTTCTATCTCTGCCAGAGATGCAAAATCATTCCAGCTTTCATCAATATATACTTTCAGATAGCGTGCATGAACAGTGTCAAAGTCGATGGTCTGCAATTTCTCATTTAGTGGAAGTTCTTTTTGTCCTATAGTAGTAAAATCTTCATCTTTCATGCCTGTAGTACTATAGGAAAGTGTAAACTTCTGAATCAGTCCATTCGGTCTATCACCACTTCCCTGACGCGGAAGTATGGTAATCTGATTTATATCATAAGAACCTCCTAAATCAAGTATGAACCAGTGAGGCGGCTTAGCGACTTCGTAACTCCATCTACTATGCCAGAAGGTATTGGCATCGCCATCTAAAATAGCAGAGATGTAACCACTCTTAGGCCCTTCTCCCCCGGCTTCTTCACTGGAGAATTTTGGAATAGAAATGCTGCTTTGGGGGATACGCTTCGGATTAACCGGGGTAGAAACCTCGACTCCTTGACTCCATGCACTATAACCGCCCTCATTTTTAGCGCGGACATACACCTTGTATAATGCACCTTCCGGTATTCCTGTTTTCACATACGGGCCCGTTACGTTAGTGACGATTTCCTCGCCGATTTTCAAATCGTAACTTGCTGCTCCCGGAACTTCGTCCCATGAAAATTCAATTTGCGTATTTCCTATAGCTTCTGCCTGAAGGTTCTCAGGAGCTTCTGGAACTTGCGGCTGTTCTCCTGTTCCAGCCATAAACCAGTTGATACGGCAGGATGCAGGTGCACCTTCGCGATATACCAGACAGATTTTCTTTACACCTGTCGGTGAGGTCTCCAGTGACACAACTACATTCTGGAATGCTTCCCGGTCTTCGGTATTTGGAACATCTATCGTTGCCAGAACGTCTCCCTGAGCATCATTTAATCGAACTTCAATCTGACCGCCATCTGCTGTTCCTGATATACGGAAGTTAAACCAGTCAGCTCCGTCTTTGAAGTCTACACGGTTATACGAAACCCAGTTGCCTTCTCTTAGATTGCCAAGTGCTAGATCATAAGCTTCTCCATTTTTGGTCAGATTATCTGCATTTGCATAGTCTGCTGTCCATTCAGTCAGCGGATTGTAATACCGGCTTGGCTCTCCAAGTGAAGTATCATAGCTTTGATTGTCGTATCTCTCAGCCTCGATTTTTTCATTTAACGTATTGTAGTTTCCATGGTCATCCGGCATGTCCATATGGAAGTAATCCAAATCCACATAACCGCCCAACTCTTTTGTGGCATAATTGAATGCACCAAACCCCATTCCTACATAATTGCCTTCATGCATATCATATCGCCCACCCAGTCTAATGAAGTTCTCTCCGTCCAAACTGTAAGAAAATTCGGTGCGATACTCAAAACGCGGCATAGATGCACGGAACCAGATATTTTTGGTATCGACAGGAATAGCCTCGGAAATCTGTTCCGTACCCTTGTCATTAATCATGACTCTCTTGTCCCCGACCTCTGTTGTAACACCAATGTAGTTGTAGTCTCTCTGGATAACCGATAATCCGGCAATATCTCCATCCTTCATGTTGGAAATATCTATCTTAATGGTAGCAGAGCTTTCCGGCCCTACAACTCTCTGACGCAATGTATTCTGAGCTGTAGAGAGGTCGTCCGTTACGGTAGCCGTATGAAGACGCATATATCCAGACCGCTCTGTCAGGCTCCATTTTTCCGGATCCGAGACATGATTCCACTGCCAGTGATTGCCAAGCATCTCACTGACAAATTCATCGGAATCAGCAGGTTTTTCAGGCTCAGTGTGTGCACCGGTATTCGGTTTCTTCATGGTAACCACTGCTTGATCACCATTTTGTCCCTTCACACCCATCATCGGCCACTTCAGGCCATTTTCATCCTCTTCCCAGTAAACAGGCTGAAGTGTCGGAACGCGGCCAAGTTTACCACGGTCTTGGAAGATAACGGACCACCACTCAGAAGAGCCATCTTCCTGTGGTACATCTACAATTCCGCCCTGATGAATGCCATTTTCACCAAAATTCATATAACTGCGCATGATATCCTTTACATCATAAGGTCCATTTAACAGATCTTTTGTCTGGATATCAATGGACTTCTTGGTTGAAGTTCCGCTCCATGTAGGTGTACTGATGATATGGTAAGTATCTCCAATTTTGTATGCGTGAGATCCTTCATTAAAGTAACCACCTTGGTAATTGTAAATCGGAATGTTTTTCTGTTCTTGGTCGATAGCCAGTTCACCTGTTTGCCCATTTACCACATATAGTTTAGTCATAAAAAGACGTCCCTGTCCATGTATAACCCAAATATCACCGTTTTCTTTGCCTGTCACCGGATCTTTGTCAAAGAGCAGCCCCGGATCATATAATCCCTTGATTGCTCCTTCCGGGTTATCCAGACGGTAAGTGTTCCATGGTCCGGATGCTTTGTCGGCAACACACAGGATTGCATATTCTGAATCTACGCCATCTTGCATATTAACCAGAAGATAGAATTTCTTAAGTTTTTCGCTGTAACGAAGACTGGTTGCCCATGGCCCTTTGTCATAAACATTTCTTCCATTTTTCAATGTCAGTCCGTCATCGTTCTTAGCTAGCTTTAAAGCAGCTTCCTCAGATAATGTATAACTTTCGTATTTCCAGTTTACCAGGTCTTTGGAACTCATGATCGGGCATCCCGGGAATAAATGCATACTGGTAGAAGACATGTAATAGGTATCGCCTACTCTGATGATGTCATTATCAGGATAGTCACCCCACATAACGGGATTGCTGAATGTTCCGTCACCGTTATCCGACATCCATGCTTTAAACGGCATTGCTGGAAATAATATGATTACTGCTAAAAGCGCTGACAACCATTTTGTAATGCGTGTTCTCATTTTTTCTTTTTCCTCCTCTTATATTATTGGATACTCTAACATTAAAATGTAATCACATTATGTTATAGCCCTAAAATCATCTTATCATATTCCATTTTCTTCCACAATTTATTCGCAATTTTTTGCTATTTTTTCGCAAGAAACAAATATTCTAATCCTCCAGTTATCATAATCACTACCATACTGATAATTAAATAGTTCATTTCAAATGTAGATTTCACAACCAGACTTTCCGCATTATAGTAACTAAATGAGGAGAGATATTTCAAAAATGGCTCTATTACAAAATCATTTATCTTAAATATCTGCATAAATATGAAATTTGAACAACTGAACAGTAAATTTAATATATTTCATATCAACCTCCAAAATAAAAATAATCTTCTTACAAGCTGTTCCCTAAATTGGAATTTACCGCACAGAATACTATTCACAATACCTTTTAAACAACGTTACTTTTTTGCTAACAAACAACTTTAAAATAGATATTGCAATTACATAACCAATATATGAACCCATTAAAATTACATCATCAATATCTGCATAGCGATCTGAAAAGAGTATGTAGTTTCTATTGATATACTACAAAAGAATGAAAAACCACTTGTTTATTAGATAATAAAAAACCTTCCATAAATACATATATTCAATTTATGGAAGGTTGATTTTCTTAGAGTTAATTAACATTTTGAAATGTTAATTATTCTATCTGCTTGATTTGCTAAATTTTCACTATGAGTAACCATAATTACAGTCTTTCTATACTGTTTGCTTAAATCCTTAATTAGGTTAAATGCTATTTCAGCTGCAGCAGAATCTAAAGATCCAGTTGGCTCATCTGCAAGAATTATATCACCTGGCTTCAGTATTGTTCTTGCCAGTGCCACTCTTTGTTGTTCACCTCCTGAGAGAGTATTAACCTTTTCATCTTTAAATTTTTCTAAATGAACCTTTTCTAATATTTCCTCTATTCTTTTATCCTTTTCCTTGGTAGTAATATTAGAGAAATTCATTGCCAGAAAAAGGTTCTGATATATTGTCATATCATTAATTAACGCAAATGATTGAAATAAGTAATTAATTGTATTTCGCCTTAACATTGTAGCTCCGTTGCTTTCTATTTTAGGAATTTCTTTTCCTTTTAGCTTAATCTGACCTGCATCCCTTGATTCTAAAAGGCCTATCATATTTAGGAGAGTTGATTTTCCACAACCACTTGGTCCAACAATTGAAATAAACTCCCCGTCTTCAACGGACAAATTTAGATTTTTAAATATATATCTTTTCCCAAATTTCTTTGTAACATTTAATACTTCTATTGCTTTTGCCATAATTCTACTCTCCTTTAAACGCCATACGTATGTTTTCAATTTCACATTTAGTCATATACCTTAAAAAAATAAGTATCTGAATAACTGCCACGATAAGCATTAACAGAAACCCAAACTTAGAATGCATAATAAGCATAATAATCAACTCAATACATATAACAGAAATAAGCATAATAATTGGCATGCGATATAAATTAATAAATCCATAGCCTAAAAATTTCTTAACATTAATTTTTTCCTGATTTGCAATTCTAAAAACTGTTGCAAGAGCAATTAATATCCCTAGAAGGATAAGCGTTAATATTAAAAATACCACTCCAAACCATGCAATTGTAGTCATTAAATCTTTCTGTAGTCCATCGATGTATTTTCCTGTATTTACAAATTCAGGATTATTGTCATCCAATTTATATTTTTCAAGTATATCATTATCAAGATATTTTTCTGCTACTGCTTTATTCACAAATTTTATATAACCATTAAAGCCGTTTGCTCTAAGACTCTCTGATTCAAAATAGGTCATATTTTCCGGTGTACATATATAAATAACCGGATTAATACATGTATTTTCATATGTTGACTTCGTATTCCATGTAAACATGTTATCTTCAGGAGTATATTCTATAAATTTTACATTCTTTTCTTTATTAAATACAGTACTGATATCTCCTTCATGTGGCATTTTTGTTGATGATTCTGTGAGCCAGTTTTTCATCTTAACTTTCTCATTTTCTGAATAAGATTCTGGTATCAGGTAAACTCTTGTTCCTGATTTTGCCTCATTTAGAATACTACTATCAACATTCAAATTCAGAGATTTTATATAATTTGGCGAATATAAAAAATACCAAAATGGGTTTTCAGGACTATCTTCATATACATTATTTTGTTTCCATCCATCTAACTGTTCATTATCGTGATACTTTGTATTTATTAGATATACTCCATTATCATCATACATACCTTTGTACCAGTCATAAAAACTTTGATCAAGCTCTTTTGAATTTCCACTAATGGAACTTTGATCATTCCCAATCGAAATATTTTTTAAAATCTGAAACTCCGATACACTACTCCACATTTGTGAAAGTCTTGCATTTTCTGATATGGTCTTCATAGGACCGTCTACATAAAGACCACAAAACACAATTCCCGCACTTACTCCAATATACGCCAGTATCCCAAAAATATACAATGTATTTTTGGGTATTCTGCCCTTAATTGCATTCAGTGGGCTAATTGATAGCTGAATTATAGCTGAAATTGCGACTTCTAATATTACCAATATAAGGTTTATAACTGCACATACTATGAAATAACTAATAAATAAACCTGTCATTTTGCTCCAACCAGAAAGCAAAATTCCTATAATGATTTGAATTGGAATATTTAGCAGTGCATAACCAATAAATATTCCTAAGGTTTCAGTACAATATGCGGTTCTTGACCATCCTAAAAGTGCCAATTTACCACTTTTACTTATGTTTCGTATAGTTATAATCATAAAATACACAGTATTTAAAATTACCTGAGCAAAAATAAATACAAGTATTATTGTTTTTGCAAAACTATCATCTGAAAAAAAACCTTTCTTCTCATTGAGTAGATCATCAGCTGGCACATTACACGCTAAAGCCAATCCCTGTATAAAAGCATTTTTATCACTATCATTTAATCCAAGGACAACGTAGTCTCCGTTGATAGTACCACTTTCTTCTATTAAATAGTTCAACTTTTTAAAAACCGTTTTTTGCCCAAATCTAAATGAAGGAATTTCACCAACACTGTAAACACTACCTTTATCTATACCAAGGGTACTTTCATCCACTTCTGATAAAAGGAGTTTATTAAGCATATCTTTCTCAATAACTTTTTTACCATAAAATTCAAATGAAACCTCGTTGTTTTCAACATCACCATATATGCCAAAAGTATAGCCTGAAAAATAGCCTTCATTATTTAACGCTGAATCTTTTCTAGCTATAAAGAGATTTTTTTCAAGTGCCTCATTATGTAGAAATTCTTCAATATTGCCTTTATGATCCTCAGAGATATTTTGAAGATACACATCGAGTGCATAATCTGTTTTCAAATATTTATTCCACTGATTTTGATACTTGCTATTTAGCATAAAAATAGCAAGTAAGGCAAGTAAAATGCCCTGCATTACTATTAATATAGCTCCAAGATAGCGAGCAGTACCAATAAAAGATACTTTCTTCATTATCTTCATATCAAATTGTCTCCTTTCCATATCATCAATATTCTAATTTTCAAAACACCATAAGAATTTATTTGTCAGTGATATTAATAAAAAAATTAAAAGATAACAAATATTCTTTCACTCATTATAACCACCTTTCACTTCATATCTTATAGTAAACAGAAAACTCGTATTTTCATCTACTTTGATTTTTCATCTTCTATAATTATTATAAATGGATTGGTGAAAATAAAACACTTACAGTTAGTGTAAGATTAGTAAGGTGATATTTAAATGCTTTAAGTGATACTCTATTTATGTAATAAATGTTGACTATATTTCACAAAGAAAAATGGAAACCCTATAGGTTTCCAACAATAAGTTCTTACCACTATTATATTAAATTATTCACTTTATCTCGACGAAATTCCTATTTATCTATTAGTTAAATATAAACCACTGAATAATTTAATATAGATAAATGTTACTTTCTTAATATTATAAAAGATAGGCTGTGTATAGCTTTAGTTATCCCCAAGCCAATAAGTACCAAACAACATTATATTTTTAAAATTCAAATGGCTAATTTATCGAAGAGTGCATCTTTAAATAGCTGATTCCCTTTTGAGGTGCAAAATTTGAATTTAGTTATATCTTAAAACACATTAAATTTGTTCATTATCTAATTTATATTTTCTATTTCCATTAATAATTCATAGGTACTAAATTTTCTATTTCCTAGTATAGTTACCTCAATTTCTTTATTAGGATATACTGTTGACTCAAAGCTAACACCAGGGTCTCCACCAGTTATAAAATATTTATAAATACCATCATCTCTTTTTACTATATAAATACCATAACCATAGTATACGTCGTAATGAACATATACTTGTGGGGTCAATAATTCATTAGTAATATCCTTATTTAATAATTTATAATTTAATAATCCATCCCATAGCTTACTTATATCGTTAGCTGTTACAAAAACTCCACCATCTCCTCCTCCAATTATTGGGATTGAAAATATATTAGTTTTTAACGTACCATCACTATTTTCTTCGTATCCATAAGCACAGTTTTTAGGTAACATGTCCATACTAAAATAACCACTTGAATTCATTTCTAAAATATCAAAGATGTGTTCTTTTACAAAGTCAATAAATCTCATTCCACTTACTTTTTCAACTATATAGGCTAGAATTACATATCCTCCGTTATTATATTGGTACTTTTCACCTGGCTTGAAAATACTTTTTTGCATTATCATAGACGGAAGAAAATCTTTTGGTTCTTTCAGCATATACATAGGAATAGTTATTTCAGTAAAATCTTCATAAAAATAATCTGGTAACCCTGAGGTGTGCGTTAATAAATGCTTTACTGTTACATTTTCATCAAAATTATCACAATCTATATACTCTTTTAATAATGAATCAAACTTAAGTTTTCCTTGTTCAACTAACTTACATATAGAAATTGCAGTTAACAACTTAGCACCTGAAGCTATTCCGAACCTTGTGTTAATATTATTTATCCTATCATTTGAAATATCAGCAAAGCCATAAGCCTTTTCAAACAATACCTCTTCAGCTCTATTTATTCTTATGACACCTGAAAATTCTTTCATATTGTTAATTTTATCTTCTATTAATTTTATATTTAAATTTTTATTCATATAATTCTCCCCTTTTTAATCTTCTATAATCTCCAATGCTTTTGGATAACCATCTATTACTTTTCCAAAGCTACACTAATCTTAAAATTACAAAAATCATTCTAAATAAGAACGGCTGTTTTTTTCATAATATACCTCCAATAAAAAAAATCATTTGCTGCCAAATGATTTTTAGACGTACATAAAATAAACGCACTTATTTTTATATAACTAAGCACATCCATGATATATAATCTAACTTTGGCAACACAATAAAACGTACCCTCAGTACGCCTAAAAACTATGTCATTCCAAAATAGATTACTTAATCATTTCAGCACCTCTCTCATATTTAATATAAATATTATACCATAAAATCCATATTATACCTAGACAATTATATAGTACTGTTTGAGTCAAGTAAAAGTGGTAATTTGAAATTCTAAAAGCTATGTTTTTCTTCATATTTAAACAGTAGATATTTTTCCAAGCTAATAAAAGCCTTAAATCCAGTAAAATCAATAGTTTGCAAAGGAGCTAACGTTTAGTTAAATCCCTTGTAGAGAGAAAAATTATTATTAAATAATTAACATTTAAATGCTTTTTGCATTAATGAATTAAAAATACTCTCTGATTCTTTTAGACTAATCCCCATTTCAAATTTGAATTTGTCGCTTGCAATATATTAAAATTGCTCATCATATCTTTTTATTATGTCTAATCAAATCTTATAATTTCTTTTTTATATACATTCATTGAACCAAAAACATAAATTATTTCTATAGAGTTAATATCTAACCACTTTAATTCATAATCATTACATGAAAAAGGTTTGTAACCGTTATTAGTATCTATTTGTTGTTTCAAATCCTTTATAAATACGAAACCCTTTCTTTCGTAAAAGTTGCTCCACCCACTCATAAAAAAAGAATCTTCTTCTACAACTAATGTATGGGACTTATCAGGTGATTTAAAATAAAAGTAACTTTTAGAACTGTTTAATAGTAGATTTATAAATAGAAGTAATACTATACATATCACTGCTAAAAAATTTATTACATACTTTAATATTTTTTTTGTATTATAATTTAAAATTAACTTAACAATAGTTATAATGATTGAAATATTTACTAATAAATTAATAATCCATTGATTAACTCCGAAAACCATTATATATAAATCGAATTGTTTATTAAGTATAAATATGAATATTCTAAACAATATAAATGCTACTAATGCAATTTTTAACTTTTTATTATTTATACATATCTTAATTAAAATTTTACCTCACAGTTAACCTAAGATTAAATTGATAACAATTGTCTTTTATTATTACTACGTTACCTTTAATACTTTAATACAATTGCTCAACACTTTAATTAAGTGTCAAATTCCTATTTTATCTATTAGCTAAATATAAACTACTGCATAATTTAATATAGATTTCATAATATTATAATAACCTACCTATTCACAATGTAATTTACAATAAAACTCCTCAAAAAATTGGAATTTATATATTTCGGTTATCTTCAAACTGATCACAATAAAAATCAAAACTAATCAAAAAACTTCCCCTTATAAAAATTCTCATTGTCAAGTTTCTTTGCCGTCATCCTGAACATGACGCAGCCATCTGGGCATACAATATCCTTGCTATATTTACCATTGCCACCAATGTTCTCTAAATCTCCGCCACTTCTGACCGACTCCATGATTGGGAACATAATCATCATAACCTTGGAACAAATACCCTGTCCATCCGAATTTATGGGACAGCCATAGGTGCAGGTATACTTATCCCCCACTTCCTCGCCGTTTCGGCAGTACCGCTCTGTATGGTCACTGCGAAGAAACCCAGTTACCTCAATTTCAAATTTGTACTCCTCATCATACCATTTTTTCATGATTAACCTCCAAATTCTAATTTGTACACTAGATTATCGATAAATTCCTAAATTCCAATCTAATCTACATATTGAAATTTAGTCATTACATTTTATACTCATACTCTACATTCCAACTGACAGTCACATGGTTCTTTTGCTACGTGTTTTGTACTATATTCCTGTGCCTCCACACATTCCATTGCACGGTAGAATGCTTGGCTCTCTACTGCCGAATGCCCTGAAATATATAGTTTCTGTGCTCCATACTCTTTTGCCCATATTTTTGCCTGTTGAAACAATTCTTTCCCGATACCTTTTCCTCGCATGTCTTCTGAAACGTGAATATTAGATAAATCCAAATACTCTTTGTTTTTACCAAAGATTTTAGGTTCTATAGATACAAAGCCTTTTAAGTCTTTATTTAAGAATGCTCCAAGTACCAATCCACCAGTTGCCACAGTGTTTTTTAAAGTGATAAACAGTTCAGAGTATTCTTCTTCCGTCCAGTCATCGATAAAAGCAACTTCTTTGATACACCACTTTCCATCGACTTTTCTCCAACACTTTGTTACCCTTTGATGACGCTGAAAGTGAGCAAATAGTTCTCGATTAATGCTTTCTGTCTCTATTTTAATATATTTCATATCAATCTCCAAAGTATAAATAATCTTCTTACAAGCTGTTCGATAAATTTCTATTTATATAAGTAGTTTATAAAAAATTAATGCGCATTGATATTTAGCTATGTGGCTAAGGTTTAAGATTGGCATCTATTTTTTTATAAAACTTTTTCTTTAAAAAATATTCTACGCTTATAAATACAGCAACTACTATTGCAAATTCAACTTCTAACATAATAACACTTACATTACTCATATCAGAAAAAGTATTAGCATTAATAATATTAGATTTATTTACTATTAATACTATTATAGTAATCACTAATGTGCATATCCCCGAAATACTCCATATTAAACTACATTTTTTATTAGCAGAAGCAAGTAAATTTGTATTCTTATAAAAATCATTTTTACCATCATCGCCAGCCCCACTAAATATCATTACTATAGGCATAAATAAATCTAATATTTTATTAATCTTTTTATATAGACTATATTTATATAATAAACCTATACTAACCATTAGTAATGGAACAGTAATGTTACAAATTAAAATAAATGTCTTCATAAAACAACCTCCATATTTTATAGTAATTTTATAAGCTCTAATATTTGTTAAAGCTAATTTGCACTAAAATTAAAATGAATTGGGGAATATTACATCATTACTAAATTGAAATTTATTTAGTTTGCATCATGCTCATTTTTTAGATACTATTTTTTACTATGAGTACCCATGCAATTCTTCATATCAAACAATAATTCTATAAAGCTCTTGTAATATGGTATAAAATATCCTGCATCAATCATATTGATAATTTCATTTTTATCAGCCCACATAACCTTTTGAACTTCTTCATGTTGTAGTTTCAAGTCATTAATATCAATATCATGTTTCACTAGATAAAAATCATCAAAACCATATTCAAAATTAATTGTTAATGAAGGACGTTTATCTTTAAGATTCAACTTATATCCTATTTCTTCAAGGACCTCTCGTTCAGCTGCTGATTGGCTACAATCACCAGATACAGCACTACCACCAACAGTAATGTCCCACAAATTTGACCACCCTTCTTTGAAAGGTTGCCTTTGCTGAATTAACATCTTTCCATCTGAATTAAAAATGCAAACATGAACTACCATATGATAAGCATTTTCTTTAAATTTACTTCCTCTTATCATTGTTTCACCGGTTTTGATTCTATTCTTGTCATAAATATCCCAAATCTCCATTTTTCACCTCACCAAATATAAGTAATTTTTGCTTACCTTATAATTATAAATTTCTATTTTCCAATCTAATCTACATATTGGAATTTGTGCTACAAGATATGCCATTTACTTTTATTATCTTTCGGAATTATTAAAATAGCTTCCCAGTTGTTCTTTACCAGACATAATGTGAGCAAAATCAATACTGTTCAAGTCAATATCATCTACTTTAAATATATAGCCTCCTCTACAACAAAATCCTATAAAAAATACCTTATCACATTTCTTGCATCTGTAATAATGGCTCATCGTATATCGATCCTCTTTTTCACAATGTAACGCTACATCCTTAATATAACTATCTCCTGCATAAAGCTCAATTATCTCCTGTTTTTCCAAATCATTGAGCCTATTAATATTCGCAATATAATCACCATGGCTCTCGCCATTAATCATATTCTCAACTACCATGCATTGGCATACAACCTTTTTAGTGGATTCTGAGTTCTTCATTCCTTCTTTTGCTAGTTTATTAAATAATCTCATAATATTCATCTCCCAATTATAAATGACCTGTTTATTATTAATATATATAAATTCAGATTGCTTTTTTAACATTCAACCCCACCCTAAATTGGAATTTGTTAACCTTCAAAGCTATATGAGAATGGAATTAAATCCTTTGCTAATACCTTTCGTAATCCATCATTTGTTTGTATTATCACTTCACATTCAGGGCAGTAATCTGATAACATTTGCCTACAATTTCCACATGGAGATAATATTTCATCTCCATTTTCACCTCTAACCGCAACAATGCATTCAAATTGTTTTTCTCCATTTGTAACAGCGGTTCCTATTGCAACTTGTTCTCCGCAAACTCCATGCAAAGAAAAAACGTTCATGCCAACATATATCTTACCACTACCACATTTGACCGCTGCAGCAACAGTATGATTGTAATTTTTTTTATCATAATTTTTCTTTATTATCTCAACTGCTTTTTCAATAAGCTCAATATCTTTAGAATCTAATTTTTTCAAATCTACCCCTCCAAATTCCTATTTCCCCACCTACTCTACATATTTAAAATTTAGCTTTTATAAATATCAATATTCCTGAAATAATGTTTTTTATCAATGATAACTTTATATCCATCACTTAATACTTTATACGTTCCTGCATCTAACGGACTTTCTATCCATGATGGATCTACAATACCAAATTCAATTTCTCTGCCTTCCTTATACCATACTCTAATTGAAGTACACTTTCCATAATATTCAGTTTGTTTTTTATCAATATTTCCAAATATTTTCGTAAAATCTTGATTTTTAACCATAGTTTCTTTGTTTGATGTAATTATACAAAGGTCTATATCAGAAGTGCTCTTATTTGTTCCACGTGCATAAGAACCTACTACAATTACACTTTCTATATGTAAATCTCCTTTTGCCCATTCTTCAACATCTTTAAAAAAATTTTCTATCATAATCATATATCCTCTCTCAAATTTCTAATTTATCTATTAGTTAAATATAAACTACTACATAATTTAATATAGATAAATGTTATTTTCTTAATATCATAATAACATAATTTCCCATTTGCATCTAAATATTCTTTTCTTTTAAAAGAATTTCACACTCTAAATCGAATATTAATTCACATAGGTATTTACAGAAATAATAAAAGCTATGAAAACACTCATAGCTTTTTAGTACCACTAAGATTATTTAAGTTCATCTAAGTTTATTTTAATAGTTTGATCTGTTAATAGTTCTAAATATTTTGGATGAAATAATGAAATAACAATATCATCAGATAAGTTTAGCTTTGGATATACATAGGTTGCTTTTATCTCCAAATCTCCTTTTACTTCTTTATTTATTATTTGTATTGGCATATACTTATTAGAACCGTTAAAAATTTGTAAATCTTGTTTTGTTGCTATATAACCTTTTAAGTCCATTGTAATTAAGGTTTTATCATCTTTATCTTCTATTTTTTCAACCTTTAAATTACCTAAATCTAATAAATCTAAATCTATTCCTTCCTTTAGACTATATTGTTTTTTTCTATCATTACCATCCCCTATAGGTCCTGAATTACTTGCGAAATTTATAATAGAAAGTGTTCCATTTTTACTAGGATTCTCATATTCCTCCCTTATTATAATGCCCTTTTCATTTTCATCATTAGTTTTACCTTGCCATTTCAAGATTCCTTTTTCACTATCCCATAAATATGTCATAAAATATATTCCATTATCTACTGAATAGCTACTATTAATCATTTCTAATGTTATTCCAGTTGGTGATTTAATTAATTTACTAATTTCTGTTGTAAGACCATCTTTAGAAATATTTTTATTTATATCTAACTCCTTTTTAGGTACACTATTACTATCTAATGATATTTTTAATGGTTCTGCTTCAACTGCTACAGATTTTACATCATTTCCTTTACCGTATATGTCTATACTATTTATTTTTATATATCCTTCTAATTTTTCTGGCCAAGTATCTCTACTACTTGATTCTATCCCATAACCTATCATTCCAGCATAAGTATAATCGTCTACAAAATCTTTTTGCTCCAATCCTCCCATGCCCTTTATATCAGCATTAATATTTAATTCAGTATTTAAATAATATTCTTTCGTTCTATCTAATGGCTCTTTACTATTAATCTTATAGAAAAAAACTAATTTACCCCCATCATAATATACATTTTCAATATATATATTATAATTTTCATTATTTATTGCATAATCTTCTCCTATAGAATTGTTGCCATATCCCTTATCTACCTTATTATTTCTAGTAAAATACTCTAAAACTCCATTAACAAAAGGTATTTCCTTAGCACTTATTTTTCCAAATACCCCTAATGATATAGTACATATGAGCATTATACTTGCAGCAACTATAGCTCTTTTATAATTTAATAACTTTGACTTCTTTTTATTGTTTTCACAAACTGTTTTTGCAATCTCTTTAATATCCCAAGGTTCCTTAACATTAGAATTCCTAGCCATTTCTCTTAATTTTTTATCAAAATTTTCATCCATGCCGCTAATCCTCCTTTAAAATTTGATATAGCTTTTCTTTTGCTCTAAAAACTCTTGACTTGATTGTACCTTCTGGAATAGATAAAATATCTGATATTTCCTTGTAAGATAAATCATCAAAGTAAAACAATATAGTAGGAATTCTTAAGTCTTTAGTTAAGGATGAAACTGCATTATAAAGATCTATTTTATCTTCAGAGTTAATTGAATATGTAGATATATTTTCAATGTTCTCTGTATTAACTAACTTTTTATTGGCATTATATATCTTATTACATTGATTAATTAAAATTCTTATTGACCATGTTTTAAATAATTTTATGTCCTTTAAAGTGTGTAGTTTATTGTAAATTATTATAACTGTATTTTGAATTGCATCCTTTATATCCTCCTCAGAAAATAAAATCCCTTTTGCTACTCTATAATAAGCAGTTGAATTTAATTGAATTAACGATATGAAAGCTTCCTCTTCTCCCTTTTTAGCAAGCATTGTTATATGTTCAAAGTTATCTAATGTTTTATCTGTTATGCATAAAGATTTCAAAATTCTCACTCCTTTTACGTATATTAGATACTTAAAATTCATCAATAGTTTCATAATTTATGAAATTTTTTAATAATTTTTAAATAAAAATATACAAAAACCAAGGGACTTATCCCTTGGTTAATAGCTATAATATTTTTCATTAAATATTGTAACATAATTTTCCATTAGAACACATAACAAAAAATATATCATTCCCTTTATCTTGATAAAAATAAATCCTATTTTTTTAATTTATTCAAATACAACTAAAATCAGAAATGATAAAATAGAGAAAAACAATTCTATAGAAAGTATCAATTATGCATAAAAAAGCCAATAAAACTAGTTAAGTTTCACTGGCTTTTCAATTTAATTCGCATAAATTTAAAATACTACGGAACAATTGAAATTAAATGAAGTTAAGTTATCTGAATATGAAAGTATAATCACTGAACTTAAAGAAGAAAATAGAGGTTTAAATAGTGATAAAGATGCCCTAAATAATAAAATTGATAGTATCACTAATGAAAAAACAGAGGAATATATAAGCATTACGTATTTAGTCACCCAACTTTACCTTACCAAAGCTTGAAAATTATTCGCCAGCGAGAACCCTCTTTAGACTTGCATTTATAGCCTTAGAGTCTTCAGGATGTGCCAAAAGTAATTCATTTGACTTTAAAATAGCTGCAGAGTGCGTGGTTTGTACTGATTGTTTTACTTTAGGATCATCAATAGAATCAATGTAATCCTTTTGCTTCTGCCAAGCTTCTTTTATTAAGTCATAGTATTTTTTTTCAGTTGCTTCTGGTTGTGTATCTGGTTTCGTGTCTTGTTGTGTATTTTTTTGTACATCCTCTTGTTTGCTTTCTACTGCATTTTCAACAGAGGGAGATGTAGTTTTTACACTTTCTTTTACCGAACTTTGAGTGCTGCTAACCAATTGACTTGTACTTGATTTAGAAGAATTATCTTCTCCTGATGAATTATTTTTCTGTCCACATGCAACAAGTGACAGAGATAATAACAATAATCCTAATTTCAAAAATAGCTTTTTATTCATTTCACATCTCCTCGCAAAATAGATATTCTATTACACATTTTAATACTATTACGAATTTATTATAACATATATTACCAAATGCCGTATTATTCAATTTTCAAAGATCATTTAGTTCGCAATAATTTCAAATTGTTCATAATATATTTGAATTGCGAACTAAAAAATACCGTATAGTCACTTTTGAATAATGCGGTATTTTAATACGTTATCTATTTTTCACTTAATAATTCATAATTGATAAACTAAAATTTGACGAACACGGATTATGCTTATACTATTCGCCTATTCTTTTTGTCGTATATCACAACAGTTACAATTGAAACAAGAATAATCACAGCATTTGCGACAATGGTTCCCGCACAAGTCATAGTCATAGTGCCAAAGATGGGGGATACCGCATTGAACATGGTATGGAATAATACGCACATAAACACACAGCCTTTTCCTGATATTCTGTAGATTGCCCCGTTGAAAAACCGAAACGCCATGAGTTGAACTGCAAACATCCAAAAGTTGATGAGTCCCTCTCCGTGATTAGTTCCTGGAATGAAGAAGAGAGGGATATGCCAAAAAATCCAAATGATTCCAACGAAAACAGAAGATAAAACAAAGCCATATTTTTTGTCAAGCTCAGGCTGCAATATGTACATCCAGCCAGCTTCCTCCAAGCCACCGATAATAAGGCCACCAGGTAGGGAAAGGAAGAACGTATAAAATGGAAGTACCATTTCCGTGCGGCCTGAAACTACAATATGTATCAAAAAATACAGTGCAAGTCCTGCAACGACGAATAAATAAGGAAATATGTTATTTTTGGCGTAGAAAACAGTTTTCAACCATTCCTTAAAATCTGCTATTTTGTTATTCTTCTTCAGAACGATATATGAAGCAATAGCAGGTGACAAAATATAGATTGCAAAAGGAATATTCATCCCGAATTGCTGTAACGAGTGAACCCAATTGTAAACCGAATATCCGAATTGCCCAAGAGCAATCAAAGCACCTGACACAAGATAGGCTATGCAAAATGTCAGCATTGTAAATTGTACTATGATTTTTTTATCTGTCATGATTTCTTCACCTCACGTTTTGAAGTATACATTAAATTTTAATGGATGAACGCTTTGACTTTTATCACCTAATGTTTGATTTCTGCTAATTCAAAGTTGTGCTCGCGAAAATAATCCCCATTACAAATTCCAATTTATTTATCTAACCTAAATAATGCCTAATTGGTAAGCCAGAATTTTTTTGCTAGATATTTAAATACTCCTCTATAAACATTATTTGTCTTTTTATAGCTTCATTTATGGCTTTCTGAATCTCAAAATTGCAATTTGGTATATAGTATTCTGGTAATCCTGTATGAATTTCCATAGCGCTATTCCAATCTTGTCTAATATATTCTGATAATTCATCAATATCAGAATATCCATTATTCCTACAAATATCTATATTCTTTACAATGATTTCACAAAATTTAAAGCATCTAGGTAATGCCCCTTCATCGTGTCTTTTTATATAGCACAATAAAGCTATGATATTAAGCTGAATTGTTTCTATTTGTTTAGTAGTAAATACGTTTTTAGGCATTTTCCATTTCCCCCTCCATTAAATTTTTATTTATCTATCTAATTGTAAAATAAATTATGACATATTTTTACGTTTATTATTATAGTAAAATAGTTCCCTTTGCCAAAATAGCTACCTCTCCAGACACTAATATTTCTTTTTCAGAAATGCTCATAGAAACCTTAATTTTACTAGGTCTGCCGACAAACCTTCCTTGATTTATTATAATCTCATGACCTACATTAAAAATATTATGCTTATATAAATATGCACCTAATGGTCCAGCTGCACTTCCTGTAGCAACATCCTCAACGTTTCCTTGATTATCCCAGGTCCGTCCTTCTATATAATTCACATCAAATATATAAGCAAATTTAGCACCTACTTCTTTTAACATTTCTTCAAATTTAGAACTAATTATTTTTGCATTCTCTATTCCTGAAGTTAATGGTACTAATAAGTATGGTAATCCTGTTGATACAACTTCCATAGGAAATTCTTCGCTTAAATTCTCTTCTGACAAGTTCAATGCATGTACATATTTATTTCTCTTCTCTTTTGAAACTTCACAGAGGAATTCCGCTTTTCCTTGATTCATTTGTACTTCATAATATTCCTCTATCTTTTTTGAATTAACTATAATTGTTTTTTGATTTAATTGAAATGTAATTGCTATATCTTCTTCATTTCTAAAAATATGACTATGAATAGTAGCAGCTGCTCCCAAAATAGGATGCCCCGCAAAATCCAATTCTTCATCTACTGTAAAAATTCTTGCACTAAATATACTATCATCTATTCTTCTCACAAAAATTGTTTCAAATTGCTTAAACTCTTGTGTTATTTTCAACATAAGATTATCTTCTAATTCCTCATTACAAAAAACAACAGTTAATCCATTGCCAGATAAAATCTCATTGCTAAAAACATCAACATGAAAATATTCCATTTTAATTCCTCCTTATATAAAAAATATAATTAACATTTATTTTGCCTAAAATTATAACATATAGTGTAAATACCGCATTATTTAATTTTCAAAGAACATCTTTATCATTTACTACGCAAAAGTATCACATTACTTGTTAGTATCTTTAAGTTTCCTTATCTCATCAATAATGGCATATGTACAAAGTAATACAGTAAAAACAATTATTGTAGCAACTACAATACCCATTTGCTCTTGTTGAAATCCTAACATTTGAAATAAAATAATAAATACAAAAACAATAATAAATGATAATATAAAAGACTTAATTAAATTTTTATTATTACTCATAACTTCTCTCCCAAAATATATTTAATCTCAAATATAATACAATTATCCATATTTAATTTCATGTTATTTTTTAGATAAATTCAAATTTATCTCTTTGTTTTGCTCATATTTGATATTTTTTCAAAAGCAAATCCAATAATTGCTCCGACTATTATAGTATTAACTATCGTCCATATCGCTCCACTCAAAGAAGATGAAAATGTATATATAAGCGAGGACAAAGACACCAAAAGAGAAACAACAATTCCTTTTAAAAATGAATTAATTTTAAAATCACATGCGGATATTAGCAAACCAATAACTACCCATGTTACCCCAGTTGATAAATATACTTCCGTATCAAGACCTGTCGCAAACAATAAAAATGTAATATTTATTATTGCTCCAATAATTCCACAGATTATACCAATAAGATATTTGTTTACCTTCATTCCAATCCCCTTTCAAATCCCTACTTATATATTAGTTTATTAAATAACCATATCATAACTCCACACTATTATAACATATTCTTCCAATAACATCTGTTCAATTTTAAAGAATATTTGCATCGTACTTTCTGCATATTACAACATAAAAAATATCGCAAATTCATTTCTGAATTATGCGATATTTTTTATGTTATCTATTTTCAACTTAATAGTATGCTATTTAGAACCTCCACATAAACTATAATTTAAAATGGAGATTATGCTCATTTTCTGTACTTACGCTTCTCAGTTTTCACAGCATCAACAATCGCATAAACAATAACAAAACCTATTACAAACCACATCAAAATGTATGGCAACTTCCACAGCGTAAATATGTGTAACGACAAAAGAGCAAAGACTGCAGCTAAGCAGGCAAATACAACGGTAACAAGCTTATATTCTGCTTTTTTATCTGCTTTCTTTCTTTCTTCTTTCGAAAGCCATAAATATGAATTTGAAAAAATAGGGCCTCTACATCTTATTGTAAATGAGACATAAACCACTAAAGCAATAGCAATAAATCCTACAATGCAACCTGAAACAATGCGCCATGTTTCCATATCATCACCTCACAAAGTATAAATTTTCTTCCTATGAAACAGCCAGGCGAATTCCTATTTATATATTGGTTTATTAAACAACTATCTCACAACTTTATATTATTATAACATATTTTCCCAATAATATCTGTTCAATTTTAAAGAATATTTGCATCGTGCTTTCTACATATTGCAAAATAAAAAATATCGCAAATTCATTTCTGAATTATGCGATATTCTAATACTCTATCTGTATTTAACTTAATTATTCCAAATACTTATGAACTATCCTTAGGATTCTTCATTCATAATTCCTAACTTATCAAATATTATAAATGCTAAGTTTAAAGCAATTCCAACTACAGCTGCTAGTCCCATTCCTTTTAACTCTACAACACCTATACTTAATTTTATACCACTTAATCCAACCATAAAAATAACTGATGTAAGTATTAAGTTTCTTGATTTTGAAAAGTCTACTTTCTCTTCTATAAAAGTTCTAAGTCCGGATGTAGCTATAGTTCCAAATAATAATAAGCTAACACCACCTACTACTGGAGTCGGTATTGTACTTATTATAGCTGAAAGCTTACCTGAAAACCCTAATATGATTGAAATTATTCCTGCACCACATATTACATATACACTATATACCTTTGTTAATGCCATAACTCCAATATTTTCACCATATGTAGTAGTTGGTACTGATCCAAACATACCTGAAATCATAGTTGATAATCCATCTCCTAAAAGTGATCTATGAAGTCCAGGATTTTTTGATAAATCTTTACCTACTATGTTACTAGTAACCTTTAAGTGTCCGATATGCTCTGCTATTACTACGAATGTAGCTGGAAGTATAGTTAATATAGCTGTTATATCAAATTTAGCCATTTTTATTTGTGGTACTGTAAAGAACCCTGCATTGCTGATAGAAGTAAAATCTACAAGTCCCATAAAACAAGCTGTTATATAACCAACAACAACTCCTATTAAAATAGGTATTACCTTTAAAAATCCTCTAAGTAATACACTACTTAATATAACTGTTGTAAGAGTAATCATTGATACTATAACCCAAGTTGTGTTAAGTTCTGGTGAATTTGATCCTCCAACTGGGAAACCTGCCATATCAGCTGCTGTACTAGCAAGCTCTAATCCTATTATAGTAACTATTGCTCCCATTGCAGCTGGTGGAAATAATTTATCAATCCATCCTGTACCTGTATAACCTACAATAATTGCAACTATTGAAAAAACAAGACCTGAAACTACAAAGCCTCCTTGTACAGTTTGAAAACTATAACCTTCACTAAGTAATAAAAATGTTGGAGCTAAAAAAGCAAAACTTGATCCTAAATACGCTGGTATACCTTTCTTTGTTATAAAGGCATAAAGTAAAGTACCAATTCCATTGAAAAATAGTACTGTTGTTGGATCAATATTAAACAAGATAGGTACTAAAATAGATGCGCCAAACATGGCAAATAGATGTTGAATACTTAATGGAATTGCCCTCCCCATTGGAACTTTTTCATTGACATCAACCATTAAAATTTCATTTTCTGACGTTTTTTTCATATTATTGTCTCCCTTCTTAGTTTCTCAGAACTAAATTAAAAGTGTTTTTTCAAATATATCATTTTTTTTATTAAAATACAATATTTTTTTACATTTGATAAATAAAAAACTTTATATATTTTTACTTCATATATTTATTAACTAACTCATAGCATCTTTCCTTTGTACTTGCTGCTAAACTCGTTACTCTATTTAAAGGTGCTATTGTTCCACCTTTGTTAGCATCAGCAGCTGACTCACTTTTTTCATCTCTACTCTTAATCCAATTAAGCTCTTCATCTCTTAATTTATCTATTTCTTCTTTTGATAATTGTTTCTCTAATTCAGCATAAGCTTCATTTAGCATGTCATCCCATTGTTTAAATTCTTCATTAGCTGCATCAATCATATCTTGAGTTACAGGACTAGCATATTTTTCTTTTAATGATGTTTCTAAATTAACTTCTAACTTATTTAATTTTTCTAAATATATTTGCTTCGTTGAATATGTGTTGGTATTATCCTTGGATGAATCAATTCTATTTTCATTTTCTATCTTTTCTGAAGAAGTTACTACTTTTTCTTCTTTATTAGTTTGTGCTTCCTTTTCACTTACTCCATTACTACATCCCACTAAAAATAATGCACATGTGCCTAAAATACAAATCTTACTTTTAATAAATTTACTCATAATTCTTCGCCCTTATTTTTATTGTTATTTAATTTATCTTTCTAAAAAATAATATGATGAATATTCTCTTCCATCATGTCCAATCAATTTATTATCTGTAAGTGAAAAACCAAGTTTCTTTAATGCAGTTATCCTTTTAGTTGCCATATCAATAGCTTTTGTTGCCACCATGTCAAATTCAAATAGTGAATATACTTCATCAATAATTAGGCTTAAAATATTTATTATTATTTCTTCTTCTTCATAATCACTTCTTAAATCCAAGCGAAGTAAACCACAATTATTAAAATAATCTTCTGAATCTCTATGAAATAATTCTATTGTACCTATTACTTCATTTATATCTTTATCAATAATTGACCATCTTACAAATCCCTTACGATTATATTCAAATTTCCAATAATCAATAGCTTCTTTCATTCTTTTTTCAGAAGTATAATAAAAATCATCGCCACCACAATTATCACTATTAAATAGGGGCACTGCCTTTATGTCAGAATAAACTTTCAATAAATCATTACAATCATCTTCCAAAACTAATCTTAACTTATATCTATCATTTTCGAACTCTGGACAATTAAAATAGACATTACACATAATAATCTCACTTTCAAATTCCTATTTTTTAACCCACTCTACATATTGGAGTTTCAAACTATATAGTCAATACACTTAAATCTGTTTTTTCATACCGATTATGCCCTTTCAATCCTTTTTTATATTTCCAACACTTAATTGCATCTTCAAGAGATCTGCCCTCATTATTAGCAAAAAAATCTCTAATATAAGTGTTGTATTCAAACTGTCTATCTATGGTTGTTCTTACTTTTTTCTTTTCTTCTAAAATTTGATAATAGGCATCTATTGCCTCTTTATATGTCTTTCCTGTATTTTCTTTCAACCACTTTTGAAATGTCACAGGGAAAGAAAATGAATCTCCAATTCTTTTCTTAAAAAAGGCTCTGTGCTTTTCTGAACAAACGAAATTATCTTCAATTTTACTTTCTTCTGTTATAGTTTGAACATCAATTACTTTTGTTTTCTTTCTAGATTCTGATTTTCTCTTTTCTCCTGTATCTAAAAAATGTGAAATTCTATCAGTTAATTCAATTTTGCCACCACTTGTTGATAGTCCCTCGTTTCTACAAAATGTAACAAGTTCTTCTTTCAGATAGTAATACTCTTGAAAAGTTTTACTATTCAAATCTCTATTTAATATTGGTCTTTTAGTCATTCATCTTCTCCTACAAATTCCTATTTTATCTATTAGTTAAATATAAACTACTGTATAATTTAATATTGATAAATATTATTTTCTTAATATCATAATAACACAATTTCCCATTTATATCTAAATATCCTTTTCTTTTAAAAGAATCCCACACTACAAATTACATATTAATTCACATAGGTATTTACAGAAATAATAAAAGCTATTGTAAACCACATTTTTTATTGTTCACAATAGCTTTATTTTTAATTTATTTTATTACTACGTAGTTACCGCATTTATTTTTTAGTAACTACTTGAGCTGAAACCTTTTATGTTAATTCTCCATACTCTGTTTTTATAAACTTATTAGTTGTTATATTATCTATTAATTCTAATATATCTCCAATAGCTACATCTTCTTTTACATCTCTAACAGAAAGATTGATTTTTTCGCTTAAAATATCTTTAAAAGAAATTGCTACTTTTTAATTTGTGCAAATACAGCTGAAATTAAAAACGATAAAATAGAAAAAAACAACCCTATAGAAAGTATCAGTATTAAAAAGCTATTAAATAATATAAGCATTCTAAAAATAAAACTTTTATATGAATAAAAAAGCATTAATATTATGCTAACAAGTATTGATAATAAGAAAATTGTTATTATTCCATCCTTTGAATTTTTTAAATCAGCTTTGCTTAATGTCATATGAGTGCTTACTGAAAATGCTATTATAATAAATATCCAAAATCTCACATTTGTAAAGTTCTCTATAGTAAATATATACTTTAAGCAATTTTTTAAAACATCTATTATGGAGCTAATATATCCTGCTAATGTTGTGAATTCTAAAGAAGCTAGGAAATTACTTATTGTCTTACCTTCTAAAATTCTTATAAAAGTAGTTGGCAACAACAATCTTATAGATAATATTAAAACTATCGCACCTACAAATATTGGAGCTACCCCTATAAAAAAGTTACCTATTCTTTGATAAATGCTCTTTTTATTATAGGAATGCTGTACTTCACCTAAAACACCACTTTCATTTAATTTAAATGAAAACAGCTTAACCTTGTCCACCTTATGGAGAAATATAATGCACATTATATAGTGACTAAGCTCATGTACAGTAGTTCCAATAAAATTTGTCGCAATAATTCCCTTTTTCCCAAAGGTCTTTAATAAATTAATATTTGTTTTTCCTTGAATATAACCAATTAAGAATCCAAAGACTAAGAAGCTTCCTGCAATACTTAATGTTAGAATTAAGCTTAATTTTATAATATTTAATATCATATTTTATCTTTAGTGAAGGAATGTATCGCAAGTACCAATCCTCACTAACTCTCCTTTTCTTATATTATTTTGATATAACTTCATTTATTAGGCTTGTATGATATTGTGCATCTAATGGTCCTGTTGTTTTACCGTTATTTTCTAAAACTATTATTGTGGTGTCCTTACTTACATTATATTCTGTATTTGAACTAAATCCGTCTATACATCCACTATGTCTTATAATATTATCATGTATAAAAAGTCCATACCCATAACAATCAACAGGAGTTGTCATTTCCTTATAAGATTTTTCTGACACTATGTTACCTTTATGTAACATTCTACTCCAACGGAACATATCAAAAATATTAGCATGAATATCTCCAGCTGCATAAGTAAATTTAGGGTTAGCTGCTATTTCTCCTGACACATCACTTCCATGACCTTTCGCATCTAAATTTTCCATTTCCATACTACTAGTTGTCATTTTAGCAGGCTTAAATATATATTTATTTATATAATCTTCATAAGACAACCCACTGGCTTCTTCAATAATTAATCCAAGTAAGTAATAATTTGTATTGCTGTAGTCGTAGGCTTCACCTGGTTCAAAGTATAACTCTGTTAGATATAGATTTTTTAATATCAAATCCTTTGACCATCTCTTATCTTCAACATATTTATCAAAATAACTACTATTTTCATAATCTTTAAGAATTTTCAAAGTCTCTTCATCTTTCATGAATACATCTATTTCATTGAGATAATCAGGAATTCCTGATCTCATTTGCAATAAATTCTTTACAGTAATCTTATTTCCATACTTATACTTTGGAAAATACTTATCTATTGTATCATCAAGATTAATTTTATTTTGTTCAACTAATTGCATTACTGCTGCTGCCGTAAATTGTTTTGTATTTGAGGCAATAGAAAATCGTGTTGTCAACTTATTTTCTCTCTTATCATCAGCATCTGCATATCCATATGCCTTAGCAAATTTAATATTATCTCCCTCTGCAACAAGTGCTACTCCTTGAAATCTATTATTAGCTGCTTCTTCATCTAAAAATTTTTCTAAATTTTCATATCCTGGTTCAACAATTTTTGGAATATTTTCTTCAGCATTTTCTTTAGTCTGTTCTTTTTCTTTAATATCTTCCTGAGCACTTACATTCTTTGTGTTATCTACAGATTTTTTGCTAAATGCAGATAAAGTTATCATACAACTACAAATAAGTGCTGTTCCTAATAATAAATATCTCTTCTTCATAATTCCCCCGTTAGATTTTTTCTCTCCATACTATTTTAACACTTGTTCTTAATAATATAAAGTTAACAATTTCGGGTAGCAATGATATACTTTCTTGATTTCGTTAAATTAACTTGGAAAAATATTTTATCTATTTTATAACCTCATTATGCAAATAAAAGAAGATACTAACTAACGCTAGCATCTTCTGATTATAAATCTTTGCTCTTCATTTTATTTAATTCTAATTCTTTCTTTTCTTTAATCTTTTTTCTTCCCTCTTCCCATGTAGAAACTTGTATGCCTATAAGTACAATAAAAGGTAATACATTTCCTATATTGAGTTCTATTTTTCTCAAATTAAATACTCCTATTGCAAATAGTAATGATATTATTGGCAAAATACCTCCTAATATCCAATTTTCACGTTTACTTAATAATTGTTGCATAATTAACATAACTGCACTAGCTCCTAATGCTATAATAAGCACCATTGAATCACTCATTTTTATTCTCCTTACACTCCTCATTATATTTCTCTATAATTAACTTAGCAGTTTCAATATCAATCTTTGATTCAACTGCTAACCCCTTAATAAATGTTTGAAATGGCTCCTCCTCACTTTTATCATTTAATTCTATCTTTTGAATAAGTTTATCTAATCTTAATCTTACAGTTGGGTACGAAACATCATATAATTTTGCAATCTCCTTTAAAGAACCTGATTTTAATGCAAAATTTTTTAAAAACCCCAAATCTTCCTTTTCTAAAGCAAATACCCATTTAGGAATTTTATCAATATCCATTTCAAGCCTCCCTTCTTTAATAATATTAAGTATAACATTAATTTTATTAAAGTCAATATCAATTTATTTTTTAATTTTATTAATAAAATTTAATTTAAGACAGTTGAAAAGTAGCTAAAAATCAATGATTTTCAGAGTTCATTTAATTAAAAATACTTCATGTAAACTGAAGTAAATTCTTCAATATAACATTTACATAATTTAGCCTTTAGCACCGCATATTTCAGAAATTTAATTCATAATTAATTATAGTTAAATAATTTAACCAAAAACATTATTCAATATAATGCAATATTGACATTTTATGGAAATAATAGTATTGTTAAATATGTACCAATCATTTATTTTTAATTACAACTACTACTTGTTTTACTTATAAGAAAATATGAATAGTATTTTTAAAATATTTAGGATGGAGGATTGTTATGTTTAAGAAAAATGGAAAAGGGTCTAGATTGTTACTTGCAACTCTATTAATAATGTGTGTTAGTGCATTGGGAATAGGTTGTAATGCAAAACCAAATGATGAAAAAGCAAATAACACTGAAAAAATTACAATCAATGAAGGTTCTGTTACAAATGACTGGAGAAAAGAATCATATATAAATGGTATTCTTTATCAATTATCAGCTGAAGTTAAAGGTTTACAATATCAGGCATATAAACTTGCAAGAGTACAACTTGATAAAAGAATTACTGAAAGAGAAGCTGGTACGTATAAAAAACCAATTGCTATAATTTCAGATATTGATGATACACTTGCCTCAGACTGTAATTACATTGCTGGAATTGTAATGCAGGATGAAAAATGGGACAACGGACCTTGGAATGGTTATTATGATTCAATCGCTTCAACTTCAAACGTTGCAATCCCAGGTGCTGTTGAATTTATGAACTATGCAGCTGATAATGGAGTAGAAACATTTTATATTACTAACAGAGAGCATGATCAGCTTGATTTATCAGTAGCTCAGCTTCAGCGTTTAGGTTTCCCTAATGCTGATAAAGAACATGTACAAGTTTGTAATGAAAGTGGATCTTCAGATAAAACAGAAAGAAGAGAAAATATTCTTAAGGATTACGAAGTTGTTATGTATTTAGGAGATAATATTGGTGACTTCACAGAAGACTTTTCAAGAGAATTAGGTACAGTAAAGAGAACTGAACTTGCTTCTGACCCTAAATATAAAGATCTTTGGGGAGATAAATGGATAGTACTACCAAATGCAACTTACGGAAACTATGTTGACTCAGTATGGAATAATAAAAAAGATTTAACTGAAGCTGAAAAAGTCCAAGCTATTAAAGAAATCTTAAATAATTATAGTTATACAAACACTGATAAATATGAACAATGGTATAAACTTGGAAATTAAACCACTTAAATCATAGTTTCATCTAAAGTAGTATTGTAGTAATAATATTTGATTTAAGGATCTAAAAGCTCATATGTAGCTAAAAAATCTACATATGAGCTTTTAGATCTTGCATTTCTTCTTCTAAAAGTTGAACCTTTAATATTTGTTCTTAATAATATATAGATGGATGTTAAAATAAACTATATATTATTCGTAATGTTATTTATATATGAATCTTCTTTGATTTCTTAATTCTGTTAATAAAGCTTTTTAAAAGTGAAATCAATATAGATACAACTCCTCCTAAGGCAAAGAATAGTTGTATATTGCCTGTGAATAAACCAACCAATACTCCAAGTCCTACTCCATAAGCTAAAAACATAGCTAAAACTTGTATTTCTTCATCTGACAAAAATAACCTACCATTCCACTTCATCTCTAAAACACTTCCTTTATCTTCAATATCTTTATTACCTTACCCTTACTTTATGCCACTATATCATTATCATCCTTATTAGTAAGGAGTACCTAATAAATATGGAACCCGCAGTATTGCTAGATCTTTATAATTAAATGTAATATCTTGCCTAAGAGAAAAATTTTCAATAGTAGCAACTGGAAGGCATTGTTGAATAATAATAATAACTTCTTTTGATAATAAACTAATAAAATCTTTAAGCTATAACAAGTTTACCACCCTTCAGTTTAAGTTTAACATCTGATTGAGCTGCTACGTCGTTTGAATGTGTAACAACAATAATACATTTATTGCTTTCATGAGCCAAAGCTTTAAATAGTTTTATTATCTCAATAGCCGTGTCATGGTCAAGGTTTCCTGTAGGTTCATCGGCAAAAAGTATATCTCCTTCTGTGGCTAATGCACGAGCTATGGCAACCCTCTGCTGTTGTCCACCACTTATCTTTAATACACTCCTTTTAATCTCTTCCCTTGTTAATCCCGTTTTTTCTAATAAAGCACAAGCTTTTTGTTTTCTGTTTTCTATTTTATTTTTAGTTATTTCCATTGCTGTTACAACATTTTGTAAAGATGTCATATATGGTATAAGATTATAGGATTGAAATACTATGCCTATGTTCTTATTTCTAAAGTTATTTAAACCTAAAGTATTAATATTTTTACCACAATATAGTATTTCTCCAGATTTAGGTGTATCCAAGCCACTAATTAAAGAAAGAAGTGTTGTTTTACCTGACCCAGAGGAGCCTAATATAGTATAAAACTTTCCTTTCTCAAAGCTGAAATCAACATTATTTAAAATAGATATTTTTTTTGAAGCATCTTGATAGTGATAACTTATATTTTTTAATTCTAATATTGCGCTCATTTCTATACCTCCTTATTCATTCTTTAAAAGAATTGTTTTAGGGTTAAATCTAAGTATTAATACTGTTGGAACCGTTGTTGCTAAAATTACAATTAGAAATCCTATTAAATATAATTTTTGAAGATCACTTGAACTTACTCCAACATCAATTTTATCTATGGCATCAACCTTTTCGTTCATTGTTCCCCCAGGCCCAACCATCACCACTCCTGAGTTTGAAGGTTGCGAATTTTTTTGTTTTTCAGTGACCTCTATTTCATTCTGTAATAGATTATTTCCTATTTTCTGTGCTACTACATTTCCGGTAAATGTTGATATGCTAAAAGCTATACAAGCAACAATCATGATTTCTACTAATAATTGACTAATAATTTTAAATCTGCTTTCTCCCATAGACATTAACACACCAATTTCATACCTTCTATCCTTAAGTGATAAAATTATTATAAGTGATAGAATTACTGCACCTGCAATGGCAACTATAATAACTATTGTTTTTGAAAATGATCCAACATTTTCAATAGGTCCCATCATCTGTTTATACAAAGAGTCCTTTGCATCTAATTTATAATCTTCTAAATTTATACCTGAATCTTTTACATCATTTTTAAAGCTTTCAATATTCATAGGGTCATCCATGTAATATACAGCATTTTCAATAGTATCTATTTCCCCAGATGAGTAAGAGGCCAATTGTGCTGTAACTGAATTAGGAACATATATTTTATTATAGGGACTTAAAAATGTCATCGCATCCATCATAGGATTTGATTCAATTTTTTCAGCTTTATATATTCCTACCACTTCTAATTCTAGAGTATTTTTTCCTTCTAAGTTTTTTACTTTTATTTTGTCACCAAGCTTTAACTTGTTTTCATCTGCTAGTTTTTTCTCTATAATTGCTACATTTTTTCCCTGATCGCTCTCTGTTAAGTTTCTTCCTTCAATCAGCTTACTTCTTTCTTCGGTAAAGTCAGGAGAAAGCTCTGTATATAAATCGCCTTCGAATGATACATCAGGATCAGCCATACCCGGTGGTCCAACCGATGATACCATAGAGGAATTTTTATCATCCTTCTTATCATCCTGCTCTTTCACAAAGGGTTTAAAATTTTCTGCTGAAGCCAGTCCTGAGGATGAGTAATTATATGCTTTAACATGCTCTAAGTCTTTTAATTTATCCGCGTCTTTAATAGTTAGTGGAGTTATGTCGAGTTTACCACCTTTATTACCTGATTTAGACATTGCCTTTTCAATATCAATTCCAAGAGTTACAGCACCACCAAGTTTTTTTCTAGCAAGTTCACCTGATTTAACAGTAGCAGATCGTATTGCTAAACCAGCAAGAACCATATTGGCTATGACGCTTAAAATTACAATTAATATTATAGTTTTCATCTTTCTTTTAGTAACACTTAATATTGCTCTTTTTATAAAGTTCATTGTTCTTCCTCCTATTTTTAATCTTTAGGCATCTGAAAATAAATAATAAGTCAAAGATTGGAAGTATATTTTGAGTTAGAAAAGGAAACAGGTTCCGCAGATAATAGCACTATCTAAGGGTTCTGTTGACGCAGTATAACACAAAATAGACGAGCATTCTGACTTATTTATTTTTTGAAGATGCCTTATTACATTATTAATTGTAAATTTGTATTGTGTAGTTACTGTGAAGTCTAAGTGTTTTTAAAATGAAAAAACAGAAGCTTAATTGCTTCTGTTAAAAATAATTTTAAAACAAACTCCTGAATCGGTATTGCTCATTTTATACTCTATTCCATGAGCTTCAAATATCGTCTTTACAATATATAACCCTAAACCAGTACCTCCAGTACTTCTATTTCGAGATCTTTCTATACGATAAAAAGGATTAAAGATCTTTTCAAATTCAGTTTCATCTATATGTGTCCCTGTATTTTCAACAGTTAACACTACCTCATCTTTTTCTACCCACAAGTTTATAAAGACCTTCTCATTCCTCGCTGTGTGTATAATAGAATTACTAATTATATTAGATATTGCCTTTTTAATTAGTTTTTCATCTGCCTGAACATAAACTTCTTCGGCTATTTTTATATTTAAACTTATATACTTTTTATTTGCAATATAAATGAGTTTTTCAATACAATTATTAACTAGATAAGATAGATTTATTTCAGTGTATTGTGGTTTAAACCCATGACCTTCTAGTTTTGATACTTCCAGTATTTCTCTTACCATTGATTCCATATCATTCAAGACTACTAAGGCTCTATTCATATATTTATCTCTATCCCTATAAGCTCCAATATTTCCAATCATACCTTCAAGTTGCCCCTTTATTATTGTAATAGGTGTTTTTAATTCATGTGAAATTGTAGCAGTAAATTCTCTTCTTTTTCTTTCAATTTCTCGTTCTCTTTCAATGTCATCCAAAAGCTTTAAATTAGTATTTTTGAGTTCATTCATAGTATGCTGTAAATTAGAAGCTAATTCATTTAAACTTAAGGCAATTTCCCCTATTTCATCCTCACTATTTACCTCACAGCTTTTTTCAAAATCTAAAGCAGCTAGATGTTTAGCTGCGTTATTTATTTTAAGTAATGGCTTAGTAATTATTTTTGAATATATAAAGGCTCCCACAACTGATATAATAAGGACTACAAGGCCAATTAATGGTAGTAAATTAAAAATAACCTTTGAAGCTTCATCTATTGGCTGAAGTGGTACTACGACATTCATAGTGTAGCTTTCATTATTATTTAAAAAAGTTATCTGTCTTGAAACCACATAGGTAGAAGGAGATATATTATTACCCGAAATTACAATGCCACCTGCTTGGAATGTATCCATGGATTGAGACGTATTATTTATATTACCTTGATCTAATACAGACATTTCTATCAAATTAAATGGTAAGTATACAAGCCTTCCTAGACTATCTTGTATAGTTAAACTAACAGTATATTTAACACTAAACTCATCAAAGTATTTTTTAGCGTCATTAATTGAAAGCTTTGAAACAGTGTTTTCTAGTTTATTCAATCCTGTTTCAATAGTACTTTTTTTATATTTATAATAATAGCTTGGTAGTAAAAAATATAATATTAAATAGATGCATAAAGTTGAGATTATTAGTAAAACAGATGTAATTTTAAAAATTTTAAAAGTAATACTTTTTTTTGTACTATTTTTCAAGTTTATAGCCAACACCTCTAATCGTTTTAATATAATCAACCTTTAACTTGCACCTTAAGTTTTTAATGTGAGTGTCAACAACCCTAGCATCCCCATAAAAATCATAACCCCATAATTGATTTAATAGCATTTCTCTTGTTAAAATCTTGCCTTTATTTTTAATAAAAATTTTTAGCAGATCAAACTCTTTAGCTGTAAGTTCAATCTCTTTTTCACCTACCCAAACCTTAAAACAGCTAGCATCTAGTATAATATTTTCAAAACTAAATTTAACACCATCATCTGCTGCTTTTGTTCGTCTAAGTACTGCTTCAACTCTTTTAATTAAAAGATTAACTGAGAAAGGTTTCGTTATATAATCATCTACTTTTAATTCAAAACCTTTTATTTGATCTTGTTCTTCTTCTAAAGCAGTTAACATTATTATTGGTATTTTAGATGTCTTTCTAATGATTTCACATACAACAAAGCCATCAATCTTTGGTAGCATTATATCAAGAATCACCAAATCAAATTTGCCTGAATTAAATTTTTCAATGCCCATTAATCCATCCCCAGCTACTTCAACAACATATCCATCTGCATACAAAAATTCACGTATTATTTCCTGTATATCTAAATCATCTTCAATTACAAGTATCTTTTCATTCATAAATTCACCTTCCTATCTTAATTATTATAAAGTATAATTGTGTTTTTTCTGTGAAGTTAAAAATTTTAATATTACACATAAAAATACCGTATATATTAACTTTTAAAGCTACTATGTACGGTAAAACTAATTATATGTATTACTTATGTAGTTTTTTAATTCACTCATAAATTTCTATTCCCTACACTATGTTTAATATCTTAATAATATCAAAAATTTTATACTTGTACAATTAAGCATAGAAAGATATTGCAAACAAAAAAAGAAGTATCCAAACTTCATTTAGACCTTCTCCCTAGTTGTTATATTTAAAATACTTTTGCACAATCTATTTTGTATATTTTAGCTTTGATTTCTCAAAGTTTACTCCAGATAATAAGAATAATACCCCTGAAGTTAATAATGCAAGTCCTAAACCTATATAAAAGCTTCCAAGATATATAGGGTTTACTATACCAGAATTTCTTAATAATATTCCGAATGTTATCATAAATGCCATAATTAAATATGATTTAAAATCAAAAAATGAAAAAACACAGTGTTTACCTAAAGTACTATTAATTATTCTCACCATATGCTTCTTTACCATTTTGCTAAATATAAAATTATAAAAAGTAAAGAAAACTATAGAAGAAATAATTAAAAATGGAATTGGATTTTTCGCATTTCTAAATAGATCTTCAACGCCAAGATTTAATACATTACCTCCAGCAATGCCCCATAAAGCTCCTCCTAGTATAAAAAGTGTTCTTTTATTAGCTTTTATCTCAAATTTTTCTAATAGTTCCATTACTATCATCTCCGTTCGCAAGTAATTAGTTCCTATGCGAACTATTTTATTACTTTTTATATAAATAGTCAATATATTTTATAATATGTGCATAATAAATAATATTTTAAAAGCTATGCCAGTTTCCTTAACTGACATAGCTTTCACTTCTCTCTATAATAAATCTATGTATAAATTATTTCTACTCCTGAAAAATTAATATCACCAACTAATGTTAAAGTATTTGTTGTTATTTTATCATTTTTATTTTTTTTCACTAATACCTCCTAAAAATACATTGGTTCTATCATCAATATTCCAAGTTTTTGGCACATATAATTCCATTCCTGAAAAAGAAACATTAATCCACTTTGAAACTAAAAGCGAGGTTGTAATTATATCTAACAGCCTCGCTTTTTACTATTAAATTATTTTAACAAACTATGATTTCTTTAATTATATATTCTCAGCTATAATTTTCTTGTATGCTTTTGTATCAGTATATATTTCATCTTTAATAGGATTAATCTTATTTTTAAATATTTTTCTAAATTGATAAATAACAAGGGCTACATTTGCTATTAATGATAGTAGACTAACTACAAAAAAGACTGTAGGATTATGTGTAGTTGACACTGGAGCAATCTTATCTGCAAATTGAGGTACTGTTAATGAAAACATTGCCCAAAAGGCTAAAGTATGTGCTCTATGCTGTAGCCATGCCCCTTTTTTAATAACGATTGCTGGTATTGTACATGAAAATAATAATGCTAGTCCACAATAGAAGGAATGATCAGCTATACAATTATAGGTATATGCAAAATTCCATAAATCATAGGCAATAATCCATGGCCATATCATATCTGGCCATATCATATCTTGTGTCTTATCCTTTGACACATATATTCCAAACCATCCACAAATAGCAATAATATTAAGTATTCCTGCAATACCATTCATAATATTCCAAGTGCCAGACATAGCCCAAAGATTATTTATATATGTGCCTTCCCATGCACCATATGAAAAACATTGAAAGTCACGTATTACAGCTTCCATGATATTAATAGCTAAAATCAATGGTGGAAACAATAACATCCATTTCTTTTTTGCTAAGGAAGGTATATATCTAATAGCCATAAATCCTAAACACCCAGCTAAGGCCGAATAAGTTTTTACCCAGTTAAACCAATTTCCAGTTCCATATTCATTTCCTGGTGCTGCTGTTTGAGGCCATACAAAAATAGTTAATATTGTTGGAACTACTAAAAACAATATTATTCCTGCCCACTTCTTAGAACGAGCAAGCTCATTAAATGCCATTAGTGAAAATAATACAAAAAACCAAATTCCCCATCCTGTAAAACTTGTAACTTCATATAAAATTCCCATTTTAATTCCTCCAAAATTCTAACTTCTATTTAATTTATTAATTACTAATAGAAATTAGAACAAAAAGTTACTTTCATATCAATATTTTCTGATTACAGAGCCTAATAAAAAAGTGGTATATGTAAATTTAATTATTCCGTCGATCCACTCCAAGTCAACGCAAACTTACATATGTCCACTTACAAACTGAAGGTAAGGAAAGTATAAATTAAATCTACTTCTTCACTCTGAATTACTAAAAGCCTTATACAATCACCTTTTCAAAAGTTTAAACTTTTATACTTTCCTAGAAATTATAAAATTAATTATATTTACAATCCACTCACTTAAATTAGGATATTCTTGTTTTATTAAATTTTTTACATCTTCTGCTGAAGTATCTAATGGTAGTGTATTTATTCCTTCTACCTTATTTCCTATAGCTATATTAGCCTTTGCATAGTCTCCTATTGCTATGTCTGATGCTATAGCTCCAGCGCCTACTGCATATTTTCCTATTGACACTGCCCCAATGGAAAAAATTCCTATAGCTATTGCCCCAATTGAAAAAGTTCCTAAAGAAATAACCCCTACTGCTAGCAGTAACCCTATTGATAAAAGAGCCAACGTAATTAATCCAATAGACATAAAACCACAACTTAAAATACCAAAAGATATAAAACCTACTGATATTATCCCATATGATATATTTCCTACTGAGACTATACCTTTCGCCTTCTTGAAACCTCTTCCAATATTAATATGAACAAGTGGTAATCCAAATAATATTCTCTTACTTTTATATTCATATTCCACTGAAGACCTTCTATTTATATTAATAACTACCTGTGTTTTTTTATCATCTACTTTTTCTGCTTCATGTTCTTCTGTATTACTTATTTCATTACTTTGTAAAATATCAAATTCATCACTATCTTTAACTAAACTATCAATAGTTACATTATATAGTTCAGCTATTGCTATTAACTTCTTCAAATCTGGTGTTGATTGTCCTAACTCCCATTTTGAAATTGCTTGTCTTGATACCCCTAATTTCTCTGCTAATTCTTCTTGAGATAGTCTATTATTATTTCTTAATAATTGTAATTTTTCAGCTAAACTCACTTATCTCACCTCCATTAAAAATTATACATAATTACCATATTTTAATCTACCAACTATCAGTTTCTTTTCGTCAACCAGCAGTTGCAACTTCTGTATTTACAAGTATTCATCTGTGGTTAATAAAATTTTAGATTTTTTCATATACAATATATTTATAATATTTTCAACTTCAAGTTTCTATTATATAATTGCATATAAAAAATCTCAGATAGTTCTTCTACTATATCTGAGATTTTTAAATATTATTTAAATTATTTGATGTGTCTTTCTAAATATTGTTCTATAGTGGCGATCCACAATATTCACATTCTCTAGCATTAGTAGTTACCTTATTTTGAGCCCCACAACACTTACATGTTATAACTTTTTCCTCAGCTTTTAGTTCACTATTGTTAGATGTAGTCTCATAAATATTTTCCTTACTTTGTTGTGGTAAAACTATTTCGTTAGTACTATTGTTTATATAAGCACCTTGTAAATATCCATTGTCAATCATATCATTTAAGTCTTTTCTTACAGAATATGTAGGTAAAGACATATAACTTGCAAGATTATCTATAATATATTCCTTTTCACTTATAATTATAGAAATATATTTTTCATACCTTTCTACCTTCAAAACATTTTTTTTAGAAAGTCTTAGTTCAGCTAACCCTATTAGAAATAACATTATAGCTTGTGGAATAATATCGCTTATTTTAGCATTTGAAGATGTTAATATTACTAATATTACTGCTGCACCCATAAAGAAACAGAAATATGCTATACCTTTTGCAAATGCTATCTTCTTATTAATATTAATTCTCTTGTATATTAAGTATAGTCCAAACGGAAAAAATACTATCATAAATATCATGATTACAGGTAAAGAATATAGTGGTTTTACCTTCTTTTTATAATTATAATAATTAATATTATTCATTTATTTTCTCCCGTATCTTAGAATTTATATTGACCTTTTTTATACTCTTTATCTTTGTATTTCTCTAAAATACTCTGATAAATTTTATTTAATAGTTATTTATATTCACTGTACTCACTTATCATTATTTATTATTATATATATATTAATTTAACAATTAAATATAAAAATATCATATAGTTCTTCTACTCTATATGATATTTTTAAATATTATTTAAATTATTTTATGTGTATTTCTAAATATTGTTCTATAGTGGTGATCCACAATATTCACATTCTGCTCCACTAGTAGTTACCTTATTTTGAGCTCCACAACATTTGCATGTTATAACTTTTGCCTCAATTTGCGATTCATCATTAGATGCAATGTCATTAATATTTTCTTTACTTGTCTTTGGTAAAACTATTTCGTTAGTACTATCATTTATATAAGCACCTTGGAAATATCCATTATTAATCATATCCTTTAAGTCTTTTTTTACAATATTTATAGGTAAAGACATAGCACTTGCAATATTATCTAAAATATATTCATTTCCATTTATAATTATAGAAATATACTTCTTATATTTTTCTGCATTACTTGATAGCTTTTTAGCAAACATAAATAATGCTACTCCTGCAATAAGGAAGAATAAAATCATTCCCACATCTTGCCCTGTGACCCCCTGACCTAAACAAGCTATTATTCCTATTACTACCATAAAGAAGCAGAAGTATGATCCATACTTTACAACTCTACCAATAGTAAAGCCTGCCTTTTTATCAGTTCTAACCCTCTTATATACTAAGAATATTGCTAATGGCCAAAATACTATAATAGATATTATAATTACAGGCCAAGAATATAATGGATTTATTTTCTTTTTATAATCATTATTATTCATCTTTTCCACTCCACATCATAAAAACTATATTGATCCTTTTTTTATATTTTTCATCTTTATATTTCTTTCTTTTATAAGGAAAGAAATTTCTTTTAAGTACTCTGATAATTTTTCCTTATTTTCAGATATACCTTCTATCTTTTGCAACAATGATCCTTCCATACCACATTCTGATGAAATATCACTATACTTTATATCCTCATAAATTTTGTTTAATTCTGCTTTATATTCACTGTACTCACTATCATTCATGTAAGATTGAATCCTGCTTTCACATTCAATCATTATACCCTCTGCTGCTAAAGTCTTATCATTACTCTTATTTACATGATCTGCAAAATTATTTAGATTAATTACTACTATCCCTGTAATCCCCATTAACATAATATTTATTATTATATATAAAGTTAAAAATATCATTAAGAAATTAATAAATACTAAAGCTAATACTGTAGTAGAAAAAAGATATAATACTACAGCTGTAATTACGCTACTTCTTAATACTTCCTTTTTAGTTTTTGCTATTATAAGAAAAGTCATTACTTCAGCTAAAATTACAAAAAAGAATGATAACAGTACCATAGGAATCTTAATTATATTTCTACATCCAATAAAATAAATAAGGACTGTTACAACAAATACAATGCCTCCACTTATAAGTATACTTTTTGACCATTTATCTTCACTCATTCTATATCCTCCATTCTATTATAGCTTGCTACCACACTCAGGACAGAATTTTGGTTCTCCTTCTATTTCACTACCACATTTACCACACTTCTTAACTAATGACATTCCACATTCTGAACAGAACCTAGCATTTTTATTAAGAATATCTACACCACAGCCTGGACACTTTCTAGGAAGGGATTCATTACATATAGGACAAATCGTTGCACCTTCTGGCATATCCCCTTTACAATTTGGACATGGATTGTATCTATCACCACACTCTGGACAAAACTTAGTATTTTCAGTTAATTTTGCTCCACAAGATGAACACTTTATTTCAGTATTCTTCTCTTCTACTTTTATAGTAGTATCATATCCACATTCACCACAGAATTTTGTATCTTTACTTATTTCAGCATTGCATTTTGGACATTTTTTTGTTTCAGATTTTGTGGAAATATTACTAGTAAGTCCACTAAACTGTGACCCTACAGCTCCACCTACTCCAACACCCATTCCAAGTCCCATTCCAACACCCATAATATTACCTTGTATTGAATTTGGATTAGTTGCTGCTCCCTCTAAAGTGTCAAAGGATCTTTCTTGTTGATAGTTGAATCCTATTATATCCATTTCAGCTTTCTTAGATAAAGCATCCTTTAATCTAATTACTGCTTTGTCATCCTCCGGTACATTTATATCATTAACATAGAATGATACTAATTTAATCCCATAGTCCTTAAGAACATCTATCATCTTTTTTTGAAGTTCTTCAGATAATTCTTCTAAATAAGCATTTATCTCTAGAATGCTTATCTGATTTTTAACTAAATAAGTAGATATTGAATCCTTTACTTTAGTCAAATATAATCCTCTAAAGTAGTTAATCATACTTTTTTTATCAAAAACAGGCATTGTTCCAACTAATTTTACTATGAACTTTTTAGAATCTTCTATTTGTATTCCAAATTGTCCAAAAGCCCTTACTGGAACAAATATATTATATTTTGGATCCTGTAATTGAATAGGTGAGGCTGTTCCCCACTTTACATCTAAATCATAAACTTTATTCACATACCAAACTTCAGCAGTGAAGGGAGACCTACCACCAAAAGGTAAATTAACTAATTTATTTAGAATTGGAATATTTGCTGTATCTAGTGTATGTCTACCACTTCCAAATACATCTAACGCCTTTCCACCTTTAAATAAAATTGCCTCCTGTGACTCATTTACAATTAATTGAGTCCATGTTCCTAGCTCTTCATTAGGATATTTCCATGCAAATAAGTCCGTTCCTCCATTATACTTAACGACTTCAACAATAGCCATTATTACTCACCACTTCCCCACATTTCTTTTTTTGATAAAATATTACATTGTCTCATTTAAATTATATTAACTTGTAATTATTTAGTCAATAAAGCTTTGAAATTTTTACTATTTTCTAAGTTAGTTATACCTCACATGTGTTTTCATAGTTGTTATTAATATTATACAAAACAAATAAAATATTTATTACAAAAAAAGCTAACTAAAAGAAGATACTAACTTGTATTAATATCTTCTTTTTATTAATTATCCTAATTTAGTAAAAACATTATTTTCTTATAATATACTTCGCAGTAACTATTTCAAGTGACCTTTTTTAATTTCCCTTAAAGCCTTCTTTGACCCTCTCTCTATGTCATTATTAAGTTTTCTTTGCTTATAAGCAACAAATAATTGATTTAAATCATATCCCTCTGGATATAGTTCTGAGGCTTTAATTTCTAACTTTAATCTCTTATAATTTACCTTAACAAACTCTTTGTTAAATAAAATAATTACACTATTATACTTATCCTTCTCTTTATAAACAATGGCACTTTCATTCTTATCCAGCCAAAGAACCTTATCACCTACAGCAAATTCATAATATTCTACGCTTTCCTCTTCAAAATCCTTTTTCTTATTAATTTTGCTATCCTTTATTAGTTCATAATTATAGTTCTTACTTTCTATATATCTTCTAGTTTTTTCAATTATATTATCTAAAATCCCCATTTTCTTTGATATATAAAGAGCATTACTATCTCCTGTCTTTCCTATATTAAGCTTATATAAAGGTTCTAAAGTTTCCTTTTTAAACTCCATAGCTGCATTTTCAAAGTCTGGATGTTGCTCTGAAAAGTTTTTAATTTCTCCATAGTGAGTTGTTGCTACTGTTATGCATCCCTTCTGATACAATTCTTCTAAGATAGCTATTGCTAAAGCTGCTCCCTCATTTGGCTCTGTTCCACTACCAATTTCATCAAATAATAATAATGTTGATTTATTACTTTCTTTTATTATATAAGCTAAGTTTTTTACATGAGATGAAAAAGTACTTAAAGCATTTTCTACACTTTGATTATCTCCTATATCTACAAATATCTTATTAAATATAGATATTTCTGTACCTTCTTTAGCTTTTATATGAAAGCCTGATTGTGTTGCAAGAGTTAACATTCCCAAAGTTTTTAACACTACTGTTTTTCCTCCTGCATTTGGTCCTGTTATAATTAATGATCTATAATTTTTTCCTATTTCAAAATCTAATGGTACTCCATTCTTAATTAAAGGATAACTTCCTTTAACTACTTTTATATAACCATGATCATTTATCTTAGGCTTTATACCGTCTATATCTTTACTATATTTTGCTTTTGCACAAATCATATCATACTCTGATATTACCTCAACATTAATTTTAATCTCTTTTATTCTTTCATATAACATTTCTGTTAAAGTAGCTAATATTTTATATTCCTCAATAGACTCTTCAGCTTTTAAAATTGCTAGTTCAGAAGTGTATTTACCTACTACATTTGGCTCTATAAATACGGTATTACCCTTTAGTGAAGTTTCAATAATTGCACCTTCAACTTGATTTTTAAAGGCAGCTTTTATAGGAATAGTATATCTTCCATTTCTTTGACTTATAAAAAACTCTTGTATATATTGTTTATTTGCAGAGCTTTTTAAGAATCTTTCAAGTCTCTCTTTTATTTTCCCTTCACATATATCAATGCGCCTTCTTATTTTTTTAAGCTCCTTTGAAGCATTGGAATCTATTCTATTTCCTACTATTGATATATTTATTTCCTCTTCTATATAGCCTAAATCTGTTATATTATTGCTATATAAACTTAAAGTAGGGGCATAACCTTCTTTATCCTTCATAAATACTTTAAGCTTTCTGCAACCTCTTAAAAAGTTTGCCATCATACTTAAATCCTCTGGATCTAATGAGGCACCCTTCTCCATTTTATCTATAAGTGGACTTACATTAAATATTCCATCAAAAGGTATGTTGTATGAAGCATCTAAAAGTGTTCTTCCCTCAGAGGTTTCATCCAATCTTCTATTTACTACCTTTATATTAGTACTTGGTTCTAATTTATCTATTATGAATTTCCCTAAACCGCTGGCACAATATTCTTTAACTATTTCCTTTAATTGATTGTAATGTAATTTTTCTAACGTTGTATTATCCATTTCTAAATTCCTTCCTTAACTTTATTCAAGTCAACGAAACATAGATAGACTTCATTTTGAATTTATAGTTATTTATTATAAAATAAAAAAAGCTATGGATACTCCACAGCTTAAATCGCAACATAAATAAGGGTAATACCCCCAAAGTAGTTTCGTGGACTCGTATCTTCAAATAGTGATTAATTCCATAACAATTAAAGGTCTTTTACACCTTAATTTTTTAGAATTAATATTAAGTTACTATTTTAGATACTAAACACTCACAAAAATACCTCTCTTTATTTGAAATCTATCTATTAAACATTATATGTAAAAATACATATTTTATCAACTTTATTTTAGGATATATTTATTTATTATACTGTTATTTTCATTATAATAAATAGAATTATATAGATTGAAGTTTTTCTAGCTCCGTTAGCTCCTAAAAAATTGTAAAGGTTGGCATATTATTTACCTATAATTTTTACTCGCTCTTTTTGTAATACTAATTAAGAGTAATTGTATTACTGATATAAACATAATTACTAATGCAACAAATACATATAATATTTCATTTTCACTCTTTGGTAAATCATCTCTAAAAAATCTTGCAATCTTTGCATCTGAATATTTAACATCAATTATTGTACTTTTTTCTTCACCACCATCTGCTGAAACAATCTTACCATGAACTACATAATTCCCCAATAATATTGGATCATTTACCACTCCACGTGGTAAGTTTCCCTTTAATTCAATATAATGTGGGTCTATATCTTTATCTGGATATTTTTCCTTTAGTATCTCTTTAAGTTTAGCTTTATCCTCACCTACTTTAAAAACTGGTCCTGTATTTCCTGAAGCTCTTTCAACTTTTATACTAATATCTTCACTTGTTAAAGGAACCTTTGGCGTTATCCTCATTGGAATGAAATAGAATGCTAGTACTCCTATACTAATGAATAACATAATAATTAAAACTATTTTTATCTTTTTCATTTTAATTCCCCATCCCTTTCATTTTTATAGAAATGTATTATTTAACCAATTAGGTATATTTCTATTTTTCCATATTACTATTCCATTATCAATAATAATTAATAATAGAAATATTTTTACCAATACTTTCTAAGGAAAGCTATTTATATAATATACCAAATTCAATGAACAATAAAAGTTACCTATCAAATTTTATTATTCTTTTCTCTTTATATGCATAATTATTAAAAGAAGATCTAATGATTATTGTTTGTATTCCATCTGCTTTAAGTTCCCCTAATTAAACCTTTAATTAATGTAAAAAAAATATTATACTTAAGTAAGTGTACAAATCTTTGATTTGACTTTCAGAAACTTAATAATTGAAATGAATATGACAATTAGTTTGATTATAATTAATACCTACAAATAAAAAAACTAGATTTAGGAGTTTATATATGAGAAAAAAAGATATACTTGAGTTAAAAAGACGCTTAAAAAAAGATCATTGTACCTTCACTAAAATGTGTGGTTGCTATGTTAATGGAGAAAAACATATTATTTTAAAATTTAGAGAAACATTTCTTAATTTAGATGAGGATGAATACTTTAAATACTTAGAAATTGCTAAAAAAGTACTGTCTGGAACTATTGGAAATAATATTTTAGAGCTTAACTTTCCAATTAATGAAGATCTTATAAATGAAAGACAAATTTCTCTTATGCAGCTTAAAAACAGTCAATTAAAGGATGATGCTCTTCTTGATGATTTTTATGAATCAATTATAGATAATTACGATTATACTGGTAACTTTTTAATACTTGTTTTTCATGACGCTTATGATGTTATTACTAAAACTAAAGATAATGCAAAGATAGATGAATCTGAAGAAGTATATGAATATGTTTTGTGTGCAATATGTCCCGTTTCACTTTCAGAGCCTGGTCTTAGATACTTTGAAGAAGAAAACAAAATAAAAGCACGTATTAGAGATTGGGTGGTTGATGCTCCAACTAATGGCTTTGTGTTTCCTGCTTTTATTGATAGAAGTTCAGATGTTAACTCTATTATGTATTACACAAAAAATGCAAAGGATACACATCCTGAATTAATGGAAAATGCTTTAGGTTGTTATTCAAAACAAACTGCTACTATACAGAAAGAAACATTCCAATCAATTATTAAAGATTCTTTTAGTGCTGATGAAAAGAAGGCTGATAAAATTTTTATGGAAGTGCAAGAAAATCTAAATACTATGATAGAAGAATACAATTGTATATATGATGATACAGATTGTGAACCTATAACTTTAACTAAGAATGATATACAAAACCTTTTAATAGATAGTGGAGTTACTGAAGAAATTACTAGTAAGATTGAAAAATCCTATGTAGAAACCTTTGGTGATGACCTTCCTCTAGTAGAAAATTTAATTGATGCAAAAGCACTTAAAGCAAGTGAACAAAGAAAAAAGGAAGAACGCCTTGAGAAACAAGTAGAAATACTTCAGACTAAACTTGATCAAGTTAAACAAGAGGCTGCTGTAGATAATGAAGCTCTTCTATCTACAGAAAGTAATTATGATAATCCAGCAAATAATGATGATAGTTTAGAAGGTACTAATGATAATATGATTTTAGAAGAAGTTTCTGAAACTGATTCAGAAGAAACTTTAGAAACTAACTTAGAGAAAGTTGAAGATATAAATTCAGAGGATAATAATACTACTCCTGATTATGATGTTATACTTCAAGTAAAACCTGAAAAAATACCTCAAATAAAATCTCAAATAATTGATGGCCAAAAATGCATAGTTATTCCTATTAATGAGGATGAACAAACTACAGTTAATGGCTTAGATGACTTGATTTAAGAAATATAAAATAGCAAACTTAAAGATAAAGTTTGCTATTTTCTTTACTATTTCTTATTTATTAAACTTTAATCGCAATATATATTACATCATTTTCCATATTGCTGTTATAAGAGTTATATCTTTTACACTTATTTTCATCATAATAAACTTTATAAATTAATAATGAGGTTGTATTTTCCTAGTATTCATATAGAACTTTATGGCAAAGAGAAAAAGCACCAATCCAACTGAACTTCCTCTATCAAGTATACATAGGACAGTTCAACTCAGATTGTGCTTCTCTATTAATAAAATTTATTTAATTACTTTTACATCAGCTCCCTGTTTTTCTACAGAATAATAATCCTCCAATGAGTATTACAGGAAAAATAGCTGCTGCCAAAATCCCTTTTTTCAAGTCATTATTCAGGCTTTCCGAAACAAATCCAACAAAGCTTGGTCCTGCCGAGCATCCCAGATCTCCTGCTAAAGCAAGCAAGGCGAACATTGCTGTTCCTCCCCCTTTAATTCTGGCAAACGATATACTAAATACTCCTGGCCACATAATACCTACTGACAACCCACTTAGAGCACATCCAATTAATCCCCATATTGGAGATGGTGAAAGAGAAACCATTAAATAACTTATAAAACATAAGCCTCCACTTAGCATCATAAATTTCTGCAATTCTATTTTATTGCTGAATTTTGCATAAAATACCCTGGCACTTCCCATAAGAATAGCAAATGTACATGGTCCTGCCAAATCACCTATTGTTTTAGACACACCAAGTCCAGCTTCTGCAAAAGCAGATGCCCACTGACTAATGGATTGTTCACATGCTCCTGCACATATCATCAAAATAATCATACCCCAGAAAATATTTTTCTTCATAAGTTGCTTAATACTTAGACCTTCTTCTTTATCTAATGTATGAATAGGTACAATAGTATAGTAAATCCCATTCAACAATGGAACTATGGCCAAGATAACGGAAAGTATTCTCCAGTTCGAAATGCCAACTACAATAAAAAAAACAGTAGATAATAGAATAACGCCCGCCTGTCCCCAGCAGTAAAAAGAATGTAACAGACTCATCACTGCTTCTTTTTGCTCAGTTGGACACGCTTCCACAATTGGACTGACCAGTACCTCAGTGAGACCACCTCCAACTGCATACAGCATAACTGCTATAAGCAAACCAACAAAAGGATTAGAGAAAAGTGTCGGCAAAATCGAGAGTGCAATCAGCCCAGTAGCAGCAAAGATATGTGCACTCACAATGGATATCCGGTATCCAATTTTATCAACAAACCTTGCAGATAACAAATCCACCAGCAACTGAATTCCAAAATTAAATGTAATAAGTAAGGCAATCTTGTCGAATGATACATTATACTCTTTCTGAAAAGTTAAAAATAACAGCGGTGCAAAATTGTTGATAATTGCCTGTACAATATAACCAATAAATGAAGCATAAATGGTATGATTGTAATTCTCGCTAATTTTTAATTTAGTTCGCATTTTAATATCCCTCATTTCTTTTTCATGCTCTATGTTTTGACAATATCACTTACATATTCTGCAAAATAAAAATCCTACATTTAAAACTTGAACATCTCACTTAAATCTAAATACGAACATGATGAAACTTTATTAAAAATTTAACTTTAATATTAACATTCCGTAATAGATGGTTTTGCTGATTTAGTTACATCTTTTTCAGTAATATTTGCCATCCATTTTTTTGAATACATTAATTTTAGTCCAATAATTAATCTAACAAGCTCCTCACTAGAAATTAGCAAATAAACCCATTCAATAGGAAGTTTGAAGATAAATGCTGAGATAAATCCTATTGGAACTCCTATTCCCCATGTTCCAAACATATCCAAATATAATGTATACTTAGTTTGTCCACCACTTCTTAAGATCCCACCACCTATTATCATATTTGAAACCTTAATCCATAATACTAATGCAAACACAATTATTAACTTTATTGTATAATCCTTTAAATCATTAGATACATTAAATAAAATTACATATAACTTAGATATTGAAATTAATAAAACTCCAAATATTGCTGAACCAACAATACCTAAATGAACAAACTTTCGTGAATACTTAAATGCTTCATCATTTTCATCTTTACCAAGCTTATTTCCTATCATAATTCCTGCTGCAACACTGACTCCTGAAAATAATCCAATGCTGAAGCTTTGTATTGGAAATGTTAATGTCATTGCCGCAACTTGTGCTGTACCTATTCTTCCATATACAGTAGAGTACATTGTTTCACCTAAGGCCCAAAAGAACTCATTTATTAATATTGGAGTAGTTATTATCATAATTTTCTTTAAAAAATCAAATGATAAATCAGAAATTTGTTTTATTTTAAATGCTCCTGGATATTTCTTTAAATAGATACATCCCAAAAGAACCAAAACTTCTAAAAATCTAGTTATAGTGGTAGCATAAGCTGCACCTTGTATCCCCATTTTAGGAAATCCAAATTTACCAAATATAAGAATATAATTTAGTAAAGTATTCATCACTATTCCAAATATTCCTGCAAACATAGGTAATTTAACATGATCTGTACTTCTTAAAACTGATGAATACATAGTGATTAGAAGTACTGGTATATACCCAACTGCAGTAATCTTAAGGTATTCACTTCCTAGCTCAATTATTTTAGGATCATTTGTATAACAAGTTAATACTTGAGTTGTAAATACAAATGAAAACAAAGAAAATATTAAAGTTATAGCAAGCCCAAAAAATAAATTTCCACCAAAGGAACGTGCTATATTTTCTTTATCTTTTTTTCCCCAATATTGGGATATCATAATGGAAGTTGAAGCACCAATAGCATTTAAAGTTACTATAAAAATATTTGGAAATCTTGATCCTAGTCCTACAGCTGCAATTGCATCTTGTCCTAGTTGTCCTACCATAATTTGATCAATAATACTTAAAGAAGCTTGAAATAAGCTTTGAATAGAAACTGGTATTGCTATTGCTAACATAGTGCTTAAATATTTATTTTTTTTAAAAATTTTTTCAATCATAATTTCTCCTCATTTTCACTTTATTTGTAAGTAGTGCATATTGCACTACTTACTATTATAAGAATTTAAAAATTACCCAATTTTCGGATTTAAATCAATTTGCACTTCTTCTAAATGCGGATACTCTCCATCAAAACACGCTGTACAAAATCCACATTTATCATTCTGTTTTTCAACAGATTTTAATAAACTTTCAATACTAATGAAATTTAGCGAATCTGCTGATAAATATTTTTTTATATCATCTATAGATTTATTAGAAGCTATTAATTCTTTGTTATTTGATGTTGCTACTCCATAAAAACATGAAAACTTTATAGGCGGTGCTGCAACTATAACATGTACTTCTTTTGCTCCAGCTTCTTTTAATTGTTTAACTATACCTTTTAATGTTGTCCCTCTAACTAATGAATCATCTATTAATATCAATCTTTTTCCTTTTACATTTTCTTGTATTGGGCTTAACTTAATTCTAACAGACATTACTCTTTCACTTTGAGTAGATTGTATAAAGGTTCTTCCTGTATATTTATTTTTTACAAAGCCTTGTCCATATGGAATACCACTTTCCTTAGCATAAGAAAGTGCTGCTGGTATTCCAGAATCAGGTACCCCTATAACTAGATCTGCATCTATTTTAAATAATTTTGCTAGTTCTTTTCCCATGTTTTCTCTTGCTTTATAAACGCTTATGCGATCTATTTTACTATCTTCTCTTGCAAAATAGACAAATTCAAATATACAGAGCTTTTTCTCCTTTTTTGCTGGCTTTTTTATACTTTTTATCCCATCTTTATCTATAGTAACCACTTCTCCTGGTTCTACATCTCTTATAAATTCTGCTCCTATAGAATCTAAAGCACAACTTTCTGATGCTATGATATATGAATTATTTAATTTACCAATACAAAGAGGTCTCATACCTAAAGGATCTCTTGCTCCTATAAGTTTATCTTTCGCCATTATAACCAATGAATATGCTCCTTTTACATTATCCATTATATTTAATATACTGTTCTCTATTGATATGCCCCTTTCATGCTCCCTTAATATCATATATCCTAATATTTCTGAGTCTGTTGATGTCTTTAATTTATACTTAGTTAACTGAATTTTTAAATTGTTTATATTTAAAATATGCCCATTATGAGCAATTGCAAATTTTTTTTCTTCATTAGCAATTATAAAAGGTTGAGCATTTATACTTAAATTTTGCCCACTCGTTGCATATCTAACATGGCCTATAGATAAACTGCCTTTCAACTCATTAAGTAAATCTTCATTAAATACTTCATTTACAATGCCTACCTCTTTGAAGTATTTTATCTTATCTTCTAGATATACAGCTATTCCACAACTTTGCTGACCTCTATGTTGTAGTGCATATAGCCCATAATAAGTTAACTCACTGCAATTGAATTCTTTACTGAAATCTATAACTCCAAAAACTCCACACTCTTCTTTAAATTTATCGTCTATTTCTAAAGTCATTGTTACTACCTTCTCTCTAATACTTTTGAATATAAGTACAAAAATACAAATATATATTTAAATGTCTAAATATGAATTTATGCTAGAAAATTCACTTATTATCATATCTGAATTTTTTAAATTCTGATTACCTGAATGAGGATTTAAAAAACCAATACACTTCATCCCTGCAGCTTTAGCTGCCTTTACTCCATTTGATGAGTCTTCGATTACAACACATTCATTTGGTGACACATTTAAAAATTGCGCTGCTTTTATAAATATTTCTGGATTAGGTTTACTTTCTTTAACCTCATCTCCACTAACAATAGCTTGGAAAAAATCTCTTATATTTAACTTATTTAAAATTATATCTATTAACTGTTTTGTCGATGATGAAGCTAATCCAATTTTTATGCCTTTTCTTTTTAGATCCTCCAAAAGTTCTTTTACATTTTTTGTTAATGATAGTTTACTCAACATCTCCATATGTTTTATAACATAATTTTTATGATAATCTACTATCACCTCTTTGTTCTCCTTTAAGTTATTATCTTTTATAATCTTTTCCCACATATCTTCTATACTAGTCCCAACAAAGGCTTGATGTTGCTCTTTAGATACATTTACATTAAAGTATGAAAATAAATATTTTTCTATTTCAAAATACACAGGTTCACTATCAACAAGAACTCCATCCATATCAAAAATAACTGCTTTAATCTCTTGTCTATTCATCATTTATCAATCCCCTCAACTACTATGTTGAAAATTAACATATAATTAAACTGTAAGACTCTACTACTATTCTTTATCTTTCAAATCTCAATAAATTATAGTTTTTTCTTGGTTTACATTCTATAAGTTTAAATTTCTTTATATCCTCTAAGTCTTTGAATCCATCACCATCTACAAGTGAAGTGTTATTGTAACCACCTATTATTACTGGTAATTGCATAAGTATTATTTCATCTATTAGATCTTGTTCAAAAAGTGTCCAATTTAAATATCCACCACCTTCAAGCATTATACTTGATATATTAAATTCTTTTTCTAAGTACTCAAAGAATTTCTTAAAGTCAACCTTGTCTTCTCCAAAAAATACGCATACTTTCCCTAAACCCCTTATTAAGTCCGCTTTTGGGTTATTTTTTTGTTCTTCAATTGTTACTACTATTGTCTTTTCACTATCAGTAAAAATATTTGAAGATAAATCTAAATCCATTGTACTTGTTGGCACTATTCTTACCGGACTTTTACTTTCTTCATATCTATTAGTCAAAAATGGATTATCTATATCTATAGTTTTCTTACCAACCATTATCCCATTGACTTTTCCTCTAAACCCATGAATAAATCTTTTATCATCATTATCTAGAAGGTTAAACAAATCCTTGCTAGAATTTCCTGATCCTAATGTTAATTTTCCATCTATTGATACTTGACTAAAAAGTGTTACTTTCATATATCTAACCCTCCCCTACTATTCGCTGAATATTAAACATATTTATTAGTTACCAATTTTTTTAAAATACTTCTGATTATTATTTTAACTAATTTTGATGAAGAACAGCTTTAACTATATCTTCAATTGAAATTGAATCATCTTTTACCATGCTCAATCCCAGCTCTATATCATCCCATATATCTCTCATTTTTAAGTCTACTGGGATACCTTCACTAAAATTAAGTTGTTTCAAAATACCTTTTATATTTTCAGATGCATTTTCTTCAACTTCTTTAATTATTTTTTTACTAACAGGCAACCTATGAACTTCGTTAAATAATCTTAATTGGCACTCATCACTTATCATGTAATTAACAAACTCCATTATAGGTTTCTTATATTCAGATTCTAATGATTTACAAGGAAATACCCATCCTACTGTAGATGTAGCTACTTTTGTTTGTTTACCTTCTATAGTAGGCATTAAGCATACTCCTAATTTATCTTCACATTTTTTAGATAAATAACTATATACCCATTCTCCATTTAAAATACATGCTATTTTCCCATCAATGAAATTTTTTAGCATAGCATCTGTCGCCTTATAATGAACAATTACACCTTCATGTATTGCTTCTCTTAAAAATGAAAATGTTTCTTTTAATGCTTCATGATCTAAATCTAGATTTTCATCTTTAATTGGCCATCCACCAAAAGCCGAAAAAAATGGTATAAACCAATAAGGTGTTTCCAGATCAACAGCTATTGGAACAATTCCTTCTTTTTTTAAATTTCCTTTCATTCTCTTTAAATCTTCAAAATCCATCGGAACATCTTTTACTAATTCTTTGTTATAATAAACAACTGCATTGTTGCCTCCTATTATAGGCACACCATATTGCTTAGCCTTATAACTCATTGTTTCACATGTCTTCTTATCCACATAACCTTGAAGTAATCCTTCTGGCACATCAGAGAATAATCCTTGCTCTGCAAATACTGTTAAATCTGATGGTATCAGTGCTAAATGTGGACCTTTTTTTGTTTTATGGATGTTTGTAAGAGCTTCTATATACTCCACTATATTCATGATTTCTATTTTATAATTTACATTTGTTATTTCACTCAGTTCTCTAGCTACATCTTCTAGCAAATTTGCTGTTAAATCTGCCTCTCCATCACATTCATGCCATATTATTACTTCACTTTTATCTTTTATACTCATTTCTCATTCCTCACTATCCTTTGATATTATTAATTCTCTATGGAATATTTTTAATTGCTTTGATAATCATCAACTAAAACAATAACTTGTCCAGCCTCTAACTTGTCAATTTCACTGTTTAATACTTTCCTTTGGTCATCTTCTACACTATTTGCAACAATCTTAGAGCTTTTTGTAAAGTTGATTGATTCATTTAGATTTATTACTTTTTCTTCATCCATATTTAAATTAAATACTACTACTAGCGCTTTATCGATATTTTTATATGCATATATTAGTACTTCATCTGAAGAATTTAAAATTTCAAAATATTCTAAACTTAATAGATGCAAATATTTGCTTTTACACTCTTTTAAGCTCTGCAATAAATTAAGCATTCCATTAGCATTTTTGTTAGTCCATTTAATCTTCATTTTATTAAAAAAGGCTCTTGGTATTTCTGCTCCATTTGTATTATCTGCCAATCCACAATTTATAGGTTCATCTTCATTTACTTCTCCACCTGTAGTTACATACGGAATTGCGTTAGGCAAAAACATATTAAATACTGCAATTGAACGAGCTAATTGAATTCCACCATTCCTCGTTGTTATTCTTGGAGTATCCGCAGTCTCAGCACACCCAAATATATGAAGCTTTAAGTTTTGTACTTCTTTCAAAAAATTAGTTAAATTCTCTTTATTTAATCTATACATTTCTAGCCATTCACTGCCAAGCATTATGTTATAACCACTTTCATAAGCTTTTTCATGGTTTTTATTGAATAAATCCTCACTCATGAATATAGCATTAGGCTTTAACTCCTTTACTACATCAAATAAATGATTTAATAGTACTGGTGGTATAGTATGTCCTATATCAACTCTTATTCCATCTATATCATATTCTGTAATGCTGTAACGCATAACTTCTTCAAAAAGCTCCCATAATCCATAATTTGGCTCTGTTCCTGGAAACTTATTAGCTTTTATCGTATCAAACATAACATATGGTGGTTGATCATCATTTAAAAACTTTTTAACCTCTGGATATACATCCTTATATATCTTTAAGAAAGTAATGTCTGTCCAAATTGGTTGTACATCATTTACCCAATCTGAATGTGCAGGTGGAGTTGTTATTTTCATTTCTTTTTCAACTAATAACAATAAATCTTCCCCTGTTTCTTCTGATTGAACCTTTAATTTTTCCCATAGACTAGAATTTAATATATCTGGTGATTGAGAAAATTTTCTTAGATGCATTTTAGTCTCTTCAGATTTATATATTGTCTCTAAATTATCATGTGTACACTCTTCAAAAAATCCTAGTTCGGGTATCTGTGGTGTTTTGAAATCATCTAAATATTCTTTTTTAATCCAATATACCCAATCTGGGTGATCCTTTATTATGTCACTGTTACGTGCAGTAACTCTTGGAACAAAATCATTTACTACTCTTATGCCTAAAAGATGACAAGCTTCCACTAATGCAGCATATTCATTGTCTATAGAGAAATCATCCATTTCATTTAACATCTCATCATGTAAATTCTCGTCTAACTTAAAATAATTTTTTATTACATAAGGACCTCCAATATCCCCTTTTTTATATAAGTCACTGTATTCTGTTATGGGTAATAAATATAATATATCTATTCCTATTTTTTTTAGCATAGGTAACAATATAATAAATCTCAAAAATGTTCCCATTTCTAATTTTCCATCATGGTTGTAATCCCAAGCTGTTGAATACCTAACTAGTGAACAATATATTGAACTTTTATTAAAGTCATTATTCAAAGACATTTCATAATTTTGCGATTTTAGAAATTTTAGTAGTATAGAAATATATTCATATGCATCTACTTGAATTTCATCTTCGCTTTCAGATAATATATTTTCAAAATGTATAGTATTCCAAATTTTAGGCATCCACACCAAGTACTTTTTCTTTTCCATTTGACTTTCTATAAACTCATCTATTTTGTTTAAATTACTTACTTTCTTCATTTTTCTACTCTCCATTTTTTCATTTTTATTTAAATTCAAAAACAGTTTTCATAGACTCTATATTATTAGATAATAATTCTTCAAATGCTTCTTTCGCATCTTCTATAGGATATTTTTTAGTTACTAGTTTTTCCAAGCCGTTTAATTTAGTTGCATATTTTATAGCTTTTTCGAATAATAAATTATATTCACCAGCACCTATTATTCTTATACCATTACCTTGATAATAAGCAGGATTAAATTTAAAATTGTAAGAAGGATCAATTCCTAATAAAATAATTCTTCCATCTTTTTCTATCATAGCTTCACACAATTCCATTTGGTTTCCTACAGAGTCTATGATTACATCAAATTTCCTATCCATATTTATTCTTCTTACTTCTTCTGTTAGTTCTTCTGGATAGTATACATAATCAGCTATTTCTTTTGAAAAGTTCTTTCTAAAATCATTCTTTTCAACACTTACAGTTAACCTTGCTATTCTTTTGCAAACCATTTGGGTAAGTACTCCCATTGGTCCAGCCCCTATTATAAGTACTGATTCTTCTGGCTGTATGTTTGCGGCTTTAATATTATGAAGTACGCAAGCTAATGGCTCAACTAACACTGCGGCTCCAAAACTTAAATTATCAGGTATTTTATGAACAAAAGTTTCATCACATACAAAATATTTTGCAAATAACCCAGTCTTATTTACTCCTGCAATAGCTAATTTACCATTATCACCTATACAAAAATTAGTTTGACCATTCTTACAATAATGGCACTTTCCACAATACTGATTAGGATCAATAACTACCCTATCATTAACTTTTACATTTTTTACATTAGGACCAACTTCTACTACTATACCAACTGCTTCATGACCTCTAACAATACCAGATGTACATTCCATGTTTCCTTTTAACATTTGCAAGTCTGTACCACATATTCCTGAATACTTGACTTCAATTTTGACGTCACATTCAGAATATATTTGTGGTTCATTAACCTCCATTACATCAATTTCTCTGTTTTTGTTAATAATTAATCCTTTCATATTAGCTATCATTCCTTTCGATGTGCTCAATGCACAAAATTTTAAAGCTGAATCTATAAATCTATCAGTGCAGTATAACATTTCGCAAGAACAATGCTTAAAGATAAATGTTTGTCTAAATCACAATACATGTATTACACAACTTGATGAAACTATCTCGTTAATCTCTAAAGATTTTACTTCTTCGGTAGCAAGCGCTTGCATAAAAGGGTAAATCATACCCATACTTCAAATATTTTTATGAAATCATAGCCATCAACCAAGTTCAACTTAATTTACTTAAGATATAAAATTTTACCTGAAAAGTATCACTTTATATAAAACACTAATACTTTAAGCTTTGCTCATAGCTAAAACATATCAGTAGGAACCTTCAATACAATATAACCTAAATAAGTAAATATACTCATCTTACACTCATCAATTTTTCCCTCATACTTCTATGTTTGTCTTTTTTAACCACTTTTCAATTATAACTCTTATAATATTAAATTTATACTGTAAATTTTTACAATATATTCCTAATATTTTTGTCTTTTTTTTACAATTATTCCTTTGTAATCCTTTTATTTTATTAAAATTATGTTAACTTTCTATTTTTCGATATATAATTATATATTTAACTAATAATTGACATGTATAATTGTTTACAAAATTATCATTAATAATTCATTTCTTACCCTCATTGATTCTTATGCATAAATGTAAAATTTGAAATGCTTTTTCAACAGTTTATTGTTTTATTTGTATGATTATTTCCATTAATATTTTACAAACTATTGAAAAAAAATTAAGCTGCCGTACTAAAAGATACAAACACAATATATTGCTATTTAATAAAATAACTTATACACTATATTGTAGTTGAATTTCTTTGTACGGCAGCTCCACTTGCACCTAATTATTTATCCTCTTAGAAGTTGACATTCAAAATTTGCTATTTATCCTCTTTTTACTTAACAAGTTTATCTATTTCACTTGAACAATCACCATAAAAATCGTTTATCTTATAATTTGCAAAATCTAAAGTTTTCTGTAATTCATTAATCTTTCTTATAATATTATCTCTTGCCTCTTCTAAAATTTGCTTTCTTGCTTCCCTTGTAGAATCACCTAATCTAGCTAATCTCATATATTCAATAATTGCTTCTAAAGGCATCCCTGCTCTTTTAAACTTCATAGCAAAATCTATCCAATGTAGTGACATCTCATCAAAATCTCTTATCCCATTTTCTTTTCTAGGAACTGGAGGAATCAGTCCGATTCTCTCGTAATACCTAAGATTATCTATTGATATTCCTGTTAATTCTGATACTTCCTTTATTGTCATCATTATCTCTCCAATTTCAACACATACTTTTGCTTTATAATCCAGTTAATATTTCTTGTTCTTTTGGATAACGTTCCCCTATAATTTCAATTTTAGAAAGTGCGTCATTTATCTCAGTTAATTCTGTTGCTGTGAACCTAATATTTTCTGATCCTATATTTTCCTTTAAACGTTCAAGCTTTTTAGTTCCAGGAATCGGCACAATCCAAGGTTTTTGAGCTAGTACCCATGATAGTGCAATTTGTGCTGGTGTTGCATTCTTTTCCTTAGCAATCTTTTTTACTAATTCAGCTAGAGCTTCATTTGCAGAAAGATTTTCTGAATTGAAACGTGGAATTGTGTTTCTAAAGTCATTGCTTTCAAACTTTGTATCTTTATTAATTTCACCAGTTAAGAATCCTTTTCCTAAAGGACTAAATGGTACAAATCCTATTCCAAGCTCCTCAAGAGTTGGTAATAATTCATTCTCTGGTTTTCTCCACCACATAGAATATTCACTTTGAATAGCAGTTACAGGAAGAACTGAATGAGCACGACGAATTGTTTGCGCACCAGCTTCTGAAAGGCCCCAATATCTCACTTTCCCTTCTTCTATTAACCTTTGGACAGTTCCTGCTACTTCTTCAATTGGTACATTAGGATCAACACGATGTTGATATAAAAGATCAATATAATCAGTTCCTAAACGCTTAAGAGAACCTTCAACTGCTTTTCTTATAGTTTCTGGACGACTGTCTACCCCTACTGATTTACCATTTTGAATATTAAAACCGAATTTTGTGGCAATAACTACTTTATCACGGTAAGGTTTTAATGCTTCCCCAACTAATTCTTCATTTGTATATGCTCCATAAACTTCTGCTGTATCAAAAAAAGTTACACCGAAATCTATGGCTGAATGAATTAAAGATATCATATCACTTTTTTCAGGAAAAGGAGGGTAACTTTGACTAATTCCCATGCATCCCAATCCAATAGTTGAAACTTCAAGATTACTATTTCCTAATTTTCTCTTTTTCATAAAACTCACATCCCTCTCAAACATTAATAAATATATGTTCTAAAACATCTTTTATATCATACAACCTTAAGTTAACTTCAGGTCAAGGGATTATTTATTAATTATTAAATAAATTAAAGCTGAGCCTAAAGGCTTCCATAAGACAGCTCATTAATTTTCATTTCTAAATCTATAACCTTTTCCAAATTGTATAACTATTTTTAAAAACATTATTTTATCTTATTAAAAAACTTCCTTAATTAAAGTTATTTAATAATGGTGATAAATTCCCTATATAATATATATCTAAAGCATGAAGTGCCCTTGTGCAAGCAGTGTAAAGTAACAGTCTATCTTCTTCATCCTTATATTTAGAATCACCTGCATTATATATCATAACCACATCAAACTCTAATCCTTTTGCAAGATAAGCAGGAATAATTACAATGTCATTAATATATTCATCTTCATCATTTATTATCATCTTAGCATCTATCTTATCTTTTACGTAATTGTAGACATTTTTTACTTCACTAATATTTTTAGTTATTATCCCAATAGAGTTATAACCTTCACTCCTATAAGCTTTTACTTCTTCTACTATTCTTTTATTTATATCCTTCTCCTCTAAAAATCCAATTAGCCTTGGTTCAGATCCATTTCTTTCAACATATTCATCAGCTATTTCTTTATTTAGTATTCTTCGTGAAAATTTAGTTATTTCCATTGTTGATCTATAGCTTTTAGTTAAATTAATAGTAGAAGTATTTTCTGGATTAAGTATTTCTACAATATTACTATAGCTTCCAACATTCATATATGGATTAATAGATTGAGATATATCTCCTAGTATTGTTTTATTTGCAGAGCCAAATAATTGATTAAATATTTCATACTGTAATGGCGAATAATCTTGTGCTTCATCTATAATTACATATTTTACTTCTGATGTTTTTGGAATATCACCTACTGCTCCTTTTATAAATAAAAGTGCTATTTGATCTTCATAATTAATCTTTTTAGCTCTAAAATTCTCTAATGTATATCTTTTAATTTCTCTAATAGTATCATTATCAAAATCAATATTTGCCTTTTCTAAGAAATATTCTAAGTTTTCATAAAGATTTGTATAAGTATCTAGCAAGTTAAATTTAGTCTTTTCTTCAACTTCATAAATTATATCTTTTATCCCTCCATTAACTAAGGCCCTACTTACTTTATTGATTTCTCTCTTCTCTAGATATTCTCCCGTTTCCTCTATTTCCTTTGCTACTTTCTCTACTAATCTTTTTTCATTAGATTCTATAAGAAATAAAATTCTATTTCTTATCTTTTCTAATTTTCTCTTAAGGGGAAGATCAACATAATCCTTATAATATAGCTCATTTATATCCTTGGAAGAAATTATAGTTTCATTTCTTAAAGTAATGTCAAAAAATTCTTTAGGATTTTCTTCTAGGTCTGAAATATATACTTTTAATAGCTTAACAAATTCCATAGAAGACTTAAACTTTATACTTTTAATTCTAACATCATAATATTGTTCCCCTTCATCACCAAAGATGTTTTCCATCATTTCACAATAATCTTCCTTAACATTTACATCCTCTAAAACTTTATGCATATATTCTTTGAATGTAGTTTGCAACATATTATCTTCACCAAGCTGAGGTAATACATTAGAAATATAATCATTAAATATGTTATTTGGCGAAAAAATTACTATATTTTTAGAAGTTATAGTATCACGATGTTTATATAAAAGGTATGCTATTCTATGAAGGGCAACTGATGTCTTTCCACTACCTGCTGGTCCTTGAACTATTAAGTTTTTATACTTCTCATTACGGATTGCTTTATTTTGTTCTCTTTGAATTGTAGTAACTATAGCCTTCATTTTACTGTCGCTGCTTTTACTTAATATATCTTGTAAGACCTCATCATCTATTTTAATATTGCTATCAAACATATAATCAATCTTACCATTATTAATTTTATATTGTCTTTTCATTGTTATCTTGCCATTTATTATTCCTTCAGGACATTCATAAGAAGCACTTCCAATCTCATAATCATAAAACATACTTGAAATTGGTGCTCTCCAATCATATATAAGGAAATCAAAATCTTCATTAATTAAATTAGAAATTCCAAGATAGAATTTTTCCTCTTTTCCTTCTCCATCTTCAATAAAATCCATTCTTGCAAAATAGGGTGATAAAAGCATTTGCTCATATTTATCAACTAGCTTTCTTTCAAACTCATGACTTTGCTTTTGAATCTTCATAGTATTTATAAACTGTATAAAATCTACAATATGCTGCAAACCATTATTTACTGAAACTGCTCCAACATTTTCCCATAGCTCTCTTTGAGTTTTAATTGCATCTTTTTTAAAGTTTTCTTTATAGTTTTTCTTTTCTTCTAATTGACTTTTTACCTCTCTTAATACCCTTTGTAACCATTCCTCTTCTATTATCCATTCAGATTTATTTATTGACAATATATCTCCTCCTTACAATGAAAAAAGCATTTTAAAGTGATATTAATATTTAATCATAAACACCCGAAATTACCAGTCTGTAATTATCTAATTATTTATGTTATAATTAAAGTGTAGAGAAAATATATTAAAAATTCCTAGTTTAAATATAAAAAAGGCAGCCTCATAAAAGACTGCCTTTTAACTGTTTTTTTACTTCTTAAACAGAAGTTGCTTCATTAATATTATCTTCACACACACTATTTCTTCCATGTAAGAAATAATATAATAGCACAGTAATAAATGTAACTATTGCCATCGCTAAATATAATCCTCTATAGCCTATTGACGGTACCAAAAGTCCTAATATGAACGGCCCAAAACCTACCCCTAAATCTTGAAATATAAAACTAGTTGAAGTAGCTAATCCTATATTATGCTTCGGAGAAACTTTTATTGCAATTGCTACGCAACTTGAAGATATTGTACCATATCCAATTCCCACTAAAGCTCCAACTAATAAGAGTGTAAATCCATTATTGACTCCACTCATAATAAATAAAGCTATAGCAAACAATATTATAGACGGATACATAACAAAGTTTTCTCCTTTTGTATCAAGCCATTTTCCTGTAAAAGGTCTTGAAACAAAAACAAAAACTGCATATACAATAAAGAAAAAGCTCCCTGCATAAGCTAGATTGATTTCTTTAACATAAGGTGTAATGAATGTAAGAATACTTGAGTAGCCAAAAGCAATTAATGCTGAAACTATAGAAATTGGAACTGCTTTGATCTCAAAGAAATTATGTATAGAAAAGTTACTCCTCTTCTTTAATTGCTCTTTTGCAAGCTCTAATTTTGGAACCTCCACGAAGAACACTGCAATGAAACTAATTGCTAAAAAAGCAACACATACAATGAAATTCATGTAAAAGCTTGCATGCTCAGTGATTAACATTCCTAAAAATGGTCCAATTGCAGCAGCCAAAGTCAAGCTTAATGTATAATAGCCAGTACCTTCACCTCGACGTTCATTAGGAATAATCTTTGCCACAATGGTTCCTGTAGCTGTTGATGCAATTCCCATAGCTGCTCCATTCAGGAAACGATTAGCCAAAAGCATTCCCATGCTGTTCACTAAAAGATATAAACAAGTAGTTATTAAGAATAAGGTAAAACCAATATAAAGCATTCTCTTACATCCTATTTTTTCTATGTATTTCCCTGAAAAAATACGTAAGACAAGTGTTCCTATTATAAATATTCCAGAAGCTAACCCAGCTTGACTAGGTGTAGCATGAAATTTTTCTGATGCAAATAAACTCATTGTCACCATCAATAAGTAGAAAGTAAAATAAAGAAAAAAGTTTGCCGTAGTAACAATCAGGAAATTTTTTGTCCATAATTTAGGTTGATTCAATTTCAACTCTCCTTTTCATTTGTAATATTTTCTAATATTCTTGGAATTACTTCAAATACAATTTGTTGCTCTTCTTTTGTAATATCTTTCATCACTTCATATTCTAAACATGTTATTTTTTCACGACAGATTTGATAGAGTTCTTCTCCTGTTTCAGTCAACTGAATGATTTTTTCACGCTTATTCTTGCCGGTTATTTCTTTTATAATCATTTTCTCTTCTAAACTTTGAACCCTTCTAGTCACGCTAGGTTTTTCTACATTATAGTACTTAGAAATATCTACAAGTGAAGATGGTCCATTGTTTTTTAGATAAAAAATAACTTGCCATAAAGAATACGAAAGATTATATTCACTTAACAAATCATTAAGCTTACTTATTATTGGTCGGTATAAAGATATGAATCGCTGAAAAAAGCCTTGCATTTTTAATACCTCCTAATTCAATATAGTTACCTTCATTAACTGTTAACCAAGGTAATTATATATTATATATATATATATGTCAAGTTTCTCTATTAGTATGCATATTCACGCTTCAATAAATCAATTGTTTTTCAGTGCTATGCAAACATGATAGCCAAAATACCTTGAATTTATACATAAGTAAGAGATGGGATTGGTACATGGCTTATTAGATTTAGGTAATTAAGATGAATATATTTTTTACAAAATATTAGAATATAAGATAAATGCATTTATCCACTAATTAGATTTTATTGCATGTGATGGAGAAATAATTGTTGGCAATATAATCTACTCAAAAGCAAAGGTAATTAATAAAAGTAATAAACTTTATTTTGTATTTTAATATAATTGTTTCTCAATTATATATAAAAAAGCCATAGATTTCTCTATGACTTTAAATAAAATTATCTTCAATGTATTAATTAATATCTTATCATATCTCTAGTAATATCTTCTAAAGAATAGGCTCCACACATTGCCATTGTATCTTCAAGCTCATTTGCTAATTTTTCAATATATACTTTTACCCCTTCTTCTGCTCCACCATAAAGTGCTGTTACAAATGTTCTGCATATAAGTACTCCATCAGCTCCTAAAGCTAATGCTTTAAAAACATCTACTCCTGAACGTATTCCGCCATCTACGAATATTTTCATTGAGCCACCTACAGCATCAACAATATCAGCTAACACTTCTGCAGTTGCTGGGCATTGATCTTGTACTCTTCCACCATGATTTGAAACAACTATAGCAGCAGCACCAGCTTCTTTAGCTTTTAATGCACCTTTAACAGTCATTATACCTTTTACGATAAACGGTAGTTTAGAAAGTTCAATAATTTCCTTAAGCTCGTCTACAGTTTTTGCTCCAGCTGGAGGATTCATATTCTTTAAAAATGGAAGTCCAGCTGCATCAATATCCATAGCTACTGCAATAGCTCCCGATTCTCTAACTAACTTCATTCTTTCTTCTATTGTTGTTATATTCCAAGGCTTTACAGTAGGAATTCCTAATCCATTTGCATTTTTTATAGCACTTGTAGCGCCTTTCATTACCTCTGGGTTTACCCCATCTCCAGTGAAGGCTAAGATTCCTTCCTTTGCACATGTAGAAACTAAAATATCATTATATTGCATCTCATCATATTTATCACCATAATGCACTTGAACAGCTCCTACTGGCGCAGCAAAAAATGGATACTTAAATCTTCTATTGAATAATTCTATACTGGTATCAACCTTTTTGTTTTCTGTTAATGTGTCCATGTTAATACGAATTTCTTTCCACTTATCATAATTACGTATTGCTACATCACCAACGCCTTTTGCCCCTGGACCTGGCATTCGATTTTTACATACTCTTCCGTTACATTCATTACATGCTTTACAATAATCACCAATACAAGTTCTCGCATTCTTCAATACTTCTTGATAATTCATTCTACTACACCCTTACTTTCTATAAGTGAAACTCCCAGTCTATTATTTTGTAAGCTTGCTTACACCTACAAATCTATATAAGTTATGGAGTTTCCTTATCTATAATTGTTACGTCAACCTACTCTTAAGTATATCACAGAATATATAATTATTTAGTTTCTTGAAAAAATATTATGTGTTTTTTCTATATCTATTAAAACCCACATTTCTTGCATTCCACCAAGGGTGTGTACATTATACATAACCTTTTCTTTACTTTCAGAATTTGATAAAAGTTAACCACTAATAATGCTTTTATCAAATTACCTATTTCGAACAAAATCTTAATAAATATCCATTTAAATCTTGATATTCCAATAACTATTTATTTCTTCTATCATTATTTGTATATCTCCTAATGATAAAAAAGCAAATTTATACTCTAGTTTTTATTAGAATTCCTTATTGAGTACTTCACCCAGGCATTGAATATAAGAAGTATTCCTATAACAAGACAACCTGCACTGATAGCTTTAATAAATCCCGAAAAAAATTGTTCATAAGCTTTTATACTAGGTTTATATATTGCAGAATAAATTATTGTAATAAATGATATCAATAATGCACATAAGGCCCCAACCAATGATTCATTTCTTTTTAATTTTTGAATTTCATTAAGTAATGAAATTATATTTTTATTATTTTCCACCTCTTCATTTTCCTGTTCAATATATTCACCCTTTAGTAACTCATTAACTGAAACCTCCAACACTTTACCTATTTCTTCAAACAATGAACTATCAGGCATACACTTACCACATTCCCACTTTGAAACTGCTTTATCAGTTACATTAAGATATTCTCCAAACTCTGCTTGAGTCATTTTTTTGTTTTTTCTAGCTTCTGCTATAAATCGTCCAATTTTTTGTGTATCCATAATAACACCCTCCTTTAATAATATGATAATTCAAAAGTCACTATATTCAAACCCACCAAAGGTAGAGTATGTAGAGTATAAGTAGAATGTAGTAATTTCACTACTTATTACTGTTTGTAATATCCTATTTTTATATAGTAAATTTAATTACTTAACAGATTTTAAGTTTACGTATCACTCTTTACTTACTTATTTGTGATACAGTTCTTTCTTAATTATTCTAAATTAAAAATGCTTCATAAAAACATAAAAACTCTGATTAAATAAATGTACTAGGTGGAATTCCAATGTCAAAAACTACAATTCCTGCCCCTAAAACATTTAAGCGACGACGTATAATATAAAGGTAAAAATAGGTAATAATATTTATAAACATTACTATAACCTTTTTGTTTCTGAATTAATAGTGAGGAATTATTTTCCTGGTATTTGTATAGAACCTATGTCAAAGAGAAAAAGCACCAATCCAACGTAGATCGTGTGCTTCTATATTAATAATTTATTTAATTCTTTTTATATCACTAAAACAAAATAAATAACTACTTTTTATATTAATTATATTTTATAGTTATTCAAATTCACAATATTAGCCTTATCAATAAATCCTGAATTAAACCATGGAAATTCTCTAATTACGTTTTCTATTGATTGTGATAACCATCTAATATAAGGATCATATATATAATTTATTAAGTTTTCATCCTCTATGTGATAAAAAGGGCATAAATCAAATTCTCTTGTTCCCAATAGCACTACCCCAGAAAAATGGTAGAATAATAGAGGTGAATAATCCACATGCACAACATTATTCTTTCTTGAAACTTTATAATTCTTTATATTCCAAAATGCAGCATTCGCTCCAATAGAGTTTACTATATGAACATTTTTAAATATATTAGGCCAATCTTCTACATACCTTTGGTCTCCAAAAGTTTTATTAACCACATCATATTCAACAGTACATTTTTTTAAGCACCTCTCCCCCCAAAGTCTCACTGCAGTTTTTGCTTCATTATTATTTTTAAATCCTACAAATCCTGTATTATATAATCCACTTAGTTCGTAATAGAACTTAAACTCTTCTGAATTTCTATGATCTGTTAAAAAAATTGACGCATCAGGATTCTCATTAAAAATATAATCTATATCAGAAAAAAAGAATAAATCTGCATCTACATGTGCATAATATTTCGCATTGTCATATTTATTAATTACATAATATAAAAAAATAGGTTTTAGTGTCCAACAATATTCATGAAATATTCTATTAGACTTAGCTAATACTAAATCATAATTAGTTCTCTCTATATCTTTTAGTTGTACTAGAATCATGTTTTTGAAACCTATTTTATTTAGTATATGGTAAACAGAATCATTCATACATAAAATAAATAACTTAAAATCACTACAACAGTTCTCTAAAGAAACATACATTGGTATGGCTTTAAATAAATTTGCTTCCGATAAAATCATTGATAAATGATATTTACTCATAGTTATCCTCCTCTTCAGTACATTTTTAGAATTTAATAATAAACATTATAAATGTCTTTTATTAAGGCTAACATAGCTTCTGTAATATATTTAATTCCAAATATATCTCTTAAAATTTTAGCTTCAATAATTAATTTATTTATATCTACATCTATAGTTGGCATAACTTTATTTATATCTGTAACACCTTCTATAAAGTAGCGTCGTCTACATGTTTGAAGTAATTCTAAAAATATATCTAAAAAAGGCTTGAAATAGCTTACAGCTATCATATTATTTATATCTTTAGTTAATTCATTAAGATCATAATCATTAATCGATGTTATACCAGACATACAAACTAATAGTACATCTAAAAAATAAATATTATTGTATTTTTTACATACATAATTTATATTTTCACGAGTTTCAAATATATTAATATTTGTAGGATGCTCTTGATGAACATTTAATATATTTTTATCAAATATAAATTTGCTACCAGACTTATATAGTCTTATTCCTAAGTCATAGTCTTCAAATCCATATCCAACTATATCTTCATCAAACATCCCTACTTCTATAACTCTATTTCTTTCTACGGAAGCATTATTAGTTATAAAAAATCTCCATGGCAAAACATAGTCTTTTAATTCTTCATTGTGTTGTTCCAATATATTTTTTAGACCTCGCATAAATTCTGTATTTAAGTCAAAAGAATTTTTCATATAACTTCCATCAATTATTGATTCAACATCTATTAATGGATGCTTATCTGGCATATTAGACTTCTCATTTGTTTTAGGCACATTTTCACCTAAATAATTTTCATTGCTTACATCTAGTTCTTTATAATAAAAAGTAAAAACTCTTTTCCACGGAATTCCGCATACAACTATATTTTTTTCTTCATGATTTTTTAAATGTCTAGTTATAAAATCTCTAGGAGCTATCATATCACTATCATGGAATATTAGAATATCACCAGCTGCTCTTCTTATTCCTTCATTTCTTCCACGAGCAATTCCTCTATTTTTTTCAAGTCTCACAAATTTAAATACAAAGTTAGCTTTAAAATTTTCTAACATTTGTAGAGTATTATCGTTAGATCCATTATCTACTACAACAACTTCAAAAATATTGAAGTCACAATCTTGATTATTTAAGGATATAAGATTGTAGTATAACCGTTCTTTAGAATTATATGATGGTATTATAACACTTACTTTCATTACTTTCTCCTCCCTCGTTAATCTTTTCTAATTATCATCAACTGCAGCTGTAGTCCTATATTCCTTAAAATTTGGATCTATCGTTTCAACATCATCAATAATTTTTTCCAATGCTCCTCTATATATTTTGTAAATAAATGGTATATTTACTCTATCTTGTTCGTGAACCTGCCTAATATCATATTTGCTAATTATTCTAAAACCACTAAAGTGATAAAATATCAATTTATTATTATTCACCATTATATTATCATTTAAAATTGTGAAATTATATTTCGAATAATTCCAATGTCCTATATTTATTCCTTGAGTTGTTATTTCCTGAACATTATTAAATAAGAATGGCATATCATCAAGATATTTTTGATCTCCAAATTTATTATCTTCAGGATTTGAAGTACAACTATCTATACACATTTTATCCCACCAATTAACACACGCTAATCCGTTAATATCTTTTTTAAAACTAATAAATCCCGAGTTAAAATTTCCAGTTAGAGATTGCATAGTATGATTAAATTCTTTTGAATACATTGGCAAAAATATTTCTCCACTAGATAGTAATACGGAAGCATATGGTTGATTTTCAAATATTACATTAGGATTTTGATAAAAGAATAAATCTGAATCTATATAAGTTACTCTTTCAATTGAATTATCCAAAGTAAATATATACTTTATAAAACTGGGCTTTAATGTCCAACAATATTGATTTAATTTTCTTGAAGCTTTGATTTCTAACAAATCTTTTCTATTTAGTTCAGGAATTGTTACTAATACTACTTTATCTAAATTAATTTTCTTAAGAAACTCATAGCATTTGTCATCTGCACAAAGAATATATATTTTAAAGTTATCAATAGTTTTATGCAAAGATAAAAAACATGCAATTGCCTGAATTAATCTAGTACTAGATACAACCATACAAAAAACACTCTTTTGCATTATTTATATCTCCTTTTTAAAGAAATCTTTATACCATTCTATAGTTTTACTTAGCCCTTCATCAATTGTATATTTTGGACTCCACCCTAATAAAGTTCTTGCTTTCTTTGCTGATAAATATTGATGTGTTATTTCATTATTTCCTTGATTTAATATTATAGGCTTTAGATCACTACCCATAATTTTTAATATTTTATTAACTAGTTCTAAAACTGTTAATTGTATTTCATTACTAAAGTTAAAAGCTTGTCCTCCTAGCTTGAGATCTACAACTTTTTCAGCTAAATTAATATATGCGTCTACTGCATCCTCTATATAAAAATAATCACGAATAAAGCTTCCATCACTTCTTATTAAAGGAGCTTCTTTATTTAATATAGATTGAATACTTTGTGGAATAATTCTATTGAAGTTTAAATCTCCACCGCCATAGAGATTTCCACATCTTGTAATACATACTGGCAGCTTGTAGCTTTCATAATAAGTTTGAGAAATTAGATCTGCACAACTTTTTGAAACATCATAAGGGTGCTTTCCTTGAAGTGGCATATTTTCATCATATGGAAGCCTTTCTTGATCACCATAGGCTTTATCACTAGATGCTACTATTACTCGTTTAATTAATGGGCTTCTTCTTGCTGCCTCAAGTATATTCCAAGTTCCTTCTATATTAGAAATAAAAGTTCCTAATGGGTTTCTATTTGCAACTCCAACAATGGCTTGAGCAGCTAAATGGAATACTGTGTCTATTTCATATTCTCCAAGTATCCTTTCTATTAATGAATAATCCTCTAAAGCGCCGTATACAGCATTAACCTTTTTATATTCTTCCCCAATATATATATTTGATTTTGGTATATAATCTCTTACTAATATAGTTACATTTGCCCCATAATTTACTAGTTTTTTAACTAAATAACTTCCTAAAAATCCAGTACCACCAGTTATAAAAACATTTTTATTACTCCAAAACTTGTTTACCATATTTTCCATTCTCCTTTTCCTTCGTTCCAAATTTTATTTACATTATTTATATCATTTAAGGTGTCCATAGCAGTCCAAAAGCCATTATGAATATATACTGCTAATTCATTATCTCTCGCTAATTTCTTTAAGGGATTCTGTTCTAAAACGCATGTTGTATCATTTTCTAAATAATCAAATATTTCTGGTTCAAAAACAAAAAATCCACCATTTATTATTCCATCAGTACTCTTTTTTTCGTCAAAAGATTTAGCTAATCCATCTTCTACAGTTAAAATTCCATATTGACTTTTCTTATATATGCCTGTAACTGTTGCTATTTTTCCCTGTTCTTTATGAAATTTTAATAATTCATCTATATTTATATCTGCTAGTCCATCTCCATAAGTTAACATAAATGTTTCATTACCAATATACTTTTGAGCCCTTTTTAACCTTCCTCCTGTCATAGTTTCAATACCTGTATCAATAAAGTTTATCTTCCATGGCTCTGATTCAGAATCTATATTAATATCCCCACTTTTCATATCTAAAAGAAAACTTCTAGTCTTCCATGAATAATCTATAAAATATTCTTTTATTTTTTCCCCTTTATAGCCTAACAAAAACATAAAATCATTAAATCCATAATGACTATATATTTTCATTATGTGCCATACTATAGGCTTATCCCCAACCTCACACAAAGGCTTAGGAATATTCATTGTTAACTGACTCATTCTAATTCCTTTTCCTCCAGCAAGTATAACAGTTTTCATCTTTTGTCCTCCACTCTTTTTCTTTTAATTAGTTTTGTTATTTTTTAAATCTAGTATTGAATCAAGATCTAAATATCCACAATGATCCTGTTCATCGTATAAAATTATAATTACCAAAGTATTTACATATCTATCATTCATCCTCGAAACAGCTATCTCATAACTTATATTTATAATACATTTATCTTTGATAAACTCATTAACTTCACATTCTAGTTTTTGGGTATTTGAGCCTTTTAATATTTTTATTTTCATTTTAATTACCTACCCCATACTGTTTTTCATAATATATATTATTCATAAAATTTTATTGTGCTACCCATTTTAATTTCTTAAGCTGAAATATAGAGATTTCTCTAAGAAGACATTTATTTTATCTATATTGGTATGCAATAAAGAATGAGAGAGGGAAATTAAGTAAATATAATGGTAAAATCCCTGTCTAAAAGAAAAGAACCCACCAAAGGTAGAGTATGTAGAATATAATAATTTCACTGCTTATTACTGTTTGTAATATTCTATTTTTATATGGTAAATTTAGTTACTTAACAAAATTTAAGTTTACATATCAACTCTTTACTCACTTATTTGTGATGCAGTTTTCCATATCAGTAACAAGTGCTATTTTTTTGTTAGCAAAAAAGATAGAATATTTATATATCCTACCTTTTATAACTGACAAATGTATATAATATTGCTTGCATTAATAATAAAACAAGTTATTAACTATGATTTTTTTCTAATTGTGAATTAAGGTACTATGATTACAACAGAGACCACAACTACAACGTGTATCACCAAATTTCAAGTCGTAAACTTCTGAAAGTTCTACATTAACTTTAATAACCTTTTCTGAAAAATCTGATCTTTCCTTTGGTACTTCTAAAAGATTATCTGCCTTATCTTGTGTATTTATAATTGCACCAATTGGAACATATCTATTTGTAGCTATCCTAATTCCCCCTGTTACTATTGCTCCAGTATCGATATAACAATTGTCCTCTACTATAGCGTTAAATACAATTGAATTAAATCCAACAAATGTATTGTTTCCTACAATAGCTGGTCCATGAATTAATGCTCCATGAGCTATACTCACTTTATTACCAATATATATTGAATACCCTATACCATTTACATAGTATTTAGCATCTCTTAGTCCATGTAATATTACCCCATCTTGTACATTAGAATTGTAACCTATATAAAATGGTGTTCCCTCATCTGCTCTTAGTACTACATTAGCACCAACAAATACATTCTCTTCTATTACTACATCACCTATTACACTTGAAAATGGCCCTATAAATGCACTTTCACTTATTCGAGGATATACACTTATAGGATTAAATGAAGTAACTGGGTTTTCTCCAATAAAGTAAGCATATAAATTAGTTGGCCCTATTGGTCTATAATCTTTTCTTATACTATTATCCACTATAATTTTCTCCTTAAATTAATATTACATTATATTAAGCTTAATATTAATTTGTTAATCTCCTATAAGTATAAAAATCCACTATAACACTTTACTTTAGTTATGGTGGATTTTACGATAAACCTTGCTGGCTTTTTAACTTACATTTTTTAAAGAGTTTATATAATTAATAGTCATATATATTACACTGCCCTTACTTTATTGGTAAAAACCGTACTTATTTATGATATTGTTCACTGTGTCACATTCTACGCTTATATAAGAATTCTTATGGTTAATTACAAATTATCTGAAATAAATTCATCAATAGCTCTGTCAACACTTAAGCTATCCATATCATTAATCCATTGTTCTAGAATAGCTATATATTTACATGTACTTTCTTTACTTTTTAAATAATTATATATTATATGAGCCTCATCTATTTCATCCTTACCAACATTAACTGAACTTTTCAAAGCATCACTGAAATGGGATATAATATTACTTTTAAATTTATGCTTTATTTCATTAATACTAAGATTGCTAAGTTTATACCTTTCACTGAAAAGCAGTTTATTATATCTTATTAGAAAAAACTTAATTTCTTTATTATTTAGAAACTCTACCAAAGCAATATTTTTATTAGCTTCTGTAAATCTAATAATTTTTGCAGTACTTATCAAATGCTTTACTGCTTTTATATAATCTCTATATTTAGCTGCACCTTCAAAATCAAGGTTTGCAGCAGCAATATTCATTTCCTGCTCCATTTCTTCCAAAATAGTCAAATCAGTGCCATTAAGCAATTTTATCACTTTTTCTACTAAAGCAAAATAATGATCTTTAGAAGGATTGGCTGTGCACATACCAATACACAAGTTCATAGAATACTTTAGACAGCCTGAAGCCTTTCTAGAAGCATTAGTACACAAAATTTTACTATGTTCTTTTATACCGTAAAGAGCTTTTTCTACAGTATTCTTATTAGTATAAGGTCCAAAATAAAGCTCTCCATCAGAACTGTTAAGATCGTTGCATATTTCAATATCTGGATATTTTTCGTTCATTTTTATTTTGATATAACAATAACCTTTTGGACTTTTCATTTGTCTATTATATATTGGTTTAATTTCCTTAATTAATTTACATTCAAGCAATAAAGCTTCAAATTCCGTATCTGTTAGAATATAATCAAAGTTCTTAAGATTTTTCACTAATTTTATTACCTTTGGAGAATGAGATTTCGAATTTATAAAATAGGATCCAACTCTACTTCTTAGATTTTTAGATTTTCCTACATAGATAATAGTATCTAAGGAATCTTTCATAAGATATACTCCAGGTGAAGAAGGCAGTTTTTTAATTTTTTCTTTTATGTTCAAAGTTATGATCCCCCTAAGGCAAATATTTATTACATTTTATCATAGGATTGTTTTGATTTACAAAATAATTTAACTATTATTTCTTTTAAAACATAAAAACTCTGATTAAATTATTGACTAAATAATTCAATCAGAGCTTAAAATTAAGTTATTGATTAGATATTTCTTGCTACTTCATATGCATCCCATATAGCATACATTATGTTTTGAACTTTGTTTGCATCACCAATCATTCTAATATTAGTGTGTAAGAATTTAATTTTATCGTATAGTGAATTTTCTGAGTCATATCCAATTGCAACGATTGCTGAATCAGCTTTAACTATTTCTTGAGATTCTTTACCTTCAATTAAAAATCCTTCTTCTGTTGCTTTTATTACTTTAGATCCACATCTTACATTAATCTTCTTGAAAGTTACTAACTCTTTTAACATATCGTGGTTTGCATGGCATAAAGGTCCACCAACTTGTAATATATCACCCATCATTTCAACAATAGTTACATCTTTGCCCATGTCTTTTAGCCATAAAGCAGTTTCACATCCTACTAGTCCTCCACCTATTACTATAGTAGAGTTTCCTACATCTTTTTTCTTAAGTAATACTTCTTCTGCAGTATATACATTTTCTGTTCCTTCAATAGTTAATCTTCTTGGAGTAGATCCTGTAGCTACTATAATTGTATCTGCATCAGTTGCTTTAATTATTTCTTCTGTAACAGTTATATTGTATTTTACTTTTACGCCAAGCTTTTCTAATTGTAATTCATACCATTCAACAAGTGCTATATCATCTTCCTTAAAATCTGGAGCTCCTGCTGCTACTAGGTTCCCACCTAATCTGTCACATTTTTCAAAAACTTCTACTTCATGTCCTCTTATTGCAGCTACTCTTGCAGCTTCACATCCTGCAATGCCTCCTCCAATAACCAGTACTTTTTTCTTTTCATCAGCTTTTCTAAGTTCTAATTCCTTTTCTCTACAGCATGCTGGATTAACTGCACATGTTATATTTGCAAAATTCTGTAATCTTCCCATACATCCTTCTTGACAAGATAAACACGGACGAACATTCTTATAGTCATCTGCTAATATTTTATTAGGAATTTCAGCATCTGCAAGTAATGGTCTTGCAAGTCCAATCATATCTGTCTTTCCTGATAATATAGCATCACTTGCTAATTCAGGATCTTCCATTCTTCCTGCTGTAATTATTGGAACATCTACTGCGTTCTTAAGAATTTCATTATATGGTAAATATAATCCCTTTTTTTGATACATTGGTGGATGGCTCCAGTACCATGAATCATATGATCCAACATCTGCATTTAAGGCATCATATCCTGCAGCAACTAATATTTTAGCTGCTTCTATTCCTTCTGGAATATCTCTTCCCATTTCTTCGAATTCTTCACCTGGTAGACCACCCTTACACCAGTCTTTTATAAAACTCTTAATGCTGTATCTTAAAGATACTGGATAATCTTCTCCACATCTTTTCTTTATTTCTTGAACTATTTCACAAGCAAAACGTAATCTATTTTCTAAGCTTCCGCCATATTCATCTGTTCTGTTGTTAAAGAATGAAATTGCAAACTGATCAAGTAAATATCCTTCATGAACAGCATGTATTTCTATACCATCAAAACCAGCTTTTTTAGCTATTTCTGCTGATTCTCCAAATTTTCTAACATATTCTTTTACTTCTTCAGTTGTAAGTTCACGACATACTACATCCTTTAAAAATCTGTGTGGAATTGCAGATGGTCCAACTGCTGTTTTACCAACAATTGATGGAATACTTACACGTCCAAATCCAGCTGATAACTGTAAAAATATCTTTGATCCATAAGCATGAACACGTTCAGTCATACTCTTTCCTCTTGTTATAAAGTTAAGAGGATTTAAAGTCGGACATGGCATTGATGGTAATGCACATTTTTCAATGTCATTTTCAACCATAGTAACACCTGTCATTATTAAACCTGTACCACCTTTAGCACGTTCAACATAGAACTCTTCCCCTTTTTCATTAAAACTTCCATCAGAATTACATAATCCATCTGGCCCCATTGGTGCTAAAACAAACCTATTTTTTATTTCTAAGTTACCTATTTTAATTGGTTCAAATAAAACTTTGTACTTTTCTTTTATCATAAGACATCCCTCTCCCTCTAAAATAATTTTATGATTGGCAATACCTCCATCTAAAAATCATTATAGAACATAAAGGAACTTTAACTTCAATAGTTATTGTGATAATTTTATCAAGTAATTTATTTTATAGGTATCCATATTTCTATATAAGTATGTAATTTAGCTGGTTTCTCAACATCTACAAGAAGAATCTTTCCAACCATATCTCCTATAATTTCAAATCCTCTAGCACTCGCATACTCCTTCGCACTTTTAAAAGCTACTTCAGGACTCTTTGTTAATTCATCATCAATAACTTGAATTGTATGAATGCATGAAGTAGCTTTTAAATTCTTCCTATGCAAGTCCACAGAAATGTTAAACTTATCTATATGCTTCTCTAAAACCATATATCCAAAATTGCATATATTACTATCTCTATGCTTAATTACACCTAGCTGAACTATTGGCATTGCTTTAACGCACTGTTGGACCATCTTTTGAGCTCGTCTATCTCTAGAAATCCATCCACACTCATCATCATACAACATTAATATTTCTGGAGATTTAACAAACTCATATTTATTAAGCAGTTCATTAATAAGGCGTATACTTTTTAAATTTTCTTCTATTGAGTCTGCAAGCTCTTTATAATACTTACTTTTTTCTTCTGCCTTTTTTTTATATTCTTCCATCCTATCCTTAGTAGATAAATAGCTACTGTCTTCACCACTAAACTGCTTAATAATAGCCTTCATAGGCATTTCCATATTTTTATACTTTGTATAAGATAATAGGCGAAATACATCTACTACATTATAATATCTCCATCCATTTTTCTCCTTATTTACCTTAATCAAATTTTCTTTTTCAAAAAAATGAATTGCACTTGTTGTTATTCCCAATATATTTGACAAATCCTTAACACTATATTTCATTTCTATCCTCCAAAACCTAAAGTAGCTTTAGCCTTTATTTAAAATTAATATATATGTTTTTCTGAATTACTTAAATAAACTCGTTACTTTTTGCATTTATAATTTATATTCTTTAAAAATACCATTATTTTTTCTAAATATTCTCTTTATTTAAGATAACATGTTTCTTAAATTATTTCTAGTTTTTAACATTTTATTTACAATAAAAAATTTTTTCTTAATAGAGGAAATTTTCTTCTAATAAAAGAAACCATCATTAAATTTTTAATCATTTAACGATAGTCTCTTTATTTAATAATTTATTATTACATATTTTATAAGCATATTTTTTAAATTGTTACCTTTGTACCATCAAACTTTGTGAAGGAAAAACCTTGAAACTCTTCATTATAGGTGCTTCTATAGTCCTGAAGTAATCCTATTGCCACAGCTTCTCCAAGTTTCATTCCCTCTAAGCCGTCTGAACGCCAGTGAACCCCTACAAAATCTCTTCCAAGAGAAATATTAGAAGCAAGCTTATTTAATTCTCCTCCTACTTTTAAATTATCCTCAAGATATGGTTGTAAATTAAGTCCGTCGACACTAGCTACTACTGGATTAGGAATAATATAATCCTCATTGAAAAATGCTTTTAGAATAGTTACACCTGCTCCAATCTGAGCTGCATGACCTGCAGGATATGCAGGATGAGCTGGGCATCCTTCAGGATAGGCCATAGGTAGAAGATAGGTTCCATATTTTTTGAATACTATCTCTAATACCCTTGAATATAATAATTCCTGATTAATCGGATGCTTTGCGGCACCTATCTTAAGATTTTGTATGCATCCCCCAAACTCTTCTGGTCTTAATCTTCTATGAGCCAAAAACTTTTGGAACCAGGTTGCTTCAAGTGCCATCCTGGCTGCACGAGTCACAAAATCCAAAACATGTGCAGTACCAAAGGTAACAAACCCCTCCTGGGTTTTTGAAAATAGATAGGGATTACTTAAAGATACAGCTTCCTGACCAAAGCCTAGTAGTATCAAACAAGCCGTTAGTGCCGCCTGAATGCTGGTGTCTTTATGGACATATTCGCCGAGGTCTCTGCCATTACTAATATATCGAGATAGCGGGTCAAGTTTTAATACTGAAGAGGGTGCCTGTCCATTCTGTATATTAAGCCATTCATTATATGAGGTCATATAATCGATTTTTTCCATAGGTACAGTGTATTTCTGTGTTATAGTTTTTGCCCCAAAAGGAATATCCTTTAAGAGGAACTGCGAAACATATGGTCCTTCCAAAGCTCCAGGGGCATTACCACGGAATAATGTTTCCGTAGTGACTTTGCATTTGCACTTAGGACCATCAAAAACCGAAAACTTTGATAAATCCTCGGTTGCAGCCTTAGTTATAGGGTTGGTATCATAATCTACAAAAGGGATATCACGAATTAAAGCCATCCAATAATCCTCAGCCATTTCACTTGCTTCTATAGCACTGGAAAAGCTCGGAGCTGGTGCTATAGTAAGATGGTTAGAATCTGGTCCTACCATCTCGTACGCATATGAGGCCTGAGGGTTAACGAATTTTCTACTCCCTCCTAGTGGTATCAAATTAAATTTTTCTGGATTTGCAGTAGTTAATGCCCTTATCCAAATATTGTAGGCATCTAAATTTACTTCTCCTAACAAATTATGAGGTAAAGCTTTTGTATAATTTCCAATCTTGTTTACATATAAAATTTCATCATTATTGCATCTTTGTCCCTGAAGAATCAAGTTCTTCTGAAATAAAGCAGACTCAGTTCGTTTTTCAAAGGCCTCAATGCGCCTCTGTTCTGGTGTTAAAGGCCCAATTTCACACTGTTCTGTTATTGTATTATATTTAGGGCATACGGACTTAGTAATACAAACTTTATCTTCGCTCTCATTCGTTTCCTTCTTTTTATCTTGCTTTTCTTCCATCTTAATCACTCCTATTATTTAGTTAGAACTTTCCTCTATTAAAATTTAAATATATTATCTATATAAATTCTTCAGTATATTATATGTAGCAAGTTATTAGATTTCTATTATTAATCTCATTTGTTTTTATAATTGTTACAGCATCATTGCTAAAAATAAATTCGCCACAAAGACATTACCGCCTAGAAAGATGAAAGAAATCATTGAGCAAATCTAATAGAAAATTACTTGTCCTAGATGTTACAACCATAAAATGTATAAGTTTGCTAAAAACAATGAGTGAATTAAAAATAAAAAGAAAAGAATAAAATTAATAATCGAAAAATATAAATCTATTACTGCAATAAATGAAAATATTCTGATGAGATGCTTAAAGGAAAAGAAGAATTCTATGAGGAATTTATGAGCATAAAATATGTATAATATAGCAAATCAATAATTATAACTTATTATTTGGAACTTTTAAATCAAATAAAATATCTAATAAGTATATAATAGGAGGTATGAGATATGAAAAAACTATTAGTATATTTTTTCCTACTTACATTCAGTATAATTCTACTTGTAGGATGTTCTGTAAATAGTAAAATTTCTATGACTGGTATATATTTAAAGTCAATTAACGGAAGCAATATTATTATTGGTGAGGATAGCAGTCCAACTCTTATTGGTAACAAAACAGGTAAAGAAAATATTTTTGATGATTTGAAAAGTGGAGATAAAATTGAAATCACTTACGATTTAATTAACGAAACTTATCCTGCACAAACTCAAATATATAGTTGTAAACTTATAGAAAGAGGTAGTGTAAATGATATCCCTAAAGATATATTAGATAAACTACAAGAAATGGGATGGACTTTTGATTTATAAAATTAAATAATATATAAACTACACCATTAAAACTAATGTTATATGAATTACCCAGTAAAGTGGATAGGAGTATAATGGTCCACTTTACTATGTAATTATCAACACTAGTTTAAAACATAGTCTATTTTTTCTATATAATTGCAATTAACCTCTATATAGTTTTTTTCTGTATACTCATTAATCTTTTGTAGACTTTGATTTATTATTTCTTACTGGAACAAATTCTGAAGTTGTATCATTAGGATCAATATATTTATAATCTCCATTTTCATCTTTTCTGAGCCCTAAAGATGCCATTTTCTTCTTACTATTTTTATGTTTATTACTCATTTCTTTCTCACCTCTTGTAATATTTATATTTGCCATTGAGTACTATATTATTCTTAGTATTACAGTCAAAAATTATAGATAAAATTTAAATATTAATTTAAATTTATTTTTTATCAATACTACTAACATATATAACTTCTTATAGAATAAAAAAACACGAAAATCTAACATTTTAGATTTTCGTGTTTTTCATGATGGTAACTATCCACTAAGTTTAAGTATTCTGAGAATATTACACATATAGAATATACGATTTTCTCTAATTCTCTTAGGATTTCTCTCTATGATAATTTTTTAAAATTATACAATTATTTGTAAGTTTTATTTTATAATTATCCTGTAATATTTTATCTATATTTTAAATTTTAAGTGGCATCATTTATTGTAGTATAATTATTTTTCTTATTATGGTAAGGTCTACGTCATTTATGATACGTTTCATCATTCATTATGCTAAGTAACTATTTTCTATAGAATTCTCTTATTTTCTCACAGACATAATCTATTTCTTGTATAGTTAACTCTGGGTAAATTGGCAGCGCTAATATTCTTTCTGATACTCTTTCAGCTACTGGAAAATCTCCTTTTTTATATCCTAAGTAGCTAAAGCACTTTTGAAGATGTAGTGGAATTGGATAGTATATGCTAGTACCTATTCCTTGCTCATTTAAATATTGATTTAATTCATCTCTCTTATGGCAGGTTATGTTAAATACATAATAAACAGGTATTTGATCACCTTTGATTTTTGGTAAGGTAATTTCTGATATATCCTTTAATCTTTCAACGTATAAGTCATGGATTTGACTTCTCTTTTCTAGTGCCTCATTTATATATTTTAATTTAACGCGTAAAATTGCTGCTTGTATGTTATCTAATCTTGAGTTATATCCTATATACTCATAGTGATATTTCTTTTTAGCTCCGTGAACTCTATACATTTTAGTAATATCTGCAAGTTCATCATTATTTGTAACTATTAATCCACCGTCACCATAAGCTCCTAGTGTTTTAGTTGGAAAGAATGAATAGATACCCATGTCACCTATAGTACCTGCGTGTCTGTATGTATCATCCTTACCTTTCCATTGCATACCAAAAGCTTCTGCTGCATCTTCTAATACAGATAAATCATGTCTTTTTGCTATATCCATAATATCATCCATATTAGCCATTTGGCAGAATAAATGTATTGGAATTAGCCCTACTGTATTTTTTGTTATTTTTTCTTCTATTTTTCTAGTGTCTATGTTGAAGGTTTCTTCATCTATATCTACAAATACTGGTTTTCCTCTATGCTTTGCAATACATGAGGTAGATGCTAAGAAAGTAAATGGAGATGTTATTATCTCTTTTTCATCCTTATATCCTAATATATCAGCTGTAATAACTAAAGCATCTGTCCCTGAAGCAACACCCATAGCGTGTTTTACCTTTGCAAAGTCTTGAACTTCTTTTTCAAAAGCTATAACATCTTCACCTAAAGTTTTAACTCCATTTTTTATTGAATTTATCATAGCTTCATTAAACTCAGCCATTTTCTCTTCGTATTCTCTTTGTGATGTATAAAATCCTACTTTTATCATAAATCTCTCCTTTTTAAATGTAACTTAAAATTCAAACTTTATTTTACCTCTTCTACAGCTTTAATAAGCTCCTCAATTACATACTTAGCATCCTCTAAAGATAAGGTTGAGTACACTGGTAATGTTATTTCATTTTTATATTGATTATATGCATTGGGATAATCTTCTATTTTATACCCTAAATTTTTATATAGCGTAAACATTGGCAGTGGTATAAAGTGAACATTTGTAGGTATATCTTTTTCAGCTAATATTTCTATAACATTTGCTCTATCACTTTCCTCAAATCCTTTTATTCTTAATGGATATAAATGATATGATGTTTCCATCTCCTCATTTTTAGAGAAAGGTATTATAGCCCACTCCTTATCTTCTAAAGCTTTGTTGTAAATCTCAAATATTGCTCTTCTTCTATCTAACATTTCCTCATATCTATCTAATTGAGACACACCTATAGCTGCATGTAAATCAGACATATTGCATTTAAATCCATCTGTTACTATATCATATTGCCAAGCACCAGCTTTCATCTTAGATAAAGCATCCTTTGTTTGCCCATGTAGTGCTATATATTTAAACTCTTTATATAAATCTTCTTTTCCATGAAAATTATTGTTATTAAATGTTATTCCTCCACCTTCAGCTGTAGTTAAATTCTTAACTGCATGAAATGAGAATACATGGAAATCATATTGAGATCCAACTTTTTTTCCTTTATAAGTTGCACCAAAAGAGTGTGCTGAATCTGATATAAGTATTATATCTTCTCTATTTAACTTTTTAAGTATTGTTTTTACCTTATCATAATCTACAGGAACACCTGCAAAATCTACAGTTATTATTGCCTTAGTTTTTTCAGTTATTGCCTCCTCTAATTTATCTAAATCCATTATAAAACTATCTTTAGCAACATCTACAAAGGTTGGCTTTATTCCTCTATGTAGAATAATGCTAGCACTTGCGGTGTAAGTATAAGGTGTGGTTATTACTTCATCCCCCTCTTTTATATCGTAAAATTTTAAAATAAGCTCCATACCAGCTGTTCCACTACCTAAGGCCACTGCTTTTTCGTTTTCACAGTAACCAGCTATTTTCTGCTCAAATTCTAAAACCTTAGGGCCACTTGTAATCCATCCTGATTTTAAAACCTGAACAACACTTTCTACTTCTCTTTCTGTAATATCTGGTGGTGATAACGGTATTTTTCTTGACATTTAAAATCTCTCCTTTGCAATTAGTCACACTTTAATAAATAATGTAGTATTTTTTTCTTTATTAATAATGACTCATTATTTTTATAATCCTTTTTTAAATCTATTTTTTTCCTTTGAAATATCCTGTATGCTTTGATATGTATATATACCCATTGTCAAAACACTCTTTCTCTAGTAATTTGTCTAACTTCATCAACTTATTTTCACTTATTTTTTTAACTATATCGCTTTCCATAGAAAGCATATATTGAAATAATGCTTCTTTTTCTGTTATTTTTAAATTATCTATATATAGATTGCACTCTATGTCTTTAAAAAACTTTGATAAGATACCTAACCCATTTTCAATTTGAAATTTCTTTGTTAAATTAAAACTTTCAGCTTCTAATATCTCCTTATCAACCATTGATAAAAATTCTCTCATTTCCTTCATATGATTTTCACCAACAGTAGATATAAAAATGTATCCATCCTTTTTTAGAACTCTTTGCATTTCGCTTAGTGCTTTATCCATGTCATTTAAGTGATATAGCATATGGTTCGCTATAACTATATCAAAAGTCTCCTCTTCATAAGAAATATTTTCAGCATCTTCAACCTTAAAATGAAATCTATCTAAATTTGCCTTTAAATTTAATTTAGCATCTTCAACCATACCTTCTGAAAAATCAGTAATATGTATCTCCCATTCTTTAGGTATCTTTTCATAATTCTTAGCCCACAAGCTGCCATCACCACAACCTAGCTCTAAAACCTTGCAATTTGTCTCTAAAGGTAGTTGCTTAAAAAACCACTCCATCCAACCTTCCTTATTAGTGCTGAACTTATCATGAATATTTATCCTTGCCTTTAAATTAGAAGCATCTATATACTGCTTCATCCACTTATTATCTTTATTTATCAAATTGATAATGTTAATAAACTTATCCCAATTCAAATTTTTATCTGTATCAATCATTTTCAAAGCCTCATCAATAGCCTGAATAACATTCAATTCGTGATTTATTTTTTCCTTAATAATTTTCTTTTGTATCTTTAATGACTTTTCAAAATCATTTTCCTTTACTTCCTCTTTCATAACATCTTTAATTTCATCTAGGGATAACCCAATAAATTTTAAAGTTAAGATTTTTTGAAGTTTAGGAAAATCATTCTTACTATAAAGTCTATATCCCGACTCATTATGAAAAGAAGGCTTTAAAAGATCAATCTTATCATAATATCTCAAAGTCCTAAGAGTAACTCCTGCCTTCTTACTAAATTCACCAATAGTAAATTGTTTCTTTAAATTATCTTTCATAAAAAAATCCTCTCAAAAGAAAATAAATTTTATTTAGTAACGTCACACCTATATATTACTCCATGACGTAAGGTCAAGGTCAATAGTTTTTAATTTAAGATTATCTTCTGTCGCAAAAATTTCTTCATCATTATTAAATTATAAAATAAAAAAACTATGAGGGTTTATCCCATCAGTCGTGTAAATTATAATGTTTTATTTTCCTGGTATTCATATAAACCTTATGGCAAAGAAAAAAAGCACACATTCAACTAAGATTGTGTACTTTTCTATTAATAAAATTTATTTAGTTCTTTGCTTTGTTAGACATTTTTGTTGATATGAGAGTTGTGTAATCACATATGAGCAAGTTTTTATTATTTAAAAAATTTCCTTACTTTTCTAACTGTGATTCTACATTTACGTTTAATCATACTTTTAATAACTATAGGCTTAAGTTTTTTTAGTTCTACACCTTCCTCATCATATTTTCTCACAAGTGATATGGCTCCAAACTTACATCTAATTGTACATGCTCCGCAGCCTATGCACATGTATTCGTCTCTAACTGTAGCTCCACAGCCAAGACAACGTTCTGTTTCTTTTTTCATTTGCTCTTCTGTGAAAGTATGGCGTAAATCCTTGAATGTTTCTTTTGATTTCTTACCATCTACATGGAGTGCTCTTTGTCTAGGCATACGATCATAGTTTGCAAAAATTAAGTTTTCTTTGTCTAGTGCATGATAAGCTCTCCTATCACGTCCATTAACTAAGCTTTGACCTGGATGAACATACCGATGAATTGAAATAGCTGCTTCTTTACCCATGGCAATGGCATCTATTGCAAAGCTTGGGCCTGTCATTGCATCTCCACCTGCAAATATATCTTTTTCTCTAGTTTGCAATGTAAATGAATCTGCCTTTATTGTCTTATTTGGGTTTAATTCTACCTGACTTCCCTCTAAAAGATTCCCCCACCCTATTCCTTGTCCAACAGAAATTAATATATGGCTTGCCTTAACAATCTTAACTTCCTTTTCATCAAACTTTGGATTGAATCTTTTATTTTCATCAAAAACAGAAATACATTTCTTAAACTCAATTCCAACTACCTTACCATTTTCAGTTAGAATTCTCTTTGGTCCCCAAGAATTATTTATTTCAATATCCTCAGCTAAAGCTTCATCTATTTCTTCATCTAAAGCAGGCATTTCTTTTCTTGATTCAAGACAGAACATAGAAGTTTTAGCTGCACCAACTCTTGCACCAGTTCTTGCAACGTCAATTGCAACATTACCACCACCGATTACAACAACTTCTCCATCTAAATTAATTTCATTTCCTAAGTTAACTTCACGTAAGAAATCAACTCCAGTCATAACACCTTCTGCCTCTTCTCCTTCTATACCAAGGTTTCTTCCTGCTTGTGCACCTATTGCAATATAGAAGGCTTTATATCCTTCATCTCTTAAGTATTTAAGACTTATATCTTTGCCAACCTCAACACCAGTTTTGAATTCTACGCCTAATTCTCTTAAAATATCTATTTCAGCATTTATTACATCCTTTTCTAATCTATAAGATGGAATACCTAGTGTTAGCATACCACCAAGTACTTTTTGCTTTTCAAATACAGTTACCTTGTATCCATCAATAGCTAAGTAATATGCACAAGATAAACCTGAAGGTCCTGCTCCAACAATAGCTATCTTTTTACCATATTCATGTCTTTTATTTGGCACATAACGATGTTCCATATTTAAATCTTGTTCTGCTATGAATTTTTTAATTTCATCTACAGCAACAGGTTCATCAATATCACCTCTTGTGCAAGCAGATTCACATTTTCGTGGGCAAATACGTCCACATACTGCTGGAAATGGATTTTCATTTTTTATAAGTTCAAGTGCTTCTTTATATTTTCCTTGAGAAGCAAGCTTTATATATCCTTGAACAGCTATATGTGCTGGACAATTGGTTTTACAAGGACTTGTACCAGTTTTAACTACATTTTCTCTGTTAGTTCTGTAATCAACATTCCATTTATCTGGTCCCCATTCAGTATTTGATGGGAACTCTTCTCTTTTTTCTTCAATAATTGGTGTTTTAGTACATAATTTTTGTCCTAATTTTAAAGCATTAACAGGACATACCTTAACACATTCTCCACAAGCAACACATTTGTCTTTATCTATTTGTGATATATAATTTGAACGAACAAAATCATTGTGTAAGAACATTCCTGCATTTCTAGTAGCTAAGCAAGAACAACCACAGCAGTTACAGATTGCATGAGTTTTTCCTGAACCATCTGTATTTGGTATTTGATGCATAAGCCCATTTTCTTCTGCTCTTCTTATGATATCAAAAGCTTCTTCACGGGTAATCTTACGTCCTCTACCTGTACGTATATAGTATTCAGCAGCATCTCCAAGCTGGATACACATGTCTTCTTTTAAATGCCCACAACCTTCACCCATGGCTTCTCTTGCTGTACGACAAGAACAGTCTGAAACTGAGAAAACAGTATTTTCATTTAGATATTTAGAAATTTCCTCATAAGATGCTCTTCTTGTTTCTCCTTCAATAGCCTTTTCTATAGGTATAACACGCATAGGCCCCTTTCCTACTGGAAAAATACCTGCTGCCATAGGTGCTTTTCTTTTCCCGTATTCATCAAATGCCTGACCTATTTGAGTAAAGTTATTAATATCTTCTTTGTGTGGATGATTAACTATAAGTTCCATATGTCCAGGAACCCAAATTTCAAGCCAATATTTATCAACCCCATCTTTGTTACCTACTAGACAGGCACCTGAAACAGCTAATTCCCATAAAATTTTAGATGTTTCTTCTATAGATTTACCACAAAGTGATGCTACTTCTTCTGCACTTTGCGGTTTACGAAATTCAAGATAAAGTGCTACTTCTGCCATTTTTTCTGTAACAACAGGCTCTAGGGCTTTATACTCTGGATGATTCTCTGTAATCTCTGATTTTGAACCACGTTTTGTCTTAGCAATCTTATTAGCAAGCTCTAGTACTTTTTCCTTTGCCATATTTGTTCTTTAGCGAGAGAAGGTATTAATGAAACTCTCACTAAATCTATCCCCCTTACATTTTATATTTTTTATTGTTTTATTTAAATAAATATTACTTCACAGGTTATAGGAATACTTGTCCTTATTTTTATAATCCCTAACTTTATATATTATTTAGAATAATGCCTATACTGCTTTAATTTTACCTCTGCTGAAGCTTTGTTCAGCCTTGCCTGTGTGCAGTTGCCATATATACCAGAAAACATAAGGAATTATTAGTATAGCGTTAACTATTCCCCATACATATAACACATCTGCATTCATCCATGTTGATGCATCCATTACAGCTGGAAATAAGTTAGGGAAACAAGCTCTAATTAGCACATGAGCTGATAATGTATAAATACGAGCAGCTATATAAAGTTCAGGTTTCCTTTTAATAATTGGATATACTTCTGCTGCCATTAATATGCATATAGAGCTTGCAAAATATTTGCCAGTTTCACCATATACAAAGCATAAATTCCAAGTTGTATATAGAAAATTCCAAGCTACAGTAGTATAAGCTATAAACATACTCTTATCTTCAGCACTTAATTTGAAGAATTTCCTTCCATTTGGGAATGGAATAGTAACACATAATAATAAGCCACAAAGTGCATTAGCATAGTTTCCTAAAGCAACATCTTTTAGTGTAGCTTCAGCAATATTTAAGAATAATACTAAATATACAAACCAAACTATCCAATCCTTCCTCATGAGATCCCAAAATTTACCTTGATATTGTTCTTGATCAGCTAAACGGAAGAATCCACCTATTGCAAGTGGAAGTATAGCACTAAATGTTTTTGCCCAACGGAACCAGCCATTTACACCTCCCATAAGCCAAATTGGAAAAGTACATAATGCTGCAACCCAAAAAACAGCTGAAAACTTATAGTGGTTCTTCATGAATTCAATCATGAAGAGAAGAAAAATAAAATAAATTGCCATTGAAAGTACATAATGCCAAACAGGAATATTCATAATATAAATCCCCTCCCTCAAATTAGTATTAGAAATTATTCCCAATACTAATATAATATTACATAAAATCAACATAAATATCTAGTGTTTTAATCGTTTTCTTATTAAAATTTTCTATTTATTCCAATTTATCATAAATATAGCTAATACATTCTCATATCTACAATTATTTTAAATTTACTTAAACTAAAGCAAAAATTTTATGATGAGTTTATAAATAAAGTCAAGTACCACCAGCTAAGCTGGTGGTACTTGACTATTTAAAATTATTTTTTCAACTAAATAACATTTTCCAATTATATGGTTATTAACTGTTCCTAGGTCAGCCAATTAACCTATATGCACTATACTTTTAAATACTTCCATTATCCACTTCACATCTGGAAGTAGTATTAACTAATAAATAGAAACCTAAACCAAGAGCACTCCAAACTAAAAGAGCAATTATTGATTCTTTTCCAAGTCCTGCTGGTGACATTGGTAGTAGTAATAATAAAATAAATACTATACTAACAACTACACCTAAAACTGAGAAAATTTTTCCACTTATGTTTTTGCATTTTCTGTAAGCAATTAGTGATACATAGAAATATGCAATAGATGCGCCTAAAGAAGACATGTCAACTATCCAACTAATAACCTCTCTCCCAAACCATGGTGCAATCAAGCTAACAATTACTATGAAAATAATTGAGTTCTTAAAAACTCCATTACTATTTAATTTCCCCATAGATTCTGGAAGCATATTATATTGAGCAATTGAACCAAGTAGTTTTGAACCGCATATCATAAATCCATTTATTCCACTCCATACAGCTGCACATAATGCAATTACTAACATAATAAATGCTCCTTTACCTAAAGTACTTATAACAGCGCTTCCTGCTGCCCATTCCAAATTAGCAACTTCGCTTGGTGCGTATGCTAAAGCAGTTATTATATTTAATATATTATATATCATTGCTCCCATAATTAATGAAATTACTGCTATTAAAGATGCTTTTCTATTTGAGAAATTAAATTCTTTACATAGTTGTGGTATTGCATCAAAACCTACAAAAGCAAATGGAGTTATAGCAAAAACTTTAGCAATCTCACCCAAATCAAATTTATAGCTACTTATATATACCTCATTAAATTTAGCTCTATCTCCTTTTAAAATCATTCCAACGAAAACAATAAATACCATAGAAATTAATGCTATTATTATTATATTTTGCACCTTACTAGTCTCCTTTAATCCCTTTATATTTGAATAAGCAAATACAAGGATTATAAAGCTAGATGCAAGAATATCACCTATATAAATATCAAATCCGGCAACGCTATAAAGGTATCCAAATTCTAATACACCACCAAAAATTTTCTTAATAACTAGTGGAAATGCAGTTGCATTTAATGGAATCATTGTAAAATAGGCTAATGTAAGAAACCATCCAACAATAAACCCGTGTTTTTCCCCTAAATTATTATATGTAAAGGAAAACTCTCCTCCTTCTTCATTTTGACTATCCATCATCACTACATAATTTTTTTCAATTATGATAATGCATAAAGCACCAAAAGCAAGACCAAATAAAGTATTTATAACGCCTGCTTCTTTTAAAAATTTAGTTCCTGGTAACATGAAAGAACCCCATCCAATTATTCCACCAAGAACAATAGAAAATATGTTAAATTTACTTAAATTACTCTTCATAATTTAACCTCTCTTTTTCTAAATAAAAAACTATGTAATAGATTCTACATAGTTTTTTAAATCATAAAAATTATTATATTGATATATCACACTTTTTAACAAATTTAATTCCTATTAAACCACCTATAACCATAGCTACTAGGAAAGTCCAGCCAGATAATGATAAATTAGATATACCTCCAAGCAATGCTCCAGCATTACATCCACCAGCTAATCTTGCGCCATATCCCATCATAAGACCAGCAATTATATATGAAGCAATATCTTTTAATTTATATTTAAAGTTAAACTCACATTTAGCTGCAAGTAGCATACAAATAAAGGCACCTATAATTATTCCAATATTTCTTAATGATCCTGGGTCATTTAAAAGTCCCTTATTAACTATTTTAACTGCACCATTTAAAGCTTCTACATTAGTAAAGTTTATACCAACTAAACTTAATAACCAAATTCCCCACTCTACAAATGTACTAGTAACTCCCCAGCTCTTATTTGTAGTAACTAAAATGAATATGAATAAAATTGCCATCCAAATAGCTCCAGTCATAAATGACCATCTCTTTACAAAGAAAGAATGATAAGTTTCTTTACTAAAGAATTTATAATCTTTTTGTTTTTCGATTTCCTTTTCCCAATCTGCATAGTTTTCTTCTCTATATGTACCTTCAGCTTTTCTCTTACTTTCATATTTATTAACGAAAATATATATTAATAAAAATAAGAATAAAGATACTAATATTGAACCTAAATATCCAAAATGATCTGGTAAATACACAGTAATTGCCTTTTGATATAAAAATGTTTTTTCTAAGCTTGCTAAATGCCAAACACCCAAAACGCTACCTATACAAAAAAACGGTAAAACTATTATTGCTCTTCCAGCGCCTTCTCCAATGTCTGTTAAAGTTCCAGATGCACAACATCCAGCCGCAATCATTCCAATACCAAATAGTAATCCACCAATAAATAAACCTAAAGTTGCTGGCTTTACACTTTGTGATCCTGGCACTATACTAGCACCTTGCGCAGCTCTGAAAGCAATTTCTCCACCTTTTATAGTTGATGCATAATGTATACCAGCTGTTACTACAACTGTTATTGAAAATAAAACAAGTAAAGCCTTAACAAAATCCGCATTTCCCATCATTACTGGCTTTCTAACTCCACCAGCAAAACCGAATCTTGATCTTTGAAGAGAATATCCTATCATTAATCCAGTAATTAGGAATAAAGCTAGTTTGCTATCTACTTGCCCTTTAAAATATGCAAACCCTAAAGTTATTAATACTAACGAAAACCCTATATATATCTGATTCTTCTTCATAAGCTCCTCCAAAATAGTTAAATATTTTATTATTTATTAATTATTAGAAAGTCCTTTATAAAGAACTTTCTAATAATTTTCATACTAGTTAAAGTTATATTCTGTAACTATTGGTTCTCTATCTAATACTTTGTCATTGTAATACTCATAGAAAGATATTCCCATAAATCCACCAGCAACATTAAATACATTATCATATCCTAAGTGTTGTAATGCTAAGGCTGCATTGTAACTTCTTTGAGCACTTCTACAATGTAAGTAAACTGGTCTATCTTTTGGTATTTCACTTAATCTATCTCTTATTTCACTTAAAGGAATATTTTTAGCATCCTTTATATGACCTTGCGCATACTCGTTAACTTCTCTAACGTCAACAATAAATGCTCCTTGTTCTACTAACTCTCTAACTTGTCCAACATATACTTGCTTGAAAGTTCCTTCTAATAAGTTTGATGCTACTAATGCTGCATGGTTAACAACATCTTTAGCTGTTCCAAATGGAGGTGCATAACAAAGTTCTAAATCTTTTAAGTCCTCAATTGTTCCACCAACTTTAATTAAAGTAGCTATTATATCAACTCTCTTATCAACTGCACCTCTACCTATAGCTTGTGCACCTAAAATTCTTCCTGTTGGAACTTCAAAGATAAGCTTAAAGTGTAATGGTTCACTTCCTGGCATTAATCCAACCTTATCTTGTGGAATTACTCTAACTACTTCATATTTAGTATTCATATTTGTAGCTTTTATTAATCCTTCTGTTAAACCTGTAGATGCTCCATTAAAATCAAATACTTGAATACAAGAAGATCCTATATATCCTGAATTTCTAACTTGTCTTCTGTGAATATGATCTGCAACATGTCTTGCTTGTTTTTGAGCAGGGCCTGCTAATGGTAATTTAGTTATTTGGTTTGTTAATGCATGGAATACTTCTACAGCATCACCAACAGCATAGATATCTTTATCGTTAGTTAAATAGTTTTGGTCAACCTTTATGCCACCAGTTTCACCTATTTCTAATCCAGCTTCTTTTACTAAGTCTGTTTCTGGAGCTACCCCTATTGCCATAACTACAGCGTCTGCTTTTATAGTTTTTCCAGATTCTAATACAATAGTATCTTTCTTAAAAGAGCTTACTTTATCTCCAACTATTAAATTTATTCCATTATCATACATAGCCTTATGTAAAACTTGAACCATATCATAATCAAATGGTCTCATTATTTGATCCATTGCTTCTATTAATGTTACTTCATATCCAGCTTCTTTTAAGTTTTCAGCAGTTTCTACACCTATGAATCCTCCACCTATTACAGAAACTTTTTTGCATCTATTATCTTTAATAAAGTTATTTAATTTAGCTATATCTACAACATTTCTTATTGTGAATACATTAACATCTTCAATTCCTTTTATTGGAGGAACTATAGCCTTTGCCCCTGGTGAAAGTATTAGCTTGTCATAGCTTTCAGTGTATTCTTCTCCAGATACAACATTTCTTACTTTAACTTCTTTTTTATCTCTATATATTGCTACAACTTCTGTATAAACTCTAGCATCAATTCTATATTGGCTAAAGAATTTATCTGGTCTCATTAAAACTAAATCTTCACTATCTTCTACTTGTCCGCTTAAATGATATGGTAAACAACAATTTGAAAATGATACGTGAGGACCTCTTTCAAACATTATTATTTGGTTACTTTCATCTAGCCTTCTAAGTCTTGCTGCTGCTGAAGCTCCACCAGCAACTCCACCAACAATAACTATTTTTTTACCCATTTCTTTATCTCTCCCTTAATTAGATTTATTATTTTTGTTAATTTTTTATCATAGTTTAACTATATCATACTTTTTTCCTGTTGCATTATGCGAAAATATCATGCTAAATAACATTATGTTATACATAAATTTACTTTATTTGCTATAATTCGATACTTGGTGTATATTTAAACTACTGTTTATTAACTAACTTATGAGGTGAAACAAATGAATTTGACGTATTTAAGGGCATTTTATACTACCATACAATGTAATAGCATTTCAAAGGCAGCTATAGAACTACATCTAACCCAACCAGGATTAAGTAGACAATTAAAAAGTTTAGAAAGAGAAATTGGAGAAGTTCTATTAGATAGAAGCAATAAAGGTGTGGAATTAACAGATGCTGGTAAAATATTATATGAATCTGCAAGTAGTATGCTTGCTTTAGAAGATAATATAATGAAAAATTTAGAAGAATTGAGGATTAAAAATAATAAATTATATTTTTTATGTTGCCATAGCATAGGACAAAGTATCCTGCCATGTAGTATTTATACCTTTAAAGAAATTTACTTTAATATTGACATACAAATGGAACTAGAAAATCATACTAAAATATTAGAAGATTTACTTACACATAGCGTTAATTTAGCTATAATTCAAAATATAGAATTGCCAAGTAATCTAAATACAATAAATATTATATCAGATGATCTTATATTAGTATCAGGTAATATGTCAGCTCCTGATTCTATTTCACTGGAAGAATTGCCTTCTTATCCAATTATTTTAAAAAATAAATATTCAGGAATTTATAAAACCTTAAATAATGAACTATCTAAACATTCCATTAACATAGATAATTTAAATATTCTTCTTCTATTAAATTCAATTGAATCAATAAAGGCTAGTGTTATAGGAAATAAAACTTTATCTTTTCTTCCTGAAGCATCTGTACGCCATGAATTGAGAAGAGGTACTTTAAAAAAGATTACTATTGATAATTTAAAAATGCCTATTGATTATTGTATGGCTTATAGAAAAAATTATCATCTTACAAGTAACGAACAAAAGCTTGCTAAATTTCTAACTTCAAAAAAGAGATGTTTTTGCTATTAAAGATTTATTTTTCTAAAGTTTACAACGTATACAATTATTTAATATGAAAAGTGGATACAAAATTACTGCATCCACCCTTATTTTCTTATAATTTCTTCATTAAAATTTATTTTTATGAATTATCTTTATTTATCAACTTAGCATTCACAGAAACTCCTTAAAGTCTGTGGTTAAGCTTTTTTTATTGATTTCTCCCCAAGTTTTTTTTATAAAAACACTTGATATTTCTATAGAAATTGAAGCATCTCTTTTCTTATTCACTCAATTAACTTTTGCATTTAATATATATAATGATTAGTACTAGAACTATCAGGTAATTTACATTTAATAATGTATCCCATTATTGCAATAGTTCCAGCAAATTTTAAAATAGAATTATAAGTTTATGCTAATAAAGATCATTTGAAACCATATACAATATTATTAGAAAATCAACCATACCATATACAATATTATTAGCAATGTAAGCATAAAAATAAAATACCAATAGTACTTAAATATCTTATTCCTATGATAAATATTATTTGATACACCAAGAGATACTAAAGAATTTTTTAGATTATTCAATGATTCAAGATTATTTTTTTTCATTACTAAATTTATGCCTCTAGGAAAAGTATCATTAGTAGATTTAATATCTATCTTCAAGTATTCACAAGTTATATTCCAGTACAAATTAATAGTTTTCTTAAAGGTGACATTTTTAATTTCCTCAATAGGGATTTCATAGCTTTTAACCATCTTAAAAATATAGTTAAAATAATAAATAATTAAATGAGTCTTTGTTATATAAATTTGACAATAATGAAGCATATCGCTCCAAAGAGGTGACCAACTTACTACAAAGTCTCCAGGAGAACCAAAGTATTTAAAAATTAGATTTTCATCACTTGGAGAATATTTTTTATCAAAAGCTGGAATAATGAGTTTTTCAAATACTTTAGCATATTTTACACCATGAATTGTGAAGTCTCTTTCTTTTCCTAAGCTATCATAGACAGAAATAATATTTTTAAATGAGTAATCAATATCTAGGTCTTTACTATTCTCAATACACATAGATAGATGAAAAGTAATAGTTGCTTTAATTTTATTTATTTGCTCTTGGCTTAAAGATACATCAGGTAGACTATTTTCATCTATATCAATTAATTCATAATCTTTCATTCTTCGCCCTCCAAATCATACATATATTTTTTTAATTTATTTCTCATCCTCAAGACTCTTAAATTAATGGCGTTTTCTGTGAGATTTAATTTCTCAACAATTTCTTTTGAGTTTTTGTTTTCTAGAAATCTACTTTTAAAAATCTTTTTATCTACATCATTTAAGCTTTCCATAAACTTCGTTGCAACTGTTAATTCTTCCTTTGTTATTAATGAGTCCTCTATATTATCTGTACATTTAGTCAAATTTTCATCTAATACAGTGGAAGTATTATGCTTTTTTTCTTTTCTCATTAAGTCTATAGATGAATATTTTGTAATTGAAGCTACCCACTTTTTAAAAACTGTTGAATCATACTTATAACCATCTATTCCTTTCCATATCTTTAACAAAACATCATTTACACATTCTTCGCTTAACTCTAAAGAATTAGAGTATAGATAAGCAATTTTATATATATAATTCCCATATTCTTCAATGACGAAAGTTAGTGCTTCTTCATTTTTATTTTTTAATTCACTAATGAAATTAGATTGATCAATCATATAATCCTCCTTCCTTACGAAAAATTTATCGTATTCATTAATTAAGTCGCATATAATAAGAAAATATTTCATTATTTTTCTAATATTTTTAAAATAAACAAAATAATATATACTTTTAAAAATATTAATAGACTTAATATTTTATCTTTTATAAATTGCAATCTCAATTTGTTTCGCGACTTAATCTTAACGCGGAAAGTAATTCTATGGATTTTTTTATTTAGTTCAATTTGATTTTACAACTAGCCATTACCTATTTCATTTTGTAACTCTTCATATCATCAACTATCATTACTTTTACTATGTATAGAAAATTCTTATCAATATATGGAAGGTATAATTACAATAGTTATGATAAAAATACTAATATGTTTAAAAATAAGGAGGGGTATATTTTGAGAAATATATTAAGTAAGTTTAGTAAAACTTTATTCCTTACTTCAATTATCATAATAGGATTTAACTTTTTAAAAACTACTTCTTGTTATAGTAGTAAAGAAATATTAGTTGATACACCTTCCGATATTTCTTCTAATAGAAAGGTTGTATATTTGACCTTTGATGACGGACCTAGTAAAAATACTCCAAAGATTTTAGATATATTAAAAGAAAATAATATTAAAGCAACCTTTTTTATTATTCATCCTTATATAGAAAGTCATAATGCAATTGTTCAACGTATTTATGATGAAGGCCATGCTCTAGGTAATCATACATATAATCATGAATTCAAATATGTTTATACATCTGAAGAAGCATTTTTTAAAGATTTTAACAAGCAACAAGATTTTATAAAATCAATAACAGGAAGTCCAAGCACTGCCTTTAGATTTCCTGGTGGATCAAAAAATACTATAGTTAGAAGTGCTCGTGGAAAAGATTTTACTAAAAATATAATTATTAAATTAGAAGAACAAGGTATACATTGTTATGATTGGAATGTAGACTCTGGAGATGCTCATGGTAATAATATATCTTCAGGTACACTATGTAATAATGTTCTAAAAGAGATTAAAGATAAAGATGGCAATCTAAAAAATCCAGCAATTGTACTTATGCATGATTGTATGACTAAGAAAACCACCGTTCAAGCATTGCCAGGAATAATTAAAATTTTTAAAGACAATGGCTATGAATTTGATATTCTAGAATAAAATATAGAAATTTTAAAGTATGCCCTTAAGGCTGTCCATTACAATTTTTATGGACATTTATGGCATACTTTTTTTCCTAACGATGAATCATTAATTAAGATTCTATATTTAGCTACTATTGATATAACAAAATAATTTATTTTTTATTTGCTATCTTTTTTGTCCATTTCACTTAAAATAATATCTATTTTTTTATTTAACTCTTTATTTTTATTAATAAAACTTTTAATACCTTTTATGGCTTTATATAATAATATTATTATGGCAATTAATAGAGTCAAATTAATAATAGTGGCAATAATAATGCTAATTTCCATTCAAAATACTCCTTTATATATTATTTTCAATAACTACTAAGAAGCACTTAAAAATATTGTGCTAACCCATAAGTATATAAGAGTTATACAACAAATAAATATACTCTTACTAGTATCTTTTCCATCTCTAACTTTATGTAAAATAGACACTATATTATTTACTAGAAGTATCATACATATACTGCCTCCTAATAATATTAAGGCAACCATTTTAAATTTTCCATTATAAAACATTAACTTATTAATAATCAATAAATTATAATTACTTATTAATCATTTATTCTTATATTAGCATAATTTACAAATTAATACCAATAATCCTTATATATATTTATACTTAAAACCAAAGAGCATAAGCATTTTCATTATGAAATTTAGGATAAAATCATAGATCAAAAGGTCAGCTAAACTGCTAACCTTTCTTTATCGCAATATGAGTTAATCCTTTTTGCATTATGAATTAATTATTTCAACATTGTAAACTGGAATTTGACATCCTACTTTGCTGTTCTGCCACGATATACAATCAGAGTAATTGCATTTAATATAATGGTAATAACAATAAGAACTGATGCGACAAACACTAAAGAATTCGTTATATCCATGAGAGCAGTCCAATCCCAAATATTAACCAGATGATTAGTATAAAGGATCTGAAAAAATAGCGAAATAGCACAAGCACTCAGGCTTATGGTTGAAAGAACACCCCAATTTCTATTGTCATTCTTTTTGTATCGCATAATATTAACAACAGGAAGTATCCAAGAAATTAAACCAAGCACAAAACTGGCAGGATTAAGTAAAGTAATCATAATATTCTCCTTTTATATAAATTTTTATTTGTACACTAGGTTCTCGATAAATTCCTAATTTATATTGTAAAGTAATTAAGTTTACTATTACGCAATCTATAGTATACTTCCTTTCAGTCTATCCCTATAAAGTTCTACTGTTTCATGATAATCCATAATAATTCCCTCTTCTCTGGCAAAATTTCCAAAGCCTATGGTCTCTCCTTTTAATCGAGGAAAAAGCTGAAAATGTAAATGATTTCTTTTACCATCACATATTGTACACATATATACTTTTTCTGCACCTATAATTTCTTTATGAAGTTTAATTATTGCATCTGATATTTTTAATATATGTACCCCTAATTCAAGAGGCATTTCAGAAATGTCTTCATAATGTTCTTTTGCTACAATAATTGTATGTCCAGTTGCTCTTGGGTATTTTTCAAATTGGCATCGCACCTTTTCATCCTCATAAAAAATTAAGCCATCATCAGGGAATATATCTCCTGTACTGAAGTTATGACATGAGAAACATATGCCTTTTTCTTGCAACTCTTTTATCTTTTTAAATCTTTTATTTAGTGCTTTTTTTTCCTCTTCAGATAATTCTTTAACGTACAATTTACTCACTCCCGTTCATAGCATTAATAAATACAGTTTACTACTATAATAACATTTTTACAAATATATTCCAATAATCCCTTTATATAGTCTGAAAGTTGCATTAAAACTAAACCCGATGTTTTCAAGACATAAATGCTCTCTTTTTTATAAGCTTCAATAATCCCATCTAAACTAAATTCTTTTATTTATTCCTGTCTCGTTACTTAAGTTAGTTACAGCCTTTCCCATATCTCCCATAGACACTTCTGTTTCATCTGCAACTGTACTACTCTTTGCTAATCCTGCTTCTAAATCCATAGAAAATTTAGTAAGCATTGTCCCTGCACGAACTAAAGGCACAGTAAATGTCTTAGTCATCATATTTCATACACTCGTCATAGCTCCACCTAATGCTTGTACTCTTGTCCCTGCCTTTTCACTATTATTCATAAATGTAGTTAATTCCTGATAAGCACTTTTAATCCCATTTGAAATGCATTATAATTTAGAGTTAAATACGCAACAGCTTGACCTGCATTTATCACATATTCACCCCTTTTTTCAAATTTGAACACACAAAAAAGAACCACATAAGTGATTCTTTAATCTAGCTTTATCTATTAATTTTTAATTTATATTCTTTGTTTTCCATTCTTGGGAAAGATACATATACATAATCAGTATTATCTTCATTTAACCCCCATATATATTTTTGCTTTACCTTTTCACCTTTATAAACTTTCTGATATTCATTTGAATGTTCATTTTCATATGCTGAACTAGAGCTATCGAGAATATAATTATCATCATCTTTAACTTTTAAAGCATCTACTCCTACTTGACAAAAACCTTCATCAATTTTCTTCCCGCTTGGATTCTCTTCTCTTCCATTAAAAGATATATTATTGACTTCCCAAACTATTTGCACAAATGACTTAGGATCTCCCTGTCTAGGTGCTATGTAATTAGCTTCTAAGACTCTAAATTCATATTCTCCTAATTCACTTTTGGTAATAAATACTTCTCCCTCAGAAAGATAATTAGCTGATTCTTCTGTTATCTCCTTTTCCTGCTTATTATTTGTTTGTAAACTTGCTATTAATTCGTCTTTTTCTTTAACTTCCTCTTTTAAAGATGTAATTTCACTTTCTAAATCTTTAATTTTAGATTCAGACGTATTACTATTACATCCAACTAAAGTAATAATTGAAATAATAGTTAAACTTAATATAAATTTCTTCATAATCATACCCCTATAATACATGATAAATATATTATACACTATATTAACAATTATTTCCTATTCATATTTTTTCAAATTTTCTTGCATCTATTTTACTAAAGTTAAGTAAGCAACTGCTTGCCCTGCACTTAACACATACTCTCCCCCCTTGTATGATGTAGTTATAACATTTAATAGAAAACTTATATTATTCTAACGAATATTACATCACATCATTATTTTATTATTCCTATTTTAATATTTATCCCGTCTAGCATCTTACGATGCGAAACGCATATCTTTTGTAATATTAGTTTTCTATCTAAATCCCTATTAGGGACCTAACCAAATTAAATATATTTTAATATAATAACTCCTGAATAGAGGATAGATGTATCCCCCCTGGGAAGCTTTATAGGCTAATACCCGTAAGAAAGCGTATCATTCCATCAGGTAGATTTCTATGTTTAGCTGGTTGGGTTTCCCTTTGGGAATTACCCGTGTCACAAACAAGGTTATAGACTAACTGATAGGTTGGAATTTCTATTCTATCTCTAAACTAAATTTAAAGGAGATATATACAATGTCTAAATTTTTTAATAGTCCTACAGTAGGTATTGATGTTTCAGCAGATTTTTCATATGTTACAATACTTGCGCCTAACGGAGATATTTACAAGAAGTCTTTTCGAATAAAGCATGATGTTAATGGCTTCAACCACTTAGTAAAGAAAATAAATCTATAAATAACGTAGCTTAATATATCCATATTTTGTAATCATTCGTGTTTCGAAATGATTTATTTGTCATGCTCTTTTTTATTAAAAATATTTTTTAAAATTTTACTTGACTATTATTAGCTGGTCTTTTCTAAATAAAAAGAGAGCAGAGACGTTCTTTTTAAGAACGTCTCTGCTCTCTTTTTTTAATATCGTTATAATATCATACCAAATATTACTTGTCAATATTTAACTTTTTAATTTTATTTTTATTGCCTACTTAGCTAATAGCCTATTTTTAAGATCTATTTTTAAAACCTCATCTAATTACTCCTATATTAAATCCTTTTCCTAATCTCTATTTTTGTGTGTAATTGGGACTTGTATTTTGTATTTAATGGATTTATTTCGTTTTTTATTATACGGAGTATATAAAATAACTTCACAAAGATATTCTCCGGCTATTTCATACCCCGATTTTTCAATTTCAGAGTATATTTGTTTTGCATATTGGTATTCTTGTATTGTATCATCTGCATAAATTGTTATGTACATATTTTCAGGTAAAACACGATTAGATTTGCTTATAGGATAATCGTCATCTACAAATATAAATACTTTCTCTGATTTTAATTTTTGTCTTATAAAATCATCTTTTTCAATAAGTGTTCCTGCATTAAAGAAGTATGAAAGTGGTAATCCATTTTTAATCATATAGCTTTTAAATTCTCTTAGCATTTTCTCATACCCTGAATATCCCTTTTCAAAAAAATCAATATCTGAAGTAAAGGTATCTATTCTTCTTTCAGGTAAATACTCATATACTATCTTTCCTATAGGCGGAATAGAATTTAGACGACTTAGATTTGATGTAAACCGCCTTATAGTACATAAACTTCTTGTAAGCTGCTTAATTTCTTTGCTTAGCTTTTTATCTTGCTCCATAAGAGATTTGTAAAGATCTTCTTGAGATGATTGGGTAAGCTGTTTATGAATTTGTTCTAAGGTCATTCCACATATTTTCATGGTATGAATTAAGTCTAATTCATCGCTTTGAGCTATATGATAATAGCGATAGCCGTTTTTTGGGTCTTGATACTCTGGCTTTAGCAATCCTTTTTTATCATAAAGACGTAGTGTTTGAGTTGATACATGGTTTAATTCTGCCATTTGTCCTATTGTTAAATAATTCTCACTCATATATATGCCTTACCTTATACTATAGTATAATCTTTCCAAATTAATATACTTATATTATAAAACATAAAGATTCAAATCATCAAGCTTATTAACTCTTACACATATGTTAATTCCTAGAATGTAAAAAATTTAACAATTTATTTGACTTTATACTTACTATAAGCTTTATAATGAAATCAGAAAATTCAATTTTTTAATATTAGGAGGGAATTTTAATGGAAAATAAAGTGAAAGTAGTTCAATATGGCTGTGGAAAAATGAGTTTATATCTTATGAGGTATGTATTAGAACATGGTGGAGAGCTTGTTGGTGCCTTAGATTTAAATCCAGAAGTAATTGGAAAAGATCTTGGTGAGCTATTAGATATGGAGCCACTCGGTGTAAAGGTAGACAGCGCTGAAGAAGCTGATAAATTGTTAAAGGAAACTCAACCTGATGTTTGCATTATCTCTACAAGATCAACTATGGAAGATTTAAAACCTGCATTTACAGTTTGTGCTGAAAATGGTGTAAATGCTATCAGTACTTGCGAAGAAGCCTTGTATCCTTGGAACTCATCTTATGATATTACAAAAGAATTAGATGAACTTGCAAAGAAAAACGGTTGTACATTATGTGGAAGTGGATATCCTGATATGTATTGGGGAAGTTTAATTACAACTTTAGCAGGGTCAATGCATAAAATTACTAAAATAAGAGGCGTTAGCAGCTATAATGTAGAAGATTACGGAATTGCTCTTGCAGAAGGTCATGGAGCTGGTCTTTCTATTGAAAAATTTAAAAAAGAAATTGGTAACTATAATGGATTAAATCATGAGGAAACTGCACAAGCAATTAAGAACGGTAAAGTTGTTCCTTCTTATATGTGGAACCAAAATGGATGGTTATGTAGTCAGTTAGGATTAACTATAAAATCACAAACTCAAAAATGTATTCCTATGACACATAGAGAAGATTTGTATTCTTCAACATTAGATATGACTGTTAAAGCTGGAGATGCAACTGGAATGTCAGCCATTGTTACAACTGAAACTGAAGAAGGAATAACTTTAGAAACTCAATGTCAAGGTTATGTTTATGGTCCTGATGATTTTGATAAAAATGATTGGACATTTGAAGGCGAACCTGAAACATCAATTAAAGTTGATAGACCTGCAACAGTAGAATTAACATGTGCTACTCTTGTTAATAGAATTCCTATGTTAATTGATGCTGAAGCTGGATATATCACTACTGAAAAGCTTCCTGTAAATCATTACCTTGTTAAACCAATGCATGAATATGTTAAAAGCAAATAATTAGAATATTAAATTTCTTATATTAAAAACATATTAATAGAAAATCCCTTTTTATAGGGATTTTTTTTATTAATATCCTTTTTAATTAATTTTTGTAATAGTAGATAATGATGTTAATGTTTCATTATAAAAAGATAAATCAGAATTACCTAAAATAAATAGATTTTGAGTTCCTATAAAAGGATTCTCTCCACCAAACATAAATCCCCATCCAAGCAGCATAAGTCCTAATGATCAAACTACAAATACAATAAAGTTTTTTAATGAAATATTAACTGTATTCTTTGATCTTGCAAACCCTGCTTCAACAGCTGCAAAACCTAAATTCATAAAAAGTATTAAAATACCTGAAAGAAATACCCAAATAGTATCAACTATAATTGTAGTCTCCATAATATATTTCCCCTTTTTTTCTTAATTTGAGATATCAAAAAAGAACTCTTGAATATCAAGAATTCTTTTTTGATTTATTTATTCAATTAAAATTAAGTACAATACTTCCTTATTCTCACCAATATACCAAGCTTTATTTAGAATACTATCTTTTTTAATATCATAATAGATGCCATCTCCTTTTTGATAAGTATGTTTGCTACCTATATTCTCAATACTAATATACACCCTATGAGATGTATTGTTTCTTGTAACAAATTTCATTTCATAAACATCTATTGTAGTATCTTTAATTTCTCCGTTAGCATCCTTCATCTTTATAGTTATCGGTATTAATCCACTTTCTATTCCACCAGATATATACTCAACCTTACCTTCTTCATTTGTTATACTATCTTTAATATTTGCTAGCTCTTCTTTACTTTCTTCTAGAGTTAACTTTTCCTGTACAATAACTTCACTCGGTTTTGGTTCATTAGGTTTAGATTGACTTGTATTCTCATAATATACTATTGCCTCTGCATCAGGAAATGTTGAATTATTAAATGAATCTATCATACAATTTAAAGTAATATAGTCTCCAATTTCAGCATCTTCAGTTATTATATTATTTTTTAACTGCACAATAACATCATACCCGTAAATAGAACTCTCAATTTCGTAAAAATAAGTAGAATTATTATTAGTTTTAATCTCCTTAATTTTACCTTTTACTTCTACCTTATCACCAACATCATACTTTTCCTCTGGATTATATTGTTCATAAACTTTTTTTATAGATTCCTCCATGGGTAACTTTTTGATTTCTTCCTTATCACATCCATAGAATAACAGACTAAATAATAACAGACTAAATATTAATACTCTCCTCATATAATCTCCTCCCTTCATAAAATATACCATAATTATCCATTTAATGCTAGGAATCTAACTATATGATTTAGTTATATTTCCAAGATTTTTTTCATCTCTTTTACCAATTCACTATTATTTATTTGCTTTATTTTTTCCTTTTCTATATCATTCCACTGAGGTCCTTTAATCTAACTTTCCTATTTATATAAATTGCCACCCTTTTCAACTTCTTTAAAAGTTTTCATAGATAAAATATATTCACATGCTTCATCAAAACAAAAATCCAAGTGAGTATTTGATATCCCCATGATCTCACTTGGCCTTTGTTTATACTTTTCACTTATTCTTAGTATCTTGCTGCTTTGTACGAAATTATATTAAGGATTGCACCTCGTTTTAAGTAAAATTAATATTGAATATACTCTATTTTAAAGGACACCTTTTTACAGATGTCCTTCCTAGATATTTTTTATACTTTATCTTAATAATCCTTTATATTAATCTTTGACTAAATACTCCATCTAAATTAACTTTTTTAATTCTATCTTTAATTTCTTCTTTATTAATAGTGTATAATCCGATTTCCTTCATTCTCTTAAAATATTCAGCTCCTGCAAAAGTATATCTATTTTTTCTACCTTCTCTTGTTCCTGCTTTTTCATTTGCAAAAGATATTATATCTCCTATTGCAATAGATCCTGGTAAAATTAATAGAGGTATTCCCATTGCAAGCCTTACAGAATTATGTCCTGCCAAGCTACCTGTGCATATTGCTTCTGTATGTCCTACAAACAGACCACTTTTTTCTCCAGCACAAAATAAATTATCTACTCCTTTAACCTTTAAATCATTAGTTCTTGGAGCTACTGATAAATACCTTATTGAATTCCCTTTACTACCTGCATATGGATCTACATATTTTGCTTTTTCTAATCCTTTTATTTTTCTTAACTTCTTTAAAGGGTAGTAGGTAGTCATTAGCTTAGCATGTCCTGTATCAAGAAGTATTATATTTTCTGCAAATTCTTTTAAAGCATATTGCTGACAAACCTTTGCATTAAGCTTATCATAGTTTATATCCTCTTTTGGTACTTCTAAAATGACACAACCTGTTTTATCTAACGTTTCTACTATGTCTTTCGATAAACTTTCTTTTGCTAATTTACAGGATCCTGAAATAGCTCCCAAATTATCTTCGTCTCTTTCACCTTGTATATCTGATACTCCACATCTTTCACTTATACTTAATCTTGGTCCAAAAGCTGGACATCTTAAAATGCACATTGAACATCCATTTCCGTATCTTAAACAGTTTCCCATTGGGCCTGTTGTTCCTGTAGTTTCAATAAATACATCTCCTTCTTCGTAAGTGCCATCACTAAGGTAAATTCCCTGTATTCTAGATCCTTCTATCTTAACGTCAGTAACTCTACTTTCTATATGAATATTTATACCTAGTTCCTCTAAATAGTTACTTACATTACCTTCAATCAAATTTACATCATATAATGTTGCATGCTTATGACCTGGAAACTCTATATCTTTATGCCTTGAAGTATTATCTACTATATTTATTAAATCTCCAGCACCAAGTTCAATTAATTCTTCTGAAGCTGTCCATCTTCCATTATTTCTCATTATTCCGCCTACATTTCCAAGGCCTAGCAATAAATCAGTCTTTTCATATAAATGTACTTCTGCTCCTGCTTTTTTTGCTGTAATAGCAGCTGCGCATCCTGCCCAGCCTCCTCCAACTATTATTGTCTTTATCATATAAATCTTCTCCCTTCAAACACATTTCTTGGATCAGCTTGGACCTTACAAAAACGTTTTACTCTGTGTCCAGAAAATCTTGCAGTGCAGCTTCCACATACACCTTCACCACAACACATTTTTATATTATTGCAACAAGATAATTTTATATCCTCTCCTCCAATTGTATCTAAATAATCTATCATTTTAACAGTCAATATATCTGCTCCAGCTATGTGAATATATCCTACATTTTTTTCTTTTATAGCAGACCTTATACTTACTTTTGCTTCATCTGTTAACTCTCCTCTATCTATTACAGATTGTTCAATTACATTTAATTTATATTCATTTAAAAATTCTTTAACATAATTATCTTCATATGGTGCTTTATCTAAAATTAAATTTATATTATTATTACTTAATGATAATTTTCTTATTACTGGTATCATTGGGGCCATACCAATACCTCTAGCTATAACTAATACATTATTATTTACCTGTTTATTTAAATTTTTTAATCCAAATACACCATTCCAATATGGTCCCCTAATAGTTATTTCCCCACCTTCTTCTATGTCTAATAACTTCTTTGTTTTTATTCCTCTTATTTCTATCATTATAGTTACAATATTTGTTTCAATATTTGATTCTAATATTGATATAGGTACATCGAAGTATATATTTTCGTTAGTTCTTATAAAAATAAAACTTCCTGGCTTAACCAAGTCAATTGCTAATTTATGTGGAACCTTAAATTTAATTAGAAGAACATCTCGCTGATAAAGAATCTTTTTTTCAACTAAACAATTATATGTTTTTCTCCCTTCCTTTGGCTTGGATCCATTATTAATAAATTCATGATATATACATACTCCGTTCCAATTTAGGCAGTCACAAAAGCAACTTCCTTGTAATTGAGAGCAAAGTATACATTCATTTGATTCTGCTAGATGGCAAGGGCAATACTCCGTTCCTGCATCTATACAATCTACAGCTTCTTTAATCATTTAAATCTCCTAGCGAATTTCTTACATAATAATAGATTATTTTTTATTTTTTATTTTGTTACAATATATTTGTAAATACAAAAATAAGGTAAATTATATATAATATAACTTACCTTACTCTTATTATTTATACTATTTAGCTTTACTCTTTATTAAAGATTATCTTTTCAAATTCCTCTTTACTCATATTTACATTGCTTATTAATGGGAATTTACTTTTTTCTTTTTTCTCATCTTTTATTGAAATTTTTCCTAAAATATCACCATTTTCAATATCCATACATCTTTTAAATACTTCTACTTCAACTACATCCTTTTCTTTATATCCATAAGTAATATCACTATTTTCTACTATATTACCTAGTCCAGCTAACCCTTCCTTTTCTAGAATATCTTTATTAGATATATTTTCAAAGGTATTAGCACTAGTTATATAATTGAATATTTTTTCTGTTTGATTCCACCTATCAGCACAATTTAATACCACTATTATGATATTTCTACCATTATAGTTTACAGATGAAACTAAACACTTTCCAGCACCACCTGTATATCCGGTTTTAACGCCATTTGCTCCTGGTATTCTATGTAATATTTTATTTATATTTTGATAATCTCTTGTAAAATTATATTTATCTTTAGATATAACCTTTTCTCCTACGATTTCCCTAAAAATTTCGTTTTCCATACCTTTAGATGTTAAAAGAGCTAAATCATATGCTGAAGAATAGTGCTTTAAGCTATCTAAACCATGTGGTGATTCAAAATGTGAATCTATAGCTCCTAGACTTTTTGCAAAATCATTCATTATATTAGAAAATTTTTCAACTGAGCCACCTATATCTTCTGCTATTGCAATAGCAGCATCATTTCCTGATTTAAACATAAGCCCAAATAACAATTCTCTCATTGTCACTTCTTCACCAGCTTTATATCCTACAGTTGAACCCCTAATAGATGCAGCATTTTTACTGATGGTTACTTTTTTATCTAAATCTCCATAATTTATAGCTACAAGGGATGTCAATATTTTAGTGGTACTCGCCATTGGAACAATTTCGTATCCATTTTGGTCCCATAAGACTTGCCTTGTTTCTGCATCAATAGCTATAGCATTTCTTGCAGATACTCTCAATGGAATTTTAGTGTTTACTTTATTTCCATCTATATCTACAAAATCTTCCTCTATCGTTTCTGAGCTTTCATTATTAATATCTTCATAGTCTTCAATAAATGCTTTTACTGAATAAATATTCCATTCTGTTGTCAATAATACTAATAAAATAGTAAAAATAACTTTTTTTAAAACTTTCATAAAAATCACCCTCTATGTTAACCATCTATAAGTAGTTTGTTCCAAAAGATATTTTTTAAACACTATTTTTACTATTTTTTATATTTTTTATTATGGTAATTATTACAATCATATAGATAGGAGTTTACAAATGGCTTTAATATTGATACTTTTAATAATAATTTTATTACTTATTATTCCTATACCATTAAAATTTGAATTTATCTTTAGTGAAAATATATTTAAATTTAAACTATTTAACTTAAATATGTTTTCTTCTAATAAAGGAATTGAAAATAAATTTTTCAAAAATTTTATTAATAAACATAATTTAAAGAATAAGGAAAAATCTAAAGTAAATTGTAAAGATAAGAAGACCATTAACTCCTCCTCCCTAAAACATAAGAAACTTAATAAAAGATTATCAATTAAAAGTTTATATAATAATATCTCAACTAATAAATTTAAACCTTTAATGAAAATAAATGGAACCCTAGAATTCGGCGTAGAAGATTCTGCTTCTTGTGCAATCATTTATGGGCTAATTTGTAATATTCCTACTGTTTTAAATCTAATCTTAGATAAACCTTTTAAAGTTAAAGGAGTAAATTTAGACATTAAACCTAAATTTAATACTGAAATTCTATATTTTGATATAAATAGTATATTTTACTTTAATGTTGCTAATATTATATATATATTATATTTAATATATATATCTTTTGAATTTAAGGAGGTGACTCCCGAAGAGGGAGATTAATTATGTCAAATGAACATCCTGTTGAAAATTTAATGAAAAGTACCATGGAAAACCTAAGAGATATGATAGATGTAAACACTGTTATTGGTGAAGCAGTTGAAACACGTGATGGTAGCTATATTATTCCTATCTCAAAGGTAACATTTGGATTTGCATCTGGTGGTAGCGAGTTTGGAAGCCAATGTAAGCCTGCTCCTGATAAAGATGCTAAACATCCTTTTGGTGGTGGATCAGGTGCTGGTGTTACAGTTAAACCAGTTGCTTTTTTAGTTCTTAGAGATGATGCCGTAAGGCTTTTACCTGTTGATCAAAACTGTACATATGATAGAATAGTAGATTCTGTTCCACAAGTTCTTGATATGATTAAAGGTTTTATTAATAATGATAAGAAAAAAAATAAAGATTTAAATAATACTGTTCAAGACAATTGCTATGATTCTATTAAAGTTGACGAAAGTGATTCCTCTTCTAATAATTTAAGTTAGAAGCTTATAAGATATATTTTAGGATTTAACCTAAAATATATCTTATATTTCATCAATTATATTATTCATCATTTCTATCGCTTCTTCTTCACTATCTGAATATAAATCTAAAGCTGGCAATTCCTTTAATTCCTTTAATCCAAATTGCCTTAAAAATTCCTCTGTAGTTCCAAATAATATTGGCCTTCCTGGAACTTCTAATCTTCCTACTTCTTTAATTAAATCTTTCTCTAATAGCTTTTGAAGTGCGCTTTCAGATTTTACTCCTCTTATTTCATCTATATCTACTCTTGTAATAGGTTGCTTATATGCGATTATTGATAAACTTTCTAAAGAAGCCTGTGAAAGAGATTGTCTCTTATTCTTTTTTAGTAACTTTTGTATGTATTCGCCATTTTCTGCTTTAGTCACTAATTGATACTCTCCATTTATTGATATTAGCTTTATTCCCCTTTTTTCATCTTCATATTCTGAAATCATTTCATTTAATATACTAGAGATAACTTTAGGTAAAGCTTCTATAGAATTACTTAATTCTTTAATTGTTAATGGCTCTCCACTAACAAATAACAAACCTTCAATTATAGACTTAATTTTAGGTTTTGATGAAACTTCTTCAAATTCATATTGTTTAACCTCAATATTATTCATCTAACTTCCTTCTTTCTATTAATATATCCTTAAAGCTCTCATCTTGATAAACCTTTACCATTCTAAGCTTTATTAGCTCTAATAATGCCAAAAATGTTACTACTACTTCTAATTTGCATTCGCTTTTATTTATTATATCATCTCTAAACTTAATAATTTTATTATTTTGTATATTAATTAAAAGCTCGTCCATCTTATCTTCAATTTTATACTTATCTACATATATCTTTCTTTGAATTATATTTTCTTTATTTTGTTTCATAAGAAAGTTTTCTAATAAAGAATTATAAATATTGTATAAATCTATTATTGTTATATTTTTAAATATATCTTCATCTTTTTTATCATTCTTAATTTCTTCTATTATTTCTGGCTTTTTTGTATATACATCTCCAGAATTTATATACTTTTCTCTTAAAAATAGTGCCGCTCCCTTTATTTTCTTATATTCTATAAGCTTTTCCATAAGATTCTTTTCTATATCTTCTTCATTTTCTTCAGAAACCTTAATATTTGGTAGTAGCTTTTTAGATTTTATTTCTATAAGTGTAGCTGCAACTACTATGAATTCTGATGTTATATCTAAATCCATAGTTTTCATTTCATCTAAAAATTTTAAATACTGAGTAGTTATTTTATATATTTCTACATTATAAATATCCATTTCATTTTTTTTAATTAAATGTAGCAATAAATCAAATGGGCCCTCAAAATTTGCTACTTTTACTTTTGGCATTTCCATAACTATCATTCCTCTTTGATAATACTAGTTTCTTTCCAATATATAATATCAATTTTAATAGTAAAGAACAACATTTTTTACATTATAAAAGGGGATTATTAAAAATCCCCTTTTACTATATTCCTTTTTTAAACATATTCTTCATATTAAATTTAAAGTTTTCAAATATACCACCTAGCTTAATATCTCTATCTGAGTATAATTCTACTTCTCCAATTTTATCATTTCCTAGATAAACTTCACATTTACCTACTATATCACCTTGTTTGTATTCTTTCTTAACTTCATCTAGTACTATTTTCTTTTCTAACTCTGCATTTGTTCCTTTTGGAACTACCGCTACTAAATCATCTTTAGCTTTAGCAACTAATAATTTATCTGTTTGCTTACTTAAGTATATATTTTCTACATCCTCATCTTTAGATAAGACCTTTTTACCTTCATATTTAGAAAAGCCATGATTTAAAAGCATACCAGCATCTCTATTTCTAACCTTATATGTTGGTGCTCCCATAATTACAGATAGCATTCTAACTCCATTTCTTGTTGCAGTTGCAGAAATACAATATTTTGCTTCCTCAGTATATCCTGTTTTTAATCCATCACAACCTTCAAAAAATCTAACAAGCTTATTATGGTTAACTAATTCTATAGGAGATTTTCTTCCTTCTGATATAGTTTCCATATATATTCCTGAATATTTTAAAATTGTTGGATGCTTTAGAAGCTCCATAGACATAATTGATATATCTCTAGCAGTAGATAAATGTCCTTCTATTGGTAAGCCATTACAATTTTTAAATGTAGTATTATTCATACCTAATTCTTTAGCTCTTTTATTCATCATATCTACAAAAGCTGATTCAGTTCCACCTAAATATTCTGCTAACGCTACTGCAGCATCATTACCTGATGCAATAGCAACACCTTTTAATAATTCCTCTACTGTTCTAATTTCACCTGTATCTAAAAGCATAGTGCTTCCACCCATTTTTTTAGCATTTTCACTACAAGTTACTTTATCAGATAATGAGATTTCTCCACTATCAATAGCCTCCATAGTTAAAAGCATAGTCATTATTTTTGTTACAGATGCTGGTGCAAATTTTTCATCAATATTTTTTTCATAAAGCATTTTTCCTGTAGTTGGCTCTATTAATAATGCAGACCTTGCATCTACATTTATTCCTTCATCACTAAGAACCTCCATAGTCCACTCTTCATAAGTTTCTACTGAATTATCATATGGCTTTATATCTGCTTTTACAGTAATTGAAGATATAGATAATAAGCTTAAAACAATTGCAACAACTTTATTTATAATTTTTTTATTCATTATATTGCCTCCCTTCAAGCTTATTATTACCAATAAAAATAAAAATATGACAAAAAGAACTAAATTCTTCTTATCATATTTTTAATTTATTCTACTATATCATAAATTAAAGGAATCTCATTTTCTAGCTTATCAGATATAAGAATATTATTTATTATATCATTCTTAGCTTTCTCTATATTACTTTCATCATTACTATGAATATAAGCTAGTATATCCCCCTCTTTTACTTCTTCTCCTCTTTTTTTATTTAAAACTATTCCTACAGATAGATCTATTATACTTTCTTTAGTTTCTCTTCCTGCTCCAAGTTCCATTGCTATTAATCCAAACTCTTCTGCATTTATTTTTGATATAATACCACTTTGCGTAGATTTAACTTCCACAATATGTTTAGCTTTAGGGAATTTATTAGCATCATCTACAAAGCTTGCATCTCCGAATTGAGCCTTAACAAACTCTTTTAACTTTTTTAATCCTTTTCCATTATTTATATTTTCTAATAATAATGCTTTACCTTCTTCAAAGCTCTTTGCTTTATTACCACAAATAAGCATATAGCTACCTAAAGTTAATGTTAATTCTAATAAATCCTTTGGACCATTTCCCTTTAATAGTTCTATGGCTTCTATAACTTCAAGTGAATTTCCAATTGCATACCCTAAAGGTTGATCCATATCAGAAATTACTCCTATAGTTTTTCTACCAACAGATTTTCCTATGTCAACCATTTCTCTTGCCAAGGCCTTTGCATCTTCTGGGGTTTTCATAAAGGCTCCATCTCCAACCTTTACATCTAATACTATAGCATCTGCTCCTGAAGCAATCTTTTTGCTCATTATACTTGATGCAATTAAAGACATATTATCTACAGTTGCAGTAACATCTCTAAGAGCATATATTTTTTTATCAGCTGGCGCAATGTTTCCTGTTTGACCTGTTAATGCTATTCCTATTGTATTAGAATTATTAATAAAAGTTTCTTCAGAAAGCTCTACTGAGAATCCATCAAAAGCTTCTAATTTGTCTATAGTTCCTCCAGTATGCCCTAAACCTCTTCCTGACATCTTCGCAACTGGAACTCCAAGTGATGCAACTAATGGTGTTAAACAAATACTAGTTTTATCACCAACCCCTCCAGTTGAATGCTTATCTACTTTTACTCCATTTATAGATGATAAATCAATTCTATCTCCTGAATTAACCATAGCCATAGTTAAATCTGCGGTTTCTCTTTTATTCATTTTATTAAAAAATATAGACATAAGTAGTGCTGAAGCTTGATAATCTGGTATTTCTCCTTCTGTAAATCCTTTTACAAAAAACTCTATTTCTTCTTTAGATAATTCTAAACCTTTTCTTTTCTTTAATATTACATCGTACATTCTCATAAGACTTTCCCTCCTGCTTAGGTATATTATAAAAAATTATTTCTTAGTTGTTATTATTATGCTCTAGGGTGAGAGTTTTTATATACAATATTTATTTTGTCATTGTTTATTATTTCATAATATGTGTCCATATAAGTTAACACTTGGTTTCCTAAAAGCTTTTGTACAGCTCTAACATTAGCACCATTTTGTAATAAATGAACTGCGAAAGAGTGCCTAAATGTGTTTAAGTTAACTTCCTTCTTAATACCTGCTTTATGAGAATATTCTTTTACTATTCTCCAGACACCTTGTCTTGTTAATTGATTTCCATTTAAATTAACAAATAAGTTTTCAACGCCTGTGGATGCAATCTGATCTCTTATCTTGAAGTATTCCTTTATCGCTTCTGTTGCACTTCTTCCTATTGGAATAAGTCTTTCATAATTTTTATTATCATGGCACTTCACAAAATTTAATTCTAAATTAACATCATGAACCTTTATCCCTATTATTTCAGAGACTTTCATACCTGTTGCGTACATAAGTTCTAACAAAGCATTATCCCTTATCCCCTTATTACAGTATTTATCAACAATTTTTATTATTCTGTCGACTTCATCAACAGTTAATATTTCTGGTAATTTTTTAGTTGTTGCTGTATTTTTGTAATAAATTTTAGGTATTTCACTCACCACTTTTTGATCTTTTAAATAATTATAAAAACTTCTAAGACTTATAACTATCCTATTTATAGATCTCTCCGATTTTCCTTCACTAAGTAAGTGTTGTATATATCCAAGTACTGATACATTATCTGTTTCATCAACACTCATGTTCTTACTATTTAGGTATTTAACGTATAAGTTAACATCAGTTACATAGGCATAAACAGTATTTTCACTTTTATGACTTTTTAATAAAGCTTCCTTATAATTATTCACAATTTCTTTCATAATTCTCCCCTATCCTAATATATTATTAATTCGACAAAAAAATTCTTATTCCTTCTTTATTCTCATTGGATTAGGTTAAGTTATAAACTTTCGTAACTACCAATCTTATTAATCCTGGACACATATAGCACTCAATTAAAACACCTATAGCAAATAGGAAAATAAAAAAACCTAATTTCATTATTAATTCATTTGATATTAACTTATTAGATGCCACCCCATTAAAGAATTTTTCTTTTAGCTTTGCAGAAGATAATTCTAATGAAATAATGCTTATTCCTATGAAAAAAGGTATATAAAATATATTTTGTGGAACTGTTGATGCTAGAGCAACCCAAATCCCTTTTCCTTCAAAGGTAGTTAATAGAAAACTAAAGGTATATCCTAAAGTAAATCCTTTAATCAAATCAATAATTAAAATAATTGGAGCTCCAAAAACAGTAAATCCAAGTGCTATTATAAGTAAAATAACTATTATATTATTTTTTATAATGCTTATAAGAAGTTCATTAGTTTTTACTGATTGAATATCTAAGCTTTTAATAAATCCTGTAAAGTAATTTGATAAGTCCTTTGCATCTACTCCATCCATATATTTTATGGTATATGAACCCAGTAGTATACCTACAAAGAAAAATGTTAATACAAGTAAATAAAATATTTTATTTTCTCTAAAGTTTGAATTCAACTTCTTTATTAAATTCATATTATTCCTCCTTCATAGTTGCTATAGAACATAATATGTTTAAACTTCCATCATTATTCATAATTGAATATATGTAAAACCTTTTTTATTAAAAAATTTAAATAAAAAAGTGGACATACAATGAAGGAATTAAAAATAGCACTGAAAAACTTTTGTTTTTCAGTGCCCTAACTACGACCTTGTATCTTTTTGTATTTGAACTTAATAAATTTTATAAGTATGAAAAAACACTTATCGTCTTTCCGTCTATTATATCACCATTTTTTATCATACTTTTTACATCTTTTATATTTAATATTTTAACATTTGTAAATTCATCTTCATCTTCATTTTTTTGACCTTTTACTAAATTCCACGCTTTATATAAGTGTATAATTTCATCACAAAAACCAGGTGCTGTTGCAATAGATCCTAAATATTCTATATCCTTTGCAATATAACCTGTTTCTTCTTGAAGTTCTCTTTTGGCACATTCCATAGGATCTTCATTTTTATCAAGCTTTCCTGCTGGGATTTCTAATAAAACTTTGTTTAATGGCAATCTAAATTGTTCTACTAAAATTATATTCTCCTCATCTAAAAATGCTATAATTGCAGATGCTCCAGGATGCTTAATAACATCTCTATTAGTATTTTTACCATTAGGTAAAGTAACATCTATGTTTACAAAATCTATAAAGTTTCCTTTATGAATTAACTTATCACTTAATATTTTTTCATCTAACTCCATAAAATATTTCCTCCTAATTTATTTATACTATTTTATTATACACTATTATTTTACATTTACATCTATACATAATCTTTAATAACATAAAAATTAAATCTCTATTAAATAAAATAAAAATCCTACTTTAAACTTAATTAGAGTAGGATTTATAATTTTTTTTTATTAAATAAACATAAAATATTTTGCTTATTAATTATATTTATACAATTAACTTACTTTATTCTTAAGTCTTAACTTATCAGCAATTATGGCAATAAATTCACTATTAGTTGGCTTACCTTTTTCATTGTGTATAGTGTATCCAAATAACTTATTTATTGCATCAACTTGACCTCTACCCCAAGCATAGCCTAGGTTTAAGACAGTTTTATTTTATGTTGAACAACAGTATTTGACCAATCAAATTAATATCAAATCAGCATTTTAACTGACTTTCTTAGTTGGTTTTTCCTGTTATTATTTGTTGCTATATTTAATATACATTATAAAACAACAAATTGCAATTATAAGAACTATTCTTTTTAAGAAAATTATATAGTGATATAGGGGCTAATTTTCTTTACTTCTTTATTGAACTATTAATAAATTCCTTGATTTTAGGATATTGAACAATTAAATCAAGCAACCCCTTACTTGTAATATAATGATTGCCTTCATATGCTGAACCTTCACCCATTTCATCATTTATAAGCTTGGCTACCTTTTTCTTAGTAACTTTCTTGCCACTCTTTTCTTCCTTTATATAGCCACTATACTTATCTTCATCTGCCAATATTTTTGTTGTATATAATCCATATATGCAATCATCAAATATTTTTTTTAAGATTTTTTCCTTTTGCCCTTCATTAGCAGTGAATCCATCTGGCACTAATAAATATAAGTACTCTTTTTCACCTATACCATAAGAATACATTAACATAGGAAGGTCTTTTATTTCCCATGCTCTTTTTTCTTCATTCCAATAATGTGTTTTTATATTTCTTATTTTGTCTGCCATAGCTAAACTATTTACTTTCTCAAATGTATATTCAGATAATACATCCTGAATCAAATTAGTTAATAGGTCTGATATGATATCTACACCTATATTACTAACATATAGTTCAACATCTAAAACATCTTCTATTAATCCTGTTTTAAATGCTTCACTTTTTTTCATTGATGATACTAAAAATTTGAACTTATCTTCTCCAAATCCTTTTCCAGGACCTGAAACAGAATATCCAAGACATGTATATTTTGCTTCATGTATATGTTTTGATAGATAGTTTAACTTACTATCATCTTTATCTCTTACAGCCTTTAATACTTCTTCAAAATATGTTCTTATTTTTTCAATAACCCTATCTTTAAATTCAAATCCATCTTTAAGTGAATTAGTATGAATTATTGTATACATATCTACAAATCTTAGTTCATCAATTCCTTCTCCCATCATTATATCAATATAATTAGGGCTAGAATCTTCTAAATATTCAGATACTTTTATATTATTCACCTCCATAATATTCCCCTATACCACCATACTTATTATACCATCTTTTGATTATTATGTATTGTTTATTTGTTTTCCCTTATACTTTCATAATCCTTAACCAATCTATAAAAAGTATTTCTCTTAACTCCTAACATTCCCATAGTTGCTGTTGCTGTTACCTTACCAACTTTCCAATCATCATAAGCCACTTCCCAATTTTCAGGAAACTGTCTTGCTGGTCTACCATAAGCCTTTCCTGTTTTGCTTGATATTCTTTTCCCTGTTAGTTCATCAATAGGCATTGAATCAATTCCTTGCCTTTGCTTCTTCTTAATTTTCTTTCTTTCAATGTCAGCCATATAAGACATCATTTTAAACATCATTTCTGACATCATCTTAAATACCATTTCTGAAACTTCATCACCTGATTTAAAATCCATCATTGAAGGTGTAAAGTCTAAAATTCTAAGAACAACACCCTTCCCCTGTAGTTCTTTATATTCCTGTTCCATTTCAACAGCATTTCTGCCAAATCTATCAAGAGCAGTAATATACAGTTCATCACCTTCCCCAAGGATTGCTTTTACCCTTTGGTATTCTGTTCTATTGAAATCCTTCCCTGATTCCTTATCAGCAAATATTAAAGCTTCATTGATCCCTTGTTTCTTTAATTCATCTATTTGATATTTATAATCTTGGCTATCACTTGAACATCTAGCATAGCCAAACTTTTTTCCTGTTAATTTCATAAGTCCATTTCCTTTCTTTTCCTATATAGATTTAAAAATATGTGATAGATATTACAACCTTGCTTGTTGGTGTAGCATCTGCCCCTCCACCCCCATATGTGTGGTGTCTCTATTTTCATGTATAATTCATGAACAAATAAGAAAACAAATTAAAGTAAATATTTACTGTTGTTCATATGATTAATTTTGTAACTTTATTATATTAATTTTGTTTCTAAATGTCAATTATATTTTAAAACATATCTAAATATATTTATACACAAATAGAAACAGTTGATTACAGCAGAAGAATGCCACTTTCTAGCATCTTTTTAAACTGTCCCTATTTCTATACATTTTGAAACATCCTTACTGAAATATAAAATTGTTTCTAAATCTGTTTCAATAGCAACCAAAGAATCAAGCTTTAAAGGTTCTTCTGTTAAGCTGTTCAAAACCATGCTTTTGAAACATTAATAAAGTGTGTCACTTATCTATTCATATCATTTTTAATTCCACAACATGTTACACTTATATTCCTTAATATGTTACAGTTATTCCCCAATGTGTCACACTTATATATAAATCTAAAATAAAAATATGCCCTATAATCAAAATAAGGACAGTGTTGCAAGTATTTATATAAGCATACCCAACTTTATTTCCTTTAATGACAATAGGACAATTACAACCTTATATCAATTTTTTATATTTTTATCATTATCCCAATATCTATGCAATACATTCCAAATATTCTTTAATATAAATATGGCATATTTCTGCATAATATCTTCTCTTACTATTTGAACCCCATGCTTCTAAAAAGTTTTCAAATCCATTTCTATCTAAAGCTAAAATAATATTATTAATTACATATTTATTCACCATAAATTTTTCAACATTAATATATTTTATATCATCTTCAAATTCATCTAAAACCATGTAATTCCAACATCTTAAAACTTCTAAAATAAATTGTTCATGACCTTTACTTCTACCTTCAATTATATTTCTTAATTCAATGTGTTCTATATTAACCATTTTTGATTCCTCCTAATAATATCTTCATGAGATTTATTAAGAAGTGAATTTTCATTGTGACATTAAATTTCAAAAAAATAAGAAACACAGGCTTTATTATTGCCAATGCTCCTGAAGAAATCTATTTATTACTTTTATTATATTATCATCTAATTTTTTTTCTAATATCAATTGTTTATAAAGTTTAATAATTTGGTATGTATATAGCATTTATCAATTAAATATAAATTTATAAATTAACCTTTCTTCTAAATTCTCTTTTAAATTTCTTATAATACTAAAATATGATTTCATTGAATAAAAACATCTTGTTACTTCAATTACATTACTATAATCCTTTTCTAACCCTATCAACAATTTGTAAAAGGTTATTAATTCTTCTAAAGTAATTACCATATTATTATTAGGAAGAGCTAAAGTAAAAACACAATTTTCACTTAAATTTTTATCAATTCTATATTGTTCTTCTGCATATTTAATATAAGATTCAATTTCATTATATCCATATCTACATTTCTCAATTTTATTATATAGGCTCTTTATCACCCTCTTATCTATTCTTATTAATCCATAATATATTTTTTCTTCTTCTAATTCCAATACATAGCTAATAACATTTTGTAATTTTTCCATTCCTAGACATACCCCCAAATCCTCAAAACAATTATTAAAGGATACCCATACCTCCTCCTTACTTAAATCAATTAAATTTTTTTGATATTCTTTACCTTTATCCTTATTTAACAAACATTTTTCCCCCTTGCAAGTATCTTTATTTATAATTATATCATACAGTTTACATTAATCAGAATAAATGTATTTTATTGTATCTTTATAAAAATAAAAAAGATGCTGAAGTGACCACAGGAGCAACAGCCCCCACAGATACCCCAGCATAAAGGAAAAGGAATAGATATTTATTTATATAAAGTAAAGTCTTTATTATCTTCTATGTTATCAAATTTCTTTGTAAATCTTGTTACATTCTCAACACTATAACCATTATGATGTCTATCAGGATGTGGAAAATTGTTTTTTACTTCATTTACAAAGGGTAAATAATTAAATAAATCAGTAAAACCCTTGTATGGGTAAGCATGGGAAAAGGAATGGTCAACAGTATTATAGTATGTTTTTTCTAAATCTTTTAAGGAGTTAGCCACTTCAAAAGCCCCATATAACAGGCTGTAATATTGAAGTTGTAGGGCTTCAGCATTACTGATAAATTCATTTCTTAATTCCCTATTTTCTATAAATTCATTATATAAAGAACCTTCTAAATGTTTTATTTGTTCATCTTGAAGCCCCTTTACTTCTTCTAATCTTTCTTTAGCTTCTATAATTTCTTTTTGCTGTTTATTTATCTTTCTTTGAGTATCTAATAACTTAACAGTAAGCCCCCCATTACCCCTAGTTATTAAAGTTTGTAAATCTTCCTTTTCTTTAACAAGAGCATTCAAAAGCCCTTCAGCTTCTTTTATTGTGGCTTCTTCTTTTTGAATTTCATTAATTAAGCTGTTATTAATTTCTTTTACTTGTTCTTTACCAGCTTTAAATTTTTCTAAAACCTCAAAGTTTTGTTCAACCTCTTTGATAACAACAGGGTTTTTAATATATATATTTTCCATAATATAAATTCCACCTTTCTTATACTTTTTTATTTTAAATATTCCTGAATCTTAATTACTTTTATTAATTCTTGTGTTGTAAGAACCTCATTAATTTTATTGTTTAGCACTATTTTAAAATCATTGCTTAAAGGTTTTAATCCCTTTAGAATCTTATAAAAATATGACAATGTATAGTGTTTATCAAGCCCCATATTATTATAAAAATCTACACTAGACCAACCTTTGTAAGTACAAATAGACCTAACTAATAAATGTGTTATATTTAACATGTAATTCCCCCCCCTTTTTAAATAGATCAACATAAAACAGAATAGAAAAAAGAAGAAGACTTTAAACTCCTTATTTTTCTTTTAATGAATACATATTTTCACATTTTAGACTATTAATAAATAATTCTAAAACATATTTAAGTATTAAAATTTATAAAGCTGTGATTATATATCATTTCAAATCTTAGCTTTATAACCTTTTTAATACTCACATCAAGGAATAAGAGCATTTAAAATTATTCCTTAATATCAATATTAAAATTTGTAGGGTAAGATTGTAGCCCCCATAGAATAACAGTAAGCAATGTCTTTATATGATATTAATTAAAGATTGGAATAACATTGTGACTATATTTTTTTAATTTTATATTAATCTTTTTACTGTTGAGGTGCAGAAAGTGTACTAAATATAAAATTTGAAATAAAAGTTTTCTGAACACTTGACCTATGAAAGCTAAGGGCTAGCCCCACCATATGCCCCCATCAGCAACAAAATATAAAGTGAAAAATTAGAACATAAAAGAATAAAGTAAATATTATTAATTCACTTCAGAAGCTTATATAAACAGTTATAAAATGATTAATATATTTTATATACAAACACTATCAAAGCCATTCAGAAGCCAATATAATTGTTATTACTTCAGCTGTTGGGCTTCTTATATGGTTTTTATATGCTGTTATATTGATTTATTCAAACAACATTAAAAAGGTTTTAGCATCAGGCATAATATTAATAAATCATTCTTGTTATTGATTCAGATATAAGCAATTAAAAGCCATGTTATAGAAAGGTGTTTAGAAAGTGTTTAAAAAGCCCATGAAATAGTATAGAAATAACCATTTAAAAAACCATGGTTTTCTATACAATAAATAAGAATTTTTAAACAAGCCTTTATATACTGTTATATATTGCAATATATACCCCAGCTATAAAGACCACAGCCCCTATTAAATGCAACATAGCCCCATTGGTTGCATAAAGTATCACCCCATTTAAAAACATATAGCCACACTTTTAAAACACCCCCACCCATTGAAAATACAGGGATAGAAGCCATTAATAATATAGGAATTAAAAAGGGAGTAAATGCAACAGAATGAAGGAGGCTTATTTTTAGTGTTGCATTTAGTTGCCATTTTCTTAATGTTTTTATAACAGTTAAAGCCCACTAGAACAGTAATAATCCAGCAATAAAACCAATATGACAACAATTAATCCCAGCTAAAATACAGGATAAAATAAAAATTTTTAAACATTAAGCTACTATTAGAACACCATTAACCCAAAATTAAATATACTAGGGTAAAAACTGGACTATACCCCAAAATAAAAAAGCTGGAGCAATTAAGCCCAGCAAATTTACTTTTAATAGTTTTATTGCTGTAAATAAACTTTGGAATTAAACAAGACCAAGAATAAAGAAAAGTTCCCCTATCAACTCCTTGTCTAAAAAGTGGACTAAATAACAAGTAATAAGGCAATAATTAAAATTTAAATATTATAGTAGGGGGTATAAATGAAGTGTATAAAATATTAAAACAAACTAATTTATTTAAAATGAATACTAAAAAATCAAGTAAAATAGAACTAAATAAATTAATAGCTTTATCAGGAGCAACAACAATAGTATTTATTATATTTACTGTTGTTATTACTGTAATATAAAGCCCTTAAATCTTTATAAACTATTATTTTGGGCTAAAGCCCAGCCTTCAGGGGTAATCCCTTCAGGCACTACTTTTATTAAATATGCTATATATATTTTTATCCTTGTTTATATAACAAAATCAATTATTAATATTAGTAGTTTATTTATGTTGTGGGGCAAAGCCCCAGCCCCTAATGGGGCTATACTACTTTTTAAATAATTTATATATGTTTATTACAGTATTAATAACAGTACAAATAAAAATAATTTCTTGCATATAACATTACCTCCTTTTAAGAATGTTACATGATAGATAAATTAGTCCTTTTTTATAACTGTTATTTTGTTTAATATTAGCTAATCTTTTTAAGTGGTACATATACTAATAATGCAAGTAAGCCCTTATCCCAGTAATAGCCCCAAAGTATAGTTTCTGAAATGAGGAGTTTTTTTTGGTAAAGGTTTCTAAAATGAAGACAAATGCAACATTTCTATAAACAAAAAAAGGCTGAACTGTACTTAATAACAATTCAACCTTACTTGTATAAATAACTTTATTTTATTGTATTTCTTCATACCCATATAAAACTTTTAATCCTTCTAAATTTATATAGATAACATTTGCTTTTACTACCTTACATTTACTTGAAGCCTTTTTTAATGTCCTATAAGCTTCAATTTCTGAATCATAGGCAAGTAATAATCTTTCTGCAATTGTCCCCTTATTCTCTATTAAAACAAATTTATTTTCTTCTATTTCCTTTGGAAATTTATCAAAAAATCCATCTGAATCATGTAACAAAAAATCACCACACTTTACATTAATTTATATTAATTCTTATCTCTAGTATAGTTTAGAAGTGCAAGTTTTTCCAACAAATCTTACAAATAAAAAAGCTGAAGCAAAAGCCCCAGCATGGTTAAAAATCAAGTTCTTTATTTTATATAGAATAAGTTTATTAATGCTTGTAATGATTCTATGTTATCCCCTTTATAGAACAATTTGGGATTGATTGAATATATCATAGAATTAAATTTGCTGTGCTTCATCATTAAAGGCTGACCACCAACAGTAATTTTAAGTAATTCACCTTCCAACCTTCTTGCATTTTTAACAGCATGAGCAACTACATTACAAATATCTTGAATACTTAAAGGTAATATATTTAATGGTTTTTCTTCTTCAATATTAAAACATAAAATATTATGCTGTTTATTCAAATATGGAATTAATTTAATAAACATTCCCAGCCTTTTATGTTCTTTAGGCAAACTATTTCTATATAACTGTTGTATGCCTTCTTCAAATATCCTTATTGAATCACCTTTTAAACTGTTTTTAATTGCTCCTTTATGACAGTATTTTATATTTATAGTTAAGGTGTTATCTTCACTTATAGTCAACAGTCCTAAATTAATTGCCTTATTCTTAAATTCCCAAACCTGTTTTTTTGAAAGCCCTAAAACTTCTTTTAGATCCTTTTCCATCATATAACCCCTATCTTTAAGCCTGTAAGAAGCCCCAAACCTTAATTTATTATCATAGTCCATAAAGGTGGTTAAATATATAAATCTAAAAGCTAAAGCCCCATCAAATAATCCTTTATCATCTACAATTATATTTAATACTTCTTCATAATGTGAGAATACAAAGCCCCCTAAAGCATCATCAACTAACATTTTAAAAGTTTCTTTACTTTTAATCTTTTTATATGCTTCACTTTGTTTATCTGAAATCCTTTTACCTTCTTTTAATTCCTCTAATATTTCAATCCTTATAGATGTTTTTACTTCTTCAAAGGGTATTGCAACCCCATCAGCATCAACACCATATAATAAATTAGTTTTAGTTGGATTATTCCACATATTCAGCCATCCCCTTTAAAAAGTTTAATTTAAAAGTAAACTTTTCTAACTTGTTTGTTATTGCTACCCTGTAAATATCAATAAAAACAGGCTTATTATTTTTAAGTTTCAGGGTGTTAATTGCTTTCATTGAAATATTGAATCCCTTGCTTAATTGTTCAAATGTAAACACAATATCAATTCCTTTCTTTCTTTAATGTCTGAATCAGCCCAGCCAATTCAAGTAATTAAATACAAAAACAAATTGATATTGTGACAGCTTTTTTTAAATAATTACTAACTTTTGAAAGATATTTTTAAAATAAATTGTCAAATTAAAAAGTTGAAACAAACATAAATAAAAAAGCTAAATTGCTTCAAAACAATCCAATCTATCTGTATAAAATATTTTAGTTTATCTTAAAATTTCAATCACATCAAAAAACTTTATAAAAGCAACATTATTGAATAGTTTTTTCTTCTTTGGCTTTTCCATGATACATACTAACACCCCTTTAATTTTTTTCTTTCTTATCTTTAATTAAGTAACTACTTGACTTCTAGTGCTAAATTCTTAATATGAAGGTTTTTGTTAGCTGATTCAATATAAAATTATTTTACCTACAACATATAAAAAAATAATATGTCATAAGTAAAGTAATTATTGAATTTAATATGAAGTATATTTGTCCCTTCATCTTTCAAAATCTTTGTTATTACTGTATTTCTACACATAGCCTTTTTCCATGACTTACTTGTCCAACATGATTGACTATGTTTACCTGATAACTATATCACCAAATAACCTCCTGCACTTTATTTAAAGGGTATAGGAAAGCACCTCCTTACAACACATAAACACCTTCCAAGGAATCTAACAAAGATAATAATTCACTTGCTTCATGTGATAGTTGTCTTTTTGCATTGGCACAACTGACCTATAGACTTATTTACACTTGCTCTATTGCTTTTACAAGTAACCTATTTTTTACAATAGGAAACTAAGCCCTTGAAAGTCTATTTATTTTGAAATATAATTAGTTCAAGAGATAGTTATACAATATTAATTTTTAATTTGTGTGTGCTAAACTATTTCAGCTTGAACAGGTCTAGCCACCTGTTCTTTTATTTTCTTTGCATATTTTCCAAAGGACTAAACCTTTGATAATTCTTTCTTATATCTGTTACTGTTAAATCTAAATATGCTTTTTCTGTTACAGTAACTGAACTATGTCCAAGTATTCTTGACAATGTATATATGTCCATTCCTGACATTAAACATCTTTTAGCAAAGTTATTTCTTAATGAATGTGGTGTAATATTTTGAGATAATCCAGCTCTTTCTTTGTAAATTCTAAAATTTCTTTCAAAGTGTGGAATCCCTAATTTTGTTCCTCTAGTTGTAGGAAACATCAATGAATCATTATCTATATATCTATCTTTAAATTGAAGCCACCTTCTTAATATTCCAGCCATTGTATTACTAAAAAACACATATCTTTCTTTTTTGCTTTTTGTTATATCAGATGGAATTAAGACAGCCCTTCTATCTAAATCAACATCATCAACTATTAATGACAATGTTTCTCCTAATCTCATACCTGTATCCATAATCATTTGAATTACAACATAATCCCTATATTCAAAGTATTTTGTAACATCAATTGACTTAATTAATGTTGTAAAATCAGAATCTGATATATTGTCTTTTGGTTTTCTTTTAACCTTAATAAACTGAATCTTAGCCATTGGGCTGGACTTTATTATTTTGTTATCTACAGCCCATGTAAAAAATACTTTTAGATTTCTTATATAGTTATTAATTGTTGCTGGTGATACAGCTTTACCAAAATCTTTTCTTATAGTTGGATTGTTTAGTAAAATTGTCTTATCATCAGAAACATAAGAATATTTCCCCCTTTCTTTTGTAAATTTAACATATTCACTTGTATGATTACCTTTTATTTCTTCAATTCTTGACAACTGAAATTCATCTTCTATGTATTTTGAAAATAACATCAAAGAAGCTTCATAAGATTTCATTGTCTTTTTACTTAATCCTTTTAATTTGCAATACTCCATAAAATCTTCAATATAAAAATTAAAATTTCTTTTAGATTTAAGAATTTTAGGCATAAAAAAACACCTCCTAAACAGTATGGAATAAACCCAACTGATAGAAAGTGTTCTATCTACTTATTTAATATTTATTTATTGGTATAAAAATCACTTTGTTGCTATAAACAACATAGATTTGACTTTTTCAAATTACTTGTTCAACAGCCATTTTACTGACTTTCTTCTGCTCTTAGCTTACCTTGTTTTTCAACCTCAGCTTATCAGCTATTATAGCTATAAATTCACTATTTGTTGGCTTACCTTTTTCATTGTGGATTGTATATCCAAATAACTTATTTATAGCATCAACTTGACCTCTTCCCCAAGCTACTTCTATTGCATGTCTTATAGCTCTTTCAACTCTAGAGGCTGTAGTATTGTACTTTTTAGCTATAGACGGATACAATTCCTTTGTTACAGCAGACAATAATTCCATATCGTTAACAACCATTGTAATTGCTTCTCTTAAATACATATATCCCTTTATATGAGCAGGTACACCAATTTCATGTATAATATTAGTTATTTCTGTTTCTAAATCAATAGGTCCCTTTGGTTGTTGTTTTACTTCTGTCTCAACTACAGTAGATTGTTTTCTAACAATTTCATTAGAAGATCCACTAAACATTTCTCTTATTCTCTTTGTAAAAACATCCATATCAAAAGGTTTAACTACATAATAATCTGCACCTAATGTTATAGCTCTTTGAGTAATTTTATCTTGACCTACTGCTGATAAAACTATTATTCTAGGCATTTTTTCTAAATTCATAGAATTAAGCCTTTCTAATACTCCTAGTCCATCTAAGTGAGGCATAATAATATCCAAAACTACTAAATCTGGATTTTTTTCCTCAATAAGAGCCAAGGCTTCCCTTCCATCCTTAGCAACAGCAGTAACTACTATATCTCTCTGATTTAATAAATAATCATTTAAGATACTACAAAACTCCTTGTTGTCATCAGCTATTAAAACTGAAATTTTTGAATCGTTCATACTTTTCTCCCCCATTTTCCCAAAATACTCCAATCACCTTAAGTTAATCATAAACTTATTCTTCATTCATTTTTAAAATTCATCTATAAATATTATATATAGACATAACATAAAAAAAGAATCTTATACAAGATTTATTTAATATCATTATAACACAATTTATTTAATTTCAATAGTTTTTTTACAATTTTTTCAAAATTTTATGGTAAAATTTATTTCTTCTCTTATAACATCCCTATGATTACATAATTTATAATTATAAAATTTTATCATAATTATATATAAAAATAGAGACTACTGATATTTTATCAGCAGTCTAAAATAATAGTATATATTCTTGCTATTCTATAACTCCTGCATCTTTTAGCATCCATTCAATGTATATTCCATAACCTACATCGGGTTTATTAATTAATACGTGTGTTACTGCACCAACTATCTTATTATTTTGAATAATAGGACTTCCGCTCATTCCCTGAACTATTCCTCCTGTTTTTGCTAAAAGCTCTTCATCTGTTACTTTAATAATCATGCTTTTAGGTCCAGGCTCTTCTTGAGGCAATAACTTTATTATTTCTACATCATACATTTTAGGTCCATTTTCATCTATAGTAGTTATTATTTTAGCTTCTCCTTCTTTTATTTCATTTCTAAATCCTACTTTAAGTGGTTTACAGAAGGTTTTATTAATTAGCTCTTTGCTTGCCTCTCCAAATATTCCGGATTCTGTATTTTTTTCTATCTTTGCTAAGCTTTCCTTTTCATTAACAAATAGTCCCTTTAATTCTCCTGGAGAACCTTTTTCTCCTTTTCTGACACTTATTACAGAAGAATTCAATAAATCACCATTTCTAATTGTAAAAGGTTTATTAGTATCGCCATCTGTTATTGGATGACCTAAAGCACCAAATATAGAACTATTTTTATCATAAAATGTTAATGTTCCTATACCTGCTGTTGAATCTCTTACCCAAAGTCCTAACTTATACTCATTATCTTCCTTTCCCAAATCGATTTCCTTACTTTGAGTACTATTATTTCTAAGATAATCTACACTTACTTTGGAGTTTGTAAGATTTTTTATTTTTTTAGATAAATCTTTAGAGCTTTCTATTTCTTCACCATTTATCTTTGTAATAACATCTCCTAATTCTATTCCTGAAGCTTTGGCAGGGCTCTCAACCTTTCCTTCTATAGAATCTATATCAGAATGACCTACTACTAACACACCCTTAGTTGATAACTTTATTCCTACACTTGTTCCTCCTGGATATAATTCTAAATCATTCACTTTAGAAACTGCTACTGACTTTATAGGAATCAATCCTAAAAATTTTACTTCAAGCTTATCCTTGTTTATCTCACCATTTTTAACCAATATATTCTTTGATAGTAATATATCTGAAGTTGGAACAGCTTCATTTATATATATTCTTTCTGGAATACTATTTAAACTAAGGAACGTAAGTAAACCCAGAATCAACATTGGAGTTATTATTATACCTAAATATTTTAATTTTTTCATTCTCATACTATCTCCTCCTTTGCTTCTGTATTTAACTTGCCCTCATCCTTAATCATATATGCTGTATTAAGTTTGTTAAAAGCGTTAAAAATTTTAAATATATAACTTTAAAAATATAAAAAAATAAAATCATGGTAAATAACCATGATTTTAGTGTGTTCATTTTTTATATACTTATGTATGTGATTTAAGAATAAGTTTTTAATATTTCTTGTTTTTTTAATTCTGCAAATGCTACCATTTCTGAAGCATTTTCTAAAGTAACATCACTTACTTCATCTCCGCTGGTCATCTTTGCAATTTCTTTAATTTTATCATATTTATCCAAAGTTCTAATTTGTGTAAATGTTTTTTCATTTTCAACTTTTTTTGATACAAAATAATGACAATCAGAAAGTGCTGCAATTTGAGGTAAATGTGTTATACATAAAACTTGATGTTTAGTAGAAACTTCATACATTTTTTCTCCAACTCTTTTTGCTATAGTCCCACTTATACCTGTATCAATTTCATCGAATATTAATGTAGGTATTTTATCCTTATCAACAAATACACATTTAAGAGCTAGCATAATTCTTGAAAGTTCGCCTCCTGAAAGAACCTTTTCTAAGGGTTTTAAAGGTTCTCCTGGGTTTGTTGATATAAGAAAAATAACTTCATCAAACCCTCTTGAATTAAAGGATTCATTTTTTTCTATTAGTATTTTAATTTTTGATTTTTCCATTCCTATATATGATAATTCATATTTTATTTTTTCTTCAAGATTAACTGCATTTTTTTCTCTAATAATATGCATTTGTTCTGATATTTCTCTCATTAAAGTTTCTATATTTTCTTGTTTTAAATTTAATTCTTTAATTATCTCTTCTGAATTAATTAACTCTTCATATTGAATTTTTAATTTTTCTAAATAGTTTAAAATTTCTTCAACAGATTCTCCATATTTTTTCTTATATAAGCTAATCTCATATATTCTAGAGTTTATTTTTTCAAGTTCAAACTCATCATAATAAATTTCAGATGATAAATCTCTTACTTCTCTAGATACTTCTTCTAAAGCGTATAATGCCTCTTCTATTCTTTCTCTTTTATCTTTTAATTTTTCAAAATGATTTTCAACTAAAGATAGCTCATTAACAGCTTTTGATAAACCTTCTATAACTGAAATACCTTCAATTGGACTATCTAGTATTGAATAAGTTTTACCTAAAGCTAGTGATATTTTTTCAGCATTAGATAAGAGATTGAATTCCTCGTTTAAAGTTTCTTCTTCTCCAATTTTCAGCTTTGCTTTTTCTATATCTTCTATTTGAAACTTTATATAATCTGTGAGTTTGTCTCTATCTGCATTACCATTTAATTCTTTTATTTTTTCTAAAATTATATTTTGCTCTTTTCTTAACTCATCAAATTTATCTAGATACGGCTTTAATTCTTCTCCTATAAATTCATCTAAATAATAAATATGGAATGCCCTATTTAATAGATTTTGATTTTGATGCTGTCCATGTATATCTAATAACTTTTCTCTTATTTTCTTTAAATATGAAAGTACTACTGATTTTCCATTTACTTTTATTATACTTTTACCTGATAAAGTTGTTTCTCTTGAAATTATTAGTATATCTTCATCTTCAATATCTAATTCCTTTAAAACATCTAAAATTTCCTCATTTTCTATTGAAAATATTGCTTCTACAACAGTTTTACATTCACCATATCTTATTAAATCTTTTGAGAACTTTCCGCCTAGAACATAATCTATAGTGTCTATAAGTATAGATTTACCAGCTCCTGTTTCTCCTGACAAGATATTAAACCCTTCTTTAAATTCAACTGATAAATCTTGAATTAAAGCGAAATTTTTTATATTTAATTGCAATAACATATTATATCACCTTTAATTTTACAAAATCATTTTTCTAACTTTATCTACTAATTCTTCAGCTTTATCTAAACTTCTTACTAATATAAATATTGTATTATCTCCAGCAATTGTTCCTGCAACTTCTGTGTCAAATAGTGTATCTATTGCTTCAGCAACTGCCATAGCAGATCCAGTAAGTGTCTTTACAACAACAAACTTATCTACATTTTCAACCGATACAGCAGCATTAGATAATATGCTAGATAATTTATCATTTATATCCTTTGATTCTTTCGATGATGCAACATATCTATAATTTCCTGAAGCACCTTGCATCTTTATTAGCTTTAGTATTTTAATATCTCTAGATACAGTTGCTTGAGTTACGTCAAATCCAGCCATTTTAAGCTCTTCTGCAAGTTCCTCTTGTGTTTCTATATCCTTTTCACTAATTATCTCTAAGATTTTGTTATGCCTCTTTGATTTCAAATTAATCACCTTCACATTCTTTCCAGTTATTTAGAATTTTTGCCCGTAGTACTTTAAAATAATCATAATCATCAAACAAAACTATGTTTGCATATTCTTTTGCTTTTTTTATCTTTATTATAGTTTGATTTGTTGTTTTTATTGCTTTTTGACCATCAAAAGTTATATATACTTCTTCATCTTCATTTTCTGCTTTAACTTCAATTTCACTACTACTATTTAAAACAATAGTTTGCATCCCCTTTGGATGAGGACATATTGGAGTCAATGTAATTACATCTACATCTGGATAAATAAATGGACCTCCAGCTGAAAATGAATATGCAGTTGATCCAGTAGGTGTTGCGATAATTAATCCATCACCTTTGAAGTTATAATATCTTTTACCATCTATAAATATTTGAAACTTTACCATTCTTGATAATGTTCCTCTTGCTACAACTATATCATTTAGGGCTAATGATTCATTTTTTATGCCTTCTAAAGGTAAATCGCATGTTAAAAGCATTCTCTTTTGAGAAATATAATTCCCTTCTTTTAGTTTTATAAAAGCTTTATCCATTTCAGAAACTTCTATGCTTGATAAAAAGCCTAAATTTCCAATATTGATTCCTAAAATAGGTACATTCAATTTCCCATTTATTCCTCTAGCAACGCTTAATATTGTCCCATCTCCACCTAATACGATTATAAGATCAAGCAATTCCTTAAACTTATAATTTATTATATCATAACTATCTAACATAATTATTTCTAAGTTATTAAAATACTTATAAAGCTTTTTCTTAACTTCCATGGCTATCTCATTATTCTTATCTTTAGATGGATTTATTGCAATAGCAACTTTCTTCATAATACCCCCTATATGCTCCTCTTAACAAATAGTAAATCATATAAATTCTACTTAAGACTTCAAGATAAAACTTGAAGTCTTAAATTAAATTTATATGATAAATTTTTATAATAACTGATGAGAATCATTTACTATATTATCTATGTCTTCTAGAGAAAATGTAGACTCTTTATTTATATCTTTAGTAAAATAAACTAAGTATTCAATATTTCCTTCTGGCCCCTTAATAGGAGAGTAACCTATAGAAAGAATATTTAAATTTTTATTAATTAAAAATTCAGCTATACCTAGAACTACTTCTTTATGAACATTTATATCTCTTACTACACCTTTTTTCCCTACTTTTTCTTTGCCAGCCTCAAATTGAGGTTTTATTAAAGCTACAACTTCACCTTTATCATTTAATAAGTTAATGGTTGCAGGCATTATTTTCTTTAATGAAATAAATGAAACGTCTATAGATGCAAAATCTACCTTCTCACCTATGTCTTCTGGGGTTACATATCTAATATTAGTTCGCTCCATACATACAACTCTAGGATCTGTTCTTAACTTCCAAGCAAATTGACCATAGCCAACATCTATAGAAAACACCTTTTTTGCGTTATTTTGTAGCATACAGTCTGTAAAGCCTCCTGTAGATGCCCCTATATCCATACATACTTTATCTTCTAAATTAACGCCAAATTCCTTTATAGCTTTTTCAAGCTTTAATCCACCTCTACTTACGTAAGGTATTTCTTCCCCTTTAAAGATTATCTCTGAGTCAATACTAACCTTTTCTCCAGCCTTATCAACTCTTCTACCCTCTACAAATATTTTTCCTGCCATTATGCTTGCTTTAGCTCTTTCTCTTGATGTAAATATACCTTTATCTACTAATAGTATATCCAGTCTCTCTTTCTTTCCAGACATCTTTATCTCCTTTATTATTTAAGTTCTATAATAGATTCTGCTATTCCTTCTGGATCTAATTTATTTTCTTTATATAATAAATTTACATCACCCTGTGATACAAATTTATCCTTAAATCCTAGTGCCTTAAATTTATTTTTAAATAATAATTCTGATAACTCCATTAAAACATAGCTACCAAATCCTCCATTAGTTATGTTGTCTTCTATAGTAACTATATCATAGCCTTCTTCCACTAACTCTTTTAACATATCAGTATCTAATGGTTTTACAAATGTTGCATTTATTATAGTTGGATTTATACCATTAGCTAATAAAACTTCTCTTGCCAGTAATACATGTTGAAGCATTTTTCCTACTGCTATTATAGCTATCTTTTCTCCACTTATAACTTTTTCCCATTTTCCGTATTTAATTTCTGTTAGTGGCTTCATTTCTTTACAACAATCTGCTCCTCTTGGATATCTTAAAGCTACAGGTCCATCTTGTGTAAGAGCCCAATTTAACATGACCTTTACTTCATCTAAATGCTTTGGAGCTAATACTGTCATATTAGGAACTTGTGTTAAATAAGATAAATCAAGTATTCCTTGATGAGTTTCACCATCTTCCCCTACTAAACCAGCTCTATCTATTGCAAATACAACTGGCATATTTTGTATACATACATCATGAATTAATTGATCAAAAGCTCTTTGTAAAAAGGTAGAGTACACTGCAAAAACAGGTCTCATGTTTGCACTTGCTAGACCTGCAGCAAGTGTTGTTGCATGTGCCTCTGCAATTCCTACATCAAAAAATCTATCTGGAAATTCTTTTGCAAAGTTTTTAAGTCCTGTACCATCTGGCATAGCAGCTGTTATTGCTACTATTCTATCATCATTCTTTGCTAAATCTATAATTGCATCACCAAAAGCTTTGGAATAAGTTTTTTCACTCGGAATATACGCTTCACCACTTTCTAAATCAAATGGATTAACTCCATGAAACTTATTTGGGTTTTTCTCTGCAAGCTCATAGCCTTTTCCTTTACTTGTTACTACATGTATTATAACAGGTTCATCAATTTTCTTTGCTTTTTCTAATACCTCAGTCATCGTCTCTATATCATGTCCATCTATAGGTCCTATATATTTTAAACCCATCTCTTCAAAAATCATTGATGGTACAACAAATTGCTTAATACTATCTTTAAACCTTGATATACAGCTTGCTAATTTTTTTCCAGCTCTTGAATTGTTTAACGTTGCATTTACGTTAGATTTTAGTTTATTATATTTGGGTTCCATCCTTAAATTACTTAGATGAGTTGATAACCCTCCAACATTATCCGCTATAGACATTTGGTTATCATTTAATATTATAATCATTTTAGTTTTATTAAATCCTACATCATTTAATGCCTCTAAAGCCATTCCACCTGTTAAAGCTCCATCGCCAATTACAGCGATAACTTCATTATTCTCTTTTTTAATATCTCTAGCTCTTGCCATTCCTAAAGCTGCTGAAATAGAGGTGCTACTATGACCTGTATCAAATGTATCATATTTACTTTCACATCTTTTTGGAAATCCACTTAATCCATTATGTTTTCTTAAAGTGTCAAATCTATCTTTTCTTCCAGTTAATATTTTATGAACATAGCTTTGATGCCCAACATCCCAAACTATCTTGTCATTTTCTAAATTAAAGCTTTTAAATAAGCTTATAGTTAAATCTACTACTCCTAAATTAGAAGCTAAATGTCCCCCCGTTTTAGAAACACTATCTATTAAAAATTCTCTAACTTCTCCAGCTAATACTTCTAGTTCAACATTTGATAACTTCTTAACTTCTTCTGGAGAAGTAATCTTATCTAATATTTTACCCATAATCAAACCTTTCCTTCTGTTAAAATTCCCTATTCAATAACTCTAAAGTTATTTCTTCTAAATCTATAGATTCTACAGAAAGGCCTTTCAACAATTGAATGCACTCTTTAGTTAATGTTTCACATTCTCTTTCACAATATTCTAAACCAAATATAGATATAAAATTAGATTTATTATTATTTTCATCACTTTTAGTATTTTTTCCAAGCTTTGAAACATCACCTATTATATCTAAAATATCATCTTTAATTTGAAATGCTAAACCAAGTTTTATTCCAAACTCATTTAAAATTTCTAAATCATTTTTTGAAGCTTCTGCAATTATACCAGCAGCTACAATAGATGCTCTTATTAATTCCCCAGTTTTTTTACTATGCATATAAAGAAGTTCTTGTTTAGATATATCTTTTCCTTCATTTATAATATCTACAATTTGGCCACCTATCATTCCTTCTGGGCCGGCTGCTTCTGCTATTTCTCTTGAAGCTAGTAAAGCCCTTTCGCCATACTTTATAGAAAATTTCATCATTAAACTCATTGCTTCATTTAATAACATATCTCCTGCTAATACGGCAATATCTTCTCCGAACTTTTTGTGATTAGTTGGCATTCCCCTTCTTAAGTCATCGTTATCCATACAAGGTAAATCATCATGAATTAGAGAATAAGTATGAATCATTTCTATTGCTGAAGCCATTTCTATTACGTCTTTATAATTTTCTTTATATAATCCATAAGTTAATAAAAATAATATAGGTCTTATTCTTTTACCTCCTATATTTAAACTATAACTTGCTGAATCATATATAATTTTATTATAACTTCCTTTGTTATTAAAATATATACTTAAATAATCATTAATAAAATTTCTATTAATTTCTACCTTACTACTCATTCTTTAGCTCCACTTCCATATTTTCTTTTATTGTTATTAATTTTCCTTCTAAAGAATTTAAAGTCTTATATAATTTATTAACAATCTTAACACCATTTTCATATTCTTTCATCAATTCCTCTAGAGGAAGCTCATTATTTTCCATATTATTCAAAACATCTTGTAAGCTCTTAACCATATCTTCATAAGATTCTTTTTTCGCCATAAATTCATCAACTCCTTAATCTATGGAAAGAATTTTTCCTTTTACTTTTCCATCTTTAAATATTATATTAAACTCATTTAAATCCTTAATTTTTTCTTTAGATGAAATTACATTGCTGTTATTATCTTCAATAATTGTATATCCCTTTTTCAATACATTAATGGGATTGTGAGCTTCTAAAATATCATTTAAAGACTTTATTCTTAATTTTTCTTTTTCTATTTTATTATTTAATATGCTTTTCATTCTGTCTTGTATTCTATCTAACTCTAAATATGAATTTGATAATACTACCTCAGGACTATTTAATGATAGTATTTTTTTATAGTTTATTATCTTTTCCTTTTCATAATTTAACTTAGTAAAAGATATTTCATTTATTCTTTTTTTATAGTCATCTATTTTACTTAAGATTTCGCTTTCTAATGGAACAGCTATTTCAGCTGCTTGTGATGGAGTCGAGGCTCTAAAATCACTTACAAAATCAGATATTGTATAATCAACCTCGTGTCCAACTGCAGAAATTATTGGAATTTTAGAATTAAATATTGCCTTTGCTAATTTCTCTTCATTAAAATTCCATAGCTCCTCTATGGATCCCCCGCCTCTACCGATAATTATAACATCAACACTTTTATTTTGATTAAAGAATTTTATTCCATCTATTATTGTAATATAAGCATTCTCACCTTGAACTAATGCTGGGTATAATACTATATCAACTAAGCTGCTTCTTCTTCTTGATACATTTATTATATCTCTTATTACTGCTCCTGTTTCAGATGTTACAACTCCTATCCTTGTTGGCATATTAGGTATTTCTTTTTTATACCTTTCATCGAAATATCCCTCTTCTAAAAGCTTTTGCTTAAGTTTTTCAAACTTTATATGAAGTTCACCAATACCTTCCTTCTGCAACTTATCAATATAAAACTGAAGAGAACCTGTTCCTTGATAAATTGAGCATCTTCCATTAGCTATAACTTCCATTCCTTCTTCTAACTTAAAATCAAGTTCAGCTTTATTGCTTTTAAACATAACACAATTTATTTTGCTTATAGAATCTTTTAAAGAAAAATAAATATGTCCGCTACTATGGTATTTTAAATTAGATATTTCTCCTTTAACTAAAAGATTATTTAATATAAAATCATTATCTAGTGTTTTTTTTATATAATTATTAAGTTCACTAACAGTTAAAGTTTTAATTTTCATTTTTATCTAACGCCTCACATGCATTTTTTATAAGTAATGTTGTTGTTAAAGCTCCAACACCACCTGGCACTGGTGTTATCATTTGCACTCTATCAATAACTTTGTCAAAATCTACATCTCCAGTAATTTTTCCATTTAAAGAGGATGTTCCTACATCAATTATTATAGAATTATTATTTACAAACTCTTCCGTTAAAAATTTAGGTTTACCTATTGCAACTACAATTATATCTGCATTTTTACATACTTCTTTTAAATTTTTTGTTCTAGAATGACAAATTGTAACTGTAGCATTTTTATTTAAAAGTAATTGAGCTACTGGTTTTCCTACTATATTGCTTCGTCCTATTACTACCACATTTTTACCCTCTAAATCAACTTTAGATTTTTCTAATAATGTCATTATAGAACTAGGTGTACATGGTAAAAATACTTTTTCATTGCAATATAATTTTCCTTGATTAATATATGTTAAACAATCTATGTCTTTTTCAGGGGAAATAGAATTAGTTACTCTTTTCTCATTTAACGCTTTTGGAAGTGGTAATTGAAGTATTATTCCATCAACATCATTATCAGAGTTTAATAATTCTATTTTTCTTATTAATTCATCTTCTAAAACTTCCTCATCTAGTAATAGCTTTTGGAAGTTGCATCCTAATGAAAGGGCAAGCTTTTCTTGGTTATTTATATAATAAATAGAACCTCCATCATTTCCTACTAATATTGATACTATTTTAGGTGCTCTTAAACCTATTTCTTTTCTTTTTAATATGTATTCTTTTATTTCTTCTTTTATATTATTTGCAATTTCTCTACCATTTATAATTTGCCCCATTAGTAATTCCCCCTTAACTAATTTTATAAAGTTTTAAAGGCTTTATCTAAAACTCCATTTACAAATGAAACACTTTTTTCATCTGAATACTTCTTTGTTAATTCAATTGCTTCATTTATAGCAACTTTCTCTGGAACATCATCTAAATAAAGCATTTCTCCAATTGCTAATCTAAGTATTGAAATATTCACTTTTGAAACTCTATCTAATTTCCAGTTTGTTAATGCTTCTTCTATCTTTTTATCTATTACATTAATATTTTCTTCAACCTTAGCTAAAATCCCTCTTATATATTCTAAATCTATAGTTTTTAAATTCATTTCATAATCTTCAATAAATGTTTCAATAGTTTCCTCTAATGTATTTTTACTTAAAGTCATACCAAAAAGTAACTCCATAGCTATTTCTCTAGATTTTTTTCTATTCATTTTATCCTCCTAAGTATTCTAATACTATTATTATTAACCTTCTAAAACTTTCTAATCATAAATATACTACAACAAAATTATTTAAAGCACAAGGAAAACACCCTCTGAAAAATCAGAGGGTGAAATTAATTTTCCTTACTTTCTTCTTTTTCAGTTTTTTTCAAGTAAATGCTTTGAACGTTTATGTTTACTGAATCAACCTTTAGTCCTGTCATTGCTTCAACAGTCTTTTTAACATTCTCTTGAACCGCACTTACTACTTCAGGTATTTTTACGCCATATTCTACTGCTAAACTTAATTCTATTACGGCACTATCTTCATTTAAAGTAACTTTAACATTTTTTCCTACACTTTTCTTACCTTTTAGCAATTGTGATATGTTGTTACCACCTAATTGTTGTAAGTCTTCTACACCTTTAACTTCTTCAGCAGCAATACCTGCTATTACACAAACAACTTCATCAGAAATTTTTACTATTCCTAAATTATCATCATAATTTTTATTGTCCATCTAATTACCTCCTAAGGGTTTTATAAACAAAACTCTTTTTTTCTTATGTTCATTATATCAAAGCAGTAATTATATTACAACGTATTATTTCTTTACTTCTATTATGACATCGCTAATTCCTGAAACATTTTCTACTATTTCCTGAAGCATAGAAGCATCTGCTTCTGAAAGGTCATCTGATCTAACAAATATTCTAACTTTGTTTCCATCTATAGAACATAATGCATCTTCAAATCCTTTGCTTTTAACATTTACTTCAATTGTACTTTCTTTATCTGCAAGCATAGTTTTTTCTCTTAATTCATTACTTGCAAGATCCTTTTGCTCTTGAGATGTTTTTGTATCATTTATTATTGTATTTAATGATTCAATAGTTACTGCAGTATTTTTCTCTCTGTCACTTCTTATACTATAAAAATAATCTTGTGCTCCTAAAGTTTCTTTATCATCCTTTTTCTTTTCATCATCTTTATTTTCATTTGTTCCTTGTGATATTACTTGACTAAAGTCTGTTGGATCATTTAGCCCTGTCTTGTTTAGTTTTGCTGCTATGACTCCTACACATACTATAAGAGCCATCAGTGTGAAAATAATTCCAAATTGTTTTTTTGTCATTTTGATTTCCCCCCATCTATTTTTCATTTAATTATATGCTAATTTTTCATAGGATATACATTAACCTTGTCTATAGAAATTCCATATAGACTAGATACAGCTATTTGAATATCATATTTAACCTTACTACTACTAGCCCCTTCTGCTACTATTACAACTCCTGTTATCTCTGGTTTATTAGTTTGTAAAATATATGGCTGATTTTTACTTCCATCTCCAGCCATAACTACTTTACTTCCATCAGTTTTTTGATTATTAACTCTCTTTCCACCATCTTTATCAGTTTCCTCTGTTACTGCTTGTTGATTAGTCTTTTCTGTTGCAGGAATTTTTACCTCACCGCTTTTAAAATAAATCATTACTTCAACTTGTCCTACATTCTCTATTTTAGTTAAAAGATTTCTCAGCTCTTTTTTCTGTTGCTCTTCATAGTTATCTACTACTTCTTTAGCTTTATTTTCTAAATTAGATGAACTTTGTGTAGTATTTTCTACACTTGTTGGTTTTGTTTCTTTTTTTCTTCCTGTAGTTAAAAAACTAATAGCTAATAAGACAAATGCTAGTACTAATGCAATGCATACTGCATTTAAGAACTTTTTATCGTTTACAATCTTAGCTATTTCCTTTTTCCAATCACCTTTCCCCATTTTCTCACTCCCATCAATTAACTTTATATACCTCTATTTTATCTTTTGGTACATTAAACACTTCTGCTAAGTAACTTACTATTTCATCTTTGTTATCTACTTTTTCATCTTGTGAAGACACAGTTTTACTACTTTCTTTTGTATTTACAATAATCTTTTGTATCTTTGAAACCTCTTTATTTTTAACTCCTACTTCAACTTTATTTATAGAGTAGTTAATGTTATCCATATCAACTTTGCAATCTATCTCACTAATGAATTCATTATTTGTAAATTTCTCTTTTAAAAGTCTATTGCAATTTTCTTCTAAATTACGCTTAAAAACAGACTCTCCATTGTTACTATAGTTTTTACTTGTTTCTATACTTTTATTTTCATTTATATCTAAATATCTTTGTATCTCTAAAGAAATATCTTCTTCACCTTTTGAAAATACTGAGATTATAGGAGATAACATAACTGTTATAAGTATTAACCCCAAAACAAACTTTAAGTATTTTTTCATATTGTTATCTGGAGCTATCAATTCTATTGCTGTCATCAATATAAGCATAGAAACAAGGGTTATAACAAATCCTTTTATTTCTTCCATATATCTTTCTATCCTCCTATAACAAATTTTCCTGCTGATGCCATAATTGCTAATAGTACAAAAAACATTAAGCTTACTGACAATACACAAGACATTATTAATATTAAAGAATCTCCTGCTGATGCAATTGAATTAGTAATTCTTTTATCACTTATTGGCTCTATTAAAGCTGCAGTTAATTTATAGACAAATGAAATTAAAACTAACTTTATTATAGGGTACAGCATCATAAGTATTATTATGATTAATCCAACTGAACTTATTGCATTTTTTATAATTAATGAATATCCTGCAACTGACGCTATTGCATCTGAAAAGGCCTTTCCCACTATAGGAATAAAATTATCTATAGCAAACTTTGCAGTCTTTAATGTAACTGCATCTATAGTTGATGATGTAATTCCTCTAACAGTTAATAATCCTATAAAAACAGTTAAAATTATTCCCTGAAGCCATATAGTAATTTGCTTTGTTAACTTGCAAAAATTACTTATTTTATTTTCAGTTGAAATATTATTCGTAAATTCTAAAACAAATGTTATAAGTATTAATGGTATTATTATATTAATATATATTCTTGGAATAATTAGTGTAGCTCCTATAACTATAGGATCCATTGTTGCAGCTTGTGTAAAACCACCAATTGTTGCAATCATTGTGACTAATACTGGTAGTATAGCTGCCATAAAATTTGTTAATTCATTTATTATATTAACTGCTATATTTATAGAAACTATAAAGCTTTTAGATAGAATTATTATTAATAGAGCGTAACATGCAAAAAATGCTACGTTAGACAAACCTTCATTTGAAAAAGCTGATTGTAAATTCTTAAGTAAAGAGCATATTATTGCAATAACTATTATACTTACCGATAAAGCTAGTACAGTTTTTACTTCTTTAAATAAAAAGCTTATAACTGCATTACTAATAGTTTTAAATGACAAGTTCCCTTCTCCATTTTTTATATATCCTTTTATATATTCAACTGGATCTAAATCGTTCATTATTTCAATATCTGATTTCATATTATTTATATAGTTATATAGGGAATCTAACTGATTATTTACCTTTTCATCATCTAATAAAACCTCTTCTGTAGTTAATTCATTATTAATATTTATATTGTTAATATTTTTATCATTAGCTAAAGCACTTTTTCTTGGAAGAATTATAAAAGTTAAAATAATCATGCTAATAACTAATACAAATCTTTTTGTAAAAATATATTTTTTCAACATAAAACACCTACAATATTTGTAAAATTGATTGAAGTACAGCCATAAGTATTGGTATTGCTAATGTTAAAATTAATACTTTAGCTGAGAATTCAACCTTACTTGCTATGCTACCAGCACCTGCATCTTTACATATCTCGCTGCAAAAAGTTGCTAAATATGCTATAGCTAATATTTTTATAACAACTCCAATATAAACCATATCAATATTGGCTTTGTCTGCTATTTCCTTAATAAAATGTATTACTTCATTGAGCTGTGTAATAATAAGTAGAAAAATTATAACTCCTGCTGATAATGATATTAATATTGATATATCACTTCTTTTATCTTTAAATAGAAGAAACATAAATAATGCTGCAAAAGCAAAGGCAACTATCTTTATAATATCCATAATAGCACCTATAACATAAACATAGTCTTTACAGTATTAAATAGATTGCTTATCAGTCCTATTACTGTAATAAGAATTATAACTATTCCTACAATGTTAGCTATTGTTGCTATTTCTTCTTTGCCGCTACTTTTTAATACTTTCTCCAAGACTACAAGAAGAACACCCATAGCCCCTATTTTAAATATAATACTTACATCTAGCATATATTACCCTCCTATCAAATTAAAAAAATTGAAATCATAGCACCTATACATACACCTATAGCTCTATACATTTTTATATTTTTTTTTGCTAATTCTTCTGCTGATTTACAGTTTAACTTTATATTTTCTATTGTTAAGTTAAATAATTTATCTTGTCCATAAACCCCTGTTTCTCCTAATGCCCTTAGAAAATCTTTAACTATTCTTCTATCTTCTTCATATATATAAATTTCTGACTTATTATTTTTATATTCATTTTCAAAAGCTTCATATACACTTGTGCTTTCTCCCATTAAGAGCTTATCTGAAACTTTAGATAAAATAGCATTTATAGGAGGATCTACCTTTAATGAAATATATTTTAAAGCTTCCGGCAAAGGAGTATTTGCATATATTACTTCATTATTTAAAAACAGAATTGATTTTAATATTGAATTAAGTTGCTTGCTTCTCCTTTTAAAGTTTTCACCATAATAAAACCCTATATAGGTGCAAGATAAGAAAATAATTACAACAGCTGTTATCTTAAGCATTTAAACTCCCCCTCTGCTTCTATTAAATATATTTGCTCTATTGTTCCAACCCCATTTCTATTACTTAAAATCACTATCCTATCTAAAATTGAATTTTCCAACAAATCCTTAAAAACTTTTCTTTTATAAACATCTTCTATACTATATCCATGAATAGTAACTATTATGTTTACACCCGAGTTAAACGCCATATGAAGAGCTTCTATATCTCCATCTGTACCAATTTCATCACAAATAAGTATGTCAGGTGAAAGACTTCTTATAGCCATAATCATTCCATCTTTTTTTAAGCAATTATCTAAAACATCACTTCTAATTCCAACATCTAATTGTGGCACCCCATTAAAACACGCAGCTATTTCACTTCTTTCATCTATAACAGAAACCTTTTTACCCTTTAACTTTACAATTGGCATACCTGATGAAATATTTTTTGCTATGTCTCTTAAAATTGTTGTTTTACCACATTTAGGTGGAGATACTATCAATGTATTAAAAACTCTATCATCCTTAGTTATGTATTTCATTATTTCATTAGAACATCCTATTACCTCTCTACATATTCTTATATTTAAAGAAGATATATTTCTTATAGTTCTTACTTCACCATTTACTAATACACATTCCCCAGCTATGCCTATTCTGTGTCCTCCTCTAATAGTTATATATCCTTGCTTTATTTCTTCTTCATATGCATATAATGAATAATTTGATATTTTAACTAAAATTTGTTTTATATCATCAATTGTAGTTACATATTTTAATATTATTTCTTTATATGCCAAATTAACTATTATAGGCTTATGAACTTTTATTCTTATTTCTTGTACAGGCTCCTTTAGTAATATTTCCCTAAGTTCATTACTTATTTTTAAAGGTAAGACCTTTAAAATTTCTTCCTCATTTCTCACTTTTATCACTTCCTTTTCTAAGGTTATATTTAAACTTATTTCTTTCTATCAAATAATATTCATACTTATAATTAAATATGTAAAATATTTTTATTATTAAATAAAAAAATACCTATCAGCTAAATACTGATAGGTATAAAAACTTGTTATAAAATTAAATTGCATCTCTATTACAGAAGGGACACGGTATAGTTTTATTATAATCTATAGATTCTTTCTCTACAAACAAAGGCTTTTCACAATTTTTGCAGCTTATTTCTATATATTCATCATCCATTTCTATAAGGTCTTCAATAGAAACTTCTTGAAATAATTCATCTTGCAATCCTGTAAGATCTTCATCTATATATTGTACATTTTCCTCTAAGTAATCTTGTCTGTTACTCATATCTTCAATTACATTTAACATATCATCTAAAACTGAGGAAATACTATTAAAGAGGTTCTTATATTTATCATCACTAACATTTTCAATATTAGTTTTGATATTTTCTATTTTATTTTTTATATCCTTCACATCTTCACTTCCTTTTAAATATAAATATATCCTCTTATTTAAATTATAACATATATGTATAATAAAAAAGCTAAGTAAAAACTTAGCTTTTGTTATTATACTCTTTCCATGTATTCACTAGTTCTAGTGTCTACTCTAATTACATCCCCTTCATTAACGAACATAGGAACATTTACAACTGCTCCTGTTTCTAATGTAGCAGGTTTCATTGCATTTGTAGCAGTATTTCCTTTAATTCCTGGATCTGCTTGAGTTATTAGTAATTCAACAAAGTTTGGAGCTTCTACTGAGAAAGCTTCTCCTTTATAGAACTTTATTACAGCAAACATATTTTCTTTTATGAACTTTATAGCATCTTCCACTTTTTCATAGTTTAATGGGATTTGTTCAAAAGTTTCTTGATCCATGAAGTAGTATAGTTCTCCATCTGAATAAAGGTATTGCATTTCTTTTCTTTCAATTACTGCTTCTTGTAATTTAGTTGTTGGGTTAAAAGTAGTATCAGTAACACCACCTGAAATAACATTTCTAAGCTTTGTTCTTACAAAAGCTGCACCCTTACCTGGCTTTACATGTAAGAACTCTATTACTGTATAAACTTGTCCTTCATGCTCGAAAGTAGTACCTTTTCTTAAATCTCCTGCTGATATCATTAAATATCCCTCCAAAAACTTTATTCCATACTTAGTGTAACACTGCGTTAACTAAATAGTCATAACTTAAACAATGTTTATGACATAACAAAAATATTTTATCAAAATTCACAAATAAATGCAATTACTTATAAAAAGATATAAAAAATATTGTCATTATTTACTTATTAATTCCATTTCTAATTCTATGCTGTTCTCCTTATAATTTAAATTATAATTAAGTATATAATAATTATCTATTTTCTTTAAATTACTTATTATTTCTTCCTTATTTCCTTTTAATATACATCGTATATTCCAATCATTCTCTTTTTTATTATAACTTAATATTCTGGAATTATTCATGCTACTTAGCTCATTTTCTATATCCTTAATATATTTAACATTTTTTACTTCTGTTATACATTGTATTTCCTCTTTATTAGATTTTTCTTTGCTAAAAATAAAGATACTAACTTGGATAAATGTTATAGCAATAACGACAAAATAAATTACTTTTAAGTAAAATGATTTTAATTTCATCATAAATTTACTCCTAATATAAAAGTGTCTTTTTCTCCTTTTGTCATAGAATTAATTTTTATTTCTTCTGTAGATTCTATTTCATAAATTTTATTTTTTGTTTTAATTTCAATAACACCCTTATTATTTTGAATTTGCATACTTAATATATCTGGATTTATAATATTTATACATTTTTCTATATTATCTGTTTTTATTCTAACTTCTTTATTTAAGTCCTTATCTATTTTAACAGTCTCTTCCTTAGGCATTAGTTTATTAAGACAGCTTGGAAATATCATTATGTTAAGTAATATTAAAATTAATATTGATCTTTTATTTATTTTATTAATTTTGTCATTTCTTTGTTTTATATATTCTATTGGTATAAAATCTTTATTTAATAAATAATCTTTCATTTATTTTATCTCCTATATTAATATAAACCTTTTCTTTTATTAAATCTAACTCCTTTAAGTTATTATCTATTACTATTGTTTTATTAATTTCTTGTATTATTTCCTTAACCTCTTCTTCTTTATTAAGAATATGAGAATTTATTATAATTTCTTCATTTATATCAACTACATAGTATAACTCTTTAAGCTTGTATATAGCTATAAAGCTTTTAAATTTATTCTTTGTTTTTAATATTAAATCTTTAATTAAAAATTGAATTGGCTTTACTGTTAAGCTTTCTATATTACTATAAAATCTATTTAATCCAATACATCTTATTGAGTACAAATATACACAATTATACTTTTTAACATATTCATAATGGAAAAGAAGATCATCTTTATTAGAAAAATCTTCTAATATTTTGTTATCAATAAACCTTTCTATATTAGTTTTTTCTTCTATATCATATTTTTTTATAAATAATTGTTCAGAAAGTATTATAATATTTCTTTTTCTTCCTAATTTTTTTATTAAAGTATCTATATTAAAAGTATTGTATTCATTTCCCTTATATAAATATATATTTTTCATAATAGCAACTGACTGCATAAAAATATCTCCTATTTCACAATATAATTAGTTTTATAATGGTTAGGTGTCAAAATAATATTTTCCTGACTTGCTGTTTCTTTCAATCCAATGAACCTTCTACCATTTTCCTTTTCCTCAATCATAAAATAATCTTTTCCATTAAAGACAACAGATAGGTTTTTATAATTACTATTTGAATAAATCTTTTTTTCTTTCTTTTCTAAAATCCCATCATTAATTAGCTTTCTATATTCCTCTTTATTTTTATTTATAAAATCATTAGTTAAATATAATAATTCACTTTCAACCAATGTTAAACTTTTTGTTTCCTCATATATATAAAAATTGTTAGATTTTAAATAGTTGTTTTGTATAACCTTTAAAGCAAGTGTAACTATAAATGATATAAACATAAGTATAATCATAGTTTCTAGCAAAACATATGCTCTTTTGCTACATGATTTTATATGCATTGTATCTTTTCCTCACCATATGAATTTTTTATTTTTAAATAGTACAATTTTTTCTTTTTTACTATATTAAATTCTGAAACATCTCTCATAATTACATTTGTACTTCTTTTGTAATTATTTTTATATGTCTCTAAAACTATTTTCTGGTTAAACTTATCTAGTTTTATTTTCTTTTGAACTAACCCATCTTCATTATGATTTTCTTTTATATTAATTACTATTTCACATTCTTGATTTAGATTACCTTCTTTAATCTCAATATCTTTTATCATTTTTGCTTTTAATAATCTATCAATGGTTAATAATCCATCATCAAAAGCATCTTCCCTTATGGCTTTATCCTTTAAAGTCTTATAACTATTACAAGCTACAAGTACAGTTCTATAGGACAAACCTATAAGTATAATTTGTATTGAAATAGTTATAGTGATTTCAAGCAAAGTAAATCCTCTTTTTTTCTTTTTATTATTTATCCATCCAATCCGACTTAATAAATTCCCTTTCACATAGAATCTCCTTATTATTATTCTTAATAGTAACTTTTATCTTAATAATTGAATCATTGCTACTTGATAAAACCTTATTAATCTCTATACCATTTCCTGAATTTAAATCTAACAATGATGTATTAGTTAAATTATTTAAAAGGTTTTTTGTGTACTCATACTTTATAGTTGTGTTATTATTAAATTTTTCTATTAAACTAGGTATTTTTACATTATATTTAATTTCGTTTTCTATAGCATATGCTATTCTGTTAGCCTCCTCTTTTTCCCCTCTCTCATTAAATGACTTGGCTCCAGCTAAAGAAAGCTTAAGTGCTAAGGTAGTTGCTATTAATAAAATCATAATACTTATTACTACTTCAAGTAAAAGGCTTCCCTTTCTTTTTCTCTTAATCATTCTATTAAATCACCTTCATTTATTCCAATAATATCATTTCCAACTCCAATTCTTATTTCTTTAAAGATTTTATCCTTATATGAAAGCTTTATTGTTCCTGAGTTTTTAATAAACCCTTCTTCATTTATTTCCGTATATCCTAAGGAAAAATTACTACCTACTTCTATATCTGAATCCATTTTCACAGTTCGTGTTATTGGATTATATGAATTGCTTACAGTAAAAGATAAATACTTTCTATTTTTATCAATAACTACTTTTCCACTAACTTTATTTTTTCTACAATAACTTTTACCATAACTTAATAAAGCTTTAACTTCATAAACAGAGCTATCTATTGTTAACTTTTCTTCCCTGTTCTTAAAAGATTTAATAAATCCATAAGAGAAAGTGAACAAAATAGTTATTATTGACAATACTACTATTAATTCTATTAATGTAAATCCGCGCTTCTTCATTTAAAAACCGCTTTCTAATAATGAATTAAAAAGAGGCAATATAAATATCATTATAAAGTTTATAACTAAAGCACCCATTATCAAAACCATAGCAGGTTGTAAAAATGATATATATTTATTCATAACTCCTAGAAATTTTTTCTCTAAATATGTTGAAAGAGAATTTAGCCTTTCTTCCATGGCGCCTCCTTCTTCACCTAACTTTATAATCGCTATAGTATATTTGCTGCAACTTCCACTTTCAGATAAGGTTTCTGATATACTTTTTCCTAACAATATACCATTGTTTAAACTTACAAATCTTTTTTTTAGTATGGAACTTCTAAAACTTGAAGCTGAATATTCTAATCCTTTAGATATATTTACTCCACTTTTAATTATTATTGTAAGTAAAGAAATAAATATAAACTCATGAAACTCTTTTACAATTAAAAATTTACTAAATAAATTTTTAATTACATCTTTTATAAATAACTTAAATATTATATATGGAACTAATATTCCCCATGAAGTTAAATATATCAAGAATATAATAGGATTTTCCTTTGTATAATTCATTAAATTATTAATACTTTTACAAATAAAAGGGATTTCAACATTTAAATTAACATAGAAATCATAAAGGTTTGGTATTATTATAAAAACTATAAATAGTAATAGTACGATAATAGATAATAATAAGATAACTGGATATGTTAATATATTTTTTGCTGTAGATATAATAAACTTCATATTGCTATAATGCTTTTCTAATCCTTTTAGTACTTGTGATAAGTTTCCACTTTTTTCTCCTATTGAAACCATTCCTATAAATAATTCTGGGTATATTTCGGAAAAATATCTAAAACATTGTTCTAAAGATTTTCCTTCTTTAATAAAAAACTTTATTTTTCTTATACTTTCTTTATAATACCTTTTAATTGGTAACTCCATTAACAAATCCATCATAACTAAAAGAGAGATACCTTCTTCATGTAAACTTCCCATATTTCCTGCTATTAAAGATAAGCTATCGTAGTCTACTTTCTTATATACTGATTTTATTTTCTTCATAATCTAAACCTTCTTCAATTAAAAAATTATTATAATCCCGAATAGATATATCTCCTTTAAGTAATAAATCCTTTAAATTATCTATCATTTCTTCATTACTTAGCTCTTTTATTTCCTGGAAAATATTTGAAACAATCTTTTTTATAGAACTATCTATTAGAACAACTGAACTAACAGCTTTTCTTCCTTTATATCCTGTAAAGTTGCAATTATTACACCCAGCACTTTTATAATTAACTATTTCTGTACCTTTAAAAATATTTTTCTTTTCTTTCACCTTACAGTTATTACAAAGAACTCTAATTAATCTTTGTGATATTATTCCAACTAAAGAATCCTTAATAAGATATGGCTTTACCCCCATATCTTCAAGTCTAAGGTATACTTCTTGAGGAGTCTTAGTGTGAATAGTAGAATATACCTTATGCCCAGTTAAAGATGCTGTAACTGCCATTGCCGCTGTTTCTTCATCTCTTATTTCACCAATCATAAGAACATCAGGATCTTGTCTTAATATACTTCTAAGACCAGTAGAAAATGTTATATTAGCTTTTCTATTTAAGCTTACCTGGTTAATTCCTCTTATTATTACTTCTACTGGATCTTCTAATGTAGTTATATTTATATCTTTTTTATTTATTTCTTGTAAAATGCAATAAAGAGTACTAGATTTTCCACTACCAGTTGGTCCATTTATGATTACCAACCCATTTTTAAAAGACATTATTTTTTTCAATTTTGAAGATTGCTTTTCATTCATATTTAGATTCTTTATATTGTAATTAAACATTTCTCCGTATAGTATTCTAATTACCAACTTTTCACCATATGTAATTGGTATAGTAGATAATCTTAAGTCATAATTTTTTTCATTAATTTTTATAAAACTTTTTCCATCTTGAGGCCTTCTTTTCTCGGTTATATCTTTTAAAAATTGAAACACTATTTATATTTTTTATAAAATAGCGTATTTAAACGGCTTTATAGAGTTTTTAGTAAATACATGTAGAAATTTTTTGAATTAAATTGAAATAAATTTTTGACGAATTTTTGACGAATGTCATTTATTAAACCATAATTAAATTAGTCAATATATATAATGTAGAATTCTTTTAACTATACATTAACTTCTCTATTATGCCGACTCTTTTTACTTCTTTATATATATACTTTTGTTAACCATAAAATTAACGTATATATAGGAAGGAATTTTTTAAAATATATCTCTAATAAAAAATAGAGTAAAGATAAACTTTACTCTATAACCTTATATAATATATAATTAAATTAGTCAGTATATTAATTAAGAATTTAATGGTGTGCAGCCATACTCATAATTCTATTTTTATACTGGCTCTTTTTATCTTTACACATATACATTACCTACCTGTTAAATTTTATAAAGCTATCTATTTCTTTCATAGCTAAATTTCTTAGAAACTTGCTTGGATCTGTATGTTTTAATTGGCAATATTTCTTTATCAATTCTTTTTCTTTTTTGTTTAATCTAAATTCAATTCTATCATCTAATATAACTTCACTTTCTTTTTTAAATATAGAACTTATTAACTCTATTATCTTACTCACTACTCTCCCCCACTTCTATTACACTCTTTTCTAATGCTTTTAAAGGGCTTGTCCGTACACATCCGTACTGTACGGACATACTCTACTGCTATTATTCTTCCTTTATGGTTACATTGGTATTCTTTATATCTGGTAAAGGAATTAAACCTAGTAACATATCTTTAACAGCTACAGGTGGGACAGAGTACTCTAATAACTTACTATAAAGCTTTAATTCCCTTTCTTTATTTTTAGAGAACTCTATTATTATTCTTAATCTTTCTGCCATACTTGCACCTCCTAAATATTTCTTAGTAGTACATTGTATGCCTAGATATTCCTTTGTAGAACTTATTTATTATACATTGTTTAAAATTTTTGCAGTTGGGCATGAATTTAATGAGGTGGTTTAGTTGGTAGCTAAAAATAGGAGTTTTATAAGAATAGATTTAAGTATAACTTTAATGTTTTTATGCCTTGTATCTTTAGCATTAGGATTAATATTTAAATAAGAAAGTACCTAGATTTTACTCTAAGTACTTTCTTTATTTACAAATTAAATATTATATTACTCTTCTGATAGAAATAATACTACTTCTTAAAATTCCATCATTAAGAGAACTTTTTTTAACATTTCCATTTTTCTCAAAATCCACACTAGAGATGTTATCACCAGATTCATGTACAATTTGTCCATTTCCTATATACATAGCTACATGATCTCCATTAGTAGAGTCTCCTCCTGGCCATGTAAAGAATATTAAATCTCCTGGTACTAACTTACTGTAGTCTCCATTCTTAACTCCGCTAATATCTACAGCGGTTCCATATTTTTTTTGATCCCCTGTATTAGTTCCTATTTTTATATCATTAACTGTATAATAAACTGATGAGGTAAAGTCTGCGCAATCCATATACTTAGGTGGATTATTTTTATCTAATTTTTGAGTAATTATTAATGAATCAATATAATATGGTATTTTCTCTACCCAATATAAAGCCTCATTAACTACTGCATTTCCTTCAGAAACTACTATATCAAAATATTTGTAATCATCTTCTGTTTCTTTAGTACTATACTTACTTTTCGCATGAACTACCAGGCTATATGTTCCTGGCTTTGTTGGCTTCCAAGTCACTTTACTATTAGTTGTATATCCGGTCAAATCTGTCCATGTTTCTGTACTTCTATCACCAATCCAGAATTTATATAATGTTTCACTTGTAGGTGTTGCCTTTGCACTCATAGTTATAACACTATTAACAGTATTACTACCTATTACATTAAATTCGCTTAACTTTGAAGGTACATAATCATTAATTATTAAATCAATTGATCTATAATCATCTTGAACTGTTTTATTGCTGTATTTACTTTTTACATGTACGACTACCGTGTATTTACCCGGCTTTGTTGGTTTCCAACTGACTTGATTTAGCGTAGAAAATTGTGTTAAGTCTGTCCATTTTTCTGTACTTCTATCGCACGCATAAAATTTATATAATACTTCGCTTGAAGGTGTCGCATTTGCACTTAATTGTAATATATTATTAACCACTTTATTTCCTTTAAAATTAAAATCAATTAATTTTGATGGTGTATAATCATTAACTACAACATCAATGGATTTATAATCATCTTCAACTGTTTTATTACTGTATTTACTTTTTGCATGTACAACCACCGTGTATTTACCCGGCTTTGTTGGTTTCCAGTTAACTTGATTTTGTGCTGAGAACTGCGTTAAATCTGTCCACTTTTCTGTACTTCTGTCACATACATAAAATTTATATAAAGTTTCACTTGATGGTGTTGCATTTGCGCTCAATTCTAAAGTATTATTAACAACTCTATTACCAGTAAGATTAAAATCTATTAATTTTGATGGTGAATATGTTACATCTAAATCTATTCCCCTATAATCATCCTGAGTTTCATTAGGACTAAGTATATGTTTAACATGAAGCACTAAAGTATACTTTCCTGGTTTTGTTGGTGTCCAATTTACCTGTTTATTAGTAGTATAACCTGTTAAATCTGTCCATGTTTCTGTACTTCTATCACATACCCAGAATTTATATAATGTATCATTTGATGGAGTAGCATCTCCTTTTAAAGTTATAGCATTATTTACTAACTTATTTCCTAATACTTGAAAATCTATAATTTTAGATGGAGTGTACTCCTTTGGATTAGATGGCGTATCATCATTTGGAGACTTTAATAATTCACCATCTACATCAATAGCATCAAGTTCTGTAATATAACGTGAACTGATTCTCTCTATTTCTACTTTATGAACCCCATAACTTGGAAACTTATATTCATATACTAAAACTTGTCTGTATTCATTATCGGTTTGTGCTTTATATGTCTCACTGAACTTCCCTAAGAACTTCCCATCTCCAGTAACACTAGCTATATTATATTTATCCTCATTCCCATTAGTACCAATATTAGGATCATGTACTTCAGATATTATTCTAAATTTACTACCTTTAAAATAAAATGTAACTTTATCTCCAGCCCTATATGTCTGACTTTGAGTTCCTCTATAAAGTACATCGGATGTTACATTTTCCCAATCTACTCCTTCATACTTAATCATTGTATTTGTTTCATCATATCTTTTCCATCCAATTTCTGGTTCAGTTAAACGATTCCCTAATTTAGCACTATTATTTGCTGTTCCATTTAAATTTTTAACTCCTACTAAAACATCGTTATAATTTGTAGTCGCTGCATTAACAATATTTATGTTTGTTGCTATAAATATTACTGCAATTATACTCATTACAAGTACTTTTAATTTTCTTTTCATTTTGTATCCCCCTATCATCTTTTGCAACAATATATTATAATATTTTCACATTATTTACAATACATTAATAAAATGGGTAGTACCTAGGATATTATTTCCAAGTGCTACCTTTTAAATTATAATTTACCTATAAATTTTATAAATATAAAAGAAAGTACTTAGATTTTACTCTAAGTACTTTTTATTATAGTTAATATTATAATCAGTAAATTATAATACTCTTCTTGCAGTATAGAAATCAGTTATATTACTTTCGATTACATTAACACCTTCCCTAGAATTATGAATCATCTTACCATTCGACGTGTATATACCAACGTGATCTCCGCCTAATGTAAATACTAAGTCTCCTGCTCTAAGATTAGCTTGTGAAACTACGACTCCCTGGTCCATTTGATTCCAAGTAGTTCTTCCTAACGATATTCCTTGATGTGCAAAAATATGTTTTGTAAATGACGAACAATCAAATATATGACTTGCTGCATTATCTGCACCATACACATATGTTACAAGAGGCGTATGCGCTCTAGCTTCAGCAATTACTTTATCGGCTTGAGTTTGTCCTCCTGTTATTGGACCTTCACCTTTAGGTCTAATTTGAATTTCTATAGCTTCTATTGGCTGTCCATTATATGTATCTCCAGCTAGGTTACCATTTTTAGTCCATGATTCCCAACCTACATTTCTAACATGAACTCTGTAGTAAACATCATAGCTTTGTGAGTCCTGTCCAGTAGCTTTATCTTTAATAGCTATACATATCCCATTCATTGGAAGTGATTTGCCTTCTGTTCCAACTGTTTGTCCATCTCTTGAAACTCCTACCCATTTAAGTGTGTTAACATATGCATTATACTCAATTGAAAATGGAGCTGAATCTGATACATCTATTTGTAACGCTTCTAATCTAAGCACTCTCCCTATTGTACCTGCAGTATCCCCATTTGAAACAGTTTCTTGCCAGCCAACATCTTGCACATGTCCTTTATACCATACATTTGTATTAGTTGTTCCTGCATAAGCTGGTGCAGCGGAAGCATTGATTTTTGGTGAGAAAATCAATAGAAGACTTAAAAGTCCCATAATTTTTAGTAAAGAATATTTTTTTCTCATTTTGTCATCCCCTCTTATTGTATTTCGTTTACATAATATCATTTAATGCATAGTTTGTCAATAAATGTATTAAAATATGTTTTAATACATTTTATAAATAAATAGGTATCTTTTGAAATAAAAAGTAGTACCTAGGATAATAATCCCAAGTGCTACCTTTAAAATTATTTTATATTTATATCGATATATTTATAATCATCTTGTGTTGTATTAGTACTATATTTATTTTTAACGTGAATAACCAACCTATAATTTCCTGCTTTTGTTGGCTTCCAATTAACTTGATTACTAGCAGTATATCCTGTTAAGTCAGTCCACTGTTCTGTACTTTGGTCACATACCCAAAACTTGTACAATGTATCATATGAAGGTGTTGCATTTGCCTTCATCAACAAGTTGCTATTAACAATTTTATCTCCTGTAACAGTAAAATCAGTTAGTTTAGAAGGGATATATACTCCATACAAGCATCTTTCAATCGTATCACTCTTTTTAATCCATCCAACGCTTGTTTGCCACCAATCTCCTGATTCATCATAAGCTGTAATTTGATCTCCTGATTTCCAAGTACCGTTAACTGCATATTGTGTTCCTGGACCACTCCTATATTGAGTATCATTAATCACCATTAACTCTATGCAATATTTATATGGATGACCTTTTGGCTTTGTATCATTTTTCTTTATCCAACCTTCTGTTGTTAAGTACCAACTATCTATTTCATCTATTGCAGTAATTTGATCTCCAACCTTCCATGAACCTCTTGTTGCTGAATTTATATCAGCTCCTTCTTTATATTCAGCAGGTCTTGTTACTATTAACTCTTTAGATATAGAATACTTTTGCCATCTTTCCCTTGCATTTGCCTTTGGTAGCCAACCAACACTTGTTTTCCACCAATCTCCAGATTCATCATAAGCTGTTATTAAATCTCCTGCTTTCCATGTTCCATTTACTGAATATTCAGTTCCAGGACCACTTCTATATTGTGTTTCTTTTACTAGATATAACTCAATGCAATATTTATATGGATGGTCTTTTGGTTTTGTGTCATTTTTCTTTACCCAGCCAGCACTTGTTTTCCACCAATCCCCTGATTCATCTCTTGCAGTGATTTGATCTCCTACTTTCCATGATCCCTTAACAGGTGAATTAAGATTTGGACTTTCCCTATATTCTGTTGGTCTTGTAACTATCAGTTCTTTAATAAATGGGTCAATAGGTGTATCAGCTATAACTCTTCTACCTTCGTTGAAATTATAAATATTAGAAATTTTAACAACATCTCCTACATCTGGTGAATGAATCATCTGTCCATTACCTACATATATTCCAACATGCCAATAACCCTCAGTTATAACTAAATCTCCTGGCCTTAAGTCATTTATATTTGATACTTTTGTTCCAACGTCTCTTTGACTTGGAGAATATGGTGCTATCATTCTAGGTAAACTGATTCCTGCTGCTTCACGATATACATATTGCGTAAAACCAGAACAATCAAATCCATTTGGTGTAGTTCCTCCCCAGACATACGGCACTCCTAAGTACTTCTTTGCTACAGCAACTACATCTTGTCCAGTTACTGTGGCTGCTTTTGCTTTAATTGGAGAAGTAATTCCAAGTAATAAAACAAGACTTAACATTGTAGCTATTACCTTATTGATTTTGTTTAATCCTTTTCTTTCCATAATCCCATCTCCTCTTAATATACTTCATTTACATAATATCATTTTATCCCTAATATGTCAATTAATGTATTATGATATTTTACATATTATGGATTAATTATTGTTTATATAAAAAAATACACCTAGAATATTACTCCCAAGTACACCTTCCTTTTATAACTTACCTATAAACTTTAATACTTCTTTTATTGTTTCATATCTATTAGTACCTTTTAAATATTTAGTAGTATATCCGCTAAATCCAATTTGCCCATTAGAATTACCACCTACTGCAATTATATTTTCTGCTACTCCATTGTAGCTGAATGGTAAAGTTGCATCTATACAAGGACATTGTAAATAATCTGCTAAATACTCTGCAGCTCTTTTATCTACTTGATTACAATAACAAACTAAATTTTTCATATCGTATTTTCTCTCCTCTACTAAATTATTAATTTTTTTATTGCTTATTGCTTCTGCAATTACTTTTCCTATTAAATCACTTCCACGTCTTCTATAAAGTTCTACATCTTCAGTTGCTTCTACAAAACATACTTCTACAATTACAGAAGCCATTTTAGTTGCTTTTAATTCATATAAGTCGGTTCTTTCCTTTACTCCCCTATTTACAAACCCTAAACCACCTATAGCATTTACTATTCTTGAAGCTACTTCTTCATCTAGCTTAGTATTATCTGTCTTAGAGTAAACCCAAGTTTCTGTTCCTATATTCCCTTCATAGTAGTTGTACGCTTTATTAAAGTGTATAGAAATAAATAAATCCGCGCCCCAGTCATTAGCTCTTGAAACTCCATACACTAAATCATTATCACTATCCATATTACCTGGTGTAACATCTAAAACAGTATGACCTAATTGGTTTAAGTATTTAATAACACTATCTTTTACTTTTCTATCTTCTATAGTTTCATCAATTAAAGCTGAAGCTCCTTTTGCTAGAAAGTTATGTCCTCCCCTTACTGCTATTTTCATAAAACATTCCTCCTTAAATTAAAAAGAGCAAGATTTACTCCTGCTCCTTGGTCTCTTTAATAGCTTGTCTAGTAGAACTTTGTCCAAAGTAGAAAGCTATAACCATACTAAAAATAGTTAAAAATTCTGTAGCTCCTATCTGTCCTTTTAAAGCTAATACAGAAAATACTATAGTTAGTATTAAAGCTATTATCTTCTTAATTTGTAATAGTTTTTTTAATGTTTCCATTGCTACTTCCTTTCATATTCAAACTTATTCTTAATTTCCTTAACATCCTCTTTTATGTCCTCTACAACATTAAATTTTTCTGCAAGTGTATCTAATAGATCCTGGTATCTCTTCTCCCTTTCCCCTGTTGTTTTAAGAACATAAAGTAATAGGAATACAAATAATGCATATCCTAATCCTTGTCCTATTGCTGCTTGCATTAATCCATCCATAATTCACCTTTCTTTCCAATAAAAAAAGAACCTACTATAGTAAGTTCTATTTGACTAAAATGTATATTTAATTTATTATTTTTTATGGTAGTTAACTATTTTACTAGGTGGATTACATTAACACATACTTTATATCCTTAATCCACCTAGTTTTTTATTAATTTTGTATAGTCTTTGGTTGCAATCCTGCAAAATTATTATTAGAATCTACACATGCATCAAAACTAAAAATGTAGCCTCCCATTTCTTGTGGTATTGCTATAAATTCTAATTTTTCTTCTTCTCTATAATATTTCTTTTTTTCATCAAATGTCATGTTAGCTGGTATAGTTGGTAGCATAACATTATGCTCTGCTCTTACTATTTCTCTTTTTGTATTTCCTTCCATACTATAAAATATAACCATTCTATTTCTCCTTCTAAATTAATGCTTCTTTATATATAAAAACTCTACATCTTGTATATTGTGTTACTGATAAACTTCCTCTTATATATGTTATATAAATATATCCGCCATCAGCCCACGCTCTTAATATAGTATTAAAGTTTAAATTCCCGGTTCCAACGCCACCTACAGAAAAAGCAGGTAATTGAACATTTCTTCCAGGCTGATTCTGTGGATCTACTTGAAATGCACAAAAGGCTGGGGTATATCCCAAACCATGATATATTGCTTGATTATGTTCTAAATTCCCTCCTGCATCTATATTAAAATCTATAACAGAATGTATTTTAAACATATTACTCTGTCCATCTATTGTAATTACATTATTATTATTTTTAACTGTTAATGCCCCATTACTTATAGTCACACCTTTTGCATCTATAATAGTATTACCTTCTTCTATTTCATTGCTATTCGGAATCCAGTTATCAACTGGATAGCCTTCTCCAACTACAACCCAAGGTATATAAAAATAATAGGCGCCTGGAGTATTTAAATAAATACCTAAACAAGGCTTATTGCCAGATTGAGCTGGAGTAAAATGAAATTGAACTAATTGATATCCCGCATTTAGAGTTGTATTATATCCTGCAACAGAATTATATCCATTTGAATCTATTATATTTATATTTACGTTTTTTCCATTTACATCACTATAAATAATTAAACTTACATAATAAATCTTATTTGTATTAAATTTATAATTTTCTATCGAATTATTGAACAAACAACACCATGTATCGCTTACTCCTCTTGTGCCTTTCCACCAAATACCACTTTTATAAACTTCTCCATTCCAGTTTTCACCGCCTTCATTCATTAACAATGTTGCGGTACTATTAAATATTGAAGTGAACCAATTAGCCATTTCTCTTTTTCCTCTAATTGGTCTACCATTCTTTAGTAAATTTCCACCACCCAAAGACTTAAACTCTAGTCTTAATTGAGTAGAAGTTAATTCCATACTTGCTTTGGTTGCATAACTTTGTAATTTACTATCTGTAGCACTATTAGCACTATTTATAGCTTCCGTTTTAGAATTGTTTATCGTAGATTGCACAGTAGATATAATAGCACTAGATGTTATTTTTTGTTCTGCACTAGACATACGAGTTTGTAGGCTCGTTATATTTCCATTAGTAGTATTTAATTCTGATTTAGTAGAATAAGTGCTTGCTACTGTAGTCTTAAAGCCATCTAGACTTTGTTCTAAGGTAGATTGTTTACTTTCTACAGTTGTAAATTTTCCACTAAGAGTATTTAAATTTCCTTCTACCGCATTAGCTTTTGTATCATCTGTGTATTTAGATGCTTTTTCCCAATCACTCGTAACATATGCTCCACTTGCCCTCGCAACCTTACATTTCATAATATCTCCAGATGGTCCACTTGTCCAAATATCTCCCACTTTGTATGGCGTTGTTGGAATTGAGGTAAATACCTTAGCTTTACTATCTGCAAGAGTATTAGCATTATTGGCTGTAGTTTGTGCATTATTTATATTCGTTGTATGGCTTTCTACTGTAGAACTAATTCCATTTACAGTTTGTTTTAAACTACTATAGCTATCTTTTAATTTAACTGTAGTTCCGTTTTCTTCTATTGTAGTATCTTTAATTAGTGTATCTATTTGTCCATTTATTATATTTATAGATGTTGTATTAGCTTGTATTTCTTTTGTTATATCTTCTGGAGCAGGTGTCCAATCTGTAGCTTTTGTACCTTCTTCTACCTTTAAACTTTTTAACCATATAGTTTTACCATTAAGATAAGTAGGCTGATAAACCATACATCTTAACTTAGGATTAGTTACTCCATCCTTAACAACTATCTTATACACATATTTTTTAAAGATATTTTTTTCGTATGGCTCAGCAGATACTAAAATGCATGATTTTTTACCATAGTGAACATCCGTTTGCCCATCTACCATAACATGAAAATGACCACCCCAACCATCGTTAACTATAAGTAATTCAGAATCAGTTTTAAATACAATTGTAATCATATAAGATTTACCAGGCTCTAAATCTGTTAGTTCATGCTTTATACTTGTAGTACCTTTTATACATTTATCCTCTATACTTATTGTTAAATTAGCATTAGATGCCCAGTTATCCATAACAGCAAAGTTACCTGTATTTCTAGCTAAATTTCTCCCACCAATTTGTATTTCATCTACATTAGACTTAAGAGAATTAAAACTTAATTCTAAACTCTGCCCCGTTGTATCTAATGCAACTTTACTAGCCTTTATAAGTTGTGTATTAGTATCTTTATTAACTTCTGTAACTAAGCTACTAATATTAATCTTAGAACCATTTATATTAGCTGTATCACTTACCATATCATCTCTAATAATTTTAGATTTAATACCATCAGCTTTTAAGCCAGTTGCATCAAACATTAATTTTCCTGCAGAATCCCAAACATACATATTATAGTCATTAGATGCATCTTTCCCTATTTGTACTCTAGTTCTATTAGCATCTTTTATTTGTATAGTGTTATCTGCTATAAGCATCTTTCCACTATCGCTTACTATTCTAAATTTATTAGTAGAAATATCACTTGCTTTTAAATCCCCAACACTTAAATTAGCTGCTATTAAATCTTTTATTACTGCATTATCTATAACAACATTCTTACTTGTAAGGTGTATGGTTTGTGTTGATCCAGCACTAATGTTCCCAGCTAGCAAGTTGTTTATATTAGCTGTCTCTACCTCTAAATCATGAATCTTAGCAGTTTGAGCTTTTAAATTAACTATATCTGCATCATTAATATGTGCATAATCTATAAAAGCTTTATTTATTAATGCAACTTCTGTTACTACTCTATTTACCTTATTTCCTATAGATCCACTACTAGAGAAGCTATTTTTATTCTTAGATTCTCCTTTTGCTGCTATTTCTGCTGTAAGTCCACCAGTATAAGTTAATTTTTGTGATAGTATATGTAACTTTCTAACTACTCCTTTTTTATCTATACAAGTACTAATATCTCCTACATCTAAGCTTATATCACCTTGCCATTTCATGTTGTAACCTAGATATTCAAATCCGTTTAACTTATTATAAATATCTGTCAATATAGTTTCTGTTACCCAAGGATTTTCAAAAAGAAGTTCCATACTATCAGTTCCTAAACTACCTTTAGAGATAGTTTCTTTCTCCTTTACTTGGCAAGTAACTTTCCCTATTTTATATTTAACTTCTTCTCTTTTATAATCTATATAGTTGTCTGCAGTAATAGAGTAATTAATGTCTTTAGGATATGCCATTGTAAACTTTCCATCTCTAGTTATAACAGCATTCCCACCACATACAGAAGCTACATAAGATAATATTTCCCTACAAGTAAAGCCTTCCAATTTCTTAACTGTATAAGATGGAAGGCTCCCGGTAAATTGTACTCCTGTTTTAATAGTTAATTCATTAACCACTTGTGTAAGAGTTGGTATATCCCCTAAATTACTAAAATAAGGAGTTTCAAATTTTATCATATTATCAAAGGCTGTGAACTTAATTGTATAGTCAGTTTTTTCTACATCATCAATATTGTAATGCCCCATAAGAATATACTCTATTGTATTGCCTATTTTAAGCCCTATTTCAACCTTAATTTGATTAGTAGAGAAAATAGTATCACCTTTATTTAGAAGTGTTAAATCAAGTGTTTGGGATACTGTATTTCCTATACTAAACCCTTCTTGTGGTTGTATATTCCCATCTATAATAATATCTACTATATCCTCATTGCAAAAAATTCTATCCCCTATTGTTATCCTACATTCAAAAGACCTAGTAGGCTTTTTTATTTCCTCTTTATATGCTGTACTTGTATTATACATAGTCTTACCTCCCTATTTAAGGTCTATTGTAAGACCTCCATCTACTAACTTAATAATATTAATAGAACTATTAGCAATAGCTATTTTCTTTATTACATTTCCATCACTAATTACCTCTATAATATAATTACCTTTATCTATTGTTGGTTTATTTTCTTCTACGACTTGTGTAGAATCTACTTCTATAATCTTTTCATCTTCCATAGTTATTTCCTCCTACTTCTCTATAAAATTCATTTTAAGACCTTGCCACTTTACTTCCCCATTAATGAATTGATATGCTGGAGCTGTTCTATCTCCAACATACATGGTTTTAGTTATTACTCCACTCATTGGATCCGGAAAAGTAACCGTAAAAAAAACTCCTGATACTGCATTTAATATCGGAGCTATTTCTGATTGGGATAGTGGACCCCATTCTAGATTTATTTTTCTTTTAACTGCTATCCTATCTCTTATTAAATCTCCATTTGCATTTCTATTAGATTCACCATCTAAATCACTTACTGCTACTTCATAAATTTTGGGGGTAGCTACTTGTACCCCATTTATACTAATCATACTACCCCTCCTTATGTCGGTATTAATGTTATATTCCCTTGTCTTTGCATTTTTCTAAGTTGCTTTAATGCTACTTTACCTATTACAGAGCCATCTATAATTAAAGTTAAATCTCCATCTCCAAACCCATTATCTGTACTTCCTTTAGGCATCCTATTTGCTACTTTTTCAGCTAAATCAGTTATCCATCCAGTATTATTTTCTAATGGCATTATAGCTTCTCTTCCAGCTTCTCCAACTATACCTAATGTTGCTCTATCAACTATTCCACCTTTTGCAAAATAATTAGCCCCAACCCTAGGTACTTCTTTAGTTTCCGCGTTGAAATTACCTTCCATATAAAAATGAGGAACTTTAACTCTAAGAGTTGCGTCAAAGTTATCAAATAAAGATTTAATATTACTTATATAGTTAGCTACATTTCTATATGCTAAACTCATATTATTGGTTATATTATTTCTTATATTTTCAAAAGAGTTGCTTGATGATATTCTTATCATGTCAAATCCTCTTAGTACTAACGTAACTAAATTATTTGTAATGTTAACCATATTCATAGTTGAGGATTGATATATAGATAAAATACTATTAAGCATACTAACCGTAATTTGAAATATACTAGAAAAAGCAATATTTATTATATTTCTTATACTAGATGTTGCACTACCAACTATAGCTTGTATCTGATTTACAGTATTACTTATTGCAATTCCTGCTTTAATAAATTCACTAGATATTTTATTACCAACTCCCTCAAATGAGCTCTTTAACTTATTTGATAAATCTTTAGAATCCTTAGTAAATGATTCTATATTTTCTCTAGCTCCTTTTAGGCTTTCATTTACTTTTGTCATAGATTCGTCAACTGTAGTAGTTAAATTATTATAGGCTTCTTCTTGTGCTGTTACATTATCTTCATTAGCTTTTGCCATAGCTCCTGTAGCTTCTTCTGCTGTAGCCACTTGATTGTCATAACTAGTTTTGGTTAATTTCTCAATAGCTTGCCTTTCAGCTTCTATAACTGTTCTTAATTGTTGTTCATAAACCTGTCCTTGTTCAGTAGTATTCCCATGAGTAGCTAATAATTCGTCTAGGGCTTGTTGTTTAGAATCTATAGATTGTTGGTATCTCTGTATTTCTTGATCTAAGCTAGTTTTAAAATCTAAATTCGCTTGATCCATCTTCGCTTTCTTTTCTTGATATGATAAACTTTCATCTGCTTCTATAGTAGATAAATAAGCTGCATGTCTAGCAACTCTTTCATCATAAGTTAATCCTTCATAATTAAGCATATCATCATTAATACCAGTGACAATTCCATATCTTTTCATGAACTCATTCTTTTCCGATTCTGTTAAATCAGCATACATAGCTTTTACTTCTTCATTGTAAAGAGTTTGATTTTCTCCCATTTGTAATAGTCTTTCAGCATCATTATTCACTATAGCATTTAAGTAATCTTGCGCACTTTGAGATAACATACCAAACTTTTCACTTGCAGCTTTAGTAGCTTCATCTACTTCTTGTGCAAGTCTAGTAGCATTAAAATGAATACTATCTAAGTATTTATTTACATTAGATGTAGCTGTTCCAAATGCATTATCAGTAGTCTTAGCAGCTTCTTCTGCTGTAGTTCCAATTCCTTCAATATTTTCTTCAACCGCTGGAGTTTCATCCCAACCAAAGAATGATTTTATTTTATCCCATAGCCATCCTACTTTCTCACCTATCCAACCTAATACTTTACCTAAGGCATTAGATATATCAGCCCACCATCCAAATTTGTCTCCAATCTTTTTAACTACAACAACTAATCCTGCTACAGCTGCAATAATTACTCCTATTCCCATAGCTCCTAATGCTATATTCAATGCTGTTGCCCCTGCTGTTGCTGCTCCTTCTGCTGCTGTTAGTCCAAATAATCCCGCTATGTTTGCTCCAATACTTGCTAAGAAGTTTTTTAATGAGGTTATGGCTTTTACACCCATTTCTGTTGCCCAGGTTTTTAAAGATTTTATATTCCTTTCTATAGAATCTCCAAATTTAGTTATTGATTCAATTGCATTTTTGCTTAATGATATTGCCCATTTTTTAAATTGAGTTATATTATCTAATAAATTAACACCTACTCCATATAACTTGTACGCAAGTCCTCCTAACTTGGTAGTTGTATCTCCTATTCCTGCTATTATATTGTTGAACTTCCATGCTCCCCATAAAACTAAGAAAGCTTCTAATACTATATGACACTTTTCTATTACTATCAGTACAGCTTTAATAGCTGTAGCAACAATATCTAGTGTCATAGCTACAGTGCCAATAATCAAACTTCCGGCCCAGCTGTTCATAAAAGCAGTTACAAAATTAGTTGCATCCGCCATAACTTTAGCTAATATAGTTCCAACTAATACTATAATATCACCTATTACGTTAATAAAAGCTTGGCCTCCTAGATCTAGGAACTTACCAAACCAATTACCTACAGATATAATAAAATCTCTTGCTGCTATTGCTAGGCTATTCATAGCATTTATAAACTTTCTAGTATAAGGATTATTATCTGGGTTAAGATGATTCCATAGCCTTCCTAATGCAACTAATATATCTCCACCTATTTGTAAAGCTACGCCACCTATTACTATTCCTATTTCGGCCATATGCTGAACAAACTCTTTACCACCATGATTCCATACACTAATTAAGAAATTCTTTAATTCATCACAGCTATATCCAAATGCTCTTTTAAAGTAATCCCATTTAGATAAAAACCAATCTCCATAGTTATCCCATGCTTTTTTTAGCGGACTTAATAATTCAGATAAGATCTTATTTACCCTATCATTAAACTCCGATAATGAGTTTTCTGTTGCTGTTGTATTTATTGCAGGTGATGCAATACTTCCCGTTCCGCCAGAACCACTACTCCCAGAATCATTATTTGAATTAACTTTGTTAATTTCATCAATTCCCATTAATGCTTCTACTTTTTTCTTGGCCTTATCAGCAGATTTTCCTACTCCATCTGTAGCATTACTTAAATCATTCATTGCATTTGTAGAATTACCTATTCCGCTTGCTGTATCTCCGAAAAAGCTGTTGCTTCCCCCACTGCTTATATTAAAGCCTATTGCACTAAGAACTGAATTAAATGTATTAGCCATTTGCACTAACTTAGCCATAACAGTATTTATAACATTAATAACTGGGGTTAATACTGCAATTAACCCTTGTCCTATGCTAGCTTTTAGAGATTGATATTGTAAGATTAATAACCTTACTTGGTTTGCCCATGTATTAGATGTCCTTGCGAAGTCACCATTTGCTGCACTCAATGTTTGTGTAACATAAGCAAGTCTTAAAGCAACTTTCTCCTGTTGATTCATCTTCTCTGTAGTTTTACCATAACCATTTGCTAGAGCATATTGATTTAAATTTTCTTGTGTCATTACAACACCAAGTTCTTTTAAACTTTCAGTTTCACCAGTAAATATGCTCTTTAATTTTGTATAAGCTTCACTTTGTTCAATATTATAAAAAGATGCTACATCTCCAGAAATATTAGTAAGCGTTTCTGCCATTTTTTCAGCCTCACCAACTGTAAAACCCATTGATTTGCTCATAGCTCCGAAGTTACCCATATACTGCTTAGCCATAGTTTCACTAAGCCCTACTGTTTTCCATGCGTTCTTCGCAAACTCATTAACCTTTTCGCTCATATTACCAAATGTAACATCAACTACGTTTTGTACTTCCGTAAGATTAGATCCTAAATCTAAACATGACTTTGTAAACTTAGTTATTGCTCCAATTGCAAATACACTGGCTAACATTCTGCCAAGTTTATCAAATGTACCACTCATTCTATCTACGCTATTATTAACTCTACTAGCCATACTATCAACTTTGCTTTGTACTTGCGCCACTTGGGTATTAAACTGTTTAGAATTAGCATTAATGACAACCTCTAATTCTTCTAATGTCACTTATTCTCACCTCCAATCCTTTATGAGTTTATTCTTTGTGCAAATTCTTTCATATGCTGCTTATTTATTTCCATTTGCGCCTTTATTTTATTTTCTTGATTAACCTTACTTTCTTCCTCAAATAAGTCTGCAAATATCTCTAAAAATTGAATAGGTTTATTATCTTTATTCATTACACAAGCTGTACCATTAGCAATTAATGTAGATAATCTATAAACCATATCTGCTGTATCTTTTCTCTTTATTTCTCTCCTTCTTAGAAAAGAATCTCTAATATTTGTTATCTCTGTTATAGTCATATCATAAAAATCACCTACACTTATTCCGCAATCTAGAGCATCATGTAGTAAATATTCCTCAATAAACTCTGTATATGTTTCAGGTACTTTATTATTCAAAAATGGGGAAGTAGCATTTTCGCCATCTTCCCCTACTTTAAATTTTCAGTTTTTTCTGGAGTACCTAATGTCCCACTTTCAGTTAGTAGTTCCATAACCTCACCGAATAAGTCTAACTGTGTTTTACCACCCTCAATATATTCATCTATTAGATCACAAGTCTTTGCAAAAGTCATTCCATGATGATACTTTTGTAATGCTCCCCATATTATAGTTACACAGTACTTAATAGATGGGATAGGCATCTTATTCATGGATTCAACCTTTATATTACCTTTAGAATCTACAGCTTTAGATGCTACACTTTGTAATCCAAGTACTTCATTTAAGATATTTTCTCCTAGCTTATCCTCTATTAATATAGTTGCATTTGTGTTTAATTTTAATTTATATTCCTTTTCACCTACTACGAATAATTTATATGCTGCCATTTAATCATTCCTCCTAATTTTACTCATAATAAAAGCACCTACATAAGTAAGTGCTTTATAATTTTAATATTCTATTTCCCAGGATTCCATTGTTGCCCACAATTTAAACATGTTACTATTACTTTATTTTTTCCATGTCCTGCTGCAACTGCTCCTAATGCTCCTACAGCAACAACACCTACAGCTCCCTTAGCTAAACTAAAACCTTTTTTATTAGCTGTTATGGAAGTACTTCCACACTTAGGGCATTTAACTATATTATTTTTCTCTGCTTTTCTAGATGAATCACTTGGTTTAGTATGAACTACTTTTCTTATGTTCAATATTTCATTATCTAAATTAAGCTTTCCTCTTAAAGCATTATATAATTTATTAAAATTTGAGTTATTATCTAATATAATTTCCCTTGAGCCGTCATTTTCGAAATATATTGTAACTGTATCGGGACCGTGTTCTACATTTTGTAAAGATTCTATAGGAAAATATTCTTTCCATGTTGAAGAAACATTTAAAAATATTCCTTTCTTTCTGACTTCTACTGTGCAATCTTGAAGATAAGATAAATTCTTAATTTTTCCCATACAACTACACTCAGATCCAAATAATCCACCATCTTCTTTTTTTAGTTCCTTAAATTTCTTTTTATCAACCTTCACTCTACTTCACCTCAATTACCTATTACTATAATAATATAATAATTATGGAAATAATGAAAGTCTTCTGTTTGATATTTTATTCTCCAGTACCTGCAACTGGATCTATTACTGCTATATCACTTTGTAATGCTAGAGATAATGTAAAATCAATTGCACCATTAACTCCACCACCACCAAGTTTTACACTGCATTGAGCTTTAAATGTAAACTTAGTTCCATCTGGATAAGCTTGTTCAAAGTCAACAACCTTTTTTTCATCTGCTAATTTTCTTAATACTCTATATGGACTATCTGCCGCATTATTAACATATTTAAACTTATATGCTAAGTCACCATAATCTCCTATTCCATATTCATATTGCTTTGTTGTATCTGCTAAAGTTGTATTCTCCACTTTTTCTGGATCATTACCCATCTCTGGTACTTCTTTTAATCCTACTAAATTTATATATGTTGTTCCTGTAGTTTTATAACTTAATGTAATTCCATTTGCTAACATTAATTATCATCCTTTCTTCTTAAGAGTTATAAACTCTCATACTATTTACATCAATTACGCCCTCGTATCTCATAACCTTATGTTTAAGTTGACTAGGTTCTGGAGTATCTAGGCATTGTATTCTTACTAATCCTAAAGAAGAAAGTACTTCATCAACTGCTACTGCAATATTTGAAGTACTTCTATCATTCCATATATCAATTTTATATCTTATATAAGATTCTTGTTCCTTATCATCTGTTTTGGTATATATTTTATTATCTTCTTCAACATACTGTATCACTGGGAAGGTAGTCCAATCAGATGGATAAGTATCATTAACATTTTTACTAACCTTATCAAGTTCTTTTTTTATTATTGGTTTAATGTTTATCACTTCTTAGCTACCTCCTTTATTGCTTTTCTTACATCTTCTTTTATATTTTCTATTATTCTTTCTTCGTTATTTTTAAGTGCTGGATAGAGATATGGTTGAGCCGGTTGCCCTTCAACCCATCTTGTACCTACATCAGGAATATTAGCTAACCATTTATCTTGTTTATAACTAACATTAACCTTAGTATTTTTATTAGTCCTTTCTCCAACTCTACCAGTTCCAAATTCAACATATGCTGCATGGTCTGAATTAGTATGAATTCTAGCTACTATTTTGCCTTTATATCTTTTAGTTTCTCTTTTTATGTTGCTTCTTAAATCTCCAGTATCAACAGGACATAAGTCTTTTGCATCACCCTTAACTAATTCCCCTTGCTTCTGCATACTCTTATATAAAGTTTCTTCAACATTCCCACCTAATTTACTTAATTTTTTAAGAAGACTATCTAAACCAACAACGCTCTTGCTCATTTCTATATCTTCTCCAATTCAATAACTAGATGTAAATATCTTTTAATACTTATAATTTTATAGTCTGGATCACTATCTTTAGAAACATATACACATATTCCATCGTCTTCAACCATTTGTACATCTTCATCATATAGCATATTAAGAATATAGTTTAATCTCTGTCCATATATCTCCGCTTGTAATTTTCCAGATGCAGGACTTATATTAGCTTTTATTTCTATAGGCTCTGAATATCCTGGATACTTACCGCCTTCATCATCTTCAACTATTGTTTTTCTCTTAAGATAATAAGTCTTTTTATTCTTTATTCTCATTTGCGATACCCACCGCCTTTAATCTTTTGAAAGCATTTAACCTACTTTTAATACTATCGGGTATATCTGTAATATAACTAACAGATACCCCTCCTTCACTTCTAGAAGCTTCTCCTTCACTTCCTTGCCTACTATAGTAGATAATAGCTAATTCCCTTTGTAAGCCTTCCATTTTAGGCAATAGTATAGCTCTGTTACAGTAATCTAATACTTCTCTTTCTGCATCTTCTAAAAGCATATTTAATAGCTCATCTTTAGATGTATCTTCTTTCCTTATTTCAAGCCTTACTTTTAATTTTTCTAATTGTGTCATAACAACACCTCACTTATTAAAAAGAGATGATAAAACATCTCTATCCTCTACTAATTATTCTTGCTATTGCAATAGATTTATGATTAATATATTTTTTATTTGAAGATGCCCCATCATTAACAAGCTCCCAGTTCGAAGATGTTTCAAGTTCTGCATTTGTAGGTGACAGGCTTGAACAACTTTTCTTGGTAAATGAAATACCGTAAGGTGCAAAACATTTACGTTGTCTGCTATAAAGAGTATCTTGTCCCCCATTAGTCTTTGGATCTCTACCCATTTCATAAGGGACTTTTGCTCCTATATCTTCATAATCAAAAGCACCATCACCTAAAACATAAGTAGTATATTTAGTATATCCATCACCAGCTCCAGAAGCACTTTCAGCAACTTCTTCTGTTGGCATATTATCATCTACTAATACTATTCTTCCATTCCAAGTACCCATTGTTAAATCTCTTTGTATTCCATTTTCATCAGTGTACTTTAAATATGCAAATAACTTAAGATTTTCAAGATTAGTAGCTATTGAACTATGCATAATTGCCATTGTAAATTTAGATTTATTATCACCACTTGCTTTTTGTATAGCTGTATTTAATGTTGTAGCACCAGCATATGATTTAGGATTACCATCTCTATCCTCACCAGTAAGCTCAGTTATATCTAATGTATGTCCATTAACAAATTCTAAGTTCTTAGCACCTGTCATCGAGAAGATACCTTTTAATATACTTAATAATGTGTCTTGATCTATATCTTCCCAATAACCAGATACTTGAGCTGCTACGTTATCCATAAACTTAACTCCACCTGTTATATCTTCTGAGAAGTCTGTCTCTACCCATGCTTTAGAACGTCCTACTACTATGACTCCTCTTTCGAATGTTGTTGTGCTAGTTGCAACAATATCTGTCTTTCCATCATAGTTTAGTGCTTCACCATCTAGTGTTCCATACATAGGTAGTATTGCATAATGAGTACCTGTCTGAGAACTAAATGCATCTCTTATCTCAGTATTTCCTTTTAATGCTCTAGATTTAATTAATTCATTTCTTCTTAACTTTGGTATCCTTTCAACATATCTTCCAAATGCTTCTGAATTAAAACTTTTTGAATCAAATTTTGTGTTTCCCATATTTTATTACCTCTTTTCTATTTAATTTCTATTCCTGGATTAGCAGCCATATATTCGCATAATTCTGTATATGTCATTTTGCCAGTATCAACTGCCCCTTTGCCTTGACCACCTTTAGGCGGATTTCCACCCCTCAACTTATCATTTACAGCTTTCTCTACTGCAGATTGGAAAGCTTTCTCTACTGCTTCAATACTTTTATTGCATTGTTCTGCATCTGAATAGTTAAGAATATCGACTAACTCCTTAGGTAAATTTCTTTCTGCTAGAGTTTCATAAGCTGTTGCTCTTAGTTCCCTAGTAGTTATGTCTTTTTCTCTTTTTTCTAGATCTTCTAGTCTTTTTTCTTCTGCATATTTAGCTTTCTGTTCAGCGTTCATTTTTGCTAATTTTTCAGCTTCTGTCCTTTCTTCTTGGACTTTCTTTTCCCATTTAGTCTGTTCTCTTGCTATCCTATCTTGAATTAGCTTATCAACATCTTTTTGGGTAAAAGTTTTTTCTGTTTGAGTTGATTCTGCCTGCTCTTCGGAAGTTGTTTCAACATCTGTTGTAGTTTCAGTACCGGTATTTCCTCCACTATTAACTCCTGTATCAGCTTCCATTAATCTACTCATTCCTAATCTTTTTCTAAGATTACAATTTGTTATAAACATAAATACCTCCCGTTTAACGTCCGTATGACTAAATTCCATGCGCAGTTTAAAGCCTTAAGCAAGTTTTGGGCATAATAAAAAGCCTTAGTTTCCTAAGACTTTAATTTCAGTATTATTCTTATTTCTTTAATGAGTATCCTTGTATTATCAACTTCTTCCCTAAAACTATCATTTGTGTTATAAGGTAGTGTTAAAGAGTTGGATAATCCAATTAGGTTTTGTGATACTTGTATTATATTTTTATTACTTAGTACAAATAATCCAGGAAAACTCTTCAAATAAATAAATGCTCTCCACTCAGCAGCTAGCTTTCTTAAGTCAACACTTGCCACCTTGTAATTTTCTGGTAACTTATTATCAGTTTTAGCTATGTCTATTGGATTGCTATATATATTTGCATAATAGGTAAGTGCATAACTTGTACGTGATTTTAAATCTCTATATTTTTCTATCGGCTTATAATAAACTTTTGAAGATAAAAAAGCTACAAAATTTGCAAATGTCGTTAATATAACTGTGAGCAATATTTTATCTATTTCGCTCATTAAATCCCCCCCCTTATGTAATTAAATTTACATAAATAAATTATATCATTATTTATTTTACTATAATACATTAAAAGCACCTACCATTTACTTAGTAAGTGCTTTTTATTTGTTATATAGTTCTTTAGCTTTCAAGAATTCAACTCTTAAAAGTCTTTTAAACTCCTCAATATCTATTTCTCCAACCGCTGCACAAATATCTGGAATTTCTTCATTTAATAACTTGGTTATTTCTTTATCCTCTTTATACATTTCATCATAATTATCAAATAAAAGTTCCTGTTCTAGTTCAAGATAGAACGGATAATTTTTATCTTCTTCATACTTCCCATCTAAATATGATTCAATAATATCAAAAACTTTTTTAATCATTCTTTATCCACCCTTCCTTTGGATTCTTCCTAACTACAATACTTACAATTTCATTTGTTTCATTATTCCTAATAATAGCTATTCCATTTTTAAAGTTTACTAATCTACCATCTTGCTGCATATAATCAGGTTTGCTATTAAAACTATCAACAATATCTTTTTGGTTAAATACAACATTACCTTTCTTATCTATATTTCTATCAACAAATCTTTGGGATCCATGCCAAGATAACTCGATCTTATCTTTTCTAAAATCATAATAGGTTGATTTAACCTTCTCTTTATAACTATTATTCCATTCTTTATTGTTTATAGAATTAATAGTACTATACTCTCTTTGTTTTATGTTCCATTCCTCAATCTTATTATACTTCAAGTCCTGGAAGTCTTTCAATGTCTTTGGTGATTCTTTTCCTAAAACTTCCTTATAATTATTAAATTGTTGTCTATCAGAAGCTTTGTTATTTGCCATTTTCTCGAATACTTCTGCTTTTTCTTTTCCATACTTATCAACTACAAACTTATCATACCAATCTTGATAATTCATATCTCCAGGTACTAAATAAGTCTTACCTGTTTCCGGATCTCTTGCTCTACGTTGTATTCCTTCTAATGTTCCTTTTCCCAGATATGCTCTAGTTGTACTTCTACAATGGGGGTGAAGTGGTGGTAGATTTACCCCAACTTCTGCTTTTTCTCTTTTATATACTTTTCTATCATGCTCTCTACACACGCTAGAAGTTCTTAAGTCTAATGTTGCTACAAATATATATTTATCTATTCCACATTCCTCATAGCTTTCTATTTCAGCCATATTAGATATATAAGTAGTTTCTGTTCTTATAATTCTTTCAGCTGCAAACTTGCCATAGTTAGTTAATTCCTCTAACTCTAAAGCCATTCTTCTAGAACTCTTACCACTCATTAGTCCACTTGTTATTACTTCTTCTAGCTTTTGTGCTAACACATCTGTATTGTGCCATACACGCTTACTGTAATGTTTGCCACTCCAATTATTCTTAAGTATCTCTTGTATGCTTTCTAGTGGCATTTCCGCAACATTAAAGCCTATCCCTAATCCTTTTTGAACATCAAATAGGTTAGTATAATAGGCTTTCTTTATGTTATCTGTATATAGTCTTGTACTCTGCTTAATTTCAACATCTGCTGCTGTCTTAGAGTTAATATAGATACTTTCTTTTAATGCTTCTAATCTTGTTATTCTAGCTTTATAAGCATTGGCATTAAGTTGAGCCATCATATAATTTTTAAGTTCTACATCTTGTATTCCATGTATTCTCGCCCTAATACTATCTAACTCTTTCTTAGGTATATTAGAATTTAATAATTGCCTTGCTTCTGTTATGCTTAAGTCACTATCTACTTGATATTTATAGAATATTTTATTTATATCCTCATTAATATCTTTTATAGCTATATCATAAGCATTATTAATTTTATGAATAGTTTCATCACTATCCTTATGATAGCTTTCCATTCTTAAGTTAGATCTTCTTTTCCAATAAGCATTACTTCGTTTCTTCATCTACCTCACCATCTTTTGGATTAGTATTCTTAAAGTCATAACTACCAAATGCTAATTGTTGTTGCTCTATATTCTTTTTCTTTTCTTCCTCAAGCCTTTTTCTTTCTTCTTCAACATCTATCTCGCCATCAAATCTCTTTATTCTAGTTTCCCAGCTTATAAACCCTTCTGTTTCTTGTGCTATTTTAGCTGCTAATTCATCATCTACAGGTAAAGAACGTTTCATAGTTATATCTATCTTACTAGGGTCAATATTCTTTGCTCTAATATTCTCTATATTGGTCATTAATTTTAATCTTTGCTTTACTCCTCTTTTAAAATATCTTTCTTTCGTTCTTCCAAGCTGTTCAAATCCTATGAGCTTGTACTTCATAGCAACACCACTTGCATTACCAACAAAGTTTTCATCTGTTAAACAAGGTACTTTAGAAAACTCATGTATATCATCTTTTAATGAGTTCTTTAAAACTTCTATCTCAGTTTCATTAAGATTTTTAACTAACCATTTAGCATCTCCACCCTGGTCCAATTCTAAAATCTTCATTTCCTTCAATAACTTAGCTGTAGTTAATACTTCTTCCTCATTATCTCCTAGACTTGCCCCTATAACTGCAAGTAAAGCATCAACAACCTGTTCCTTATCATTAATCCTATCAGATTGTAAAAGATTATAGGCATCTATAATAGTTATAACTCCTTCATAATCCCCCTTAAGTCTTTTGTTGTTTTTATATTCTATTAATGGTATTCCATTAAAGAAATGTTCCTCTTCATCTTTCAACTCAATAGAATTACTATTTAAATCCTCAGAAAAGTAATGATATATTTTATCTTCTGTATAAACATTTATATCATATCCCTTTAATTTATCATCTATATCATGCTTTTCGTAATAGGTTACTGCAAACAATGGTTTATTTTTTACTGTATTATCTACTACTTGAAAAGAATTTAAAGGACTAGATGTAGCTAACTCTGGATATGGTACTTCTTCATCATTCATAAATAATAATTCATATCCTACTCCAAATATAGACATATCTAATGCTAATTCATTATTATGGCTATCTTCATCAATATTAGTAAAGATTATATTTAACTCTTCTGAACCTTCTCCAGAATAACTAACTGGACAACCAAAAACATATCCTGTTGCCATATCTGTTATATACTCTGCATGATTACATACTAATTTATTATTAGGTAGTAATTCACTTGATAAAGTTCTACTGAGTATTTTATGCTCTCCATCATAATATGAATCTAGTTTCTTATATCTATCAATCATAGCTTTATGATTATCTATGCATTTCTTTATTAACTCTACCGGAATACTTCCATCTTCATTTAATAAATCTCTATCTTTAATTATTGGCATTTGTATCACCTCTTTAGTTATTTCGCATCCCTACATACGAAATAGTAATTTTTATATTAATTGTTTAGTTTTAGTAAACACATTTTATTATTTTTAATGGCTATAAATGGCTTAAATACGTTATTTAATTAAACTTCATTAAACCTAAATTTAGCGAAATTTACAAATAATATTTTCTATAGATACATAATATGGTATAATTATGTAATCCTACCTTCAGATAATTAAATCATAGTAATAAAAACTATGCTGAAGTTGATCTTTCCTTACTACGTTTATTATTAAAAGTATAAGGAAACTATTATTCTGATGGGAGGATACTACTATGATAAAATCCATAGTAAAAATGATTTTAAAACTTCTCGAAGGTGGTTTTAAAATCGTAGTGGTTATTGGCGACAATAATCATATTAGCTAAAAAGGGGTATAATCCCCTTTTTTATTTTTTAATTATCTTAATCCCAACTTAGCTTTACTCTTAACTTTAATCTTATTAGAATTAATTTCATCTTCCATGCCATATCTGCAAGCATCTATAGTATGATTATCTTTATCTGGATATTCTCCTTTTAAGTTTCCATCTTTATCTTTTTCTATTTCATATCCTACAAATTCCCTTTTAGTGTTAGGACATCTTACTGGATCTATTATTATTTCTTCTATCTCTTCACTTAAGAACTTAAGACCATGTTCAACTGAATCTGGACCTTTCTTAGCTCCTATTATATTTAATCCTAGTTTCTTAAATTCATTTATTGTTCTAGGCTCTGCACTATCTGCTGTAACTCTTTTATTTAGCGTATTAATTTTCTTTATTTCCTCTACTGCTTTACTATTACTTAATTGAACCTTATACACTTCACCGAATATATATAATTTCTTTCTAGTCTTATCATAATGCATTAATAAATAGGCTAGTGGATCAGCAGCATATCCAAAGTCTAATCCATTCTTTAATCTATCAAATATCCTTATTTCTTCACCAAGTATTTGTCTAATAGTTAAGTTTCTAAATACTTCTCCACCAGTACCAGTTACAGCTCCTAAGTAATCATGCTCATACTTAGTGGGATTAACTTTCTTCATGTGTTCAGCTTCTATAATAAATTGTTCTCCAAGCCATTCTTTAGGTACTGTTCTATAATCGCTATGATGAATGTATTTATCATTTCTAGTTTCAACTACTTCTTGATTACACCAATTTCTTTGTGATTCTGGAGGGTTAAAAGAATAGAACACATAGAACTTAGGGCCGCCTCTTAGAATAGATTGATTAATAGTATCTATCTTAGATTTGCTTTCGAATTCATCTACTTCCTCATACCATAGATACTTAATATATCCTTTAGGTACTTTTGTAGATTTAGCTTTCTTAGGATTATCAGCACCTTTAAACCTTATTACTTGACCAGTAGGCTTATATGTTATTGTTAACTTAGCTTCTGGTACATGCCATTCATCTGCAACTCCTAATACATCTATCGCCCATTTAATCTGGTCTCTTACCGATTCAGATAAAGTATCTTTAACCCTTCTGAAAATTAAAGCATTTGAAATTATACCTTCTTGTGCATCTTTCATTATCCCTAAGACAATTTCTATAGAAATAAAAGAAGACTTCGTACTACCTCTACCACCTTTAAACCAGTAGTGAGTGTGAAGTCCTCTCTTTATATCTTTATGAGCTTCATAAAAGCTTTCTGCTATTATTGATTTTAATTTTACTTTAATCATCTATATCATCTACTATTTGAACTGGAATGGAACCTTCAATTTTTACTTTGTCAGTAAACATTCCTAGATGCTTACCTAATAACTCCAACGCTTTTAATTTATCTGTTAATCTTATTTCTCTTTCTACTCCCTCACCTTCTTTAGTTGGAATAGTTTTAACCTTTACTGATGCAATAGCAGCTGTATCATCTTCTGTAGCTCCATTCTTTAATGTTGCTTCTTCTAGATCTATTACATCATTTGCATTAACAAAGGCTAATCTTGCTAGCTCTCTTATTACTCTGTCTTGATTTATTCCAGTACGTTTTGACCTCTCTGCAAGAGCTTCATCTATACGTGTACGAATACTAGGTTTTGTTAGGTTCTCATTCCCTATTTCATTCGCTGTTTTAGAACTATAACCTGCTCTTATAGCTGCTTGTGTAGCATTAAGGTCTATTAAATACTCTTCTACAAATCTTTCTTGTTTTGGTGTTAACTTGGCCATTAATGCCACCTCCCCTAATTTATAATTATTATTTCATACTTTAAAGAGTACCGATAGAATATGAATTTCTACTATCTACAGTAAATATAAATTCTTCGGCTCCTTTACCTTTTCTTAAACTTCCATCTATCATATGCCTTGATATAATAACCTCATATAAATAATTATCTATTTCTGTAAATCCATTTTTATCTAATTTTCTTAAGTATTCATAAATGAACATTTTAAATTCTGATTTTCTGAAAATTATCTTGTCTTTAGTATCAAACTTCAAATAGTATTCAAACATCTTCATATTAAAATCTGATTTTCTACTACTTGAATTATTTATCCTATTATATAAATCCTTATCTTCCCTTATCTTTTTTCTTATATAATTATAAAATACTATATTTTGACCATATCCGCTCTTCATACCATAGATATTAATCCTTTTCTTTAATTTTGCTAAACTAATAGTAGATCGTAATAACATAATGCTTGGTAATAATAATACTACGTATAAGATAACTTCTTTATAATTTGGAATACTCCTTAGTATTTTCATTCCAATTACATCATTATTATATCCTAGAATTGGAATCAATATTGAAATGTAAAATAGCACTTTATTGCTATCTAATTTATTTTCATATCTTTCTTCTATTTTTTCTATTTTTCTTATTAATAACTCTTCGTAATGTAAAAATCTTTGGTGTTCAATAAATAAATAATTATATTCATTTTTTTCTTTTACTTTTCTTTTTCTATACTGTGACATTATATCCCCCTAATAATTCCATAAAACTTATATTTAAGTAATTATCGTATAGAAACTTTCTATCTTTATATTGTTAAAAGCCAGTAGAGTTAGTATTAAATAAATATATTATATAGCGGGAGGTCTTTCACCTACCTTTTCTTTTTATTATTTGTTGTATATTATTTTTTCTACTGGCTCCTGCAGGCTATTTATATAAATAAAAAAGAACCCTATTTCTAGAGTCCCTTTATATGCCAGTTAACTTATATTTCTCATTATATAGATTACCTATACTTTCTCCAATTTTTCTATTTAATTCTAATATAATAGAAATTATAGATATTAAATAGTCAATATACTCTTTACATACTTTTCTGTATTCATTAATATCAAATCCTTCACCAATGCTCTTTGGGAAACTTTTTATTTCTTTAAAGTATTTATCATCACTAGTAATTTTTTTCCCTACTAAATTGAGTATATCTATTATTGGCTCTTCTTCGAAGCATCGAAGCTTTAAATGAGCATATTTCATAGTTCTTAAAACTTCAACATGTGCTTGAGCCATTAACTCTGAATAATCTAGCTGTTGTGTTTTTTCAACCATCATGCTTTCCCATTTAAAATTTGCTTCTTTTTGAATACTTATACAATAAGCTTCTATTGAATCTTGTAAATCTTGTAAAGAATTTATAGCTAGATTAAAATCATTGATTTTATCATTAATGCCTTGTATCCTAACTTGAGTATCGAATTGATTTATTGTAGTTTTCCATCTTTCCTCATCTATTTTTCTTTTAACCTCAAAATCTTCTCTCTGCTTATCTACTGTTATACTCAAGATTCTAAATGATACTATTGCTCCTAATATTGCTCCTCCAAATGATGCAATAAATTGAAAATAATCTTTAATATCTAGTTGATCTCCATACTTAGAAAACTTAAAGATAAATATAATACAAATCGTAATAACAGTGATACCAAATATAAATTTCCAATCTAGCCACTTAAATGTTTTTTTACTCTTATCCATTTCATCACCTATAACTTAAAATTCTACATTAAATTGTTAATTCCTTCATAAAACTATCTAATATTAACTAACTATAAAAAATAGATTAATAATTAATATTTATATAAATAAAAAAGAACCCCATTTCTAAGGTTCTTCACTCTATTAATTAGAACTTACATATTCTTTTACTTCAAAAGAAGCAATCTTATCTTGTGCTATATATTCCTTTATTTCCTTATATGGATTTCCCTTCTTTGAGAAAGCATATATATTTGATCCTTCTCCTTTAGTTCTTGTTTCATACCATTGTATAAATTTATTTACTTCTTCCATGCTTACATCATATTCCTTAGTACTTCCATTTACTAATGATATACTTAATATTGCATTTCCTGTCTCTTCTGGAACTTGTGGCTTTGTAACACTTACTACACAAGTAGCTGTTAATTCAGTTCCTTCTACTTTTGCCATTATAGTGGCTTGTCCTTCTTTTACTGCTGTTACATTACCATTTTCGTCTACTGTAGCTATGTCATTATTACTTGATGACCATATAACTTTCTTATTCGTAGCATCTTCTGGTAATACTTTAGCATTTAATTTATCTGAGCTACCTTCTAATAAATCCATTGATGTTTTATCTAAAGATACGCTTGTTGCTACTATATCTTTAGAAACCTCTTCACTATAAGGCTTAATTTCACTATTTTCATCTATATCATAACCTTTTATAAATATGTAATTACTACCATCCGCTTTAGTAGCTTGTATAACTATACTGTGCTCTTTATATTCTAATCCTTTCTTTTCATAAAGTAATGTAGCTCTATCGTCACTATTTCCTTGACAAGAAAATAAACCTTCATCCTTACCATCAATAGTTACATTTATTTTTCTACTTCCGCTATCCCACGTATGAGAAATAATCCTTATCTTATCACCAGTAAAATTAAATTTTACATATGCACTTTTATCAGCCCAAGCATTAAAATACGACTTTGTATGTTCGCTATCATATTTCCATGCCGCCGTTCCATATTCAATGTTCTTATTGTCATACTTTACTCTTGCCCACCCCTTTTCAGGTGATTCTAATATTGATCCTAATTTCGCACTATTATTTTCTGTACTATTTAGATTTGAAGTGCCTATCTTATAATCTTTATCCAAAGCACTTGTTGATAAAGCTCCAATCCCGATAAAGCTAACTAGTAATGCTGCAATAACGCATCCTATAATCTTAAATTTCTTTTTAGTAGTTTTAATTATGTCCATTCTATACATCCCCTTATTTATTTTTTCCGTGTATAATATTATCAAATATCTTATTATTTTGCAATATTTATATTATTTTACATATAACTAAATAAAAGACACCTATATTTCTACAAGTGTCTTTTAAATATAAAGGGTATTGAGAATTTATGAGATGTCTTTCACCATGTCCACAATACTATTATAAGCCTTGTTACTATTGAAATTTTCTCATTTTTTTCTCAAAACCTTCTCACTATTTTATAATATTCATAAAGTTAGCTACATTCTCTACTATTTCTTCTCTTATTCTATAGACTGTAGCTACTGCCATATTCATCTTTTGAGCTATTGAAATTACTTTAGCTTTATCACTATATTTTAATTCTAGGAATCTTTTACTTTCTTCATTAAGCATATTTATATTAAATTCCATATTGCTTATATAGTTCTCCATATCTCTCTTTTTAGCTTTTGTCTTTAATAGTTGTTTAGTTATCCTTACTCTTTCTTTCTCTAGTTTCTCTATTTCTTTTATCATTTCCTGTTCTGCATAACTTGTACCATTAGATGATGTTTGTACTCTCTCATTTATTCCAGCTCCATTTTGATAAGGATCTACTCTTATGTTAGTATGTCTTATATCATATTCTATAACTTCTTTATGGTATTCTAACCTTACTATCTTTTCATTTAATCCAAATAATGATTTTTTAGTTTGATAATATCTATATAACTTTCCTTCTGTCTTTCTAAATAGTTCTTTATCCATTCTATCCCTCCTTAATAATAAAAAAATACCGCATACTCATTTCTGAATAATACGGTATTCTAAAGTTTATCTTCATAATATATTAAATTTATTTGTTAATCATATACCAGATAAAAATATTGTGCTAATCCATAGATATATCAATGTTATACAACAAACAAATGTATTTTTAATTGTATCTTCCTTTCCGTTCCTAAATTTATACATAATAGATATAATATTATTTACAAGAAGTATTATACATATAATTCCAATAGCTAATACTAATAAGATCATTCCCCTCAACCTCCTTATAGCATATTAACTCTATTAAATTAAGTTGTATATATTCTCAGTGATATCAACATCATTCTCATCAAAAAACTTCATTTTATTAATTTCTGAATAGCTGCTTTGTATATTATCCGGCAATGTACAATAAGCAATAAAATATTCGTCTTTTGTCGATATATTAATTGTATATTCTCTATCATCTATCATTACATTAATATATGATATTTTCATTTTATAATTTCTTCCCTTTAAAACAAGATAATTACCTTTATTAGTCTTATATATCCCATGTCTAAAAGATCCACTTCCATGTCCTGTAGTTTCTATTTTGTATTTATTATTTATGCCCTTAGTTAATTCAGATTCACCTAAAGAATTATTAACTATTAATAAAACATACTTTTTATTATCAAGATTTAACACCTGTTTAATTTCAAGTTTACTAATAGATGTATTCATAAATTTCTTTATGTTGTTCTCTAATTCTATTATATCATCTGATGTATTATAGACTCTCGAATATAAAGCAAATATTGATAAAGTAAGAGTTAATATGCCAACTAAAATTAAACTAAATGATTTTTTTTTCATTGTTTTCTCCTTTTTACTTCTGCAAACATCTAACAATATAATACAATTATACACTAATATTAATATATTTACATATATTTCAATACCGTACTATTCAATTTTCAAAGATCATATTTTATATAGAGTGGATTACTTATGTAGTCCACTCATTTATTAGAATTGCGTATTAATCTTCTAATTCTTCTACTTCCGCTCTAGTGTTATAAATATGACATACGTTTCCTTCAACTAGCTTTTTATACATATCTATTTCTTGAACATCTTCGTCTTTCCAGTCTTGCTCAAGCACCATTTCTAAGGCTTCTTCTTTTGATTCCGCCTCAACTTCTTTGTAAATATATCCTGCTATCGGAACGCTAACTCCATATTTTTTCATATTTAAATCCTCCTCATATTTCTTATTTATAATCCACAATTACAAGGTCTTTCTCTTTCCCCTATATGATCTAATAGCCCGTCATCGTCAAAGAACATTTCGATCTGTCCCTCTCCAACTATTACCTCTATAGGCTTTGAACTTATATAAAGTGGTTTTTTATTGTCTGCTACTCTCTTTTCATTTACTTTGTGTTCTAATAACTTAGCCTTTTCATATAAGCATGGATCATTCTTATATAGTTCTATAAATTCATTTTTCTTTGCATAAGGGCAGAAGTAACAACCACTTTTTCTTGGTATTTCAAACCCATGTTTCTTTATAATATCTATATTCCCTTGTCTATCAATTCCATCTTCAACAAATAAGTACCTAAATTCTTTATTAGCTAAATATTTAGGTGGATTCTTTGGCGGTCTAGCTCTATGTGCTTCATCATACGCTATTCCTAAATGCATATAGCATTTTTCATTTTCTCCACCCTCTAATTGGGAGTTAATATATAAATTTGTTGGTACTATTTTAAATTTTTCAGTACACCATCTTAACATCCTACTAGGAACCACACTTTTTTCTAAGCAATATTGAAATAGATTTAACGGCTTGTCCATATATTTTTCTTTAACCTTACCATCAACTATAGTTACTGGTTTCCAACCTCTCTTAACAACTTCTTTATTAAAATAATCCATATATCTATATGTGTCTGGATGATCTGCTCCATGATTACTAAATACTGCTTCAAAATCTATTCCCTTTTCTATCATATAAAGGTATAAAGCCACACTATTTACTCCCCCACCAAAACTTAAAAAATTCTTCATTTTACATTCCTCCTCGTCAAGAGGTACGGCCGTACATTTTATCTAGAATTACTCCTATTAGCTTCTATTTTTACTTATTAATTATCAGAAAGGCATATCCCCATCATCCACCGGTGTCATATCTTCCTCAAAATTCATCCCACCGTTATCTTGACATGATGGTCCGCCTTGATTATTGTTATTTCCGTTACTTCCTATAAACTCAAAGCTATCTACAACTACATCAGTAGTGTATCTCTTAGTTCCATCCTTAGCATCATAACTGCCAGTTCTTATACTTCCAGTAACTGCTAGTTGTCTACCCTTTGTAAGATATTGTGCTATTGTTTCTCCAGTCTTTCCAAAAGCAATACAATTTATAAAATCTGTTTCATCCTTCTTAAAAGGTCTTGTTACTGCTAATCTAAACCTCGTTACTGGTGTGCCTGTTCCTGCTGCATAATTTAACTCCGGATCATAAGTTAATCTCCCTATACCTACCCATTTATTCATTACTTTCCCTCCTTTACTTTCATACATTCCATTCCTATTTCTAAATACTCATACATACCCTTTATATCACGCTCTATTTGCTCTAGTTTTTCTATTATGACACTTATATCGTCATTACTCCTTAAAGCCTGTTGTGGTACGAATTTCAAAGCAGAATCAAGCGTTGTACAATAAGCTATTGGTTGCCAGTATTCTTTACCTATATTTTCTTTTTTAGTTAATTTACTTTCTTCTACTACCTTTTTTCTTTTTACTATGAACTGTCTTTCATCACTTTCTATTAAGTAATCTCCTATATTAATTTTCATCTTCTTTTTCCTCCGCAGTCACTGAAACTAACCAACATATAGTTTCTAACGTTAATACTTCTACCATATCGCAAGCTTTCCTTAAGCTGCATTCATCACAATCAACATTGTTTAACTCTTCCTTTATTTCATCTGATAACATCTAATTCACTTCCCTTATATAATTTCATCCATTCCTCCATAGTCATAGTTACAAGCCACTCTGACCTATCTTTCCTATGAAATACTGCTCCTAGTTCATTTTCTTTTTTATCTGCCTTAGCTTGGCTTATAGCATCATATATATTAAGTCTTTCTACTCTCTTACATTCAATATGAATACCAGGTAATCCAACTACGTCTGCATCTCCATTAGCACCACAATATTGTTGTCCTCTCCTTGTAGAGTATCCGTATTCTTTTAGCTTAGAAGATAATTCTCTTTCTCCTCTCGCTCCTTTTTGTTTACTATTTGTCAATGATATCACTCCTCTCTTCGGTAATTTTTACGTTTTAAATACTAGTTGCATATAATAACTTACAAAAAATTTTTAATATTAGTCACAATATTATTTCTATCTTTAATTTAATTGTTGTAACAAGTGTTAAAAGTTTTTTGTATTACATAATGTGAATGGTTATTTATGAGTTCTGTGGATTTTAAAAATTCTATTTTTACATTTAATAACCCTCATACGGATAATAAGTTAAACAAATTTAGGAGGTATAATATGAATTCAAAAAAAATTCTTTATGATTTATCTTTAGGGGTATTAATCAATTTAATTTCATACATATTTATTAATATTTTCTTTTAATATTAATTGATTTTCATATGAGAATAGGAATATATGACTGTTGCTGGATTTACTCCTATTCTCCTATATTATTTTTAGTTATATATAATCCCTTAAAATATCAAATATCTTGTCAATGTCCTCACTCTCTATGCAATTCCATTTTACTTTTTCAATAACTCCTATTTTTCTTTTATAATCTTCTTCTCTTTCATGTTCCTCTAAATCTAAAATTATATATGATGCAGCACCATGAGCATTTACTTCTCTTAAAGTATCTACATGATATTTAATTCCATAAGAAGTTGTAATATACTTTGAACCTATAGTTTTTACAGTAGTTTCTATAAAACTACTACCAAATCTTCTATCCACCCAAATCCATATTTTTTGACCTTTTTTAATATTTTTCATAACTCTCCTTTACTTCTCCTTAAATATTACTTCCCTCTATAAGATTTACACCTTATCTTACTCATTTTTCTAAAAGACTTAAGCCTTGCATCATATCCGTACTGCTCTGCATCTTTCTTTCCTTTTTCTCTTAGTTCTTGCCTTCTTTTTAAGTCACTTATGGTTTTATCTCTCCATTGCTCTGGAGTTAACTTTTCCATATTAATCCTCCAAACTCTTATTCGAAATATGCTTCTGGTTCTTTTTCCGGTCTTACATCTTCACTGTCATATGTCTTATCTAACTCTATTTCAACTCCCGCTTGACTTAATGACATAAGATATAATGAAAATTTATCTAAGTGTCTTAATGAAGATAATTCGCATCTATTTTTAAAATTAAAATTCCATTGATCTTGTTTGTTAATATCAGTCCATCTGTAAACATCAATACAGAAATTCATTTCTTCATCATGTTCACATTCAAATAATACTCTTCCTTTTTCATGTTTTAACCAATCTCTTTCTTCTGTTTGTTCAAATTCGTAACTTACTTCTACAGTTTCATATGATGGACCATCATCATATTCAACCTCTAAATCATCTGTCTTTACTTCCTCACTTACATAGTCACACCATTTTGAAAATAAGTCTGATACCTTTATAACTTTTATATCTGTATCTACAATCATTAATTCCTTGAAGTTCTCTAACATTTTTTTATTATCAATTGTTGTATTTTTTAATACTTCAACTAACACATGATCTAATTTTGTTATATATTCAGAGTAATCATAATTCTCTAAGTAAGGAATCATTACTCCCTTTACTTTTTCTTCAACTACTTTCTTTATAGCTCCATTCCATTCAAATAAATCCTTTAATGACGATTCTATACAATCCTCTAATTTTTCTGTTATAACCTTTTCTATAATCCCTTTTTCTAACTCTCTTGTTATACAATCCTTTATACTATTTTCTAAATTACTCATTTATATATCCTCCCTATTATTTCTTAAATCTTCTTTACCTTGCTTCCAAATCATTCTTGCATCTGTGTGTACTTCTTTCAAGAATCTATACATATCTTCTAATCTGTCTTTTTCTTCGCTCTTTTCTCCACGTCTTAAAAGCTTCCTATACTCTTCTCTAATAACACTCCATCTTTCAGATACTATATGAGAATCCTTCATAAGCTGATAGGCTCCCATTATGTCATTTTCTTTTAGATTTCTATATCTAGTTACTATGCTGCTATAAAGAATTATGTCTTGCTTATATTGTTCTTTGTAATTCATATTCCTTCTCCAAAACTAATTTACCACCCATTGCTGCCCTTATAATATCTTCTTGATAAAATATACCTCCATAGCTTTTTAAAGTCCTACAAAGCTTGTCTACATCATTTACGCTTATTTCTAAAAGCTTTCTTATATTTTCTCTTGTAAATTCTTCTTTATATCCAAATACAGTTTTGAATTTTCTTTGCAAATCTACTTTCAATTTTTGGTCCAGGTTATGCCCATGCTTTCCATGAACTCCATAAGTGCCATGATGATGATTCCAGCACAAATTTATTAAATTAAGATTGCAATTTTCTAAATACTTAGCTTGTTTTCTTTTGATAATATGGTGTGTTTCTACTAAGTGGTTAGAACTGCATATTTCACATAACTTTATTTCACTCATGTAATTCCTCCTTAACAACAATGTCTTTTCTAGTAAGCATTTTTAAATTATCCTTGAACTTACTCTCTATAATCTGCTTTCTAAAGTTATCCTCTGCAGTTATTACTATTTCTTTTTCATCTTCTCTTATCTCTGTATCTATAAACCAAGTTCTATAAGTAACTTCACCTAGTCTATTAAAAATTAATTCATGTATCTTATTGGGGAATGAAAGGGGTGGAAGTACAGCTTCTTTTTCTTTTCCTTCTTCCCTTTCTTCTCCTTCTTTATCATTCTTAATATTCTTATCATTCTTGTTAGGTGTTAGCTCTTTGTTACCTCTTTGTTGGCTCTTTGTTACCTCTTTGTTAGTGCTTTGTTGGTCGTTTGTTACTTGATTGTTAGTATCTTTGTTAGTTACATATTCACTACCTTGGTAAAGTCCCCAATTTAGTACTGTTATGAGCCTTCCTGTCTTTGTTACTTCCTCTGTTAGAAATTCATATTTTTTAAATTTAGTTAATGCACTTCTAACATTTTGTATTGAAATTCCTTTGCCACACCTTGCAGTTATGCTCTCAAGTGAAGTTACTAACATACCTGGTTCAGCTTTAAATTGTTTCCCTTTCCACTCCCATTCTCTGCCTTTATGATTGGCCATACCTAGAAGGGTTATTAATATAACTTTCTGTTCGGGAGTAGATTGTTGCCATATAGCTTTTTCAAATAAGCATCTATGAAGCTTAAACCACCCTTCAGACATTTACTTACCCCCTATAATTTTTTCTTTGAAATAGTGTTAAATTTAATATTATTATTTTCTAAAAATTCATTAAGAGAGATTGCTTCATCTAGTGTTAATTCAAATGCAATTTTAACTTCAAATAATTGAGTATTGTCTTTTTTTACATCTTTTGTAGATGGTGTATTTTCTTGTGGTGATTGCTCTTTAATTACTTCCTTAACTCCTTCTTTCTTCTCTAATTTCTCTTGCTCTCTTTTAGCTTTCTCTTCAGCTACTTTAGCTGCTCTTTCTTCTGCTAGTCTTAAATTATTTGCTGTATTATTTATCTCTTTTATAATGAATGTAGGATTTACCCCATCTTCTAATTTCTTTATATATAAATCTGAATTAAGCTTAGAGATGATATTTGCATTTGCTTGATCTATAGACTCCTTAATTATTATTAAGTTTTCTTGATAAATTCTTTTTTCATCTTCTTGTGCTTTATAGAGATCTTCTGCCCTGTTAAATACATCTTCCTTTATTACTTTCTTACTTGTAGCTACTAAAGTATATCTATCTAATACAGTAAGTGAATTAGAGTATTTATTATCTAAAGGATATTCTACTAAAGCTTCCTTAATCATTTCTCTAGCATACTCTCTCTTTTCTTCTCTCTTCATTTCATCAAAAATTGCGATACCTTCCTTTATTGGTGCATCAACCTCAGATATTAAGTCTACTAGTTCTTTGCATTGACCCTCAAAATTCTTGATTGGTGCTTCTAACTGCTTCTTAATCTCCTTACGATTAGAATCTATATCCTTCTTTAATCTGCTTAAATCCTTTTGGATATCCTTACAATCCTTTAAGTTATCATCAGTAACAACTATTCCTTTGTACTTTTCTAAATTCTCAGTTAAAGATGCTTTAACTTCCTCAAAATTCACATTAACTACAGCGTTTGTTGTTTTTACTATTAAATCTCTCATTCTTAAATCCCCCTATAATGGTAAGTCTTCTTCGCTTACATTATTTTTATTTTCTTCTTGTCTTTTTTTAGTTAACTCTTTTTCTAAATCCTTTTTCTTTTTATTAAGCATATTAATACAAGTTCCAAGTGCTGCATTAGTTATCTCTTCAACCTTAGTAACTCCTGCCCATTCTAAGAATTTAGCTTTATTAGTATTAGTTTCATCAATTAATCCATTTATAGTTAGTACACTTGCTTTATTAATTTTTTGCTTTCCTAACTCTGCATCTTCATCAATATTTCCGTTATCTATTGCATCACCTTCTGCAATTTCAAATGCCATCATGTAAAGATATCTTCTAGCAAAGCTTTGTGTACCTCCTATATTTTGTATCATGCTACAGCCTTTAAGTGCTGCTACATCAACAGGGGTAGACCATTCTCTTATTTCATTACTATCTGTATCTCTTACATATAGCCATGCCTGCTCATTTGTATATTTAAACTCTGTATATAATCCAACTTCAAAACAAATCTCATTAATATCGGGTAAGAAATCTCCTAATTCAAAGTAATAGTAGTTTGAATATTTGTTGTATCCAGTTTTCTTAATTTCCCTTTTTTGTAGATCAACTCTAGCTTTTTGTATTTTCTGATATATATTAAGCTTTTTAACTTCCGCTGCCATTTACTTATCCTCCTTAAAATTCACTATTAATTTATCTTTTTCACTGCAATAACTAACTGTATCTATAAAGTAATCTCTATTTTCAGCATCGTATATTTTATACTCAGCATTGTTTAATTCTTTAATTTGAGCATTTAAGCTATTTATTAAAACTTCTAAAGCACTCATAAGCCCTCCTATAAATCTCTTATAGTTTGTCCGCTCTTTATGTCGAACACTTCTCCATTGTCTATATCTTCATCATCTGCTATAATGTCATTGATTAGTTTTACATGCTCATAACTCTTACTTTGGTCGGTGGAGTAATGAGCTATTTCTTTTTCTAACTCTTCAGATAAAATTTCTTTGAGCATTCCACCCTCTTTTTCTAGTCTTTCAAGAGTTCTTGGAACAACATTATTTACAATGTCTAAAATTAATCCCATACAATTCCTCCTTAATTTTTAATAATACTTTTGTAAATACAGCTTTATCTCCTTTAATAAGAGTAATTAAAGCCATTACACTTAATAAAGCTACAAAGCAACTTGCAAATACATAAGACATCTTAAGTAAAGTTAATAGATAGATTCTAGTTACATACAGTAGATACATAACTTTTCTCCTTATATGATTTATAAATTTCCTTTTGTTCCTCAACTATCTCTTTATCTCTTTTTACACTTAACATTTTTGTTACTATATCATTTAATCCAAATATATTTATTGCTTCCTCTAGCATTTCTTGTGTAGACATTTAGATTACCTCCTTGAAATCTACTTGATTATTTATTCTCTTTAATTCCATACTTAAATCAACACTTAAGTTATAAGATTCTATTAATTTTAATGCTTCTTTAAATCTATTCTTTGGAGTACAATCATAAGCTGGTACATCAAAATAGTTATTAAATGCTCGTCCCATTTCCGAATAAACTTTCCCTCTAAAACTTGAATCTTTATAAGCTATTGATTTCTTTCCTCCTAGTAATTCAGATACTCTTTTATGTCTAGCATTTTGAATAGCCTTTCTTTGGCTTGGACTTACTTCTAATCTTTCAAGTTGGTCCTCTATTTTAGTTACTCTTTCTTCATGTTCTTCTATGACTTGATATTGAAGTCTTAATTGATCCATGGGACTTAATGATTTAGTTTTATTCTTTAATGATTCCTCCATATTATTAAATGCTTCTATATATTTAAGTTTCCAAGCATCAGCTTTTGCTCCTGTAAATCCCATAACTATAAAAGTAAATCCATCCCTAGTTAATAAATACTCTTTATACTCATTTCCATTATGGTTATATGTTGTTGGTATAAATAACTTCTCAGTTTTAACCTCCGAATTTTGGGCAGTTAAACTTTCAATTTTATTTTCTATAGCTTCTACTACATGAGAATTTCTTTTCCCAAAATCTTCTGCAATTTGTCTACTAGTTACTACAAGTTGTCCATCTTGTTTTAAAATGTTTATAATTTTATTCATAGCTTGTCCTCCTTAATTTTTATTCTATAAAGTGTTTCTATAATTTTATACTTGAAAGTATATTCATACTTTCAGTACCAACATTAACAACTTTAACAAGTGTGTTTTCAAGAATATTTATTCTATCTCTTAGTTCTTTATTTTCATTTTCTAACCTCTTTCTTTCGAAATGAGATAGTGGATTAGGTTTGTAATTATCGATGGATTGAATTTCTTCTAAGTAATAATACGGTTTATCAAAATTCAAATTTCTTGTTATGATGCCACTTTCCTCATAATTGATAATTGTTCTAGTTGTAACTCCCCATCTTTCAGCAAGATCTTTTCTACTTATCAAAGTTTGTTTCATATTTCCTCCTAACTTGTGATTTTTAAATCTTTGAATATATCATCTGTAGTACATCCATAAACTTCTGACATTCTCTTAATCAGTTGTGCTGATGGCGTTCCTCCCCATCCTTGCTCTAGCTTATAAAATGTGCTCTTACTAATCTTTAGCTTTTCAACTGCATCATTAAGTTCTATTCCTGCGTTAATTCTTCTCACTCTTATCGGTGTTATTTTCATAAGCTTGTCCTCCTTTCTTGAAATACAAGATAAAGTTGTTATGTTAGGTGAATCAATTATCTTGTTATGTTTACATATTATCAGTAATACCGATATTAGTAAACTGATATCGCATTATTAATATCGGTATTAATGAAGTTTATATCGTTATTTCTTTTATTTTCTTTATTTTTCTTATAATTACTATTGATTTTATCGGTAATTATGATAATATTATCGTATGAGGTGAATTTGTTATGTTAGGTGATAAAGTTAAAAGTATTAGAAAAGCTTTAAAAATTACACAAAAGGAACTAGCTACAACTATAGGTGTTAGCCAGTCTACGATTGGAATGATTGAGGGAAATAAGCAAGGTGCTAGTAATGATACGTTATTAAAATTAGCTAAAGCGTTAAATACAACTGTTGATAATTTGCTATCTAATGATTCTATAGAGCAAGAAATTAAACCAATGTTATCTAAAAAAGCAGAAAAAGATATCGCAAAAGCACTAGAACAAACATTAGAAGATTTAGAAAACTCTCAAGACGGGTTAATGTTTAGTGGTGAACCTTTAGATGACGAAACTAGAGAATTATTGAAAATAAGTTTAGAAAATTCTATGAGATTAGCTAAGCAAATAGCTAAAAAATATACTCCAAACAAATATAAATAAGCACGAATGATATGGTGGGATGAGAATGGACTATATAAAAGAAAAAGTTATTAAGTTAAAAAAAAGATATAATACTAAAAATCCTTTTGAATTAGCAAACCAATTAAATATTATTGTTATTTTTGAAGATTTAGGTGAGATAAATGGATATTATAATTCCTATGTTAGGCAAAAATTTATACATATAAATAATAATTTAGATTACAGAACTCAAATTTTTACATGTGCTCATGAATTAGGGCACGCCATAATGCACCCTAATTCTAATACCCCATTTTTAAGAAAAGGAACACTTTTTTCTGTTAATAAACTAGAAATGGAAGCTAATCAATTTGCTATAGATCTTATAATAAATGATGATGAATTTAAAGATTTATTAGAAAATAATCTATATACTATAAATCAACTTTCAGATTATTTTGGAGTTAATTTAGAAATTATAGAATACAAACTTAAAAGACTATATAAAAAATTATTAATTTCTACTTAAATGAAGTTATTTATTTTTATTATAAAAAGAACATAAGTTCTAAAAGGAGGTATAATCTATGGACTACAATATAACTTATAGACAGAAAGATAAAGGATGGCAATTTATTATTTCTAGAAAGGAGGAAAATGGTAAATGGAAACAAGTAAAAAGCAAACAAGGCTTTAAAACTAAAAAAGATGCTAAACCAACTGCAGAAAAAATGTTAAAAGAAATAAAAAAAGAATATTTAAATAGAAATGCAATTGTAAATTCTAAGTTTAAAGAACTTACTTTAAAGAATTTGCAAGATGAATATTTAGAATACAGTAAATTATATAAAGAGCCAAATACTGTTAGAGCGTATGGATATTCTTTTCATGCTTTTAAAGATTTAAAAGATTTAAAAGTTGAAAATATAAAACGTGGGGACATAATGAAATGCGTTAATAATCTTATTAGAAATAAAATTAAAAATAATACTATTTCGATTTATATTAGTCATTTAAAGATATGTATCAATTACTACATTGAAAACTATAATAACAATTATGTAAATCCAGCGTTAAATATCACTCTGCCAAATGATAAAACAAATTTTGAACGAAAAGCTATATCTAAAAAAGAAATGGATTTATTATTTAAACAATTACTTAAAGAAAATAATAATTATTTTTTAGTAGCTTATATAGCTGGTACTTGTGGACTAAGATGCAGTGAAATACTCGGACTTACATGGAATGATATAGATTTAAAAAACAAAGTAATACATGTAACTAAGCAATGGAAACACTTAAAAGATGGTACTATAGGATATGGTCAGCTAAAAACTAAAAATTCATATAGAGATGTTCCAATATCAACTGAAATAGTATCTGTATTAAAACAATATAAAGAAACACATCTTATAACTATTAGTAATAGAGTTGCGCCTTTTGGTGTTGGAACAATAACAAAAAGATTTAATCCAACTCTATTAAGAATCTGCGGAACAACTGTGCATGGTTTAAGACATAGTTATGCTACTCTGCTAATCGCTAATGGCGTTGATTTTAAAACTACTGCTAAATTTCTAGGGCATACAGTAGAAATGACAATAAAGACATATAGTCATGTTACAGATGAAATGATAAAAAATGCAGCTTTGAAAATTGAAAATATTTTCTAAAAATTTTTTGACGTTTTTTTTGACGAAATTCTTCAATCCCTTAATATAAGCCATATCTTAGTTTATATCAGGATATCTCGGTTATATCCATATTTCCACTAACTTTTATTTTAGATAGTAATTTTTGATATTCTTCAGTTCTTATTTTAGTGATTGCTATTAAAACTCCATCAACTCTAAATCTTATTAATATATCTTCTTTTTGTGGTTCAAAGTGAATATCTGAAGCTTTTAATTTTATTGCCTTGTTTAATATAACTTCAAATAGATTTTCTTTTTCTCCCAAAAATATTTTTTCAATAAGATCTTGTATAAACTCTTCACTTACTTTGTGTACTTGTAACCTTTTTGAAAATAAAAATTCTATTTCATCCTTATTATTTAGTTCGTCCCTTGATGCTAACATAATTATAGAATCCTCTTTAACCATAATCGGCAAAGATTTATTTTCTAAAGCTTTATTTTTATTCAACTTTCTAGATATACTTATATCAACTTTTGATATATCAAACTCTAAAATATTCATATAACATCACCATTTAAATTATTGTCCCATCAAGGAAAATTTATACAATTCTTTTTTTAGATTTTAATATATTTTATAAACACCTTCTATAATAGACGCTAGTTTAAACATCTAAGAAAATTATAATATATTTAATTCATATATTTTCTTAGATAAAAAAAGAGATATTTATAATTTTACTTATAAATATCTCTATCTGAATCTAATAAAATGATATGATCCAGAATCCCCATTAACCATACTAATAGCGTCATCTGAACATTTGTATATCTTTTCCTGTTTATGATCTTCTCCTCCACTAAAAGTTATATTGCCATCCTTATCTTTAGAAAGTCCTTTTTCTAAATTTATAAACTTAGGAAAATCAAAAACTAATCTTTTTATAGTTCCTTCTTTATATTTATATAAGGAATAATTATTATCTTGTAATTTTCCTAAAATAAATATACCATCTGAATTTGATTCTATATCACTAACATCTGAAATATTTTTTATTGTTTCTGTAACTTCTCCATTTTTATTTATAACTTTTACTAGCTTTTGTTTTCCTCCCTTGTCTTGAACTAATACTATTTCATTATCTAAAACCTTTAAAAATTCTACATATCCTAAATCAAGCTTATATAGAAGTTTTTCTTCTTTATCTATAATATTATAAATAAATATTCCATTATTCTTATCATTATCTATTCCATAATAAACTAATGTATCTTCATCTAACCAATCAATTAATTCTCCAGAAATTGATACATTACTATTTATTTGTATTTCCTTACTTTTTGATAAATCTTTTAATTTTAATTCTAAATAATCTTCTCTTATAAAGTAAGCTAAATAATCTCCACCTATAGATAACTTAGGTGATATTACAGTTTTTCCTTCTTCTATTAACTCTTCTTTACCTAAATAGTTAACTTTATTTTGCCCATTTTCATTATAAATAAAATTTCCACTTTTCAAATCATAGGCTGTAATTAAATATTCAGTATCTATTTTTTCATATTTGTCATTTGTTAAATTATATATTTTGTACTCACCTAAGTTTTCCAAAGCTATAGCTCCGCTCTTTATATCTATTTTTTGCTCTTCTTCTTGCTTATTATTGCATCCATATAAAAACATACTTATTAATAAAATTAGACTTACAAGGAAATTTATTCTCCTTCTTTTTTTATTCATTTTTTACCTCTTCTAATTAATATAATTCAACTTTACAAATAAAATCTGTTGATTCAATCATATATATTTCATTATCTATTATTTTAACTAATTAATTTCCTCATAAAGTTAAATCCACTAACTTTATTTAATTATAATCTAAGTATTTCCAAAATTATACCTGATTATATTTATTTTCTTTAAAAACTCTTATTTCTAGCTTTATAACCACCATTGATAATTACACTAATTAAATGTTATACTATCCTTATCTTATTACCAAAGAAAGGATGATACTTATGGCTTTGGATGGTATCTACTTATATAGTTTAGTATATGATTTAAAAAAATCAATATTAAATTGTAAAATAGATAAAATTAATCAACCAGAAAAAGATGAAGTAATTTTAACCCTAAGGAAAGATAGACAAAATATTAAGTTATTAATTTCAGCTTCTTCTAAATTCCCTAGAATTCACTTAACTAATATAAGTAAACCTAACCCATTACAAGCACCTATGTTTACTATGGTTATGAGAAAATATTTAATTGGAGGAAGAATAACTGATATTTCCCAATTAAATGGAGATAGAATCCTTCAATTACACATAGAATCTACAGATGAATTAGGATTTAACAGTAAATATATTTTAATAGTTGAAATTATGGGAAGACATAGCAATATAACTCTTGTTAGAGAAAGAGATAATAAAATTATGGAATGTATTAAGCATATTTCTGCCGATATAAATACCTATAGAGTTTTATATCCTGGTATAAATTATGTATATCCTCCGAGCTCTAACAAATTAAATCCCTTTAATTTCTCAATAGATGATTTAAACCTATATTTAGATACTAATAATGTAACTATTGATGAAAATATATTCTCAAATGTATTTACTGGTATAGGTAAATCTCTATCTAAAAGTATATATAAAAATATTTCACAAGATAATAATACCATAAATATAGAATTAATTTTTAATTTCTTTAAAATCTTCATAAAAAATTTAGAAAATAATTTCAAATTTAAGATTTATATGGATAAGGATATTTTTAAAGATTTTCATTGTGTAGAGTTAGAAAATTTAGAAGCTATATATTCATCATTATCTTTTAATAATCCAAGTTCTTTGCTTGATGAATTTTTCACTGTAAAAGACAAACAAGATAGATTATTAAATAGGTCTGTAGATTTACAAAGATTAATTTTAAATAATATAGATAGATGCAATAATAAGGCTAAGAAATTAAAAAATATACTTAAAGAATGTGAAGAAAAAGAAAAATATAAAATTAATGGTGATTTATTAACTTCTTATATATATATGATTAAAAAAGGCTTAAAAGAAATATCATTATTAAACTTTTATAGCGATAACGAGGAATATGTAACTATAAAATTAGATGAAAATAAGACACCATCAGAAAATATACAATCCTTATATAAAAAATATAATAAACTAAAAAAATCTGAAGAAGCTGCTTTAGAGCAGCTAGAGAAAAATGAAGAGGAACTCCTATACTTAAACTCAGTTATGACAAATATCTTAAATTGTGAAAGCTATATAGAAATAGATGATATAAAAAAAGAATTAGTTGAAACTGGGTACTTAAAATTTAAAAATACAAGTAAAAACAATAAAAAAGATAAATCCTCTAAGCCTATACATTTAATTTCCTCTGGTGGAATAGATATTTATATTGGTAAAAATAATATTCAAAATGATTATTTAACCTTGAAGTTTGCTAATAAAAATCACATATGGCTTCATACTAAAAACATACCTGGTTCACATGTTATACTTTGTAGTGATAATCCGTCTGATATAGCTTTAGAGGAAGCTGGAATCCTTGCTGCTTATTATAGTAAAGCAAAGAATTCTACAAAGGTTCCAGTAGACTATACTAAAGTAAAAAACTTAAAAAAGCCTAATGGCTCTAAACCAGGAATGGTTATATATCATACAAATTATACTTTATACACTGAACCATCACTATATAGCAATTTAAAAATTGAAAATAATAAAATTATTAAATAATAAAAAAGTAGAAACCATATTATTGTATAATCACAAAATATGGTTTCTAATTTTTATATATGATTTATAAGCATATCTCCATTATTTTTTATAAGTTCATTATCAAAATATTGGTAGTAATAGCACTTTAACTTACCATTATATAACTTTCTATTTTTAGTTGACTTTCTTCCAAAAGGTCCTTCAAATCCTTCATAGGATGTAAGAATATTATAATCCCAATTGAAAAACTTCTTTTTAAAACTTCCAAAAGTTTTATATAGCTGTTCTACTTCTTTCTTTTCTCCTAATCTTTCTCCATATGGAGGATTAGAAACTATAAATCCATATCTACTGCTATTTGAAAAATCCTTAAAGTCTCTTCTTTGGAATTCAATGTACTTTGAAACTCCTGCCTTTTCAGCATTACTTCTTGCAACCTTAAGTATTCTTCCATCTATATCATATCCAATAAGTTTTATATCCTTATTTTTTATCGCTCTTTCTGCACCTTCTCTAACTTGTTCAAAAATATCAGAATCCATTGTAGGCCAAGTTTCACATGTAAAGCTTCTACACATTCCAGGTGCAATATTTTGCATAATCATAGCTGCCTCTATAAGAATAGTACCTGAACCACAAAATGGATCTACTAAAACAAAATCTTCTTTCCATCTTGATATAAGTACCATTGCAGCTGCTAAAGTTTCTTTAAGTGGTGCTGCTCCTGCTTCTTCTCTATACCCTCTTTTATGTAATCCTGGTCCTGAAGTATCTATAGTTAATGTGACAACATCCTTTAAAATTGATACTTCAATCTTATATAAGGGACCATTTTCTTCAAATTGACTTATTCCATAAGAATTAGTCATGCTATCGACTATAGCTTTTTTTACTATAGATTGACAATCTGGAACACTATGTAATGTAGATTTAACAGACTTACCATTTACATGCATAATCCCATCTTTAGGAATTATATCACTCCACTTAACATTCTTTGTACCTTGAAACAATTCCTCAAAACTCTTAGCTTCAAACTCTGCCATATTTATTAAAATTCTATCTGCAGTTCTTAAATGAACATTAGCGATAGCTATATCCATTTCATCACCAGTAAAATAAACTTTACCATTTTCTGTTTTTAAGTCTTCATAACCCAATGCTTTTAACTCTTTAGCTGTAATGCCTTCTAGCCCAAAGGTAGTGGTGGCAATTAAATTATATTCCATATTACTCTCCTTTATCCTTCGAATATTTTTACTGAGTCTACTCCATCAATTTCTTCTATTTCAACTCCTATTATTTCACTTTTTGATGTAGGTATGTTTTTTCCAACATAATCAGCTCTTATAGGTAGCTCCTTATGACCTCTATCTATTAAAACTGCAAGTTGTATTTGTTGTGGTCTACCTGAATCAATTATCGCATCAATTGCTGCCCTTACAGTTCTACATGTATATAAAACGTCATCTACTAATATTACTTTTTTACCAATGACTTCTACACCTAAATCAATATTATTTACTCTTGGACTATCCTTTATTTCTGTTATATCATCTCTATACAAAGTTATATCAACATATCCTACTGGTACTTTTACCCCTTCTATATTTTCAATATTTTTTGCAATTCTATTCGCTAAAGGATAACCTCTTCTTTTAATCCCTACTAAAACTATATTTTCAACACCTTTATTTTTTTCAATTATTTCATGTGATATTCTTATTAAAGTTCTTTTAATCCCTTTATCATCTAATAAATTTGCTTTTAACTTCATTAAATACACCTCTATCTTCTTATATTCTCTAATAGTTCTAAATAATATTTAGGTAAGTCTGAATTAAATTCTATATATTCATTAGTTCTTGGATGAATAAATCCTAAGGTTTTTGCATGTAATACTTGACCTTCTAGCTTAAACTTTTGTTTTTTATTCCCATAAAGAGGATCTCCAACTAAAGGATGACCTATAGATGCCATATGAACTCTTATTTGATGTGTTCTTCCAGTTTCTAAAGTACATTTTACTAAAGATGTTCCATTGTTGTACTGTTCTAAAACATTATAGTGCGTTACAGCTCTTTTTCCATCCTCAACAATAGCCATTTTTAATCTATCTTTTTTATTTCTCCCAATAGGCTTATCTACAGTACCTTCTAGTTTACTAAACTTTCCTTCTACTAAAGCATAATATTCTCTTTTAATTGTATGATCTTTAAATTGCTTTGCTAGCTTATTATGAGACTCATCATTTTTAGCTATAACTAATATTCCTGATGTATCTTTATCTATCCTATGTACTATTCCTGGCCTTATAACTCCGTTTATTCCAGATAAATCTTTACAATGAAATAGCAATCCATTTACTAATGTACCACTATAATTTCCAGGTGCAGGATGTACAACTATCCCCTGTGCCTTATTTAAAACTATTACATCCTCATCTTCATAGACTATATTAAGATCTATATCTTCTGGAACTACATCAAGTTCTATAGGCTCTGGCATGATTACGGTAATCTCATCTTTTTCTCTTAATTTATAATTACTTTTTACATATTTACCATTTACTAATACTGAACCTGAATCTATCAATCCTTGTATAAATGATCTAGACTTTCCTTCTATCATATTAGACAAATACTTATCTATTCTTGCTCCTATATTGTTCTCTTCAGTTATTTTAAATACTAATTCATCCATTGATATGAATCTCCACTTTCTTTATAATTCTTAACACATTATAATACATTAAAACCTTGCACTCAATAGTTAAAGATTTATTAAAAATAAAAAATCCGTATTAAACGGATTTTATGTATTAATTTTTAGCGAAAAAGCTTTTTATCTCGTCCATATCTTCAGTATAAACTTCTTCTATTTCTTCTATGTTCTTATTTGATAACTCTATACTTCTTTCACTAGCTACTTCTTCTAAAGGTTCAGAAACGCTATAATTTTTAGTTAAATCTCTTTCTAATTCATCAAAAGTTTGAGTTTGTGCATTCATAAAGTTTCTAAATTTAGCTCTAAACTTAATAAATTCTTGCTTAACTTTCTCATATTCATCATTTATTTCAATTACATCATTATGGGCTTTATCTAAAACCTTTTGAGCTACATCATTAGCATTTTTTATTATTAGATCTGATTCTCTTTGAGATGTTTCTCTAGCTTGTTCAGCTGCATTTTGTGCTAACAATAATGTATTTTGAATAGTATTTTCTATTTTTACATAATGCTCTAATTTTTCATTAACTCTAGATAAATTTTCTTTTAATCTTGAATTTTCTTTATAAAGCTCTTCATAGTTCTCTATAATTTCATTTATAAATTCATCAACCTCTTCACTATCATATCCTCTAAATCCCTTTTTAAATTCTTTATTACTTATATCCATTGGAGTAAGCTTCATAAAATCACCTCTACATTATATATATTTTTTTATTATAACTCTCTGTTTACCACTTCTAGTTCCGCCAATAACATCTCCAACAATAAACTTTCCAATTCCTCTAATTGTAATTCTAGTATCTTTCAAAATGTCTTGACTTTTATCTTTTGCTTTAACATAATTTATTAAAACTTTACCACTATCTATAAGCTCAATAGCTTTTGCCCTAGATAAATTAGCAATTTTTGCAACAATGCTATCTGCTCTTAATGAAGAAATATTTATAATTATCTCTTCAAACTTTACAGATGGAATATCATCTATATTCTCTATTATTTTTATTTCCACAGGAGATTTTCCTATCGAAATAAGATTATTTAATATATAATCAGATATTTCTTCTAAAACCGGTAAATATGCCTTATTTTCTCTAACTAATATGTCTCCTAATTTATTTCTATCAATTCCTAGAGACAATACAGCTCCTAAATAGTCTCTATGCTCTAAAGCTGAAAAATTCGATTTATTAATAATTTCTAAAATTTTAATTGGATATTCAATATTATAACTATTATTAAAAGATATCATTCTTCTTTCAGATTCATCAAAAAAACCATTACTTTCAACTAAAAAAGTATTAGTATTACAATTTTTCTCAAAAAAGCTCCAAATATTAGGTGAATAAAAACCATTGCTAAAAATAGTTATATCTCTTTCATAGGCTAACTTATACTTTTCATATATTTTTATAGCCTCTTTCACATCATCCTCAGTAAAACTTTTAAGTATAGTTTCTTTTTTTAACATTAAAAATACATCCTAATAGTTGACAATAATATAATTGCAAATAAAGGTGAAAAGTCAAGCATACTATTACCTATAATTTTCTCTTGTAAAATTCTAAATGGTTTTAATATAGGGTTATTGAATGATGTAATTAATTCATAAAAAGAACTTTGCCTAACATTTGGTAAAATAGACATAAAGGCTTCCATAATAATAGTTATTTCTAAAACTCTAGATAATAACTTTATTGCTGTAAATATTATTCCTATATAAATCTCCCCCTATTTATTCCAATTAAATAAAGCCTTTGAACTTAATTCATTTTTTAATTCGTTAGTAACTTCTACATTAGAAGGTGACAGTAAGTAAACTCTTTGCTCTATTTCTTGTAGTGTGGCACCTAAAACATAGCAAGATCCACTTATAAAATCTACTAATCTTTGAGCTACCTTTGTTTCTAAAGTAGTAGCATTTACTAAAACTATTTTTCTTGCTTTTATAGCATCAGCAATTTCTCTAGCATCATCATAATTAGTTGGTTTAGTTACCATTACCTTCGCTGTTGATGAAGTATGAATATTAACTACTTTATTGCCTTTTTGTTTTGATATAATTGGTTCTATTTCTTCTTGTATTTCTTCTTCAACTTCTACATCTTCTAATTCTTCAAAATCATCCTCATACTCACCTAGCCCAATTATTTCTTTAAATTTTCCAAACATATTACCCATTCTTTACTCCTCCTAACGTATTTCTTTTACCAAATATTCCTTCGCCAACTCTTATTAAGTTGGCTCCTTCTTCAATTGCTATCTTATAATCATTTGTCATTCCCATAGATAGAATCTCCATAGAAATGTTTTTATATGAATTCTTGCTTAATTCATCATATATACTTTTCATTTTTTCAAAATAATATTTATTTTTATTATCATTTCCTTTTGGAATTATGGTCATTAATCCTTTTATTTTACAATTATTACATAGCTCTATTTCATTTATTAAGTCATTTAGTTCTTCTTCAAAAATCCCACTTTTACTGTCTTCTCTTCCAATATTTATCTGTATTAAAAGATTAGCTATGCAATTTTGCTTAGAAAATTCACTTTCTATCTTTTTTAACAACTTACTGCTTGATAAGGAATGTATTAAATGAACTTTTCCAACTAAATACTTAACTTTATTAGTTTGCAAACTACCTATAAAATGCCATCTTATATCTTTTTCAAGGATTTCTTCTTTATTAATAAGTTCTTGAACTTTATTTTCTCCAAAGTCTCTTTGACCAGTTCTATATGCTATTTCTATATCTTCTATAGGTTTAGTTTTCGAAACTGCTACTAATGTGACATCTTTAGGTAAAGCATTTTTGATTTTAGTTATATTTTCTTCTATAATCAAGACATTTCCTCCTAAAGAAGTTATTTATACAATGTAAATATTCTTCAAAAAAACTTAAATTCCTTCAATTTTAAAATTTTTTTTAATAAAATTTTATTTTCCTTCATACCTTTGCATAAACCTTGCTTCAGTATTTTGACTCGTTGCTGGAATAATTATTTCATCTTTTTGCTCTATATCAACTTTAATCTTTCTTAAGATCAATTTTTGCATATGACTATTTTCAGATAATAATGAAGCTTTCATTTTCTCTGGATCACCTATCATATATATATAAAATGGTGCTGATTCCCATGAATGATCTTCAAACCCTATAAACGCCGAATTACAAGTTACCCCTGTATTAGGTAAAACTCTATGTCCCTTTATAGCTATAGCCTCTGCACCTGCTTTTCTAGCTTCATTTACTATTAATGCCATATCCTCTTGGTGAAATATTTTTCTCATTATGTCACCTTCTGTATCTAATACTTTATCTATATCTCCATCTTGTACTTTTATAACTAATCCAGCTCCTTTTACTGCAGTAACTCCACTTAATTTTCCATAATCAAGTAACTGGCTTTTCATATCCTCTACAAGTTTTTTATTTTTTTCTGGATCATTTCCTTCATATTTACTTATTTTATATCTATAATCTATGTTTTCACTTTTTATACTTTCTATTTCCTTGTATAGCTTATTTCTTTCTTCCAAGGCTTTTTTATATTCAACTGCATTCAGAGATATACTATAACTAGTTTTATTTAAGTCTATATTAATCATTATAAGAATCCCTGTTATAATTGAAGCTATTAAAATAAAAATTTTCCCTTTCAAATTTTTCATTTAATCACCTCGTTTATGAGACTTTAGCTTTTCAATTAATAATCTTCTTATAACTGCAAAGTTATCAAATATTCTACCTCCAAAGACTATAACAGCTGCTATATATACTGGTATTCCAAGTTTATCTCCTAAATAGGCTAAACCTGCTGCTAATATTGCATTTCCAAAGAAACCTGAAATAAAAATATCTGCTTTAAAGTTTTTTGATAATGATGCCCTTACAGCTCCAAACACAGAATCTAAACACGCTAATATTGCAACAGACATATAGGGAGATAAAGTATTTGGTATATTTATATCTAATAATAATCCTAAAAGTATGCCTATTAAAAGTCCTATAAATGCTATCATAAAAATCCCCCCTAACTAATTTACAGGTTTAATAAATTCAGTTTTTAAAGATTGTGTTGTTTTATTTATTATTATTTCATCACTTTCTTTTACTTCAACATTGTAGTTTGGCAATGCTCCATAGTCTAATACTCCTATAAAATTAACTTCTACACTTAATGCTTTATTATCACCTATAGCCTTTATAACTATTTTGTCTTTTGGATTGATTCTACCTGCTGTACCTATCCAAATTCCATCACCAGAAACCTTTATTCCACTTTGAGGAGTTACTCTAAAATCATTTACTGATATAGCTTCAGCTCTAGCATACCTTAAAGTATTAACTATATGTACTATTTCATCTTCACTTATACTTCTAGAATTACCAGTATTACTAGAACCAAATATATCAGTTTTTGGTGTTATAGTTATAGCTATTCCAGGTCCCTTTACATCCACTAACCCTAGATTCATTCTAGAATTATCCAATTGCTTCTTTATTTCTGCTTCAACAGCACCTTCTTTAGCTGCTGTTTCTTCTAGCTTCTTTAACTCCTCTGACAAACTATTGTTTGACTTTAATAATTCTTCTTTTTGCTTTTTTAAGTCATCTATTTCTGCAATTATATCTAAATTTTGAGTAGCTGTATTGATTTTGTTTTTTTCGTTAAGTAACTTAAATTGATGTGCTAGCAAAAATCCTAAAAGTGCACATACAATAGCAACAAATATTTGTGATGTAGCTCGCTTCATATAGCTTCCCCCTTCTCTAATTTTCTTGCTTTATAACTGGTAGACCATCAAAACTCATATCTATATATCCTTTTGAAATAACGCCTTGTTCTATAGCATTAAGTGATAAGTTCATTTTATCTACTAAGTCATTGCTGTCTCCAATCATTATTTTTATATTTCCGATATAACATATTATGTTATTTAAGTCTTCAACATCTATTTGAGAAAAAACATACTCATCTGGCATAGCCTCAACTATTTTATAAAATTTATCTAATGTATCTGAAAAATTACTCTCCTCAGAAACTTTATTTCCTATAGTTTTATCTGATATATCCATTCCTATAAGTTTTACTAATTTTCTATCTTCTAAACTGACTAACTCCTCAACAATAACTCCATTATTATTAATAACCTTTATTTTATTTCCATCATCAAAATAAAATGCAATTTTATTTTCATTTACATTTATATGCAAATTATTTATTCCTTTTTTAGTTATTTTCACTTCATTTATATATGGATTTTCTTTTAGTACTTTTTCCATCTCCTTATAATCTATAGTAAATATATTTTGACCTATATTATATTTTAATTTTTCTTGTAGCCTTTCATCAGTTAATGTAACTAATCCACTTATAGTTATTTTTTTCAAATTAAATACTGGAGATTTATATACAAATATTATTATTCCTATTATAAAAACAAATACCCCTAAAATTAATTTCTTTAATACTTTTTTTCTCTTCTTTTTTCTTATAAATTGATTTGTTTTGTTATTCATAATTCTCCTACTTTTACATAATATAATTATATACTATAATAATATCACTTTATGGGTATTTTTTCATTATTATTTTTACTAAATTTAAATTTTTTATAATAATTTATTTAAAAAAGATATATCTTAAAATTTTACAAAGAAAAAAGAGTGAATAATAAAGAAAAACCCACTCTTTTTAATAAAATTTATAACTCTTTCCCTTGTGTTTGTCTTGATATGTTTAAAAGTATTCCCATTGCCATCATATTAATTACTAATGATGTACCTCCATAGCTTATGAATGGCATTGGAACTCCTGTTACAGGCATAGACCCTGTTACAACTGCAATATTAATAATAGCTTGAACTGCAATTATTGAAGTTATTCCTATTGCTAGTAGTGTTCCATAAGTATCTTTTGCTTTCATTGCTACCTTTATTCCTCTCCATACAAAGAATACAAAAAGCGCAATAATAAAAAGGCATCCAATTAACCCAAGTTCTTCTCCTATTATGGAAAATATAAAATCATTATGTGGCTCAGGCATATATAAAGTTTTTTGTCTAGATTGACCAAGTCCTAATCCAGTTACTCCTCCAGCTCCTAGTGCATAAAAAGATTGAATTAATTGATATCCATCTCCAGCTGGGTCTTTCCATGGGTTTAGGAAATTCAGCATTCTAGCCCTTCTATAATCTTCCCCAAATATGAATACCATAACTGCTACTAATAACACTGGTGCAACCTTACCAAACAAATCTTTAATTCGTCCGCCTGCAACGAAAAGCATTATAAAAGTAACAATCATAATAATTGCTGCTATACTCAGGTTCTTTTCTGCTAATATCATAGCTGAGAAGAACCCTGATACACCTAGATAGGGTACTATTCCTGACCAAAATTTTTTCACCCCATCTCCCTTTAAATCTAAACTCATAGCTAAAAATAAAACTACTACATACTTAGTAAGTTCCGAAGGTTGAAATGATAATGGTCCTAACTGAATCCACCTCTTTGCTCCATTTACTGCTGGAAAGAAAAATACGGCTACTAATAATGGAACAGTTATTATCAAAAGATGTGGAGTAATTTTTTTTAACTTATGATAATCGAAAGTAACCATAACCCCCATCGCTACTAACCCAGTTATTGCCCAAATTAATTGTTTTTTTAAATATACCATGCTATCTCCCTCTTTAAACATAGCATAGTATGAACTTGCTGAGTATATCATAATTACTCCTATTGCTAGTAAAAATATAACAGCATAAAATATACCATAGTCAATTTCGCCAACTCTTACACTGGACTTTTTTTCTCTCATAAAAGCTCCTCCAATTCAATGATTAAAGGGCTATAAATCCTATAAAGCATAATATTACAGTTACTATAGAAAAAACTGTAACAATTTTTGTTTCACTCCATCCTACTTGCTCAAAATGATGATGAATAGGTGCCATTTTAAATAATCTTTTTCCTCTTAATTTATACGATGAAACTTGTAAAATTACTGATATTGTTTCAAAAACATATATTCCACCAACAATAAATAGTATTAATGGTAATTCTAGAATTAATGCAATAGTAGCTATAGCACCTCCAATTGCAAGGGAACCAGTATCACCCATAAATACTTTTGCAGGGTAAGCATTGTATTTTAAGAATCCTAGCAAACCTCCTGCTAAAACGACTGAAAATACTGCTAATGATTCATGTTTCATTGTAAATGCCACAACTGCAAAAAATGTTAATACTAAAACACTGACAGTAGATGCTAATCCATCTAATCCATCTGTTAAATTAACAGCATTAGTAGCACCTGCATAATATACTATTACAAAAGGAATATACAATATCCCTAGTGGTATTTTTGTATCAATAAAAGGTATTTTTAAAGCAGTTCCTAAATTAACATATCCATAAACTGCAATTGCAGTTGAAAAGATAATTAATAGCACCATTTTTTGCCAAGCCTTTAATCCTTCATTTTGTTTCTTTATGATTTTTAGAATATCATCTAAAAATCCTATAAACCCGAAAGCAAGTAGCGAATAAAGCGCAATCATCGCTTCGTCCATTGGATTAAATCTCATAACCACCATAACTATTAATGTTGATATTATAAATATAATACCTCCTATAGTTGGAGTTCCTGCTTTTTTAAGGTGGCTCTGAGGCCCTTCTTTTCTTATATTTTGACCAAACTTTAATCTTCTAAGCATTGGTATTGTTATAGGTCCTAGTATTATCGATATTATAAAAGCTAACACTAATCCTAAAGTTAGATTTGATGTTACTATGTCTATTAATTTATCCCCCATTGTAGCTGCCTAAATAGGCAGTTCACCTCCTTCGTTATATTGAGACTTCTTCTAATGAACTAACTATATCTTCAAACTTCATACCTCTTGAAGCCTTTACTAAAACTACATCATTTTCTTTAAACATAGTATTTATATTTTCTATAAATTCTTCCTTAGTAGCAAAAGTAATGATATTTTCTCCTGTAAATCCTGATTTAAAATAACTTCTATATTCTCCTATAGCAATTAATAAATCTACTTTATTTGAAGCATAAATTCCTACTTCTTTATGTGATTTTACAGCTTCATCACCTAGTTCATTCATAGTCCCAAGTATAGCTATTTTTCTTCCTATCTTGTAAGTACTTAGTACATCAATTGAGGATTTCATTGAATCTGGGCTAGCATTATAACAATCATTTATAATTGTTAATCTATCATTTTTTAAAACTTGTAACCTCATAGATGTAGCTTCTAAATTTTCAATCCCTTCTTTCATTTCAGAAAAAGAAACATTTAAAATTTTAGCTACTTCTATTGCAAGCATTGAATTTAAAACGTTGTGCTTACCAGCCATAGGTATTATAAATGTACTTTCCTCATATTGATCCTTAACAGTAAATGTTGTTTTGTTCTCCTCTAGTATAATATTAAATGCATAAAGATCATATTCATGATTATATCCAATTTTTACAATTTTAAAACATTTATCTTTTATTCTTAATAAATTCTTATCTTCTCCATTTATTACAAGAGTATTACTTTCGGTAAAGTAATTAAATATTTCTGATTTTGCTTTTAAAATGTTATCTTGAGTTTTCAAATTTTCTATATGAGATAATCCAATATTAGTTATTACCGCTATATCTGGTCTAGCACACTTAGCCAAGACATCTATCTCTCCTAAATCACTCATTCCCATTTCTAAAACAGCTACATCTATTGTGCTATCAAGCTCTAATATCATTAAAGGTAATCCTATTTGATTGTTAAAATTGCCTTTTGTTTTAAAAACCTTGTATTTTTTGCTTAAGAAAGCTGCAATTAAATCTTTAGTAGATGTTTTTCCACATGAACCAGTTACACCAACAACTTTTAAACCTAACTTATTTCTATAAAAATTAGCAAGATCTAACAAAGCCTGTGAAGTGTCTTCTACCTTTATTATGGTGCCATTATTCTCTATTTTGCTTACATCAAATAAAACTTCATCTACTACTGCTATAGATGCTTTTTTAAAAAAGGCTTCATTTACAAACTTATTTCCATTAAAATTTTCACCTTTTATAGCAAAGTATATATTGTTTTCTTCTATCTTTCTTGTATCTATACAAACATTGTTAAAATTAGTTTTTCCTTCAATTATTATTTCGCCTCGTACAGCTTCTAAAAGTTCATCTAACGATAATTCCAATTTATGCACCTCTAATTATTTCTTTTTATTTGATAAAATTTCATCAATTACTTCTCTTTCATCAAAATGAATTACACCTTCATTAGTTATTTGGTAATTCTCATGACCTTTTCCAGCTAAAACAACTACATCTCCTTCTTCAGCCATACCTAATGCAAGTTTTATAGCTTCAACCCTATTTTCAATTGCTAGATAATTTGACTTTGTTATTCCTGCAACTATTTCTTTTATAATAGCCATTGGATCCTCTTCTCTTGGATTATCAGATGTTATAACAGCTAAATCTGCAATTTCTGTTCCTATTCTTCCAAGTTCAGCTCGTTTAACTTTATCTCTGTCTCCACCACATCCATATACTGCAATTAATCTATTTTTAGCAAATCCTTTTAATGTTTCTAGTATATTTTTTAATCCGTCTGGAGTATGTGCAAAATCTATTATTACTTCGTATGGTATATTATATTTATATCCAACTCTCTCACATCTTCCTGGTACTATAATATCTAATAAACCTTCTTTTATAAACTCTTTGTTTATATCTAAAATACTCATTGCTCCAACCGTCCCTAAAGCATTATAAACATTATATTCTCCTGGTAAAATAGAGTTAAAATCTTCTCCATTTATCTTAAAGTGTATATCTCCTTCTTTTAACATAAGATCTGATGCTTTAAAATCACTATTATTTCTTATTGAATAAGTTTTTACTACTTTATTTCCTAATTTTTCAATATCCTTTAGCACTCTATATCCATAATCATCATCAACATTAATAACACAAGCTTTACTTCTTTCAAAAAGTTTGAATTTAGCATTATAGTAATTATCAAAAGATTTATGGAAATCTAAATGATCTCTTGTTAAATTTGTAAATATTCCAACTTCAAATTCACAACCATAAACTCTATCTAAATATAAAGAATGTGATGAAACTTCCATAACACAATATTCACAGTTTGCCTCTACCATATCCTTAAATAATTTTTGAAGCTCCAATGACTCTGGAGTAGTTCTTTCTGATTTTAGTTTAATATCTCCTATATAATTAGCTATAGTACCAACTAACCCAACTTTTTTACCTGCTTTTTCTAGCATTGACTTTAACATATATACAGTTGTTGTTTTTCCATTTGTTCCTGTAACACCAATTAGTTTTAAATTCTTAGTTGGATGTCCATAATAGTTAGAAGACATAGTAGCAAGTGCTTTTCTACCCTCTTTCACAACTAAAACAGTTATATCCTCCCCTTTAATTTCAATATTTTTTTCACAAACTATAACCTTTGCTCCAGCTTCTACTGCTTTATTTGCATAGTTATGACCGTCAACTTCAAATCCTGTAAGGCATACAAATAAGTCACTTTTATTTACTTTTCTGCTATCATACTGAATACTGTTTACTTCTTTATCTAATGTTCCTTCTAATAATTCATAATTTACTCCCTTTAATAAATCTAATAACTTCATTTCACCATCTCCTTAATATTCTAAAAAGAACTCCCCATATCTTTTGTATAAAAATTTAGCATGTGAGTTTCCCACATGCTAATGTAAAGGGATATTCTAAATTAATCTCCATATTCTTCGTTTAATATAAGTTTTACGTTTGTTCCTTTTGTAATCATCTCACCCTTTGGAATGCTTTGTTTAAATATAGACCCCATTCCCTCAGATGTATATTTAATGCCTAAATCATCGAGAATTTTAGTTGCAGACTCTAATGAGTACCCCCTCAAATCTGGCATAACGACATTTTTATTATAAGACTCTGAGTCACCTATGTCTATATTAATCTTAGAATTTTCTTTAACAGTATATCCTGGATAAGGTTTTACATTTGTTATTATAGACCCATTTCCTTGAATATTATACTCTAAATTGTATTCTTTTAATATTTTTTTCGCTTCATTAACTTCTAATCCTCTTATCTCAGGAATTACTACTTCTTTTACTATGCTATCTATATTATCTTTCGATATTTCTGAACTCATATAATTAAATATGTCTGTAAATAAAATATTCGCAAGAGGAGCAACTATTTGACCTGCATAATAGGTTCCTGTACCAGGTTCATCTATTGATATAAACACTGATACCTTAGGATCATCAGCTGGCGCAAAACCAGCCAAAGAAGATATATATTTTCCTGATTCATATCCTCCACCATTTGGGTTAACCTTTTGAGCAGTCCCTGTTTTAGCTGCTATATGATATCCTTCAACATAAGATTTACTTGAACCACCTTGAGCTACAGTTCTTTCTAAATAATCTCTTAAAATAGCAGTGTTCTCTTCACTTAAGATATCTACTATATTTGGTTCAAAAGTTTTATCAGTTACAATATTATTATACTCATCCTTATGAATTACTTCCTTCATTATATGAGGTTGAATAAGCTTCCCTCCGTTTACAATACTATTAAATGCAGTCATGTATTGAACAGCATTTACAGTATTCGTTTGTCCAAATGAAATCGTTGCAAGGTCAGCCTCTGTAATATCTTCAGTTTTTTTAGTTATTCCTTTTGCTTCTCCTGGTAAATCCACACCACTCACTTTTCCAAAGCCCATTTTTTTTATATACTCATTTAGTTTTTCTTTTCCTATTCTTTTACCTATATCCATAAAACCAACATTGCAGGAATTTTCAAGAATTTCAGGTAATATTTGTGTTCCATGTCCTGATGTCTTCCAACACTTTATTGTATGAGGTCCAACTTTTAAGCTTCCATTACAGGTAAAAGTATCTGACTCTTTAACTAATCCTTCTTCTAAATTACCTATCATTGTTACAACTTTAAAAATTGATCCTGGCTCAAAGGTGTCATTAACTAAATGATTTCTCCACATCTTTTGAACCTTTTCAGCTGTATTTTCTCCGCTATAATTTTCTATTCCTTCATATGGTTTATTAGGGTCAAAATCAGGCTTATTTACCATTGCTAATATTTCGCCATTACTAGGATTCATTATTATTATAGAAACCTGCTTTGCTTGGTTATCCTTATATCCCTTTTCTGCTACTTTCTCAGCAAATGCTTGTAAATTAGCATCTATAGTTAAAGTAACATCCTTTCCATCTACTGGTGGTGTAAATTTTGAAATTGTATATGGTAATTCATCGTTATACTTCTCTAATTCAGAAATACGAAGTCCAGGAGTGCCAGATAGATACTCATTATATTGTAATTCTACACCAGTTAATCCTTGCCCATCAATATTAGTACTGCCTAATACATGAGCTAAAAAATTTCCCCTTGGATAATATCTTTTTGTATCTGGAGATACTATTACTCCTGGTATGTTTAAATTTTTAACCTTATCAGCCGGTTCTTTCTCTATTCTTCTTACTAATGTTGCAGCTCCTGCATCTGCTCCACTTGGAAGCTTTGTATTTAATTTCTTAAGAACCTTTTCTACATCCATTCCTAAAGCTTCTGCTATTTTAGGGGCTATATTTTCATTACTTGAATTTTCTTTTCTTAAATGGGATCTTATTGAGTTAAGGTCAAAATCTACTCTATAAACATTTGCAGATACAGCGAGTTCTACCCCATTTCTATCAAGTATTCTACCTCTTCTTGCATCAATTTTAACTTCGCTCGTCCACTGCTCTTCAGCTCTTTCTGAGTACTCACCTCTTTTAACTATCATTATGTAGGACAATCTAATTATTAAAAGAGCAAATAAACAGGTTAATGCGGTAAGCGCTAATGACATTCTCTTTTTCATTAGCGCTTTATCCCTATAATTCTTTCTATTCACATCAATGCCTCCATGTAATTGATTAAAAACATGTAGAGTACTAATTTTGTACTCTTTATCTTGGCAAGTGTACTATTTTATTACTTATGTTTATTCACTTAAGTTTGCAAAGAAGTTTTTTGTTAAGTCTACTACTACTGAATCATTTTTTCCTGGGATTTTCATTCCCTCTTTATTAGCTGCATCTACTATATCTGAAAGCGGCTCATATTTTAATAAGTTTACTTTTAATGCTTTTCCTTCTTCTGTAGCAACCTTCATCTCATTTCTAACTTTAGAAAGATCATTTTGCATTTTATAAACCTTACCATCTCTTGCTATGCTACTAATACCTAGAACTAATGCAATACAAGACACTTGTAATATATTTTTTACAGTAGCCTTTTTCGCTTGTCTTTCTTTTTTTTGTGACTCTCTTTGTTTTCTCTCCTGATTTTCTTTCTCTATTCTTTTGTCTATTTCATCATATTTTCTCTTTGGATTTAATGCTGTATTACCCCTTATATAATCATATTCTCTATCAACCATTTTATTACATCTCCTCTGCATTTTACTTAATTTTTTTAAATTCTTTCTATAACCCTCAACTTAGCACTTCTACTTCTTGGATTTTCTTCTACTTCATTTTTTGTAGGCTCTATAGCCTTTCTACTTATTAGTTTCACTTTAGCTTTTCCACCACAAACACAAATTGGAAACTCCTTAGGACAGGTACATGAAGTAGCTAGTTCCTTGAACTTAACTTTAACTATTCTATCTTCTAAGGAGTGGAATGTTATTATTGCCATTCTTCCCCCTTTATTTAATCTATTTACTCCATCTTCAATAGCCTTATTTAATATAGATAATTCACTGTTCACTTCTATCCTTATCGCTTGAAAAGTCCTTTTAGCAGGATGTGGTCCTTCTCTTCTAGCCTTTGCAGGTATAGCAGCTTTTATTATTTCTACTAATTCCAAAGTTGTTTCTATAGGCTTATTTTGTCTGTTTTCTACTATGAATTTAGCAATTCTTTTTGCAAATTTTTCTTCACCATAATCTCTAATTATCCTATATATCTCTTCTTCTTCATATTCATTTATAACTTCATATGCAGATAGTGAGTTTTCTCTATTCATTCTCATATCTAAAGGAGCATCTTGCATGTAACTAAAGCCCCTATCCCCCTCATCTAATTGATAAGAAGAAACTCCTAAATCCATAAGCATACCATCAATTTTTTCAATATCTAAATTATTTAATATAGAATCAATATTATAAAAATTACTATGGACAAACTTTACATTTTTAAAACTTTGTAACCTTTCACCAGCTGCTTTTAATGCATCTTTATCCTGATCTACTCCAATCAAAGTTCCACTTTCTGATAAATTTTTTAATATTTCTAAAGAATGTCCTCCACCGCCAAGTGTTCCATCCACATATATTCCATCTTCTTTAATATTTAATCCCTCTATGCACTCATTCAAAAGTACAGAAACATGTTTAAAATCCATAATCTTACTCCTTATATTCCTAAATCGCTCATTTTTTCAGCAATAGAATCATAATCTATATCCGACTCATTGTATTCTTGCCACTTTTCCTTGCTCCAAATTTCAACCCTAGTCAATACTCCTATACTTACTATTTCCTTTTCTATATTCGCATATTCCTTTAAATTTTGAGGAATTAAACCTCTTCCTTGTTTATCTACTTCAATTTCGCAGGCTCCTGAAAAAAAGAATCTTACGAATGCTCGTGCATCTCTATTTGTAAGTGGTAAAGATTTTAATTTTAATTCAAGAGCTTTCCATTCTTCCATAGGATAAGCATAAAGACATCCATCTAAGCCTTTTGTAATAACAAAATTATTACCAAGCCCATCTCTCAGCTTTGCAGGGACTATCATTCTATTCTTAGCATCTATCGCGTGTTGATATTCTCCTATAAACATCTTTACCCCTACCTTTTATAAATTTGCTCCACTTTTAACCACTTTTAACCACTTTATACTATTATTTTATAGAATTTTAAGCAAATCTTCAAGGCTTATTTGATTTTTTAAGAATTTTATTTACATAATTAATAAAAAGTTATAAAATTTGGTGCAATAAAAAAAGACTGATATTACTCAGTCTTTTCTATAAGATATAATTAAACATTAAATCTAAAGTTAACTACATCTCCATCTTTCATAACATATTCTTTACCTTCTAATCTGTAAAGTCCTTTTTCTTTAGCAGCTGCTTCTGATCCACATTCAACTAAATCATCATATGAAACTATTTCAGCTCTAATAAATCCTCTTTCTATATCTGAATGTATCTTACCAGCTGCTTGTGGTGCCTTTGTGCCTTCTTTAATAGTCCAAGCTCTTACTTCTTGAACTCCTGCTGTTAAATAACTTATTAATCCTAATAGTTTATAACTACCTTTTATAAGCTGATCTAAACCTGACTCTGTTAAGCCATATTCACTTAACATTTCTTGCTTCTCATCTTCCTCCAAACCTGATAATTCTTCTTCTAATTTTGCACAAACAACTACAACCTCTGAGTTTTCACTTTCAGCATGGGCTCTCACTTTTTGAACATATTCATTATTTGTGTTTCCTTCCATCATATCATCTTCTGATATATTACATGCATAAAGAACCGGTTTTGAAGTTATTAAGAATAATCCTTTTATTAATTCTTCTTCTTCTTCAGTAACTTCTAATGTTCTTATTGGTAAGTTTTGTTCTAAATGTGCTTTAACTTTTTCCATTAATGCATATTCTTCTTTTGCCTTTTTATCTCCAGACCTTACTTGCTTAATTGATCTTTCCATTCTTCTTTCTAAAACTTCTAGATCAGCAAATATAAGCTCTAAGTTTATAGTTTCTATATCTCTTATTGGATCTACTGAACCTTCTACATGAACAACATTTCCATCATCAAAACATCTCACTACATGTACTATGGCAGAAACTTCTCTTATATGGGATAAAAATTTATTTCCTAAGCCTTCACCTTTTGAAGCTCCCTTTACTAAACCTGCTATATCGTAAAACTCAACTGCAGTATAGACTTTCTTCTTAGTATTATACATCTTTTCTAAAACATCTAATCTTTTATCTGGTACACTAACTACTCCAACATTTGGTTCTATAGTACAAAAAGGATAGTTTGCTGACTCCGCTCCAGCTTTTGTAATTGCATTAAATAAAGTACTTTTACCTACATTTGGTAAACCAACTATTCCTAAATTCATCTATGTACATTCCTTTCTTATCTTAATCATATCTTTAAAATTATACTCTACAATATTAATAATTTCAACATTTAAAGAAATATAGAAAGGCAATTAATAGCATTTATACATTGTATTTCTATGTGTAAAAGAATTATTTTAGATAAAAATAAGATTATATATAAGTTGTAATAAAGATTATACATTTATTAAAGAATATTATCTTTAATGTATTACAAATAAAGCTAATATTATAACAACTTATATAAAAATTTGGCTGTGTTAGAGAGAAATGTCTAACAGAGCGAAAAATTTAAATATATATAAGTAAAAAGGTGGTGAAATAATGAAAAAATTTAATGTATTTACAGCTTCATTAATAACTTTAATTCTTATTTTCACATCTTCTCTTACAAATGCAAATGTACTTGTTTCTGATGATTTAGAACTAAATTGGTACTTTGTTAATAGAGAAAAAGGAAAAACCCCTGAGCCTCCAAAAGAATCAGTAGCTTTCTTTAGTGAACTTGGCGCTTATTATGTAGGTGATACAAACTCAAAAGTATTGTATTTAACATTTGATGAGGGTTATGAAAATGGAAACACTCCAAAAATTTTAGATATTTTGAAAGATGAACAAGTTCCTGCTGCATTTTTTGTAGTTAAGCCATATGTAAAGGAGCATCCTGAAATAGTCAAAAGAATGGTAGAGGAAGGACACTTAGTATGTAATCATACCTCTCATCATCCATCAATGGCTAGTATATTAGATAATGATAAATTTAATAAAGAATTTACTGAAGTTGAAGAGGAATTTAAGACCTTAACATCTCAAGATATGCCTAAATTCTTTAGGCCTCCTATGGGTAAATACTCTAAAAATTCTTTAAAGAAAACACAGGGCTTAGGATATAAAACTATATTTTGGAGTTTCGCTTATAAAGATTGGCTTGTAGATAATCAACCTGAAGAATCTGCTGCAATAAAGAAAATATTAAATGGAGCCCATCCAGGATCTATAATGTTATTACATGCAGTTTCAAATACAAATACTAAAATATTAAAGGATGTTATTAAAGAACTTAAATCTGAAGGATATGAATTTAAATCATTAAATGAACTACCCTAAAAAAATATAGTCTCTAAAGAGACTATATTTTTTTAGGGTATATAATATTTTCAACACTATTTATTAAATTACGTTTTTTTATGTATGATTCATTTATTATTGATTTACATTTATTTTCTATTTCCTCACAAATATCTTCATCTCTTAAAAAATTTAAATTCACTTTAACATTAAGTACCGAACTCTCTATTGCAGAATGTAATAAAATTGTTGCTACACCAGCATCTGAAATTAAGTTTTTATTACCATACTTAATTGCAAATTCAATATTATCATAGAATTTAATACATTCTTCTGCTAAAGAAAGCGGAGTTTCCATTGCTTTAAAAGTATTTTTCTTTATCTTCTCTTCTCTAAATTTAAGTTCTACCTCTGTTTCTTTAGGCAATTTATAGCTATTCATAAGATTTAAAAAATCTTCTCTATCACTTTCCATAAAACTTTGAGCACTTTTCGTAAATTTTTCTGCTTCCTCTTGTAAATTTATCATCATATTCTTTTCTTCATCATTTAGCTTTTCAAAGACTTTTTTACCTACTGTCAATGAATAGACCATTGAATTCAAGCTAGATGCTAAAGCTGCAACTAAGGCTGCAGTACTTCCACCTCCTGGTGAAGGAGCATTAGAAGATAATTCACTTATAAATTTATCTATACTATAATCTTTAAATAACATATTTATCCTCTCTCATTTAATACTAAATTGTAAACTTCTATTATTTCATTAGTTATTTTTTCCTTAGAAAATTTAGCTATACACATATTTCTAATTTTATTTGAGTTGTAATTTTCTATGTTATCTCTAACATATTCCATAGCCTTTCCTAATTCATCAATATCATCTACCTTAACTATTTGCCCATTATTACTATCTATAATATCCTCAGCACCACCATTATAAGTTCCTATAATAGGTTTACCTGATGCAAGTGCTTCTATATAAACCACTCCAAAAGTTTCATATTTTGATGCTAAAACAAAGGAATCACAAGAACTCATATATTCCGAAACCTCTTCTCTAGATAAAGCTCCTACAAAATCAACTTGATTTCTTATTCCTAAATCCTCACATAGCTTAATTAAATATTCTTTTTGGCTTCCATCTCCACCTATAATAAGTTTAGATGAAGTTTCTTTAAAATATTTATTAAAAGCCTTTATAAGAATATCCATTCCTTTTTCACCTTCTAGAAAAGCTAAAGAAAAAAAAGTAAAATCTTTATTTTTAGCTTTTTTTATATGAAAATTCTCTACAGGTATTAAGTTATGTATAACCCCTATATCTTTTCTACCAGAAAACTTAGAAATTTCTTGCTTTAATCCATTTCCTACCGCTATAAGTTTATCTGCTTCAACATAAGATTTTTTTATTAAAGGTTTATAACTTTCCTTTATGTAAATAGCTTTTTCCAATGAAGAATGTTCTGTTATTATTAAAGGTATATTATATTTTTTTGAAATATAATTCGCACTTATTCCAGCCCAAAAAGAAGATTGACAATGTATTATATCTATCTTTCCCTCTTTTTTTATTATTTCTTCATATAACTTTTCTAGCCTTTTATTAAATATTTTAAACATCATAGGATTTTTAGGTAGAAAATTATAATTCTTATATCTATAGGTTTTTAGCCCTTCTTCAATATTATAATTTAATCCTATTTTTTCTTTAACCTTAAAAGCCAAAGTCAAAGGCCAAATTTCATTATAAGCTACAGTAATTTTTATACCTCTATTTTGTAATGCTAATGCTTGTTCTTTAAAAAAACTTCCATGCACAGGGTTTCTTTTATTATGATACCATGATGGTATAAACATAACATGCATAACTACTCCCCCTTTAAAATAGAATTTAATTTTTTAGATATATTTTCCCACTCATATTCTGTAATTGGATTAGACTTTTTACCTTCTAATATTTTATTGGATAACTCTATAAGCCCATCAAATATTTCCTCTAATCTGTTTAATGAAACTTCACACTTTTCTAAACCACTTACCACATCTATTATAGGATCATTTTCGTCTCCTAAAACTACCAATATATATCCATCACATCCAAAATAATCATATATCTTAGCAGGTATTTGTTTTGATTTTTTATTTCCAAATAGAAGTAAAACATCTGCATTTACCATATAACCTAAGGCTTCTCTATAAGGAATCCTATTTGAAACTGTAACATTACTTATTTGACATAGCTCATTTTTAATTTTCTCATCGTCTATATTTCCAAAGAAAAGTATATTTAACTTTTCATAAAGTTCTATATTTTCTATACTTAATCTTCTCATCGCTTCCATAAAGGGCTTTATATCCCTAAGCTTAGAAAAAATTTCTCCAGTATAAATAATATTTATTTTTTTATTATCAATCAGTAAAGGTCTTTCATTTATTTTTATATCATTATAAACTTTCTCATCATATCCCCTAGTTATTATATAAGTATCTTCCTTTTTAATACTATATGTGTCCATATAATCATCTCTATTAGCATTAGTTACAAAAATAAACTTATCTGCTAAAGCAACAATATTTTTCTCATATCCTTCTTCAAAGTTTCTTCTTATTGAGCTAGATCCTTCTCTAGTAGAATCCTTAAGCCAAGGATCGCTCCAATAAGTTATCCATTTTAAATTAGGATATTTTTTCTTAATCTTGTATGCACAAATGTGACTTGATGGTGGTTCATGCATAGAAAACATAACATCAAAGTTTTCTTTCTCCATTAATTTTATTCCGTATTCACTTGCTTTAAATGCCCAATACAAATACATATCTGGAACTGCAAATATTTTTTTCACTCTTCTTAAAGCACTTTTAATTTTAACTTTGCTCACATTTTTCTTAATGGTACTTCCTTCTTGAGCTTTTTTAGGCATAATTAGCTCAAATATCTTGCCTCCTGATATTATATGTAAGTTAATTCTTTTATCTAGCATTTTAAAAATATATTCATCATAATAAACTGAATTTACAGGAAAGTTTACAGTTAATAAGTGAATCTCGTTTTCTTCAATTTTTGCTAAATTATTTAAATATTGAAGAGTTTCTATAGATGCTGAATTATTTATTAATGGCGAATAACATGCAATAAATAATATTTTCATTTTATTAAACTAAACCTCCCTTCTAACTTTTCCTTTTATCATGCTTAAAGCTTCATTAAGTTCTTCTATTTGTAGTAACTTACATATTACTACAAAGAAAACTGCTCCAACTATTCCATCTAATAAAATAATTGCAAAAGAATTCTCCAATTTAAATAAATTATTCATAAAATACAATGCTACTAGCATTAAAGTTGAGCTTAACGTTACTTTAATTATTTTTATAATCATATCTTTTACATCAAATTTTCCAATTATTTTCTTAGTTGAATTTAATAAGAGTATTGCTATTAATCCAGATGAAATAGATGTTGCTATAGCTATACCTAAAACGCCTATATATTTTGATAGTATTATGCTTAAAATAATATTTATTACAACACCAATAACTCCATTTATCGTTGTTACCTTTGTCTTTTTCATAGAAAATAAAGAGGAATTCAATATATCTCTTATTCCTGCAAAGGGTAGTTGTATTGAATATCCTAAAAGAGCCATAGATGTTATAATAACAGCTCCTGAATCAAATTTTCCTCTTGCATAAAAGGCTACAACTATTTCTTTTCTTAGAAATAACATACCAAAAGTAATAGGAATTAAAAATAAACATATAATTACGATAGACTTAGTTAAATATTTAATAAATCCCTCTTTGTCTCCAGAGTTCAACCTATTTGCCATTAACGGATAAACCACTGATACTATTGAAGTTGTTATAGCAGTATTAGCAAATTGGACTATTCTTTGTGAATATTCTAAAGATGCCATACTTCCTGTACTTAATCCAGAAGCTAAACTTTTATCCACTAGCATATTTATTGAATTTGCTCCCGCTCCAATTATAACCGGAATTATTAAAATCATCATAGTCTTTAGTTTTTCATCTTTTAAATCTATATATAATTTAAATTTATATCCTTGCTTATATAGAGAAGGAATTTGAACTAATACTCTTAGTAGATTTCCTAAAACATTAGCTATTGTAAGACCAATAATACTTACTTCACCAAAAAAAGCTAAATATACAATTATAGGAAGATTAAAAAATAGCCCTAACAATGATGGCACTATAAAATCTTCACATACTTGTAATATTGAAGCGAAGCATGCATTAACACATAGTAATACTATATTTATTAAAGTTATTCTCGTTAAAAATATGGTTAAATCCATTTGTTCTTTTGTAAATTTAGGAACAAATACATTAACTATATCCTTTGTAAATATTAATCCCAATAATACTATAAATAATGATGCTATACCTAAAATAGTAACAACATTATTTGAAAATTTAAACATTTCATCCTTATTCTTATTATGTCTTATTTCACTTAGCATCGGTATAAATGTAGTTGATATTGCAAGACCAACTATCATAAAAACTGATTCAGGTATTGCAACTGATGCAACGTATATATCGTATGGTCCTCCAACTCCAAAATGATATGCCGCAAGCATATCTCTACCAAATCCTATTATTCTACTTAATATAGTCATAGTCATAACTATAAAAGTTGCTTTAAATATCTTATTTTTGCTCATACATCACCTTTTTATTTTTAAATACTAATAATAAAAATTTAGGAATACTTACAAGCCTCTTTATTCTCCAAGGCTCTTTTGCAACTCTATAAAGCCATTCTAATCCAAGTTTTATCATCCATTTAGGAGCTCTATTAACTTTTTCTGCAATTACATCAAAGCTTCCTCCAACCCCCATAAATATTTTGCATGGTAACTCATCCATATATTTAACTATAAATTTCTCTTGCCTTGGACATCCCATTGCAACAAAAATAGCATATGGCTTTTTTTCTTTTATTTCGTTTAATATCTCATCAGAATTATTAATATCAAAAAATCCATTTCTATATCCTACTATATTTATATTTGGATATTTAACCATTAAATTTGCAACACAAGCTTTAATATTTTCATCAGATGTTCCTAAAAGATATATTCCTTTATCTTCTCTTTCACATCTTTTTATTATTTCCTTCATTAAATCTATTCCTGCAATTTTTTCTTTAACAGGAGTTTTTAAACGCTTGGCTGCAATTTGCAATCCAACACCATCAGGTATTATAAATGATTTATTAGATTTAAAATTATTTAATAATTCCTCATTGTATAATCCTGTGTATAACACCTCGGGATTTCCTGATATAATATGCACCTTATTAAATTTATCTATATATTTTAAAGCATCTATTAAGGTGTTTTTATAAACTTTATATCCCAAGACATCAATAAAATTATTATCTTTCATTTCTTCTCCTCAATAATATATTTATTAAAATTATTTATAAATATAATACCATATTTATCTACTTTACTAAAGAAATAAATTGTATATATAAATTTGGGAGTTTAATATTTAAACTCCCAATTCAACTTTATTTATTTAACATTTTCTCTAAATCTTTTACTACTTCATCTTCTGGATTTAACTTTTTAGCTATATTTAAATGTAACTTAGCTTCCTCTAAATTATTTAAATTAACATAGCACATAACTATATTAGTACATACTTCTACTTCTTTAGTAACCTCAAATGCCTTTTTAAAATATCTTATTGCGCTTTGGAAATCATTAATACATGCATAATTTATTCCAAGTTCAACTACCACTTCATATATGCCACTTTCTTTTTGTAAGCTTTCATTTAAATAATATATAGCTTTTTCATAATTTTCTATTTTTCTATATGCAACTCCTAAATAGTAATAAATTAATGGATTTTTCTCAAACTTTTCTACCAATTTTAAAAGAAGTTCTATTGTTTTGCTAGGATTATCATTTAAATGCTCTATAGCAATTTCATAATTGGAAACGTTAGTAATATCATCAATAACTATCTTTATATTTTCTGTTACTTCTCCACCCTTATTTAAATACTCGTTTATTGAAACCTTTGCTCCTTTGAAATCTCCATCATCTTTTAATATTAAAGCCTTATAAAGATAAGCCTCTGGAACTTTCAACAAATTAGTCTCACAATATTCAATATCCTGTAATAACATTTCTTTAAAAGTACTATCCTTTTCTCTTATATTTTCCCCAACTAATAATAGTTTCTTCATAATATCAATATCTTTTGAATATCTGTAAAAACCTTTTAATAATAAGTAAGCATCTATCATTAAATCATCTTTTATTTTTTTGGAAACTATACTTTTTATACAATTCTCTGTATCTTTTATATAAGTTAATATTGTTTCATAATCTTCATTAAACTTCAGATTTTCATCTGCTCCTAAGGCAAAAAACATTCCTTCTATAAAGTAATATATAGGTAAATTTTTTATTTTAATTTCATTATTTACATTTGATGTTATGTAATCTGGGGATATAGGTAAATATAAATCTTTATTTTTAAAAGTTACATAACTAGGAATATTTATACTTTCTTTAAATCCTTCTTTATTCATTTCTAAAAATAGTAATTTACCTAACTTTTCTTTAAATGCTGCATTATAATCCAATACAGATCCCTCCTTAAAAATAACTTTATTATAAATGATAATCTCCCATTATAATCAATATACTTATTTTTTATTTTTATATATTGAAAAATATATAAATGTAAGAAATAAATTTATAAAATTTTATAATTATTTGCATGACAAAAAAACCTTAAATAGCTTTTTAAAAATTTAAAGGTTTATAGCTTTTAAAGTTTATTAATTAAAACTATACGCCTTTAAAATTGACTTTTTAGATATATTTGCTAATACTCTCATTTTCCTCTGCATTGTTATTAAAATAACTCACACATACCCATTTATCTCTTGTAATAATACTTTCAATATTACTTATTCTATATTCCCAACTCTAAATATCATTGCAAGTCTACATGATAATTCTAATTATATTTTTCTTTTCATAATTTTACAAGACAATTTTCTATAAAAACAAGTAATTATATCTTTTTAAAGCCCCTTCTCTTACGTCGCTATTACCATCATATTCTTTAACCAATTTATCTATATAAATTTTAGAACAATTTAATAATTCAATTAGCTTCTTCATTTAATAGATGCTGAACATATGTTTTAGCAAAAACTCCACATCTTGCTACTATAGAATAAATTACACTATACTCTTTCGCCAATTCATTCGATCCAATTGTATCAACCTTTAAAAGAGATGCCATTTGACCAGTAAAGTCCCCAAAGCTGAGCTGGTGGCTTGATTAAGTCTTATAAAGGCATACATTCGCTTTGATAATTTCCACACCATTTCTTTTGCATATTTCCCTTAACATCTTACCTGTTTCAACTTTGTACTTTCCATATATTATCTGTCTTCTATACTTTGACGCAAATACTATATGATATCGGCATCTCCATTTTGTCTACTGGTATAGCCAGTGGTTATCAAAACAAAAAAGTCATATTTTGAGTACATTCTCAAAATATGACCTTTATATTATTTGTTAAAAAGTAACATTAGCACTAGGGTATAATGTTGTTCCTCCAATTGTAACTTTTATTTCATTTGTTAAAGGAACATTTTGTTCATTAATTATATTTCTCCAGCCTTCCCATGCTAGTCCAGTTAATTCCCAAGCTAATATCTTTATATTTTTAGCATTAGCTGGCAATGGTATTACTGTATTAAAATGAGCAGTTTTATTTTTATCGTTTCCTTCCCATTCTTTATGTGTTAATATCTCTTTTCCATTTTCATCATAAGAAACTTCATCCCATGATACTTCAAATTGTGCAACATACGCTCCATAATGATCTAAAATAATTTTACCTTTTGAATATTCTGTAGAAGTAGTTTCTACATAATCTGTTTTATTATGAACAGCTGCAACTGAATTATCTCTTAAGAAAACACTTGTATAAGAAATCGGATATCCCGGATTTCTAGTACTAAACACTGCATTATTTTTAATTACATTTCTTACTTCATCAAAATCCTTAGTAATAATCTTATTATGCTCACTTGAGTCACCACCTAAAACTACAGCTGTAAAAGAACTATCATCATATATATCTTTATATTGATTGTTAGTATTAATACTACCATCTTTTAGTAATGCCTTAAAAGCCGCTTGTACATCTTTACTCTTTGAATTTGTTTCTAACTTTACATAAATAGTTCTACCGTAGGCTACATTTGATACCATAACTGGTGGTGCTTGATTACTTACACCTTTTCGTGTTAATTCATTAAATGTAACGCTCTCATCAAAAAGATCTGAAGGATTATTTGGTAATTCTGCACTTACAGTATAAAATATTTGCTTATATGCTGCTACCATAACCTTCTTTTCACCATTACTAACTGCATCGAAATCGATTCCAAGAGAATTGTTAAGTACATTGGCGTTTACATTAAGAGCACTAGCTATTTGAGATTTACTATAGACCATAGACTCTGAATACTGTGTTCTAGCTGGTAATGTATGTGAATTTGAATACTTATTGTTCCATAAAGAAACTAAATCATCAATAGCTCCAGATACATTTCCATAAGTTGGATTGTTAACAGTGGTTATTTTCTCTTTTCCCATACCTGGTAAATCTATACTTATGTTTAATGGTTTTCTTTTAGCAGTTAATAAATTAGGTTTATTATCTACAAAATCACCATTAACAAGTTGTAATGCACCTGGGTATGTTCTATCTGTTACTGAGTCAATAATTGAAATGTCTACAGGAGATGTTGTTATTGATTTTTTATTTCTCTCTACAACTATAAATTTATCATTTGAAAATAGGCCTTCTTTTGGAACAAAGCTTTCTACCCTATCTCCATTAGAGGCTAAAACTTCATATTTGTTGTAGTCTAAATTTGATATCCCTAAATCGATATCACTAGCATTATCATTCTTAGCTACTAGATTTGTGTCTATCGCTTTTACAGGATAAGATACAATACTTAAACTAAAAATTGCGCAAAGTAGTAACATTTTTTTATTAATTTGTTTTAAGAATTCCATCTTTCATTTCCCCCTTAAAATATTAAAAATTCATCTCCTTTGTCTTAATTTTAACAATTTTCTTTATTAAAATAAATAGTTTTTTAGAAATTTTTACATTTGCTAACAATAATACTGTTCATTTACCATTTTTGAATTTTTTATGAATTTTTTTATATATCTTCATAATTTTCTCTGCATTATTTACCATTATTTTACTGTTATTTTGTTTATATTATTTATTTAATACAATTTCAAATTAAATTTTTTAAATTTGAAATGATATTTATTAATATAATTTATATTAACTAGAAAAAATGAGTATAATAGTTAAAAATTTATTCTCCAATAGTATGTAATAAATTATCTTTATTAAATAAAAAATTAACAATTATTGAGAAATTCAATAAAATTAATCATCTATTTTTAAAAAGTATGTACTATCCCATTATTTCATCTTTTAACAGATATAATAACTATTAAAACACATAAAGACCTAGAAGCGAAATAACACCTCTAAGTCTTTGATATTATTTTATATAATCCCATTAATATTTTTTATTAGTACCATCCTAAATAAAAACTATATTGCTATTATATTAAACTTTAAGCATCTATCTTCATTGGCCTTTAATAAATATTCTTCATGAGGTGTTGCCCCCCAACTATCATCTCCACCTACCCCTGTTTGTTTTGATGATACTTTTATAACAGTATTGTAGACTTTCGGCAATTCATAGTGATGATTTGCATTATCTAGTTCATGAGGTGTAAATGGCAATGCACTAAAATCTAATGAATCTCCAAATATCTTTACTCCATGGCCTTTGTTATCAGTAATTTTAGCCCACCTAACCCCTGTTCTATTACCGCACTCTTGTGGTACAACATACTTTGACACATTATCACTAACCTTTATTTTATAAACATCGAGTCTTGCTCCTTTATTTCTATCTTGATAATTCTCATCTGCTCCATACCCATAATATTCTAAGTTGTCATATAAACATGGAATCTTAAATATCATTCCAAAGTCAAGCATATTAGGTAAATTTTCAGTTCCCTTATATTCTAATTCAACCTCTATTTTTCCATCACCATAAACAACATAAGTAAGCTTACAGTTAGTGGTTGGTATTGTCGGTAACTCATAAGTATATGATATACTTGCATTATAATCACTAATTTTTGTTTCTATATCTATTATATTTTGATATAAACTAGCACCTTTCCACATAGATGATTTAAATCCCATCTTACTACCGTTATCATTATCTGTTATAGCTCTCCAAAAATTCGGTTTAGGAATTGAACTTATAAGCTCTACATCTCTATGTTTATAAGAAATCAACCCACCATATGCCTTTGAGAACATTATCTGGAAGTATTCTCCCTTTACTCCAAAATTAAATTCACAATTACTTACTACTATTTTTTCTAATTTATTCTCTTCTTCTTGTTCAACATTATAAACACATTGACCATAAGCCACTTCATGCCCTTTATTTGCCCATAATGTATCTTCTTTTAAAACTATAGATACATTAACAATATATTCACCTTTCTCCTTAGCTTTGCTTATAGGTAATTGAATTTTCTTTTCTTCTTGTGGTGATAATTCTACTTCTAAATAGCCTTCTTCTTTTACTTCACCATTTTTTAATAATGAATACTTTAATTTATACTTGCTCATATCAATAAATAAATTATTATTTTTTATAACAGCAGATGTTTCCTCTACATTTACCATGAAGCTTTGGTAATTATATTTAACCTCTTGCATTTTAGGTGAGACCTTTCTATCTGCATATACTATTCCATTGGTGCAAAAATTATAATCTGTTGGTCTATCTCCAAAATCTCCACCAAAAGCAATATATTCTTTTCCATATATATCTTTTGTTAATATTCCTTGATCTATATAATCCCAAATAAATCCACCTTGATACATTAGATATTTTTCTGAAAGATCTGTGTATTTGTGCATACCGCCATTTGAATTTCCCATGGAATGTGTATATTCACATAATATAAAAGGCTTTTTAGGATTATCATTTAAATACTTTTCTATATCCCAAACCTTAGCATACATCCTGCTTTCCATATCACTTGTATCATTAAATCTTCTATCTTGAAATACTCCCTCATAATGAACTAACCTTGAATCATCTCTTTCTTTAAAAAGCTGAGACATTTTATATATATTTTCTCCACCAAAGGACTCATTACCACAGGACCAAATTAATATTGATGGATGATTCTTATCCCTTTCAAGCATTGCACTAGCTCTAGAAAGAACAGCTTCTAGCCATTGACTTTTCCCATCTGGAATAACATTTACATAATCTATTCTACCAATGTTTTGCCAAGTTCCATGAGTTTCTAAATTTGCTTCATCAATTAAATATAAACCATACTCATCACACAATTCATAGAAATAACTGTTATTTGGATAATGTGATGTTCTTACTGCATTAATATTATTTTGCTTAATAGTTTTAACATCATAAAGCATTTCTTCTTTAGATATATTTCTTCCATTATACATACTAAATTCATGTCTATTTACACCTTTAAAAACTATTCTTCTTCCATTAATATGCATAATATTATTTATTATTTTAAACTCTCTAAACCCAACTTTTTCAGTTACAACTTCTACTATTTCATTATTATCATCAAGAATTTCAATTATTAAATTATATAAATTAGGCTTTTCAGCACTCCATAATTTTATATTGTTTACTTCAAATTTTATTTCTAAATTGCAGTCTTCTTTAGATTTATCTATATTCTTACCTATATTTATAATATTTTCAGAATTTATTAAAGAAGTTGCATCTTTAGAATCTATTAAAGATAATCTTAATGACCCTTTTAATCCGCCTAAAATATCTAATTGTATATTAAGATCACTATCCTTATAATTATTTTTTAGACTTGTCTTTATGAACATATCTCTTATATGAGTTTTAGGTATTGTATAAAGATATACATCTCTAAAAATTCCTGAAAACCTCCAAAAATCTTGATCTTCTAGCCAACTACCTGTACTAAATTTTACTACCATTACAGCAAGTCTATTTTTACCTTCTTTTATATATGGTGTTAAATCAAATTCAGCTGGAGTAAAACTATCTTCACTATATCCAACAAACTCTCCATTAAGCCATATATAAAAAGCTGACTCTACCCCTTGAAAGGATATATAAATAGGTTTATCTTTCCATTCATTATTAATATAAAAATCCTTTGCATATCTACCAACAGGATTAAAGTCCTTTGGTATTTGTGGAGGTATAAGATTCTCATGTCCATCCCAAGGATACATTGTATTTACATAATGAGGTTTACCATACCCTTGTAATTGAATATGCCCTGGAACCTCTATAGTATCCCAGTTATCAACCCTAAAATCTTCTTTATAGAAGTCCTTTTGCATATTATATAGATTGTTCGCATAATTAAACTTCCAGCTTCCATTTAATGAAGATTTCATATATGTTTTATTAGAAGTAGCTTCCTCCATATTTTTAAAATATTTGTGATCAGAATGATATTTCATTCTATTCACTTGAAAAATTTCTGGATCCTCTAACCATTCCAAATCAAAGTTATTCATAATATCCCCCTTTATCTCAACTTGCAATTTTCTATACTTTCATAAGTCTTTTATTAAATTCTAATAAATTTATCCCATTAAAAGAATGATTTTTATTAGTATTTTTTGATATATATTAACTTTTACTAATGTTGTAATCTTCTCCAATCTGTATATTAATTTATTATTAATATTTCTATTAAGAAAAGAGACCTTCTTACAAAGTAAATATAAGAAGATCCCTTTTATTATTTGCCCTAATTACTAAAAACTTTAAACTTTTTACTCACTTATTTTCTTTCTATCTTTTCTCTTAACAAAGAATAATAAGCCTACTCCAACTATAGCTAAAGCTAAAATAACTAAATTGCTACTATTAACTCCACCAGTATTAGGAAGTGATCCACTTGGTTTTCCTCCATTTGATGGCTTTCCTCCATTTGTTGGTTTTCCTCCTTGCTCTTTGTCGTCGTCTGATGGTTTGTTTCCTTCACCAGGCTTATTGTTTCCACCCTTTTCTTCTAAATTAGCTAAAGCTAATTCTAAAGACTTAGTTGCAGAATCAATTTCTTTTTCAGTAGCTTCTTCATTAGCAAATATAGTTCTTGCATTTGCTAAAGCCTTATCTAAAGATTTTAAACTCTTATTAGTATATTTATTTCTATCAATATTTTCTACTTTATTGATTAGATCTTCTAACATATCTTTATTTGGTTTTAATCTTAACGCTAGGAATGCTCTCATTAAGTTATCATAAGTTTCATTTACTTCTTCCACCATAGCATTTTCGTCAGCCATAACTTTGTTTGCAGCTTCTAAAGCTGTTTGTAACTTAACCCAAGTAGAAGAGATAAATTCATTTTCTGATAATGTAGCTATTTTATCCATTAAAGCTTGTAACGCTGCTTTATCACCTTTTTTGAATGATAACATCTGCATAGCCTTACTTAATCTATCAAAGGAATTATCTACTTTAGTTTGAGTAACTTTTTCATTACCTAATATTCCCTTAGCTTCTTCTAAAGCAGCCTTGAATTCTTCCACTACAGCTGGGACAACATCCTTAAGTTCTTCTTCAGTTACTTCTTCAGCAACTTCTACAGCTATTTCTAAATGCTTTTTGTAAACTGGCTTTTCTATAATGCTATTATTAAATATATCGATACTCTTATTTAATTCAACTATAGCCTCATTTAATTGCTTATCTTTTGCTCCTTCACCTTCTAAAACAGCTTGTGCTAATTTTATAGCTTCCTCTAAAGCATCCTTTGCAGATTGTGGATATTGACCATTTTCATTACCTATTTCAGCATTTTCCAATGTATCAGAAGCTTCCTTTATAGCATTGCTTAAATCAACTTTGATGTCTTTACCTACATTCAACTCCCCAATTGTTGCAAATCCATTCTTACCTTCCAAAGCAATAAGCTTAACATATTTTGCTTCAGTAGTTTCAAACCTTGCAACCTTTAGCCCTTTATTAGCAACCCAGTCTCCTTCTGCAACCTTAGTATAATTTTCACCATCCATACTTGTATAAATTTCATACTTTGTAATAACTCCATTATCTTGACCTTGTCTTGGTACAACCGTTACTTTATTAATATTATAAGTATCCCCTAAATCAAGAGTAATTGAATGTGGTAATACTGCTGGCTTACCTGACCACTTGCTGTGCCAGAAAGTCTCATTATCTCCATCGATAGCATTACTTACTGGTGCCCATTCTCCACTAGTTTCTTCACTTGAAGCAGTAACTTTCATGCCTGATTGAGGTATTAAACTTATATCATCTGATTGATCAATAGATGCTTCTGGATCTATATCACCTTTTGGTATTTCAATATATTCACCTACTCCAAGATCTTCTACTACAAGATCATCAATTACTAAATCTGACTGTCCACCTAATACAATTGTTCCAATCCATAAGTTACCTGATTCTGGTGCTGTAAACTCAACAATATAATCCTTAGGTGTATCAGCAAAGTCAAAGCTTTGCATTGAAAGTTGATTTTTACCATCACCAATTACAAAAGCATAGTCTCCTTTTATTGCATTTTCATACTTGAATGAAACTTTATAATTTCTTCCTGGGGTAAATCTTAATGTTTGTGGTATTGTTTGATATAATAATCCACCTGACTCTTTGTGTGCCTTTAAGGAATAATGTCCATTTATGACATCATCAATTTCTTTTCCATTCCATCCCTTTTGAGTATAAGGTGCATGTAACTCTGATAAATGTGTTCTTGGATCATTTGTTCCACCAGCTGGACCTTTTACAAATGGATATAATCCATGTTGAACATTCTCAAAATCTTGAGTGAAATACACATTATTAGGATTTGCAAATCTTTCTGTCTTAGTAACCCTAACATCATCAAATACAACAGTCCCTGATCCATCATTTACTTCTAAATAAAGTGTAGCATTATCTTTCCCTTCCGGAACATCAAAAACTACTGACATTCTTTGCATATAACTTCCATGCTTCGAATCTGCAGCAATGTAATTTTTAGCAAATGATATGTCTGCATAATTGGAAACATCAGCATTACCATAATCTTTAACACCTATAGTTGCTTTACGATCTCCAATTACTTCTACAGCTACAGAAGCTTCATAAGTTCCTGGTTCTAATCCTGTAAGCTTTTGACTTACTACTGAAGTATTCTCACCAGAAGTTTTTAACTCATAATTTCCTCTATCATTTCTTACTATAGATAAATCCTTACCTTCTGCATTCCAACCATCTAATGTTGAACTTTCAAATCCAGGATTCTTAACTATTCCACCTTGTCCCCAATCATTAATTACCTTTGGTGCTACTTCACCTTTATCAATAACATATGGTACATTGGCCTCTGCATTAATAGTAATTTGATTGTTATTAACAATTATATTTCCAGCTTCTACACGTCCTGTATCTGTTAATTTATATAATTTAACAGTGCTTAATCCTGCCCAACTATTTGGTAATGTCCAAGTAGTGCTTCCACCTTCACTATTCCAATGATATAACTTAGTTTCCTCCTTAGGATCCCAAGGTAATAAGTAGCTATTACCATCTAAAATTGTAATACCATCTTTAAACATAACTCTTGTACCAGTTTTATTTGATACAGTTATGTTGTTTTCAAAATTAATAGTATCCTCTGTCCATTTTATTATTGGGAAGTGTTGCATATATTTTGTTGGTAGATTAGTATCGAAAGTCATTTTAATAGTATTATCAAAATTTGTTCTTCCTACCCATCCTTCATAATCATCCATCTCGGTTCCACCTAAAAGTGGATGTCTTACAATCCAAGAATCCTTTTGATGATTTCTAATAAATCTTGCAATATTACTACTATAACCTTTCATATCTTGGCCACCATACTTATAATCTACTGACCAATGATACCATGTAGAATCATTCTCTAATACATAAGGAAATTCTGTAGTTAGATTCCAACCTAATGAATTTACTTCTTTAGCAAATCTTCTTGCATCGAATCCTTGCTCAAAGAATGCATCAGCATAAATAAAATCTAAATTAGGTACTGCCTCTTCTAATACCTTTAATCTCTCTAACCTGTTATTTTCTGATGCTTCTTTTCTCATTTTTTCTTTATTAAAGTCATAAGAAGCATCTAACCAGTCCCATCCTAGTTTCTTAATATCTATAACATCCTCTGAGAAATTCTTTGCTTCTGGATTTGCTCCTGTAGCTGATATATGAACACCAAAGTATCCACCATATTTATGCCCTTCATTAACTAAGGTATTTAAATCCTCAACCCCACCTTGTCTCTCTCCAATGTGGTTACCATAATCTAAGTGAGCTTGGTCATGTCCTTCTGCTTGATATCCTTTAAGTTCTACCCATTGTCCTAATCCATCTGTTGCAAGATACATTTTCTTAGTTTCATCAAGAGTCTTTAAAAATGGATTTGTAGCTTGACTTGCAAAGTTAAATGGAATACGCATAACAACTAAATCTGGAACATCTTCTGAACGGAATGGAACATTCATAATTTCACGGAATGCTACAGCTCCATCTTGCCAATCAACAATACTATCTTTATTAGCATCTTCTGTTATTATAACTTTAACCACTGGCATTTCTTTCATTATATTGTCTTCCGCTAATGTAGTTGGCATATTTTCAGCTCTATAAACCCATGAACTACTCCAAAGTGATGTTTGAGTATAATCACCAGTATTTGTTGTTTGCTTTCTTATTCTATCATTATCATTATCTGAACTATAATCTGAATAAGCATTTGTCCAAATAGCTCCTGAAAGTTCATCTGTGTTTAACATACCATATAAATAATTCGTAGGAGTCTTAGATACAGCACTTTTATCTGTAACAGTTTCAAAAACGTCACCTGTACCATTTACTTTATTATTCATACGAGAACCAGCAAACTTTGCTCCTGGTTGTGTACTACGAACTGATAATAAGTTTTGATTAGCAAATTCTATACTCTTTACTTTATCAGTTCCATTTTCCTGAACTTCTATAATATTCATAGTAAATATATTTTTATCAACTGTAAATTTTGTTTTTATAACAACATTAATTTCATTAATAGTAAGTGTATATTCTCCTAGATTTGTATATTCTACTTTAGGAGTATATTCTTTTCCATTAATAAGCACTTTATCTGAAGAGTACTCTGTTCCATACATTATTTTACCGTCTTTTTCATATTTCTCTACATTAGGGAAATCCTTATCTATTGTTACCTTCATATCTCCTGATGAAAGAACATCAGTGTCAGTTATCGGTCTCCCATTAGTAACACCACCACCTGGATTACTTGCTACATCTGAATATTTAATATTATCTATAAGCATTGTTTTACTATTGTACCACGATCTCAAGCCTATCTTCCCAGCTTCAGTTGGAAATTTTTTCAAAGAATCTACTGAGAATGTATCAATATTAAATATTTCTGTGCCATCAAGGAACATTGTGATTTTTGTTCCTACATATTTCACCTTCATTGTATATTGTTTATCTGCTTCTAATTTTGGACCCGGTATACCATCCTTCCAACCAGTTGGACACTCAATTAACCATGTCCCATCTGTATTGTTATATCCAGCAAATGCCCATGAGTCTTTAGATGTATATCTAAAGATTGATCCTACTCTACTGGCATCTCCTTGCAGTGTAATTTGAAATTCATATTCTCCATTTGCTTTAGCTGGTGAATTTTCATCTACTATAATATTATCTCCATTATTCTTAAAAACTAAGTTTCCACCTACCACAGATAACGGTTCTTTTGGTGTACCTTTAGCAGGTTTCCATCCACCTACATTACCATCATCAAAATTCTGAGTATAAGTATTAAGTTCTTCTGCAAATACTGATAATGTTGATATCGGTATAATTTGAGTAACTATAAATGCTACCACTAATCCAAGTATCCTTACCCTTTTAAATATTTTTTTTGATTTTTTTTGCACTAAAAACACGTATAATATTATACTATCACTATATTGATAATATCTTATCCTTGTTCATAAAGGTTAGCTAAACCTTTACAGTTCTCTTATGAACTTCTCATGCTTTCACATGAGTCCAGACTATATCACCTACCTAAACATAATTTATAACTAATCTTAAACTATGTTTAGGTAGCCACCCACTTCCACTACCAATAACTTATAGTGTACGGTATTTCTACCTAGTCGTTGAACCTTATCCTATTCAGATCTTGGCTGCTGATTATCCATTATTAAAACACTTAGGATTTAACCATATGTCATCCAACTAATTTTTTTTACTTTCGTAACCTTCACACTCACCCTTATTTCATAATCATGTTGTGGTTTAGTTAGCTTTAGGAACTTCCAGCAATTAGAGTGGTTTTCTATGCAAATTTCTTTACATAGGGGGCATTTAGTTAAAATTTCATTACCCCTTTAATTTATCCTAATATACAAAAAGAGTATTTAATAATTAATTCACCTCCTATCGATACTCTTTTTAATTTTTAGCAAATCCAACATACTCCAAAATTATTTTAATTAAGTTTTTAACACATATTAACTTTATATAATATCCCATAATCTGAATTAATTAACATTGATATTTTAAAATAATGCTGAATCATCTTTAAATCTAAGAGGATTCAGCTTAAAATAATTTTTCTTTAATTACTCCTTTACCGCTCCAGCTGCAACACCGCTAAAAATATATTTTTGGAATATAAAATATATTACTACTGTTGGAATCATAACAACTATTGTTGCCGCACTTAACTTAGGCATAGAAGATGTCTGAGGATTCTGTACATAATTAAACAGTAAAGTACTTAATGTACGGTGCTCTACCCCTGGCATATATAGGAAAGGAATATACATGTCATTTAAAACATCAACAGCCTTAAGTATGCCAAGTGTTGCTGTTGCTGGAATAACCATAGGGAATATTATTTTCCAATATATAGTAAAATATGATGCCCCATCAATCATAGCACTTTCGTCTATAGAAAGAGGTATCTGCTCTAAAAATTGATTATAAATGTATATTTGCATTAAATCAGCGCCTATATATATAAATATTGGTGCAAGTAGCGTATTATAAAGTTTTAAATCTGTCATTATTCCAAATCTAGATATTTCAGTAACAGTACCTGGTATTATTAAACCTATCAAAAACATAGCATAATATACTTTTTTCAATTTAAAATCAAACCTAGTTAAACAATATGCCACCATAGTACTTAAAAGAGAGTTTATTATTACAGTAACTATTACTAATATAGTTGAATTTTTCAATGCAACAAAAACTTGACCATTTTTAAAAACATCCTTGTAATTATCAAGCATTAAACTTGTAGGAGGTTTAATAGCTGATTCTGACCCTATTTGAGATAGAGTTTTAAATGATGCAAAGAATGTAACTAGCATTGGCATAATTACTATTACTGCAATAAAAATAAATATCATAAATTTTAATACATCACCACTTTGAATTGACTTCTTCTTTTTTATTTTTTTAGTCTTTTTTTCAATTGAAGTGTTAGTACTATTTTTTTTCTCCAAATTAGCTTCCATTAATATCACCCCTTCAATTTAAGTAGTTTCTTCTGAACAACTGAAATCACTATAATAATCATCATTAAAATTACAGCCATAGCTGATGCCTTTCCAAAACTTGAATATTGAAAAGCTGTTTTAATAGTCTCTATTGTAAATGTACTACTAGCATTTCCAGGTCCTCCACTAGTCATAACATATGGAATATCAAATATCATCAAAGCTCCTCTTACATTTAAGAATAATATTATTTCAACAACGCCTTTAATATTTGGTAATACTATATGATAAAACTGTTTAAAGCTACTTGCTCCATCAATAAGAGAAGCTTCTACCATATCAGTTGGTAATGACTGAAATGCTGCTAAAAATAATATTATATGAATCCCTGAAAATTTCCATAATGAAACTATAGCAAGGGACATATTAACTATTTTAGGATCACTTAGCCATGAAACCTCATTCATATGTAAAAATTGTAGAAAACTATTTAACACTCCATTCTCTGAACTATATAAGAATGAGAACATACATGCAACAGCAACACCATTAATTACATATGGTAAAAATACAATGGTTTTAAAAGCCTTACAACCTCTAACTCTATTATCTAATAAGAATGCAATAAAAAGTTCTACTGGTATGAATAATAAGTGGAAAATGAAATAAACCCCATTATTTTTTAACGAAGACCAGATTTCTGGAGAATCAAAAAATATTTTTCTAAAATTATCTAATCCAACAAAATTTTTTGTATCGCTTAATCCATTCCAATTTGTAAAACTCAATCCCATTAATTTTACTAATGGAAATAACATAAATACTATCATTAATATTGTAGGTATAACTAAAAAACTAAATAATAACTTATTCTTTTGTGCATCTTTTCTATTAATTGCTAGCACAATACCCCTCCAATCTTATTTGTAAAAAAAGAATAAAGTATCCAAAGGTACCTTATTCTTCTTAAATTTAACTACTAGTTAGCAGCTTTTGCTTTCTTCCATTGGGCATTTAAGTCATCTACCATTGAATCAAATGATGTACCTGCAGCCATTTTTTGTCCTATAGCTTTAACATCGAATTTCATTGCATTCATAACATTGTTATAGGCATCATCATAGAAAACTGTTACTGGCTTTACATCTATTCCTTTAAAAGCTTGTTCAAAGAATTCATTTTTGTACTCTAAGCCTTTAACTGTAGGTTTTACCCCTTGTGAAGCCATTAAATCAACATAGTAATCACTTGCGAAGAACCACTCAAGGAATTCTTTTCCTGCTTCTTGATTCTTAGAAGTCTTAGGAATTCCCCACATAAATTCAGTTGATGCAGTTGTATAGAATGGATCAGAAGTAGTATTTCTTGTTGGTAATAGGAATACTCCTATGTTTTCATCCTTCCCGCCAGCTTGGTTGTATTGATCTTTATACCAAGAACCAGATGCTATCATTGCTCCTTCTCCAGCTGCAAACATTGCTCCTGCTTGATCCCATCCATATCCCAATGCATCATTTCCACATACTTTAGCATCATATAATTTTTGTATTTTATTATATGATGTGTTAAATGGTGTTCCTTTTGAAAATGGTGCATCTTCTGTAGCCATTTTGTTGTAAATTTGGCCATCACCAGCTTCTAGCATAGGCATATATTCGTTAAATGGATAATCTACCCATGAATCTTTAAGACCTAATAAAAGTGGTGTATATTTGCCTCCAGCTTTTATAGTTTCAGCTACTTTAATAAATTCATCCCAAGTTTTAGGAATTTCTATATTGTACTCTTTGAAAATATTCTTATTGTAATATACAAATTCATTAAATACAGCTTGTGGAATACCTATAACATTTCCATTAATCATTGTTTCCTTAGCATATATATTGTTTTCAACTGCCTTTAAATCATTTAAAGGCACCATGGTATCTGCATATAATGATAAGTTTGCTTGTCTTACTGGGAATACATCTGGCAATTCTCCTGCTGTATTTCTAATTTTCATTGTATTGTCATATTCTGTTTTAGCAATTAGTTCAACTTCAATATTAACATTTGGATGATCCTTTTTATAAGCTTCTGCTAATTTCTTTGTTTCTGTCATATACTTATAATCGCCTTCACCCCAAGTTGCAAGTTTTAATGTAACTTCCTTTTTTGAATTAGGACTATTTTTAGAACATCCAACTGTAGCTAAACCAAATATGCTTACTCCTGCAACCATAAAACATATTTTTCTTTTTAAGCCTTTACTTAACATATTATCTCCCCCTTAATTCTTTATACCCTATTGTAAACATTAAAATAAACCTACTAAATGCTTACAATTATATTTTAAACATTTAGTAAGTTTATTTTAATGATATTATTTAACTGTTTTTTGATTTATATTACCTTCGTTTAAATTACATTATTTACATATAGTAGAACAATGATATTTATTAATTTTTTTTTGATTTATATTACTTTTCTTTATATGTATAATCTTTTACAGCTTCAAATACCCTTTTAATTAAATAACTACTTATTAATCCGTATATCCCCATAAAAAACAATATTGTCACTGGTTTAAATAAAAGTGATACTATTAATAGAGCTAATACAACTACATTTATAATACTTATAATTATATTTCTATATGCTAAAACTACAGCATTAACTATTATATCCGTAATATTCATAGTAGTTCTATCAATTAATGGAAATATATAATTGCTTATAAGTAGAATTTGAAAAATTATAAATATATGAACATACTGTAACCATACATAGTTACCCTTAAAACTGTTTATTCTAGTCATATTATAAATACCAATACATAACATAATGGTTATAATTGTTCCTAATATAGAAGCTTGTCTAATATTTTTCTTATAAGCTTTAAAAAAATCACTATAAATTTTATAACCTTTTCCACTAATCTTTGAGTTATAAACACTGTAAAGCGCTGTAGTTGATGCTCCAATAGTAACTATAGGTATACATCCAATAATCCATAATATATTTAACATACATGTTTCATATATTAATTCACAAATCTTATATATTGGCCCATCATAGCTAAATATTCCTTTCATATATATTACCTACTTTCAATTTTTTTATTTTTATACTGTAGTGGACTTAATCCCACGATTTTCTTAAAGGTTCTACTAAAATGTTCAATATTATGATATCCAACACTATCACATATTTCATATATTTTCATATCTGTTTCCTCTAAAAGTTTTTTAGCATTTTCTATTCTAACATTAGTTAAATATTTAATAAAATTATCACCAAATTTTTCTGTGAATATTTTACTAAAATATATCTTGCTAAAGCCTATTTGTTTACTAACTGACTCTAAAGTTATATTTTTTGAATAATTATTTAATATATACTCCTTGGCCTCTTTTACTACATTACTTTCCCTTTGCTTATTATGTTTCAAATAAGAAATAACCTTAGTTAAAATCTCTAGTACCCAATTTTCTATTTCCTTAATTGTCTCGAATTTTCTTATATCATTATATAAATCTATTTCTTCTCCAATTACATCTTCTAAATTATTATCTTCATCTTTTATTACGTATTGAACCATCATTAATACAATTTCTAAATAATAAATATATCCATTATCAAGTTTATCTTTAAAGGATAACTTCTGTATATTTAAAATTTTCTTCATCTCTTCCAAACATCTTTTTTCATTTAGTTCGTCGATAGATCTAAGAAGCCCGTTACTTTTATCCATTTCTCTAATAATTTGTTGAGTCAAGTTATTATTTTTATTCTTTTTTATCTTATTTAATTCTTCCACATGTTCTGAAAAAATATCTTTTCCTTTACCAAAAATAAACCTCATCTTTGCATTTCTTTGAGCTTCATTAAATAATATATTTGTTTCTTCAACTTTACTGATAAAACCACTAACCCCTACAGTAATATCTATATTTAGAAATGTACAAAGGGTATATCTAATTTTCTTTAAAATATCTCTTAATCTATTATTTAGATTTTCACTACTATCATCTTGAAAACTAAAAAATATTACATATTCCTTAGGTGATCTGGCTAAAATTTCTCCATTATTTATTGTACTAAATACTTGCATAACAGCATTTTTGAAAGAAGATATAAGGTCCTTGAAGTCATTGTTACTATATCTACGCTTAATAATATTAAAATTATCAATAATAATATAACAACATACGTAGTTATTACCATATAACCTTAATCCACTCTCCCTTAACTCTTCAACATTTAAATCTCCAACTAAAAGCCTGCTTTTAACCTTTTCCTTATCTAGCTTTTTCTCTTTAACAGTTTTTTGCTTTTTTGATGTATTAGTCATATTAAGGACAGTGTGTAATATTTTTTCCATATCCATTTCAGTTTTTAAAGTATAATCATTTATACCTAGCTTAAATGCCTTTCTTACGAACTCATAATCGTCATAAGCACTTAAAACCAAAAATTGAATATCATTATTAAATTTTTTTGTTTCCTCTATTAACTTAATGCCATTAACACCAGGCATATTAATATCCGTTATTACTATATCAATATCATTACATTCTCTAATTATATCCAGTGCTTTTGCACCATCAGCAGCCTCCAAAATTTCATCAAATCCATACTCTTGCCAATTAACTTGGGTTTTTAAAGCAAGCCTTACAATAGGTTCATCCTCAACTAAAAGCATTTTATACATAATCATTACCTCTATCTTTAATAATTGGGAGTATCAAAGTTACTCTAGTAAATTTATATTTTTCACTATCTATTTTGATACCATACTCATCTCCACAATTTAATTTAATACGCTTTTCAGTATTCTTAATTCCAATTCCATTAAGACTGGTCTTAGATTTATTATGGTTTTCAAAAATCTTTGTAATATCCTCCTCATACATACCTACACCATTGTCTATTACTTCTATAATAAGCTTATCTTCTTTTAAGTATCCCTTAATAATTATATCCTTACTTCCCTCTAGCTCATTTAGCCCATGAACAATTGAATTCTCTACAATAGGCTGCAATACTAATTTAATAATATATAAATCTTTTAGTGATTCATCAAAATTCATTATAAGATTGAAATTATCTCCAAATCTAACTCTCATAATTTCAGAATAGCTAGTTATATATTGTAATTCTTCTTTTATTGTAATAAAGCTAGAATTACTTTTAAATGTCAATGCTAAAAGCTTCATAAATGAATCAGTTACGCTTCTTATATTGTCAACCTTAGATATGGTAGCCATCAATTTGATAACGTTTAACGTATTGTATATAAAATGTGGATTAATCTGTGCTTGAAGTACCTTCATTTCCTGCTTTGATCTTTCTTTCTCCTTTAAATCTCTTTCTATCATCAATTCCTTTATATTATTAATCATTTTATTATAATTGATATTAAGCTCTTTAATTTCGTAAATATTACTTTCAATATTATTAATCTCATCTAATTTGCCATTTTGTACATTATCCATTTTCTTCATTAAACTTTTTATAGGATTTATTATTTCAGTAAAAAATATCTTACAATATATAAGATATAGTAAAATTATAATAAAAAATATTAATAACAATGTATTCATAGCATTCGATGTGTCATTTGTAAGGTTATTATAATCAATAATATTTATAATTTTCCAATCTAATTCATTTGCTGAATATCTGGTAATATATTTAATTCCATTCTTTGATCTATACTTATAATAATCTAGTTTATTTTCAATTGCTAAATTAATATAATCTATATCCTTAACATTCTCTCCTATTAATTCCTTATATGGTGCAATTACAATTTTTCCATTTGAATCAGCAATTATCATTTCTCCTATTTGCGTACTAGAAAATTTTGAACATATAGACTTTAAAACATCATTTTTCATTTCAAAACAAATAAGATCTGTACTTGTATTAGAGTAGTTAATGCTTGGACTAATTCCAAATAAAAATTCTACAGTATTTATGCTTTCGGGTCTAAAATCGTTTAAATAAACTACTTTATCCTTGTTCTCTATACACTGCTTATATAATAAATTATTTCTAATGCTAGATTTTCCTTTATAAAAGGGCTCTTTATACTTTACTTCTCTTCCATCCTTAGATAAAAAAGTAATGGAATTTACTTCTCCCAAATAGGCAAATAAATAGTCTAGTTTAGAATTTATTTGCCTTGATAATTCTAGTCTCTTTCCTGCATCCTCTTCATAATAAGCATTATTTACAAGTCTTAATAATTCCTCATCTGTAGAAACCTTAGCAACAGAAAGTGACATTCTTTTAAATTCATTCTTCAAATCAATAGCTAATTGTTCCATAATTTGTTGGACCTTTTCATTATAATTATATATTAATATATTTACATACAATCTATTAAAAATAAGAGTTATAACTATAACTGGAATAATTATAAATAGCATAAAACTAACTATAAACCTTTTTGACATACTTTTATTAGTAAACATATAAACCTCTTAATACTTTATTTTATATTTAATAAATTAATTGCTTATATTATCAATTCTATAATATTTTTACATTTACTTCAATTACAACCTTAAATTTCTTTATTTATCTAGTTTACAAAAAATCTCCTTTCATAGACGATAAAATAATTGTGGATTTTTTGCTTTTATAATTTCTTTAAGTTCAAACTTTTTTTCTTATTAATTTTACATTTCATCATTATTTCTTTATCTTCTTTCTAAAAAGTCATATTACATAATTTTTTATAAAATATTGAATTTCTTAATACCTTTTTTCAAAAGAAAAAAACAAATATCAGAAAATATTAATGTAATGTGAATTACATTAATATTTTCTAATATTTGCATATTTAATCAGAGTTTACATTTTATTGTTATAGGAGTTCTATATTATTTTAATGCTTTTAAATAAAAAAGTGGAAATATATAAGATTACTTATTTCCTCGATCCGCTCCAAGTTAAACTTACATATGTCCACATAAAAACTGAAGGTACGGAAAGTATAAAATAAATCTACTTTTCCACATTTAATTACTAAAAACCTTATATAATCAAATTTTCAAAGCTTTAAACTTTTAGATATTAAATGAGTAGGGCATATTCCCTACTCATTTTGTATTAATTTAATTTTGAGTTAATTAAATTTACAACTTCATTTTTAAAGCTTTCTAACTTTTCTTCTGAATCTTTTAATCCAGTACCTTTAATAGCTACATAAGCTTTCATTTTAGGTTCTGTTCCTGATGGTCTAACTACAAACCACGATCCATTTTCTAAAACAAACTTAAGAACATTTGATTTTGGAAGATTGATTTCATTTTTATCTCCACTTATCGTATTTTCTTCAATGCTTAATTTATAATCATATTTATTAACTATTTTTATACCATTTAATTCAACAAGCTTTTCATTTCTAAGGGAATCTATACACTTAGATATTTTTTCTCCGCCTTCTTTTCCTTTTAGTTCAAATGATACTAAAGTTTCTTTAAAATAGCCATATTTATCATATAACTCTATTAAACCATCATATAAACTCTTTCCTTGTTCTTTATAGAATAATGTCATTTCTGCTATTAGCATTGCTGCTATTACAGCATCCTTATCTCTTACAAAGTCTCCTGCTAAATATCCATAGCTTTCTTCAAATCCAAAAAGATAAGTTTTGTCTTTATTCTCTTTAAATTCTCTTATTTTTTCACCTATATACTTGAATCCAGTTAAAACTTCTATAAGTTCAATTCCATAAGCCTCTGCAATTTTTTTAGCTCCATCTGTTGTTACTATAGTTTTAATAACAACTCCATCCTTTGGTAGTTTTTCTTCTTCCTTTAAAGCATCTAGAATATATTGAGTTAATAATAATCCTGTTTGATTTCCAGTTAAAACTCTGTATTCACCTTCACTATCTTTTACAACAACACCTATTCTATCTGCATCTGGATCTGTCGCAAATATAACATCTGGATTTTCAGACTTTGCCATTTCTAAAGCTAATTTAAATACTGCTGGCTCTTCAGGATTTGGATATGATGCAGTTGGGAAGTTTCCATTTGGAGCTTCTTGCTCTTTAACCACTGACACCCCTGTATATCCAAGTTCATTAAGTACTCTTCTAACTGGCATATTTCCTGATCCATGAATTGGAGTATATATAACCTTTAAATCTTTCGCATTTTCTTTTACTAAACCTTTTCTTATTGTTAAGCCTTTTACAGCATCTATATAAGCTTTATCTACTGCTTCTCCAATATATACTAATAAGCCTTTTTCTAAAGCTTCCTCTTCATTTATTGTATTAATTTCATCAAAACTATTTATTTTATTAACTTCATTTATTATTATATTGGCCTTTTCATCAGTAACTTGGCCACCAAATTCATCATACACCTTATAACCGTTATATTCTTTAGGATTATGTGATGCTGTAACAACTATTCCTCCTGTACAATTTAAATGCCTTACTGCAAAAGAAAGCATTGGAGTCGGTCTTAAATCCTCATATAAATAAACAGTAATATCATTAGCACAAAGTGTTAATGCTGCTGCCTTAGAAAATTCCTTTGACATATTTCTTGAGTCATATGCTATTGCTACTGAAGGTTTTTCAAATTTATCATTTAAATAATTTGCAAATCCTTGAGTTGCTTTAGAAACAGTATATATATTCATTCTGTTGCTTCCTGCACCAATAATACCTCTTAACCCACCTGTTCCAAACTCAAGATCTTTATAAAATCTATCTTCAATTTCTTTTTCATCTTTTATACTTCTTAATTCTTCCTTCATTATATCATCTACAATATTTGATTCTAACCAATCATTATATTTTTCTCTATACATCGTGCTACCCCTCCTAAAACTTAATAATCAGGTAATATTATACACTAAAAAATTTAATTGTGGAATAAAAAAATGTAAAGAGAGTAAATATTGTATCTCTTTACATTTTTAGTTGTTTTTTTTTATTTCTTTTTACTATCTTCTTCTATTACTCTTTCCATATCGTCACTTACAGTTTTTCTTTCATAACTTACTGATGCTATTACAGTAGCTAAATTATCAATTATTGATAACTCAGATGCTACCTCTAAATCTCCAATCCTATAAACATAACCATCTGCACTTCTATTTACATTTATATCTACATACTTTGGTAAAGTATCCGCTGTACATTCAATTTTTATACGATCTTTTTCTTTTTGTAATACCATTCCTCTTTTATTTAAAGTATCTTCTCCTATATAATGAATAGGAACAGATGATATTATTTTTTGATTTTCTTCTAACTCTTCTAAATCTAAATGAATGATTTTATGTGTTACAGGATCTCTTTGAACACTCTTTATTAAAGTTTTATGATTATCACCATTTAAATTAACATTTAAAATACCATGTTCGCCTTTTTTAGAAATCTCTCTACATAATTCTAATTCTCCCACTTCAAACATAAATCCATTTAAAGTTTTTCCATAAAGTACTCCTGGTACTTTTCCTAGTCTTCTTAATTTCTTAGCATTATTAGGTATATTTGCCTCTCTTTTATTTAAATTTAAATTGTTCACAGTACTTCCTCCTATTAATAAGATTCTCCTCAAATATTCTTGTCATAAATACTGTTTTTTATTCAATCTTAACTTATTTGCATATTTCTTTTAATATTGTGTAGTATTTTATTGCATAGTTTAAACTAATAAAATATAATATTAATGTTTGTATAAAACTTATGGGATAACCAATAATATTTATAAGAGAGAAGGTGTTCTAAATTGTATAAAATGAATCAATATGAAACTCCTCTTTTTGATGCTCTAAAGGAGTATGTAAATAGAGATACACTACCATTTCATGTTCCTGGACACAAAAAAGGAGTAGGTATAGATAAAGAATTTAAGGATTTTATCGGTGAAAATCCATTTAAAATAGATGTGACAGTTTTTAAACTAGTTGATAGCTTACATCATCCTACTGGACCTATAAAGAAAGCACAAGAATTAGTAGCTGATGCATATGGATCTGATGCTTCATTTTTCTCAATACATGGCACATCAGGTGCTATACAAGCTATGATACTTGCAGTAGTAAATGATGGTGATAAGATAATAGTTCCTAGAAACGTACATAAATCAGTTACTTCTGGTATTATTTTAAGTGGAGCCGTTCCTGTTTTTATGGAGCCTGAAATTGATAAAAAATTAGGAATTGCTCATGGAGTAACTCCTGAAACTGTTGAAAAAACGCTTAAGGATAATCCAGATGCTAAAGCTGTATTAATTATAAATCCTACTTATTATGGTGTTGCAACAGATATAAAAAAAATTGCTGATACAGTACATAGCTATGATATACCATTAATAGTAGATGAAGCTCATGGTCCTCATTTAGCCTTTTCAGAGAAGTTACCTATGTCAGCATTAGAAGCTGGGGCTGATATTTGCGCACAAAGTACACATAAAATAATAGGCTCATTAACTCAAGGCTCTTTATTACATGTTAAAAGTAAATATGTTGATCCTAAGAGAATTCAACAAATTTTAAATTTAATGCAGACAACTTCTCCTTCTTATATAATAATGGCATCTTTAGATTGTGCTAGAAGACAAATTGCATTAGAAGGAAAAGATTTACTTCAAAAAACAATAGAACTTTGTAAGTACACTAGAGATGAAATAAATAAAATTCCTGGCTTCTATTGCTTTGGAGAAGAAGTTTTAAGAAAACCAGGTTCATATTCTTTTGATTCAACAAAGCTTACTATTTCTTCTAGAGAACTTGGAATTACAGGCTTTGAACTTGATATGATACTTGCTGATAAATACCATATACAAATGGAATTATCAGACTTCTATAATGTTTTAGCCGTTGGTTCCTTTGGAGATACTAAAGAAGGTATAGATAGATTATTATCTGCACTTAAAGAAATATCTAATGAGTATTATGGTAAGAAAGAGCCTGTTCAAGACTTCTTAGATATTCCAGCAATACCAAGAAAAGTCCTTAATCCAAGAGAGGCCTTTTACAGTGATAAAATCTCGATTCCACTAAATGAGAGTATAGGTAAAATTTCCGGTGAATTTTTACTTGCTTATCCTCCTGGAATTCCTGTTCTTTGTCCTGGAGAAGAAATAACTCAAGAAGTTGTAAACTATGTTCATGATTTAAAAAGAGCTAATCTTTATGTCCAAGGTACAGAGGATTTAACTGTTGAAAATATTAAAATAGTTACAAAGTAACAAAAAGGTAATTTGATTTAAAAATCAAATTACCTTTTTATTATAATCCTAGATATTCTTCTAAAGTTAAATCATTATCTTTAAAATTTTTACTATGCTCTACTCCAATATATCTAAAGTGCCATGACTCATGCATATATCCAGTTTTCCACTCTTTTCCTTCTGGATATCTTAATATAAATCCATATTTATAACTATTATTTTTTAGCCATTCTGCTTCTTTGGTATATTTAAAATCGTCTTTAGCCCAAAGAGATTGATCTAATCCTCCAATATCAAATGCAAGTCCTGTTTGATGCTCACTAAATCCAGGCTTCGCAGAAAAAGTATCTGTAGGATCTTGTCCATAAGTTGAAACATAGCTCCAATATAATCTATCTTGGCTCCAATAGCTTCTATAAGTTGAAAAAGCATTAAGATAAATTCCTTCCTTTCCTGCATCAGCTTTCATACTTTCAAAAGCCTTTCTAGCTTCTGTACTTTCTCCTTGTGCAAAAATGTCAGGAAGTCCAAATTCTTTATTTACAATTAAAATTCCATTTATATATTTAGGCTCTCTTAAGCTTGCATCTTCACTTGATTTTTTTTCATAAGTTTCTTTTATTTTTCTTTCATTAGCAACCTTTTTTGTTTCAGTTATGTAACTATTCAAGGAATATAATGTCTCTTTAGCTTGTTTATACTTTTTCTCATTATATAGGGTATCATACTCATCTTTAAGCTTATTGACCTTATCCATTTCATCATTACTAAATCCTTGAAGATTTTCATCGTTTATATTATTGAATGTTTGATCTAACTCTATTTGATTAGCTGCACTTAATTCATTTATAGTAGCTTTTAATTTTGATATTGAATCTTCTATTTCTTCATTAATACCATTAGATAACTTTTTTTCTATATCATCTATCTTATTTTTTATTTCATTTGATTTTTCTTCTGTAGTGTATATATTATTAAAAATATCTTTTATATATTTATAATCATTTATTGATTCCATTTGCAAATTAAATCTTTCATTTGCCTTTGCTTCTTTCTTTAGTAAAGCAAAATGCTTTAATTCAATAGGAGCATAAAGAAATACTCCTATAATTATACCAAAAACAACTACTGACACTATTCTTCTTTTTATAATCTGTTTTCTTCTCAAAACATTCTTTCTTCTTTTATTAATATTTTTATTCAATCTCTAACTCCTCCATCACTATTTAAAATTATAACAAAAAGCATATTATGTTAAAATACATTTTTATTATAAAATCTAAATAGTAGCTCTTTTGTATAATTAATCTTTAAATATTAAAAAATATGATAGATAAATATTTATTTAGATTTTAACATAGCTTTAATTCTTTCTCTTAATCCCTTATCTAATGAGTATTCACTTAAATAATGAAGCTTACTATTTATATCGTCATCATTAAAATCCAATGAATAATATGTTATAGCTGCATCTATTCTTAAAAAATCATTAACTTTTTCTATAGAAACAATTTTTGGATCTTCTTCTTCAATTCCCATTATTTCTTCTAGATTAATAAAGCTTTTACCCATTGCAATTGCTTTTAAAAAGTTTAAATGACCTTTAGTAAATCTCTCTGCAGCATTAATTAGATGTTTTAAAGTTTTATAAGCATTTTCTATTTCTCCATTCTTTACAAAAGCCTTATAAAAATGCTGTATTAAACCAATAACTTGATTGTTTTCTTTAATTTGAGACATAAATCCTAAAATAACAATTTTATTTTCATCATTGAATGCAATAAGATTATTCATTATAGAATTTACTATTTCTTCAGTTTTTACTCCTTCACTAGCTAATTTACATAATAAATTTGTAGCCTTTAAGTTTAGGTTTGAATTCCTTTGAGAAATTCGTTCTAATACTGGAACTGCATCTTCTTTGTAGCTATAAATTATCATTAAAACAGAATTTTCTACAACTACTCCCCATTCTCCTATTTCATCGTACTTATCTATGAATCTACTTGGCTTATGTATTTTCCTATTTAAATAATTAGGTAGTTCCTTTATATAATTCTTACCAATATTTTCAGCTGCTTCTCTTGCAGCAATTTTAACTTTATCGAAATCATCATATAATTCAATTACTTTTAAAATTTCACTGGAAATTAACTCCTCTATTTCTTCCTTAGACAATTCAATTTCCTCTTTTAAATTTGCATTTTCTATATCTTTTATATTTTCAATAATATTTTTTTCTTCTATTAATGTATCTACATCTTTTTCCTTAATATTCATGTCATTTATTTCTTCTTTTTTCCTATACTCATATTCACTTTCTATTTTATCCTCAGTATCCTCATAATCATAATCATACTCATAATCATCTTCATAATTTTTTCTTTTTATTTTTTTTAAAATATCTAATATTCCCATAGTTATTCTCCTTCCAAGTCAATATCACTTATAACCTCTATTCCATTATTTTTAAGGATAGCTGTTGTTATTCCCATTCCTTCTATCTTTTTTCCATTAAAATTACCATCATAAATATAATTAACACCACAAGATGGACTTCCATCTTTCAAAATGGCTTTATTTGCATTAGTTAATTTAGCTATATTTAAAGTTTCATATGCTCCCTTTAAAAACTCTTCTGTAACATCTGCATTATCTTTAGTTAGAACCTTATGATTACCATTTAAAACCTCTTCTGAACTTCCTTGTATTTCTGCTGGAGTTCTAGGTGTAGGAAGTCCTCCTAGTTGTTCAGGACATACCAATATAGCTTTTCCTTCTCTAAAAAGATCTACACACTTACTATTTAAGTTATTTCCACCACTATATTTACAATTAACACCACATAAACAACCACTTATAAGATACATATATACACCTCTTTTCTATATAATTATAACATAAAAAGAGACTCTAAAAAATGAGTCTCTTTATATATTAATATTATTTTAATTATTATTTTATTTTAAAATTACTATTGTAACACCATCTCCACCTTCACCATATTCACCTAACCTATAGCTTTTTACATGTGGATGTCTCTTTAACATATCATTTATAGCTTTTCTTAAAACCCCTGTTCCTTTTCCATGAACTACTGTTACTTCGCCTAAATTAGCCATATATGCTTCATCTAAATACTTATCAGCTTTGTAACAAGCTTCTTCTGAATCCATCCCTCTTAAATCAACTCTATTTTCTATTGATTTTAAATTTAACTTAAGCTCCCTTTTCCTCTTTTCTTTTTTAGCTGGAGTATTGTTAATTTTTCTTAAGTCTTTTAACTTAACATTTATTTTCATTATACCTGCCTCTACTTGAACTTCTCCCTTTGAATCAGGCATTGAAATTATAATTACATTTTGATTTAAAGAAGGTAAGTATGCATCCATACCCAAAGTTACTTTTTCAATAGCTTCTCCTGTATTTTCTCTTGATTTATAAAGTGATTCTTCTTTCTTTTCTAAACTATCCTTAAGCTTCTTTCTTTCTTCCTCTAATCTTGCTCTACCACCTTGAGCAATTCCTAACTTTTCAAGTTCTCTCATAGCCTTTAAAATTTCATCTGCTTCATCTTTAGCCTTTGCTATGATATCCTTTGCTTCTCTTCTTGCTTCGTTGTAAGCTTTATCTCTTACTCCTTCTAACTTCTTGAACTTTTCATCATACTTCTTTTTAAGCTCTTCAGCCTCTGTTTTTATTCTTTTAGCTTCTCTTGCATCTCTATTTGCTAAAATACTTTTTTCTTGTAAATCTCTTATTAAGTCTTCAAACTGAAGATTTTCTGAAGAAATATTACTTTTAGCTTTATTTATTACATCATCTTGAAGTCCTAATCTTTTTGAAATTTCAAATGCATTTGATTTTCCTGGCACTCCTATTAAAAGTCTATAAGTAGGTCTTAATGTTTCAACGTCAAATTCTACAGAAGCATTTTCAATTCCAGGTGTTCTTAATGCATATCCTTTTAACTCACTATAATGTGTTGTAGCAATTAATCTAGCTCTTTTCTCTCTTAATGTGTCTATTATCGCTATTGCTAATGCTGCCCCTTCAACAGGATCAGTCCCTGAACCTAATTCATCAAATAAAACTAAAGAACTATCATCTGCTTCCTTCATTATTTTTACTATATTAGTCATATGAGATGAAAAAGTTGATAATGATTGCTCTATACTTTGCTCATCTCCTATATCAGCAAATATTTTTGTAAAAAAGCTTATACTTGAAGCATCCTTTGCTGGTATTAGAAGTCCACTTAATCCCATTAAATGTAGTAACCCAACGGTCTTCAAAGTTACTGTTTTCCCTCCAGTATTAGGACCAGTAATCATTAATGTATTAAATTCCTTACCTAAATATACATCAGAAGGTACAACTATTTTAGTATCGATTAATGGATGTCTACCATGAATTATATCAAAACTTTTATCTTCATTAACTTCTGGACAAATTCCATTTAAACTTGAACCATATTTTCCTTTTGCAAATATAAAGTCTAATTCAGTAAGTATTTTATAATTACTTTCTACTGTTTCGATATTTTCAAAAACTCTATTAGATAAATCCATTAATATTCTTTCAATTTCAGCTTTTTCTTTAAGTTTAAGTTCTTTAATTTCATTATTTAAATTAACAAGGCTCATAGGCTCTATAAACAATGTTGCTCCAGTTGAACTTTGATCATGCACAAGTCCCGGAACTGAACCTTTGTACTCAGCTTTTACAGGTAAAACATACCTATCTCCTCTCATTGTATATAAAGCATCTTGTAAATACTTCGCATTTGATCTTACAATTCCATTTATCTTATCTCTTACAGACGAATTTTTATCTTTTAAGCTTCTTCTTATTCCATTTAACGTGCTACTTGCTCTATCACTTATTTCCTCTTCAGAAATTATAGACATTTCTATAACATCTTCAAGATTTTTGATTGGAGTTAGTATGTACGCTAAATCCTCTAAAACTATATGAGGAACCTCATCATCTCTTCTAGATATATATTCCTTAAATCTTCTTGAGCATTTAAGCATTCCACCAATTTTTAATAATTGTCCTGCTGATAATACTCCACCCTTTTTAGCTCTTTCTACTCCATCCTTTACATCAAATAACCCTTCAAAAGGTGGATTTCCCTTTGTTATTAATAAATCTAAGGCCTCATTACTTTCCTTAAGTTTGTTTTTAACTTCAAATACAGTATCATAAGGTCTAAGGCTCTCTATAAGTTCTTTTCCTCCAGATGTTACTGCATATTCTTTTAATTTTTCTTTTATTTTATTAAATTCTAATACTCTAAGAGTTCTTTCTTCCATAATATCTCCTCTTCGTTACCCTAACCTTTAATTTTATTTAATAAATTAGCTATGCTTCTATTAAAATTATTATAGTTATAAGTAGCTAATAATGCTGAAATTAGTACATATAAATTACCTATAACTGCAAATGTATTAATTGCAATCTTATTATCATTTTCTTTAATTAATATAGCTAATAAAAATAATGTTACTCCTATTGCAATCATCATAATTTGCTTTTTCCAAAGGCTTTTTAATAATTTAATACCTTCTCTTCTATATTCAACATTTACATTTACTATTTTAGTATTTTTATTAAATTTCCTTGTTCCTAATATAACTAGTAAATTTAATAATACTACTCCTAAAATTAAATACTTAATTAATGTAATGCTCATATTTTCCCCTCTATTCTATTCCTCTTCTATAGTGCCCTTTTGTATAATTATTAGTATTAACTTTTTCTTCTCCTCTTATCATTTTAAGTACTTTTTTTACTTCATTAGAGTTCTCATCCCTAAGCTCTACTCTAAAGGAATTTATTCCAAGGCTTTTTAAATCGTCTTTTTCTTCAATAAGATTTAATGGGTGTGGATTTAAGATATAACTTCTACAAAATATATCTGTCATGACTCTAAACTTTTCATTCATCCTATCAATTAATGTAAATTCATCTCTTGTACATGCTAAATTACAATCATTACAAGAGGATTTTTCTCCAAAAGTACTTCCTATTGGGCAATATTCACTTATCATAAGCTCAGTTTTACCATATATTATCCCTTGTACATTCCCTTTATTTCTTTTTAGCATATTTTTAATTTCTTTTCTATTTAATTCTAAACTAATTGTAGGAATATCAATTTCATTTTGATAGAACTTTAAAGCTTGTGAGTTAATTATATTTAATTTATAGTCACCTATAATAGTCATTTCATTTTGGTATTTACGAATTACCCCTACATTAACAGTTACAATACCCTTAATATATTCTTTAGCTTTTTCTATTATATTTATTACATTCTTAAATTCACTTTTTATTATATTTGGAACTTTTAAATATATATTAATCTCTTTATTCTGAGATACTTCAATTAAATCTTTGATTTGTATAGCATCCTTATCTCTATTAAATATATCAACTATTATATCTTTTATACCTTCTTCTATTAAAGTATTAAGCTGCTCTTTTGTAATACATTGATATATTATATCTAAATTACTAAGGTTATTTTTTATTTCATCAGTTTTCTCTATCTTATTAGGTCTTTTTCTTCTAAAAGACTTCGTAATAGATTTTTGTATTCCTTCTAATGCTTCTCTTCTTAAGTTATTTAAATCACTAACTCTTATAAATCCATCCTCAAAATCTGTAAAATTAACTTCATCTATTTTAAAAGCACAGTCTCCTGATTTGCTTAGAGAATCTACTATTCTATCTTTTTCTAAAGGCCTTTTTTCTGCTTTTTCAACAACTTCACCTAAAAACTCATAATCCTTATTATCATAATTTATTGTTATTTTTAACGGTTCAGAAACCTTAAATTTAACATTTGCTTTTAATGATATTTTTCTGTTATATGGTTTAATTGAGTCTTCTAGAGAATCAAACAGCTTTTTATCTAAAGATTTAAATATGTCATCTCCAGCTTTGTAAGCAGTTGGGAATATTTTAACTCTTTCCCCTCTTTTAGCTTCTTTCACTTCATTACCATTACTTATAATTTTATTTATTGAAAATCCACTTTCTCTAAATCTAAAACCATCACCTAAGGAAATATCTTCTTTTAAAACTATTTCTCCATTCTTTTCAATTTTACCTAGTGGTACTCCAGTATTTCTTGGATGTTTGAAGCTCATCATATCCATACCAACATTTTTATGTAAATAAGCTTTAGAAAATCCACCTCTATTGAATAGTTGTAATAATTCCCTTTTACCTTTGCTAACATTATATTCTGTGTTATATAATTCCTTTTCTACAGCCTTCTTATAATTTTCAACTACACCTGCAACATACTCAGGCCTTTTCATTCTTCCTTCAATTTTTAAAGAATATGTTCCAGAATCTATAATATCCTTAATATCTTCTATTGTACAAGTATCTTTAGGGCTTAAAAGATAAGCTTTTCTTTCTCCAGACTTATTTCCTTTTAATGTGTACTCCATTCTGCAAGGTTGTGCACATCTACCTCTATTTCCACTTCTCCCACCAATCATAGAACTCATAAGGCATTGACCTGAATATGATATACATAAGGCTCCATGTACAAATATTTCAGTTTCTATTCCTAAATCCTTAGAAATGTGCTTAACTTCATCTACGGATAATTCCCTTGATAAAACTATTCTATGGAATCCTCTTTCTGTAAAAAATAATGCACCTTCTCCATTATGTATTGTCATTTGTGTAGATGCATGTATTTCAAAATCAGGATAATCTTCTTTTATTCTTTTAAATAAACCTAAATCTTGAAGTATTATTGCATCTACTCCTATTTCATATAAAAATCCTACATATCTAACAGCTTCTTCAATTTCATTTTCCTTTAATATAGTATTTAATGTTACATAAACCTTAGCTCCATAGCTATGTACATAATCTACAGCTTTTATCATATTATCATTATCAAAATTAGATGCATATGCTCTTGCTGAAAACTTATTTCCACCTAAATAAACTGCATCTGCACCTTTATTAATTGCTGCAATAAGACTTTCCATGCTCCCTGCTGGAGCTAAAATTTCAACTTTCTTCATAAATACTTCTCCTAAACTTTAGTTTATTATACTTTTAATCTTTCCTAATTATATATATCATAAATTTTAACTTTTTTCTATTATATATATGTTCTAATTAATATTCTGCATTATCTATATTTAAATTAAAATCAATAGTTAAAAATCAAAATGTAAGTTTAATAGCGAATTAGAATCATATATATTTTTTAATTTTACATATATAGGTTCTTTAAAATCATCTTATAACTATATAAATTACAAAAATCTAAATACTATATTATAATGTAGAAACTTTAATAGAACCTATATACTTTAAATAAGTCACTTTCTAAATATATAAAAACAGCTTAATTAGGAAAATCAAGCTGTTTTTATATATTAATTATATCTACTAACTAAACATTCTTAATCAAGGCATTCTTATACTTTTTCTCTGAAGCTAACTTAATTTGTACGTCAATTAACTTCTTTTCTAAATCTAATAATTTATACTTTGAATTTTGCAACTGAAATTTTATTTCTTTATTCCTTAACTTTAAAGCTTCCTTTTCATCTTTAGTCTTTTTAAAATCTTCTTCCATTATCTTGCACTCTTCATTAAGTTTAATAAATTTTTCTTTATAGTCTACTTCATTGTTTTTAAGTAAATCATTAGTTACTTTTAAATTCTCCATCTCATCATAATATTTTTCTACCTCTTCTCTTAAGGTTGAGTTTTCATTTTTTAAAGATTCCATCTCATTTTTTAAATTTAGGCTTTCCTTTATCTCTATTTCTTTAACCTCAATTTCCTTTTCTAATTCTGATATTCTTTCCTTTAAATCATTCTGTTCTTGTAATTCTATATCAAGAGATGAAATTTTATTTTTTAACTCTTCTCCCTCTAAAAGTCTCTGATTTAAGTCTTCAATGATTTTGTTTAAACCTTCTATTTCTCTATTGTTATTAAATTGAATTACTTCTGTATCTTCTCTTATTTCTTTTATTCTTTCTTTTAAAGTTATATTTCTTTCTTCTAATGATGTATGTTTTTTCATTAGTCCTTCAACTTCTATATCTGCTTTAAATAATTCATCAGCTATATTTAGTGCAACTAGCGTAGCAACTGCTGTAGAACTTAATTTTCTATTATTGGTCATTATATCTTTTACTTTTCCATCTACATACTTTGCTACTTCTAATAAATACTCTTCGTTTTCTCTTCCTTTTAGATTATATTCAATCCCATTTATCTTAATAGTTACCGTACTCATAATACACCTCATTAACATAATATTTATTATTAATTTAATTTTAACATAAATATTCCAAAGAATGTATAGATAATTATAATCTAATTATAGTTAAAATAATAAAAGATATTTTAGATTTAAAACAACTATCTTAAATCTAAAATATCTCCTTAATTTTTTCTATCCTCTAAAATACCATTATTAATATTTTATTACCTTAAAACTGCTCCTAATTTATATTCGAGGCTTCTTAATATCTTATCGTGAACTTTGTTAACATCATTATCTGTAAGTGTCTTCTTTTCATCTCTATATGCAATTGCATAAGCTATACTCTTTTTGCCTTCTGGTATTTGAGCACCTTTATAGATATCAAATAATTTCACTTTTTCAACTAAATTTCCGCCAGCTTTTTTAATAGTATCTTCTATTTCTTGTACTAGCACTTCATCATTTACTAATAAAGCTATATCTCTTGTAACTGCTGGGAATTTTGGAAGTGCTTTATACTTCTTAGTAGTTTCAGCATTATTAAATAATATATCTAAATCTAACTCAGCTAAATAGCAATTTACATCAACACCATAGTTTTCTGAAACATCAGGATGAACTTCACCTAAAACTCCAGCCTTTGATTTACCTATCATTAAAGCTGCAGTTTTTCCTGGATGATAACTTGTATTTTCTGCTTCTCTAGCAAATGTTACTTTATTTAATCCTAAAGCTTCAATTACATTTTCTACTACTCCCTTTAAATCTAAATAATCACAATCTCCATACATACCTATTGTAAGTATGTTTCTTTCATTTGGAAGATCTGTTTCATCTCCATTAGGTATATATATCTTACCAACTTCAAATAATCTAGCATATTCATTATTTCTTGAGTAATTTCTTCCTAAAGACTCCATCATAGAATGAATAGTAGTAGTTCTCATAACAGAGTAATCTTCTCCTAGAGGATTTTTAATCTTTACTACATTTCTTAACTCACTATCTTCTGGTAAGTTGATTTTATCAAAAACTTTAGGTGATATAAATGAATAACTAATTGATTGGTTTAATCCACTTGATATCATAGTATTTATAACATCTTCAGCTAATATTTCATTTTTATATTTAGGTTCTCTTTCAGTAGATACCTTAAATATTGTAGTTGGAATCTTATCATATCCATATATTCTTGCAACTTCTTCAGCAATATCTTCTTTGATCGCTATATCTATTCTAAATGTTGGTATATTTATAACTAAATTATCATTAGCAACTTCTGTTTTTAAGTCTAATGAATCAAGATATCTCTTCATATCTTCTTTTGCTATTTCAGTTCCTAAGAATTTATTTATCCAGTTAGAATCTACTGTTATACTTCCTTCCTCTTTCTTTTGAGTATATACATCAATAGTTCCTTCAATTATTTCACCGCATCCAAGCTCACATATTAAAGCACAAGCTCTATCTATTGCTAAACTTGCAAGATTTGGATCTATATCTTTTTCAAATCTTGATGAACTTTCAGTTCTTAAATTAAGTTTTTTAGAATTAACTCTTATATTTGTTCCATCAAAATTTGCACATTCAAAGATAACTTCAGTTGTATCTTCTTTAATTTCTGAGTTTAATCCACCCATTATTCCTGCTAAAGCTATAGTTTTGTCTCCATCTTTTATACATAAGAAACTAGAATCTAAATTTCTTTCAATTTCATCTAATGTTACAAAAACTTCTCCATCTTTAGCTCTCTCTACAACGATTTTACCACTTTCTATTTCTCTTGCATCAAAAGCATGCATAGGCTCCCCAAGTTCTAACATTACAAAATTAGTTATGTCAACTATATTATTTATAGGTCTAACTCCTGCTTCTAATAATCTTTCTTGCATCCAACCTGGCGATGGCATAACTTTAACATTTTTAACGCCTCTTGCCATATATCTTCTACATAAAGAGTCATTAACTTCAACTTTAAGCTTATCATTAATATTTTCAGAATTCTTTGCTTCATAATTAAAACTAGGCATCTTATATGATTTTCCAAGAGTTGCTGCAGTTTCTCTAGCCATTCCAACTATACTTAAGCAATCTGGTCTATTTGAAGTTATTTCAAAATCTAATATTGATTTATTAAGACCTAAATACTCTTTTATATCCATTCCAAGAGGTGCATCTTTAGGTAATATCATAAGGCCATGAACAGGCTCATCACCAGCTATTCCAAGTTCTTCTTCTGAACAGAACATACCGTTAGATACTACTCCTCTTAGCTTACCTTTTTTTATTTCAGTTCCATCTGCTAAAATTGATTTATGAAGAGCAACTGGTACTACGTCTTCTTCTTTCATATTTGTTGCAGCTGTAACAATTTGAATATTTTCAGCTAATCCTATATCAACTTGACAAACCTTTAATTTATCAGCATCTGGATGTGTAGTTATCTCAACAATTTTTCCAGTAACTACATTTTTAATTGTATCGCCTTGAGTAATAACTTCTTCTACTGCTGAACCTGATAATGTTAATCTATCTCCAAGTTCTTTTGCATCTATATTTACTTCAACATAATCTTTTAACCAATTAAATGGTACTTTCATCTCTTTTACCTCCTATAATTAAAATTGATTTAAAAATCTCATATCACTTTCGTATAATAGTCTGATATCATCTATTCCATATTTAAGCATAACCATTCTATCAACTCCAAATCCGAAGGCAAATCCGCTATAAACTTCTGGATCTATACCACAATTTCTTAACACCTCTGGATGAACCATTCCGCAACCTAAAAGTTCTATCCAACCGCTTCCTTTACAAACTCTACATCCTTTACCTTCACAAACAAAGCAAGTTGCATCCATTTCTGCTGAAGGTTCTGTAAATGGAAAGTGGTGAGGTCTAAATTTAGTCTTAACTTTATCTCCAAACATCTTCTTTGCAAAAAGTTCTAAAGTACCTTTTAAATCTGCAAAAGTTACTCCCTTATCAATAACCAATCCTTCCATTTGATAGAATATTGGTGAGTGCGTTGCATCAACTGCATCTGATCTATAAACCTTACCTGGTGCTATCATCTTTATAGGAGGTGCTTGATTTTCCATAACTCTAATTTGAACTGGGGAAGTTTGAGTTCTTAATACTAAATTATCATTTATATAAAAAGTATCTTGCTCACTTCTTGCTGGATGATCTTTTGGAATATTTAAAGCTTCAAAATTATAATGATCTAACTCAACTTCTGGTCCTTCTTCTACTGTAAAGCCCATTGATATAAAGATATTTTTCATACTTTCTAAAGTTAAATCTAGAGGATGTCTCTTACCAATTAAATTTTTCTTTCCTGGTAATGATACATCTATAACTTCAGATGCTAATTTAGCATTTTTTTCTTTTTCTTTAATACCTTTTGCTATTTCTTCAATCTTATCTTCAACTTCTTTTTTTACTACATTTACAAGTTTCCCTACTATTGGTCTCTCCTCTTGAGATAATGCTCCCATACCTCTTAATATAGTAGTTAGTTCTCCTTTTTTACCTAAATATCTAACTCTTATTTCTTCTAATTCTGAGCTAGTATTTACATTTGTTAATTCTTTAAATGCATTTTCTTTAATAGAAATTAACTTTTCTTGCATCTTATATTTCCTCCTTTTTTGATAAAAATAAAAAACTTCGCCCCCTATAAAAGGGACGAAGTACCGCGTTACCACCCTAATTGGTTTATAAATTTTATAAATTTAAAACCCAACTCAAATTTAAATAACGGTTAAAACCGCTAGAAACTACTATTACTTTCATCTCTAGGACTCCTGAGGGAACTTCAATATAAACTTCTTTAAAATGGTTTCCAGTCTTAGACCACTTCTCCCTGAAAAGTCCTTTATATCTACTTTCTCATTCTCAGTCTTTATATATTCAATTTACAATCTATTATACAAATAAACTTAGTTAATTTCAATAGTAAGTTTCTAATTATTTCTATATTAAATTTTGTCTTACTTTTTCAAATAAAATTATTGATGTTGCTATTGCTACATTTAAAGATTCTGCTCCTCCTGGCATTGGAATTTTAACTTTCTTATTTGCTAAGTTAAAAAGTTCATTGCTTATTCCATTTCCCTCATTGCCTACAGCTAACATTATCTTTCCTTTTAGATCTTCTTCAAAAAAGTTTTTAGATTCTTCAAGAGATGTTGTTACTAAACTAACACCACTTTCTTGAAGCTTTTTTATAATATTAAATTCTTCATCATCATAAAAAATTGGAACATAAAATATAGAGCCCATTGTAGATCTTATTGTCTTATCATTATATATGTCAACAGTTCCTTTAGTTAATATTATCCCAGCTACTCCAGCTGCGTGAGCTGTTCTTATTATGGTTCCTAAATTACCGGGGTCTTGAACTTTATCACATACTAAGAAAAATTCACCATCTAAATCTACGGAAATTTGCTTATTTTTTACTACAGCAAGAATTCCCTGAGGATTTTCTGTAGAAGCTAATTGTGAAAATAAATTTTTTTCTAAAACAAAAATTTTATCCTCTGCTATAAATTCCTTTAATAAGGTACTTGACTCTAATATATCTTTATCTCTTTCAGATAAAACTATAAACTCTATTTCCATACGGGCTTTTACGGCTTCTTCAATTAAACGAAGTCCCTCTAAAATAAACTTACCCTCTTTTTGTCTAAATCTTCTTTCCTTAAGCTTTTTTGTAGACTTAAATAAATTATTTTCTTTACTTTCTATATAAATCAAAAATTTGCACCTCGTTAGTTTGATTTAGCTATCATACCTTCTAATCTATTTAAATCTTCAGCTGATCCTATAGCAACAATTACATCATTATTTTCTATTATATCATCAGCTGCTGGTGATAAATTAACTTCATCATCTCTTTTAATTGCCATAACGTTTATTCCATACTTACTTCTAAGTCTTAATTCATTTAAAGTTTTACCAGCCCATTCAGATAAAACTTGAATTTCCATAACACTATAATCTGCTGATAACTCTATATAATCTAAAATACTAGCTGAAACTAAATTGTGGGCAACTCTTACTCCCATATCCTTTTCAGGTAGTATAACTCTATCTGCTCCAATTTTATAAAGAACCTTTGCATGTAAATCACTATGGCCTTTAGCAATAATATATTTAACTCCAAGTTCTTTAACTAATAATGTAGCCATTATACTTGATTGTATATTATCTCCTATTGTAACCACTGCTACATCAAAATTCCTAATTCCTAAAGATCTTAAGGCATTTTCATCCGTTGCATCTAGTTGTGCAGCATGTGTAACACTATCTGATATTTCTTGTACTATATCTTCATCTTTATCTATTGCTAGTACATCATTTCCTAAAGAATATAAAGTTTTTGCTATTGAAGATCCAAATCTTCCAAGTCCTATAATTACAAATTGCTTATTAGACAATTAAATCCATCTCCTTAACCAATTAAAATTTTTCCTTCTGGATATTTATATCCAGATTTTTTACCTTTTCTAGTTAATGCCAACATTACAGTAAGAGGGCCAACTCTTCCAAAATACATCATAAGCATAATTAAAACTTTACCAATAGAACTTAAATTTGGAGTAAGTCCTAATGTTAGACCTACGGTTCCAAATGCAGATGTTGTTTCATATAATAAATCTATAAAGCTTGCACCAACCTCAGTATATGATAAAATCATTGTTGCAAATATTACTAATGATACACCTATAAATAATAAAGTAAATGCTTTATAAACAGCTTCTTTAGTAAATCTTCTTCCAAAACCCTCTGCATCTTCTCTTCCTTTTATTACGGAAATAACTGTTAATACTAATATACCAAAAGTTACTGTCTTTAATCCACCAGCAGTTGAGCCTGGAGATCCTCCAATAAACATTAAAATTACAGTTAAAAATTTACTTGCTAATGTCATTCCACTAGTTGATACACTATTAAATCCAGCAGTTCTTGGACTTACTGATGCAAAAAATGAATTTAAAAGCTTATCTTTAAAATTCATATTTGCTATGGTTTCTGGGTTAGTGTATTCAAATATTAACATTAAAATAGCACCACCAAATACTAATATAGCTGTTGTTATTATTACTAATTTGGAATGAAGAGATAACTTTTTTATTCCTTTAAACTCATATATTTCTAATAAAACTGTAAACCCTAAACCACCTATTATTATTAATGCACTTATTACTAAAATAACTACACTATTACTTGAATACCCAACAAGACTTTTTCCAAATAAATCAAACCCAGCGTTACAAAAAGCAGATATTGAATGGAAAACGCTATAAAAAGCGCCTTTTGCAATTCCATACTCTGGAACAAATTGAGTTGATAATAATAGAGCTCCAAAAAATTGAACTGAGACCGTAAATACTAATACATATTGTACCATTTTTACAAGTCCTTGAATAGAATATGTATTCATAGCTTCTTGCATTACAAGTCTTTCCCTTAGAGTTATTTTTTTACCTAATATTAAAGATATTAATACTGCAAAAGACATAAACCCTAGACCACCAACTTCAATTAAAGTCATAATAACAGTTTGCCCAAAAGTACTCCAGTGGGTACTAGTATCTAATGTTATAAGACCTGTTACGCATACTGCTGAAGTAGATGTAAAAATAGCATCCAAAAAATTAGTTGGCTTCCCACTACTAGATGAAATAGGTAATGAAAGTATGGTTCCACCTATAAAAATAACTACTAAAAAGCCTAATGCCAATATTTGAACTCCATTTAACTTAATTTTACTTTTTAAACTAAATTGCATATCCTCCACCTCTTAGATATACTAAAATTTTATACTAATTATTATACACTATTTTTAATATATTATTATATTTATCTATAAAAAAAGTCGCCAAGGCGAGCTTGCCGAGCCGTCGACTTTTTCTCGTGCATATGCATTTCCTAAGCTTGTCTGAGGAAAATCTTGCACGCGCACTATATTCATATTTTTTACTCTTTAGGAAATAGCTTTAATAGCTAAATATCTTAGAATAGTTATCCACAATAAATTTAGAAATATAATTCCCTAAAGAGTAAAAAATGCGACCATATGGCCGCAGTAGATTATTTGTTTATTTGGCTTTTTGCTACTTCTACTAAATCTGCAAATGCCTTAGGATCATTTATAGCTATTTCTGATAACATTTTTCTGTTCATGTCTATTCCAGCTAATTTGATACCATTTATGAATTTTGAATATGAAAGACCATTCATTCTTGTAGCAGCGTTAATTCTTGCTATCCATAATCTTCTAAAATCTCTCTTTTTTAATCTTCTTCCAACATAAGCGTTTCTTAAAGCTCTTATTACTGATTCGTTAGCAGTTTTAAATAATCTGCTCTTTCCACCATAATAACCTTTTGCAAGCTTTAATACTTTTTTGTGATTTTTACGTGAATTTACTGCTCTTTTAACTCTTGCCATGTTTCAATCCTCCTACAATCTTATAAATATGGTAATAATTTTTTCATTGCTTTTTCTTGAGTAGTTGAAACATAAGCAGCTTTTCTTAAGTTTCTCTTTCTCTTAGAGCTCTTCTTTGTTAAGATATGACTCTTGAAAGCTTTAGCTCTCTTTAACTTTCCTGTACCTGTTTTCTTAAATCTCTTTGCTGCACCTCTGTGCGTTTTCATTTTTGGCATAATAAAATCCTCCTCTCAAATTATGTTTCTTTTAAGGGAAATCTCAATTACACTTATGTGATAATTTCTCAATATTAATTAAGTACAAATATCTTTTTAATACTTACTACTTTTCTAACTAAACTATTCCCCTAATTAGTTATAATCTAATTCCACTTATAGGAACTAATTAGCATTATATAGTGCTTTTTTATTTGTAATAATAACTATTACTTTCTTCTTTATATAATTCCTTAAGAGAATTTTTATAATTTTACTTATCTCTAAGTATTTATTACTCAAAAAGACAAATAAAAAAGACAGCACTACGCCGTCCTCATAATATACATTAATTTAATCTAAATAATACTAAATTAAAATAAGAATGTATTACCTTACTAAGCTATGCCGTAAGGTGAGAAACGGCTTTGTTTCTTCTTAACACTAGTAATTATATTATCTGTTAAAAAACTTGTCAATATAATTTTAAAATTTAACCTGTTTTTCAGTACATAAGGAGCATCCTTCACAGTAACTTACCTTATCCTCAAACACATTTTCTATAGTGTTTATAAATTCCTTATTTAAACAGTTATCTTTTCCATGAATTATTACTTTTTTAGGAGCATTAGTTATTAGTCCACTTATTATTATATCTTCCATTTTTGCATCACTATCTATTCTACATTCTATTAATTCCTTCATAAATTCATTAAAAATATCTTTTTTCTCTCTATCTTTTATATAATAATTGCCACCTTCATCTATACATATATTTATTTCATCTATCTTGCTTTCTTGTATATCAACAAAATATTTTAATAATTTTACAAATTCTTTATATTCTTTTTCAACCATATAACTTTCTATTACCTTATCTATTATGTTTTCTATATCTTCTCTTAATTCCTTCATTCTAAATCTAATAAATCCATTTATGTTTATCTCTGAGTTTTCTTCTAAACACCCTTTAATTTTTTCTATTACACAGTTCATCTTATTCATGCAATAAATCAAATTTTCTGATTTTAAATATTCTTCACATAGTAATACTTTCATAACCTCTTCTTCAACTTCTATTACTTCATCCTGCTTAAGAAAAAAGTAATTTTCAGTTAAAAAATCAAACATTTCTCTTTCTTTATATTTCTCTATAACGATTTTATATAAAATATTACTTATATATAAGTTTATAACTTCTCTTATTCTATCATTATAATCTTCATCATCACATAGTACTTTAACTATATGATTATCTAATTCCACACTCTCTACTACTCCAATTTTTATGTGTTTTTTTCTTAGAACAGTCCTTAGTTCTTGAATTTCTCTTACAAAATCTAGATCCTTATTATATACAAGCTTTAGTACAAGCATGGGTTCCACTCCCTTCCTAGTAATAGTATGTATAAAAAATTAAACTATATTCAAAAAATATTTCTTACTAATCGACAAAATTAATTTACCAAACTATAATAAAATATATTAAATACAAATTTAGGGAGTATATTTATGGTTTGCTTTGTTGATTATAGAACTACAAATAAAGAAAAAAAAATTCTTGAATCTCTTGATTTCTCAATAATAGAAATTCCTCCTTGCAATAATCTATATAAATCTATAGATGGACATGTAGATATACAATTAGCTATATTAGATAAAAAACTTAAGAAAGTAATAATTCAAAAAAATATGTCAGAAAGCTTTAAGTATAAGCTAAAAAATTTCAACATTAACTTTATTGAAAGTAAAAATTCTTTAGACTATAGTTATCCTAAGAATATTTTTTTAAATGCTTTAATTTTAAATGACTATTTTATACATAATTTAAAATATACTGATGAAATACTACTTTCTACTCAATCCCATAAAAAACTAATAAATATTAATCAAGGATATACTAAGTGCTCTTGTTTACCAATTTCAGATAAAGCAATAATAACAAATGATATTGGCATATATAATTCCTTAAATCCCCAAGGATTTGATATATTATTACTACCTCCTGGTGATATAATTCTAGAAGGTTTAGACTATGGTTTTATTGGCGGAACTGGTGGACTTATTAATGAAAACCTAATAGCTTTTTTCGGAAATTTAGATTCATATATATATGGTGATAAAGTTAAATGCTTTTTAAAAAAATATGGAGTTAAACCTATTTATTTAAAAGATGGAAAACTCCACGATAGAGGAAGCTTGTTTGTATTATAGTCTTTTATATAATACGTTTTTTTTATATAAATGTTTCTAATAATACTTTAATAACATTTTAATTTAACTTTTAATTTTATAGAGATTAATTTAAAATACTTAAAGGAGATTAATTAAAATCTCCTTTAAGTTATTCCTTATATATATTTTTTTCAAATTCCTTTATTTTATTTCTTAATTCATAATATTTTATATTAGATTCCTTTTCTAATTTATCTAATATAAGAAAAACCTCACCTAAACTATGTTTGTATTCATTTATATCTTGATTTCCTCTTCCAAGTTTGTCACAAATAAATAACAATATAATATCATTAAATTTCTTACTACTTAATAAGCCTTCTATATTAGAAAATGGTAAATTTTTAATTATATAAATATGGTGCATATGATATCTTACTAACTCACTTACGTCCTCTGTTAATTCTGTATAACCATATTTATTAAGCAACTTATAAACCATCTCTGCTCCTTCTGTATCATGATTATAAGATCTATACCTTCCCTTAATAAATTTTGTTGTTGGTATTTTTCCTATATCATGTAATAATGTTGCCCACATAAAGCTTCTAGCATCATCAGAAAGGTTTTTAATCTTAGCTCCCATATCTACCACCATTTTAGTATGATTCCACACATTTCCTTCAGGATGATATTTTTTTTCTTGGGGGATATCTTCCAATTTCCTTATTATACTAAAATCACTTTTATTAAATTTTTCAGTTTTCATCATACCACTTATAGCTACAGATGGTTCTTTTTCATTTATTAATATTTTTTCTAATTGATTAAATATTTCAATATCCATATTGCCACCTCCTAAATAATATTATTTGTACTTATTAAAATTTTATTTTAAATTTAGTATCAAAAATTTAAATATTACATATCATATAATTATAAGATTTGGCGCTATAGCCAAGTGGTAAGGCAGAGGTCTGCAAAACCTTTATTCCCCAGTTCAAATCTGGGTGGCGCCTCCAAAATCAAAAGGCTTAGATATTTAATTATCTAAGCCTTTTGATTTTTATTATTTCGCTTTATTTAATAATTCTCCAATTTCTTCATTTGAAAAATTATATGCTGTATTACAGAAATTACATTTAATTTCTTCTTCTTTTCCATCTTCATATATTTCTCTAAGGTCTTTTTCTCCTATAGATAATAAAACTGATTCTACTCTTTCTCTTGAACAGTTACAAGTGTATTCTGGTTTTGATTCTTCTAATATCTTTAAATCCATACCTTCAAATATAAACTCTATAACTTTATCTATGCTTCCATGTTCTTGTAACATTTGTGTTATTGAAGGAATTTCTTCTAATCTATATGTAATTAAATCTGATAATAGTTCATCAGCATCTGGCATCATTTGAATTATAAATCCACCTGAAACTTTAATTGAAAAATCTCTATCAACTAAAACACCTAAAGCTACAGCTGATGGTGTTTGTTCTGAAACTGTGAAGTAGTATGCTAAGTCTTCTCCAATTTCTCCTGTATATATTGGAACTTTCCCTACATAAGGATCTCTCATTCCTAAATCCTTAATAGCTGTAAATTCACCATCTCTACCTATATATCCGCCTACATCTAGTTTACCTTTTGAGTTTAAAGGCATATCTCCATATGGATTTCCAATAAATCCTTTTACATTACCACCTTCATATGCTGTAACAGTAACTCCTTTTGCTTCGCCTCCTCCATTTATCTTTAAAGTTATTACTTCTTTTTCTGATTTTAAAGTAGATCCCATAAGAGATCCTGCTGTTAACATTCTTCCTAATGCTGCTGCAGCAACTGGTGTACATTCATGAATTTCTCTTCCCTTATTAACTAACTCTGTAGTTTCTCCTGCTATAATCCTTACCATTCCATCCTTCGCTGTTGCTCTAATTATTTTATCCATTAATATTCCTCCATTAAATAAATTACTTTTTTACTACATACATTATTCTTTCTGTTAAATTTTCAACATTTTTTTCAGAATAACCATCAAATTTACCAATAACTTTAAATCCCAATTCTTTAAGTTTACTATCTATAAATTCTTCTTTGTAGGCTCTTTCTATATGTTCTTCTTCAAATCTTTCATATAAGTCACCCTTTTTAACGAAAAAAGTTAAAAACATACTTAAAATATCATCTTCAAAAGTATTTTCCCAAGTATAGAAGACCTGATCCTCACTATATGTATATATATTATTTCCTAATATTTCTGAAAGCTTATAGTAAGAATTTATATCAAATATAAATATACCATCATCACTTAAGTGTTCTTTTACTCTTTTTAAATAATCAATAAATTTAGATTCTTCTACAATATAATTAGATGAATCTAATACTGATGTAATTAAATCAAATTTTCTATTTAGACTAAGCTCACTCATATCTTGGCAAATTAATTTACACTTTATTTTTTCTTTTTTTAGTTTATCAAAAGCTTCTCTTAACATGTCATCAGATAAGTCTACAGCAAAAGATTCCTTAAAGTTTTTAGCTAATTTCACAGTTACATTTCCTGTTCCGCAAGCTATATCTAAATAATTATTGAAACTTATATTTTCATCTTTGCATATATCAATAATTCTATCACACATTTCTTGATAATTAATATCTTCATTTATTAGTTCATCATATATTTTAGCAAACTCCCCATATGTCAAAATATCCATCCCCCTTTTTTATAGAGTTTTCTAAAACTATATTAAATGTAAAATTTCCTTTAGTCAATCTATAGAATCAATAAAAACTCCTATTTAAAGTAAATTTACTTTCTACCTAAAATTTCATCATTTGTAGGTATCTTTAGCATCCTCTTCCTTTTTGTCATTATTCCACCTATACGCCCAGTTTCCTCTGCTGTTAATCCTCCCCATCCACACTTATCTACTTTATCCTTTAAACCTAATTCATCAGCAATTTCATACTTTATTTTTTCTCTTAATATTTCTGCGTCTGATAATTCTTTATTTGATCTTATTTTTGATTTTATTATTTTTTTTAATGGTGTTTTACTCATTTTAATACCCCCTAAAAATATAATATTTATATTTTTTCCAAAAGTTTTTCTAATATACTATTAAATTAATTATTCACTATAAAGCCTTAAATTTTATATATTATAATAAAACATTAATTTTTAATATTTAACTATGTTAAGGGGGCAAATTTATGTACAATGTTGCAATAGTTGGGGCTACTGGTAATGTAGGTAGAAAATTTTTAGAAATTTTAGATGAAAGGAATTTTCCTATAAAAAATTTATATCTATTTGCATCTAAAAGGTCAGCAGGTGCTAAACTTAAATTTAAAGAAAATGAGATTATAGTAGAAGAAACCTCTATTAACAATATAAAAAATAAAAAAATAGACTATGCACTTTTTTCAGCTGGTGGTGATGTTAGTTCTAAATTCTCACCAATATTTGTTTCTTATGGAGCTACTGTTATAGATAACTCTAGTGCTTTTAGGATGGATATAAATGTACCTTTAGTTGTTCCTGAAGTTAATCCTGAAGATATAGAGTGGCATAATGGTATAATAGCTAATCCAAATTGCTCTACCATTCAAGCTATGGTTCCTTTAAAGGTTTTAATAGATAATTATGGTATCAAAAGAATAGTATACTCTACATACCAAGCCGTTTCAGGTGCTGGCATGGAAGGTATAAGTGATTTAGAGAATGGATTAAAGGGCTTATCACCTAAAAAATTTCCTTATCCCATTGCAGGAAACTGTTTACCTCATATAGATGTATTTCTAGAGAATGGGTACACAAAGGAAGAAATTAAAATGATTAAAGAAACAAAAAAGATTCTTCATAATAATAATTTAAAAATTACAGCAACTACTGTTAGAGTGCCTGTTCTTAATAGCCATAGTGAAAGTATCAATATTGAACTTGAGAAGCCTTTTGAATTAGATGATGTAATAGAATTATTTAAAAATACTAAAGGCCTTACTGTCTATGATAATATTAAAGAAATTAAATACCCTACTGCACTAATGGTCTCAGGAAAAGATGATGTATTTGTAGGCCGCATTAGAAGAGACTTTAGTGTAAATAATGGATTAAATCTTTGGGTGGTTGCTGATAACATTAGAAAAGGTGCTGCTTTAAATGCAGTACAAATAGCTGAACTATTAATAAGGAGTGATAAGTAATGTCAATTTTTAAAGGCTCTGCTGTAGCAATAATTACACCCTTTACTGAAGATGGAGTTAACCACAAAAAACTTAAAGAATTAATAGAGTGGCATATACAAGAAAAAACAGATGCTATTGTAATTTGTGGTACAACTGGTGAAGCAAGCACAATGACCTGTGAAGAAAGAAAAGAAACAATAAAATTTACTGTTGATATAGTAAACAAAAGAGTTCCTGTAATAGCTGGGACTGGAACTAACAATACGGCTGCTTCAATTGAAATGAGTAAGTTTGCAGAAAGTGTGGGAGTTGATGCTCTTTTGATAATAACACCTTATTATAATAAAACTACACACAAAGGCTTAATAAAGCATTTTGAAGCTATAAACAATGCTATAAATACTCCAATAATTTTATATAATGTCCCAAGTAGAACTGGAGTTAATATTACACCTAATGAACTTTTCGAATTATCAAAATATAAAAATATTGTTGCTATTAAAGAAGCCAGTGGAAATATAAGTCAAATAGTTCAAATGAAAGCATTATGTAAAGATAAAATTGATATATACTCAGGGAATGATGATCAAGTTATTCCTATAATGTCTCTTGGTGGGCTAGGAGTTATTTCTGTTTTAGCTAACATACTTCCTAAGGAAGTTCATAATATGACTACTTCATATATAAATGGAAACATTCAAGAGGCCTTGAAAATCCAATTAGACATTTTAGATATAGCTAATAAGCTTTTTGTAGAAACTAATCCTATCCCAGTTAAAACAGCATTAAATTTAATGGGAAAAGATGTTGGAGCTTTTAGATTGCCATTATGCGAAATGGATAATAAAAATCTTGAGTTATTAAAAGACTCATTAAAAGAATATAACTTAATTTAAGGAGTTTATTATGATAAAAGTTGTGTTAAATGGATGTTGCGGCAAAATGGGAAAAGTAATTATTCAATCATCAAAAAATTTTCCTAATATTAATATAGTAGCTGGAATAGACAAATATCCTACTAATGATTGCTATTTTAAAGTATTTAATAAAGCTAGTGATTTAGATATAAATTACGATGTATTACTTGACTTTTCTAGACCTGAAGCTCTTAAAGACATTTTAGATTTATCTTTAAAAAATAATAAACCTATTATACTTTGCTCTACAGGTTATTCAGAAGAAGATTTATTACTAATTAATGAAAAAAGCAATGAAGTTTCTATATTTAAATCTGCTAATATGTCCTTAGGTATTAACTTGCTAAACTCAATATTAAGAAAAATAGTACCTTCTTTATATGAAAATTATGATATTGAAGTAGTTGAAAAACATCATAATCAAAAAGTTGACTCTCCAAGTGGAACTGCTCTTTTACTTGCTGATACAATAAAATCTGCTATTCCAAAAGAAACGGTATATATATATGGAAGAAGTGGAGAAAATAAAAGAGAAAAAAATGAAATAGGAATTCATGCCATTAGAGGTGGATCAATAGTTGGAGATCACGAAATTATATTTGCTGGAGCTGGAGAAGTAATAGAACTATCTCATAAAGCTATATCTAGAGAAGTTTTTGCAGTTGGAGCCTTAAAGGCTTGTGAATATATGAGTAAAATAACTAAAGCTGGTTTATATAATATGAATGATGTATTAGGAATTTAAATGTATTAAAAAGAGATAAGATTAATTCTTATCTTTTTTTATTTTAAGAATCTATTTCCAGTTTAAAAATCTTCTATAGTGTAAAACTATAATATCATCAATTTATAAGGAGGTTTAATTATGGCAAAAGATAGTCAACCTGACAATAAGAAAGCTAGAATGGAAAAATGTAATTATCAAACTCCAATAACTGAAGAAGGTCATAATCATAATCCAAATGCTAAGCATAAATCTATCAAAAAAGAAGGATCTTCAAGTCAACACTTTAATAGATTTGGAAATTAAAAAAGAAGAGTCTTCCGACTCTTCTTTCAATTAATTATTTTTACTCTTCTATATATGCATTATTAAAGAATACATGTCCTAAAGTTGAAACTCTAACGCCTTTAACTTCTGGCTTAGCTCCCTTAACTTTAGTGTAGTAGTATAATGGGATCATTGGAGCTTCATCCATAAGTATATCTTCAGCTTTTCTCATAATTTCCCATCTCTTAGTTGAATCTGTTTCTTTTCTAGCATCTGCAAGTAACTTATCGTATTCTGCATTTGAGAATCCTGCATCGTTATTTCCGCCGCCAGTTTCAAATAAATCTAAGAATGTCATTGGATCAACATAGTCTCCATTCCAACCATGTCTAGCAATTTGGTATCCACCTTGTTGTCTTGTATTTAAGAATACCTTCCATTCTTGGTTAGTTAATTCAGCTTTTACACCAATTTTAGCCCAATCTTGTTGAATAACTTGAGCTATATCCTTGTGAGATCCTTCAGTATTATACATAAATTCAAATGTTGGAAGTCCTTCACCATTTGGATATCCAGCTTCAGCTAATAGCTTCTTAGCTTCTTCTGTATTAGCTTGATTTGGATTAAAGTATTCTTTGCTTGCAAACTCTTCACCTTTATCATTTAAGATTCCCTTTGGAACATAGCTATATGCTGGAACTTGTCCTGCTTTAGTAACTTTTTCAACTATACCTTTTCTATCAATTGCAAGTGATAAAGCTTGTCTTACTTTTTTATTGCTTAAAGCTTTTTTAACTTCTGGTGATGATATAGTATCTTGCTTACCAACATTAATTACTAACATGTATGTTGCAAGATTTGGATAAATTGTAACTAAACCTTCATTTTTACCAGCTTCAATTTCTGCTGGAGGAACTGTATCAACCATATCAAATTCCCCTGCTTTTAATGAAGAATATGCAGTGTTTTGGTCAGTAACTAATTTATAAACTATTCCTGGAAGTTTAATTTCTTTCTTATTCCAATAATTATCATTCTTTTCAAAAACTAATTGATCTTTCATATCCCATTGAACTAATTTGAAAGGTCCATTTGAAACATAAGTTTCTGGATTAGTTGCCCATGTATCTGGATTAGCTGAAACTATATCTTCTCTTAATGGAACATAATTTGTAAATGCAGTAAGTTCTGGGAAGTAATCTGTTGGTGATTCTAATGTTACCTTTAAAGTATGATCATCTACAACTTCTATTCCTAAATCTTCTCTTTTAGCTTTTCCATCATAGAAATTTTTTGCATTCTTAATATAGAAAAATTGGTATGCATACTCTGCTGCTGTTTCTTTAGTTAAAGCTCTAACCCATGAATATTCAAAGTCTTTAGCTGTAACGTCTTTTCCATCTGACCATTTAGCATCCTTTCTTAAAGTAAAAGTATATACTAATTTATCGTCAGAAACATCCATCTTTTCAGCAACTCCTGGAATTGCCTTTTCATTTTCGTCCAGTCTCATTAGCCCTTCAAAAGCATTATCAATAACAGTTCCTGACTCTGCTGCAGTATTTAGAGTTGGATCTATCGTTTCTGGATCTGAACCTAAATTATAAATTAATTTTCTTCCACCATCACCTGAATCACCTTTTCCGCAACCCGCAAAAACAGACATTCCAAGTGCAAGCGTTAGTGCAACTGCACAAATTTTTCTTAGCTTATTGCTTTTCATTGTTTTTCCCCCTTAATATATAAACTTTATACTAATTGCCTATGCAATAAATACCTAATCATTAAATAAATGGCATGCTACAAAGTGACCTTGCTCTACTTCTTTAAGCTCTGGATCTACTTCTCCACAAATTGGCTTAGCATACTTACATCTACCTTTAAATCTACATCCTGGCGGTGGATCTATTGGTGATGGTATATCACCTTGTAAGACTATTCTTTGATTTGTTTTAGCCACCTGTGGATCTGGAATTGGCACAGCAGAAAGTAAAGCTTGTGTATATGGATGTTTAGGTTTTAAATAAACATCATCAGCTGGTCCCTTTTCAACCATTTTACCAAGGTACATAACACCTATATGAGTTGATATATGCTTAACCATTGATAAATCATGGGCTATAAATAAGTAAGTTAGCCCAAACTCTTCTTGAAGCTCTTCTAACATATTGATAACTTGTGCTTGAATTGAAACATCAAGCGCAGAAATCGGTTCATCACAAACTATAAAGTCTGGTTGTACTGCAAGAGCTCTAGCAATACCTATTCTTTGTCTTTGCCCACCTGAAAACTCGTGAGCATATCTATTTATATGACTTCCATTTAAGCCAACTCTATCTAATAAATACCTAATTCTTTTATTTCTTTCTTCTCCCTTATATAACCCATGAATGTCTATAGCCTCACCTATAATATCTCCTACAGTCATTCTTGGATTTAAAGAAGCATATGGATCTTGAAATATCATTTGCATATTCTTTCTTAAAGAAACCATTTTCTTTTCACTATGATTAGTTATATCTTCACCATTAAAAATTATTTGTCCTGAAGTTGGTTCATATAGCTTTAAAATAGTTCTACCAGTAGTAGTTTTACCACAGCCTGATTCTCCTACTAACCCTAAAGTTTCTCCTCTTTTAATGCTAAATGATACATTGTCTACAGCTTTAACAAAGCTTTTATTGGAAAATAATCCTTTATTTACAGGGAAGTATTTGCAAAGATTTTTAACTTCTAAAATAACATCGTTTTTATTTTCCATTATTCTTCCCTCCTTATTGGTGACTCTACCTTTGGTGCATTTTCATGACATAACCAACAAGCTGCTCTATGTCCTTTTGATATTTCAAATAAAGGTGGTTGGTTCTCTATACAAACCTTCATTGCATACTTACATCTAGCTGCAAATGGACATCCTACTGGTGGTTTTAATAAATCTGGTGGCTGTCCTTCAATTGGTGTCAATTTTTCTTTTATTTCACTTTTAGGATTAGGAACGCTATTTAGTAATCCCCAAGTATATGGATGTCTTCCATTGTAGAATATATCTTCATCTGATCCTTCTTCTACAACAATTCCACCATACATAACATTTATTCTTGAACAAAGGTCTGCTACAACTCCTAAATCATGTGTGATTAAGATAATTGAGCTATTAACCTTTTCTTTTAAATCTTTCATTAAATCTAATATTTGTGCTTGTATTGTAACATCTAATGCTGTTGTTGGCTCATCAGCTATTATAAGGTTTGGTTCACAAATAAGACTCATAGCTATCATAACTCTTTGTCTCATACCACCTGAAAATTCATGTGGATATTGCTTAAGCCTTTTTTCAGGACTTGGTATACCTACCATGTCTAACATCTTAATAGCTTGTTCATTCGCTTCTTTCTTAGAAATCCTCTTATGCTTTATTAGATGTTCTGTCAGTTGCTCTCCTACTGTATATAGAGGATTTAATGATGTCATAGGATCTTGGAAAATCATAGCCATTTCATTTCCTCTAATTTTCTGCATAACCTTTTCATTTGGATTAGTTATATCAGTTCCATTAAACATAATAGTATCCGCATCAATAACAGCATTATCTGCTAATAATCTCATAATTGACATCATTGTAACTGATTTACCACAACCAGATTCTCCAACTATACCTAAAGCTTCTCCTTTATCTAAGTGTAATGATACCCCTCTTACTGCTTGTACATCACCTATATGTGTTTTAAAGGAGGTTTTTAAGTTTTTAACTTCTAATAATCTACTCATCTGTCATTCCTCCTATCTCTTATTCTTAGGATCTAAAGCTTCTGTTAACCCATCACCAAATAGGTTAAATGCTAATATAATTAAACAAATCATTCCAGCTGGGAATAATAATTGATACGCTGCTGTACTTAAAAGTCCACTAGCATCATTTGCCAATGTTCCAAGTGAAGCAAGTGGTGCGTTTATACCTAAGCCTATAAAACTTAAGAAAGCCTCTGTAAATATTGCTTGTGGTACAAATAATGTTAAAGTTACTAATATAGATCCCATTGTGTTAGGAATTAAGTGTCTAAAAAGTATTCTTGCCTTTGAAGCTCCAAGAGCTTTTGCTGCTAATACAAATTCTTGTTGTTTTAATTGAAGAATATCTCCTCTTACTATTCTTGCCATACCTACCCAATAAGAAATAGCCATTGCTAGAATAATAGTAGTTAATCCTGAAGATCCTTCTTTCTTAAATGTAGCCATTAATATGATTACATAAATTTGATTTGGTATAGCATATAAAACGTCAACTATTCTCATCATTATATTATCTACTCTACCACCAAAGAAACCAGCAACGCCTCCATATACTACACCAATAACTAAATTTATAGCTGCTGCTGATACTGCAATTATAAGAGAATATCTAGCTCCATACATTACTCTTACAAATAAGTCTCTTCCTAAATTATCAGTTCCAAACCAATGCTGAGCACTTGGTCTTAAATCTGTTGCTTGTAAGTTTGTATCGTAATAAGTATATCCCATTGTTTTTTGCATTATAATTGGTCCTAAAGATGCAAATAAAATTATTATTCCTATCATTATTAATGAAAACAATGCTACTTTATTACTTTTTAATCTTCTCCAAGCATCAGCCCAATATCCAACGCTCGGTCTAACTATTTGTTCAAAGTTCTTTTCCTCTTCGCTTAAAGGAGTAAATAGTTCTTTATCTATATTTAAATCCATTTTTAAATCTTCCATGCCTTTACCCCCACTTACCCTTCTAGTTTAATTCTTGGATCTATAAACACGTATATTATATCTACTAGTAAGTTACATATTACTATTAAGGTACAATAAAATGTTGTAACTCCTAATAATGAACTATAATCTCTATTAGTTATTGATAAAGTAAATTCATTTCCAAGCCCAGGTATAGCAAATATTTTTTCAACTACGAAAGAGCCTGTTAATACTCCTGCTACTAATGGTCCTAAGTAAGTAACTACTGGAATTAATGAATTTCTTAATGCATGTTTAAATACTATTGTTTTTCCACTTAACCCTTTAGCCTTTGCAGTTCTTATATAATCTGATTTTAATACATCGATTAATTTACTTCTTGTTAATCTTGTTATGAATGCCATTGAACTTCCTGAAAGTGCTATAACTGGCATTATATAATTTTTAGGTTTGCTTAATCCAGTAGCTGGTAAGAAACCTTTAAGCTGTACTGTAAATATATATATTAGAAATGTTCCCATTACAAAGCTTGGTATTGTTATACCTAGTGTTGCTAGCAGCATACAAACTCTATCTGGCCATTTATCTGCTTTTAATGCAGCTATTATTCCAAGTAGAACTCCAACTACAACTGAAAATACTATTGATACTGCACCAACTTTAGCTGAGTTTGGGAAACTCTTTTTTATTGTTGTTAAAACGTCTCTTCCTTTATACTTCATTGATTTACCAAAATCACCTTTTAATAAATTCTTCATATAAATTGTATATTGTTCCCCAACAGGTTTGTCCAACCCATATTTTTCGTTTAGCTGGGCTTTCATGTCCGGTGTTATTTTTTCTCCATCAAATGGACCACCCGGCATCATTCTTACTAGAAAGAATACTATAGTCACAACTGCCCAAATAGTAACTATACTAGTTAAAAGCCTCTTTCCTATATACTTTACCATTTGTTTTCAACCCCCATTCATCATTCTACACACATTCCATTTTGTAGATATTAATAATTATATTATATTATTAAAATTTGTCAATTAACATTTTAAATTTATATTCAGTATTTTAATAATATATCAATAATACCTATCTTTTTTTTAAAATTTATAAAAGAACCCCCGAAACATTGGTAAACGCTTACACTTACTTTTTTACTCATTTCTGCAAGTATAAATATTAATCCTTCATTTTTCTAATTATTATTAATTTACTTTTATTTTAATAGAATATATTTATTAAATTTTAATTTACACGGACAATTATATAAATTTGTTCGTTTATAGTGAACATATATTTTCTAATTCTCATAGAATTATTACGCATAATTATAAACTATTTATAAAAACTGATTAGCATAAAAGCTTTACTATAATGCTAATCAGTTACCTATTATTAAATGTGTAATTTATTTATATAATTCTCTAACTTATCTATATATTAATAAATTAATATTCTATTCCTTTTCTGGCATCTACGCCTTTTTCAAAATAATGTTTAATGCATTTCATTTCTGTAACTAAATCACTTTTTCTTAAAATTTCTTCTGGTATATCCCTTCCTGTTAAAATAAGTTCCATATTAGTAGGTTTATTATCTATAATATATAGAACTTCTTCAACTGTTAAGAACTTATTATATAAGACTCCCATTATTTCATCTATAATTAATACATCGCATTTATTATTTCTTATTGTATCTAAAATAAATTTATATCCTTCTTTAATTTCAAGCTTTAATTCCTCTTTTTCTTTTTCGTTTAAATTCCAAACAAAATCTCTTGGCTTTTCAAATCTAAATAATTCGAAGTTTTCTCCAAGCTCATCTATAGTTTTTAATTCTCCTGTTGGACCACCTTTTAGAAACTGAAGCATATATATCTTTAATCCATTTCCATAGGCTCTCATTCCTTGACCTATGGCAGCAGTAGTTTTACCTTTACCATTTCCTGTGTACACTTGAACTAATCCTTTATCCAATTTCATTCTATCAACTCCTTTTTTTTATAAATTGTACATTATATATAAGTGTATTGTAAACATAATATACTTTATCATTATTTTATTATTTTTCTATGTATATACCCTTAATATATTATTTCTATATTCTCATTTTATAATACAGTGCTGATAGTTTCCTATATAATCATACATTATATAGGAAACTATAAAATTCATACTTGTGCATACTTAATTATAAGAAAATAATTTATAAAAAAGTGCACATATGTAAATTTGCTTATTCCGTCACTTCGCTCCAAGTCATCACAAACTTACATATGTGCACTTAAAAACTGAAGGAATGAAACTATAAAGAGTTATTCATAGAGTAAACTTTTTATAACTTCCTAAAGAATAAATGATTAAAGGTGAAAAGCAAGCTTTTCACCTTTATTTTATACTACATTACTTCTTCTTCACTAACTTCATGTTCTAAATCTAAATTATCATTTTGAACTCTTTCCATCTTTGATACAGATACTTCATATGCTATTTTCTTTATAACATCTGTATCGCTAACTTTCTTTTGATACTCTCTACTTTGTAATCTTCCCCAAACTCTAATGTTATCTCCAACCTCTAAAGATTGGCAGAATCTTGAATTTCTTCCCCATGCTATTGTTGGAATATAATCTGATTTATTATATGCTCTATTAACTGCTAATAGTACATCTGCAATTTCTCTTCCAAAAGGAGTTGTTCTATAAACAGGTTCCTTGCATATATACCCATCTAAGAAAATTTCATTAGGATTCTTACTTCTTTCAATACAAGGTTCTATATTTCTTGCAAAAACAGTTAATATAAGTTTATTTGACCCATCAACAAACTTATTATATGACCTCAATTGACCATCTACTATTATTTCTTTACCAATAGATAAGTCCATATTAGCTATAAGTCTTTCTGATACTGTTATGTTTAAAACATCAACTGAATCACTAAGTCTCATAACCTCCATTGAAAATGTATAAAACCCTTCCCCATACATTTCATGGCTAAATTCTAGTTCTGATATTACTGTTCCCTCTAAATAAATTTTGTTATTTAACATCAAGTTGTCCATCATTAACCCTCTCTCCCTTAGTAATAATTTTAATCGATTGCATTTTTAACCCCACTGGATACATTTCCATTATAATACATTATATCATCATTTTTCAATATTTTTTAATTTATTTTTTTATTTGTTCTCCTTTATCATCAACATAATAATCCTTCTCATATATCATTTCACCCACTGGTATGAAGGAATATCCTTCTTCTTTAAGTTTTTTGATTATTTTATCTAGATTTCCTGGAGTGTACTTTGCATTGTTATGAAAAAGTAAAATTGAACCTGGAGCAATTTTTTTCATAACTCTATTATACTCCTCATCAGCTCCTTTTTGCTTCCAATCAACAGAATCTATATCCCATTGAATACACTTATATCCTTGTTTATTTACAAAATCAAAGGACTTTTTATTGTAATCACCACTAGGAAACCTAAATAATTTAGGTTTAACTGCTGCTGTTTCTTCTATTATTTTATCAGTTTTATCAAGTTCCTCCTTCATCCTATTTTCATCTATCTTGGTAAACATAGGATGAATATAGCTATGGTTTCCTATTTCATGGCCTCCCTCCTTTATATTAACAAGCTTTTCTCTATTTTCTTCACTATAATTAACCCAACCTCCCATTATAAAAAAGGTTGCCTTTACATTATATTTATCTAGTATCTCTAATATGTTATAAATTTCATCTTTTTCAGCCCAATTTATGTCAAATGTTAAGGATAAAACTTTTTCTTCTTTGTTTACTCTATAAATAGGTCCTTCATTAAATGTTTCTGATAAAACATATTTAAAATTTTCTTTAAATAAAACAGAAAAAATCATAGTGCACACTAATAATGCTAAACTTATTAATACTCTATATCTCCTTCTCACAAAAAACTCCTGTAAATTAATGTTATTTATTTATATTCTTTATAAATAATATTAATGACTATAATATCAACTTAGTAAAATTTATGATATAATTAATATATACTTTCTAAAAGGGAGGTTTAATATGTACGAAAACTCAGCAGAACTAGCAGAAAACAAGTTATTAGTTTTATATGTAATAGAGTCATTAAAATATCCTATTACTAATACTCAACTAACTGAAATTATATTGGAAAATAATTTTATAAACTATTTTACTCTTCAACAATATATTAGTGAACTTGTTTCATCAGAATTTTTAAGATATGACATAGTGAATGATAAAAATTTAATTTATATAACTGAAAACGGATCAAATGTTCTTTCATTTTTCTCTGATAGAATATCTTCAATAAAAAAGAAGATAATCGATGACTATCTTCTTTCAATGATTGATTCCATAAAAAAGGAGTTAACTATTAATAGTGATTATACTTTAGGAAAAGATAATGCTTTTATAGTAAATTTACAAGCTTTAGAAAATGAGAATCTTTTAATATCTCTTAAAGTTTCTGTTCCATCAAAAAAACAAGCATTATCATTATGTAACAGATGGAAAAGCAATCCATCTGATATCTACACTAAAATAATGAACTCTTTATTCAGTGATTCTGACTAATATAAAGTCATAGCATTAGGCTCTTTTCCTACTGTTATGACTTTTATTTTATTTTTCTTTAGATTAATGCACATAACTCTTCCATTTAAATAATCTGATACAAATGTTGTTTCACCATATTTAACTATTGACTTAGGCATTCCTCCTAAATTCATTTTACTTAAATTACTAAAATCACGTTTATTTATTATACTAAGGGTTCCATCTACAAAATTACAAACATATATACCTTCCTCATCTTCCACAATATCTATAGGAACCTTTCCGACCTTTATCCTAGCTAGTGACTCTAATCTTGATAAGTTAAATACCTCAATATAACCTTCCTTGTCATCTCCCATATAACTTTCACATACATATAATAATCTTTTATCCTTAGAAATTTTAATTTTAGTTGGATATTCTAAAGTTGTTATATCTTTAATTACCTTATTGGTATTTATATCTATAACAGATACATTATTGCTTTGAAAGTTAGAAACAAATATTAGACCAAGTTCCTTAGATACCTCTATATTATGTGGCCAATTATTAACATGTATTTCTAACGCAATCTTATTTTCTTTTAAATCATAAATAATAATAGTATTTGATTCAGAGCATATAATATATAAAGAATCCTTATATCTTACTAAATCATTTGGATGAGCTCCTATATAAATGCTATTTTTTTCCTTTAATGTATCCATATTTATTATTGATATCGAATTACTATAACTATTAGCAGTATAAGCTATATTTTCATTAATGCAAATACCACTTGGTCCTAAAGGTCTTTCCCCAGTAGTTAAAAATATTTCTTCACTCAAAAAATTTTCTATAGATAGTTTGCTTATAGAATCACTACCTGTATTACAAATAATTAAAGATTTCATTAATATAGCACCTCCTTTATATTAGAAGCTATTTATTAAAACTTTATAAAGATTGATTATTATATACTTTTATAGCTACTCATAATATCTTAAATACTATGTACATTTATAATATATTCCTACTTAAAATAAATGAGACAACTTTTTATCTTTTATATCATATTTCTACATTTCCTCTTCATTTCTACTTAATATAGATATATAATATGTTTTGTACAATATTGTATAAAGGAGGGATATAATATGTTTGTTTATAAAACTAAAGGGGTTTGTTCTACAGAAATACATATAAATGTAGAAAATAATACTATAAAAAACGTTGACTTTATCAGAGGTTGTCCTGGCAATCTTATTGGAATATCAGCTTTAGTGAATGGAATGAATATTGATGAAGCAATATCTAGGTTAAAGGGGATAACATGTGGAAATAAAGATACATCTTGCCCTGATCAACTTTCTAAAGCACTAGAAGAATATAAAAAATCTGCATAATAAAAAGGAGTACTTCTACTCCTTTTTATTATAGTTTTTTATTTCATTAACTACATTTTCTCTTATCTCTTTTATAGGAAATTCTTTCCCTGGACAAAGTGTTTTATATACATCTTTATGCCCTAAAATTTTATATATATCATATTTTAATGATATATATACTGAAAGCTTATATAAACTTTCTAACTGCTCTTCATTTGGATGTTCTTCTTCAAAGTTCCCTTCCAAGCATATTCCTATAGAAGTATTATTTTCACCTTTTGTATGTGCTCCTTCTGCATTTTCTGGTCTGCAAGAATAAATTCTTCCATCTTTTCTTATATAATAATTATATCCTATTCCTTTCCATCCCTTTTCCTTATGATATTCATTTATATCTTCAGGACCCCATATACTTCTTGCAGTATGATGATATATTATCTTGTCTGGTATATTGCTTAGTTCTAAATTTTCTTTCCATTTGTAATCTAAGTTTATAATATTTAAATTTTTCTCTAGTATATTTAATTGATTATCATCAATATCTATATTGTAAAACTTTCTATAGCTTATTTTAAAATAAGATCTTATAGCATCTCTTGAAAGTATTACTATAATAATTATTAATAATATTACTGTTACTATTAAATATATTTTTTTAACCTTCAATTCTATTTCCTTTCTATAATATATATTTATTAATATATTATTAAAACTTTTAAATTATTATAAAAGGAGTAAATATTCTCTCCATAGAATATTTACTCCTTTTAGTTTACATAATTAATTTTATAATATAAAGCTTATTATTAATGTGATTATTCCGCTTAACATTAAAGAAATATTAATTATATCAATATTTAAAGTAACTTTACATGAATCAACTATTCTTTTTCTATCGATTTCATTGGTTTCTAAGCTTATGTTAGCTAACCACTGAGGATTAATTTGACCCAAATCTTGAAGAGATAAACTCATAGGATTGCCTCCTATTGAAGAAAATAATCCCATCATTAATACTGCTATTCCTTCTACAAAAATTATGTCTCTAAAATGGTACCCTTGAAAAATCGAAATAAACTGTCCTAAACTTAAAGCAATTATTAGACTAGTTAAAGAAACAACCAAAAATTTTGATAAATTTTTTTTATTCATAAGAACCACCATCCATCCTTTTGAAATCAATTACATTATATCATTATAGCTATTTTCTTACAATAACCATAACTTATTCTAGTGTTTCTTCAAATTATCAGTATTTTAAAATTTTGTAATTATCTTAATTAAAATAATAATCAAATTATATATATTCTTTTTAAATTTAAAAGATATATATAAACATTAACAGATAAATATTTTTATATAGACTTTTAAATATAAGAGCATAAAAATATTTTAAATAATTAATACTACATATGGGCTGAATTTAATATAATTTATTTGAACAATGTTCATTCCAGTATTATTATGAACTATGATCAAGAAAATTAATAATATTTTATCTTAATTATACATTTAAGCAAAATACTATTAAATTTAAGCTTAAAATCGATTTGCTTAATTATAGTAAAAATACTATTATTAATACATAAAATTAATTAATAATTATTTTTATATAATATTTTTTATGAGGAGTGTTAATTATGAATAATTTAATGATAGAAATTAGAGATAGAAGCAATACATTGCATAAAGCTGCTGAGAGTACTGGTTTCACAAGAAGACTACTTGATAAAAATGCAACTAAAGAGAGTTATGCTGAATATTTATTTAACTTATATTACGTATATGAAGTTATAGAAAATAACCTTGATAAGTTTAATGATTTAGAGGCTGTAAGCCCATTTGTAACAAAAGAATTGTATAGATCTCATTTAATAAAAAAAGATTTAGAAACACTTTTAGGTGATACATCATCCCTAAAACCTTTGTCTTCTACACTTTCTTATGTTGATAGAATAAATAGTGTTTCTACACAAAATCCTAATTTAATAATTGCTCATGCTTATACAAGATTCTTAGCCGATTTATTTGGTGGAAGAACATTTTATTCTTTATTGAAAGATTTTTATAATGTCACTGAAGATGGATTAAATTATTATCAATATAAGGATCTTGGAGATATGAGAGCTTATGTTATGAATTATCATAATATGTTAAACTCACTTAAGCTATCAAATGAAGAAAAGGAAGCTTTTATTTTAGAAATTTGTAACTCATACATTTATAATATGGCAATTTCAAATGAATTAGATGCTAAATACTTTTAATAAAAGGAAAACTGTAAGCTTAGTATGCTTACAGTTTTTCTTTTATTAATTTACCTAAAAAATCACTATGATAAACTTTAATTGAGAATTAGCTCTAAGTAACCATATAATTTTATAAGAAATAGTTATATTAATAAATTATACTATTTTCATTCATTATTAGACTAATTTACTATATATAATATATAATAGTATCTTTTGATTTTTTATAATCATTAATTAAATCTTCTAAAGTAATTGATGAGAAATACTTGCTTATAATGCAATTTATATCTTTCCATAAACTTTTATTTATAAAATCTTCTAGTTCATTTTCCTCATCATCATTTATATCTATAAATATATTTTCACCCTCTAAAACTTTTAATATCTCACTTATAGTTAGTTCACTTGGATTTTTACCTAGTGTATATCCGCCTTGAGCACCTTTTCTTCCTACAATAATTCCACCTTTTCTTAACAATGAAAATATCTGTTCTAAATATCTCTCTGAAATATTTTGCCTTTCAGATATTGTTTTTATACTTACATTTTCACAATTCATATTAATAGCTAAATCTGCAAGTGCTCTAATTCCATATCTTCCTTTGGTTGAAATTTTCACATAATCACCTTTTTCTTTTTATTCTATATATTTAATAATAAAAGCCACTACTATAAATAGCAATGACTTTATTACAATTATTTATACAAATCTGTCGATAAATATCTTTCACCTGTATCTGGTAAAAGAACTACTATATTTTTACCTTTATTTTCTTCTCTTTTTGCTAGTTCTGTTGCTGCAAATATAGCAGCTCCTGCTGATATTCCAACTAATAATCCTTCTGTTCTAGCAATATTCTTTGAAGTATTAAATGCATCTTCATTTTCAACAGCTATAACTTCATCTATAATTGATACATTTAAATTTTTTGGTATAAATCCTGCTCCTATACCCTGTATTTTATGAGGTCCTGGTTTTCCCCCAGATATAACTGGAGAATTTTTCGGCTCAACCGCTATTATTTTAACATTAGGATTTTTGGCTTTTAGTACCTCTCCTACACCAGTAATAGTTCCCCCTGTTCCAACTCCACCTACAAATATATCAACTTTACCTTCAGTATCTCTCCAAATTTCTTCTGCTGTTGTATTTCTATGAATATCTGGATTTGATGGATTTTCAAATTGTTGAAGAATAACTGAATTCTCTATAGTATCTTTAAGTTCATTTGCTTTAGCTATTGCACCTTTCATCCCTTCCGCTCCAGGTGTAAGAACTAATTCTGCTCCTAAAGCCTTTAAAAGATTTCTTCTTTCTAAACTCATAGTTTCTGGCATTGTTAAAATAAGCCTATATCCCTTTGCTGCCGCTACAAAAGCTAATGCAATTCCTGTATTACCACTTGTTGGTTCTATTATGACTGATTCTTTATTTAATATTCCATTTTTCTCTGCATCAATTATCATTCCATATCCAACTCTATCTTTTACACTTCCACCTGGATTAAAATATTCTAATTTTCCTATAATATTTGCTAATACTTTATTTTCATTATTGTAATTAGATAACTCTAACAATGGTGTATTTCCTATTAATTCTACTAGACTTTTTGCTATTTTCATTTTAACCTCTCCTCTCTTCTTCTCCTACTATTCCGATATGTTTTGTTTATAGTTATATAATACTCTATTTTTAAAGATTTGTGAATAGCTTTTAAAAAAATTCTAAAAAATAGATTATATCATTATTATGATATAATCTATTTTTAATTATTAATTTATATTAAGCATTTACAAACTAATTATTTTTTTATCGTTCTCTAATAAAATACACTGATCCCCAACTCTAACTTTTCCACCTTCTAGCACTCTAGTAAATATTCCATTTTTTGGCATTATACATTCTCCAACCTGATAATATATAGCACATTTATCATGACACTTTTTCCCAATTTGAGTTACTTCTAATAATACATCCCCTACTGTTAGCATTTGTCCTATTGGAAGCTTATCTAATTCTATTCCTTCTATAACTAGATTTTCTCCAAATGCTCCAAAATCAACGTTCCCACCTTTTTTCCGAAATTCATCAATTTTTTCAAAAGCTAGTAAGCTCACTTGTCTATGCCATTTTCCTGCATGAGCATCACCTTCAATACCAAACTCCTTTATAAAGTTAGCTTCAGTAATTTCTTTTTTCAAAGTTCCTTTATTCTTACTTGTACATATAGCTAAAACCTTCCCCATATTATTATCCTCCAATTTGATTCATAGATTTTAGTTCTTTATTATTACTTTTTTTCATAAATAAATGTTTCTCAGGTTTATTATAAATACTACTCTTTATAGCTATAATTAACTCTTCATCTGAAGCACCACTTCTAAGCATCTTTTTTAAATCAACTCCATAATTAAAATGTAGACATTGTTTTAAAAATCCTTCTGGAGTTATTCTAATTCTATTACATTGATTACAAAAACAATTACTTATTGCACTTATAAATCCAACTTTTCCCTTTGAATTACTAATTTTAATATAATTTGCTGGTCCACCATTTTTATTTTCCTTAATTTCTTCAAAATTATCATATTTAGATTTTATAATATTCAATATATCTTTATTAATTATACCTTTATATCTATTTCCTACTCCAATAGGCATAAGCTCTATAAACCTTACATCTATAGGTTTTTCTATTGTTAGTTTTATAAAATCTGATATTTCATCATTATTAATTCCATCTATCATAACAGTATTTATCTTAACATTAATCCCTAACAATAAGCATTTATTAATTGCTGATAATACTTTTTTTAACTCTCCCACTCTTGTTAATGTTCTAAATCTATCTTCTCTTAAAGAATCTAAACTTATATTAACTCCAGTTAAACCACTTTTCACTAATTGATCTAATTTATCTTCAAGTAATATTCCATTTGTGGTTAAATATATTTCTTCTATCTCATCTATCTTATTTATTTTATCAATTATTTCAACTATTCCTTTTCTTAATAAAGGCTCTCCTCCAGTAAATCTAATTTTTTTTATTCCTAATTTTGAACTTTCAAGAACTATTTTATAAATTTCATCATCAGTTAACATTTCTTCACTTTTAAGGAATGTATTTTCTTTCTCTTCCATACAATAGATACATCTTAAATTACAATTATCAGTTAGTGAAACTCTTAAGTAATCTATTTCTCTTCCTAATTTATCTTTCATATTATTTTGAAGAGCTGTCATTAAAAAAATTAAACTCTCCACTCTTCCCCCCTGTTTTTTTAAGTAAGTGAGTACTTTCTATAACCATTCTTTTATCAACTGCCTTACACATATCATAAATAGTTAATGCTGCAACTGTAACTGCAGTTAAAGCTTCCATTTCAACTCCTGTTTTATCTACTATTTTTACTGTTGATTTTATTTCAATAAAGCTTTCTTCATTATTTATTTCAAAATCTATATTACAACTAGAAATTAGCAAAGGATGACACATAGGTATTAAATTAGATGTTTGCTTACTAGCCATTATCCCCGCAACTCTAGCTACACCTAGAACATCTCCCTTACCTATTTTCCCATTCTTTATAAGTTCTAAAGTTTCATTACTAACTTTTATTTTGGATACAGCAATGGCCACTCTCTCAGTTTCTTTTTTTTCAGATATATCTACCATTTTTGCATTACCATTATTATCAAAATGGGTTAATTTATTTTTCATTTTTATTCCTCCTGAGTTTTAAATAAAAGCCTTATATTTATTTACATAGTTATTACTCTTGTTCTCCATAACATGGTAAAAGGCCATAGTCAGAAAAACTAATTATTTTCTTGCACATTCTTGCTCTTCACCTATCAATATACCTAATCCATGCTTTAATTCATCTAATATAAAATCTAATGCTTCCATACAAGCCTTAGGGCTTCCAGGTAAATTCACTATTAATGTATTTCCTCTTATTCCTGATACTGCCCTTGAAAGCATAGCTCTCTTAGTTATTTGAAGGCTATAACATCTTATAGCTTCACATATCCCCGGTGCTTCTCTATCAATTATTTCTTTAGTTGCTTCTGGAGTTATGTCTCTTTTAGAAAAGCCTGTTCCTCCTGTGCTTAAAATTAAATTAACCTTTAACACATCACTCATACAAATAAATTCTTTTTTTAGCATTTCTTTATCATCAGGTAAAATAATTTGTTTTTTTACATTAAAGCCTGCTTTCTCAACTATATCTCTGATTACAGCTCCACTTTTATCCTCTCTTTCACCCTTATATCCTTTATCACTACTTGTTATTATTCCAACACTGTACATTAAATTCTCACCCCTATATTGATTAAATAATTAATGCCAAAATCTCTTTAAGGAAAATTTTATCCGTTTATTTAATACTTCTATATCTTTTGCCATATTCCTTCTTTAAAGCATATTATTGTCTAAAATTTCAATTTATATGGAGTTTTAGATAATAAAAAAAGAAGTGATTGACACCTCTTTTCAATTATTTTTAATTATTTCTTTTTCTACTGGATTATTTTTAAATAATATTATTTTATCACCGATTTCTCTTGCTTCATTTAAATCATGACTTACTATTATGGCAGTTTTTCTTTTTTCAGAAAAATATTCTCTTACTACCTTAATAATATTTTCTTTATTCTCCTTATCTAAGCCTTTAAATGGTTCATCCATAATAAATACATCACCATCATATAACATTGCTCTAGCTATATTTATTCTTTGTCTCATTCCTCCACTTAATTCATGTGGATAAAGCTTTTTACAATTTGATAAATTCATTTTTTCTAATATATCATCTATTTTTTCTTTTCTAATTTCTTTATGAAAATTATCTTTTATAACAAATTCTAGATTTTTATAAATATTTATCCATGGTATTAATCTATTTTCTTGAAAAACAGCACTAACATTGAATCCTCTTAATATTAATTCATCCTTTATATAATTAAGCAAAGTACTTTTTCCTATGCCAGACTCACCCATTATAAAATTTATAGAATCTTTATTAAAATCTATATAAAAATCTTTATACAATACTTTTTCTTCAAAGTTAATATTAATATTATTAAATTTAATCAAGTATATACCTTCTCCCTTTAATGCTTTTATTTAAAACATATATAATTATTTTATCAGTTATATAACAAAGTATAGCAACTATAATTATCCATGCAAATATTCCTGCTGTATTAAAATTTATCTTTTCTCCTTGAATAGCAGTTCCTATTCCATATAGTGGTTGTCCATACACTTCTCCTGCAATTACAACTTTTAACACCAATGAAAAGGTAGATGTCGCTATAGATGAAATATTAATTATTATCTTTGGAAAATATATATTTAATAATTTATAAATAAACTTAACTTTAAAGGTTTCTGCCATTTGAATTAAATCTTTATTTTCATTTATTATTGAATTAATTGTACACTCATACAAAACTGGAAAAGCCATAATAAATCCAATTAAATAGGGTGCATAATTTTTATTTAACCAAATTAAAGCTATAAGTATAAAAGCTATTGTTGGAATTGACTTTAATATGGAATTAACAGGATATAAAAAATTATATATAAATTTATTAAAGCCTGATACTATACCTAAGATAATAGCTATTATTAATGCCAGTATAAAGCTTATAAAGCCTCTCAATAACGAATTACCTATATTTAACAAAAAATATTTTTCTTTCCCTATGTTAAATATTTCTTTTAATATTTCACTTACTTTAGGTAAGTAAATAGAATTATTTATTTTATTTGATAATAGTACCCATATCCCTACTAAAACAAGTAGAGATATAAATATAATTTTTTGATTTTTAATAGAAGAAGTCTTCATCTGGAATTTTTTCTCCTATTGATTTTGGATTTTCACTTTCTAGAATTTTATAGTAATCTAAATATTCTTTCTTGCTATCTTTTGCTTTTGAAAAGTTTATATTACTATTTTTTATTGATTTTTCTAATACACTTACATCTACTTGTGAACCATTTTCTACAGAATACTTAGCTGCTTCACCATTGTTTTCATTTGCCCATTTTGTAGATAAATCTATTTCGCTCATTAATTTATCAAGAAAATCTTTACTATTATTTATTAAATCTTCTTTAACAATTATACTAGCTTGAGGAAATCCCTTATTGCTATCAAATTTATCTTTCCATAAATCATTTAAATTAGCTATTACTTCTATATTAGTATTCTTATTAATTATAGTTGTTAGCACAGGCTCTGGAACAACTGCAAACTTTGCTTTTCCCCCTAGTATAGTAGGTGCTAACTCAGTTGGCCCACCTACATAACTTAATATAACTTCATCCTCTTTAATTCCGCTTTCCTTTAAAAGAGTTTTAAAAACTATATCTGGAGTTAAGCCCTTTCCTATATTATAAATCTCTTTACCTCTAATATCATTAAAACTAATTTTTCCTTCAGTTGAGATCAAATATAATGATCCCCAACCTGTTGTACCAACTAACTTATAACCTAAATTCTTATTATAAGCTTGTGCAGCTAGATTTGACGGAACTATTGCTATATCGGGTTCTCCCTTCATTACTGAAGTTGCTAATGTATCTGAAGTATTTTCTATAGAATAGATAATATTATAATTATTATCTACTTGTATATTTTCTTTAATCATTTTTGATATAGATGTTGATGGAACTCCATTTGGCACTACTAAATTTATTTCCTTCTTTTCTTTTGTTTCTTGTTTAGACTCTTCTACATTTGATTTACAGCTTGTAAATGTTAAAAACATAGTAGCTATAAGGAAAATGCCTAATTTAACTTTATTATTCTTTCTCATTTTATCTACTCCCTCTAAATTTACTACTTCTTACCATTATATCACTAATAAAAGGATACACAAACAGCACTAATATAAAATCAAATATCTTATTATAAGTTATAGTTTATTATATAAAGCAGCTTTTATGTTGAATTTATTTTATTTTTCCTTTATTATATAATTAGTAAATTTTTGAAGGGAATGAATATTTATGATAGACAATAAATTAGATTTACTTATTAAAAATAGTAATAACTTAGAAAATGTAAAATCTACCTTTGGAATGGGTATATTTAAAAGATGTAATGCCTTAAACCTAACCTTAAGAAATATAGATGTTGATGTAGAAAAAATAAATAACTGCATAGATTTAATAAAAAATAATTCTTCTTTTTTCTCTAATTTTAGAGGAAATAACCTTCTAACTACTGCAATTAATTTATCTATACAAGATAATCCAGAAGAAAGTTTTAAAGATATAACCATTATATATAACAAATTAAAAAATCATTTTTTTAATAATCAATTTTTAGTTTTAGCATCACAAATAATTTATAATTATAAAAATACAATAGATGTTGACTTATTAGTTGAAAATACTAGAAAAGCTTATGATATTATGAAAAAAAACCATCTATTTTTAACTGGGCAAGATGATATTTGCGCTGCTGCTCTTATTGCTACAACTTCTTATAATTTAGATCAAACATTTATTGATATGGAAGAGTGCTATAATATTTTAAAAAATAATGGTTTTTATTCTGGTAATAATCTTCAAGCTCTTTCTCACATACTATCTCTTTTTGATGGATTCTCACAAGAAAAATGCAATAAAGTTATTTTATTAGATAAAACCTTAAGAAAACATTCTATTCCTTTAAAAGGTTATTCTCTTCCTATACTAGGTGTTGCGGCTTTAACAATTAATGATTATGAAGAATTTGCTCAAAATTTAATTTCAACTGATAAATTTCTAAAAAAACAATCTGGTTTCGGAACATTTACTTTAGGTTCAACTGTAAGGCATATGATTATAGCTTCATTACTCTCTTTAGAGTCTATTGAAAATAGTGATTCTTTAATAAAGGAAAAATTAATTGAAACAACTAATAACATATCTCTAAATATAGTTATTATAATGCAAATAGCAGCGGCCTCAGCTGCGGCTGCGGCTGCTGCTTCCGCTGCAAGCAATTAGTAATAAAAAGTCTTATTAATTATATAAAATAAAACCTTAAAGTTTACTCAGTAAACTTTAAGGTTTTTACCATTTCATCTTCTCCAATTATTAAACTTTCAAATATTTCACGGGCATTTTCACTAAACTCTTTAGGCTCTACCATTGCAGGACTGAAATGAGTTAGTAACAACTCCTTTACTTCACCCTTATTTGCTAAAATAGCAGCTTCTTTAAAAGTCATATGTTTATTTTTTATAGCTTTTTCTATATCCTCATCACTTCCATAAGTGCCTTCACAAATGAACAAATCACTATTCTTTATTAGCATAGGAATACTCGAGATAGGTCTTGTATCTGTTATAAAACTTAATTTAACACCTTTTCTTTCCTCTCCTAAAACCATGGTGTAATCATATTTCACTCCGTTATAAATTACTTCTTCTTCCTTTTGTAATTTACTCCATAGAACTTTAGGTACATTCATTAAAGTAGCTTTTTCTAAATCAAATTTTCTTCTTCTTTTAAAGTAAAGACTATATCCTAAACAAGGTGAAGAGTGATCTAATTCTAATGATCTTAATATAAAATCACATTTTTCAACTTCAGATAGCTGTAGCATATCCTTTGTAATATTAAAATACAACTCATCAGGATTTTCTAAAATATTTATATCATAAGGTAAATATGGACAAATAACTCTAAGATTATTTATCACATTATTTATTCCTATGGGACCAACTATTGTTAATGGCTTTTCCCTTCCACTATTCCCTATAGTAGATAATAATCCTGGCAATCCCACTATATGATCTCCATGGAAGTGAGTTATAATAATTATGTCTATAGCTTTAAATCCAAGCCCCATTTTTCGTATAGTAACTTGAGTACCTTCTCCACAATCTATTAATATTTTTCTTCCTCTATAATTTATAAATAGTGCTGATAAGTTTCTATTTGGCATAGGCATTCCTCCACCACAACCTAATAGCGCAATATCTATCATTTTCTCACCTTCTTTCTAAAATATATTATTTACAAATTTAATATATATAATTTATATTTTACTATCTATATAGCATTAAATATCTTTATATCTAATTAATATATTTAAAAAGTATATTTTAAATATATTTATCTCTATTATATATAGATAATTAATTTAATTATTAAATAAAGACAGTAGGATAAACTTCCTACTGCCTAAAACTAATCTTACTTATATATTTATTTTGCTAACTCTAATGCTATTTCCATCATATCAGTGAAGCTTTTTTGTCTTTCTTCAGGAGTAGTTTCTATTCCTTTAAATATATGATCAGAAATTGTAAGTATAGATAAAGCTTCAACTCCATATTTTGCTGCAAGTGTATATAATTCAGCTGATTCCATTTCTACAGCTAAACAACCATAATCAGCCCATAACTTTATTCCTACATTAGTGTCATCATAGAATAAATCCGAAGACAATACGTTTCCTACTTTAATATTTAAACCTTTTTCTTTTCCTTTATTATATGCTTCTAATAAAAGCTCAAAATTTGCTGTTGGAGCATAATCCATTCCTTTGAATCTTCTTTTGTTTATTCCTGAGTTCGTTGATGCACTTTGAGCCAAAACTATATCTCTTACATTAACATCTTCATTCATTGAACCTGCTGAGCCAATTCTAATAAGTCTTTTTGCACCATAAAACTGAATTAATTCGTTTACATAAATAGAGTGTGATGGTAACCCCATTCCTGTGCCTTGTACTGAGATTCTTTTACCTTTATATGTACCAGTATAACCATACATTCCCCTAACTTCGTTATAACAAACAGGATTTTCCAAGTAATTTTCAGCTATGAATTTAGCTCTTAGTGGATCTCCTGGCAATAATACTGTTTCTGCTATAGCTCCTTCATTAGCCATTATGTGTAAATGTTTTGCCATGTTAAAAGCCTCCTTAATCTATAATTAATAAAATACTATCATATTTATAAAAACAAATAAACCTTTTCATTCTAAAATATCATTATTGTTATATTTATTCTCAAAAAAATAGAATGTTATTGTATATTCTATTTAATATCATTAAATAGTATTAATAATATTATCTTACTAAATATTAAATAAGTGTAATTAGTAAAATTTTATTTTACTAATTACACTAGAATTTATCTAATATATTGGATTATTTGTAATACTTATATATTATTTAATATTCTTCTAATCTCTCCTATCATATAAAGTGATCCTGAAGCAATTATTAAATCATCTTTTTTTGCTTTACTTAATGCTAATTCTATTGCCTTATTATACTCATTAAAAGCAATGCAATTTTCATTATATTTTAATACTACATCTTTTAATTCATTTGCATTCTTCGCTCTTATTGAATTTGCTGTAACAGTATAAACCTCAGTAGCTAATGGTGCTATTATTTTTACCATTTCCTCAACATTTTTATCTGCTAAAATTCCAAGTATTAAATATATATTTTTATATTTAAAATACTCTTTTATATTACTTTTAAGAAATTCAATTCCTGAAATATTATGAGCTCCATCAATTACTACATATGGATTTTTTCTTAATACTTCAAGTCTGCCCTTCCATCTAACACTTTTCACACCAGAATATAACTTATCATAATTTAATTTTATATAATTTAAATTATGAAGTTCTTCCAACCCTTTAATTGCTAAGGCTAAATTAATAATTTGATGCTTACCAAGTAAAGGTAAATCTAAAATATACTTATTATTATTATCTATTGAAACCTTTTGATATTGAATATCATCATTTACTATTTCTAATAGTGTGTAATTTTTTGAATCTACAACAATTAAATTAGATTTAGTTAATAAAGCCCTTTTTTTAATAATTTCAATAGCTTCATTTATTTGATTACAAGTTATAACTGGAATATTTTCTTTTATTATACCTGCTTTTTCATTAGTTATTTCTTCTATTGTATTCCCTAAAATATTTGTATGATCTAAGCTTATAGAAGTTATTATTGATAATATTGGTATAATAACATTTGTTGAATCTAATCTACCTCCAAGCCCTACTTCTATTATTCCAAAATCAACTTCTTTTCTATATAAGTATAAGAACATTATACAAGTTAAAACTTCAAATTCTGTTGGATGTTTATATCCTTCTTCTACCACTTTATTAACATATGGTTTTACTTCTTCTAATAAGCTTACTAAATCCTCTTCTGGTATATTGTCCTCATTTACTCTTATGATTTCCTCTATTTCTTCTAAATGTGGTGAATTGAAAAAACCTACTTTGTATCCATGTTCAATAAGAACCTTCCCTATTATTGCTGAAGTTGAACCTTTTCCATTTGTTCCAGCTATATGTATAAGCTTTAGTTTTTTATGTGGTTTTCCAAGTAACTCTAATAATCTTTCTGTACGTTCTAATCCATAACTTGAGCCTAATTTTCTTAATTCTTCTAAATATTTTAATGCCTTTAAATTCTTCATACCTGTCTCATTCCTTTTAGATCTTTTGATATATGATTTAAAAATAATTCTATTGTATTATTTACTCCTAAATAGCTTAACATCCTACTACCAACTGCATCTTCAAATTCATTAAATAGTATTTCACCATTTTCTAAAAGTAAAAAGTCAATTCCACCAAAATCTATTTCTATATTGTTTAATATTTTATCTAATACTTTTTCTTCTTTAGATGAATAATTATATAACTTTACATTTCCCCCTTTAGAAAAATTAGATAAAAAATTATTTTTTTGTGGTTTTCTTATTACACAGTTAACTATTTTATTATCTATTATGTAAAATCTTATATCTCCTATGTAATCTTCAATAAATTCTTGATATACATTTCTATTAAAATCTAAATTATCAAATTCATTTAGTATATTAATACCTATTCCACCATGTCCATTTTTAGGTTTTTCTATTATATTTTTGCTCTTATCAATATCTTCTAAACATCTATAGATTCTTGGATATCTTATATTTAAAGATTCTATAAAATTATATGCTTCTAATTTGTCATTTCCCAATTTACAAAACTTATATTTATTAAAAACTTTAATACTTAATAACTCTAAATTATATGTTACATTGTAATTTCTAGATCTATTTATAGCAAATTTATATTTTCCTTCTATCTTTTTATAATCAATATCTTTTGTTAAAATAAGTTTTAAATCTAAATCATACTTTCTTCCATCTTCTATTAACCAATTAATATAACCTTTATTTTTTTCTACATCTCTCTCATCATATATAACTAAACCATTTATCATAAGCATTCCTCTAATATATATTTTAATATTTCTCTTCCAAAGCTTTTTCCCCAAAGTTCTTCAAAACTTAAGAAATTTAGATTTGAATTTACTTCACATAATAAAGGCTTATCATTATCTCCAAATAATAAATCTACTCCTGAAAAATCTAAACCTAATGCCTTGTGTGCTTTTAATGCAAGCTCTTCTTGTTCCTTAGTTAAGTCTATCAACTTTCCCTTTCCGCCTTGAGATATATTTGCTCTAAAGTCTTTGTCTGACTTTCTAAGCATAGCCCCTATTACTTTATTTCCTATTATATTTACTCTTATATCTCTACCATAACTACTTTTAATATTTTCTTGCATAATAAAGTCTACATTTCTCTTATTTAGCTCACTAACTTTTCTAATAAAATCTTCCTTGCTATTTATTAAATATACCTGCATTCCAAAAGAACCATTTGATTCTTTTATTATTATATCTTCTCCGAGTTCTTCATAACATTTCAATAAATAATCTTCATTGTTTAATGAATAATTAAAAACCATTGAGGATAATATAGTTCGCGGCATTTGGATTTTATTATTAGAAAGTTTTAAATGCATTAATCCCTTATGATCACAATATTCTATTGATTTACTTGAATTAAAGACCTTTAATCCCATCTTTTCTAAGTGTTTTGCTAATAATACATCTTTATCCCAAAATATGATAAATCTTGGATTAGGCAGCTCCTTTAAATATAAAAGTTCAGCTTTACCTTCATTATTATACATAGATATTATTTCTGTATTTTTAACTGCCTCTAATTTTATATCTAATTTTTCTGCTTCAATTACTAAGGATTTTACAAGCTTATTTATTTTGGAAATATTTAATGTTCCATTGTAAATTATCCATCCCGTCATAGACATATCCACTCTTTCTACTCTTTATTAATTAACCTACTTTTATCACTTTTAATTTTTTTTGTCAATATTAAAGCTTATGTTATTATTTTATATTAATTGTATTTTATATTAAGATAATTTAAAATAATAAATAGATAATCTAGAAGGAGCTTATTATGAATAATTTAAATGAAGCATTAAAATTAAATTTAGATAAAATTTCTATTTTTGAAATAGATGAAGAAAAATTAATTGAACTTAAATCTTATGACTACTATATGCAAACAAACTTTTACTTTTGGTTGGTTAATAAAATAAATTTTTTTGAAAACAAAAAACATTATGAGGAACTAGCATATTCGCATTATTTAATGTCTTATTTTATTTTTATTATTTTGACACCTTTGTCATATGAAGACCTAGCATTTAATCATATAAATAAAGCCTTAAAATATAAAGATGAACTTAAGTATAAAGAATGGTTTCTTATTTTTTCAACACTTCCTAATAACTTTATAAAAACTTATGATGCAATAAAAATTGCTGAAGAAGTTATTGAAAAAGATCCAAGCAGTACTTTAGCAAATACTATATTACAGATGTTTTAATAAAAAAGTGGACATATGTAAGTTTACTTATTCCGTCGTTCCACTCCAAGTCACCGTAAACTTACATATGTCCACATACAAACTGAAGGTAAGGAAAGTATAAAATAAATCTACTTTCCCACATTTAATTACTAAAAGTCTTCTATAATCACATTTTGAAAACTTTAAATTTTTATACTTTCCTAGGCATTTAAACACTAAAGGCTCTAGCTTAAGCTAGAGCCTTTAGTGCCTTTTATCTTATTAAATCTTTTATCTTAAATATTATAAACTAAATACTATAAATTGGAAACAACTTTTTTTATAATAAATAAATTCTATTAATGTTGTATAGCAATGAATTTTATTTTATTATTGTAAAATTATATCTCCTATTTTAAAGTATCTATTCTAACTAAAACTGCTTTTAGCATTTCTTGATATTTTTCTCTCTTTTCTTTTTCACCATCAATTACTGCTTGAGGTGCTTTAGCTACGAAGCCTTGGTTAGATAATTTCTTATCTATTCTTTCTACTTCTCCTTCTAGCTTTTTCTTTTCTTTATTTAGTCTTTCAAGTTCCTTTTCTTTATCTACTAAATCTAAAAGCGGCATAAATAATTCTCCACCCTTAACAACTAGTGATACTGCATTTTCTGGAACCATAGACTTATCTTCTATAAATGATACTTCAGATGCCGATGCTAGCTTTTCTATATAGTGAACTCCAGATAAGAATGCATCTTTTGATTCATCTGTAGTATAACTAATTACTTTAGCTTTTCTTGATGGTGGAACATTCATTTCAGCTCTTACATTTCTTAATCCTTTAATAGCTTCAATTATAAAGTCCATATCTTTTTCTGCTTTTTCATCATTTAAGCTTTCATTGTATTCTGGCCAATTTGAAATTACTATTGACTCGCCATCAGTTAAAGTAGTGTATATTTCTTCAGTTATAAATGGCATTACAGGATGTAATAGCTTAAGTCCAGTTTGCAGAACATCATTTAAAACATTGTAAACTATGCCTTTTTGCTTTTCATCTTCACCATATAAAACTCCCTTAACTAGTTCTATATACCAATCACAGAACTCTGTCCACATGAAATCATATACCTTTTGAAGAGCAATTCCAAGCTCATATTTTTCCATATTTTCAGTTACTTCTTTAACTAATGTATTCATTCTTGAAAGTATCCATTTATCTGCTAAACTATATTCCTTGCAATCAGCATATTTATTCATTATATCTTTATCAAGATTCATCATAACAAATCTTGAAGCATTCCACATCTTATTTGCAAAGTTTCTAGCAGATTCAACTCTTTCAGGAATATATCTTATGTCATTTCCTGGTGAGTTACCTGTTACAAGCATAAATCTTAAAGCATCTGCTCCATATTCATCTATAACTTCTAACGGATCAACCCCATTACCTAAAGATTTACTCATCTTTTTACCCTCAGAATCTCTTATGATACCATGCATTAAAACTGTATCAAATGGAGTTTTATCCATATTTTTTATTCCTGAGAATATCATTCTTGCAACCCAGAAGAATATAATATCATATCCTGTAACTAATACGTTTGTTGGATAAAAATATTCTAAATCATCTGTTTTATTAGGCCATCCTAATGTTGAGAAAGGCCATAAAGCTGAAGAGAACCAAGTATCTAGTACATCTTCCTCTTGATGTAAGTGCTTAGATCCACACTTAGGACATACTGTAGGAGTATCTACTTCAACTATGATTTCTCTACAATCTGTGCAGTGCCAAACTGGAATTCTATGTCCCCACCATAATTGTCTTGATATACACCAATCTTGAATATTTTCCATCCAGTTAAAGTATATCTTATCAAATCTTTCTGGTACAAATTTAGTTTCATTATTTTTAACTACATCTATAGCTGGTTTTGCTAAAGATTCCATTTTAACATACCATTGCTTTGATATTATAGGTTCAACTACTGTTCTGCATCTATCATGTACTCCTACATTATGAGTATGTGGTTTAACCTTAACTAATAATCCTTGTTCTTCTAAATCGCTAACCATTTGCTTTCTAGCTTCATATCTATCTAAGCCTTGGTACTTTCCACCTAACTCATTAATAACACCATGATCATCCATAACTCTTATTTGAGGTAAGTTATGTCTAAGACCTACTTGGAAGTCGTTAGGATCATGTGCTGGAGTTATTTTAACAGCACCAGTTCCAAATTCAATATCAACATAGTCATCTGGAACTATAGGAATCTCCCTCTCTGTTAGAGGTAATTTTAATGTTTTTCCTATAAGATGTTTAAATCTATCATCATTTGGATTTACAGCTACTGCTGTATCTCCTAATAAAGTTTCTGGTCTTGTAGTTGCTATCTCTAAAGCTCCTGAACCATCGGCTAATGGATAATTTATATGCCAAAAACTTCCTTCTTTTTCTTCATACTCTATTTCAGCATCTGAAAGAGCTGTTGTACACTTTGGACACCAGTTAGTTATTCTATTTCCTTGATATATTAATCCTTCTTTATAAAGATTAACAAAAACAGTTCTAACTGCTTTATTTAAATTTTCATCCATAGTAAAAGCTTCTCTAGAGAAATCACAAGAAACTCCAACTTTTTTAAGTTGTTTTCTTATAGTTTCTCTATATTCATCAGACCATTCCCAAACCTTCTCTAAGAAAGCTTCTCTTCCCATTTCCTTTTTAACTAAACCTTCTTTTAAAAGTTCGTTTTCAACTTTAACTTCAGTTGCAATAGAAGCATGGTCTTGACCTGGTAACCATAAAGTACAGTATCCTTGCATTCTTTTAAATCTTATAAGCATATCTTGAAGTGTATTATCAAGTGCATGACCTAAATGAAGCTTTCCTGTTATATTTGGTGGTGGCATAACTATAGAAAAAGGCTTCTTATTTTTATCAATTATTGATGTAAAATATTTTTTTTCTTCCCAATTTTTATAAATTCTTTCTTCGAATTCTTTTGGATTATATGTGGTTGCTAAGTTTTTCTTTTCAGACATCCTTTTGCCTCCTTTTATTTTATATATTCAAGATAATTAATAAAATTTTATTATATGTACTAAATGGTAAATAGCAATTAAGTATAAGTTGAAGGTTCATACTTTAAGATTCACATAATTAATCTATAAATTGACTTTTGTAATTTAGAAACAAAATAAAATAGTATAATATAATCTTGAATGTTTAATTTTAAGCAATAAAAAAAGCCTTCATCACAAAAGGACGAAGACTCGCGGTACCACCTTTTTTCTTAATATAAAATATTATTCTATATTAAGCTCTTTATTTATTAACGACTAAGACAGCCGCCTTTACTTACTTAATTTCAGTAAAGATGCTCAAAAGCTACCTTCAGGATACTCTATATAGAAGGCTTTCAGCCGGTGACCTTCTTTCTCTTTTAATACTTTGTATTCCTTACTCCTCTTTATCATTGCTTTTATTATATGATTTTGTAAGGCTATATTATACCATATTATTATTTTTGTCAATATTCTCATAAAAATAAATAATTATAGTAATTTAAAGAGGTGCTAAATAAAAATTTAGCACCTAAAAAATCTTCTATTTATTAAATTATAAAATCCTTTGGATTATGTTCCTTTGCTTTTGGTTCTCCAAAAGTTGCCTTGACACTTTCCACTTGAGGATTATGATTTATATTTTTTTTATGACTATTTTTTGATTTCTTACTCATTTATTTCACCTCCAAATTTATATAATTAGCTTATGTAAAATAATTTAATTTATTTTATATAAAGCTAAGAAAGAAAGTGAAATTTTGTAATTATTATTTATCCATCTATCCATTCCATTGTTTTTATAAAGTCATTAACAAATTCTTCACTCATACTTGGATTAATAGTTTCTTCATGGATTATAGTAACTACTGACATAGCGATAGCATATTTAACAGTATCCTTAATTGAAAAATTATTCATATATCCATATCCAACGCCTGCAACAAAAGAATCTCCTGCACCTGTAACATTTTTAACTTCCACAGCCTTTGTAGCTATTTTCCCTTCTTCATTAGAAGTCTTATAGTAAATACCCTCTGCATCAAGACTTATAAATACATTTTTAACACCTAGTGATAAGAAGTAATCTGCTGCTCTTTTTAAATCTTCGTCACTTTCAATTTTAAACCCACATAAAACCTCTGTCTCTAATCTATTTGGTTTAATTGTATGAAAATATTTTACTAAATGTTTTATTTTTTCTGCCTTTGTTGATGATACAGGATCTAATATAAATTTAGTTTTTCCTTTAAAAGTAGTTAAAATATACTCTAAAAGTTCTGGATTATCTGAATCTAATATAGTATATTCTGCATTTTCGATTATATTAGCTCTAGAATTTATAAAGCTAGATTCCATTTTATTAAGACTTTCCATATCTACTATTGCAGATTCCATTTCTCCATTTTCATTTAAAATCGCCATATATGTAGGTGTATATTCATTTTCTAAAATTAATGAATGTTCCATATTATATCCTATAAGCTCTGAGTTTTCTAAAATATTTCTTCCTTGATCATCCCCACCTAAAATAGAAATAAATTCTGTATTAACATTAACCCTTGCTAAATTTTCAGCAATGTTTCTACAAACTCCACCTAATGATATCTTTATATGTCCTGGTATAGAATCTCTTCCATTATATTTTTTTCTGCTAAAGCCTATTATATCTACTATTGACGCCCCTAATACTAATATATAAGGATTATTATTATACATACCATCTCTCCTGCTCTTTAAAATCCGTTACTAAAAAACATAAATATATTATATTAGAGAAAGCTAAAAAAATAAAGTTAATTTTACAAACTTTGTCGAATTTTATTTTTTATTTATGCTTCTTTAATTATATTATTTATTTAAAACTCTCTAAAACTTGCTACATTTTCCTTGGATATTCATATACTGAATATTAGCTTATCTATATGTCAATAATTTAAATACATATAATTATATTCCTTGGAGGTAAAAATGAATTACTTTAACGAAGGTAATAAATACTATAATCTTAAAGAATTTAAAAAAGCAATTGAATTTTACAATAGGGCAATTGAAAATGATGAAAGTACAACTTGTTCCTATTATAATGCAGGAGTTTGTTATATAAAGCTTAAGGATTTTGATTCAGCAATAATAATGATAAAAAAAGCTCTTTCTGTGCAGCAAGAAAGTAAATACTTCTTTAACTTAGCCTATTGTTATACAATGAAAGAAGAACTCAAAAAAGCCCTTATTTATTTTAACATAGCCTGGTCACTAGATGATTCTGACTATGATTGCGAAAAAGCTATAAATTTAATAATGTCTAAAAATAAAAAGGCTTTATAATCTTAAATAGGTTATAAAAGCCTTTTTAATTTTACTAAATTTAAAGCCATTCTCCTGCTATTTGAGCATTTAAATGATCTGAATTGAAATCTTTATTGTCAAAGTAATCTCCTGCTAAATAAAAGGTTGGATCTATATTAATCCAAACTCCTTCATCTGAAAGATAAACTTGATTCCAAGCATGTGGTCCATAGTTTTGCCCATCAAATGCCTCTCCAGTTACTATCCTTGTTCCTAAGCCTACAGACTTTGCCATAGCTACATAAAGACAAGCATAATCAAAACAAATTCCACTTCTTGTATTCCAAGCCTCAATTGCTCCACTATTACTTACACCTTCAGGTCCTAAAGCTTTTTCAGCTTTTAAGAAGTCATATTTAATATTTGATCCAATCCATGAATATAATCTTTTTGCTTTTTCTCTATCATTTTTAGCATTTCCAACTATTTCAATAGCCTTTTTGTTTATTTCTTCTGATGATTTTATTCCTTCTTCTAATGTAACTCCATTATAATATACTATTACATTAGAATTTGATGGAATATACTCTTTAAAATCATTATAAGATAGTACAGGCTTATTAATAGACATTATATTTTCTAATGTACTATATCCATTTATACGATCAAATAAATTAACTTTCATACTTCTTCCAAAGGTTGTATTGTAAGTTATAATACTCATAAACATTATTAATACTATAACTAAACCTTTTAAAAGCCCAAATAGCGTTGAAAATAAAACAATTCCTAAATTTCCTCTACTTAATAAAATATTATATGCTTTTGTTAATGGATTATTTAAACACTTTAAAATCCAATAAATTATAGTTTGAATAAATAAAAATACTATTCCTAGTACTAAAGCTTTAAATAAATTGTTATTTACAAAATTAATATTAGAATAATTACTTACAAACTTTAATATTTCTAAATATATTTTTTCTAAATTAGTAAGCATGATCAAAAATGTCATAAAAATAGAAAAATAATAAATTAATCTATTTAAAGAATACTTAGCACTTCCTTCTTCTAAGGATCCTTGTACACTACTCTTTATTGAAAAACCCATTAATAAAGCACATAAAATATAAGGTAAATATGTAATCATTAATGTCTCTCCTTTTAAAACAATCTACATATCATCAATTTCTATTATCCTTTTTACTGCTTGAGAAACTATATCATAATTATATCCCTTGGATAACAAAAACCTATATAACTTTTGAGATAATTTGTATTTATCATTTTCTCTCTTTAATAAAATATTATATTTTTTCAAAGCCATATTATATGCTATATTTTTTTCTTCATCTTCATTTATATTAGAAATTTCCTCTTCTATAAGAGTATCATTTATTCCTTTTTTTATTAAATCATATTTTATTTTCTTTTTTCCTTGCAACCTAGTTTTATCTTTTACGTACATTTTTACATAATTTACATCATTTAAGAAATTATACTCTTTTAAAAAATTTAATGTTTTATTAATACTTGCTTCATCATATCCTTTTAATAAAAGCTTATCTTTCAGCTCTTTTTCACTTTTATATGTTTTTTCTATTATTCTAATGGCAGTATTTTTGCATCTTAAATAATTATCTTCTTTTGCAATTACTTTAATTTTCTCTAGGTCTATTTTCTCATTTAATTTTAGTCCTTCTTTATAAACTAATTCTGTACTTATTGAAAATGAATAATCCTCATCAATATATATATTTACTCTTTCTTTATTTCTCTTTTGTATTTCTATTTTTGTAATAACACTCATAATTATCTCCAATCCTTTAAGATTTTAGTATATGAATTGTTGGATTACTCAAAACCTTTCTAGCTACCTCTTGGATTTTATTCATATCTAATGTATGTAATTTTTCCATATCTCCAACAAACTCATATAAATCTTCACTATCTAAGCCTTGATGAAGCATATAATTACATAACTCTGCTGGATCCTCTAAAGTTGAGATAACAGCTGTTTTATGAACTTTCTTCATAAGTTCTAAATCTTTCTCTCCAATTGATAAATTTCCATTTTTAACTCCATCTATTGTTTCATTTATTGCATTTATAGCAGCATCTAAATCATCTTCTGCAACTGCTGTATATATATATATAGTCTTAACACTATTTGTCATATCTATACTAGTATAAATATCATAGGCTAATCCTCTTTTTTCTCTTACTTCTCTAAATAGAAGTGAGTTAGAACTTTCCCCTAACCTATGATTTAAAATTCTAAGCGGAAGCTCTAGTTCCCTATTTAAATTATAAAAAGTGTATAAATACACTATAGTATTTTGTTCTATATTAGCTTTAGTTGTTGTAATTGACTTAGAAATATTTTCTTCTTCTAGGATACTTTTTTCTATCTCTACTCCTCTTTCCCAATTTGAAAATATTTTTTTCACTTCATTTAGTGCTTCACTATGGTCATAAGAAGACACAACTGTAACTAAAGCATTATTTGCTATATAGTATTTTTTATAGAATTTAATTAAATCTTCTTTAGTATATTTTTTTATATTTCCTTCTATACCTGCAACATCATATTTTAGAGGACTTTTATTAAAAGCTACTTCATTAGTTCTTTTAAAACTTAAATCTTCTATATCATCTTTACTTGTTCTTATTTCTGCAAGTATTACTCCTCTTTCCTTTTCCATTTCACTCTCATTAAATTCAGGACAGATTATCATATCACCTAAAATTTCAATAGCATTTTTAAGCTCGTCTTCTAAACAGCTTATAGTATACACTGTAGATGTATAATCTGTATAAGCATTATATTCTCCACCTAAAAACTCTAGCTCATCATTTAATTCTTCATAATTCCTTTTTTTTGTCCCTTTGAATAGCATATGTTCTATAAAATGAGATATTCCTTTTTCATTCATACCTTCATAAAGTGATCCAACTTTTATTCCTACATTTATAGATGATATTTTTGTATCCTTTTTTATAGTTATAACCTCTAATCCATTATCTAAAAAATTTCTCTCAACATCAAAATTTAATTTAAACATATTAATCCACCTATTTCCTCATATTATTTTGCTTATTAAAAATATAATATGACTACATTTTAAATACAATACTATAATTATATATATGTTTCAACTAAGAATCTACATTATTAGTCTTTTTAAATCAAATAATTACTTGTTATATAAATGTAACATAAATTAAATAAATATTACTTTTTTTATTTATTTACATAATTAATCTTTACCATATAAGTATTGACATTTATAATTATATTAAAGATTTCATAATAGGGAGGGTTTTATGAAAAAAAATATACTATTAATTGAAGATGAAACTCGTATTAGATTTTTACTTAAAGATTATTTTTTTAAAGAAGGATTCAATATTATAGAAGCTTCCGATGGTGATGAAGGTCTTAACTATTTTATAAGCAATAAAGTAGATTTAGTTATATTAGATATTATGATGCCAAAGGTTGATGGGATTACAGTTTTAGAAATGATAAGAAAGGTTTCTACAGTACCAGTTATATTACTTACTGCTAAGGGGCAAGAAGAAGATAAATTATTTGGTTATGAAATGGGTGCAGATGATTATATGACTAAACCATTTTCCCCTAAAGTATTAATTGCTAAGGTTAAGGCTTTACTTAAGAGAACCTCTGAAGACACATTTTCTAGTACAAATGACTATAATGGTTTGACTATAAATAAATTATCTCATGAAGTTAAAATAAATGATGAAATAATAAATTTATCTCCAAAAGAATTTGAACTTTTAACTTATTTATCTGACAATGAAGGTATAGCTTTATCAAGAGATACTATACTAGATAATGTGTGGGGCTTAGATTACTATGGCGATTTAAGAACTGTTGATACAAATATAAAGAGACTTAGAGAAAAGCTTGGAGACAAGGCATCTTATATAGTTACAGTTAGAGGAAGTGGATATAGATTTGAAGCACAAAAATAAATTTAGCATATCAAAAAAATTATTTTTAATAACTTTTGGATTAATATTTATTGTATTAATATTTAGTATGTTATTCCAAATTTTATTTTTTGAAGATTTCTATTTAAATCGAAAAGTAAAAGACATGATTAAGGAAGCAAGTAAATTTAGTACTTTAAATTCTTATGCTGATGAAAACTTTTTGACTGATGCATTATTTAGATTTGAACAAGAGACAGATTCTAGAGTTGTTATTCTTTCATTAGATGGTAAAATTAAGTTTCTAGATAATTACGGTAAAAATACAGATGACTTTCAAGTTTTAACTGCATTTTGTGCTGAACTTATTAATGATAAATATCTTATTAATGAAGTTTTAACTTCTGGTAAGCCACAAGCTAGAGTTTTTGAAAATAAATTAAGCAATACAAAGAAAATCGGAATAGTATCTCCCATGTCATTAAATTCTAAAAATGATTCAATTATTGTATCTGTTTCATCAATGCAACCTATTAGCGAAGCTGCTGGTGTAACTAAAGAGTTTTATGGATATTTATTTTTAGGTTTTAGTGTAATTGCTATTTTCTTATCATCTGTATATGCAAATTTGATTTCTAAACCATTAGTCAATATAAATAAAGTAGCCAAAAGAATGTCTGCAATGGATTTTACAGCTAGGTGCCAAGAAAACTCAGATGATGAAATTGGAAGTCTTGCTGTTACCTTAAACTTTCTATCATCTACCTTAAAAAATGCCTTAGAAGATTTAAAGCAAAAAAATAAAACTCTTCAGGAGGATATAGAAAAAGAACGTAAATTAGAAGAAATGAGAAAGGATTTCGTTGCAAGTGTTTCCCATGATTTAAAAACACCTATAGGAATAATAGAAGGTTACGCTGAAGGTTTAAAAGATGGTATAGCTACTGGTGAAGATGCTTTAGTTTATTTAGATACAATTATAGATGAAGCAAATAAAATGAATAAATTAGTAACAAACATGTTGGAATTATCCAAACTGGAATCTGGGAATATAGATTTAGTTATAGAAAAGTTTAACATACTTAGACTTATTCAAAAACTTATAAAAAGTTTTTCTTTAGAACTTGCATCTAAAAATATAAATATAGAATTCAAAACTAAGTTTGAATATTGCTATGTAATTGGAGATGTATTTCAATTAGAACAAGTTCTTACTAATCTCATTAGTAATGCAATTAAATATACTCCTAATGGAGAGAAAGTAATAGTAGAAGTGCTAGGAGAAAATGATTTTATTAATATTTCTGTAGAAAATAAAGGCTCTCATATTCCTGAAGAAGAAATTGAAAATCTTTATACTAAATTCTACAAAATTGACAAATCAAGAAGTAGTTTTAAAAACAGTAATGGCTTAGGACTTTCAATAGTAAAAAGGATTTTAACATTACATGAAAGCTCTTTTTCTTTATCTAACACAATAGATGGAGTAAAATTTCAATTTACCTTAAAAAGAGCTGATGATTTAGAAATAATATAAAGGGATGAGCTTCATCCCTTTTTATACAAAAAAGCTAATTATTATTAGTAGTGACAGAATAGCATTTAATATTAAAACTATTTTACTATTTAGTGAAATTCCTCTTAATTCTTTTTCCTCTTTGCTTTCTAACATATCTACCATTATTAATATTTGCTCTAATTTATTTAGTATCTCCTTATTTATTTTTCTATTTTCTCCTATTTCTTTTATATTGCTTAGAACTTCATTTTTACTTTTCTCAACTTCTCCTCTTATATCATCAATTATTATATCTTTATATAAATCTTTAAGTCTTTCTTTTACGTTATCTTTTATAACTTCTTCTTTTAAATAATTACCCACCCATTATCTCCTCCTCAAAACTTAACATGTCACTTATTAAAATAGAAATGTACTCATAGTTTAAAATCAAATCAAAATCTGTTAGATATCCTGAATTTATAGATGTAACTACAGTTCCTTTTTCTTTTAAAAACTCTTTTTTTATGTAATCTAAAAATACGCCTACTAATTTTTCTTCTTCATAAGAAGTTTTATTAAATTCATCATAATTCTTTCTTAAATTTTTAACCTTACTAATTTCTTGTTTTTCTATTCTTTTAATTTCATTAACTGCTTCTATAATATCATTTAACTTTTCAAACTCTATTTCATTATCTTCAGTATTACTTAATTCTATCAAACCCAATCTTCTTACTTTATCTTCTCTTTCCTTTTCTAATTCTATGTAACTCTTTTGCAAGTAATTTATATTATTTTCTATACTTAATATATCTCTTTTAAATTTATTTCTTTTTTTACTTATAAACCTAATTGTATCTTTTTGAGATTCTACAAATCTTTTTATAATTATTCTATCATTTAAGTTCCCTTCAACTTTATACTCTGTATGTTGATTTTTAAAATCTTTTAAAAATAACTTTATTCCCTTGTATATGAGGTCTTGATTTCTTTTACAAATCTTATTTAATGATTTTTCAATCATAAGTGTTACGCCCCCTTTTAATCATTACCCTTCAATAGTTATGTTATGTCTTATATAATAATATGCTTATATATTACTTATTATTATAAAAAAGTAGCAGAAATTAAAAATTTCTACTACTTTTAAAATTTATTCTTCTATTAAATTAAAATCTTGCATTTTTTTTATTTCTTTACACTGAGGGCATAAAATTAAAGACTCTTCCTTTAACTCCTCAAAATTGTATCCACACTTATTACATATACATGATGTTTCATTCATTTCCATTTTTTGACCTCCCTACAACCTAATTTTTGACATATGTCTATTTATACATTCATATGTTAAAATTTCTTAAATTAAGATTAAATTTTAAATACTATATATTATACATTTAGTTTATATAATAATTACAAAATTATTATATAAACTAAAAATATAAAAAAATATTACTAAAAACCTAAGTCTCTAGTAATATTTTAAATTAAAATTTATTTATAATTTAATGTATCAGTTATTAAAATTCTTCAAAAGATCAGCAAATGGATTATTAATATCTTGTTCTGATTCCTTTTTCATCTTCTTCATTATATTATTTACTTCTTTTTTATTTACTTTATCAGATTTAGAGTCAAATCTTTTATTAAATACTGATGCTTTTTCCCTAAATGTACAATTAGTATTAGGACATACATATATTTGCCCTTCTCCATGGCCTCTAAGTTCTAATTTCTTTTTACATTCTGGACATCTTGCATTAGTATTTCTACTTACACTTTCTCTATATCCACACTCTCTATCTTGGCAAACATTCATAATACCATTTTTACCTTTTACTTCTAAAAGGTATTTACCACAATTAGGGCACTTTTTACCTGTTTTATTATCATGAATAAATTTACTATCTGTACCCTTTATGGATTCAATTAATGCTACAGCATAATTTTTCATTTCTTTTATAAATATATTAGAATCTTCTTTTCCCTTACTTATTCCATCTAACCTTTTTTCCCATCTTGCAGTTAAAAGTGGTGATTTAAGTTCTTTTGGAACTAATTCTATAAGCTGTCTTCCTTTAGATGTAGGAATTATCTCTTTACCTCTCTTTTCTATTACAAATGAATTAAATAATTTTTCTATTATATCTGCACGAGTTGCAACAGTTCCAAGTCCACCTGTTTCATTTAATGTTTTAGCAGATTCTTTATCTACACTAACATACTTCTGAGGATTTTCCATAGCTGATAAAAGAGTTCCTTCATTAAATCTTGCTGGTGGTTTAGTTTGACCTTTATTTAAATCTATTGAATTTATATTTAAAGTATCACCTTTATTAAGCCTTGGAAGAACTTGATCTTTTAAATCATCTTCATTTGATGATTCATCAAAACTTTCTTTATCATATAAAGACTTCCATCCCTTTGACTTTATAACTTGGCCCTTAGCAATAAAGCTTTCTCCATTAATATCAGCATTTATATTAGTTTGAATATATTCAAAGGCTGGCATTAACACGCTTAAAAATCTTTTAACTACAAGATCATATATATGTCTTTCTTCTGAACTTAAATTACTTAGATTAGGCTTTTGTTCAGTAGGTATAATTGCATGGTGATCGCTTACCTTACTATTATCAACAAAACTTTTATTAGAGTTTATCTTTCCCTTTAATATTTCAGAAGCTGCCATTCTATATTCACCAATAGATATTGCCTTTAATCTTTCTGGAATAGTTCCAACAATATCTGTAGATATATATCTAGAATCAGTTCTTGGATAAGTTAATATCTTATGATTTTCATAAAGTCTTTGCATTATAGACAAAGTTTGCTTTGCAGAATAACCCCATATTTTATTTGCGTCTCTTTGAAGTTCAGTTAAATCATATAAAGCTGGTGCAAATTTCTTTTTAGGAGTTTCTGTTATTGATGTAATTTTAGCATCATGTCCTTTTGCATTATTTAATATTTTATTAGCCATTTCTTCATTAAAGATTCTTAAATTATTTTCATTATTAACCCATTGAAGAGATATTCTATTTGATTTTGCTGATATAGTATAAAAATCCTTTGGCTTAAAATCCTTTATTTCATCTTCTCTATTAACTATCATAGCTAAAGTTGGTGATTGTACTCTTCCGGCTGAAAGTTGTGCGTTATATTTACATGTCAAAGCTCTTGTTGCATTAAGTCCAACTACCCAATCAGCTTCTGCCCTGCATTGAGCTGCCTTATATAAGTTTTCATACTGACTTCCAGGCTTTAAATTTTTAAACCCATCTAAAATTGCTTTATCAGTTTGAGATGAAATCCAAAGTCTTTTTATAGGCTTCTTAACTCCTGCTTTTTCTATAGTCCATCTTGCAACAAGCTCTCCTTCTCTACCTGCATCAGTTGCTATTACTATTTCCTCAATATCATTTCTATTTAAAAGTTTTTTAACTTCATAAAATTGTTTAGATGTCTTTTTTAAAACAGTAAGCTTCATATACTTAGGTAACATTGGAAGAGTTTCCATACTCCAAGTTTTATATTTTTCATCATAACCTTCTGGGTCTTGAAGCCCAACTAAATGTCCAAGTGCCCAAGTTATAACATACTTATTTCCTTCTATATATGCTCCTTTATTTTGATTACATTTTAAAACCTTTGCTATATCTCTACCAACAGAAGGTTTCTCTGCTAGTACTAATACTTTTCCCATATCTTAGTCCTTTCTCTTTTAAGAGTAAATATACTTCTTGCATCTTAAACTCTATATTTATTTATTATTTTCTTTTAACTAATTAAACTATATCCAATTTATGATATTCTGTAAACCTACTTTAAATAAACATTCTATATTTAAAGTATTTTAATATACAGAATTAGTAAAACATCATATTTAATGATATAATAAATGACAAAACAACTTGGGGGGAATATCTATGGTAGAAATATTGAAATTAATAGCTAGTCTTATTAATGATTTACATGATAAAGTCTTAGATATTGTTAGTATAGCTGGATATCCATTAAATGATAAACAACTTCATTTTATATTTATGGCCTTAATTGGCATAGTAATATTTGTAATAACTCAAGTTGTATTTAAAAAACTTGCAAAATATAGCATTACTGCTATATCATTTATATATACATTAACAGTTATGATAGTTATAGTTTTTGCTATAGAAATACAGCAAAAGTTAACACATAGAGGTAATATGGAATTTGCTGATATAGCTTATGGACTTTATGGATTTGTTTATGTATTTCTTATATACTTGTTAATAAAACTTATTATAAATTTAATAAAAAAAGTCAGTAACAAATATTTAAAATAGCAATAAAAAGTGGTACCTATAAAGATATCCACTTTTTTTGTTAAATCATTTATTTTTTAACTCTAGTCTTGCTTTCTTTTTAAAGCATATCCTGCTGCCATTAATGATGATGCTAAAATTAATAAAGCTGTTGTTCCTATAGCATCACCTGTGTTAGGTAGCTTATCTTCATCTTTATTATCGTCACCTTTATTTTCTTCATCTTTGCTTTCATTATTTTCAAGTTTATTCATTGCATCTTTTAAATTATTTACTGCTTTATCTACTTCTTCTTGTGTTACATCCACTTTAGCAAATACATCTTTCGCATAAGCCAAAGCTTCATTAAATACTTTCCAACTTTCTTCAGTATAATTACTTGCTTTTAACTCTTCTGCTTTTTTAATAATTTCTTTTAAATTACTCTTATCAATATTAACTACAGTATTATCCTTTAACTTTAAATCCTTCATAGCCTTATCTAGATTTTTTGCTGCTTCATCAACTTCTATTTGTGTAGCCTTCTTATTAGCCACTATATCTTTAGCGCTAGCCAAAGCTTCACTGAAGTTATTCCAAGACTCCTTAGTGTAATCTTCACTTTTTAAGGCTTCTGCATCTGTAATTAATTTGTTCAACTCTTCCTTGTTAACTATTTGTTGAACAGTATTTGAGGCTTCAACTGAAACTGTGTCATTAGCTCCTACTTCAACATTTGCATAGCTTATTAATTCACCGTTTACTTCCTTTTGCTCTGCTTTAACTTGCTCTCCATTAACATTTATATACTTATAATCACCATAGAACCTAGCTTCCCAATTTAAACTCTCTGATGCTTTATTTGTTAATGTAGTCATAGTTAATCCGTTATGAGCAATACTTAATTCATGATCTCCCATCTGTAAATTATCTAAATTAACCCATTCAACTTCTCCAGGTAAATGTGGTGCTGTTACAATTTTATGAGCTCCTGCATCTGGCTCTACTCCCATTAATCCCTCTACTGTATGAGAAATAAATGTAAATGAAATTTCTGGATAATCACCATTGGTACCTTGTGTTGCACGTTCATGTGCCTGATCTTTAACACTCATTATATATTTCATCCATTTCCAAGCTTCTTCATTTCTATTATATGGGAAATAAGCTTCAGGTATATAGGTATATGCTTCTATATTCAAAGGCGAATCCTCAGTACTTCCTATTCCATTACCTAACTTTTCAGATATAAAATCTAAATATTTATCATTTCTTTCTCCCGGTTCTGATAATAATTTCATTGGAATAAACCAACTATTTTCTTTACCAAAATCATTTAGCTTTTTCCCATCCTTTTGTAATACAGTAGCATAATTTTCATTTGGATTACTTGGGTCTATTACACTCCAATCTTCATTAAAATATTTTTTCAATGCTTCTGCTTTATCGTACCATTCCTTAGCTTCTTTATCTTCTCCTCTTGCACTAAGCATACCAGCATAAGCTAATGTTGCTTGATATTGTGACCCAATAGCATCAGCAGCCTCAATTGGAAATTTTCCTCTTTCATTATAAGTACATGACCCTTGGAATATTCCTCCATAACCTTCTGCAATGCCATTTGTGTTTTGATCATCATGAAGGCTTATATAGTCTGTTAATACCTTTGTATAGAAATTCCATAAATCATCATCATAAATATATCTTTCATCACCAGTCCAAAGATACTGCTCATAAGCCTTCTCAACTAGTTCAAATTGAGCAGGTACTTCCCTCACAAATAAATCATCATTTTTGTAATCAATTGTATGCGGTGTTCCATCAAAATTTATTGCCCAAAATGTATACCATTTTCTTGATTCTGTTGCATTCTTTGCAAAGGTTTTAAACATTGAGAAGTTTTCATCCTTTAACCCTGAAATTTGTCCACCTGTTGCTTGATGAACAAAATCTCTTCCATAAAATGCTGTTCTATCATAATAACCAGCCCAATATGATGGTATATATTTAGCAGTTCCACTACCATCATTATTATTTTCATCTCTATTTACCAAACCTGTTTTTCCAGTCATAACAAATTGTTCTGTTTTATCAACTGACCAATTAAAACTATCTTCTAAGAATTTATTAGAAGACTTTACAACTGCCTCTTTTCTTTCCACTTCACATACTACAGACCATACATCTGTACTCCCATTTCCATTAGTTACATTAACCTTTAATGGAGCTGATAAATCTAAAGTTTGTCCATTTTTTAAATTTGATACTGATCCTTCAGATAATTGTATACTATTTAAAACTACCTTACTAGTATCAGTTCCATATGGTACTACAACCTTTATAGTTTTATCTTTTTTATTTATTATGCTATTTCCTTCTTGTCCATCCAAGTTAAATAAAATAACATTATTTAAACTTAAATTACCTAATGTCCCACTTTTTATCAAGTCAACATTATCTACGCTTACTAGTGAACCTTCAGCACCAGAAAAAAATACTTTAATTCTTTCACCCTTTTCTAACGGAATATTTGTTATATCAACTTTTTCATATTTCGTAGTATTTTTAATACTGGTACTAACTATTATTTCGGAACCCTTAAGCTCATTGCTTAATGTCATAATACCCATTTTACCACCATCTGACTGCGCATTAGCATAAGCAGACAAATCATATAATCCAGTTTCAGGTACTATTAATTCTTGAGTTATATAATTAAATGTTCCTTTTGCTATACGTGCTCTAATTACTCCATCGTAACTATTGTCATATCTAATATTAGCTCCATAATATCTCCAACCTAATCCTTTATCTTCAAAACCAGGATTATTTATATAATTTATTTGTATTGGACCTATTGGATCACTTAATTTGCCTTTTCCTTCTATTCCTAACTCATTAACTGGAATAACTTCACACTTTATATACTTGCCTCTTTGATCTTCAGTTATATTAAAAGTATTGCTAATTTCATTTTCAATAACCTTATACTCTCCATCTATTTTATCTGCAACTAACCATCTATATTTAGAAATACCTTCAAAGTAATCATCAGCATCAGTAAAATTATACTTTACACTTAAAGTAGCTCCAATTCTGCTATTGCCTATAACATCAATATCAACTATCTCTGGTCCTATAAAATTCGTATTTTTAATATCCAAAAGTAGCTTAACAGAATAAACTTCAGCCTTACCCTCCATATAAACCTTTACATAATCATCCTTTCTTAATAATATGTCCTCTATCTTTATAGTATCTCCTTCTGGTTTAACAGTATAAGTATTATTTCCAATCCCCACCTTTACTTCAGTATCATAGGAATTAATTTTCATTTCCAAATCATAATTTCCTGTGCTAGGAATAGTAACCTCTTGATCTATTTTAGAAGCTACATCTTTCAGTATAGCCTTACCAATTTGAATTTCCGAATTTTGTAAATTCCATCCATTATTAACTAAAAAATCACTGTTAACTATTATATTTCCTTGATTTACTCTATCGTAAACTAACTCAACATCATCAAAATCTCCCCAGGAATTTGATCCCCACAGTTCTATTATTACTTCAGTTCCTTGGGCAATATATACTGGAGCCAATTCATATTTCTCATAATCCCAACTATCTGGCATTGTCTTACTTGTTATTTCTTTATTAGTTATTGCATCTTTTATAATAAATTTCGCATCTCCTCCTGCTGATTTTATCCATGCTGAAGCATTATACATGCCACTATAAGGTATAGTAAGCTTTTGACTTACATAGGCTCCTCCATAGGCCCAACCTTGATTACTTCCACTGTTTGGATTATTACTACCAACACTTGCTCTTCCATTGAATTCCCAACCAACTTTCCCTTGTTCAAAACCTGGATTATTAATAAGATTCTTAGTCTTAACCTCTTTAGTATCATAAGTAATTGAGTAATTTGTATTTACATTTTCTTTAATAGATTCAGCAAGCGTCACTACATTACTAGTAATACACGTCAAGGCTACTAACAATACTAAAGTTTTACTCATTGATTTTCTAAAACCTTTTTTCATTATTAAATCCCCTCTCATTATTTATAATATAAAAATAACTAAGCCCCTTAATATAAAGAGCTTAGTTACAATTTAGAGCTCTTTTATACCATCATTGGTATTATTTCTTTTTCGAAATGATAGAACTCCGATGTCACATCTAAATTTTCTGTTATCTTAACGCTAGCAATATCTGACAATGATATTACTTGATGCCATACTCCCTTATAAAGGCATACTGGCTTGTCTAATAAAAACACTTTAAAATCACTAGGTGTTTTATTTTCTGCTACCATAATTAACGTTGTTCCTGTTAGCGGTTCAAAACTCTCCATAGATGTAGGGTGGTTTTCCATATATTTAACACCTTTTTCTACATATCTATATACAGCTAATCTCCATGGTTCATTAGGTTCTGATATTACTACTTCGAATTTTTCAGTACAAGCTTCGCTAAACTCAATTACTTCACCAAACTTTTCAAAACTTTCTTTAGAAATAGTTAATATAGGATTTTTCATATTTTCAACTCCTGTTCTTAGTTATTTAAGGCTAATTCTTAAATTAGATTTTTCTCCCTTAAATACTAAATTAACTTGAAGAAGCTCTTCTTCTATAAAATAATCAACTTCTGCATTATCACATTTGACACTATTAATAACAAATCCATTTGGTATATGGAACCAATAACTTTCTTCTGATCCTTTTATAGTATCTAAATGTAAATTTAATGTACTGTCCTCAAACTTTTGATTTTTAATACTTATTGCATCCATTGTTACGTGTCTTGTTGATGCTATTACTTGTGGCTCACTCTTAACTTCTGTTAATGATATTATTTGACATGTACCTAAATCTAATTTCTTAACAGTAAATTTTCCACTTACTTTTCCTAAATATTTTTTGCCCCAGAAATCAAAAGTAAGATATTCTTTATTCCTTTCTAAACCAACATTTTCAAGTTCTATATTACTTTCTTCTAATGGAATTGAAGCAAATCTTCCGAGTACACTCCATTTTCTCCACTCTTTATCGATATGAATTGTCCAAAGAGTTGAAAAAGGATGCTCATCATTCATAGATGGATATTCGCCAGCCATATTCATTGCTTCTTCTAATGTAATATCTTCTGCTTTAACTGGATTTTCTCTTGGAACTGCAAATCCATGAAGTTTTGTCCAGGTAAATGCTGGATAGCTTAAGTCAATAGTACCTGTTTCCCCAGCAAAAGTTTCAATAGTAGGTAATGTTTTTCTTATTACTTCAATTCTCTTATCATCATAATCCTTCATTGGATCACTTAACATATATAATCCACCTGACAGTGAAACAAGTGAACATATACTTCTTGCCCATTCAAGGTTAGTTCTTGCGCAGATGTGGTCTGGGTCTATTAAGAATAATATACGTTGAGCATTAAACCATCTTGCTGACTCAACTATTTGCATTCTTATTCCAGCCCAAGTTGGATTAGCATCCATTGCTACACGACATGCATCAACAACCCCTATAACTTCTGATAATACTCCCCATGATGCTAAGAAATATGCCTTATCTCCAATTCCATCTCTTGCACATTCCATATAAGATCTAAAACGTTTCTCCGCATCATCATTAGTTATTAATCCTTGTCTTACAGCTTCATGTAATCCATCTAATAATAGATGCCTTATTGCATCAGTTTTAAAATAATCATAACCATATTCCTTTAATCCTTTATAAAAAGGTAATACATGCTTATCTAATGATTCTTTTCTACAATCTATTAAATAATCTATCCATTCACCTAGCATTGGCTTATCATCATTGCCCTTTAGCAGGTACTTTCCTTGATTTTTAGCAAATTCAGAATTTGTAATATTAGCATTTGTCCATATACCAGCTTTAAATCCTTCTTTTTCTATTGCTTCAACTGCTCCTTTATGACCTTTTTTAAATTGACTATTTGTATTTAGCCATCCTTCTGCTAATGAGCCATTTGGATCAACTGGTAATGGCATATTTTGATATCCATCATCTATTTGTATATATTCTAATCCATATCCACCTAATTTTTCTGAAAAGAACTTTGATACTTCTTCTATATTTTCTTGAGTTACATCTCTTCTAAATGCCTCCCAAGAGCACCAACCCGTAACTGATTTTGTATTAGGTCTCCACTCCCATGGTTTATGGTAAGAATATCCTAAATGTTTTCTATAATATTGCATTCTTAAGTTTACAAATAAAGGTTTTGGTCCTAACTCAATTTCTAATTCTACTTTAAGATTGTTTGATTCTGTTTTTTCAAACCTTTCTGAAATCCATTTCCACTGGCATCCATTCCAATCTATTAGTAAATCTTGTTTAATATCATAAACCCCATTTACCCCCTTCATAGTCGGATGACCAACTTGTCCTAATATAGCTTCATTTTTATTAGCACGATTTGGTCTCATATTAATAGCATCTTCACTTAATAAAAATGTAACCTTAGCCTTTGCTGGCTTATCTAGCATTACATATATTTGTTGTATAAAAGGAATGTTTTGAAGATTTCCATCTGATCCATGTCTGAAACCAACTTCATCTTCTCCATCTATCTTCATTGTAATAATATTTTTACCATTATACTCATATGTTAACGTTCTCGTTTCTTCATTCCACTTATGAAGAGCATGTGCTATTGGTGGTTCAATTAATTCTGGATGAAAATTTTCGTTATTCATATGTTCCTCCTAAATATTAGCTTATTTTATTTAACTTCTACTTTATAGCACTATCAACCATACCCTTAATAAAGTATTTTTGTAGGCATAAGAAAATAATAACTATTGGTAATATTCCTAATAAAGATGCTGCAGCCGCTGCATTTATATTCGATGAACTTTGTGAAAAGAATCCTGCTATAGCCTGTGTAACAGTCTTAATCTTAGGTGATTGTAATAAATATAAGGAAAATTGATAATCATTCCAACATGAAACTCCTGTAAGTATTACTACTGTAGCTGTTACTGGTTTTAATTGTGGCAGTATTATACTAAAGAATGTTCTAATTGGCCCACATCCATCTATCGCTGCTGCTTCGTCTAATGCATCTGGTATTGATGAAATAAAATTAGTATATAAGAATATACTCATTGGAAGTTGGAATGTAATTAGAACTATTATTATAGACCAATAAGTACTAGTTCCATTTAACTTTGCAATCATCGAATATAATGGTACAAGAATACTTAAAGGTGGTACCATCATTATCCCTAAAACAAAGGCCTTAACTCCCATATTAAATTTAGTCCTATTTCTTGCTAATGGATAAGCTGCTAAAGCTCCTATTATTGTAATAAACACAATAGATACACTTGTAATTACTAAACTTGACATCAAGCTTTGTCCAATTTTTCCTTTTTCTATAGCTACACTAAAATTTTCCCAATTAATATAAGTAGGAAATACCCATCTAGAGCTTAAATCCTTAGGTGATTTAAATGCAACCCCTACCAAAATGTAAAAAGGTATTATGTGTAATAAACAAATTAATATTGCTAATGGAGTTCTCCATAAGTTATTTCTTTTAAATCCACTATTTGTCATTATTCATTCACCTCTTTACTATCAAAGTATTTCATAATTAAGTTTGAAACAATCATTATAAATATAAATGTAAATATACCTATTGTTGCTGAATAGCCAGCATTTTGTCCTCTAAAATATGTCTGCGTTACTAAAGTTGATAAGGAGTGTGATGAGAACCCTGGTCCTCCTCCAGTTAATGCCATAATTATGTCAAATAACTTAAGACCACCAATTAAATTAATAACTACAGATGATACTATAGCTGGCATTAATAATGGTAATGTAATATATTTAAATTTATCCCAAGATCCTACACCATCAATTTCAGCAGCTTCATAATACATATCAGGAATATTTTGAAGTCCTGCTAAATAAATAATCATTGAAATACCACAAAATTGTAATGTATTTATTATTGTCATAATTATTACAGCTCTTTGTCCATCTCCTAACCAATCTATTGGTGCTCTTCCTAACCAAATTAGCACGTCATTAAATGCTCCCTTATCAAATTGGAATAAGAAATAAACAACATAACCCATTATTAATGGTGCAATCATAACTGGAATATAAATTATTGTCCTAGCTAAAGATCTTCCTCTAAACTTTGAATTTAAAAAAATAGCATAAGCTATTCCTATAACATTTTGTAATAATGTACTTCCAAATCCGTATATAATTGTATTAAAAAGTGCTCCCCAAATATTTTTATCTTGTAGTAATCTAATATAATTATCTACTCCTACATATTTATAATTTTGTGAAAATCCATTCCAATTTGTAAAAGAAATTCTAATACCATCTATAAAAGGATATACAACAATAAATAAGAATAATAGAATTGCTGGTAAATATAATATGTTCATTAAATTTTTTCTATTTTTACTTTTTGGGGCTTTTTTAACTACAACAGCATCATTTTCTGTAACCAACATTTTAACTTCATTATTCATATATTCCCCTCCCAATAATTTCTATTATCAACTATTAAGGGCATAAAATACCCTTAATAGTTTTATTTTATATTGATTATCTCTTTTGACTAAATTTATCTTTAAAGCTTTGTTCCATGTGTTTAATTGAATCTTGTACAGCTGTTGGTTTTCCAGCTAATATATCAGCTCCAGTTATGCACATATCATCCCACATTCCACTTGGTAGATATACTCTATCAAAGTATGGGAATGTTTCAACATTAGCATACTTATCATAGTATTGTTGAACAGCACCTGTATCAGCAGTTACATTTGTTAAACCTGATGGCATTCCATCAACTGAAGCCAATTTACCAGCAACTTCTGGTTTAGCTAAGTAGTTTATAAACTTAAGTGCAGCTTCTTCATTTTTAGTATTCTTATTCATACCAACAGCTATTCTTTCACCAGCTATAAGTGAAGGTTCATCATCTTTGCTATTTGAAGGAATAGGCATCATTCCAAGCTTAGCATTAGGATTAACTTTTAATGCTTCTGTAATTGCATAGTTACCATAGAACTCAAAAGCAACCTTGCCATCTGCAAAGCTTTTAATATCAGTTAAATAATCTGATGTTAAACTATCTAAATTGAAGTATCCAGCTTTATTCCATTTATCAAATAAACCTGCAACATCTCCCCATAAATTCCAATCAAATGTTCCATCTAATAATTGCTTCTTATAGTTCTTAGCATCGTTTGTAACATAGAATGACGGTGCTACCCAATCAAAGAATTGACCTATTGTCCAGTTATCCTTTCCCCCCATATGAATAGGTGTAAATCCAGCAGCCTTTATCTTTCCTAATGCTACTTCAAAATCAGCCCAAGTCTTAATATCATCAACTTTTACTCCAGATTTCTCTAAAACTTCAACGTTATAAACAATACCTGCGATATCCATATTAATTGGTAATACAAATATGTCATTTTTCTCGTTAGTAATCATTGGTTTAATTGCCGGTTTAATATCTTTTACCCAAGACTGATCCGTAAGAGGTTTTAAATATTCACTATATCTTGCAACAGACCATCCATGAGTTGTCCATAAATCTGGTAAGTCATTTGCAGCCATTTTAGTTTTCATAAGCTCTTCATAATTGCTTCCTGGTGCTGAATATTCAATTTTTATTCCAGTTTCATCAGTAAAGTCTTTACATACTTTTTCTAATTCCTCACTTGGAACTCCAACTAAGTTAGTCATAAATGAAAGCGTTACATCTTCCTTAGCTGTATCTCCTGTTTTTCCTCCATTATTTGATGATGAACAACCCACCAACCCAGTAAACGTTAACACGCCACATAATAAAGCACTTATTAATCTTTTCTTCATAAACCTTTCCCCCTTAATTTGTTTTACAAATTTATTATATAATCCTTTTCATATATCTCATATGTATCAATTCTATACTTATAGAGTTTAATTCTATACTAATTCTTACATTCATTCAAAAATCATTTTAATTTTATATTTTATATTATAAAATAGTAATATATTATATTTAGAGGTGTGCTATGAAAAAAATACAGTCTTTTAGTTCAAAGCTTATGTTATTATTTAGCTTAAGTATAATTTTACCTATAACTATAATGATATTGATACTATGTGTTTACTTTACTAATATACTATCAAATCAAAATGTAATTCAGTTTAAAAATACACTTAGCTCTGTTTCAAGTAATATTAATACATATATAGATGATTTGAAAAGGTTAACATTAACTCCTTATATGTATAAAGAAATATCTTTATTTATGGAATCCATAAATAATGGCAGTTATGAAAGAAACATTACTGAAATTGATAGATTTATAAAAAGTAAAAATTATAGTTCTACTCTTAATAAGATAATTAATCAATCAAGAGAAGATATATTAGGAATTACCTTTATACCTTATTCTAATCAATCTAAGGGATTTTTAGTAAGTAAATATTACGATACTTTAAACCAAGTGGATATTCCTTATTCATATAGTCCTTGGTTAAGTAATGCATTACATCTAGATGGTGATACTTATTTTACTCCTGTTCATTCATATAAGTACACTAAAAGTGGTAGTGAGTATCAAATTTTTTCAGTAATGAGAGTGATTAAAAATTTGGATACTAATAAAGTAATAGGAACTATTAAAATAGATGTAAAAGCCATTACTATTAAAAATATTATATCTTCTGTAAATATAAGTGATAATTCTATATTTATTTTAATGGATCAAAATAGTCAAATTATTCACTCTGTGAATTTTCCTTCAAATAAAGATGTTTCTGATATTGTTTTTTCTAATAAAAATCTGTCTAAAGACTATAATATAGTATCAACACCTATTGAATCTAGTAACTGGATTTTATTGTATCTAGGCTCTAAAAAAGATTTATATAGTGAAGTAGATTTTGTATTTAAAGTCACATTAATAATATCATTACTTTGTATTATAGTTGCAATTATATTTTTCAGAATTAATTCAAATAAAATGATAAAATCTATAACAAATATTACATCAACAATGAAAAAAGTTAGAGATGGTGATTTATCAGTCAGATGCATTACCTTAGAAAATGATGAACTTAAATTTATATCTGACGCATTAAACAAAATGATTGTTAACTTAGATAACCATATAAAAAATGAATATTCATCACTAATCGCTGTTAAAAATGCTGAATATTTAGCATTGCAATCTCAAATCAACCCTCACTTTTTATGTAATATATTGAATGGATTCGTAGCACTAAATAGGATTGGAGAAAAACAACTATTAGAAGACTCTATAATCCAACTTTCTAGCTTATATAGATATACTTGTAGCAACACAAATGTAGCTACATTAAAAGATGAATTTGATTTTATTGAGAGATATTTAACCCTTCAAAAACTACGTTTTGATGATATGATAGATTTTAAAATATCTCTAGATGAACGTGTTGCTAATATAGATATTCCAAAATTAATTTTACAACCACTTGTAGAAAATTCAATTAAACATGGTATAAAAAATTATAATGAACCTATTTTTATAACCTTAATAGCCTTATTAGATACAACATCTGGTGACATCGAGACATTAAAAATAATTATTTCAGATAATGGTGCTGGCTTTATTAAAGAAAAATATAGTTCTAAAAATAGTACAGGCCTAAATAATGTTAAAGAAAGAGTTGAATTCTTTAAAACAGGTGCCAACTTTACTATAATTGGAATTGAAAATGAAGGTACAGACTGCTATATAGAAATCCCTATTGGAGGTGGCTTAAATGAAAATACTAATAGCTGATGATGAAAGATTAGTTAGAATAGCACTTAGAAGTATGTTAGAAGATATATATCCTAGTAAATATACTTTTATTGAAGCAAAAAATGGACAAGAATTAATAGATTTATCTAAAAAATATCAACCTGATATTTGCTATGTAGATATTAATATGCCTTTACTTGATGGCTTAACAGCATTAAAATCCTGTAAAGATAACTGCCCTAATACTGAATGGTTTATATTAACTGGTGAAGCTGAATTTAACTTTGCCAAAGAAGCTATAAATATAGGAGTTAGAGATTATTTGTTAAAACCTGTTAGTATTAATGATCTAAAAACAAACCTAGATTTAGCCGAAAAAAATATCTTAAACAAGAACCATTTAGAAAATGAAGTGTTTAAACTAAATACACTTTCTTTATTTACTTCTACTTTAATTAGCAATAATATTACAAAAAACTATATTACTTTAAAAGAAGGCAATTATACAGCTATTGTTTTCTTTGTAGATACCTACATTAATCAAGAAAGTAAAAATAAATTTATTAATACATTATATAATGAAATTGAAAAGACATTAGAAGCTAAAATAAGTGAAGGCTATAATTATGCTCTATTTAATCTACTCTCAGGTGATCTATGTTTGATTATTAATTCACCTAATTTAAGACATATTAGTTTTGAAGATATTATAAAAAAGTTTGAATATGATAATTTATTAATTACTCCTATAGCTACAAAAAATGTTTCAAATTTACTTAAAGTATATGATGAAATAAAACTTATTAAGAAATATTCTACACTCAGAGCTACTTATAAATCGGGTAGGATATTGTATATAGAAAAGCTAATTTCTTTACCTAATATAGATTTAATATTAAATTTAACAAATGATATATTTTCTATATATAAATATTATTTAGATAAAAATGAACTAAAATTTATAGAATCTTTAAATTCTATTTCTTTAAATAATATATACAAAGGTATATTTAAAGAAATAAATATTGAAGTTTTAAATAGGTTTCTAAATTTAAATATGAATTTAAATTTAGAATTTAAAACATTTGATGAGTTATTAAATATATTAATATCAAATAGTAATAATATTTTATACTCTAATAAATCACAAAGTAAAGATATTATAGATGAAATTATGGATTATGTTAAAGAAAATTATATGAAAGATATCGGTGTCAATACTATTGCCAATCTTTATGGGATTACACCTAATTATTTAAGTAAAATATTTCATGAAAAATCTGGTATGAAATTTTCAAATTATATAACTGCTATTAGAATTCAAGAAAGTAAAAAGTTAATTTTAGAAGACAAATCACTTACTATTAAAGATGTATCAAAGAAAGTTGGATACTATTCTCCTCGCCATTTTACAAAGCAATTTTATAAAATAGAAGGATATTATCCTTCGGACTTAACTAAATGATTATACAAAAAGGAAGGTTTTATAAGCAACTAAAACCTTCCTTTTTAATAAAATCTAATATTAATTATTTATTTTAAGCAAAAGTTCAAATACAAATCATATAAGTATAGTTCATGCTCTAAATAATTCCTCCATCTACCTTTATAACTTGACCTGTTAAATACTTACATGAATCATTGCATATAAAAGTTACTAATTTGCCAACTTCAGCTGCTTCACCAAATCTCCCCATAGGTATCTCTTCTTCTAGCTCATTCTTTTCTTCTTCTGATAAAAATGAATTCATTTCTGTGTTTATCACACCTGGTGCAATTGCATTCACTCTTATTCCCATTGGTGCAACTTCCTTTGCTAGGGATTTAGTAAATAAATTTATAGCCCCTTTAGAACTAGAATATATTACTTCACAAGAAGCTCCAACATCCCCCCAAATAGATGATATATTAATTATATTACCTTTTCCTTTGGAAATCATATATGGAATAGCATGTTTAGTTAAATACATAACTCCTAAAATATTTACTCCCATAATATTATCTATATCTTCTTTTGAAGAATCCATAAATAAGCCTATATTTGATACTCCCGCATTATTTACTAATATATCTATTCTCCCAAAAATTTCTATTATATAGTCTATCATATTTTTACAGATATTATAATCTGATATATTTCCTTTATATAATTTCCCATAACCACCTAATGCAATTATCTCTGCTAAAGTAGTTTCTGCACCATCATCATCCTTTGAATAATTTATAACTACAGTTGCCCCTTCTTTAGCTAACTCTATTGCTATAGCTTTTCCTATTCCCCTTGACGCTCCTGTTATTAGCGCTATTTTTCCTTGTAAGTTTTTCATTTTATTCTCCTAAGAATTTATTATATATTATAGACATTCTTTAATTACTCTTTTTACATTTTTGTAGAATATCTTATCTATTTCTGAATTTGTAAACTTCTCTTTAAGTAATGCTTCTCTAAGATTACCTATTTCTCCTATATTTTTTATTTCTACTTCATTTTCAATTCCATCAAAATCTGTTCCTAAGGCAAGGACATCTATTCCTCCAATATTTCTTATATGTTTTATATGTTCTATCATAGATTTAATAGTAGGAACTTTTTCTTTTCCTAAAAATGGTGCACAAAAATTTAACCCCATAACTCCACCTTTATTAGAAAGCTTAACTATCATATCATCTGTTAAATTTCGTGAGTGATTAGTTATTTCTCTTGAATTTGAATGAGTTGCTATAAAAGGTTTTTTACATATATGGACTAAATCATAAAATCCACCATCTGATAAATGAGAACAATCTGGTACTATCCCCAACTTTTCCATTTCAAAAACAATCTCTTTTCCTTTATCTGTTAGACCTTCATTTTTATATTTATATCCTGCATTTGGATATCCTATACTATTAGCAAAATTCCATGTTAAAGTTACAAATCTAATTCCTAAATCATAAATCTCTTTTACCCTTTCAACTCTTCCTTCTAAAACCTCACCTTCTTCTATTGATAAAAATGCTCCTATCTTACCTTTATTATTTACTTCTTCCAATTCTCTCAAATTTCTTACTATTTCAATATCATTGTAGTTTTCTTTTAACTCTTTAGTTAAAACTTCATTCATTTTCTTAAATTCTAAATATGGACTATCTACTATATTTAGTTCTATAAAATGTGCAAAAACTTGTGCTAAAGCCTTACCTTTTTTTAACTTCTTAATATCAACCTTGCAAATACTTTCATTTAATTTTAAATTTTCATATAGTAGCCTACTAGCTGTGTCACAATGTAAATCAATTGAATTCATCCTTTAAATCTCCTTTAACATTTTGTTTTTTTATTTAAATTTTTATTTATGTCTTTAGATTCTTCTATCATCCTTATCCTTTCATCTCTTGCCCATAATAAATATCCCTCTAAACTTTGAGGACCAGTTATAACTTTTCTTCTTACCCAAAGAATCCCTGATTCTTGAGATTCAACGCTCCATTTTATAAGAGAAATATTACCACTTTCTATTTCTATAGCAGTCATAGCATAAGGTAAAATACAACATCCATCATTAAAATAAGGTGGTTCAAGCTTTCCTGGCATTCTACTATTGTGGGTATGTCCACAAATTAACATTTTTGAATTTTCTTTTGCCCACTTTTCAAGCTTCCTATCTACCTTGCTTCCTTTTTTATTATTTTTAGCCGGACTAGTTGGATCATTAAAACCTGCTAAGCCATTTAAAAATTTCCATACATACCTTACTAAAAATCTTGATATTAACCAATAATCTGAATTAATAGGATCTGCTTGATGTCCATGAGTAACTAAAAATTTTTCATTAATTGGTTTAAATTTAAAATTTATACCTTCATAAAATTTTATATCCTTAATAAACTTCAAGAAATTTTTCCCATAGTCTGCTCCAATTCTTTTTAAAGCTTTATATTGAGTAATATAAAAGGTCTCTCTATTTTTAATTATATCATGATTTCCATAAATCATATAAATTCTATTTTCTTCTTTAAATTTATTAAATAACTTAAATATATCATTATAACAATAAGCAATATCATTAAAATTTCTATTTTTCCAAAGTTCATCTCCATCTCCTACTTCAACATAAGTAAACCCCTTTCTATAATAATAAGATAGTGCAGTTTTATATATATTTCTATTTGCTAGTAATGAGTCGTAAAAGGTTCCATCTCCTCTGTGAACATCTGATATAAATACTATATTATCTCCATTATCAAATTTCACTTCCATTGAATTATCATAAAGATAGTTTAATCTTCTCATAAATTTCCCCTTATAAAATTTATATTATTTTATTATATGATTTGTATTGCTTCTTTGCTAAAAACATCCATTAAAAATACTGCTTAACATAGATATAAATTTCAAGCCTTTTGTACAAACTACATATATGTATTATTTAGCGAAAGAGAGGCGAAATTTGTGAGGTTTAAATATAAATCTATAAGCTTAATATTAATACTATTATTAACTTTTAATATACTACCCTTTTCTACATCTTTTGCAGATGAATTTTATGAAGATGAAGAAGCTATTAATTTTTTAAATAATGGTCTATCCTCTGAGGAAATGAAAAAAGAATTTAAAGACTTATTGGAAAATCTATTTGCTCAAAGAAATGAGGCTATAGTTTTAGGAGACTGTGAAGTTTTAAAAGGATTTTATGATTTAAATATTAAAGTAAGTTTATGGGCATATGAAAGTGAGGCAAAAAAAACTCAATATTTAATTAATTGGTCAGAAAAACAAGCTGTAAAATTTAAAGACTTACAATCTATAGTCAAAATAAGAAAAGTTGCCGAAAAAGAACCTGGATTATATGGTGTAATTTGTGACGTAGCAACTGACTTTAATTATTATTATATAGATTCACCAGATATTATTAATCATTTTAGACTTGGTACTAATCATTATCTTAACTTAAAAAAAGAAGGAGATAGATATATAATTACTAAAGAATGGTACACTGATCCTTTTGCTGACTCATTGGATATGAATAATATAAAATCAGAGGAAATAAGACAATACATACTATCCCAAAAACAACCAGAATTCATTCCAAATGAGAGGTTAACAAAAGCAGTAGAATATGCTCATAAATATTGTGGGGTTTCTGAAGATGAAAATTTCACCTTCAAATATAACTCAAAGTATAAAAATCATAATCCTGATGGAGGAGATTGTGCAAATTTTGCTTCTCAAATATTACATGATGGCGGAGGTTTTAAGAAAAATGGAGCTTGGAATTACTCCGGAAAAGAAGGTACTAAAGCTTGGCTAAATGCACAAGGCTTTAAAAATTATATGGTTGGTAGTGGTAGAGCCTCTTATATAGCTAAGGGATCTTATCAACAGACTTATAAAGCCGCTTTTAATATGAGACCTGGAGATTTTGTTGCTTATGAAAAAAAAGGTAGAATTACTCATATATCTACAGTTACCGGCTTTGATTCTAAGGGTTATCCATTAGTTACATGTCATAATACTGATAGACTTCTTGTTCCTTATGACTTAGGATGGAGTAATGATAACATAAAATTCCACTTAATTCACGTACATTACTAAAAATTAAAAGAAGAATAGAAAGTATATAAAACTAGTTTTCTATTCTTCTTATTTAATTATTTTTATTATATTTAAATAAAATTTTAATATATAGTTTCTAAACATCATATAAGTTATTTTTTACTCTTAACTAACTTAGCTATAAAAAAACCCTCCATAGTTTCACTTGGTATTATTCTTATAGTTTTTTTCACTTCTTTATTATATGCTTTACACTTATATTCGCTTATACCCCTAATAACATTAGAAAGTTCTAAATTTATATTTTCTAATTTTAAGTCACTATATTTATTTAATGCATAATCAATAATTTCTTCATTTTCAAAAGGATTTAAAGTACAAGTTGAGTACACAATAACTCCACCTGGCTTTAATGCATGATAAGCACTATCGAATAGCTTTTTTTGTAATTTTGCATAAAGTGCTACTTTTTTCTCACTCCACCCTTTATAGGCTTTAGAATTTTTTATTATCATTGTACCTTCGCCTGAACAAGGTGCATCTAAAAGAATTCTATCAAAATATCTATTCAATCTTTTACCTATGCTACAACCATCAGCTCCTAAAACAATAATAGAATTTGCTCCCTGTTTTTCTATATTATAATTTAGCCTTTCTCTTCTTATTTCATTTACATCATTAGCTAAAATAGTAGCCTTATTTTGGGTTAAATCCGCCATATAAAGGCTTTTTCCTCCAGGTGCTGCACACATATCTAATATAACTAAATCTTCTTTTAAATCTAAAAATAAAGGAGGTAACATTGAAGATAGATTTTGTAAATATATTTTACCATATTTATAAACCTCTAATTTTCTTAAGTTACTCTCCCTTACTCCTTTTACTATAAATGCATTTTTGATTAATGGATGATTTACAGCTTTTATCTTATTCATATTTAATTCATCCATTACTTCTTTTGTGTTCCCATTTAAGGTGTTAACTCTAAAAGTAGTATTTCTTCCTCTATAAAAACTTTTATAAATTAGATCTAATTGACCATCTGTAAATATATTTTCTAAAATATCTATAAGTTCCTTTGGTAAGCTATTCTTAACTTCTTTAATTGACACTACATCACCCCTATAGTTTACTTATATTATATATTACTTTTAAATAAACTAAATTATGATGTAATTAGGTTGCTTTTTAACTTAAACTTATAGATATTATTTGCTATAAAAAAGTAGACATATGTAAGTTTACTTTTTCCGTCGCTCCGCTCCAAGTCAATATAAACTTACATATGTCCACTTACAAACTGAATGAAGGAAATTATAAAAAATTATTCAAATGATAATCTTTTTATAATTTCCTAAAGAATAAAATAGAATCTATTTTAATTGTATTTAAATAATTTTATATGCTTAAATATTTATTGTTAACTCTACAGGACAATGATCAGAACCTAAAACTTCTGAATGAATTTCAGCTCCTTGTAATTTGTCTTTTAAATCCTCAGATGCTAAGAAATAATCTATTCTCCAACCTGCATTCTTTGCTCTTGCATTAAATCTATAAGACCACCAAGAATAAGCTCCTTCTTTATCAGGATAAAAATATCTAAATGTATCTAAAAAACCAGCTTTTAATAACTCAGTAAACTTTCCTCTTTCCTCTTCTGTAAAACCTGCATTTCTTAAATTAGTTTTAGGATTTTTTAAATCTATTTCTTTATGTGCTACATTTAAATCCCCACACACTATAACAGGTTTTATTTCATTTAAGGATTTTATGTAGTTTCTAAATACATCTTCCCAAACCATTCTATAATCTAATCTTGCAAGTTCATTTTGTGAATTTGGAGTATATACAGTTATCATATAAAACTTTTCAAATTCTAATGTTATAACTCTACCTTCTTTATCATGATCCTCTACCCCTAACCCATATTTTACATTTAAAGGCTTTTCCTTTGTAAAAATAGCTGTTCCTGAATAACCCTTTTTCTCAGCATAATTCCAATATTGACTATATCCTTCTAATTCTAAATTTATTTGTCCTTCTTGTAACTTGCTTTCTTGTATACAAAAAATATCTGCATCCATTTCTTTAAAATATTCTAAAAAGCCTTTTGTTACACAGGCCCTTATCCCATTAACATTCCATGATATAAGTTTCATTTTATATACTTCTCCTTTGCTATAATATTTTAACTATATTATAACACCTTTTTTAAATTCTTCTATGCATATGTGTTCATTCTTTTAGATAGTTCTACTAATTCATCTAATGAACTTTTTGCATCTGTGACTTCCTTAAATAATATTTCTACAATCGCTGTTGTATTTTGTGAATTTGCCAAAGTTTGCTCAGATATTGAAGCAACATTAGTTATTCCATCTGTTATTTTTAAATTATCACTATCTATTGCTATAATCTTTTTAGATACTTTATTAACAAGTTCTTCCATATTATTCAACTCACTTGTTAATTCATAAAGTTCTTTAGAGGTGTTTTTTACAGTAACTTCTTCTTCATTTATTATTTCCGTAACTTCACTAATAGAATTAGAAACATTTAATACCTCTTTTTCTAATTCTCTTATTATATTATTTATTTCATTTGAAGAATCTTTGCTTTGTTCAGCAAGCTTCCTTATTTCATCTGCAACAACTGAAAATCCTCTACCATATTCTCCTGCTCTTGCTGATTCTATTGCTGCATTTAAAGCTAAAAGATTAGTTTTTTCTGAAATATCTCTTATTATATCTATTATCATTAATACCTTTGACGTTTTTTCTTTTAATTCATTAGCCGTTTTATAAACCTCTAAATTTTTATTCTTAACATGGTTAGAATTTACAGCTACCGCTTCAATCATCTTAAATATATTTTCAAATATTGCTCTGCTTTCTTTAAAATTAACTTCCATATTCTTAGAATTTTCAACCGCACTTTCAATATCTAACTTTATATTATTTGATGCCTTATTTTGCTCTTCAATATTAGAAGTAGTACTTTCGCAACCATTTAGAATTTCTAAAATAGCTCTGCTTATATCACTTGATGACTCTTCTATAGTATTGAATGTACCCGAGATTGATACTGTATTTTTATCTAGTAATTCAATTGCTCCTCTTATCTCTGATAAGATTTTTTCTTGCTCCTTAACCATATTACTACTTTTTTCTCTTTCTTTATCTGCTTCTAATCTTATCTTATTAGATATTCTAGTAATCAAATAGGCCATAACATAAAACATAAAGATACAAACCATTTCTACTGGTATTGCAGCTTTCATTCCTTCTTTGCTAAAATTTAAAACAGCCCAAATAATATTAAAAATTGCAGCTCCTACAATTGGTCTAACCATAAATTTTTCGTCTAGATAGACCATACAAATAACTATAAGAGGTATAATAGCTATTGGTGCTACCACTAAATTAGATGCAAATAAGGTAATAGCATATACAACCGCATATGGTGTAACCACTATATGCCTTATCTTCACATTGCTTTTGTTCTTTAAATAAAATATAATCATTAAAATAGTAAATAATGATATAACTGCTAAAGCTAAGTATACAAATTCCTTAACCATACTTCCTTTTTGCATCATTACTAATAACCCTAAAGAATATGTTGCTGCAAGTATAGTTGTTGCTATAACAAAATACTTATTGGTAACCTCTGTAACTCTCTTTCCCACGTCGTTTCCCCCTAAATTCCTTTTTTTATAAATATCGTATTTTTTATTTTAACCTTTACAATTTTAAAATTAATAAACAAAGAAATAGTAGCAATATGTAACAAATAATATTACATGAATACTATTTACATATTACTACTTTTTTAATATCAGATAACTAACCTAAAATTATTTATTATATAAAGGATGTTTTTCACATAAATCTTTAACTCTATTTTTTAATAATTCTAATTTAGGATTTTCTATAGAAATTGCATCATTAATTATAGATGCTATTTCCTTCATATCTTCTTCATTAAATCCTCTTGTTGTAACAGCTGGTGTTCCTATCCTTATACCAGATGTTATAAATGGACTCTTAGTTTCATTTGGAACTGTATTTTTATTTACTGTTATACCTATGCTATCTAAAAGTATTTCTGCATCTTTTCCTGTAACATCTTTATTGGTTAAATCTAGAAGTATTAAATGATTATCTGTTCCACCAGAAACAATTTTAAAGTCATATTTAATCAACTCATCAGATAGAATTTTGCAGTTATTAACTACATTTTGCATATATTCCTTATAGCTAGGATCTAAAGCTTCTTTAAAACATACTGCCTTCGCTGCTATTGTATGTATAAGAGGTCCTCCTTGAATTCCTGGGAATATAGTCTTATCTATTTGCTTTGCATATTTTTCTCTACAAAGAATTAAACCACCCCTAGGACCTCTTAAAGTTTTATGTGTTGTTGAAGTTACAAAATCAGCATATGGCACTGGTGATGGATGTATTCCAGCTGCAATAAGACCTGCTATATGAGCCATATCTACCATAAAGTAAGCTCCAACTTCATCACAAATTTCTCTAAATTTTTTAAAATCTATAACTCTTGCATATGCACTTGCTCCTGCTACTATAAGCTTTGGTTTATGTTTAATAGCAATTTCTCTAACTAAATCATAATCAATAGTTTCAGTTACTTTATCAACTCCATATGAAATAAAGTTAAATAATTTTCCTGAAAAATTCACTGGTGATCCGTGAGTTAAGTGTCCACCATGACTTAAATCCATTCCTAAAACAGTATCTCCTGGCTCAAGTGTTGATAGATAAACAGCCATATTGGCTTGTGAACCTGAATGTGGTTGAACATTTGCATGATCAGCCCCAAATAATTCCTTGGCTCTTTCTCTTGCTATATCTTCAACTTCATCAACTACATGACATCCACCATAATACCTCTTGTTAGGATATCCTTCTGCGTACTTATTTGTAAGATATGAGCCCATAGCTTCCATAACTGCCTCTGATGCAAAATTTTCTGATGCAATTAATTCTATTCCTTCTTTTTGCCTATTAAGTTCTTTTTCTATTAGTTGGTAAATTACTTTATCTTCTTTTGAAATTTTTTCAAAATTCATATTGTCACCCCAAATCCTTTTTTAATAAATTATAAATATAATTTATCTAATAATCAATTAATATTTGTATTTTATTCTTATTTTCTATAAATTTCAAAAATAATTTATTAATAATATATATATTATTAATTCTACAAAGTAGTATATACTATACTTAATGCCTTTATGTTATAATACTTAAGAAATTTTATGAATTATAAGGAGCTAAGAATTATGGATATGAATGAAATACTTCACGTTGCAACTTTTGCTGGTAAAATAATGCTTGAATCTGGTGGAGAAACCTATAGAGCTGAAGAGATAATATGGAGAATTTGTAAAATTTACGGTGTAGAAGAGGCTGAAAGCTTTGTAACACCAACTGGTATTATGGTTTCTGTATGCAACGATGGTAAAACATATTCTTTAATAAGAAGAGTATCAACACGAACCATAGATCTAGATAGGGTGGATAAAGTAAATGATTTATCTAGGAATATTATTGCTAGAGATTTGTCTGTGTCTGAATTAAAAACTCAACTTCAAATTATAAATAATGGTGATAGATACAATAATAAAATAGCCATTTTAATTTCTGCTTTAGGTGCTTTTTGTTTTGTATTTTTATTTGGAGGTAAATTAAGAGAGGCTATTGCTGCATTTTTTGTTGGTCTTGTTATAAAATCAATATCCATAAAATTTTCTAGCCTTGAAATAAATCAATTTTTTATAAACAGTATTTCTGCTGGAATAGCAGCTATAATGGCTATTATATTCTTAAAACTAGGATTTATAAATGATATAGATAAAACTATAATAGGATCTATAATGCTTTTAGTTCCTGGGCTTGCAATAACTAATGCAATTAGAGACACTATTTCTGGTGATTTACTAGCTGGACTTACAAGAGCTGCTGAAGCTTTTCTAGTAGCTATATCTATAGCTGTTGGTACAGGGGCTGTTCTTAGTTTTTGGATTTCTACTTTTGGAGGACTTTAATATGTTTATACAATCACTATTTGCCTTCTTTTCTACCCTTGGTTTTGGAATACTTTTTAATATAAAAGGACAGAAATTATTTTATGCTGCTTTAGGCGGTGGGATAAGCTGGTTTATAAGTCTCTATTGCCAAAGTTTAGGCTTTAATGTAACCTCTTCATTTTTTATATCTGCAATTATATTTAGTATATATTCAGAAATATTAGCAAGAATATTAAAAACTCCTGTAACTACTTTAATAATTTGTGCCTTAATACCATTAGTTCCTGGTGGAGGAATGTATTACACTATGTATGAAGCGGTAACTGGTAACATAATGAAATCTCTTGAAACCGGGCTAACTACTCTTGCTAATGCAGGGTCACTTGCTCTTGGGGTTATTTTGGTGTCAACCCTTACTAGACTTTTAATGTCCGCTAAGAAAAATAGGGAATTTAAAGAGTTGGAAAGACGTGCAAGAAGAAAAATATTTAAATAAAGCCATACACTATCATATTAGTGTATGGCTTTTCAAACTATTCTTCTATTGAAATAGCTGTTACTGGACAACCTTCACAAGCTTCTCTTGTTGCTTCTTCTAATTCTGGTGCTACAGTACCTTCTATAGCAACTGAAACTCCTGATTCTAATGAAAATACCTCTGGGCAAACTCCTTCACAAAGTCCACAAGATATACATGTATTTTCGTCAACAAATGCCTTCATGTAATTCCCCTCCTCAATTTATTTAATTTTTAATATTTAAAAATTACTTTATTTTTATAAATAATTAATATAACCTAATTATAAATATTTATTTTAATTTGTCAAGAATATTGTTTAATTAGAAGTTTTAATTGATATTAATTATTATTTAGAAACATTTTATAATAATTTTATATCATTTTCTTCACATATTTTTAAATTTTTTTCGTCCCATGTACTTGCTTGTACTTCTCCTATATGAGCTTTGTTTAAAAAATACATACAAATTCTAGATTGGCCTATTCCGCCACCTATTGTATATGGTAATTCTCCATTTAATAGCATCTTATGAAAGTTTAACTTTCTTCTATCATCATTTCCTGAAACTTTAAGTTGATAATCTAAAGCCTCTTCATCAACTCGTATCCCCATAGAAGACAATTCTATAGCTCTGTCTAAAAGAGGATACCAGAACAGTATATCTCCATTTAAGTTCCAATCATCATAGTCTGGACTTCTTCCATCATGCTTTTCCCCTGATTTTAAAACTCCACCAACCTTCATTAAAAATACTGCCTTATGTTCTTTACATATTACATCTTCTCTTTCCTTAGGAGTAAGATTTGGATATTCATCTTCTAGTTCTTGAGTGGTAATAAAGAATATTTCTTCTGGAAGCCTTTCCTCTCCCTCTATTAAATCCTTATGAACATATTTTTCAGTATCTTTAAAAGCAGTATAAATTTTTCTTACTATTTCCTTTAATTTATCTTCAGTTCTATCTTTTTTATCTATAACTAATTCCCAATCCCATTGATCTACATAAACTGAATGAATATTATCTAACTCTTCATCTCTTCTTATTGCATTCATATCAGTGTATAATCCTTCTGATACTTTAAAACCATATCTGTGAAGACTTAGTCTTTTCCACTTTGATAATGAATGAACTATTTCTACATCTTCTCCTGTAGCTAATATATCAAATTTAACAGGTCTTTCTACTCCATTTAAAGTATCATTTAAACCATTTCCAGATTCAACAAAAAGAGGTGCTGAAACTCTTGTTAAACTTAGGTTTTCTGCTAATGCTCTTTCAAAAAAATCCTTAATTTTTTTAATATGAACCTCTGTTTCAATTAATGTTGTGCTACTTTTGTAGCCTTCTGGTATTATTATTCCTTCTACTTTCATTTTAAATTTCCTCCTCTAAATAAGTTTAAATAACCAAATTCCCATATTTTAAAGATATATCATAGCTTAACGATTTTATTGCAATAAAAAAACTTTCATCCTTTTATAAAAATATATAAAAGGATGAAAGTTATACTCCATGTTACCACCTTAATTCACTATTACCTCACAGCAATAGCCTCTTCAAGTACGTAAGTAAAATTTACTTAGATACTCTAGCACTATAACGGGTGCAACCCGGTTACCGCCTACTAGTTGTAATCTTTCGGGGCACGGCTCAGAGATGTTATTCAAATTAATTTTCTTATTCTACTCACAGCTAATGTAGAACTCTCTGAAAAGATACATTAATTTTACTTCTTCTCATCATAGCCTGTAATTCAATTATTTATATGAATAATATCATTTTATAAACAAATTGTAAATAGTAAATTTTAAATTTTTAAAGTTATTATTTTACAAAAGTATTTATGGTTTTTATAAGTTGCTTTAAAGTTTCTTGTTCAGAGGACCCTTCTTCAATACCTAAACAGTTATTAGCATAGTATTCAATAGTTAATCCTCCAACTCTGTTTATTGCCGATCTAATAGCCGAAATTTGAACTAAAATATCTGAGCAGCAAACATTTTTCTCCATCATTCCTTGAATTCCCTTTACTTGACCTTCTATTCTTTTTAATCTATTTACTATATCTTTTCTTAGCTTTTCATTTTCTTCTTCCATAATTTAAACCTCCATGTTACTATACCTCTATAGGGTATTTATATTTTAACATTTATGTATATAACTATTCAACTTAATATATCCTTAAATTATATTTATTTATAATTATAGTGATATAATAAAGTTATATATACTATAGTTATTTTTATTTGATAAATTTTATGGAGGTTTTTATGGAGAAAATTTTAAATATATTTAATAGTCAAAAAGACTTTTTTAATTCTTCTAAAACAAAAGATATTGATTATAGAATAAATAATTTAAAAAAATTAAAAATATTAATTAAAGAAAATGAAAAAGATATAATGGATGCTCTTTATAAAGATTTAAGAAAATCTAATTTTGAAAGCTATGCTACTGAAATAGGAATAGTATATGATGAATTAAATCTTCATATAAAAAACTTAAAAAAGTGGTCTAAGAAAGAAAAAAGAAGAAGTCCATTAGTTCATTTTCCAGCTAGAAGCTATATATATAAAGATCCTTATGGTGTTACTTTAATAATTGGCCCATTTAATTATCCTTTCCAACTAGTTATAGCTCCTTTAATAGGTGCTATATCTGCAGGAAACTGTGCTATTATTAAGCCTTCTGAAAACACTAAAAACATCTCTTTATTACTAGAAAAAATAATTAATAATAATTTTGAGTCAAACTATATAAGAGTTGTTAATCCTTTAGACGGTAAAGATACAGTATCTTATTTATTAGATTTAAAGTTTGACTATATATTTTTTACTGGAAGCGTTCGAGTAGGAAAAATAGTTATGGAAAAAGCCTCAAAAAACCTTATTCCAATTACCTTGGAGCTTGGTGGAAAAAGTCCTTGTATTATAGATAATACAGCTAAGTTAGGCTTAGCTGCTAAAAGAATTGTTTGGGGTAAATTTTTAAATGCAGGACAAACTTGTGTGGCTCCAGATTATATACTAGTCCAAAAGGATGTCAAAGAAAAACTACTAAGTGAGCTTAAAGGAGAATTAGTATCTCAATTTGGAAATGACATAAAATTAAGTCCTGACTTTCCTAGAATAGTAAATGAACAATCATTATTAAGACTTAAAAGTTATTTAAAAGATGGGGATATTTATTTTGGTGGAAAGTCTGATGAAAAAGACTTATATTTAGCTCCAACCATTCTTACAAATATTAAAAATAATAGCTCCATTATGGAAGAAGAGATTTTTGGTCCTATACTTCCTATTTTAGAGTATTCAACTATTGATGAAGCTATTAATTATGTAACAAATAATGATAAACCTCTTGCTCTATATTATTTTTCAGAAGATTCTTCTTCAGTAGAAAAGATGTTAAACTCCACCACTTCTGGAGGAGTCACAATAAACGATACAATTATTCATGTTGCTTCTTCATATTTACCTTTTGGTGGAGTTGGTCCTAGTGGTATGGGAGCTTATCATGGAAAAGCTAGTTTTGATATCTTTACCCATAAAAAATCTGTAATTAAAAGAGGAACCTTTATAGAGTTTCCTATTAAATTCGCACCTTATAACAATAAAATTAATTTATTAAAAAAAGTTATGAAATAGATGCTTAAATCCACTTCATATTAATTATGTATAATATTTTTATATTTATTGAAACCTTTTCTTTATTGGAGTATTATATATCTATATTCTAATATTTAAATATAAGGAGGCCTTTATGAGAAATTTTAATTATAAAAATGGAACTCAAATTATCTTTGGAAAAGACACTGAAAATAGTATTGGTTCAGAAATAAAAAAATATTCTAGTAAAGTTTTACTTCACTATGGTGGTGGTAGTATAAAATCTACTGGCTTATATGATAAAGTTTTAAACTCATTAAAAAATGAAAATATAGAAGTAATAGAACTTTCTGGAGTTAAACCTAATCCTAGAGTTTCTCTTGTGAGAGAAGGTATAGATATTTGTAGAAAGCATAATATAGATTTTATATTAGCAGTAGGTGGTGGTAGTGTTATAGATTCTGCTAAGGCTATTGCTGCTGGAGTTAATTATAATGGTGATGTGTGGGATTTATTTTTAGGAACTCCTATAGATCATAAATGTCTTCAACTTGCAACAATATTAACTATACCAGCTGCTGGAAGTGAAACAAGTTCTGGCTGTGTTATAACAAATGAAGATGGTTTATTTAAAAGAAGTACTGGACATCCTACATTAAGACCTGTATTTTCTATATTAAATCCAGAGCTTACTTTTACTCTTCCAAAATATCAAACTTCTTGTGGTATTGCTGATATGTTCGCTCATATATTAGAAAGATACTTTACAAATGAAAAACATGTTGATTTAACTGATAGATTATGTGAAAGCACATTAAAGGCTATAATAGACAATGCGTTAAGATTAAATATAAACCCTAATGATTATAATGCAAGAGCAGAAATAATGTTATCTGGAATGGTTGCTCATAATGATTGGTTAAGTATGGGAAGAATCGGTGATTGGGCAACTCATGATATAGAACATGAATTAAGCGGGATTTATGATATAGCTCATGGTACTGGACTTGCAATTATTTTCCCTGCTTGGATGAAGTACGTTTATAAACATGATGTAAATAGATTTGCTCAGTTTGCAAATAGAGTTTTTGATATTGATATAAATATCAATGACCTTGAGGAAACTGCTTTGCGTGGTATTGAATCCCTTGAAAACTTCTTTACTAAAATTGAATTACCAACTAGATTAAGTCACGTAAACATAGATGAAAAGTATATAGATGAGATGTCTAAGAAGCTAGTAGCTCATTGTGATCATGTAGGTAATTTTGTTGAAATTAGATATAAAGAAGCTAAAGAAATTTTTAAATTAGCTCTATAAAAAAATGGCATCTCTTCAAGAGGTGCCATTTTTTTATTATAAGAATTATTTATTTTTTCCTTTTTCTACGTAGCTCATATCATTTACTGATTCAACAGTGTATTTTCCATCTTGATAAACTACTTTACATACACTAGCATTTTTTAACCCTGAAGTAAGCTCCTTTGTGCTTCCAGGTGATATTTGTTCTAAGAAATTCATTATTGTAATACCATGTGATACAATTAATACCTTTCCACCACCATTAGCTTCTGTTTCCTTTGCAATTTTATCCATTTCAGGTTTAACTCTTTGAGAAAGTTCTTCATTGCTTTCAGCCATATCATTTCCTGGCATTTTTGCATTCATATCAAGGTTTCTTGGCATATCGAAAGTTTTCATAAATTCTTCAAAAGTCATATTGTTAGCTTTTGCTACTTCTGTCCATGTAACTTCTGTTTTCTCTCCTTCATAAATTCCAAATGATACTTCCCTTAAATTTTTGCTTTGAGTTACTTTTAAATCTGATTGTCCACTTTTATCTAAAACGATATTAGCAGTTTCTATAGCACGTCCACTATCACTAGAATAAGCAGCATCAAATTTAATTTCCTCTGCAGCAAGTCCTTTTCCTAATTGTTCAGCCACATCTATACCTGGTTGTGTAAGAGGAGCATCACTCCATCCTTGCATTCTTTCAGTTGTATTTAACATAGTTTTCCCGTGTCTTGTCAAATATATTTCAACTGGCTTAGTCTCTTTTGGAGCCTCTACCTTTTTATCTGTATTTGAAGCACATCCTACTGATAATACAGATAGTACTCCAACTAAGCATAATGATAATAATCTTTTTTTCATAATTTTTCCCCTTAAAATTTCTAATTTTCAAATTTATTTTATTCCAAATCTTGCTTATACATTAAAGAAGTTTATAAACTTTTATATTTCTTTATTTTACTTCTTCATCTTTATACATAACAAATGTTAATACAAAGCTAACTAACATAGCTACACCAACTGCAATTAATGCGTTAATTGCTCCACTAGTATCTCCATTTGCTGGATTTATATAGTTAAAGAATCCGAAAGATCCAAGTCCACCCATTGTATATTGTTTAACTCCCATAAATCCAATGATTGCTCCTCCAACTGCTCCTCCAATACAGCTTATTACAAATGTCTTGATTCTTGGCAGTGTAATACCATAAATAGCTGGTTCTGTTACTCCAAAGAACCCTGATATAATTGCAGGTATTGATAATGATTTCATCTTCTTATCTTTTGTCTTAATGAATATAGCTATTACTACTGCTGTTTGTGCAAATGATGCTGCAAACATTGGTGCTAATACTGAATCATATCCCATAGTTGACATATTTAATAACATTATTGGAATTAGGCCCCAATGTAATCCAAAGATTACAAACACTTGCCAGAATGCACCTAATAATAAACCTGCTATTATTGGTGAGAAGTTATAAAGAGAAAGTGATCCTGTTCCTACCATTTTACTTAACCATGTTGTTATTGGTCCAATTACAATAAATGTTAATGGTACTATTACTAATAAAGTGAATAATGGTACTAAGAATGTTTTTACAACATCTGGAATTATCTTTTTGAATCCGTTTTCTATTTTTCCACCAAAGTATGTTGCAACTATAATTGGAATTACGCTTGATGTATAATTCATTAATATTACTGGAATACCTAAGAAAGTAATATAAACTGGTGATTCAAACATAGTTCCTTGGAATAAAGTATATAAAGGTGTTCCATTCATTAAACCTAATATACTTGGATATACTAATGCAGCTCCAATTAACATACCTAAATAAGTGCTTGTTTTAAATTTCTTAGATGCATTATATCCTAAGAATATTGGGAAGAAATAAAATAATGAGTCCCCTATAGCTTGTATAATTTGATAAGTTCCTGATTCTGGTGTTAACCATCCTAATGCTAAAAATAATGCATTAAATCCTTTTAGCATACCAGTTGCTGCTAAAACACCAAGTGTTGGTGCAAAAATACCTGAAATAATATCAATAAATTTATTAAATGGATTCATTTTTTCTTCTTTTGTATCAGAAGTAGACTCAGATAAATTTTGTAATCCAGCAACTTCATTTACAGCGTTAAAAACATCTGTTACATGGTTACCAATAACAACTTGATATTGTCCACCACTTTTAATAACTGTAACTACTCCCTCCATGTTTTTTAATACATCTGTATTTGCCTTATTTTCATCTTTTAATTTGAAACGTAAACGTGTAATACAGTGAGTCAAAGAATTAATATTTTCTTTTCCACCTACATTTGCCACAATATCTTTAGCTAATTGTTCATATTTCATAAAAAATCCTCCTTAAAATATATTTATAAAAAAGGCGAGCCCAAAACAAATAGAATATTGATTTATTCTATCTAATTTGGTCTCGCCTGCTTTACCAGTAACAATCCATATTTAATTGTCTTTTAACATGTATAATTAAAAATTATACCTAATACTATTAGTTTTACTAACTTACATCTTATTATTTATATATTTAATTGTTTTTAAAAAATAAGACCCTATTAAATACAAAGATGCTATTAACAATTCTTTGCATTGAATAAGGTCTCGCCTGATAAAATCAGTAACAATCAAATATTTAATTTAAAATGTAAACTTTTACTTTATATTTATATAATATCATTTTAAATTCATTTGTCAATAATTTTTTAAAATTTATTGATTATTTTAATTATGGAAATTATTTATTCATAACTTCCATAATTAAAACAAAGTTATTGTTCTACTATTTAACATTAAAATACTCTTTTAAAATAACAGCTCTTATTCCTTCATATTTAATATTATCTGGTAGTGCTTTTTTTAATACTCCCACCTTATCATAACCATAATTCTTGCAAGCTTCTAATATAATTTCTTCTTCATAAGTATTATAATACTTATCTAAATTTAAATTAAATACAGTATCTCCTGATTCTTGTATATAATCAGTTATATATCCTAAAATTGTAGAAATTGAAATCTCTAAATCCAATGATACTTCTTCTAAACTCATTTCACTTTTTATATAATCTAACGCAATTTCATTATTACTTCTGCTTTCACCATCTAATATTAACCTTTTTTTCTTTTTTTCCTTCCAGACTCTATCTATATCCTTTTCTATTAAATATCTCTTAACTTCTTTAAGTATTTCTTCTCCATAAGATATTATTTTTTTAGGTCCTACCCCTGCGATGTCCTTTAGCTCTTCGTCATTACATGGGTATCTACCACTAATTTCTTTTAAAGAATTTTTACTAATTATCATACTAGGTATAGTTCTTTCTTTTTTTGCAAACTCACTTCTTAGTAAATATAGTCTATCTAGTAACTCTTTATCGCTTTTTACTTCAAAAAATTCTTCATCCTCTATATAATTATCGTTTTTATCCTTCTGATTGCTAATCTTAATATTATTTACTTCAACATAATTCTTAATAACTTCAATAAATCTTTCTCCATATTTATTAAACTTAGTTTCTCCAACACCTGAAATATCTAACATAGAATCTTTATCTAATGGATATTTCACAGTCATTTCTTTCAATGTACCATCACCAAATATTACATATGGTGGCACATTTTCTTCTCTAGAAATATTTAGCCTTAACTCTCTTAATAATTCGAATAATTCATTATTTGCTTCTAACTTTCTTACAATCTTAACTTCCTTTAATAATACCTGCTCCTCTCCCTTTAATACTTTAACTGATCTATTATTAAGCCTTAAAATAGGATATGTTCCTTCAACAGATTCTAAAAAGCCATGTGATATTAAAGTGTTAATAAATTCCTTTAGTTTCTCATTTTTATATTCTTTCATAATTCCATAAGTAGATAGTTTATCAAAGCCTGCTGATACTACCTTATTATTCTTGGATCCTCTTAGAACATCAATTAACATTGTTGTTCCAAATCCTCTTTTCATTCTATATATACAAGATAAAACCTTTTGAGCATCTATAGTTTTATCTACAACCTCACCTTCACTTAAACAGTTACCACAATTATTACAATCCTCTTCAATTTCATCTCCGAAATAATTTAAAATATACTTTCTATAACAACTATTACTATAAATCAAATCAACCATCTGTTGTAATTTCTTATATTTGTTTATCTTTCTAGGTTCGTTTTCTACACTAGCTTCAATAAGATATTTTTGTGTATGTATATCTCCAGGAGAAAATAGTAAAACACATTCACTTTTCTCTCCATCTCTTCCTGCTCTACCTATTTCTTGATAATATCCTTCAATATTTTGTGGCATATTATAGTGAATTACAAATCTTATATTTGGTTTATCTATTCCCATTCCAAATGCATTAGTTGCAACCATTATAGTAAGTTTATCCTTTATAAAATCCTCTTGATATTCTTTTCTTACATCATCATTTAATCCCGCATGATATTTTCCAGCATTATAACCCTTGGAGGTTAAAAGATCATAAATATAATCTACATCTTTTCTTGTTGCTGCATATATTATCCCTGAATTATCTTTGTTATTATCTATATATTTCAGTATATAGCTTTTTTTATCATTTCCTTTTTCTATATTAATAAATAAATTTTCTCTATCAAATCCTGTTATAAATAAATTGGGATTTCTAAGTCCAAGTAAACTAATTATATCTTTTTTTACTTCTTCTGTTGCCGTTGCAGTAAAAGCTGTTATTATAGGTCTTATACTAAGCATATCAATAAACTTTTTTACTCTTCTATAGCTTGATCTAAAGTCATGTCCCCATTGAGATACACAATGTGCTTCATCTATTGCAATTTGACTTATTTTACATTCTGTTATTGCCATAATAAATTCATAAGACTCTAATCTTTCTGGAGCAACATATATTATTTTATATTTATTCTCTTTTATGTTACTTATTATTTCATTAAATTCCTTTGAGCTTAATGAACTATTTAGATATGTAGATTCTATTCCCATTTGTTTTATTGTATCCACTTGATCTTTCATTAAAGATATAAGTGGCGATATTACTATAGTGATTCCTTCAAGTAATAAAGCTGGTATTTGATAACAAATAGACTTTCCTCCACCTGTTGGCATAATTGCTAATACATCACTTTTATTTAAAATACTTTTTATTATACTTTCTTGTCCTTTTCTAAAACTCTTATAGCCATAATATTTTTCTAATATTTCTAAACTTCTATCAGTCAAATTAAACACTCCTTACTAAAGTAAAGCTACTTCTTTAAATATATTATAATCATAGACAAAACATACGTTCTTAATACATAAAATAAATTTTTAAATAGTACAAATAAATATTTTTTAATTCTGATGAAAAAACATTTAGCACTTAAATAAAAGTGAAGGAACCCCCTCACTCTTCTAAATTGTTTATAATTTTTTATAATTAACTAAATTATTTTTACTTCCAATTTTATAATAAAGAATTTTGTAAATAATTATTGAAATACAAATAAATAACAATATTATTATAGCATATAATTTAAAAACTTCCTCTGGCAAAACATTTATAATAGGATCTGTAACTGAATCAAAAATCCAATAATCATTATTGAAAAATATCTTATGGAAAACTACAAAAGACTTTGAAAAATCTATAGATATTGATAATAGCAAAAATGTTATTATGCTTATAAGTGTATTTGCTCCATAATTAAGCATTTTAAATAAGTTAAATTCTTTATTTTTATACTTATTAATAAAATATAAAACTACAAAAAATATTGTTAGTATTATAACTATTAAATATATACTTAAAAATATTTTTTTAACCTCATAAAAATGAAATTCTCCATTGTTACTCATTATAAAATTATTAAACTTTAATTTTTTAATAAAAGGATTCTGTAAGTAATTAAGTAAAATATTATAATCGCTTATTAAATTTTCTTTTGATATGCTCCCCAATTCAGTTAAATTATACTTACTTATTGAATAAGTATAAATAATCCTTAAATTTAATGATACTATTACACTTAATCCAATAGTAAATAAAGCCACCATTAATCCTTGTATTGACTTAAATAATATACTTAGTAACCTCTTCATTCTATACCTCTTCCTATAAATTAAATAACTTCTATTTATTAAATATATAATATTATATCATTAATTCACTTAAATATAAAAAAAGAAGGTATACTTTCTTTTAATAATATAATTTAAATTATTTACATCTTTCTTTAAGCCTACCTTTTTCATAGATGATATTATAACTTAATTTTAAACTTCTAAATAAACTAACCTACTATTAAATTAATATTGGCTTTATATTGAGAGTATTTTTTTTCTTTATATAATATTGCATTTTGTGGGCAAATACTTATACATCTACAGCACATTATACAATTATCTCTAAATTTAATTTCATTAGTGATATTCTCTATATTTTTAGTTGGACAATTTCTAACACATAAATTGCATTTATCACAGTTTGAATTTATTGAAAACTTATAGGAATTCTTATATAATTCTCTTGTTCTAAATTTTGATAGTCTTTTAATAATATTTCCTTTAAAATTACTAATGTTTTCTTTACTATAATTTTCAATAAGAAAATTTTCTACTGAATTCTTTACTTCATCAGCTGAAATTTTATAAATTTCTTCTAAATCTCTAACCTCTACATTTTTATACTTCTTACTTAATATATAGCTATTAGGCATTTTAAAATTCTTGGTAATTACAACCTTATAGTTCTTTTCCAATAATAAATCCTCTAACTCCTTAAAAGATGATTTTATTACATCTCTTCCTGTAGAAAATATCATGGTTTTTATTTCTTTTTCTGAATAATTTATATTATCCTTTATATACTCCATAAAAATTTCAGGGATATATTCAAAATATTTAGGAAATCCTATTATTAAATAATCATATGAATATTTTTTAATATTAATATTTTCCTCAATAGAATGCATATCTATATTACATTTATTTTTTATAAATTCCTCACATAACTTATTTGCTATAAATTTTGTATTTCCTGTACCACTAAAATATAAAATTAATCCCTTCAATATAAATCTCCCCTTCTCTAATATATTAAACACTTTAATATACATAAAATTAACATATTAATCTTATGTAAATAATTATATATCACTTGTAAAATATTGGGAATATTTTTATATTTTCATTTTTTTATCTTATTCTTATATTTTCTACAAAATATAAAAAGATAGGATATTTTCCTATCTTTTCTATATAATTATATTTAACAATTTTCTTTTTTATATTTCCAAAATAACATTGCAGATATTAAAATAATTCCACAAATTATTGCATATACCAAGAATAAAGGATTATTAAGACTTCCAAATAAAATTATTAATGATCCTACAGTAGCAAGAATAGGATTTACTTTTCCTCTTAGTAAGCCTTTAATTTCACCTGCTAATCCCATTTTAAAGACTTTAAAGTATAGTAATATATATAATAAATAGTTTACAGTAATAGATACCTCTGATATATCACTATTTGGTAAATAATTATATTTTTGTGTTATATAATGTATGAATAAACAAACTACTGATATTATAAAAGATATTATTGCTGAGTTAATAGGCATTCCTAAATTCTCGTTAACCTTTTTTATCTTATTTGAATTTGGAAACATACCTCTAATAGCTAGTGAATAAGGCATTCTAATATGCCCCATTATCAGGCCATTAACAGTTCCTAATATAGATACAACTACAAATGTTAGTATTATTTTAGCTCCCCAAGCTCCAAATAATCTATTAGCTGCTAAATCTACATGTGCATCACCTATATTCATAATTGTTTCAGGTCCAACATATATACTTATTCCAACAAAATATAATACATAAATAATTAGAATAAAAATAGGTGCAATTATCAATGCCTTTGGTAAATTTCTTTTAGAATCCTTTATTTCATGTCCAATTGAGGTTGCAATTATCCATCCGTCAAAAGAAAATGCAATAGGAGCTATTGCAGTTATCCAGCTAGCAGATTTCATATGAGTAATATCACTTATTGCTATTTCACTAGGATTTCCAAAGAAAACTCCTGCTAATGCTATAAGTATTAAAGGAATAATTTTAATTATTGTTGACGCATTTTGAAAATATCCACCTAATTTAGCAGATAATACATTAATAATATAGAATGTAGTCATAACAATTAAGGCTATTATAGTCTCAGTAAGTAATCCCCCATTTATTCCAAATAACATACATATATATATTCCTGATACCCAAGATACCACTGCAGTAAGAGTTGGGTAATATAAAAAAGTATGAAACCATCCAAAAGCGCACGCTATAGATTTGTTATAAGAATATTCAGCATAAGTTATAATGCCACCTGCTTTTGACTTTCTTGATGCTAACTCAGATATAGTTAGACTTCCAAATATTATTCCCATAGCAGCTATACAAAAAACAAGTACACCTAAACTTATACTTCCATTAGTTGCTACTAATATATTATCACTTTTAAAAAATATACCAGATCCTATTACTATTCCTACTATCATTCCTATGGCAGTAAATAAACCATATTCATTTTTCTTCATTTTTCCACCCCTTTTTATAATCTCCTATTAATAATGACAAATACTATGTACAATATATCACAGAAAAATAAAAATAAGAATATAAATTTAATTATTTTCAAATAATTTTTCAAAATTTTATTCATTTTATTAATTATTAAGTTGTTATCATTATACTAAAATATTTTTATATTCTTTCAGTTTTTTTAAAGTATATAATTAAATAAATGGCAATAAAATTTATTTATCAGTATACTTTATTTGCATAATAACTTTTATAGTTTATACTTATATATATTAAAAATTTTTATAGGAGGTCTTTATGAAAAATAATTTAATTTATTATATTTTTCTTGTTAATCTTATAGCTTTTATAGTAATTTATACTGATAAGCAAAAGGCTATAAGAAAAAAATGGAGAATAAAGGAGTCAACTATTATATTTTTATCACTAATGGGTGGTAGCATAGGAACATATATTGGAATGTACACTTTTAGACATAAAACAAAGCATTTAAAGTTCACTTTAGGTGTTCCTATAATAATATTAGCACAAGTGCTAGCTTGCATATTTATAATAAAATAGAAATGGATAATTTATTTTAAATTATTCATTTCCATTTTATTATATTACATTATACCTATTTGATATTATATATCCTTTTTTGAATAGAGATTAGATGTAACAAAATATGAAGTTAACACTATCGTAAATATACAAAGAATTATAAATATCTTTATAATAAACATATCAAAATTAATTTTAGGTAAATATTTTATTAAGTTACTTGAGAAAATCACTGGAAGTATTGTTAGAAATACCATTATTATTCTACCCTTTTCAAAACCTAAAAGTAATTCCAGTGGTATTAATATAGTCAGCATAAAAATCCCTATTCCAATCATTATATAAACTAAAGACAATAATGGAAATAGTTCACCTTTATTTACTATATTTAAATAAATTAATGCTTCATATAATACTGATGATATTATAATAGCTATAAATGTATTTATTGCTACATATATATATCTTGACAATATATAATCACTAGGTTTTATTGGTAATGAATATATTAAATAACCTATTTTACTTTTTTCTTCATAGTAAGCAGTGCTATAACATGTTGCCATTATAAATAGTGCTCCACTAAAAGTTATCATTTGAGGATTCATTACTCCAAAAAATATCCCCATAGCGATTATCAATAACATATATTTTTTTAAAGCAAATATGGTTTCAAATTGCAAAAGTAATAAATTAAATATTTTTCTCATTTTAATCCCTCCTAGTATAATAAAGCATAATATCCTCTAAAGTAGGTTTTTCATAAATCACTTCATTTCCGAATATTTCGTATGCCTCTACTTTATTTGATGTAAGTCCTTCAAATCCAAATCCATTTATTTTAATTGAAATAAGATATTTTTTTGTTTCCTTATCTAAAAGTTCCTTCTTTCCTTTAATTAAAGAATGTTTTTCTAATATCTCGTCTTTTTCACCATATAAAACAATTTCACCTTTATATATAAATATAATATAATCTGCGCATTTATCTAAATCACTAGTTACATGAGTAGAATAAAATATTGTAAGATCTTCACTTTCTATTTGCTCTTGTAGTATTTCTAAAAACTCATTTCTTACAACAGGATCTAAATTAGCAGTTGGTTCATCCATAATCAAAACTTTAGGTTTTATAGACAATGCCATAGTTAATTCAAATTGCTTCTTTTGACCCTTAGATAGCTTTCCATAAATCATACTTTCGTTTATATTAAACTTTTTAATTAATTCGTTATATAATCCTTCATCCCATCTATCATAAAATTTGCATATATTATTTTTTATATTTTTTATCTTACTTTCTTCTAAGAATCCAGATATATCCCCCACAAATCCTACATATTCTTTAATTTTTAAATTTTTTAAAACATCTTCTCCAAATATCAGTATTTCTCCTGAATCACATTTAATCATATTCATTATGGCTTTAATAGTAGTAGTTTTCCCAGAACCATTTGGTCCAATAAAACCTGTTATGAAGCCCTCTTTTACTTTTAATTCTTCTATATTTAATCTGAAATTCTTATATGCCTTTATTAAATTCTTAATCTCAATTGCTTCCACCATTATACCTCCTCATATAAATTTCTAAATATCTCAATTGCTTCCTCTAAAGTTAATCCAATAGCTTTTGCAGAAATTATTGCTTCTTCTAACTTATTTTCAATTTCAAACATGGCAACTTCTCTAAGCCTTTCATTATTAGACTCTGCTACAAAAGTTCCTTTTCCAACAACGGTTTTTATAAAGCCTTCCTTTTCAAGCTCCTCATAAGCTCTCTTAGTTGTAATTATACTTACCTTTAGCTCCTTAGCTAAAGTTCTAATAGATGGTAATGCTTCGCCAGGCCTCAAAGTTAAATTTATAATTTGAGTTTTAATTTGAGTTTCTATTTGTTCATATAAAGGTACTTGTGAAGAATTACTAATTATTATATTCAAGCTCTCACCTCCAAATGTTCATAAAGTGTGTATATATTATATATACACATATTAACTCATATATACACTTTTGTCAATAATTTATAAAAAATATCAATAAAAAAGTCTCCAAGGCGAGTTTGCCGAGCCGTCGACTTTTCTTCGCGCATGTGCATTTCCGAAGCTTGCCTGAGGAAAATCTTGCTCACACACTTTATTCTCTTTTTTACTCTATAAAGCTAACTTTAATAACTTATATTCTATAAATAATTTATACACATATTTTAAAAATATAATTTTCTATAGAGTAAAAAAAATAGATATTGCTATAATAAATAACAATATCTATTTAATATCATATTAATTTTCTTTTACGTTTATTGAAATTCCTAATTCTTCTAATTGCTTTTCATCTGCAATATTAGGAGCTTCACTTAAATAGCAATAAGCATTTTGATTTTTAGGGAATGCTATAACATCTTTTATATTTTCTGTTCCAGCTAAGAACATCACCATTCTATCTAATCCAAATGCTAAACCTCCATGAGGTGGTGGTCCAAACTTAAATGCATCTATTAAGAAACCAAATCTTCCTTGAGCAGACTCTTCTGTAAAACCTAATGCTTTAAACATTCTTTGTTGAAGCTTTGAATCGTGAATTCTTATAGATCCTCCACCTAATTCTTCACCATTTAAAACTAAGTCATATGCCTTTGATCTTACTTCTCCTGGATTAGTTTCTAACATATCTAAATCTTCATCCATTGGTGATGTAAATGGATGATGTGCTGCATGGTATCTTCCTTCTTCCTCATCATATTCAAATAGAGGGAATTCTGTAATCCATGTAAAATTAAATTCATTTTTATCTTTTATTAAGTCAAATTGTTTAGCAAGCTCTAATCTTAATGCTCCTAAGCTTTGGAATACTACTGAATTTTTATCAGCAACTATAAAAATAGCATCTCCTACTTCAGCATTCATAGTTTTAACTATTGAATTTGTAACATCATCAGTTAAAAATTTAGCAACAGAAGATTTAACACCATCTTCCTTTATTTGTACCCAAGCAAGACCTTTAGCTTTATATGTCTTAACAAATTCGCCTAATTTATCTATTGGCTTTCTTCCAAGATCTGCTCCACCCTTTAAGCAAAGTGCTCTAACAGAACCACCAGCTTCAATAGCTGATTTAAATACTACAAAATCCATATCTTTTACGTTTTCTGTAATATTAGTTATTTCCATTCCAAATCTTAAATCTGGTTTATCAGAACCGTACTTTTCCATAGCATCTTTAAATGTCATTCTCTTTATTGGTAGTTTAACATCTACTCCTGCTACTTCTTTAAATACATGTTCTATTAACCCTTCATTCATTTTTATAACATCTTCTTGCTCAACAAAACTCATTTCCAAGTCTATTTGAGTAAATTCTGGTTGTCTATTTGCTCTTAAATCTTCATCTCTAAAACATTTAACAATTTGATAATATCTATCAAATCCTGAAACCATTAATAGTTGTTTAAATATTTGCGGTGATTGTGGAAGTGCATAGAACATTCCTGGATAATTTCTAGAAGGTACAAGATAATCTCTAGCTCCTTCTGGAGTACTCTTTGTAAGCATTGGAGTCTCAACTTCTAAGAAATTATTATTATCTAAATAATCACGAACTGATTTAGAAATTCTATTTCTAATCATAAATATTCTTTGCATATCTGGTCTTCTAAGATCTAAATATCTATATTTTAATCTTATACTTTCAGCAGCATCTAATCCTTCTTTTATATATATCGGAGGTGTATCTGATTCTGAAAGAATTTTTAAACTTTCACACTTTAACTCTACTAACCCTGTTGGCATATTATGATTAGGAGCTTCTCTTAAAACTACTTCTCCAGTTACTGCTATACAATATTCAGGTCTAACATCTTTAGCTTTTTCAAAAGCTTCAGCATTTATTTCTTCACCAAATACTATTTGCATTATTCCTGTTCTATCTCTAAGGTCAATAAATTGTAGACCTCCCAATTTTCTATTTCTTTGCACCCAACCCATTAATGTGATTTTTTGTGATACGTTATTTTCTCTAACTTCTCCACACATTAGGGTTCTTTTTAAGCCACCTAAAGCTTCACCCATTTTTTCTTCCTCCTAACTATTTTATAAGCTTTGCTATTTCTTCTATATTGTCTAAACTTACTTCAAAATGTTCACCATCGCTCATTCTTTTAAGCTTCAATGTCTTATTTTCAAGTTCGTCATCACCTAAAATTGTGGTAAAAGCTGCACCTATCTTGTTAGCATATTTCATTTCTGCTTTTATACTTCTACCCATATGATTTATTTCTGTCTTTACACCAAGAGCTCTTAATTTATTAGCTAATACAAAACCTTCTATCTTAGCATTTTCACCTCTTGCTCCTATATAAATATCTACTAGTCCTTCATTTGGAATTTCTATTCCTTCTTTTTCTAAAGTCATTATAAGTCTTTCTAACCCTAATCCAAATCCTACAGCTGGCATTTCTGGCCCACCGATTTCTTCTATAAGCTTATCGTATCTTCCTCCACCACAAACTGTAAAATCATCATTTAATATTTCAAAAATTGTCTTTGTATAATAATCTAATCCTCTAACTATACCTGGATCAATTTTATACTTTATATTTAAAGCATCTAAATACTTCTTCACTTCAGTAAAGTGAGAATCACATTCTTCGCATATATAATCTAATATAATTGGAGCATTCTTAGTTATTTCATTACAACTTTTTTCTTTACAATCAAGAATTCTCATAGGATTTTTTTCAAATCTAGTTTTACAAATTCCACAAAGATTATCATAATTTTCTTCAAGATATTTTTTTAAAGCTTCATTGTATTTAGGTCTACACTTAGGACATCCTAAGTTATTTATATTTAAACTTAAGCTTTTAAGTCCTAACTTTTTTAAGGCTTCCATAGCTAATGAAATTACTTCAGCATCAATTGAAGCTTCTTTCGAACCAAAAACTTCAACTCCATACTGATGGAATTGTCTTAATCTTCCCTTTTGAACATTTTCATATCTAAAACAAGGTATCATATAATAAAGCTTAGTTGGTTGAGCCTCATTAAATAGCCTATTTTCAATAAAAGCTCTTACGGTTGGAGCCGTACCCTCTGGTTTTAAAGTAATACTTCTATTACCTTTATCATTAAAAGTGTACATTTCCTTTTGAACTATATCAGTAGTTTCCCCAACTCCTCTTAAAAATAGTTCTGTATGTTCAAACATAGGTGTTCTAATTTCTCTTACACCATATGCCTTTGATACTTCTCTTAAAACTCCCTCTACATAATGCCACTTATATGCATCTTGAGGTAGCATATCCTTAGTACCCTTAGGTGCTTGGATTTCCATAAAATATCTCCTCCTATTTAAGGTAAAGTGTATCTAAAAGTTTTTTCTTTTCCTCTACCATTTCCTTAATTCTACTTGTGTACTCTCTAATATCTTTAACATTTCCAAATCTTTCAATTCTATTTTCCCTTAAAAAGACAACTTTAGATACAGCATCTGCTCCTAATGCTATTATAGTTTGTTTATCTTCTATCATTTGAATATTATATAAACATTCTTTTCCTTCTTTAGAATAGCCTAAATTCTCCATATTGCCAACCATATTTTTTTGTCTATACATATAATAAGGTTCTATATTTAATTTCTCTGAAATATATCTGCTTTCTTCATACATTTGTGAAAGTTCGTTTTGCTTTTTTATTTGAATTCCCTTCTTCAATATGAAGTTCTCATAAAGAATAGATGCCCTCTTTAAAGATAATCCATGAACTGTTAAACTATCTGGATGTAGTTTTAATATTTCCTGTGCTGTAAACTTAACCTCTTCTATTCCTTCTCCAGGAAGCCCTATTATCATATCCATATTTATATCGTTAAAACCTAAGTCTCTTGCTAATTTAAACTTATCTATAACGTCTTTAGATGTATGACCTCTACCAATCATTTTTAAAGTGTTATCATTCATAGTTTGAGGATTAATACTTATTCTAGTAGTGTTATACTTTTTCATTGTTTGAAGTTTTTCTAAAGTTATGCTATCTGGCCTTCCACATTCTACAGTAAACTCAAATATGTCTTTATCTAAAACAAAGGCATTATAAATCTCCTTCATAATAGATTCAAACTCTTCATTATTTACAGCTGTAGGAGTTCCACCACCAAAATAAACACTTTCTATATTTAAATCTCTTTCATCAACATATTTTTTCATTTCTCTTATTTCATAAGTAAGAGCTTCTAAATATGGATTAACAAGTTTTTTATTTCCTCCAATAGGATTTGCTGTAAAAGAACAATAAAAACATCTCGTTGGGCAAAATGCCATTCCTATATATATAGCAATATTTTTTTCATTTTTATTTACAAATCTCTTCTCTTTTTTAGCTACCTCTATACAAAGCTTTGCTTTTTCTTCTGAGGCTAAATGCCTATTTTTAAATATTTCTATTATTTCTTCTTCGCTTCTTCCTTCTTCTAAATAATTTAAAGCTATTTTAGAAGGTCTTATACCTACAAGTATTCCCCAAGGATAATAATCCCCTGTAATTTCACGTAATGAAGAAAAAATCAACCTTTTAATATCTTCTTTTAGACTTTCTCCTAAAGTACTTTCCTTATAAAACTCTTTATAAGTTAAAGATACCTTTTGTTCTTCAATATTTACTATATAATCTCCATCTTCTACGAATTTTAATTCATCTAATGGAAAATATATATTAAACATTTGATACACATCATATCTATATTTTAAATCATTTAATCTTATTTTTAATTTCATTTATTCTCCTTATGCTAAAAAAGGATTTCTCGTCTTTTCAAATATGATAGTAGATTTTGGTCCATGTCCTGGATAAACTTCTACATCATTTCCAAGTACCATAAGTTTGCTTTCTATACTTTCTATAAGTTCATCAAAGTTTCCACCTATAAAATCGGTTCTTCCTATTGATCCTTGGAATAAAGTATCTCCAGTGAAAACTTTATCTTCCACTAAATAGCAAGTTCCACCTTTAGTATGTCCTGGTGTAAATATAGCCTTAAAACTTAATTCTCCAACTTTAATTACTTCGCCTTCATTTATATATTCATATATATGAGGTAACTTACCAAATACACCTGAAGGATCATTCTCCATATATTCTTCTTCAGCTTTGTTAAGATATACATTTACTTTGTACTTATCTTTTAATTCAGCCACCGCACCATTATGGTCAAAATGACAGTGAGTTAAAAGTATAACTTCTATTTCAACACCTAAGGCTTCTATTTGACTATTTAAATAACTTACCTCTGCACCTGGATCTATTATAGCTGCTTTATTACTTTTCTCATCTATAACTATATAACAATTAGTTTGTAATGAGCCTAATGGAAACGTCTTTACTATCATATATACCCTCCTTAATTAAAATTTCTTTTTACTATCTAGTATTAAGGTTACTGGCCCATCATTTTGAATATCAACTTTCATATGAGCCCCAAATTCTCCAGTTTCAACTTTTAAAGAAGTTTCTTTTAAAAATTCTACAAATTTATTATATAATATTTTTGCTCTTTCTCCACCTTCAGCTTCCATAAAATTAGGTCTTCTACCCTTTCTACAATCTCCATAAAGAGTAAATTGAGAAATAGCTAAAATTTCTCCCTTTATATCTAATACTGATAAATTCATTTTATCATTCTCATCTTCAAATATTCTAAGGTTTATAACCTTATCTTTAATATATAATAAATCTTCTTCACTATCATCCTTAGATATACCTATAAGTATATTAATTCCTTTATTAATTGAACCTACTATTTCACCATTTACTTCTACCTTAGAGGATGATACTCTCTGAACTACAGCCCTCATATAATTACCTCTCTAGCTATTCATTCTATATACATCCATTACGCCTTTTAATCTTCTTATTTTTCTCATAAGTTCTTTTAGTTGCTCAATGGAATCTATTTTTACTTTTATATTTATTAATGCAATGTTACCCTTTGATGACTTTGCATTTAAAGCATTAAGTGGTAGCCTTGCTTCTGTTATTATTATCATAATATCAGATAAAATACCTATTCTATCTTCAGCTCTTACTTGTATTTCAGCTACGTAAGCTGCTCCCTTTGAAGTTCCCCAGGAAACCTCAACAACTTTATCTTTATCATAATCTATTAATGCTTTTAAATTGCTACAATCTGTTCTATGAACTGAAATACCTCTACCCTTTGTTATATATCCAAGTATCTCATCTCCCGGAACTGGATTGCAACATCTAGCAAATCTAACCATAAGATTATTTACACCTTTTACAGTTACTCCATAATTACTTGAAGATGCTGGCTTATTTATAGATAATTTATCTGATTTAGAAATATGATCATCAATTGACTTATTAACACTTTCTAAATTTTGCTTTTCAGGCATATTTTCTTCTTTTAATTTTGATATATAAGATGATGCAGATATTTGCCCAACCCCTATGGCAGCATATAAATCTTCCACATTATGGATATTGTATCTTTTAACTAATTTATCATAAGCATCACCTTTTGATATTTCTGAATAAATTACACCTTGTTTCTTTAATTCTTTTTCAAAAGACTCTTTTCCCTTATCTATGTTTTCTTCTTTCTTAATTTTCTTAAACCATTGTCTTATTTTACTTTTAGCCTGATTACTTTTAGCCATATTTAGCCAATCCATATTAGGGCCTTTGGCACTTTTTGAAGTTAATACTTCTACTATTTCACCTGTTTTTAATTTATAATCAAGTGGGACTATTTTACCATTAACTTTTGCTCCAACGCATCTATTTCCTATATCTGTATGTATTCTATAAGCAAAATCTATTGGAGTTGCTTTGCTTGGTAAGTTTATTACAACACCTTTCGGGGTAAATACAAATATTTCATCAGTAAATAAATCTATTTTAAACCCTTCAATAAATTCCTCTGCATCAGATGTTTCCTTTTGCCATTCAAGCATATCTCTAAGCCATGCAAGTTTATTCTCAAAGGATTTTTCTTTCTCTTCTTGTGTATCTCCCTCTTTATACTTCCAATGGGCTGCTATACCATATTCCGCAGTCTTATGCATTTCAAATGTTCTAATTTGTATTTCAAAAGTTTTTCCTTGTGGCCCTATAACAGTAGTATGAAGAGATTGATACATATTAGGCTTAGGCATTGCTATGTAATCTTTAAACCTTCCTGGAATAGGTTTATATATTGTATGAACAATTCCTAATACACCATAACAATCCTTAACTGTATTTACTAAAATTCTTATTGCTGTTAAATCAAATATTTGCTCTATACTTTTATTTTTGTTAACCATCTTTTTATATATACTATAAAAATGCTTTGGTCTTCCATCTATATCTGAGTCTATCTCAGAATCTTCTAATTTATTATGTAAATCTTCTATTATTTCAGCAATATAAACTTCTCTTTCAACTCTTTTTTCCGCAATCTGCTTAACTAAATCATAGTACTCTTCTTCATGCAAGTATCTAAAAGCTAAATCTTCAAGCTCCCATTTAATTTTAGATATACCGAGTCTATGAGCAAGTGGAGCATATATGTCTAGAGTTTCCTTTGCTTTTTGCTTTTGCTTTTCCTTAGGCATAAATTTTAATGTTCTAAGGTTATGTAATCTATCAGCTAATTTTATAATTATAACTCTTATATCTTTAGCCATTGCTAAAAGCATCTTTCTAACATTATCAGCTTGTTGCTCTTCTTTTGTCTTATACTCTATTTTTCCAAGCTTAGTCACTCCTTGAACTAAGTTTGCAACTTCTTCATTAAACATACTCTTTATATCATCATAGGTATAATGAGTATCTTCTATAACATCATGTAAAAGTCCAGCTACTATAGTACTTGTATCCATACCCATCTCAGCTAGTATTTCAGCCACATCTATTGGATGTGTTACATAAGGTTCACCTGATTCTCTTTTTTGATCCTTATGAGCATCGTTTGCTAAATCATATGCTTTTTTTACGATATGTGTATCTACATTATTACAGTTTTCATTTATTTTTCGTAACAGACTTTCATACATATGGGTAATCTCCTTTGATTTGATTAAATCTAAAATAATTGGCTGGTTTCAAAAACCAGCCATTTTCTTATATTATATAATAATTACTTTTATATTTCAATAATATTAGAATTCGTAATCAACTAATGACATGACTTCATACTTCTCTAATTTATCTCTTCCATGTAATCCAGTTAATTCAATGGCAAAATCTAAACAAACTACTTCTCCACCTGCTAATTCCACAAGTTTAGCTACTGCCTCTATAGTACCACCTGTTGCTAATAAATCATCAACTATAGCAACTCTTTGTCCTTTTTTAATAGAATCTTTGTGTATTTGTAATGCATCACTACCATATTCTAAATCATAAGTTATTGAGACTGTTTCTCCAGGTAACTTTCCTGGCTTTCTTACTGGTACAAATCCTATTCCCATAGCATATGCAACAGGTACTCCATAAATAAAGCCTCTTGCTTCTGGTCCAACTATTAAATCAATATTTTTATCCTTTAAATGCTCTACCATCTTATCAATTGAGTATCTTAATGCTTCTCCATCTCCTATAACTGTCGTTATGTCCTTAAAGCTTATTCCATCTTTCGGGAAATTTTCAATTACTCTTATTTTTTCTTTTAGATTCATGATAAATCCTCCATTACTAAAAATTATAAACTATATAATTATTTATCTTACTTTAAATAAAATATTTCAATATTATTTTACAGTAATTATTAAATTAATTATATAGTTATCTTTGATTTATTTAAATATTTAGTTATTTGCTCTGCTCTATCTTTTTTATTAGTTGTTAAGAGCTCTATAATTATGCGTGCATTATCCATCATTCTTACAGCATTTATAGTAGGTGTAATAACATCTATGATTTTTAATATGCACACATCATCCATTTCAACTATACTATAGTAATTCATTATTGCTCTTAGTCCATAATTATTAGTATTTATTAAAAACTTTCTTCCTTCCTTTAAAATAACGCCATTTTCTCCTTTTAAAGGAACCTCTGCCCATTGCTCACCTATAAGTATTAAATCCAAATACTTATTAATGCTCTTTATGTTATAATATATAGCAATTGCTTGCATTAACTTAAAGGTTAAACCACTAATAGATAAATTTTTATATCTATACTGGCAACCCTTTTGATTTGGATTTATGTATATGTAATCTCTTTCAAAATTTACTTCTTTATTTTCCAAAACTATCAAGTCTATCCCAAGATCCCTACAAAGCTTTTCTTCTTTATCTGAGCTTAAATCTATTCCTAATGTAATTAAAAGCTGTCCTCCAAGAAAACTAACATTATTTATTATATTTTCAGAGGTGATTCCTGAATTTAATTCTTCATCATGAATTACATATTCTATATCTGCATTTAAGTATTTAAGTACTAAACTTAAAGACGCTATAGCACACAATCCATCTACATTAGGTACACCATAAACAACTATTTTCTTCCTATTATTTATAGCTTCTACCATCTGCTCCATAGCTTTATTCATATTTTTAAGTATAAAGGGATTATATCCAGTAATATAATTTGGACTATAAATACTCTCCCAAAACTTACGCATTATAAACTCCTCCACAAAACTTAAGAAAACACATATATTATAATTGAAAATCTATAATATTACAAATGTTTTCTAAGAAAAAAATAATAAACCTCCAAAATATTTCGGAGGTTTAACTTTTGGGTTATCTTTATAAAAAATTAAGCTGTTTCTGCTTTACTTTTTTTACCTCTTTTATCTCTTAATATAACCCATATTGGTGAAGCTATAAATATTGAAGAATATGCTCCAGCTGCAATCCCTATAATTAAAGGGAATGAAAACTCTCTAACTGTTGGAACAAATATGTTTACAGCTATTATTGTAATTAAAGTAGTTAGAGTTGTATTTATAGATCTTGACATAGTTTGAGTTAAACTTTTATTAGCTATTTCAGTAGAAGATGCTCTTCTCATATTTTTAAAATTTTCTCTTATCCTATCAAATATTACTATAGTATCATTTATAGAATAACCTACAATTGTCAATACAGCTGCTATGAATGGAGTATTAACTGGAATATTAAATATAGCAAATATACTTATAGTAATTAATAAATCATGTACAAGTGCAATTACTGCTGCTACTCCAAAACTCATCTCAAACCTTATTGCAATGTATATAAGCATAGCTACACAAGCAACTAATAATGCTAGTATAGAATTTCTTGTAAGTTCTTTTCCTACAGATGCTCCAATTTCATCTTGTGATATTAAAGCACTATCCTCTAAGTTATACTTTTCTTGTAAGGCTTTAAAAACCTCTGAAACTTTAGCGCTGTCTAACTCCTTTGCCTTTATTTCATATTGAGTATTATCAGCCTCATTTGTAACTGCATCAGGAACTATTTTTTTAACTATTTCATCTACTTCTGGTTTATTAAACCCTTCCCCTAGCTCAATTACAACCTTAGTTCCTCCTCTAAAGTCTATACCGAAATTAAGACCTCTTGTAATAGTAAATCCTAAACCGATTATTATAACTATCGCTGACAAGGTGAACCAAAGCTTAGTTTTTTCTATAATTTTAAGCATTTTTAGCCCCCCTCTTAACTCTAAATTGTCCTAAACTCTTTAAAAGTCCCATATCTACTGCTAAATTTATTAACATCTTTGTTACTATTAAAGCAGTAAATAAACTTAAAACTATTCCTAACATAAGTGTTACAGCAAATCCCTTTACCGCTCCAGATCCCATAAAATATAATATTAGTGCTGCAATAAATGTTGTTGCATTTGAATCTACAATTGATGACATTGCATTTTCAAATCCACTTTTAACTGCACTTTTAACAGATATACCTATTGAAAGCTCTTCTCTTATTCTTTCAAAAATTAATATATTTGCATCTACAGCCATCCCTATAGTCAATAAGAAAGCTGCAATTCCTGGTAAAGTTAGAGCTGCTCCAACTTCAACAAATACTAAAAGAAGTAAAACTATATATAATGTCAATGCTATAGAAGCAAGTAATCCTGGTAATCTATAATAAACTATCATAAATATAAATATTAATGATATTCCTATAACGCCAGCTTTCATAGCGTTTGGAAGAGCTTCTGATCCTAATTGAGCTCCTACGTTCTTAACTGATACTGCTTTAACAGTTACAGGAAGAGCACCTGAGCTTATTATCCCTGAAAGTTTTGTAGCCTCATCCATTGAAGCCATTCCATTAATAACAGCTTTTCCATCTGTAATTGCTGTTTGAACTACTGGATTTGAAACTACTTCACCATCCATAGATATGCTAATATTCTTACCTATATTATTAGCTGTAACTTCAGCAAATTTCTTTTGACCTTCACTATTCAACTCTAATGAAACTACAGGTCTTGAAGTCTGGTCAATAACAGCTGTTGCTTCTTTAACATCTTTTCCTGTTAAAACAATATTTCCTTCTGAATCCTTAAACTCCAAATTACCAGTTTTGCTTAAGCTGTCAACTATTTCACTTGAATTAAATGCTCCTGGTATATCAACCCTTATTCTTTTTTCTCCTTCTTCTGTAACAACAGTTTCTGCTACCCCTATTTTATTAACTCTAAGTTCTAATAATTGCTTAGTTCTTTGGCGTACATCTGATGGTACATTATCTTCTTGGATTTCCATTAAAACTGAAACTCCGCCCTGAAGATCAAGGCCCTTAGTTATAGCTTTATCAAAAGACTTAAACTCCCATCCTGCTATTTTAAACCCTTTAAAACCTGCAAATGCTAATGAGAAAATAGCAATGACACAGAGTACAAATAATATTGAACTTTTACTCTTACTTTTGCTTCTCGCTTTCATGTTCTTCCCCCTCTGGTACGTTTTCACTTAAATTATATTACTTATGTTAAGTAATATCAACTACTTTTTCGATAGTTTCTATATTATCCCAGTAAATATGTTCCATATTTTATATTAATTATCATCTTATCTTATTTATTATATTATTAACCTAACTATTACTTTGTAAACTTTTATAAAAAATAAATTATATTAATTTCTAATATGTAGTTATAATATCCACCTATAACTTAAAATTTAAAATAAGATAAGAGAACCCTTTAAATTCTCTTATCTTATTTTTTTTATTATCTCGCTAGTTTATAAAAATTAGATTAATTACTACTATGACTAATATACTAATCTAATTTCTAATGAAATTATAGGTTTACTCCCAGCATTCCAGAAAGTAATCCTATAAATATACATAATGCAAATTTCACAAAATCATACATGGTTAATGTAGGTTCTGCACCAAAGATAATGCCTATTATATATAAGGATATGTAAAAAATACACCCTACTGCTAAACCTACAACCCACCCCTTACTACCATATGATTTTACTGCTATTAAAGAGCCAACAATTAAAGCTAGGCATGAAATAACTACATAAATAATATTAAATACTCCTTCACCTAATGTAAGCTTATGCATAACAATCGAAAGTACTGCAGTTACTAAAAATGTAGTCATAAGCGCCCAAACTAATCCTTTTAAGACACTTTTAAAATAATTTGTCCAATCCATAAAAATTTCACCCCCTAGTACTCATTTTATGAGGTATTAGGGGGTATTATTCTTATTCTGATACTTTATTTATTTTTGAAGCTATTCCATTTTTAGATATTCTTATTTTAGTTCTCTCAGCACTTGTTTCAATAACAACATAGTCTTCTTCTACGATTATTATCTTTCCCATTATTCCGCCTCTAGTTATAATTTCATCATTCTTTTCTAATGCTGATACCATTTCATTATATTTTTTAGTTCTCTTTTTTTCAGGTAGTATTAATAATAAATACATAAGACCAAACATTAATACAAATGGTAATACAATTGATAATATTTGTGGCATATAAGTTCATTCCCTTCATAAATATAAGTTATTAAATTTCATAATAAAAACTATATATTATTTATATAGTGATGTCAATTACATTAACAGATATTTAATACTTTAAGCCTTGACATTCCATTCCTTTAATTTTTGTTCTTTAAATTCTTTAAAGTATCCACCATCTATAGCCGCTCTAATATCTTCCATTAATTTATTATAGAAATAAAGATTATGTAATACACAAAGTCTCATTGCAAGCATTTCTTTAGCTTTAAATAAATGTCTTATATAGGCTCTTGTATAGCTTTTACAAGCTGGACATTGACAGCCTTCATCTATAGGTCTTGTGTCTAATTCAAATTTTGCATTCATTAAGTTTATTTTTCCTTCTTTTGTAAATACATGCCCATGTCTTCCATTTCTAGCTGGAAGTACACAGTCGAAAAAGTCCACGCCTCTATCAACAGCTTCTAATATATTACTTGGAGTTCCTACTCCCATTAAATAAATAGGCTTATCTTCTGGTAAGTATGGAACAACAGCATCTATTATTCTATACATTTCTTCATGAGTTTCTCCTACCGCTAAGCCGCCTATTGCATATCCATCTAAATCCATTTGAGTTATTGTTTTAGCATGTTCTATTCTTATATCTTCATAGCAACCACCTTGATTTATACCAAACAACATCTGCTCTTTATTTATAGTTTCAGGATGAGAGTTTAACCTATCCATTTCCACCTTACATCTCTCAAGCCATCTTGTAGTTCTTGCTACTGATTTTTCTACATATTCTCTTGTAGATGGATTTGGAATACACTCATCAAAAGCCATAGCTATAGTTGAAGCTAAATTGCTTTGAATTTGCATTGATTCTTCTGGGCCCATAAATATTTTTTTACCATCTATATGTGATGAAAAATATACACCCTCTTCTTTTATCTTTCTCATTCCTGATAATGAGAATACTTGGAACCCACCTGAATCTGTTAGTATAGGTCTATCCCAATTCATAAATTCATGTAATCCACCAAGTTTTGCTACAACTTTATCAGATGGTCTTAAATGCAAATGATATGTATTAGATAGCTCTACTTGACATCCTATTTCTTTTAAATCCATAGTTGATACAGCACCCTTTATAACAGCACAAGTACCAACATTCATAAATACTGGAGTTTCTATAGTTCCATGAGGAGTTTCAAATCTACCTCTTCTTGCGTTACCATCCTTTTTTAGTAAAGTATATCTTTTCTTACTCAAAATTTCACTTCCTCTTTTTGTTTATTCTTTTATTATCATGGAATCTCCAAAGGAGAAAAATCTGTATCTTTCTTTAACAGCTTCATTATAAGCCTTCATAACATTTTCTTTTCCTGCTAAAGCTGAAACTAACATTATTAATGTAGATTCCGGTAGATGAAAGTTGGTTATAAGTTCATCTATAACCTTATATTTATATCCTGGATATATAAATATATCTGTCCATCCACTTTGCTCCCTAACAAATCCATCTTCATCACCTATAGTTTCCAAAGTTCTTGTAGATGTAGTCCCTACTGCTATTACTTTATTTCCTCTTTTTTTAGTTTCATTAATTAACTCTGCATTTTCTTTATCTAAGAAGTAATATTCTGAATGCATTATATGTTCATTTATGTCTTCAACTTTAACCGGTCTAAAAGTTCCAAGACCTACATGAAGAGTTAAATAGGCAATATTAATACCTTTCGCTTTAATTTCTTTTAATAATTCTTCTGTAAAGTGTAATCCTGCTGTCGGTGCAGCTGCTGATCCTTTCTCTTTTGAATATACAGTTTGATATCTTTCTTTATCTTCAAGCTTTTCTGTAATATATGGTGGTAATGGCATTTCTCCAAGCTCATCAAGAACCTGCTCGAAAATTCCATCATATGAAAATTCTATTATTCTATTTCCTTCTTCAACTATATCAACTACAGTACACTTTAGCTTTCCATTACCAAAAGTAAAACTTTGCCCAATCTTAGCTCTTTTACCTGGTTTTGCTAGGCACTCCCATTTATCTCCTTCTATTCTTTTTAGTAATAAAAATTCAATCTTTCCACCAGTTTCTTCTTTTTCTCCAATCAATCTTGCAGGCATAACTCTTGTGTTATTTAAAACTAAAGTATCTCCTTTATTTAAATAATCTATTACATCATGAAAAGATTTATGCTCTAGCTCTCCAGTTTTTTTATCTAAAACCATAAGTCTAGAAGAATCTCTCTTTTCTAGTGGATGCTGTGCAATTAATTCTTCTGGCAGATAAAAATCAAAATCATTTACCTTCATTTTTTAATCTCCTAATCTTTCTCGTTATTAATTTAAGCTATCTTTAAAACAGCTTTTGCTGTTCTCCAGTTATTTTTCTTTTTCTTTTATTTCTTCCTAAATGCTCGTATGCTTTATCAGTTGCAATTCTTCCTCGTGAAGTCCTTACTATAAATCCTGTTTGTAATAAATAAGGTTCATATACATCCTCTACAGTTCTAAGTTCCTCTCCTATAAAATACGAAAGTGTTTCTATTCCAACAGGACCACCATTAAAGTTATCTATTATTGCTTCTAATATTTTATTATCAACTCTATCAAAACCTTTGTCATCTACCTCTAAAAGTTCAAGTGCTGCTTTTGCTTCTTTATAGCTTATAAGAGAATCAGAGTAAACTTGGGCATAATCTCTAACTCTTTTTAATAGTCTATTTGCTATTCTTGGAGTACCTCTTGACCTTCTCGCAAGTTCATATGCTCCTTCTTCTGTTATATTACAATCTAATACAAAGGCTGATCTTATTATTATTTCTTTAAGTTGCTTTTCTGTATAGTATTGCATATCGCAAAGAACCCCAAATCTATCTCTTAATGGAGAAGTTAACATTCCTATTCTAGTAGTTGCTCCTATTAAGGTAAACTTAGGCAAGTCTAATCTTATAGACTTTGCAGCTGCTCCTTTTCCAATAACAATGTCTAAAACATAGTCTTCCATTGCTGGATATAATATTTCCTCTACATTTCTATTTAATCTATGTATTTCATCTATAAATAAAACATCATTATCCTTAAGTGTTGTAAGTATTGCAGCTAAATCACCAGCTCTTTCTATAGCTGGACCTGAAGTTATTTTAAGTTCACCCTTCATCTCTCTTGCTATAATATTAGCTAAGGTTGTTTTACCTAGCCCTGGTGGGCCATATAACAATACATGGTCTAATGCTTCATCTCTATTTTGAGCTGCCTTTATAAATATATTTAAACGCTCTTTTACTTTATCTTGACCTATATACTCTTCTAAACTCTGAGGTCTTAAACTTAAAGTACTTCCATCTTCAAATATTTCTTGTGGTGTTATTATTCTTTCCATAATTCACCTCTATCCCATAAGAACCTTCAAACAATTTTTTATTATATTTTCTAATGTATCTGTTTTATCTACTTTTTTAAGTGATTGTTCTGCTTCCTTTTCTGAATATCCAAGTGCTAAAAGAGCACCTAATGCCTCTGCTATATTACTTGCATTATTTGGTATTAAATCTTCAAACTCTCCTAAGCCTTCTACTCCTTCAGCTATGTCTTCTTTCTTTATTTTATCTTTAAGCTCTAGTATAATTCTTCCTGCAGTCTTTTTACCTATTCCAGGTGCCTTACACAAATGCTTTTCGTCTCCCATCATTATTGCATATCGTAAGTTATTTATTCTACTAATTGATAATAAAGATAAAGCAGCTTTTGCACCAACTCCATTAATTGAAATAAGTAGCTTAAACATCTCAAGCTCTTCTCTCGAGTCAAAGCCATAAAGTCCTATAAAATCTTCTCTTACTATTTGTTCAAGGTAAAGCTTAACCTCTTCATTAATTTTAGGCATAGATGACATAGTTGCTCCTGATGTAAATATCTTATATCCTATTCCATTATTTTCAACAATAATATAATCCCTATTTATTCCTTTATAGTTCCCTTTTATGTATTCATACATACAACTAACCCCCTCAAATGCCAATAAAGTGTCACTATACTTAATATTTAGATTCTAATCTATACTATACTTTATCATTATAAATAAAATAATTCAAGGCAGAAACAACTCTACAAATTAGTAAAGAGGTAAGATTAAATTAATTCTTACCTCTTAAAACAAAATAATTATTCCAATATTTATCTATTATTACCAATAAAAAATAATGCCAACGTTCCTGGACCTGAGTGTGTACCTACAGCCGGTCCTATATTATTTATAATAACATCTTTAACCTTTGTTTCTTTTAAAATTAGATCTTTAAGCTGCTCTGCTTCGCTTAAACAATCACCATGACTAATAAAAATTGTTTGTTCTTCTGAATTAACAATTCTTTCTTTTAATTTTTCTTCAAGTTCTTTTATTGACTTTTTTCTTCCCTTTACTTTAGAAACAGGAATTAGCCTTCCCTCATCATCAACATGCATAATAGGCTTTATATTAAGCATAGTTCCTACTATGGCAACTGTACTTGATATTCTACCACCTCGTTTTAAATGATTTAAATCATCTACTGTAAACCAATGATTGACTTTTAATTTGTTATCTTCTATCCAGCTTATTATTTCATCTTTACTAGATCCACCTTTAAGCATATTAACAGCATAATAAACAATAAGTCCTAACCCCATAGATGCACTTTTTGTATCAATAACTGTTATATCCGCTGATGGTATTTCATCTTCTACAGCTTCCTTAGCAATTCTTGCACTATTTACACATCCACTTAATGCTGATGAAAAACCTATATATATAATTGAATAGCCTTCACTTGAATATTTTTTAAAGGCTTCTGTAAAAGTATATGCATTAACTTGTGATGTTGAAGGCATTTCACCAGCTCTAATCATATCATAAAATACGTTATAATTAATGCTTTGCCCTAAATCATCTGGTATATCCTCTCCTTTTAGATTGACTCTAATAGGCATAACTTCTATATTATTTTCTTTGACGAAATCTATAGGCAAATCACAACAAGAATCTGTTAAAATAACTATCTTCATAGTCAGCTCCTCCCAAAATACATTTTTATAAATTTCTAATATGTTTTTAATTATACATCTATATTTATAGTTTTTCTATGAAGTTTATAAACTAATTTTAATATTACACTCTATAATCTACTACAACTCTCTTTTCCACTACTTCTTTTATAAACTTTACAACCTTAAGATGTTCTTCATTACTTTGGTAACTATCTAAATCTTTCTTAGATTTAAAAGTTGAATATAAAACTACATCATAAGCTTGACTAGACTCCTCAAAATTTATACCTACCTCTAAATCTATTACTACATCAATTTTATCTTTTAATGCTTCTATTTGCTTTTTTATTTCCAAGGCATTATATTCTTTAGTATTTCCTTCTACTTTTTCTTTTAATCTCCACATTACTACATGCTTAATCATAAATTTTCTCCTTAATTAATAGTTTTGATTTCTTTCTCTAATAATTTACTATAGTTATTAAAGTTATCCTTACAATATCTTTGTAAATAATTTACTTTATTCTTTTATTATTTTAACACAATAATCTCTATTTAAATATATTTTATAAAAGAAAAAGCACTATTTAAGTGCTTTTTCAAATATCTTCCTCTTTACTTTGCCTTGAAATATTTAATAAAATACCGAGAGCTCCTAAATTAAATACTAATGAAGTACCTCCATAACTTATCAGGGGCATTGGAACTCCTGTTACAGGCATTGATCCTGTTACAACTGCAATATTTATTATAGCTTGTATTGCAATTACAGAAATTATTCCAATAGCTAATAAATACCCATAGTTATCTCTTGCTTTAATTGCAATTGCAGTACCCTTAATCACTATAAACATAAATATAGAAATTATAAATATACATCCTATAAGCCCTAGTTCTTCTCCTATTATAGCAAATATAAAGTCATTGTGGGGCTCTGGCATAAAAAGTGCTTTCTGTCTTGAATTTCCCAGCCCTACTCCAAAAAGCCCTCCCGAACCTAGTGCGTAAAGAGATTGTATAAGCTGATAACTATTTCCTGATGGATCAGCCCATGGATTTAAAAAACTTGTAAGTCTATCTAATCTATAACTTTCTACAAGAATTAGACTTATCCCTGCTACTAGTCCAACTGGAATTAGAGATAATAAATGGCTAATTTTTGCTCCACCAACTAATATCATTATAAAAGCAACCATCATTACAATTGCGGTAATACTTAAATTTTTCTCTAATATTATTAAACCTGCAAATACAGCTGCTATAGCTAAATAATATAAAGTTCCAGCCTTAAATTCTTTAATTTTTCCCCTTCTCTTATCAATAAGAAGGGCTAAATATAATACTAAAACATACTTAGCAAGCTCCGAAGGTTGAAAAGATAATGGTCCAAGTTTTATCCATCTACGTGCTCCATTTATTTCTGCTCCAATAAATAAAACAACTACTAGACAAACTATAGTTCCTATAACTAACCAAGGTGTTATCTTTTTATAAAAATGATAATCTATAGACATGGTAAAAATCATTCCTGCTATACCAACAATTGTCCATAAAACCTCTTTCTTAAAGAAAAACTCTGTGCTTTTGCTTTCAGTTTCATATAAAGCATAATAAGAACTTGAAGAATACACCATTACAACTCCTATAAATAATAGTATAAGAATTGCACATAGCATACTATAATCTATACTTTCCATTCTTACCTTTCTTTTTTTTCTTATATTATTATAGCTTTTCTTTCTCCCCTTTATATTTAATTCTCTAACTTTATCCATTTTATCTCCTACTATCTAATTTATTTCAAATCTAACTTTACTTTAGTTCCCTTTTCAATTAGCTTTCCTGGAATGATATCTTGACTAGCTATAACTCCATCACCATTAGATTTATAAGCTATTCCAAGCTTATTTAAAATAGAAACCGCCTCTTCTAATGTTTTCCCTTTTAAATCTGGCATTATAAGCTTATTAGCGTCACTTTTTGAATTCTGTAGATTTATACTTATAGTTGATCTTTCTTCAACTAATGATCCTGGATAAGGATCCATATTTACTACCTTTGAACCATTTCCTTCTATTTTTATATTTAAACTACTATCTTCTAGTATCCTTTTCGCTTCATCAATAGATTTACCTCTTATTTCAGGAACAACCACTTTAGACTTTTCTAAATATCTTTCAGCATATACTTGTGAGTCCATATAAGTAAACATTTCTCCCAATAAAGATTTTAGAAGTGGAGTTGTTACTGGTCCTCCATAATATTGCCCTGCACTTGGATCTTCAACCTTTATAAATATTGTAACTTGAGGATTTTCAACTGGATATAATGCAACTACAGATGCTATATATTTATCTGAAGAATATCCTCCTAATACAGGATCAACTTTCTGAGCTGTTCCAGTTTTTCCCCCAACTCTTCTTTCTTTTCCCATAAAGGCTCCTATTGGTTGTCCTTGGTTTATAGTTCTTTCTAGATAATCTCTTAATACCGCTGTTGTTTGTTCAGATACTATACCTTCTTCTATAGTTGGCTTAAATTGTTCATCTATTACCGTAGTTCCATTCTCAGCATAATGTGTAATTTCTTTCATAATATGAGGTTGAATTAGTTTTCCACCATTTGCTATAGCATTAAATGCCTTCATAAGTTGGATACTACTTACAGTGTTTGTTTGCCCAAATGAAATAGTAGCTAAATCCATTTCACTCATATCACTTACAGATTTAATAATCCCTTCTGATTCACCTGGCAAGTCAATTTTAGTTAATTTTCCAAAGCCAAACTTATCTATATATTCTTTTAATTTTGCACTCCCTAATCTTGCTCCAACTTCCATAAAGCCTACATTACAAGAGTTTTGTAATATTTGTGGAAGAGTTTGAGCTCCATGTCCTGATGTGTTCCAGCACTTTATAGTTGTTGAGCCAAATTTTAATCCTCCACTACAATAAAATGTATCACTTTCATTAACTACACCTTCTTCTATAGCTGCAGCCATAGTTATATTCTTAAATGTTGATCCTGGCTCAAAGGTATTACTTATAGCACTATTTCTAAACATATTTTCAAGTTTTTCAGAATCATTTTCTCCACTGAATTTTTCATATTCCTCATATGGATTATTTGGATTAAAATCAGGTTTATTTACCATTGCTAATATTTCACCATTATTAGGATTCATAACAATAATAGAAACTTCCTTTGCCTTATTATCTTGAAACCCTTTTTGAGCTACCTTTTCTGCTATTAACTGAATAGAGTCATCTATAGTTAACATAACATCCTTACCGTTAATTGGACTTGTATACTTTACAGTTTGATATGGAAGTTCTTTTAAAGTTCCATCTATCTCTGCAATTTTATACCCTGCAATTCCTCTTAATTCAGTATTGTATTGCAATTCTACTCCATTTAGTCCAGTATTATCAGAATTAACACCACCTAAAACATGAGATAAAAAATTATTGTTAGGATAATACCTCTTTGGATTAATAGATATTACTACTCCATATATATTTAAAGCCTTAATTCTATCTGCTACTTCTTTTTCAATTCCCGTTACTAATGTACTAGTTCTTACTTGTACTCCATTTTCATTAACAGGATTTAACTTTTTCTTAACTTCTTCAATAGGAACTCCTGATGCATCAGATAAACTTTTAGCCACTTCATCAACTGTTGTCTTTTCATCTTCTATATGTATGCCTATAGCTTCTAAATCTAAGTCAACTCTATATACATCTATTGAAGTTGCAAGTATTGATCCATTTCTATCTTTTATATCACCTCTATCAGCTTCTACTGTTACTTGTGAATTCCACTGTCCTTGTGCCATATGTTTATACTCTTTATTTTTATATATCATTATATATGTTAGTCTTATTATTAAAAGTAACAATACTATACAAATACTTATACTACTAAAAAAAGCTCTTTCTCTAGAATGACTTTTTTTAAACTTATCACTTCTTACCTTAGTACTTTTATTTTTCCTGTTCATTCTTCTCCCCCGTGGTACTATTTTAGAATTTGCTAATGATAGGTTGTCCTATTAATTATATCAAAAACGCTTTTATTATGTAAATTATTTCCTCTATATTTAACTAAATAAAAAGTAAAAGTGGATTTCCACCTTTACTTATTTACTTTTGAATAAATCTAAATATTCTTCATAGCCATTTTCTTTCATCTCATTTTTAGGTATAAACTTTAATGCTGCCGAATTAATACAGTACCTAAGTCCACCTAATTCTTCTGGACCATCACAAAATACATGTCCTAAATGTGAATCTGAGCCTGTGCTTCTTACTTCAGTTCTAATCATTTCATGACTTTTATCTATTTTTTCTTTAATTAAATTTCTGTCTATTGGTTTTGAAAAAGCAGGCCATCCACAACCTGAATTAAACTTATCAGTTGAAATAAATAAAGGTTTTAATGAAACTATATCTACATAAATCCCTTCTTCAAAATGATTGTTGTACTCATTAAAAAAAGGTGGTTCGGTACCATTTTCTTGTGTAACTTTGTATTGCATTTCTGTTAATCTATTCTTTAATTCCTCTTTATCTACTTTATTCATATTTCATCCTCCATTTATATTATAAAGGCATTTAATAAAAATTTCTATTTATTCTTAGTAATAAATATTCTTTTAACAACTGTTTGAGGTGGCATAGACTTAGTCATTGCTTCACTTACTCTCATATAAACTAAATCTCCTTTTTCAATAACTATATCTTCTTTTTTATCATTAGAAGAGTTCATAACTTTTGTATCCTCATTAATTATTCCAACAACTGTTATTTTATTTACTTCTTTACTCTTAATATATCCTTCTACAGTAATTCTTATAGACTTTCCAGCTGTATCCTTTTGAACCTCTAATACTTCACCTATAACAACTGGACTTTTAGGTGTCATACCTTTTTCTGGATTAGCACCAACTAAAACTCCTGTAAATATTATTATTGAACAAACTACTAGTAAAAATTTTTTTAACTTCATGAAAGTTTCCTCCTTACATTATAATCACTAATAGTTTTGTCCTATTTCTTATAAATATTCATATCCAAACTTTAGAATTATTTTATAGAAACATATGGGTTATCTTTAATATAAAATCGCCAAAGAAAATCTCGTGCTTCTTCTGAATAATCTATTCCAACCCTTTTTGTTTCTACTATATCAAAATTTTTATAATTATTATATTCTAAATATAAATCTTTCTTCAAGTATAATTTTTTACAATTATCATCTTTATTAATATTTAAAGCTATACATAATTTAGATGGTCCATTAGTTAAATTTCTTTTTTGAGCTCTTGTTAATTCTTCATAATTTTTATTAAACCTAATCTTTGATATATAATCTAAATTATCAATTGGCTCTACAGCTCTTATTAGTACAGCTTCTGGCTCTTCTTGTATGTTAGTTACAATATTAAAACAATGATATAATCCATAAATAAAATAAACATAAGATGTTCCACCTTCTTCATAAAGCGGTTTTGTTCTCTCTGTTCTTTTATAATTATATGCATGACAAGCCTTATCTATAGCACCTATGTAAGCTTCAGTTTCTACTATTTTAGACTTTATCTTTATTCCATTTACTTCCCTAATTAAATATTCTCCTAAAAGATTTTTCGCTACTTCAATAGCTCCCTTATTATAAAATTCTTTTTCTATAATCATCTACTTATCTCCATATTAAAACTCTATAAGATTATTATCTATTATATCATTATATTTATTCTAAGAACCCTTAATTTTTATTTTTATAATTTTACCCTAAAAAAGACAAAAGAGCCCATAAAAGCTCTTTTGTCCTTGCTATTTTAAATTATTAAATGAATCTTTAGTTAAATTTATATTTTTATAATTTATATATATGTCATAATTTATTGTAGATACTTTTATATAAGGACCATTCCTACTTTGAAGATAGAGCTTTACCCTTTCACCATTTTCCAAGGTAAAATCTCCTTTCTTTACGGCACCACCAGAGCTATATCCATTATTTTTTATATGAATTTTAGGTATATCTTCTACAAGCTCTATTGATTCTATGTCTTCTCTTTTTATAGTAGTTCCATAACTTCCATCTATAATTATAACTTCTTCTTTAACTATAATATCATTTGGTTCATTTCCAAATGAAAATGTAATAATTAAAATTGAAAATACTATAAAACCTATAACTACCATTACAATTATTTCTGCTTTACTTTTTTTATTATGATCAAACTTTTGAATATATATTAAATATCCAAATACAATAAATAAAAATAAATGGTATCATGGAAATCTTGAAATATTCTGAACTTATAACTCCTAAAAATAATACTATTGCTATAAGATACAACATTCTTGCCATATGCTTTGCACCTTGTTCAATGTCTATTTTTGCCTTTTTCTCTTTAGATTCCATATTATAACCAGATATTAGCCAATAACATTTATACTTACTAATTGCTAATCCAATTATTATAAAAATTATGCATATAACTGAAATCATTATTACTGGTCCCATATAGCACCTCTATATTAGATATGACTATAAAAGTTATAACTTTTACTTTATATGGTTAATTATAACATTTTTAATCATATTGTCAATGTTGTTATTGGATATATTTTACCATTCTATTGTCAAAACATTTACTTCATCCTTAATTAATGAAACTTTATATCCTTCAATAACTAACCAAGATAATAACTCTTTTTGTATTTCTTCATCACTACACATAAGTATAGCCGATACCTTATTTATATTAGATTCCTTTGCATAATTAATATTATCTAATATCTTTCTTTTTTGATTATTCATTATTTCTAAATTCATCTTAAATACTCCTATTTTTAAATATTATTTAATTGATTTTACTAATATAATATTTATTCATCATAATTTATTATTATGTTAATTATTTTTATTTTATAGGAAATATTTATACAAACCATTACTACATGTATAATTTTATAAAAAGGGATACTTATAAAAGAACAGGTTGTTCACTTTATTTATATGATTTAAATATGCTTATAGATACTCCTGAAGACATAAACTATCAATTAAATAGATGAAGTTATAAAAATAAAAAATAAGTATAATATAAAAAAATCCTCATAACTTACTTAGAGGAAATTTGGTAAAAGCTTTAATGATTATTTAAAACTTAAAGAAACACTAAAAGAATATAATATAGATTTTGCATATTACAAAACAGGAGATAAGCTAAAGGCTTATCTCCTGTTTTATAACTCCTATTGCAACCCCTAAAATACTAATATCTTTCCCCTCTATTTCAATAGGTGCATACATAGAGTTTGCAGGCATTAACATAGGTATTTCTTTATTTAAATTTAAAGTTTTTAGCGTAGCTTCTCCGTCTAAACTGGCTGCAACTATATCATTATGATTTGCAGTTTCTTGCTTTTTAACTACCACTAAATCACCATCACATATATTTTTTTCTACCATTGAATCACCTTTTACTCTTAATATAAAGGTATCCTTACCTCTTTCAAGCCATTGCCTTGGTATATAGAAACTTCCCTCAATATTATCATTCATTTCAATAGGTGTTCCAGCTGCTATATTATTAAACATAGGAATATCTTGTAATTCATCTTCATCATAAAAGCTTTTCTCATCTATAAAAATTTCTTTTTGCGGAGCTGCTGTATCTATATTAAAATTTACTATAGATTTATTTTTAAGGTTAATATATTTATAATTTTCTATTGTATTAAGCTCTATTTTCTTTTTATCTTCATACCTTGTTTTAAAATTAAAGCTTCTCCCCTTGAAATCTATTCCTAATGTATTTAATTTTCTTCCTTTTATAATCCAAGAATTTTCTTTATTATGTAATTCACTATTTACTATAAATATAAATGATGAATGTGCTTTATTTTTATAAATACTTCTTACAAAGTCTATTTCTCCTTTTGTTAGAACTTCACTATCATCTAAAATTATATGACTGTATACCCCTCCATGAAGCTTAATATAAGAGACAGCAAATAAAGTATGATCATACTCGTCCATAATACCTTCATTTATTAATTTTTCATTATATAAATCTTTAATTGAATATAAAGCATTTCTTGTATATGAATTTTTCTTTATCCTACCTGCTCTACCTTTTCTATCTACATCATTATAATATTCTCTAGAAAAATTAGATGCTTTAATCCAAAGTATTTCATCCATTATAAAGTTATTTGAAGCTTTAGAAATAAATTTAGATTTTTTAGAAAATATATCAATACTATTTTTTAATGTTCTTAATAACTCCATTGATTTATCTTTATTTATTACTTTTAACGCTAGTCCTTTTTCTCTTCTATAAGCTTTAGAATATGTATTTATAAGTTCTTCTATAGTTAAAATACTTACTCTTTCCTTTTCTAAAGAAAATAGTGAGTAAAAATAATTTTCATTACTTTCTTTTTTATAAAGATTTATAGCTTTTGATGTTTTATTATAATCTGAAGTTATAAATAATATTTTATCCTCTTCATAAATACAGTAATTATTCTCTAAGTTTATTGCTTTATATATTGAAGCTGTGCTTTTTCCTGTTCCTTCTTTACCTTTTAAAAGCTGATATCCTGAAGTTTTTTGCTTTATAAATCTATTTTGAACCTTTGAAAGTTCCATTAAATTTCACCACCTTAGCTTTCTATCTTATGTATTCTTTATTTTATAATATATTCTGGTGCAATTTATGTCAAACAGCAGAGATTAAAATCCTTATTATTAATTTTTTATAATTTGTATATACATAGATTAATTGTATTAATCTATGCTTTTTGGTATAATATAGCAGACTAATATTGGAGGTATTTTAAATGAAAGACTTAGGAGTTTTAATTTATTTAGACTTTTTAAAAATAAAAAATTTCTTTTTACAAATTTTTTATAACCCATTGTTATTTTTGAAAAAGCTTTTTTCAATAATCATTTTCTTTGGAATTTGTTTTTCATCTCTTATAATTTCAGCCTTTAAAAACAATTCTAAAATATCTATAAGTGCTGAAATGCAACAAATCTCTCTAGGTGCAGTAGCACTAATAACTCTTATAACAATGTTATTTGTTATAGCTTATTATCTCAATGATTACTCTCCAAGTAATTTTTCTGTTTCAGATATAAGCTATCTTTTTCCTTCACCGATAAATAATAGATTAATATTATTTTACTCAATGGTTAGAAGTGCTATAAAAGGCGTAGCTAGTTTCTTTTTAACTATTCTATTTATTATTTTAATGCTTTTAGCTAGTACTAACTTATCATTAATAGGATTGTTACCTATAGCCTTAGGTTTCTTTTTTATATTTTTATTTTTTATTTCCTTATCATATTTACTTTTTGCAATAAAAGTTAAGACAGGCTCCGTTAAAAAACTAAAAATAATATCTTATATAATACAAGGTATTGCAGGTATTATTATTTTATATTTTTTATATAAATTATGGAAAATGGATTTTGATATTAAAGCCTTATTATTATATATTTCTAATAGCTTATTAAATAAAATACCTATAGTATATTCTGTTGTAAACTTTATTTCATTACTTCTTACAGAAACAATGAAACCACCTTTTTTAGATATATTTTATTTATTTGTTTTAATAGTATTTAATTGCTCTTTATTTACTTTTCTTAATGTAGACTATTATGAAGAAATTGCCGAAAAAGTTTCTACACAAAATGAAAAAATTAAACAATTAAAAAGCAACAAAAAAGATGTTCATTCTCAAATAGAAAAAGAGATTAAACATGTTAATTTAAAAGGAAATTCCAAAGAAAGATGGGGTGTATTATCACTTTACTGGAAAGCCTCTGTAATTAGAAAAAGAAAGCAAAGGCCTGTAAAAAGATACTTATTATTTATTTTAAATATAGCTATTGGTATTGCCGGTGGATACTTTACATTAAATGGAAAACAACTTCTTGCACTTACAGCTATATCAATAGGTACTTCTTATATTGTATTAATTTTTTCTAGTTTTTCTGAACTTTCAAGAGAGTTAAAGAATGTATATATATACCTTATTCCTGGTAAGCCAATACTTAAAATTCTTTCAACAATTTTAGATGAACTTTTGGTTTTACTTATAAGAGTTAGCTTAATGATTATACCAGCTATTATATTAGATACTAAATTTTTGATTCTAGGTATTGGAATTTATATTATTACCTTAGCTCTATGCCTAGTTGTAAAATTGTTCAATTTAATAACTATACTTCTTATGCCAAAAGATAATGAATCTGGTCCTGGTATGATTGCAACTATTGTATTAATGATACTTATAATGATACCATTTGCTGCAGCCATTGCAACTTATGGTATAACTAATAATCCATATATAACCTTTGGTGTTTTATCAGTTGTTATAGGAATTTATATCTCATTACTTATGATTTTATGTAATAAGATTTTTGATTATATAGAATACTAATTTAGGAGGATACTTATGTTAGAAATTAAAAATTTATCTAAATCCTTTAAAAAAAATAAAGCAATAGATAATGTATCTTTTTCATTAGATACTGGAGAAATCGCTATTTTATGTGGCCCAAATGGAGCAGGAAAAACTACAACCCTTAAATGTATTCTTTCCTTATTAAGAAAGGATTCAGGAGAAGTATTAATAGATGGAAAGTCTACTAAAGACAGAAATATTCGTGAGACCTTAGCTTATATTCCTGAAACACCTGACCTTTATAACCTACTAACAGTATGGGAGCATTTTAAATTTATAGCTTTAGCCTATAATATAAAAGATTGGACAAGTAAAGCTGAAGATTTAATGTCTGTTTTCAACTTATCAAATAAGAAAGATGCTCTAGCAAAAGATTTATCAAAGGGTATGAAACAGAAGGTTTCTATTATAATGGCATTAATTCATAATCCCAATATACTATTAATAGATGAACCTTTTGTTGGACTAGATCCTAATGGTATAAAAGAATTTAGAGAAATGCTTGCTAAAATAAAAGAATTAGGTAAAACAATATTAGTAAGTACTCATATACTAGCTTCAATGGAAGAAATAAGTGATACTATGATTTTAATGAAAGATGGAAAAATAGTGGATTCTGGAACTAAAGAATACTTAAAAGAAAAATATGAAGAAGAAGGTAATATAGAAAACCTATTCTTCAAAATTATTGATAACGCTTAGTTAAAATATAAAATGGATAATACTTAACTTTAAGTATTATCCATTTTATATTTATCATGAACTATATCTAATGTTGCTACCATAGGATAATGATCTGAAGGATATTTTCCTTTATTATTATAATCTAAAATTTCTGTATCAATTATATTAAATTCCTCTGTTACAAATATATAGTCTATATGAACACCATTTTTATTCCCCTTAAATTTACTCATGGTTGTCATATTATAGATTTCTTTTTTATGTTCTTGAACTGCAATAAACTTTCTTTTATTATATTTCCCTTCTGAAAAATTCTTTATAGCTCTGCTATTAGGGCTTGCATTGAAGTCCCCCATTAAAATTGCTGGATAATTATCTCTTTCATACTGCTTTTCCATATACTCACCTATTTTTTTCAATCCATACTCTCTAGCTTTTGAAAGAAAAAAATCTAAATGAGTATTGTACACTCTAATTATATTGCCATTATCTAGTTTTATTAACGCTGTAGTGCATATTCTTGGATAAACAGAATACCAAATAGAGCTTCCTATTTTATCTGGGTTTTCAGAAAGCCAAAAAGTATTATGCTCTAATATCTCATGTTTCTTAGATACTAATATATCATTCCTCTCAATAAAGTATTTTGCACTTCTAGGGCTTCCAACTATATTATATCCTTTTATTTCCTTAGATATATCCTTAAACATTCTATTATTTAATTCTTGTACACCTATTATATCCCATTCATTATTATTAAGAATATCATATACAACTTCTTTTCTTTCATTCCATCTATTATTTATATCTAATAAAAAATCTGTTCTTAAGTTAAAGGTCATAACCTTCATACTTCTACCTCACGTATTTTAATTAAGTTACTTTGCTTCTATAGTTAATCTTTCTCTAATTTTTATTTTATCTAAAGAGTAACTCGCAACTAAGAATATTATACCACTTCCTATTGGTTGTATTATATCTATAAAGAAAGTTGTAAGCGGAGCTATAAAATTTCCTGACATAACTGCTCCTGCTAAATAGTATCCAAACCATCCTACTATTCCTGCAATAAAAACTGCTGATACATTTCTCTTATCTAATATATTCTCTGTTTTAGAAGTAAAAAATATAACCATTAATGGCTTAATTATTATTGTTGGTATTACCCAAACCATTCCTCCAGATAATATATCTGCAAGTCCTCCTCCTAATCCAGCCGCTAACATAGCATATGGAGTTGGTAACATAACTGCTGCTAGATATATAAGTGCATCTCCAAGATGAATATATCCCCCATTAAAGCCTGTAGGAATATGAAATAACGCTGTTGTTACACAGATAAATGCTGCAAATAAAGCTGTTAATACTAGATTTTTAGTTTTAATATTTGTTTTCATTTATTAAAATCAACTCCTTTAAAAATAGTTCAAATATAATTCCTTCTTTAGGGTTAGTCTTAAATTTAGTAGTATATTGAATTGCATTATATATAAATTCAGTAGCCTTTTCTATAGAAAACTTAAAGTCATGATTATTTAATAATAATCCAATAACTACTGAAGTAAAAATATCTCCTGTACCACTATAAGATTCATTATTAAACTCTGATTTAACTATAAAAAATTCATTATTTGATTTGTTATATGCAAAATTATAAATACTATTCTCTTTTATAATTCCTGTAATAATTACTTTGCTTGGACCTAGTTTACTTATATCCTTAGCAATATTTAATATACTCTCATCACTCATGTTGTACTTATTATATTGATTTCCAGTTAATATACAAGCTTCGGTAAGATTAGGTGTAGCAATATCTGCTATAGATATTAACTCCTTCATTTTGTTACACATATTTTCTGTATACGTATCGTATATTATTCCATTATCACCCATAACAGGATCTATAACAATTAGTGATTCTTTATGCTCTCTTGCAAAATCTAAAACTATATTTATTTGCTCTTCTGAACCTAAAAAACCACTATATATACAATCAAAGTTTAAATTCAAAAGATTCCAAGCCTTTTTATAGCTTTCCATTTCACTCGTTATATCTAAAAAAGTAAAATTATCAAACTCTGTTTGAGAAGAAAGAATGGCTGTTGGAAAAGGGCAACACTGTACCCCTAGTGCCGATAATATAGGTATTGCTGCTGTTAAAGAACATCTTCCTATTCCTGATAAATCATTTATTGTTGCTACTTTTTTTATTTCCTTCATAAGTGCACCTACTTTTGTTTTAACTATTTATTTTATAATAATCCAACAAATTTATTTTGTCTATTGTATGGATACAATGCTAATTAACAATATACAATTTATAATAAAAGCATAAAACTTAGTTTTTATATTTAATATAATAAAAAGTAGTTAAACTTTTTAAAAGCTTAACTACTTTTTAAACTAAAGATTCATTAATTTACTTAATAATTCATTGCTTCTATTAATAAACTCATCCATTTCTTCAGCACTTAGTTCTTTATTTGATATCAATGCTAAATCTAAAACATACTTACATATTAAAAGCATATCATCCTTTTTAGATTCATAATCCGCTGAAGCTAATTTTTTAATTATTGAATTATTATTATTTACTATTAAAGTTTTTTCTTCCATAAACATATTTGGCATTTCCATTCCACCAAACATCTTGCTCATTTCAGCCATTCTTCTTGATTGTTCTGATACTAATATCATGGCAGGAGTTCCAGAATTTTTTAAGTTTTCAACTTTAATAGTATTTACTTTATTTGAAACAGCTTCTTTAAATAATTCTTCTATTTTAGAATTTATTTCTTTTAGGTTTTCTTCATCTTCTTTATTTTTTAATGTTTCTGATATATCAGAGTCTATTCTTGTAAAAGTTACTCCAATTTCTTTTGTTTCTAAGAAGCTTATAAAATGATTATCTATTGAACAATCTAAAATCAATGCATCTAAATCTGCTTCTTTAAACATTTTTATATATTGAGATTGTTGCTTTTCATCTGTTACATAGAAAACTTTATTTTCATGCTTATCTTTATTATTTTCTAAGTATTCTTTTAATGTTATATACTCTCCATTTAGACTTCTAAAAATAATTATATCTTTAATTTTTTCATAGAAGCTTTCATCTCTTAAGCAACCATACTTAATAAATATTTGAATATCCTTCCAAAAGTTATTAAAGCTTTCTCTTTCATTTTTATATAGTCCAACTAATTTGTCTGCTACCTTTTTAACTATATGCTTAGATATCTTTATAACATCCTTATCCTTTTGAAGAAAACTTCTTGATACGTTTAAAGGTAAATCTGGACAATCAATTGCTCCCTTTAATAATAATAAGAAATCTGGAATAACCTCTTTTATATTATCAGCGACAAAAACTTGATTGTTGTAAAGTTTTACTTGACCTTCTGTTGCTTCTAGCTCATGCTTTAACTTAGGGAAATACAGTATACCTTTTAAATTAAATGGATAATCTACATTTAAATGAATCCAAAATAAAGGATCATTAAAGTCTAAGAATACTTTTTTATAAAAATCCTTATATTCTTCATCAGTACAATCCTTTGGAGATTTCATCCATAATGGATTTGTATCATTTAATGGTTTCTTTTCTTCTTTCTCTTCTTTGCCTTCTTCTTCTAAATAAATCTCAGTTGGTAAGAATGAACAATATTTATTGATTATCTCTCTAACATTACTAATTTCTAAGAATTCAGTACTATCATCATCTATAAATAATGTTATTGTAGTACCTCTTTCTTTTCTATTTTCTGATGGAAAAATTTCATATTCAGTTCCTCCATCACAAACCCAGGCTACAGCTTCTGCTCCTTCAACATAGGATAAAGTATCTATTTGAACTTTTTTTGAAACCATAAAAGCAGAATAAAATCCAAGTCCAAAATGGCCTATTATATCTTTTCCTTCATCCATTTTATCTTTATATTTTTCAATAAAATCTTCTGCTCCTGAAAAGGCAACTTGATTTATGTACTTTTCAACTTCCTCTTCAGTCATACCAATTCCATTATCAATGAATTTAAGGGTTTTATTTTCTTTATCTACAGAAACTAAAACTTTATATTTTGCATTTTCATCTTCTTTTGCTTCTCCTAAAGAAACTAACCTCTTATGTTTGCTTATAGCATCGCATCCATTACTTATAAGCTCTCTTATAAAAATATCTTTGTCTGAATATAACCATTTTTTAATTATTGGAAAAATATTTTCAGTGTGTATTGAAATATTACCTCTGTTCTTATTCATAAATTATCCCTCCTCTTTCCTAAATATTTTATTTAAAATAAATTTTTATGTCAATATTTACTAAAGTTCATTTTCCTCCTAAAATCATTTTCTATAATAATTTTCTTAATAAGCTTTTATATTATTAAATTTAACTTTATATTGCTTTAATTTTCTACATTATTTGTATTTTTCATGCCTTGTAATCAATTACAAAAAGACTTACAATATTTTATAAGTATATTGTGAAATAATTCTTAAAACTCATATAATATTTATATAATAATTTATTTATTAATTTGTAAAGAAGGGATTATTGTGAAAAATCTTATCCTAAATACTGTATCTTGGCTTCTAGTTGTATCTTTATTATCTTTATATCTAAATGAAAAAATGAAATTCCCTTTATTCATCTATGTATTTACATTAAGTATATTTCTTATAACATTAGGACTCTTAGTATTTATTAAAGCAATTATACAAAATAATAATTTTAAAAATATTAAAGAATCTAGAAAAATTACTATTTCAAGAAAAGTAAAAACTAACATAATATCAATTTCTTTAGCTGGAGTAATTTCATTATTCACTAGCATTTTAATGTAAAGCTAAAATTCGTAAAAGGTAGCTATATAGTTATTTAATATATCTACCTTTAGTTTTTATTATTATATTTAGTTCTTATTACTATATTTAATTTTTACCTTTTTAATTTAGGAAAATATTTAGTATGTATTAACTCATGAGCTTTTGCACTTAAAGGATGATCTAAGTATTTCTCATAAATCATAAGGACAGATTCATTTTCATGAGACCTTCTTATTTTAAGAGAACTATCTATCTTGTTTAATCCTTCTCCTCTTTTAATTATAGTCTCTTGTCTTTTTTTAGGTTTTGGTTGACCACCTCCACCTATACATCCACCATTGCAAGCCATTATTTCAATTGCATGGTAAAACTCTTCTCCCTCTCTTATTTTATCAAGCATTTTTCCTGCTTCTTTAAGTCCATGAGCTACACCTATTTTAAGATTTATATCTCCTACATTTAATTCACAGGACCTAAATCCTTCCCATCCTCTTAAGGAAGTGAATTCTATGTTATCTATTCTCTTGCCTGTTATACTTTCTAAAGCTGTTCTTGTAGCTGCCTCTATTACTCCACCAGTTCTTCCAAAAATAACTCCAGCACCACTATACTCTGATAGAGGGTTATCAAATTCTTCACCTTGAAGATCACTTAAATCTATATTAGATTCCTTTAATATTTTTATAAGTTCCCTTGTAGTTATTACATAATCAGTATCATAGTTATCACCACGTGAGAACTCCTCTCTAGATGCTTCATACTTTTTAGCAACGCAAGGCATTATAGCTACAGAAGTAATCATGTCTCTCTTGAACCCTTTTTCTTTTGCCCAAATATCTTTTGCTATAGTTGCAAACATCTGCATAGGTGATTTAGCTGTAGAAGGTACATCTAGCATATCTGGATAATTTTGTTCTATAAACTTTACCCAAGCTGGACAACAAGAAGTTAATAAAGGTAGCTTAACAGAATCATCGCCATTAAAGTGTCTTTCTAAACGATTTTTAAGTTCTGCTGCTTCTTCCATTATAGTTAAATCAGCTGCCCATGTTGTGTCAAATACATAATCTACTCCTAATCTTTTAAGAGCTTCTACAAGTTTTTTCTCTAAATTTTCTCCTGGTTCAAAGCCAAAAGCTTCTCCTATTGTAACTCTAACTGCTGGTGCTATTTGAGTTATAACTATTCTTTTTGGAGTTGCTAAATCTCTTAAGAATTTAAATGTATTGTCTCCTTCAGTTATAGCACTAACAGGACATGCCACTATACATTGACCACAATGTGTGCATCTATTATTGTTAATTTCGTGTTGTTCTTTTATTCCACCTGAAATACAATCTACAGGACAAACTCTTGTACATGCATGGCATCCTATACATTTATCAGTTATTCTAAGCTTTGTAAGCTGTGGACATTCTCCAGCGTAGCACTTGTGCTCTTCTATATGCTCTTCTATTTCCTCATAAAAATTTTCTATTAATTCTAAAATTATATTTCTATTTTGATTTATAGTACTTTTTATTCCACTAGCTAGTTGTCTTAATAAGTATATATCTCTACTATTAGCTTTTCCTTTGCTTATTCTATCTAATATTCTCCAAATTCTTAAAATCTCATTTTTACACTCATTATATTCAGTAAAAAGTGGATCTTCTATCTTACCTAAAAGATATTCTATGTAAAACTTTGAAAATTGTATTATACAATCTTCTTCAGAAAGTATTATTATATTTCTATATACACTATCCTTAAATGAATTTAAATCGATTGGCAAACTTAATTGATTTATATTTATAAAATTGCTAAAAGGAAAGCCTATTTGAGCACATTTAAAAGGCTTATTATTGATCATACCACCTGCTAAGGATATTATTTCTTCAAGGCTCATCCCTTCTTCTACTTCTATTAGTCCTGGATTTTTTATTTTTCCTGAAATAGCTATTATGTTTTTCTTATTTTCTGTAGTTCTTTTTAGTTCTTCTTCACCTAAGGTTGTAAAAACAGAACCAAAAGTACTTTGTAGTATAGTTTGCTTAGAATTTCCCATAGTACACCTCTCATTTATAATATTTTAAAATTCTATTCTTTACGTATATATAAATAATATTATATAAATATATTTAACTTAACAACCATATTTTATAAATTTCTTCAAATTTAGTCTTAATTCTCATTTATATCTACTATTTTCACCTTACTATCTATTACTCCAATTACGGTTAAATTGTTGCTTATATATTCATTTACTATATTTATAGCTTTTTTTGTAATTATTTCTCCAGGACAAATTAAAGGAATTCCTGGTGGGTATGGTATTATGGCTTCCTTAGCAACTTTTCCTACAGACTCTTCAATATTAATAATTATGTCTTTTAAAGTAAATACTTCATATGGTTCTAGTTTTTTAATTGGTGATATACTTGTATAATTTGTATTTTCTTTACCTACCTTTAAAAGGTTTAAGTCTAGCTTTTCTATAGCCAAGTATATTCTTTCTAAATCTTCTACTGTGTTTGATGGAGAAAGAATTAAAACTACCCCTCTAGAGAAACTCATCTCAGCTTGTATTTTATTGTATCTTAAATAATCCAAAAGCTTATGTCCACTATATCCATCTTTTAAAATCATTAAATATCTACTTTTATCAATTGTATAACCTTTTTTCAAGTTATAATCACTTATTATTTCTACTTTGTTTAAGAAACTTATTTTATCTTTCCAATTTTCTGCTACCTCTATAAGAGTACCATAATCCTTATCCCCATAATTATCTAAATAATATCTTCCATAGTCTAAAGATGCCATTATTAAGTAGGAAGGAGAGGTTGTCATAAAGGCTCTTAAGTAAAATTCTATATTACCTTCATCATTATTTACTAATAAATAAGCTCCTTGTGTTAAGCTTGGCAAAGTTTTATGTGCACTTAATACAACATAGTCTCCAAGTTTAGCTAAGGACTTAGGTAAACTTTTATTTACTCCAAAATGGGCTCCATGTGCACTATCAATTATTACTTTTAAACCTTTTTCCTTTAAGGATTTTATAGTTTTTTCTATATTATAAGATATTCCAAAATAATTTGGACTTGTAAGTATTATTCCCTTTGGTTTAGTTGATTTTTTTAAAGCCTCATTTATTTCATCTTCTGTTGGAGGTAAAAATATTCCTAAATTATCATCAACTACAGCATCAATATAAATCACTTTAAGCTTTCTTAAAATAATTCCATTATAAATTGATTTGTGACAATTCCTCTCTACTAATATTTCATCACCTTCTTTAAAAGCTGAAAATATCGAAGCTAAATTCCCAGCTGAACTTCCGTTTACAACGAAATATGCTTTTTTAACCTTATAAGTTTCTGCTAAAAGATTTTCTGATTCTCTTATAACACCCTCTGGACAATGCAAGTTATCCAATGGATCTACTTCAGTTATATCTAACTTCCCAAGATTATACATAAATTCTTTTCCTAAATCGTCTCTTAAAAATGCTTTTCCACTTTTATTTCCTGGCATAGATAAAATTAAATTATTTTCTTTATGATATTTTAATAATTCTTCTAATAAAGGTGCTTTTCTCATCTATTTCTCCTCACTAATACCTTTAATTCAGCTACATACTATCTCTATAGTCTTTGAGTTAAATACCTTTTTTACAACTTCATATATAAAACTTTTATCTATATTATCTATTTCATTAAATTCTTCTAGGTAAATATTTTCATCTCTAAACATAGTATTGTAAGTAGATAATTCCTTTGCTAGTATTATATTTTGTTCTTCCCTAAACAGCCTTTTAAGTTTCATTGTCTTTATAAATATAGCTAAGTCTTCTTTTGTTATTTCTTCTTTAAATCTATCTATATCTTTTATACACTCATCTATTAAATCTAATGATTTCTCTAAGTTTTCCTTAGAAGTACTAAAATTAATTTTATAAAGTTTTATATATTTTTCAAAAGCTATTTTAGTTAAAACATCATAAACAAGTCCATTCTTTGTCCTTAACCTATCATATAGCAACGAATCTACTCCTTCTCCAAAATACTCATTAAATATTCTTAATGCCTTAATTTCCTTATTGCTTAGCTCATCTATTGGAAATATAATCTCAACTTTACAGGTATTTGTTCCTTCTTTTAAGTCTTTATAAGTAGTTGCATTGGGTTTCTCATAAATAATCTCTTTATCTGTGTCATTATTCTTTCTTTTCCAATCTTGAAAATACTTTTCTATTATCTCTGTAACTTCATTAAAATCTAAAGAAGATACTACAGCTATAGAAGTTTTACTTGGCAAGTAATTGCTTTGATAAAAATCTTTTAAATCCTTTAAGGTTATATTTTTCAAACTTTCTTCTGTTCCTATTATTGGATACTTTATTCTTCTATCATTAAAACTATTAAAAAATAATTTATCTTCACAATATTGCTCAAGATCTTCATCCCATTCTTTTAACTCTTCTTTTATTACATCCATTTCTTCCTTAAAGCCTTTTGTAGAGAATTTTGGTCTTAAAATTATATCTGAAAATATTTCTACTCCTTTTTCAAAGTCTTCCTTTAACATAGTTCCATAATAAATAACATATGGATAATTGGTCATTGCATTTTGGAATCCAAAAGTTTGACTTAAGGCTTTATTTATTTCCTCTTCACTTCTTTTATTTGTTCCCTTATAAATCATATGTTCTGTTGCGTGAGCTAAACCAAGTAACTCTTTTTCCTTACAAGCTCCTGCATCTATTGATATACAGATAGATGTTAACATTGATGTTGTTCTTTTATATATAACTTCTAAATTATTTATTAATTTATATTTCATAAGGTCCCCCTATAATTTTATTAATTATATAATAATATAAAAAGTTGGTATTTGAACATACTCAAATACCAACTTTTCTATTTAAAATTATTCTGCCTTTAAAGCAATTGCACATTCAATTCTCTTCTTTTGCATTTTACAACCAACTTCATAAGGTATTTTCATATCTCCATTGAAGCTAAAATTATTTGCTTGGCATCCTCCACTACAATAGAATCTTGCCCAGCAATCTCTACATTTAGGCTTATTATATATATGAGCTTTTTTAAATTCTTTGCCAAGATCTTTGTTGTATGTATCATCATATATACTTCCAAGCTTAAATTCTTCTTTTCCTACAAATTGATGACATGGATATACATCTCCTTGTGGTGTTATTGCTACATACTCAAAACCTGCTCCACAACCTGAAATTCTCTTGTAAACACAAGGACCTCCATTAAGATCTACGTTAAAATGATAGAAATTATATTCTCCATTTTTTTCTCTTTTTCTTCTTGCCATATCTTCATATAGCTTATCATAATTCTTCATTATTTCTGGTAAATCTTCTTCTCTTAATGCAAGAGGATGTCCCTTTTCTAAAACAACTGGTTCAATAGAAACCTCATCAAAGCCTTCATTTACCATAGCCATCACATCTTCAAAGAAATCAGTATTTGCTCTTGTAAATGTTCCTCTAACATAATACATTTTACCAGGCGTTCTCTTTTTAATCATTTTCTTTATATTTGGAAGTATATCATCATAAGATCCACTTCCATCAACTTTTATTCTTACATTATCATTAACACATTTTCTACCATCTAATGAAAGTATGATATTTCCCATTTCTTTATCCATGAAATCCATCATTTCATCATTTAAAAGAGTAGCATTAGTAGTCATTGTAAATCTTATATTTTTCTTCCACTCTTTTTCATTTTCTCTAGCATACTGTATTATTTCTTTTACAGTATCCATAATCATAGTTGGTTCTCCACCAAATAAATCTATTTCTATATTCCTTCTTGGACCACTTCTTTTAACTACATATTCTATTGCTTTTTTAGCAGTTTCTACAGACATAACTCCTTTATGTCCATTATATTCCCCTTCATCTGCAAAGCAATACTTGCATCTTAAATTACATCCATGAATTATATTTAGACATACTGCCTTTATATAATCTCTATCATCCATTGATCCATGAGCTATATCTTCATATTTATCTTCTGAATATAATAACCCATCTTTTACAAGCTCCATTATTTCATCATAGGCTTCTATAATCGTATCTCTTTCATATTTATTACATAAAAGCTTTAATGTTTCTTCTTTATCTTTCATTCCATCATCATGTACTAAATCATATACTAGCTCGTCTACTATATGAACTGCTCCTGTATTTACATCTAATACAAAATAATTGTCGCCTTGTTTAAATTTGTGTATTAAAGACATTTTCCATCCCTCCAAAAGCTTTGCTTCAACTAAAAAGTAAGCAGCAACTTAATTGTTGCCGCTTCTTGTTAATTAGTTTTCACACTCTAAGTTTGCAACTGTACATGAAGTTTTGCAAGCTGATTGACATGAGTTAGCACATTCTTTACAACCAGGTTTTACTAGGCTGTTTTTAATATTAGTCTTATTGATTGTCTTGATATGTTTCATGATTATACTCCCCCATTCTTCCAAAATACTCCACGATTATATCATAAAAATTTTACTTATTAAAGATAAAATTTATAGATTTGGTGAATTTCTTATTATGTAACCCTTATATGGTATTCTAACTCCTACACCTGTTGAATCAAATTCATACTCTGTATCACTTAGTGCTTTCTTGTTTTGCGCTAAATTCATTCCTATTCTATAAAGAGCTTTAGCCATTCCCTCTGCATCTTGTATTACAGTTCCTGTCATAAGCCCATTTTCTATTAATCTTTTTGCCTCATCTATACCATCTACACCTACAACTGGAATATATTTATTAGGATCTCCCATATTATATCCTCTTTCTTGAAGTGCCATAATAGCTCCTATTGCCATTTCATCATTGTTAGAAATTATTAATTCTACGGTATCTCCATATCCTAAAAGTAATGATTCTACTCTAATTCTTGCACAATCTTTATCCCAATTACAAAACTCTGATGCTAGTTTACTAGATTTAATTCCTTTTTGATTTATTGTGCTTATAACACATTCACTCCTATATTGTGCTTCTAAATTATTCTTATCTCCCTGTAATAATACATATTGTATTTTGTTATCTCCATTTCTATCTATTATATTTTTATTATTCCATTCTTTTACTATTATTTCTCCTTGTAAATTCCCTGATTCACAAGCTTTCGTTCCTATATATAAAGATTTACCATAAGATTTAATACCATCTAAGGATAATGGTTCCCTATTAAAAAATATTATGGGTATGTTATTTTCTTTTGCTTTATTTATTACAGTATCTGATTGGTTTACATCTACAATATTTACTAGCATAAGATCTACTTTATTATTTATAACCTCATCAATTTGCTTATTTTGTAATTCTTGATTTACTTCTCCATCATAAAATATAAAATCTACTATATCTTTATTATCATTTTCTATTTTTAGCAAAGCATCTCTTACTAAAGAAATAAAATAGTCCTCTTCTTTATATAGTAATACGCCTACTTTTATAGGGGCTTTATTACTAATAGTAGCATTTATATTAATACTATATATTCCAATAATCATAAGTATAATAATGCTACTTAATAATACTATCTTCTTCATTTTCTCCTCCCTATATATCACATATAAATTTACTTTAATCATAAGTTAATTTATAATTAAAAATTATTAATATTACTATTTTTCATTTATGATTTTAGTGAATTTTTTGTTATGTAATTACCATAAGGTATCATAACTCTTACTCCTGTTTCATCAAATTTATATTCTGTATCCTTTAATGGTTCTTTTCCTTGAACTAAATTCATTCCTATTGTATAAAGTGCTTTTGCCATTCCTTCAGAATCTTGTATAACTGTACCTGTCATAAAGCCATCTTTTATTAATTTTTTTGCTTCTTCTGTTCCATCTATACCTACCACTGCAATATGCTTTTTAGAACCTTCCTTATTATATCCCATTTCTTGAAGAGCCATAATAGCTCCTATTGCCATTTCATCGTTATTAGAAATTATCAGTTCTATGGTATCTCCATATCTTGTAACTAATTCTTGCACTTTAATTTTTGCACATTCTTTTTCCCAATTGCAATATTCTGATGCAATTTCATTAGTTCTTATTCCACTGTCTTTAATAGTTTTTATAACGCAACGACTTCTAGCTTGTGCATCTAAATTATCTTTTTCTCCCTTTAATAAAACATAGTCTATAATATTATCAGAATTTTTATCTATTATGTTTTTATTTTTCCATTCATCAATTATCATTTGTCCTTGTATATTTCCTGAGTCACAAGCATCTGTTCCTATATATAAAGATTTTCCATAGGACTTAATACAATCCATTGAAGAAGGTTCCCTATGAAAAAATATTATAGGTATATTATTTTCTTTTGCTTTATTTACTGGTAAACATGATTTTTTTACATCTACCAGATCTAATAATATAAGGTCTAACTTCTCGTTTATAACTTCATCTATTTGTTGATTTTGTAATTCTTGATTTCCTTTTCCATCATAAAATATAAAGTCTACCTTATCCTTATTTTCATTTTCTATTTTTAATAAGTCATTTTTTAATGAAGAAATATAGTAATCATCCTCTCTGTATAATAATACTCCTATTTTTATAGGAGCTTTCTCTATCTCTATAGCTCTAATTTTATTAGTACCTGTTATTAAAATTATTAAAATAATAATATTAAATATAAATAACTTTTTCATTTTTCCTCCATATTAAATCTATGTCATCTTATAATAATTTTTCTTCAAAGTAATCTAAATCTTTAAATATAGTATAGATCATATATATCTATTTAATACTATTTTTAATTTTTATTATTTAAAATCATTAATGGATTATAATTATTGACCTTATATAATATACATATTATATAAGGTCAATAATTATATTTTAGGAGTCTATATATGAATAGTAGAAAACAATGTAGTTTATTTTATGATCCTAATGCAGGAAATTACTTAATCCAATATCGTGGAAATTTTAAAGAACAAATAGATAAGGTATCTTACGCTTGTGGGGCTATCATTACAAATACAATCGGAGTAATTGCAGTTCGTGAAGATGATTTAAGTAGATTAAGAAAAGATGTACCATCTATAGTTTATGTTGATTTCCGTTCTGGGGCAGTTTTGCAGGATATTTCACCTTCCTATGCTGATAACATAAATAATATAAAGATAAATCCTTATTTAGACTTAACAGGTAAAGGTGTTGTAGTTGGAATTGTTGACACGGGAATAGATTATTTAAATCCTGAGTTTATTAGAGAAGATGGCACCTCTAGAATTCTTAGTATTTGGGATCAAAGTATAAACGAATATGAACACCCTGAATTTTCTAAGCCAAATAATGATTTATATATAGGTCAAAAGTACTCTAACGAAGAAATTAATTCTGCAATACTGGCTTCTAAAAATAACCAAGACCCCTATGCCATTGTTCCTTCAAAAGATGAAGTTGGCCATGGAACAAAAGTTGCTGGAATAATTGGTGCTAGAGGCTATACTAGTGAAATTCAAGGAGTTGCACATGACTGTGATTTTATTGTGGTAAAACTTTTTGAATCTACAAACTTTAAAAAAATAATACGTGAAAATGGTTTAGTTCCTCCTCCTGTTTATAATATTTCCGAACTTGTATCTGCATTAGAGTTCTTAAAAAGTGAATTTTTTAGATTAAATAGACCTATGGTTATGTATCTTGGAGTTTCTTCTACAGAAGGTGCTCATGACGGTAGTAGCTTAACATCTAGATATTTATCTCAATTTGGTGGTTTAAGAGGTATATGCTTAGTTGCTGGAGGAGGTAACGAAGGTGCTGCACAAGGTCATGTTTCTGGAAACATGAAACATGTAGGAGATGTTTCTGTTCAAGAACTAAATGTGCCAAGAGATTTAACGCGTCTTACTTTTAATATATGGATTCGAATTCCTAATAGTGCATCTATAAATATAGTATCTCCTAGTGGTGAATCTACTAAAATAATAAAGCCAAAAACTAATAAAGTCGAAACATATAAATTTGTATTTACAAATACAGAAGTTACCATTAGATACTTTACTCCAGAAAATTTTACTGGCCATGAAGTTATAAACGTAGCATTTCGAAATATACGTTCAGGAATATGGAGAATAGAATTAATAGGATTTTATATTATAGATGGAAGCTACCATATATGGTTACCTGCACATAATACACTACCAGAAGGTTTAGTATTTTTAAATCCCAATCCCTTTAGTACTGTTACCGTTCCAGCTACAGCTAGAGGTGTTGTTACTGTAGCATATTTAGGACCTAACAATTCTATTGTTGCTTCTTCTAGCAAAGGATTTAATACTAATGGTTTAATAAATCCTGATATAGCTACAATAGGAATTAATGTTTTAACTATAGATACTTCTGGAAAAGTTACTACACTATCTGGTAGTTCTGCTGCTGCTTCTATAGTTGCTGGTGCTTGTGCTCTTCTCTTAGAATGGGGAGTTGTTAAAAAAAATGATCCAACTATGTATTCTACAAAAATTCGAAGTTATTTGCTCTATGGTGCAACTAGGAACGAAATTTATAAATTTCCAAATAGAGAAACAGGTTTTGGTGAATTTAACTTACTTGGTACATTTAATGTTATAGGAGGAATATATAGTAATTTAAGAAATTCTTTAAATAATTCAAATAGAAGTACTGACTTCAAAAATGAATTTTTAGAGTTTAATATTAATAAATTAGTTGTAAGAATTCCTAGAAATATGCTGGAGGTTTTAGATGAATAGAAATCCACCAATTAAAGAAAATATTTTTAAAGATCCAACTTATTCTCATTATGTTGTTCAATATCAGGGTGATATTGAAAAGGAATTTTCAAATTATCCTACTTATTATGTAAACATTATTAATGATAGATATGCTATAATTTCTTTGCCTGAAGAGGTTCAAGAGATATCAGAGCTTCCTTATTTTAGCACTATTGTAGCTATTAAACCTTATGACATGTATACACTCCAAGAAATATCTCCACTTGAAGCATCCCAAGCAAGCTTTTTACAACTAAATCTTCCTTTGAACTTAACTGGCAGAAACACCCTTGTGGCAATTATAGATACTGGAATAGACTATTTAAATGAAGAATTTATGGATTATGAAGGAAATACTAGAATCGAATATATTTGGGATCAAACTCTTGATTTTATTGATAGACCTAATCGTATTAAGGTTCCATTTGGAGTAACTTATTCTAAAGAAGATATACAAGAAGCAATAAATTTATCTAGATCAGGTGGAGATCCTTATAGCATAGTTCCTAGTAAAGATGAAATTGGCCATGGAACTGAAATGACTGGAATAATCGGATCTACTGGTAAAAACCCTCAATTAAAAGGAGTTGTACCTAATTGTAAATTCGTTGTAGTTAAACTCATTGAAGACTACGGATTTCAAAAGCAATTTAATGTAAAGGTACCTACTTATAATGTAACATCAGCTTTTTTTGCATTAAATTTTTTATATAAGTATGAATTAATGTCTAATTTTCCTATGGTCATATATTTCCCTCTTGGGACCAGCTTAGGAACTCATAAAGGTAATGATTTATTATCAAGATATATAGATAGCATTTGTTTGATTAATGGCATAGTTGTTGTTACTGGAACTGGTAATGAACGTGCTTCTGGCGGCCATGCTTCTGGGATACTTTCCACTAGTGAACCCACTAAAACAATAGAATTAGATGTATCTCCAGAACAAGAAAATATAATAGTTGAAATTTGGACTGAACCTCCTAATATAATATCCCTTGACATTATATCTCCTTCTGGAGAAAACACTGGTGTAATAAATCATTTAATAAATACAACTACAACTTATACCTTCCTATTTGAAAAAACAGAAGTAAAGGTTAATTACTATATTCCTGAAGAAAGCTCAGGTTATCAATTAATAAGAGTTCGTTTTACTAAGCTACAACCTGGTATATGGATATTTAGAGTAATTGGAGATCTTATTTTAGATGGAGTCTTTAATGCATGGATCCCTCAAGAAGGTATATCTGTTGGTGGTACTCATTTTATTCCTGCAGATCCTTATGGTACTATTACTAGTCCTGGGAACTCTACAGTTCTAGTAACTGTTGCTGCATACAATCAAAATAATAATAATATATTAAATTATTCTGGTATGGCCTTTAATACTAATTATGCAGGTGTTATAGATGTTGCTGCTGGTGGAGTAAATGCCCTTACAGTTGCTCCTAACAATAAAACAGCTATTGTAAATGGTACTAGTGTAGCTGCTGCAATAGTTGCTGGAGCATGTTCAATGCTATTTGAATGGGGTGATGTTCAAGGTAATAACCCAAATATGTATGCACAAACTATAAAAGCTTATTTAGCTAGAGGGGTGAGTCCAAGGCCTGGAGACATATATCCAAACCCCCAGTGGGGATTTGGAATACTTAATATTTTTGTAATGTTCCAAAATATAACTTAATATACTATAAATTATAATATATATACTTTTTTCATAATTTAAAATTAAAATCCTATTGAAAGATACATAATATATTGATATTATAAAAATACGTTTTAGTATCTTCCAAGAGGAGTGAAAAAACAACACACAATATAGTTGTGGAGAGTGATTTGGGCAAGTCACTCTTTTTTATTATATTTTTTAAATAATAAGGTCCATAAAAATAGACCTTATTATTTTGATTATTTACTATTTAAATATTCTTCAAAATTTCTTATATTATTTTTCTTTCCTATAACTACAATTAAATCATTTTCTCTTAAAATATAATTTGGATCAACTTCTATTATAGTTTCTTCTCCTCTTTCTAAAGCTATAATATTCAAGTTAAAATCATTACGTATTTTAGATTTTAGTATTGTCTTTCCATCTATCTTAGAGGTTACTTTTAATTCCTCTATATGAATATCATTATTTAATTCAATAAACTCCAAAGCTTCCTCATTTAACAATCTATTTGCAATTCTTATAGCCATATCATTTTCTGGATATACAACTTCAGCACCTATTTTCCTTAAAACACAACCTTGCTCATAAGTTGTTGCTTTAGAAATAACTCTATTTACACCCATATTAATAACATTTAACGTAGTTAATATACTTACATCTATCTTTTCACCTATACATACAAATACAGTTTCGCAATTTTGAATACCAGTCTCTTCTAAAGTTTCTTTATCTAGATTATTAACTACAAATGCATTTTCTGTAAGTGATCTAATTTGTTTTATCTTATTTTCATCACTATCTAAAACTATGACTTCCTTTCCAGCTTCTATTAATGTTCTTGCAAGTGCAAATCCAAATCTTCCTATACCAATTATCCCAAACTCTACTACAAACCTATGATTAAACATATATTTCTCTCTCCTATCCTATTATAACTGCTTCTTCTGAAAAATAAGCATTTGATGCTTCCCTAAAAGACCAAATAGTTGCTATTGTCATTGGCCCTAATCTTCCTATAAACATAATTAATGAAATAATAATCTTACTTAAATCAGTAAGATCAGGAGTTATTCCTGTTGACAACCCTACAGTGCCAAAAGCACTGGTTACCTCAAATAACAATTGCATAAAAGTATAATTAGGCTCTAATATACTTAATATAAATGTTCCCATACATACAACAAACATAGCTAGCAAAGTAATATTAAAAGCTTTAAACACTATATTAGTAGAAATTTTTCTTTTAAATGCAGTGCAATGTTTATTGGTAGATGTACTATAAATACTTCTACATAACGTAAAAAAAGTAGTTGTCTTTATTCCTCCTCCAGTTGATCCTGGGGATGCTCCTATAAACATTAAAACAACTAATACAAATAATGCTGCATTTGTAAAGTTTCCTAATGAATAAGTGCTAAATCCAGCTGTTCTAGCAGATGTACTAAAGAAGAATGCTCCAAGCCATGATATATCTTCTGTAAGTTTTAAAAGTATAGTTCCCCCTAATAATAATATTCCTGTCATAGTAAGAACTACTTTTGTATGTAAACTAAACTTCTTAAAAGACTTCTTTAGAATTATCTCTTTAATTACTAAAAATCCTAATCCACCAAATATAATTAATCCGCAAGTAGTTAAATTTAACAGTACATTATTTTGATAAGGTATTAAGTTTCTTAACCCTCCTAGTATATCAAACCCTGAATTATTAAATGCCGCGATTGAGTGAAATACACTAATACCTAAGGCATCCATTGGTGAATAATCCTTTGAAAATACTATATAACTTAATATTGCTCCAATAGTTTCAAATATCAACGTCATCATTAAAACTGACTTGACTAATTTTACAAGTCCTTTCATTGAATCTAAATTCATAGCCTCCTTTATAAGAGTTCTTTCTTTTATACTAACCTTTTTCCCCATTAGTAAAATAAATCCAACGCCAACAGATGTAACCCCAAGACCTCCTATTTGTATTAATAAAGCTACAACAGTTCGTCCAAATACAGTAAATGTATCAGCTGTATCCACAGCTATTAATCCAGTTACACAAACTGCACTAGTTGATGTAAATAAAGCATCTACAAAAGAAACTTCAACTCCATCATTTATTGATATTGGAAGCTTTAATAATATAGCTCCTAGTAAAATTACAGTTAAAAATCCCAATACAATAATTCTTCCTGGTTTAATTTTTTTCATTAATTTCATTAAAGTCCACTCCCTCTTGGATACAATATATCCCTTAATTACAATTAGTAACCAAGATTTTTATGATTAATTATATATAAATCAATATATACTGTCAATTCAGTTATTTATATACATATTCCATTAAAAAGTCATCTATAATCAAATATCACGCTCTAGTTAGCTTATATTTATAAAATACTTCAAATATATGCATATATTAATTAATAAGTGTTCTGGTAAATAATGTTTTATAATAAAAAAGTCGCCAAGGCAAGCTTGCCAAGCCGTCGACTTTTTTCGCGCATGTGCATTTAAATGACACTCCAAATTTTATATTTGGTTAGTTGAAGTTAAACTACTTAGTGCCAGAAGCTTGCCTGAGGTAAACTCTTGCACGCGCACTTTATTCTATTTTCTACTCTATAGTACTAACTTTAATAACTTATATTATATAAATAATTTATCTACAAATTTTAAAAATATAATTTCCTATAGAGTAAAAAAATACCTTCTTACCAATATTTAAATTGATAAGAAAGTATTCATATATCATAAAACTTTACTTAAAAATACGCACATCATACTTTAGTAAACTACATGTACTTACCTAAAGCCTTAATATTCTTCTATTCTTCCCATCCTTCAGGGAATTCTGCATTATGATAAACATCTGTAACATCATCGTCATCATCAAGAAGGTTTAACATCTTTTGGAACTTCTTAGCATCATCTTCATTTATAGCAGTATATGTATCTGGTATCATTTTAACTTCTGCTTCTAAGAATTCTAATCCTTCTGCTTCTAATGCTTCCATCACTGTACTAAAATCTTCTGGTGTAGTAGTAACGATAAACACTTCCTCTTCTGCTGCGAAATCTTCTGCACCAGCATCTAAAGCTAACATCATTACCTCATCTTCATCTTTATCTTCTCTTTCAATAACAATTTCACCTTTTTCTTGGAACATAAAGCTAACACATCCTGTTGCTCCCATGTTACCACCACCTTTTGTAAAGGCACTTCTTACATTTCCTGCTGATCTATTTTTATTATCTGTTAAAGTTTCAACTATTACAGCTACTCCTGATGGACCATAACCTTCATAAACTATTTTTTCATAATTTACTGATGCAAGTTCTCCTGAAGCTTTTTTTATAGATCTTGTTATTGTATCATTAGGCATGTTTGCTGCCTTTGCTTTTGCAATTACATCTCTTAATTTTGGGTTAGTGTCGGGCACAGGACCACCATTTTTAACTGCAATAACTATTTCTTTACCTAACTTTGTAAAGACCTTTCCTCTTTTAGCATCTGCTTTTCCTTTTTTGTTTTGTATATTATGCCATTTTGAATGTCCTGACATTTTTATTCCTCCCAACATCTATCGAAAAATTTTTGTAAACATATTGGAATTATAACACAATTATATTATCATGACAAATATTCATTGTTAATAAAACTAGTCTTCAAATAGAGAACTGGCTCTTATATAAAAGAATTTAAATTATTTTATATAATCTATTTTCTTCCTTAAAATAAATTCCTTCATCTCTTTTATTTACTGATATCTTACCATTAGTTAACTCAATCATTTCATTTTCTATATTTTTAGATGATTCTACTTCAGCTAATATATGAACTACAACTTTATCTGTATATTCAGTATCCTCTATATACCAATTATTTTCATTACATATATATTGAACCTTTCCTAACATATCGTAGTCCATATTAAACAATAATCTTATTCCTTGTACTTTTTCTACTACTCCACCTGCTTTAAGCGCAATAGAAGCACCTTTTGTATATGCTCTTGTAAGTCCACCTGCCCCTAATAAAATGCCACCGTAATATCTTGTTACTACAATTGCACAGTCTGTTACATTACTTTTTTTCATTACTTCTAATATTGGTATTCCAGCTGTTCCTTGTGGCTCTCCATCATCACTATATCTCTGAATCCCCATATTTTCCCCTATAACATATGCCCAACAATTATGAGTAGCCTGCTTGTGTTTATTCTTAATTTCTGCTATAAAAGCTTTTGCTTCTTCTTCACTTTCACATCTCTTTGCATAACCTATAAACTCTGACTTTTTTTCTATAAATTCATCTTCTCCAAAATCTCTTATAGTAATGTAACTCATTTAAGCTCCTCCTTTATTATTTTTATCCCTTTTACTATTTTTTCTTTGCTTACTTGTGAGAAACTAATTCTAAAAAAATAATCTCCCCTATTTGAATCTTTGAAAAATATTACTCCTGGTGTAATATAAACATTCTTTTTCTTTAGCTTATAAAAAAGCTCCTTTGATGTTAAATTTTTATCTTTCAACTTTATATAAAAATAAAGTCCCCCTTTAGGATCCATATATGTTACTTTATCTAATAATTCATTTTCAATTATATTTTTCATAATTTCATATTTTGACTTATATTCTTTACATTGATAAGCTATGTGCTCTTTCCAATACCCTTCTCTTATATATAGCTCTAATGCTCTTTGCATAAGACTAGATGTTGCAATATCTGTATTAATCTTAGATGTTTGCATACTTTCTGTAAATGAATCTGGTATAACCATGTATCCAAGCCTTATCCCAGGTAAAAATATTTTTGAGAAGCTCTTTATATAAACTACTCTTTCATATTTATCTAATTTTTTCAAAGGTTCATGAATTATATTATTATCATATATAAGTTCTGATAAGTAATCATCTTCTATAATATAAAAGTCATATTTTTTAGCTAATTCTAGTAATCTTAACTTTTTTTCAAGACTATAGCTTATACCTGTAGGATTATGAAAATAACTCATTGTATAAAAACAACTAATTTTATTTTTCTTTAATATCTCTTCAAATGCTACTAAGTCTATTCCATCTTCTTTTATTTCTACTTCAAATATATTAGCTCTTCTCCATTTAAATACAGAAATAGCTCCGCCATAAGTTGGTCTTTCTACTATAACATTATCATTTATATTAACTATTGCTTTAGAGGCTATATCTATTCCTTGTTGTGCACCAGAAACAATTAATATATTATTTAAATCTAACTCACTATTCCAAAATGACTTATTTATAGTTCTTCTGAGCTTTTCATAGCCAAGTGGTTCTTTCATTATTAAGGCATTAGCTCCGTCTCTATCTAATACTTCATTTATTACATTTTTAAACTCTTTTATAGGAAAATAAACTTCTGTATTTGTTTCTCCAGAAAAGTCTATAATATTTTCTAAATCATTAGGTAATAAGCTTTTAAATATCCTAGAATATTCTCTACTAAACATTGATATTATTTCTTTTCTTTTAGCATATGTCCCCGAACCAACCTTTTGATATGCATATCCATCTCCTTTTAACTTTTTATATGCATTTACTATGGTTACATTGTTCACCCGTAAATTATTAGCCAAGTCTCTTATAGTAGGTAATTTTTCTCCATCATTTATATCTTTGTTATCTATTAACTTTTTTATATAATTAGCTATTTGTATATATTTAGGAATATCCTCTTCAAACGATATATTAAAAATGTCTTTCATATTTCCCCCAAAGCTTTATTTAATCTTTATAGCTATAAACATTTTCCATTGCTAGTAAACTCCCATAAGAATCTCTAAACTCTCTTTTACTCTTAATTACCATACTATTTTTACATAGTACTTTTAAAATATCTTCTGCTTTAACATCAAAATTCACAAAATACTTATCATTCTTAATCTCATAAGCACTTAAAGGATGATCTTTCTCTCTTAAAAATTCTAGTATTTCTTTTGAAGCTTTTTCTATATTGTAATCTAGATACGTTTCTATATAGGTTAGTACACTTTTTATATTCTCATCATTCATTTCCATATAAAATAAATTTCTAACTTTTTCATTTAACTCATCATTTAAGTTACATGCCATATTTAATGAATCTTTGCTAACAGAATATCCGTTAATACTTAAGTAAAGCTTTGAAAAATTGTCTAAAGCCCTTATAAGAAGTTCATATGACGTATAGCTTCCTCCTGTACTTAAATACTTCTTACATACTCCTATTTCCTTTAAAAGATTGCCTAAATAAACTAAATTCCATCTTCCTTTATCCGAATCTATAGTATATAAAGCTTTTTGGTATAATTCAGATATTTCATGATCTATTGAATATATAAGTTTTGATGATAATAATGAATTTCTTACTACACCTCTTTTTCCTGATTCATAATAGTCTTTTTTAAAAGCTTCTTTACTTAGAAATTTTATATGTATGGGTATTCCCATAATTTCTGAATATACATCTCTAACTTCTTGAAAATTATCCTTGTATATTGCAAATAAATCTATATCTGATTCTTCCCATAGGTCACCAGTAACCATGCTACCAAATACAAATATAGCTAAAATATTTTTATTTTTTATAAGAATTTCTGTAATTTCTTTATAAGCATTTTGGTAATCTATTATTGCTTTTGCCACACCTTATCCCCCTATTTATATATTATTGTATTATTACAATTAATTATATAAAAAAACTGTAATAAAGTCTAATCTTTATCACAGTCTTCATCTTTTTCATTATTAGTATAGTATTTATCATATTCATCTAAATCATCAAAACATGACTTATAGTTGCTAGGTAATCCTCCACATCTTTCTATATCATCTTCAACTACTCTTCTATATATAGCATTTCTTTTCTTTAAAGTATCTAACATGCAATAAGTTTCCTTTATTATTTCATAAGTTAAGTCTACTGATAATTTCATCTGTCTTTTTTTTGCATAAGCGTTAGACTGTAAATTTTGAGCTGCTATAGATATACCTTGTGCTGATAAGGATAAAAAATATACTTCATCTAATAAAGGTCTAACTTTTCTATCATAAAAAAACCTTTCTTCTTCTCCACCTATGAGTAGTGATGCTACATTTGTTTGAATATTATTTACTGCAGCTGATAATGCTGTTATCCTTGCTACTCTCTCATCTAAAGGATTAATTTGTTCATCATTTGGTGTTTGTGGAGTGGCATTTACATTGTTCGGTGTATTATTTGCATTATTTTCCGCATTTGCTACTTCGCTAGTCTGAATAACTACATCTTTCTCATTATTTGAAGAATCTATAGAAATTTCATCTAATATGCCCTTCACTTAATCATCTCCATAACTTGCTTGTTACAGTATATTCTTAAGAAAGTACCTTTATTATAAAAGCATTTGATTTATTGTAAACTTCATCATCTACCTCAACTATCATAAAGGTTCCATTATCCTTATAATCTTCTTCTAAAACTCTTCCATTTCTATGAAGATATGAATTTATATCACTTCTATCGTAAGGAATTAGATATTCACATTTTTTCATTTTATATGGTAAATTTTCTTCTATTAAATCTAAAAGATTATCTAACCCTATCCCTTCTTTAGCAGATATTTCTATTATTTTATAGTTAGATAAAGACTCTTTAACCTGCTCTATTTGTTCTTCTGAAGCCTTATCTATTTTGTTTAAAACAATAATAGTTTCTTTTTCTTTTGCTCCAAGCTCTTCTAGTACTTCTTCTACAGCTTTTATTTGTTCAATTGCATAATCTGAAGCTGTATCTACAACATGACATAATAAATCAGAATAAATAACTTCTTCTAAAGTTGATTTAAAAGCCTCAACTAAATCATGCGGAAGTTTTCTTACAAAACCTACTGTATCTGTTATAGTAACTATGCCCTTGTTTTTTAATACTATAGATCTTGTAGTTATGTCTAATGTTGCAAACAACATATCTGCTTCAAAAACTTTTTCTTTCCCTTGAATTTCTTTTTGAGCAGCTACATCACAAAGCTTATTTCTAAGAGTTGATTTTCCCGCATTTGTATATCCAACTAAAGAAACCTTTGGAATACTTTCTTTATTTCTTTTTTCCCTTTGAACTTCTCTTATCTTCTTTATTTTTTTAAGCTCATCATTTAAATCATATATTGTTTCTTTTATATGTCTTCTATCTGTTTCTAATTTCTTTTCTCCTGGTCCTCTTGTACCTATTCCACCACCTGTTCTTGATAAAACAGTTCCAAGACCTTGTAATCTACCTAATCTGTACTTTAATTGTGCAAGCTCAACTTGAATTTTAGACTCTTTGCTTCTTGCCCTTCTTGCAAATATTTCTAGTATCAAAGTTGTTCTATCTATTACTTTCGCTCCTATTGCAGATTCTAGATTTCTAACTTGAGACCCTGAAAGCTCATCATCAAAAATTATAAGATTTGCACGCTTACTTTGCCTTAAGCTTGCTATTTCTAAAACTTTTCCTTTACCTATATAAAAAGCTGGATCAATTTTACTCCTACTTTGATACATCATATCTAATACAGGTATATCACAGGCTTTTGTAAGTTCTCTAAGTTCCTCTAAGCTTTCCTTAGTGTCTGATCCCACTAAGATAGCTTTTTCACCTTCATCCTCTGCTATTTCTTTTTCTTTTATAATACTTTCTATATGTTGGATTTTATCTAATATATGAATTGAAAGTACTTGGTCTACTGAAAGATTTAATTTTTCTTCATAATCTAATAAATCATTAGTTATTGTAATCATTCCTAATGAACAGTCTATTATATTGCCCTCATGGACTCCTATTGCCATTATTGCATCTAGCTTTAACTTTAAAAGAGCTGATAAATCAAGGGCTGATAAATTTGAAAAACCATTAGGATGAGTATGTATAATTCTAACTCCAGATAATCTTTTTTCTCTTATATCTATCATAGCAACTTCTACTGAAGTTGAATCACCAATAGCAATGGAAACAACCTTTCCTCTTCTATCTACTGCAACGCTAATTTCTCTTTCTAAAATAGATGTCAATCTTGATATTATCTCTATTATTTCCCTGCTACAAACTTCATCTTTTAAAACCTTTACTTTATAAAGTCTTTCAAGTTCATCTAAATAAGACTTTTTAATACCATCTATATTTCCAAATATCATTAAATACCACCTCATCTTATACTATTAACAACTTTCATATAATTTTATACCATTAGTAGTTTCTTGTAAACCTAATTAAATAATACTAAAATTGAAGGCAAAGCATATATTAACTACTCTACAAAAAACCTTAAATATAAGATATAGCTCTTAGTAATTATTACTAAGAGCTATATCTTATATTATTTGATTCCATTTCTTTTCCATAATAGGTGGAACATAGTTTTCCATTTTTTCTATTAATATTGATGGATCTTTAGATATTGATAGAAGCTTCATATTTGACTCCTTCATAAAGCCTTCTTGACAGGCACTTTCAAGTGCTTTTAAAATATTATCAAAGAAATTTGATATATTTAATATTCCAATAGGTTTCTTATGAATCCCAATTTGAGCCCAGCTAAGCACCTCAAATAACTCCTCAAAAGTTCCTAATCCTCCTGGAAGAGCTATAAATCCATCAGAAAGTTCAAACATAGTATGTTTTCTTTCATGCATATCCTTGACTTCAATGAGTTTTGTTAAACCTCTATGAACTATTTCTCCTGAAAAGAGGCCTTTTGGCATAACTCCTATTACCTTTCCATTATTTTTTAAAACCTCATTTGCTACTTCTCCCATAAGACCTATTTGAGAACCACCATAAACTAATTCAATATTATTTTTAGCTAATTCTTTACCAAGTAATTTAGCTACCTCTTTATATTCTGGTTTCACTCCTAAATTAGATCCTGAATATACACATAATCTTTTCATTAATATTACCTCCATTTATCTTTTTGTTATATTTCTATAAAACAGTTCATAAAGCTGCTATTTAATAATTCTAGCTATTAGTTAGCCTGAATTATATAAACACCTAAAACTAATACCATAACTCCTATTATTCTTATTGGAGTTATTAAGTGAATTTCATTGCCTAATATTCCAAAATGGTCAAAAATAACTGCCAGAACTATTTGTCCACATATAACGATACTTAACATATTAGCAAATCCAATTTTAGGAGGAACTAATATAGTCATAAGTATATAAAATGCTCCAAGTAATCCTCCCATAAGCATCCACCATTTTATGTTTTTAATATTGTTAATGTTAATACATGTAGTAGAACCATTTAATAATGAAAATATAAAAACTACTAAAAGCCCTAGAGCTCCTACACTAAAACTAATAAGAGCTGAAAGTATGGGATTTTCTAATTTTAAACGGAGCCCTCCATTTATCCCTACTTGCAACGTTAAAGCAAATCCTGCTATTAATGATAGTAAATAATATGTAAATATCACACTGCCTCCTCCAATTCTTTTATTTATTGACTACGCTTCTTGAAGTAATTATAATTAATGCAATAACATAAGTAAAATTAATATCTAATATAGGAGGTATATTAAAATTTTATATGTATATTAATCTTGAGCTTTATAGAACATTTTATATAACTGCAAAATTAGGAAGTATATCTAAAGCAGCTAAGGAACTTTTCACTTCACAGCCAGCTGTTAGTCATTCAATAAAATTATTAGAAAAAAAACTAGATGGACAGTTATTTTATAGAACTCCAAAGGGTGTTTCACTTACTTTAGAAGGTAAAATATTATTTGAATATATCGAACAAGGTTATGGTATTATTCAAAATGGTGAGAGAAAATTTCATGAACTTAAAAATCTTAATTTTGGAGAAGTAAGAATAGCTGCTTGTGATGCGGTATGCAAACACCTTCTTCTTAAATATTTAGAAAAATATAATAAGTTGTTCCCAAATATAAAAATTAAAGTTACCAATGAATCTTCCTATAGAATTCTTGAATTATTAGAATGTGGGAAAATAGACTTAGGAATATTAAATATGGATGTTAATAAAAAGGACTCTCTTAATATTATTAAAACAATAGATTTACAAGATTGTTTTGTGGTAAATGAAAAGTACAAATATCTTTCAGAAAAAACTATATCTTTATCAGAAATAGTTAATAATACTCCTATTCTTTTATTAGAAAAGGGAGGCAACTCTAGGGATTTTTTAGATAAATATTTTAACTCTAATGGACTATCTGTATCTCCTGAAATAGAATTGGGTACAGTAGAACTTCTAGTTGAATTTGCACAAGTAGGCCTAGGTGCTGCTTGTGTAGTTAAAAATTATATTGAAAAAGAATTAAAAGAAAAGAAACTATATGAAATTAAACTTCAGGAACCCATCCCCAAAAGAGTCATAGGCTTCGCAACTAAAAAAGGTGTTTCTATGTCTACAGCTACAGAAAAATTTGTTGAACTTCTTGAAATTTAAAATAAGGCTGTGTTAGATGAAAATGTTGGTATGAGAGTCACTTCATCACTAATTCACTACGTTAAGATTTTCTATTATATCAACAAAAGTGTCTAACAGAGTCTAAAATATAAATTAAAAGCTTAAAAACACCTAATATATTAGATATTTTTAAGCTTTTATAAGAAATATTTTATATTTCTCTATTCATTTATATTAAATATAGAATCATCACTATTAAATGTATTTACATTATACATAAATAATATATCTGTAATATTTTTTGTATTAATAAAATCTTGCAAAGAATCTGTATAATATCTAAGGTCTATAACGTCAATTTCACCATAATTTTCTGTTAAAAATGGAATCATACTATTTGCATATGAATCCTTTACTATAAGTAATTTTTTATCTAGATTATTTGCTGTTTTAATATTAATTAATGGATGATTTCCTCCTGTAAAAACTTGATATTTATCTTTTTTATTTAAACTTTCGCTGTCAAATAGGCTTGGCACTTTTTTTTGTTCAGAAACATAATTAACAACTATATTATCTTCTTTTGGAACATAAACTTTTACTTTATCAGCATTACTTCCATATACTCCAACTTTTGAAGATAAACTACCATAAAAAGCTTCTGACACAACTAACTCATCAAAGTCACTTTTTTCTTTTGCTTCTATTCCATTTGCTTCACAAAAGCTCTTATATCCAATATAAGCTCCATCAGAAGTCCAATGATGATCTGTCTTATAATATATATATTCATTACTATTCTCATTAAGATTTTTATATGGATTTATAAATTTTATAGAATTATCTAACCCCTCTCCTACTTTATTAATATAATCTAATTCATTATCTATTGGAGCATATTTAGGAAGATTATCTTTTAATACACTAGTAGCTGTTGGTATAAGCATAAATTCTATATTAGTATTTGGATTCATTTCTTTAAAATCATTCATTACTTGAATCTTATCATTTATTTTTTCATCTGATTCAATTTTAAAGTCTTCAAATAGTTGTCCATCTTTACCTATATATACATCGTTAATCTTGTTATTTCCTCCTAGCTGTTGTATTTTTGTTTTTAATGATATAAACTCTTTTCTTCCAAAAAATTGATCAGAAATATAGCTATCGAAATCACTAGTATAACTTCCTAAAAAGAACTCTTTTAATGAGAAAGATGGTTTTGCATTTAAATTTCTATTTTCCACTTCTGAATAAATGTCATCTTTTTTTAAATAGTTTATTAGGATACATATAGTAAGGAATCCTACAAACATTATTGATATAATTATACGATAAGTCTTATCAAACTTTTTAACTCTTTTTTCTGCAATTAAAGACCCATCAATTTTTCTTTTGTCTCTCACACACTCACCAGCTTTCTCGTTTAAAACCTAAAGTATAAAAATGGATTATAACTTTGACTTATCAAATATGCAGTACTTATTATCAAAATTATCAACTCTATAAACACAAATAAAAATATATCTCTTTCTCTTAATCGTTTTTTAATATCTTTAATGGTTTTATTAATCATATCAGTAGATAGTATTATTGCTATAATAAGTATTATTAAGTTTGTTGAAATTAGATATAATGAGAAATTATTACATAACTTATTGCCATTTAACCCCAAAATCACTTTTATATATTCAATTGCATCATTTAAGCTACTTAAATCAAAAAATATCCATCCTATAGCCACTAAAGTCATTGTATAAATATGAGCAATAATATTTGGAACATTTTTCAAAATTGACTTTAAAAATATTTTTTCTGAATATATTATTAATCCAAAATATAATCCCCAAATTATAAAGTTCCAGCTTGCTCCATGCCATAATCCTGTTGTGAACCAAACAATCATTAAATTTCTAAATTGAATTACATTCCCTCTTCTATTTCCCCCTAAGGGAATATATATGTATTCCTTAAACCAAGATCCAAGAGAAATATGCCACCTTCTCCAAAATTCTGTTATACTCTTTGACATATATGGATAATTAAAATTCTCTAAAAATTCAAATCCAAGCATCTTCCCTAACCCTATTGCCATATCAGAGTATCCACTAAAATCATAATATATCTGTAAAGTAAATGAAATTATCCCTATCCATCCAGTAAGAACAGTAAGAGAATCTATAGGTATAATTTTTACTTGTTGCCATATAGCGCCTAGATTGTTTGCTATTAAAACTTTTTTTCCGAGTCCAAGTATAAACCTCTCTACACCTTGTCCAAATTTATCAATAGATAATTCCTTTTTTTTAAGCTGACTTTCAATATCACTGTATTTAACTATTGGTCCTGCTACTAACTGTGGAAACATTGAAATATATGCGCCAAAGTCTATTATATTTTTTTGAGCTTTAACCTTATCCATATAAACATCTACAATATAAGATATTAGCTGAAAAGTATAAAATGATATTCCTAAAGGCAATGGAAGTTCTCTTATTTCTAAATTTGATCCAAAAACCCAATTAATATTAGATATTAAAAAACCATAATACTTGAAGAACAAAAGTACACTTATATCAATTAATACTACTGTAAAAAATATAAATTTTCTTTTACTCTTATCTTTAGCATTATTTTTTATTAACAAACCTGCTAAATAATTTATTAATATTGAAAATATCATTAAAACTATATAAATTGGCTCTCCCCATGCATAGAAAACTATGCTTGAAATAAATAATACTAAGTTTTTAAACCTATTAGGCACCAAATAATATATAATTAATACACTTGGTAAAAACATAAATATAAATATTAAGCTACTAAATACCAAAATTTATCACTCCAATTACGTCAAAATCACTTAAAGTTACTGTCTATAGCCTTTTTTATCTGAGATGAATCTTTAGAAATTATAAATATTATGTTATTACCTTCCACTTCTAATATTGCATTTTCTATTAAATTATACTCTTCAGGTCTATAATTTTTAAAACTTTCACCTTGCTTTTTTATTCTTTCCTCAATACCACTTTTAATTGTAGGTATATCTTTTTCATCTTTTACCTTTAAAACCAAGATTTCATTTGCATTCATATTACTTTTAGGCACAAATGACACAAAATCCTCAACTTGGTTTTTATTTATATAATATAATTTTCTTAATGATTTAATATCGCCTTCCTCCATAGTTTCATTATTTTTAAAACTTTCCAAGGAATTTCTAACTCCATTCATATCCAAATCCCTAACTCTTAACATTGGATAAGCTGAAATAAAAATTACAATTACTACTACTAGTTCAATAATATAATACTTAAAATATCTGTCTTTCTTCATAATTTCATCTATTAACCTGCCTCAATAATATCTTTTAAGTATGTAAGCCATATATTATAAAAATCATATTTAAAATGAATTCCATCTTGTTCATGTAACATATCTTTTCCATCTATAAAGCTAGAAATATCTACATACTTAACTTTTGTTTCTTCACATGCCATTTTTGTCATTTCTCTAAAACTATTTATATTTTCATTAGTTAATCTACTATTTATGTTTTGTGCCTTTGCCATAACAGATGTAGGTGACGTCACATATATATTAGATCGTGGTAGTCTTCTCTTTAATTCGTTAATTAAATCCACATATTTTTCTTTAAAATATTCTGGAGTTCGTGTTTCACTTGAATCATCAAACTCAATAACATCATTCATTCCATATAACAAAACAATATTTTTAGGATTCATTTGTTTAACTTTATCTAACTGGTTCATGGCCTTTACTACAGTATCACCTTTTTCTGATACAACATTATATTCATCTATAATTTCCAATTCCGCTAACCCTTCAGTAATGGAATCTCCTAAAAACACAGTATTTCCATAGAAGTTAAAAAAATTAACTTCTTCATCTTTTTCAGGATTTAGTTGCTTTTCAAAATTTACTCTTTCCTTTTCTAAAGTATCTTCTATTTTACTTAAATCTCTATTTTCTATTTCTGTTAGAACTTTTTTTGCTTCTTCTATATTATTGTCTTTTTTTATCATAAAATCTCCAGAAAAAATACCTCCTATTGTTGAAAATGTTACTGCTGTACTTACAATAAATAATATTAGTCTTTTCATATTTAATCCCACCAATTATGCCTTAATTATTACTCAATATTAATTATAGTTTTTATATTCTAAAAAAAGTTACAAAATTATTACACTAAGAATACATAATTATTAATTTTTAGTCATGATTCTAACAAATATTCTCAAATATTTTCAAATAAAAAAGTGGACATATGTAAAAATTCTTATACTATAGTATTTAAAAAATAAGTTGCAAGAATTATAAAAAATATGTAATATTAATAATAACGTTAAAATTTATTGTAAATACGGCTTTAAGCTTTTAAAAATATTCATTTTTAGGAGGATTATACTAATGGATGACAAGAAAAGAAACATACTTTTTACAGAAGATCAAATTAAAACTAGAATAACAGAACTTGGAAAAGTAATTACTGAGGAATATAAAGATAAAAACCTTTATGTACTTCCACTTCTAAGAGGAAGCTTTGTATTTGGGGCAGATATATTTAGAGCTATTGATTGCAAAGCCAACGTTGGTTTTATGACTACTTCAAGCTACGGACATGGAGAAGAAAGTACTGGTGAAGTTAAGGTTGTAAATGATATCCCAGATAATATAGAAGGATGGGATGTATTAATAGTTGACGACATAATAGATACTGGATATACAATGGAATTTGTTATAAATTATGTAAAGAAACGTGGAGCTAAATCAGTAAAAACTTGTGTATTATTAGATAAGCCTTCTAGAAGAAAAGTTGATTTAAAGCCAGATTACTGTTGCTTTGAAATAGAAGATTTATTTGTAGTTGGATACGGTCTTGACTATGAAAGTTTCTATAGAAATGTACCTTACGTATTTAATTGGGAAGAAAAATAATTATAAACCCACAAATACATAACGGATACTTTAGAAATTAATTAAGATTTAATAATTGCAAAAATATTTAAAATTAAAAACTCCCATAAGGGAGTTTTCTCTTAATTTTCCACTATTCATTATGCTTTTTTAGTTACGGTCTATTTAATTCAATTGCTGTATTAGGAATCTTTCCTACAATTATAGTTTCTGATATTGGTATTTGACATGCTATTTCTACATCTTTACTGTTTAGCGGTATAACTACTTTCATCCTCATATTTACATTTAAATATATTTTATGCCTTGTTTGGTTTATTCCTGCACTTTCAAATACTGATTCATAACTACTAGTTATATTTCCTATTTGATTCATTTTTATATTTATTTTCGGGCCTAAATTATGAATTACTAAATTTTCACTCATGTATCCTAATGGAACATCTAGCCCTACTTCTTGTAATTCTTCTATTTTATCATTTGACGCTAAAACTAATTTAGATGATAAGTAATTTAATTTTACTGTGTCTGCTCTTAACATAGTTATATTACCATCATTATCTTTTTCAATAATTATCATATCAGAATAATCAAATTCATTAGAATAAATATCTAAAGCTGTTTCATGAATTATATCTGTAGCTTCTCTTTTCAACTTCTCTTCTGCTATCTTCATAACTGCTGGTAAAATACTTTTATTAAAAAAATACAATATAGAATTAAATAAGATGCAAAAGGCAATAATAACCATTATAAGTTTAGGATGTTTAATTTGAAATCGCATTTTGGGTTTTTTTGTATAATACTTCATAAGCACCTTCTAGAGTTATTATTTTATTCTTTATATAAATATGCTATAATATTCTATATTATTTATTTTATAATATTAAATAATTTTAATTTTAAGGGAGGAAGAAATGGCTAATAAAGACACTTCTAGAACAGAAAAAAGCCAAGCCAATGCTAATAACAATAAGAACAATGGCAAAAGCTCTAAAAAGAAAAAAAATCAACCTAGATATAAAAAAATAATAAAGAGAACTTTTCTTACAATATTAATTGCAGGACTTCTATGCTTTGTAGTTGGTCTTGGTTATGTGTTTGCAATAATTAAAAGTACACCACCTCTTGATGTAAATGCAGTTTTAAACTTAAATGAACCTTCTATGCTATATGATAGTGAAGGTAAATATATTGATAACATTCCAACAGAAGAAGAAAGATATAAAATAAAATTGGATGAAATGTCAAAATATTTAAAAGATGCTTATGTTTCAATTGAAGATGAGCGTTTCTATACACATAAAGGTGTAGATGTAAAAAGAACTTTAGGTTCAACTTATAGATCTGCAATGTTTTATCTTACGGGAAAAGGGAGTGTACAAGGTGGATCTACACTTACTCAACAATTAATAAAAAATACTCTTTTAACAAATGATGTTAAAGTTGAAAGAAAAATAAGAGAAATGTATCTTTCTTTAAAATTAGAAAGCAAACTTTCAAAAGATCAAATTTTAGAAGCTTATTTAAATACAATTCCTTTAAGTGGAAGAATTTATGGCGTTGAAGCCGCTGCAAATTATTTCTTTGATAAAGATGCTAAGGATTTAAATTTACCTGAATCGGCATTTATTGCAGGATTAACTCAGGCACCTAGTGCTTATAGCCCATATAATCCTGCTAATAAAGAAGATCCTACACTTTACTTAGATAGAACTAAAACTGTTCTTATGAAAATGAGGGATTTAGGATATATAACTCAAGCAGAATATGATGAAGCTTATGCATTCACAAATGAAAATAAATTTGCTTTTTCTCAAACAGTTGTTGATTATAAAATAAACTATGAATGGTTTGTTTATCCTGCTTTAGATCAAGTAAAAAATGATTTAAAAGAAGTTTATAAGTATACTGATGAAGAAGTAGATAAATTATTTGCTACTGGTGGTCTTAAAATTTATACTACTATGGATAGAAAAATGCAAGACTCTACTCAAGCTGTTCTTGATAATAGAGACAATCTTCAAATAGATATATACGCTAATCCAGAAACTCTTGATGGAAATGGAACTCCTGCATTACAAGCTTCTGCTGTAATAACGGATTATAGAACTGGTCAAGTTAAAGCTCTTGTTGGTGGTAGAGGTCAACAGCCAGCTAGATCTACAAATAGAGCTTATGACGCTTTAAGATCTATAGGATCAACTACAAAACCTATAACTGTTTATGGTCCTGCAATAGATACTAAAACTATAACTGCTGCAACTGCTATAGATGATGCATTGCTTCCAGCTTCTATTCAAAGTAAGTATCCTGGCTGGACCCCAGCAAACTGGAACCATGTTTCTGATGGTTTAATTACATCAAGAGAAGCTATTGCTTTATCTAAGAATATACCTACTATAATAGTTGAAGATAAACTTGGAGTTGAAAATGGCTTATCTTACGGTGAAAAATTAGGTTTAGTTTATGGTGAAAAGTCTAAAGTTTTAGCTACTTTAGCTCTAGGTGAATTTAATGGGGCAGATGAAAATGGAAACCCTGACGGTGGTAATACTTTTAAGCTTGCATCTGCTTTTGGAAGCTTTGGTAATAATGGATTGTACACAAATCCAATTTTATATACTAAAGTAGTTGATGCTAATGGAAAAGTTATATTAGAACCTAAACTTAAGCAAGATCAAGTATTTTCTCCTCAAACAGCTTATATTATGAGAGATTTACTTAAAGGTCCTTTAACTTTTGATGGAGATAAAGCTAAAATACCTAATATGCCTGTTATAGGTAAGACTGGTACAACAGATAGGGTTACGGACTTCTTATTTGCAGGTTTAACTCCATACTATTCAGCTTCTGTATGGATTGGATACGATAATCATGATGCAATGGGAGGAAGAAGTTATAGTTCCTCTGCTGCTGCTTTATGGGGAGCAATTATGGCTCCAGTTCACCAAGGATTAGAATATAAAGAATTCGATGAAAATCCTGGTGGTGTTACAAGTGTAGCTGTATGTAGGGATTCTGGAAAAAGACCTACAGATTTATGTGCTAGAGATCCAAGAGGCTCAAGAGTACGTAATGAATTATTTATAGCTGGAACTGAACCTACAGGAGTTTGTGATGTCCATGTAACTGCTAAAGTTAATAAAAATAATAATAAATTAGCAACAGAAAATACTCCTAAAGGTTTAATTGAGGAAAGAGTATTTATAAGAAAAGATAACCCATATTCAGGTGCAGCTGATTATAAATATATTGTTCCAACAGAAAAGGATGATAGTAAACCTGCTCCAAATCCTCCAAAGGATGAAGCGTTTAAACTATCTGACTTAGGAATTGCTGTAGGTGGAAATGCAGATGATGCAATAAGTTTATTAAAATCTAAAGGAGTAAATGTTAAGATTTCTAATAACAATGCAAAAACTAGAATAATTAAAAGTTTATCATCTGATAAAGCTAAAAAAGGTGATACAATTGTTATAGAATTAAAGGAATCTCAAGAGGCTGGTGGATCTGAACCAGCTCCTAATCCTAATGAAGATTAATTATTTTAAAGAGAACCAACATTGGTTCTCTTTTTTATTATAAAATTTTAAACAAAATCATCATTATGAATAAGTTGTCAGTTATTAATTCATTATATGCTATTTATAATAAAAATCGTCACATTTTTACCCATTTTATGAAATACCAAAACTTTTTTCTTGCAATTTGATTATAAATAATATATATTATATTCTAAGATAAAATTTAATTTGTAACAAAAGAAAAGGGGGATTTTCATTATATGGAATTTTTTAATAATATAATTTTAAAATTTAATGATTTTTTATGGACTTATATTTTAATTGCTATGCTTATTATAATTGGTCTTTATTTTACTTTTAAAACAAAATTTGTTCAATTTAGAAATCTTAAAGAAATGTTTAGATTACTAGGAGATGGTGCTACTGGTGAAAAAGACCATCATTCTGTATCGTCATTTGAAGCCTTTTGTATAAGCACAGCCTCTAGAGTTGGTACTGGTAATTTAGCTGGTATAGCAACTGCCATTGCTATTGGAGGTCCTGGTGCAATATTTTGGATGTGGCTTATAGCACTTATCGGAGCTGCTTCAAGCTTTATAGAATCTACTTTAGCACAAATTTATAAAGTTAAAGATGGTAACACCTTTAGAGGTGGTCCTGCCTACTATATGGCTCGAGGACTTAAAAAGAAATGGATGGGTGTTACTTTTGCAATTCTTATAACTATCGCCTTTGGATTAGTATTTAACTCAGTTCAAGCAAATACTATAACCCTTTCCTTAAATACTTCTTTTGGATTTAATAGAGCTATTGTTGGCGCTCTTATAACATTACTTACTATAGTAATAATTTTTGGAGGAGTAAATAGAATTGCAAAAGTTTCAAGTGTTTTAGTTCCTATTATGGCTATTGCCTATATAGTTGTAGCATTGTTTATAGTTATTAAAAATATTGGACATCTTCCTGCAGTATTAGAAATGATTTTTGAGAATGCTTTTGGTGTACATCAAGTTGTTGGTGGTGGAATCGGGGCTGCATTAATGCAAGGTATAAAAAGAGGACTATTTTCTAATGAAGCTGGTATGGGATCTGCTCCTAATGCTGCTGCTACTGCTACTGTGTCACATCCTGTTAAACAAGGATTTATTCAAACACTTGGAGTTTTTACAGATACACTTATAATTTGTAGTTGTACTGCCTTTATAATACTACTATCTGATGCTCCTCTTGATGGAAGTGTTAAAGGTATAGAGCTTACACAAATGGCTCTAACTTCTCAAGTAGGTTCTTGGGGTGGAATATTTATTTCAATATGCATTTTATTATTTGCATTTAGTTCTATAGTTGGAAATTACTATTATGGAGAAGCAAATATTCAATTTATTACTAACAAAAAAATTTATTTACAAGTCTATAGAATAGCTGTTGGAGCAATGGTATTCTTTGGCTCTCTTGTTAACATGGATATAGTTTGGAACCTAGCGGATGTATTTATGGGATTCATGGCTATAATAAATCTAGTAGCAATTGTATTATTAAGTAAGATTGCATTTAGAGCATTAGATGATTATAAAAAACAAAAAAAATCTGGTATAAAGGATCCAGTATTTACAGCTTCATCAATTCCTGAGCTTGGAGATGAAGTAACAGAATGGTAATAAAAATATTTTAAATATAAGAAAAAAGGGATATTTGAGTTAAATTCAATTCAAATATCCCTTTTTATTAACTTTTTGCCATTGCTTCCAAATTAGAATTTATTATCTCTCCTGAATCTGCTTCCAAAAATATAATAACCTTTTCTTCTTTATTATCGGAATTAATAACTTTTACATTGTACACATATGCTAGTGCCATCTTATCATCTTTTATTGAAATATAATAAAGCGTAGGATCACCTAAAATTTCAGCTTTTAAATTAAGATTAACAAAATATTTCTTTATACTATTTCTTGCATCTTCTTCATTAATATTAATTTTATCTATATGCTTTATGTGATCCAGTGGATAATTTGAATACCCTTCTAATTTACCAGTTCTTTTATCGATCATTGCATTTATTTCTTGTTTATAATAAGGATATCCATCTCTATATTTATAGAATACTACATTGTGACAAGGACTTTCCTCGCCTTCTCGTACCCTTACTTCTTTAAATCTAAAATCATCATCTGTAATTTCACTAACATATCTAGTGGCTAAACTAACAGCCTCATTTTCAGCTATAATGTTTTTATTCTTTTCTATACTTGTATTTTTATTTGAAAATCCTAATACATTATAATTTTTATCTATATCAACACCATACTTTCCTACTATTACAGAATACTGTATTTGAGAATTTTTATTGGCTAATTTATTTAAATGCCCCTCTTCAACTATACTTTTAGAATTATTATATTCCTCTATTATATTGTTTTCACATAACTTTTCTATAAATTTTTTAGCTACTACAACTTCTTTTGATTCTTTATTTAATATATTTTTTACTATTAATGCTATAGATAATAATAAAATTACAATTACTATACTAAAAACTATACTTCCTTTTTTAACTTTCATTGTATCCTCCTTAACTTTATATAATATTATTTATAACTAGATACTTATTAATACAATGATTTTAATAAAATCTTAATTCTTACTCATATATATATTACATTATTTAAGCTATAATATAAAGTTTTTTATTGGAAACTTGTACATCTTTTAATAAGATTAGCTTATTCTGCATATAACTTGTATTTATACCTTGTTTGATTTATAATCATTTATATACACTATAAATAATTTACCATAAAAGGAGGATTTTGATATGAATTTGACAAATTTAATCGAACAAAAAAGAAAAGAAAAGGCTAAAAAAGAAAAAACTAAAGCTGCTAAAAATCTTGCCTTAGGTGCAACACTTGGAGTTGCCGCTGGACTAGCTAGTGGATTATTATTCGCTCCTAAAGCAGGTAAAGACACTAGAAAATCTATAAAGGAAACTGCTAGTGATTTAAATAATACAATAAAAAATAAAGCTTCAAATGTTGCTGAAGATGCAAAATCAAACTTTTCTGAAGCTAAAGATAAGATTTCAAAATATCTTGAATCAAAGAAAGCAGTTGCTGAAGAAGTTCTAGATGAATCTAATGAAGAAGTATTAAATAAAGAAGTATCAGAGGAAGTTGTTAATGAAATAAAAGAGGATTCAACTATCTAAATAGTTAATTAATTATACTTATTTTAATAAATATTAAGTGAGGTTACACAAATGACTATTACTATTGATGTTAATACTCTTTTATTAACTATTATCGTTATTGTTGCCGTTGTGGCATTAGTTTATCTTATATTAGCACTAAGAAAGCTTATATCTCTTATAAGTACCATAGATACTGCTCTTAAAGATAATAAATCTAATTTAGATAATACAATTAAGAACTTAAATGGTATATCTGAAAATGTTAAAGATATAAGTGATGTAGCAATTGAAACTACTGCTGAAGCTATAGTTATGAAAGATGGAATTGTTAATCAATTAGATACAATAAAGGATATTATAAATATAATAACTGGAGTATTCTTAAAAAAATAATATATAATATATTTTTTTAAAATACAGTACATAGGTTTCATTTTACACAAATTTATTTACTGTCTTAATTGATTTTAAAATACAGGTAGATAATTATATTAATCTACCTGTATTTTTTTATTACTTTATACATCCTATAATTTCATTTATATCCTTTATTCCTTGCTGAATACAGAATCTTTCCATTTCATCTATTATTTCTTTACCCGCCATAGGATTCACAAAATTTATTGTTCCTATTTGAATTGCTGATGCTCCTGCCATCATAAATTCTATTGCGTCTAGTCCATTAGAAATTCCACCAAGTCCTACTACAGGTATATTTACAGCTTTTGATACTTCATGCACCATTCTTAATGCTATTGGCTTTACAGCTGGTCCTGATAGTCCTGCATATACATTATTAAATATAGGCTTTCTTTTACATGGATCTACTGCAAAACCTTTTAAGGTGTTTATTAAAGATATTGAATCAGCGCCTGCTTCTTCACAACTTATTGCCATATTAACTATATCTTCAGCATTTGGAGAAAGCTTAACCATAAGAGGCTTATCTGTAATTTTCTTTATCTTAGAAACTACTTCATAAGCTACATTTGATTTTATTCCAAAAGCCATTCCTCCTGACTTTACATTTGGACATGATATATTAAGTTCAATCATATCTATGTCAGTTCCTTTTAGCCTTTCAATAGCTTCTTCATAATCTTCCATACATCCTCCACCAACATTTGCAATTATGTTAGTGCCAAGCTTCTTCATCCTTGGAAGTTCTTCTTTTATAAATCTATCTACTCCTGGATTTTGAAGTCCAACTGAGTTCATCATTCCTGATGGAGTTTCATATACTCTAATTCCTTCATTCCCATCTTTAGGATTTAAAGTTAAACCTTTTGATGATATTCCACCTAAAATCCCCACATCATAGAAATCATTATATTCTTGTCCAAAACCAAAGGTTCCTGATGCTGCTATTACTGGATTTTTAAATTCTACTCCATTTATATTTACTTTCAACATTTATAAAATTCCTCCTTTGATTTTAAAGTTCAACATAATATCCATCAAATACTGGACCATCCTTACAAGTCCTTTTATGCCCCTCTTTAGTTTTACATGTACATACAAGGCATGCTCCTACACCACAAGCCATCTGTTTTTCCATAGATACATACACCTTAACGCCTTTCTCTTTGCACATATCTACTACCTTTTTCATCATTATTTCGGGTCCGCAACAAAGAACTGTGTCATATTCCTCTGCTTTTAAAATATCTGTTACAAAACCCTTGTGCCCATATTTTCCTGTATTTGTACTTACATATGCTTCATTAACATATTCTTTTATTTCATCTATTAAGTATATATCATCTCTAAAACCTGCATATAAATTTATTTTAGAATCTTTATTCTTTTCTCTTAGCTTTTTAGCAAGTTCAAGCATTGGTGCAGTTCCAATTCCTCCAGATACTAAAGCTACTTTCCCTAAAGATTCTTCAATATTAAATCCATTTCCTAAAGGGCCTATAAGATTTATATAATCTCCTTTTTCTAAGCTGATATATTCTCTAGTACCATTCCCAACTACTGCATATAAGAAAGTGATAGTTCCTTCATTTTTTTCACATACACTTATTGGTCTAGGAAGTAAAGTTTGTCCATTTAGCTTTAACATGTAAAACTGTCCAGCTCTTACTTCATTGTTATCTTCAACGACCATTTTATATATTCCATCAACTATTTTTTCATTTGATATAACCTTTGATTTAGTGTAAGTCGTCTTCATTAGTTTTCCCCCTATCTACTTTCTACAGCAACTCTTATTTCATCTCTCATTCTTATTACTTCTTCTCTTGCGCATAAAGCAAATTCTTTTTCTCTACCTTCTTGCTTTTTATATGCTAGAAGTATAGCTCTTGAAGAGTTTACAACTCCTCCATTTCCATTATTTAAATATAAAGCTACATCTTCAGCCTTTCCACCTTGAGCACCATAACCTGGTATTAAGAAGAACATATTTTTAAATCTTTTTCTTATTTCTACACCCTCTTCTACATGAGTACATCCTATTACTCCACCTATGCTTGAGTATCCACACTCACCTACTATTTCCTTACCAAGCTCAGTAAGTTTATCACCAACTACTTTATAGACATATCTCTCATCTGTAGTTTTAAGCATTTCTATGTCCTCTGCCCCTTTATTAGATGTTCTGACTAGAGAAAAAACTCCTTTGTTTCCTTTCTCCATATAAGGTATATATGGCTCAATACTATCCATTCCCATATATGGACTTAGAGTTATAAAATCAGATTCAAAATCTCCTTCAAAATGTGCTTTTGCATATTGTTTTGCTGTGGCAGCTATATCTCCTCTTTTTATATCAGCAATTATTATCGCATCTTTTTCTCTTAAATAGTCTAATGTTTCTTTATAAGCTAACATACCTTTTAATCCTAAAGCTTCATAGTAAGCAATCTGTACTTTAAAACAAGCTGCCACATCTATTGCTGCATCTATTATTTGCTTATTAAATTCAACTAAAGCCTGAGCTTCGTTTCTTCCTTCAAAAAGATGCTTAGGTATGTATTCAATGGCTGTATCTAAACCAACACATACTACTCCTCTTTCATTTACTCTATTATATAACTTATCCATTATTAAACTTTTCATTTTATCCTCCTATTTTCTATAAAGTATTTTTCCACCCTTTATAGTCATTTGAACTTCTCCATAAAACTCCATTCCTTCAAATGGTGTGTTTTGAGCTTTTGAATGGAATTCTTTTGAATTTACTGTTATTTTCTTACCTAAGTCTAGTATTACTAAATCTCCATCTATTCCTGGACTAACTATTCCTTTATTCATTCCTAGAATCTTAGCTCCATTCTTGGACATAATTTCACTTAATTTATTTAAGTTTATTTCATCAGACTTAACTAAGCTTGTATAACAAATTGGAAAGGCTGTTTCTAAACCTACCATTCCTGGTGAGCCTTTTTCTTTATCTTCCTTTGTATGAGGGGCATGATCTGTACCTATACAATCAACAGTCCCATCTTTTATTGCTTTTATAACTTCTTTTACATCTTCTTTTTCCCTTATAGGAGGATTTACTCTATAATTATTTACATCTTTTGTTAAACATATATGATGTGGAGTAATTTCACATGTTATATTATTATACTTTTCTTTTGCTTCTTTAAGATATTTTATAGCTTCCTTTGTACTAACATGAGACATATGCAATCTTGCTCCTGTTTCCTTTGCTAAGTATATATCTCTTAATGTCATTATATTTTCAGCTATTCTCATATCTATATCTGAGAAACTATGATCCTCTGCATGAGACATTATTACCCATCCATTTTCTTTTGCTTTAAGCATTGCCTTATACATTATTTCTGAATCCATAACACCAACACCATCATCTGATATTGCTTTAAGTTTAGTATCAGTACTAAATTCGTCTAAATGAGTTATATCTTTTCCATCGAATCCTTTGGTAACCGAAACACATTGATGTAAATCTATTAAGTTTAACTCTTTTTCTCTACCTCTAACTTTTTCTAGGACTTCTTTAGTTGAACATATCGGTTGTGTATTTGCCATTAAGCATACTCCAGTATATCCCCCTCTTAAAGCAGCTTTAGATCCTGTTTCTATATCCTCTTTATAAGTTAGTCCTGGCTCTCTAAAATGCGCATGAGTATCAACAAATGCTGGCATTAAAGTAAGTCCTTTAGCATCTATACATTCTACATTATCTTTTTCTATATTTAATCCTATTTTCTTTATCTTTCCATTTTCTATATAAACATCTCCAATAAAATCTTGTGAGCAATCAACTACTCTAGCATTTTTTATTAGTAAATTCATAATTTCACCTCATAGCTTATATTTAAATCTATAAATCAGATAGCTTTGTTATATGATCACAATAGTCGCACTTGTAAGTTCCTTTATTTTCGTCTATTAAGTTAAATGTATGTGGCACATATTTTTCTTCTTCTGTTATACATCTTGGATTATTACATATTAATATATCTACTACTTTTTTAGGAAGTTCTGGTTTAATTTTTCTAACTATTTCTCCCTCTCTAACTTCATTTATAGTAAGATTTGGTGATAATAAACCTAAAACTGTATAATTTATTTCTGAAGAATTTTCTATCTTAATTATATCCTTTTTACCAACCTTATCACTTTCTGCATTCATAATTAAAGCAACTTGACTATTAACCTTATCAAGATTTAAATAATTAAATATTTTTATTCCCATTCCCGCCTTTATGTGGTCTATTACTAATCCATTTTTAATACTTGTTATTTCTAGCATTTACGCCACCCCCAAAAGTTTTGCTATTAAAGCCATTCTTACATACATTCCATACTCAGCTTGTTTAAAGTAGCAAGCTCTCTCATCTTTATCTACTTTTACGGAAATTTCATTTACTCTTGGTAATGGATGCATAACTATCATATCTTTTTTAGCTAAATTCATTTTTTCAACGTCTAAAATGTAGCTATCTTTAAGTCTTATATATTCCTCTTCATTGAAAAATCTCTCTTTTTGAATTCTTGTCATATACAGTATATCTAGTTCATCTATTACATCTTCTAATTTTTCAACCTCTTTAAATTCTATATTATTTTTTATTAGTATTTCTTCTCTTATATAAACTGGTATAGATAATTCCTTTGGTGAAATTAAGATAAATTTAGTTTTTTCGTATCTTGACATGGCTTTTATAAGTGAGTGAACTGTTCTACCATTTTTCAAGTCTCCACATATTCCTATAGTATGATTTGTTAATCCATTTTTTAAGGATTCTATAGTTAAAAGATCTGTTAATGTTTGAGTTGGATGCTGATGTCCTCCATCTCCTGCATTTATTACTGATACATTTGAATACATACTTGCAAGCTTAGCTGAGCCTTCCATTGGATGTCTCATTGCAATTATGTCTGAATATATTGATACCATAGTTATTGTATCTGCTAAAGTCTCTCCTTTTGCAGTTGAACTTGAATTTGGTTCCGAAAACCCTAGAATTTTACCACCAAGTTTCATCATTGCAGCTTCAAAGCTAAACCTTGTTCTTGTGCTTGGTTCGTAAAATAAAGTAGCTAAAACTTTTCCATCGCAGATATGAGAATACTCTCTTGGATTTGCTATTATTTGGTGTGCTAATTTAAAAATTTCTTGTAGTTCTTCTTTAGAAAAATCCATTGGATCAATTAAATGTTTGTTTTTCATATTCATTTACTTCACTCCTTGTTAACATCTCTGTGTTAAATTTAAAGGTATTTTATAAGTTTTTATAATTTCCTAAAAAATAAAAAACCTTCCCTTTTTCAAGGAAGGTATGATAAGGCCTAAATAACATTCTTTTGCTATTACAATCTCTTCCTTGTTAATCTCTCTGGATTAAATTAAAGGTTATCTTTTTTTCATAGAATAACACTATTCTAAAATATTGTCAATAAAAATACTAATACCTAAGATTTTATATTTCTTAAATATTTTATATTTTATTATAAAAACCTAATAATAATTTCTTTATTTTAAATTAAATGTGTGACTATATTTGCATGATCATCATATTATAAAGTAAAACCCTCATGTATTTATGATGGTTAAAACTAAAGATAAGGAGATATTTTTATGAGTAGATATTATGATGATGAATATTCAAGTGAATCAGAAAACTATGATTTTGAATGTTCAAGTGAATCAGAAAACTATGATTTTGAATGTTCAAGTGAATCAGGAAACTATGATTTTGAATGTTCAAGTGAATCAGGAAATACAAATACTAATTCTAATAATTATTTAAGTTTATTGTATAAATTACAAAATCAACTTCAAGCTCAAGCCCAAGTTCAAGCTCAGCTTCAAGCTCAACTTCAAGCTCAAGCCCAAGTTCAAGCTCAGCTTCAAGCTCAAATTCAAGCTCAAACTCAAGCTCAAACTCAAGAGCAAGCTCAAGCAACTTCTAATACAGACACTACCTCTAATGGAAATACTATAACATTAAATGTTACCATTAATGGAACTAATGGACTTACTTCTACTGAGAGTGAAACTGATACTAATACTAACACTAACCCTAATACTAACACTAATACTAGTACTGAGGATATACTTTAGTGTTAACTATCTATATAAATTCATTTTAATAAAAGAATAGATTTTGGTTATTAAAACATTGTAAATAATTTTTATTAATTAGGATGTTTTCATTAGATCTTACTGGAGTTTTTGATTCCAGTAAGGTTTTTTAATTTAAAATAAAACCTTCTGTCTTTCTAAATAGTTCTTTATCCATCCTATCCCTCCTTAATAATAAAAAATACCGCATATTCATTTCTGAATAATACGGTATCTTAATTTAACTATAACAAATTACTTTATATCATATTAAAATCTAACTACTTCTTCTACGTCTTCTACGTCTTCTACGACATCTGCAACAACAGCAGCACCTATTAAATCTATTAAATCCAAAGCCGCCAAAGCCACCAAATCCACCAAAGCCACCAAATCCACAGCCGAAACACATATTTATCACCTTCCTCTTTTGTATACTTTAATATATTCATAACATTAAATAATTGTTCTTAAATATGAAATTATATTAATATTTCTACTGTATTGATGTAGTTATAATTACTTTTAATACCGCATTGTTCGATTTTGAAGGAATAAATTTTACTAATTACTTAGAAATATTTTTTATATAGAGTGAATTAATTATGTAGTCCATTCTTAACTATATATTATTGTGACATAAAAAATACCGTATATTCTATTGAATAATACGGTATTTTCATAACAATTAATTTTTAATTTATTTTTGTAATGTGTTAAGATTATTTATATATTTCTAATTGGATAAACTAGAAATTCCTGCACCTTCTAACCCTGTAACCCATTCTCTTGGCGTTCCATGTTCTCTATAACCACATCGTAAATATCGCCCAACGAAGCACAATACTCAAGCACTTTCCATGGAGTATTAGTGTGGAAGTGAATCTTTATCAAATCTTCATCACCAACTGCAAGCAGACAATCCCCTTCAATATTCTTAGTTATATATTCATTAATTTCATCTTCCGAAAGATCATTGCCATCAATTAGTAACTGGGTATCAAACTTGTATTCAATCATAATTAATTCTCCTTTTCAAATTTAAGTGTATATATTGGTTAAATAAAAAACTTATTCATACTTTCTTACTATTATGAATTCATTATAACATACTTTCTTAATACCGTATTATTCAATTTTCAAGGTCACATTCTATTAATGGATTAATCCTACTTTACATTTAGAAATAGGATAGGTTTTAAAAATGCTGATACTGTACTTCGCCATGATATAGAGCAAATAATGAAAACATATTCTCATGTAACTAATGATATGATGAAAGAATCTGCTAATTTAATAAGAAAAATTTTTTAAATATAATTTTTGACGATTTTTTGACGAATCTATTTACAAAGAAAAAATAACCCCCAGAAACCTAGGAGTTATCTCATTTCTTTTATTAATGCCAGTTATTCATTACATTATCCCACATCATTTTACCACACTTCGCTAATGTTACAGTCCCATAAACACTATTTGGTATCCCCATAGATAAAACTGTAAATGTAAAGTTTCCTTTTGATAATCTAATTAATTGTGTATCGTTTTCCACACCATTTTTATCACCAGTTTTGCTTGAAATTTCATACTTTAAATCATCTGGAATATATAATGCTAACTTATTTTTTATTTGTTGTCTTGTTAGAATATCAATTAACATTTGACTATTTTCTGGGCTTAGATAAGTTGAGTTATATAAATGTCTCCAAATTCTAGCAAGATCTAGCGCTGATGTTATATTTTCAACTTCATTTTTCCCTTTTCTTTCATCAGTAGTTTTTCTATTTAATACTGTGTTTTTTAATCCCATTTCTTTTATATCTCTATTAATCTCATCTATTCCAACTATATCTATTATCTTGTTCGCTGCTGTATTATCACTTTGAATTAACATTGCAACTAATAATTCGAAAACAGTATATTCTCTCTCATTAAATTCATGAATTATTCCAGTACCATAAACCTTATCTTTTCCATCTATTTTAATTTTATCTAGAAAATCTATTTTTTTATTTTCTACAGCCTTAATTAATGATACTGATATAGGCAACTTCATACATCCTGCTGCTACCATTTGAACGTTTTCATTATACCCATAAATATAACCACTCTTTAAATCCTCAAAGAAAAATCCATATGTTCCAATTCTTGATTCTAAATATTTCTTTATTTCTTTCATAATACCCTCCAGCTTTCTTTACTGTAATCTCTGCCTAAGAAAATTATAGCATATTTTCAGAAAATTTTGAAGTATCTAATAAAATTTTATATAACTTTTATTAGATATTTTACATCTATTCAAAAAAATAGTGGTAGAGTTAACTCCCTACCACTTATTTTACCTCTAATCTGCAAATGAAATTCCTATTTTTTTGGCCATTTTAACTAATTCTCCGTTTGGATCAACTAATTTTGATTTTTGTCCTATAACATTTTCTAGACTATCACTTGACATCTTTCCATCTTTAAGACAAACCATATCACCAAATTTACCTTCATTAATTAGCTCCACAGCTCCAACTCCATATCTAGTTGATAATATTCTATCATATGTTGAAGTTATACCACCCCTTTGAATATGTCCAAGTACTGTACATCTTATTTCTTTATCTGGTAATAATTTTTCAAGATCACCAGCTAATTTATTCCCTATTCCACCAAGCCTAATTGGATCTGGACTATCAGCAACTATCTTAGCTACTACTACTTCCCCATCCTTCGGTTTTGCTCCTTCTGCTACTACCACTATGCTAAATCTCTTTCCTTCTGCTTCTCTTTCTTTTACCTTTTCAGCAATTTTATTTATATCATAAGGCATTTCAGGTAAAAGAATTACATCTGCTGAACCTGCAATACCAGATTCTAATGCTATCCATCCTGCACCTCTTCCCATAACTTCACAAATCATTACTCTATGATGTGACTCAGCTGTTGTATGTAATCTATCTAAAGCTTCTGTAGCTACATCTATAGCCGTATTAAAACCAAATGTAACATCTGTTGATGCTAAATCATTATCAATTGTTTTTGGTACTCCAATAACTTTAACTCCTTTTCTTGCAAAATCTCTTGCTGATGTTAAAGTTCCATCTCCGCCTATAACAACTAATACATCTACACCTTCTCTCTTAAGGTTTTCTACCGCTACATCAGATACATCCCTTTTAACAATAACTCCATTTTCTTCTACTGAATAATTAAATAAGTTGTCTTTGTTTGAGCTATATAGTATAGTTCCTCCTCTATGAAGAATACCTGACACACTATCTAGAGTTAGAGGTACGAAATCATTATTGTATAATCCTCTATATCCAAACTTGTAACCTATTACTTCCATTCCATAATTTATTATAGCTGTTCTTGTTACGGCTCTTATAACTGCATTTAATCCTGGACAATCTCCACCACCTGTTAGTAATGCTATTTTTTTAATTTGTTGTGACATTTCAAACTCCCCCTACCCGATTCAGTTACTTTTAAATTGATTATACATTTTAAATTTTCTGTTAATTTAAAATAAAAAAAATTTAATAGTCTTTAACTCAATTTATGCAATTGTTTTCAAAGTACTATTGTTAATTTTCTATCTTAATGATATCATAAAGATTTTATACTGAAAAGTAAAATTATTTATATTTGCAATAAATTTTTCATTTTAGTAATTTTCACATAAATACCTTTTTATATTTATATAAAATAAACTAAAAACACATTAATATACGGTATAATATAACTTATAATATACTTATATTTATTATTTTCATGGAGAAGGGGTAAAATTTATGTATAGCTTTAATGAAGATTTTTTAAAACTTGAAGAAGAAAGAATCTCTTTAAGAAAACTTAATTCAAAACTTACTATTATCGATTCTGAAATAAACAAAGTAAGTAAATCCTTAGAATCATTAAAAGAAACCTTATCTAAAGAAAAAAAGGATGTAGATAATTTAGAATCTTTTACTTTAACTTACTTATTCCATAAAATTAAAGGTTCCATAGATGAAAAACTATCTAAGGAAAAAATTGAGTTTCTAGAGATTCAAGCTAAATTTATAGAAACAGAAGATTACCTAAATAGATTAATATCTAATAAAAAATCAATCTTAAATGATATAAATGACATTGGTAGCATTGATTTAAAATATGATGATCTTTTAAATAATTCAGCTCAATATGTTTTAACCTTAAATAATGAAGAAAGTAAAAAAATATCATTAATTTTAGAAAAAATTAAAAATCTTTCTATGGAATTAAAGGAAATAAGAGAAGCATTATCTGAGGGGGATAAACTTCTTCCCTACATAGAAAAAGCAATCTCTAATTTGAATAGTGCTCAGAATTGGGGGATATACGATATGATGGGTGGAGATCTTATTGCTACAATGGCTAAAAGATCAAAGATGGATGATGCCGCAAAATCAATTAATACAATTAAAATTTTACTTAATAGGTATAACTCAGAGTTAAAAGATTTAAGTAATGAAATTAATGTTTCTTTAAATCTTGATAGTATGTCTAGTGTAATGGATTATGTATTTGATAATTTCTTTACAGATTACTTTATCCAAGGAAAAATAAATTCAGCATTAGATTCTACTAAAGCTTTAAAATCTAAAATAAATATAATTCAATCTAACTTAGCAAATAAATTTCAAAATTACCTTAAAGAAATAGATAATCTAAAAAAAGAATTAGAGATTGAATTAAAAAAATAAAATAAGAGTGCAAAGGCACTCTTATTTTATATAGTTAAAGTTACTATTCCAGCAACTGATAATGCAAATAAAACTATACCAGCTACAATTCTATAGATAGCAAATATTCTCATTGGTCTCTTCTTTAAGTAACTTACAAACATATCCATAACTATTATTGATACAATAAAAGCTACTATAAAACCAATAATTAATGCTACTATATATGTAGAATTCATTATAGAATAATCAAACTTGAATAGGTCCATAGCAGATGATCCTATCATAGCTGGAATTGCAAGAAAGAAAGAAAATTCTGCTGCTACTGGAGTCGCAAGTCCAGCAATCCAGCCTCCCATGATTGTGGATGCACTTCTCGACATTCCTGGCCACATAGATAAAACTTGGAAACAGCCAACTTTTAATGACTGCATTGGTGTTAAATCAAAAACATCTACTGTTGGAGTTTTTCCTCTTCTTGATGTTTTATTTCTAAATCTATTTTCTATAATTAATAGCAAAATACCTCCAACTATAAACCCAACTACTACTGCTGATGGTTTAAATAATGACTTTATTTTATCATATAAAGTCAGTCCTACTATTAAGGCTGGAATTGATGCTATAATAACATTTATACCAAATCTAAAACCCACTTGTCCTTTTTTACCTAATGTAAATATATAAGTAAAGAAGTCTACTACAGCTCCCCAAAGCTTATTCCAATATAATACTACTACTGCTAATATAGCACCTAGCTGAATAACTACTTCAAACATCTTAGCAAACTCTTCTGCGCCAGCAGCACCTGATGAAAATCCTATTAAACTTCCAACCAAAATCATATGTCCTGTTGATGAAACCGGTACAAACTCAGTAAGACCTTCTACTATGGCTATCACTATAGCCTTTAATATATAGATAAAATCTAACCCCATTCTTTTTCCTCCTTTTAAGACATGTTCTAATTTATAACAAATCTTATTATACCCTTATAACTCTATACTGTCTATTATTTATATTCCATTAAATATTAAGATTATATTAAAGAATTTATAAATTTTAATAAAGAATTTCATAACTATTTATTTTTTATAATCTATTTCTATACTACTTATTACATTTTCTCCATCTAAAGAAAGCTCTATTATATTATTTCCCTTAGTTAATAATATATCTGAATAGTTTTTTACTTTTCTAAATTCACTATCTTTTTCTCTAATATAATATTCATCCATTATTCTTCCATTTTTGAAAGCACCAACTACAAAGCTTTCTTCTTTTTCATCTTTATTTTCAGACTCATCTTGCTTTTTCATTAAAATTATATATGCTTTCTCATCAACACCTATACTATTATCTATAGGGTTCTTATTCATTAATTCTTTATTTTGAGTAAATATAGTAGGAGGAATATAGTTTCCTTTAAACCTAAAAATAATATCATTTATATCCTTTACATAAGTTATATAGCTATTACTTTTTTTCATATCTGTTGTATTATCTATATTTATTGTATAAGTATATAATGATTTTTTTAGCATTGGAATATAATCACTTCTATTGCTTATTCCTGTGTAATTTAAATTTCTAATATCTACATCTAATAGTTCCATTGCACTACAAGGGAAACCTTCTTTGTCAAAATATCCTCTATCAATAAAATCAATCATTATCCATTTATTATCTTTTTTACTCCAATATTCTACAACATAGTATGAAGTTTGCTTGCTATCTTTAACATTAGTTCTTTTAAACTCGCCAAGCCTTGCTGTAAATCCAACACTTTGTAAAAAATCTCTATAAATTATACCAAGGTCTCTAGCAGATGCTTTTTTTGCACCATTTTTTTCTTTTAATATATCATATCCATTTATTGCCTTAGAATTTGCTACATCATCAAATGTTATTATACTATTCAATACTTCTGATACCTTTATTGCCTTTTTTAAATTATCTCCTTCTTTTGAAATTTCACTTTCTATATTATACATATCTTTTAAAACTTTTATTTTTTCATCATCTTTGTTTCCATAAAAAAACATTATATTGTTTTCATTATATACGTTGTCCCATTTCTTAACTGTTACATTATTACCATTATTAAATTTAACAATTAATATTACACCTAAGATTATTATAGAAATAATTATTACTGACCTTATTACCTTTTTTAACTTTTTCAATTAAATCCCCTCCCAAAATATAATTATATATATAATACAATTATAATAATACTAGAAAATCTATTATTTTTCTATAAAAAAGTGGATATATGTAAATTTCCTTATAAATTAAAAAAGTGCCTATTGGCACTTTTTAGTAAAATAATGTTAATGTTGGAATTTTTAATTCTTTTGAATCATCCTTTAAAAATTCTTCATATAACTTCTTAGATTTATTATAATTATCTATAATAGAGTTTTTAGTTGTTTCATCCATACTTGTTGGCATTCCCTCATAAGCTGCTTTAATATTTTCATATCCTCTAGCTATATCTTTTTCAACATTTATATAATACCAACCTGCATTACTTAATGCTAGCATATCATTTTCATTCATAGAATAAGATTTCCTAGTAAATTCTATTCCTTCATCATTCATTTTTTTATTTAAATATACAGCTCCTAATGCTCTATAGTATTTAGAATTATTTTCATCTAACTTCATTGCTTCGTTTAATTTGTTTATTGCCTCATCCCATTTTCCATCTACTATATCTAAATTAGCTAATTTATATAATAAATTGCTGTCATCTTTTTTAATATTTAGTGCCCATCCATAATATTCTTTTGCCTTCTCATTATTTGATTGTAAATTGGAATAATAATCAGCTACTCTAAGTACCATTCCGTAGTTAAAAGGCTCTTTTTGTATTGCAGCCCTTAAGTAAGACTCAGTCGGTTTCACATTTCCTTTTTCTAATAATATCTTTGGAACTAATACTCCATAACTATTAGGATAATCCTTTTTGGATAATATGCTTTTTTTAGCTAAAATAAGAGCTTCATCATATTTCTTATCATTAAAAGCCTTTAATGACGAGATGTAGTATGATATATATGATTCTTTACCTTCTTTTTTAGCTTTTCTAGAAGCATCATCTAAATATTCTTTAGCTTCATCTTTTCTATTTGTAATATTATAAATCTCAAACTTTATAATATCACTAGCTGAACTATTTATGTTTTTATCTTCTAAATTGTTAATTAGATCCTCTCCCTTATTAGCTGTTTTAGTAGACATTGAATACGCCTTTGCTAATAACATCTTATAAGAATCTTCACTTGGATTTTTATCTACAATATCTTCTAATGATCTAATTAACTCTTCTTTATTAAATAAATACATATCACTTATTACGTCGTAAATTTTCATCTCATTTCTATTTAAATTCCATGCATCTTTTAATAATTCTAACCCATTATCCCATCTATTAATAAGCATATTCATATTAGCTAAAACAGATATATCATAAGGAGAATTTTTATCTAATGGATATGTTTCAGTTAATTCTTCTGCTTTATATATATAATTGTTTGAAATGTAAGCTGCAAATAAAGTTTTTAGAATTTCTTTATTTTGTCCATGGCTACTTATATAGCTTTCTCCTAATGAAATAGCTTCATCATATTGTTTATTCATTATAAATGTAAATAGCATAGAATTTATAAGTTCTGCATCTCTGTCTTTATATTTATCAAAACCTTCTTCTTTTATAAGTTTATCTCTTTTTATCATTACTTCTTTTAAAAGAGTATTTGACTTTTTAAAGTCTCCTTTTAATGAGTATAAATCTGCTACTTTCGCTTTCCATATTGGCCACTTTTCATCATTTTGCATTTTATTATATTCTTCTATTGCTTCATCGTACTTGCCTTCATAATATAAATATTCTGCATTATTTTTAGTTATGTTAACTTCTTCTACAGTTGTAAGACTCTTTATTCCTAATATCATAACAAGAACAAAAAAACAAGAAACTCCTATTACAACAATAGGCTCTACATAAGGATTTTTATCGTTTGCTTTTTTATAAATAGTTTTCACTTTATCACTTGTCCTATTAACTCCATTTATAACTGGTTTAAATATCTTTCCTAGCTTTCCAAAAAACGATTTCAAAGTCTTTCTTATAGTAGAAAAAAGCTTTTCTATTCTTTTCATAACTTCCTCCACCTTTTTATTTTATCTACATATTAATAACATAATATACATTTTATCAGATATTTTTAATATTTACAATTGAAATATTTACAAATTTTCCCCTATAGTTAAGTTTCATTTTAAATATATTTAAAACAAACAAAAATTTTTAAATATATTTAAATTTATATTTAAGTCAATTTTAAAAAGCTAATAACATTTATCGTTATTAGCTTTTCTATTCAAATACTAGATTTAATTTATACTTTTTAATTTTTCTTCTAATTTTGATACAGCCTTATACATTATAAATGCTATTACTGAAAGAATTACTATACTCATCATAACCATATCTAATTGTGATATTTGTCCACCATATACTATCAAGAACCCTAAACCCTCTCTTGCAACTAAGAACTCTCCCATAATAACGCCTACCCATGATAATCCAACATTTATTTTAAGTGCTGAAATTAACACTTGAATATTAGCTGGGAATATAAGATATTTTAGTGTTTGAAACTTTGTTGCCTGAAGTGTCTGCATAAGCTTTAATTTACCTTTATCAACTTCATTAAAACCTGTTAAAACTGTAATTATAGTTGTTACTATGGAAATAAGGAGTGCTATAACTATTATAGCTGTAGTTCCATTTCCAACCCAAAATATTACTATTGGTGCGAGAGCAACCTTTGGTAATGCGTTTAAAACTACTAAGTATGGATCTAATACTTTTGAAGTGAAAGGCGATGCCCATAATATTATAGCTATTATTGTTCCAATCACCGTTCCTAACGTAAATCCTAATATAGTCTCATAGCAAGTTACCAGTATATGAGTTACTAAAGTTCCTTGTTTTGCAAAAGACATAAAGGAATCGACTATCCTAGACGGACTTGATGTTAAAAATGGATCTATCCATTTAAGTCTTGCTGCAATTTCCCAAAGAGCAATAAATATAACTAAAATAGCTATTCTAAAGACAGCTATTTTTATTCTATCTCTTTTTACTTTTTTTATATATTTTTCATGTTCCTTACTCATTTACCTTGTCAATCTCCTTCCATAATAAATTAAAGTACTCATTAAATTCTGGTTCTTTTCTTCTTTGAAATGGAGTTGCTTCAGTATTTTTGAAATCTATCTTTATATCTAACTTTAACTTTGCTGGTCTTTTAGTAAGCATTATTATTCTATCAGAAGTTGCAATTGCTTCACCTAAATCGTGAGTAACCATTATTGCTGTTTTTCCTTCTTTTTTTATTATTCCTTTCACATCATCGCAAACTTTAAGTCTTGTTTGATAATCTAAGGCTGAAAAAGGTTCATCTAAAAGCAGCACATCTGGATTTAAAGCAAGAGTTCTTATTAATGCTACTCTTTGTCTCATACCTCCTGAAAGTTCACTTGGTTTATGCTCTTTAAATTTTGCTAATTGATAGTTTCTTAAAAGCTCATCTGCTCTTTTTCTATTTTCCTCATTATCTAATCCTTTAATTTTTAAACCTAATAAGACATTACTCCAAACTGAAAGCCATTCAAACAAATAGTCCTTTTGAAACATGTAACCCATTTTATCTAATCTATTATCTACATTTTTGTCATTATAAACAATTTCTCCCCCTGAAGGTTTTAAAAGACCACTTAGTATATTTAATAATGTTGATTTTCCACAACCTGAGGGTCCTATTATACTAACAAAATCTCCCTTTTCTATTGAGAAATTTAAATTTTCTATAGCATTGGTTTCTCCCTTTAAAGAATGATAAGCTAAACTAATATTTGATATATCTATTAAACTCAAATTTATACCTCCTTTCTAGTTTATGTAAATATTTATAGAAAGAAGTTTGTTAGCTAGCTCTAGTTTTCTAGAGCTAGCATTTGAAAATTTATTTAGATTTCATAGCTTTTTCTGCAAAATCATTATTAACTATTTTTTCAAATGATGGTCTATCTGGTAATAAAGTTTTATCATAACTTTCTATAACATCCATTAATCTAGTTAAATCTTCTTCCTCTATTGACGGCTTGATTGCTATGGCATTTATTTCCTTATAATTTTTAACAACTAAAATTATTATATCCTTATCTGTTCCTGGGAAGAATGAAGCTATTGATTCAGCTACTTCTTCATTACTATGTGTTTCTACCCATTTCTGACCTTTATAAATTGCATTAGTAAACTTTTGTATTATCTCTGGATTTTTATCCATATATGATTTAGTTGAGAAGAAGCAAGTATAAGGTAAATCTCCCACTGCTTTTCCTATTGATGCTATTACCTTTCCACTACCTTCTTTTTCAATCATTGAAGCTGTTGGTTCAAATAGCGTTACATATTTACCTGTCCCAGCTTTAAATGCCCCCGCTGTAGCTGTAAAGTCTATATTAGTTACTAAATTAACATCTGTTTTAGGGTCTATACCATTTTGTCTTAATACATATTCAAAAGCCATCTGAGGTACTCCACCCGGTCTACCTCCTATAATTTCTGCTCCCTTTAAGTTTTTCCAATCAAAATTTTCTTCTGCTTCTCTACCAACTAAAAAGGCTCCATCTGTTTGTGTTAATTGAGCAAAAAGCACTGGATAGTCTTCTCTTCCTTGGTTATTAATATAGATTGTTTGTTCTGGTCCACAAAATCCTATATCTGCATTTTTACTTAAAACTTGTTGCATTGTCTTATCTGCACCTTGACCTGTTGATAAGTCTATCACTAACCCCTCTTCTTCAAAAAATCCTTCATTTATGGCAACATACATTGGTGCATAAAAAACAGAACGAACAACTTCATTTAATCTAACCTTTGTTAATTCTTTTCCTATAGGTTCCTTATCTTTCGCACATGAAATAAAATTAAATGTGGTTATTCCTATTAACGCTACTAATGATGCAATTTTAATTAACTTATTTTTCATTTCCCCTCCTAAAATCTATATTCTAATTCTAATCATTACTATGCTTTATAGTATGAAATTGACTCTAATTTTGTTAAAAAATAAGACTTTTTAATTTTTAATTTACTTTATACCCTATTTATGTCTTTAATAAATAAATTTTAAAGTAAAGCTTACCACATCATTTACTTATTTAATCAATAGTGATAAATTATTAATTGGATTACTAAGGAGGTCTTAAAATGAAAATATTTAGAGAAGCTATAATAATACTTGGCATTTATTTGCTTGGAGAGATAATTTGTCGATGGTTCTCTTTGCCTATACCAGGTAATATTTTAGGAATGTTAATATTGTTAGTTTTATTATGTACTAAAGTAATAAAGGTTGAAAAAGTTGAAAATATATCTGATTTCTTTTTGGATCATTTGGCATTTTTCTTTATTCCAGCAGGTGTAGGATTATTAAACTCATTCACATCTATTAAGGATAGTTTACTTTTAATAATATTACTTTGTGTAGTTACTACAGCTATTGTAATAGTAACTACAGGATTAATTGTTCAATTTATTATGAATTTACAAAGGAAAAATATTAAGAAAGGATCTGAATCAAAATAATGAATATTTTAACTGAAAATATATTATTCGGAGTAGTAATTTCGCTAATAGCATTTGAAATTGGTCTATTTATTTACAAGAAAACTAAATTTCCACTATTTAATCCACTTTTAATAGCTATTGCTATAGTTATAGGATTTTTAATAGTATTTAACATAGATTTTGAATCATACAATAAAGGCGGACAGTTTATAAATATGTTCTTAGGCCCTGCTACAGTGGTACTTGCAGTTCCTTTATACAAGCAATTGCAACTATTAAAGAAGCATCTGGTTCCAATTTTTACTGGGGTTCTAATAGGAAGCAGTATAGGCATAATATCAGTACTGATATTATGTTCTGTATTCGGTGTAGAGAATGTTATTACTATATCATTACTTTCAAAATCAGTAACAACACCTATAGGTATAGAAATAACAAACCAACTTGGCGGCTTAGCTCCTGTAACAGTTTTATCTATAATTTTATCAGGAATAATAGGTGCTATTATAGGTCCTATATTATGCAAATTCTTTAAAATTAAAGACAAAGTAGCTATTGGAATTGCATTAGGGACAGCCTCTCATGCCATTGGAACAACAAAAGCTTTAGAATTTGGTGAAACTGAAGGAGCAATGAGCTCTCTTTCAATTGGAATTGCTGGTATAATGACAGTATTTCTGGCTCCTGCCTTTTATAGTTTATTTTTAATGTTTATAAAATAAAGATTTAAAAAATAAAATTCAAAAATTAGTACAGTTATACAATCTAACTTTACTAATTTTTGAATTTTTATTTATCTTAAAATGGCAATACATAATAAATATAAAAATATAATTTCCTAAATAGTAAAAAACATTCTAAATACGTAAGTTACCACATATGTTAAATTTATTGCCCAAATTATTGAATTATTATTGATTTTTTATTTTTAATAGCTTTGTATTTAAAAGTGTTATATTAGAATTATTTAGCACTCTTGCTGTATTCTTTCTAGTATATGCTTCTAATTTAAACATAAACTCATCAGGATTTATTTCTTTATCATTAACCATCTTTAGTCCCTTTTCCCAAGAAGCTGTTAATGATGGATTTAAAAGTGACGGTATTGATGCATTTATAGCTTCATAAATCATTTCTCCAAGCTCTGTTGGTGTTATAATTTGTGTTTTCTTATTTGATTGAATATACTCTATATTTATTAACTTTTTAAGTATTTCTGCTCTTGTAGCTGATGTACCTATTCCAGCTCCCTTTATATGCTCTCTTAACTCTTCATCCTCTATTAATTTACCTGCATTTTCCATAGCTATTATCATAGAACCTGTTGTATATCTCTTTGGAGGCGAAGTTTCACCTTCTTTTATTTCTAAATCCTTAATATTTAACTTTATTCCTTTTCTTATGTTTTCTGGAAAAGCTTCTTGATCCTCTTCCTTTTCATTTCCAACTACAATTAAATATCCTTTATCTATACATATTTTTTTATTTAAAATAAAATTTTCATTTCCAACTCGAATTGTTACAGACATTTTATTGTATTGTGCTGGTGGATAAAAAATCGCTAGAAATCTTCTAAGTATAAGATAGTACACCTGTTTATCTAAATTTCCTAATTTAGATAGAGTATCTTTTCCTTCTCCTGTTGGTATAATAGCATAGTGATCGGTAATCTTGCTATCATCAACGTACTTACTTTTCATTATAGATTTTGAATAATCTTTTTCTAATATTTTTTCTGCAATGCTAGTTAATTCTTCTGTAATAGGCATATTTTTAAGTTTTATTATGTTACTCTTTATTCCCTTTGCCACTGCAGTAGATAATACTCTAGCATCAGTTCTTGGATATGTAACCATCTTTTTTTCATAAAGCCCTTGAACTATTTTTAATGTTTCATCTGGACTTATTTTAAACCTTTTTGTGCACTCATTTTGAAGTTCCGCTAAATTATATAAAAGCGGTGCATTCTTTTTCTCTTTTGTTTTCTTTACTTCTTTAACTACTCCAAAACCTATATCTCTTAACTCCTTAATTAAAACTTCTGCATCATCTTTCTTTTTGAAGCCAACCTCATTATAAAGCTTAGGTGATTCAAAATAGTTCGATCCTTCAATAGCTTTCCAATCCCCCTTTATTATTGCCTCATCATTTTCTTTTAAAAACTCTCCTGAAACTTTATAAAAGGATGTTTTTTTAAAATTTCTTATTTCTCTTTCTTTATCTACTACCATTCCTAGAACGCATGTCATAACTCTTCCAACTGCAACAACTACATTTTTATCTTTTTTTAAAGCATTAGCTAATGTTTTCCCGTACATAAGAGTTAATAACCTTGAAAAATTAATACCAAATATATAATCTTCTTTTGCTCTTAAATATGCTGAGTGTGCTAATGAATCGTACTCTGATAAGGGTTTTGCTTCTTTTATTCCTCTTTTAACCTCTTCTTCTGTTTGAGAGTCAATCCAAACTCTTTTTTTTATTTTATTTGGGTTTCCAGCCATATCATCTACTAACCTATATATGTATTCTCCTTCTCTCCCTGAGTCTGTACATACATATATGCTATCTACATCTTCTCTATTCATTAAATTACTAACAATATTAAATTGATTTGAAGCTGAAGATATAACCTCGTACTTATATTCTCTGGGCAAAAAAGGCAAATCTCTTAAGTTCCAAAATTTTAGCTTCTCATCATAAACTTCTGGATAACTCATGGTAACCATATGTCCAACACACCATGTAAAAATACTTTTTTCTCCCTCTATATATCCATTATTTCTTTTCCCATTAACATTAAGTAGCTTTACAAAATCCATAGCTACTGATGGTTTTTCTGCTATAAATAAAGCTTTCCCCATAGAAACTTCCTTTCTAAATAAAATAAACCTTCGAAAGAAGGCTTATTTTTATTATACTACATATTAATTTACATTTCATTAAGTAACCAGATAAAATAATTTAAAATCCCTGCAAAAACGAGCCATATAATGTATGGAATTAATAATATTGCAGCAACTTTATCAACTCTTATAAATTTAATAAAAGTTACTACTACTAGTACAAATAATAGTAGTATCCATAAGAATGAAATTCCATATAATCTAAAAGTAAAAAATATAAAAGACCACATAAAATTAACTATAAGCTGAACTAAATAAAAAAAGTATGCACCTTTATCATCAACACCTTGCTTATTTCTCATGTATATTCTATATGCAGCTATTCCCATTAGTATATACAATATAGCCCATACTATTGGAAACAATATTGCTGGTGGAGAAAATATAGATTTATTTAGTGTTTCATATGTAGCAATAGAATTTCTATTTATATAAGCAACTATAAATCCTCCGCCCAATGGAATTAATATATTAATTATAAGTGGAATTAATTTAAACTCTCCATTAACTTTAAATATATTAAAGCTTTTTCTTTCTCTTACATCTTTTTTCTTTTTTACTTTCTTAGGATTATTTACAAGTTTTTTATTATTAGAATTTTCTTTATTTTTCATGTAATGCACCTCTATAAAATATTTATTATTATATATGCATTAATATTAATATTTATGTAGTTAAAAATATATGTCCGAAAATTCTATATTGACCTTTTCTTGTAACTCATTTATTTCAACATTATTATTAATATAATTACTCTTTCTCCTAATATTATCTTTATATGGAAAGGTTATTTTAAATATGTTTCCATATTTTTTACCCGCAGCTATCGTAATTTCACCCTCATGCAATTCAACTAATCCCTTTGTTAAAAACAATCCAAGACCACTACCTTCCGAAGGTCTGTTTAATGATGTATTTACTTTTGTAAATTTATCAAAAATAACCTTTCTTTTATCTTCTGGAATTGCTTCTGCATCATTCATAACTTCTATTACTATATTCTTTTTATCATCTATTCTTAAAATTACATATATATTACCTTTGTACTTCCCATATTTTAGAGAGTTGGATAATATATTTAACATTATTCTTTCAACACAGTTTTTATCACAGTAAAAATATATTTCTTCATATTGTGGATCAAAGGTTAATTTAGTTTCTTTAAACTCCATATAAAAATTGCATGATAAAACAACATTTTCTATTATATCTACAATATTATAAACCTTTTTATTTACATCTAAATATCCTTCTGAAAGTTTATTACTATCCATAAAGTTATTTATCGTTCTAATTAATCTTAAACAATTTTGTTTTATAACATTATTATTTCTATTTATTTTTTCTATCTCACATTTTTTTAAATATATATCGTTTAACTGAAGTGCAGAGTATATAACATTTATAGGTGTTCTAAGCTCATGAGAAATATTTGAATAAAACTCTTCTTTGATATTTTCATCATTTATTGTCTTTTCAAGTTTAACTATTTCTTCTCTTTGTTTTATTATTTCTGTTACATCATTAAACATTAAGATTTTTTTGTTATTATAAATCTTTACTAAATCAATTTCTAGTTCTTTTATCTCTCCATTCTCATTAGCAACACTAATTTGCGCAGTAAATTCGTTTACTTCATCATCAACTGAATACTCCTCTTCAGTAATTTTACTTAGTATATTATTTAATCTTAATTTATCTTTATCATATGTTATTCCACCTGGTGTGTTATAGTATAACTCTCCACTGTAATTAGAATACATAAGAATATCATCTTCAAAAACTAATACTCCATCTGAAAAGGCTTTAACTACATCATAGTATTTCTTTTCACTCTTTTCTAAAAGTAGGTTTAATTCTTTCAATTCCTTTTCTCTTCGCTTTAAACTTTTATTTAAATTAATTTTTATTTTTTTTGCTCTATTTAAATTTTCATATGCACCTTCATATGAATTATACAAAAGAGCTTCTTCTACTTTATCATAAACAAAAAAATATGATGATAATTTAATTATCCATACAAAAAACCAAAGGTCTTTGTCTAAAATGGCTGTTAATAGGATAAAACAATTACTTAATACTGTGAATAAACTAGCATGTATAACCCACTTATATTTTATATCTATATTCATCTTATTATATATATATATTATTAAAAATAATAATATAATCATTATTATCCCATTAATAATAATTGGCTTATCAAATATATAAATACTTTCTCTAATATTTAAAAAATTACATGAACTTTCTATAATAGCAAAGATTATAGGTATAACTAGAATAAATACTATATTTTGAACTTTTGGAGAGTATTTTTTCTTAAATAATATAATACTTGATATTATATTTATAATCTCCAAATATGTTATTAGTTGAATAAAACTTAAAGTCATACTAATTTTGTGATTATTAAACATCTGCTCTAATTCTATAAATCTTACAATAGCTATATAAAAATACCCAATTCCCATATATCTTATTATTCCTAAATCTTTATTATTAATTTTAATAATGCTTATTATAAATATTAGGACAGATATTGAAAAACATAGTATTCTTGTTACAAAAGCATATTCATCCACCATTTCAAAATATAAGTTAATAATAGTTAATACCAAAAGTACAGGTATAAATATATTAGACATTACACCTTTATGCCTATAATCTGTTTTCTTACTTAACATTTATTATTCAATCACCCTTCATTTATTGAACTTGATAGTAAAAATAGTTCCTTTTCCTAAATCACTCATTATTTCTATATTACCATTTTGAGCTTTTATTAAATTATAAACAACAAAAAGTCCTACTCCAAATCCACTACTATTGCTATCTTTAGATCTTGATTCCTTTTCATACTTATTAAAAGCTCTTTTAGTGAAACTTTTGCTCATTCCTATACCAGTATCCCCAACTTCAATTAAAACTCCATCTTTAGTGTTTTTAATATTTATAAAGAAAGTTCCTCCTTCATCAGTGAATTTTAACGAGTTTGCTACTAAATTCAATATAACTCTTTGCATCATTTCTTTATCAAAGCATATAAAAATTTCTTCTTCATCTGTATCAAAAAGTACATTAAGTCCATTATTTTTAATATAAGGTGAAAGTGAAAATAAATAATCTTCAACAAATTCTACTATATTATCTAAAACTAGATTTGCTTCTAAGTTTTCTGAATCTATTTTACTAATATCTATAAGATTATTGGTAAGCTTGGTAAGTGTAAAACAGTTTTGCTTACTTATTTCATTATATGAACTTAACTTTTCAGTGTCATTATTCTCTATTAATATCTTTTCAAGCTGTATAGCAGAATATATAACATTTATAGGAACTTTTAAATCATGTGAAATATTAGATAAAAAGTTTTTCTTTATTTCTTCTTTCATTTTTATACTTTTCAACTCTTCTTTCATAGAAGCTATCTTTATTTCCTCAGTCAAATCCTTCAGTAGTAATATACATTCTGCTTCTTCTTCATTCAAAGAAAAGAATCTTGCCTCTATCTTTTTATCATCCTTATCTATTGTCGTTGAATAAGGTTTTTTATTTATATCCCGAACAATTTTCCTTATATCACAATTAAAATTTATATAGTAATCTATTCTTCTGTTTACAACCTCTCTTAAATTATCTTTTCCTATTATGCTTAAAAACTTCTCATTACAATAGGATATTCTTAGATTATTATTTATAATTACTATTGGATTAGGTAAACACATTAAAAATTCTTTATATAAATTTTGTCTATTACTTAACTTCCTATAAGCATTCTCTAACTCATAGTTGTTATATATTATTTCTTTATTTAGTTCCTCTAACTTTTTATTTGTATTAATAGTTTCTTTAAATATAAAATTATAATTTTCTTTTGTTATATTCACTATAATGGCAAATATTGAGCTTACGAAAATAATTAACCTTACAATACTTATTGAGTCAGTTATTATATATAATTTCATATAATTCCCAAGTACCCTAGCAATAAAACTTACAGCTGCCATATTTACATTTAATTTAAATAAGTCTATTTTACTTTCAGAAAAAAAGTTGAATGTATCTAAGTATCTATATATATTTATTAAAAATATTCCCGTAATTGTAATATATAGATAGTATATCCAAGTAGCATCTACTACATTGTTTATAAAGGTAACAGATAAAACTACTCCAAATAAAATCAAATATTCAAAATAAACATCACTATTATTTTCAATATTTCTGTATTTAGCTATCATATAATACATCATTATTATATTTAGCAAATAAAATTCACTGCTCTGGCCATATCCAATTCTGCTTAAAAATATCTTTATTTCTTGAAATTGGTATTTTGGAGTTAAAAAAATAATAGAAATTATACAAATTGTAAATAGAAATATTTGAATTACTCCGTATATCTCTCTTTTACTAATACTTTTTAAATGTATAGCAAACATAAGTAATATCATAATTATAATTAACTCAGCTGCGCTAATAAAGTCGTTAACAATTTTACTATCGTTTACTATAGCTATTTGAAGTAAACTAAATATAATTAAGCTTAGCAATATATATATAGCTAACCTTCTTTTTTCAATACAATAAATTTTTTCTCTAAAACTATTATAATCCACTATATTTTCCCTCATCTTTATATTATTACTACATAATTTTACATCATTTCCTTTTATATGTGAATAAGTTTAAAAATTTTTACAAATAAAATAAGTATATATATCTCTATAAGAAACATATATACTTATCTATACTATTTGTTATGTTCTTCTAACCACTTTATAATGTCACTTATAACTTTATCTTTGTTAGTTTCATTTAGCATTTCATGTCTTCCATCTTTATATATCTTATAGGTTAAATCTTTTACACCTATCTTTTTATATCCCTCATAAAGATTTTTTACTCCTTCTCCAAAATATCCAACCGGATCTCTATCTCCTGAAAAAATGTATATTGGTATATTTAATTCTTTAACCCTCTCCATATTTTCCACTTTATGAATATCCCATAAACCATTTATTAAGTCATAATAAAAATGAGATGGATATATAAAACCACAATAATCATCCTCTATATACTTGTCTACTTCACTATCATTTGAACATAACCAATCAAAATTAGTTCTTGAATTTTTAACACTTTTATTAAATCCACCAAAAGATAATTTATCCATTAAAGTACTTCTTTTATTTTCTCCATTAAAAAGTATTTGTAGCTTAGATACTATTAACCCTGCTTTAGTAAATAATTTTGGTTTTCCATTACTTCCAGATAGTATAAGAGCATCTATAGAATCTCCATATATTTGTATATATCTTTGGCTCAAAAAGGATCCCATACTGTGTCCAAACAGTATTAATGGTAACTCTTTATTTTCATTTCTGATAATATCATTAAGTTGTTTTATATCTTCAAGCATTGAATAAAATTTATTTTCTCCATTTATAAATCCTAATTTATCAGTGCTTTCTACACTATGACCATGTCCATCATGATCATGAGCATAAACTATATACTCTTCGTCGACTAGCTTTTTAGCGAAATAATCATATCTCTCAGCCAATTCTGACATACCATGGACTATTTGAATTATAGCTTTTGGTTTTTGAGAATTATTTATCCACTTATAGCAATTAATCTTTGCTCCAGCTTTATTCTTAAAAATAAAATTATCCATACTAATTCCTCCCATTTTTTACTTTATTATATTATCTTCTTTATATTTATAAGTGTCAAACATCAAGAAATTAATAAAATCTTATAATAACCTTGTTTTATATGTATATAAAGTTGTGATATACTATTCATAGTTAAAATCAAATTTATTTTTAATTATTGATTATCTGTTAATATTATTGTATATAATATTTGATAAGTATTATAGGGTGGTGAAGAAGATTAGTATTAAATCAATAGCAAGCATTATAGCTTCAAAAATTACAATTTTTCTAACAAAAACAATACTAAAAGGGGGAACAACCTTCCCTGGAAAAGTGGCCTTAAAAATAGATAAAAACATACTTTCTAAAGTATCAAAAGGCTATAAAGTAGTTTTAATTACAGGAACCAACGGTAAAACTACTACAACTAGTATGATTTATAACATAATAAAAGAATCTGGTAACAAGGTTATTACTAATAATACTGGAGCAAATCTTTTTTCTGGAATAGTCACAACTTTTATTGACAACCATAAATTCTTCAGTAAAGTTGAAAATTCTTATGCAGTTATTGAAGTTGATGAGGCTAATTTAAAATATGTAACTGAATATATTTCTCCGGAAATAATAACTGTAACAAACCTTTTTAGAGATCAACTAGATAGATATGGTGAAGTTTATACTACCTTATCTAAGATATTGGAAGGAATTCAACTTTCTCCGAAAGCTACTTTAGTCTTAAATGGAGATGAATCTCTTTTAGGCAAATTAGATCTTCCAAATAAAACTGTATTTTATGGTTTTAATGCTAATATAGGAGATAATAAAGATATAGAAATAAATGCAGATGCAAAGTTTTGTAAGTTCTGCAAGTCTCCTTATGAATATAACCATATTACTTACAACCATTTAGGTGACTTCTACTGTACAGGCTGTGGATTTAAAAGAGCTTCTTTAAAATATGCTGTAGATGATGTATTAGAACTAACTCCTGATAGCTCAACAGTAAAATTTAATGATCTAGATATTACTATAAGTCAGTCTGGTGTTTATAACATTTATAATGGCCTTTGTGCTTATTCTGTAACTAAAGAAATTGGTATAAATGATGACGCAATAAAGAAATCTCTACAAAATCAAGATTCAAGCTTTGGAAGACAAGAAGCTTTAAACATAGATGGTAAAGATGTAAAGATTATTTTAGTTAAAAATCCTGCTGGATATAATCAAGCTTTAGATACACTTTGTTTAAACAAAGATTCCTTTGCAGCAGCATTCCTTTTAAATGATAATTATGCTGATGGTACTGATGTTTCTTGGATATGGGATGTTGATTTTGAAAAGCTACATAATCTTAGTATTGAAGAAATATTTATATCTGGTTTAAGATGTTATGACATGGCTGTTAGACTAAAAGTTGCTGGTTTAAATAAAGATAAGTTTATAATTGAAGAAACCTTTGAAGACTTAACAGAAAAGATTAAAAATAGTAAAAATGATAAGATTTACGTTCTTGCTACATATACTGCTATGATTAACTTTAGAAAATATCTTCATTCAAAAGGTTACATTAAAAAACTTTGGTAAAGAGGGAGGCTTATAAATGGAATTAAATATTTGTCATCTTTATCCTGATTTACTTAATGTTTATGGTGATGTTGGTAACATTTTGATACTTAAACATAGAGCAGAACAAAGAGGGATAAAAGTTAATATAATTAATACATCGCTAAATGATAATTTTGATGCTGAAAATACAGATATTTTATTTTTCGGCGGAGGACAAGATTTTGAACAATCAATAGTTTCTAATGATTTAAAAACTATAAAAAAACCAAGCTTACAAAAATATATAGAGGATGAAAAAGTGGTAATCGCCATTTGTGGTGGATATCAATTACTTGGAAAATACTATATAGCTCCAAATGGAGAAAAAATAGAAGGTCTTGGTATACTAGATATATATACTGAGGGTGGAGATACTCGTTTTATAGGAAATACAGTTATATATAACGAAGAGTTTAATGAAACATATGTAGGTTTTGAAAATCACTCTGGCAGAACTTACACTAATGGTTTAAAGCCTCTAGGTAAATGCATCCATGGATATGGTAACAATGGTGAAGATGGAAATGAAGGTTGCATATACAAAAATACATTTTGTAGCTATTTCCATGGATCCCTACTATCTAAGAATCCTGATTTAGCTGATAGATTCTTAACTTTAGCTTTATCTAAAAAATATGGATATATAACTCTAGAACCGATTAATGATGACCTAGAACTAAAAGCTAAAGAAGTAATTATAAAAAAGTTAGATAATAAAAAATAAAAATAAGACAAATTATTATTTGGAAGAATAATGATTTGTCTTATTTTTTTATTTCTATTTATTCAAAACCTTTATATCTTTTAGATACTCAATTTCCCATTCTTCAATTTCATTTAAGGTTTTAAAAGTATATCCTTTATTTTTATAAAAACTTATTATGTCTTGAAGTGCTTCTACAGTAGTAAATTTGCCTCCTAAATCATGCATTAAAACTACTTCTACATTATATAGCCCACCTTCATCTCGTATTCGTGACTTTATAAAATCTGCTGAAGTTTCTGATAACTCAGCATCACCAGATGCTATTGTCCAATCTATATAATAATCACCATTGTTTATTATAGTATTCTTTATATTAGTTAATATATTATCATTAGAAACAGTATTATCAGAACCACCCGGTAATCTTATAAAATTTAAATTTTTCTTACCTACTGTATCTTCTATAATAGATTTGCACTTATTTAAATCTTTAAAATATTTTTCTTCACTTTTATATAATGTAGCATAATCATGTATATTACAATGCGGCATTATACACATACCATTTTCATCTAAAGACTTTAAAACATATGGATATATACCTGCATAATCACCTACTATAAAAAAAGTACCTTTTACTTCGTTATTATTTAATACACTAATTAATCCCTTAGTTATATTTGCTGATGGCCCATCATCAAAAGTTAAATATACAGTTTTTCTATTATTCTCTGCATACAATGCAGAAACTGGGATATAATTCATATTATTAAAGAATATAAGCATTATGAAAAAATTAAAATATTTGTTAAACTTTTTGATATTAACCACCTCCTACTTATATTCCTATTTTGTTCAATTACTAAATTTATATTATATGTAAATTAAACCACTTAATAAACCTTCTTTATGTTGTGATTATATAAAGTAGATGTTATACTTTAAAGTATGTGTATAAAGCATATACTTAATAATGTGCTAAATTAAATGAATACATATATTAAAATCTTTAGAAATGGGGAGATGAAATTGAAAAGAAAAAATTTATTAAAATCACTGGCGGTTGCTCTTTCTATTTCATTATTAGCTCCTTTTGCTAATAAAGTTAGTGCACAAGAGACAAATATTCAAGCTCCAGAAATTATTGGAGAAGCTGCTGTAACTATGGATATTAATACAGGTGAAGTAATTTATTCAAAGAACGCTGATTTAAAGTTATCACCAGCAAGTACAACTAAGCTTATGACTTCTCTACTTTTTGCAGAAAACAAGTCAAAATCTGATTATTTAACTTTTAGTGATACAGTTTTAAAAGTTACTGAAACATCAATTAACTATTATAAAAAACTGAATCCTGGTGATAAAATTTCTGCAGAAGATACAATGAAAGCTGTAATGATATTCTCTGCAAATGATACTGCTTATTTAATGGCTGAATCAGTAGGTGGAACAGTAGATAACTTTGTCACTATGATGAATGAAAAAGCTAAGGAGTTAGGTCTTAAAGATACTCATTTTGTCAATCCTTCTGGATTAGAAATTGATCCTCTAAACCCAAACAATAAAGATATAAATCAAACTACAGCATACGATTTAGCTCAAATAGGTATTGCTGCTTTTAAAAATGATTGGGTTAGAGAAACTATGGCACCTAAAACTGGTCAAATTACTGTAAATCTTGCAGGGTCTCCAGTAATAATTGAATCTAGGAACAAAGTTCTTGGTAAAAATGGTAATATAGGTGGTAAAACTGGTACAGAAGATTTAGCAGGACATTGCTTTGTTGGTTTCTATGAAAAAGATGGAAGAGACTTAGTTACTGTAGTTTTAAAATCTGAATATGGTGCAACTGGACTTAATGTATTTGAAGATACTGAAAAAATAGCTAACTATGGATTTTTAGCACAAAAAGAAGTATATAAAAATGCTGGAGATGAAGTTGGTAGTATAGATTTATCTTATAAAGCATTTAAATTTTTTGGTCCTGAAAAACAAATTAAGGCTCCTATAGTTGTAAAAGAAAATGTAGAATATTACAAAAATGATTTTAACGATAAAAACGCTCTAATTTCTTATAATGGTGATGTAAAAGATGCTTGGAAGTTAAGTGGTGATAAGGAAGTTAAATTAACTTTCTCTACTCCAGGTCATACTGAAGAGATATCTGGGATTATAAAGGTTTCTGCTTTAGAACTTATTAAAACAAATTTACCTATATATTTATTATCATTATTAATAATTATTGTTATATTGGTTTTAATAATATTTATAGTTAAAATTGTAAATATGAAAAAGAGAAAAAGAAGAAGATACTATTATTAAAATAAAAGGTAGATTAAATCTGCCTTTTATTATTTATTCTTTAGGAAATTATAAAAAGATTCCCCTGTGAATAACTTTTTATAATTTCCTTCCTTCAGTTTATAAGTGGACATATGTAAGTTTATGTTGACTTGGAGCGGAGCGACGGAATAAGTAAACTTACATATGTCCACTTTTTTATTTAAACTCTTGTTTATATAAATAATTATAAATATATGCTATAATCCTAAAGAAAATATTTTAAAGGGGAGATACTATTGAATAAAACTGATTTTAAAGGTAGTGTTGTTTTAAATCCTGTTCCAGTTGTACTAATTACTTCAAGAAATAAAGCTGGTAAAGATAATGTATTTACAGTTGGTTGGACTGGAACTATATGTACCAAACCTCCAATGCTTTCTATATCAATTAGACCTGAAAGATTATCTTATGAATATATATCAGAGACAAAAGAATTTATCGTTAATATGCCTTCCTCTAAAATGGTTAAAGCTGTTGATTATTGTGGAGTAAAGCCTGGTAGAAAGTTTGATAAAATAAAAGATATGGGCTTTACCATGAAAGAAGGTACTAATGTTAACGTTCCTTACATAGATGAATGTCCAGTTGCTATAGAGTGTAAAGTAAAGGATATAATCAAACTTGGTTCACATGATATGTTTATAGCTGAAGTTGTTGGTTCACATATAAATAACAATTTAATAGATGATAAAGGCAAAATCCATTTTGAAAAAGGTGATTTAATTTCCTATTGTCATGGGGAATACTTTAAACTTCCTCAAAATGCTATAGGCTCCTTTGGATTTTCTGTAGCTAAAAAGCCTAAAGAAAATAATAAGAAAACTTATTCAAATAAAAAAAGCTCCAAGAAAAAAACTTTAACACCTACTAGAAGAAAGTAAAAATTAAATGCTTTCCTTGACATAAATTAAAAATCTATCTATACTCTATAATGTTACAATTAATTAAATTGGGGGATTAAACTATGTTTATACTAACCTATAAAATTAAATTTGAAGAACTAGATGAAAAAATTGAAATATTACAAATAAATGATATCTTCAATATATTTTATGAAAGTCCTTTGGAAATAACCACAGATGAATATGGTTATGGTTATTTAGAGAAACCTGTAGACACTATCGATATTAAAGTTGCCTATGAATTAGATGATGCTAATTTAACTTTATTTAAAGAAAATGTTTCATCACTTTTAGAAACAGATTGTATAACTGTGGAAGAGGTAAATTATGATTATGAGAATTATGATTTCCCTGCAGTTCATATAAATGATAACTGGGTTTTAGCTTCTCCTGATGAAGTTATAAATGATAAGAATAAACATAAAATCACTTTTATTTCTCAAGGTGCATTTGGTACTGGCTTACATGAAACAACAAAGGATTTACTAAATATAATCTTAACTAAAATTGATCTATGTAATAAAACAGTATTAGATATAGGAACTGGCTCAGGAATTTTATCAATTGCATCTGCAATTATAGGAGCAGCTAAAGTTACTGCACTAGATATAAGAGATGTAAAAGAAGAAGTTGAGTTAAATGCTTCATTAAATGGATTATATAATGTTGAAGTTTTAGTTGGTAATGCTTTGACTGAAGAAGTTCAGATAAAAGATAAATATGATTGGATTTATATAAATATAGGTGGAGAAGAAACTGAATTATTTATGAATTTTATAAAAGACCATTTAAATATTAATGGTAATCTTCTTGTATCTGGATTAGTTGAGTGGAGTTTTGACAAAGTTAAAAGCATTGTAGAAAGCTACGGATTTGAATTAGAAAAAAAATATCAAACCAATGAGTGGATAACTGCTACATTTAAATAAAAGATGCACCAAAATAGGTGCATCTCTTATTTATTATATAAGTATTTATATATGTTATAATTTGCTTTTACTTTATCAACATATTTTTTAGTTTCTGGAAATGGTATATAATTTAAACTTTCTCCATCTGAAGAATACTCTTCATCACTTAGCCACTTATTAACATTCCCACTCCCACCATTATATGCTGCAAGAATTAAATCTAAATTATCAAATTCCTTTTCTAATGCTTTTAAATACCAACATCCCATTCTTATATTTAATTCTGGATCAAAAAGCATAGATGGCATAAAATAATTAATTCCTATTTCCTTTGCCGCCCACTGTCCTGTAGTATCCATTATTTGCATTAACCCTTTAGCCTCTCTTTTAGAAACTGCTTCTTTATTAAAATCACTCTCTGTTTTAATAACTGCCAATACAAGATATGGATCTATTTCATATTCCTCACTATACTTATTTACATACTCAGTATATTTGTAAGGATATATATATTTTTTCATTACTAATGTTATTCCTAAGTAAGTAATTAATATTACAATTAAAATAGTTACTATACGCTTAAACTTCATTATTTTCTCCTTACTTATTAATTACCTTTAAAAAATCAATAATTTTATCTACCTGATTTTTAGTCTTTATTAAATCTCCATTATTATCAATAACAATATGAGCATATTCTTTTTTTCTATCTAATGATATTTGTGCATTTAATCTATTTATAGCTTCATCCTTAGATAGCCTATCCCTATTTTTTAACCTAATTATTTGTGTATTGTTATCAACCCAAACTACGATTATATAATCCATATATTGGTGAAGATTATTTTCTATTAAAGTTGGTGCATCAAGTATCACCATAGACTCTCCATTTTTCTCATATTCCTCTAAGCTTTTAAAAATTTCTTCTTTTATATATGGAATTATTATATCCTCGAATTTTTTTCTTTGCTTTGGAAACCTAAAAATATGATTTCCAAATTCCCTCCTTCTAAATTCCCCTCTCCAATCGAAAAAACCTGATCCAAATTCTATATTTATTTTATCTAGAATTTCAGGGTACTTAATAAGGACATCTCTAGATATTGTATCTGCATCAATTATTTTAAAGCCCTTATCAATAAGCATCTTTGAAACAGTACTCTTACCTGAACCAATTCCTCCTGTTAACCCTATCTTAATCATTTTCAGTTAAGCCCCCTTACTTAGCTTCATACCATGTTTTACCTATATTAATATCTACTTCAAGAGGCACTTTCATCTCCAAAACACTTTCCATTTCTTCTTTTACTATTTGTTTTACCTCTTCAAACTCTTTTTCTTTAACATTTAATATAAGTTCATCATGAACTTGTAATATTATTTTACTTTCTAATCCTTTTTCTCTTAGCTTATTATAAACCTTAACCATAGCTAATTTTATTATATCAGCTGCACTTCCTTGAATAGGTGCATTCATTGCCAATCTTTCTCCTAAAGCCTTAACAATTCTATTTGAAGACTTAATTTCTGGTATAAATCTTCTTCTATTTAAAATTGTTAACACATATCCTTTTTCTTTTGCTTCTTCAATTGCACTATCTAAATATCCTTTAATTTTAGGGTATCTATCAAAGTAAATCTCCATATATTCTGAAGCTTCTTTTTTAGTTATGTGTAAATCTTGAGAAAGGCTAAAATCACTTATTCCGTAAACTATTCCAAAGTTTACAGCCTTAGCTCTACTTCTCATTAATGATGTTACCTCATTTAATGGTACTTTAAATACTTCTGAGGCCGTTTTTGTGTGTATATCACTATGATGATTAAACGCATCTATCATATTTTCATCCTTTGACATATCAGCAAGAACCCTTAACTCTATTTGTGAATAGTCACAAGATAATAAAATATCATTTTTCTCATTAGGTATAAATACCTTTCTTATTTCTCTTCCCATTTCATATTTTATAGGAATATTTTGAAGGTTAGGCTCTGTGCTTGATAATCTTCCTGTAGTAGTTACAGTTTGATTAAAACTTGAATGTATATGTCCATCATTATCTATAACATTCTTAAGGCCTTCCACATAAGTAGAATTAAGTTTTGTTATTTGTCTATAATAAGTTATTTTTGGTATTATTTCATGCTTATCTTGAAGTTTTTCTAAAACCTCTGCATTAGTTGAGTATCCTGTTTTTGTTTTCTTAATTACAGGTAAATCTAACTTTTCAAAAAGTATTTTTCCTAATTGCTTTGGAGAATTTATATTAAACTCCTCTTCTGATAAAGCGAAAATTTCTTTTTCTGTTCTAGTAATCTCCTCTTTAAATTTAACTGCTAAATCATCCAGCATATTTTTATTTATATTAAATCCTAAAGATTCCATTGAAGAAAGAACAAATATTAATGGGTGTTCAACTTCATAATAAAGTTCATCCATTTTTTCTTCTTGAATCTTTTTCTTTAATAACTCATAAATATCTTTTAGCTTAAAGTTTATCTTTCCTTCTAATAACTCTTTATCACCACTTATATCTTGACCTAAATATTCATTTATTAATGTTAATAAATCATATGATGACCTTGCTGAGTCTATTAAATAAGCAGCTATTGCAGTGTCAAATTCAAAACTCTTTATAGCAATACCCATTTTATTTAATATGGTAACTAAAGACTTTCCATCATGAATTACTTTTTTTAGGGATTCATTTTCCATAATTTCTTTTAAAGCTAAACAAGCTTCATTAGAATCAGAGCTTTGAACTTCTTTAAAATCAACTAAATATACTTTACCATCGTTTGATAAATAAAAGTTCTTTAATTCTATTTCTGAATATTTCCCACTATTTATTGATTCATAAGTAATATAGCATATATCTTTTAAGACTTTTGATAAACCCATTAACTCTTTAGAATCTTTAATTGTAATTAAATCTAACTCTTCTTCTTCTATGTTTAATTCTTCATTACTTTCAGGAAGTTTATCTAACATTGACTTCATTTGAAGTTTGAAAAATAATTTTCTTAATCCATCTTTATCGTAAGATTCTTGACTTTTTATCTCTTCTAAGTCAAACTCTATAGGCACTTCTGTAATTATGGTAGCTAACTTTTTGCTAAATATAGCTTGCTCTCTAAAATTCTCTAGATTTTCTTTTAATTTTTTCCCACTAATATTATCTATATTCTTTAATACTTCTTCTACAGAACCATAAGTTTGAATTAATTTATAGGCAGTTTTTTCTCCAACTCCTGGAACTCCAGGTATATTGTCTGACTTATCACCCATAAGACCCTTAACATCTATAAATTGAGTTGGTGTAACTCCAAAGTCCTCAACAAATTTTTTATAATCATATATAGCTGTCTCAGTAACACCTTTTTTAGTTATTACAACGTGTATATTTTCTGAAGCTAATTGAAGTGCATCTTTATCTCCTGTAACTATGTAAACTTCAATTTCGTTTTTCTCCGCATATTTTGCAAGAGAACCTATTATATCATCAGCTTCAAATCCATCAATTTCATATTTACTTATAGCCAATAAACCTAAAAGTTCCTTTACAATAGGAAATTGTTCAGCTAACTCTTGCGGCATTTTCTTTCTTCCAGCTTTATAATCTTCATATTCTTTATGTCTAAAAGTTGGTCCTTTTTTATCAAAAGCAGCAACTATATAATCTGGCTTTAACTCTTCCTTCATTTTAAATAGCATATTTGTAAACCCATAGACTGCGTTTGTATGAATTCCATCTGTAGTTGTTAATTCTGGAACTGCATAAAATGCCCTATTTAAAAGTGAGTTAGAGTCTAAAATTAATAATCTTTCCATATCTTCCTCCAATTAAGGAATTAAATCCTTAAAGCTTTGTTTAATATAAATTATACTATTTTTACAATAACAAATCATTACATTTTAATTAATAAATAAATTTGTTTTCCTTATAAAAATCTCCACATTTCAATATATTAATTCATATATAAATATTAAAAAATACTTAAATCTAATTCTTCAGATAAATCTTTAATTGCATGTAGTCCTGATATACTATTTCCCTTTTCATCTAGAGATGGCCCATATATCCCTATTCCATATTTTCTTGGAGCAGCAGCAAGAATTCCTCCACCAACTCCTGACTTTGCTGGTATACCAACATGAACTGCAAATTCTCCTGATGCATCATACATTCCACATGTCACCATAATAGTTTTTACGATTCTACACACTTCTCTAGACATAATTCTTTCATTAGTCCAAGGTATAACCCCATCATTTGCAAGAACTGAAGCAAATCTAGCTAAATCCCTTGCAGATACTTCTATTGAACATTGTTTAAAATATAAATCTAATATTTCTTCTACATCTCCATCTAATATACCTGTGCTTTTCATAAAATATGCTAAAGACCTATTTCTATTTCCAGTTTCTTTTTCTGATAAATAAACTCTTTCATTTACATATATATCTTTATTGTTAGTTACAGTTCTTATAAATTCTAAAATCTTTTCTAGCTTTTCATCAACTGTTTTTCCGTCTATTAAAGAAGTTGTTACAATTGCACCTGCATTTATCATTGGATTATATGGTCTTACTGTATCTCTAACTTCTAAGTTAACTATTGAATTGAACCCCATACCAGTAGGTTCTACATTTACCTTTTTAAAAACATTATGTCTTCCATTATCTTTAAGAGCTAAAATCAAAGTAACAACCTTTGATATACTTTGAATTGTAAACTTTGTATCACATTCTCCTGCATAATATTCTTTTCCATTTAAATCAACTATACATATTCCTAAATCATTAGGATTTGCTTCTAATAAAGCTGGAATGTATGATGCAAGTTTTCCATCTTTACCGTATTTTCTATTTTTATCAACTAATGTATTTAATAAATTAAACACTAATATCACCTCTTACTATCTTTAGATTATCCTACCTTTATCACTAAGTATTTCTATTATATTAATAATTATTATTATACACAAGGTAATTTATACCTCTATATTTTTAACTAGACTATTTTACTATATTATGTAAGAATAAATAGTATAAAATTAAAAAACTGAGGTGATTTTATGGATATGAAAAATATGTTACAAAAATATGCAATGTTAGCTGTAAAAAAAGGTGTTAACTTGCAAAAAGATCAAGTTTTACTTGTCAACTCACTAGTTGAATGCTCAGACTTTGCAAGAGCCATTGCTGAAGTTGCATACAAAGAAGGTGCAAAAGAGGTTATAGTTCATTATGCTGATCAAAAGCTACAAAGACTTAAGCTTGAGTATGCTTCTGTTGATACTTTAAAAGAAGTACCAAACTGGATATCTGAATCCTATAATTCTTATGCTAGAGAAGGATGTGCTGTTATATCTATTTCAGCTTTTGATCCTGATGCCTATAAAGGAATACCAATGGAAAAAATATCTATATTCCAAAAAAATCGTCAACTAGCGTTAAGAGAGTACTATGATTATTCTATGGCAAATAAAATACGTTGGACTGTAGTATCTGCTCCTACTGAAGCGTGGGCATTAAAAGTATTTAATGATTCTAACTCTGAAGAAGCTATAGCTAAGCTTTGGGATGTTATATTTAATGTTGTTAGATTAGATAAAGATGATCCAATTAAAGCTTGGGATGAACATAATAGCAATATAGACAAAAACTTAGAATTTTTAAATTCTAACAAGTTTGAAAAGCTTCACTTTAGAAACTCTAAGGGTACCGATTTAACTATAGAACTTCCTAAAGAACACATTTGGCTTGGTGGTTCAGAAAAATGTTCTTCTGGAATAGATTTTAATGCTAATATGCCAACTGAAGAAGTTTATACATTACCTAAAAAAGATGGAGTTAATGGTACTGTAGTGTCATCAAAACCTTTGAGCTATGGGGGAAATCTAATAAATAACTTCTCTCTTACTTTTAAAGATGGTAAAGTTGTTGACTTTACTGCTGAAGAAGGATTTGAATCTTTAAAAGAATTATTAGCTAGCGATGATGGCGCAAGTTACTTAGGTGAAGTTGCTTTGGTTCCATTCGATTCTCCTATTTCAAACTCTAACTTAATTTTTTATAATACCTTATTTGATGAAAATGCTGCTTGTCATTTAGCCTTTGGTAAAGCTTATCCAACTTGTATAGTTAATGGAGAAGATTTAAGTACAGAGGATTTATCTAAAAAAGGAGCTAACGATTCTATAATCCATGTAGACTTTATGATTGGTACAGATGATTTAGATATATTAGGATATACTTCTGATAATACTGAAATTAAAATATTTACTTCTGGAAATTGGGCATTTTAATTTTACTAATATTTTAACTCTTTAACAAAAAAGCTTCAGTCAAAATTTTGACCGAAGCTTTTTTTATTCTTCTTCACCTTTGGAAATATTATTTCTTCTGTTTCTTCTTTCAATTTCCTCTTCTAATGCCTCTTTTATACCTTCCATCTTAGCTTTTATCTTCTTTCTTGCAGTAATTTTTTGAAAGAACAAAGCTACAGCAGATGAAAATGCGTAAATTTCTTGCTTTTCATTTAAAACTATCTCTGTAGAATCTAAGTCTATTTCATTAAATATATACTTTGAAACATACTTATCATTATTTATTGTATTTGTTACTTCATATAATTTATTTTTCTCATACCCAGTTATGCTAGTTACCATTTCTATCTTTTGTTTTCCTACATTTTTTATAACTTTCTTATAACTAACTTCTGTAGGATTTTTATCATTAAATTTAGGCATTTGCTTTTTATTTAAATCTATAAATACTTTGAATACCCTTTCTATAGGTTTATTAACTACAATACTTCTAGTGTAATCACTCATTTGAATCCCCCTCTTTATACCTTGTATTAATAATATTATTACATTTTTTCTAATAAATTTCTATAAGAAAGTGGAAATATATAAGTTTACTTATTCCGTCTCTTCGCTCCAAGTCAACGTAAACTTATATATTTCCACTTGAAAACTGAAGAGAAGAAAGGAAATCATAAAACAAATCTACTTTTTCACATTGAATTACTAAAATCCTTATATAGTCACATTTTCAAAACTTTAAATTTTTATACTTTCCTAATTATAAAAAAATAAAAGGATATTCTCCTTTTATTTTTCTATAGAAATTTTAATGTTTATCTTCAGATCTTGGCTTATTTTTTCCAAGCTTTCTCGATTCCTTAGAGTACCCAACTTCATCAGCTACTTCTACTTGCATTTTCTTTAATTCTGTCCTAGTTTTTTGCCCTGACTTCTTATTTTTCTTTGAATTTTTATTATTCTTATGTGCCATATAAAAACACCTCCTTGTCTTAAATATATTTTAAGCCAATTAGCTGTTTTTATTCTAAGCAATATTTTAAAATTCAAGTTAATAATACTAGTATATTTTATTATTACAATTTAATTATTTTTATAAAATTTTTCTAATCTTTTTCTTATTTCTTTTATAAAATCATAAGAATTTGTAACTGTTATATTCTCTATGTTTGAAAGAATAGCTAAGTCCTTTGTCATATATCCCTCATTAATAGTTTGCAGCGAAGCTTTTTCTAAATTATTTGCAAATTGAACTAATTCATCTATATTATCAAGTTCTCCCCTTTTCCTTAAAGCACCTGACCAAGCAAATATAGTTGCTATGGAATTAGTAGAAGTTTCTTTGCCTTCTAGGTGATTATAATAATGTCTTTGCACAGTTCCATGTGCTGCTTCATATTCATAATAACCCTCTGGTGAAACTAATACTGATGTCATCATTGCAAGAGATCCAAAGGCTGTAGCAATCATATCACTCATTACATCACCATCATAATTCTTACATGCCCATATATACCCACCATTTGATTTAATGACTCTCGCTACTGCATCATCAATTAATGTATAAAAATACTCTATATTTAACTCTTTAAATCTATCTTTATATTCCTTATTAAATACTTCTTCAAAAATATCCTTAAAGGTGTGATCATACTTTTTAGAAATAGTATCTTTTGAAGAGAACCATAAATCTTGCTTTGTATCTATTGCAAAGTTAAAGCAACTTCTTGCAAAGCTTTCTATAGATTTATTTAAGTTATGCATTCCAAGAACTACTCCATCTCCATTAAAATTATGAACAAGTTCTCTTTTTTCCTCTCCATTTTCATTAGTATAAACTAACTCAACTTTTCCTTTGCCTTCTATTTTCATTTCAACATCTTTATAAACATCTCCATAAGCATGTCTTGCAATTGTAATAGGCTCTTTCCATGTGGTTACATAGGGTTTAATAGAGTCTACTATTATCGGTGCTCTAAATACTGTCCCATCTAATATAGCTCTTATAGTTCCATTTGGACTTTTCCACATTTCCTTTAAGTTATATTCTTTAACTCTTGCTGAATTTGCTGTAATAGTTGCACACTTTACTCCAACACCATATTTTTTTATTGCTTCTGCAGCCTCTACTGTAACACTATCATTAGTGTTATTTCTATATTCTAATCCCAAGTCGTAATATTCTGATTTTAAATCTATAAATGGAGTTAAAAGTTCCTTCTTAATCATGCCCCATAGAACTCTTGTCATTTCATCTCCATCCATTTCAACTAATGGTGTTTTCATCTTTATTTTATTCATTTTTAGCCCCCCAAGTGTATAATTTTAAAAATAATTATACATTATAACCTTCTATTTTACAATTATATTTAAATATATAAAACTAATATAATTCATAATGCAATAGAGGTATAGCAAAAATTGCTATACCTTTATAATCTTATTTTCTACTTAATAGTATTTATATATAGTTTTAGAATAAGAATGAAATAAGAGTTACAGCGAAAATCACTTGGCAAACCCCTACAGTACCTCCATAAAGCATTGCCTTTGGTCCTTCTTTTACTAAATCATTTATTTTCACTCTCATCCCTATACCTGCAAGGGCTATTATTTCAAAGTTACTACTAATCCATTTAAAGCTAACGGATATAAATTCAGGTACTAGCCCTATAGTATATAATATACAAATTATAAAGAATCCATTAATAAACCATGGAATATTTATTCTTCTCTTTTTATTTGATTTATTTTCAATTCTTTCTTCATTCTCACTTATTTTATCATTATTTTCTTGATTATTATTTTCTTTAGAAAAATCTATTTTTTCATAAACTAAAACCACTGCAACTAATAATATTATTCTTATTATTTTAAAAACAGTTGCTAATTTTACAACATCATCTGAAATAAATTTTGCAGAACCTATTACTTGTCCAACCGATTGCAGAATTCCTCCTATTAAAGCTGATGTGTGCAGTGCTTCATTGTTATATAAAAAAGCTGTTAAAAAAGGCAATGAAATCATCATTATAGTTCCTATTACATTTACTATAGTTATTGCTATTACCTTATCAGACTCATCTGCATCAATAACAGGAGCTGTTGCACCTATAGCTGATGATCCACAAACAGCATTTCCTGATGCCATAAGTAAACAATACTTTCTATTAAATTTAAGTTTTCTCCCTATCCAATATGCTGCTGTAATTGTTAATGTCATTTGTATTATTATAAATATAAGTCCATTAAATCCAAGCTTTAATATTTCACTTAAGTTTAAATTGGCCCCCATAAGTACTATAGAATAGTTTAAAAGATCTTTTTCTGCAAACTTAGTTCCACTATCATATTTATTTCCTTTAAATATAGTATTTCCAACTAATATTCCAATAAATATGGCAAAAGTTGCAGCTCCTACTGTAGAAAATTTTTTACCTAACGCCTGAGAAATAATACCTATAACTAGACAAATTATTAATCCTGGCAATATACCTTTTACTTTTTTCACTATATGTTCACTCCTAAATATATAAATTAAATCATTTGTTTTCTAGACTAATTATAAATATTATTAATTAAAAGTTAAACTATTATTATTTTATTATTATGATAAGTAATTACTTATATATGAATATTTCTTCTTAGCATAATCTATAAATATTCTCATATTATTTGAAATAAATTTATCCTTATGCATTATAAAATATAAATCTCTCTCAATTTTTCCTTCCTCTAATCTGAAGTAAAATAATTTTCCAAGGTTTAAATTATCTTCTATTGCCCTATAAGATATGCACCCTACACCTAAGTTAGCTTCAACAGTTCTTTTTATTGCTTCTGTATTTCCTAGCTCTAAAAAGGTATTAAAGTTTATTTTATTCTTTTTTAAAAACATCTCTGTATGCTCTCTTGTTCCGCTCCCCTCTTCTCTCATTATAAGTTTTTCCCTTTCTAAGGTTTTAGCTGAAACAACATTAAAATCTTTAAGTTTATTTTCATCACCACAAATAAATACTAATTCATCCTTCCAAGCAACTTCCTTATGTATTTCATCAGAGTGGACTTCTCCCTCTACATAGGCAAAATCTATTTTATTCTCAAGTATTAGCTTTTCAATATTTTTTGTATTTTCAATTATAAGTGATATTTCTATATCTTTAAATTTGCTTGAAAAATCTTTAATTATATCTGGTAATATATAAATTCCTATAGTTGTACTTGCTCCAATTATTATTTTTCCTTTTTTATTATCTGCAAAATCTCTAATACTTTTTACACTTTCATCATATAAATTAAGTATTCTTCTAGTATAATTTAGAAATACTTCTCCTTCATGTGTTAAAAATAATTTCTTTCCTATTCTATCAAACAGCTTTACACCCAGCTCTGCTTCTAATTCGTTTATGCTCTGACTTATAGAAGGCTGGCTTATATACATTTCCTTTGCAACCCTTGTCATATTTAAGTATATAGCAGTTTCATAAAATATCTTAAGCTTCCTAAAATTCACAATATCCTCCCCTTATTATATAATAGAAGAACTCAGCAAATGCTGAGTTCTACAATATTATTTATTATTTATTATTTACATCTTCATATTCTACATCAATTACTTCTCCAACAGAATCGTCAACTTTAGTTGAATAGTCATTACTAAAATTTGTTTGAGCTCCTGAATTGTAACTAGTACTTGATGAGCTTTTACCTTTTTTATTATTGATATATCCTTTTATTTTAAAGAAAATATATAAACCTAATATAATAGGTAGCACCCAAACTAAAAGTTGCACAGCTAAAACTGTTATTACTCCTACTACTAAAACTGTACTAACTATGTATAATCCTGTCTTCAATCCATTACTCATAATAAATCTACCTCTTTTATTTAATATTGTTATTTTTCACTACATTAAAACTATTATACCATAGCAAAAAATTATTTTCAACAAGAGATAAAATTTATTTCTTTAAAAGGTTTATTATAACTCTTAATGTTATTAAGATGTAGTTTTATCTTTTCTTGCAATTTTGGGTAGTATTAACCCTAATCCTAATAATACAAATGGTGTTATTACATTAAGTGATATTCTAAACCACCAATCCTTTGAGTATAGTTCTACTCCAGTTGGGAACATACCCATTATACAAGCAAAAGCTGTAAAGAAGAAGCACCATATACCAAAGCCTAGTGCAATTTTATTATTCTTTACAAATTTATAGTCTGACTTAAACTTATCTGAATACTTCTTAAGCATAATAAATGCTAAGAATACCCATAAGTATCTTAATGGCATAACTACTGAATTAAGCTTTAGTAACCAATCAAATAATGAATTCATATCTCCAATTCCTAAAGCTGGAACTATTATTAATATACCAACTAATACAGCTGTCATTATATATCCATTAATTGGAGCCCCATATTTATTAGTTTTAGTTAATTTTCTTGGTATATAATTTTCATCAGCATCTGCAATTAAAACTTTAAGCGGAGCATCTATTGAAAATACTAACGCTGAAATTTGAGCTAACATATTTGCAATAGCATATATTATTAATAAGAAATTACCTACACCGTAATATTCCCCTAACTTTTGAAATGCATAGTATTGTCCATTCATCATTAAGTCTTTTGGAATATTATTTGCATCAAACATCATTGACATAGCTATTGATCCAAGTAAAGCTGAAACTGCAACCATACCAGCTAATACAATCATTCCTTTTGGGAATTCCTTGCTTGGATTTTTCATGTTATTTACATATGGAGAGATTTTTTCTGCTCCACCAACTGCAAATACTAACATTGATAATGTTGTAAAATATGCAAAATTAAATTGTGGCATCATTGATTTAATAGTTATATTAGTAGTAGCAGGTTCTATACCTCTTATTGCAGGTGCTGCTACCATTAGTAATATATACAACATAGACATTACGAAAACTGAAGTACCTGCAATTGTTCCAATTTTCTTTAGTGATGTAACTCCTCTAGAAGCTATCCATAGGAATACTAAGAATACTGCTAATGTTAAGCCTTGTGCTACAAGTGTATTCATTCCTTTTATAAGAGTTCCATCTTGTTTTACAGCCCAACCAAGAGCTATTAAAACAGACTGAGGTTTTTGAGCTAAATAAGGCACATGCACAACCCAATAAGTCCAACCTGCAAAATATGCAAGAGTTGGTCCCATAGTTTGTTTAATCCATGTACTTACTCCACCTTTTCCATCTTTAAAGGTTGAGCCTAACTCTCCTACCATTAAAGCATAAGGTACAAAATATAAAGCGATTATTAATACCCATGATACAACTACGGTTAAGCCTTGTGTTGCAAAATTGTTAACTACGTTACCAAATCCCCAAACAGATACAAAGGCCATTAACGCAAGGTTATACCACCTAATTTTTTTAGCGTCTTCTCCCATAACGTGCCTCCTCAATTGTTAAATTATAAAAAATTAATTCCTAATAATTTTATCAATCTCAATATCTTCTCACAATATTAAAATTTTTATACTAAATATAAATTTATTATTTTGATATTTTTTTAACACTTTATTGATAATATTTCATTTTATAATGATTATTTATATTATATTCTTATAATATAACAAAAATTCTTATGATATTACAAATTCCCTCATTTTTATTTATAATATTAAAAAGCTTAAGAATATTTAATAAATTATTCCTAAGCTTTTATGCTTTACAGATTTATATTATAAACTTTAAAACAAATACTACTCCAACTATCACTGTTGGTATAGTTATATCTTTATATTTACCTGTAAATAATTTAATTAATATGTATGAAACAACTCCGAATACTATTCCATCAGAAATACTATAAGCTAATGGCATCATTATTATGGTTAAGAAAGCTGGAAGAGCTTCTGTCCAATCCTCTAAATCTATTTCCTTTATAGGTTCTAACATAAATAAACCTACTAAAACTAAAGCAGAACATGTTACAGCTGGAGTTATTACTCCAAATAAAGGAGCAAAGAATAAAGCAAAGGCAAACATAATAGCTGTTGATACTGCAGTTAAACCTGTTCTACCACCTTCTGCAACTCCTGATGCACTTTCAACAAAAGTACTTACAGTACTAGTTCCAAGACAAGCTCCAATTGTTGTTCCTATTGCATCTGCAAATAAAGCTTTCTTAATGTTTGGAACCTTACCTTCACTATCTAACATTTTAGCCTTTGTAGTAACTCCAACTAAAGTTCCTATAGTATCAAACATATCCATAAATAATAATGTAAATAATACTATTGCCATATCTACTGAAAATATATTATGCCATTCAAATTTCATAAATACAGAACTTATTGATGGTGGAGCACTTAAAACAGCTTCTGGAAGATGTGTTATTCCCATAGGAATACCTATTATCGCTGTTACTATCATCCCTATAAATAAAGCACCCTTTATTTTTCTAGCCATTAATATACCTGTTATAACTATTCCTATAATAGCAAGTAATGCTGGTCCATGTGTTATATCACCAAGAGAAATTAAAACCCCTTCTCCTTTAACCACAACTCCTGCTCCCTCTAAACCAATAAGAGCAATAAATAGACCTATACCTACTGAAATTGCCTTCTTTATATTGTCAGGAATTGAATCCACAATTGCTTCACGAACATTAAATAAAGTTAGTAGAATAAATATTATACCTTCTAAAAAAACTGCTGTTAATGCAAATTGAAATGAATATCCCATCTGTACTACTATTGTAAAAGCAAAAAAAGCATTTAAACCCATTCCAGGTGCTTGAGCAAAAGGAAGGTTAGCATATAACCCTGTTATTAATGTAGCAATAACTGCTGAGACTGCTGTTGCTGTAAATACCGCTCCACTATCCATTCCTGCAGCAGAAAGTATTGAGGGGTTAACTATTAATATATAAGCCATTGTCATAAACGTAGTAACACCTGCTAAAAGCTCTGTTCTAACATTTGTTCCTTTTTCAGTTAATCCAAAATAATTATCTAATAATTTATTTGTTTTTGATGTTTCCTTCATCTTATCCCTCTTTCGTATTATTTTATAATTCCCTGAACTATAATACAACATTTTTCTATAAATGCCAAGTATATATGCGAATATTTTTTTATTTTTTTAAATTATTTTTTGTGATAATATTTACATAACTTTATTTTTCGAGTAATTGTAGACTTATAATTCGGGAAATTTACAATCGAATATTAATGATTTAGATAATAGAAACTTGATATTCATACAATGATATTTAAACATCGAAAGATAATTTAATATGCTAAAAAGCCTTGTGCCTAGATTATTTTCTAAGCACAAGGCTAATATAAACTTTATTTAAATCTATCATCTGAAAGCCTTGTTGCAACATTTTGTATACTTTTTTCTAACCATCCTATTCTAATGTCTGACTTAGGTACATCAAATCCTGGAACAAAAGGCTTTATATCAATTACAGGTGTACCGTCTAATACATCAATATTCTTCACAAAAATATTATTTTCATTAATTTTATCAATTTCAACAATGGAAATTCCAATATGATTCGGCCTAACTGGAGTTCTAGTTGCAAAAACTCCATGAGTATTATCATCTAAGAATGGCTTTACAGTAAGTTTAACTTGTTCTGCTTTATGAAAATTATAAATAATTATTATATGTGAAAATCCATCTAAATCTTTTAGCCCTTCTAAATACTTAGAGTCTACTTCTATTCTACCCTTATCAGCATTATCACCAGTAGGTTGAATAGGTATGCTTTTTATATCCTTAAATTCACTGTGAATAATTCCTATAGGTTTTAAAATAATATCCTCTCCCAAAATAAATACCTCCGTTAAACATTTTTTATACCATTTTAATTATTATAACATAATTATTTAGTACTATTATTTCTATAGTTCATCATTTTCTTGTACATTTTCCTCTTTTTCTTTTCAACTTTAGTACTTGTCACTATTTTTTATAATAGCATCGTTATTTTCTCTAATAAATAGACATACTATATTATTTATACCACCAACAAAGTTTTAATAACTATTACTCTACTAATAATTCATACTTTTAGAATTCTGATATAATATACTAACTACTTTAATAAAAAAGTTCACCTATGTAAGTTTTGCTTATTCCGTCACTTCGCTCCAAGTCATCGCAAAATTACATAGGTGAACTTCAAAGCTTAAGGAAGGAAATTATAAAAAGTTATTCACAGGGTAAACTTTTTATAATTTCCCAAAGAATAAAAAATCTCATGCACATCTTATAAAAATCATGCATGAGACTTATACTTTTAAAACTTTATAAGAACATCATTTCAACCTTAGTCATAACTAATTAACAAAATGATAATAATTAAATTTCATTTTTATTCAACTCTCTTAATATTCCAAAATTGATTAGCTGTATTGTTATCTGAATATTGAATTAAGATAGTGCTATTTGAAGTTGAACTTCCAGGAACATCAATTATTTTGCTACTTTTCTTATTTACAAACTTATATACTCCGCCGTCCATATCTTCAATTTTCCAAAGTTGATTGTCAGCACCAGTATCTGTACATTGAGATAGTTTTGCATTATTATCTAGAGAATCATTAGTAACACATACAACCTTCCCAGTTAATCTACTTACAATTTTGTAATAACCATCTTCTGTACTAACAAATTTCCATTGTTGATTTAATTTATTATTAGGTGAATATTGAATTATATCTGTACCATCTGCATATGATTCACCTCTTACGTCCATTACTTTCTCACTAAAAATATTTTTTATAGTATAATAGGCATTACTATCAAAAGGTGTTTCTGGCGCACCATATTTAATAGTCCAACTTGATACTGTGCTTTTATTTGAGAAGTCTCTTCCTTGAATAACTACCTTATCATTGTAAATATTAAAAAGAAGACCTTGACTTTGTTTTATAGTACCATCATTAATCATTTTAAATGATGACGATGGGAAAAAATTCATACTTGATGTTACAGGAGCATGAGTATGACCAGTAACAAGAATACTTTGAGGATATTTACTTAAAATACTTCTAAGTTGCTGATCTTGTACAACTCCATCAGGATATGACTTATTATATCCTTGTTCTGGATAGGTATCAGATACTGTTTTAACCAAAGCTTGATGTATAAAAATAAAAATTGGTTTATCTGAACTAGCATCCTCACTAAGCTTTGTATCCAACCAGTTTAATTGAGTATCTGAAAGTGTTGCCTGATCTTTAAGATCTTGATCTGAAGCTAAAAAGATAAAATGATACCCATTAATCCATTGATCATAATACATACCTGGCATATTTGTTTTTGATAAAAATCTATTTTTCCCCTCATTATATCCTCCTGATAACCATCTAAGATCATGATTACCAGTTACATAATATGGTGAAAGTGTACTATTTGCTATATTTGTATTTACAGTAGATATTAATGAATTGTATTGAGAATCGCTTCCTGACTCTGTTAAATCCCCATTAAATACTATTGCACTGCAATTATTATTTTTTGCATCGGTAATGGCATTTTTTAAATTATCTAAGTAACCATGAATATCAGAAACTACCATAAAATTTGCTATTGGAGCATCAGTAATAGTTTCAGCCTTTACTAGATTGTTATTTATACCCGTTAAAGAAATGGGATTAAAAATTAAGAATACCGTTATTATTAAGAACACTAAAATTTGCATAAGTTTATTCATATCTAAACCTCCAATTAATTATTTATTTAGTTTTTACAAGAAAACCTCACTCCTTAAATGTATACTAAAAAACAATATAATTATGAGTCTATCTTATAATTTTAAAATAATATTATGATATTTATGTAAACTATACTATTATATTACTGCTTTATATTTAGAAATATACCCCACCTAACTTACTAATTCTCCCGCTTCATATTCTTTTAAATCTTTAGATCACTCTCTTTACAAAACCAGCTATAAATTCTTCGAACCCATCTTCAAAAGTATTAAAATTATTTCTTCTAATAGTTAATCTTTTTTTCATTAATACTCCTTTCTAGGCATAAAAAAAGTACACGTTATGTCAAATTTAACATAACGTGTACTATATTTTTAAAGTCTTACTTACTATTTCATTGATTCTTCTATAGCAACTGCTACAGCAACAGTAGCTCCAACCATTGGGTTGTTACCCATTCCGATAAGACCCATCATTTCAACGTGAGCTGGAACTGATGAAGATCCTGCGAATTGTGCATCTGAGTGCATTCTTCCCATAGTATCTGTCATACCGTATGAAGCTGGACCTGCAGCCATGTTATCTGGGTGAAGAGTTCTTCCTGTACCACCACCTGATGCTACTGAGAAGTATTTCTTGCCCATTTCAACACATTCTTTTTTGTATGTTCCTGCAACTGGATGTTGGAATCTAGTTGGGTTAGTTGAGTTACCAGTAATTGATACGTCAACTCCTTCGTGATGCATTATAGCAACACCTTCTCTAACGTCATTTGCTCCATAGCATTTAACCTTAGCTCTTGGTCCCTTTGAGTATGGAACTTCTCTAACTATTTCTAATTTACCTGTGTAGAAATCAAAGTTAGTTTCAACATAAGTAAATCCATTTATTCTTGATATGATGTATGCAGCATCTTTACCTAAACCATTTAATATAACTCTTAATGGTTCTTGTCTTACTTTGTTAGCTTTTTCTGCTATCTTTATAGCACCTTCTGCTGCAGCAAAGCTTTCGTGTCCTGCTAAGAAAGCAAAACATTTAGTTTCTTCTCTTAAAAGCATAGCTCCTAAGTTACCATGGCCTAAACCAACTTTTCTATCATCTGCAACTGATCCTGGGATACAGAAAGCTTGTAAGCCTTCTCCAATAGCCTCAGCAGCTTCAGCGGCCTTTGTGCAACCTTTCTTTATAGCTATTGCAGCTCCTAAAGTGTAAGCCCACATAGCATTTTCAAAAGCGATTGGTTGAGTTGATTTTACGATATCGTAAACATCTATACCCTTTTCATCGCAAACAGCTTTTGCATCTTCTATTTTAGTCATTCCGTATTTTTCTAATACTGGAGTGATTTGATTAATTCTTCTTTCATAACTTTCAAATAATGGCATAATACTTTTCCCCCTTCAAACTATTCGTGTCTTGGATCAATAGTTCTAACTGCTTCGTCAAATCTGCCGTATTGGCCTGTTGCCTTTTCCATAGCTTCGTTAGCATCCATTCCCTTAGCAACCATTTCCATCATCTTTCCTAAGTGAACGAATCTATATCCAATAATTTCATTGTTCTCATCTAAAGCGATTTTAGTTACATAACCTTCTGCCATTTCTAGATATCTTGATCCCTTTGCAACTGTTCCGTACATAGTACCAACTTGTGATCTAAGACCTTTTCCTAAGTCTTCAAGTCCAGCTCCTATAGGTAGTCCACCTTCTGAGAAAGCAGTTTGGCTTCTTCCATAAACTATTTGAAGGAACAATTCTCTCATAGCTGTGTTTATAGCATCACAAACTAAGTCTGTATTTAATGCTTCTAATATAGTTTTTCCTGGTAAGATTTCTGACGCCATAGCAGCTGAGTGAGTCATACCTGAACATCCGATAGTTTCAACTAATGCTTCTTCGATTACCCCATCTTTAACATTTAAAGTTAATTTACAAGCTCCTTGTTGAGGTGCACACCAACCCACACCGTGAGTTAATCCTGAAATGTCTTTAACCTCTTTAGCTTGTACCCATCTTCCTTCAACAGGAATTGGCGCAGACCCATGATTTGGTCCCTTAGCAACAACGCACATTTCTTCAACTTCTCTTGAATACATCATATTATATCTCCTCCCTAATTATAGATTGCTATAGTCTTATTAGGTTTATGAACACCTTTTTAATATATGTAGACTACAAGTAATCGGGACAAATCTATACCCACTGGGATAAATTTATCCTATATCTATAATAACAGATGAATATAACTCTAACAATATAATCTTATAAAAAAATGTCTTTTATGGTATAAAATTTTACTTCTTGCTATTTTAATCCACATCTGATATAATAATTTTTGCAGTCAGTCGGCATGGCGGAACTGGCAGACGCACATGACTCAAAATCATGCGGGAAACCGTGTGGGTTCGATTCCCACTGCCGGCACCAATATTTAAAAGAAATGATCTTATCAGTAGGTTTAAACACCTTTTGATAAGGTCATTTTTCTTTTTCCCACTTTTGTTACAATGATAATAAAAGCACCTACATAAGTAAGTGCTTAATTAAAATACTAACTAAGTATATTCTTTATTTTAATGTTTTCTATATAGTTCATCTGCGAGATCTTTTACGATTTCCTAAAAATACAATATAACCCCAACCAATACCAAGTATTAAGAATAGTAGAGCTTTTATATAACTACCTAAATAAAGATAATACACCCCAAAAAGGATCCCTAAAACACATAATAATAATGCTACATATCTTTCTATATCCTTCATACATACCCCTCCATATGTTACTATTAATATAATAATATACTAAAAAAGAATATATTAAAAGCATCTACCATTTAATTTTAAACTGTATCCTTTGCCAAGGACAGTAAAAAAAAGGGTAGACTAATTTATTTATTCCTATTCCATTTTGATACTAATCTATAACTACATTTGAATATCTAATATCATATTCTATGTTTCTCTTTTATTTTCTAGACAAGCTATTTTTTCTTTAATCTCATGTATTTTGCTTTTTCTTTTATAATATTATCTATATAACTTTCCTTCTGTCTTTCTAAATAGTTCTTTATCCATTCTATCTCTCCTTAATCTATACATTTCTGTATATTTAAATACTTATCTAGCCAAAATAACCTTGAAAGGTGGTTATTATAATGAAAAAATTTATTTCTGTTATTTTAGTTTCTTTATTTTTAAATTTTAATATTGTTAAAGCTCAGCCTAATCCTGCTTCTAATGTATATACTGAAGGAGTATATAAAGTATCTGATTTTAATTTTCCATCTGGACATGAATACATTATCCAAAATATATCTAATAATGATCAGGTTTATGTCCAGGTTTTTAATGAAAATTTAATTACTATGCAAACCATCCGTTTAGATCCTTCATCTAAAAAATATAATCTACTCCCCTTATCACCTAATTATAGAGTTTCAATTATTGGTAATGGAAAGCTATTTGTTTCTTAATTAAACCATTTTATATAGAGTGGATTACTTATGTGGTCCATTCCTCTATTTTTTATAGATTATCAAATTAAGTTATGGAAGCAAATTATTGTAATTTAAAATATATACTTATTTTCGACATTATTAACCCAACCAATTATTTGAATAAGCTATTATCCCTAATATAGTACCAACTAATGCACTAATTATAATCTTAAAATAATTTTTTTGCTCCTTACTCTTTTCTATATCCATCTGTTTCACCTCACAAATTTATATAAATTATACAATATATTATATTAAATGTATAATTTGGAATATATATATATCTAACAATGATACCGTATTATTCAATTTTCAAAGAACATATTTTATTATTTAGATTAATAAAAATTGCTTATATTAAAAATAAAAAGACCACATGATATTCTTCAACCTAAACTGATATACCTCCTACAGTTTCTTATATAAAACCATTCACTAAAATAGTGTGGTACTAATTCTATTTAATTATTATGTTTATGTTTGTTTTAGCATAAAACCTCTTTAAAAGCTAGTTATATCAATGGTTTAAGCGTAGTTACTACATGAATTTATTAGGTAACTACTATATACCCCACTCCTCTTCTAGTTGATTAACTATTTTCATCATTTCTCCATCATCTTTTACTATATCGGGGTGATATGCCTTTGCTAAGGTTTTATATATCTTCTTATACTTGTCTTTATCTTCCTCATTGTGGTTACTATGTTTATCTCTCTGATAACTACCATATTAATTATAATTATTAATAAATTTATTTACTTATCTTATTATAATATCTATATAACTTTTCTTCTGTCTTTTTAAATAGTTCTTTATCCATTCTATCTCTACTTAATCTATTATGTATATTTAATTATCTATCTAGCCAAAATAACCTTGAAAGGTGGTTTTGCTAATGAAAAAACTCATTGCTATGCTTTTAATTTCTTTATCTTTATCATTTGGTATTTTTACTCAATCTGCATATGCTGTAAATATCTTTAATGAAGGCGTTTATAAAGCAGCTGATTTCAATTTTTCACCAGAAAATAAATATATTGTTCAAAATATATCTCAAAATAGTGGTGTTTTTATTCAGGTTTTTGATGAAAATCAAAATTTATTGCAATCAATTCATCTATCCCCTACTTCTGATAAATATAATTTAATTCCTTTAAAGCCAGACTATAGACTTGTAATAGTTGGTAATGGTAACGTGTTTATTTCTTAAAAGCTTATTTTTTATTTTTCTTAGTTTTACCTCTACTATATAGAGTGGATTACTTATGTAGTCCACTCATTTATTATTCAAATATAAAAATACCGTATATTCATTTTTGAATAATACGGTATTTTAAGAAATTATTTGATTTTATAGCTATTGTACCTTTATAGAAGTATGCGAATTAAAAAGTGCTGTCAAAATAATTGTGACTTTCTCTGATATTTTCTTTAAAGGATGGAATTGATTCATTATCAATTATATAAATAAGCTTCTGAATTACCTTCAAGTAAGGCTTCTCATTTCAAAAACCTTTCTTGAATATAATATATATTTATAAAAGCTGATATTACAAATTTTAGGTTTATTAATTAATGTGCTAAAAGTTCTACACCGTTTAAAATTGAGTTTTACAAAACCACCATATACCTTGAGATTTAACACTATATTTCTATTTATTATTTTCTTTCAAAATCATATAACTCATCTTCATATCTTTCAAGTTCAATTTCAATAATTCCATTATCTCTACACTTAAAAATATCTTTACTTCCAATTGGCATTTTTCTGAGTTTTGAATATTTCGGATAAATATCAGTTAGCGTTGCATAACAATATTTCTGTAATTTGTTTTCGGAGATATCAAAACAATGTTTTTTTATAGTTATTTCATCTCCTTCATTAAATATAGGGCAATATCCATTCTTTTTGATTATTTTCATTTTAATTATTGTCTGCGGTTTAATTTCCATTGTTTTTTCCTCCACATTTCTCTTAATATTTTTTTATTTTAATTTAGACTTCTCTTTCTTCTACAATTGTGATTTAAACATACTCTCTTTGTGCCCATATTAGAACAATTTCAACTTGATAATGTTCTAATATGACCAGAATTCATCATAAAATCCACACTTTATAAATTTGGATTATTTAATTCAAAAATATCTTCTTCATAAATCCTTCCTAAAAAATATCCATCCATTGCAAATCTAAGTCTTTCAAGATATAAATTATATTTTTTCCTAGGAAAATATTTAATCTTATACAAATCATTTGGGTCAAAGTGATGCGCAATACTTTCTAATATATATCCATAAGTAAAAATAATTTTGTATGAAATTTCATTATCGATCCCATTAGAAATAGATTGCCTACTTAGTTCCACAAGACAAATATAATAATCCCAAAAACTTTCTTTATGAAATTTTGATTCTTCATGAAGAAAATATATAAAACTTTCTTGAGTTCCATTATAATTAGCATTGAGTATTTCTATTGCATCCATTTTTATCTCCTAAATTTCTCTGTATACTATAAATTGGTTCTTGCACAGTATAATTTCCTGAATTACATATACTTATCTCTATAATAATTTCACTATTTTGTGGAAGTAATTTATCCAATAATTTATAAATTTTTTTAACAGAGGATAGTACATTTATTGATTTCATGTAAATAACATAATGTTGCTCTAAATCATATAGATAATCTATACAATCTAAAGAAATTTCATTTCCAATAACATCTATTAATTTTTCTTCTATTTCCTCATTTTCTCCAAGGTTTAATTCTTTCTCAAGATTCATTTCATAATAAATACTATCTCTTTCTTTTATCGGATAAAAGTGCACCGCAATTATACCCATTATTTTTACCTCCATTAGAAATCTGAACAAATTTACATTTCTATTTTAAGTAAATTATACCATATTTAAATACCGGATTATTCAATTTTCAAAGAACATATTTTATATAGAGTGTATTACTTATGTAGTCCACTCATTTATTAGAATTGAGAAATAAAAATACCGTAAAATCCATTACTGTAAAATGTACCCTATAAGATAGACAACTAAAAAATGTCTATTTTATAGGTTTTTTTATGTATAATAAAACATAACGATAGGAGTGGATTAGATGAGTAGCAAGTTATTTACGAAGGAAGAAATAGAATTATTAGCTAATAATAAATATGTAAAGAGTGTCAGTGAAAGATCAATTACTTACACGAACGAATTTAGACGTATTTTTATATCAGAATACGAAAAAGGAAAATTCCCACGAAAGATATTTGAAGAATATGGTTTTGTAATAAGCATATTAGGAATTGGACGAGTTGAGTCAATAAGTAAGAGATGGCGTGCTGCATATAAGAAAAATGGTGTACATGGATTAGATGATTCAGGAAAAGGTAAGTCAGGAAAAATTATTGATAAAGAATTTTCTATAGAAGAAAAATATGAACGTCTTAAAGCGCAAAACAATCTACTTAAGGCTGAGAATGAATTACTAAAAAAGCTCGATATGATGGAAAGGAGGATGAGAAAAAAGAAATAGGTTTATTAGCAAAAGAAAAATTTATTCTTATTAAATCAGTAATTAAAAGATATAAACTAAAAAATATGACTAGTTATTTATGTGCATTAGTTGGTGTGTCACGTTCGGGGTATTATAATTATTTTTCATCAAAATCCGAATGCTTGCGTAGTAAGCGCAACGATAAGGACCTAGAGATTAAAAATGTAGTTTTAGCTGCATTTAATTTTAAAAATCGTAAAAAAGGTGCTAGACAAATAAAAATGACATTGGAAGGCCAATATGGAATTGTATATAATCTAAAACGTATTCGTAGAATTATGAAAAAATATAATATTGTTTGTCCTCATAGAAAAGCAAATCCATATAGGAGAATGGTAAAAGCAACCAGAGAACATAAAGTCTTACCCAATCTACTTAATAGAAATTTCAAACAAAATATTCCGGGTAAAGTACTACTTACTGATATCACTTATTTATTCTATAAAGATAGGAGTAAAAAGGCTTATTTGTCGACCATTAAAGATGCATCTACTAATGAAATATTAGCCTACAACGTATCTGAAAGCCTTACTTTAGATATAGTTATAGATACTCTTACTAATCTAAAAAAATCAGAACGTGTAAAATTTCATAATGAAGCTTTTATTCACTCAGATCAAGGTGCACATTACACAAGTCCCAAATTTCAAAAGCTAGTAAAAGATTGCAGCTTGGGTCAATCTATGTCTAGGCGCGGTAACTGTTGGGACAACGCGCCGCAGGAATCGTTCTTCGGACATTTTAAAGATGAGGTCAACATAAAGCCTTGTCAAACTTTAGAAGATCTTAGAAATGAGATAGACCAATATATGACTTATTATAATGAATATAGATATCAATGGAACTTAAAGAAGATGACTCCTGTTCAATACAGAAATCATCTCCTTAACTTAGCACGGTCTTTTTCATAATGTCCTTTACAAGGGGTACATTTTACTGAATAATACGATATTTTTCAAAAAATTATTTGTTTATATAGTTGTTACTTATTATAAGAAAATCTCGAAATAACTCAACTTACATTCCATAAAACTTCTTTTCTAATTTAGCTATAATCTTCAGAATAATACTTTCAGGAAATTTATTTTCTAATTTTGTTATAATATTTAGAATAATGCTTGTAGGAAATAAATGCTGTTTAAACAATATAATAATTGATAAAAAGGCTTGGACTAAACCTATTATAAAAAATATAACATGTAGATAAATAATCATTTCAAGCATTATGCATTGAACAATAATCCAGACTACTAAAGCCCAACTAACAATACTACTTATATATCCTTGGTATTTTGATTTAAAAATAATTGATACAGCACTAAATACATTTCCAAGTCCGATTACTGTACATAAGATAATTCCGGGTATAAGAAAATTACTAAAAGGTGAATTTTTTAAAACCTCGGTGGATATTCCCCCTGGCCCCTGTGGATTGAGAATAGCCATACTCCCTCCACCTATGGCTCCTAAACCCACAAATACATGTAAAACAAATAATAAGTTATATACTTTTTTCATTTCTATTTACCTCTTAAATTATTATAAAATCATCACAATATTTTACAATCACGGATTATTAATATACAAATTATACCATATACTTATAGCTAGATAAATGATTTTATATACCGTATTATTCAATTTTCAAAGAGCATATTTTATTATTTAGATTAATAAAAACTGCTTATATTAAAAATAAAAAGACAGCAGAATATTCTTCAGCCTAAACTGATATACCTCCTACAGCCTCCTATATAAAACCATCCACTAAAATAGTGTGGTACTAATTCTATTTAATTATTATGTTTATGTTTGTTTTAGCATAAAACATCTTTACAGGCTAGTTATATCAATGATCTAGGTGTAGTTACTACATAAATTTATTTAATAACTACTATATACCTGAATCTTCTTTTAGCTGATTAACTATTTTCATCATTTACCCATCATCTTTTGCTATATCCGATATGCCTTTGCTAAAGTTTTATATGCTTTCTTATATTTACTTTTATTTTCCTCATTATAGTTACCATGTGTATTGCTCTGATAACTACCATATTAATTATAATTATTAATAAATTTATTTACTTATCTTATTATAATATCCATATAACTTTCCTTCTGTCTTTCTAAATAGTTCTTTATCCATTCTATCCCTCCTTAATAATAAAAAAATACCGCATATTCTTTTTAAATAATACGGTATCACTATAAGTATTTAATTATGCCTTTATAAGGTTGAAGAATTCCAGATTAAAGGAACAATAATTAAATACGCACTTATTACTGCCATTATTGTATATCCCTTTGATTCTCCTTTAGGTTTCTTTATAGCATTGATAATTCCTATTACTAATGTAAATGGTGTAATAAACATAGTAATTTCACCTATCCCAGCTATAAATTTTAATAATGAACTCATACTTCTATCTCCCTTTTAAATAAACAATATTTTACAACTATTAATTTATTATAGCATATTCTACTAAATACCGTACTATTCAATTTTCAAAGAACATATTTTATATAGATTGGATTACTTATGTAGTCCAATAATTTATTATTTAAATATAAAAATACCGCATATTCATTTTTGAATAATACGGTATCTTAATTTATTAATTTAGCTATAGTCAATTAATTAATGGTATAATTTAACTACGTCTTCTACGTCTTCTACGTCTTCTACAACAACAACAGCAACAACATCTATTGAATCCGAATCCGCCAAATCCGAATCCGCCAAATCCAAAGCCCACATTAATCACCTTCTTCTTTTGTATACTTTAGTATATTCATAGTATTACATAATTGTTCCTAAATATAGAATTATATTAATATTTCGACTTTATTACTGTAATTACTTTTAATACCTCATTATTCAATTTTCAAAGAACATATTTTATTGTTTAAATCAATAAAATTTCTTATATTTATTAAAAATAAAAAGGCCACAGAATATTATTCAGTCTAAACTGATATAATTACCATGGTCTTACAAGCCTTCTATGTTCTCAAGTGGGGTACTAATTATATTTATTACTACTTTTTACTTTTCCTGTTTTTTTATCACTATATCTATTACATATATAAAATTTATATTTATTATTCTCCTTATCCTTCTTTACTGAACAAAACATACTATTGCCTTGTATATTTAATTGTTTATTTTACTCGTTTTGCAATAGGATGATTTTCTTTAAACTGAACCAGATCCCATAGATTCCCATATAAATCTTTAAATACCGCAACGGTACCATATGTTTGATCTTTAGGCTCTCTTACAAATTCTATACCTTTTGAAAGCATTTCCGAATAGTCTCTCCAAAAATCATCAGTACCTAAAAATAGAAAGACTCTACCCCCTGCTTGATTACCTATAAATTCCTCTTGCTTAGAATTAGATGCTCTTGCAAGTAATATCGCAGTTCCAGAAGAACCAGGTGGTGACACAACTACCCAACGTTTATCTTGTTCAGGTTGATATGTATCTTCAATTAATGTAAAGTGAAGTTTCTCCGTATAAAATTCTATAGCTTCATCATAGTCTTTAACAACTAGAGCTATATGGACAACTGATTGTATCATTTTCTTAACTCCTAACACTTCTTAATACTATTTAAGTACTGATTATTAAATAACATTACTACAATGTAGAAAGTTTATTTAATCTCAGTATCTCTAATTTCTATTTCAGTTCCCTCTGGAGCCTTTATTTTAAATAGGCTTTCTCCAAGTACTTTATAAACAACTTGACCATTTTTTAGTTTGAAATCATTATGTCCTAAAGATTTAATTCTCTCATATTCCTGTTCTAAATTGTCAACCATAAACGCCATATGAACTGGTCCAGCATTTAAAGAACTCCATTTATTAAATTTATCACCTTCTTTAGGTGTTTGAAGTTCTATCATAAAGTTATCTAATTTTACCCACGTATTAAAATCTCTTCCATGAAAATTTGGTGTCTCATTAACCATTTCAAATCCTAATATTCTTGTGTAGAAGTCTAGTGATTCTTCGTATTTTTCTGTTTGAATGCATATATGGTGTATCATTTTTATGCTCATATGTCTTCTCCCTAAATTAATTTTTTAAACCTTCCTTCACAGAAGGTACATTTTATTTCATTGATAGTCCTTTATCTATCGCATCTTGAATTATTTGATGACAGCACTTGCCTAATGGATTTTTATTCTGACATTGTGAATTACTCATTGCTCCAGTAATTTTTAAAACCTCTGCCATATTAGTAGCTCCATCTTTCACTACAGCATTTATTATTTCTTCTTCTGTAACTTTACTACAATAACAGACATATTTAGGATCTGCATCTTTTTTAAACCATATTGGTACTCTTATCTGCTGTTTATTAAATTTAATATTAGATTCTCTATTATAGTAAGTAATATCACATTCCTCACTCATACATAAGGAATACTCATCATCTCTAACTTGTTCAGTTAGTTCCTCAACTACCATATGTTTTACTGTTATTTTTTTTACAGGATTACCCTGTTTTTTGCACACAGGACATAAATTGTTTTTTTCAATATTACAAGAAGATTTCCTTGTATTTTCACAACAACATTTATTCAAAATTTCTTCTCCCACTACTTATATTCACCTACTTTTAAATTAATAATATATATTTCATATAAGCTCTAATACAAAAGATTTCAAAGCTTTAAGTGTAGTTACTACATAACTTTATTTGATAACTACTATATACCCCATTCTTCTTTTAGCTTATTAACTATCTTCATCATTTCACCATTATCTTTTAATATATCTGGATGATATGCTTTTGCTAAAGTCTTATATAGTTTCTTATATTTACTTTTATCTTCCTCATTGTAGTTACTATGTTTATTGCTCTGATAACTACCATATGAATTATAATTATTGTAATTATTTTTAAAGTTTTCAGATTCTTTACGCTGCTGCTCTTTAGCTGCTTCATATTGACTTTTTATATTCTCTAGTATTTCTTTATTTCTAAGAGTTCCAAATACATCATAGCAATAATCGTAACTATTTGAACCATATACTTTCTCAAATTTCGCTTTATCTTCTAAATATTTTGTTAGTATTTCTCTGTGTTTTTTATAAGTTTTATATTCTTCTGTTTCTTTATATTCTTTTTCTATTCTCTCCCTTAATGGCTCTAGCTTAACTGATACAATATCAAATAATTCATCTACTGTAATACCTATTGTTTCTGCTCTCTCCTCTAAATCACAGAAGCCTCCTATATATCCATCAAATGTTGCTATATAATAATAATCCATAGTACCAAGTACCCATTGTTTCTTTTTAACCTTGCCATCCGCTCTATAGCTCTTATGAATACTTATTCTATAAGCCTTCTTTATAGGTCTTCTAAACCTTTCATCTGAATAAGTATGACTATATGATATTTTTCTCTCTCCCGAAATAACAAAATCATTAACTGTAGATTTTAATTCCTTATATTCTCCATAAGCATTTTCTTTTTTAAGTTCTACTTCTTGTATTACACAATACATTTATATCACTTCCTTGTAGTTACTTCAATACGTTTCTTAGTACCTACTCTATATCTAAATAAGCTCTATAATATTTACCTATTTTAGATTCTTTTCTTGTATTTTTTTATATTTACTTCTTTTGATAATATCTCTAATATTTTAATCTTATTAAAATAACATAACATTGGATATATACTATCTTCTATCTACAAATCCTTTTTCTGGAGACCACTCACAACTTCCACCTGTAACCTCCCCCTCTACATAAAACAATCTATTAAGTTATATAAAAATTATATATTATATTACATATTTTTTATACCATATTTTTCAAATTTCAAAGAACATATTTTCTTTTATCCACCTTTTCTTGTGGCTCCTCTAATAAACATTAGTATTAAAGCCACACCTATTAACCATAGTCCTATACCTATTAACATTTATATCACCTCTAAGCTCAAATACTTCTAGTATTCCACTTAACTTCGCATAAAACTCTTCAATTTCTTTTTTAATATTTTATAATTGCAGAATAATAAAATATACTGCATATTCTTTTTTCAATAATACGGTATTTTTATTAGTTATTTTGTACTTTAGATACTAATACTCTTTTATTAATTTTATTATCTCATCATTTATGATATCAGGCTCAAATTGATGTATAGAGTGTCTTGAGCCCTTAACAACCATTTGAGTACTATCAGTAGACCACTCCTTCAAGTCTATCTGACTACTTTCCCATTCAGGAATTGCTAAAGTATTACTTTCAGCAGTAAATATTCTAAGGGGAATATCTCCTAATTTCCCGTTGTCTAAAATTATTTTTGCATTATTACTTGCCATCTTACTTTCATCTATAATATTTCTATTATACATAGTTTTAAGAGTCATTGACATATATAACTCTTTCAAATCATCGGGTAATAATTTTTGATTATTTTGTCCTGGCTTATCATAAACAGCTACTTTAGCATGTTTTGAAATTACATTATAAAGAGGATAAAAATCTGCATAAGCGCTTGACTCATTTAGTCCTCCAGTAAAAACTACAGTTACATTCCCTTCTCCTTTTGTAAATACATTTATTTTATGATTATTTACATTAACTTATTTTATAATTTTTATTCCCCCCTTTTATATTTTCAATTTTAAGCTCTTTTATAAATGAAGTAAGTCTATTAAAAATTTTGATAAATTCTTTCATAATTTACTAGTTAGTTATTTTGTTTATAATAAGAATAATTAAAATTGCTAATTGCCATAATAGTATAGAACTATTAAATAAGGAGTGATCTTATGTGTAATTTAAATCAATTAGAACTACAAAATTTAAGACATCTTATAGGTGCCCATGGAACAATTGCAAATAAGCTTGATGAATATGCAAAACAATGTACCGATCCTCAAATAACTCAAATGCTTCAAAGAGATGCTCAAGAAGCGAGAACTAGTAAAGAAAAATTAATTTCATTCTTAAAATAGGAGGTATTTAAAATGAAAGAAAAAGATATAATGAATGATTATTTAAGTATGATTAATAGTAGTTTAACCGGATATGCTAGTATAATAGCTCAAACAGACAATCAAGAATTGCGCCAAACAGTACAACAAATGAGAAATCAAGATGAAATACGTCAATATACAATTTATCAAAAAGCAAAGGAAAAAGGATACTATAAACCTGCTCAGCCAGCTTCTCAAGCTGATATTAATACAATAAAAACTGAATCAACTATGGAATGATAAACTAAATTTGCACCTATATTATAAATAAAAGGTATATTATTAATAATGTACCTTTTATTTATCTATTTAACACACTAATTTAATATCCCTATCATCTAACATAAAATAAAAAGGAGTAACAACCAAAGTCACTTCTTTTTATTTACACTAAATTATATATTATATTGCTTTCTTACTCTAATTATAGCTACTAATCTATTTCTTTAATCCATTCATCAATTACTTCTTTAACTATATCATTATACATTACTAATCCAGTTATATCTTCATAGTCATATCCTTCTTCTACTATTTTATTTAAAGCCTCCTCTTTATCATTCGCTTCAATTTCCTTATAAATATATCCTGCCATTGGGACATAAACTCCATATTTTTTCATTAATTTCATTCCCCCTATCAAATATTAGACTTATTAATTAAAAACTTTCTCACTTTTGTATACTTTAATATATTCTTAGCATTACATCGTTGTTCTTTAATATAAAATTTGCTTTATATTATAGTATTTTAATTTATAAATATTTATCCTTTCACATAACTAATTATTTATTTTTAAAAACATTAATTTATTATTTATCTTCAATATCTTATAACTATAAAATAAAAAATACCGTATATTAAGTTTTGTAAAATGTACCCTATAAGATAGACAACTAAAAAATGTCTATTTTATAGGTTTTTTTATGTATAATAAAACATAACGATAGGAGTGGATTAGATGAGTAGCAAGTTATTTACGAAGGAAGAAATAGAATTATTAGCTAATAATAAATATGTAAAGAGTGTCAGTGAAAGATCAATTACTTACACGAATGAATTTAGACGTATTTTTATATCAGAATACGAAAAAGGAAAATTCCCACGAAAGATATTTGAAGAATATGGTTTTGTAATAAGCATATTAGGAATTGGACGAGTTGAGTCAATAAGTAAGAGATGGCGTGCTGCATATAAGAAAAATGGTATACATGGATTAGATGATTCAAGAAAAGGTAAGCCAGGAAAAATTATTGATAAAGAATTTTCTATAGAAGAAAAATATGAACGTCTTAAAGCGCAAAACAATCTACTTAAGGCTGAGAATGAATTACTAAAAAAGCTCGATATGATGGAAAGGAGGATGAGAAAAAAGAAATAGTTTTATTAGCAAAAGAAAAATTTATTCTTATTAAATCAGTAATTAAAAGATATAAACTAAAAAATATGACTAGTTATTTATGTGCATTAGTTGGTGTGTCACGTTCGGGGTATTATAATTATTTTTCATCAAAATCCGAATGCTTGCGTAGCAAGCACAACGATAAGGACCTAGAGATTAAAAATGTAGTTTTAGCTGCATTTAATTTTAAAAATCGTAAAAAAGGTGCCAGGCAAATAAAAATGACATTGGAAGGCCAATATGGAATTGTATATAATCTAAAACGTATTCGTAGAATTATGAAAAAATATAATATTGTTTGTCCTCATAGAAAAGCAAATCCATATAGGAGAATGGTAAAAGCAACCAGAGAACATAAAGTCTTACCCAATCTACTTAATAGAAATTTCAAACAAAATATTCCGGGTAAAGTACTACTTACTGATATCACTTATTTATTCTATAAAGATAGGAGTAAAAAGGCTTATTTGTCGACCATTAAAGATGCATCTACTAATGAAATATTAGCCTACAACGTATTTGAAAGCCTTACTTTAGATATAGTTATAGATACTCTTACTAATCTAAAAAAATCAGAACGTGTAAAAATTCATAATGAAGCTTTTATTCACTCAGATCAAGGTGCACATTACACAAGTCCCAAATTTCAAAAGCTAGTAAAAGATTGCAGCTTGGGTCAATCTATGTCTAGGCGCGGTAACTGTTGGGACAACGCGCCGCAGGAATCGTTCTTCGGACATTTTAAAGATGAGGTCAACATAACGCCGTGTCAAACTTTAGAAGATCTTATAAATGAGATAGACCGATATATGACTTATTATAATGAATATAGATATCAATGGAACTTAAAGAAGATGACTCCTGTTCAATACAGAAATCATCTTCTTAACTTAGCACGGTCTTTTTCATAATGTCCTTTACAAGGGGTACATTTTATTGAATAATACGGTATTTTGTTTATTAATTATATCTTATGATACTCTAAAATACATCTCTGGCGTATCTTCTTCAATAATTTTAAACTCATATCCTTTTTCTTTATAGTAGTCTATTATCTTTGGAAGTGCCTCACAGGTATTCTTATGCATATCTGTACAATGCATAAGTAAATTTATAGTTTGTAAATCTTCACTTCCCTTTGTTGCTTTTCTATATATTTTACTAGGTGCTAGTTTTGGATTTAAGCCATCTGTAGAATCTGCATTCCAGTCATATATCTTAAAATCATTATCATGTAGTCTTTTTAAATATTTCTTATTTAAATGCTTATAACTCCCTCCAGGAAATCTAATTATATTTGGTGAAGTTCCTGTTACTCTGTTTATTTCATTACGACAATCAACCATTTCTTTTATAAATATATCTTCACTACAATAAACGCAGTTATATTTATGACTAAATGTATGTAATCCTATACTATGACCTTCATTATTAATTCTTTTTAATGTATCTTCTCTATCTTCAATTTGATTACCAATTACAAAAAATGTTGCTTTTACTTCTTTTTCTTTTAGTATATCTAAAATCTTATTTGTTACTTTATAACTTGGTCCATCATCAAAAGTTAAATATATCACTTTTTTATTATCATAACTTCCATTCTGGTTTACATCAAATTCTTCATTATTTTCTATCATAGATTCTACAGATATACTTTCCATATTTTGTGCGTATATAAAAGCAATAAGAAATATACTTACAGAAAGAAATAAAAATTTCTTCAATTTATGCTCCAATTTATTTTCCTCCTTGTAACTTGATGTTTTTGTATTAATTAAAAAATTCATTACATCTTATGATTTACCTTTTTGCTTTTTTTATTTATGGTAATTTTAAACAATATGAAATTGAAAGGGTAGAAAGATTGTCTTCCTACCCTTTTTAAATCATTCTATTATTGAATAAATTTTTATTTACTTTACTTCTTTCTACAATTCCGGTTTTATTCCTTGCACTGGATCTGGTTTTACTTCCGGCTGTGGATCTGGCTTCACTTCTGGTTCCGGATCTGGCTTTACTTCTGGTACTGGATCTGGTGTTGGTTGTGGATCTGGTGTTGGTTGTGGATCCGGTTTTACTTCTGGCTTTGGATCCGGTTTCACTTCTGGCTGTGGCTTTATTACTTCTTCTAAAATATTATTTGAATTACTATTTCCTGTAGAGATATTACTACTATTATCTTCTATCAATCTATTGTTGTCTTCTTCATTTTTTTGTCCTTCTTCTTTCTTTGCTTTTTCTTCCTCTTCCTTCTTTGCTAATAAATCCTTATACAAATTTTCATAAAATAATAAATCTTTATCTATATCATTTTCAGTCTTTGTTAAATCTATATTAGCATCCAACTCTTTTATCTTAGATTTTATGGAGTTTATCTTTTCAACTTTTTCATTTTCTAGAGTTTTCGCTTTATCTTCTTTTTCAAGAGCACTTACTTTTTTTGTGGTTACTTTTAGAGATAGATTTTTCTTATTTATGTTGTTAGAATAAATCATCCCTCCTATAATTACGGACATTAAAATTATTACTAAAGAAACACATAATCCTATTTTAATTTTTAAGTTTTCATTTATCACTTTAAGTAAACTTCTTATAAACCTCATAATTCATCCTCCGCTCAATGTCTTTACAATCTGCATCTCTACATTTTTCCACTTTTACCCTTATATTTTAACAAAATATAGTATTAAATACAAATAAATATATAACATTTAGCTTGTTACTTCCTTATTCAATTTTAATATTAGATAAAATATACAACTAAAGAAATTTTTCATTTAAAAATACAACTTTTTCAATATTTTTATAACATTATGTATTTTTTATGATTTTTAGCAAATACTACTATTACATTTTAGATCATTATCTAAATTTATTTTAAGGAGGATTCTAAATGAAAAAATTTGTTTGTACCGTTTGTGGTTATATCCATCAAGGAGATAATCCACCTGAATTTTGTCCTGTTTGTAAAGTAGGACCTGAAAAATTCCAAGAAATTACTGATGAAATGAAATGGGCAGACCAACATAAAATTGGAACTTTAGCAGATATTGATTCTGATATTTTAGAAGGATTAAGAGCTAACTTCATAGGTGAATGTACTGAAGTTGGTATGTATTTAGCCATGTCTCGTCAAGCTGATAGAGAAGGATACCCTGAAGTATCTGAAGCTTATAAAAGAATAGCCTACGAAGAAGCTGAACACGCTTCTAAGTTTGCTGAAATATTAGGTGAAGTTGTTGTTGCCGATACAAAAGCAAATTTACAAGCTAGAGTTGAAGCTGAATATGGTGCTTGTGATGGTAAGAAAAAGCTTGCTGATTTAGCTAAACAAAATAATCTCGATGCAATTCATGATACTGTTCATGAAATGTGTAAAGATGAAGCTAGGCATGGTTGTGCATTTAAAGGCTTGCTAGATAGATATTTTAATTAATAATTGTTAAAAAGGAGAGATTTTTATGCAAAAAATTTATTGTAGTGCAAATAATTGTTCTCATAATAAAGAAAATATTTGTTTTTCCAATCGTACAAATGTTGTTGGAAAAAATTCAGATAAAGAATGTGATACATGTTGTGCATCATTCTTAGATAGAGCTATTTACGGAAATTTAACTAATAATACTTATGATGAGGGTGAGCCTTGTAGTTGTTTGGTTTGTAAAGTTAACACTTGTAGATATAACGAAAATGAATTATGTTCATTAAATTCTATAAATGTTTCTGGTAGTGATGTTAAGTTATATAGTGAAACTAATTGTGAAAGCTTTTCTAAAGAATAATATATAAAAAAATGATATCCAAAATTGGATATCATTTTTTTATTAAGGGGATAAATTATTAATTGCTAAACTGCGCTAACAACTATATAAATATATTACTATATCTTTATGTCAATATTGTTACAAAAGACATAAGAAAGTATTTCTTTTTTCTTAAGAAATTTAATTTTTATTAAGCTTGTCTAATTTTTTTTGAAGATTATAGATTCTTATATTTGATTTTAACTTAGCTATAAACAATTCCTCATCTATTGGTTTAGTTATAAAATCATCTGCTCCACTATCTAGTATTTTAGATAAAGCTTTATTACTATCTAATGCAGTTACGGCTATTATTGATGCATCTATATTATTCCTTCTTATTTTTCTAATAAGGTCTTTTCCAAATTCATTCTTCAATATAATATCGATTAGATATATATCATATTTTTTTCCGCTTTCTGTTAAAGATTTCCCGTCTTTATAATAGTCTACATTAGTTATTCCTCTAGATTTTAATATTTCTTTTTCTAAATCTATAAAAAAATCATTATCTTCTACTATAGCTATAGCTACTTCTTGAAGATCCTTAATATACTCATCTTCTCTAAAAACAGTATCTAAATATTTTTTTATTTCTTCCTCTAAGTCTTTTTTTAATATGTACTCACTTATTCCAAGATTAATTAGGTCTTTTCTAGTATCTCCCATATCATCACTAGTTACTACAAATATAGGTATATCAAATTTTTTATCTATCTCTTTTATAAAGTCTTCGATACTTCCACATTTAGAATATAGTGATGTTATTATAAGACTAACATTTTGTGAATCTAAGATTTCTTTTGCTTCACAAAAATCTTTAACATTAATGTATCTATAACCCTTTTCTAAAACTATTCTCTCAACTAATTTAGAAAAGAAGCCACTTTGCTCAATATGTACTATATTACACATCTTATCTACCCCTTTTGCCATTATTTTAATTTTATTATACAGTAAAATCAAATATTTTTCTTTATTTTTTTAATATAATTTATTAATTTATTAACTTATTGATTTATTATTTACTTTATAATAAAAAAGTGGACACACGTAAGTTTGCTTATTCCGTCGCTTCGCTCCAAGTCAACACAAACTTACGTATGTCCACTTAAAAACTGAAGGAAGGAAATTATAAAAAGTTATCCACATAATAAACTTTTTATAATTTCCTAAAGAATAAAAAAGAGTGGTTATCCCACCCATTTATATACATATAAAAACAATAAAATCATTACTACGCCTAAAATCACCCACAATACTGAATTAATAATTGTTTCTATTTTTTTATCCATACAAAACTCCTATTCATCATAATGATTTATTGCACTTTTTAGAAATTTAACTGTTTGAATAGGTACTTTTCCTATAGATGTTTCTCCTGCTAATAAAAATCCATCAACACCCATTTTTACAAACTTACGAATACTTTCAATTTCTGATAAAGTAGCTGGATGTCCATTTTTCATACTATTTAATAAATGTGTTGCTATTATCACCTTTTTATTATTTCTTTTTATTATATTAATAGCTTTTTCTTGAAGATCTACAGCATTTAGAATTCCTGCTTCTGGAACTAAATCTCCTCTTCCTATAACTATTGAATTAGCTACTTTTAATATTTTCTCAAGGTTATTTATTCCTCTTGGTGTTTCCACCTTAGCCCATAAATCGCAACTATTCTTCTTAACTTCCTTAGAAATTAAATCTCTTACTAGATTTATATCATCTTCACTTTCAACAAATGATTGACATATAATATCTATATCGTTATTTAAAGCCCATAGTATGCTTTCTTTATCACTTTTACTTAAGCAATTTTTGTTATTATATATATTAGATAAATTGCATCCTTTTCCACCTCTTATAATTCCTCCTCTAAGAACCTTAGCCTTTATTAGCCCTTTATCTACTTCAATAATTTCAAAGTTCATTGAGTTATCCTTCATTGAAATGGCCTTTATATCACTTTTTATTATTTCTTCTGTCTCTATTGTTAGAGGAATAAGCTTCATTTCCTTAAGTTTTGAAATCTCAATAATTTTATAAAAATCCTCTCCACAAAAATATACTTCTTCTCCACTATAAATTTTATATATATAATCTAACTCTTTAGATACTCTTATTTTTTTTCCACACAAATCAACCAGTATATGTAAATCTCCTTTTATTTCTCTTGCTACCTTTACTACCTGCTCAAATTCCTCTTTATTAAAATGAGAACAATTTAATCTTAATATGTCTGCTCCATTTTCTATAAGTTCTTTAATAACCCATTTATCTGTAGATTTTGGTCCTATTGTTGCTATTATGTGCATAATACTCTCCCTATTATTGTTATTAATTATTTCTACTACGGAATCATTAATTTTATTACAAATATAAAATTATATAATTTCATAAAAATATGACATAAAACTATCTTTAGCAATTTTATGTCATATTTAAATCTCTCATAAACATTATTTCTCCAATTCATATTTCCAAATTAATTAATACATTAACTATCTCTTCTATATATAATTTTTCTATTGTACATTCATATTCTAAAGGTACTTTAATATATAAAGCTGGTGCATTTGTGTTCTTAAGTAAATAAAGATGCTCACCTATTTCACAAGTTATATTTTGAAAATTTTTACGAATAATATTTTTTACCATTTCACTACATTTTTTAGACTTTTCGTTGTTATCATAAAATATCTCGCATTTTGAAATATCTCTATTGAATTCTATTCCAATATAAAAATCTATATTAGTTATATTTGCTATTACTACTTTTTTTAATAATGCTTGTCCTTGATTTTTATTTTCCTCTTGTGATAAGTTTACAATGAAATTGCCACTTTTTTTTAATTCCTGTGAAATAGCATTTAGAACTTTAGTATTATTTATATCTATTCCGTATTTCACCCTTCCTCCAAGGAAAATTATTATTAATCTATACTATTCTCTTTTAAGTAAAAATGTTCTAAACTCTTTCTTTACAGAATAAGTTTATATATAACTTATTATTTTAGGAGGCATATCGTGAAGAAACATTTTATTACTTGTATCCTTATAATGCTGATAGTCTTTCTACCTGGTTGCAATATTAATACAGCTCAATACATAAGGCCAAATACCAAACCTAATATTAATTACTATACAAATGAAATACATGAAAGACTTAACAACAAAGAACCTTATAATATTAAAATTTTTGATTTAGATATATATAAGTATTATAATGTTAGTCAGGAAGAACATAGCATTTTACCTGAATTTATAGATTCTTTAAACGAAAAAAATTATGATGCTGAGGTAGAAAAAGGACTTGTTCCTCAATATAAGTTAATAATAGAATTTTCAGATGCAAAATATATTATAAATGCATATAATGATAAGTTAGTTTCCTTGTACCCTTGGGATGGAATTTATGAAGAAGATGTCATTTCAATGGAGGAAGTTTCAGATTATTATAATTTATATAAATTTTGTGAGTATATAAAAAAGGTGTCAAATGGATTTGAAGGTTAAAAAAGACAGTATATAGATCTTGTGTAAAATCAAAATCTATATACTGTCTCTAATATTTTAATTTTTAATTTTTAATTTCTTCTAGCATTCTAAAAACTCTTTTTTTATTTAAAGGATGTATCATATTAGGAGCTATTTCATTTAATGGAGCTAGCACAAACTCTCTTTCTTCCATTCTAGGATGTGGTATTGTCACAAAATCATCGCTAGTTATTAAATCATCATAGAAAATAATATCTAAATCTATTACTCTTGGACCCCATCTTATTATTCTTTCTCTCTTCATATCTTTTTCTATATTTAATAATAAAGTCATAAGCTCTTTTGGATTTAATATAGTTTTTATTTCTATAACAGCATTTTTAAAACTATCTTGATTTTCATATCCCCAAGGTTCAGTTTCTATTATAGTTGATATCTTTGATACTTCTATTTCTTTATTATCTTTAATTTTTTCTATTGCCTTTTTTATATTTTCTTCTTTTTCTCCAATGTTACTACCTAATGCAATGTAAGCCTTATGCCAGCTTCTATTTATTTCTATTGCTGCTGTATCTAAATGCCTACCTATTGGAGCCCATGGCTTTTTTAATAATACTTTTATTCCTTTAACTAAATCATAATTATATAATACATACTCTGCTATTTTTTCTGCTGCTGTTTCTATTAAATCATAGCTTTCCTTTTGAAACTCCTTCTCTATATTATGGCAAAGCTCTCCATAATGAACTGACTTTGTTAAATCACCATTCTTAGATGCTTCACTTAAATCAACATGGAGCTCTAAAGATAATATGAATTTTTGACCTAAGGACTTTTCTTCATTAAAAACACCATGATTTGCAAATATCTCTACATCTTTTAAATATAATTTATCCATAGTTCCCCCCTATTTCATTTTTAGTATTTTATCTGTCATTATACAAGCTCTTTTATTTTCAACAATATCATGTACTCTAATAATATTGCAGCCTTTCATTATTCCCATAACTGTTGTTGCTATAGTTCCTTCTAATCTTTTAGTAACTGGAAGATCTAATGCAAAACCTATCATAGATTTCCTTGAAGTTGCAAGCAATACTGGATATCCCATTTTAACAATCTTTTCTAAGTTATTCATAACAATTAAGTTCTCTTCATAGCTTTTAGCAAAACCTATTCCTGGATCTAATATTATATTTTCTCTTTTTACTCCTGCATCTAAGGCTATATTTATACTTTCTATTAAATCCTCTAAAACATCCTTCATTAGATTTGTATATGGTTTTTCTCCTCTGTTATGCATTAATATACATGGAATATTATATTCAGCAGCTACTCTAGCCATATTACTATCCTTCTTAAAACCCCATATATCATTTATTATATCTGCACCAGCTTTTATTGCTTCTTCAGCAGTTTTGCTTTTATAAGTATCTATTGATATTATAACATCTAGTTCTTTTTTTATAGCCTTTATTATTGGAACTACTCTTTTTATTTCTTCCTCTTCAGATACATATTCTGCTTCTGGCCTTGTTGATTCCCCTCCTATATCTATTATATCAACACCTTCTTCTACCATTTCCTTTGCTCTTTTAACAGCTTCTTCAACTTCGTTATATTTGCCTCCATCAGAAAAAGAATCAGGTGTTGCATTTAGAATTCCCATTAAATATGTTCTTTCATCTAAATTAATAACTTTATTTCCTATCTTCATGCTTCTCTCCCCTTAAGGCATCTTCAAAAAATAAATAAGTCAGAATGCTCGTCTATTTTGTGTTATACTGCGTCAACAGACCCCTTAGATAGTTCTACTATCTGCGGAACCTGTTTCCTTGTCTAACTCAAAATATACTTCCCATCTTTGACTTGTTATTTATTTTCATATGCCTAAGATTAATATTTTATAGTTTTATTTTTTTTATCCTCACTCCAATAGCACTCTTTATATGCCTTGCATTTAAAGCAATTTCTAGAGAGTTTATCACTTATGTATATAATTTTTGAAAGCTCATCTTGGCTTTCTTTTCTATGTTCTTTTATACACTTAATTATTAATTCTTTATCAGCTTGACTAAAAGTTGTGTCTTTTAATATTTCTAGTGCTATTATAGCACTTCCTTCATGATGGTCTATCCCTTCATTATATTGAAGTACTCTTCCTATATCATGTAATAATGCTATTGAATATATTACCTCTTTATTATAATTTAACCCTTTTTCTAATACATCTATATAGGCAATTCTCGCTACATCTAAAAAATGCTCGAGAGTATGATTACAAAATTCTCTTTCTTTTTCTAATTCATTAAGCTCATCTAATAATTCTTTATACTTTGTATGATTTAGAATTTTATTGACATTTTCCAAAATTCTACCTCCTACTTTAGTAAACTTAATACTTCTCTTCTTAACTCATAATCTTCTTTAAAGGAGCCCCTATATGTAGTAGTAACAGTTTTTGTTCCTGGCTTTTTTACTCCTCTCATAGTCATACACATGTGCTCAGCTTCAATTACAACCATAACTCCTTCTGCATCTAAATATTTCATTATAGCATCAGCAACCTCAGTAGTTAATTTTTCTTGTAATTGTGGTTTCTTTGCATAAACTTCAACACATCTTGCAAGTTTTGAAAGGCCTGCAACTTTTCCCTTTGGAATATAAGCAATATGAGCTTTTCCATAGAAAGGAACAAGATGATGCTCACACATTGAATAAAAAGTAATATCTTTTTCTAATACTAAGTCATTACCTTCAACAGTAAAAGCTTTGGATAATTCTTCTTTTACCTCCTTGCCTATACCTGAAAATATTTCTTCATACATTCTAGCTATTCTATCAGGAGTATCTAAAAGCCCCTCTCTCTCTGTGTCTTCTCCTATTCCCTCTAATATCAGTTTTACTCCTTGTAATATCTTTTCTTTATCTATCATTAATGCCCCTCCTAATTTTCTATTTTCAATTCGTATTTTTCTCTAATCTTTATTGTAACTTTATTTTCCTTTAAAATTTTATTATTAATTTTACTTATTCCCATTATGCCTAGTAAGCTATTTGTTATAAATATTTCATCCGATTCCATAACTTCATCTAAAGTTATTTCTTTTTCATATACCTCATAATTGTTAATTATGAAATCTCTAACTATTCCTGGTAAAAGTCCACTCCTTACGTTAGGTGTGTACACTATATTGTCTTTTACTATAAAAATATTAGAAGTACTTCCTTCAGAAATATATCCTTTTTCGTTTAAAAATAGAACCTCATCATATCCCTCTTTTAAAGCAGATTCTCTCTCTAAAATATTATCTAAATAATTTATAGATTTTATATAAGTTATTTTAGATGTAGAATTTCTAATAATATTTGAAGTTTTTAATGAAAAGCCTCTTATATAGTCCCCACTTTTATATAACACTTCTCTAGGCTCTAATATTATATTTTTTTCAGTTACAACTATTTTTAATGCACAATTTTGTATATTTATTTCTTTTATTATGCTCATTATATAATTTTCTTCTAAAGGTTCTCCTATTTTTAAAATCTTAATACCATTATTTAACCTATTTATATGCTCTTTTAAAAATATAGGGGTCTTTTTTATAAGTATAGTCTCAAAAACTCCTCTTCCAAAAAAGAACCCACTATCTATATAAGCTTTATCATTTTTATAAATTAAATTTCTCATTATAATACCCTCATTAATGCTTTTGCTTTATCTAGTGTCTCATTATACTCATCTTCCTCTATGGAATCGTAGGTTATTCCTCCTCCTACTCCAAAGTAAGCTTTATTATCTTTTTTTATAATAGTTCTTATGGCTATATTAAAATCTGCATTACCTCTAAAATCAAAATATCCTATAGAACCTGTATAAAAATTTCTTTTAACCTTTTCTAACTCTTCAATTATTTCCATAGCTCTAATTTTAGGAGTTCCTGTTATAGAACCTCCTGGAAAACATTCTTTTATGCACTTTACTGCTGATACATTATCTTTTAATTCTCCCTCTACAGTAGAAACTAAATGAAATACAGTTGCATATGTTTCAAGCTTAAATAATTCTGTTACCTTTACTGAATGTGGCTTACAAACCTTACTTAAATCATTTCTTTCAAGATCTACCACCATTAATAGCTCTGCTTTATCTTTTTCACTATTCATAAGCTCTAAACTATTTCTAAGATCCTCTTCTTTATTACTTCCTCTAGGTCTTGTACCTTTTATTGGTCTTGTAACTACCTTCCCTTTATTTATTTCCATAAATCTCTCTGGGGAAGAGCTTATTACTTGAAAATCTTCAAAATTCATATAAGCTGCAAAAGGAGCCTTGTTTATAGTTCTTAGCTTCTTATATATTTCAAAAGAACCCTCTTTGTTTTCTGTGTAAAATCTCTGAGTTAAATTAGCTATATACACATCACCACTTATAATATAATTTTTTAATTTAGTAATAGCTTTTTTATATTCCTCTTTTTCAAAGTTAGATATAAAAATTTTATTGCTTTCCTCAAAGGTTTCTTCTATTATTTCCCGGGCAAACTTTATCTTTTCTTCTATTAAATCAATTTCTTTATCCCAGTTATTATCACTAATTGATGTTATATATTGTTTATTTTTATCTAAATCAAAAATTATTATATTTTTATAAAATATAAACTTCATATCGCTTATATTAAAATCTTCACTACTCGTATTAGGAAGATTTTCTATAATTCTTCCTGTGTCATATGAAATATATCCTATTGCACCTGATATAAATGGAATATTATCATAATTCTTAGAATTACATTTATACTTATCTAAAAGCTCATCTAAAACATTAAATGGGTCTCCACTAAACAACTTTTTATTTATAAAAGTTTCTTTTCCTTTGGATTCAAAAATTAGAAATGGATTTATACCTATAAATGAAAATTTAGATAAAACTTTATCTTCTTTAGATGAATCTAATAATACTGTATTAACCTCATCTTTGAAAATATTATATACCTCAAGAGGATTAAAACTTATTTTTACTTCTCTTACTTTAATCATCTATACCCCCTTAAAGCTCTTGCTATATCTATAAAATTTTTTATTATTTTATGACCTTCCTCTGTCATTTCTGCCTCAGGATGAAATTGTACGCCGTATATAGGATATTCTTTATGCTTTACTCCCATTATTACTCTATCTTCTGTATAGCAAGTTACTTCTAAATCCTTACTAATATCTCTATCATCTATTATTAATGAATGATATCTTGTAACTCTTAATGGATTTTTTACATCTTTAAATATATCTTTATTTGAATGTTTAATATAGCTTATTTTTCCATGAACTGGTTCTTTCCCTTTAATTACTGAACTTGAAAAGTAGTGTCCTATACATTGATGTCCTAAACATATTCCAAGAATAGGCTTAACTCCTTTAAAGCTATGTATAATATCTAATGATATTCCTGCATCTTTTGGAGCTTTAGGGCCTGGAGATATTATTATTCCATCTATATCTAAGGACTTTATTTCTTCTATTGTCATTTTATCATTTCTATATATTAAAACCTCTTCACCTAGCTCTTCTATATATCTAACTAAATTAAACACAAAAGAATCATAATTATCTATCATTAAAAGCATAAATCTCCTCCATGTTTTGTGTTAAAAGTCATGTCATTGTGTTAAAATATTTTTAATGAATAAATTATATCATAATAATATAAAAGTTTGAAATTTAAACTTCTATATTATATTTATTGAAAGGAGCACTATATGTTTAAATGTGATTTACATATTCACTCTATTTGCTCTGATGGTAGATTTACTCCGAGAGATATAGTAAAGATGGCAAAAGATAAGAATTTAGACTATGTTTCATTAACGGATCACGATACATTAACTGGAATAGAGGAAGCTTTAAATGAAGCTAATAAACTTGGTATTAATTTTATCCCAGGTATTGAGCTATCAACAGAACACAATGGAGAATCAATTCATGTTTTAGGTTTTTTTAATAAAAGTACTTATAACAATCCTGAATTAAATAATATATTAAATGAATTTAAAGAAAAAAGAATTAGTAGAGCTTATAAAATTGTAGATAATCTTAAAAAATATCATAATATTGAAATTGATATAGATAAAGTTTTATCTAATGGAAAAGATACTATAGCTAGACCTCACATAGCTAAAGCTATAATAGATGCTGGATATCCTTATGATCATGAATATATTTTTAATAACTTTATAGGAAATAATTGTCCTGCTTATATTCCATCTACAAAACTTTCTACAAAGGAAGGTATTGAGTTGTTAAAAAAATATAATGCTTTAACTTTTTTAGCTCATCCACTACATGTTAGAAAAACGCCAATTGAAGATTTATTAAAGCTTGGGTTTGATGGCTTAGAAGCTATTTATTTTAGAAACACTAAAGCCCATACAAAAAGATTTTTAAAATTAGCTAAAGAAAAGAATTTATTTATTTCATGTGGTTCTGATTGTCATGGTATTCCTAATGATAAAAGTCATGGAAATGTTGGAGATGTGCATATCCCTCAAGAAGATTGGATACTTTCAATGTTAGATTGGTTAAAACTACAGGCTTAATTGCCTGTAGTTTCATTTTTTTTATTAGTGTAGTAATAAAACACAATGCTTATTAAAAGAACTGATATGCCACCTAAAATAATTATTATATAAGCCTCAATGTTTTGAAGTAAAACCCCAGAAATCAAATAAGAAAAAGGAACAACTATTTTCACTATACTTATTGTAATACTCATAGATCTAGCTCTATACTCCTCATCAATCTTAGTTTGCATATTATATGAAAATGGAATATCAACTAAAGATATACATACTCCCATAAAAATCATTACAATTGAATAATAAATAATATATATATTTGTATTATTTATGTTGTCTTCAAATAATAAAGGTATTGATAACAATATTATATTTATAGACATTAATATTCCCACTATAGAAAATATACTATTTATCTTATATCTTGATATTACATTTTTAACCACAAATGCTCCTACTATCATTCCTACAGGAATTGAACCTTGAATTATCCCAAAACCTTTTGATGATAACTCTAATATATTATTTAATATAATTGGCATAGGAATAGTAACTGAGAAAGATATAAAGAAGTTAAATATTATAAATATTATCAGCATATTGATAATATACTTTTGAGTTATTAAATACTTAAATCCCTCTTTTATATCTTTTATATAATTTATTTTATTCTTATCAATAAATATATCTTTCTCTTGGTTTTTAGAATATTTAAAATCAATAAATACTTCTAGAAATGCTGAAAATATAAATGATATTGAATTGAATAATATAAAGCTTTTTATATTAAAGGCGGAGAAAATTATTCCACCTATAATAGGGCCTAGTATAGATGATGTTGAGTCTATTATTCTACTTCCAGAATTAATATTAACTATTTTTTCTCTAGATACAATATTAGGTATAGATGCTCCTATACTGATATCAAATATTATATTTATACTTGTTATAACAAAAGTACTTAAATAAATTACCCCTATACTTAACCCCTTTAAAATACTAATTAAATATATACTAAATAGAAACAATCCATTTAATAAATCAGCTATAACAACTAACTTTTTCCTATCATATTTATCAGCAATTACTCCTGCAATTGGATTTAATATAATTACAGGTAATATACTTAAAATCAATGTAGTCGAAAAACTAAGACTAGATCCAGTTATCTTTAATACATATAAACTCATTGCAAAAGTATATATAGATGTCCCGAATATTGATATAAATCGTCCTATATAGAATAAAATTATATTTTTATACTCCTTATTTTTTAAATAAATCATTTAATCACCTCTAACTAAATTCTATAATATAGTCTCTACAAAACATCAATACTAAATAAAGTCTTTTTTTCATGAATATAATAAAAAAGGTAGGGTTAACCCTACCTTTTGCCAAAGAATAAATAGCTATATACTTCTTCATTATCTGAAAAATAGTCTTCATATACACTAGGCTTATTCAAATAATTTGATTTTATATCTGATATCATATTAAAGTTATTTTCTTTTAATTTGCTTTTAATGTAATTAATATTAAAATTCTTTCTATTTTCTTCTTTAATAGAATTAGTTAAAGAGAACTTTTTAAATAAAATATATGATAAGAAAACATAGGAATCTTCTTTTAAATATTTTAATATGTCTTTAATAGAAAAATCATTTTTATCAAACCAGTAGTTGCTACTACCTGCACAATCTAAAAGCAAATCAACAGATTCTCTTTTTATTGGAATAAATTTAAAATCTGTACAAATAAACATTATATTCTTTTTTACATTGCTTTTTTCAATTAAGTTTTTTAAATAAATGTGTTTTTGAATATCATTATCTATAGCTATATATAAACTGCTACTATCTAAATTATCATATAAGTTTCTTAAAAGAAATCCTAGTCCACTACCTATTTCTAAAATTACTTTATCTTTGAAATCAATATCACATAACTTGTTATATGTCCAATTCAAGTCTTTTCTAATATTTAAAATATGATTTTCATCTGTTTCTTTTATATAATTTTCGATAACATTTTTACATTTTTCACTATCTTTATTTATTAAATTCTCTTGTACAATTAATATTCCAGAATTTATTTTATATCTTTTTCCACATAAGCATCTTAAGCTTCCATCTAATATTTGATTGTTTTTTATATTTGCTTCTTCTAAATCTAGCTTCCCTCCACAATCAATACACTGTAATAAATCTAATTTTTTTATATCAACTCCAATATTAAAATTACTTTTTATTTTTCTTTTATTAATTTCACTTAGCTTATCAATTAATTTGGTTTCTATTATTTTTAACTCATCTATTCTTTTACTTATTTCTTCATTCTTTAGTTTAAATATATCTTGTAAGAATCCATTTTGTTCTTCATTACTAAGTTTTCCTAGTGTTTCATAAATAAATATAGACTTTATTTCATTTAATGTAAAACCTAATGATTTTAATTCTAATATATTAGTTAAGTCATCTTGACATTTCCTATTAAATTCATATTGAGCTCCTTTTTTATATGGTACAATAAGCCCTAAATCCATATAATGTCTTGTTGTTTCTATACTTATATTATTTATCTTGCTAAATTCCCCAATTTTCATACCAATTCTCACTTTATAATATTTTATTAAATTTTAAATTATGTCTATTTAATTTTATCTTTAAATGGTATCTATTTGCAAATATTTTTAATAAATAAAATAGAGATAATATACCCTTTACTTAAAATATAATATCTCTATAACTTAATTAATTATTTGTTTTTATCTTTTAATTCATCTTTATTAACCTTATCATCTCTAAACCATTTGCATTCAGTAGTAGGATTATTTAATATACCTAATGCAACTAATATAGATAACACAGTATTAGCTATTGCTTGATACCCTTCTGGTACTACTTTAACTCCAAATGCACTTAAAATCATGGGTATTAACGCAATTATAGAAACCCATAGACCATAATTTTTAAATCTTGACCAATCGAAGTTCATGATAAATACCTCCTGTATACTATATATTTTATTCACAAAAGTGTAGTTATGTGAATAAAAAAAGTGGACATATATAAGTTTACTTATTCCGTCGCTCTGCTACAAATCAACGCAAACTTATATATGTCCACTTCCAAACTGAAGGTAAGGAAAGTATAAAATAAATCTATTTTTTAAATACAATCGCTAAAAGTCTTAAATATTCATATTTTCAAAGCTTTAAACTTTTATACTTCTTCTAAAAAGGCTTTATAGCCTCTCATAGTTTCATAAATATCTACTTTACTAGCTATTTCCCATGGAGCATGCATATTTTGAAGAGCTACTCCACAATCTATAACTTCCATATTATACTCTGCTAATATATAAGCGATTGTTCCACCGCCACCTTGGTCTACTTTACCAAGTTCAGCTGTTTGGAAAGAAACATCGCTCTTATCCATAACATTTCTAAGCCATGCCATAAATTCTGGATTTGCATCATTACATCCTGATTTACCCCTCGCTCCTGTATATTTACTAAATACAAAACCTTTTCCAAAGTATGCTGAATTTTTCTTTTCCATAACAGATGGATAATTAGGGTCATATGCAGCTGTTACGTCAGCTGATAGCATTTTAGAATTAGCTAAAGCTCTTCTTAATTTTAATCCTGAATACTCTCCTAGCCTATCCATAACCTCTGCTACTACATTTTCAAAGAATTTTGAGTGCATCCCAGTTGCACCATTACTTCCCACTTCTTCTTTATCTACTAACAAAACAACTGATGTGTATTTAGTTTGATCTAAGTCTAAAAGTGCCATTAATGAAGTATATGCACAAACTCTATCATCTTGGCCATAAGCCATAACCATACTTCTATCTAATCCATAGTCTCTTGCTCTTCCTGCTGGAACAACTTCAATTTCTGCTGATAAGAAATCTTCTTCTTCAAAATCATACTTTTCTTTTAAAAGTTTAAGTATATTTGCTTTAACAGCATCTTTTTCTTCTCCTTCTAGCGGCATATTTCCTACTAAAAGGTTTAAATCTTCACCTTCAATAACTACATTGGCTTTCTTTTGCATTTGATCTCCTGATAAGTGTATTAAAAGATCAGATATTCCTACAACTGGATCATTATTATCTTCACCTATAACTACGTCTATTTTTGTTCCATCTTTTTTAACAACTACTCCATGTAAAGCTAGAGGCAAAGTAACCCATTGATACTTTTTAACTCCACCATAATAATGAGTTTCCATCATAGCAAGATCTGAATCTTCATATAATGGATTTTGTTTTAAGTCTAATCTTGGGGAATCAACATGAGATCCTATTATCCTCATTCCTTTTTCTATAGGCTCTTGCCCTATAAGAAATAATGCTAAAGCTTTATCTTTATTATTTATAAAAACCTTATCACCAGGATTTAAGCTTTCTCCATTTTCTATAACTTCTTCTAAATCTCTATATCCAAGAGCTATTGCCATATCTATACTTGTTAAAACACACTCTCTTTCTGTTTTACATATAGACATATAATCTATATACCCATTACAGAAATCAAATAACTCTTCTTTTTTATCCTCCATATACTTTAACCAAGGATTTTTTTTATCTTCTTTTTTGCCCATAATTAGCCCTCCTAAATTTATTTATCATAAAATATTATAGATTTAATTATGTAAATTATTACTCTACTATTTTATCCATTCTACTTTCTATTATGTCTACAGGTGTTACATCTGACATAAGTGAGTGTCTATAATTTACAGCTGCAGCTTCTATTATTACTGCAATATTTCTTCCTGGTCTTACTGGTACTCTAAGTCTTTTTACTTTAACCCCTAAAATATCTTGACGTTCATCATTTAACCCCAATCTATCGTAATCTCCATCATCCTTCCAATGTTCAAAGTGCATTAGTAATTTTATATCTTTTTCTTGAAGTACAGAGCTTAAACCGTATAATGATGCTACATCTATTATTCCAATCCCCCTAACTTCAAGCATACCTATAGTTATTCTCGGAGACGTACCTATAAGCTCTCCATCTATTTCCTTTATATCTACTGCATCATCAGTTACTAATCTATGTCCTCTTTTTATAAGTTCAAGAGCAGTTTCACTCTTTCCTATACCGCTTTCACCTGTTATTAAAATACCTATACCATACACATCTACTAACACTCCATGAAGTCTAGTTTCTGGAGCTAATTCTCCCGCAAGGTATATAGTTAATTTACTCATAAATTTAGTTGTTACTAATTTAGTTCTTATCAACCAGACCTTATTTTTTTGAGCTGATTTAAGTAGTTCTTCTTGTGGCTCTAAATCTCTTGTTATCATTAAGCATTTTAAATTAAAACTAAAATATTTATCTATTCTTTTTTTACGTAATTCAATCCCCATAGCTTCTAGAAAGCTCCATTCTGCTTTACCTATTACCTGTATTCTCTCTGGGGCAAAATAGTTGTAAAATCCCGATAGCTGCAAACCTGGCCTATTTATATCATTAACAAAGATCTCTACATTTTTTTCACCTTCTACCAATACTTCCATATCAAAATCTTTTATTAATTTTTCAACTGTAACTGACAATTTTATCACCCTTCAATTAATTTCTTTTTTTCGGTTCTACTGTTTCTAATTGAGCTCTAAAGTTACTTTTTACACTATCTATATATCTTCTTCTTAAAATTTGTTGTTCTTCTTTTTCTGAGTCATTTAATCCTTCTTCTTTGCTTTTCTTATAAAGCTCATTAATTCTTTTAATTACATCATCCATTTTCATGTTTTGATAGTCCATCTTTAGTTCTCCTTTTCATTATTTAAATTTAAGTCTTTATTATATTTTAACCTCTATTTTAGTCAATATCAACTTATATAATTTCGACAAATGATAATATTTACATTTTTTATGAAAATATTTACTTCTCTATTTTTTGTAATTTATTACTTAATACGTCATATAATATAAGATTTTTCAGTAAAATTATATATAAATTTGTTGTTATTTGTTTTATGAATTCATTTTACATTATTATACTTTTTGGTATAATATTGTTATAACGAGATGTAATTTGTAAATAGATGGAGGTGCTACTAAATGATAAAGAAATGTAGAAGACAAATACTAATTAAGAAAGCTATACTTAACTTCTTACTAAGATATCTTTCTCCAAGTAATAGACTGATAATTTATCTTTCACAAGACTTGGACAAGCTTATCAGTAAATCACAAAAAAATATATATAAAAAGTATATTAGAAAATATTTTGGTAGCAACACTTTAAAAAAGGTTGCTTAAATATTTTACTAAATATTTAATATGTATTGTAATAACTACTTTATTTTATTTTATAAATTATTCAAATACTAATTTCTTATAAAAATAAAAAATATAAAAACTTTTTAAATTTATTTTAAAAAGTTTTTATATTTTTAAACAAAAAACACCTCATTACTGAGGTATTAATATCAAATATGTCCCAACATGCCATTCACTTAAATATTCATACCTGCTTCTCGCAGGTGGGTTAAACTCACCAATCCTCTGCCTTCTCCTGCCACTTAAAGTGAATTACTGAAGCCTGACATCGTCAAGGATGTTGTAAATCCCGTATATTCAATGTAGGTTGAATATTTTAAGCTTAGCGTACATCTCAGGATTTATTATGATTTAATTATAGCATAAATTATATCATATTCAATAGAAATTTTTACACATAGATATATATCTTAGCAAACAAATTCTTTTGCTACATCTTCTATAGATATGTCACTATCTTCTTCTGTGAATAATGCCATGAATTTAAGTCCTTCAAAATTTGATGGATCCATTTGAAAAGCCATCACCTCTCCTGATATTTCTAACTCTTCTACTATCTCTTCTATAATGTCTACCACTTCATCATTTCCATATTCATAAAGATATGGAAGAAAGTATTCAGTGTACCATTCACTGCTTTCTTCTTCATAATCACTTTCCTCATTTGAGTAGCTTCTAGCAGCATTTAAAACATCTTCATCAAACTCAAACAGAAATTTTACTAAAAACATTTCCTCTTCATTTTTTAGCTCTTCAATGTCTGACAATAAGTTTTCATCTAACATACTTATAATTTTATCAATTTTCATAATTTACCTCCTGAGATTAATATAATAATTTTCTATATTCTTTTTTTACAGCTAAAAATTCCTTATCATCTTCTACTAAATTTAATTCCTCTTTTCCATCTACTTCATCTACTCTAAATACATATACATCTTCAGAATTAACATCATCTATTGGAGCTAAAAGTAAATATTCTGTTTCCTCTAAATAAATCTTAGCTATTGCTTCAAATTCAACTTTATTTCCCTCTTCATCTAGGAATGTCATTATTTGCTTCTCTTCCTCATTTATGTTTAAATCTTTTTTATCCATTTTTATTCTCCTTTGAATTAAGTTATTCTCTAATATTTTATATTCAAAAAATCTTTTTTACCACTATTTTTTTATATTTTTTTATTTTTATCTTCTTATTTGTCTTAGTCATATTTTGTAACTATATGATTATTTTTTTCATATTATGAATTAATAATAATTTCAGAGGATAAATTTATGTTAGAAACAATACTATTAGTTTTATCTGTATCTATAGATTCATTCCTGGCAAGTATTGCATATGGAACTAATAAAATAAAAATTCCTCTAACATCTGCTCTTATAATAGATATAATATCAGCAAGTATGTTAGGGGTTTCTCTTGTAATTGGGGGATTTATACAAAATTATATTTCTATTAATGTTGCAAAAATAGCAAGTTTCCTTATACTTTTTGCTTTAGGCATATATAGACTTTTTGAAAGTCTACTTAAATCATATATAAAAAAAAATTCAAACAAACCTTCTCCTTTAACCTTCAAATTATTTGATTTCAATTTTGTTCTTCAAGTATATGCTGATGAAACAAAAGCAGATTTTGATAAATCCAAAATACTTACTTCTAAAGAAGCTTTTTATCTGGCTTTTGCTCTTTCTTTAGATAGTCTAGCAGTTGGATTTGGTAGTAGCCTTATTTATATTAATTATATTCAAGTTTTTATTGTTGCTCTTTTCATAGGAATTATAGCAATACTCCTCGGATCATTTATGGGAAGAAAATTTGTTGAAAGTACAAATCTAAACCTTTCATGGCTATCAGGTACAATGCTTATTATTTTTGCTTTTTTAAGAGTATTTTAAAAGCTGCTAGAAATATCCTAGCAGCTCTTTTAAAATTTATTTTTCTTTTACTTCTTTTTTCTTTTTCCTTAATACCATAAATGCACCTGCACCTACTATAATTAAGGCAACTATTAAACCGTACATAGGATTGTTTCCGCCTGTGCTTGGTAATGTAATTCCTCCCTTTCCTGAAGTGTTTCCTCCATTTGCTGAATCTTCAGCTTTTACAGTTATTTCAACAGTAGCTTTAAAGTTACCATCCTTAGTTGTAACTGTTATTATAGCTTTTCCTTTTCCTATTGCTGTTACTTTTCCATTTGCATCAACCTTTGCTACTCTTTCATCGCTTGATGACCAAGTAACTTCTTTATTTGTTGCATCTGCTGGTGTAATTGTAGCCTTTAATTCTAATGTTTCATTTACTTTAAGTTCTGCTGAAGTTTTGTCTAGGCTTACTCCTGTTACTTTTATTACTGGCAATTCACTTTCTTTTACAGTTATTTCAGCTGTAGCTTTAAAATTACCATCTTTAGTTGTAACAGTTATTGTAGCTTTTCCTGCTCCTACAGCTACTACCTTTCCATTTTCATCAACCTTTGCAACCTTTTCATCACTTGATGTCCAAGTAACTTCTTTATTTGTTGCATCTGCTGGTGTAATTGTAGCTTTTAATTCTAATGTTTCATTTACTTTAAGTTCTGCTGAAGTTTTGTCTAGGCTTACTCCTGTTACTTTTACTACTGGTATTTCTTTTGCTTTTACAGTTATTTCAGATGTAGCTTTAAAGTTACCATCTCTAGTTGTAACAGTTATTGTAGCTTTTCCTTCTCCTATTGCTGTTACTTTTCCATTTTCATCAACCTTTGCAACCTTTCCATCACTTGATGCCCAAGTAACTTCTTTATTTGTTGCATCTAATGGTGTAATTGTAGCCTTTAATTCTAATGTTTCATTTACTTTAAGTTCTGCTGAAGTTTTATCTAAACTTACTCCTGTTACTTTTACCACTGGCACTTCTTTTGCTTTTACAGTTATTTCAGATGTAGCTTTAAAGTTACCATCTCTAGTTGTAACAGTTATTGTAGCTTTTCCTTCTCCTATTGCTGTTACTTTTCCATTTTCATCAACCTTTGCTACCTTTTCATCGCTTGATGCCCAAGTAACTTCTTTATTTGTTGCATCTTCTGGTGTAATTGTAGCCTTTAATTCTAATGTTTCATTTACTTCAAGTTCTGCTGAAGTTTTATCTAAACTTACTCCTGTTACTTTATTGCTAGATAGATTTTCAATTTCAGCTGAATCTCTAACTCTTAATCTGTGTCCTTCAGGATCTTCTGAAGCAAGTCCTATAGCTGATACTTTATCTCCTACATTGATTCTAGTTTTCCATTCATCAGCTACTCCAGGATTTTTACTACTTCCAATGTATCCTTCAACATATACTCTTGATTCTCCAGTTCCATCATTTACAAATATATTTTGTCCATCAATTCTAGTTACTTTTCCTTCTACTTTTACTAAAAGTCCCTCTTTTTCTTCCAACATACTATCTTTAGTTGAAAGTTTAGTAGGCTCTACTAAGTTAATATTTTCATCAATAATTTGTAATCCTAAGCTTTCATTTTTAAGAGCAACTTGTGCATCTCCCAAATATGATGAAACTTTTCCTTTAATTCTTACTTTTTGACCTAATTTTACTGATGTAGTTGAAACTCCAAATACAGTTAATCCAGCAGTATCATCTTGAACATAAATAACATCAAAGAATGAATTTCCTGGTGCTGCAACATTTGAAGCTGCTGTTACATATCCTTCAACAACTACAGTTTCTCCAAATCTATCTGGAGTATTATCTTTATTTTCATCTATTCTAACACTTGATATCTTGCTTACAGGAATTTCTGGAGCTGCTGCCAATTCCTTGATAACTTTCTCAGTTATTTGATAATTTGAATAATCTAAACCATCCATTTCAAAATTTGAGAAGAATGTCGCTCCTGAAACTACTACTTTAGCTCCACTACTTAATGTTTCAACAGCTAAACCAACAACCTCACCTTTATTTACAGCTGTATTATCTCCTTGTTTGTCAGCATCATTTCCATAAGTAGTACTATGACCTTTTACTAAAACGTCTATATTGGAAGCATCTTTTGGCATAACAAGAGTTGATCCACTATAGAAACTATATTTCTTAGTTGTATCAATTCCATTTAGCCAACTGCTTTCTGTATTATAGTCGTTAAAGTATAATCTAAAGTTTTGACCACCATTTTCTACATCATCAGTAGCTTGGTCATCATTAAATCTTATTTTTGCACCTATCGCTTTAAGAACTGAATTACCTTGTTCTGCATTCCCATATTCACCTGTTGCATCACCGTAATCAGCCTTAGAAGTTATTGCTATATTTCCACCTTTTTCAATAAATCTAGCTATTGCAGCTAATTCATCAGAGGTATATTTTTGAGGTGATAATCCACTAGAAGTAACTGCTTTACTTTGAGGGTCTGATAGTATTAATAAAGATGCACCTTTTAAAACTTCATCTGTTATAGGCTCTTTATTTATAACCGCTTTAACATTGTTTTGTGCCATTAAAGCTGTTAAAGTTGTAATCTTTCCTGAGTAGTCTCCAGAAACATATTGATTTTGATGTGCACCATCTATTACAACCTTAGAAACTTCATTTGCTCCTAAAACTGAAACCTCCTTAGCTCCCTTAAACTCTCTTTCAACTCCATTTACAGTAGCAGTAACTTTTACTTGGAAAGAATAATCTCCTGCTTTATCAAATTTATATGGTAACTTTGCTACAGCTGTTGATCCAGAAGCTATAGATTCAATAATCTCTGTCTTTATTGCTTCAGTTCCATTATTTAAATAGTATTCTACTTTAACATTATTTATAGCAACTGCTTCATTGTTATATATAGTAGTTCCTATATTAAATTCTTCTCCAGCAACTATTACTTCTGTATCAGAATCTACTGTAGAAATTCCAACATTTTCCCTATCTCCAGCCCAAATTGCTGAAGTTACAGCTATATCTCTATCAGACTGGTCTACTCTTACATAGTAATATGAACTAACTGATTTATCTAAAGTAAATGACCATTCTTTAGTTGTAGAGTTTACGTTATCAATAGACTTAACAACTTTACCTCCATCTCCAATTATGGATATTTTCTTAATGGTATCTCCTGAATCCATATCCTCAACATTTACTTTAAAATCTAATGAATCTGTCTTTCCTAATATAGATCCCATTGTATTTCCATTAATTTCATAAGATATTTTTAAATTTTCATCTTCAGTTGCATAAACTCTTCTTTCTCTTATTGCTTCATAAACAGCATCTCTTGAAAGATTTGGAGCCTCTATAACTGTTCTAGCAGTATTTGCATTACCCCATCTACCTTTATGGTTATCTTGGTTGTTTGTTGGAGCAACATGCCACCCCTTATCTAATGCTCTAGTATAATATTCATATGAAGGGAAATAACCTGAGCTTCTGATAGCACCTTCACCATTTCCAACTTCTATTAATGTAACTTGTTTATCAATTTCTGCATCATAATATGCAAAATCACTAAAGTCTCCGAAAGTTTTACCTGGATGATTTAATTGAGATAATGATTGTTTTTGTGTCTTTAAAGTATTGTAGTAATTTTTCAAATCCATTTTGCTATTTGTTCTTGTTTCAAATCCCGGTGTATTAAATGTATTCATATGCCCATATCCACCAGTTGATCCAGACCAAGTCATTTCATACCCATAAATAGCTACAAAATTTCCATCTTTATTATATTTGTCTGCTGCACTTAATCCTTTTTTCCAAGCTTCACTCTTTGATCCATCACTTATATTAGCTAATTTATCATTATCAAACCAGTTTGAGTGATCTGTTACAGCTAAAAAGTCTACTTTTGCATTATTTTCAGCATATTTATATGCTTCATCTATAGTTCCAGTACCATCTGAAATGTTTGTATGAGAGTGAAGTTGTCCAAAATATAAATTCTTCTTTTGCTCTCCAATTGTAAATTTCCACTCTTGTTCAGTTAAATTGCCTAATGTATCCTTAACTTGAACTAAAACAGTATGAGCACCATCAGATAAATCCTTATCAACTAAATATTTTATAGTATTTCCTTCCTTAACTATGTTACCGCTTACAATTTGACCATCAATTGATAATTTAACTGAAGTCATATCTACGCCTGTTTCATCTTGGAAAGTAGCACTAATCTCTGGTCTTCTTAAATCACCTATATTTTGTCCACTTGCAGGTTTTAAATTACTAACCGTTGGTCCTACTTTGTCAACACCCTTAGTTACAGTAACTTTACATGTTGCTTTTATATTAGGTCTTACTGTTGATTTAACTTCTACAGTTGTTTGTCCCTCTTTAACAGCTGTAACCTTTCCATTAGAGTCTACTGCTGCTATTTCTGGATTTAGGCTTGTATATTCTACAGCCTTTTCTGTTGTATTTTCAGGGATATACGCAATTGTTAATCCTTTATTTCCCCCAACTTCCAAAGATATACTTTCATCAATGCTTAATCCAGTTAATGCAATTTGTTCTACAGTACCATCGTTGTGTACTATAGTAAAATTATCTATGTTAATTCTTTTATCTTTTGTGCCAATAACATTAATTTTAAATCTAACATTACCTGCTTCATTAATGGCAAACTTTTCTTCTTTTAAATCTTTTGTTATAGAATTTGATGATCCAACATCTACCCAACTTACTCCAGAATCAATAGATTTTTGAATTTTTAAAGTAGCTCCAGAATCATTCCCATAATATGCATGTGATAAAATTATCTCTTTTACATTAGTAACATCAAAATTCATAGCTATGAAACCTTCTGATCTTACCCTTGCAGCTATAGAATCTATTCTCTTGTCAGCCTCTTGCTTTCCTTCCATTGCATTACTAAACTTCCAAGAACCAGTTTCTAATTCGACATCTGCTTCCGTATAATTTCCTTTTTTAAGCTTCTCAAAATTTTCAATGACTACATTTTTATTTAACTCTTCAGCCTTAGCTACTAATGTTGTAAAATTAGTAAAGAAATTGGATACAACCATTGTAAAGGTTAACACAAAACTCAGCAATCTAAGTTTCTTTTTATATTTCACTTTATTATCTCCCCTTTTTATTGTTTTTAATACATTTTCCCAAACTTCGTTTCTGATATTGATTGTACTTAGTTTTCCTAATTACATCCCTCCTCAGTTTATGCTCCCTAATCTATTCTTATTTAAATTTGAGATGATATTATGCTACCTAATTAATTATCTTATACTAGAATTTAGAAGCGCTTCATCTCACTTTAAATAATTTTAAGTAAGCACTTAGTATAAGTTTTTTATTATGTCTTCTGTTAATTAGGTCAAACTCAAAATGCGGATTTTAAATAAAGTTTTTTCTATACCTTTCTATAGAATCCCCCCTTGTCTTTCACTTATTTAATTTTATCACTTAGTAAACGTTTTTTTAGTCGAATAGATTGTTATTAAATATTTTTTTTATTCCATATTTCAGCAAAATAAATTTAATTAACTTAATTTTCCATATTTTAAATAACAATTTCTTATATTTTTTTATTTAATGATACTATATATTAAATTTTTAACATTATGTTAATTAAATTAGTCACATTATTTTAAGTAAAGTCTTATGTAAAAATATTAAATAAATTTAAAAAATGGATTATGCTTTATTTAAAACATAATCCATTTGCTTTTATTAATTACTATTTATATTTTTACTTTACAAGCTTTGATTTTTTGTTAAATATGAAATACACTCCTGCGCATAATAATATTAATCCAAATATTAAAGCATTTATAGGATTATTTCCTCCTGTAGCTGGTAAAGTTATTCCTTTTCCATTAGTAGATTTTTCTGCAATTATAAACTTACTAAAATGTGATGTTTTAAATGTTACTTCATTTCCATTTATAGTTGTTTCTAATTGTCCAAATGTCTTAGTTTCTTCATTATAATAGAATACAGCTAAGTTATCTTTATTTAATCCTTTTAAGTCCTCATCTGTTAATTTTAATGTTATAGTTGCAACTCCATCTTTAAAGTTGTGAATCTTAACTATTTCATTACCTGTCTTAACATATAAGTTAAATTCAAATACTTTTTTAACTCCCTTTATCCTTGAAGTAATAGATGAATCTTCTTTAATATTCATTTCAAAAATAATACTTGAACCTTCTTTTAATAAATCTTTATCTATTATACTAAATGGTAATAATATAATATGCTCACTATTCTTAATTTCTAAAGATCCATTTCCAGTTTTAATAGCTCCTATATCCTTTACTTCAAGTTTTAATTCATTTGATGGATTCTTTATAACTATTTCATTTTTGCCATTAGGATTTTCTACTTTTTCAACTACATTTTCTATAGGATTAGTATTTCCACTATTCTCCTTATCACTATTTACAGTGATTTCACATATAGCCTTAAAGTTTTCTTCTCTAGCTGTAACAGTTATTATTGCTTTTCCTGCTCCTACTGCTGTTATCTTTCCATTTTCATCAACCTTTGCTACTTTTTCATCGCTTGTTTTCCATGTAACATCTTTATTAGTTGCATCTGCTGGTGAAATTGTTGCCTTTAATTCTAAATTTTCATTTATATTTAATTCTGCTGAAGTTTTATCTAAGCTTACTCCTGTCACTTTTACTACAGGTACTTCTTTGTCTTTTACAATTATTTCAGCTACTGCTTTAAAGTTTCCATCTTTAGTTGTAACTGTTATTGTAGCTTTTCCTGGTGCAACTGCTACTACCTTTCCATTTTCATCAACTCTCGCTACTTTTTCATCACTTGTTGTCCAAGTAACATCTTTATTTGTTGCATCTGCTGGTGAAATTGTTGCTTTTAATTCTAAACTTTCATTTATCTTTAATTCTGCTGAAGTTTTATCTAAGCTTACTCCTGTCACTTTTACATCTTCTGGTTTTTCTTCATCTGGATTTGCTGTACAATTAATTTTCATTGTAATAGTCTTAGTTGCTTGTCCAGCTCTTCCATCATCAGTGTACCAAGGTAAATCAATAGTTTCCTGTGTAGGCTCTATATGAAGTTTGAATTCATTAATTCCATATTTTAATTTAATGCCTTCTACATATACATTGCCATATTGGTCCATGGCATTTGGATATAATGTATTTATATCCTTATCATTTATTGTAAATGCAACCCCATATGGAACTTGAGCCTTTAAAGTAAATTCCTTTTCATTAGTTTCATATTCAATATTATCTCCATAAGAAATTCTTGGCATAGAAACCATCATTGGCATATCACCCCAACGAAGTACATAATCATCAACAACCATTGCATTTCCACCTTGGTTCTTAACAGTTAACTTCATATTGGTATCTGTCGAACTATATGCCCAATTTCCATAATCATCTGTATCATTTGCAAGACGCGTGTGGCTTGTAAAGGCTTCTGTGCCCCATGATCCCCTAGTATATTTATATTGAATACTCTTACCTGCCATCATCTTAAATTTATATTCTACTATATCTCTAGATGTTGCTCCACTAGGTACAGTAAGTCTTCCACCTGCAGCATTCCATCCATTTAAATCACCAGCTATAAAAATATCATCAGTTGCTGGTGTATAATTTGGAATATGAAGTCTTAATGTTACATCTACCATAACCAATGTTGGTGTAACGCTCTTTTCTTCTGAATATGCTCTATTGTAGAACTTATCATAAGCTGCTACTTTATAAGTATAATTTTTATCATTACTTACTGTGAAATCTGCAAATTCTTTTGAACTCTTATCTACTACTGCAATTTTTATAAACTCTCCATTATCTTCCTTACGATATATATCGAATCCTTCTACATCTACTCCATCTGATGCCCATTCAAGCTTTGATCTATTAGATTCTACAATTATATCATTTAATACTGGAGCTTTTGGTGCAGTGTTATCTTCAGGATTCATAATAGCTTTCATTGATACTTCACTTGACTCTGTATAAGTATCTCCTGCATTTGTTGTAGCTTTTGCAAAATAGTTATATACTCCTGCTTCTGCTGGTTCAAAAGTTGCATAATAAAATTTTGATCCATCTTCTAAATCTGATTTATATCTCAATTTAGTGGTATTTGAATTTTCTCTTAAAGTTCCATCTTTATAATACATTAATTTAGCTTCAAAATTTGGAATATCTTTTCCTTTATATTCTTCTTTATCTGTTAATCCTGGAATATCTATATTTACGGTTATTTCTTCAGTTTTGTTTCCTATTCCAATAATTAAATCTTTTACTATACTTGGTAAACTAATTGACTTAATATTAAAGGATGGTAGTGCTGTTACCGCATCACTAAATTCACTTTCGCCACCATCTTTAACTGCTGTAACATAATAATAATATCTTATTCCATCAACTACATTTTTATCAATAAATGTATTATTAACCCCTTCTCCAACTTTTTCAGCTTTTTGTCCTTCAAGATTAGTTCTATACACATTATACTTACTTGCTCCCGATACTTTCCTCCAAGTTAAAGTTACCTTTCCTTGTTCTGGAATAGCCTTAAGGTCTTGTACTTTCTCAACACTTACTATATTGTTTGTGGATACCATCATAAGTCCTGTTTGTGCTGGAATTATAATTTGAACCTTTCCGTTTTTCACTGTTGATGATATATTTCCATATAGTTCATCTTTCAATATTAAGTTATCTGGTAAAAACCCAGTTACATCAGCTTCTATAGTCTTAACTTCAGTTGACTGATTTATTACTAGCAATGCACCCTTTTCTGAATTCTTTCTTGCATATGCAATTACGTTATCATTTGCATATGCTGTTTGAATTTCACCTGTTGCAAATAAATCAAGATTTTCATTTCTTACTCTTGCTGCATTTTTATAAACATCAAATAACTCTGCATATCTACCTACACCTGAGAAATCACCATTTGATTCTAAAACTCTTTCCCATGGGAAAGTTCTTCTTGAATCTGGATCCTTAGTTCCTGTTACCCCAACTTCATCTCCATAATAAATAGTAGGCGCCCCTGCATATCCCATTTGGAATATTGCAGTTAATGCTTGTAATTTTAAGGCATTGTCTGAAGCCTCTGGTGCAATTTTTGTATTTTCTTCTTCCCATGTTGGATTATCCATTTTTGTAATATTTCTAATTGTATCATGAGAATCAACTAAATTTATCATTGCTTGCCATGCCTCTTTTGGATAATTCTCTCTAATTACTTCTAATGCATTGTTGAAATTTACTGAGTTACCACTTAGTATATAATTTTGAAGTGCTGCTCTAAACTGATAATTCATTACTGAGTCAAATTGATCTCCTAATAAGTAGTGGGTTGCAACTCCCCATTCTTCTCCTAAGATAATTGGATCATCTATTACATTTCCATTAACATCTAATCTTCCTTTTGTCGACTTAACAGCTTCTCTAAATTTTTGCCATGTACTTGTCGATACATCTGGAGCAACGTCTAATCTCCAACCTCCTGCTCCCATCCACATCCATCTTTGAGATGCTGCAAACTTCATTTTCTCCTCAGCCTCTTTATCACTTAAACCAGTTAAATCATGGCCAATAACATTATCTCTGTAATCTACATTATTCCATTCATGATTTCCTGGAATAGCTAAGCTATCCCCATTTTGTGGAGCTTTAGCATCCATTACTGGTAATGAATCGAATCCCCACCATCCCTCATAATTATAATGTTGATCTTTTTTATCTAACATATTACCATCTTTATCTCTTATTAGCCATTGATTTTCAATCTTAAACCAAGTTGTAAAACCAAAGTCTTCTGGGTAAGAATAGTTCTTTCCTGTTAAGGGGTTCTTAATACTTTCATATTCTTTTATAACTTCCTTTTCTGCTTTATCTTGAGATTTACCTGTATTTACTTTATCCCATACCTTTTTCCAATACTCATATGCACCAATTTCAGGATATTTTTCGTACCTATCAAAATATATAGAGTCATCACCAACGTGATTAAACACTCCATCAGCTATCAGCTTAATCCCATTTTCTTCAGCTGCCTTTGCAAAAGCTTGATATACTCTATCTGAAGCTGCTCTTGTTGCTTCATAATTTAACCCTGAATTAGGATCTCCATCTTTATTATATACAGGTTGTCCAAACATAGGATCTAGAGATTTATAATCAGTAGCATCATATTTATGATTAGATGCTGCCCAAGCTACAGGATTTAGATAAATTGCTGTTATACCTATAGATTTTAAGTAATCAAGTTTATCTTCTATTCCTTGAATATCTCCACCATAAAATTCATTTGTCCATATATTATCTGTTTTTGAATTTGGATAATACGGTTTATTTTCAGGTGTTGCATGTCTAGGATTTTCAGGATAATCTCTCCAGCTACCCCATACTTGTGATGAAGCTGGATCATTTTCTACTCCTCCATCATAATATTGAATTTCATATCTTTTAAGCGTTCCATCAGTTCCAATATATCCACGATATCCGTCTAATAATTTTGCTCTATTATTATCTTTATTCCCATCAAAAAATCTATCTGGGAATATTTGATATACAACTGAATCCTTCATCCAATCTGGAGTTTTATAATCTTTATCGTAAACTGTTAAGTTATATGGTAATGCACCCTCTTCTACAACAGCTCCTTGCCCTCCACTTAAGCTATCATCTCCATATTCAAGCTTAGTTTTTCCATCTACTAATATAAACTTATAACCCCATATTCCAATCCCATTAAACTCTGTTTTTGAAATTATTGATTCATAATAATCCGTTTCTCCTATTGTAGTTGCTTTTCTCATATCATAGCTTTTTGCTACTCCACTACCATCTATAAGTTCAATCTTTGCAACTTGAACATCATCTTTAGCAACTCCAATTCTTAATGTTAAATCTTCACTTTCTTCTTTTATTGCACCAAATGGTTTTTTATAGGTAATACTTCTTGAATCAAATTTAATTGCTGATTTATTTATAAGACCATCAAAATTACCTTCTGTTGCTTTATAATTATGAGTTAATTTTTTATCACCCTTATGATTAATTGTAAATACAACATCTACTGGATCTAAAGTATTTACTACTAAATTACTTCCTTTTTCATCAGCTCCATAGTTTTCACTACTCCAATCAGACCCAAAAACTACTTTAGCTTCAAATTTTCCTGCTGGTAAATTTCTTTGTAACTTATATATACTACCATCAAAATAGTAATCAACAAACATCTGTTTAGCCTTATCTGGAGCCCATTCACCTTCCCCAAAAACTTTTTGAATATCTCCAACTAACCTTGGCCATTTATCATTACTTAATTTTGGAGCATATTGTTCCAATCCATTAACTCCTGAAATATTTATTCTAGCCTGATTTAATTCTTCATTAATATAAAAATTAACTTTAGTTTTTTCAGATAAATTTATAGTAAAATTGTCTCCATTATTACTAAATCCATCCCAAGTTCCATTTTTTACAATTTTAAATTGATGCTCACCAGCTGGTAATACTGTTGAGTACTCATAAAAACCATCAACTAAATGTTTTAATTCAGTATCTGGATTATTATTTGACCATCCTTGGAATGATCCTGCTACATACCATTTATTTTTTCCACCTGGTTGATTAATGAGTTCATCTGGAGTTATTTCTCCATTTCCTGGATTCTCTTCATTTAATGTTGGTTTAACATAATATGTTGTATCATCAGAAGCCTTATAATAAACTTCTAAATTACCATTACAATCTAAGTATGCTAAATCTATTAATTTATCATCTCCATCCTTAGATACCCATCCAGCTGTTCTAATTATGATTCCTACATTTTTATTTGATTTAGTTATATTAGTAAATGATAAATTTGATGATTTACCAAAATCATTAGAATCTGTAAATAAGCCTACTTTATCTTCAGATCCATCTATTCCTCCATCTACCCAATTCCATAGATTCCATTTATCGTAATTTCCGTCAGGTCTATTATAGTTTACTTTAATATTGATTTTTGAAAAATCCTTATATAAATCTGAGTACTCAACACTTTTTTCTTTAGGATTTTCCTTATCTATAGTTCCAGCTGTAATTATGATTTCAGTTTCACCTTTAGCTAAATCATATTTTATATCTTCATTAGCTTTAGCTTCCCATTCACCTTTTTTTACAACAAGTCCAAGTTCACCTGATTTTGGTACATCAATTACTGCATATACACCTTTATCATCCTTATGTGTAAATTCAACTGAATGCCCATTCTTTTGAGGCCACCAAGACCAAATATTCCATCCATTATAATCTCCATCTTCTTTTAAAAATCTAACTTTTACCTTTTGACTTTCGGTAGTTCCTGCTTTAACTACTTTATTAGGAATAGGTATTAATGTTAGAAAAAATAGTATAACTGTAAAGATACTTAGTTTAGCTTTGTGTTTAAGAATATTATTTACCCTCATAAAAATCCTCCCTTTTATTTAATTATCAAAGATTTCATTAACGGAAACGTTTCCATAAAACTCTATATTTAACTTAACAAAATTTAATAAGAAACACTTCTTAACCCAATTGTAAATGATTACTAGAATTTTTTCTATACATTTTATTTTTTTTGGATATTAATACAAAATAATAAAATATAAACTATATATTTAAGGCTAATATAATACGAAGTTATATTATACTTAGTGTTTCTTTATACAAAAAATACTTATTGACAACATTTCTCCTCACTGCTAGAATAATATAGTTAGTATAGTTTAACTTCAAGTTTACTATTACTAAACTTTTGTGCGATTTTAGGAGGTTTCATGAGTGAAGCATTTTTGTTAGTTAAATACTTATCTGTTGGATAGAATCAAATTTTAAATTTATGGAGGGATTTTTATGAAAATTGAACAACTAGGAAGACATATTTTAGTGGAATACTATAACTGTGATAAGGATATCTTAAAAGATCATTCTATTATTGAGGAGCATATGAAAGAAGCTGCTATTGTTTCTAATGCAACAATAGTTACTAGCTGTTTCCACAAATTTAATCCCTGGGGAGTAAGCGGTGCTGTTATAATCCAGGAATCTCATCTTACAATTCATACATGGCCTGAATATGGTTATGCATCTGTAGATCTATTTACTTGTGGTGATACTGTTAACCCTTGGCTTGCTTTTAAATATCTTGAAGATGCATTAAAAGCTGATAGAAGTGAATCTACTGAAGTTGCAAGAGGTTTAGTCGACAAAGTTAAAACTTTTTCTAATGGTGCATACGATAATATTCAAGTAAAACATAAAATGGAGGTGTAGGATATGGATATGGAATTATGGTACACAGAAAATCAAACCCAAAATGTAAATTTTTCTATGAAAGTTAAAAATCACTTGTACTCACATCAAAGTCCATTTCAAAAAATAGACGTTTTAGATACTTATGAATTTGGAAGAGTACTTGTAATTGACAACTGGACAATGGTTACAGAAAAAGATGAATTTATCTACCATGAAATGATAACTCATGTAGCTATGGCTACTAATAAAAATATAAAAAATGTATTAGTTATAGGTGCTGGTGATGGTGGCACTGTTAGAGAATTAACTAGATATGAAACTATTGAAAATATAGATATGGTTGAAATAGATGAAGCTGTAGTTATAGCTTCAAAAGAACACTTACCATTTACTTCAAATAAATTAGATGATAAAAGAGTTAATTTATTTTTTGAAGATGGAATAAAATTTGTAAAGGGAAAAGAAAATTTATATGATTTAATTATAGTAGATTCAACTGATCCAATTGGACCTGGAGAAGGTTTATTTACTACAGAATTTTATAAAGATTGCTTTAATGCTTTAACATCAAAAGGAATCTTAATAAATCAATGTGAAAGCCCTTATTATCCACATAATGCAAGAGAAATGAAAAGATCCTTTAGTAAATTAAAAGGAATCTTTAATATTTGTGAAGCATATCAATATCACATGCCTACATATGCTTCTGGTCATTGGATGTTCTGCTTTGCATCTAAAGAATTACATCCTATAAAAGACTTTGATGCTAATAGTTGGAGTGCTTTAGGGTTATCAACTAAATATTATAATACTGATTTACATGTAGGTGCTTTTATGCTTCCTAACTATGTAAAAGAATTATTAAATAAATAACCAAAATAATCCATAAGGTAATATAAACCTTATGGATTATTTTAGTTATGTCTATTTATATACTAAATATATTCACCTTATAATATTCATTATACTAATATACTAATATAATCAATTATTATAAGGGGTTTTAATGTATATAAAGTCTACAAACTTACAAAATAAAAATCTTTCAATAACAGTTTATAATAATGTAGCACTTATAAATGAAACAAGAGAAGTTCTTAAAAGTAAAATAGATCCTTCTTCTTATGTTACTATTGAGTATTTTGATATAAGTAAATTTATAAACGAGACATCTGTTGTTGTTATAGGTATGAATGATATTTTAATGAACTTTAACTATCTTTGTTGTAACAGTAAAAAAAATCTTGATATATTGCCTTGCAATAGTTGTGAAAATTTAATACCTAATTCAATTTTGATTCAAGGTGATGGTATTAAGTCAAGAGAAATAACCACATATTATTTAACTGATAACATTAAGTGGTATAGTAGCTATGTAATAATCCTAGAGGAAGAAGTATTATCAATCCACTCATGGTTTAACTTAATAAATAAATCTGGTATAGACTATGACAATGTAACTTTAAAATTTGTTGCAGGAGATGTTAACTTAGATTATAAAAGTTTAGTTCTTCATGATAAATCTATTAAATCTACAGAATTGCAAAGCTACACTACTCCAATTGAAGAAATGTCTGATTATTATATTTACACAGTTCCTAATAAATATAAACTTACCAATAATACACTAAAAAGAATAAAAAATTTTTCTAGTGAAAATGTAAAGTACAATAAACTTTATGATTTCGGATACAATAATGTAAATGCTAATATTATAATTAAATTTCAAAATACAACTGATAATAATTTAGGCTTTCCTCTGCCTTCTGGTAGTATAAACACTTATACTGGTTATGACGGTAATTTTGAATTTTTAGGTGGAAGCTCTATAAAAGATATTGCTAAGGATAGGGAGGTTTCCTTTATTATTGGAAATGCCTTTGATGTTACTTCTCAAAGAAATGTAATAAACTATCAAAAATATAAAGATTATATCTTTAAAGAAGTACAATATATACTTACTAATACAAAACAAGAAGCTATTAATATAAAAATATGTGAACCAATTTTTTCTCCTTGGCAAATGGATTTTTCTACTGATAATTATGATAAAGATAAGAATGGCAACCCTTGTTTCCAAACGGTAATGCAACCTAACTCAAAAAAGGAAATATTATTTAGCTACAAATATGATATTAATCCAACGTAATTAAAAAGGATAATATGAAAATAAATTTATTTTTCATATTATCCTTTTTAATACTATTCTCTTATCTTAAATATATCTATAGATTTTTTCAAATTTTCAGAGCTTTCTTTTGCTGTATTTGAATTTATCATGGTTTTATCTGACTTGTTACTAGCTTCTACAATTTTATTACTAATACTAGTTATTCCTTTACTTCCCTCTATTGTAGCTTTAGAAACTCCATTCATTATATCTGAAATCTCCTTAATAGATAACAATAAGTCGCTTGAAATTTTATTGAATTCCTTTACAATATTATCTATTAACACTCCATCTTTTCCATATGTTTCTGTAACTGCTATCATATTAGAAAATTCTTTTTGTAAATCTTCATCCATAAAATTAATTAAGTTATTTGAACTATCTATAAGAGTATTTACCGCATTTGAAATATCCATGCCTGTTTCTTTTATTTTTATTACAGAATCCTTTGATGCTTCTGCTAGCTTTCTTATTTCTTCTGCTACAACTGCAAATCCTCTCCCGGCTTCCCCTGCTCTAGCTGCTTCTATTGATGCATTTAAAGCTAAAAGATTTGTTTGTTCAGTTATTTCTATAATAATCTCTGACAACTGGTATATCTTATTAATTACTTTTGTTTGCTCAATTGCTTTTCTTAATATATCTTTAGATTCACCTAAAATATTGTTTGTGTTTTCAAGTCCTAAGCTAACAAAACTCTTATTATCTAAAGCTCTTTTACTTATTTCACTCGCTATTTTAGAACCATCATTTGCTTTATTTGCAATTAACTCTGCTGACTTCTCTATATTTTGTATAGAATGTCCTACTTCTTGAGTTGAAGCTGACGTTTCTTCCATTACTGCTGTTATTTCTTCTGAAGTAGCAGCCATATTTTCTAATCCTGTATTTAAATCATATATATTATTGTTTATGTTTACAATTGAAACTTCTGTATTTTTAGATTCTAGTTTTACACTACTTATTAAATTACTTAAGGATTCCTGAATTGTACTTATATACTTTAATATAACACCAAGCTCATCTTTCCTATTTAAAATTTTATTATCTATTTTCCTTGAAAAATCACCTTTTGAAATTATTTCCATTTCATTTACAGCTATTTTAAGAGGTTTAACTATATTTCTTGTTATAATAGCCGCTGCTATTATTCCTATTAAAAGTACTGATATTATACTTATAATTAATAATACTATAAGTTTTTGTACAGCTTCTTGATTTTCAGTTTTTATACTTTCCGCTAAGGTATTACTATAGTTTGCTAATTTGTTTAACTGATATCTAAAGCCTTCTCCAAAATTTAATTCTATTTCCTCAAACTTCTTCTTGGCTTCAGAACCATTACCTGACATAGCTAAATCAATAATCTTTTTTTGCTCTTCTCTATATGGTTTTATTTTATCTTCTAATCCTATTATTGCTTTACTTGAATATTCATCAATATCTATATTTTTATAATTGCTAAAGTTTTTATCAAAGTTTTCTTGACTTTTTATAATTTCATCATACTCTTCTTGTTGAAAAGCTTTATTGTCAGTATTTAAAATTATTTTGTATATACTTGATTCGATACTTCTCTCTTCATTTATGCTATTACTTAGGCTTATTACTGAAGAAAAATTTTCATTATACATCTTTTGCATTCTTTCATCTGCCTTATTAATTTGGAATATTCCAATCCCACCTATAATAAGCATCATAATAGTTAGAGTTGTTGTTAATATAAATATTTTAACTCTAACTTTTAAATTTTTAACCATAGCTCCACCTCACCCATATTGTAAATTTAATACAATTTAATTATCCATTATAGCGTGTTTTTAGTCAAAATATTCTTTATATATTGTCAAAATTTTATAATAATTATCAATATATTATATAAAAAAGTGGACATATGTAAATTTACTTATTCCGTCGCTTCGCTCCAAGTCAACGCAAACTTACATATGTCCACTTACAAACTGAAGGTAAGGAAAGTATAAAACAAATCTACTTTTTCACATTGAATTACTAAAAGTCTTATTAATCATATCTTCAAAACTTTAAACTCTTATACTTTCCTAAAATAAAAAAATAGACATTTAGCAAAATTATCTTTATCAAACTAAATGCCCTTTATTATTTAATAATAAATTTAAAGTTCTATTTCTATTACTTTATTATTCTTAATACTCTGCAAAACATCTATTACTCTTTGGTTACTTGATCCTCTATATCTTAAAGATATATCCCTTTTATCTATTTCAAATCTACCATCTACTATAATATCAACTAGAGATAAAATTTCTCTTCTATTATTATCTTTTATTATATCTTCGTATAAATATCCTGACCATAGCCAAATACTCTTCCCAGTTTCTTCTTTTATTCTCTTTAGTAAATTAATTAAATCTCTATCATGGATTTGATCCATAGGTTCTCCACCTAATATATTTACCCCTTTTACATTAGGATCTTTTATATATTCTATAAACTCATTTTCTACTTCTTTTGTCCACTTATTACCGTAATTAAAATTCTGTAATTCTTTATTAAAACAACCCTCGCAATTATTAGTACATCCGCTTACAAACAAAGTTGTTCTTATGTTAGGTCCATTGCTAACATCAAATTTTCTTATTTTAGCATAATTCATTCTAGCATCCCCTTAAACCTAAAAACTAGTTTAATTTTTCCCCCTAAAATAAATAACATATTTATAAATATGCTTTTTTACTTTAGGGGGATCATTATTAATTATAAATGAAGAACTCTGTCTCCAATCTCAGCAGTTCTGCCCTTATTCCAGAAATTAGTTCCTATATATCCACAAGTTCTTCTCATTACTTGCATTTCAGCTTCATCTTTATTTCCACAAGATGGACAATGCCACTTTAAATTATCATCTAGTTTTATTTCACCTGTGTATCCGCACTTATAACATACATCAGGCTTCGTATTTATTTCTGCATATTGAATATTATGATATATAAAGTTAATTATCTGTTCTATAGCATCTAAGTTTTTACTCATATCAGGAACTTCAATATAAGAAATACACCCACCTAAACTTATATTATGGAATTGAGATTCAAATTTTAATTTACTAAATGCATCAATTTCTTCACATACGTGAACATGATAAGAATTAGTATAATATAACTTATCTGTTACATTTGGAATCATACCAAATTTACTTCTATCTAATCTGCAAAATCTATATATTAAATTTTCTGCTGGTGTTCCATATAAACTAAACCCTAAGCCAGTTTCTTTTTTCCACTTTTGGCAAGCATTATTCATATGATTCATTACATCTAATGCAAACTTTTCTCCTTCTTTGGTTGTATGACTTTCTCCAAGCATAGCTTGCGCCATTTCATATATACCTACATAACCTAATGATAATGTAGAATATCCATCTTTAAGTAATTTATCAATATTCTCTTCTTTTTCTAACCTTGCTATTGCACCATGTTGCCAATGAATTGGAGATACATCTGAGGAAGTTCCAAGAAGCATATTATGTCTAGTTAAAAGTGCTTCTTTACAAAGCTCTAATCTTTGATTTAGCATATCCCAAAATAATTCCATATCTCCATCTGCTATTATTCCAATTTGAGGTAAGTTTAAACTAATTACGCCTTGGTTAAATCTACCATACCACTTATAATTACCTTCTTCATCTTTCCATGGGCTTAAATGTGATCTACATCCCATTGGTGGAAAAGTATTTCCTTCATAATTCATTCTCATAATTTTAGCTGATTGATAGTCTGGAACAAGTCTTCTTGCTGTACATTTTGCAGCTAATTTAGTTATATAATCGTATTTTCCACCTTCTAGGCAATTATGTTCATCAAGTAAATAAACAAGCTTTGGGAAGGCTTCTCCTATTTCTTGACCTTTATAATTCTTCATTCCTTCTAATCTTTGCTTTATCATTTCTTCACAAATTAAAGCCATTTCTTCTTCGTATTCATTACCTTCTTCAATCTCTAGATAAATTGTACTAAAAGGAGCCTGTCCATTTGTTGTTTGTAAGGTAGATAATTGATATCTTATGGTTTGAACACCATCTCTTAACTCTTTAAGCTTCATATCTTTAGCTAAATCTCTTGCAAGCTCTTCATTGTTATATTTTTCTAAATACATTTTATATGTTTTTTCTTCGGTAACTCTTAAAAATTTAGCAAGATGCTTTATTGTTATACTTTGACCCCCAAATTGATTACTCGCAACTTGAGCCATTATTTGAGTAGTAACAGTACATGCTGTGCTAAAAGATTTTGGTGTTTCTACTAATTTATCATTTATAACTGTACCGTTATTTAACATATCTTCTAAATTAATTAAACAACAATTAAAAATATTAGAAAGAGTATAGTCCATATCATGCCAGTGTATTATTCCTTCATCATGCGCTTGAACAATATGAGTTGGTATAAGTCTTCTTCTTGATATATCTTTTGAAACTTCACCTGCAATTAAATCTCTTTGCGTCGCTGCTATAACTGAATTTTTATTTGAGTTTTCCTTTATAACATCTTCATTTGTTTTATTTAAAAGACTTAATATACTTTCATCTGTTGTATTTGTATTTCTTTTAAATTCTTGTACTGCTCTATATCCTTCGTATGACTTAGCCGTTACGATTTGTCCATAATGAACTAATCTATCATAAACATAAGACTCTATTTTATGTATAGTTGGGGTATCTCCTTGCTTGCTAAAATATTTTTCAGCATCACTAGCTATAAGCTTTGCTATATCAGCTAAGTAAATACCACTTCCATTCTTCATTGCTTTAGAAATAGCATCCCTTATTTTCCCCTTGTCGAACTCAACTATACTTCCATCTCTTTTAATAACTTTCATTTAACAAATCTACTCCCCTTAAAAGTTCTAAAAACTCAATATTTTATCTTTTCTTAATCGCTCATTTTTTAATTATACAATAAAATATTTTTAATTGCATTTTTATAAGTTCTCATTTTTTTAAACAATCATCATTAAATTACATGTATCTTAATTTATTCTTGTTTTATGGCTATGGTTAATATAATTTATTTCAAAAAAAATGTCATGCTTTGCATGACATCAGATTATTTTGCAATCTATAATTTTTATAATTCTTTCGATTTTTTCATCTATAGGGACGCCTTCATACCATTTCCCTTCATTTAGTTTTGATAAATCCCCAAAATACTTACTCTTTAATATTACTTCTGGCCTATATTCAAAATGTAATATATCAAAGTGTGACCATTTACCACCCCAAACAAATCCATTGTCCTCAAATATCTTTACTAACTCTTTAGGATATCCTTCTATTCTTTTACTACCTTTAGCCTTGTCTACCCATTTCCAATAATCTGCATTGTTTCTATTTAAGTCTATTGCAATTCCATAAGCATGTGGACTAAGTCTTCCTGTATCTTGAATAACTCTATAATTATATGTACCGTTTATGGGAAATACATAACTACTTACATATCCATCTCTAGATATTAACTCCTTAGCTCCATTTAAAGATTTTTTAAGAGATTCACCTGCTTTAGCGTTTTTATTAAACATTATATTTCCACATCCTGTTGAGAAATTAGATAGGTTTTTTTCTATTTCGTTTCTATTGCTTCCATAGATAGCATTAAGAAAAGAATAGGATCTTCCTCTTCCTGGATCTATATTATCTAAAACTGAATCAATACTATTTAAAGGGTATATTATTTCTAAAGTATCTTGAATATCTGCATTTGAAATCTTCTCTTCTTTTCCTTTTTCCTTTTTATCATCATATAGTACTTTTTTTCCATTCTTAAGTATTAAATAAACAAAAGAATCCTGTGACACCTCTATATCTTCTATTTCATCTTCATAAGCTACCATTAACACTAATAAATCTCTTTTAATATTGTTTTTATATTCATTATCATCTAAAGTTAAACTGTATGTCTTACACAATGCTAAATTCAGAAATGAAACTATTATTAGAACCATACCTATTAATTTTTTCATAACATCACCTACTTATAAAAATTATATTTTTATTATTCCTTAAATAGATTAATGCTACTCTAATAATTCAATAGATTTTTCTTCAAGTAAAGGAAAAGTAAAGATAACTACTCCCGTTAGTAACCATCTACTATATCTACATCTTCTTCCTCATTTGTAGTTATATTTATTTTTAGTTTACCTTTACAATCACTTCCTATTATTTTAATTCTACTATTCCCTTTTTTTATATCAAATTTGCTCCTACCTTCTTGAGATTGCTCTAAAACTTTTATAACATTATCATTTGGATCTATTAATACTACTTTAAATTTTCCAGATTCTATTTTAGAATCAAATTCTATATCTATTGTTGAATCATTTTTAGAACTAATTTCCCAAATAGTCTCCATCCCTGAAAACTTAAAGGACATATTAGTATATCCTTTTTCATTTATTCCTCTCTTATATAAATAAGAGTAATTATCATTTAATGCTACTATTTTTGAATTATCTGTATAAATACTTTTTCTATTATTTCCTATATAAAACCTATCAATAAATCTATTTATTGTTATAATTCCTCCCGATACTATAACTATTGCAATAATAATATAAATAAGTTTTTTAGACTTCATCTCTTTCACTTCTCCAATTTTCAATAAACTCCGAGGCATATTATACCATATAATTACAGTTTATGTATATATTATAAGAAAAAAAGTAATAAACTTACCTCATAATAAGATAAATTTATCACTTTTTAGATAATTCTTTATATAATTAATAATTGGAGTTACTGACTTACATTTAGTTTTAATATTATTATAATTTTCTTTCTCTTTATAATAACTTTTAAACGTTAAAATATTAATTATTATTTGTTTCTCTAGTAAGCTTCAATATTGTTTCTTCATGCTCTGGATATAAGTTTAAAAGCTCTTTTCTTTCAAACAATTCAAAGTCATCAAATTCAAATGCTGGTGCAACCATGCATCCAACTAAAGCAAACCCATCATTGTTCATTGCAGATCCAAATATATATCCTTTTGGAACTAATACCTGTGGAACTTCTCCATTTTCTATATTAATACCAAGCTGTTTTGCTATAAGTTCTCCTTCCGGGCTTATCATATAAATAGTAAGTGCTTCACCATCATGATAATACCATAATTCATCAGATTTTAATCTATGAAAGTTTGATACTTCACCTGTCTTTAAAAGAAAATATATACTACTCCATAGTTTTTTATCTTTTCTTACTTCATCATTTGATAAAAATGATTCTTTAAAATATCCACCTTCTACATGTGAAGTCATGTTTAAACTTTCTATGTAATATTCTGCATTTTTCATTTTTATACCTCCATTTAATATCTATACTATATTTTACCTATTAATATTATATAATAAATTTAAAAACTATACATAATATATTTTGAAAGTAAAATTAAATAAGGCTTATCATATTTAATTATAATAAGCCTTATTTATAAACCTCTAATCTTCTCTTACTAAATATTGATTTCCATCTTCATCAAAGAAAGAAAACATAGAACCGTATGGCATTTTCATAAGTTCTCCAACTTTAACTTCATTTCCTTTAATTTTGTTATATGTTTCTTCAATATTACTAGTGCTTAGTATTATTGATGGATGTTCTACATTTGCTTGTGGATTTTGAGCTTTCATTAACTCTTTATTATATAAAACAAAAGTTGTGAATTCATCTTCACTTGGACCTACTTCTATCCATTTCATATTTGGCCCCATAGCTTGCTCAAATTTAACTACAAAATTTAATTTTTTAGTCCAAAATTCTTTTGCCTTTTCTTGATCATTAACGTATATAGTTATTTTACCTATTTTATTTATCATAAGTATCCCTCCTAAAATTTATATTTTAATTATAACCTAAAATATCGATCTTTAGCTAGATATTATCTTTTTTATGTAGTGTTTTTTTACTACTCTATTAAAAATTTTACTTTCTAATAATTTAAATTTTATTTCTAGACTATTTTATTTAAATAAAGATACTCCATCATCTTATAGCAAATCTACATCACCATTTTTTCTTGACATATATCCATCTAAGCTTACTGCAATATATAATACAACTTTTCTCTTCATAATAATATTCTCCTATTTCTATATTATTTACATAAATATTAATAATACAATTTGACTAGCTTATTTTTTCTAATTTTAACATAATAAACTATAATATAAACTCTTAATAGTAATTTACTAAAAAAATTTATAAGTACTTATATAGTAAGTTATATTATATAAAGTCTCCTATGAATATAAAACCATTTATGGTAAAATATAGTTTAACATAAAATAAATTACTTTAAGGAGGTAAAATATATGAGAAGTATTTTAAAACTGAAAAATTTTCTTTGTTTCTTTCTTATTACTTTCTTCATATCTATATCAGTTGCATGTGATAATAATAATAAAGCTATTGAAAAAGAAACTGCTAGGGGGTATATTTGGGAGGCTACTAATGGAACTAATAGTGTAACTTTAGTTGGAACTATGCATATTGGTGACAATAAAATTAATTTTTTAAATGATGATATTAAAAAAATAATTGATGAAACTGATGTATTATCTGTAGAACTCGATTTATCTGAAAAAGAAACTATCGAAAAAGCTCAATCATCTGGATATTTAAAAAACGGTGAAACTATAGATAATTATTTAACTGAAAGTGAAACTGAAAAATTATCTTCTATATTTAAATCTTTAAGTCCCAATTTAAATATAGATAGTATTAAATATTTAAATCCCCCATCTTTGTGTAGCTTATTAACTAAACTATGTTGTGCTAAAGCTGGTATACTTGGAAATGGATTAGATTTATTAATGATTAATGAAATGAAGCAACATAACGCTGCCAGAGATACTATAGTTATAAATGAACTGGAGGGAGTTGATTCACAAATTATTGCTGGAAATAAAACTTTTACTTGGAATTATATAAAAGAGTATATAAATAATTACTCTGATTCTAATATAGATAAGGAAGTTGATTATGCAATAAATTCTCTTAATGCCTATAAAAATGGTGATATTGAATTTATTGAAGAATCAAATAATAAGATTAAAAGTGATAACCCAGAAGTTTATAAAATAATGATTACTGATAGAAACATTGATATGGCAAATAAAATAGATGAATTAATTAGAGATGATAAAAAACATACCGTCGCAGTTGGTTCTGGCCATTTTATCGGTGATGATAACATATTAAAATTATTAGAAGAAAAAGGCTACACAATAACACGAATAAATTAATATACTTTAACTTCTATAAAAATTAATAGGTAATAAATATTTTTATTATATAAAGATATTTATTACCTATTCTTAATTTCATGTTCTTAATTTCATGCTTATTTTTAAACTTCTTCCCACTTCTTAATTTTGAATATATTCTTAATTTTTATTAAATAAGAATACATAAACTATTAAAGTTATTTTTTCTTTTGATTTATAACTATATAGATTTTATTTATAGAAAAAATTATAGTTAATATTACTATAATACCTGTAAGCCACTTAAAAAATTCAGGAATATTTATATCTCTTAATAGATATGCCCATAATTTTGCACAAAAAAGTCCTAAAATCAAAAGCAATATATTACTAACTTTAAAAGTTTCATTATTCTCCATTTCCTCTTCACTCACCTTATATAAAATTAGCTACAAAAGCAATTAAATATGATGCTGGTACAAATAATACCAACGCTACGAAGGTACCTACAACTTTACTTCCTACCATAGCTATAACACAAGCCCTAAAATCTTCTACACTACATTTACCATCTACAACATCATCAGTCATAATAGATAAATGTGGATCAATAAAAATTGATGTAAGTATTGTTGCTGTTCCATTAATTATTGGTGATAAAGATAAACAAGTCATTCTAAGCTCTGGAGCTATACTTGCTGCATATATTGGTGCAAAGGCTCCTGCCGTAATAATAGCTACAGAAATAAAATTATAAAATAAGATCTTCTTAGGAAGTCTTCTGTAATCTATACTTGTTAAACTTTCTTTTACTGGAATTGCTATACTATCTTTCATATACTTTATACCATTTTTTGAAACACTATGGATAATAAGTTTAGGGATAGATCTTTCTACTGAAAAATGATTTACTGCCTTACTAAACATTTGTTGAAAAGTTGGTATTAAAAAAGCTCCAGCTATACTTGCAATTCCTGAAACTATAATTATTAAATTAAATATAGTCATTAAATCTCCACTACTAGGATTACTTTCTACAAATTTTGTTAATAAAGGAGTTTGAAACGTTAATGCTGTTCTAGAAACAAGCATCAATACATTAAAAACTGCAAAGGTAACAGCTATCTTACCAGTTCTAACACCTACTAACCTAACTGAATAGGCTAATGTTCCAATTAATGAAATTATAAAGTTTAATATTAAAACAATTATAATTTGAGTATCCAACCCATATCACATCCTTGAATATTATTTTTGAATACATAAGGTATTTCTTCATTATTTCTAACTTCTTTTCTCACAATATCCTTCGTAATATTAATTTCCTTGAAAATTATAGTAATTTTAATTATATATAAATAAATCTGTAACTTAAACATAATTTTATAATCTTAATACATTTGCAATAATTAAAATAAAACATAATAAAAAAGTGGAAAAATCCACTTTTTATTCTAGAAATCCAAATCTATTTAATGGTGATAATCTAAATACTGCTTTTCCTTCAACTTGATTAATATTAATAAGTCCAAACTCTCTACTATCTTTACTTACCTCTCTATTATCTCCTAATACAAATAAAGTTCCCTCTTTTACCTTAACTGAAAGTACAGTATCTTTACTATAGGTCGTACCCTTAGCGTATGTTTCTTCTAACTTTTCACCATTTAAATATACATATCCATCTTTTATATCTATTTCATCTCCAGGTATTCCAATTACTCTTTTAACAAGTCTTGTTCTTGTATCAGTATTATATGAAACTGAAGCTACTTCTTTTAAGTATTCATAGCTTTCTTCAAATATGTTACCTTTTTCTCCGTTATCAAAAAATATTATAATATCTCCTCTTTTAGGCTCTGTAAAATTGTAACTTAATTTATCAACTATAAGTTTTTCGTTATTATATAGTGTATTTTCCATAGATTCCTGCTGAACCTTAGCACTAGCTAAAGCCTTTGTATTTACTACGGTTACTATTATGCTGCTCCCTATTATAGTTAAAAAAATCCCTCTAATTTCTTTTATAGCATTTTTATATTTCAAGATAATGTCTCCTTATCTCCATATTTATAATTAAGCTGTCTATAATTTTTTTATATTTGATTTTATTAATTCTAATTATGTTTAAATTCTTTACTTAATATTGCCATCATATGCACATCATGAAATTCATTATTTATAAAAAGAGCTTCTCTTTTTGTTCCCTCAAATTTAAATCCTGCCTTTTCATACATAGCTCTAGCACGAGGATTATAATCAAAAACTTCTAATTCAACTCTATTTAAATTTAGTTCTGTAAATGCGATCTCTAAAGCTTTCTTAGTTGCTTTTAATCCAATACCCTTACTAAAGTTATCCTTATCGAATATAGCTATTCTAAAACTACATGATTTATACTCATCATCTATATCCATAAGTACTACTTCTCCAAGAATTTGATGATTATCACATATTAGTAAATGTCTTCTCTCCCCATTATTTATAGATTTCTCAATAAATAATTCTATTTCTTCTTTTGTAGGGTAGTTTGTTGTTCCAGTATAATAAAACATTTCTTGGTCTGGATTTTCAAATCCTACCTCCCAGTATTCATTTACATCTAATTTATTTAATAGTCTCAAGTTAATTTCCATATTTTCTCCCCTCTTATTAGTTATTTTCTCTCCACTCTTTTTCGTTAATACTCGTCTTTATAGCTCTTTTCATAACCGATTCAATATTTTCTAAATTATCCTTTATGGCATGACTAACTGCAAGTCTTATTATAAAATATAGAGCTAAAATAGGTATTGTAATATATAGAAGCAAAAAAAAGATTTCCATAGTTCTCCTCCTATAAACTTTATTATTTTTCTTAATAAATAGCCGATGTTATAATTAATGTGCCTCCTATAATTGTTAATAATAATATTGAAGCAATAGTTACTACTAATATAATCATATCAATATTTTTATTAATTTTATATTTTCTAGATACTATAAATGTTATTACCCCAATTAAAATAGATACTATCCAAACTAAATAGAAATTTAACTTAGATAGTAAATTAGATTCATTAAACAATAACATAACTATCCAAATATTAACTGCTATTAAAATACTTAAAATTATATATAATACTACCTTTTTCATCAGAATTTCCTTTCCCTTATACATTTATCATTTAATTATTTAAATGATAAATGCAAAGATAGTAGTTAAACTCTTTTATAGGTATTTTACCATAAAACTTTACCAACTGTAAACTTTTAACAAAAAAGCTACACATTAGTGTAGCTTCCTACTTTATATATCTCAAAATTATTAATTTATACTAAGCTTTCTTTCTTCTTTAGAAGTTTTATAGATTCCAATAACAAAAAATGCTACTGCAAATAATACTATTATAATTAAATATTTATATATCTCATTAAAGCTTGCCCCTTGCTGTATATCTATTATTGATTGAATAGCCCATCTAACAGGAGTAAAATATGATATTTTTTCTATTATAGGCGGCATTATTTCTATTGGTACAAAAGCTCCTCCTATCATTACCATTATTATATTAGCAAAATTAAATATATTAGAAGCCTCAGTTATATTTTTAGCAAAAGATCTACAACATATTGCAAGACTAATTGAAACAAGGCCTACAAGGCTTAATATTGCAAATAATTCTAAAGTGCTAACTCCAACTTGTACTTTAAGAAATTTTATACCAAGAATACTTAGACTAACTTGAAGTAATATTGATATATATCCACTTATTGCATCAGCAACATAATATTCATATGTCTTTATAGGAGCCATAAATATTCTATTATATACATTTTCTTCCTTTTCCTTAAATACTCTATATGAAGTACTCATTCCTCTTATAAGCATAAACATTATTATAAAACCAATAAACGTTTGACTAAAAGAATACTCTTCATGTAAATCATTTAAACTTTCTCTTTCTAGCTTTATATATGAATTATTACTATAATTATCTAAAGATTTATAATATACCTCTTTATTTCCTTCTGCTGCTATTGCAATACTATTTATATTGCTCATTTGCTCATTTACTAAGTTTCTTATTATCATTCCAACATCATCATTTTCTACAGAAGTAATCTTTATTTGGTTTGTGTCACCTTTCAATAGACTATCTTCGAATCCACTAGTTACTTCTATAACTGCATTTATAGCATTTTCTGAAAATAAATCTTTCTTCTCATTTTGTTGGATTTCCCTTACATTAAATCCCTCATAATTCTTAATTGAATCTAGAATATCCTTGCTAGTTTTTGAACTATCATTATCGATAATGCCAACTGTTATACAGCCTGAATTCATATTAATTACATTTAACATAAGCAAAAGTATTAAAATAGGAGCAATAATAGACATAATAAACCCTATTGGCTTTTTTATTATAGCTATCTTTAAATTGTTTTTAATTAATACTATTATATTTTTCATTTATTCTATCACTCCTTCTCCCTACAATATAGATTAATAATATTGTAATTATTAAACTAATCAATCCAATTTCTAACCATCTAATTAAAGTTGATGAATCTCCTGAATAAATATATCTAAATATACTTATATTGAACCATCTCAACGGAGAAATATTAGTTATAAAATTTAATACTCTACCTAAGTTGTCATCTAATGCTATATATCCTCCACCTAAGAATACTAAAACTGGTATGATAATATTTTGTATTAGTGTTCCTGAAATTTCTTCTTCTTTAAAAATCATTGGTATTACAATACCTACTCCAATTACTATAGTTAAAAATGGTAACATTGCCAAAGGTACTATTAATAAATTTTTACCATAATTTATATCAAAAATAATATTACTTAATAAATAAGTTACCATTAATGTTCCAAAAGAATATAAGAAAAATCCAATAAATGATGATAGATAATATTTACTCGTAGATACCCCTGATAAACTTATTCTATCTTTTATACTATTTCTTCTATCATTTTTAATATTATATAGAGGTAATGTTACAAAATAAAATATCATAAGACCTATTTCTGCCACACCATAATAATCCATTGAACTTGGCTTTTCATTTAAAGTAATATTTTCTTCTTCTATATAATTCTTAGTGTTTTCAATCTTAACTATCTCATTAACCTTACTAGGATTTATACTATAAACCTCCATTATAGCATTAAACTTATTAGAAATTCCATTTAATACTCCATATACAAAGGATGCCTTTATTAAAGATTGACTATTAGAATAAAACTCTATAGTATCCCCCTTTAAATGTAACAATACAGCTCTATTAATTCTTACTTCTTTTTTTCCTTCCTCTATATCACTTATCTCTTTGAAAGTAATTGATAAATCCTCTTCATCATCTAATTTTGCATTCTTAAATGCATTTAAAACTTCTTTAGTTTTATCAGAACCTTCATCTAAATAGCATATAATTGTTTCATTCAAAACAGCTTTGTTGTTCACTTTATTAAAGTATGATGATAATGTACTTCCAATCAATAGTATTAAAAATAACGGAAAAAATATCATAAATAAATGATTCTTTTTATCTCTTATACAATGCAAAATTGTTGCTTTTATTATAGGAATCATAATTTTTCCTCCTAATCCCTTAACTTTTTCCCAGTTAAAGATAAAAATACTGTTTCTAATGTTATTTCTTTAAAACCTAAATCCGTTATTTTTAATTCTTGATCTGATACTACTTTTATTATCTTATCTAGATTGTTTACCTCTTTTGATGAAGCTATAATAAGGTTATTTTCATTTATAGATATATCTAAAACTCCTTCAACATTTCTTAGAGATTCAATATTTATCTTATAAATATCCTCAAGCCCTATATTTAGAGTTCTTTTGTCACTTACCATATCCTTTAACTCTTCTTTAGTTCCCTCAACTATTATTTTCCCTTGATCTATAATAGCAATTTTAGAACATAAAGCCTCCGCTTCTTCCATATAGTGAGTTGTATAAACTATAGTTACACCTTTTTTATTTAGTTCTTTAACAGACTGCATTATATGATTTCTAGATTGAGGATCTATCCCTACTGTTGGCTCATCCATAATTAATATCTTAGGCTTATGAATTATCGCACAAGCTATATTTAATCTTCTCAGCATACCACCTGAAAAATCCTTTGCTTTTTTATTTTTAAACTCCAAAAGTCCTGTAAATTCCAATGAATTTTCTATACCTTCCTTAAGTTCGCTACCTCTTAGCCCATAAAGTTCTCCAAAGAATTTAACATTTTCATAAGCTGTAAAATCACTATATATAGCAATATTTTGTGGAACTAGTCCTAAACATCTTCTTACCTTTAAAGAGTTTTTTCTTATATCCTCTCCTAAAACCTTAATCTCACCAGATGTAGGGTGTAAAAGCGAACAAATTATGCTTATAGTTGTACTTTTACCTGCTCCATTCGGTCCTAAAACTCCGTAAATTTCTCCTTCTTCTATCTTTAAATTAATATTATCAACTGCTATATTATCCTCATATTTTTTTACTAAATCTTTTATTTCTATAACTTCCATAATATTCTCCTCCTTAAGGCATCTTCAAAAAATAAATAAGTCAGAATGCTCGTCTATTTTGAGTTATACTGCGTCAACAGAACCCTTAGATAGTGCTACTATCTACGGAACCTGTTTCCTTGTCTAACTCAAAATATACTTCTCATCTTTGACTTGTTATTTATTTTCAGATGCCTAATATATCTTTACTAATATTATATAAAAAAGACCCTTCTAGAGAATCTAGCAAAGGTCATCTTTTAACTATGACAAAAGTCATATATTTCCTTCAGTTTTTAAGTAGTCTATGTAAGTTTATGTTGACTTGGAGCGTAGCGGCGGAATAAATAAATTTACATAGACTACTGTTCTCCTTTTATATAATGAATTGCAATTTGAGTTCTATGTGTTAGTCCAGTTTTTTGGAATATAGAGGTTATATAATTTTTAACTGTCCCCTCTGATATATATAAAGATTTTGAAATTTCCTTATTATTTAATCCTTCTGAAATAGCTTTCATAACTTCTAATTCTCTTTCAGTAAATATACTTTTATCTAATTTATTTTCTTTTATCTCTTCTTTATTTAAATTGCTGCTAAGCTTAATTAAAATTTCATCTTGAATAACACAATTTCCTTCACTAACCATTTTTATAGTTTCTATTATTTTATTAGGATGAGTATTTTTTAATAAATAACCTTTAGCGCCATTTCTTATTCCGTCCCTTATATATTCATCTTCATCAAAGGTAGTTAAAATAATTACTTTCGTATTTGTTTTTCTAGATATTTCGCCAGTTGCTATCACTCCATTAATTAAAGGCATTCTAACATCTAGCAATGCTATATCAACATGATTATTTAATAAAAATTCAATTGCATCTTTTCCATTTTCAAATGCTCCTACTACTTCAATTTCACTATGAGATGATAAAATGATCTTTAAACTTTCTCTAATTAAAGCATCATCATCTGCTAGTACTAGCTTTATACTCATTTTAGTTCCCCCTTATTAGTTAATAAGGAATTAAAATTATAACCCCAAATTCTTTATGGTAATTTACAATAAACTTTCCATCAATATTATTTACTTTATCTTCTATACTACTAAGACCTATTCCCTTTTTAAGCGTCTTACAGCCCTCTCCATTATCTTTTACCTCTAACTTTATAAATTTCTTTAAGACCTCTATATTAATTGTTATAAAATCTCCTCTAGAATATTTAATTGAATTAGTTGTAAGTTCAGTTATAGCTTGTATAAACAATAACCATATTCTTGAAGATATCTTATCTAAATCTCCTATGTAATTTACTTTTCCCTTAATGCTTGTCCCTTTTATTTTCTCATCTAGTATTTTTTTAATTCTATTAATACCTAGTTCTTCCTCTGCAGGCTTAATATTTCTCAGAGCCATTCTTATCTCTTCCATTCCAGCTCTTAAATTTTCGGTGCATGAATCTAACATAACGTATGCATTTTCTTTATCTGTATCTATTATAAGTTTAATAGCTTCTAGCTGAAGTAGGGTTCCTGAAATAGTATGGCCTATCTTATCATGAAGTCTTGTAGATATTTTATTTCTTTCTTCAAGTCTTGCTGTATGAAGAATTTGATCTTGTATATATCTTTCTTTAGCTAATTTGTCTTGAAGTTTATTTATAGACTTTCGTTGTTTTTCTTCTATATCCTCAACTCTTTTAAGTTTACTACATTGACTGTTATCCTTTATTATTGCTATTAATATAATAACTAAAATCATAATTATATCACTGAATTCCTGATACTTAAGTACTAAAAATAAAGGAGTACTAGCTAAAATTATCCCTAATACAACTCTTTTCTTTTCACTTATAAAATACTCAGCCATACTTAAGCTTATCATTAAAACTCCAAATTCAATATATCTCAAGGTAAATAAAAGTGAAAGTAAAACCTCTAATATAGTTAACATCTCAGATGAAAATCTGTATTTATTATATAAAACCCTTCTAATAAATGTAGTTATTATATAAATTAATATAATAACTACAACTGCTAAACTTAATTTATTAAGCTCTACACTTGTCCAGCTAATATATAAACATAAAACTATCTTCAATATTATGCATAAGTCATTATTTTTAATTTTCTATCACTCCACTTCATTTGAATTGTCTTTAATCATCTTTTCAAGTCTATTTAATCGAATATATAATTCTTTAAAGTGTAATGATATTTTTTCATCCTGAGCTTTTAGCTTATTAGGAATATAAAAAATAACATTATAAATAGTTAATAAAAGTATTAATATTAAAATTGCTCCTATCATAAATATTCTCCTAATATACTTAATTTTTTACTCTTTAGGAAATTATATTTTTATGTTTATTATAAATAACTATTGTAAGATATTTAGTTATTAAAGTTATCTCCTAAATAGTAAAAATATGAATATAGTGCGCGTGCAAGATTTTCCTCAGACAAGCTTCAGAAATGCACATGCGCTAAAAAAGTCAATGGCTCAACAAACTCGCCTTGGCGACTTTTTTATATTTATTATACAATATATACCTACATTTAAAAACATATTTTACCAATATATATATAAATTGTTTTAGGTTTATGTAGCAAAAAATCTTTGTAAATATTTCATAATAATGAAAAATTTATGATAAAATATAAGTGTAGAATTAATCTAAATTTATACAAGGGGGAAATAATAATGAATATTTTACTTGAAAAATTATTAAATGCACTTCCAATAATAATTATTGTAATTGTAGTATTAATAGTCTTTCTATCTTTTTGGAGAAGAGTACCTGCTGATAAAGCAATGGTAATCACAGGACTTAGAAAAAGAGTTTTAGTTGGAAGAGGGGGATTGATGATTCCCGTATTAGAAACATCTTCTACTATTTCACTAGAAAATATTTCAATGACAACAGATGTAAATGAAGCACCTGCGAAGCAAGGTATATTTGTAAATATAGTTGGTACAGCAGTTGTAAAAGTTAAAAGTGATAATGAAAGCGTATTAAAAGCAGTAGAACAATTCTGTAATGGTGGAGAAAAAAATACAGTAACCGTAATAAGAACTATAGTAGAGCAAATATTAGAAGGTAAGTTAAGAGGTATTATATCTACTTTAACTGTTGAACAAATAAATGAAGATAGAGCTTCATTTGAACAAAGAATTGAAGATGATATAAGAAATGAATTAGGATCAATGGGATTAGTTCTGATATCTTATACTATCTTAAAGATAAGTACTCAAGGAGGCTACTTAGAAAATAGAGCCAAGCCTCAAATAGCAGCAGCAAAATCTGAAGCAGACATAGCAGAAGCTGAAAGAAAAAGAGATACGGAAATTAAAACTGCAAGTGCAACAAGAGAAGGTCAAAAAGCAAAACTAGAAGCTGAAACTCAAATTGCTCAAAGTGAAAGAGACAAAAAAATCAAACTAGAATCCTTTAGAGCTGAACAGGACAAGGCAAAAGCAAATGCAGACGTTGCCTATAAATTGCAAGAAGTTGAGAATAATTCAATTTTAGCTGAACAACAAGCTGAACTTGCTGAAAAAGAAGCTTTAGTTGTAGAAAAAAAATTAATAGCAGAAGTAAAGAAGCCTGCTGATGCTAAAAAGTATGAAGTTGAAGTTGCTGCAGAAGCACATAAAATACAAGCAATTAGACAAGCAGAAGCTGATGCTGAAGCAATAAGAGTAAGAGCAATAGCTGAAGCTGATGCTAAAAAAATACAAGCTCAAGCTGATGCTGAAGCAATAAGAGCTAAAGGTTTAGCTGAGGCTGAGGCTATTAAGGCTAGAGGAATTGCCGAAGCTGAAGCAAAAGACAGATTAGCTGAGGCAATGGCTAAATATGGTGAAGCTGCAATAGTTGAAATGATAGTAAATAAATTGCCAGATGTAATGAAAGAAGTAGCAAGCCCATTAGAGCAAATAGATAAATTAACAGTAATAGATAATGGTGGTAGCCAAGGAGCATCAAAAGTTTCTAAAATTGTAACTGACGTTGCTGCTAATGGCTTTGAAGTGTTAAAAAGTTTAACAGGTGTAGATTTAGCAAATGTATTAAATAATTTCGTCAATAAAGATACTAATGTAATTCCTACTTCTAATAATATTGCTCCAAAAGATACTGAGGAAAAGGCATCAAACATAATAGAATAAATTCGCAAAAAATTACTACAAGAATTAATAAACTTGTAGTAATTTTTTTATTAAAAAGTATAACTATTTACTATATTTCTTAACTATATTAACTATTACATCAACAGCTTTTTCCATTGATTCTATTGGAACATATTCGTACTTTCCATGGAAGTTTTCTCCACCTGCAAATATATTTGGAGTTGGTAAGCCCATAAATGAAAGTCTTGCTCCATCGGTTCCCCCTCTTATAGGTCTTATATTTGGAGTAACACCTACATCTATCATAGCTTCTTTTGCATTTTCTACTATATGCATAACAGGTTCAATTTTTTCTTTCATATTTCTATATTGATCTTTTATACTTACCACTACAGTTCCTTCTCCATACTTCTCATTCAATTCTTTTTCTATAGCTTTAAACTTTTCTTTTCTTGCTTCAAAAGAATCTGTAAAGAAATCTCTTACAATATAATTTAGTGATGTATTTTCAACAGTTCCTTCTATATCTGTAAGATGTGAGAAGCCTTCATACTTATCAGTTTTTTCTGGAACTTCATCTAATGGAAGACTATTTATAAATTCATTAGCAACCATTATTGAATTTAACATCTTATTCTTTGCATAACCTGGATGAACATTAACTCCTTTTATTTGAACTTTTACTCCAGCAGCATTGAAGTTTTCATACTCAAGCTCTCCAAGTCTCCCACCATCCATAGTGTAAGCAAAATCTGCTCCAAACTCTTCAACATCAAAATGATCTGCACCTTCTCCAATTTCTTCATCAGGTGTGAATCCTACTTTGATAGTTCCATGCTCAATTTCTGGATGATTAACTAAATACTCTATTGCAGTCATAATTTCTGCAAGTCCTGCTTTATCATCTGCACCTAAAAGTGTATTTCCATCTGTAGTAATTAATGTTTTTCCTATATACTCTTTTAATTCAGGTGAAAATTTAGGAGATAGTACTACTGAATCATTTAACTTAATATCTCCTCCATCATAATTCTCTATAATTTTAGGATTTACATTTTCTCCACTATAATCTGGAGCTGTATCCATATGAGCTATAAAACCTACAACTGGTAAATCTCTGTTACAGTTTTTCTCTAGTGTAGCATAAACATATCCATGTTCACTTATTTTTGCATCCTTTAATCCTATTTCTTTAAGCTCATTGCATAGTTTTTCTGCTAAAATTAATTGCCCCTTTGTACTTGGAGTCTTTCTAGTTGTTTCATCTGATTTAGTATTTATTTTTACATATTCTAAAAATCTTTCTTCTACTCTTTTCATAACTTCACTCTCCATTCTTATATTGTTTTTTTACTCATTTAAATAAAATATACTTATAAAAGAAATTATCTTTATAATTAACTTTTACATATTTTATCTAACACTCTATATTTTAACACATATATATCTTAACTCTATATTCCTTTAAAAATTATATAAATTTTATATTTGTTAATTAATTTGTATAAATTCATTTAAAATACATAAACTATTTATGTATTTTATCTCTTTCTCTTTATTAAACTACTCCTAAAAAGGCTTCAAGATAATTTTCTTGAAGCCTTTTTGTTATTTAAAATTATATTTTGTTACTATACTTTCTCTTTATGTAGTTTTATCATTAAAGTATTCGTAAAATGATACATGAGGATCCCTTTCAAACATTATTATTTCATCTTCTTCGCTTAATCTTCTAAGTCTTGCTACTGCTGAAGCTCCTCTATCAACACCACCAATTATTAATATTCTTTTTTTCATACCTTAACCCTCTCAAAGGTTTTATTAATATATATTTATACTACTTTCTTTTACTTCCTGCATATGAGCCAACGCCACCAGCTACATTAACTACATTAAAGCCAAGCTTTGTTAACTTACCACAAGCTGATGAGCTCCTTCCCCCTGATTGACATAATATGTGATACTCTTTATCTTTCTTTAAATACTTTTCTGGATTTGATAAAAGATCTCCCATTGGAATATTTTTTGCACTTTTTATACTTCCTGTTTTATATTCATATGGTTCTCTTATATCAATTAAATCTATCTTTCCAATTAAATTATCAATATCATTTACATTCATAACTTTTCCTGAATTTTTATTAAATAAACCAAACATACTATTTTCACTCCTAAAATTTATTATTTTTTTCTTATGTGGATATTTTACATCATTAAAAGAGTTTTTTATGTAACTATGTCACATAACTTTAATTATTGTATTTTCCTACTGCTCATCTTAGTTATCAACTAAGAACTATTAAAAATATTTAAGCTTATACATTAAAAATCTTAAAATATAAATAAAAAGCGTAGAAACTTTTACAGTTCATACGCTTTTCGTTTATTATAGAGTAATATTTCCCTTTGCTAAAATTTCATTATATGCTTCTAAATCATTATGGATTTCAACTTTTAAAGGATTGCGTTTATATTTTACTATCTTATAGAAATGATAAATAAATACTGCTACATTTGATGCTAAGGCTAATCCACTTACTATCCATAAAGCTAATTCGTTATGTGATGATTTAACTGCAAACATTGATGTATCAACAAATGATGGGAAACACATAACAAACATCATCCATATTCCTAAAGTTTGTGCCCTATGTTGCAACCATGCACCTTTCTTTATAAAAAATGCTGGAATTGTACAAGATAATAAAAGAGCTAGTCCAGCATAGAAAGAATGATCTGAAACACAGTTATAAACATAAGCAAAATTCCATAAATCATAAGCAATTATCCAAAACCATAATTGATCTGGCCATAACATATCTTTATACTTATCTTTTCCTATAACAATTCCCATCCAACCCGAAATTGTTATTATATTTAATATTCCTGCAATTCCATTCATAATATTCCATGGTCCTCCAACCATAAAAACACCATCTACTAATCCATTTAAGCTATAACACTGAAAATCACGAATAACGGCTTCTAAAATATTTATAGATAATATTAATGGTGGAAAAATTAAAAGATATTTTTTAGTATTAGCTTCTTTAATAAATCTTAAAGCCATAAACCCTAAACATCCTGCCAGTGCTGAATAAACCTTTGCCCAATGGAACCAAGTTCCAACACTAGAACCCTTCCCTGCAGTTTTAGGCCATACTGCAAAAGTAAGAACTATTGGTAGAATTAAAAATATTGCTAGTGAAAACCATTTGTTTGAACGAGCAATTTCATTGATAAGAATAAGTCCAATTAATACTACAATCCACATAGCAAATGAATACCATGGGATTGCTTCAAATAAAAACATTATTAAGACCCCCTAAATAATTTAATTAATATATTTATCCCATACATATATTAACATTTTATGTAATCATTTTCAATATTTTTATATACAATTTCTTACATTAAATTTCATTAGTTTTAAGATTTCCCTTTATTATTATTAAATAAACTCTTATAATATTTAATAAAGCTTATAATAATAGTAATAATTAATAAGTATATTAAATTAAAAAGGACTGATTATGATCAATACTAAATATCCATTAACTAATGATTTCAAAAAAATTGTTTTAGAAGAAATACCACTTATAGATGTAAGAGCTCCTATTGAATATGAAAAAGGAGCATTTTTAAATTCTTTTAACATTCCTATTTTAAATAATGAGGAACGTCATATTATTGGAATTTGCTATAAAGAAAAAGGGAATGAGGAAGCTACAAAGCTTGGATATAAATTAGTTTCAGGTAAAACTAAAGATGATAGAGTAAACTCTTGGATATCATTTATAGAATCTAATCCTAATGCTATATTATATTGCTTTAGAGGTGGTTCAAGATCAAGAATTTCTCAAGAGTGGATTACAAACGAGCTTAAAAAGGAAATTTATAGGATAGAAGGCGGATATAAGGCCTTTCGTAATTATCTTATAGATTCATTAGCTTTAGAAAATCAAAATTATACTCCTATAATTCTCACAGGATTCACTGGTTCTGGAAAGACTATAATTTTAAATAAATTAGAGAATTCAATAGATTTAGAAGGACTAGCTAATCATAGAGGCTCCTCTTTTGGTGCTCATACTACTCCTCAACCAACACAAATAAACTTTGAAAATAATTTAGCTTATTCTTTAATCAAACATAAAGAAAAAGCCTTTAAACATATTATTTTAGAAGATGAAGGAAAAAATGTAGGAAGGAACTTTATTCCACTAGACTTATTTAATTATTTTCATAGTGGAAATGTAGTTCTTTTAGATGTTTCCCTAGAAGAGCGTATTGAAAATACCTTAAAAGAATATGTTATCGATTCACAAAAAGAATATAAAAATAAATTTGGTGAAGAGTTAGGTTTAAATGAATGGTTTAATTACATATATTCTAGTATGGACCGATTAAAGAAAAAATTAGGTGGGGATAGATTCAAAATAGTACTAGATGAACTTGAGCTTGCTTTTAAAAATCAATTATCAACTGGCAGATTAGAAAAACATAAAAATTGGATAGAAATCTTTCTTAAAGATTACTATGATCCCCTTTATAAATACTCTTTAGAAAAGAAAAAGGAAAAAGTTATTTTTAGAGGGAACTCTCATGAAGTTCTAAGTTTTTTAAATACTCTTGATTAATTATTAAAAATAGTAAGTAATTTAAAAAATTACTTACTATTTTTAATATAAATCTATTTTTCATCTTAGACTTTCTAATTATATAAAAACTCATCAACAAGCTTTTCAGTATCTTTAGGTTGCCATTTTCTATCTATCAAATTTGCACCTGTCTTTAATACTGGATGAGCTTGATGATAGCTTTCTTTAGTATTATCTCTATATATTATTCCTACTGGAATTCCTTCATCACCGAATTCTTCTGCTTTTTTAAGTGCTTCTACTTTATTAGTTGAATCATAGCTATCATCTAACTTATATATTCTATCCTTGTACCATTTAAAAGTATTTATTTTATTAAATACTACACAAGGTTGCATTATATCTATTAGTGAATATCCATTATGATTCATTGCTGCTTTTATTATAGATTTTAAATGCTCCTTATCTGCTGAAAAGCTCCTTGCTACGAAAGTTGCTCCTGCACTAATGGCTACTGCTAATGGATTTATTGGATTAACATATACTCCTTCAAATTGCATTGAAGTAACTTGTCCTTTTGCCGTTGTTGGAGATCCTTGTCCTTTGGTCAAGCCATAGATTTGATTGTTATGAACAAGATGTACCATATCTACATTTCTTCTTATATTATGAATAAAATGATTTCCACCTTCACCATAAGAATCTCCATCACCACTAGTTATAATTACCTTAAGATTTTTATTTACCATTTTTATAGCCTGTGCTGGCGGTAATGCTCTACCATGAAGACCATTAAATCCATTTACTTTTAAATAGTGAGGAGTTTTAGCTGCTTGTCCAATACCTGATACCATAACGACATCTTCTGGCTTTACCTCTAGTTCAGATAATGCTTCTTTTATCGCTGCTAATATACCAAAATTTCCACACCCTGGACACCAAGCAATTTCATCATTACTTTTATACAAATTTAACTCTAACATTAGAACTCCTCCTTTCCAATTTTCTTTACTATATCGCTTCCTGTTATTTGTCTTCCATCATATTTTAATATGCTGGAAGTCATTAATATCCCTGTTTCTTGAGTTATTAACTTACCTAATTGCCCTGTAAAATTTTGTTCAACATTTATTATTTCTTTAACTTGTTTTGAATATTTTATCAAATTTTCTTGTGGTAATGGATATATATCTCCAAAACTTAATGCTCCAACTTTTTTCCCCTGCTTATTTAATTCTTTAACAGCATCTTTTAATGCTCCGTAAGTTGATCCAAAACCTAATAATAAAGTTTCTGCATTCTCGTCTCCTATAAATTCTGGTTCTTCCATATCTTCTTTAATTAATAATAGCTTTCTCATTCTCTTTTTCATTTGAGCAACTCTCATTTCTGATGTTTCTGTTATATGTGACTCTTCAGTATGCTCATCACTATCTACTAAAACCACTTGATGCTTAGAGTTACCAGGAATCATCCTTGGAGATATTCCACTTTCCGTTATTTTATATCTCTTATATTCCTCTACTTCTTTTAACTCTTCTCCCTCTGATATATAATTTTCTATTTTTACTTTGTTTAAATCATATTTAGGAATAGTTATATTGGCATCTGCTAAATATTGATCTGTTAATAAAATTACAACAGTTTGATATTTATCAGCTAAATTTAAGGCTTTCACAGTTTTATAAAAAGCATCTTCTGCATTCCTAACACTTATTATAGCTCTTGGGAATTCTCCTTGAGATGCTGTTAATAAAAAACTTAAATCACTTTGCTCTGTTCGTGTTGGTAAGCCTGTAGCCGGACCCGGTCTTTGGGAATCTACTATAACTATTGGTGTTTCTGTTATACCTGCAAGACCAAATGCCTCTACCATAAGTGAAACTCCACCACCAGAGCTTCCTGTCATTGCCCTAGCCCCTGCATATGATGCTCCAATAGCAAAGTTTATAGCTGCAATTTCATCTTCAGCTTGATCAACAACTATTCCTGTTTCTACTTGCTTTTCAGCTAAGTAAGTCATTATACTCGTTGCTGGTGTCATTGGATAAGCTGAATAAAAATCTAATCCACCTGCAATAGCACCTAATGCAATAGCATTATTTCCATTTATTAATATATGCTTTGATAAGTCTGTCTCTTCCATTGAATACTTAGAATCAATTAAATCATATCCTAATTTAACTGCTTCTATATTTTTATTTCTTATATCATCAGACAACTTATTACTAAAATATTTATCTATACCTACTATATCTATAGAAAAGTATTTTAATACTGCTCCCGCTGCTACTGAAGTAAAAGCCTTAGATAAACTTAATCCTTTTGCTGTAGCTACTAGTGGTAGTTTTAAAATTTTTTCATATTCTAGCTTTATACCTTTATCCGCTATTACAACTCCATCATGCTTTAATCTATCCATATGATATAAAATAGTATCTTCATCTAAAGCAAGTATTAAATCTAATTCATTCTTATGTGAATATATTTTATTTTCTCCAAATCTGATTTGTATAAAGTTATGTCCTCCTCTAACTCTTGACATATAATCTTTATTTGAAAAAAGATACAATCCAGATTTCTTTATTGTTTTTTCTAAAAAATCACTTAGGGTATCAAGTCCTTGTCCTGCACTTCCACCAATTAATATATTGTATTCCATTTATACACCTCTTTTATAATTTATATATATCTTAACTACTAATAAATATTTTCCTTTAAAGGCTATCTTAATACTTTTATACTATGCATACACAACAAAATGATCATATAAAATATCTAATATTTGTTAATATTTTTATTTACCTAATTTCCTTATAAATATTTATTCTCCAAATAATGTATTTTTAAAATTATACCTTCCTATTTTATGGTATAATTATAAAAGTGATTTTTTGATTGCTTTCGGTATTGGAGGTATAATTTAATGAAAGAACATGATTGTATTCGTTGTGATTGGGCAAATCACAATCCCCTTGAAAAAATATATCACGACAAAGAATGGGGAAATCCTGTCTATGATGACAAAAAGCTATTTGAGATGCTTATCTTAGAAGGAAAACAAGCTGGATTAAGCTGGTCCACAATACTATCTAAAAGAGAAACATTACGTCAAGCATTTGATGGCTTTGATCCTGCAGTCATCATTCAATATGATGATTGTAAAATAGAAGAACTTCTACAAAACAAAGGTATTATAAGAAATAAACTAAAAGTAAAAGCTGTTGTTGAAAATGCAAAAGCATATTATAAGGTGTTAAACCAATATGGTAGCTTACATGATTTCTTTTGGAGATATGTTAATTATGAACCTATTCAAAATCACTGGACGGAAATCTCTCAGGTTCCTGCAAGAACAGAATTGTCTGACATGATCAGTAAGGATTTAAAGAAAATTGGCTTTAAATTCGTTGGAAGCACTATCATTTACGCTTTTATGCAATCTATAGGCATGGTGAATGACCACCTTACCTGCTGCTTTTTGTATGATAACAATAATAAAGTTAATCCGTCATAAAATAGAAAGACCAAGCAATCTTAAAATCACTTAGCCTTATAATTGCTTATTTAAAACTTTACTCAAACAATTTTAGTTATTTAAAGCTTCTAATAAAGCTTCTAAATTTAATCCGTGTACCATTGCAGCATCTGCTATTGTTTCTGCTTGAGCTGATGGACATCCTACACATCCCATTCCAAAGCCCATTAAAATTTCTGGTGCATTATCTTTTGCCTTTATAACTTCTCCTATTGTCATGTCCTTAGTTATCATCTTAATCACCTATCCTTATACTTATTTCTAATTATATTTCCCATATTTATTGTAATTTAAATCCTATATTAAATGCAATATTTCACCTTTAATTCTTCTAGTATAGCTAAATTTTCATCTTTTACATTTATATTTTCATCTTCAAAGCTTACACATTCTTCATTAATTTCTTCTATAGTTTCTTCTTTTAATTCTCTTTCTGCAAATTTGTATATTACATTATCCTCTTTATGGATATGTCTTTCTAAAAGATTTGTATAAGAAACTGCATTTGCAATTATATCTAATTTAGCTTCAGCATTTCCACCTTTTAAGGCTTCTAATGCTTCTCTTAAGTTTGTTACATACAATCTTCCAAGATCATGTTCTACAAGCATTCCATACTTAACTACTTTTTCTGCTGTTTCTCCTATTTCATCTACCATTCTATTAAAAAGCATTATTTCTTCTTTTTTATGATGATGAGAATCTGCATAGTTTCTTATAAAATGTATCATCTTATAAAAATCATCGTAGTTAACCTCTTCTCCTTCTAAAACTTTAAAACAAGCTTTTCTAACTACCTTAAGCATTTCTTTAATATTTTTGTGTTCTTCCATCATTAATTCTATTGCATTCATTTTCTTATCCTCCTATACTCTTTCTATTGACATCTCATCATTTTCATATTGAATATAATTGAACTCTTTGTTTGCTTCATTAACAAAAGCTTTTATCCATAAATTCCTTAGAGTATAAAAGTAATTTACATCTCCACCTATAGAATCCCAAATATCTTTATGAACACAAATTCTTCTTTTCCAAAAAACCTTATTTTCTTCCTGTGATAAAACTTCATTTACTCTATCACAAGGCATTCCATCTAATATATAGTCGTTTACTGCATTAAATATATCTATAGCATTTCCTAAAAACTTTCCTTCTTCTTTTGCTTCTTTAGCAGCTTTTATCCCTTGATTTACATATAAAGTTTCTAATTTATTCTTTGTATTTTCTTTTTCTAAAAGTTTAACAGTCCATGTTGCAAGTCTCTTTTCTGCTGAGTGTATTTTTTCTTGTAGCCAACCGTGAATATTTGATTTATCTATCATTTCTTCTAATGGAAGATTAGGTAACTTTTCTCCGTATTTATTATTTATTTCTTTTGATAAGCTTTCTATGTCTAAACCTTCATTTTTTGCTAAATTTATTATTTCCTCTTCAAGTCCTTCAAACCAAACTATTTTATTAAATAGCCAATAATGAATCTTTCCTAAATATAAACTCATCTTTTCTTCCTCCAATATCTATCATTAATTTTCTAATGATAGTGTAACATAGGGTTACAGCTTTTTCGGTAACATTTGTTACCCTTTAAGTAAATTTATATTTTATCTATTACCTTTAAATTTAAAGATTTCACAAACTCTTCACCTTTATTGAAATCCCTTAAATCTATTGGATTATGTGCATCTACACCTATTATTCTATCTACATTATATTCTTTTGATAACTCCCAAAAGCTTTCCATAGGATAAAAGTATCTTTCTCCTAAGTTATATTTAACTTTCCCTCTTCTAATACCATTTATGTTAATTTCTATTGGCATTTTTAATTCTTCTGCCTTTTCTAGTATTCTTCTTGCTGCTTTAATTGAGTGCTCATCCCAGTTTCTATAAGAAATTCCAAACAAATCTGGGTGAGCTATGTATTTAAAATATCCACTTTCCATAGATTTTATTACATAGTCTATGTATCTTTCTAAAGCTTCAGGTGTTAGCTTAACTCCGCCAACATATAACCATTCTCCTTTATAAGGGAAAAAATGCACTCCAAGAATTAAATAATCTACCTTATGCTTTTCTTTTAACTCATCATAAAGCCAATGATAGTCTTCAAAGTATTCACATTCTATTGCTTTTTTTATTTTTATTTTATCTCCATACTTCTCTTTAGCTTCATCTATTTCCTTAAAATAAGTATCAAAATCCTCATATGTCATTCTATTGTAATTATCTATATTTTTTCCTGGATGAGGTAGATGGTCTGATATACCTATTTCATCATAACCTTCTTTTATTGCTTCCTCTACATAATCTTCTATAGTTCCTATCGCATGGTTACATCTATAATTATGTGTATGATAATTAGTTTTCATTTTCTTCACCTATCCTTTTATCTATATCGTTAAATCAACTTTTTAATAAAACATCCTTTAATGTAAAGAGTAGATTTATTTCATACTTTATATAATATCATATCTATAATATAACTTCTATTTTAGAGGACTATATGAAAAGGCTATCATAAATAATTATTAATAAATTTTTCAATAATTATTTATGATAGCCCTTTTTATTATTTTATATAAAATCCATTCTTATTCCTTGAACTTCTATAATTCTTTTAGTTATCATACTATGAACTACAACTACTTCATCTCTTTCAGAAATATAACAATAATCTCTTACTTTAAAAGTTATTTCTTCTTCATTTTGATAATCTGTTATATATGCTTTATATATGATTACACTACTATTTTCAGACTCTCCAACCTCTACTACCCCTGTACATATACCACTTGTTTTTGTATATAACCCAAATATAACTTCAAAGAAATATATTAGGTCTGGAATAAATATTATTAGAATAATATAAACTTCTCTATCAAAATCTCCTAACATAAAAAAAATCATAAATAATAGCTTCATCCATTTTATTCTATTAACTCTATCTTTCCATTTAACCTTTACATGTGGTGAAAATTTAAATTTCATTCTCCAAAAGAAGTTGCTTTCTTTATTATACGTTCCAGGATAATCATAATCTCTTTTCCATTTCAATTGTCTATCCGTAAGTTCTAACGCTTTTGCTTTCCTTGCAATAATATACATTAAAATTAATAGTATTTCCATTAAAATTGCTGTTCTAAATAAAACTAAGTTTTTCATTACTACAATAGTAAATAGCATATAAAAAGCAAATAAAATACAAATTAACTTAAAAAATAAAGTTTTATTTTTAAGTTCTTCTAAAATTTCCTCATCTACATTTAGCTTATAATTTGCTATAGCAGCAATTCCTAATCCGATAGTTGGAATTATCATCATTATACTTGCAGATTCTATATCTATATTATAAAAAAACTCAATATAAATTCCTGTTAACTTAAGATAATAAGATATATTGCCTACTAATCCAAAAAGTAACCCTATGATTCCAAATAACATTATACCTTCTAGTCTTCTTTTTTCTGATCCCATAACAATCACTCCTTATTACTTAAAAATAACAATTCCTATATTATTTAAAAATTACTTTTATTAGCTACTTCTATTATATTATAATAGTTTTAATTATTGTTATAAATTTATGTAAATGAGGTGCTTCAATTGAAAAATTTTATAGATTTAAGAAGTGATACTGTAACTAAACAACCAAGCTTTATGAAAGAAGCTATGTTTAATGCTGAAGTTGGTGATGATGTCTATGGGGATGATCCAACTATTCATGCACTTGAAGATTTAGCTGCTAAAGTTATTGGAAAAGAAGCTGCTCTTTTTGTTCCAAGTGGAACATTTGGTAATCAGCTTGCATTATTAACACACTGCAAAAGAGGTAGTGAAGTTATTTTATCAGATTCTAATCATATCGTTGCCCATGAAGTTGGTGCAAGCTCTGTAATTGCTGGTGTCCAATTAAGAACTATTGATTCACAAAATGGTGTTATAAAAGCAGAAGAAATAGAAAAAAGAATTCGTTTTGAGGATGATGATATTCATTTCCCTTCTACATCACTAATTTGTATTGAAAATGCTCATTCTAGTGGTAATGTATTATCTCTTGAAAATATGAAAGAAGTTTATGAGCTATCAAAAAAGTATAACTTACCAGTTCATTTAGATGGTGCAAGAGTTTTTAATGCATCTACATATCTTGGAGTTGATGTAAAGGAAATTACTAAATATTGTGACTCAGTTATGTTCTGTTTATCTAAAGGATTATGCGCACCAGTTGGATCAATTCTTGCTGGAAAGAAAGATTTTATAAATAAAGCAAGAAAAAACAGAAAGCTTATGGGTGGGGGATTAAGACAAGCTGGCTTCCTTGCAGCAGCTGGAATAGTTGCACTTAATGATATGTCTAAAAGGCTAAAAGATGATCATGAAAATGCAAAGTTACTTGCAAATGAACTAAATAAAATTCCTGAGCTTAATGTTAACTTAGATAATGTTAAAATAAATATGGTATTCTTTAGCTTTAAAGATTCTACTATTAATACTCCAGCTTTAGTTAATTACTTCTTAGAAAATAATATTAAAATAAACGATATAGAGAATGGACAAATGAGATTTGTAACTCATTATTGGATTACTAAAGAAGATATATCTAAAATAGTTACCACATTAAAATCATTCTTAAATAAATTATAATTAATATATTTCTTTTATACTAAAAATAAATATAAACTTCATATAAGAAAACATAGGAAATAATTCTAAATTTCTTCCTATGTTTTTCTTATATTTTTAACTTTTAAATAAAATTACTTTTAATATTTTCTATAAAATCACTGTTGATATTATAGAAATACTAGTCATAAATTATACTTAACTTAAAATTTGATATATATAAGTGATTTATTAATATCTATATATTTTAATTTTATTCTTTTAGATATTTTAGCTCTAATTCTTTTATATAAACTCTAAATTCTTTTAGGTTAATTTTTTTATTTTCTATTAAATATATATAATCTAATATTTTAGGATGAAAATTTAAATTTAATAACTCTTTACAAAATGCATGAGCTGCTATTTCTCTAACTTTTAGTATTGTTGCTTTTCTTTTAATAACTCCTAGTAAAGTTATATCTATTTTGTCTAATAAATTATTAGTATTTTGGTCATTTATATATTCTAGGAAATGATAAAATTCATGTGCTAAATGAATTTTATATACTTCTTTTTTAGAAATATTAAATCCATATATTTTTAATATTTCTACTATTTGCTCCATAGAATTTTTATAAATTATTATTTGTCTTTCTTTTTCATCAAATATTATTTCCCCTCTAATATCTAGATTTTTAGACTCACAATTATCCTTTACTAATACAACTACTCCATTATTTTTTAAAAGTGAGTCTATATCCTCATTTTTATATTTACTTGCAATATCCCTTCCTATTTTATTAGCTTCATAAATATAATAATTTAATTTTTCTTTGGGTATCTTACGGAATAGTCTATCTTCTTTAAGTTCCAATAAGGATAATATTTCATCAGTTAAAAAATATAAATTTTTCATATAATAATCCTCTAAATTTCTTGAGTTGCTAATACTCCTATTTTGGTATCCTCATCTAAAAGCTCTATTTCTAAATTAGTTAATGATAATAATTGATCTTTATCAATAATGCCTGATAAATCTATAAGCTTTTGTTTAAATAGTATATACACCTTTGGCAGTTGAGCTCCTGCATCTGTGAATAAAGTATTTTCATCTATAAAGGTGCTATAATTTTTATAGATTTCATTCTTTGTACAAAACAATAACTTTCCTTTATCCTTCTGCAATCTTATTACCCCGTCTTCATCAATAACTCTTATTTTTTCTTTTTTACTTGATATTAATCCAAATAGCTTTTTAGTAGTTTCAATACATTTAAATATGCTCCATCTTCCTGTCTCACCAATTAAATTAATGTTCTCCTTTGATATTCCAGTTGAATCGCATACAACATTTATAAGCTCATCCTTTGATTTTTTCTCTGCACCAATCTCTTTAGTTCTAAGTTCTGTTGCTCCTGTTGCAGATGCCCTTAAAATATTTTTTTTAGCATCTACATCTACAGTGATTTCTACAGTATCTGGATTTGCTCCAGATTTTACAACTGCTTCAAATATATCCATTCTAATTTTTCTTATATCTTCTTCTGTTGGGTTTATAACACTTCTTTCTATTTGCTCTCTAACTAAAGCTAAAGCTACTCCTATTGTAGAGATATATGGAGCATTTTTTGCTATATTAAACTTTACACCCATGACTTCTGAAAGATATGGAGTAATTATAGATGCTGATCCACCACCTCCAACAAGCTTTATTATAGATTTATTTAATTTATATTCTGCAATTAATTCATCAACTATTTTTTTCACTTTCCCTATAGCTATATCCATAACTTTTGTTGCAGCTTCCTCTACAGACATATTTACTTCTTTAGCTATAACCTCCCAAGCTTTTCTTCCTTCTATTATATTTCCTTTTGCATAATCATTATCTGGTACATATCCTAAAATATTTGCTGCACCTGCTAAAGTTAAAGCAAAGCTTTTTCCATTATCACAATTAATAGCTACATAATTACATTTATCTTCTGGCCTTGGAGATATATAAATAAGTTTTGGATTAGATATCTCATTTTTACTTGCAAATATCTCATATTCCTTTTCTGCTATATGCGCACTTCTTGGTCCTACATCTACTATTTTATTATTTTCAATTACAATCATGCTTCCACCAGCAATCCCTAAAGTTCTAACATCTAAAGATCTCAAATAAAGTTTATGTCCCCCAACCTGTGAATTTTTAATCATCACTTTACCATCTTTTATAACAGAGATATCTGTAGATGTTCCTCCAACTTCAAAGAATATTCCGTCTGAAACCTTCTCATACATCAATGCCCCTGCAACGCCAGCTGCTAATCCTGATAGCATAGTAAGTATTGGTCTTTTTCTTACTTCATCAATTGTCATTACCCCGCCATCACATCTCATTATCATAAGAGGCTTTTTTATATTTGCATTTTTTACTGAAGTCTCTGTCATATTTGCAGTTTCCATCATTTTAGGAATTAATGCTCCATTTACTACTGCAGTTCTAGTTCTAGCTCTTAGTCCATATAATTGTGATATTTCATATCCTCCAGTTGCATATGCTCCATCTTTTATAGCTTCTTCTATTACAAATTTTTCATTTTCCGGATTATCAACAGAATAGCTTTCTGATGCAACAATTACTTCTGCTCCATTTTCTTTAAGCTGATTTACATAATTTCTTACATAATCCGATGTTATGTTCCCTGAATCCATATATCTATGTTCTGTGTATAAATATTTTCCTATAGATAATTCTATATTACCAACCCTAGTTTCATTCTTAGCTCTTTCACCTTCTATCCCTTTTCCCATTCCAATTATACCAACCTTTGCAACATCACCTTCTAATAAAGCGTTAGTTGCTTGAGTTGTTCCATGAGCTATAAAAACTACATCATCAGGAGAAATATTATTTTCTTCTAAAACTTTATTTATAACTTGTATTACTCCTTTTGCAACTCCTTCTTTTTCATGATGAGTTGTAGGTATTTTTGCTTTTCCTATTACTTCATAACTATTGTTATCAATTACTACAGCATCTGTAAATGTTCCACCAACATCTATTCCAATTCTCACCTTTTTGCCCATTATATTTCCCTCCTGATGAATTTTATAATAAAGGTGCGAATTTAACGCACCTTTTTATTTCCTTAAATTAATCTAATATTTATTTGTTAAAATATCACTATCGCCGTATAAATTAATGATAAACATGTTATTATAACAGTATATGGAAGTGTAGACTTTAATACTGCATTAACATCTACTTTTGCAAAATCTGCAACAATTACATTGTGAGTATTTGTTGGGTCTGATACTCCTTGTACAACCCCTGTTGATCTTAAAGCCATTCCTATTGCTGCAGGACTTAATGTTCCAGCTGCTAGCATAACATTTCCTATACCTGATCCTAAACCATATAAATTAAGAGGTCCTCTATATAATGCAAGTGGTGATGCTATAGTAAATATTATTACATATGATATTGGTGAGGTAGGTAATATAGCTCCTATAAGAGGTTGCATTAATGCTATTGTTGCAGTTGCAGATACCCCATTTAATAATATACCAATTCCCATCATCAATCCTATAACTCCTGCTACATCCTGAATTCCTTCCACAAGTGAACTAGTTATAATTTGAATTATTTGTGATGGCTTAGTTACTAAAATTGTATATATAACAGAAATTATCAATGAAAATTCTGTACTAAATTTAAAGAAAAATACTAATACTATTGGAAGTAATGGTGATATTAATGCAAATATATTTACATCCTCATGTGTCTTTGTTTCAAAGCTGCTACTTGGCATTGCCCATGTACTTCTTACACTCTTATTTTTAACATTAATCAATATATATGCAATTGTAACTACAGTAGAAATCAATCCTAATACTAATGATGTAGACTTTACAAGCTCCATATCCATTCCTATTGCATCAACATAAAATTTATAATTAGCAACATTAAATAATCCTCCAAGACCTAACCCCATAAGAAACGATCCTGCTGCAACCTTTGGCTTTATTCCAGCTGATAACATAAGCGGAATTACTATTGTTGCAACCATTATTACTGCTCCTGCTCCACCTAAAGCTGAAAATACTATTGCGCAAGCTGCCGTTAAAACAAATGCTATAGCTAAAGGCTTATCACCAGCAAGCTCTGCTGCTTTTCTAATTATAGTATTAGATACCCCTTGTTTCTGAATAACTTTTGCAAACATAGCTCCAAAAATAACTGCCATCATAGTCCCTGCTAGTCTAACTGATCCAGCTCCTATTACATGGCCCATCAGAGTTTGTCCACCCTCTTCTGCTGGAGTCATAAATGGAACTCCTGCAATTACCGCTATTATAACTCCTAATAGTGGCAGTGCTATAAGTGTCGGTAACTTTTTAGCTACCATAAGACCCGTGCATACAGCAAAAACTAATATTATAAGAATAACTTGAATATTAAAAAAATTCCCCATATTTCATTCCCCTTTTAAATTATTTTTTATAATTGCATTTAATAAAAGCAAGGTCAAATCTCATTACGTCATTTTTATTATATAAATTTATCTGATTCTCTCATATATCACACCCTTTATACTTTATAATCTACCTAATTGTATTCAATAAAGTATTTTATTCTATAACTTGACCACTATTTAATAGTTCTGTTTTTAAGTCCTTATAATTTAACTCACTAAAGGTTTTCTTATATTTTAAGCATATTTTAGCTGCTATTCCAGCTGCTTGTCCTAAAGCCATGCATATTGGCGAAACTCTCATTGATGCTAATGCCTCATGATTTGTACTTATTGCTCTTCCTGTGACAATTAAATTATTTATTTTTGTAGGTATTAATGATCTATATGGTATTCCATAATAATCACCTATTTTCATTTCCATTAAATCTAATTCCTTACCATCTGGATCGTGAATATCTATTGGCCAACTTCCAAGAGCTATTGTATCTTTAAATATTTTTCTTGAAATAATATCTTTTTCTGTTAATTCATATTGACCAACTAATCTTCTAGACTCCCTAACCCCTATTTCATCCCCAGATTGAACTAATATAGAGTTCTTAAATCCAGGTATATACTTTTTTAAAAAGTTGTATATTTCAGTTACCTGTCTTCTACCTTCTATAGTAGCCTCAGATAAATCAAAATCTCTAACTGATATCTTATTTATAACTCTGCTCATGTTCACTGCAACTTCTCCCCTTCTATTCAATTCAAAGAATAGAACTCGATCTCTATTTATAGTAAAATCTCCATTTTTTGAAGCTTCTGCTACTTTAGAAAAAAATCCTGAGATTGCAATTCTTTTTGATTCTTTAAAACTTTTTATATTTTCTCCTATTACAAATTCATTTTTATTTTCTTCAACATATTTAATTACTTCTTCAATATCTACATTACTAACCTTAAACATCATGGTCATAGGCTGACATTTGCCATCTTTTTCTCTACCTATTTTCATTTCATTTCCAGAAAGATATGCTATTTCTCCATCTCCAGTAGCATCTATATAATATTTAGCTTCTATTTCGTATACCCCAGATCTTGTTTTTGTAAGTACTGATTTTATATTTCCTTCTTCAACTTTCACATCTAATGCTTCAGTATGATATAAAATTTCTACTCCTGATTCCAATAAGTACTCCTGAGCCACATATTTATAAATTTCTGTTTCTATAGGTGTAACTGTAGCTGCTACTCCAAGTGTGTCTTCTATATGACCTATTGTACCTCCATTTTGTTTTATTCTTTCAATAAGCTCATTTGCATATCCCATTACTATTTGCTTTTTTCCTGCATGAAAAGTCATTAAAGGAATAACCAAGGATTTAGTGGCACATCCACCTAAATATCCCCCTCTTTCAATTAAAGTTACTTTATTTCCATCTGACGCAGCTGCCTTTGCTGCAATAATTCCTGAAGGACCACCACCGATAATTAAAATATCACAACTTTTATATCCCTGAATATTCATATCATTCCTCCTTAAATTTAATAGTAACTTCACATTCAACTTCAAAAGTTCTATTCCAAGGTAACTTTGCATCTATTTTTAAATCTTCAATATATCCCTTTACTTCTAAGTAGTTAACTATATTTTTATTAAAATATAACTCAAGCATTTTATTTAATGAACCTTCAACAAAGTTATCTATTTTTTCAACTCGACTATTCATATTGAAAATACTTAAACCTTCTTTTAATACCTCTTTATTTGCTTTACTTCTTATAATGCTTTGATACATAAAATCATCACAATATCTCTCTATTAAAAACTTAAGACTCTCAAAGGATTTTTTAAAGTTTAAATACCCCTTTGAACTTATATTAGAAATAATATTTCCATGAGCTATAGAAGTTCCCATTGCGTTACCAGCTGTATTCCATGCTCCATATGAAACTACTTTTAATAATAAATCCTCTTCCTTTAACCTTTTTATAAGATATTCATCTCCACCATTTGAAAAAGATAAATCTGCAATTGATACTTTTTTTCCTAAACTTATATATTTTTTAATTCTAGTTATGAAATCATCAATTATAGATTTTTTATTATAATAATTTAAATTATCTGAAGCCATATCTATATATGGTATATTAGGAGTTGTTACAGCAAGTATATAATCACAATTTTTATAATCATCTACAATTCTTACATTAGTACTTTTTAAATGCTCAATAATATTTACTTTAAGAGACCTATCTTCAAATTTTGGAATTATATCTTCATCTTCCTTATTATCAAAATCTACATAAACTTTAGGGCTAAATTCATTTATATCGTTTACATATTTGCTAATAAGAATTTGTCCAATTTCATCTGCTCCAGGATAAACATATATTTTATCTCTTAATTTGTGTTTATTTATTTTATCATGAAGCCTTTCATGTTCTATTAAATGCAATCCATACTTAGAACAATCTTCTTGTGAAAGTATCAAAAAATCAATTATTCCATCATTTACAAGTTCTATAGCCTCCATGTTAATATTATGATTTCTTTCCCTTGTTCTTAAATAAGTATTTAAAATTTCTTTTGGTATTTCTGATTTAATTTTATTTAAGTCAGTCTCTAGATTTGTTTCTTTTAATGACTCAACCCTATATCTTAATTCATTATATTTATTTATTTTATCCCACCATATTTGACTCTCATTACTTGAAACAGATATTGATAACCTCATAATATTTGAAAATGCATATATTTTTGTATCTCTATTTTCCTTTTTATAAGCTTTTAGAAATTTTAATATATCCATCGCTTCTTCAACAGACCTTTTATCTGTTCTAGATGCTATCAATCCTCCATATAACAACATGTCTAATGATATTATTAAAGAGTCACACTTTTCTGTATTAATCCATTTCTTTATTGAATTCACATTTCCTTCTTTTAAAAAGCATCCTAAATCTTCTTTAATAGGTGTTTTAATTTCTAATTCTGCTAAATTAGCTAATTGCTTAACTATCATTAAATTAACTGGTCTATCATCTAATGGAACATACAGTATTTTATTATTTTTCATTACAATTCCTCACATTATTAAAATTATCTATTGTTTCTCTAAATTTTAATGTTGCTTCATGAATAGAATCTTTAGTATTACCTGTTACTATTGCTCCAATCATTATTGCATTAATACCCATTTCTTGTAATATTAAAGATTGTTCTGGTGTTATATTTCTTTGTGTAGGTATAACTATAGGTTTTGAAGTTGTACTTCGAATTGATTGATATTGTAATATTTCTCTTACTGTAAGTTCATCTCCATAGGTTTTGGGATCCATTATTGAACATTCTAATATATCTATAGGTAAATTATCATATTCTTTTACATATTCTAATTTGTAATTATCATCTATCGCCACCATTTTATATATGTCTTTATTTAATATCAAAGGATTCATATGCTTATCATATAATGATATAAAATTAAAACCTTCATTTAATATTCCTTGTATTTCTGTCATTGGAATTTTATCATTTCCTCCAGCTACAATTCCTATAGGCTTATCATATTCTCTACAAAGAGAAACTATTTTTCTAATTATATCTAATTCCTCATTTAAAGATCCGAATTTTGTTTTACTAGCCCTATGCTCAACATTTATATGAACCTTTAACACATCTGCCCCAGCTAATAATGCTGATTTTGCTAATTCTACGTCATTTTTCGGAAGACTTACTATAAGTGATATTTCCTTTTTATTTAATGACTTAATTAAATCCATATTTAACCCTCCCCTTTGGTTATTTTTTCCTCTAATATAATTTTAGCATCGTAAAATTATATTATCAACACTTTTTTGAAATATTTTTTCATTTATTTTGAAAATATTTTTCTATAAATAAAGGAACCTAAATTTTAGTTAGGTTCCTTTATTACTTTTATTTATTTTTTATCCTTACTTCCAAGGTTTCTTTAGAGATTTCTCCAAGTGAATTTTTAATCCTTATTATAACTTTACCATTTTCCTTCTTTTCTCCAATTATACTAGTAGAATTACTTCCTTGTTTAAAGAAATTTTTATTAGATATATCTTCAATTTCCATTATTTCTATAGGTAAATTTCTATCTCCACCTTTAACTTCTATATAATCTAATAAATTTATTTCCTCTCCTATTTTAAAATCAATCTTTTTATTTGATTTTTTCTCTAAGCTTAATTGATCTTCCATATTATCAATGAAATTTCCTTTTGATAAAACACTTACTTTATCATTAAACTCTAATTTAGAAATATAATTATTAATTATATTAACCTTTTTCAGTTTTTCAATAGATGATATTTCTTTAGGTATTACTGTTAATCTATTATTTTCCACTTCAAGAAATCTAAGAGCTTTAATACCTCCTAATGTTTTTGGAAGCTCCAATAATAAATTATTATTAAGATATAATCCTTGTAAATTCACTAAATTTCCAAATTCCGTTGGCAGATTCTCTAAATTATTATTACTTAGATTTATTCCTGTCAAAGTCACCATATCTCCTATAGTACTAGGTAAAACCTTTATCCTATTTCCATTTAACCCTAAATATGAAGCTGAGGTCATTTTATTTATTTCTTCTGGAATTTCTTCAATTTCATTAAAAGCTAAATCCAAATGTTTAATACTGGCTAGTATAGGGATTTCTCTTAATAGATTCCCTGATAGGTCTATATATTGTAATGATGCTGGTAATAGATTTGCATCAATATTAGTTATATTATTTTTTGATATATATATAGTTTTTAAATTAGTTGCATTAGCTAAGCTTGGTAATTTACTTAAATTATTGTGGCTTACATTCAATTCCTTTAAAGATTTTAGATTACCTATATTTTCTGGTAATACATCTAATTTATTATTTGATACATTTATTTCTGTTAATTTACTTAAGCTCTCTATATTGTTAGGAATATAAGTTAACTGATTATTATTTGCTCCTAATGTAAATAAATTTTTTAAATTCCCTATGCTTTCTGGTAAGCATGTTAATTTATTGTTACCTACTCTTAAATACATAAGAGATGGGAAAGATCCTATATTATCATATAGCTCTGTAATATTATTATTAAATATATTTAATTCTCTTAAAGCTGGCAATCCTACTATATCTTTCGGGAAACTTGTTAGTTCATTATCGTACGCAAGTAATCTTATAAGATTTTTTAAATTATTTACTTCTGATGGTATATTAGTAATATTATTTTGAGAAATATCTAGTCTATCTAATGTCACAATATTTCCAATTTCGCCTGGTATTGATGTTAATGAATTCTTAGAAATATCAAGCCAACGAAGTTTTTTAATATTACCTATATATGTTGGTATCTCATTTAATTTATTTCTTGAAAGAATAAGTTTATCTAAGCTCTCTAATTTAATTATTTCTTCTGGTATATCACTTATATAGTTTCCATCTAAATTTACTTCTAATAAACTAGGTAAATAGGATATACCTTGTATAGATTCTATTCCTTCTTCTGTAGCTAACAAATACTTTATAGACTGTAACTTTCTTAAAGTAATTTTATTAGACTTTATATCTGGTATATCTTGAGGATTACTATAAATAGTATAAGTAGCTGTTCTAACTATTACTTCTCTTAAATTTTCATCTGGAAACATTATTTTTAATTCACTGTCACTTAACTCTTTATCTAAATCCTCTTCATTAATTTGTATATTTTCATTATTTTTAATATCTATATTTTCTTTAATACTTACCTCATCTGCATAAGCTAATTTATTTTGTGAAAAAGATGCAAATACCATGCTTGATAGTAATAAAGCTGATCCTACTAATATCTTACCCCTTAATTTATTCTCCATATTCCTCACCCCATCTACATAATTAATATTTTAAATTTATCTTTATATTTGTCCAATTTGCAACTGGTGATTCTTCAAATGATGATGAATGATTTTTAAATCCAGTCAATCCCATTATTGTAGGACATTCCTGCCAGCTTTCTCCAAAGTCTTCTGATACGACAAACATAGTACTATTTTCTTTATCTCCGTCTATATATTTAGGTTTTAAATACTGAGAATAAAGTGGAGCTACTGCCTCTAAAATAGGATCAAATGTAACTTCCCCATTAGGAGCATATTCTGGGTTATACAGTTCTTCCTTAGTGGATCCAATACTTGCTATTATTCCATAATGAGGTTGCTGTGAATAGGCTCCATCTACAAATGATTTTTGATCCACATTATAACATAAGAATTTAGCATGGTTTGCTGGCACTAATTGAATTCCCCCAGAATAATCAATATACTTACCCCAATTTGTTTTCCCTACCTTTGGAGATGTAGATAAGCATATAACTCCTGGATGACTTGCCCTAAAAGTTCCTACATGTGAATATTCACTTCCACCAAATCGCCCAGTTCCTCTTACTCTTTGAATTATATCTGCTATATGTTTACTAGTTCCATCTTCATAATTTAATAATACTCTTCCATTTGCTTCTTTATATTCACCATTTACAGTATCACCAGCTGCCCAATTTTCAAATTCAATACTAACAGGTGATCCAATAGATATTGAAGGTTTACTTACTACTATTCTTAGATCTTCTGGAATAGGTTTATCATAACTTCCATTATAGTAGTAATCTAAAGATTTCCATTCACCGTCATTATCTAAGAATTGTACAGGGTTTCCTACAAAGGCACCACTTTCTCCTCCAAATATCTCATTTCCTCCAAGTATGTCTGTATATATTATGCTATCTGTAAACTTTGATGGATTATTTATTTCTGAATAAACATAATCATCTTCCGTTCCTATAGTAAATTGTTTAGGCATCCAAACACCTGCTGCTTCTATATCTGCAGGTGAAAGGCTTGGAACTGACTCTTTGGTTATTTCCGCAGCTTTTATGGGATCATAACTTTCATTTGGACCTACTCTAACATGTACATTGTTTGATGCCGAAGCTGTAATACATGAATGAGTCCCATCATTAGCAGCATCATAATGTGATGCCCAAAATCCTGCTGAAGAATTCGTTGGGTATTTTCCAGCTCTTATTACATTTCCCATACTTCTTGTTGTCCCATCAGGAAATTCTTGATAAATTCTTCCACCATCTTTGTTCTCTAAATAAATCATATACATCAAATCTAAATCAGGTGTATTTTCCTCTTTAAGTTCTTCTGGTATATTACAATTTATACTGTCTGCAACACTACTCCCCTTATACTTTGCAACTGAATTAGCATATACATTTCCAGAAAATACTCCTAATACAACTACTATTCCAATTAAAAAGCATATTATTTTTTTTGTAGACTTTTTCATATATCTCTCCCCTTTTAATATTATTTTAATCATAGCTTCAAAATAGCTTCTTTTGTATTATGAAGATTTCATATTATGTCTACTTTATAAAATTTATAATATTAGTCTGCAGAACTAAAATTTAAACTTCTCATTTTTTACTTAAATGTTTAATTTTTCTAGATTATTTATTTAATATTATCACCGTTGAACCTTTTCATCAATACTTTTTGAAAACTTTTTTCTATTTTTTTGAAAATAACATTCAGCAGTTTGAAGAATTTTTACAATAAAAAACGATGAAGAATTAAATTCCTCATCGTTTTTTATTTGTTTAATCTTTCAATAGCTTTATCAGTTTTATTTTTAGATTCTAATGCTACTTCCTTATTTTTTCTTATAACGTTAGTACATATTAAATCTACTAAAAAAGTTTGTGATACTTTAGTTCCTAAGGATTCCATATCCAATTTCATTTCTTGATATGTATAGTTTAAAACATAATCACTTACTCTTGCTAATTTAGATAATAAATTTTCAGTAATTGAAATAACTTTTACATTACTTTCTCTTGCAACTTCTGCTGCTATATTTATTTCATCTGTATTTCCACTATTTGATATAATAAATAAAACGTCATCTTCTTGCATTAATGATGCCATCATCACTAATGTATGACTATCTCTATAACAATTGCAAGATAATCCTATTTTCATAAATTTATAATATGCATCTTCTGCAATTACACCAGAATGACCAACTCCCGTAAAGAATACCCTCTTTGCGTTAACTAATATATCTGATACTTCTTCAATCTTTGTATAATCTATTTTTTTTAGAGTCTCTTCCAAAGAATTTATATTAGTATCATAAAATTTCTTTATAAATGCACTTAAAGAATCATTTTCAGATAATGCTTCTTCATCAATATCTTCATCACTATATCCGTTATTTTTAAATTCTTGTGCCATAGTCATTTTAAATTCTAAAAAGCTTCTAAATCCTAACTTTCTACAAAATCTAGTAACTGTAGCTTCACCCACTCCACAATTATTTGCTATTTCTGTAACTGTCATGTATATGCTACTGTTCATATATTCTTCTATATAATCACAAATCTTATTTTCTGCTTTAGTTAACTCATTTCTATCTTTTACTAGTGAAGATTTCATTAATATCCCTCTTACTTTATCATTTTAATTTTATAATGTAATTATATTATAAAACAAAAGAAATAACTACATTTTAAGGTTATAGCTTTTATAAATAAAACTCATATATTTATGAACTAAAATATTTTCTTAGGTTCTGCTTAAACTTATAATAAAAGTGCTTCCTTTATTTAATTCACTTTCTACAAGAATGTTTCCTTTTGAAAGTTCTACTATTCTTTTAGCAATTGCGAGCCCAAGCCCATATCCTGATTCACTTCTTGAATTATCTTCTTGATAAAACTTATCAAATATGCAGTTTACTACATCTTTACTCATTCCAATCCCTTCGTCTTTTATATATACCTTTATAGAATCAATACTTTTTTCTATCCAAATATTTATAGTATAACTATCTTTTGAAAACTTAATTGCATTTTCTATTATATTGGTCCAAACCTGTAAAAATAATTCTTCGTCTCCATAATAATAAGTAACAGGCAAATCTAAATTAAAATCAATATTTTTTTCTATCCATTTATTTTGTAATAAAAGAATTGCTTTCCTTATATTTTCATCTAAATAAAATTTATTTTGATTGTCTAATATATCCTGGTTTTCAAGCTTAGATATCCTAAGAACATTACTTGATAGCTTTTCAAGCCTTTTAGACTCCTCAATTATGATATTTAAATACTCTTCCCTTTCTTCATTACTTAAATTATTATTCTTAAGTATTTTAGCGAAACCTTGTATTGACGCAATTGGAGTTTTTAATTCATGTGAAATGTTATTTACAAAGTCTTTTTGTATATACGCCGTATTTTTCAGCTTCTTTGTCATTTCATTAAAATGAAAGATTAGTTGCGCTATCTCATCTTTTTCTTTTGTTTTTAAATAAATATCAAAGTTTCCTTCTGCTACTTCATTTGTTGCCTTAGTCAATTTCTTTATTTGCTTAACAACTATGGTTGATATAAAGCATAAAGATGTTACACAAATTATAAAGCTTATTCCTAATATTAAGAATTTAACTCCATGAAACTTATTAATTTCAGGAATTAAACACTGACCATTTTCAGAAATCTTTTTATTTATTATTGGCGAAACTATAAAGAAAGTAACGATATTACTTAATAGTATTGTTGTAAAAAAATATATTATTATTTTTCCTTGAAGTGTGTTTCTAAAATAATTGTATATCTTTCTCATATATTCTTCTCCGCTTTATAACCCAAACCTCTAACTGTTACAATTTTAAACTCATCAAAGTCGCTTAGTTTTTCTCTTATTCGCTTAATATGGACATCAACGGTTCTTTCATCACTTTCTATATCTACTCCCCATATTTCTTCCATAAGTTGATTTCTTGTAAATATTTGTTTTGGATAACTTAATAACTTAAATAATAAGTAAAATTCCTTTTTAGCTAACTCTATTACTTTATTATTTCTTGTTACAGTTAGTGAGCTATTATCTAAAATTACATCTCCAATTATTAATTTATGTTCATTAGATATTTTTGCTCTTCGTAGTAATGCTTTTACCCTTAAAATCATTTCATCTAAATCTATTGGTTTTACCATATAATCATCTACCCCAACTAAAAATCCCTTTCTTTTATCTTCTATAGTTTCTTTAGCTGTAACCATTAAAATTGGTAAATCATAATTAGAGTTACGTAAATCTTTTACTAATTGGTATCCATTAACCTTTGGCATCATAATATCACAAACAATTAAATTAATATGCTTATCTTCAAAAATTTCTATTGCTTTTTCTCCATCTTGTGCTAAAAATACCTCATACCCATTTTGTTTTAAAAAGACTTCCATTAATCGTCTTAAATTTTTATCATCCTCAACTATTAATATATTAATCATTATAATCTCCCTAATAAAATTCCTATACTTTAAATATTATAATATAGTTAAAATTATAGGCAAATACCATAATAGTATTTGCCTATACTTTAATTATATTACTCTGTTCTTAATGCTTCAACTGGATCCTTTTTTGATGCCATTTTAGCAGGTATAGACCCACCTAGCATAGTTAAGCATACACTTATAACTATTAAAATAATTGCATGCACTGGGTTAAGAACTGCAACTCCTTTTAAATCAGTTATTTTATATAATATACTATTAGTAGGGAAAGTTAAAAGCCAAGCAACTAATATTCCCAAAATTCCAGAACAACTTCCAACTATAAAAGTTTCTGCGTTAAATACACGAGTTATATCTTTCTTTCTTGCTCCAAGTGCCCTTAAAACCCCTATTTCCTTTGTTCTTTCAAGAACTGAAATATATGTTATAATTCCAACCATTATTAATGAAACTACTAAAGATATTGCTGCAAATGCTATTAATACCATTGTTATAGCATCCATTATTCCTCCTGATAGACTTACAAAAGTACTAGCCATATCATTGTAAATTACCATATCCTCTTTTTCTTTTCCTTCATTCCATTTATCTAAATAGTTAGTTACTGATTCCTTTGTTGTGAAATCCTTTGGATATAAAGTTATCATATATGGAGTACCAACTGCTCCTATTGATGCAAGTGCATTTTCCTTAGTGTTATTTGAATCTGGTCTGCTACTTTTTATATCAAAACTTTCTCCTGTAAATACATTATAATCTGACACTTCTTGAGCTTTTGCTACCTCTGAATTTTTAGCATCTTCTATAAAATATTTACTTAACTCATCTGAATACGCAATCCCTGATGGTAAAACAGGTATAGTTACATCTTTCTTTAATCTTAATATTCCTGTTATTTTAAGAGGAATTGCTCTATCACTATTATATAACTCACTCATATCTTTAGGATTGCCAGATAGGGTAAAATAATTACCCAACTTTTTATAATAATCATCATTTAATATAGCCTTAAGTTCATGACCTATAATATCATCAAAACTCATTTCTTCTTTATCACTATTTATTCCAAATGCATCTAAAATTGCTGTATCTATCTTATTGTATTCATCTACAACTAAAACTAAATCTGACATTCCTTCTGGATATTTACCTGCAAGTAAGTTGTATGAAGTTTCTAAATATCCAGGTGTATTTTTATCTAAATTAATTGGATATGATGATAAATTTAAATCTGAAACACTTACAGGTGTTGCAACATTTCCATCACTTTTTAAAAGATTCATATTTACTAAGCGAGTATATGAAACTCCTGACAATAGATTATTATCTATTTTTTCTACATAATTTACATACTCTTCTGTAAGCTTATTATTATGAATAAAAGTATTTTCCTTAGTATTATATGGATAAATTACATTTGAATCTGGATACTTGCCTTCTGAATCCTTCTCTCCAGACATTTCTTTTTTCATTTCTTTACTATGTTCCATCATACTATTTATATCTACTTCAGCAGCTTTTTGACTTATCATAATAGGAAATCCTGATAATGTATCAGATTCAAAAATATCTATTTGTTTATCAAATCCATTTGAAAGTGATAAAATTAAAGCTATTCCTATAATTCCTATACTAGATGCAAAAGCTGTTAAAAATGTTCTCCATTTTTTAGTTCTAATATTCATTCCTGACAGTTTCAAAGCTGTTAAAAAGCTCATGCTCGTCTTTTTAAGAATATATGAACTGTTACTTTTTTCTTCCTCTAATGGATTAGAATCAGAAATAACATTTCCATCTCTAAATTCTACTGTTCTATCAGCATATTCTTTAGCAAGCTCTGGATTATGTGTCACCATTATAACAAGTTTATCCTTTGCGATATCTTTTATAAGATCCATAATTTGAATACTAGTTTTAGTATCTAAAGCCCCTGTAGGTTCATCAGCCAATATTATATCTGGATCATTTGCTAGTGCTCTTGCTATAGCAACTCTTTGCATTTGTCCACCTGAAAGCTGATTAGGTCTTTTATGTATATGATCCTTTAATCCAACTCTTTCTAAAGCTTCTACTGCTTTTTTATGTTTTTCAGATGCTGAAACTCCACTCAAAGTCATTCCCATTTCCACATTATCTAAAATACTTAAATGACTTATTAAATTATAGCTTTGAAAAACAAATCCTATGCTGTTATTACGATAAGCATCCCAATGGGAATCTTTAAATTCTCTAGTGGATTCTCCATTAATGATTAAATCTCCACTATCATACTTATCTAATCCTCCAATAATATTCAAACAAGTAGTTTTTCCTGAGCCACTTGGTCCTAGTATAGCTACAAATTCATTTTCTCTAAAATTTAAACTTACTCCACCTAAAGCAATTTGTTTAAACTCACCTGTTACATATGACTTCTTTATATTTTTTAGCGATAACATACTTTCCCTCCTATAATAGATTTTACTACCATAGATTACATGATATTTTAGTTTTATGAACTGAATATGAACTTAGCAATTTGAAATTATTGTAACTAAAATCATTGCTCATAAACATTTCAAATTTCTTTTATAGATTTTAATATTTCTTCTCACTTAACATTATAGCCAACTTGGAGAACATACAGAAAGATTAAATAATGAAAATTTGGAAATTAGAAAAAGAGGTAATTCAGCTTCTGAATTACCTCCTAAATTACCCATTGTAAATTATCTATTATAGCTTCCTTCCCAAACAATTTCTCTATATTTATCTGGGTCTGTATCTCCCTCAGTACTAAACACTAAAACTTTTGAATTTTCATCTAATCTAATGCTTTCTTTTAAGTCTTTATATTCTGGATTTGTCATTAATTCATAAACTAATCCTAATGTTACTGCTCCTGATTCTCCGGATATTACTTTATCATCTCCATTTAATGGATTACCAAGAACTCTCATTCCATTTGCTGCAACATAATTTGGAGCTGAAACGAAAGCTTTTGAATAATTCTTTAAAACTTCAAAGCCTGTTATATTAACTTCACCACATGCAAGTCCTGCCATTATTGTTGGCATATCACCACCAACAGCTCTTGGGTTTCCATCATTAGCTATTGCTGAGTCATAATAACATGCAGCTTCCTTAGCCTCAACTACAACAGTAGTTGGACAGTCTTCTCCGAATACTGAAGCAAAAAATCCTTGTATTCCACCTGCAAGTGATCCCACCCCCGCTTGTAAGAATATATGGGTAGGTCTTTCTACTTTATAAGTATCTCTTAATTGCTCTAATGCTTCAAGTCCCATAGTTCCATATCCTTGCATTATCCATGCTGGAATTTCTTCATAACCTTCCCAAGCTGTATCTTGAACTACTACTCCATTATGCTCTTCTGCATATTTAGCTGCAAGTCTTACAGCATCATCATAATTCATATCTGTAATTGAAGCATCTGCTCCTTCTTTTCTAATATTCTCAAGTCTTATTAATGAAGATCCTTTTGGCATATAAACTACTGATTTTTGTTTTAATCTATTAGCAGTCCAAGCAACGCCTCTTCCATGATTTCCATCAGTTGCTGTAACAAAAGTGATATCTCCAAGCTTTTCTCTCACTTCATCTGAAGTTAATTTTTCATATGGTAATTCTGCTATATCCATATTCAACCTTTGTGCTAAATATTTACCCATTGAATAAGATCCACCTAAAACTTTAAAAGCATTTAATCCAAATCTATATGATTCATCTTTTAGATAAATTCCACCTAATCCTAGTTTTTCACTTAAATTTTCTAAATTTACTAATGGTGTAACACTATATTCTGGAAAACTCTTATGAAAGTTCCTAGCTTTATTTATTTCATCCATACTTAAAAAATCTAAATCACCATCTTTTTTACTTTTTGGCATGGTGTTTTCTTTCCACAGTATCTTTTCTCCCATTATTAAGCCTCCTAACTATCTAATAATTCTTGTTCCAGTCTTTCCTTGAATTCCCTCTTTAGCTTTTTCTAATAATGTTATAAGGGCATGTCTTCCTTCTTTTGATTGTGCAAATTCTATTCCTGCCTCTACCTTTGGTTTCATTGAGCCTGGAGCAAAATGTCCTTCTTCAACATATCTCTTCATTTCTTCTACTGTAACATTATCTAACCACTTTTCATTTTCCTTACCATAGTTTATAGCAGCCTTTTCTACAGCTGTTAATATAATTAGAAAATCAGCATCTAATTCTTTAGCTAATGTAGCACTAGCAAAATCTTTGTCTATAACTGCACTAGCACCCTTTAAGTGGTTTCCTTCTTTCATTACTGGAATTCCACCACCACCGCATGCTATAACAACTTGTCCAGAATCTACTAAACTTCTAATTGTATCAATCTCTATAATACTTTTTGGCCTTGGAGATGCAACAACTCTTCTATATCCTCTTCCAGCATCTTCAACTACATTTTCTCCTTTAAAAATTAAAACATCTGCTTCTTCTTTAGTCATAAAGCTTCCAATTGGTTTAGTTGGATTATCAAACGCTTTATCATTTTTATCTACTTCAACCTGAGTAATAATTGTTGCTACTGACTTATCTATATTTCTACTTAATAGTTCTTCTCTAAGTGCATTTTGCAAGTCATATCCTACATAACCTTGACTCATTGCAACACATACGGACATTGGAATTGATGAATATTTATGATTTGACTTAGTCAAAGCATCCATAGCAAGATTTATCATACCTACTTGTGGTCCATTTCCATGAGATATAACAACATCATGTCCTTCTTCAATTAAATCTACAATAGCCTTTGCAGTTGATTTAACTGCACCCATTTGTTCCTCTAAATTATTTCCTAATGCATTCCCACCTAATGCTATTACAATTTTCTTTTTCATAATTTCTCTCCCTCAATACTCCCTTAGAATTTATGATTTATAATTTTATTTTTTCTAAATATTTTAGAGGCTTTTACCCATCATTTAGTATTCTAGGATAAAAGCCTATTTATAGTGTTAAGCTTATTTAAGTTGACGATCCTTATGAGTTTCTTCTAATTTTTCTAAAATTTCTTGTGGATTCTTAACTTTACTTAAGAAAATCATAGCCGCTATAACATATGGCTTGTAGCTAGCTTCTTTATAAAGAGGTTTTCTATATCTGTCAAATACTGAAGCATCAACTTCTCCAGTTTCACAACTAACTCCAGTAATATCTGCTGGTAGGCAATGTAAATATAATGCCTTTCCATCTTTAGTTGTCTTCATTAACTCTTCAGTACATTGCCAATCTTTATGTTCAGCATTATGAGCTAGTAATTCTTTTTCTAATTCCTTTATTCCATCAAAGTCTCCATTTCCATATAAATCTGTTCTCTTTTCCATAGCAACAAATGGAGCCCAACTCTTTGGATATACAATATCAGCATCTTTAAATGCATCTTCCATTGAATTAGTCTTTGTGAATGATCCACCTGAAAGTTTAGCATTTTCTTTAGCAATTTCTTCAACTTCTGGCATTACTTCATATCCTTCTGGATGAGCTAAAACAACATCCATACCGAATCTTGTTAATAATCCAATAATACCTTGAGGTACTGATAATGGTTTTCCATAAGATGGTGAATATGCCCAAGTCATAGCTACTTTTTTACCCTTTAAGTTTTCTATTCCACCAAATTCATTAACTAAATGAAGAGCATCTGCCATAGCTTGTGTTGGATGGTCAATATCACATTGTAAGTCAACTAAAGTTGGAATTTGTTCTAAAGTTCCTTCTTCGTATCCTTCTCTTACAGCCTTTGATACTTCCCTCATATAAGTATTTCCTTTACCTATATACATATCATCTCTGATACCTATAACATCAGCCATAAATGAAACCATATTAGCAGTTTCTCTAACAGTTTCTCCATGCGCTACTTGAGATTTTCCTTCATCTAAGTCTTGTACTTCTAATCCTAAAAGATTACAAGCTGATGCAAAGCTAAATCTTGTACGAGTTGAATTATCTCTAAATAAAGAAATTCCAAGACCACTATCAAATATTTTTGTTGAAATATTATTTTTTCTTAATTCTCTTAAAGCTTCTGCAACTGTGAAAACAGCCTTTAATTCATCATCGCTTTTTTTCCAAGTTTCCATAAAATCATCATTATGCATTTTTGAGAAATCTAATTGATTAAGTTCATTAATATATTTGTTCATTAAAGCCATTTTAAAATTCCTACCCTTCATTATATTAATTTTTATTTATTTCAATTTACAAATTAAACTATTTTATTATTTTTCTTTATTATCACAGTAAATTGTTGGTAATGCAGCATATACAGCAGCACATTTAACTAAATCCTCTTTCCAAGTTTTTTCGTTTGGCGCATGTGCCTCCGCTTCTGCACCAGGTCCAAATCCTATTACAGGAATTCCATTACGTCCCATTATTGAAACACCATTTGTTGAGAATGTCCATTTGTCAGTAAGCGGACGAGCTTTTCTCATTTCATCAGTTACAGCAGCACCACTTCTTATTGTTCCATAAAGACCTTTATAAGACTCTTCCATTGCTTTGGTTACAATATGATCTTCTGGAATTACCCAAGTTGGGAAGTAGCATTCGATTGGATATACTAAACCAGTGTAGCTTGGTCTATCATAGTTATACATGCTTACTGTTGCATTGTATTTTTTAACAGCTGGAAGTTCACGAATTTCTTCTAAACAACTTTCCCAAGTTTCACCTGCTGTCATACGACGATCTAAGGAAATTGAGCATGAGTCAGCAACAGCACAACGACTTGGAGAAGTATAGAATATTTGAGAAGTTGTAACAGTACCTCTTCCTAAGAAGTTAGCTTCTTTCCACTCTGGGTTATATTTTTCATCTAACATTTTTACTAAGCCTTTTATTTCTTTAGTATCAGCTGCATCATTTTCGTTAAGGTCACGAATATTCATTAATATTTCAGCCATTTTGTAAATTGCATTATCTCCTCTTTCTGGAGCTGAACCGTGGCATGAAACTCCTTGAACATCAACACGAATTTCCATACGTCCTCTTTGTCCTCTGTAAATACCACCATCTGTTGGTTCTGTAGAAACTACAAATTCTGGTCTAATTTTATCTTCTTTAATTATATATTCCCAACAAAGTCCATCGCAGTCTTCCTCTTGAACTGAACCAACGACTAATGCTGTATATTTTTCAGTTAAAAGATCTAGATCTTTCATTATCTTTGCACCATAAACAGCTGAAACTATTCCTCCTAATTGGTCTGAAGTACCACGTCCACCTATTTCAGTTTCTGTTTCATATCCTTCATATGGATCAAAGTTCCAGTTAGCTCTATTTCCTATACCAACAGTATCAATATGAGCATCAAACCCTATTAATGTCTTACCAGTTCCCATATATCCTAAAACGTTACCTTGTGGGTCTATTTCAACTTTATTAAAACCTAATGCTCTCATTTCTTCAGCTATACGGTTAACAACACCTTTTTCTTCACAGCTTTCTCCAGGAATAGCAACTAAATCTCTTAAAAATTTAGTCATTTGAACTTTATATCCCTCTGCCTTTACTTTAATATTTTTAAAATCCATTTTCTTTTCCCCCTTATAGTTTAAATGTATTTAATATTTTGTTATCAGAATCTTCACTTATATATTAAGCAAAACCTGTGCCAAGTTTTTTAAGGTTTTTAATAAGCTTTTTAATACTTTTTCAATGTTTTCATAGTCTTTTCAGTTAAAAAAAATAAAGAATTATCATTTCGATAATTCTTTATCACTTTGGTGAATAGTAGTATTTTATTATCTTTTTAAGGCTTATAGCCTATTTTTATCAATTTGATAAGACACTTTTTATACATATTATCAAATTTTATATTAAAATCACTTTTATATATTTAAATTAATTTCTTATGTTTAAATATTTTCTATTTTATATGCCACTACATATTTTTTGATATAAACTCTAACATTTTTATTCCAACAGACATAATCTCATCTAAATCAATTTCAGAGAAGTCATGACTAGCTCCCTCTAAGCTTATAAGTTCTGTTTTATTTCCACTCTCTTTTAATTGAGCATATAATTCTTCTGCATTTTTATAAGGTACTATAATATCTTTTTTGCTATGAACTATAAGTGTATTAGGCTCACCCTTGTTCACATGATTAATTGGACTATATTCCCCCAATATATGATCTTTATATTCACCTACAGAATTTATAATTTGTTCTAAATCCCACTGAACATTCTCCATATCTAATGTAGTTAAATCTGTTGGTCCAAAAAAATCAATTAAATACTTAACATCTGAAGGATAGTCTTTAAGCTCTTTTGCATCAACAAATTCTTCTTTATCTGTATAAGCTGCCATTAAAGCTAAATGTGCCCCTGAAGATGCTCCTATTACTCCTATTCTTTCATCATTAAATCCATATACACTCTTATTTTTATGAATCCATCTAATAGTATCCTTAACATCACTAATTTGTTTATTAAATATTTCTTCTCCTCTCATTAGCTGATAACTAGTACTTATTATAGTAAAGCCTTCTTCTCTAAAGGAGTCTAAAAGTGGAGATATGGCCTGAGGTATTTCCTTATTTCCATATACCCAGCTTCCACCATGGACATAAAGTATTACTGGAGAGCCTCCCTTTACCTGTTTCTTTGGCCCATATATATCTAATGTTAATGGAACACCATTTGTATTTTTATATTCAACATCTTTATAATCAATAGACTCTATTGCTTCTAAAGATGATTTATCCTCTATATTATAACCATTTTTTATTACTGAGTTATACTTTTTAAATATATTTACATATAAAGATACTCTATCTCTTATAGAAAATAAAAATATTCCTGATCCTAAAATCACTATTAATAAAGTTATTCCTAAAAATTTAAAAAACTTTTTCATCGCTTCTCCTTTCTTTTATTTTATTAATTTAATTTATATTATATTTCAAATATTTATGCAATAAATTAATCTTTTATTAAAATTTAAAAAATTATTCTAATTATTTATCTTTTATATAAAATTTTTGTCAATAAAAATTATGTATATCAATAAACTATATTAATAAGATATTTAGGAAGTGATTAAATGAAAAAACGTCTATTTTCATTGTTCTTCGCTTTATTTTTTTCACTTATGCTAATTAGTTGCAATAAAACTGAGGATAACTCTGTGCATTCTAATAATTATACTAACAATGATAACACTAATAAAACAGATAATATAGATAAAAATGAGAAAGATAAAGACAAGATTCCAAAGGATAATAACGATAAGTCAAAAACTACTAAACCACCTTTAAGTAATTCTGATAAAGATAATGCATCTATAACCCATGAGCAATATAGATTATTTTACTTTGATTCAGAAAAGTTACAACTTTACTATGTAGATAAAGAAATTGCTGTTAAAGATAAAGCTGTTATAAAGGCTTTAACTAAAGAGTTACAAAGTAATTTACCTACATCTAGCTTTCTCGCTTTAACTGATAAGGTTCAAATTACATCTGCTAAGCTAGATAGTAAAACAGGAGTTTTAAAGGTCGTCTTTTCAGATTCTTATGTAAATAAAATGACTCTTGGCTCTGCTACTGAAAGCGGTTTACTTTCTTCTTTAATTTGCACCTATGGATATAACTTAGGAGTTGATAAGGTTGCTATTTATTTTGGCGATGATTTATACACTTCTTTAAAAGGCAGCCTTCCTGAGGGTTATTTTAAAGTAGATTACTCTTCTGCCATTCCTTATAGCTTAACATCTTCAAATCCAGAAACAAATAAAGTTAAAACTATGAATTGTAGAATTTACTATTATAACGGTGCTGATGATGTTTTTTACTATAAGGATAAATCTATTAATGTAAATAATGGTGCTTTAGTAACAGCTCTAACTAATGAAATGAAAAATATTCCTAATGAAGAGTTATTTAATTTTAAAGATTATTTAGCTGTTCGTTCTGCTAAATTAGATAAGGCTAATGGAATTTTAACTGTAGATTTATCTTCTTCATACTATAACATTTTAAAGCATGTTGGCTCTGGAAGTGAGGCTTCAGCATTAAAAACCTTAGCTTTAACTTATAGTTATAATTATAAAGTTAATAAAGTTATTATCTTAGTTAATGGTAAGCCTTATGAAGGCAGTCATATAATTATGGAACCTAATGAATATATAAATATAAATGTTACTAATGTAAAACCTCTATAATTTAATTATCTACAACTTAATATTGCTAACATTTATTAAAAAATAATTATTAGGGAAATTTAAGAAAATAATTGTTAAAAATTTATTAAATTCATATTATGATATATATAACAATATTTTTTAATATTATCTAGGAGTGATTAAATGAAGAAAAAATTATTTATACTATTTATATCTACTTTATTTTCACTTTCTTTAATTGGCTGTAATAAAATAGCAGATGCTATAAAGCCTGAAAAACAAAAAACTAAAGAAGAATCTAAACAAGAACCTAATGAAGACTCTAAGGGAGACTCTACTAAAGAAAATAAAGATAAAGAAAAACCTATTGATGATAAAAAAAATGAAAATACTGATACTAAGGAAAATAAAATAACAAAAAAGGACTGTAGAATTTATGCTTTTAATAGCCAAGAGCTTAAGTTATACTACTATGATAAAACTATACAAGTAGAAGATAAAGCTTTAGTAAAAGCCTTAACTAATGAACTTCAAAACAACTTGCCTAGTGATGACTTTTTAGCTTTAACTAAAGAAATAGGAGTAACTTCTGCTAAGTTAGATGAAAAATCTGGGGTTTTAACAGTTGTATTCTCTGATTCCTTTGCAGACAAAATGACTCTTGGTTCTGCTACCGAAAGCGGACTAGCCTCTTCATTAATCTGCACCTATGCATATAACTTTGGAATTGATAAAGTAGCTATTTACTTTGGTGATAAGCTATATACTTCTTTAAGAGGTGACCTTCCTGAGGGATATTTTACTGCACACTTCTCTGACGCAGAGCCTTATAAAAAAAATTAATTTTATAAAAAAGTAAGTAGACAATTAAACTCTCTTCCTTGTCAAGGACAGTTTAAATTAAATATATCTACTTACTTTTTATTTATATTATTCTAGAATATTTTTAAACAAAAATTCATTTTTACTTTTAATAATGTCTTGTGGAATAATTATGCTCATCTCTTTGTTATTTATTTTAGGATCACAAATTCTAATACTTTGCTCTCTAATTAAAATATCTAAGTATTGTTTTATCATAAGTCCATTTCTAAGGTTTAAATTTCTATTATGATATAGCTCAAGTATTGCTTGATCTAATGCTTCATTTGAAGTTTCATCTAATATATATCCCTTACTTTCTAAAATACTTAAGGACATATTAAATAGCTCTTCTTTATTATAATCCTTAAAGCTTAACATAGATGGAAATCTATAATTTAACTCTGGATTTAAATACATAAGTTTTTTAATATCTTTTAATTTACCTGATAATGTAATAACTATTTTGTTACTATTCTTATCTATAAACTTTATAAGATCTTTAATTATTCTACTTAAATTTTCTTCTAGCAAAAACTCAGCTACATCTATATATACAACCTTACCTATTTGCTTATTTAATATATCTTCTAATGATATTCCAAGGTTTATATTATCTATTAATTCATCTTTGTTTACTTCAACTATATTCTTCGCCTTAACTATTCCCATACTATATAGAGTTTCTGATAATATATTTAGTACTGTCTTTTTACCTGTTCCAATTTCTCCAGTAAATATTATATTCATATATCTATTTATATCAGTTGATAATCCTAATTTTTTTCTCTTTTCTTTAACTCTCATAAGCTTATATTGATTTCTTAAAAACTCTTTAGCATCTTCATTCCCAACTAAGGTTCTTAATCTTTCTTCTAAATCAAACTCATTATCATGTTGTGATGTATTTAGTTTTTCTATATCCTTAGCTGTAATTAAATTCATTTCATAAACACTTATATCTTCTTCTGCAATTCTTATACTTTGAATTCTAATTAAATTTTCAACATAATTTCTAACCATTCTTCCATTACCAGATTGAGCATCAGAATTTTCATAAATATCTACAAAACTTTTCTTTAATGCTAAATGACCATTTTTTGATAACTTAAATCCCTTTGCTTCAACAAGTCTTATTGCCATTTCTAAAAGCTCATTTGGATTATAATCTTCAAAATTTGTCCATAATGGGAATCTTGATCTTAATCCTATGTTTACATCAAAGAATTCCTCCATTTCCTTTTCATAACCTGCTAAAATTACTATTACTTCTCTTGAATAATCTTCAACTAATTTAAGAAGTGTTTCTATTGCTTCCCTTCCTAAGCTATCATTGGCTAAAGTATAAGCTTCATCTATAAATAATACTCCACCTAAAGCCTCTTTAAATTTTTTCTCAGTTTTCTTTGCTGTTTCTCCTGGTATGTTGGATACAAAACTAGATCTATCTGTTTCTACTAATTGACCTATCTTTAAGAATCCCATACTATTTAACATTTGAGCCACTAGTCTAGCTATACTTGTTTTTCCTGTACCCGGATTACCTGCAAATACCATATTTAAGTTTTGCTCTATTTCTGTATTAACACCAACAGATTTTCTCTTTTCTTGTGCCACTAACAGCTTATATTGACTTCTTAAAAGATTTTTAACTTCTTCAAGGCCTATAATATCTTTAAGCTTTTCATCTAAATTAAATTTAGCACTGACTTTAAAATTAAAGTCCTCTCTTTCTAAAAGATCTATTTCACTTTTATTATTATTTAAATACTTTCTAGAGGAATATATTATTGCATTTTCTATTATATTTCTTACAAATCTGGCATTTCCTAAATCATTTTTTCCAGTAAGTTGATTTCTTGTAAATAAATCTATCAAATCATTTTTTACATTTTTAGCAATTCTATATCCCTTAGTTTTTGCAATTTGTACTGCTATTTCATACATTTCAGATGGATTATAATCTTCGAAATTAATTGTATTAGGAAATCTTGATTTAAGTCCTTGATTAAAACTTAAGAATCTTTCCATATCTTTTTCATACCCTGCTAATATAACAGTTAACTTATTTCTATTATCCTCTATCCCCTTTAATAAGGCATCTACTATTTCTTTACCAACCTTGTCATCTTCACTTTCACATAAAGCATAGGCTTCATCTATAAATAATACTCCTCCTAAAGCTGAGTTTATAATTTCATTTGTTCTTTTTGCTGTTTCAGTAGTATTTTCTGTTACAAAATCAGCCTTACTTACTTCAACCAAAACTCCTTTTGATAATAAACCCAAAGCATTTAAATACTCATAAGTTATTCTTGCTGCATTAGTTTTTCCAGTACCAGCATTTCCTGCAAATATCATATTTAAAGATATTTTTGATGTTCTAAGCCCTAACTTTTCTCTAATTTTTTGAACCTTAAAGTTATTTTCTATATTTAATAAAAACTCTTTGAGTTCCTTCATACCTATAATTGATTCTAACCTATACTTAACCTTATCTAGAGTTGGTATTGAATACTTATTTAGCCTATATATATTGTTATTAACCTTAGAATAAATTCTATTATTATCTATATAAAGTAATATTTTAGAATCTTCTTCTATAGATTCCTTATTTATTAAATTTCTTAAAGGGTCACTTATTCTATAGGATATATATTCTGTTATATCAAAGCTTCCGTTTTTGCTAAAGCTCTTTTGTAGGTACTCAAAAACTTCAAAATCTTCTTTCTCATTGATATTTTCTTTAAATCCTAGTATTATTTGTACCCCAAATTCATTCTTTATCTTATCAATTTCATTTGTAAGCTTATTTTTTATAATGATATTCTTCTCTTTATCTGTAAGCTCTCTTGTATAAATAATCTTATCTCTATTATTTAAAGTACTTTCAGAAAATTCTCTAAAACTCTCCTTATTTTCATAATTATATATAAATATAAAAAACTTATTATGGCATACTATTTTGTTTATCTTATCTTTATCCTTTGCCCCAGCCTCAACTAAAAATTTATTTTTTATAACATAGTCATTATCTAATTTAATACATGCATTGGGGTATATGATTGATAAAAATTCTAGTATTTCAGGGTTTGCTTTTTCTGTATTCTTAAACATTATCCCACCTGAATTATTATCTAGCTTTTCATGTAAATCAGTTAAAAATGCATTATATCCCATATTAAAATTATAGGAAGATAAATCTATCTCATCTAAATTCTTGTTCTTAATTAAGGTGTTGCTATACAATTCTTCAAAAACTAACCTTACACTAGCTTTTTTAAAGGTATTTTTATGTCCTGCTAAAACTAATATTCCTTTTTCTTCATTTGATATCTTATTTTCAAAGTATTGAGTTAATTCTTTTATAAAATCTCTTTGTCCGATAAATTCTCTATTTAACTTCTTTTCTATTTTTAAAATTACTTCATTTATATTCATTGTATCCATGATCCACCTCTCATTCATTGATATAACTTTTTTGCTTTTATATTTTTGAATTGCTATATTATTTTTCTCAAAATTGATGTGGCTTAGTCATAAGTACAGCAAATGCTATGCCCTAGAGCATAGCATTGTATATTATATAAGATCATCTTTTTTTAGTAAGTTAAGTAATGTAGGATTAAAATTAAATTCTTTCATTAATGAATGAACTTCATTTAATGATTTTTCCTTATTTTCTTTTGATATATTAGCTTTTGAAGCTCTAATTAATATATTCTTTGGTGAATGTGCTATATCTATAAACTCTAAAAGCTGAGTTTTATAGCCAGCTACCTCTAAAAGATTACCTCTAACTGCATCTGTCATTAAGGCTGCTACTCTTTCTTGAATTATACCATATTTAGTTAATATTGAAAGAGAAGTTGCCTCCATTTGATGGTTAAATTCATGTTGGCAACATGGTACTGAAAATATCATTTTTGCATTCCATTTTATTGCGTTATATAAAGCATAATCTGTTGCTGTGTTACAAGCATGTAAAGTAATTACCATGTCTACATTATTTTCATACTTATATCCATTTATATCTCCAAGCTCAAAATGTAAGTTTTCATAGTTATATCTTTTAGCTATATCATTACACTTTTTAATTACATCTTCTTTAAGATCTAAACCTATCATTTTTACTTTTATCTTTTTAATTTCTACAAAATAGTAATAAAGAACAAAGGTTAAATAAGATTTACCACAACCAAAATCTAAAATAGTAAGTTCCTTATAGTCATTTTTCTTTATTTCATCATCTATAATTTCTATAAATCTATTTATTTGCTTATACTTATCATACTTTGAATTTACTACCTTGCCTTCTTTTGTGAAAACACCTAAATCTATTAAAGGCTCTATAATCATACCCTCTTTTAAGATATAATTTTTTTCCTTGTTATGACTCTTATTAGCAAGTTTTATATTGTTACTTTTTTTCTTACCTAAAAATATCTTTCCCTTCTTAGATAACTTTAAATCAAAAGTAGTTTCATTAGACCATGCAGATAACTGCTTATAATTTCCATCTATAATTTCTAATATTTTTTCTTCTAATTCATAAGCTTCAATATTCTCATGAAAAACCTGCTTATCAGTAAACTTCTCTATTTGATAATATTTCTTACTCTTACTATTTTCCTTTAATAAAAAACTTATCTTATTATATTTAACTTCTTTATTCATCTTATTACTAATAACTATTTTTATAATCTCTTCATTAGTTATTTCGTTAATAGCTTTTTTTAACTCTTCCATTATTAACACACCTTTTGTTTATAATTAATATAATAATGATACACAAGAAAGAAAAGTATATCAAGAGAAATGAACTAATGTAAAATTTAAAATTATTATTTTCTATTCTTCACGCTTACTTTTTAATAACTCAATTTCCTTAGCATATCCATCAAGTTCATTTGGTGTTTCTAAGAAAAATGGTAGATCTTTTAACTTAGGATGGTTTATTATTCTTGTAATTGCTTCTAATCCTAAGAAACCTTCTCCTATTTTTTCATGTCTATCTTTATGGCTCTTAAATGGATTTTTACTATCGTTTAAATGAATTGCCTTTAGTCTATCTAATCCAATTACTCTATCAAACTCTTCCAAAACTCCATCCAAATCATTAACTATATCATATCCTGCATCATATATATGGCAAGTATCAAGACATACTCCCATCTTTTCTTTTAATTCAACTCTTGATATTATTTCTGCAACTTCTTCAAAGGTTCTACCTACCTCTGAACCTTTTCCAGCCATTGTTTCTAATAGCACAGTAGTTGTTTGTTCCTTTTTAAGTGCAGAATTAAGTAAATCAACTATGTAATTAATTCCAATTTCTACACCTTGCTTTACATGACTTCCTGGATGAAAGTTATATAAATTATTTGGCATAAGCTCCATTCTTTCTAAATCATCAAGCATCATTTCTCTTGCAAATTCTCTTGTTCTTTCATCTGCTGAACAAGCATTCAAAGTGTAAGGAGCATGGGCTAATATCTTTGTAAAATTATTTTCCTTTGCTATTTTTAAAAGTCCTTGCATATCTTCCATATCTATTTCTTTTGCTTTACCACCTCTTGGATTACGAGTAAAGAATTGAAAGGTATTTGCTCCTATTTCTAGTGCTTCTTTTCCCATATTTTTAAAACCCTTTGTTGTTGATAAATGACATCCTATATTTAACATATATACCTCCATAATATTTACTTCTAATCTTAAATTAATTCTCTATAATTAAATATTAGTTTTTCTTACTTATATAAAATAATACTATAGTAACATTAACCTAGGCAAGACTAAATAATAATTTTTATTATTTAATACAAATTTTACTCACAACTTAAAAATAGAGAGTAAATAATTTTTTACTATTTACTCTCTAACACTTAATTTTATTATTTAATTTATACTATTTAACTTCTAGATATTTAAATTTTATTATATAAGTTTAAACTAGTGTTTTTATATAATAAATGTAACTATTATGCTAATAACCCCACCTATAATTAAAGATAATGTACTAACTGCTAACGCTATATCTAATTTTCTATTAGATTTCTCCCTCTCCATCTTAGTAATCTCTAAGTTTGCATTAGATAAATATTGAGCACTATTTTGTCCTGCCCCTTGAAGAGAAAGGCCTATTGGATCACCTGATATTGACGCAAATATTCCTACAAAGATTAATATAATCCCTTCTATAAATAATATATTTTCGAAGCTTTTATCCTTATCAAGTTTTACTATTACAAGCCCAACTATAGATGCTACTACAAACCAAACTATCCCCCATATAATAGTTTTTAAAATTATCTTACCTCTATTATTCCCCATATTAATACCCCCTTTTAAGTATCATAGCATAACCGCGCTAGATGGTAAATTATTACTTTTATAAAAATATAAAAATTTCATTTTTATTAATTATATAAATATTAATTTTCTATTTCTTCAATCTTATATCATGCATTATTTATTTTTTATCAAATTATTTCTCCTTTTTATCACTCTTCATAACAAATAATAGGAGTGCCAGGCTCTATATTTTCAAAAATAGTTTTTGCTAGATATGATGGAGAATTTACGCACCCATGAGTTCCATTATTCTTATATATATTTCCCCCAAATGAATATCTCCAACTTGCATCATGAATTCCTATGTTACCATTAAAAGGCATCCAATATACTACTTTAGCCTCATAATTATTACCTCTTAATGTGGCTTCTTTTTGCTTATAATTTAGCATATAAGTTCCTAATTGTGTTGAGTGTCCTTTTCCTGGATCCCCAGTTACAACATCACCTTGGGTAATAAGCTTTCCGTCTTTATAAAACCATACATGTTGCCTTGTTATATTAACTTCCACATAAGTATTTCCTATATCATTTTCATCTCTATATAAAGCTTTTTGAGTGTATGCAGGTTCTTTTTCAAGAACTGCTCCAAGCTTTATATTTTCCATTAACAATTTAGTTTCTGCAACTGAGTTAATTTTCCATCCATAGTGCCCACCTTTAACATCTACTATCTTTCCTGTAGCTGACTTAAACTTTCTCGTTGTACCTGCAGTATTATATTTTTCGCATAAGTCTAATATATAATCTTTAACTTTATTTTCATCTATTGATGCTTCTAAATCATCATCTACACTGGCCCACTCATTTATTTTACTTCCATCTAACACTTCGGATTTGCTTCCAAAAGTATAAGTAATTTTTGTTGATACATACTTATTTAATGTATTTTGAGTTTCAATTGTTTTATCTGAATTTATAGTATACTTAGGATCTTCGTAGCAAAAACTATCATTTAAATTTAATACTCTTTTTCCTTCTGATATGCTTAATTTTATATTTTCATTTAATTTATCTATGTTTATTTTATTTCCATAAACTTCTTCAACAATTTCATATGTCCCATCTAAATATTTAAAACTAACATTTTGAGGTTCTGTAATATTTTTATTTAATATTTCTAAATTTTTTATTTTATCCTCTAATAAGTCTTGATTATAAACAACTAACTCACTACCATAATACTCTTGTCTTGCTATTAATCCTAAAATCCATTTTAATGAATTTTGTTTTTCTTTAACTTCTTTAACTTTTAATATGATATTATTTTCGTTATATTTAATGTCTATATCATTACCTTTTATTTCTTCAACAGACCCATCTCTACCTATTAATTCTAATTTATAATCTTTAACTTCTTCTAAAATTATACTACCGGCCTCTTTATGCGATTTTAATGATACATTAACTCCATTTATCTTTGTCCCAAAAAAGAAATGATTAACAAAATATATAGAAATACTCATATATATAAGAACTATTGAAGTAACTAAAATTAATATATTACCTATAATTCTATTCTTTAAAAATGCTTTTATATTAATATTTTTCATATTTATTTATACCTTTCAACTAAAATATATCTATTTACATATAATAACTAATTTATAATATGTTTGTATTTTTAAATTTAAAACTCAATACATGTTTTTTAATAAATTAGTAACAAAAATTTATTAATATACATATAGAACTAAATCTGAATTTAATAAATACTATCTTTTACGGTATAAATAATTCCTATATAGATATATTTATAAAATATTAAAAATAAAATTAGTATAAATAGAATTATATTTTGCTATAGAAATAAGAAAGCTATAAAATCTCTAAAATTTTATAGCTTTCTTATTTAATTAGTTATTATTGATTCTATCAATATACTCTTTCATTATCTTAGCTGAAGAAACAAATTTTTCTTCCTCATCTTTAGATAATTCAATATTTAATACTTTCTCCACTCCATTTTTACCTACTATTGTTGGAACACTTAAATAAGTATCATTAACTCCTAAATAATCATTAAGCAAAGTTGATACTGTTAATATAGTCTTTTCATCTTTTAAGAATGCCTCTACGATTCTTGTAAGAACAGCTGCAACTGAGAAAGCAGTAGCACCTTTTCTCTTTATTACTTCATATGCTGAATTTTTAACATCATCTGAAATAACTTTTTCTGTTGCTTCATCCCATTCAATTTTTAATTGTTCAGAAAAATCTTTTATTGGAATATTTCCTATAGTTAATGATGACCATGGAACAAACTCACTATCACCATGCTCTCCTAAAACAAAGCCTTGAACTGTTCTTCCATCTATTCCAAAATACTTCCCAAGCAGACTTCTTAACCTTGTTGTGTCTAAAACAGTTCCTGATCCTATTACTCTATTTTTAGGGAAACCAGATAATTTATAGGTCATATATGCAAGTATATCTACAGGGTTTGATACTACTAATAATATTGCATTTGGACTTAATTTAGCTATAGTTGGAACAAAGCTTTTAAATATTTTATAGTTTTTATCTACTAAATCTAGCCTTGTTTCTCCTGGCTTTTGTGCAACACCTGCGGTAATTATTATTATATCTGAATCTCTTGTGTCTTCTAATGATCCTAATATAACATTACAAGGACTATTTAAAGAACTACCGTGCATTAAGTCAAGTACTTCTCCTAATGCCTTTTCCTGATTAATATCATTGATTACTATTTCTCTAGCTACTTCTTTTTGTAACAAAGCAAAAGCAGTAGTGGCTCCAATTGATCCTGCTCCTATTATTGATATTTTACTCATACTTAACACTCCTTTATCCTATTATTTAAATTTATTGTTATTTATTTTCATTATATACCAATTATTTATTAATTTGTACTTTTTTAAGATAATTATTATTATATAAATTAAATATACCCCTATTTTATCATTATTAGTAGTTTATACATTATATATAATAAAAGTCTAGTAACTTTTGTAAAGTTACTAGACTTTTATTAAAACTACTATTTAGCTCTTATTACTTCAATTTTATATCCATCTGGATCTGTTACAAAATAATATGATGGTTTTGTTCCCGGTAATCCTTTTAATGGAGTCACTTCATATCCTAATGCTACATGCTTTTCTCTCATAGCTTCTAAATCCTCTGCTTCAACTGCAATATGGCTAAATCCATTTCCTAGTTCATATGGTTTTTCCACATCATAATTATAAGTAAGCTCTATTTCATATCCACCTTCTTCATTTGATAAATAAACCAAACTAAATTTATGTTCTGGAAATTCCTTTCTTCTAGTTTCCATTAATCCTAATGCTTCTTTATAAAATTTTAATGACTTCTCTAAGCCCATAACTCTTACACATGTATGTAACATCTTTACTGACATCTTTTATCCTCCTAAAATCAATTTTTATTTTATTATATTATATTAATTAAATTATATTTTATCAATATAATATAATAATTAAATCTATTTAAACATTTTCTTTTGTAATTTACATTTAGTTGCTTTTATCATACAATAAATTTACATGAGTTGTTTTTTAGAATAATCTACCAAAGGAGGATACTATGAAAAAACAGAAATTATTTTTATTACTTATTTCATTATTAGTTGCTTTCACTTTACTTTCATGTAGTAATACAACAACTAAAGATAAAATCACTGTTGAAAATGAGAAACAAGAAGAAAATATATCTGAAAATGAGGTCGCTAAAGAAGAGATTCCTAAAACACCTACTTCCTTTGAAGCCCTTGGTAAAAGTTATTCATCAACTAAGGATTTAAGCATTATTGAAAAAGGAACTAATATTTATGATGATCAAAGTTCTATACATTATACTCCTGGCGAATATAAGGAATTAGATTTTGCAAACGATTTACTATATGCTTATGTAAACCAGGATAACTCTATATATAATTATTTAGTCTCCTATGATAGCACTAATGCTAATGGAATATCATTAATTACTGAAGCTGATAAATCTAAATTAGAAAAAGATTTAACTTCTTTAAGAAGTCAAATGGGACTTGCTAATGGAGAAGAAATGGTATTAAGGTTAGATAGGGTTACTTATGAAGGTCCAAGCACTAAAACTAATTCAGGTTCTACTTTTAAAATAAGAGTTGCTATATCAAGAGTTGGAGCCACTATAGTTCCATGGAATTATTTCACTGTAACAGTTTTTGAAGATGGTAATAAATTATTTGCTCATTTATTCTAATAAAAGATGCTGTATTAAAATAACTTTTAATACAGCCATTTTATTCTCTAAATATATAAATCCATTAATATTTCATCATCATATTCGTCATTAATATTAAAAAAATTTTTATGAATTCCTATTTCCTTGAATCCAAACTTACTATATAAATTCTTGGCCTTTATATTACTTGCTTTTACCCCAAGGCTTATATTTTTTATTTTTTTAGTTTCTTTAGCAAAATCTATTAGCGCTCTCATTACTTCACTTCCAATACCAATTCCCCAATACTCCTTTTTAACAGAAATAGCAATTTCAGCATTATGTGCTATCTTGTTTCTAGTAGCTGTAGATATTTGTGCAACATTTACTACTTTTTCATTAATTAAGCCTATTAACATAATAGAATTTTCTTTATTATTAATGTTTTCTATAAATGCTTTTTCTTGTTCTTCATTTAAACTAAATTCATTTGCTCCAAATAATAAATTATCGCTTTCTCCTCCAACTATATTTAAATATTCTATTAACTTTAAAGCATCATTTATTTCTGCTTTTCTTAATATTAAACTTTGTCCATTTTTAAGTTTAACTTCTTTATTCATAATACATGCCCCCAATTTATTTTACTCTATTATTTCACAGTGAATATGCTCTTCAATCTTATCCCAAGGTACTACAAAGCCTTGCCCCTTTGAACAAAAAATTGAACTTGAAGAATATTCTATATCTGCATTTTTATCATATCCTATTTTTTCAATTACTTCTTCTGAATTATGACATATATCATAGCCATCAAATATTAAATTTATGCTACCTTTTCCTTTAGTAAAAGTAAGTATTTCAGCACTATAATCCATAAATGTAGCGACTGGTCCTCTTCCTGTTATAGAAACCTTATTCAACTTAGTCTCTGGAGGGTCAAAGCTCCCATTTAATCTTTGAATATCAGATATAACCTTCCCCATATAATCAAGCTCTACATCTATTCTAAATTTATAATAAGGTTCAATAATTATATTATTAGCTTTTTCTAATCCTTGCCTAATAGCTCTAAATGTAGCTTCCCTAAAATCTCCCCCTTCTGTATGCTTATTATGTGCCCTTCCAGTTAAAAGAGTAATTTTTATATCAGTAATTGGAGAACCTGTTAAAAGTCCATGATGATTTTTTTCAAAAATATGTGTCTTTATTAAGTTTTGATTTCCTGTAGTCAAATCATCAGCATGACATTTATTTTCAAAAGTTATTCCTTCTCCTCTTTTATTTGGCTCTATTTTTAAATGAACCTCTGCATAATGCTTTAAAGGCTCAAAATGACCATATCCATAAGTCTTATTTTCTATTGTTTCTTTATACATTATTTCACAAGGGCCAAATTCTATCTTTAAATTGAACCTTTCCAATGCAATCTCTTTAATAACTTCAAGTTGGATCTTACCCATAATGGAAACCTGTATTTCTTGTAATGTTTCATTCCATAGTACATTTAATGCAGGGTCCTCATTTTCTAATATTCTAAAATATCCTAAAACTTCTTTTACATTATATTTATTATCAAAAATAACCTTTGACATTAGTGTTGGTATCATTTTAAATTCTATCTTTTCTCTAATTTTTCCTATGCCTTCTCCTGGCATAGCATTAGTAAGACCTGTTACTGCAAACACATCTCCAGCTACTACTTTGTCTACAGTAGAAAACTTACTTCCATTATAAACTCTTATACTACTTACCTTTTCTGTTGTTTCATTATCTACTCCATAAGTAATTTCATCTCTTACTTTAAGACTTCCTTTAATAGCTTTTATAAAGGTAATTCTAGTTCCATTATTGTCATAACGTATTTTATGAACTCTTCCTGAAAATTCTTCATTTTCATCATAATTTGTATATGTAAGTTCATTAAATATACTTAAAAATTCCTCTATCCCCTCATCTTGAAGTGCACTACCAGACAAACATGGAAACACCTTGTTTTCTTTTATAAGCTTTTTAAATTCTTTAATCCAAATTGTTTTATCATAATTACCATCTAAATATTGTTCTAAAAGTTCCTCATCTCTCTCTGAAATAAACTCTATTAATTCTTCACTCATTTCATGAATTGATTTTACATAGCAAACATCATTAGTTAAATTATCATTAATTTCTTCTATAACTCTTTCTAATTCTGAACCTGTTCTGTCCATCTTATTTATAAAAAAGAAAGTTGGAATATTATATTTTCTAAGTAAATTCCAAATTGTTTCAGTATGCCCTTGAATACCTTCAACTCCACTAATAAGTAAAATTGCATAGTCTAATATGCTTAATGCCCTTTCCATTTCTGTAGAAAAATCGATATGTCCAGGAGTATCTATAAGATAATAAGTGGAATCATCAATTCCAAATATAGCTTGATCTGAAAAAACTGTAATTCCTCTATCTTTTTCTATGTTATGAGTATCTAAAAATGAATTTTTATGATCTACCCTTCCTCTATTTCTTATGCTTTTTGTATGATAAAGTATTTGCTCTGAAAATGTAGTTTTACCAGCATCTACATGAGCAAGTATCCCTATTGTTTTTTTCATTTAATCACCTTTTTCTTAATAGAAATATAATTTAATATTAATTATATCATAGAAAAAATTTGAAATAATAAAAAAAGATGTTATAATAGAAATCGAATACAAGTTTTAAGAAAGGTAAAGGTAATTTCAAACATGAGAATTTAATCTACTTTTAATAATTTTTAGTTCATAACAAAACTTATAACCTTATTAGGCTTTTTTTGTTGTGTGCAAATTTATGGAGAGTGGATTATTGACTAAAGGTTTATTTGTGTTACCTTTTTATAAAGTCTTATGCTCTCTCCTATATTTTAAGGAGGGATTTTTTTATGCAATTAGCATTATTAAGTAAAGTAAAAAAATATTATGGAGATAAATTAATATTAGATATCGATAAATTAGAAATATTAGATGGAGATAAAATAGGTTTAGTTGGTAATAATGGTGCTGGTAAAACCACTTTATTAAAAATTTTAGTTGGTGATGAACCTTTTGATGAAGGTAAATCTTATTTAACAAAAAGTTATTCTTATATTAGCCAACTTGGTGATAGTCCATCTATGTGTTCCTTTAATAAAGTCAAAAGTGTTTTTAATGCACCTACTGAATATAAAGATTATCTTTCAGGTGGAGAAAAAGTTAAAATGAAGATTGCTAATGCTTTAAGTGAAAATAAAAAACTTATTATTGCTGATGAACCAACATCTAATTTAGATAGCAATAGCATTGAAATTCTTGAAGAAATGTTAAAAAGTTATTCTGGGGCTCTTCTTTTAGTTTCCCATGATAGAAATCTTTTAGATTCATTATGTAATATTATTATTGAAATTGAAGATGGTAAAATAAATATTTATAAAGGGAACTATTCTAAGTATTTAGACCTTAAAGAAGAAGAAAAAGAAAATCAGAATACTGAATATAATAAATATATTAATGAAAAAAGAAGGCTTGAAGATGCAATAGTATCTAAAGAAAATTCAAGAGATAGCATTAGAAGAACGCCTAAAAGAATGGGTAATTCTGAAGCTAGACTTCATAAAATGGGTGGCCAAAAATCTAAAAAGAACTTAGATAATAATATAAAGGCCATTAAGAGTAGAATTGAGCACTTAGAAGTAAAAGAAAAACCAAAAGAAGATAAAAATATAAAAATTGATATTATAGACAATTTAGAGCTTACTTCAAAAAATCCTATTGAAGCTAAAAATTTAACTCTTAGCATTGGTGATAAAATACTATTAAAAGAATGTAACTTTAAAATAAAAAAAGAAAAAAAGGTTGCTTTAATCGGAAAAAATGGTTGTGGTAAAAGTACATTGTTAAAAGAAATTATAAATAACAATAATGAAAGTATAAAAATTTCTAAAAATGTAGTTATTGGTTATTTGGACCAATCTCAAGATATATTAGATTTAGATAAAACAATACTAGATAATATTAAAATTAACTCTTCTTACAAAGAAAGTTTCATAAGAATAAATTTAGATGGCTTTGGCTTTAAAGGAGATACAGTATTTAAAAAGATTTCATGTTTAAGTGGTGGTGAAAAGGTAAGAGTTGCTATTTGTAAGCTTCTTCTTTCAGATAATAACTTAATAATACTTGATGAACCAACTAATTATTTAGATATTAAATGTATGCAATCCCTTGAAAATGCTCTTAAGAATACTGATAAAACTCTTTTGATAGTATCTCATGATAGAAAATTTATTTCTAACGTTTGTAATTATATATTAGAAATTGATAATAATACTATAACTCAATTTGATGGTAATTACTCTGAATTTATAAATAATAAAAATATGCCTAAAATTAATACTGATGAAAAAAAGAAAAAAGAATCTATTTTAATTTTAGAAAATAAGCTTTCGGAAGTTATTTCTTTACTATCATTTGAAAATGACTTAAATAGAAAAAATGATTTAGAATCACAATATTTTGATTTATTAAAAGAGCTTAAAACACTAAAAGAAAATTAAAATATAAGGTAGCAAGAAAATTTCTTGCTACCTTATATCTAAATTTTATTAACTTATAGTACTTCTTTTACTGCTTCATTAATATGGTCTGATAAATTATTATCTAAATTTCTTTTCAATAATTCTCTATGTTTTATTCCTTTTTCTTTAAAATATTTTTTTATTAAAGGTGCTCTCTTTTTTGGGTCATTCATAACTAAATATGCTACAAACCAGTCTTCCAATGAAGTAAATTTTATGTTGCTATTACCTATTACTAAATTATCTACTATTGCTTTTTCATCTAAAATAAACTCATACATTTTATTATTTTCTAAACTTATTTTAAAGTTCCCCATAAACTCTACTATTACACCATCTACATTATATCCAAAAAAACTTTCAGTCTTAAATGGCTCTTTTGAGCATAGTTCTATTGGATCTCCTATTGTATTCATAAATGCTTTTACTTTTTCAGCATCTTTAGAATTTATTAAAATATCAATATCATTTGGTTTATCAACTAAACCATGAAAATTTAATAAAACTGATCCCCCTATTCCGAAATTACATCCCACTCTATTTAATCCATCAGCTATCTTACTTAACACTTTATTATTCATATGTCTCTCCAATAATCCTATTTTAAATTTTATTTAAATATTCATCTATTAGTTTATGTTAAATCCTTCTATAAGCTCTATTTCTACTCCATTAGGGTCTTTTATAAATATAAATTTTTCTCCTCCTGGAGTTTTAATAGGACCTCTTATTATTTCTACTTCTTTTAGCTCTAATTCCTTAATAGTCTCATTTAAATCTAAAACAGTGAATCCAATAGATACTTTAGGTTCATTGTAAATTTCATCTACTGTAGATTTGTTGCTATATTCTATTAATTCTAACATCGCTGATTCATCACCTTTAAGAAATGCGATATTAGCTCCATTTACTGGTGCAAATTTTCTAACTACCTTTAAATTTAAAACATTCTCGTAAAATTTTATTGACTCCGCTAAACTTTTTACTGTAATTGTTACAAATTTAATATTCATAATACACCTCTCTACATACTTTAATATTCATTATCTATATCTTACCATATAATTGAAAATTCTTATGATATTTTTATATCTAATTTACATGCTTTATCTAGAATATTCTTATTGCTCCTTGTAAAATTTTTGCAACTATCTTACTATAATTCTAACTTCATTATCTTCTCTCCATTTATATCTAATTCCCCATTAAATTTAAAACCTATCTTCTCATACATTCTTATAGCAAGAATATTATTATCATATACACTTATATATATTTCATTTCGATTATACTCTTTATAAAGTCTATCTACTAAAAGCTTTAAACTCTCTTTTCCATATCCTCTACCTTGAAAATCTTCTCCTATCATAAATCTATCCAGCCATAATCTACCACAGTCACCTTCCATTTTCCATAGTCCATACATTGCAAAACCTATCAAATCATTTTTGCAATATATTCCAACCGTTCTCCATAAGGGTACTCTCTTTGCTTCATCTAAACACTCTTCTACTGTTTCAATAAAGCCCTCTTGATCTTTTCTAACTTTTAAATTTAACGCATCATTATAATTTTCGTTATTTATATTTTTTATAATTAAATTCATTATATAACCTCTCTTATGATACTACATAAATATATCGTCATACTATTTTCTATATTTAATATATCTTAACTATTGTTTTATGGAATTATATGATAACTTCTTCATAATAATATTTTTTACTATAGTTTCTTACTTAAATATCTCTTTTTATATTTTATTCTAGCATACTTACTAATTTTATTTATGACTTGATAATTTGTTATGCTTCCGACAATCCCAACAATAGGTAGTCCTTGAATAAACTTAGCCATTAATAATGTTTCTGACAATACTTCTGAAGCTTTTTTAATTTCTGTATTTAAGTCACTATTTAATTCTTCATTTAAGTCTATTTTAGTTCCTATTTTATCTAAATTATCATTATATTTAATTTTCATATCTTCTTTTGCTAATGCTGTACAAATTAAATTTAATATATATACCTTTTCTTCTTCTTTTTCATAATTGAATCCATAACTTAATGCAATTTCATATACAGTTTTTAATATCATTGCTATAAATAATGGAATATCTGGTAATCCTATACCTAAAACTCCTAAACCAGCACCTTCTACAGTTGATATGGTAGAATTTATTAGTTTACTTTTCTTTCCTTGAGAGTCCATTAACTTTAAACTCTTTTTAGTAACTTTCTTTTCAATTGAATAATTGTTTATATCATGTTCTAATTGAATTTTATCTTTATCATATAACTTTTCAATATACTTGCTACCTTTTTCTAAAACTAGCTTAAATCCATTATAAAAAGCATTTTCTAATGTTAATTTTAGCTTATCAGGTATTTTTTCTTCTATTTTATTAGATATTGGAGCAAATTTATCTTTAATTATTTTACTTTCTTTTTTATGAATTATTTTCTTTTCCTTATTGTTTAATTTATTTATTTCCTTATTTATTATTTTTTTCATTATTATCTCACCTATCCTTTAGGATATTTTTTGGCTTTAAATTAATTATATACCTTTTGTTATTTTACTTATACGAATATATTTTTATTTATTTTCTATTATCTTAACAAATTTTGCTGAAGCATGTGATAATGGAACACCTTTTAAAAAACATACTCCTATGCTTCGTCTTGGTATTTCTTCATTTAATTTTACTTCATACAATAGTCCTTTGTTTAAGTATTCACTAGAAAATTCTTTAGTTACACATGCTATCCCTAAATTTATCTTAGCAAATTCTAATAATAAATCATGAGATCCTAATTCAAATTCTGGAGAAATCTTTATTCCTTTAGATAACATGTACTTTTCTATATATTTTCTAGAGTTAGACTCAGGCTCAAGCAATATTAATGGAAATTTTGTTATTTCATTAATGCTTATTTGGTAAGATAATAAATTTTTATATTTCTCCCCACAAACAAAAATATCATGGATATCAATACAGGTCTTTAATTCTAAGCTAGGATCATCAATTGGAAAATTACAAATTGCAATATCAATGTCTCCTGATTTTAATATAGAACAAAGTTCCAATGTTGTACCATTAATAATTTTAAATTTAATATTAGGATATTTATTATGAAAGCTTTCTAAATATGGAAGTAAAAAATACCTGGAAATAGTATCCCCTACCCCTATTTTTAGCTCCCCTGTAGATAGGTTCTTAAGTTCTAGAATCTTTTCTTCACCTGTATTAATTAAATTAATAGCTGAGTTAACATATTCAAAAATAATTTTACCTTCGTTTGTTAATGTTGCTCCTTTAGTTGTTCTATTAAAAAGACGTATATCAAGCTCTCTTTCTAATTGCATTATTGACTGACTAACAGCTGGTTGTGTCATATAAAGTTCTTTTGCTGCCTTAGAAAAACTCTTACTTTTTCCTACATTCCAAAATACTTTGTACAAGTCTAATTTACTTATCATATAAGTACTCCTTATATATATTATTCAATCTATTTATTTTACTTATACCATTAAATTGGTGTATATTACAAGTAGATAGGTAAATTTAAACAAAATTTATTAGTTATAAGGAGAGATTATATTGGAAAGAATAGTTGGAACAGTTGTTAGAGGCCTTCGTTGCCCAATAATAAACCAAGGAGATAGCATAGAAGATATCGTTGTTGATAGCGTTTTAAAAGCTTCTGAAATAGAAGGATTCCAAATTAATGATAAAGATATAGTTACTGTAACAGAGTCAGTAGTTGCTCGTGCTCAAGGTAATTATGCTACTATAGAAAACATAGCAAAAGATGTTAAATCAAAATTTGGAGAAGATACAATAGGAGTAATATTCCCTATTTTAAGTCGTAACCGTTTTTCAATTTGTTTACGTGGTATTGCAAAGGGAGCTAAAAAAATTGTTTTAATGCTTAGTTATCCATCTGATGAAGTTGGCAATCACTTAGTTGATTTAGATATGCTTGATGAAAAAGGAGTTAATCCTTGGACAGATGTTTTAACAGAAAAGCAATTCCGTGATTTTTTTGGATATAATAAACATACTTTTACTGGTGTTGATTATATTGATTATTATAAATCCTTAGTTGAAGAATATGGTGTTGAATGTGAAGTTATATTCTCAAATAATCCTAAAACCATTTTAGATTATACAAAAAATGTTCTTACTTGTGATATACATACAAGATTTAGAACTAAAAAAATATTAAAATCAAATGGTGGAGAGAAGATTTATAGCCTTGACAACATACTATCAGAACCTATTGATGGAAGTGGATATAATGAAGATTATGGTTTACTTGGATCAAATAAATCAACTGAAGAAAAAGTTAAGCTTTTCCCTCGTAACTGTCAACCTATAGTTGATAAAATACAAACTATGCTTAAAGAAAAGACTGGCAAAACTGTTGAAGTTATGGTTTATGGAGATGGAGCTTTCAAAGATCCAGTAGGTAAGATATGGGAACTTGCTGATCCAGTTGTATCCCCAGCTTACACAGCAGGACTTAATGGTACACCTAATGAAGTAAAATTAAAATATCTTGCAGATAATAACTTTGCCGATTTAAGAGGTGAAGAACTTAAAGAAGCCATATCTGAATATATTAAAAATAAAGAGTCAGATCTTGTAGGTGCTATGGAATCACAAGGTACTACTCCTAGAAGACTTACTGATTTAATAGGTTCATTATCAGACTTAACTTCAGGAAGTGGAGATAAAGGTACTCCTATTATCTTTATACAAGGATACTTTGATAACTATACAAAATAATTAACTGTTGTTTAATTATAAAATTATTGGTATAAATATAGGGAAAGTAGATAAATTTGTTTTTACACAAATTTATCCACTTTCCCTTTTATATAATTTATTTGTCATCTAAACATTTTACATGTTCTTAATTTATTTATTAGTTTGTATTTTAATTTAAATTTATTAATATTTTGTTATTATCATTTATCTCAACTTCTTTTGCCATAGGAATTGCGATTGTATATTTTTTATTCTTATCTATAGGCTTTAGTGTAATACTAAATTCTTTAGTTTCTGGATTTTCTAATACAACTCCTTTATGTCCTTCTTCTTTACTTATATCGTTCATATCTTCATCAAAAATAACTAAACTTGATAAATTATTATAATCATATAAACCATCTATCTTCATATTAATTGTTGTAAACTTATCACTTACATCAATATTAGTGATTATTACCTTATCCTCAGAATTTACTCTTATTTCATTTCCTATCAAATCCTCAATAGGTTGAAATGCTTTATTTTTATCAATATTTATATAATAACTAACTTTACTTAATCCGTATCCTTTATCTAGTTCATCTTTACTTGGCTCCCTAGATACTATTTCTTCTTCCCTATTTATATTATATTCTGAATTAGATGTACATATAAGTAATGGAACATTTCTGCTATCTATCTCTCTTATAACTCTAAAATCTTCTTTCGTTGTTAATACCTCTATATAATTAGTATTACTTAAATCATCTAATATTCTAATTCTCGCTTCATAGTTTCCTTCTTTGTCATAATGTCCACCGTCAAAATTTGAAAGTAATATATTTCCCTTTTCATCTTTAATAATATATTTTAAATTACGTAGTCCCAACCCTTCATTTGTACCATTTAAATCCTTTCCTTTTATAACTAAATTATTAGTTAATGGTGTCTTAACTAATTTATCTACCCAAACTTCTCCTCCTTCTACTTTTATGCTTTTATTTCCTTTATAAACTTCAGAATTTATTTCTTTTACTGTATTTATATTATAAATCCATGGCCCTTTCGCAATTACTTTTCCAGCTCTCTCAACCTCTCTAATTTCTAAATCTACTTTCAAGTTTTCTGGTAAATTAATATTAGATATATCTTCTATTAATACAATGACCCCTTTATTATCATCAATCTTTCTTATTTCATAGTACCCTCCTCTTGAACGTTCTCCATTAATATTAAGTCTGTGATTTAATACAAAGAAGTCATTTTCACTTTTATCACTTTCAAATCCTCTTAAAGCCTCTGACTCTACTATAAAACTTGCTATAAACTTATTATCGTCTATAGCTATTTCAGACAATGTAATTTTCATTCCATTCTTTTCTATAGATTTATTTATTACTTCACTTAACTCACTATATTTTTCAGTTGAATATCCTATATTACTTTTATTGAAATAATCAAAAACTTTATTCACTACAGGAATTGCAGATACAAATTGAGGCTCAATTAGTCCTATTGAAGCAACTGTTGCTAAAGTTATTGCCGCAGCAATTGATACCTTTTTTATAATATTATTTTTATTTTGATGTTTCTTTTTTGTTTTTCCTTTTTCTATTCCCCTTATGATTGCCTCATCTAAACCTTCTGGAATTTTTATTAAATCTTTAATATCTTCATTCATACTAAATAGCCTCCTTTTTCATATAGCTTCTCAATATTTTAAGCCCTTTATTTAAATATGTCTTTACAGTCCCTATTGGTAAATCTAAAACTCTAGATATCTCTTGCAATGTTAAATCATTAAAATACTTTAAAATAATTATATCTTTATACTTACTTTCTAACTTTTCTATTGCTTCAAGTATATAAAGTCTATTATCATTATCCTCTACCATTCCCCCTGCTTTATTTAGCAATTCATTTTGTTCTATACATATAACTTTTTGTCTTTCCTTGTACATATTTATTGATATGTTTATTACTATTTTTATTATCCATGTAGTAAAATACTTAGGTTCTCTTAATTTATTTATAGAAATATATGCTTTATATACAGTTTCTTGTACTATATCTAAAGCTGCTTCCTCTTCCTTAACATAAGCATAAGCTGTTCTATATAATTTTTCTTTATTCTCATTAATAAGAACCATAAAGGCATCGTCATCACCCTTTATTGCCTTCATAACTATTAGTTCATCTACCATATATGCCTTCTCCTTTATTTTATATCCGTTCAATAATTACCTTACATCTATTAGACATAGTTTATATACAAATGGTTTTACTTTTTCGTAATTTATTTATATCTATTTCCCTATAAAATTATATACCATAGAAAGGCTAGGCACCTATAATGCCTAGCCTAATTTTTATTTATAAATAATTGAATCCACTAATTTACTTTTTCTTTAGAAACTCTTATAAAATGCCTCATAAGAATGATTGAAACTAAACTAATTAAGCTACATATAATTAATCCATTTTCTAAGGATGAATTTGATGCAAAGCCTATAATTGGATTAATAAATGCTGAAATAATACTTCCTAACATTGAATATATTGATAAAATAGTTGCTCTATTTCCAGAAAATATTGATTTATTTTTTATATCTATAACCATAGGTTCCATTAAAGCCATGCTAGTAGAAATTGTGGCTATACACATAAAACTAATTACTGGATTACTTATAGCTATTAATGTAGAAGAACTTAATAATATACATATCATCAATAAGCTTATTGATTTATTTTTCCCAAGCTTATTACTTAATTTATATGATTTTACTGATATCAATTTCATAACTTGAATCACAACTAGTAAAACTCCAAAGTATTTAATATCTATTCCACTTTTAATATACTGTGTCTGATTTAAAAATACAGTTATACTTTGAACTACTTCTCTAATTAAAGAAATCCCAACTATAAATACTATTATTTCCTTATTAGTTAATGCAAGCTTAAAGCTGTCTTTTATACTTTCTCTTTTAATAATTTCATTTTTAACATCATTTAAAAATAAAGATACTAAAAAGGCTAATCCATAAGGAATTATAGTATAAAATGCTGTTAAATCTGTGGATATACTAATAATAAATGTTGACATTATAGATCCAATTAAAAATCCAATAGTAGAAAACCACCCATATCTAGCAAAGACCCTCTCACTATTATCTTCTTTATCTAATGATAAGTATATTAAACTTTCATCGCAACCTGATAATCCTGATATAGAAATTGAAAGTAGTATTCTTTCAAATAAAAACATCCAAAATGAATGCGCCTTAAAAAATATAATCTTAGATATAAAAAATATTAAATTTGATATTACTAAAGTTTTTTTATATCCAAATTTATCAGCAAAAACTCCCCAGGGTATTTCAAATAAAATTATTAAAATCATAGAAATAGATTCTATTAAAAATATTTGTGATAAGGATATACCCCTAGCCTCTCTAAATATTGTTGCAATTGGAGCATAAAATACAAAACCTTGTAAAAAAACTATAAGGTTCATTAAATATATATTTCTTTTATTATTCAATTTAACTTTCCTCCTAAATACATAACAAATAAACCTTTATAAAAAGGCTAAAAAATGCAAATTTACAATTTAAGTTAAATTGGTCTAAACATAAAGGCTTTTCCCTCCAATTATTTCATTATAATTTTATTATATCCTTATATTAAAAATAATAAATAGCTTATCTAAATTTTTACAAAAAAGAAAGTGGATTATAAAAATCCACTTTCTATTTAAGTATATCAACAGTATTTGCATTAGCTGCTTTCCTTGCTGGAATAAAACTTGATGCAAGACCTATAACAATTGATATTCCTATTGCTAATAAGCCTGTAAATAAGCTTGGAGTAATTACTAGCTTAAAGTACATTGAAATAATATTTGCTAATATTATTCCAAGAATATATCCTATTATGCCTCCCATAATAGTAATTACTATACCTTCTATTAAAAATTCTCTCCTAATATCTTTCTTCCTTGCCCCTAGAGCTCTTTTTATCCCTATTTCTCTAATTCTTTCTGAAACTGATGTATACATCATATTCATAAGTCCTATTCCTGCAATAAATAAGGATATTCCTGCAACAGATGCAATAAACATAGTTATAGTATTAAGAACTCCTCCTAATAATTTAACTATTCCGCTAGTGTCAGTAATTTCATACTTTCCTTCTACCCTATTTCCTTCAATAGAATTTAATGTATTTTCTATTTCTTTTATACTAGCCTTTACATCAGCACCTTCTTTTAATGTTATTTTTAATGACTCTACTTTCTTTGAACCAGCAAAATATTTATTATATGTTTCCTTTGGAACTCTTATGTCTCCTCCCATATCGAAAAAGCTTATTTCATCTTCTGGTGGAGCCTTTTTAATACCAACTATCTCAAAGGCCATTCCATTTATAGTTGCTATTCCTCCTACTAATTCTTCTGGCTTATCAAAGCTATTTTTTAAAGTTTGTTCTGCAATTAAAATAACCCTCTTTTTAAGCATATTATCATTGCTAGTTAAATTTCTTCCCCATAATTCTTCACTCTTGTCAGTCTCTTCAACTGCTTTAGCTAATGCATTTATGTTTTTACCTCTTATTTCACATTGAATAAACTCACCAAAAGAGTTATTACTATACTGAAGCTCAACTGACTTTACAGAATCTAAAGCTTCAACTTCAGTTTTATGCTTGTTTTTAAAAAACTCCATGGTAGAAATGTCTTCATTAAAGGTTTTAGGATTAAAAGTAGCCATAAGAACAACAGCTCCATCTGTTTCTCCAGTAAATTCTTTAATGGTTTTATTTTTATAACCTTCTCCTAATGCTACTATTGTAATAACAGCTGCTATACCAATGATTATTCCTAGCATAGTTAATATAGATCTTTTTTTATTTCTATTTAGATTCCTTAAGGCAGCAAAAACTAATACTCTAAGCTTCATTATTATCTACCTCCTTAAGTTGTCCATCAAAAATCTCTACAATTCTTTTCGCCTGTCTTGCAACATTAATGTCATGAGTAATTAAAATAATTGTTATTCCTTCTTCGTTTAACTCGTTAAATATTCCAATTATCTCTTTTGAAGTTTTACTATCTAATGCTCCTGTAGGCTCATCAGCTATAATTATATCTGGATTATTTACTAAAGATCTAACTATGGATATTCTTTGTTGCTGTCCTCCAGATAATTGATTAGGATATTTATTTATCTTATCTAAAAGTTTTACTTTATCTAAAAGTTCACTTACTCTATCCTTTGTTTCTTTTATTCCTTTTCCCATGTATAACATAGGGAGTTCTATATTTTCCTTAATAGTTAATCTATCTATTAGGTTAAAATCCTGGAATACAAAGCCTATTTTTTCATTTCTTAAGTTACTAAGCAAATCGTCATTAAGGGTCCTTACTTCTTTTTCATTAAGTAAATAACTTCCTCCAAACTCTTTGTCTAAAAGTCCTAGTATTTTTATCATAGTAGATTTTCCTGAACCTGATGGTCCCATTATAGCTAAGAATTCACCTTTTTTAACTTCTAAATCTACATCTTTTAAAGCATGTAATTTTTCTTCACCTGAAGAATAGTACTTGTTTATACCCTTCAGTTTTATCATATTATACTTCCTCCTTACTATCTTCTGAAGGATTTGTCAGTATTTTATCTCCTACTTTTAAGCTATCATTTTGAATTAAATAGTTATCATCTTCTAATTTAGCTACTATTTCAACCTTCTTATTAGTTTCACCCTCAACTAATTTAACATAAAGCTTTCCATCTTCTTCTATAACAGATTCTTTAGGAATTGTAATTTGCCCTGGATTTACTGTTAGTTCTACACTAAAACCTATCTTTATACTTTCATCTGGCTTTACGTAAAATTTATAAGAAGTCGATTTTTGATCAACTGACATAGTCGGAATTTCCTCAATTTTTGTTATTTTACCTAAAACCTTCTTGTTATTACTTACAACCTTTATTTCAACCTTATCATCAACTTTAAGCTTATCAACATCAAACTCTGATGCCTCTGAAGCTATTAATGGATCATTTGCTATTATTTTCATATATTCTTTTGTTGGATCTTCAGTATTTATATATACTGTCCCTGCAATTTCTGCTTTTACAGATTTTACAACCTTTGCATTTAAAGAATCTCTTTTAGATACAAGTTCATTTAAGTTTTCCTTTAAATCTTCTACCATACTTTCTGGCTCTAGAGAAACACCATTTTGTCCTTGCATAGCTACTTGTCCTTGTTCCGCTGTTTGCGCTGGCATACCTATTGTTTCTTGTTTCACTTCACCCAATTTGCTTACTCTTTGCTTTTCTTTTTCAATTTTTGAATTTAAGGAATTGATTTGTCTATTTAATTCATCAACTTGATCTTGAACCATTTCATTATAGTAATTAAAAAGAACTGTATCCTTTTCTACATATTGTCCATCTTTAACAAATACTTCATTTAATTCACCGTTAGTTTTATCTAAAATTATTTTCTGCTCTTTGCTTATGATACTACTTCCCTTAAACTTTAAGCCACCAACATCTTCTACTTCAAAATAGTTAACTTGTTTTTTCTCTTTATCAGTGCCTACTTTCATTTTATTTTTTACATATAAACCACCAGCAATAGTAGCTATTAAAGCTATTACAAATATAGTTACTCCTATTATTACCTTCTTTTTTTTCATAAAATCACCTCTAATATAATTACTTAAATAAAAAAGTGGACATATGTAAGTCTACTTATTCCGTCGCTTCGCTCCAAGTTAACGCAAAGTTACATATGCCCACGTACAAACTGAAGATAAGGAAATTATAAAAATTTTATAATTTCCTATAATATAAATAGAGTAAACTTATAAAGATAAATTTACTCTATTAGTACATAATTATTCTTTAATAAAATATATATCTCTTTTTTTGTATATAAAGAAAGCCATCAATCCTGGGAAAAGTAAATTTAACGGTGTATATATATTAACCCCAACAGTTATTGCTCCATATACAATCGATAAAATTTGTGTGGCAAAGAATAAAATTACTCCTATAGATTTTCTACATAAAATTAATACTACTGATATAATTATTATTGCTGATGTAATTAGTGTTATTAAAATTTGTGCAGTAGTTACTTGAACACCTGTCCCTGTTTCTGCTAGAATCTTGTTTGTTTGATCTTTAAATAACAGATTTATTATTGATCCTAATAGTGTAAAACCCAGTCCTATAAAATACAATATAGATATGGTAATTATACCTGCCCCTAGCTTTTTCTTTTCTTGAATTTCTTCCATTATTATTCCCTCCATTTCCATTAATACACCTTTTTATACTACTACTTCCACTAAATAAAAGCAATTTTCCACGCCTTAAGTTTTTCTTAAATTTCCTTGCTTAAGTATCTTTATCTCTTTTAATTTCCATTATATTTAGGTAAAGCTATTTTAAACTCACTACCAAAGCCTTCTTTAGATTTTAATATTATTTTACCTTTATGAAGTGCGATAATTTTTTTAGTAATAGCTAAACCAAGTCCACTTCCTCCACTTGATTCTCTGGCACTATCTCCTCTTACAAATTCCTCAAAAACATTATCTTGTAAACTATCACTAATTCCTATACCATTATCGCTGATTATAATTTCTATTTCTTCTCTGCTATTATTTAACCCAATAAATAAAGTTGTATCTCTTTTATTATACTTTAGTGAATTAGTAATTAAGTTTCCAATCGCTCTTTCTAACTCTTTAGAATCAAAATAACAATAAATAGGTTCTTCTTGAATATCTATTTCTAAATTAAATTCTGCCTCTTCAATTTCTCCATAATAAAGTGCCACTATATTCCTTAAAAATTCGCACATATCTTTTTTTTCCATATGTAGTTTATAATCAACATTATCTAATTTAGTAAATAAGAATAACTCATTTATTAAATAGTTTAATCTTAATGTTTTATTATAGATATAATTTAAATATATATTTTTCTCATTATCATCTTGCACAGTTCCATCATTTAAAGCTTTTGAATACCCCATTATAGATGTGATTGGTGTTTTAATATCATGAGCTATATCTCTTATCATATCCTTCTTACTTTTTTCGATTTTTTCTTTATTTTCATTAGCTATCTTAATTTCTTCTACCATATAGTTAAAGCTATCCTTTATTCCATCTATTTCTTTATATCCTTTAAAATCTAGCCTTACCGATAGATTTCCTTCTCTCATTTTCTCTAATCCTAAATTTATTTCATTTAAAATCTCTCTAATTCTTCTTATATATCTATAATAAATTCCCCATAGAGCTACTATTATAAAGACTACTGCTAAAACTATTGAATATCTTAAAGTTTCAGCAACTCTTCTTCCTAAACTCTTTTCTTTAAATTGTTCTTTTAAAAAAAAGTCACCATTAGGTATTTTAACTACATATAAATTATTCTCTTCTCTATATACCTTTGCATCATAAAATTTTTCTTCTTTCTTTAGCTGTTCTTCATATGAAGTAACAATATTTAATAAGCAATAATCATTTATATTATCTTTCTTTTCTCCAATTACATTAACAACCTTATTATTTTCTATAACTTCTATCCATCCACCTACTTCTACAATTCCTTCAATATTAAGATCTTTATAATCTTTAACAAAAAACTCTTCCTCCATCAATATTTCTTCTTCTTTTGTTAAAGGGATTCTAGATGCAATTCCCCAAATTGAAATAAAAATAAATAATATTAAAGCCATAATAAAAACTATTATTGTATAAACATAATTGATAATAAAAATTCTACTTAAACTTCTACTTTTGAATAAATTATTTATCTTCAAATCTATAACCAATTCCTCGTATTGTTTTTATGTATTTATTAGCTTTATCATCATCTTCTATTTTATCTCTTAAATTGCTTATATGAACCATTATTACATTATCATCATAGAGATAATCTTCGTTCCAAACATTTTCAAATATTGTTTGTTTAGTTAAAACCCTGTTTCTATTTTCCATAAATAATTCTAACATTTTAAACTCTTTTAAAGTTAATGTAATTTCTTTTCCATCTTTAGTTAAAATAATTTTTTCTTTATCTAATATTAAATCTCTACTTTTTATAATTTTTTCAAAACTATCTTCCACATTCAAAGAATAACACCTTCTTAGCTGAGCATTAACTCTAGCTATTAACTCTAGTGGTTCAAAAGGCTTTGTTATATAATCATCAGCTCCTACATCTAATCCTAAAACCTTATCATAATTTTCACATTTAGCTGATATAATTATTATTGGTATATTGCTTGTACTCCTAATTTTCTTTATTAAAGAATACCCATCTATTCCTGGCATCATTAAATCCATAATTACTAAATTAATTTTTTCTAATTTTAAAACATTTAAAGCTTCATTTCCTTCATATGCTTTAAATATAGAATAGCCTTTATTTCTTAAATACAGGTCAATCAAATCTACAATTTCTTTTTCATCATCAACTATTAATATATTTATCATATATGTCCCCCTATGATTTGTAATTAAAACCTTCTCATATTATAATACAGTATTATCCATATTGCTAAAAATAATTAATAATCAAATTATTTCTAACAATATTTTCCTTATGTAATTTACCTTTCATATATACTATACTATAATTATTATTGTATATAAATTACTTTGGAGGATAAAATGGGTAAAAAGATTGAGAAGAATAAGAAACAAAAAAAAGGTTATTTAAATCAAAACGTTATTTTAGTCCTTGGTGTTATATTTTTTAGCCTACTCCTTATAGGTATTTCAAAATTTATATTTAAAAGTGGTTTCTTACCTGACAAATATAATGGAAATATGAAATATTATAATGCAGTTGTTAAAGAAGTATTAAGTGAGGACTTAGCAAAAGATCCTTTTCTAGAAAATGTTGAAGTTGGATTTCAAAAAGTACTTGTTGAAGTTTCATCTGGCCCTTACTCTAAAACTTTACAAGAAATAGAGAATCCAATAAGTAGACTATATAACTTAAAGGTAAAAGAGGGAACAAAAGTTATAATTGGAGTGTCTGAAAAAAATGGAACTACTCAATTTAATTTATATAGCTATGATAGAAGCAATATGATTTATTTGTTAGTAGCAATATTTATACTTTCAGTTGTAGCAATAGGTGGAGTTAAAGGCGTTAAGTCCTTGGTTGCACTAATATTTACTTTAATATGTTGTGTATATTTGATGGTTCCTTTAATGTTAAGGGGAGTAAATCCTATAATGGCTGGAATAATTATGAGCACACTTAGCATAGTTATCACTCTTATATTAGTTTCTGGTTTCAATAAAAAGACACTAACTGCTATTTTAGGTACTATTTCTGGTGTTGTTATTTCTGGGATAATAGCTTACATTTTTGGTGCATTAACAAACCTTTCTGGTTTAAATATGAGTGAAGCTGAAAGTTTAATGTATATTGCTGAAGATACAGGTTTAAAAATTAGAGGAATAATGTTTACAGGGATTCTAGTAGCTACTCTTGGTGCTGTTATGGATATTGCCATGTCAATTGCATCCTCTATATTTGAAATTCATAAAGTAAATAGCAAAATAAGTTTTAATGATTTATTTAAAAGTGCTATGAATATTGGTAAGGATACGATTGGAACAATGACAAACACCTTAATTTTAGCTTTTGCTGGAGGATCACTAAGTATTTTAATTTTAGTATTCTCAGCTAATATGCCTTTTAATAAAATGATAAATTTAGACCTTTTAGGTATTGAGATTATTCAAGGCTTATCTGGTAGTATTGGAATAGTTTTAGCAGTACCAATTACGGCACTTATAGGATGTTATTTATGTAAAAATCAAATTAAGTTTAGAAAATAAGATACAAGTTATACCTCTATAAATAATAAATACTATATTAAGCTACATTTTAATAATATTTTTTCAGTACCTTATGGAAAAGCTAATATAGACAACTTATATTAGGAGGGAACTAAAATGGATAATAATAAACATAGAAGAAAAGATCGTCCTAAATCAAATGCTGAACTTAGAAAAATGTATTCAGAATCCGGCTCTGAAATCGGTATTGAGAATGGAAAAAAGAAAGGTGCTCACTCTAACGGTAAAAAGTTCACTAAAAGATCAAAGTTATCACATAATAAATAACTTTAATATGCTAATTTATTATATGATAACTTTATAAAAATAACCCTGTCCTAATTGACAGGGTTATTTCTCATTACTTTAAAAAATTAATTTTATGAATTAATTTCTATCTTTACAAATTTCTTTTTGCCTATTTTTAATACATCTCCAGAAGATAAATTTATATTCAAATCATTTATTTTTTCTCCATTAATTTGAACTCCACCTTGTTCTACAAGTCTAGTAAATTCTTTTTTACTCGGAACATACTTTTCTTCTATTAATTTAGAAGTAATATCCTTCAATAAATTATTTTCTACACTTAAGCTAGGAATATTATCTGGTATTTCTTTTTTAGCAAATGCTGAATTATAAAATTCTATTGCTTCATTTAAAGCCTCTTCTGAGTGATATAATTTTGTTATTATTTTAGCTAATTCTAATTTAACATCTTTTGGATTTTTGCCATTAATTAGTTCATTCTTTATTTTATCTATTCTATCTGGATGCTCATCTGTAGCTAGTTCAAAGTATTTTATAATTAAATTATCTGGAACTTCCATTATTTTTTTTAACATTATATTAGCAGGTTCATTTACACCAATGTAGTTCCCAAGACTTTTACTCATTTTTTCAATACCATCTAATCCTTCTAAAATAGGCATAAACATTGCTATTTGTTGTTCTTGTCCCATAGTTTTTTGAAGAGTTCTTCCCATTAAAATATTAAAGGTTTGATCTGTTCCTCCAAGTTCTATATCAGACTTTAAAGCAATTGAATCATAAGCTTGCATCAAAGGATAGAAAAATTCATGAATTCCTATTGGAATATTATTTTTATACCTTTTCTGAAAATCATCTCTTTCTAATACACGAGCAACGGTAGTAGTTGCAGCTAAATTTAAAACTTTGTCAAAAGTTAATTTTGAAAGCCACTCACTATTAAAACGAACTTCCGTTTTATTTTTATCTAAAACTTTAAATATTTGTTCCTTATAAGTTTCAGCATTATTTAAAACCTCTTCATCAGTTAATGCCTTCCTTCCTTTTGCCTTTCCTGTTGGATCTCCTATTTTACCTGTAAAATCTCCAATAACTATTACCGCTTTATGACCTAGATCTTGCATTTGTTTAATTTTACGTAAAACAACAGCATGACCAAGATGAATATCCGGTGCACTTGGATCAAGTCCTAACTTAATAATTAATGATTCATTATTTTTTTCAGCTTTTTCTAGCTTTTTTCTTAATTCTTCTTCATTAACTATTGTGTCTACTCCCTTTTTAATGATTTTCATTTGCTCTTCAATTGTTTTTTTCATCTAAAACACTCCTCTTATATTATTTAAAATATAAGCAAGTTCTATAAGACTAACTTTGTAAAAGCTACTTGATAAAAGTATCTGAACCAAGATAAGTATTTTTAAAAACAAAAAACTCCCGTCCCTTATATCAAAAGGACGAGAGATAAATCTTCGTGTTACCACCTTAAGTTCATAGACAATTCACATTGCCTACCTTTTCGAGTACTCCATTATTACCCAGGTAATACTCTAGCACTATAACGTGTGCAAGGAATACGTCACAGCCTACTAAACCTTAAAAGTCATTTGGTGTGAAGCTCAAAGATGTATTCATAATTAGCTTAACTTGCACCTCTCATCAACCGGCTACTTTCTGTAAGCTTTACTAACTACTACTTGTTCTTATCACAGCTTTTAATTATCTTATACTCCGAATTATAAACATTTATAAATCTTCGTTATGCTTATTAATTAATATGGATTATATATCTTATTTACTTTATTGTCAATATTTTTTAAAAATTCAATTAACTAATAATCAATTTTTATATTTATAGTCCTATCTTTTTTCTTAATATCTAATGCTTTATTATTGGAAATAAATAATTTTTCACTATTAGATAACTTCTCTCCTTCTCCAATGTACAGCTGTCTTCTCATAAATATAAATTTTCTGTAGTCTTGGCCTAAATAATCTTTTATATTAGCTTTATGAATTGATTGTTCATATGAAAAAACACCATCATACGGAAGTATTTCATAAATCAAGTATTTATCAAACCATATTTTTTTATACTTACTCCAGTAAGATATATCCACTACTTCTTTCTTTTCATTATATTTTAACTCTTCTATAAATAAATTATCATTTACCCAAGTATCTTTAATATTACTCTTAATATCAATATTTAGAGCTTCGCTAAAATTTGCTGATGCTATAACTATCTTAGCCTTATTAAATTCATCTATGGCTAAGTCCTTTAGAACAAAGTTTTCAACTATTCTAATACCATTATTTATAGTTTCCTTTTCATCATGTACAACTACACCCATTCTCTCAATGTTTCTACCTTCTATATTAGGTCTAAAATATATACCTTCATTAAAAAAGCTTCCATAATTTTTTTGAATAGCCTTAATCTTTTCTTCATTATTAGAAACTACTGAATAGTCTAGATTTATAGCTAGAGGGCTAACTCTCAAATTATTTACTATAAAGCTTACTCCATCTATTTGAATTTCATTATTTTCTGGCTCTATATTCTTAATCTTAACTATCTTAGATGAATCTATATCTACAGTTATCTCCTTAACTTCACCTTCCTCTGTAATTTCTAATGTAAAATCCTTTTTATTTTCTCCTATTTTAAATGTCCATACACTTAATGTATCTCCATTTTTGTCTTTTTCACTAAATGCACTTGAACCCGATGCAAAATCCCCATTGAAAATTCTTATATCAGATTTAGGTTTAGTAGAATCATATTCTTCAGGTGGCACATCTGTTGGTAAAAACCTATCTGCATAAGTAATACTTCCCCTCATAAAAACAGAAATATACTTATTATCATAAACAATTGCTTCTATTGTTACTTTTTTACCGTTACTAAATTCTACTGATTTATTAACATCTTGAAGTTCTCCTTTATTATTAAGCTTTTTTACGTAGCTATTATAAGAAAAATAATCATCATATCCCATTAACTTTTTTATCATTGCAGAAACTGTACTTAAATTAAAAATAAACATAACTGCTATAAATATTATAGCTATTTTTACATATTTATTATTTAAATTTATTTTCTTTTCTCTTTTTGCATCATCTAATGCTTCTTTCATTAAATTTTCAAATTGCGGTGGAGCTTTTAAATCTTTTTCTTTTAGATTATTTAATTCTTTATCTAAATCCATCATTTACATCACCACCTATAATTTTTCTTATTCTATTAATTCCTTTATTAATTCTGGATTTAACTGTACCTAAGGGAATTTTCATAATTGTTGCAATTTCATCATAAGAATAATCTAAATAATATCTAAGCCTGATAACTTCCTTTTGATTTTCATTTAAATTTTCTATAAGAGATTTTAGATAAATTTTATCTTCTGACTCCTTAAAAGTATTTTCTTCTGATATATTTTCTAAATCAATCTCTTCATACTTCTTCCTCTTTGATAGTTCATTTTTACATAAATTAACTAGTATCGTTTTACTCCAACTATAAAAAGAATCAAGCTTTTTAAGCTTTGGAATTTCTTTATATAAAACTACTATCATTTCTTGTAATATATCTAAGGCATCATGTTCATTTTTCATATATACATAAGCTAATTTATAATAGTTATCTTTTTGACTTATAATTAGTCTTAAAAGAGCTTCTTTATCCCCATTTATAGCTTTCTTAACCTCAAGCTCCAAGCCTCTTCCCCCTTTAACCTTGTACCTTAAATTATAAGTATATAACTAAGAGTTTTATATAGATAAAAAAGTTCCCTTCTCTTTGTAATTATTTTAGTGAGTTTATATAATCGATAGGTCTATATATTACGCTGTCTTCTCCTAAATAAAGATCTCCATTCTTTACCCCTCCTAGTGGATAAGGTAACTTATTATATGCATTTATAATTTTTCCTTTTCCTTTATATAAAACTACATGTCCTGGAGTAAAAATTAAATCTCCAGGTTGTATATCTTCTTTATCAACTTCATATCCTTGCAATGTTTCTTCTTGATCATAAGTTGAATATCCGATTTCAACTCCTGTTACTTCTTTATATGTCCAATAAGTTAATCCAGAGCAATCGAAGGCTTGATTTCCTATATATGTTTCTCTCTTTAATGGATAATAACTTTCTCCATAGTATCCTATTAATTCATCAAGCCTTTCACCAGTCATAATCTCACCTTTTCCACCCCATACGTATTGAAAGCCTACTTTTTCTTCTGCTAATTCAATAACTTTATTTACTACTTCCTTGTCTTCTTCTGTCATATTTATTCCTTCATTTTTATACTTATTTCTTGAGTTTAAATTAACTACTAATCTAATACTTACTAATATCAATATAATAATAAGTATTGAAATTATTATCCTACTTTTATTTAATTTTCTTCTCAATATACACACCCCCTAATTACTATTTTTACCATTATATAATTTAATTTTACCTTGTTTTTCTTAATTTTAATAATTAAGTTTTAATTACAAAATAAGCAAAAGGACATGCTATTCATTTATAATATGTCCTTTTGCTTATATAATATTTAAATCATATTTACTTCCCATTGATATTAATGGCTTTAAAAAAATCCTAGTATTTCATTCGGTAGAGCTTCACTTTGAAAGTCTTATTCTACTATCCTAATTGGAAATCTCAAATAAAACAGTAAATTAATATATATAATAGAAAAATATTCTTTTCTACTTATATTATGTTAAACTTAATATAAGTAAAAAAGAATATTTTGTAAATTAACTAAATTCTTAAAAGCATAACAGAGTTATTTTCTTTATTAAGAAGCATTAATATTCTTAAGCCAAGAAAGGAGGAAAGGATGACATATGAAAATAAAAAATAAAACTTACATTGTAATAGGTGTAATCATTAGTGTACTAATCTTATCGTCTTATATCTATGAAAAGATAACAGAACCCTTTCCTTCAAAAAGACCTACTGTAAATATTAAGTATCAAGGAAATAAACTTTATACAAAATCAGGAGATGAAAATTGGTTTAATCCTAAATTCGGTGGTAATTCTATAATGAGGGGTAGTCCTTATGAGATAGGAAAAGAAATGGATACTTTTTATGCAAACCCTGGAGATACTATTGAAGTTTCATTTTCTTTAAAACCTAAGGAAGTATATATTATAAATTTGGAAGACAAACCTAGAAAAGATTGTGATGAAAAGAAGTTAGGCTCATCAAATAAGTACTCAATTGAGCTACCAACTGAGAAGGGTGAATATATTATTGAAATATATGGTCGTTGGGATAGCACTCATACCTCTTCTAATATATTTAAAGTAACCATTCAATAATATATAATTAAAATAATAATTAAAGAAATTAAAGTATTGTTATAAAAGGACCAGTGTATAAACTTTGTATAATAAACATAGCCATCTATCATATTAGTGATAGATGGCTATGCTTACTTTTTATTTAAAAGCAAGCTTATCTCATTTTATTTTATTAAGCCTTTTCTATATGCTGTAAGTAGCATCTTTAAGTCTCTTATTTGCCTTTTTAGCTCTAACCCAATATCAGTATCTTTAACTCTTCTTCTTTCTAAATTTTTTTCTACCACAGTAATTGTAGAAAGAATGTCTTTTTCATTTACTATAGCATCTTCTATTGAGTCAAAGGGTTCATGAGCAACTAACTGAAATCCATATGAATTATATATAAGAGTGTATCCAGCTATTCCTGTATGACTTCTGTATGCTTTAGCAAATCCACCATCTATTACTATAAGTTTACCATTTGCTTTTATAGGGCTTTCTCCGCTTTTATTTTTAACAGGTACATGTCCATTAATTATTCTTCCCTCATTGGAGTTAATTCCAAACTCTTCAAGAATTGTATTACATACTGCTTCATCATCTCTCCATTTATAATATGGATTCTTATATTCCTTATGTGTAGTTTTATCATCTATAAAATATCTTTCAAATGTAGTCATTTGTTCTTTACCAAAAAGTGATGAATTAGAGCCCGTCCATAGATACCACATTATATCCATTCCATATTCTCTTTCCTTAGTATCTCTTTTACTAAAGTACCCTTCTCTTGCTAAGGATTCAAGCTTTTCTAAAAGAATTTTTCCACTATATTCTTTTCCTTGTATAGTCATACTTTTAAAGGTTTTATCCTTATTTAAAGGTATACATCCATGTAATAAAAGACTATCATTATATTTTAAATAAATGCTTCCTTTTTCAAAAAGAAAAGAAATATGCCTTTGTAATTTCTCACTATTAATAAAAGAAGACTCTAGTTTTTCAATTAAAATCTCTTCATCCCTTGTAAGCTTAAATGGATTTCCTTTATCTATAGTAGGAAAATTTTTATCATTAAGTTCATATATATTATTATTTAATTTAATAATTCCCTTATCATAATCTATATTATTTAATAATAATCTATGTTTCATTTTAAATTCTGGATTTCTTTCTATTACTTCATTTTCAAGTTTAAATTGAATAATAGTTATAGCTTTATGCATTTTAGCTATTAAATCTATCTCAAAATTATTATAGCTACTTTTATCATTTGATTTAGGAATAAAATTTTTACATGGATCATCTTTGTAATACTTAAGTGCAAAGGTTGCTAATGGCAATATGTTAATTCCGTAAATGTCTTCTATTATATCTAAATTTGAATATCTAGCTGAAATCCTTAAAACATTAGCTGTACATACTCTTGAACCTGATGCCGCTCCCATCCAAAGTATGTCATGATTTCCCCATTGTATATCAACTGAATGATAATTTATAAGTGTATCTAAAATTATATCCGGCCTTGGGCCTCTATCATATATATCTCCTAATATATGAAGTCTATCAATAACTAATCTTTGTATAAGCTTAGCTAGTGCAATTATAAATTCATTTGCCCTATCAATATCAATAATTGTAGTAATTATCTTATCATAATACTTTTGTTTATCTATTCCATTTACTTGTTCATGTAATAACTCTTCTATGACATAAGTAAAATCTTTTGGCAGTGCCTTTCTCACTTTTGACCTTGTATATTTAGATGACGCATATCTGCATAATTCAATAAGCCTATACAAGGTTATTTTGTACCAGTCACCAATATTTTTTTCTTCTTTTAAAACTATTTCTAATTTTTGTTCTGGATAATAAACTAAAGTTGCAAGGCTTTTCTTTTCACTGTCCATTAATGTATTTCCAAATATATCTTCTATTTTTCTTTTAACTGTCCCAGATCCATTTTTCAAAACATGAATGAAAGGCTCATATTCTCCATGTATATCACTTAAAAAGTGCTCTGTTCCTTTTGGTAAATTTAAAATTGCTTCTAAATTAATGATTTCTGTAGCCGATTCTGCAATGCTTTGATATTGTTTTGATAATAATCTTAAATAAGTTTGCCTTGATATATCTTCTATTAGTATATTTTCATCATCAACTTCCTCATTATATCTATCCATTCAAAATCCTCCTATACATTTAACTTTATTATATAATAATTTCAGTAACTATTGTAAATTTTATAAAAATATAGTTAGATTAAAATGAGCTGTTGAAAATTAAACAGCTCATTTTAATTATTAATCACTTTGTATTTATTTATTACGATATCGACATGGATCATAATTAAATACTGCTTCAAAATTATAATAGTTACATCCATCAAATGCTAATAGAGGTAATATATCAATTTTACCTGGCTTCAAACATTTTTTAGGAACGAATAATATTCCTGCATTTAAAATATAATAGCTTCCAAGAATACCTCTCACTTTGCTACACCTTTTATTATAGTTAGGGCCTATATACTTGACACTAACAGCTCCACAACTCTTTGATGATGATGCTAAAAAATATTGAACTTTTCCTGGATATACGTATATCACTTTATTTTTGGATTCAATATGCATTTCTAATTTACAATTAGCTTGAAGTAATGTTTTATTCTCACATGACCATTTTTCTTCATCTTCTTCCATAGATGCCTTTGCTTCATCATTTATATCTTCAACCAACTCTAAACTTTCGTCCCCATTTTCAGTCTCGATAGCTATATTAAAGTCATTTTCAGTCTCAATAGCTATATTAAAGTCATCTTCACTATATTCAGTCTCAATAGCTATATTAAAGTCATCTTCACTATATAATGTTTCCATTAATTATATCCTCCCATTACTATAGAATCATTTTATAATAAAATTTCAAATCCTATACTAAGCCCACAATATAATATGCTATTTTATTTAAATCTAGCATATTAATTAACTTTAAATATAGTTTTTATTCATTAAATAAAAACTACTGCATTATGCAAAACAGACATCTTAAATGCCAATTTAAGATGTCTGAATACTTACGGCCTATAATTTATTTATTACAACATTTACATGGGTCAAAAGTAAATACTACATCAAACTTAAATTTATTACATCCATCAAATGCTTCAAAAGGTAATACATCAATTTCACCAGGTTGTAAATCTTTCTTAGGAATAAATAGAATTCCTGCATTTAGTATGAAATAAGTTCCAAGGCTTCCGCAAACCTTTTTAAATTTTGGATTAAATCCATGTCCAATAAATTTAACCTTAATTTGTCCACAACATTTTGATGAAGTTGCTAAAAAATATTGAGCTGTTCTTGGACATACATATATTATTTTATTTTTAGGCTTAACGTGGATCTCTGATTTACAATTAGCTTCAAGTCGAGTGTGTTTAGAATCTGGACATCTATCTTCTTTATCTTCCATTTCTTCTTCACATTTAATTTTGTGTGCTTCTTTTTTTGTAGGTCTAGTTTTCTTTACATATTCCCACATTTCTTTTTCATCTTCACTCATTCCTATTTGTTTTTCTGAATCTTCTTCCAATTCTAAATGCTCTTTTACATATTCCATTTCGCTAACTGTATCTAGTTCAGTTTCATCATATAGTATTCTCATTAATTATATCCTCCCATTATTAAAGAATTACCCTTATAATATAATTCTTAATATTTTATTAGATATAATATCCTATGTTTATCTACTTAATCTGACACATTAATAGTGCTAATTTTTAATGATTTCACTAAAAATTCCTATAAATATTTATTTATATATATAATTCTCCCTTAAACACTACAACTGCCTCACCACTTAACTCTACTCTGTTATTTTCTAATACTTTTATTAAAATTTCTCCACCTCTATTTGAACATTGATAAGATAACATTTCACTTTTATTTAATATGCTACTCCAATAACTTGCTAATAGAGTATGTACTGATCCTGTAACTGGATCTTCATTTATTCCTGCCCAAGGATTAAAGTATCTCGATATAAAATCGTATTTTTCACTTCCTTTACAAGTAACCCCTATTCCTTTTACATTAGTATTAAAACTTAACACTTTTAGTTTTTCGAAGTTTGGTTGTAAATTAATTATTTCCTCTTCGCTTTCTAGTTCTATAACAAGTTTTCTTGTTTTTTCACCTATTATAGCTTTAAAATATTTTTTTATTCCCATAGCTTTTAAAATATCTTCTGTTAATTCAAAATTTAAAGGCTTGTCTATTGGAAAGTCTAAACCTATCTTCTCATTTTCCCTTTTAGCAATAAGAGTTCCACTTTTGGTTTGATACTTTATTTCTTGCCCACTTATGTTGAATTCATCAAATAGTACCTTTGAAGTTGCTATAGTTGCATGTCCACATAAATCTACTTCTACTTCAGGAGTAAACCATCTTAAGGAAAAGAAACTACAACTATTTATATCAGAACACTCTAATGGTTTAACAAATGCTGTTTCTGACAAATTCATTTCCTGTGCAATACTCCTCATCAAATCATCATTTATATCTTCTTCTAAAATACAAACTGCTGCTGGATTTCCTTTAAAAGCTTTATTTGTAAATGCATCAACTTGATATATCTTAATTTCCTTATTCATATTATTCCTCCAGATAATTTTACTTTTAATAATTAAATCTACTTTACATTATATATTCTTTGAATGAATTAATATTTAAAATAATAATTTAAATATATCACTAAACTCTGCTACTTTTGAAGAAAAATTTTACAACTAAATATAAATAGAAGTGGATTCAATAATATGAACCCACTAAACTTGAAGCTTTCAATTAAAAACTCATAATTTAAATAACTTTTTATAAACAATATCTATTAATTCTTCTTCACTTATCTCCTCTATAGTTGATATTTCCATCATTTTATTAGGAGAAACTATAAAATATTGATGACCATGTTCGTTCATATAAACTTTAATATCTTCAGGTAAATTAGTTTCTTTTTCTATATATTCTACATCTATCTTATTTGCAAAGCTCATTTCTTTATTAAAGTTATATCTAACTGCCCATTGGTATTTACTTTCAAATAAACTATAGCTTAAATGAACCTTCTCTCCTGAATTACTATAAAATAAATAAGATGCTAAAGGACTCTTTTCCTCTCCTAAAAATACTTCTTCATCTTTATTTTTATCATTGAAATCTCTAAGGCTTAATATATGATTTTCCTTATTTAATTTTTCATTACTTATATAGGTTCTTGTTAATACGCTTGCAAAAATCATATTTGATATTGTAACAAAAAATATCAATGTTATTATTGTATAAGTTCCAATAATTATCCACTTATTATTTTTGTAATTTTTATTTTTTATAAAATTTATTATATAGTTAGATAAAATTCCTAATAATAACATAACAATTATTAACTTTATTACCCATAAATCTGATGTTATAGTAAAACCTATTATAATCGCTATAATTATTGTTAATTCAACTTTGTAAATTATTCTTTTTATTAAGACACCGACTTCAAAATCATAATATACCTTTTCATTTCTTTTTAAACTATTTCTTCCTTTAATATCAAATATAATAAATCTAATTAATCCTATAAATTCATGTATAGTAAAAAACATTACAATCAATAAGCTTCCTAGAACTAACGTGCTTGCTAAAAAATGTGCATCTGAATTTCCAATAGTTATAATATATTGAGTATATAGAAGACTTATTAAAGTTATTAGGTTTAAACAAACATATTTCAATGAAGCTTTACGGATAGTATTAAACTTCTCACCTTCATCAGTATGAATATCTATCCTCCCTTCCTCACTTTCACTGCTGTAAATTTGTATTTTTTCTCTTTCGCAGACAAATTCCCATCCGGCTTCCTTACAGTATTCTCTGTAGCCTAAAGCTTTATCACTATCTTTTCCATCAAAAAAAGATATACTATCCATTATATCAACTGAGTACTTTACTACCTTAGGTTCTCTTTTCTTAAACTTTAATAAAATACCAGTTATACTTTCTAACCTCCAGCCCCTTAATGCCATACTTTCTAAATATTTTTCCAAAGATTTATATTCATACGGCAAAAAGTTATATATTACCCATTTGCTATCCCTAAACATCATAACTATCTCCCCCTAAAAGCAATTTACCATCTTCAACCAAAGTAATTAAACGACTATATTCTTCCTTTAATGTATTTAGGCCTTTATCTGTAATAATGTAGCTTCTTTTTCTCCCAATTACTTCAGTTTCCCGAATCATACCCTCCTTTTCAAATTTTCCGAGTAAAGCATATAAAGTTCCTGGTCCTACTTTAACTCTGCCATTAGATATTTCATCCACGCTCACCATAATATCTACACCACATCTCTCTTGTAGCAAAGACATTAAAATATAATACATTGGTTCAGTTAAATTCTGAAACTGTTCTCTTGCCATCTGAAATCACCCCTAACATCGATACTCGATATTGTTAACAAAATACAATATAACTATTGGATAATCTTACTTTTATTGTAATATCGAGTATCAATATTGTCAATATATTTAGTAGGTTTTATTTTCATTAAATCTACTAAATGTATACTATCTTCAATAGCTTCATAGTCTCTAAAATAAAAAAAGCTCTTCAATTAAACTGAAGAACTTTTTTAATATTATTTATTATCTAAGGGTAAAGAGCTTAAACTCACCTTGTTTTTATCATCTTTTGAGTTTTTATATTTGTCCTTTTCTTTTACAACATTATTTAATTCTATATAAGAGTTAGTTATTTTTGATGAATACTCATCAAATATTACATCTTCATTAGAAAAATCATCATTTATTTTTAATTTATCTAAATCTCTGTTCATACCTAATGATGTATTTCTATTGAAATTATTATCTGATAAATTTTCAGATTTTTTAAGTTGTAACTCATCTAATATATTTTTAATCATTAATAACACCTCCATATCTCTATAAAAGTATTATTTGTAAGTTTATATTAATTTATTTAACTATTTGCAAATCATCTTTATATAACCTTTTAAAAGATAACATTATCCATATTATTATTAGTAATGCATATATTACAATTACTACTCCTACCAATTCTGACATAAATATAAAGTTAATATTACTTACAATTACTACAACTGGATATAAATAAATATACTTTATCGCCTTATCTTCATATTCTATTCCTAGATAACTATTATATTTTTCAGATAAAATTTGTGAAGTTCCTTCTAAAAGCTTTAACATACTTAAAAATTCTAAAATACTGCCTATATTAAAAAATATTGTATTTAAAATTATATTATTAGATGAGGTTTCTATACTCATAAATGGTAATATAAAAGTTATAAAAGCAATAAATGCTTTTATATTGTTTAATTTCAATGATATATTAAGTGAAATATTGTCATGCTCAATTAATATTTCCTTTATTCCTGAGCATATAATTAATATTCCAATAAAGTTTGGTAAAAGTTTAATTGATCCTAAATTAAAGTGAAAAGTTGTAAAAAACATCCCCCAAAATATCTTTTTATATCCATTCATCATTTTATATCTCCTCCGTACTTCTTAGATATTTATATATATCATAAAAACTAAAGTTAGGATTATACATTATATTGTCTATTCTTTTTTTATATTCTTTCTCATTTCTATCTTTAAAATAAATAACTGGTTTTATATCATAACTATATAGCTTCATTGATATATCGCTTATATCAGAAAACTTATATGTGAAATATAGATTTTCATTTCCATTATAAATTGTATCCCTTGAGTCTAAATTTCCTATCTTATTTATATTAAAATCAAAAAATTCTCCTATCTCTGAAAATAATGATGAATATACATTTGATACCCTTATATATTCGCTAACAAATATTCCTTTTTTAGAAACTCCGCTAGTATCGTTAATATCAGCCATACTAGTAAGAGGACCTTCATTTCTATCATTCTTATAAAGTATTATCTTTCCTAAATCTAAATCCATAGTAAGACCATCATTAAAAGTTACAGTTGCTTCACTTAATACAATATTCTTAGATAAATCATATTCATAGTTTTGTGAGTTTAAGTTCAGAAAAACTGTATGAACACCATATCTTCCATGATTCTCAATATTATCATTACTATAATCATAAAACCTCATTAATCCTCCTGAATTATTTTCACTTGCATAAAAATTCAATTTGGGTTCCTCTTTAAAGGTTATAGATGATACTTTTCTTTTATCTTCTCTATTTGCTATGTATTTTAGTTCAATATCATAACCTGAAGTAGATAGAGAACCCTCATTTTCTACAATTTCAACTTCTTTATAATTTTTCAAAAATACAGGCTTGTCTAACTTCAACTTACTTAAAATTAAAAGTGATATCAAAAAAGATATAACTATTAACGTAATAGAAATCTTTAAAGCTTTATCAATATTTTTCATTTTATCCCCCTAAATACCTAATCTAAATAATAGCCTCAAATTAATTATACACTAAATTTACAAATCATCCTTTATTTGCACAATAATATTTAAAAAACTAAAATACTCTTTTAAATATACCATAACATCATAGGTTTTTTGCCTTTTTATGGTATATAATTAAAGTATAGTTAATGAGCAATCATATTATATTTGAGAAGATTATTCTATTAGGAGGCGGTTTAATTGAGAAAGGTTAGTAGGATATTAATGTCAATTATCGTTATCATATTGGCAGTTTTAGGTTTATTTAATATTATAAATTCTAAAATTACAATACCAATTATATTGATAATATTAGGTATCTTGAATATATCAAATGGATACTCCTCATATATTAATGATAAAAAAGTAGAATCTATTTTATTAATTTCAAGTGGATTATTCATAGTATTTGTTTCTATATATACAACATTTTTTTAGGAATCTCTAAGTATAGTTTTCTTAAATTACGAAATAAAAACCCCAACAAATCAAGTTGTTGGAGTTTTTATTGTTATGCTTATATATTATGCTGCCCCTACATCATTTTCATTCATTGCTTCTAAATCTTCTTTATCTTCTCTTAAAACTACATTTAGAACTAATGCTGTTATTGTTCCTGTTGATATACCTGATGCAAAAATCATTTTTAATGCCTCTGGTAATTGTGAAATAAATTCTGGTCTAAATGTTACTCCAAGTCCTAAGCCAATTGATGTAGCTATTATTAAAAGATTACGTTCATTTATTTTAACTTTACTTAATGTTTTAATTCCTGCTGCTGCAACTGTTCCAAACATAACTATTCCAACTCCACCTAAAACAGGTTGAGGAATGCCATTTACTATTGCTGCGAGCTTAGGTAGGAATCCTAAAATAACTAATATAATACCTGCCATTACAGCTACATAACGACTAGCTACTTTAGTTAATGGTATTAGCCCAACGTTTTGACTAAAGGTTGTATTTGGTAATGTACCTACAACTCCACCTATCATACTTCCAATCCCATCAGATAATACGCCTGCTCCAATGCGTTTTTCATTCATATCTACTTCTGAAACTTCCCCAATTGCCTTTAAACATCCTACGGTTTCTATTGCTGTTACAAAATATGCTGGAATAAATGCAATAAGTGCTTTTAAATCAAAACTTACACCATATTCAAATATCTTAGGTATTGAAATCCAGCTTGCTTCCTTAACTGCTGTAAAGTCTACTAATCCTAAAGGAATACATACAATATATCCAACTAACATTCCTATAAGTATAGATGCACTACTAAGCATACCTTTCCCATAACGGTTTAATAATAATGTTCCAATAAGTACAAGCATTGAAATTGATATATTTTTTATGCTACCATAATCTGATGCTCCAACTCCTCCTGCAGCCCAATCAATTGATACTGGTAATAATGTTAATCCGATTAAACATACCACTGTACCAGTGACTAATGGTGGAAATAATTTCATTAATGGTCTTATAAAATAGCTAAGAATTACCTCAAAGATAGCTCCTAGAATTGTAGCTCCTATTATTCCTGGAAGTCCTAATACTGATCCAACTGTAATAGACGGTGAAACAAATGTAAAATCTGTTCCCATTATACAAGCTACTTTAGATCCTACTGGTCCTACTCCTCTAGCTTGTATTATAGTTGCAAGACCTGCTGCAAGTATTGATGCGCTTATTAAAGCTGTTCCTGTTTTAGCATCAAAGCCTAAAGCACTAGATATAACTAGTGGAACAACTATTATCCCACCAAAAGCAGCAAATATATGTTGAATTCCAAATAATATCTTTTCTAATATTGATGGATTATCATCAACTCCATATACTAAGTTAATTTCATCTGTTGTTTTTACTTTATCCATAACCTTATCCTCCATTTTTAAGTAATAAAAAACACCTCGCAATCGAGGTGTTGTCCTTAAAAACAGAAGTAAGCCTATAAATTTATATAAAAATTTATTTATACTAATATCCTTTTTAAATACACTACCTCGTAGTCTGCCTATTTACGGTTAGCAGGTAGAAACTTTCGGTCCATATTACCGACGATATACGAGTTTATTCATAATTTATATTGGTATTATACACAAACATTAATATTATTTCAACTTTTAATTGTTTGTAGTAGCATATATATTTTTTAAAAATATATAGTTTAGAAATTCAATTAAAATAATAACGTAGATAAAATTTCAATGAAAAAAGGTATTATTTCGCATAAATTAGTGCGAAATAATACCTTTTTCCATAAATCTATATTCATCTATACTAAATAAAATATTTGATACTATTAATATTAAAGAACAAATCCATATTGACTTTACTCCTAGCCTTGTAGTTAAAATCCCACCTAAGGATGCACCAAATAAAAATGAAAATATTACTATTATATATCTAAAAGACCTTGAAGATGCACTTTTATCTTTTTTAATTATAGCTAGATAAGCTGATTGAGAAGCAACTCTTAAATTTCCTGTACACATAGTTGTGCTATAAGGAGAATCTACTAGCCTTCTAAATGATGATATTTGTACTGATGAAACAAATGCTATTGTAGTTGTTACAAATATATGTGGTATAGTAGTTGGTATAAATCCAACTATAAAAAGTACAACTGCTTCAATAATTAAAATAAACTTTTCGGCCTTTGTAGATTCCTCATAATTATTTATAGATCTTTCTCTTATTATTTCAGTCACTAAAACTCCAGCTACAAATGCTAAAATTGGCAGTGCTGCCATGAATACATCTTTATAGTTTCTCTTAGTAATTGCAAGTGCAACTAGTACTATATTCCCAGTCTCAGCATTTGCAAATACTCCACCTCTACATATAAATGTGTACGCATCTAAAAATCCACCTACTGCTGCAAGAAGTATTCCTAATCTTAATGATTCAGATGTTTTTTTATGAATTGGTATTCTTCTTCTTATTTTATATATGATATTTTTAGTAATAACTTCTTTTATATGCAATTAAAAGCCCCCTTTAGTACTATTACTATTTGCTACAATAAAATTATAACTCTTATAATTTTTAAATGAACAATATTTTTAATTACTATGCTCCAACTATATTTTTAACCCATTTCTTTTGTTTATATCTTCTAAAACCTAAAATAAATTTATAAATTTCTTCTAATGTTATCATTGCATAAACATAATATATAGGTAGTCCTAAAATTATTCCCCCTAAAAAAGCAAGTGGTATTCCAACACACCATACTCCTGTAATGTCTAAAAGAAGTGATGCCTTTGTATCTCCGCCACTTCTAAGTACGCCTACAATGTTAACTAAATTAAACATTCTAAATGGCAAGTAGCATATAAATACATTTAAACACTTAGTTATATTAGAAGCTACATTATCTGGAACAGAGAATAATCTAATTAAAGGAGTTCTTATCATAAAACATACAATCCCCATAAATAAAGTTAATATCATTTGCAATACAAAAAAGTTTTTAGCATGTTTTTCTGCTTCTTTTAGTTTATTAGCTCCAAGTTCATTACCTAAAATAACTGCAGTAGCAGTGCTTAAGCCTTGGAATATAACAATACATATTTGTTCAACATTTTGAGTTATTGTTATTGAAGCAACTGCTTCATCTCCCATTCTTCCATAAACTAATGAATACATAGTAACTCCAAGACCCCACATAAACTCATTAGCTATAACAGGTGATACAGTAACAAAATACTTCTTGATAAATTCCTTATCAAAATTAACAAGTTCCTTTAATTTGGCAGCTGCTGGTCCTTTGCTTATATACACAATTGATAATATTGATATACATTCAACTAATCTAGCAATAACTGTAGCAATGGCTGCACCTTCTACTCCAAGCTTTGGTGCTCCAAAATTACCAAATATAAGTGCATAATTTAATATAACATTAACACCAATAGAAATTATACTTATAAAAACAGGCGCCTTAACTTTATTAGTTGCTCTTAAAAGCGATATATAACAATTTGTAATTGCAGTTAAAGGATAACTTAAAGCTACTATAGCTAAATAAGCTGCTCCAACCTTTATTGTGCTTTCACTTGGAGTAAAAATCCTCATAACAGCTTTAGGTATAAATAATCCTGCTAACATAAAAATAATTGCTCCTAAAAGCCCTATGATAAGAGATATCCCTAAAACTCTTCTAATATTTTTTATATCCTTTTTTCCCCAATACTGAGCAGTCAATATTGAAGATCCGCTAACAATACCAAATAACAATAAAGTAAAAACAAAAAACACTTTGTTTGCAAGACCAACTGCTGCTATAGTACTTTGACCTAAAGTTCCAATCATCATTGTATCTACAAGATTTAAAGTTGTATTAAGAAGAGCTTGCACAGCTATTGGAATTCCAATAGCTATGGTCTTCCTTAAAAACTTTTTATCATTAAATAAATCATTTAAATATGTCATTACCATTTAATCCATCCTCCCGCCAATAATTTATTTTTTCATTATAAAAAGCGTACCCTTAGGTACACTTTTATAAAGATTAAATACATTTATATTCTTAGCATAGATTGTATATTAAAAATTTAAATATACAATCTATGCTTATTAAAATCATAAAAATCTATTTATCAATTCTTCATATTAAATCTATATTATATAATTATATCACACTTTAATTCACATATAATATAATTTAAACCTTGAATTTTAAAATCATTTCATTAAGATCCTGTGCAAGCTCTGCTTGTCCTTGAGCTACATTCGCAACTTGCTCCATTGCCTTAGTTGACTCATTTACACTTCCATATATTCCATCTAAATTTTCTGATGATTTTTGTGACATCTCTGCCATGTTTTGAACTGCTTCACTAACTTGATTTATTGTTGCTGAAATTTCTTCAGTCATTGAAGCTAATTCTTCAGATATATTGCTTACAAAGTTTCCATCATTCTCATATTCTTCTCCAATTTCTACGAAAGTTTCAAATTGTGGACTAATATTTTCATTCATAAATCTTAATAACTTATTACTATTTTCTGATAAGTTATTAAAAGCTTCATGTACCTTGTCTATAGTAGCCTTAACATTTTTTACAGCGACAGAGGATTGTTCTGCTAGTACTCTTACTTCGTCTGCAACCACCGCAAAGCCTTTTCCTTGTTCTCCTGCTCTTGCTGCCTCTATAGCTGCATTAAGTGCAAGTAAATTTGTTTGCCCTGCTATATTTTCAATGGAATCTGCCATAATTTTAATATCATTAACAACTTTTCCTTGTTCTATATTCTTTAGAACATCTTTTTCTATTTCAATGTAAATTTCGTTTGTATTTTCTTTTGCAATTTTACTATCCTTCTTAACTTTAGTGGCTCTATTTTTTATTTCAATTGCATTATTACTTCCATCAACTGATTTACTTGATAATATAGAAACACTTGAATCGACTTCTTGTACTGATGCAGATATCTCCTCTGCAGTAGCACTACTTTCCTGTGCTGCTGAATTAATTTCCTTCGTTAAGTCATTTATAATTTCAAGCTTTGAAGTCATCTCTTCAACTGTTGCTGATAATTCTTCACTTGAAGCACTCATATCTTGAGAGCTATTCATTATTCCTTTTATCATTAAGCTAATATTTTCTTGTGCTTTATTTAAACTTTGTCCTATTTCGCCAAATTCATCATTATTTTCTATTACCATAGGAGTTGATAAATCATAATTAGATAGCCTATTAGATAATTCTTTTATAATATTTAAAGATTTTTTTATTGTTTTTTGAATTGTAATTCCCAATATACTTGATATTATAATTAAGAAGATAAGAATAACTACAATTAATTTAATTGCGCTATAAAAAGTAGAAGTACTATCATTTATAGATTCTAATGCCCACTCGTCGTTTAATTTAAGTAATTTATCTAATTCGCTTCTCATATCATTTCTTGTATTTATGACATCAGATACCTTACCTGCAGCTTCATCATTTTTTTTATTTTTAGCTAATTCTATGTAATCTAATCTAACTTCTCTATACACATTTAACTTTTCCTGAAATTGATTAAAAATTTCCCTTTCAGTATCGTCATCAATAGTAGTTTCATAAATATCAATTTGATCATTAACTTCTTTTGATAATTTGTCATTTTCTTCAGATAATTTTTTTATTTCATTTTCATCTTTAGAACTTATTATTAATTCAGTGTTCTTAAAAATATTTAATTGATCTTTATCTATTTTACTAATTGAATTCATCGCCTTAATGGTATTATAGTATAAATACTGAGCTGATTTATTAATTTCATTCATGTTTCTTATACCTATAATTCCAATAGTTACTGTTGAAAAAATAGTAACTAAAAAATAAATTACTAATCGTGTAGATAATTTTAGGTTTTTATAAAATTTCATTGGTTTTCCTCCTAATTCTTTAAATCATTTGTTTGTATCTATTATTTAATATCGATATTATAATTGTAAAGTTTAAAAACTTCTACTTAATTGTGATAAATATGTAAAATAGATAAACTAACTAATAAATTTTAAAAATAGTAGTAAATTTACTACTATTTTTTTTGAAATTTAATTATTATACTCCTCTACTTTCCAGATCGTAATGGGCTATATCAAAATAAATTTGATATAGCCCATTATTATATCTATTATCTACATTAGTTTTTTAACCTTATTCTAATAACTAAAGCTCTTCTCCATTTGAATCAATAACTTTTTTGTACCAATCAAAGCTCTTTTTCTTACTTCTCTTTAAGCTTCCATTCCCATCATTATCTCTATCTACATAAATAAATCCATAACGTTTCTTCATTTCCCCAGTTCCTGCACTTACTAAGTCAATGCATCCCCAAGTTGTGTATCCAAGTAAGTCAACTCCATCAAGCTCAACTGCATCTTTCATAGCTTTTATATGCTCTCTTAAATAAGCAATTCTATAGTCATCTTCAACATATCCATTTTCGTCTGGTATATCTACTGCACCAAGTCCATTTTCTACAATGAATAATGGTTTTTGATATCTATCATATAATGAATTTAAAGTTATTCTAAGTCCAAGTGGATCAATTTGCCATCCCCATTCACTTTCCTCTAAATTAGGATTTTTAAGTGAAGCAAATATATTTCCTGCTGTTAACTTGTTAACCTCAGGATCTGAGCTTGCACATCTTGAAGAATAGTAAGAAAATGATATGAAATCTACAGTATATTTCTTTAATATTTCTGCATCTTCATCTTCCATCTTAATATTAATACCTTTTCTCTCTAATTCCCTTAAAGCATATGATGGATAAGCTCCTCTTGATTGAACATCTATAAAGAAATAGTTTTCTCTATTTTTATTCATCGCTTCAAAAACATCACCTGGTTTACAAGTATATGCATATGTGTCTCCAGCAGCTAACATACAACCAACCATATTGTTTGGATCAACTTCATGAGCAATCTTTGTAGCTAAAGCACTTGCAACTAATTCATGATGAGCTGCTTGATACTTAACTTCCTCTTTATTTTCCCCTTCTTCAAAGCATATACCAGCTCCCATAAATGGTGCATGAAGTATCATATTAATTTCATTAAATGTTAGCCAATACTTAACAAGTCCTTTATATCTATTGAAAATAACTTTGCAAAGACGTTCATAGAATTCTATCATCTTTCTATTTCTCCATGCACCATACTTTTCAACTAAGTTCATTGGACAGTCAAAATGGGTAATTGTAACTAACGGCTCAATACCATACTTATGACACTCTTTAAATAAATCTTCATAGAACTTAAGACCTTCTTCATTTGGAGTTTCATCATCTCCATTTGGGAAAATCCTGCTCCAAGCAATTGAACATCTATAAGTTTTAAATCCCATTTCTCCAAGTAATCTTATATCTTCTTTATAGTTATGATACATATCTATAGCTTCTTTTGCTGGATAGAAATGCTCATCATCAAAATCAAACATCTTCATCTCTCCAGCTATAATAGGAAATCTATCTTTGCCTATTGGTACTAAGTCAACATTTGCAAGACCTCTTCCCCCTTGATTATATCCGCCTTCACATTGGTTTGCAGCAGTAGCTCCACCCCATAAAAAATCTTCTCTAAATCCCATTTTTCATCTTCCTTTCTTATTTGTAATAACTCGTTATTACATTTTTATAATCTTTTAATTAATAACTGTTAATAATCCACTATTTTGCTTAACTTATTTTTTCTGTTTCTATAAAATCAAGATACTCTGAACTATTTGTAATTATGGCGGGATTATATGAAAATACTAATGTATTTTTAAAAACTCTTATTAATAAAAAAGACCCATTTACATGCAAAATAGTCCCAACCTAAAAGTTGATTATTTTACATGTAAATAGGTCTAGCTTGTAAGTAAACAATCACCATCCAATTTACTATAGCTTTATTATAGGATACTATCTTATTATTGTCAACGCTTTCACCTTTAGATTTAAGGGCTGTTAATTTTTAATATTTCTAAAGGAATTTTCCTGGATGTATTTGTATCAATACTTTTATTCTACTATTCTACTACAAAAATACTACAGATTATAAGACTCTATAGTACTTTTATAGTATTTACCTAAGCTCCAATCAAATCTCTTACAAATTGTGTCTTAGGACTATTTCTTATCTTATCAGGAGTTCCCATTTGAATTATTTCTCCATCATCCATAACTATTACCTTAGTTCCAAGCTTTAAAGCCTCTTTGATATCATGAGTTACAAACACAATTGTCATATTAAATTCTTTATGAATTTTTAATATTTCTTCTTGAAGAGATTTTCTTGTAATTTCATCTACTGCACCAAAGGGTTCATCCATAAGAAGTATATCTGGGTATGCAGCTAAAGCTCTTGCTATACCTATCCTTTGCCTTTGTCCCCCTGAAAGTTCACCAGGGTATCTTTTTAATATTTTCTCTTCCATTCCAACTGTTTTTATTAATTTCTTTACTCTTTCCTCTATTTCAATTTTATTAGTTTTAGTTAAATTTAATACATAGCTTATATTTTTAGCTATATTCATATGTGGAAATAAACCAACTCCTTGAATAACATACCCAATGTTTCTTCTTAAATTTATTTGATCTAAATTTGAGATATTTTTCCCATCAATATAAACTTCTCCTTTATTTGGGAAAATCAATCCATTAATTAATTTTAAAACAGTAGTTTTTCCACATCCTGAAGTTCCTATAATAGTTATAAATTCTCCCTTTTGTATTTGTAAATTGAAATTATCTAATATTATATTTTCTCCATAACTTTTAGAAACACCTTTAAACTCAATCATTATATCTTTTACCATAGCTAATCCCTCTTGTTTTATTTTAATAATCCCTTACTTGTTAAAAATTCCTTTGCTACTTCTCTTTCATCTTTTTTATTTGTTTCTACCTCATAATTCAGCTTTGCCATTTCACTATCATTTATAATATTGTCCATCTTCATTAAAACTTCTTCAAGTTCTTTATATTTCTCTAACGTATCATTACGTACTACAGTTCCACAATAATATGTTTGATAAAAATTCTTATCATCTTTAAGCACTACTACATCTGAATTAGATAATTGACCATCTGTAGTAAAAACATTCATCACGTCTATATCTTTTGAGTTTATAGCTTTATATTTTAAACCTATGTCCATATCTGATGCAGATTTAAATTTTAAATCATAGGCTCTACACAGTGCATTATAACCATCGTCTCTTTCATAAAAATCATATTCCGCTCCAAAATTTAATTCAGGTGCATGATCTTTTAAATCTGAATATGTTTTTATATTATATTTTTCAGCGATATCCTTTCTAATAACAAGGCCATAGGTATTATTAAACCCATATAATCCAACCCATTTTAACTTATATTCATTGTCATATTTTTCAGATAATTCCTTATACAAAGTTTCATCATCTGGTATTCCCTCCTCTTTTAGTACAAAACTCCATCCTGTTCCTGTATATTCTGGATATAAATCAAAATCACCTTTAAGTAATGCTGGATGAATATTACTTGTTCCACCTCCAACACCCTTAGTTATTTCTACTTTCAAATCTGTATTTTCTTCAATAAGCAAAGATATCATTTCACCTAATATTAATTGCTCTGTCATTGGCTTTGTTGCGATTTTAATAGTTCCATTCCCTTTAGATTTAGAGCACCCAGCAAGACTTACTAGAATTATGGATATAACTATAAATGAAACTTTTTTCAAATATCTTTTAGCCATTATTCTAACCTCCATTTTCTTTTAATTATTTTTTCAATAGTCCCTATTATAAAATCTATAAATAAGGCTAAAACTGCAATAAGTAAGCTTCCTGCAATAGTCATAGTTGAGTTATTTGTTGTTATCCCCCTATAAATTGCAACTCCAAGGCCTCCTGCTCCAATAAAGGATGATATTCCTCCTAATGCAATAGTCATTACAACCATATTTCTAAATCCAGACAACACTACTGGAGTAGCCAGTGGCAGTTTAACTTTATAAAGTATTTGAATCTTAGTGCTTCCCATACCTTTAGCTGATTCTATAATTGATGAATCTATATTATTTATTCCTGTATAAGTATTTCTCACCATTGGAAGTAATGCATATACTGAAAGTGCTATTATAGCTGTGGTGTTTCCTATTCCTGAAAATGGTATTAAAAATCCAAGAAATGATATAGATGGTATTGTATAAACAAAATTAGTTATTGCTATTACAAAAGATGATGTTTTTTTATACTCACTTATAAATACTCCAAGAGCTAGTCCCACTGTTGCTGCTATGATAATTGAAATGCCTGAAATCTTTAGATGCTCTAAAGTAAGCTTTAAAAAGAAATCACTTCTTTCAATATACAACTTAACTAATTCTTCAATCATAAATTTCCTCCATTTATTTAGTAAAATTTTTTATAATCATTATATTTTTATTATCATTAGAAACTTTCCTCTCATTTTTATATGATAAAAATATAAAATATATTACTAATTAAGTTAGTATACAGAAAAAGGACCTACAGTTTTAGTAGACCCTTTTAAATTACATTAACATATACATCTTTTTCTCTTTTTTCCCACTCTACCCATATTTATTATTTTTTCTATACTATCCTTGGCAATAGGTACTTTACAGCTAGTTTTTCCCATATCTACTTCAACTTTTCCTATATTAATAGCAACTTCTAGTGCCTTAGTATTCAATTCTGTTATATAAGCTCCGGCACTAATTACAAATCCATTCATAATGTATTTAACTCTATTTCTCTGCTTATGAATATTTTTAGATATACATTCTAGAAGTTCCTCTATTTCAGTTAAATTAATTTCATTACTAATTGATATATAATTACTGTATGTACTCCATCCGCAGGTAGCTATCATCTCATTCTCTGAGTTTATCCACTCTTTTGCAAGCTCTACTGCAAATTTGCTTTCCGCTGCAACCCTAGCCACTGTATACTCTGAAGTAGCATAACAATTTGATTTTTTAACCCAATCTTCTAATAGGTCCTTAGTAGTATTCTTTGGATTTATAGACAATCCAGCTAAATACATAGCATCATAATTTCCTGTATTATAAAGCTCCTTAACTAAATCATCATCATTTTTTATATATTTAACTAACTTTTTCATGTCTGTTATTTTAACACCAAATAAAGGCTCACAAATTCCATGATTCATCAATGTTTTTTTAGTTTGATCTGTTCCAAGCTCTTTAAGTTTTTCCATTACCTCATTTAATTTCATATGTTTTCTCCTATAAAATAGTTTTTACTACTATCATCTTAATTTATATTATTATCTTATATTTTATCACATTTTACTTTTATTACATTGCTATTTTATTAATTCTATATGCTATAATAATAAAAACTATAGTAGTTAACTTATAAGAAAGGAAACAAATGATGGAAAAATATATTTCAAATATAAAAACTCCTAAGATAAGTATTGCTCCAATGGTAGATAAATCCCATAGGCATTTTAGATATTTTTCTAGACTTCTAACTAAAGATGCCCTACTTTATACAGAAATGGCTACAGCACAATCAATAATAAAAGGCGATAGAGATAAGATTCTTTACTTTAGAAAAGAAGAAGGTCCTGTTGCTCTTCAAATAGCAGCTTCTAATCCTAAAGATGCTTATAAGGCAGTTAAATTAGCTGATGATTATAATTATAGTGAGATTAACTTAAATTGTGGTTGCCCATCAGATAGAGTTTCAGGTAACTTAATGGGGGCTGCTCTAATGTCATCTAAAGAGTTAGTTTATGAAATACTTTCTGCAATGAAAGAAGCAACAAATAAGCCTATTACTATAAAACATAGAATAGGAATAGATGGAACAGGTGTAATAGATGATCCTAAGTCTAAAATAATAATGGATGGATATGAAGATTTATTAGAATTTTTAGATACCGTATCTAAAGCAAAACCTGATAGATACACTATTCATGCACGTTCTGCTATATTAAAAGGACTAAGTCCAAAGGATAATAGAGAAATACCACCTCTTGACTATAATATGGTCTATAAACTAAAAAAAGAATTTGATTATCTGAATATAGAAATCAATGGTGGCTTTAAAACTTTAAATTCAATTAAAGGAGCTCTAGAAAAAGTAGATGGAGTAATGATAGGAAGAGCCTCTTATGAAGATTGTTACCTTTTAGCTAACTTCCATAAACTTTATGAAGATAATCAAAACATAAAAACTATTTCAAGAGGAGAAATTATTAAAGCTTATACTCCATATATTTTAGAAGAACTTGAAAAAGGTAGTAGTGTCCATGCTTTAATTGCTCCACTTCAAAGTTTATTTCAAGGTCAAAAAGGAAGTAAAAAATATAAGCAGCTATTATCCTCTTCTAATGTAAAAAAAGAAAATATAGCAGAAATACTTAATAATATTCTTGAAATAATGCCTCAATCAATTTTATGGGAAAATAATTAAAGTATCTTAATTAGATGAGAGTAGATTTTATATCATACTCTCTTTTTTATTTATTTAATTTAAAGATCTACTTTTGAAATTTTCTCCTCCCCAATGGCACATTTCATTTAGAATTGGCATAAGAGACCATCCTCTTTCTGATAAGAAGTATTCTACTTTAGGAGGAATTTGACTATACTCTTTACGTATTATTATATTATCATTTTCAAGTTCCTTTAATTGACTACTTAGCATCTTATGAGTAATACCCTTAATGGACTTCTTTAGCTCTCCGTATCTCATAACTTCACATTTAGATAACCAAAACATTATAACCATTTTCCATTTGCCACCAATTATAGATAATGTATATTCAAAAGGTTCTGTGTTAACTTCTATTTTTTTATCCATTTCATTACTCTCCTTTTGGTAAGTATCTTACTTTAAAGTGCATACTATTTTTTTTACTATATCTATATAATAATGTATATAGACAATATTTTCAAAATAAAATAAATCACTAAGGGGGAACATATTATGAATACTATTAAAGAAATTAGACCTGAAGATTTAAATGAAAGTGCATTTCAATTAATAGGTAATGACTGGATGCTTATTACAGCTGAAAAGGAAGGTAAAGTTAATACGATGACTGCTTCCTGGGGTAGTTTTGGCATTATGTGGGGGAAAAACGTTGTTTCTATAGTTCTAAGACCTCAACGCTTTACTAAAGAGTTTATAGATGCTTCTTCTAGATTTTCACTTACATTCTTTGATAATAGCTTTAGAAAAGATCTAAACTACTTAGGAACTGTATCTGGACGAGATGAAGATAAGCTTTCTAAAACTAATTTAACAGTAAGCTACTTAGAGGACACGCCTTACTTTGAAGAAGCTAAACTGACTATTATATGTAAGAAGTTATATGCTCAAAATCTTGAACCTGAGTGTTTTATAGAAAAAGAACTAGATAAAAAATGGTATCCTCAAAAAGACTATCATACTCTTTATATAGCTGAAGTTGAAAAAATATTTATAAAAGAAGAGTAGATAAAAAACAAACTATTACTATAAAAGTTTAATATAGTAATAGTTTGTTTTTATATAAAATGTGTTTAATATCTATCAGATTTATCTCTAAAAATATTATTTTTACTAAAATTAATATTCATTTATTAATCTTAATTTTTGTATTCTTCCAAGCGATTTCATAGTTTCTTGAATTATATATCCCATTATCATTAAAGCTATTATTGGTCCAATACTAAGCTTAGCCCCTAATAGAATTCCTATAACTAAAAATGATAAATCAAACATATATCTTACATATACTAATTTAATATTAAACTTATTAACTAAAGCTAAAACTAAAGCCTCATAAGGTCCTCTTCCAAAATTAGCATAAGTATATACTCCTAGTCCCACCCCTAAACAAATTAAACCAATTAAAAGTAATGCTATATTAACAGCCATATTATTACTTCTAAACCCATGAGCAATAAAGTAATCAGTTGATACTCCAACTATAAAAGGATTTACTATTGTACCGATATTTATTTGACTACGATCCATTACTAATACAATAGCTAACATAATAGCTGAGGTCAACATTGATGCTTGACCTAAAGTTATATTCAACACCTGTGATATTCCAGTCCATAATAAGGTAATTGGATCTACCCCTAAACCTGAATTTACTGCAATTGATACACCAAGACTTACTAATATAGAACCTAAAACAACCATTAACAATTTAAATCCCTTCATAGGTATACTCTCCTTTGATTTATCTTTTGTAAAATTGATTTAAAAGCATTATTTAGGTAACGAATGAAACTAATCTATTTAATTTTATTTAATCTAATTTAATTTTTGTAAAACGGATTCTCCAATAGTATTTTGTGGCATTTTCACTTCAAAATTTTCTGCTATTGTAGCTCCTATTGAAGCAAAACTATTACATACATCTAATACTCCATTACCTTTCATTGAAGGTGAGTAAGCTAAAAATGGTACGTATTCTCTTGTATGATCTGTTCCAGTATATGTTGGATCATTTCCGTGATCTGCAGTAATAATTAATAAATCATCTTCTCTAAGCTTGTTTAATAAATTGTCTAACTTAACATCAAAATTTTCTAACTCTTTAGCATAACCTTGTGGGTTTCTTCTGTGTCCCCATAATGAATCAAAATCAACTAAATTTACAAAGCATAATCCTTCAAAGTCTTTATCCATAATTTCTAATGTTTGCTCCATACCATGTACTGAGCTTTTTGACTTATGTGATTCTGTTATTCCTTCACCATCAAAAATATCATTAATTTTTCCTACAGAAATAACATCATACTTATTATCTTTTAATACATTTAATACTGTTTTTCCAAATGGCTTTAATGCATAATCATGTCTGTTGCTAGTTCTTTTAAATTCTCCCTTTTTCTCTCCAACATATGGTCTTGCAATTACTCTACCAACCTTCCATTCATCCTTTAAGGTTATTTCTCTTGCAATTTCACAACATCTATATAATTCATCTAATCCAAAAGTTTCTTCATGTCCACATATTTGTAATACTGAGTCTGCTGAAGTATATACAATCATATCTCCAGTTTTCATTTGATGTTCTCCAAACTCGTCTAAAATCTCTGTACCACTAGCACTTTTATTTCCAACTATATTGTGACCTGTTCTTTTAGTTAATTCATCTAATAATTCTTGAGGGAATCCTGTATCAGTAAATGTTTGAAATGGCTTTGTAATATGCAGCCCAACCATCTCCCAATGGCCTGTCATAGTATCTTTACCTGTACTTGCTTCCTTCATTTTCATTTGATATCCTAATGGTTTTTCTTGTTTTTTCAAATGCTTTACCGGACGTAAATTTGCAATTCCTAATTTTTCAAGGTTAGGAATTTTAAAAGATTCTACTGATTCTGCAATATGTCCAATAGTATCAACATTTACATCTCCATACTCCTTTGCGTCCTCCATTTCTCCAACACCTAATGAGTCTATTACAACTGTAAAAATTCTTTTATATTTTTTCATGTTATTACTCCTTTCAAATGTGACTTCATTTAATAATATAAGTTAATAATATTATTTTATATTAGTATTTGTTTTAATTAAATTAATTAATCTGAAACTTTTAATTAACTAAATTATACCATACTAGAATATATAATACACCACCAAACTTGTCTATTAACTTGTCTATTTTCTATATATTTATAATACTATATCCTACACATTCCGGTCAACGTTTTCATATTGAAATTTCTTGTGATTTTATTGAAATTTCTTGCGGTTTTATTAGATAAATTTGATAAATTATTCTATAATTATATTATAATAAATATCAATTAAACTTGTATTAAACTTGTTTATTTATATAGAAAGAGGTTACATTATGAATAAAATCAATATTATTGAAAAATCAAAAAAATTAAGATATGTTGAAGTCTATAATAAATTATTTAAGATGATAAATGAGGGAACCTTTCCTGATAATTGTAGACTACCTTCTGAGCCTGATTTAGCAAAAGATTTAGGGGTCAGTAGAACAACCCTACGTCAAGCATTATCATTATTACAAGATGATGGGTTAATAAAAAATATCCGTGGAAAAGGAAATTTTATTATTAAAAATCAAAAAAATGAAAGTGTTGGACTTGAGAAAGTAGGACATATTGTATACAAATCTTTAGAAGATAAAATAGATTATGTAGAAATGGATTTTCATATAGAGCCTCCATCTGATTATTTTATAAAGGTTTTAGGTAGAAAGCCTGTTGCAGCAGTAAATATTGATAGATGGTATATGTCTAATGGAAACGCTCTTGCATACACCTATACAGTTATACCTATTGAGACTATCTCTGCCTTTAACATAGATTTAAATAATAATGATGAGTTTCTTAAATTTATAGAAAATGATATTTATACTCAATGTAGCCATAGCTCTATAGATATTAAATTTTCATCCTCAGGTAAGTTTGCAACTAAAAAATATTCTATTTCATCTGAAAAGCAATATTATTTAATTGAAGAATCTATATATAAAAATAGTGAACATCCAATTGCTTTTAATAAGCATTATTTACCTTTATTAAATACATCAATTAAAATTCATACATCAAAATAAATCTATACAATAATTAATGAACTATCATTACAAAACAAAGCAATGTAATGATAGTTTATTTTTTGTCTAAAAATCGACTAATATTCTAGCTGGTAATCCATCAATTCCTTCTATTTTCATCGGTAAACAATACACTTTAAATCCTTCTTCTGGTATTTTATCAAGATTAGCTAAATTTTCTATAGTATAAGACTTATGCTTGCCTAAGTATACATCTATTAATCCGTGATTTCTTCCTCTTCCTAATCCTAAAGCATCTATTCCTATCATATTTACTTTTTTATCTACTAAGTATTCTATTACCTCCATAGATATTTCAGTATGATTATTATATTTATCTTCATCTTCAAAATACTTATCATAGTTAGTTTGAAAAAATACATATACTCCTTCTTTCACACGAGAAAGATCTAGATCTGTTAATTTAATTTCTCTATCTGTTATACTAGAAACATCAAATTTTATCCCTTCTGATATTAACCTTTCATTTTCAATAAAAACATCTACTCCCATTACATCTATATGAGTTCCCATATTATGTGTATCACATGAAAATGATATTGTTTTATACTCACTACCACTTTTTGAATATCTTTTAACAGTTTCGACCTTTAAAGGTTCTGATCCGTCTCTATAAACTCTTCCTATTTTTGTTGTTTGTGTAATATCAACTATCATATATACCTCTCCTTTTGTTAATTATTACAAAATAAATATTAATAAAAAATCATTATTTTCATTATTATCTTAATTTTATCATAAAAATAAAGTCAAGAATATTCATGTTATATTCTTGACTTTATAATAACTATCTTTGTAATACTGAAAATTTAGCATCATTTATAAATATGCTATTTATTAAATCATCATCTACTAATTTTAAAGTTCCTTAGAAATATTCTAAGGAACTAAAAACATATATATTAAAAGCATTTTGCCATTTTTATTATTCTTTCACCTAAAAGTACTTTATCAAATACTTTATCATAATCTAGCTTTTCATAGAATTTACTTACATTTTCATTTTTAGCTAGTAACGATATTCCATCATAATCTTCTTTTTTAGCAACTTGTTCTGCATATTTCATTAGCATTTTTCCTATTCCAAGGCCTCTTGCTTTTTCATCTGTAGCTATGTTTGAAATATATAGATTTCCTCTTCTGCACTCTCTAAATAGCATGTATTTTATTCTAGTAACTATATAATAGAACTTTTCGCTAAAACCTTCCATTTTCTTAAGTTGCTTAAAGTCAGTTTTTATACTTAATCTATCTAGTTCATCATAAGGTATTAGTATCATAGCACCTAATATTTTTTCATCCACTTCAGCCACTGTTATATACTCTGTGCTATATCTTGAACCTTTTGTTTTTATTAAAGTTTTTAAGTTATCTAAACTTTCCTGTTTAGATTCTCCCCCTCAAACATAATCAGGATGAACTTCTGTGCAATAAATAAGATTAGCTATTGCATCAACGTCTTGATATGTTCCTTTTCTAATTTTTATATTATTCTTTTCCATATTTATTACCTCCCATACAGAAATTTTATTAACTGTATGCTTTTATTATATAGAAATAATATATTTTTTTCATTGCTATTTATACTGTATTAATAGTACTAATGTGCTTAAGTTAGTTTTGCTATACATTTATAAAACGTATAAAGATACTGTAAAAGCTGTACCTATATAACTAAAGCTTAAAATCTTATATCTTACAAGAAGTTCTAAGTTAATATAAATTTTTAAGGAACCTTTATGGTACAGCTTTTACTACTATAACTATTATCTAATAATCTGATGAATAATGCTATTTTTAAGAATTTTTATTTAATTATAAACCTTCTTTAACCTCATTAGCTATTGCTTCATCTTTAATTTCCTTACGAAGACCTTTTAGAGATTTTTCTCTTCTTTCATTTCTTTCTTCTAAATTTTCTCTAGTTTTAGGATCATCTGTTTTTTCAATCATTTCATTAGCTAACTCAATATTTCTTATTGTATTGCTAATATTATGTTGAATTCTATCTACATTATCTCTTCTATCATCTGGGTTGTGCTTCATTTTAATTCCTCCTTACATAATTAAATTTCATTAATATTTTGTTCAATGTCCATCTATTTATTCGCAGTTAGTCTACTAAAACTTTTAGCAAATATTTAATTATTTATATACTTTTACTTAATTAAGAAATTTAAAAGAGCCCTAAAAGGCTCTTAAATTTTTTATAATTTTCTACAAAACGAAAAATCTCCTTAGATATATTTATTCTATAGCTAAAGAGATTCTTCTATAATATATATTAAATACTTCTTTCCTCACTTAAAACTTTGTTTCTCTTAAAAGCATCTTGTACAAGCTTAATAGTTAGTCCTAACCCCATTCCTATTAATGCTGGAACAAACCATGCTAAACCTTCACTATAAAAAGGTAGTTCACTAACAAGTCCTGTAAAAAAACTTAATTTTATCCCAACTTGTCCTAATGCATCAATTACACTTACAGTTCCAGTAAATAATATAGTTAGTCCATAAACTGTATGACTTTCTTTAAAGACAACATCTAACATTGAAAGTACTATAAGCATTATTGATATTGGATAAATAGCATTTAATACAGGTACTGATACAATAAGAATTTTTGTTAATCCCATATTAGCAAGAAGCATACTAGAAATAGTCAATATTCTAACCCAATTTTTATATGATATTTTATTACTTAATGTTGCAAAATATTGACTACATGAAGTTATAAGTCCAACACAAGTTGTTAAACACGCTAAAGTAAATATGAGAGCTAATAATAAAGCACCTGGCTTTCCAAATATATAGGTTGTAACATTGGTTAAAGTTTGTGCCCCATTTTCAGCCATTGCGAATCTACCTCCACTAGCTGCCCCTAAATGTGCTAGTAAAGCATATATAACTGCCAATAAAATCCCCGCAATTACTCCTGCCTTTATTGATGAAGATACTACTAATTTTTCATCAGTAACTCCTTTTGATTTTATTGCTAATGCAATAACTATACCAAAATTTAAAGCTGCTATTGTATCCATAGTTAAATATCCATCTAAAAACCCTTTAATGAAGGAAGATGTAGCATATTCTCCTGTAGCAGCTCCATAACCTCCTAAAGGCTTAAAGAAAGAACCAACTACCATAACTAAAATTAAAAGTAGCAAAGCAGGAGTTAATACCTTTCCCATACGATCTACTAATTTATTTGGTGATAAAGAAAGCCAATATGCCACTATAAAAAATACTAATGTATATAGTAATAAAGCTAAAGTATTTGATATACTACTTGGTAAATATGGTGCTACCGCCATTTCAAAGGGTAAGCTTCCTGCTCTTGGAATTCCTAAGCAAGGTCCTATTGATAAATATATTAGTATAGTAAATATAGTTGCAAATACAGGATTTACTCTTTTTGCTAAGTTAGTTAAACCTCCTGATTTAGCAACGGCAACTACTCCAAGCACTGGAAAGCCTACTGCTGTTATAAAAAATGAGCTCATAACTATCCATGTTTTTTCACCTGCTGCTTGACCTACAAATGGAGGGAATATTAAGTTTCCAGCCCCAAAAAATAAAGAAAAAAGCATAAGTCCTATGAGTAATAAATCTTTTCTTGATAAATTTTTCATATTAAATTTCCTCCTAATTAATAGTTTACTTTCATTTTTTAATTAATAATCTCACCTTCGATATCCATATAAAGCCCCCTTTTAAAAATAAAAAAACCGTCCCTTGAAAAACAAGGGACGGAATTATCCGCGTTACCACCCTAATTCTATAAATTAAACTTATATAAATAAGTCCTTTATAGCTCTTAGTTACGTATCTATCAATACGCTTATCTTTTAACGGTGAAAGACTCCGGCAATACTTACTAAAAATTCAGCACTGCTTCTCAGAGATGATATTCAGTTAAATCTTGAACATTGGCTTTCAGCAAAACACCAACTCTCTGTTGAACAAAATAATAACCTACTTTTTCTCTTCATAGAATTTATTTTAATTTCCATTTATTTCTTAATATACTATACCTGTTTATATTTCATGTCAATACTTTTATTAATAAAATTTTAACATTTATTTTTAGATATTTTATTGAATTAGTTAATTACATCTTTTATATCTTCTTAACAAACTCTGATTTTAGTTTCATAGCACCAAAACCATCAATTTTACAGTCAATATTATGATCTCCATCAACTAAACGTATATTTTTTACTTTTGTACCTTGTTTTAATGGTGCTGAGCTTCCTTTTACTTTAAGATCTTTAATTATTGTTACAGAATCTCCATCATTTAAAATATTTCCATTTGAATCTTTTACAATATTTTCATCTTCACTATTTTCATTTCCTGAATCTAAAGTCCACTCATAAGCGCATTCTGGACAAATTAAAAGGCTTCCATCTTCATAAGTGTATTCTGAACTACATTTTGGACAATTTGGTAAATCAGCCATAATTTCATTTCCTCCATTCATTGTTAATAATTCTAATTATAAGAATTACTTTAAATTTTTTTTGCACTTTTATAATAATACAATTAATAGCTTAAAATTTGCAAAAAAATATATAAGGAATTCCTTATATGGTTATATACTATCATAGTCCCTTTATATTGACAAATACTCTACTAATAGTACCAATTATAATTTATTACACTTATTTTTATCAGAATAACTACAGCTACAACTACATTTATTCTCTTTCAAATACTATTGGAATCAAAAAAGACTGTAGGAATAAGTTCTTCCTACAGTCTACAACTCAAATTTATAATATAATAATTTAATTAAAATCAGAAAAGTAATTTTTATATTATATCTTTCTTAACCTTCTTGCTTAAAGAGGCTCCTAACACTACTAATATTACAGCTATTATAACTAATGTATTTGAGCTATATGGTGTTCCTGTTTGAACCAACTCTCCTTTTCCTAATTCTCCTTCTGAGTTATTTGTATTATTATCTTCGAATTCATTATTATTTCCGTTGTTGTTATTATTTTCATTACCGTTGTTACCATTATTGTTTTCTTCAGTATCAGAGCCATTCCCACCATTTTCCTCTGACTTTGAAATTGTGAAATTAACTGTTTTAGTAGATTTATTTCCAAATTTATCAGTTGCAACTACAGTAAGTTCATATTTACCCTCTTTAGATATTTCTTCTCCATTATATATTTCTCCGTTTAAAGTTATTGATACTTCTGCTTCTTCATCAACAGATACTTGGATTTTAACCTTAGAGTCAATATATACTTTATTATCCTCTACACCATTTATAGTTATTTCAGGAGCTTTTTTATCTAAACTAAAATCATCTATTATTGTTCCATCAGTTTTCTTTGCTACTATTCTAGCTTCACCATTGTTAAATTCTAAAGTAGTGTATATTCCTGTGTTTTCATCGTTATACACTTCAAAGCTTCCATCGTTAACAGCTTGATAATGTTTTTGCCCTGTTGTACCACCAACTATATATATTGCTCCTTCATTATCTTCTACCCCATTTTTTAACTTCTTTGTTCTTCCATAAGCATGATCATGTCCTGAGAATACTAGGTCTATTCCTAGCTCATCTACTACTGGAGGTAACATTTCTTTAATCAAAGCATTTCCCCCATCTGGATTAGTATAATATGGTGGCTGATGTGTTAATAAAACTTTTAGCTTTTTATCTGAATTTTTAACATCCTCTTTTAACCACTCTAGTTCTTTTTCTAAAAGTTCCTTGTCTGATGTAAAACTAATTACACTAAAGTGAACATCATTATAATCCACCGAATATACACCACCAATATTCTCATCTAGTCCATTAGTTGGGTTATTAAATATTGCTTTTCCTTTATCTCCATTAGGATCCCCCATATATTCATGGTTTCCTAAAAGATGTATTGTATCAATTGAATTAATATTACTGTACTTTTGGAAAAGTGATGTTACCCAGTCCCATTGTTGGAATATTGATGAATCGTCAATAAAGTCTCCTAAATGTATCATTGCATCCGCATCACTATGCTCTGTTTCAAGAACATTAAGGATTTTATCTAATTCTGATAAACCTTGTTCTGATGGTGATTGAGTATCGCCAAGAATAATAAACTTCATATTTTCTTTATCTTCTAATGTAGTAAACTCCATAAATTCAGACCAATTCTTGCCATCTCCAACTCTAAACATATAGGTTGTACCTGGCTCTAGCCCCGTTATTTTTGCTTTATTTGATCTTACTATACCATTTAGATCAATATTGCTATTACCAGCAAAAGTAAGATTTTTATATTCGCCTTCAACTTCTTTTGTACTTATTTTATTAAATAACCCTTTAGAATTATATTTAGACTTTAATATATATTGAACCACTACTTTATCCTCTGATGTTAAAGGATTTGACATCCATGAAATTGATTTTTCTATTTTTGCATCTTCACTAGTTCCAAATAATATATTTGATGGATTTTTATCTTTTAATGGTGCATAAGATTGTGTTTTTATCTTTGTAGAACTTAAGCCATCCTTTTCAGCATATATAGAAATTTTCTTAACAACATCTGTTAGTTCACTACTTTTAACTAAGCCTTCAACATTAGTTTTTCCTAAATCAACTTTAGTTCCATCCTCTTTTTCCATTACTAAATTTGCATCTTTTACTGCATTTCCATCTGTATCTGTAACCTTAATAATACCTGGTTTTCCTACTAATATTTCTTCTATAGATATATTAAAAGGACTAATTACTGGTATGCTTGTTATCTTAGAAGATGATGTTCCTACAAAATTATTATCCTTTTCTGTAACATATTCTATTGTGGAATTAATAACTTCAAAATTTACATCTGAAGGAATTTGAACTGTATTGGATATATTTACTTTTATATCTGCTATTATATCTTCCTTATTTATCATTGATGTATTTTCACAATATAGTTCTAATTCTCCAGTATCTTTATTATATTTCCAGTCTCCATTTTGTGTTAGTTTTGAGAAACTAACTTCTTCTACAAGAAACTTATTATCTATCTTAATTTTTGTATTTAGCTTCTTTATATCCTTTCCCCAATTTGATTTTAAAACCAAATTAAGCCTTCCACCTAATACTGCCTTATTGTCTTTAGCTTCAATAATAATCTTTGGTGAATTTGTATTTACAGTAAAATATTCTGTCTTTGTAGTTTCATTTCCAAAATTATCTTGAGCTATTACATCTACTCTATGAGTACCATCTGCCCACTTATATCCTGATAAAGAAACTGTTCCATCCTTATCATAAGAAAAATGTCCTTCTTTTTCTGTATAATCAATTCCATCAACTTTTACTCTTACTCTATCCCAATTAATACCGCTCTTATATTGATCATTTTCATAATCATATAGCTTAGCTGTAATATTAACAGCATTATTAGTATAATCTTTATTTGCTATATTAATTGACTCTATTACTGGTGAATATAAATCATCCACTTTATTTCCGTACACAGCTCTAATGTTATCTACATAAATTGTTCCCTTTGTCATAGGTCCTTCTCCTGGAAGTCCAGACTTTAATGACATCAATCTTATTGCTTGAGTAGAATGTATAGAAAATGGTCCTATATATGTCTCTGGTATTTCAGCCTCTATATACTTCCACCCCTCCCAATCTATCCCTGGCCTTTGATCTACTAAATCTATAGTTTTACTTTTACCATCACCAGCTATTAAGTTCATTCTTAGCCAATAGCCATTAGCTTCTTTTGTGGCATGAACCCACATTCCAATAGACTTTGGACTACCTTGAATTTCAATATTTTTTCCTGGACCTGCATAAACTCCAAGCGTAGTTCCAGTTTGCGAATTAGTAAAATCATAATTTAGTTTTAATGAATGAGTATCAAATCTTGTAGGTTCATTTGGATATGTTGTTAGTCCAAGTGAAGCACTTTCCCCACGATTAGCTGTAGACGTTTTCCATTCACCTAAACCTTTTTCAAAATCCTCTAACATTATTGGCAATTGTCCTACAGTGACATTTATACTTGCAGATAAATTTGTTCCTTTTAATATAGCTTTAATTTCACCTGAAAAATTCTTGTCTGATGAGTGTAGTACACCATCTTTATCTACAGTACCCATTCCTTCTGGAATTTCCCAAATTATATCATCTTCATCACATTTAACATTTCTTTTATTAAATAAAGTGTTTAACCCCAAATCCTTACTTTGATTTTTATCAATACTTATTTCTTTACTATAAAAGCAAATTTCATCTGGTTTAGCTATTTCAAAATTTGTTTCTCCTACTACTTTACCATTATAGCTTAATAATATTTTAGCTTGTCCCTCTTTTCCAGTGGATGTAAATAAACCTGTAGCAGAATCTACCCCCCCAAAGGAATTATCAGAAACCATCCATGATAATCCTTCTTGTGGTAATGTTGCGGAAGCTCCAGCAAAATCCATTCCTTTAGCAGTAAATTGTATAGTAGAATTTGGAGTAAAGCTCTTTTCATTTGGTTCGATATAGGCTGAATTAAACTCATGTGTTATAGCTTCTTTAGATACTATCATCCATGAGTTAGCAACACTTCTTTCTGAATTATCAGATGGTCTATTTTTAACATCTAAAGTATCTGCTCCTGGTATTCTAGATAAATGCGTTGTTGAACCTCCACCATCTAAATTAAGTGCTTCAACAGCTCCCATAGAAATCATCAATTCTGCCAAATCTTTCATTGATGCTCCTACTGAATATGGTTCTTGTCTTCCATCTAAGCTTAAAAAGAATACTTTTCCATCTGCTTTTATGCCTACTGCTGTTCTGGGCCCCTTTTCCTCTCCAGTGATAGGTGCTTCAAAAACTTCTCCATTTTTAACTAAAATAGCATTTCCACCTAGAGCTTCTTCTATATTTTCTTTTACTTCATTAAATTTATTACTATCTCCAATTACTGGTGTTCCATCCTTTAATATTCCAAAAAACTTCCATCCAGGTGCTTGTTCTTTAATTACAACTCCATCTTTTACTAAAATCCCAACAGGCTCTCCTGTTGCCATATTATAAAAGTCAGCATTTACTCCTGCAACTACTTGCTCTCCCTTTGCTAGAAGAGCCTCTGCTTGTTTTCTTACCGGTTGTAAACCATATGCACTTTCATCATTCGGAGTTGCTGCTTCTATACTCACATTTTTATTATTGGTATCTACTTCTATTACAAAGCTTTCAACTCTTTTACCAGTTACATCTTCAAAGGTATACCCCTTTTCAGTTACTCCTGGTGCCAACTTTACACTATAATTATTTATTGGCTTAGAAATTGCTGGTGATGATATTCCAAAATCACCTAATGCTTTTACACTAGTTGGTGGTATAAAGTTAATTAAAACAGAAAGAGAAACTAATAAACTAGCAATTCTCATTTTTATTTTTTTGTTCATAAAACATCCCCCTATAAAAATATTTATTAATCTATTTCAAAACTCTATATAATTAACGATATAGAGCTTTAAATACTTTTACATACAGCATTTTCATCACTCAATGTGGAATACATTAATTAAATATAAAATAAATCATCTGAAAAAAGAGAATAACTTATATTTTACAATACTATTTTGAACTTAACAGATAATTAAATATATGTTAAATTATTGCTAGTTTTTTTGAAAATTTATATAAATTGAAACTTATTTTAAATTTCTTTGATATATTATATTTTAAAAAATTTCCGTTTTTGTATTTCATAATTTTATTTTTTTAATGAAATGTAATTACATATATTAGTTTATCATATACTCTTTGCATTTGTAAATATTTTCCATAGTTTTTTTACCTAAAAATTATTTCGTTCTATATTGTATACTTTAATATCATTCAAAAATATATTAAATACATAAGTGTTACTTAGCATTAACCTAATTTAAATCACTTTTAATCCTACTAAATAAGGACAAAAAATAAAGGACGTAAACTAACGCCCTTTATTTTATAAGTAATTCAAATTCTCCTGGAGAAATTGGTTTACTAAAATAGTAACCTTGTATTTTATCACATTCAATTTCATTTAATATATCTAGTTGCTCTTTTAATTCTACTCCTTCAGCAACTACAGTAATATTCATTTCATGTGCAAGTTTAATTATGCATTCAACTATATCCTTATCATTTTTATTTGTATGTATATTATCTATAAAGGATTTATCTAGTTTTAATTTATTAATTGGAAGCAATCTTAAATAGTTTAATGAAGAATATCCTGTTCCAAAATCGTCTAAAGCAATCTTAATCCCTAAATCTCTTATATCTTTAAGAATTTTCAAGTTTTCTTCTATATTGTTCATAAGTATACTTTCTGTTATTTCTATCTCTAAATATTCAGGTGGCAATTTAGTTTCATTTAATATTTCCTTTATTGTATTTAGAAAATCTTTCTGATAAAGTTGAGTGACAGAAACATTAACAGATATGTGTATAGGATTAATGCCCTTATCAATCCAAGACTTAGTTTTTATACATGCATTTTTAAGAACCCATTCCCCTATTGGAACTATAAGCTCTGTTTGCTCTGCTAATGGGATAAACTCAACTGGAGATATACTTCCAAATTTAGCATTTGCCCATCTAAGTAAAACCTCAGCTCCTTTAACTTTACCATCAGTTAAATCTACTTGCGGTTGGTATAATAAGTTAAGCTCAGATCTAACAATAGAATTTCTAAGCCCATCTATTAATTGTGATTTTCTTATTATATCTTTAGACATTTCTTCACTATAAAACAAATGTCTGTTTTTCCCTTTTTCTTTTGCTTTATACATTGCTATATCTGAATTTTTAAGCAACTCATTTTTGGCTAAAGCGTCCTTTGGAAACATGCTTATTCCAATACTTGCTGTTGTAAACACCTTTTTATCTCCTATATAAAATGGCTTTTTAAACAAATCTAATATTTCTATAGCAAGCTTTTCTATTTCTATTTTGTCTTTAATTCCTAATTTTAATATAAGAAATTCATCTCCAGCAAGCTTACATATAAACTCATTGTGTTTTAAACTTTCCGAAAGTCTTCTTGAAACATTTTTTAAAAATTCATCTCCATAGTCATGTCCTAATGTATCATTTATATTTTTAAAATTATCAATATCTATTAGAAATACTGCTCCTTCATTGCCACCTTCTACGCATTTTAACAATTCATTATCAACGGTCTCTAAAAGCATATGCTTATTAGGCAAACCTGTTAATTGATCATAGAATGCTAAAAATCTGTTTTTCTCTTCTGTTTTTTTTCTTTCAGTAATATCAGATATCGAGCCAGACATTTTCACAGGTTTTCCCGTACTATCTATTAAAGCCTTCCCCCTTACAAAAACCCATTTTATTCCATCTAAGTCATCTAATATCCTACACTCCACCTTAAAATATTGAGACTCTTTATTTAAATGCTCATAAAATAGGTTTACTACTTTTGATATATCCTCTTTAATTACTATTTTTCTTAGTATAGAACTTATATCATCACTATAATCAATTTTATAACTAATTAAACTTTTAAGTTTATCTGATACATAATATTCCTTATTTTTAAAATCATATTCCCATATAATATCATTTGAACCATCAATAGCAAGTTTATATCTTTCCTCAATTATTTGAAGCTCATTGTATTGAGTTTCAAGAGCCTCCTCTGTAGCTGCAAGTTCTTCATAAACTGCATTTAGTTCCTCATAATTTCTATTTAACTCTTTTTCTGTTAAAATTCTTTTTCTAATATTTGAAATTAATAATATTATTACTATTAAAAGAAAAATAATTAATCCTATTATTATATGTATTTCTAGCTTATAATCCTCATAAACAGAAAATGGCTTATTTATTATTTTATAATTGCTTGGTAATTTATCTATATTTATTTTATACTTACTTAATTCATTATAATTAAAAATAAATTCACTTGGAGATTTTTTAATAATTGGTATGTTTTCTACTTTTTCTCCTTTTAAAATTTCAGCTGTTATTTGCGCTGCTACTTTACCTTGACTATATCCATCTATAACTTTTCCACCCATTATTTTATCGGTTAACAAAACATCCCAACAAACATAAATAGGTTTATTAAATCCTTCTAATGAATTTTGAAGTCTTTCATATGCTATGTATTCTCCATCTTCTTCTTTTAACTGTCCAATATTTAATACTGCTGTTTTTTCGCCTAAGCTATCTATTTCTTTTAAAGCTTCTGTTACTTCTAAATCTTTATAAAAATAAAATTTAACATTAGGACTAAATTTAGATATAACCTTCTTAGCTAGTTCTTCATTAATTTTTCCAGTGGTTGTACTATCACATATAATAGCTATATTTTCTATATATGGCTGCATATATAATATACTGTCTATAGTGGATTTAACATCTATTTCTTCAACTATTCCAGTAAAATTAGTTTTACCCTTAAGCATATCTTCATTAAAATCATTTATCCCACAAAAAACTATAGGTGAATCTCCAAATATATCTTCTCCATAACTCACCATAAAATTTAATGCATCGTTATCTGAGCATATAATTACATCAAATTTAGTATCTTTATATTTATTTTTATAAAGTTTATATAACATATTTATATATTTGTCACTTCTATTGTTTTTTAAGTCCATAAATTCATAATATAAAAGTACACTGTTATTAGTGTCTAATTCGCTTTCTATACCCCTTTGAATATCCCTAGTCCACTGAAGTTCTTCGCTATAAGAATTTAAAATTAATACCTTTTTATTTTCCTCAGCTTTTACAGGTAATTTAAAACTGAATAATATCCCGCAAAATATTATAGTGAAAATAAAAACTTTTTTAAATTTCCCCTCCAAAATATCCCTCCCTATAAAGATATAGATTTTGATTATTTAAATTATAATTTCTATTTATTTTTATTAAATTGTAAATCATTTTTCCATTTTAATACACTTTTTACCATAACTAATCATTTTAATTATACTTAAAATACCCATTCTTTTCTACAATAAAAAACATAAATTTACGTTTATTTCACATTCTTCTGGATAAACTACTATTATAAATTTTAACTTTTATGGAGGAAATATGAGAGTACCAGAACATGTTGGAATAATTCCTGATGGTAATAGACGTTGGGCTTTATCAAATAATCTAACAAAAGATAAAGGATATGAGTACGGGATAAATCCTGGCCTAGAATTATTTAAACTTTGTCAGAAAGAAAATATAAAAGAAATAACATTCTATGGTTTTACTGTAGATAACACTAAACGACCTTCTGAGCAGAAGCTTGCATTTATCAAAGCTTGTATTGACTCTGTCATGCTTTTGACAAAAGAAGATTGTGAAATATTAGTAATTGGAAATACTGAATCAAAAAATTTTCCAAAAGAGTTGCTTTTATTTACTACTAGGCAAAAGTTTGGATCTGGTGGTATTAAAGTAAACTTCTTAATTCACTACGGTTGGGAATGGGATTTGAATTTATTAAAAGAATCTCATTCCTCCAAAAAGCACATTTTACCTTATATACATTCAGAGGACATTTCTAGAATTGACCTTATTGTAAGATGGGGAGGTAGAAGAAGGCTTAGTGGATTTTTACCAGTTCAGTCTGTTTACTCTGACTTTTATGTAATAGACTCTTATTGGCCTGATTTCACTTCTAAGGATTTCTATAATGCTTTAGAGTGGTATAACGAACAAGATGTTACTCTTGGCGGTTAAAAAACTAACTTTATGAAAATGTAATTAATTTTTATTAGAATTTAACCACTTTTAGGTAGTGTAAAATAGCCTGTGTAAGCTTCAGAAGATGCTATAATAAATTATTATTATAAAAGATTCACAGACTATTTTACATTCTTAATAGAATACTACTCTATTTTTAAAAATCATCATAATACTTTTGTCTAACTTTTCTTGTAAAACCGTAATCAATAATTATTGGTCTTCCATTAATTATTCCCCAACTACTGGCTCTACATAAATCACCCGATAATAAATTATATTTGTATTTAATATTCTTAAATTTCCTTAAACTAAAGAGTTCTTCAATGCTTCTAACTCTAAAATAATCAAGTACCTCATCAAAATCATTTATCTTATATGCTTTCTTCATTATTACGATACTAAAATCTTCTGAAGCTTTTATAACTTTTGCAAATAAATGCGAGGAATCTATTGATGAGATTCTATATTCAGTCTTATTCTGTGCAATTCCAGCTCTATTTTTTGCCACTTTCATAACATATCCATTTCTTAAGTCAAATACATTTCGTGATGAACCTGAACCAATATATCTATAGTTCCCTTGTCTCATATTGAACATAATTTATCACTCATTTCTATCTTTTGTTTATAATAATCTAACTATAGACGTAAAAAAACATTATATATATTATTTTATTCCACCAATAATCAATTAGTTCATAATTCATCACGCTTTTCTTTATTTTTGATATATATTTCTCTTAATAATTTAAATAACGTTAGTAAAAAAAGGATACTTAAAGCAAATTACTTTAAATATCCTTTTAATTTATAAAAATAAAATTTTTATAATCTATTTAATAAGTCTTTAAATAGATATAAAAATCATGGTGTTATTCTTGTGATACATGAAGTATATTATAAACTATCCCTTTTTCTGTTTTTACCTTACTTAGATCATCTATAAAATAAAAAATATTATATTTCCATTTATCTGGGTTATAAATGACTACATATTCAACATTTTCAATCTTAGGCATTTCTTTTTCTATTTCATCTTTTATATTCCTTAAACTTTCTTGTGGTGATATTTCTCTTGTTATTTCAAATAAATATTTAATATCTTTAATTTTATATGTTGTTGTATCAATTAATGGTATTCCTATATTTACTTGTTGCCATCCAAAAGAACTTATTATATTATCATAAAATCCATTAAATAAAAACTTGTTTAATCCATTGCTATCCTTCCAAAGATATAAAGGACAATAACTATTCTGTAAGTTTTTATTTTTTCCTTTTTCAGTTATTAAATATAGTTTAAATTTCAAATCATCAAATCCATCTGTTTTATATCCATTATCCTTTACTCTATCCTTTATTATCTTCATATCATAATTACTTGGTAATACAATATTATATTGAGTTGCTATCATTTAATTATATCCTCTCTTTGCTTTCTATTTCACTTGTATGCTTCAACTAAAACTTAATTTTCAAATCAATTGGTAATAATTTTAATTATATTATTTAATAATTTATTTATTAGTTTTAACACTTATAGTTTAACTCTCTATATAAAAATTGTATAATACTTATAAATAATATTTAATATCATTATTAGTGATATTAAATATATAAATTACTATTTTGAAAGGTATTTATAGTATGGAGATTAACGATTTAAGAATATTCCAAATGGTTGCTTATGAAAAATCTATATCAAAAGCGGCTTTAAATCTTGGATATGCACAATCAAATATTACGATGAGAATTAAATTGCTTGAAAGTGAATTGAAAACTACTTTATTTATAAGGAACAATAAAGGTGCCATTATTACTTCCCAAGGAGAAAAGCTACTTAAATATGCAGATAAAATCATTAATTTAGTAGATGAAGCTTACGAAGAATTCATCTTTCCTAAAATTAATTGTAAACTTAAAATCGGTGCTACCCAGACTATTTCTGCATCTCAATTACCTAAATTATTTACTTTATTTCACGAAGAAAATCCTACAATATCTTTAGAATTAAAAACAGAAAAAAAAGAGGCTCTTCTAGATAATCTTATAAAAGGTGATCTAGATGGTGCTTTTATATATGATAATTATACATCTGCACAAGTTATGGAAGTCTTTAGTTTCAAAGAAGAATTTGCTCTAATATCCTCTATAAATATTGATGACACTAGTAATATTACAGCACCAATAATAGTAGCTACAGATAATAATTGTCCCTATCGTAACCTTCTAAAAAAGTGGTTTACTATTAATAATTCTAAGCCTACTAATATAATTGAATTTGATACTTTAGAATCTATTCTTAAAGGTATATCTGAGGGATTGGGGGTATCACTTTTACCTAAAAGCATTCTACCTAAAAAGCACAATTTTAATGTTTATGATTTAAAAGATTATTTTAATGAACTAACAATTAAATTTGTAGTAAATAAAAATATACAAATTAATGATTCACTTAAAAGCTTTATTGATATATCTAATAAATATATAACAAATTTTTTTCAATAATTTTTATGTTGTTAGGTCTATATTCTTTAACTATAAAATGCATTTGGATGATATCTATTACTTTTAATATAATTGAATTTTATATAACTTACTAACTATAAACTTAAATAATTCTAATTATCACCATAAAAATAATAACTGGAAGTGATTATTTTATTTAAAATTCACTTCCAGTTATTATTTTAGAAACCTCGTTATTAAAAAAATAACTTGGTAAATTACAGATAACGAAAAATGCTACTACGCGTTTATTTACAATATCACTTGTCAATGATTACCAAACAGGGAAGAAAAATGGTGGTGCAAAGAAAGGATATCCTAATAGAGCTAATCCAGCTATCGAGTTAAATGGAAACGCTCTAGGTCTAAAACGTCTAAATCTTCTTTGCTGACGTCCACCTTGTCGTTGTGGATCAAACTGCATTCCATCATCTTGCTCCATTACATCCTCACCAACTAATATTATAACACGATCCTTATCCATATCTTGGATAATTCCATCAAGCGTACTTCCGTCTACCATTGTTACAACAACATGAAAGTGTAAACATCTTTTGCATTCATCCTGTAAAGAATGTAGGTCCCTATAATAATTATTTCCTTCTAAATTCATTTTTGAATTCCTCCCTTCCAATAATATGCTATTCTCTTACATAAAAAATGTGCCATAAAGTTAATAAATATTCTTTTAAATAAAATGAAGCCCTCTGACACTTTGTCAGAAGGCATTAACATTAAAAAGATGTTTTCTTATTTAATTTATTGTTATTGTTTCTCTCTATTTACTACCTTTCCTTGTAATCCTTCAATTACATCTAAAGTTTTTTCATGTAAGGATTCATCAAAACTAGCACAAAGACTTCCATCAACTATAACATTAGCATTTTTGTATTGTGATTGAAACATTACAACATTACTTATTACGCATATATTAGTAACTACTCCAACAATCTCAATTTCTTCAATATCTTCTCCTATTTCATCAGCTAACTTTAGCATATCACTTGGAGACATTCCGAAACAATGTTTTTTATAATGTATCGTATTTTCTCTACCCCAGAAATCTTTTAACTTTCCATATAGTTTATGACCTTCTGTACCTTCTATACAATGCATAATCGGTAAGTTTTTTCCCTCTCTAGTTTTTAAATAATCTTCAAAATGTGTGTCATAAGTAAATAACACCTTATCATTATTATCTAAATATTTATTTACTTTATCATATATTCCTGCTTCTAAAGTTATAGCTTTTTCAAACCCTAATGTTCCATCAACAAAATCCTTTTGATAATCAATAACTACTAATAATTTTCTCAATGTAATCCCCCCTAGATTCCAACACCTTTATTTTTTATCTTATTTCTCATTCTATATTTCTATCGAAGTTCTCTCTTAATATTTTATACATTTTAAGTAAAAAATTAAAAGGTGATATTTCACCCTTTAATATTTATTATATTATACTATTGATAATCCACCATCTACTACAATATGTTGTCCTGTTACATAACTTGATGCATCAGAAGAAAAATATAAAATAGTTCCATTTAACTCACCTTTTTTAGCTGGTCTAGATGTTGGACAAAGCAAATTATACTTAGCTAAAAATTCTTGAGATTTAAATAATGTATCTTCAGTCATTTCAGATTCAAATAATCCTGGGCAAACAGAATTTACTGTTATACCAAATTGAGCATAAGATGCTGCCATACCTCTTGATAGCCCTAAAACTGCCGCCTTGGAAGCATTATAAGAATGTCTAATAAACACATCATTTTTATCTGCTAATAATGCATTAATTGAACTTACATTAACTACCTTACCATAATTTTGTTTTTTCATAACTGGAATAATATACTTACTCATTAAATAAATACCTTTTACATTAGTATCCATACTCTTATTCCAATCGTCTTCACTAAGTGTGTCTACCCCACCACGAACTGCTATACCTGCATTATTTAATAAAATGTCAATTCTACCAAATTCATTAACTATAGCTTCTACTGCTACTTTTACTTCTTCTTCATCTGTAACATCACATTTAACAGCGATAGCCTTTACTCCTAAACTTTCAATTTCTTTAGCTAATTCTCCTATTTTCTCAGCTCTTCTTGCTAATAAACATACATTAGCACCTTCTTTAGCATATGCAATTGCTGCATCCTTTCCAAGCCCACTTGATGAACCTGTAACAACTGCTATTTTACCTTTTAAATCAAACATAATTATACCTCCCATACCCTCATCATACCATTTTACATTTTTTTCCATTTAGTCTATTATATATCAAAATAGAAAAAAAGTCTTGTAAAATATTATTATTAAGTAAAGCCCATAAAATACAACTATAGATATTGCAATATAAGGCCATATAAATAGCTTCATCAAACACTTTTAAACTAATGCAATTCCCTTAATTCACATTACATTACATCCAAATTATTATTAATATGTTCTAAAGCTTTATCTTTATTATCTATAACAATTATATTATCTCCTTCTATGGATAGATATTTAGCCAAAGTATATCCCACTTTACCTGCACCGACTATAATAATGTTTATTTTAATTCTCCTTGTTAACTGATCTTAGTCATTAAATTTACTAGAAATATTTAAAAAGAGATTTAAAGCAACTACTTTAAACCTCTTTTTATTAACTTAAACTTCTTTTTATAAATATTTTACTATCACTTAGATTCTTTATCTTTTATATTTATATCAAAGAAATCCAAATCATTAATATCATCAATTTGTTTTATTTCATATAATACCCATCTTTTTTCGCTTTTTATAAACTTCCAATACTCTTCAAAATGAGTAACTCTATACTTATTACCTTCTATTATTTGATTTGTTTCCTCATTTATTGTGTAATCAATTGATTTTGCTCTTATATGAATCCATAAACAATCATTACTAGTTCCATCCTCATCTTTTAATGCAATAGGAGTAGTACTCAATAATTTCATTTTTTCTAAGATATTTTTTTCTTTTCTTACTTTCATCCATTCTGTTTTTGATTTATGCCTTATGTATAATTTTTCACTCATATACTCTTTAGCTAAATCTTGATTTCTCTCCATCCAAGCAATTTGAACCTTATAAAAAGCTTCTTCTATGTCATTCTTTATATTATCATAATCCCAATTATGATCATTCTTAGCTAAACTCTTTATAGCAGAAATACTTTTTACTTTCTTTTTACTAAGTCTTACTTTTAAAACAATTGTTCCTGCTGATCCAATAATAACAAACATACCAATATTAATTATTGAAGCTATTGGATTACTTCTTCCTCTATAACTTCCACCTGGTGAACCACCGTGAGACGAGCTGCTGCTTCCGCCGCCACCTCCTCCACCTCCTCCACCTCCGCTGCCTCCACCGCCAGCTCTAGCATAAGCAACTAGTGGACCATTAACAAATAAAATTACTAGTATTATTACTGAAACCCTTTTTAGAAAATCACTAACCTTAAAATTGTTCATTATTCTCATCCCTTTAAATGTATAAACTTTACTATTTACTTTACATAAGTTTTTAAAACACTAATTTTACTTGAACACTATTAATTAGTTATACGTCTTAATAACATATAAAATATTTATTGTAACTTATGTATATTTTATCACATACTATTTTTTCACAAAATAACTTACTTATATACTATATTCAATATTTAGCTTTTTTCTTTCTCTTATATAAATATTAAAATACAAATTTATTTAAATATGAAAGGTATTTAAAATGATAACCTCGAAATACCTTAATTGATTAAATAAATATTATTTTAAATTAGTTCTATTGGCAATCTAACTTCGAATATAGTTTTATCATTATCACTATAAGCAGATATAGTTCCATTATGGAGCTCTATAATATTTTTGGTTATTGATAGGCCTAATCCAGAACCTCCTATATTACTATTTCTTGATTTTTCTATTCTATAAAATCTATCAAATATATATGGTAAATCCACTTGTGGTATGGATTGGCCATAGTTAATAATTTGAACTAATGCCTATTGATTAAAAGCTATCTATGTAGTTAACTTACAATACTATTTTATTTCTTCCTTCATTGTTTTTCTTTATCAACATTTTTAATCACCCAATCAGTATTTTACATCAAAACAAAAGAGTGTCGACTTTGTCGACACTCTGAGTTGACTTCTAAAAATATAGAAATCATCTTTTAAATTTTTATACTATTCTTTAATTATATTATTAAATCCTACTAATTTAGTATTAATTTCGCTTAGAAAAAGCCCATTAGCCTTATTTCACTAGTATATTAGTTTAACACAATTTCATCATTTAAGATTTTATTATTTTCTTCAGAATTAAATATTTCTAAAATCTTTTCTTTAGTTAAAAGCTTTTTTTCATCACCAGATAAATCTAATATAATTTCCCCATTATGAAACATTATAATTCTATTGCCATAATTTATAGCATGACTTAAATTATGTGTTACCATAAGAGTTGTAATATTATTTTGGGCAACTATTTTATCAGTAAGTTTCATTATAATTTCAGATGTTTTAGGATCTAGCGCTGCTGTATGTTCATCTAAAAGTAAAATCTTAGGTTCAGATAAACTTACCATCAATAAAGTAAGAGCTTGTCTTTGCCCACCTGATAAAAATGATACTTTAGTATTTAAAGAATTTTCTAGTCCTAGATCTAAGGTTTTTAAAAGGTCTTTAAAAAATTCAATTTTATCACTTCCTAACCCAAATGAAAATCCAAATGGATTACTCTTATTAAATGCCATAGACATATTTTCTAATATTGTCATAGATGGTATTGTTCCAAGCTCAGGATTTTGAAAAACTCTACCCATTTTCTTTGTTCTTTTAAACTCTGGTAAACTTCCTATAGACTTATTCTCTAAAAATATATTGCCGTTATCATGATTAGTTAATCCTGAGATAATATTTAAAAGTGTAGATTTACCAGCTCCGTTGCTACCTATTATAGTTACGAAATCACCAGAATTTATCTCTAATGAAAGGTTCTTATAAATTGTTTTTTCATTTACAGTTCCTTTATTAACTACTTTAGTTATATTCGTTAACTTCAGCAAGATCCTCACCTCCTTTTGTAAATAGCTTTCTTATATTAATTTTAATTGCATTTTTATTAAAACTAAGTGCAATTACTACTATTAAAGCTGTTATAAGTTTTAAATCCGTTGGTGGTAATCCAAGAGCTAAAGCTATTGATATTGTTGATTTATACAAAATAGCACCTAATACAATAATAGAAGTATTTTTTAAAATTTTAACATTTTTAAATAATGATTCACCTAATATTATTGAAGCAAGCCCTATAATTATTGTTCCTGTTCCCATTGATATATCAGAAAATTTTTGATATTGGGCCATTAGCCCTCCCGAAAAAGCAACTATTCCATTGGAAATCATAAGTCCCCAAATTTTTATCATTCCAACATCAACCCCTAAAGATGTTACCATTTGAGGGTTATCTCCTGCTCCTATTAGTAAAAAACCTGATTTAGTCTTTAAAAATAAATCCATGCTTAATTTTACTACTATTGCCATTATTAAAATAATTATAATTTTAGAGTTTGAACCTTCAAATATATTGTCTTTAGAAAATAAAGCTATATTTGCCTTACCCATTATTCTTAAACTAATAGAATATAATCCTATCATAACTAAAATTCCTGATAAAATATTAGTTATCTTTAACTTTACATTTAAAAATCCAGTTACCCCACCTGCTATTATCCCAGAAAGTAATGCTAATAATAGAGATAAATATGGATTTAAACCCTTTAGTAATGCTGCTGCACTTACAGCGCCTCCTAAAACAAAAGTTCCATCTACAGATAGATCAGGAAAATCTAAAATTTTATAAGTTATATATACTCCAATAGAAAGCATTCCAAAAATTAAACCTTGTTCAAGGATGTTTATAAGAATATCTTGCATTAATTCCCACCATCCTTTACAAACTTGGCTTTTGCTGCTAAGTCTTCAGGTATTTCAATATTTAATTTTTTAGCTGTAGATTCATTTATAACTAAAGTTGTTTCCTTTAAAGTTTCTACAGACATATCTTTAGGATTCTTTCCATTTGCAATAATCTCAGAAGCCATTATACCTGTTTGGAATCCTAAGTTGTAATAATCAATTCCTTCTGCAGCTAAAGCTCCACCATCTACATGAGCTTTTTCAGCACCTATAACTGGAATACCCTTTTCTATAGCCTTTTCACTTATAAGTGGCATAGATGAAGCTATTAAATTATCAGTTGGAGTATATAATACATCTACTTTTTGCAATATATTAGCCAATCCTTGAGACATATCATTAGAACTATTAACACCTAAAGAAATTATTTCAAACCCTTTCTCCTTAGCTAAATCTGTAGCTTTTTTTACTTGAAGCTCAGAGTTTATTTCACTTGTGTTATATAATATTCCTATTTTTTTTGCATTAGGTATTAGTTTTTTTATTAAATCAAACTGCTTATCTAAAGGTAACTCATCGCTTGTCCCAGTAACGTTAGTATTAGATTTTTCCATTGATTCTACCAGTTCTGCCTTAACAGGATCTGTAACAGCTGTAAATAATATTGGAATTTGTTTTGTTAGATTATAAGCTGCTTGTGCAGCTGGAGTAGCTATTGCAAATATTAAATCTTTTTTATTTGACACAAAATTGTTTGCCATAGTTTGAGCTGTAGGTATATCACCTTGAGCATTTTGAAGATCTATTGTAAAGTCAACATCTTCTTTAAGCCCCTTTGATTCAAGTCCAGCTTTAAAACCTTCTAAGGATAAATCCAAAGCTGAGTGTTCAACAAACTGAAGAACTCCTATATTTGCAATTTTTTTTGATTTTGCTGCGTTATCATTACTGCAGCCAACTAGAATAGAGGTACTAATTACAGCACCCAAAATTGATGTAAGAATTTTCTTTCCTACCATACTACCATCCTCCATATATATAATTTTTTTATAAAATTAAAGCTATCTTGAAAAAGACAGCTTTTTAAACACAATATGCTACAAAACTACATTTCTTCTATACTACAAAACTACTTTTCTATTTACATCAGTAATTATTAATCTCAATAATAAATATTGATGTGTTTTTGTTAGACTTATAATATATCAATTTATAATCATTGTCAATAAATAATTATTGAATTTTTTTGTTTTATTTTGAAAATATTATACAATAAATGTTTATCTATATCTCTTTTTTAATGCTAATTTAAACTAAATTATATATGTAATTCAGGAATAGACCTATGAGCAACTCCCATAATTACCTCATTTAAATGAAGTAATCCACCACTTAAAAATATGGATACACTTATATGTTCATGTGAACGTGCAATTCCTATTTTCCCTCCAACATTTAATCCATATGCCTTAGGTGCTATTTGCATAAGCACTTCTTTAGTAGCTCCTGCTACTGCTCCATCATGAAGATGGCAATCATAAATTAATCCACTTCTTTTAGCAGCAACCAAAGTTCTTTCTATTATTTTAGCTGTTGACTTAGAAAAATCACCACCTATATCTACAGCTGTAGCTAATATTTCTTTATTTTTAAAATCTTTTATTAATACCTCCTCAGATTCTCTTGTTGATATAGCCATCATAATAGATGCTTTTGCAACATCTGTACTTTTGTTTTCCATCAATTTCACACTCCGTTCAATCATAAAATTATTTTTTATGTTTCATTATATCATAATATATAATAAACATATTTACTATATAACTTTTTTAATTATTCAAAAATTACGTCTTGAATTTTACTTAACTTATAATTATGTTTTTGTTTTATTTTCTCAATCATATCCTTTGCTAAATTAATATATTTTCTAGTATCACTAACACTAAAATAAATATAAACTAAAAAAGTTGTAAGCAAATCTACTTTACTTACAACTTAAAATTCTTATACTTAGAAATTTATTATTAATAAATTAATTCCGTTTTATATTTATATTAATTACTTTCACAAAGTTCAACATCATTTTTCTTATTAAACTCTCCTGACCATTCAAAAGCTTTCTTAGCAATAATTACTGCAATGACTTCATTTATTACTGCTGCTGCTGCTATTGTACCTTGTACAATTTTTGCACATTCTGGAGCCGGTCCTACTAAAGTTGAAACTGCTATTCCTGTAAATACTAATGATACTCCTGAATGCGGCAATAATGTAAATCCTAAATACTTCTTTACAGTTTGTGGTGAATTAGTAATAGATGCTCCAAAAAATGCTCCGCTATACTTTCCTATCGCTCTTGAAATAATATAAATTGCAGTAAATAAACCTGCGCCTAATATTAAATGATAATCAAGTGGTGCACCTAAATTTAATATTACTATTATCATAGATATATCTAAAATAGGACTAAATGCACTCATTACTTCCTTTAATCTATCTTCTGAAATCATATTAGCAAATGTAGCTGAAAAAGCCATTCCGATTAACATAAAGTTTAATACTGGCTTAGGTAAAATTATATTATTAAATATAAATCCTATACCTGCAGATATCAATATAGTTACTATTAAAATAAACATAGTTTTTTGTAATGTATTCTCTTTTTTAAGTAACAATCCTGCCAAGAATCCTGTAGCTACTCCAATGATGATTGGTAATAAAACAACAAATAAAACTATATATATAGGAACCTTTTGTTCCGAAATATTAGCAGATATAATTCCAATAGTTGAAAAGAAAACAACGACTCCCACCATATCATCAAGTGCTGCCATAGGAATTAGTGTTCTAGTTACAGGCCCATCTGTTTTAAACTCTCTTACAATTGATAATGCTGGTGCTGGAGCTGTTGCAAGAGCAATACCTCCAAAAATAAACGCAAGATATAATGGGATACCTGCAAAGTAAAATACAACTGCAAAAACTAAACTAACTATAAAAAATGTTCCTAAGGATTGAGTTAAAGTTGTTATTATAAGTTGTTTACCTGATTTTTTAATTTCTTTCCAAATTAACTCTGTTCCAATTAGAAGCCCTACTACACACTCTAGAATATGTATAATAATTTGATACCATTGAGCATTTAAAATAGTTTCATTTATAAGTCCTACTGCATGAGGACCAAGTATCATCCCCGTAAGTAACCATCCTAAAATAGCTGGTAGTTTTATCTTTGAAATTAATTTACCCATAAAAAAGGCAAATACAACTGCTAATGATAATTTTAATATTGAAAATACCATATTTTTATTCCTCCTTTATAATTCCATAAAGCATAATATTTAATACTTTTTCAAGCTTGATTTCATGTGATTTAATCAAACCATTAAGCTCACAGTCCTCATATGTTTTACTTTCAAAATATCCATTGAACATTTCTTGAAAAATCAAAAAATATTCTATTGCTTCTTCCTCTGTTATACCTTCTCTTAGCGTTATTTTACTTAAAGCAAATCTATAATTACTTATATTAAGATTATCAAAATTCTTCCTTAGAATTTTAATTTCTTTTTTTAAATGCATAGGTGGCTGTAAAACTGCATTAAAAAATATATGACTTAAATAAATATTCTCCCTAAAAAACCGATATCTTAAATCTAAATATTTTTGCATAATATTCTGAAAATCATTTTCATTAGATTCTTCACTTTGAATATAACCTACAAATTCATCAAAACAATACTTTACGCAACTTAAAAATAAATCATCTTTATTTTTATAATAATGATAGATAAGTCCTTTTGAAATATTATTATCATTGCAAATATTGTTTAAAGATGCATTTTCATAATTTTTAGTTCCAAATTCTACAATAGCTGCATTTAATATTTTATCTTTGCTAATTTTATTTTTTTCTTTTTGCTTCATTTCCTTTCCTCCAAACAAATACAGACCATATGGTCTATTTTTATTCTAACAAAAACAAACCATATGGTCAACAATTTAAATGTTATTATTTTGTAAATAGTAAAGTAAAAATCCAAATACACTAATCTTTACCAATATTCATAATGTATTATTTCTTCTATATTCTTTCTTGGACGAAATTTAGGAGTTTCATCTGCATATCCAACAGGGATAACAGCTACTACATATTTATCCTCTGGTATATTTAATATTGGTCTAATTTCATCTTGAGTAAACCAAGCAACCCAGCACGTACCTAATCCTAACCTTTCAGCCTCAAGTACCATATGCTCTATTGCAATTGAAACATCTCTTATTACAATTTTAAGCTCTGGTTGTGGACTACTCTCATTAAGAGATATCTCTATATCCTCTTCTATTCTTTCACGTATATCTGCAACACACACAATATGAATTGGTGCAGTATTCATCCATTTTTGATCATGAGATACTTTTGATATTTTTTCCTTAGTTGATTCTGATTTAACTATAATGAAATGCCAAGGCTGTTTATTCCTACCTGATGGAGCAAGTCTTGCACTTTCAATCAATTTAATAATTTTCTCATCTTCTACAGGTTTATTACTATATTTTCTTACACTTCTACGAGTTTCAATTTCTTTAATCATATAAACTCCCCCTAAATTTATCTAACTCTATTATTTAATATATTGTTTGTACTTTAATGCTTAAGATCAACTTTCATAAATTTTATTTAAATTATTTAATTCTTCTTTAATCTTTTCACGAATCCATAAAGGTTCTACAACTTCCATGCTTCTAAAAAACCTAAATGCAAGAGATATATAAAAATCTGGTTTCATGGTTTTTATATCTATAATATAACTATCTTTTTCTTCAATAATTTCACCATATTTAAAAAATACATAGTCTTTTATATCAGGATATAGTTCTTTCTTTATTTTTAATTTTATAAGTACACTTTCCTTGTTTCTATATGCGCTTTTAAAACAACTTGTACTATAGTAATTTTCCATATTAGAATCTTTAGTATCCTCAAACACTTCATCTAATAATGAAATACTCTTTATTCTTTCAATATTTAAGCGTATTTTTGAATTACTTAATTCTGAAAATGCAACAATATACCATATTCCATCCTCAAAAACTATGCCATAAGCTCTTATTATATGCTCCACTAAATTAGATTTAGCATCTTCATTATAAATTGCTTTCATTTTCAAATTATTTTTAAGAGCTTTTTTTACAATATCAAAAACATAAGCATTTTCTATATTTATATCATTATATTTTAAATCAAAAATTATTTTATTTTGAATATCCTCAAAATCTTTTTTTAAACATTTAGGAACTATATTTTCTATTTTTAAAAATGCAGAGTTTATAAAAGCTGAATAGCCTGGAATATTAACTGTATCAATAATTTTTTTAGATAAAAGTAAAGAAAAAACTTCATCTTCGTTAAACATAATTGGAGGTATAAAATAATTTTCTAATATTTCATATCCCCCTTCACTTCCAGTATAAGATATTATTGGTATATTCATTTCACTTAAAGCTTGAATATCTCTGTAAATCGTTCTAATATCTACCTCGAAAGTATCCGCTAACTCTTTAGCAGTCATTTTCTTATTCTTTTTTAATGCTAAAATAATAGCCATTAGCCTTTCTATTTTCTGCATAACATATTACCATATATAAAAATATATTTTATATCTCTCATATTAATTTTCCTCATATTTCTCCACTTCTTTTCTTCATAAAAATTTTCTTATTCTTATCTTTTTATATATATTAAATTACATATATAGAAAAACCTCCTTATGTTTTTTATTTCTATCTCATATAAGAATTATATCTTTTAATTAATTTTAAAGTAATAATATCATATTAATACTGACACAAACCTGTCAGTGTTAATTATATTGATTACTATCTTTTATATTTAGCCTATCTTCTATTTTTAATTTTTATAATTAGATAAAATATCTTTTATTTTTTTCTATATATTATATAATATTAACATGATATATTTGGGAAGGATTTGGTTTTTATGAATAATACATTAACAGAAGAAAATATAAAAAAGTTAAGAGAAGAATTAGAATATAGAATGACTGTAAAAAGAGCAGAAATTGCAAAAGAAAAGGCAATAGCCGCTGCACATGGTGATAGATCTGAAAATGCAGAATATAAAGAAGCTTGTGCAAATTACAGAGAAAATGATAATAGAATTCAATATTTGCTAACTATGATTTCAACGGCAACTGTTGTAGATGATAAAGATATAGATAAATCGGCATTAGGTATTAATAGTAAAGCTAAAATCAGATTTGTAGAAGATGACTTCGAAGATGTATTAACATTAGTAACTGTTATGGATTCCGATCCTGAAAATATGTTTATAAGCATTGAATCAGATTTAGGAAAAGCATTAATAGGCAAAAAAGCTCATGATATAGTTGAAGTTAATGCTCCCGAAGATAAATATACAATAGAAGTATTAGAGATATTGTAATAAAAAATATTTTACTTAAAAAATCCACGATAATTTATCGTGGATTTTATTTATGCACACTCTAATGGCTTTACTAAATTCTACAAAGAAAATATCCCTAATTCCTATAAACTCTTCCTCTGAATGCATATTTTTTCTGATAGCTTAATTATTCTTGCTATATTATTAGTTGAAATTTCTAAATTATTTTTCCCATTCTTTAATGCTTCTTCTATAGTAGCTACTCCAGACATTATTCCTATAACTGAATCTATTCCTAAATCGTATAATTCTTCGATATCCGAACCAACTTTACCAGCAAAGGCAATTACAGGAATATCATATTTCTTAGCTATATTTGCAACTCCAACTAGCGTTTTTCCAAACTTAGTTTGAAAATCTATACTTCCTTCTCCTGTAAAAACAAAATCTGCATCCTTTATCTTTTCCTCTAACTTTGAATACTTAATCACAAGATCTATTCCACTTCTAAGTTTCCCATTACAAAAACCTACAAGGGTTGCTCCAAGGCCTCCTGCTGCCCCAGCTCCCTCTATATTATCTATTTCTTTACCTAATTCTTTTCTAACTATATTTCCATAATGCTTTAAATTTTTATCTAAAATTTCTATAGTCTCTTTACTGGCTCCTTTTTGAGGTCCAAATACATAACTCGCTCCATCTTTCCCTGTTAGAGGATTTTTTACATCACAAGCTACCTCTATCTCTGTTTCTAAAATTCTCTTATCAAAATTACTTAAATCTATGGTTTCTAAATCTTTTAAAGCTCCTCCGCCAAATTTAAGCTCATTTCTATTCTTATCTTTTAAACTTACTCCCAAAGCTTGAAGCATCCCTGCTCCAGCATCATTTGTAGCGCTTCCACCTAATCCTATAACCAGCCTCTTTGCTCCAATATCTAACGCTGATTTTATTAGTTCTCCTGTACCATAAGTAGTTGTAACTAATGGATCTCTTTCATCTCTTTTAACTAAATTAAGTCCACTTGCTTCTGCCATTTCTATTACTGCTGTTACACCATCTCCCAAAACACCAAATTTTGCTTCTATTTTATTTCCTAATGGTGCTGTAACTTCTACAGTATATAATTTACCTTCTGTAGCATCAACTAAAGATTCCATCGTTCCTTCTCCACCATCCGCCATAGGTACATGAACACATTCAACATCTTTAAATACTTCTTTTATTCCCTTTTCCATAGCAAAACAAGCTTCCTTTGCTGTCATGCTTTCCTTAAATGAATCTGGTGCTAATATAATTTTTTTAATTCCCATATAAGTTCACTCCTATGTAGTTAGTAGATTTCAAAATATATCAATATCTTATTTTAATTTACTTTATCCATAAGAATTCATACGGTTTTAATTCTATGTTACTACTTATTTCTCTACCTGTAATTATATCTTTACCAGAAATAATTGAATTTACTTTTGATATTTTAGAATCTATATTTACTATAAAAGTTATTTTCTCCTTTGTGTATTCATTAAATCTTTCTAAAGCAAATATATTTTCTCCTAGATTTAAAACCTTTTGAGACGCAAATGGTGAAAATGCAGAATGTTCTTTTCTTATTTTAATTAATTCCTTTATTCTATTAAATATCTTTTTTCTTCTTTCATCTAACTTTAATTCAGTAGATATTCTTGAGAACTCAAGTCTTTCTCTATTAATCCTTCTATTTATTCCTGACTCTTCTAAGCCTTTATAGTCATTTTTTGAACCTAATAGTGAGTGATAGTATATTGCTGGTACTCCTACACAAGATAATAATATAGAATTTGAAGCAACTATCTTATTAATTTGACTTTCTAATTCAATATCCTCTTCTAAATTTATAATAGCATCATTATAATTTATATTAAGCTCATATACAGACTTACTTCCATCAGTATTATTCTTATAAGAAACCTTACCACCATTTTTAATAACCTTGTCTACTAAAAGTTGCTTTTCTTCGTCAGATAATATACCTTCTGTTGGTCTCATTCCTATGCCATCATGACTTGATAGAAAATTAAAGTATGTGGCCGTGTTAGATACCTTATCTATAGTTTTAGCCCACTCATTTAACTTTTTAGAGTTATGAGTTGTAAGAGTATGTAAAACTAATGGTGGTAGAGCAAATTGATACACCATATTAGCTTCGTTAGTTGTATCACCAAAATAACTTATATTCTCTTTATGAGGTACATTAGTTTCTGTTATTATTTGAGTATTTGGCTTAAAATAATCTAAAAGCATTCTCCAAATCTCAATAATGGCATGAGTTTGTGGAAGGTGCATGCAACTTGTACCTGATTCCTTCCATAAAAAGCCTATAGCATCTAATCTTATTGATGTGGCACCATTTTGGGCATAGTTTAATAATATATCTGTCATTTCTAAAAAAACTGGGAAATGTCCAAAATTAACATCAATTTGATCTTCACTAAATGTTGTCCAAGCTGTCTTTAATCCATTTTCACCTTTATATTCGTGAAATAGCGGTGATGTTCTAGGCCTTACTACATTCTTACTATCAAAGTTATTATCATCTTTTATGAAATAATTCTTATATTTTTCTTCATTATTTAAGTATCCCTTAAACCAGCTACTAGATTTAGAAATATGATTAGCTACAAAGTCATACATTAATCTATAATCTTTAGATAAATTTTTTATATCTTTCCAATCTCCTAAATCTTTATCTATCTCCATATAATTAACTACAGAAAATCCATCGTCAGAAGTATAAGTAAACATTGGAAGTATGTGTACATCAGTTATAGTATCTTCTACATTTTCCTTTAAAAACTTATTTAAAGTTCTTATTGTTGGTATTCCATCTTCATAAATACTATCTCCATAAGTTATTAAATATACATTTTTTTCTGAAATAGCCTCTGGTATTATAAAGCTTTCTTCATCCCACTTATTTATTAGCTTTTCAATTTCCACTTCAAATTCTTCTTTATAATCTGAATTATATACAAATCTTATTTTTTCAACTATAGATTTAATTAGTTCTAGTTTATTCATAAAGACCTCCTAAATTTATAATCCTACCTTTATAGTTACGTATCCTCTAGGCTTAATTTTAACTTCTTTTGTGATCTCCTCAATCTCTCTTTCATAAAGATTAGTTAATGTTAACTTTTTAAAATCTCCCATTAAACTAACACTCTCCTCTTTATCACTAGGATTAAATAGTCTTAATATATATCCATCTTTTTCATAAGATTCTTTAAATACACTTTGTATTACATTACAATTATCTATTTTAATTAAAGAATATTCCTCTTTATTAACTTCATAATTTAATGGAATTTCAAATCTTTCCAATCTCTCTTCAAAAAGGTTTAAGCTTTGCTTTTGATAAGTTGTGTATCTTTCAATATACTTATCTGCTAGCTTAAATAATTCTTCTTCTGTTGAATCTATCATTGCTATTGCATACTCGAAATTCATTTCCTTAATTAGTTGTGCATCTTCAGTGTAAACAACCTTATTATTTATTCCTGAAGCTCTTCCTGGTCTCCATAGAAGATTATCTTTTCCAAGTACTCCAACACTTCTAAATAGTGTTAGTGCTATCTTTGAATCATCTAAAATCTCAAATTCTTTAATTCCCTTAGCAATAATTCCATAAATATTATTTTCATTCTTTAATGCAACTATATTTTCTAAGGAATATATAGGTACTGGAGCTTCTGCAAAGCCTTTTTCTCTCCATGTATTAAAACATGTGTTTATATTATTTCTCTCAACAAAGGAAAATCCTTCATCACTTAAAGATGTTGTACTGTTTACGTTACTATTTAATATAACTCTTACCCTATGATCCTTAACATTATTATCTATACTGTGTTTTATTCTTATAAATGATTCATTACTTCTAAGCTCTATTTCTGTATTTACAATTACCTCTTCAGCTTTTAAGTTAAATCCTTTATGCTGAATAAACATCTTATTTATGTTTCTAGATTTTTTAACACCTAAAAATATAGCTTCTAATAGAAGTGTTTTTTCATTACTTTCTGCTGGTGAATAATCATAAGAATCACCACAATCTTCAGTATCCTCAAAGTAGAACATATTTTTAATTTCTTCTTTAGTTTTCTTATTAACTAATATAATATTATTATCCTGAACCACTATTTTAAAGCTCTCATTTTCTATTTTATTTTCTTTAATAGATTCTAGAATATTTTCTTTATTTATTGTTCCATCATTAACTACTATAGTCTTATATCCTATAGCTAAAAGCTCCTGATTATTTATAACTACTTCACTTCTATAGTACCCTGGAAGTTCTATCTCCTTTTCGCCCTCAGCTGTTACTACAACTTGTTTTCCCCCGCTTAAATAATCTTGCTTTATTAAATCAAAGCTTACATTGCTTCCATCTAAATTTTCTAGTATAAAGTTTTCTTCTTTAGTGAATATTACTGTTTTGATATTTTCTATTGAGTTTTGCACCTTAGTATTGAAAAGTACAAGTATATTTTCCTTTCCAATCTTATTACTAATTGCTATAGTAATTTGTTTCTTTATTATGTTTATTAATCCTGAACAAATTCTATTTACCTTTTCTAATCTATTTAGAATTTCTCTATTTGTATCATCAGAATTGCATCCACCTATACTATCATGAGCATGCACATCAAATAATAATTTCCACATTATATCTATCCAGGATGTTGGATATTTTAAACCTAAAGATTTTCCTATAACAGCAAGTGGCTCTAAAATATAAAGTATCTTGTTTTCCACGTCATAATTAGCTTTTTTAATATCATATCTTTGAGATTTTATAGTATTATGGATTCTTGATTTTTGACAAGCTATTAACTCTCCTCTTATTTCATTTTCAAAATCAGCATTCCAAGTATCCGCCATAAAATTTTCATAGTTAGATAATATAAATTCATACTTATCTTGTTTTTCATTAAGTTCTTTCACAACCTTTGGAAAGTGCTCTCTAATAAGAACTTGATCTCCACCAGCTGGTAATAAAAGATTATCTGAATCCTTATTTAAATCCTCTAGTTTTTTAAGCATAGGCATAAGCTTTTCTTCTATATACTCTTTATCTGATGATAAAAATTTTCCTGGTCCATATCCTAAGAAAATATTGTTTGCCTTTACAGTCTCTCCATCAGGTGAAGTCCATTTAAAGTTCAAATTTCCCTTTAACTCATCAGTGTACACCCCTCTTTGAAGTACACTATTTTCTATATCAAACTCTCTAAAAATTGAAGGTAAATATTGATTTTGCCCAAAAATATCAGGTAAATATCCTACCTTCATAGAATGACCTAACTTATTTCCTAATCTTGTTCCATATAGTAAATTTCTTATTATAGACTCCTTATTTACTAATAAACTATCAGTTTGAGTATACCAAGGCCCTACAAAGATTCTTCTTTCTTTTATTAATTTTTCTAACTTTTCCCTATCTTCTGGATAAATTTTTAAATATTCATCAACAATTGAAAGCTGAGCATCAAATGTATATGAATTAAATTCTGAATTTTTTTCTAATACATCCATAAGATATGACATATTTTGACTTAGTAGTAGGTTTGAATCCTCTATTGTAAAGTACCACTCCCTATCCCAATGTGAATGTGGTACTACATATACCTTTTTTCTTCTACTCATTCTTATCCTCCTAATTTTACTTCCTAATGAAAGAACTAAAAACTATAAATATAGTTTTTAGTTCCTTATTCATTATTACATTATGTTCTTCTCTTCTTTTTTAATTAAGTAATATCTTATAAATATATTTGCCAAAGCTATAAATAATGTTCCTACTAGTAGCCCTACTATATAAGCCCATAAGTTCTCCACTAAAGGCCATCCCCATATTGCTGGTAATGGATTCCACTGAACTGCACCTAAAGCAACAGCAGTACATGATCCAAATATTGCACCAAGCATATTAATTGGAATAGTTATTAATGGGTTCTTTAACATAAATGGTATAGCTCCCTCACTTACTGCTATAAGTCCTAACATAATTGATGTACTACCAACAACTCTTAAACTTTCATCAAATACTCTTCTCTTAACGACAAATTTATCTAAAACTGTTGCAAGCCCCAACCCTATTGGAGGTATTATTATAGATAATACTCTTCCTGTTAGAGGAAATATGCCATCTGCCGCTAGTCCCATAGCTATAGCTCCAGCTGCCTTATTTACTGGACCTCCAAGGTCAAACGCTGTACAAGCTGCTATTACAGATGTTAATAGTAACGTACTTCCTGTATCAAAAGAAGCTATTAAATTCGATAACCAACCATTTATTCCTCCAAAAATTGGATCTATAAGATAAAAATTCAATATAAATATAGTTAATACTGATATACCAGGTAATAAAAACATTGGTTTCATTGCTTGAAGATTTTTTGGTAATTTAATCTTCTCATTTAAGAATTTACTTAAATAACCTGCAACTAGACCTAATACTAAAGCACCTAAGAATCCTGAAGGTATTCCACCCTTAACTCCCCAGAATGTATAATGTAATCCACCGGCAAAAGCACCTCCTATGAATCCTGGTACAAGACCTGGTCTATCGGCTATTGAATAAGAAACATAAGCTGCAAATACTGGATATATAAACTTAAATATTAATCCACCAAACTTATCTAAATAATGTAAGAATACATACAATTGATTTGAGCTTTCTCCAAGCTGCCCTAAGTTATCTATTTGACCTAGTCCCATAGCCCAAAGCTTTGCTATTCCCATCATAAGACCTGCTGCAACTATAACTGGAATCATATAAGAAATACCAGTCATTACAGCTTCCATCATTTCAGATAAAATTCCCTTTTTCTTTTCATTATCCTTTGATGTGTCTGCTACTTCTCCTCCATTTACCTTTCCTTCTGGGTTTTCTAAAACTCTATTTATTAAAGCCTTAGCATCCTTTAATGGTTCAGCAACTTTTACTTTAACAAAATTTTTGCCATTATATCTTTCAATATTTTTAACAGCTATATCACATGCAAATATTACTCCATCAGCATTTTTTATATCTTCTTTGCTATGCTTATCTTCTATTCCATTAGCCCCTTGCTTTTCAACAAGTATTCTAACTCCCATTTCTCTTCCTGCCTTTTCTAATGCTTCAGCAGACATATATGTGTGAGCAATTCCTGTAGCACAAGCTGTAACAGCTAAAACCGTCTTATTATATTCTTTAACTTCACTATTTTCCTTCTTATAATTTAAGGCTTCAATAAATTCTTTACTATTTTTAGCCTTTTTCAAATTAGTTGTGAAATCTTCATACATTAAAGCCGATGATAATTCAGCTAATAATTTTAAGTGAGTTGATCCTTCTTCAGCTTTTGGAATAGCTAATAAAAATACTAAATCAACATTATTGTCATCAGTAACACTTTCCCAATCCATTATAGGCTTTTCTAATCTTGCCACTGCAAAAGCTGCTTTTTTTACTGTGGTTGACTTACCATGTGGAATAGCAACTCCTCTTTCAAGCCCTGTTGGAGAATGTGCTTCTCTTTCCATAACTGCTTGTAAAAATTCTTCTTTTGATGAAATTATATTATCATCATAAAGTCTTTCTACTAATTTTTTTATTACTTCTTTTTTATTTGAACACTTTTGATTTAAAAGAATAAGATTATTATTGGTCATCTTTTTTAAATCCATCTTCATTCTCTCCTTTTTAATTTTAATGTACATCGCTTTATATCTTTTGCAATCTTTTACAAGCCTATTATTACATACTTATATAAATTTTTGTTATACAATGAAAGTATAATTTTACTTTTTTATATCTAAATGTGTATAATGATTTTAAATATACAATTTTTTTATTTGGAGGTTATATCTATGAGTACTCTTGTTAATTACTTCTCTGATAAGCTAAATAATTTAACTTATGCTGAAAAACATATTTTTTATTATATTGACTCAAACTTAGAAAAATCAAAAAAAGAATCTTTAACTAAAATGGCAGATGAAAACAATGTAAGTACAACTACAATTATTAGAATGTGTAGTAAACTAGGCTTATCAGGCTTTTCAGAGCTTAAATACATATTAAAAACTATTAATATAGATACCAATCCTCATATAGATAACTATATAGAAGCTATCAAAAATAATATAAATCTTTCACTAGATAAACTCTCTATTAATAACATAAATAGATTAGTAAATATGATAAAAGAAGCTAAGAAAATAATTATAGTTTCTGTTGGACTTTCTAAACCCATGGGGGAATACTTCTCTAAACTACTAATGCAAGCTAATAAAAGTAGCTTTTATATATACGAATCTCACATAATTGATCTTCTAGATAAAAGTTCAACTCATGATGATTTAATTATATTTATATCTAATAGTGGAGAAACTCATACATTAACCAATATAGCTGAAAAGTTAAGCTATAGAAATTTTAAAACTGCTGCTATAGTTAATACTCCTGATTCTTCCTTATCTAAACTTGTAGATACTTCTATAAACACTTATTCTGAAAAAAGCAATTTATATGGTTATGATATAACAGCAAGATCTACTCTTTTAATTATTCTTGACGTTATTTTCGCTTATTATATTAACAATACAATAAAAAAATAGCCCGTCTTAATCTATGACAGGCTATTTTACTTTCTCATATGGATCTTTATCTAAATTTTCTTCTATTATTATAAAAGATTCTAATTTATATATTAATCTTATTTTGATCTTATAATAAATACATAAGACATTTTACTATCTCAGCAATAGAAATTCCATTATATAAAAATATATATTATAGCGATATATATTTAAGGTATATGTCTTAGAATATAATATCTAAGACATATACCTCTTAAAAATATAATTTTACTATTTATAAATATTAATCATCGGAATATTATTTAGTACTACTCTTCATCTTCCCATCTTAAGGATCTCTTAACAGCTTTTTTCCATCCTTTATAATACTTATCTACTTGCTCTTTATCAAGCTTTGCATCAAATTCATCAGCCATATGCCAGAATTTCTTAACTTCTTCTTTATCCTTCCAGAATCCTACTGCAAGACCTGCTAAATAAGCCGCTCCTAATGCTGTTGTTTCTGATATTATAGGCCTTACAACCTTTTTACCTAATAAATCTGCTTGGAATTGCATTAAGAATTTATTTCTACTTGCTCCTCCATCTACTTTTATACTCTTAAGATCTGATCCAACATCCTCTTTCATAGCATCTATAAGATCTCTTGTTTGATATGCTATGGACTCAAGAGCAGCTCTCATAAGATGATTTCTATTAGTTCCTCTTGTTATTCCAAATATTGCTCCCCTAGCATACATGTCCCAATGAGGTGCTCCAAGTCCAACAAAAGCTGGTACTATATACACTCCACCATTGTCATCAACCTTAGATGCAAAATATTCAGTATCTACTGAATCATTTACTATTTTTAGCTCATCTCTAAGCCATTGAATAACAGCTCCTCCTACAAATACAGATCCCTCTAAAGCATATTGAACCTTTCCATCAAGACCTATAGCTATAGTAGTTAAAAGACCATTTTTACTTTCTACCATTTCTTCGCCTGTATTCATTAACAAGAAGCATCCTGTTCCATAGGTATTCTTAGCTTCACCCTTTTCAAAACAAGTTTGCCCAAATAAAGCAGCTTGTTGGTCTCCTGCCATACCAGCTATAGGAACTCTTACTCCACCTTTTCCACCAAGATTTGTATCACCATAAACTTCAGAACAATTTCTAACTTCTGGTAACATTGACTTTGGTATATTTAATTCCTCTAAAATTTTGTCATCCCATTTTAACTCTTTTATATTATAAAGCATAGTTCTTGATGCATTAGTATAATCAGTAACATGAACTTTACCATTAGTTAACTTCCATACAAGCCATGTATCTACAGTTCCAAATAAAAGTTCTCCTCTGTCTGCCTTTTCTCTTGCACCTTCTACATTATCTAGTATCCATTTTATTTTAGTTCCTGAAAAATAAGCGTCTACAACTAATCCAGTATTTTTCTTAATATAATCTTCCCATCCATTAGCTTTTAGATTATCACATATATCTGCTGTTCTTCTACATTGCCATACAATTGCATTATAAACAGGTCTTCCTGTGCTTTTTTCCCAAACAATAGTAGTTTCTCTCTGATTTGTTATACCAATAGCTGCTACTTCATCTTGAGTAATATTAGTTTTAGCTATAACTTCCTGAAGTACTCCATATTGAGTAGCCCATATTTCCATTGGATCATGCTCAACCCATCCTTCTTTAGGATATATTTGAGTAAATTCTTTTTGGCTTATTCCTACTATATTTTGTTCCTTATCAAATACAATTGCTCTTGAACTTGTTGTTCCTTGATCTAGTGCTATAATATACTTTCCCATAGTTATCTCTCCCTCATTTTTCAATTTCGAATTTATAATTTAATAATTAAATCAAATACTAAACTTCCAACAACTCCTCCAAGTATAGGAGCTATAACTGGTATTAAAGAATAGCTCCAATCTGAATCAACTTTATTTTTCATAGGTAATATAGCATGTACTATTCTTGGTCCTAAGTCTCTAGCTGGATTTATTGCATATCCTGTTGTACCTCCAAGAGACAATCCTATACCCCATACTAAAATACCTACCAGAAATGATCCCATAATTCCTACTGTTCCTATTATTTCTCCTCCTGAACCTTGGAAGGTAGTTTTAAATACCTCACTATAAGTTATTCCTCTTATACCCAATAATAATATAAAGGTTCCAGTAAATTCACCTACAAAATTATAAAATTTATTTTTTATAGCTGGTGCTGTGCAAAATGTTGCTCTTATATCTTCTCCATTTGAAGTTTCATCATAATGTTGCTTATAGTTAATATAAACAATAAGCATCCCAACCATGGCTCCTAACATCTGGCTTATTATATACATTGGTACTTTTCCCCAAGCAAATAATCCTGATGAAGCTAGTCCAATAGTTACTGCTGGATTTAGATGAGCACCACTCATCCATCCTGTAATATATGCTGCTACTGCTACAGCAAACCCCCATCCTGCTGTTATTACAATCCATCCTGAAGAATTTCCCTTTGTTTTCTTTAGTACTACATTGGCAACAACCCCATTACCTAGTAGAATTAAAATAAGTGTACCTAAGAACTCTGCTAAATATGCTTGCATTTTGCTCTCCCCTTTTATTAAAAATTATTATTTTAAGAAAAAAAACCACATAAAATTGCATGAGCAATCTTATGTAGCTTTTTCTCTTATTCTCTCTTTTCTACATAGACCATATTTCTTTTTTAGTTGTAGATATACATGTCGCACCACACTTTAAGGCTTCCATTACATCTTCCTTATCTGAAATTAATCCCCCTGCTATTAATGGCTTATTAAGACTTAAAGAAAGTTCCTTAATTATTTTGAAAAGTAATCCTGGAAGAATCTCTACAGCATCACACTCATCTACTAAATGATTTTTTATATTTTCTTTAGACAAACTATCTATCATAAATACTCTTTGAACGGCTATAAGTCCAAGTCTCTTAGCTGATCTTATTACTTGAGGCTTTGTACTTATTATCCCTTGGAATTTTGTGTTTTCAATTAAGAATCTCAAAGATACTTCTTTACTTGAAATCCCCTCTATTAAGTCTATATGAATAACACCTATTTTATTACTATTAAATATTTTTTCACTTATATTTTTAATATTTAATATGTTTCCGAATAAAACGAAAATAACTTGTATATCACTCTCTAAAGCTAACTCTAATTCTTTTTCATCTTTTACTGCTGCGACTATAGGATTGTCCTCTAAAACTCTTTTAAAATTACTCATTTTATTCCTCTATCCCTCTATTTTTTGTAATCATTTACAGTACGATATTATTCTATCACGTCATATATTCAATTGTCAATATATCCCTATTTTTATATATTTGTTTATTATTTAACAAAAATGGTTATATCAAAAAAATAATATATTAATTTAAATTAAATTCCTCCCGATAGTAAGCTCTATTTGTCTTATAAATTATGACTTGACTCATAAATAATTAGGATAAAATTTTAACAACTTTTAGATATTTTCTTAAAATATTAATTATAAAAAATAATAAATTAATAAAAAAATTTTGCTAACCTATTTATACTGTAAACAAAAGGGATATTTTCAGCTATAAAAATATCCCTTTTGTCTAATCATTATTAAATTTTGTATTATAAATTAAGAACTTTACTTATTAAGTTACTATATCATCACCATAAATTATTACTCCAAAAGCAAAATTGAATCTTCAGGTATTTTTAAATATAAGTTCTCTTTATTTTTTTTATTATCCCATTCCTCTTTCTTAACTTTATACAATATAACACTGTTATCACTTTTTTCATTAATATTTTTATTTTCAAACATTATGTTATATTCAAATACGTTTTCTACTATCTTAATTATTTTGCATTCCAGAACATTTTTTTCATCCCGTGTGTTAACATCATCAATGATTTTAAAGTTATGAGCTCTAACTCCAACATAATTTATATTTTCAGGTACTATTTTTTCTGTTTCTAAGATGGTATTCCAATCAGTAGCATAAACCCTATTTGAAGAAAGAATTTGGCATTTTGAAATATTTTTGCAGCCTGTAAGTATTGCTGCTTCAAACAATTTTGGTTCTTTAAAAATCTCCTTAGTGTTTCCTAATAAAATTGAATTACCTTTGTCAATAATAGCAATATTTTTACAAAACTTATATACTTCTTCCCTGCTATGAGTAACCATTAAAACTTCTCCATTATACAATTTTAACAATTCTAAAACCTCAGTTTGAAGCTGCTCTTTTAAATATGAATCTAATGCAGAAAATGGTTCATCAAGCATCAATATATCTGGTTTATATATAATGCACCTAGCCATAGCAACTCTTTGTTGCTGACCTCCAGAAAGTTGACTTGGGTATTTCTTTTCTAATCCTTGCAAATGAAATGATTTTATAATTTCATTTACCTTTTTTTCTTTTTCCCTTTTTGAATCTGATAGTGCTATTCCAATATTCTCTTCTACAGTCATGTTCGGAAACAAAGCATAATTTTGAAACAAATATCCTATATTTCTTTCTTGAGGCTTAAGATTAATTTTTTTTTCAGAATCAAATAATACTTTTCCATTAAGTACAATACGTCCTTCATCAGGAGTTTCAATTCCAGCAATACATTTAAGAGTCATACTTTTCCCACTGCCAGAAGCACCTAAAATTCCAAGATACTCTCCATTTGTTTCAAAAGAAACATCAAGAGAAAAACCTTTTAACTTTTTCTTTATATCAACAAATAAACTCATTAAATTCTTCCTTACTTCAAATATTTTCTTTCTCTTAGAGTAAAATAATTTGTTAAAACAACAACTATAAATGATATTATGGTGACAATTAGAACATAGTCAAAAGCGACCCCCATATTCCCTGCTGATACTTCTGCATAAATTGCTAAAGGTAGTGTTCTTGTCTTATTTGCTATGTTTCCTGCAATCATTGCTGTAGCTCCAAATTCTCCAAGCCCTCTTGCAAAGGCTAATATACCCCCTGAAGCAACTCCAGGTAATGCAAGTGGCATCATTATACGCCAAAAAATTTTTTTCTCTGACATTCCTAATGTTCTTGCAGCCATTATTAAGTTTTGATCAACTTGTTCAAATGCACCTCTTGCTGAACGATACATAAGCGGAAAAGATATTACTACAGAGGCTATTACAGTGGCTGCCCAAGAAAAAACTATTTTTACTCCTAAAAAATCTAACAAGAACTTACCTATTGGCCTATTTACACCAAATATAATCAAAAGGAAAAATCCCATTACTGTTGGTGGTAAAACTAATGGTAATGTTAATATACCATCTAAAATCATTTTTATTTTTTCTGACTTTATCTTTACAATAAATATTGCTACAAAAAGTCCTAACAAAAATGTTAAGACCATTGATGCGGTTGCAGTTTTTAAAGAAATTATTATTGGCGATATATCCATTATATTCTCCTATTTATTAGCTGAAAATCCATAAGATTCGAATACTTTGATTGCTTCATCAGATTGCAAGAATTCTGTGAACTTCTTTGCTGATTCTTGATTTTTAGTACTCTTCACTATACCTACTGGATAAATTACTTTAGAAACACTTCCTTCTTTAGCTTCTGTAACAACTTCTACTTTACTATTTGAAGCTGCATCTGTTGAATATACAACTCCAGCATCAGCACTAGCTTCAGCAACCCAATTTAAAACTTCTGTAACATTTGTCCCAAGGCTTGCCTTTGAAGAAACTTGATCCCAAATTTTAAGGTTTTCAAATAATTGTTTTGAATATTGTCCAACTGGTACACTTTCTGGATCTCCAATAGCAATTTTTTCAGACTTTAATATATCCTCAAAAGTCTTTATATCTTTATTACTACCTTTTGGAACAATAAGCACGATTTTATTTTGAAGAAGTTCAACAATAGAACTCTCATCAACCAAACCTTTTTTATTTAATTCATTCATTTGCTTCATTGCCGCTGACATAAAAACATCTATTTCTGCACCTTCTTCAATTTGACTTTGTAACTTTCCTGAACTATCGTAAGTTCCTTGGACCTTAATATTAGGATTTTTTTCTTTAAACATTGGTATTAACTTATCTTCCATACAATTTTTTAAACTTGCTGCAGCTGCAACAGTTATAGTTGTTTCTTTAGTTTGACTATCCTTTACATTTTCTGTAGCTTTATTTTTGCTACACCCAACAGCAAAAAATACTAAACAGCACATACTTAAAATTAAACTTATTCTTTTTTTCATTCTCTATACCCCCATTTATTAAATAATTATAAGTTTAGAAATGTAAAGTTGTTTTAATCTTGATAAAACACAACAAAACCGAACTAAACATAACTAAAATGAATAATTTAAATTATAATGTAAACATTTCCTTATGTCAAATTATTTTCAATTTTAGGTTTATTTACCAATTAAACTAAATTTGAAATCTATAAGATGATATTTAAAACCAAATATATAGTTCTAAAATTTAACAAAAAAGGTAACTCCTAATTGTTATATTTAAATTATTATGTTAAATTATTTTTATATTAAATAATAAAATGAAAAGGTGAATGAAATGAATGAAGATATCTTATATACACCAGATGAAATTGCTCAAAAATTAAAGATAACTAAAAGCACTGTGTACGAAATGATAAAACGTGGAGATTTAGATGCTCATCGTATGGGAAAGCATCTTCGTATATCTAACTCACAATTTGATATTTATCTTTTAAAATCTAAAGGTTATGAAAACAGCTATGAAGCAACCTTAATTCATGAAAATGAAGAAATGTTTGCATATATTAACTCAGTTAAAATTCAAGTTAATACTGAACTAGAAGGAAAAGTAAAAGTTTGTATTCATCCAGAAGATATCATACTAAGTAAAGGTACCTTTATAAGTAGTGCACGAAATGTTCATAAAGGCGTTGTAGCGGATATTATAATAGATGGAAATAGTGCAAAAGTAATTTTAAATGTTGGTATTCCTTTAGTAGCGCTAATAACAAAAAAATCCTTAAATGAAATGGGTATAGAAAAAGGAATGGAGCTTTTCGCCATTTTCAAAACTATGTCTGTAAAAGTTTATAAATAGTATTTTCCTTGTTGTCAATTAATAATTAAATATCTTATTATCAATACTAATACTTTTATAAATATCTATATAAACTTGCTCAACACTAAATCTTTTTAACTAGCTATTGTTTTAACATAAGTTAAAATAAAAAAAGAAGAGTTGCAAAATGGTTAGTACTTAATCATTTTTTAACTCTTCACTTTTAATTTTATTTATTTTTTTCTGATAAATAAGATATTAATTCATCATAATTATTTTCAGCTAATGATTCTCTTGATTTTAAGTCTTTTATTTTATTATTTGAATTTATAATACTTTCATAATTAGATAGAGTTTCTAATATAGCAGACTTAAAAATTGGAATAACCTCTATTATTCTTTTTATTCCATATACATATTCATCATCACTAATGTTATAACACTTAAATAATCCTGAAGTTAATCTTCCATCAGAAAACATGTAAATATACCTATCTTTCATTTCATCAGATAAATCAACTTCAATTTTATGCTTATACAACCTAAATATAGTATCATTTTCTTTTATAAATATAGGGAATATAGTTGAAAAAAGTACTACTACATCCTCTTCCTTATCAACAACTCCAGTAAAATCATGTTCATTAAGCTTTGTTAAAATCTCATCTGTAAATATACAATCTTTTATTTTCTTACTCAGAGTCATTTTTAACTTTTGTTCTTTTCCCTCAATTAAAAAGTTATCAATTGAATTAAATAGTCTACTAATTTTTTTTATATTTTTTTCTGAATTATTCATACTAATACATCTCCTTAAATAATTCAATAGAAAGTCATTACACTACTTTCTTTATATAATTTAATATTATCTATATATACATTTTAGTATATTTAAAATAATTATACAAATTCATTATATAAAACTTATTTAGTAAATTAAAAATATAGTCTTATTTTTCCTCTTTAGGATATAACCTTAATAACTAAATATTTTACAATAGTTATTCACAATAAACATAAAAATATAATTTCCTAAAGAGTAAAAAACCATCATATTACTGATGTTTCTTAGTAGATGCGATGGTACTAATAGTTACCCATCGCATCATTAATTTATATTTTAAACTTATTGACATTAACCATCATCTTTTTGCTCATGTCACTTAACTCATTTAATGATTCAGCAACAACTTTAGTTGAACTAGTCATTTCCTCAGTGGATGCTGATATTTCCTCTGCAGATGCAGATACTTCCTCAGATATAGCCGAAGCCCCTTCTATTTTTTCTAATATTACATCCTTATTCTCATTTAAATCTTCAACTGAATTATTTGCAACATTAATTTTAGGTGTTATTTCATTTACTGCTACTGTTATATTCTCAAATGATTTTATAGCAGTAAATATATTTTTTTCTTGAGTTTGAAGCTCTGACTTAACTGAGTCTGTGGTTTCAACCATTAATTCTGTATCCTTTGATATTTGAGATATTATAGTGGCTATATTTATAGAAGATTCTTTGCTTTGTTCAGCAAGCTTTCTTATTTCTTCAGCAACAACTGAAAAACCACGGCCAGCCTCTCCCGCCCTTGCAGCTTCAATAGCTGCATTTAAAGCTAAAAGATTAGTTTGTTCAGAAATACTATTTATTAAATTAGTTATTTCATTTACCTTTGTTACATTTTTACCAACGCCTTGTGTTTTCAGAATTAAATCATTAAATGCTTTATTAACATTTCTAACTGATTCAATTACATTTTCCATATCATCATTACTATTATTAGCCATAGATTTTATATTAATTGTATTTACATCTACATCTTTTATTATCTTAACCATATCCTCTAACTTTGCGCTAAACTCTTGAAGTATTGCAGTGATATCAACTAAATCTGTGGCTTGATTCATAGTGCCTTTTGAGACATCGTTAATAGCTATTGAGATATTTTTACTTGAAGACAATAGTTCATCCCCTGTTACTGAAAGTTTATCTGTTTGAGTATCAATACCAGTAGAACTTTCCTTTATATCATTTAATATATTAATAATTGAACCTTTCATAACATCTAAGGCTGATGACATCTTACCTATCTCATCTTGTCTATTTAAAAGCTCCTCGGAAATTTCTTTACTTAAATCTCCCTCTGATATTTCTTTTAAATGAATCATTACTCCATCAATAGGTTTACTTATAGATTTTGATATAAGCACTACGATTAATCCACCAATTATTATAAATATAATAGATACTATTGCTATACCTATATTTAAGGTACGTATTTCACTTAAAATTTCATCTGTATCTATTGTTATAGCAGTGGACCAATTTGTAAGCTTTATTGGAGCATATCCAACGTATTTTGATTCACCGTTATAAGTGTAGTCTCCATACCCTGTTTCACCAGCTACCATTTTTTTTTCTATATCTACTATAGATTGAAGAGTTGGGTCTTCTTTTATATTTTCAAAATCGTTATTTTGAGATAATACTAATTCTTTATCTTTATGTGCTATTGTTGTCCCATATTTACTTAGTATAAAAGCTTGACCAGTAGAACCAATCTTAACATCACTAACGAATCTACTAAGTTCATTTCCATCTTTAACAGCTGTGATAACACCTATTACATCTTCATTGAACTTAACTGGGACAGAATATATAACTACAATTTCTCCTGATGCCTTACTAACAATTGGATCAGATACATATGATGTACCTGAAGCAGCATTTTTAAAGTAATCTCTATCACTTGCATTAAAACTAGTTCCATCTGTTCTGCTAGCAGTACCATCTAAGGTAATAAAATTCATTGCTGTATAATTTCTATTTTTAGCTATTGATTTTAAAGTAGAAACTTTATCATTAATAGATATTTTGGGGTCTTTTAAATTATTGTTCTCAGAAATTATTTCTAAAGCCTGAATTTCTGCAATAAGTCCATTTTCAATAGCCTTTGAAGCTTGAACCGAAATTTCTGGTAAAGTTTTTTGAACGGTATTTTTTAATGATATTTTTGATATTAAAGAAGAAATTAAAGAGATTCCTATGCAAATAGCAACTATTAAAGAGATAAAACTTATTAATAATTGAATTTTAATACTTTTAAAACTTACTTTTTCTACTTTCTTTTTCATCTGCCTACCCCCATTAATTTACTTTATTTAAAAGCATACCTTACTTCTATCGATATATAATCTTAAAACTTAATATTATTGATATAATAAAAATGAGTATTATCTAAAAATTCGGATAATACTCACCTTAAATTTAAAGTTAATAATAATTTCTATTAATAAGAATTTTATTGGAGGTACCTCATTACTATAAAAGTAAAATCATAATTTATTTTATATCATGTTTAGTATATCTATTGCATTGATTCTATAACACTTTCAACAAGTGAATCCATATCTATATCATTGTCCTCATTCATAGAGGATACAAGTGAAACTTTATCTTCTAGAACTGTCATTTCTCTCATTTCATCTAGGAACTCACTCATTAACTTACCAGACTTACATGCCCAGGAACCATTTTCAATAATTGCAAAGGTTCTTTTTTGAAGGTTAAGTGCCTTCATATCCATAAGATAATTATGCATAGGTGGATAAATTCCAAGATTATAAGTTACAGAAGCTAAAACCACATGACTAACTCTAAAGGTCTCAGAAATTAGCTGAGATACATGAGTACTTGAAACATCATACATAGTTACATCTTTTATGCCTCTTTCTACAAATTTAGTAGCTAAAGAGGTAGCTGCAGTTTCTGTATTACCATACATTGAAGCATATACTATCATTACTGCTTTTTCTTCTGGTTCATATCTACTCCATTTATCATACTTATCAATAAAATATCCAAGATCTGTACGCCAAACGGGACCATGTAGTGGACAAATCATTTTAATATCAAGTCCACTTGCTTTTTTTAATAATGATTGAACATGAGCTCCGTACTTTCCAACAATATTTGTATAATATCTTCTAGCGTCATCAATCCAATCACGGTCAAAGTCAACTTCGTCATTAAATAGCTTACCATCTAATGCTCCAAAGGATCCAAAAGCATCAGCTGAAAAAAGAACACCGTTTGTAGTATCAAATGTAACCATAGCTTCTGGCCAATGTACCATTGGTGCAGCTACAAATGTTACTTCATGCTTTCCAAAAGATTTTGTATCGCCTTCAGTAACCTCCTCTATTCTCCCATCGATGTCAAATCCAAATTGTCTCATTAATAGAAAAGCCTTCTCAGTGCTTATAATCTTGACATTAGGATAACGTAATATTATTTCCTCAATAGAAGCTCCATGATCAGGTTCCATATGATTTATCACTAAATAATCAAGTGGCCTACCATCAAGAACTGCTTGTACATTTTCTAAAAACTGTCTACAAATTGACCAATCCACAGTATCGAATAGTACAGTTTTTTCATCTAATAGTAAATATGAGTTATATGAAACACCCCTTGAAATTGGATGAATATTTTCAAAAAGAGCTAGACGCCTATCATTACCGCCTACCCAATAAAGGTCTTCCGTTACTTTTCTAACACAAAACATAAATTACTCCTCCTTTTTGCTATAAAAACCTTAAAATTTTTGCTATAAAATTAGCCCTCTATAAAATTAGATTTTTCTTCACCACAATCTGGACAGATCCACTCTTCTGGAAGAGATTCAAATAAAGTTTCTGGTGATATGTCATTTTCTATATCCCCTACTGCTGGGTCATATTCATAGCCACATCCATTACAAACATATCTCTTCCAAGTAGGAATAGTCTTTTTAGGAACATACTTTTTCATTTTCTTCATAGGAGGTGCTTCCTTTTTTGGTTCTCCATTATCTAAAGCAGCTGTTAGTAATGGCATTATTTCTAGTAAGTCTCCAACAATACCATAATCTGCGTTCTTAAATATTGGAGCATTAGGATTATTATTAATAGCAACTATCGTAGTAGCATCCTTTATCCCCTTTAAATGTTGTCCAGCACCTGATATACCACATGCTATATAAAGATTTCCATTAAATTTTTGACCTGACATCCCAACATAACGATTTAAAGGTAAATATTTTAAAGTTTCAGCCACAGGACGTGATGAACCAATTGCTGCACCAGCCTGAATAGCTAAAGCTTTAGCAAGTTCCATATTTTTTTCTTCTCCAATTCCCTTACCTACACTAACAACACGGCCTGCCTTGGATATTGGAGTATTTATATCAATACCAACAGTAAAGTCATAACCATCTGCTTTTAATGATTCTACAAGCTTAGCAACTTTTTCTTCAGCTGTTCCATCTTTAATAATCATCTTCTTACGAGCACCAGTCACTCCACCAAATGGAGATTTTTTAGTTATAGTTTCATTTTTAGGCATTTTACCAATTATGTGAGATGCAATTACCATTCTTTGAATCTCATTTGTTCCTTCATAAATAGTACAAATTTTAGCATCACGATATGCTCTTTCTACATCCATTCCTTTAAGGTAACCAGATCCTCCAAATATTTGTAATGCATCATTTACAACCTCTAAACATATATCAGAGGCATATTGCTTAGCCATAGCAGCTTCCATAGAATAAGGTTCATGATTTTCCTTAAGTTCAGCAGCACTATATACTAAAAATCTAGCTGCTCTTAGCTTTGTTGCCATATCAGCTAATTTAAATGAAATTACTTGTTGTTGACAGATTTGTTTACCAAATTGTATTCTTTCCTTTGAATATTCTAAAGCATTTTCATAAGCTCCTTGAGCTATACCTAGAGCTTGAGCTGCAATACCTATACGGCCACCATCTAATGTTTTCATAGCTATTTTAAAGCCTTGTCCTTCTTCACCTAATAAGTTTTCCTTAGGCACTTTAACATTGTTAAATATTAATTCAGCAGTTGAAGAAGATCGAATTCCCAACTTATCATAATGATCACCAAAGGTAAATCCTTCCCATCCCTTTTCGACTATAAAGGCACTTATGCCTCTAACTCCTATGTCCGGAGTTGTTACTGCAAATACAACATAAATATCAGCTTTATCTGCATTAGTTATAAAAATCTTTCCACCATTTAAAATATAATAATCGCCTTCTAGTTCAGCAGTAGTTTCTGTTCCACCAGCATCACTTCCAGCATTAGGTTCAGTTAAACCAAAGGCACCAATTTTTTCACCTTTAGCTAAAGGAATTAAATATTTTTGCTTTTGCTCTTCATTTCCATAGGCAAAAATTGGATATGTTCCTAATGAAACATGGGCTGATAGAATTACACCTGTACCTCCATCAACCCTAGAAAGCTCTTCAACTGCAATGGCATAACTAAGTGCATCTAAACCTAATCCACCATACTTCTTAGAATAAGGAGTTCCTAATACACCCATTTCTCCTAACTTTTCTATAGCCTCATCTGGAAATTTACTTTCCTTGTCCAACATAAATGCTATAGGCTTTATTTCAGTCTCTGCAAATTCTCTAATTTTCACACGAAAAGCTTCGTGCTGTTCTGTAGTCTTAAAAAACATAAACTTGCCTCCTCTTATTTAGTGTTTTATTTAATTTTTATAAATTTTTTAAAATTTATAAAATATGTAAGTCTAATATCAAAATACACTATTCTAATAATCAAGCTAAAACTTATGTTGTTATGTCCTTATGTGTTATATACTCTATACCAATTAATATCTATTATTCCAGTTTTTCTCTTTCTTAATAATAATTATTATAAAACTCTAAATATCCATTGTCAAATTTTTCTGTAAACAATTCCAGTTTTATAATTAATATTAGTGCCTACTAGATAATATTATTTATATCTAAAACTATATATTCATTTTAATCTTAATAAGAAGAACTTTTTATAATTCACTCATCAGAAAAAGTGTAGCTAATATTATAAAAATAGTTTACTTGAGAGGTACAAAAAGAAAATTTACACACATTTTTGCATAGGCTTTTACAATAATTTTAATAACAAAAAAAGTATGTTATTCATTAAAAACAACATACTTTTTACTGCAGTCGGTACTCATCACTTTTGTATCCTCAAACCAGCACTTTACAAAGTCAACATCACTTAAAATAATTTATTCCAATAGTATCTCTAACCTCATCTAAAGTATTTGAAGCTACTTCTCTTGATATTTTACTCCCTTGAAGTAAAACACTATAAATGTAATCTATATTTTTTTCTAATTCCCTACGTCTAGCCCTAATTGGTTCTAGCTCTGCTTGTAAAACTTCATTTAAGAATTTCTTTACTTTTACATCACCGAGTCCACCTCTACTATAATGCTCCTTCATATTTTTTAAAATTTCTTTATCCTTGCAGAAAGCATTTAAATACGTAAATACAGGATTATCTTCAACTTTACCTGGATCTTCTACTCTTATATGATTTGGATCTGTATACATTGCCATAACCTTCTTAGCTATAATATCTGGTTCATCAGATAAATAGATTGCGTTATTTAGAGATTTACTCATTTTTGAATTTCCATCGACACCTGGCAATCTTCCCATACCATTTATGGGAATTATAGCCTTAGGTTCTACTAATATTTCTTTACCGTAAATACTATTAAAGCTTCTTACTATTTCTCTAGTTTGTTCTATCATAGGTAGTTGGTCTTCTCCTACTGGAACTATAGTAGCCTTAAAGGCTGTTATATCTGCTGCTTGACTTACTGGATATGTTAAGAAACCTGCTGGAATACTCAATTCAAAGTTCTTTTCTTTTATTTCATTTTTCACTGTTGGATTTCTTTCAAGTCTTGAAACTGTAACTAGATTTAGATAATGCATTGTTAATTCGTTTAACTCTGGTATTTGTGATTGAACAAATATTGTAGATTTTAAAGGATCTATTCCTACTGCTAAATAATCCAATGCTACCTCTATTAAATTTTTTCTTATTTTCTCTGGATTCCTAGCATTATCAGTTAAAGCTTGTTGATCTGCTATCATTATGAAGCTTGTGTAATCCCCATTATTTTGTAGATCTACTCTCTTTTTTAATGAACCTACATAATGTCCAAGATGCAACTTCCCTGTTGGTCTATCACCTGTTAATATGATTTCTTTACTCATAATCTTCACTCCTTAATTCTTTGCAAAATAAAAACTCCGTCCTAAATAAATAGGACGGAGATAAACCGCGTTGCCACCTAAATTGTATAGTAAAATATACTATACCACTCCTTTTCAAGTACTACCATACTCTATCTGCTATAAGATGCAGCCCACCACTTAGATACTCTGATAATCATTTCTCATCGTTCCTCAAAGGTCCATTCACTAAATCTCTTCTTGTTAGGATTCCACCACCCCTAACTCTCTTTATTGAAGCTTAATATAGCTACTACTCCTTATCTTTGGATGTTATTATTTAAATTTATTACATTTTACATCAAATACTCTTAATTTGCAATCTTATAATACTTAAATTTCCTTGACAAATTCCTATTTATCAATCTCCTATTCTCTTCGAAATATATATCATAAGTAAATTATAGCATAAATTCATGGTATTATTTAATTTTCAAAGAACATATTTTATTGTTTAGATTAATAAAATTTCTTATATTTATTAAAAATAAAAAGACCACAATATAATATTCAATTTAGACTGATATACTTCCCGCAGTCTCTTATATAAAGCCTTCTACTAAAATGGTGGGGTACTAATTCTATTTAATTATTATGTTTATGCTTGTTTTAGCATAAAACATCTTTAAAGGCTAGTTATATCAATGATTTAGGTGTAGTTACTACATAAATTAATTAGGTAACTACTATATACCCCATTCTTCTTTTAACTTATTAACTATTTTCATCATCTCCCCATCATCTTTTACTATATTTGGGTGATATGCCTTTCTAAAGTTTCATATAGTTTCTTATATTTACTTTTATATTCTTCATTGCGGTTATTATGTTTATTACTATGATAGTCACCATATAAATTATAATTATTGTAGTTACTTTTAAAGTTTTCATAATAACTACGTTCCTGTTTTTTTAATTCATACTACTTTTTTATATTGTTTAACATTTTTTAGTACTCCAAATATATCATAACAATAATCATATGAATTTTTGCCATACACTTTTTCAAACTTTTCTTTTTCTTACACGTATCTCTTTAATATATCTTCGCTCATTCTTGCTGGATTACAAAAACTTAATTTCTACCTCTCAATAGAGTGTAATCTATACTCATTTGTTATTTAGCTTTGAGAATAAAAAATATCACAAATTCATTTCTGAATGATGCGACATTTTAATCTGATACTTCATATTAATGGAACTTTTCCTTAAAGTGTTTTCGTAATCCTGCAATCTATTTAATCAAACCTTTATAAGCTTTTTGCAATTTGATTTCTTGTAATAGTTTCCCATACTCACTTAAACTTTTACTCAATGATTCCATTCTCTATTCCTCCTAAATGCTATAAATAAATTCCTATTTTTCACAATGTAACGCTACATCCTTAATATAACTATCTCCTGCATAAAGCTCAATTATCTCCTGTTTTTCCAAATCATTGAGCCTATTAATATTCGCAATATAATCACCATGGCTCTCGCCATTAATCATATTCTTAACTACCGTGCATTGGCATACAACCTTTTTAGTGGATGCTGAGTTCTTCATTCTTTCTTTTGCTAGTTTATTAAATAATCTCATAATATTCATCTCCCAATTATAAATGACCTGTTTATTATTAATATATATAAATTCAGATTGCTTTTTTAACATTCAACCCCATCCTAAATTGGAATTTAAAGGAGGAAATATTTAAAATATGAGTATTATAAAAAACGAAATTCCAATTTTAGAGTTTGATACAGAACATAAATCGGTTATTATGCCAAATCACGAAAAACTTGACTTACATCTACCACGAAAGGCTGTTTTTGCATTTCTCGGTGAACATATAGATAAATATGCAAAAAATCATAAATGTGTACAAGTATCTAATTTTATTTCAGCAACAAAAATATACCCTATATATGTAACTAACTATAGAGGAGAAAATATTTGTTTGTGTCAAGCGCCAGCGGGTTCAGCACCAGCAGCACAGTTATTAGATTGGTTAATAGGTTATGGTGTTAAGGAAATTATTTCTGCTGGTTCGTGTGGAGCATTAGAGAATTTTCCTGAAAATACTTTCCTTATTCCTAAAAAAGCTTTAAGAGATGAAGGTACATCTTATCACTATATGATGCCATCACGCTATGTTGATGTTAACAAATCTGCATTAAGATCAATCGAAAAAACATTGAAAGAACATGGTCTAAAATATACTGAGGTTATATCCTGGTCTACGGATGGATTTTTTCGAGAAACAAAAGAAAAGGTATTATATCGAAAAGAAGAAGGTTGCTCAGTTGTTGAAATGGAATGTTCTGCATTAGCTGCTTGTGCACAGATGCGAGGGGTAATATGGGGAGAAATTTTGTTTACAGCTGACAGTTTAGCTGATATTGAGAAATATGCTGAAAGAAATTGGGGTGGAGATTCATTTGAATATGCACTAAAACTTTGTTTAGATACTTTAATCAATATAATATAGTTTAACATATAGATAAATTCCAATTTATCAATTAGAATTTATGAACAATCTTAAATTATTAGGATTAAGAAGTAAAGTGGACAAATTAATTTGTCCACTTTTATACGTTCTATTATCAACACTGGTTTAAAACAGAGCCTATTTTTTAAATATTCCCTCATACCAAACTTTAATATTTAAAGTTAACTTCAAGTCAATATAGATAAAAAAGTAGAGTATATATTATCTTGCCTGCTCACTTTTATTCTCCAAAGTGGAATCAATATAATATATATTCTACTTAGTATAAACTAACTATTTATATCACATGTACAATTTTATCTTTAGATCTAAAAGAATGGAAAGAATGGAAATGGGAAGAAAAATGGGAATACCCCACGGACATTATTAAACGGAAAGCCCCTACGTCTAAATCTCCTGCGTCTTCTCATTCCCCTACCGCCACCAAATTGCCTTTGTCCCTCAGGCATAGGCATATCGTCTAGATCTATTACGTCCTCACCAACTAACATAATAATTCCATTAGAATCGACATTTTCTAGGATTCCGTCCACTGAACTACCATCTTTCATTACTAAAATAATATGAAAGTCTATTAATCTTTTGCATTCATCGAATAAATTTTGTAGGCTATAATTCTCGCCTCTGTCAAAATTCAATTAAATCACTTCCTTTCTATTAGCATGATATTCACCCTAAACAAAAATGGTACTATTTGTAAGATGTTTTTTATTTATACTCAATATAAACTTTCTAAAAAACTAGTTGAACTAATACCATATAACATATCGTTCAACCAGCAATAGAAACTAATATTCTAATAATAGAATTATAACGCTTGTTCTCTTTTATTAGTTATCTATAAAAATAATAACTAATAAAACTAGCCGTAAGCAAATATAATAATTACTTAAGACTAGCTCCATTAGCTACTAATTAATATCTATATTAAAATTCTGTTGTACCAAATTTATCATTTATAAGATATTGTATATTAAAAAAGATGACACCTATGTGTCACCTTTATAAATTTCACTCATCTTCTTTATTCATAATTTTACTTTTTCTTTTAATTGTAGTGGAGATATAACTTTAACTTTGTCCTGCATGCTTATAACAAAATCCGCAATCCAGTCCAAATCACTAACTTGAAATATTATGTATCCCTTTTCTTCATTGCTGTTTCTCTAAAAAAATTTTGCATAAATTTTATCTGTTAGAAAAATTTCATTAATTATGTCATATTCTAATGTAACATTATATAAAGTTTTTGAATCTTGCTAGGAAACAAAGCAGTACCGAAATCATTTCTAAAATCATTTTTTTCAATTGACTTGCAATTAAAATTTTTATCCAGAATTCTATATGAAACAATTCTATTAACCTTAAAAAAACGAAATTCATTATTATCTTCACAAAAACCATATAAATACCAATATGACTGCTTAAAAATAAGTTTATATGGATGAATAATCCTCATTTTTCTAGAGCTTCTAGAAATATATTCAAGGCAAATACACTTATGATATTCTATCGCTTCATGCAAACCAGTAGTTTTTTCCTGTGTAATGATATCCTTGAAAGCATGATGATAAATCAATTAAATAGTCACTTTCTGAAAATATAGTTTTTGTTTCTTTTGGTATTATTTTTGCCATTAGATTTATTAGATCATTATTTCTATTAATGCTCATCAACCCAGAAAGTGCAGTAAAAATATTTTTTATATCATTATTAGAAAAAATACTTTTTTTATATTTGTATCCTTCAACAACTTATACTCCGCCACCAATACCCGAATATGTAATTATAGGAATTCCTGATTCATTTAATGTATCCAAGTCACGAAAAACTGTACGCTTAGAAACTTCAAATCTTTCTGCCAGCTCTTTTATTGTAATTCTGTCTGTATTAACTAGTATATTTAATATTCCTAATAATCTATCAATTTCCATAGTAGCACACCTTCTATCAATTATTTAGTTAAACTAAAAGCAATCTATATTTATATATCATAAATACTTTATATTTGTATAAAAAACTCTATTTAGGCATTTTTTATAATTTTTTCTCTGCCTTATGTTATATGGTGCGAGTTTATAGAAAAAATTATAAACTATACTCCCCTTATGAGAGCACATGTAATATATCTAAGCTACAAATTCCTATTTAACGGGCTCAATTACTATTACTTGCTAATTATAAATGTAATTATAGCTTATAAAAATCTATTATTAAACATTTATAACTATATATTCATAGAAAATATATGATGTCCCCATATCCATTTTCTTCATAAGGCATTTCTGGAAAATCAAAGGGATATATAATACTTCCATCTATGTTTAATTATAAACTATGTTTTATACAGAATCTTTTGAGAGTTTTATAAGTATATTAAATCTCAAGGATTTGTTTTTTCTTAATATTAAACTCCTCTTCTGTAATAGCGCCCATATCCAATAATTCTTTGAATTTTAAAATTTCATCTGCTGAGCTATAATTTTTCCCTGAACCTGTTTGTTGTACTACTGGATTTGTTTTAGACTCTTGTACCTCTAAAAGTAATTCATGTATTTTATCATTAATATTTCTAGCTGCACTTTTATTTACTTCAACATTAAAAGTTTCTTTTACAGTATCTATAGTAATAATACCTGTTATTGCACCTGTCGTCATAGTAATATCATTAAGATTTTTTAATGATACAGTTTGAATTATTTCTCCTACCATCTTCTTTTGTGCCATAACGATCCTTTTGTTAGTAACAGCATAGGCAAAATTAGAATCATGTTTACCATTAACATAATTATGAAGACCAATAAAGCACATTAATATTTTTTCAAAAAATAGACACTTAAAAAATCCATGGAATAGCTATCAAATGATAATTTTATTCCATGGATTTTTTTAAATTTTGTGATATTTATATTGTGGTCTACCTACCTTACCGTATTCCACCAATTTTTCCACTTTATTTTCTTTTTCCATATATTCAAGATATCTTCTAACTGTTACTCTTGCTATACCTAGTTTTTCTGCTAAATATTCTGCTGTCAAATCCTCATAATTACTTTTTTCTATTTCATCCCATATAGATCTATATGTGAATCTATTAAGTCCCTTAGCAAAATCCTCTTCATTTTTGGAAACAATTGAGTTAGCTATCAACTTATCTAATTCCTTCTGTTCAATTTCATCATTATTTTTGAATTTATCATATCTACCTTTAAATTGATAAAGTGCCTCTTTAAATCTATCAAAGTCAAAAGGTTTAATTAGATAATCTACAACTCCATACCTAAAAGCTTCTTGTATTCTCTCAATAGATTTATCAGCAGTAATTAAAATAATATCTATGTCTATCTCTTGTGCTCTTATCCACTTTAATAAATCAATTCCATTTTCCTTAGGCAGGTACACATCTAATAATATTAAATCAGGTTTTTTAGTTGATATAACTTTTTTTGCATCAGTAAGGTTAGAAACAGCTTTATATAAAACAAATCCTTCTATTCTTTTTAAGAACTTAACATTTATTGCTCTAACCATAGGATCATCTTCAATAATCATAACTTCAATCAAACTTATCACTCCTTGCCATTGGTATATCTATATTCCAAAGAACACCTTCATCTACATGAAATTCTATTGTACCTTTCATTTCATCTATTATTTTTTTAACAATATACATACCATGTCCACGCTGTCCTTCCTTCGTAGAGAACCCTTGCTGATATATTTTTTCTCTATATTCTAATGGAATTCCTCCACCATTATCTTTCACTTTTATATTTAAAAAATGTTTATCTTCAACTATTTTTATATATATTAATCCAGTTCCATCATTTTTAACTTCATCTAAAGAATTCTCTATTAAATTTCCCACAACTGATACAATTTCTTCAGAAGACATACATTCTGGTAAATTTTTAAGCTTTGAATTTTCATCTATTTTTAATTTAACTCTACATTCCTCAGCCTTATTATATTTTGCAAGTAACAAAGCTGATAAAGAAGGATCTTTTATTTTCTCTGTTAGAATATTACTTATATTATTTCTTACCTTCGCCACATCTGCTATAAATTGTAGAGCTTCAGTATATTCTTCTAGCTGTATAAGTCCTGCAATTGTGTGAAGTTTATTCATAAATTCATGATTTTGAGCTCTTAAGGACCATGCCATTTTTTTAGCACCTGTGAGCTCTTCAGCCATTCTAGTCACCTCAGTTTTATCTCTAAAGCTAGCAATAGCTCCAACAACCTTCCCTCTATTAATTATAGGGATTCTATTAGTCATTATTATTGTGTTATTTATTCTCTGCTCTTCTTCAAACTCAGGTTTTCCCGTCTCTAATACATTAATCATATGGGTATTAGGAATAACTTCTTCTACATTATGCCCTATAATCTGTTCTTTATTAACAGCATTTTTAAGATTTAATATCTTTAAAGCTGAATCATTTATAAGAGTAATTATACCAATATGATCAACAGCTACTAACCCCTCATGGATAGCATCAATAATTCCCATCCTTTCATTATAAAGCTTTGTTATCTCATCCGGCTCAAGTCCCATCAAAATTTTCTTTATATTATTTGCTAATAAAAATGCACCTATTATACCTACCGTCAATCCACCAATTGCAATTAATATTATATATAAAATAGCTGTATGCTTAGCTGTTTCAACACTGTGAGTTAGTGTACCTACACAAACAAAACCTATCTCTTTTTTGTTTTCTTCATCATATATTGGAGCAAAAGCTCTTAAGGATTTTCCCAATGTTCCCGTAGCCTCAGAAATATACGTTTCTCCCTTTTGAGATACTCTATACTCATCTCCTCCAACAAAGCTTTTCCCTATCATTTCAGGATTTGGATGAGAATATCTAATCCCCTCCATATCTACTACAATTATATACTCAATTTGCTCTAAATGTTTAAGCTGCATATTAACATAAGGTCCAATCTTTCGGTTTGGATCCTTATCCTCCAATGCATCTACTATCTCTCTAGAATGCGCCACCATCTCAGCTACATTCATAATATTAGTTCTAGCCTTATTTTCAATATTTCCAGTCATCCACGAGGCGACAAAAGAAATGATTATAATTATAGAAACAAACACTACTGCACTAACTAATAATGTAAGCTTTGTTTGCAATTTAATTGGTTTTTTCATATTCATCACCTCAATTTTAATATATCTTTTCTATTAATTAAAATACATTAAAATGCTATAACATAACTATTTTAAATGTATAAACTTTTGAAGTTTTTATATTTATATTTTGAAACTAAAAAACACAGAATAGTAGAAGACCTTATGTAAACCTAGAAGAATTAATATAAGAGACTATCCTAATCTCATTATATAGTACTTCATTCATAATTGTCTCCTACTTTTTCCGTGTTTAATTTAGTATCTAATCAATATTTTTTATGCAACTGCTTCATTCTTCATTTTTTTCATTTTATTTTTTTGGAGTAGTTTGAATGCATAAGTTACAATCAGTGGACAAAGGATTGCTGAAATCACGCATGCTGCTGCAACCTGTGCAGTTGCCAATGTTGCCACAACAGCCATACTTGGATCTGCAGCTGCAACAGCAGCTGGTGTCGCTACAGCATTTCCTGCTGTTGACCCTGTTGCAAGTCCAATTATAGGTTCTTCTTTAAATAGTTTCAATAATACGTAAGCTCCTATTCCTGTTAAAGAAGCTATTACTCCTAATAATATACCAGGACCTCCTGCTTCTACAATAGTTTTAAGATCCATTCCTGCACCTAATGGGAAAGAGAAGAATGGAATTAATAACATTTTACTGCTTCCAAGGAATTTTCTCATATCAGGATCAATATTTCCTAAAATCATACCTACTACTATTGGAATCATTACTGCTACAAGTGCCTTAAAAGGAACTTGAGCAAGTCCTGATGCACCTAATGCAACTAATGTGAAAAATGGGCCATCTTTTAAAGATAATAAAGCATAAGCTCCTACATCTGTTTCATCACCATACTGTGAAGCAAGAGATGCATATAATCCACCATTACAATTTGTTAATGCCGCAAGGATAGCTAATGGTGATAAACCTAATACTCCTGCAGGTCCAAAAACTTTTCCTACAAATATACCAATACCTGCACCTACTATAAATTTTCCTGATATTAATATTGCACCTTTTTTTATTGCCTTTGGTGCTAATTTGAAATTAATTTGTGAACCAATTAAGAACATAAAACAAGCCAAAATTGTTGTTGATGCCTTTGGTCCGAATAATGCCGTTGTGAAACCACCAATCTCGAAAAATTGTGGAAAAAATGTATTAACTAATACCCCTAAAAAAAGTGGGACTACCATCATACCGCCTGGAATTTTATCAAGTGTTTTTTTAATTGGAATTTGCATTTTTACCCCTCCATTTATCTTTTATCCGCTTGTAGAATTTCTACAAGCGGTTCATTATTCTAAATTTTTATACTCTTGCTACTCCACTTTTTCTTGCTGCTTCTTTTATTGCTTCAGCTACATTAGCTGCAACAGTTTTGTCTAATGCATATGGAATTACATTTTCTTCATTTAAATCTTCATCTTTTATAATAGAAGCTATAGCATATGCTGCTGCAATTTTCATTTCTTCATTTATTTCTTTTGCCCTAACATCTAATGCTCCTCTGAATATTCCTGGGAATGCAAGTACATTGTTAACTTGGTTAGGGAAGTCTGATCTTCCTGTTCCAATTACTCTAGCTCCTGCTGCTTTTGCTTCATCTGGCATTATTTCAGGTGTTGGGTTTGCCATTGCAAATAATATAGAATCCTTATTCATTGATCTTACCATGTCTTGAGTTACTACTCCTGGTGCTGAAACTCCTATAAATACGTCTGCACCTACTAATGCATCAGCTAAAGTTCCTTGAATATTCTCTGGATTAGTTATCTTTGCAAGTTCCTTCTTAGCATCATCTACATTTTCTATTCCTTTGTAAAGAGTGCCAATTCTATCACATGCAATTAGATTCTTTACTCCTGAAGAAAGTAATAGTTTAGCTATAGCAGTTCCTGCTGCTCCTGCACCATTTATAACAACCTTTACGTCTTCTATTTTTTTATTAACAACTTTTAATGCATTTATCATTCCTGCAAGAACAACTATTGCAGTTCCATGTTGATCATCGTGGAATACAGGTATATCAAGTTCTTTCTTTAATTTTTCTTCAACTTCAAAGCATCTTGGAGCTCCAATGTCTTCTAGATTGATTCCTCCGAAGCCTGGTGCTATTAACTTTACAGCTTTTACAATTTCATCAACATCCTTTGTATCTAGACATATTGGGAATGCATCAACCCCTGCGAATTCTTTAAATAATATTGCTTTACCTTCCATAACTGGTAATCCAGCCTTAGGTCCGATATCTCCTAATCCTAATACTGCTGTTCCATCTGTCACTACTGCAACTAGATTTCCTTTTGAAGTATACTTATAAACGTTTTCTTCATTCTCATGAATTTTTCTACATGGTTCTGCAACTCCTGGAGTATAAGCTAAACTTAAATCATCTCTTGTTTCAACTTTAATCTTTGATTTTATTTCTATTTTTCCTATATTGTTTTCATGTAATTTTAAACTTTCTTCAAAATAATTCATATTTTATACCTACCCTTCAAATTTCATATTATTTTTTGTATTCGTTTTCCATGAGTAAATAATAACATCACTTTTTTATTATTAAAATATTTTAAACTTTAAAAACATATTATGGTCATAAAGAATATTTTGTTATGTTTTTAACAACATATAAATATTGTTATTAAATTCATTTAATTAGTAATAATCCTAACAGTATGGTAATATTAACTAGACTAAACAGGTACAAAATAAAATTCAAGATATTAAGATGGAGGTAACAATGGCTAAAAACCAAAGCGTTAAAGGAAATTTCAATTATAATAACATAGAGAAGAAAGACAAGAACTTTATGTACAAAAATCTCGAAAGAAGTAATTGCTATAATTGTAATTTTTCAGGTTCAAATTTTGATTATGTAAATTTTAGAGGTGCACATTTTAAGTCATCTAGCTTTTTTAAATGTAGCTTTAAATGGTCTGAGTTTATAGGAACTAATTTCAAAAAGAGTAATTTTAAAAATGCAATCTTTGAAAATGCTATATTTGACTCTGTAAAGCTAGAAGATGTTGATTTTAAAGATGCAAAATTCATAAACACAATATTTGTATCAAGTGACATGAGCAAAGCTAAAAATCTAGACACTAAAAATCCAGAAATAAGAATTTTTGATGAAATGCCTCAAATAGAAATAAGTGAAGAACTTAAGAATGCAGCTTTTAATACATTCAGTAATAAATATATAAAAGCTTCAAGGGTTCTGGATACAAAAGACGGCGGTCTTAATTACTTAAATATTATGATTCTTTTAGAAAACTTTGATGAAGAAATATTAATTAAAGGATTAAATTTTATTGCTAGTGAATTAGATAGAGATTTTTATACACTAAGTTATATAATAAAATTTATTCAAAATATACCAATATCTTAGTATTAACAAATTTTACATAATAGTATTTCTTTTAAAAAGTAAATAATCCAGTGAGCTGTGCACATTTTATTGTTATCTCACTGGATTAGTTAAACTCTTTTTATTTTATTACTTCATTTTAATGATATTAACCTTATTCATATCGTAATGACTCCACAGGATCAAGCTTTGAAGCTTTATTAGCTGGATACAAGCCCGCAATAATTGAAATTAATATAGCAAAACCTATAGTCCCAACAACTAACCAAATAGGAGTAGAGAAAATATTAGGAACGTCATTAATTCCCTTTGATTTCAAGAAACCATCTAAGAATACTTTAATAATTTGAGTATTTATTAAACTAAAAACTACACCTATTAATCCGCCTATAAATCCAATAGCAGCTGATTCTACAATGAACAACCTCCTTATATCCCCCCTAGAACATCCTAAGGCTTTCATTATTCCAATAGATCTTGTTCTTTCATATATAGCCATAGTCATAGTATTAATTACACCTATAGAAGCAACGAATACTATTATTATACCTATCACTGCTAACACAGCGTTAACTACAGTGAAAGTAGATTTAACATCTTTAATCATTGATTGTATACTTGTAGTTCCATAACCCATTTTAGTAATCTCATCTGAAACTGATGAAACATCAGATATATTTTTTACTGTAACTTCTACTTTGTCTGCTCCATTTTCTTCATAATAGTTTTGATTTAAACTTTGGTAACCAAGTAAATCTTTTGCATCATCGATAGAAACTATTAATTTATCACTATTCGGAAAATTTTCTCCTATTATGCCTACAACCTTAAAGTTCTTAACTAAAGGATCCATCTTTGGTATCCCAGGCATATCTGCTAACTTGGCTGTTAAAGTGATTTCCTTTCCAACAACAGATTGAGCATCATTAATATCTAATTTATCTAAAAGTTTTTTTCCTACTAATATTGAATTTTTATCTTCCTTTTTAAGCATTCTACCGTAAATAATTGGTTCTAAATCTTCTTTCTTTTCTTTAATTTTTACAGTTTCTATGTTATTCTCAGTAAATATCGGGTAATTTAAATCATATGCCAAAATAGCTGTATCCTTTATCTCCTTATCCATAAGCTTTTTCTCAATAGATGGTATATATGTATAAACACTTATATCTTTAACCTCTTTAATTTCTTTAATTTTGTCCAAAGCATTCTTGTCTAGAATCTTCTTAGTCTTTGATTTTGATTCTTCAGAAGAATTTTCCCCTTCTTTATTAATTTCCAAATTTATACCATCTACTTCTGTCTTATAAGGGATTACATTAATAACATTAGCAGATGCATTAGCTTTCAAATTATCTTCTATAATCTTTTGTACTCCTACTCCGAGACTTACCATGAGTATTATTAACATAGCTCCTATGGAAACTGCAAAAGATGTAAGAAAAGTTCTCATTTTTCTTCTACTTAGATTTCTAAATGCTGTTTTTATACTATTTTTCAGTTTCATATTAAACCTCCACCTTACCATCCTTAATTTTTATAACTCTATCCGCATACCTTGCTTCTTCCATGTTATGTGTTACCATAACAATGGTATATCCTTTCTTTTTAAAATTAGTAAGCATTTCCATAGCCGCTGATCCTGATTTAGAGTCTAAATTTCCAGTTGGCTCGTCCGCTAAAATTATTTTGGGATCATTTACCAAAGCTCTAGCTATGCTCACTCTCTGTCTTTGCCCACCTGAAAGTTCTGTAGGTTTATGCTTCATTCTATCTCCCATCCCCAAAGCTTCAAGCACTGATTTAGCTTTATCATTCATTTCTTTATCAGATACTCCTGCTATCATTAGCGGCATCATAACATTTTCTACTGCTGTAAGGGTAGGCTCTAAATTAAAGGATTGAAATACGAATCCAATTTTTTCATTTCTAAATTTAGACATTTTCTTATCTTTAAATTTACTAATATCCTCACCTTCGATAATTACCTCTCCCCTTGAAGGTCTATCTAATCCTCCTATCATATTCATTAATGTAGATTTACCAGAACCCGATGGTCCAACTATAGCAACAAACTCACCTTTTTCTATTTTTAAACTTACATCATCTAACACAGTAAGTTTCTCACTACCAATATTATAAGTCTTACTTATATTTTTAATATTTATCATGTTTTTTCTCTCCTTATTCTTAATTATATTTTTTATTTTAATCCATCATCACCTTCATCTAAATATTCTAAGATATCTCCTGGTTGACAATCTAAAGTTTTACATAATGATTTTAATGTAGAAAAACGAATAGCTTTTGCTTTATTATTTTTTAAAATCGAAACATTAGCCATGGTTATACCAAGCTTTTCTGAAAGCTCTGTAGAGCTAATTTTTCTTTTTGCCATCATCACATCTAGATTTGCTATAATAGGCATGGAAACACCCCTTTCTATATTGTTTTATCATTTTCATCCTTAATCTCTATAAAAATCTTAAATAATTGTGATAGTACTAAGAATAAAAATCCTATAGTTGTTCCGATGAAAATAACTATAAAAATAGGACCTAGTAAAAGAGCATTTCTAAAAAAATCAGTTGAGTACTTTAAGTATGTTGTACTCATGATAAAAATAATTATTTCACTAAATGAACAAAAGGAAATTATTTTTAAAGAGTTAACAATGTTAAGTGAAAAGGCATTATTTTTTGCAACTAACTTACAGATTTTCTTTAAATTAAATAATGCTATAACATATGGAACAGCACATAGATAAATACATGTGGATATTTTTATCACTAAGTTTTTATCCAATAAAGAATATTCACTTTTTAAAAGTGCAGTTGTAATAAGTGGAGTTCCTAAAAGCATTAATAATGTAATACATATTCCTAGAAGTACAAGAAAATTTAAAATTTTGTAGTTTAAGTTTTTTTTCATTTCACTAACCTCTCCTTTAAGTTTATATAATTATATTAAGATAAATATTTATCGTTTGTCAATAATTTTTTTCCCTAAAAAGATATTTTTTTAATAATCATTCAGGTAATTTCTCTGATTTTAATAAGAATCATATCTTATATGCTGATTTCAAAAAATATTCTATAATTTATTAAATATAAAAAATAAATCTAAAAGTATTCCCTAAAGCACTCCTAGACGTAAAATAAAAAGTCTATAAGATTAATAATTTAATACTAATCTTATAGACCTTTGTCTTAATTCTTCCTTTTATTTATAATCTGAAACTCTCCAAACTATTATATGTAATATAATTGGTAATACTACGAATGCTATAATAGCTGTATACTTATTTCAATGCTATAACTCATTTGTACTTTTTAATGAGTATGCACTCCTGTAAATCCATCTTCATGGACATGATCTGTTCCTATTCCTTTAATATGCTCATGTGTATGCATAAATGATACTTGTAATTTTTTATTTATAGGATTAACTCCAACATATGCATTTACACCAAATACATCTTTTAACATTTCTGAATTTATTATTTCTTCTACTGTTCCAACTTCTTTTATTTTTCCATCTTTCATTACAATTAAATAATCACAATACATAGCTGCTAGATTCATATCATGTATTGCTGCTAATGTAGTTATATTAAGCCTCTTAACTAAATCCATAAGTTGTATTTGGTATCCTATATCTAAATGATTTGTTGGTTCATCTAACACTAAAAAATCCGTATTTTGAACTAAAGCTCTAGCTATTAAAGTTCTCTGCTTTTCTCCCCCTGAAAGTTCAGAAAAATTCCTGTCACTATAGCTCTCTAAGCCTACCTTTTTGAGCATTTCCTTAACCATTTTTAAATCATCTTTAGAGTAATCCTCAAAAACTGACTTATATGGATATCTTCCCATTTTTACTATTTGCTTTACAGTAAAATCAAAATGAGTATTACTTTCTTGAGCTAAAACTGCAATCTCTTTTGCACAATCTTTATCTTTCATTTTAGATAATTCTTTATTATCTAGTAATATGCTTCCACTTGATGGTTTATAAAGTCTATATATGTTTTTAAGTAATGTAGATTTTCCTGAACCATTAGGTCCTATAATTCCTACAAATGAACCCTTTTGAACTTCGAAAGATATGTCTTTTAATATTTCTTTTTTATCTATGGTGAATCTTAAATCTTTAACTTGAACTTTAAACATTACTCTTTTCCTCCAAATGAATAGTTCTTCTTAGAAATTAAATATAAAAAGAATGGTCCTCCAACTAATGAGGTTATTATTCCTATAGGTATTTCTATTGGTGGAAAAAGTCCTCTAGCTACAACATCTGATGCTATTAAAAATATTGCACCTATAAGTGTTGAAAGTGCTATAAGTTTTTTGTGGTCACTTCCTACTATAGTTCTACATATATGAGGAACTACAAGTCCTATAAATCCTATTGCTCCTGTTATAGCAACTAATGCTGATGTAAGTAATGTAGATAGTATTAAAATTATAGATTTTATAATCTTTATATTTATTCCAAGTATTATTGCACTATCATCACCTAGAAGTAATATATCTAGTGATTTAGACATTATTAATGATGCTATAATAACTACAACTAATATAATAAATGGAAATAATAAAACGTCCCACTTAGCTCCTCCTAAACTACCAATAGTCCAAAAAAGAGCACTCTTTGCTTGATTTGAATTTTCTGCTGAATATATAAGTAAGTTAGTAAGTGATGAAAATATTGTTGATATTGCCATACCTGATAATACTAGCCTTGTTGTAGATGTTGTTCTTCCCATTTGAGTTCCTATTGCAAAAACTAATATTCCTGAAATTAAGGAACCTATAAAAGCCCCTACCCCAATACTATTTATCCCAAGTGATGATATGCCACCTAAAACTATAACTGCAACAGCACCACAAGATGCCCCTGATGATATACCTAATATGTATGGTTCTGCTATTGGATTTTTAGTAACACATTGCATAAGCACTCCACAAAGTGCAAGGCCTGCTCCACATATAGCTCCCAATATCACTCTAGGTAATCTTATTTCCCATATAATATTTTGTGTCATTACATTTCCTACATCACTATAAATTGCTCCATCTGTTAATTTACAAAGTAGTACCTTATATACTTCTCCTGGTTCTATATATGTGCTACCTATAGCTATTGCTATAACTATTGTACCTAACAGTATTAAACTTAAAGCCACAACCCAAAATAAAAGGCCTTTCTTTTTAGTGACTCTTCTTTTATCTTTTAAAGCTTCTTGCATTAATTACCTTCTCCAAATAAATATCCGTGCACTTGCTGTATTAACTTAGGATTTCTAACACCTGGAGAAAGATCAGCTAATCCTACAACATATATTTTGTTGTTTTTTATAGCTGGTACATCCTTAAGAGCAGGATGAGCTTTTAGGAAATCTATTTTCTCTTGTACTGGCTTACCTGCCATAAAATCAGTTACTAATATAACTTCTGGCTTCTCAGCTACTATACTTTCCCAACTTACATTTATATAAGGCTTATTTGCTGTCTTTCCAAATATATTGTTTCCACCTGCAAGCTCTATTAAGTTGTTAGCAAGACCAGCTCCAACTACCATTGCATCATTTTCACCTGAATCACATACCATCATTTTCACTCTATCTTCTTCTTTTATGTCTCCTACCTTATCAGTTACAACTTTTATATCCTTTTTCATTTTATCTATTACTTCTTGAGCTTTATCTTGTACTCCAAATATTTTTCCAAGCAATTCAAAATCTTCATAAACAGTTTCTACTGTTGCATCTACTCTATAAGACTTAGCCATAAATGGAGTTATATCTTTTGATATAAGGTCACTAGGTGATCCTGTGCTTTGTTCACTTATAGATGAATCCCATCCACTTACAAAGTCTGCACCTGTAGCTAGAAATCCTTCCTTAGAAACAGCATGTCCTTCTGAAATTTTAAGTTCTGGTATTTTATTGTAGGCTTCTTCAAATTCTGGCAATATAGGATTATCTAAAAGAGCCGTTCCAACCATTCTATCTTCCAGTCCTAATGCCAGTAACATTTCTGTCATAAATTGAGATAATGTAACTGCCTTTTGTCTTGGAGAGTTTACTGTTACATCATAATCTTTAGCCCCATCTGAATATACATATTTTACTGTTTCAAAATTACTTGCTTGAGCCTCAGTATTTGTTTTTTGCACCTTAGCTTTTTCATTATTAGAACACCCTACTGTACCAAAAGCTAGCGTAGCTATAGTTACCATAATTATAAGCTTTTTTGACCTCTTATTCATAAATTGTTATCCTCCGCTTTCTATTCCATAAATGATTTTATTAAATTAATAAGTATTATTTAACAAGCTACAATTTCCTTGATCATAAACTCTTTCCCACTTAATAATTCCCAATGATTTTCTTTGCAATATGGACAAGCATCCTTATTTTGAATAAGATTGTAAACTTTATTACACCTTTTGCACATAACATTGCCTGGTAATATTTCAATTTCTAATTTTGTATTCTCTAATATGGTACCATCCACTGCAGCTGGGTAACAGGATTCAATATATCTTGGAATCATTGATGAAAGTTCCCCAATTTGAAGAACTATTTTATCTATTTTTGTTAATGCATTTCTTTGTGCAAAGTTTTCAACTGTTCTAACTACTTCAAAGACAACTCCTAATTCATGCAACTAAACTCACCTCTACTTCTCTATATTAAAAACCTAAGGGGAACCTTAAGTTCCCCCTATATCTTTTTTCAATCTATCTTTCCTTTAGACATTATCAAATAAATAATTAAGAATTTCCTTTAAGTATCTTCTTAACTTTTCTAGCATTAATTACAATTTTACGCTTAATTGTATTCTTAATAACCTTTGGCTTAAGTTGTTTAAGAGTTACACTTTGTGCATCATATTTTCTATGAAGTTTAATAGCATCAAACTTACATCTAGTTGTACATGCTCCACATCCTATACATGTATATTCATCCACTGTTGTAGCACCACATCCAAGGCAACGTTCTGTTTCCTTCTTCATTTGCTCTTCAGTAAATGTAGGACGTAAATCTCTAAATGTTTCTTTTGATTTAGCTCCATCCACATGATCTATTCTATTTCTCTTAATATTATCATAACCCTCTAACCTTAAGTTTTCTTTATCAAAGGCATGATATTCCCTTCTATCACGACCTAAAACTAAGCTTTGACCTGGATGAACAAAACGATGAATTGATATTGCTGCTTCTTTACCTAAAGCAATAGCATCTATAGCAAATCTAGGTCCAGTTAAGGCATCTCCACCTGCAAATACGTCTGGTTCTCCAGTTTGTAATGTAAATGAATCTGCTTTAATTGTCTTATTTGGATTTAATTCTGCTTTACTATTTTCTAATAAGTTACCCCAGTCCATTCCTTGACCTACTGAAATTAAAATATGACTTGCTTTAACAACCTTAACTTCATTTTCATCAAATTTTGGATTGAATCTTTTATTATCATCAAAAACAGAAATACACTTCTTAAACTCAATTCCAACTACCTTACCATTTTCAGTTAGAATTCTCTTTGGTCCCCAAGAATTATTAATTTCAATATCTTCTGCTAAAGCTTCATCAATTTCTTCATCTAAAGCAGGCATTTCTTTTCTTGATTCAAGACAGAACATAGAAGTTTTAGCTGCGCCAACTCTTGTACCAGTTCTTGCAACGTCAATTGCAACATTACCACCACCGATTACAACAACTTCTCCATCTAGCTTAATGTCATTTCCTAAGTTAACTTCACGTAAGAAATCAACTCCAGTCATAACGCCTTCTGCCTCTTCACCTTCTATACCAAGGTTTCTTCCTGCTTGTGCACCTATTGCAACATAGAACGCTTCGTAGTCTTGACCTCTTAATTCTTTAAGAGTTACATCTTTTCCTACTTCAACACCAGTTTTGAATTCTACACCTAATTCTCTTAAAATTTCTATTTCTGCATTTATTACATCTTTTTCTAATCTATAAGATGGAATTCCAAGTGTTAACATACCACCGAGTACCTTTTGCTTTTCAAATACAGTTACCTTGTATCCATCAATAGCTAAGTAATATGCACAAGATAAACCTGAAGGTCCACCACCTACGATTGCAATTTTCTTACCATATTCATGTCTTTTCTTTGGCACATAACGATGTTCTGTATTTAAATCTTGCTCAGCAATGAACTTTTTAATTTCATCTACAGCAACTGCTTCATCAATTTCTCCTCTAGTACATGCAGATTCGCATTTTCTTGGGCATATACGTCCACATACTGCTGGGAATGGATTTTCATTTTTTATAAGCTCCAGTGCTTCTTTATATCTTCCTTGAGAAGCAAGCTTTATATATCCTTGAACAGAAATATGTGCTGGACAATATGTTTTACAAGGACTTGTACCAGTCTCAACAACGTTTTCTCTATTTATACGATGATCAACATTCCATTTATCTTCACCCCACTCTGTATTATGAGCAAAGTCTACTCTCTTCTTTTCAGGAATTGGTGTTTTAGTACATAATTTTTGACCTAATTTTAATGCATTAACTGGACAAACTTGAACACATTCTCCACAAGCCACACATTTGTCTTTATCTACTTTTGAAACATAATTTGAACGCACAAAATCATTGTTTCTGAACATACCAGCAAGTCTTGTAGCATAACATGAACATCCACAACAATTACAGATAGCATGAGTATGTCCTGGACCATCTGCATTTGGTATTTGATGCATTAAACCATTTTCTTCAGCTCTCTTAATAATATCAAAAGCTTCTTCACGAGTAATAGCTCTACCTCTACCTGTACGTATATAGTATTCTGCCGCATGTCCAAGTTGAATACACATGTCTTCTTTTAAGTGTCCACAACCTTCACCCATAGCTTCTCTTGATGTACGACAAGAACAATCTGATACAGAGAATACAGTATTTTCATTAAGATATTTAGAAATTTCTTCATATGAAGCTCTTCTAGTTTCTCCTTCAATAGCTGTTTCTATTGGTATAACACGCATAGTTCCTGTTCCTACTGAAAAAACACCTGCTGTAAGAGGAGCTTTTTTTCTTCCATATGCCTCAAAAGCTTCTGCAATTTGCTTATAATTTTCAACACTTTCTCTATTAGGATGATTAACTATCATTTCCATTTGTCCTGGAACCCAAAGATCATACCAATATTTATCAACTCCATCTACTTCACCAATGAAACAAACACCAGCAACTGCTAAATCCCATAGTAATTTTGCTGTTTCCTCTACAGATTTTCCACATAAAGCTGCAACTTCTTCTGCCGTCTTCTTTTTACGAAATTCAAGATGAAGTCCTACTTCTGCCATTTCTGTTGTAACAACAGGCTCAAGAATTTTATACTCAGGCTGATCTGGCTTAATTTCAGATTTCGACCCAGATTTTTTCATACTTATGTGATTAGCAAGATCCAATACCTTCTGATTTACCATTAATATATTCCCCCATTTTTTAATTTATTATATCTCTAATTTTCATTCCAATTCTTAACTTCAGTACGCACCCAATCTGCCCACTCGTCAATACCTTCTCCAGTCTTCGCAGATATTTGTATTATTTTTATATTTGGATTTAATTTAGTAATATACTCTTTAACTTTCTCTAAATCAAAATCAAAATAATCCATTGCATCAATCTTATTAATTAATACAACATCAACAATAGAAAACATTAACGGATATTTTAGTGGTTTATCATGTCCCTCTGGCACACTTAAAATCATTGCATTTTTTGATGCTCCAGTGTCAAATTCTGCTGGACACACTAAATTCCCTACATTCTCTAATATTGCAAAATCAATTTCTTCTGTTCCAAGTCCTAGTAAACCTTGTTTTGTCATATCTGCATCTAGATGACACATTCCACCTGTATGTAATTGAATTACTTTTGCGCCAGTTTTTGAAACAGTATTAGCATCAACATCTGAGTCAATATCAGCTTCCATAACTCCAATTCTCATTTCATCTTTTAAGGCATTAATTGTTCTTACAACTGTTGTTGTTTTACCTGAACCTGGTGATGACATCAAATTTAATAAAAATGTCTTATCTTTTTTTAACTCTTCCCTAAGCAAATCTGCTTGTCTATCATTATCTTCAAAAACACTTTGCTTAATCTCAAGAATTTTATAAGTTTCCATATTATCCACCCCTTATTTAATAATAAATTTTATTTTTTCTTTTTTTACATTTAACTTTCCCCTTTTTAACTTAAATGATAAAAAAAGTATTTCATACAATAAAAGTACATTATAAAAACATAATATTATTGACCAATTTTCCTTAACATAATTAACATAATTAAATTCACCGAATCTGATTATGTTAATAATATAACATACTTTCTTCTTATTGTAAACATATTCATAAATTGTTTTGATATTCCTTTTGTGATATACTTTAACAAAATTCAAAATCATTATGTTTTAAAATTAATTGCACGAGGAATTATTATGAAAAAATTAACAGATAGACAAAAACAGGCTATTGCCACAAAACTTAGAATTACACAGATAGCAACGAATCTTTTTAAAGAAAAAGGCTTTGAAAATGTAAAGATTCAAGAAATTTGTGATGCATCTGAAATTTCAACCGGTGCCTTCTACCATCATTTTAAATCTAAAAATGAAATAGTTAATACAGGCTATGAGCAAATAGATTTGTTATTAAAAGAACGATTTGAGTCACAAACCTTTAATTCAAATATAGAAAAAATGATGTACTTGTTTAGTGAGGGACTTTCTTTACTCCAAGATCTAGGATGGCTATTTGTATCTGATGTTTACAAGAATATTCTTTCTATAGATAGTAAATATACTTTAAAATCAGATCGTTTTCTTACAGTTGAAATTAAATCTGCTATAGAATCAGCTATAGAATCTGGTGAGCTAAAATCTAATATCTCTTCTGATGATTTAACTAAAACTCTTTTAAGAACATCAAGGGGTGTTATTTTTGATTGGTGTCTTCATCAAGGAAGTTATGACCTAAAAACTAATATAACTTTTGACTTAAACTTAATACTTGCTAATTATAAAAAGTAGCCTATTAAATCTAAAAAATTTCTGAAAGTGTTTATTTTACTAGTTTTAAAAGCATATAAAAAGGATGTCGCGTTTCGTGACATCCTTTTTGTTAGATTAACTAGATATAGTTTCTATATTATTTCTTTCTTATTGGTATCCATACCTCAAACTTTGAATTTGAAGGATCTGCATTTAAATAAACTTCGATATCTGGTGCATCTGCATACTCATATCCTGAAGTTGGTAGCCACTCAGTAAATGCTCTCATTTGAACTTCTTGAATTGCAGCTGGCATAACCCCTCCTCCAGGGAAAATAGCCCAAGTGCATGCTGGTATCATATATTCATGCATACCTTCTGGTACTTCTTTATTAGTTTTAGTAGCAATATAGTATTCCCAGTTTTCTAATTCATCCATTGCTAAACTTAACCCTAAAACTCCATTAGATTTTTCATCCATTAAAGCTATTACATCATTAAGTCTTCCACTCTTCTCTATCTCTGCCCAAAACTTTGGTACATACTCAAAATTCTCTTTAATATTCTTTTTAATTAATACCTTAACGCCAACAACTCTAAATTCATCTTTCTTAACTATACTATAATTCATTTCCTCTACTCCTTTTATTGTTATTTTAAAACTTATAGGAGAATATGATTTTAGGAATGTTCCTTCCTTTTGTGCACTTGAAGGAGTTACATTGTGTAACTTTTGAAAAGCTCTATTAAAAGCAGTTGGAGATTCATATCCATAACGCATTGCTACATCAATTACCTTATCACCACTTTGCAAATCAATAGCAGCCTTTGTTAATCTCCTGTTCCTTATATATTCAGCTAATGGTCTACCTGCTATATAAGAAAACATTCTTTGAAAATGATATACACTACAACATGCTAGCTTTGCTGCTTTTGTATAATCAATTTCTCCATCTAAATTACTTTCAATATAATTTAATGCCTCATTTAATTGATCTAACCATTCCATAAACTCCATCTCCTTACAATAAAAGTATAGCAATATACAAATTTAATAACCTCTCATTCTCTGCACAAATATGAGAGATTAACTATATATCAATTTAATCTTTATTTCTATTTCCCAAGCAATATAAATATTATATATAGAAGAAGGTAGTAAACACAACCTATGCTTACTACCTTAAGATATAATATTAATTTTTATTAATATAAATCTTCCCCATTAGTTTCTATAACCTTCTTATACCAGTAGAAAGATTTTTTCTTGTATCTTTTGAAGGTGCCATTTCCTTCATTATCTTTATCTACATATATAAAACCATAACGTTTCTTCATTTCTCCTGTAGATGCACTGACTAAGTCAATACATCCCCAAGTAGTATAACCAAAGACGTCAACACCATCTATTTCAATAGCATCTCTCATAGCTTTTATATGCTCTCTTAAGTAGTCTATACGGTAATCATCATTTATATTTCCATTTTCGTCTATAACATCTATTGCTCCAAGTCCATTTTCTGCAATAAATAATGGTTTTTGATAACGATCAAATAAACTATTTAATGTAATACGGAAACCTAATGGATCTATTTGCCATCCCCATTCACTTGCATCTAAATAAGGATTTCTTAATGTAGGAAATACATTCCCTTGTGTTAATTTATTTATTTCTGGATCTGCACTTGTTAATTGACTATTGTAATAAGATAAAGATATAAAATCTACAGTATGTTTTTTTAGTAGTTCTTTATCCTCCTCTTCCATCTTAGGCATAATTCCTTTGGATTCCATTTCTTTTAAAGCATAATTAGGATAATAACCTCTTGCTTGCACATCTATAAAGAAATATCCTTCTCTATCACCTCTATAAGCCTTCCAAAAATCCTTAGGATTGCTTGTGTTTGGATAAGTACTTCCAGCTGCAATCATACATCCAACCTTATTATTTGGATCAACTTCATGTGCAATCTTAGTTGCAATAGCACTAGCAACAAGCTCATGATGAATAGCTTGGTATTGAACCTTTTCAAAGTTTTCTCCCTCTTCTTTTAATAATCCTGCTCCCATAAATGGTAAATGTAAAATCATATTAATTTCATTAAAAGTTATCCAATGGTTTACTAATCCCTTATAACGTCTAAATAATACGTTACATAAGTTTTCATAAAAACCTATAAGCTTTCTATTTTTCCATCCACCATATTTCTTTATTAAGTGAATTGGACAATCGAAATGGGTAATTGTTACTAAAGGACTTATTCCATATTTTTTACATTCTTTAAATATATCTTCATAGAATTTTAATCCTTCCTCATTTGGTTCTTCCTCATCCCCATTTGGAAAGATACGACTCCATCCAATACTCATACGATAAACTTTAAATCCCATTTCTGAAAATAAGGCAATATCTTCTTTAAATCTATGGTACATATCAATTCCATCTTTAGCAGGATAATAATATTTATCATCAAATTCTAACATCTTCATAGTTCCATTCATTACAGGGAAGCGATCTTCTCCATAAGGAATTACATCAACATTTGCTAATCCTCTGCCACCTTCATTATATCCACCTTCACATTGGTTAGCAGCAGTAGCTCCGCCCCATAAAAAGTCTTTTGGAAATCTTTCATTATTCATTTAACTAACCTACCTTTTAAAAAATAACTGTAAGAAAGTCACTACTATTTTCAGATAATCCACTTTCTATAACATCAAAGTATTGATCATGGTTAGTAACAACTATAGGTGTTATAGTTGAATAACCCTCTTCCTCTATTCCCTTTATATCAAACTCAAGTAATTCATCACCTATTTCAACAGTATCTCCTTGCTTTACTTTAGGGCTAAAATGCTTACCTTGTAAATTAACAGTATCCATACCAACATGAATTAAAAGCTCTACTCCTGTTTCACTAGTTAATCCAATAGCATGATATGTTGGAAATAAAGTTGTAACTGTTCCTTTTACAGGTGATTTAACTATACCTTTAGATGGTTTTATAGCTAAGCCTTTTCCAAGCACACCTTCTGCAAAAGCATCATCTGATACTTCACTTAATGGAAGAATAGTTCCCTCCATAGGCATATTTACTACTTCTTTTTCTAAGTTTGATTTTATTACTTCTTTCTTAGTATCTTCACCTTCTACCTTGTCTTCTTCTTTATCTTTAAAGAATATCATTGTTAAAGCAAATGCAATAGCCATAGCTATAGCAACACCAATTACAGCCACTTTAATATTATCCATACTATTAGTTGCTGGGTCTATCATTGCAGGGAATTCAAATATTCCTAATCCCCCCATAATAAACTCTTTTAAATCAGCATAACCATAATATGCACCTGCTACCCCTGATGCTATACAGCTTAAAATAAATGGCTTTTTAAGTGGTAATAGTATTCCGTAGATTGCTGGTTCTGTAACACCAAAAATACCTGAAATAGCAGCTGGAAGACATAAACTCTTTAATTTTTTATCCTTTGTTTTAATCATTATAGCTATAACAACAGCAGTTGTTGCAAAAGTTGTAGCAAAGAAAGGCATCATAACATTGTCATAACCTAAAGTTGATATATTATTTATATAAATCGGAAGTAATCCCCAGTGTATACCAAATATAACTAAAACTTGCCAGAACAAACCTATAACAGCACCTGCTACTAGTGGTGAGAAACCACGTATAGTTAATATTACATTAGTCACTATTGTAGATGCATAAGTAGCTATTGGTCCAACAACTATGAAACCTAATACTAATGCAAATAATAGTGTTAACATTGGCACAAAGAAAAATTTAAGTAACTCTGGAACTATTTTATCAAATAGCTTTTGGAACTTAGCTGCAACATAACATATTAAGATTACAGGTATTACTGTTGAAGTATAATTCATAGCGATAATAGGTAACCCTAAAAACTCTATATATACTGGTGAAGCAAACATTGTTCCATCAAATAATGTATACAATGGCTCAAGAGTTGCTGATAATGTACCTTGTTGAATTGCAGGATAACATAATGCTATACCGATTATTAACCCAACAAATGGCTTTAAACCAAATTTCTTAGCTGCTGTATAACCTAACATAACAGGTAAATACATAAACATTGCATCACCAATTGTATTTAAAATCATATAAGTTCCACTATCTGGAGTAACCCAACCTAGTGCACTAAATAAAGCAAGGAACCCCTTAATCATACCTGATGCAGTTAATACACCTAAAATAGGTTGGAAAATACCTGAAATAACATCAATAAGTTTATCAAATGGCTTCTTATTTTTATTATCTTCACTCTTACTTTCACTTTCAGAAGATATTCCTGCCACTTCACAAACATCTTCATAAACCTTAGATACGTGATTACCAATAACAACTTGATATTGACCTGCTGATTTCAGTATTGTAACAATACCATCCATATTCTTTAAAACAGTATCATTAGCCTTTGATTCATCTTCTAATTGAAAACGCAATCTAGTTATACAATGAGTTAGACTTTTAATATTTTCCTTTCCTCCAACATTTTTAATAATATCTTTTGCTAATTGTTCATACTTTCCCATTTTTAATACCTCCATTGATTCATTTTTAGTAAATATGAAATATGAAGGTTTGGCCAACTTAATGTCACCACCCAAAACAAAAATTAATAGTTAATTTGATATACCTCCTAATTTAATTTTTTTTTAATAATATATTAAATAGTTTGTTTACTTAAAATTTTAGCGATATGAATCGTTAAATATAATTTTTCTTCATTTGAAATAACATAATTATATTTTTTATAAATAAACTCACTTATTTTATTAACACATTTATATGAATCCTGATATTTTATCTTAATTATATCTAGTAAATTATCATCACTCTCATCATCAAAGGTTTTACCAGTTATAAGCCTCTGTGAAAAAAACTTTATATGAGTTACAAATCTATAAAAATATACTGACTCTTCATCAAAAGTAATACTTAAATTATATTTAACAATATTTAATATCTCTTGCATTACCTTTGTTATGTCGTACATATTTGTTAGGCTTTCATCCATTAAACTATTGGCAATGTGTATAGCTATAAATCCTGCTTCATCCTCTGGCAAATCTACATCTATTCTCTTCTCAATTATTTTTAATGCTTCTAAACCTATTGCAAATTCATCTTTATAGAACCTCTTTATATCCCATAACAAGAAATTCTTCATATTTATCCCATCCAGATGTCTTTCTACTGCAGTCTTTATATGATCACTTAATGAAATAATTAAATTATCATTTAACCTTTTTCCTAATTGAAGTTTAGCATATTTAATAATTTCATCAGCTACTTCAACATAGTCCAAAGGCATGTCCTTTAATAATTCTGTAAACTTATTAGTCATATTTTTATCAGATAAAGTAAAGAACTTATCAATCATATTTTCCTCTATTTCGTCTCCAACACGTTTCTTATATGCAATACCTCTACCCATAACAATTTGTTCTTCATCGTTTTTATCTAATATTAAAACAACATTGTTATTTAGTATTTTGTAAATAATCATACTTCCACCTCCTACATAAAAAAATCCTGCACAAAATTAATTATAGTATATAGGTATACTATAATTAATTTTGTGCAGGTTTAGCTTGCTCAAACAATCACTATCCTAACGTTCAATATGCATTTATCTACATGTATGTTATCATATATAAAGGTTTAATGCAAATGTTTTCTAAATATCTTTTATAGCTTAAGATTTTATTTTTTAAGTACAAATTTTTTAGCTTAATTTACTTAGTTATTACTTAATTTTATAGCTAAGCTAATCTGTACAGAAAAAGTATTTTCTGTTTTTCTAACAACAATTTCTCCCTTATGCTTTTCGATAATTTTTTTACATGTTTTCATGCCAATTCCTGTGCTGCTTACTATTTTCAAATTATTATTTATTTGGTTTTCAACATAAATAAATAATAATTGATTTTCTATATAGTATTTAACTTTAACTAGCTTGGATTTATCTGCATATTTAATGATATTAGAGAAAATATTATCAAAAACCCTCTGTATCGAAATTAAATTTACTTCTATAAGAAAAGACATGTTACAAGAATTAATTTGAAAATCAAAACCGTTATCTTCCAATATAAAAATTTTCTCTTCAAGTAGTTGATCTAAAAGTTCATTTCCATCAAAAGTCTCTAATTCTAAATCATCATCATTAGTATTAAACACCATAAAGTATTCAAATAATTTATCAGAGAGATATTTAATTTGATATGCTTTTTCTCTACTATTGTGAATATACTGTCTCAAATTTTCATCTGTCTTATACTTTTTGTATTCTATAATATCTAAGTATCCTACTAGTACTGTAAGAGGTGTTCTTAAATCATGTGACATTGCTGTAATAAGTTCGCTATTTGCTACCCTTGCTTTATCTTCACTTTCCAATCTCCCTATAAATGATTTTCTCATCTCATTAATTCCTTTAGCCAAAGAAGAAAGCTCATCATTCCCATTAATAGTAATTTCGTGATTTAAATTGCCACCTTCTAGTATTCTTATTTCACTCTCAAGCATTGCAATATAGGTTGTTTTTCTTTTTATAAAAAATAACATAATTGTTATAAAGCAGAAAAAGGAAACTGCAATACCAAAACAGCTTACAATATAATAATACTTGTACTCAAAAAAGCATTCCATATACATTTTTGCATCGGTATCATTAAATGTAATATCATAGAGGGTTTTACTTGGCAAAAATATTAAACTTTCCTGATATTCTTCATAATCAATAATTGAATTGTTCATATTAGAATCATAGACTAATTTATTGTCCTTATAAATATAAAGATTTACATATTTCTCTTTACGAACCCATTTTGTTATTTCATCATGATCATTTATTGTCAAATTGTTATCTGATATATATGTTCTAAAATCAGATATAGCTTGATTTTTTTCTTTGTCCATAAAGGATATTTTATTAAAATGATTATCTAATATACTTTCCCCTATTGTTTGTAATAAAAAGAATATACCAACAGATATAATGAATGAAAATATTAAACATAGAATTAATTTAATTTCTAGTTTTGTACATAAAAATTTCTTATTCAATTCTGTATCCCTTTCCCCATACTGTTTTTACATATTTAGGGTTCTCTGGGTCCTTTTCCAATTTTCTTCTTAGGTTTCTTATATGTACCATAACTGTATTGTTACAAGAATAGAAATAAGGCTCTTTCCAAACACTTTCATATAAATTTTGTGCTGAAAATATTTTTTTCCGATTCTGCGCCATTAACAGCAAGATATTATACTCAATTTCTGTCAGTGTAACTTCTTCTTCATCTATTGATACTTCATTTGAAGTTGTATTTATTGTTAATCCATTTATATTAATACTACCAATTGAATCAATTTTATCTTTTCCTTTATATACATAATACCTTCTAAGCAGTGCTTTAACTCTTGAAACTAGCTCGGTATATGAAAAAGGCTTTGATAGATAATCATCACTTCCCACAGAAAATCCCATACATTTATCTGAATCTTGAGTTTTAGCAGTTAAAAACAAAATAGGAGCACTTGTTTTTTCACGAATTTCTGCACATGCCTTAAATCCAGACTTTCTAGGCATCATTATATCAAGTATGATTAAATCTATACTTCCATCAACTTTAATTACAGCATCTTCACCATCTACAGCTTCTATTACATTATAGCCCTCACTCTCTAATAAAACGCGGACTATTTCTCTTATCTCGTCATTATCATCTGCTATCAAAATATTTTTCATAGTATTCATTGAATCTTCCTCCATTTTATTATTAGTATATACGTCAATATAGTTTAAATCTATATTATTTAAGTGATTTAATATTTCTTAAGAACTCTTAAGATTTATTATAGCCAAATCTTAAGATGTTTCTAATAAACTATTAATTAAAAATAACACAGGAGGAATTACTAAACAATTATGAATAAATCTAAAAAATTTTTAATTTTCAAGATATTAGCAGCTTTATTAATTTTTTTGACAATTATATTAGTGTTAAAATATTTACCACATATCATTGAATTGACTGTATCAGTTGATAAATTTAGGGACTATATAATTTCTCTAGGCAGTTTTGGATCTGTTGTTTTAATTTTTTTTCAAATGCTACAAACAATTATTGCTCCAATTCCAGGAGAGGTAATTCAAGTTGCTGGTGGATATGTTTATGGCGTGACCTTTGGTGTAATTTATACAACAATAGGGCTGCTGTTAGGAGCTATTATAGCTTTCTACTTTACCAGGTTTATAGGCAGACATTTTATAGAAAAGCTACTAAGTAAGAACAATTCTCAATGGATGGTGGATATCATGGACAGCAAAAAATTTTCTGCTATCTTATTCATTGTTTTTCTAGTTCCTGGGTTACCTAAAGATTTTTTAATATACGTTGCAGGATTAACACCTATAAATCCATTAAGATTTTTTGGAATTTTACTCGTTAGTAGATTTCCGTGGCTTTTAGCCTCTGTAAGTATTGGCTCCAATATTCACTATGGTAATTATATATCAACAATAATAATAGCACTCATATCCCTGGTATCATTTATTTTTGGAATACGTTACAAAGATAAGATTATAAGCAAGTTTTCATCTAATAAAAATGCTTAAGAGTAGCAATTATATTGCTACTCTTATCATTAAATAGGCAAAGTTAAAGTGACAGAAAATCCACCATAAGAGCTATGCCCAATAAAAACACTTCCCTTATGGGAGGACAAAATCTGTTTGACAATCATTTTTATTACTAATCTATAAATGTTACAACTTCCTCTAATGGCTTACGAGGAGGTTGTTTTGGTGTATTATCCTCTGCTACTCCTAATGCAATCATAGACATAAGCTCATATCCTTCTTTTTCAAAATTAATTAAACTTTCTATCTCAGTTTTTGCATGTGTAGGGCCTGTCATATAGCAGGTTCCATATCCCATTTCTGTTGCTGCTAGTAATATATTTTCAACTGCTGCTCCTATTCCTTGAGCTGCTGATTGTGGTGATAATAATACATCAAGAATCTCTTTTGGTGCATTATTTTCTTTTAATATTTTATATTCCATCATTTTATATTCACTACCATACACTAATATTAATACTGGTGCATCTTTAAAACATGTGTAATAACTTATTACGCTCATATGTCTTTTATAATCTTTTTCATTTTTTGCAAGTTGTCCAATTCTCTTATGGCTTTCAGTAACTATATTAGCCATTTCATTTATTACATCTTTATTTTGTAATACAACAAAATGCCAGTTTTGTTGATGCTTCGGAGATGGTGCATAAGTACCAGCTTTTATTATTTCTAATATATCTTCTTTTTTTACTTGTGTATCCTTAAACTGTCTTATACTTTTACGATTATAAATAAAATCTAAGTTTGCCATTATTTATTTCTCCTTATAAACTTTAATGATAAACAGATTATAAATAAAAAGATATGTTAGGTCAACTTTTCATTTTCTTAATCTTATAAAAATGTAAATATGTTTAATACTCATTGCTAAATAAGCCTGCCCCTTTTATGATTTCCTGTTCCGTAAATAAACTTAAAACGGCTTCATTATAGTCATCTACCCTTTGGGCCTTCTTTATTCTTTTAGCATATTTTTTATTATCTGAAAATATGTAAATCATATATCCCCAAAGCTCTTTCATTCTAAATATTGCATTTTTATCTTCATTAAACAATTCTCTATATCCATTAAAAACTTCATCATGAAAATTCTTTAATACTTCTTTATCCATAAAGGCATTGTTTTTAATTTCATCTATTAATCCTGGATTAGCTAATATTCCTCTTCCTAGCATTATTGTTTTTACTTCTGGAAAAGCTTTTGTTAACTTATTATAATCATCAACAGTGAAAATATCACCATTATAACATACTGGATTATTACTTAATGATAAGGCATCTTTAAATACCTCTAAATTAGGTTTGTTCCCATAGAAATCTTCTCTTGTTCTAGGATGAATAATTAACTCTTCTAAGGGATATTTATTGTAAATTTTTATTATTTCATAAAATTCTTCTGGACTATCTTTTCCTATTCTAGTTTTTATAGAAATCTTCATATCCTCAATTTTAAATATTTCATCTAAAAACATATCAAGCTCTTCTCTTTTAGCTAAAAACCCTGAGCCCCTATTTTTTGAAACAACTGTCCCAGAAGGACATCCTAAATTTAAATTAATTTCATTATAGCCTAATTGTTGTAATTTTCTAGAAGTAGAAATAAAACCTTCTGAATCATTAGTAAGTATTTGAGGAACTATATTAAGTCCTTCATTATTCTCAGGTAAAACATCTTTCAATTCTTTGGTTTTGAAACTTTTACTGCTAGTTGGGACAATAAAAGGTGTAAAGTATTTATCAATATTATTAAAAAACTTTTTATAAGAATTTCTATATATATGTCCTGTAATTCCTTCCATTGGTGCTAAATAATATTTCATAGAACAACTCCTTTTAAACATTCTAAAAAACATTATATCAGCCTTCTTTTTGGTTATCTACATAATATTAATTATATTTTCTTCCCACCCACAACTTAAACATTAAAAAATTCCTCTTCATTCATAAATTTTATATTCTGTCCTTTTCCCTTTAGATCTGTTGCTTTTCTTAGTTTAGTACTCATTTCTTCTCTACGTAAATTTTTTATATCTTTCATGTTTGTAACTAAAATTGTTGTCTTTTTAGTAACAGAACTTCCTGTAGTTCCTCCAAGCCTTCTAACTAGTCTTATAGCCTCATCTCTAGACATAGACTTTAGACCTCCAGTAAATACCACCACTTCATTTTTAAAGGCATCTTCTTCAAATCTTTTTAGTAAATTTTCTTTCTTAGGATTACTTATTCTATTAGATGTTTTTAATATTCTTCCTTTTGCTGATGATGGTTTATATACAATACTATCCACTGTTCCAATAGTTACACCTATTAACTTAGATATTTCATTAATATCATCACATTTTAATTCTTCACATATATTAAGTAATATGTTACTACACGCAAGGGCATCATATAGTGCATCATGGTGCTTAAACTTATATCCTAAATAATCATTAACTGTATTTAATTTTGCATTTTCAATTCCTCTATAAAAATTTTTAGCAAGCTTCATTGTGCAAATATACTCAAAACTAGGCAGTTCTATATTATAAAGTTCTGCACTTTTTCTTAAAACTGATATATCAAAGGAAGTATTATGTGCTATTACTAAATTTCCGTTAAAATAATGTTTAATCTTTGCCCACACTTGATCAAACTCTAATTCATTCTCAACCATAGCTGGCCTTATTCCATGAATTCCAATATTAATTGGCATAAACCTCATTTCCTTAGGTCTTATTAAGTGATGTACCTTCTCTATAACCTGTCCATTCTTCACAACAGCAATACCAATAGAGCATGGATTACTCCTTTTCTCATTGGCAGTTTCAAAATCAATTGCTATAAAATCCATTTATCTTCTCCATAATCTTATTGTAAAATATATTATATTGTAGTATATAATAATGAGATTATCAAAATCATCTCTAAAAAATTCTACAACAACTTCAGTATTATTACCAATAATTCTTGAAAAAGCTACAATATCTATATAAAGATTAACTAAGCAAACTGACTATATAATAAATAATAAAAGATATTTAATTAGACAGTAGATAGTTTTATTTAAAAACAAAACTATCTACTGTTTCATACTATTTGAAGAACAATTAAATTTTTAGATTTAAACTTTTTTAGAATCCTATTCTATTGATATTCTTAACTGTTGTTTTTGTAATACTTTTAGTGTTAAATTCACGGTTGATTTTTCTGTAATTTCAGTGAACATTTGTTCTTCAGGAATTTCGCAGCTTAAAATTGGATTATTATGAATATCAACTTCAATAAAAGTTGCTTTTACTGGTTCAACAAAAGGCTTTTCGTTAAAGACTTCGGTAAATACGGAACTCTGTTCACAAGGATCACGTCCAATCACTGAATTTTCATAAACGTCATACACTTTAGGTGTCTCTGTAAAAAATTCCACTTCTCTTGTAGTAGTTTTTTCAGTAAAAATTGGTGATCTAAGAAAAGTAATTCTAGTAGTGAAATTAAAAGGCATTTCAACTGTACAATGTCTTATATCTCCACAAGCATTCGTTGCTCTCGCTGTGGTATAAGTTTGAGTTTTATACTCAATATTCTTTTTTATAAAACCCGCTATAAATAGTACTCCTGAATTAGGATCTACACAACTTGAAGAAAATGGAACAAGACGGGATTGGGTTAAAAATAAATTCTTTTTAATTTCTTTAATCTCCATAACTCTTTGGTCAAATGTAATATTAGCCTCAATAGGAATTGTTATATTTGTCTCTGCCAATATAACTGGAAATTTAACATATACACATTTGGTCGAAATATTACTTTCTTTAGATAGCTCTTCTTTTTCAACAGTATTATAAGCTTCTTCTAATAATTCTTTATCATTTTCTTCTGAGAATTTTTCATCATTCTCTTCTAAGAATTCTTCATAACTTTCTTCTAGAGATTCTTCATAATTCTCTTCTAAAGATTCCTCATAACTCTCTTCTAAAGATTCTTCATAATTCTCTTCTAAAGATTCCTCATAACTCTCTTCTAAAGATTCTTCATAACTCTCTTCTAAAGATTCTTCATAACTCTCTTCTAAAGATTCTTCATAACTCTCTTCTAAAGATTCTTCATAACTTTCTTCTAAAGATTCTTCATAACTTTCTTCTAGAGATTCTTCATAACTCTCTTCTAGAGATTCTTCATAACTCTCTTCTAGAGATTCTTCATAACTCTCTTCTAGAGATTCTTCATAACTCTCTTCTAGAGATTCTTCATAACTCTCTTCTAGAGATTCTTCATAACTCTCTTCTAGAGATTCTTCATAACTCTCTTCTAGAGATTCTTCATAACTCTCTTCTAGAGATTCTTCATAACTCTCTTCTAGAGATTCTTCATAACTTTCTTCTAGAGACTCTTCATAACTTTCTTCTAAAGATTCTTCATAACTCTCTTCTAGAGATTCTTCATAACTTTCTTCTAAAGATTCTTCATAACTTTCTTCTAAAGATTCTTCATAACTTTCTTCTAAAGATTCTTCATAACTTTCTTCTAAAGATTCTTCATAACTTTCTTCTAAAGATTCTTCATAATTTTCTTCTAAGGATTCTTTATCATTTTCTTCTGAGAATTCTTCATTATTTTCTTCTTGGAATTCTCCATCATTCTCTTCTAAGAATTCCTCATTATTTTCTTCTAAGGATTCTTCATTATCTTCTTCTGAGAATTCTTTATCATTTTCTTCTGAGAACTCTTCATCATTCTCTTCTAAGAACTCCTCATTATTTTCTTCTAAGAATTCTTTACTAATTTTTTCGAAGAATTCTTCATAATTTCCTTCTAAAAATTCCTCATTATTTTCTTCTAAAGATTCTTTGTCATCTTCTTCTAAGAATTCTTTACTAATTTTTTCGAAGAACTCTTCATCATTTTCTTCTGAGAATTCTTTATCATTTTCTTCTAAGAATTCTTCATTATTTTCTTCTGAGAACTCTTCATCATTCTCTTCTAAGAATTCCTCATTATTTTCTTCTGAGAACTCTTCATCATTCTCCTCTAAGAATTCCTCATTATTTTCTTCTAAGGATTCTTCATTATCTTCTTCTGAGAATTCTTTATCATTTTCTTCTGAGAACTCTTCATCATTCTCTTCTAAGAACTCCTCATTATTTTCTTCTAAGGATTCTTCATTATCTTCTTCTGAGAATTCTTTATCATTTTCTTCTGAGAACTCTTCATCATTCTCTTCTAAGAACTCCTCATTATTTTCTTCTAAGAATTCTTTACTAATTTTTTCGAAGAATTCTTCATAATTTTCTTCTAAGAATTCTTCATTACACGAACCTTCAACACTAGTACAATTCTTATTTTCTAATTTATCATATTGGGCTAAATCATCTTTTTTATATTTTAAGTTACTTTCTTCAATATTAATTTCTAAAGAACCATGGTTATTGTTTTTTATGTTCTCGTCATTTATGTTCTTATCTTCTATACTATAAGTTTTAGAAGAATCAAAAAATTCACTTTGTGAAGTATCAGTTTTATCATTATTTCTTTTATGTTGTTCTTCATCATATTTTTGATTGTATAAATAATACTTATTCTGCCTTTTAAGATAGTCTTCATAACATTTTTTTTTATATAAATAATACTCAGTCTGCCTTTTAACATATTCTTCATAATGTTTTTTTTTCTCTAGATAATACTTATTCTGCCTTTTAAGATATTCTTCATAATATTTTTTCATATATATATAATAGTTGTTCTGCCTTTTAAGATATTCTTCATACTGTTTTCTCTTAAGTTGATTATAATTTTGTCTTGAATAATATATTCTTTCCATAATATCTCCTCCACTTAAGAATTTAATAAATTTAAGCATATAAATTAGTTTTTAGTGTACCTATGTAGCTGTCGCTAGTTTTAATATTTATCTTTTCTTTAAAACAGACCCAAAACCACTCTTAGTAAGCTTTAGGTCTGTATTATATTATCAAATAATAGTAAATTTTTAGATTTATATTTATTTAATAATATTAAACTTTTAAACTTATATTTATTAAATAATATTAAATTTTTATATTATTTAATAATTATAGTGCTGTGATTTCTACCTGTTGTTTTTGTAATACTTTTAATGTTAAATTTACTACTACTTTTTCTGTAAGTTTAGTAAACTTTTGTTCTGTAGGAGTTTCGCACTCTGAAGTTGGATTTGTGTGAATATCAATTTCAGCAATATCTGCTCTTACTAATTCAGTAAAAGGTTTTTCATTAAAGAATTCTGTAAAGAAAAAGCTCTGATCACAAGGATTACGTCCAATAACTGGATCTGCACAAGCATCGCAACCTTGAAGTTTATCTGTAAAAAATTCTAATTCACTTGGAGTGGTATTTTCAACAAAAATCGGTTCTCTAATGAAATCAATTCTTGTTGTAAAATTAAAAGGTACTTCAACTGTGCAATGTCTTATATCTCCACAAACATTTGGAGTTCCAGCTGTCATACAAGTTTGAGTTGCATACTCAATATTCTTTCTTATAAAACCTGCTATAAATAGTATTCCAGTATCAGGTCGACAATCTTCAGAAAATGGAATAACACGGGATTGAGTTAAAAATACATTTTTTCTAATTCTTTTAATTTCAGTAGCTTCTCTGTCTAATTTGATAGTAGCTTCAACAGGAATAGTTATATTTAGTTCTGCCAATACAACCGGAACCTTAACAAATACAGGTCCACATCTAATAACATCAGGTGTTACAGGAGTTTGTTTAGTTAATGATTGTACTTGAGTAGTAACAGTTGCACAAGGCTCTGTTACACATTCAAAATCACTCATATTTTTTCTGTCAATATTCATTATAAAATTTCCTCCATCCTTATATAATTAAAATATAGTTATTTAAATCGATCTAATGTATAATATACAAAATCTCTCTTTTTTGTACATAGATAAACAAAAATATTTATTCTATTAATAAGTGTGGTTAAAATTATCAAAGTGTGGTTAAAATTATCACGCTATGTCTATTTACCTTATAACGCAAAAAATCCTCGACAACACTTATATTAAATATTGTCGAGGATATTCTTGGTAGAGAAAACTTCTCTCCTAAAAACAGACTCAAACCCTCTCTTAGTAAGCTTTATATTTGCAATATATCATTTAATAAGATTATTTTTTAAATTTAATTCTTAGATTTATAATTTTTTTATAGTTACATTGCTTCAATTCTTACCTGTTGTTCTTGTAATACTTTTAGTGTTAAATTTACTACTACTTTTTCTGTAAGTCTAGTAAACATTTGTCCTGTAGGATTTGCGCAGTTTATAATTGGATTTGTGTTAATATCAACTTCAGTAATATCTGCTCTTACTAATTCAGTAAAAGGTTTTTCATTAAAGATTTCTGTAAAGAAAGAACTCTGATCGCAAGGGTTACGTCCAATTACTGGATCTGCACAAGCATCGCAACCTTGAAGCTTATCTGTAAAGAATTCTACTTCTCTTGGAGTGGTATTTTCAGCAAAAACCGGTGGTCTAATGAAAGTAATTCTTGTTGTAAAATTAAAAGGTACTTCAACTGTGCAATGTCTTATATCTCCACAAACATTTGCAGTTCCAAATGTCCTACAAGTTTGAGTTGAATACTCAATATTCTTTCTTATAAAACCTGCTATAAATAATATTCCAGTAGCACGTCTACCATCTTGAGAAAATGGAATAATACGGGATTGAGTTAAAAATACATTCTTTCTAATTCGTTTAATTTCCATAGCTACTTGGTCTAATGTTATAGTAGCTTCAACAGGAATAGTTACATTTACCTCTGCTAATACAACTGGAACCTTAACAACTGCAGGTCCTTGTGAAATAACAACAGGAGTTACAGCAACTTGTTCAGCTAATGACTGTGGTTGAGTAGTAACAATTGCACAAGGCTGTGTTACACATGCATTATCATTTGTATTTATTCTGTTATAATTCATAATAACATTTCCTCCATTTTTATCTAATTAAGGTATAGTTAGTAAAATCTTATACTCCATAATATACAAATTCCCCCTTTTTTGTACATGAATAAACAAAAATATTTCTTCTATTAATAAGTGTGGTTAAAATTATCACACTATGTCTATTTATCTTATAACGCAAAAAATCCTCGACGACACTTATATTAAGCATTGTCGAGGATACCCTTGGTAGAAATTACTTTTCTCTTAAAACCAGACCCAAAACTTCTCTTAGTAAGCTTTAGGTCTGCAATATATTATTTAATAAGATTAATTTTTTAATTCAATTCTTAGCATGTTCCTTGTCCTAATGATTGAACTCTTACTTGTTGATTTTGTAATACTTTTAGTGTTAAGTTTACTACTAGTTTCTCTGTAAGTTTAGTAAACATTTGTTCTGTAGGACTTACGCAGCTTATAGTTGGATCTGTGTTAATATCAACTTCAGTAATATTTGCAGTTACTAATTCAGTAAAAGGTTTCTCATTAAAGAATTCTGTAAAGGAAGAACTCAAATCGCAAGGATTACGTCCGATTACTGGATCTGAACAAACATCACAACCTTGAAGCTTATCTGTAAAGAATTCTAATTCACTTACAGTACTATTTTCAACAAAAACTGGTCGTCTAAGGAAAGTAACTCTTGTTGTAAAATTAAAAGGTACTTCAACTGTGCAATTTCTTATATCTCCACAAACATTTGAAGTTCCAGCTGTCATACAAGTTTGAGTTGAATACTCAATATTCTTTCTTATAAAACCTGCTATAAATAATATTCCGTTTTCAAGACCTCCATTGACTGCAGAAAATGGAATAAGACGGGATTGAGTTAAAAATACATTTTTTCTAATTCGTTTAATTTCTGTAGCTACTTTATCTAATGTTATAGTAGCTTCAACAGGAATGGTTATATTTACCTCTGCTAATACAACTGGAACCTTAACAACTACAGGTCCATTTGCAATAACAGCAGGAGTTACAGCAATTTGTTCGGTTAGTGATTGTGGTTGAGGTGTAACAATTGCACAAGACTGTGCTACACATGCATTATCATTTGTATCTATTCTGTTATGATTCATAATAACATTTCCTCCATTTTTATCTAATTAAAATCTAGTTAGTTAAACCTTATACTACATAATATACAATTCCCCCTTTTTTGTGCATATATGAATAAAAAAATTTCTTCATATATAATAAAAATGTGGTTACAGTTATTAAGTTATATCTATTTACCTTATAACGCAAAAACTCCTCGACAACACTGATATTAAGTATTGTCGAGGATATGCTTTGTAGAATATTATTATCTTTTTGAATATCTTAATATTGCAATACCATTATCCATAATATACTGATCTAGATATAAGTCTATTTTAGGATTATTTCCAAGAAATAAAGGTCTACCTTTTCCTAATATTATAGGAATTATTCCAATTATATACTCATCAATAATATCTGATTTAATGAAATTATCTACAAGACCACCACCACCAAATAAGAAGATATCTTTCCCTTCTTTTTCTCTTTCTTCTTCTATTACTTTACATATATCTCCATTTATAAAATGTATATTATCATGATCCTGTAATATTTTTGATGTTGCTACATATACTTTTTTATCCTTAAAATCATTATGAAAGTTTTGATCATAACAGTTTTTTCCCATAACCACAATATCTATGTTCTTTAGAAACTCATCATAATTCCATTTCTTTTCAGTATCTAATTTATTATCTCCATCTCCAACTATCCAATCATATCCTCCATCTTCTGAGGCAATATATCCATCAATGCTTATTGCTAAGTTTAATATTATTTTTCTACTCATATCTTTTCACTCCTTTTTTATATTTTTAACTATATTAATTATTTTTTAATAGAATTTTTTATATTTGAAGTTTCTACTTGCTACAAAATATATTATAACTTATAGTAGTTGACACTATGTGTCATATTGAAAAGAGAATCTTTAATATGCTACTCTTTTTCTAAAAAACTAAATTTATATGATAATTAATCATTACTTATAGAGATTTTCTTATATTGTGATTTTAAAAATTCAATAATCTCTGCCTTTTTTAGAGGCGATGAATGCCCTAAGAAACAAGTGTCAAACTCTAAACTCTCTAACATATTTATAAAGCTTTGCAATTTAACTAAATCATACTTGTAGTTATTATAAAAATCTATACTGTAGGCATCTCCAATAAATAATACTTTTTCTTCTGGCACATAAACTATAACAGAATCTTCTGAATGAGGTGCAATAACATTTTTTAAAATAACAGCTAATCCGCCTAAGTCTATTTCTAAATCATTTTTAAATACTAGATCAGCAGGTATAACTTTTATATCTTGAAGAGATTTATATTCTTTACGAATATTAGTATCTGCAAATTCAATATCCTCACCAGTTAAAAGACGTTGACTCATTGCTTCTTCTGTCCATTGCCATTTAGACATAATCTTTAATCTTTCATTAGTCATTTCACATGCTATTATTTTTCCTGTAACTGCATTCATACCATAGGTATGATCCCAATGCCAATGAGTAATAGCCACATAATCAGGTAATCTTAAATTTAATTTTTCTATGGAATTATTGAATTTTTCAACATGATTTCTCGAGTTTCCTGCGTCCACCATTAAAGAATACTTATCTCCTTTAATGTATCCAACTAATGGTCTATCCGCTTCTTTATCATTTTCAAGAAAATAAATCCTTTCCGTAACTTTTGTTAATGCCATAAAACATCCCACCTTTTTAATATAAAACTTAAAAATCCCCATAGACGAACAATATCATCCATGGGGATTGTATTTACATAAAAATTTTTTATTACATTCAAATTAAATTTAATACAAAATATTTATTTATTCATATTTTATCGTAATATAAATAATCATATATATTTTTATACATTCATTTGTAGTTATTTCATTTTTATATAAAAGAGTTTAATAGAAGATATTGTTCTTAAAATGCATTATTAAACAAAGCTCTATTATAGAACTTTCAAAGCATTTTAAACTATTTAATTTTAATAGTTTAGTTAAGAACTATTGTGTACATCTCCTTAAATCTCCTTTTTATATAATTATAATTTTATTTTAATATATAATTTAACTTTGTCATTGTCAAGAAATATTTGTAAAAAATATATTAACAATTAAGCTAACATTATTTTTGTCTTATATTGCTAATTATAAATCTACTTTTAGGCAATGTAGGCATCTTCGTCATACTATATCCTAAGTCTTGATTTGGTACATCATACTCAATCTTATTAACAAGAAAATCTAGGCTAGCTTTCATTATTTCTATAGTTATACCTTCTCCTGGGCATCGGTGTCCTTTAGAGGGATCATATCCTCCTTGAGGTATAAAATCAAATAGGTTATCCTTTCGTTCCTTGAAACGCTCTGGCCAGAATTTATCAGGATCCTTCCATATTTTCGAATCATAATTAATACCATAGACATCAAGCAGTACAAGCACTCCCTCTTTGAATTCATTTTTATTCCAGATAAAATCTTTTCGAACTCTTGCACCTAAGAAAGGAGTAAATGGGTAGTAGCGTCGAACTTCCTGCACAAAGATCTTTAGCTCATTCTCATCACCTGTTAAAAGCTTTTCTTTACATTCCGGATGTTCAAGCAGTGCTAAGGCCTCGAAGGTAATAAATGTTGAAATAGCAACAACAGGACGTAGCACATTAATAAGCTCTATCCCAGCCATATTACTGTCTAATTGATTACCATCTAAATCTTTATAAAAAGCCATAGCATGAAGTGCAGTTCTTTCTTCAGCTTTAATATTACCAGAACGAACATCTTCTATAATCCCTTTTATCCATTCTTCTGCCCTAGTTCTAGCTCTTCTTCCCTTCAAGTGTCTAGGTCCCACTGAACCAAATGCATCAACCATCAAACTAAAGTCTTCAGCTCGTTCTTTTACTTCATATTCTTTCAATGGAACTCCAGCCCACTGGCACACTGCTTCACATAAGATTTCATTCATTTCATCAAAAAGAATAATTTTTTCTTCACCTTTCCATTTTCTAACAGAATTTTGCAACTTCTCCATTACAAGTTTTGCAAGTTGATTTTGATATGATGGAGTCATTAATGACATAAATAGCTGCTTTCTGTGAATATGCCCTTTACCATCCATAGACTGAATAGCACCAACACCAAATAATGTTTTTTGTACTCCTTTAGGAGTTGCATCCTTTCGACAGAATAATTCTGGATTATAAAAAATTTTTGTAGCCTCTTTTCCACTAATACAAATTACTTTTTCTCCAAGCAAGTGAGTCTCAAATATATCTGATTGATACTGCTTAACCCTATTTTTAATAAATAGATAACCCTCCTGCAATAAATCAAGAGTGTTGTCTAAACCTTTATCATGTGGAACCTGACTCTTAAGTGACATACCTATTCTCCTTTATTTCATATTTAGAAATATACTTAAAATCTCCCTGGATATTATTTCAATAAGATTCAACTAAAATAATTTTATATTGTAAAGATTCCCTGTATTCCTTTAATTTAGTATGTCAGTTTTTATTCTTATTTATTACAATAGCTAAAATAATATTTAAACTTGACTTAACAATATATTTACTAACTTATTTCTAGACATATTGAAAACACTCGTATCTAATGAATACGAGTGTTTGTTGATTTCAATGGTGGAGGCGAAGCATTATCTTTAAAATCCACTATTTTATTATTTGATCAAATTTCTACAAAGATAAACATTTAAATTTTTTAATAATAATTTACCGCTATATTATATGAGTTTTATCATTTTACTTTATCACAAAGTTCAACAATGTTAATTTTTAGGTAGATACATTGTAAATTTTACACCTTTTTTATTATTATCTATATTATACTGAATGTTATGAGACTCTAATATTACTTTTACTATTACCAATCCCAAACCATGTCCACCTGTTTTTTTGTTTCTTGCTTTGTCAACCCTATAAAACTCTTTAAAGATATTTTTTATATCCTCCTCAGGTATCTGAACCCCTTCATTTTCTATACTAAAAACATATTTATCATGATTTTCAACTAAATCTATATTTATATTCATTTTATTGGGAGAATATTTTATAGCATTCGTTATAAGATTCTCTAATACCTTTTTTATTTCCTTTTCATCAACATTTACAAAAGCATCATCTACTAAATTGAGCATTACTATTTGCTGTTTCTCCTTAGCAAGGTATTTTAATTTATCATATGTTTTATATACTAATCTTGTGAAATCGGATATTTCTATATCTAGGAAATAGGATTTTGACTTAAGCTTAGTTATCTCTAACATTTCATTTAATGTTTTACTTATTTCATCTACACCCGCTATGGTATAATCTATATATTCATCTTTACTATATAGGCCATCTTTTATAGCTTTTAAATATCCCTTAATTATTGTAAGAGGCGTCTTTAAATCGTGTGATATGTTTATTAATAAAAAATTCTGATTTTTTTCTATCTCCAATCTCTCTTCATACTCTTGTTTAAGTTTTTCATTTGTTTCCTTCAGCTCACTTATATTTCCTTTTAAATTTGAAGAAATACTATTTAAAGATTGTGCCAAATCCTGTAACTCATCTTTTGAGTTTATAATTAATTCTTTATCAAAATCTTGATTTGCTATTGATTTTGCTACTTCCTTCATTTCAAGTAGAGGCTTGGTTATTTTCATAGAATATATATATATTATTGAAACTGCTAAACCTATAGTAAGAAGTATTATATATATATTAAAATTATTTAAAATCTCAATTATTTCACTAGACCCTTCCATAGATGTAGATGCTAAAATATAATTGTTATCTACTTTTTTTATGTTTATTAAATATTTTTTGCTTAAATCACTAAAAATCTGATTACCTTCTTCAATCTTATTTTTATCAACCCAACTCAAATACTCTATGATTGCTTGTTCATTTTCAAAGACTTTTTCGCTAACATTATCAAAAGAAATTACTTCTCCTTCAAATCTTGCATCGATTTTTTCTTTTTCATTAAAATCAAAATCATATTTAGATGTATATATTATTGAATTATCTTTCTCTTTACCCTTTTTTACTATTAAATTTTTTATGTAAATATTAGCATCATCTTTTAATTTTAATGCGTCTATTTCTACAAAATCTCCTACACTTAAACTATTTCCTCCTACACTTAAACTATTTCCTCCTAATGGTATAAGTCCAATATCTAAATTTATAACTTTGTTATCCTTAGTTTTTATACTAAGTTTACTTGTATTTGTTAAGTCACCTTTTATTACATTTAAATCCTTATCTAAATAAGAAAGTACTATTTCATTTTCATGTAAAGTACTGTATATATATTCATTAGAAAGATTATCATTATGAAGTACCTTTTCAAATCCTTTGATACTATTTTTTAATTTAGTTTCTTGGTAATAATTATAGTAATTATCGAAAAATACATTTTGAAATATAAACTGACTTAAAAATATAAATAGAAATATACTAATATTAATAATTATTAATTTATCTCTTATTTTTAGTTTTTTCATTACTCCTCCTCAAAAGAATATCCTACTGAAAAAACTGTTTTTACAAGATATGCTTTATGTCCTAAATTTTTTCTCAGTTTTCTTATTTGTGTATCTACAACTCTATCATTACCAAAATAATCATATCCCCATATTTTATCTAATAATTCTTCTCTTGAAATTACTTTACTTTTATTAATTATTAAATACTTTAAGATCTCAAATTGTTTAGGCTCAAGAATTGTTTCTTCATCTTCAATAAATACTTTCCTTTTTAAAAAATCCAATTTAAAATCACATATTTCAAATATTTCTTCAACTTTCTTTTCCTTATAAGCTTCAAGTCTTTCAAGAAGATTTTTAGCCTTAGCAATTAAAATTTCAGGATTAAAGGGTTTGGTTACATAATCATCTACTTTAAACTCATATCCCATTAACTGATCTTTATCATCACTTCTAGCTGTAACCATTATTATAGGAACATTTGATTTTTTTCTAATTCGCTTAGCAATAGAAAATCCATCTAAACTAGGTATCATCACATCTAAGATAATCAAATCAACATGATTAGAATTGAAGGCAACATAACCTTCAATTCCATCATCTTCTAATATAACTTCAAATCCTGCTTTAGAAAAATAATCTTTAATTAACTTTCCTATCATTGCATCATCTTCTATTATTAGAACTTTATACATTTAATCAACCTCTTATTCTACTAATTTATATACTCTGTTTCCTATTATAAACTTAACACCATAAATTTACACCTCTTTAATTTGTACAGTCAATTTATACTTTTTTGTTTACACTCTACCATAATTAAAGTGTTAAATCTATATTTTCCAGCTTTCACCTTTGAAAATTCTATAATTTTATAAACTATAAAAAACCAAGACTCTCAAGAACGTCTTGGCTTTTATCGAAAATAATCTTCTTATTTTCTAGTTAAATACCATTTTGAATCTTTTTTGTTTAACTTAATGACATAATAAACGGAAAGGAGAATGACAATAACTATAGTAATGATATATGCCTTTTCTTGGTATGAAACTATATCTGTATTTATATAAAATAATTTGACTTTAGAAATTGCCTCACCATTAAATTTAAAAAATTCTTCAGATACATTATAAATACCATGTACAATCATGCCTTTGTAGATGTTATTACTATCTACCGCAATTAAGAAAAACAAAAACCCAAAGAATGTCGCATATACTACGGTCATAATTCCTGCTGGAATATGCATTGTACCAAAAACAAGTGAACTAGTTATGCCGACCATCAATAGATTATACTTTTTAGCCAACCACTTGTATAAAATACCGCGGTAAATTAATTCTTCCGCTCCACCTTGAATCAGGTAAGATACTACACACAATAAAATAAAAGGATACGAACTAATTTGAGTTAATAAACCTGTCATACCCATAGGCACTTTAAAAATTAGCGAGTATAAGAAAATACTGACATAATTAATTATCATTCCGATAATAACTGCACTGATTATATTTTTTACAAATTCTCTCGTAGAAGTTTTGGTAAAACCAATACTAGCATAGGAATTTTTGAACCCATATATATAAAATAATAATAAAATCCAAACACCACAAAATGAAAATATCCTACTAATCTCTCTGTAAGCTGGATTTTTTACTGGATCCAAAGGAATAGTAGATTCAAGCAACATACTAGTAATTCCTTGAAGAGTATAAAATAAAAATATTGCCACTATACCGCACAAAATAAAATATATGGGCTTCGGTATAGCATCCACCAATTTATTCTGTTTCTTCTTTAAATCAAATATCCAAAGATTATTCATTTTAATAACCACCTTTTCTTTTTTTATACTCTCGAATAATCGAGCAGTACTTTACTTTGAAAAATATTTTTAACAATACAAGATAACATATCATCCTTTCAATGAGAATTGTATCATTTTCTTTTTTAGTTTATATTTAGAACTTGTGTATATTTTGTGTACATTGATATTTAATTTTACTACAGGAATAAGACAACTACTAATAGGTCTTAATTTTTCCTTTAAAAGAATGCAATATATACCAAACAAAGTAGATGCTGAGTTACAAGCTATATTAAAAAAATGCTTTATTTGTTGCCCTTGCTGGGCGCACATAAAAAACCCACGACAATCACTGTCGTGGGTTTTAATGGTGGAGGCGAAGGATGACCTTTAAAATCAACTATTTTATAATTATCAAAATAATAATTGTATCATCAATATGATATACTTGTAATACTAAAAATCACTTTAGATCTATACATTGTAAATAAACTCCATTTATACTCTTAGCTTTAATATATAATTCCTAATAAGTCATACATTTTGGAATACTAAAATAAAACCTCACACTATTTTGTGTACTTTCTACTCCAAAGTCACTATGGTGAACCTCTAAAATTCTTTTTACAATTGATAGTCCAAGACCTGTTCCACCAAATTTTTTATTTCTTGATTTTTCTTTTCTATAGAAAGCATCCCAAATTTTATCTAACTCATCTTTACTTAATGTAACTCCAAAGTTTTCAATAGAAAATACATATTGATCCTTATCTTCTATTAATTCTATCGAAACATTCACTTTACTACCATCTGGAGTATATTTTATAGCATTAGTTAATAAATTAGTTACTACTTGATTTATTCTTTTTTCATCTCCAAATACTATAACATCATCAAAATCATTATGATTTATTTCTAAAAACTTTTCTTTTATTAGTCCTTTAAGATTATCCTTTTCCTTTAAAAATACACTTCCTAAATCAAAGGGTTCTCTTTTTAGATTGAAGCTTGGTGACTCCAGCTTCGATATTTCAAGCATTTCTCTAACAAGCTCATTCATCTTGTTAGTTTCTTCTAAGATATCCTCATACATATCAACAGTATACATTCCACTTTTTATACCATTTATATTTCCTTGAATTATAGTAATAGGAGTTTTAAGTTCATGTGATATATTTGCTATTAACTCCTTTCGTTTTTCCTCTTGAACCTCTTTAATATCCATTTCATTTTTAAGCTTTTCATTTGCAGTTTGAATCTCACTTAAGCTCTTCTCTAAATTGCTAGATATTAAATTTAGTGAATTTCCAAGAACACCTATTTCATCTTCTCTCTTTACATCATATTTATATTGGAAATCACATTCTGATATTTTCCTTGCAATATTACTCATCTCTACTAAAGGTTTAGTCATAAAGCTAGAATAAATTAATGATATAACAACTACTATTAGAAATGCCACTATAAATATGATAAAGTAATAGCTATTCATAGTTCCAATAACATCATTTACCTCTGTTAATTGAGTTATGGCAATTATATATCCACTTGAAAACCTTTCACTATAAACTAAAATATCATCTGCACTATTTATTGTATTTGTTTTAGTTACATACTTATCATTTGATATAATATTTTGTTTTTCATCCATATTTAAATATGAATCAGCATTACTAAGGATAAGGTATGTATTATCTTTAGGTATTACTTCTTCTACTTTACCCTCGATATACTTTTCTCCACCTAAAGGCATTACTGATGCAGGTGAAATAACACTTGCATCTGAGGTTTCTATAATTTCTCTTGGTGTTATATTGTAATATGGATCAACTTTTTCCCCATTTACTCTAATCTCTTGTACAAAAAGGTATCCATACTCATCTGTACTTCCATATGCTTGTATTATATCACCTTTATTTATCATAATCTCTGGGAATTGCTCACCTAAAACAACCTTATATCTCTTATCAGTTGCTTTATCCTTTATAATAATTTTATTTTGCCCCATATATGGTGCTAGAGCTATTCCATCAGTTAAACTTGAATTTCTAAAAGACAGAGCTACATTATCATTTCTTTTTATCTCCTGCATGAAGTCCATAACTCCTTCTTTAGTTACATCTTTAAGTAAAAATTCTTTAAAATCTTTTAATGTATTTTCAAGCTTACTTTCTTTTTTATCTAAATAATACTTTTCAAAGTATAGAGCCTGGAAGATCAATTGAGATACAACTATGCAAATTAAAATAAGCAAATTCATTAAAAATAATTTTGAAGCAACACTTTTTTTTATAAATCTATTCAGCATCAAATTTATATCCTGTCCCAAAAATAGTTTTTATACAATATGATTTATGCTTTAAACTTTTCCTAAGTTTTTTTATTTGAGCATCTACAACTCTTGTGTTTCCGTAATAATCATATCCCCACTTAGCCTCTAAAAGCTTCTCTCTAGATATAACTATATTTTTATTTTCCATTAGATACTCTAATATCTCAAACTGCTTAGGCTCAATTTCAATTTGCTCATTCTCTATATATACTTCTACCTTTAATCTATCTAACTTTACACCGTTGTATTCTAATATATCCTCATGTACATTTCCTTTTGCATTTATCATAGAATCAATTCTACTTAAAAGAACATTAGATTTAGCTAATAAAATTTCTAAACTAAATGGCTTTATCACATAATCATCAACCTTTAATTCATATCCCATTAATACATCCTCTTCATCAGCTCTAGCAGTAACCATAATTACTGGTACATCAGACCTCTTTCTTATCCTTCTAAGAACAGTGAATCCATCAAGCTTTGGTAACATAACATCTAATATTATTAAATCTATATCATCATTAAATTTTTCTACTGCTTCTAATCCATCTATAGCACTAATTACATTAAATCCACTAAACTTAAAATAATCACATATCATCTTATTTATTTTTTCTTCATCTTCTACTACCAACACTATTTTATTTTTCATATTTCACCTCTACAATTGCTATATATTATATATTACATTAAAAACTTTTTATTTTGTAATAATATTTTTTATATAAACAAAAAGTTAGTTATAGAAAAAAGTTTTAGACTTTAGTGATCCATTTTATTTTCTTAAAGCCTCTGCTATTTCTATTTTTACTAATCTATTGTTAATAAATGAAGTTAAACCTATCGTTAATCCTAAGTTAATAACTATTAGAATTGCAATATTTACAAGATTAACTTCTATCCCATATCCAAATTGAATTTTATAAATTAAATCAAAAATAAATGTAAATGTAAATGCAATTATTGTTGAAAGTGTTGCAAAATAAATACTTTCTCTAAATATAATCTTATTTATATTAGCTTTAGTATATCCTAATGCTCCGAGCACTCCAATTTCAGTATACCTTTCAATTGTAACCCTATATAAAATTATACCACTAATAGCTAATCCAACAATTAAGATTAAATATGATAAAACAGTATATAACTTTAGTAAATTATTAAATGACTTTTGGAAAGATTCAACTTCATTAGCTTTTGTATATACTCCTATATCCTCCCCCTTTAAAGTCTTATCAACTTCTGGTATTTTTTCAAAGTCCTTTACTGTAAATGAAATTGCTGTTGGATTCTCTTTATCAATTTTAGAATTTTCATAAATCTTATTTTCTAAATCATCACTTAAAATAAAATCTTGATATTGAGAGTTTGTTAATCCTGAAACCGTTACAGTAACCTCTTCGCTTTTACCCTCAATATTGATATATTCAAATACGACTTTTTTACCAATCAAACTTTTTATGTCATCAACTAGTCTATTAGCCACATTTGATGAAATAGCTATTTCATTCTTATTTGTTCTTGGCATATTTCCGTAAGCCATAGTTTCTTTAGCTATAACCGTAGGAACTTTAACTGGTATATCAATGCTTCTATCACCATTCTTTATTTTTATATTTTCTAAATCATATTGATAATATACATTTTCTAATTCATCCATAGATTTTAACTGGTTATAAATGCTACTTAAATTTTCTGTAACCTTCTCTCCATTGATAAACATAGGAACACTACCTATATTATAGAAAAAGTTTTTTGTCTTAAAATCATTGATAATATTATTAGTAATCTTTTTAGTAGAAAGAGAAGCAACAAATGCTGATGATCCAAAAGCAATTATTACTGCTGCTAATATAAATTTAAACATGTGTATCTTAAAGTTTTTCAAACTGATACTCTTTGCTATTTTATTATTTAATTCAGACTCTTTTAAAGCCTTTTTATCATATTCATAAGCAATAGCTATTTCTTCGTTATCCTCTTCATTTTTAGCTTTAACTCTAATTTTGCTATCCTCTAACTCTATTACTTCATCGGCATATTCTAATACTTCTTCATCATGTGAAATCATAATTACTTGCTTGGTTTTAGATATACCTTTTAAAATTTCCATTATAGCTTTTGTTGACTCACTGTCTAATGCACCTGTTGGCTCATCTGCTAATATTAACTTAGGTTCATTTATAAGCGCTCTTGCTATAGCTACTCTTTGCTTTTGCCCACCACTTAAAGTTTCAATATTTTGATTTGCTTGATCCTCTAATCCTAAAGAAGCTAATAAGTCTAATGCTCTTTTTGTTTTTTCACCTTCAGTTATATCATTTTCTAAGTGAACTCCCATTAATACATTTTCTAAAGCAGTATATCCTTTGAAAAGATTATAGTTTTGAAATATAAATCCAATATTATTAAATCTATATTTGCATAATTCTTCTATGCTTAACCCATTAAGTTTAGTATCATTTACTTCTATTTCACCTTCATAACTTCTATCAAAGCCAGCTATTAAGTTAAATATTGTAGTCTTCCCACTACCACTTGGACCAAAGAAACAAGTTAAACCTTTTTCTCTGAATGTATAGTTAACGTCATCACATATTTCTACGTCTCCAAATCTTTTAAATAACTTCTTTAAAATAACCATTATCTATCACCTGTCATTATATTATTTTCAGCTTTTATATTTGATGTTATAAGAGCTGATATTATTCCCATAATAATACCTTGAATTAAAATAATCATAATTCCAGTTATCATCGATTTACTTCCAGATACTGACATACTGAATATTTTGTTAGACATATTATTAATCACTGGAAATGCTATTGCAAATATAACCATTGCTGATATAGCAATCAATAAGTTTTCAGTAATATTTAAGTTGAATATACTTGCCTTTGAATATCCATTTATCTTTAAAATCGCAAATTCTCTTTTTCTTAATATTGCATTGATTAATACTACTGCAAGAGTAACTACTACTGCAATTGCTGCAATTATTACAGTTATGGCTCCTGATTGTTCCTTTGTTGTATTGTTGATTGATAAAATATCACTTACAGTTTCAAACTCTCCTAATGCAGTTATTCCATCTTTCCTTAACTCATTAACTATAGGCATAACATCTTTAATATCTTTAACTCTAATTGTAAATTGAGTATTTTCTATACTTGAATTTAATTGTTTTTTCATTTCTTTAACTACATCTAAACTGTATATAAATGAATCTTCAAATTCAAGTTTTGTTTTCCCTCCCACAGGATCAATAAACGTTGATGCTGTATCTACTACACCTACTATTGTTAATCCATCAAAATTGCTTTTTTTACTTTGTGGTTGTTTGCTATTATAATCAGTTATTGTTCCTGTTAAAGATAATGTTTTTCCAATTACATCACTTGGTTTTAAATTTGCTTTCTCTAAGAATAATTTAGGTACAGCTACTTCTCTTTCACCAGCCTTTGGCATTCTTCCTTCTATAACTTTATTTACATAAGGACCATAGCCGGAACCTTGTACTTTATAATCTTTTAATACACCATCTATATTAACCACCATATCATTAACTGTTTCAATTAATAATATATGTTCTACTCTCGGATCATTTTCATATTTCTCTAAAACATTAGATATATCTTGCTCTATATTTAAGTTAGGCTTATTTGTGTCATTACCAGATGTTCCACCAGCTCCTACTACACTACTGTATATACTTAAATCTCTTAAAGCAGTTCCCTTTTCTTCAATTAACTGATTTAATATATTTTCTTGCTCATTACCTATAGTTCCACTTACATTTAACAATAAGAAGTAGGATGATAACATTAAAATTAATGCACTCATAACAAATTTCATAAATAACCCTTTAAAGTTCTTTCTACTTAAAGAAAAAGCATTACCAAAAGATAATTTTGGATTAACTAATTTAGTTTTTGCTACTGTCACCTTCTCATTAGAACCACTAGATGTTTGAGAAATTTTCCCTTCATTTAGTAAGAAGCAATTACTTTCATTGTCTATTAATGATTTATCGTGAGTTACAACTATTACAATTCTCTCCTTGGATATCTTCTTTAAAGCATTCATTATTATGGCCGAAGACTTTTTGTCTAATGCTCCTGTAGGTTCATCTGCAATAATTATCTCTGGATCTTTTACTAAAGCTCTTGCTATAGCAACTCTTTGTTTTTGTCCACCTGATAGCTGGGCTACATTTTTCTTTGCTAAACCATCTATAGCCAATTTTTTTAAAATACTACTTACCTTTGTATCTTTTTCTTTATTACTTAAATTTGATAATTGCAATACTACTTTTACATTATCCTCGACAGATAAATGATTTATCAATTGAAAGTCCTGCCATATAAATCCTACTGTATTGTAATAATAAGTATTTAATTCTTTTTCACTAAAGTCTTTTACAGCACTTCCTTTATAAAATACTTGCCCTTCATACCCCTTATCCATACCACTTATTATTTTTAACAATGTAGATTTACCACTTCCTGATGGCCCAAGAATAAAGTTTAAACCACCTTTAAATTCAATATTTAAATCTTTAAGGACTTTAACATTATTAAATTGTCTAGAGATATTTTTTAAAACCAACATACCTTAATTCTCCTTACACTACTTTGATACACTAATTATTTCATTAAGTTATGATTTAGAAATTGTAATTTTATGACTTTTTTGTGACTTTTAAATGATTGATGATTGAATATTGATAATAATAACTTTATAAATTCTTAGTTTATACCTTAATTGCTTATATACATCCACTCCCTTTTTACAATCTAATTCTTTAAAAAGAAAAAATCCACGATAAACTAATATCGTGGATTTCTTTTCCTTTAGCTAATGCCTTTTCTAAGCTAGAAATACTATTTCTGTTATTGAAGCTATGCATATGATAAAAAAGGACAAGTTAATTGTAGTGATAACCTTATCCTTTTTGAGATTCAATTTATCAATGCACTCCTTAGAGTAACGTAGTAAAATAATAAGTTAACCTCATATCAGCATAGTTATTTTTTTATTGTTGCAACAGAACCATTTATTCTAAAGTATATTGAGGTGACTATTTTTTATTTTAGATTTTTGATATAATTATTTATAAATTTATTGATATTATATGAGGTGCTAATGGGAAGTTTCGTAATTATTTTAACAACAATTATTGCTCTTGCTATCTTAATTGTAAGAAGCGTAAGGAATAATAGAAAAATAAAATCTGTTTTAGGAACACTTGTAGTAGAAATTAATAAAACTTATAAAGAACTTTTTAAAGGGAGAACTTTGCTTTATAAAGTAACACAAGGTGGGATGGTTATATGTGGTGAAGTATTTGCATTTATAACTATATTTACAACAGTTATGAGGTATTTTAATACACATTTAGCCTTTGGTGTAGAATGGTTAATAAAAATAATAGCTATAATAATATCTTTTGTAATTGTTCATTATTCAATAGGCTATATATTATTTGTTAGCTCTAAAATTCATAAATTTATTTATAAAGTTGAAGATAAAAACTTAAAACTAGATTTTATATTAAGCTATTTTATTACAAGTACATTTTTAGCTGTACTTATAGTTTTTCCAGATCAGTTTAAGAAAAATGCAGCTATAGGAATTATAGGAGTTATAATTTGCTACTATTTAAATATAAAAGTGTTACTAACTCTTATGAGAAAACCACATAACATCAAATCGGAAAAGGAAGAAAAAACTAACTTTGCAAGAGTTCTAATAGCCGCTATTTTAGTGTTAATAATGCTTGTAATGAATATGTATTTAGCTGTTTGTTTCGTAAATGCCATTGCAGATGGTACAGCATATTTAAATGCTACAGGAAGTTTTGATTTATTTTATTACACAATGATCACTTTTACTACTATTGGATATGGCGATATAGTACCAGTAACTACATCAGCTAAAGTAGTAGCTATAGTAATTTCCATAACAAGTGTAATTTGTTTAACTGTATTTTTAGGTAGTATTTTATCATATAAAGAGAAGTTTGATTCATAAAATCTATATTTAAGGGAGCCTTGAGGATATGTGATTGGCACCATCAAGCCACACTAGGGACTTTCACCCGTTAGATTTCACCCATGCTGAGCACACAAAAACCTGTGGACAGCCACAAGGCTATCCGCCGGAAAAATACATCAATATTTTATTATTCTTGACCCCATCACTTTACCTTAGAAAAAATAAATTAATTACATATAAATAGTTGTACCACTTTTTCCTTCTAATGCTAGAGCTGCATTTTCTAATGCTGCAATAATGGTTTTTCTTCCTTTTTGAGACTTAGCAAATAATATAGCTGCCTCAATTTTCGGTAACATACTACCTGGGGCAAAATGTCCTTCTTTAGCATAATTTTTAGCTTCTTCAATTGTGATTTTTTCAAGCATTTTTTGATTTGGTTCTCCAAAATTAATAGCAACTCTTTCTACTGCAGTTAAAATAAACAAATAGTTCGCATCAACTAATTCCGCCAATTTTTCAGTTGCAAAATCTTTATCTATAACTGCAGAAACTCCTTCTAAACTTCCATTTTTGCTTACCACCGGAATACCTCCGCCCCCTACAGCAATAACAATATGGCCTTTTTCAATTAAATCTACTATACAGTCTTTTTCAACTATATCAACTGGCTTTGGTGATGGAACAACTTGCCTATAACCTCTTCCTGAGTCCTGCAACATTTTCCATCCATTTCTAATTTGCAATTTTTCAGCTTGTTCTTTAGTATAGAAAGTACCAATTGGCTTTGTAGGATTTTTAAAAGCACTATCCTCTGAATCCACCACAACTTGGGTCACGAGAGATACTGCCTTTTTATCTATATTTCTTTCTTTTAGTTCATTAAATAGTGCATTTTGTAAATGATATCCAATATATCCTTGACTCATAGCTCCACATTCAGGAAAAGGTACGTCGCTTTTTATACTTTTCACTTCTGCTGCAGTACTCATACCTAAATTTATCATTCCAACTTGAGGTCCATTTCCGTGAGCTATAATAACGTCATTTCCTTTTTCTATTAAATCTACTATGGGTTTCACCGTCTTTTTAATTAATTCTTTTTGCTCATATGGTGTTTCTCCCAATGCGTTACCCCCAAGGGCTATTACTATTCTTGACATAATATCCTCCACTTTAATTTCAAAATATATTATAAAATTTCTGCTTTTTATTATAGAGAAAAGACTGTTTCAATAAATTTAATAATTTAACGTATTCAAAAATTGAAACAGTCTTTTATATTATTTTAAGCTATAAATCCAGCAACTAAGAAAGCTATTCCACTTAGTATCGCGGTTATTATTGCATAGGGAGCAACATTCATTGCTAAATCAACCTGTTTTACTCCTGTTGCCTCACTAATAACAGCATTTAAGTCTCCATATACACAGGTATGACTTCCAAAAACACTTCCTGAAAATACAGCTGCACAATACAACCAAACGTTTACATCAAATGTTTGTGCAAGAGGTAACATTGCTGGCATTAATATTGCTGCAATTCCCCAAAACTCGCCTGTAAAATAGCAAAGTACTGCTGAAATTACAAATGTTATTAATGGTAAAATTTCTGGAACAAGCAACGGCTCTAACATGTAAATTACATCCGCAAAACCAAGTAAGTTCATTGCTTCTGCCAATGAGAAAGATATAACAATAACAGCCATTGGAAAAATCATGCTTTTATAGCCTTCCCAAAATGCTTCCATCAAATTTTCAAAGTCAACATATTTCTTTAGCAGATACCAACCTCCTGCTATAAATATAGCCACTGTAATACCAACCATTAAGTTATTTCCGGAAATCACCGTAGCTACCAATAATCCTATAAGTGGTAATAAGAAATCTATTAATTTCGCACTTACTTCTTCCTCTTCAGAATTTTCTTGCTCAATTTCTACCTCATATTTAGATAAATCGTATGTACCTTCCTTTACACTATTATAAGCTGCCTTTATACCTCCAAGTTTAGGTATTACTCCAAATATAACCAACATAAAAATTATTACTGCAAATATTGGGTAGAAACTAAATGGAATAACATTTATAAACGAATCCATACCTCTACCATGTTCTGCTAATCCACTACTTTCAAGTAGACTCGCAAAATATATAGACCATGATGTCATTGGTAAAAATGCACACACAGGAACACCTACTGCACTTATTGCATATGCAAACATTTCTCTCGGTATTTTATTTCGATCTGATACATCTTTCATAGCCGAGCTTAAAGTAAGTGTTCTTAAATACTCATCAGGAAATATTACAAAAGCAATAACCAAAGTCATTAAAAACGTCTTTTTTTCATTTGTTGCATATTTTAATGCTAGTTTTGTAAAGGCGTTGGATGCACGGGCTGCGTCTATTATTCCAATCAACCCTCCAATTAAGCATGTAAATAATATTATCCATACAAGGGCAGGATCTGCCATATTTTTCATAATAGAGTCTGTAAACATTGTTAGAAAGCTTGTTCCTCCTACCATAGCAAAGCCTACCAATGTACCTAAAATCATAGCTTCAAAAGCTTTTTTTGTTTTTATTGCTACTATCACCACAATTAATGGTGGTATCAAGCTGAGTAATGCATGTGTCATATAATTTTCCCCACCTTTTTATTGTTTAGCGCAAGCAATATTCTTTGTTATGCAGTGAATACCACCACCTAAAATATTTAATGCAACAGCATCTATCATTATAACTTTTCTGTCAGGGAATACACTTTCTAAAACTTTTTTAGCAGCTTCATCCTTTTCTTTAATTTTTTCTGATAAACCTTCCTTCCAATATTTTTGTCCTAAAACAACACCATTACAAATTAGGAAGTTACAATAACTTGCAGCTGCCTGCATTCTTATTTCGCCATTCGTAGGATAAGGTGTACCATCTCTAAAGGTATCTCCAATCTTCTCTACGTCTTTGTAAATATCCCAAATTTCATATATTGCATCACCAGGAACTGCTGTTAGGTACATTGGTTCAGGATTTGGCATTCTTATTATTTTTAAAGGATTACCTTCTGCATCAGTTTCATTTTTCAAAATTTCATAAGCTTTATCAAATCTTTCTTTTGTAATTCTTGCAGATTCAAGTTCTTCAGCTTCTTCTTCTGTAATTTCTGCAAGTAATACAGTATTTTCTCCAACAAACCTACACATTTCATCAATATGACCATTTGCTGATAATGAACGATATACAGGTTGTCCATCTACCATATCTAAGACACCATCATAAACTTCCTCATCTTCAAAAGATGGATAAGGTAACCAAATAACTTTCTTTAAGTTAAATAATTTTTTAAATTCCTCTTCTACTTGTTCCTTTGTATATTCAGGATTTCTCTTTCTTACTTCTGTGTCTTCAATGGTCATAAGTACGCCATTTCCATTAAACTCTTTATCTCCTCCCTCAGAGATAATTTTTGAATTTACCATATCAAAACATCCTAAAGCGATAGCTTGTTGTGCACCTGTTTTTCTAGCATTTGTAGATTCATAACCATCAGGAGCTTCCATTCCATAAGTATTAAAATTCATATTTACAACTTTCATATTACCTTTGTCATCAACGATAATATCAGGACCATAATCTCTTGCCCAATTTAAAGTATCCTCAAATTGAGTAAAAATAATTTTTTCTATATCAACACCATTTGCAACAAGTGTTTCTTTACATTTAGCAATAGATCCTTCTACTCCACAATTTACATACACCTGCACTTCATCTACTAAATTTTTAATAGCATCTGAGAACACCTGATGTGCATCATATCCTTCTGCTGCATATTGACTACCTACCCAACATAACATAACTGCTTGTTGTGGTTCAAATTCTCCTGGAAATCTAAAATTATTATTCATCTTTTTTCCTCCTTATACTTATCACATATAATCCTTTTTATTTAAATATTAACATATACAATATTTATAAATTAAGCTCCTACTACTGCTGCCAATACTGCTTTAATTGAATGTTGTCTATTCTCAGCCTCTCTAAAAATGATATCTGCATTCATTTCAAATACTTCATCTGTTACTTCAAGTCCTTTTGCTATGAAATCTGCTGTTTCTTTATCAAGTAAAGCCTTTAATTCTTGTCCAGCTTTATGATCACAGTTATGACTTGATGGAAGCATATGCATTACAATTACATCTTTGTTTTCTGTTTTTTCAAGAAGTTCCTTGTTTACCTGATATGGTCTGAATTTTTCTATTCCAGGAATCCATGTTTCTACAGGTGCTGTAAAGTCTCCCCAGTTTTCTGTTGATAAAACATCAGCTCCCTTTACCTTATCTATATCTGTAGTAATTTCAAAAGTATGATTTGGGCTGTATCTTGCAAATAAATCTCTAACTACTTTTTCTTCCTCTTTTGACATACAACTATCTTCTGGACCTACAAATCTAAAATTCATTCCAAGAATTGCACATGTTACAGCATAAGACATTGCTACTCCACAAGTTCCATTTCCAACAAAGCAAAATGTTTTATCTCTAAATCCATTTCTACCCCAAATTTCTTCTAATGTCATAAAATCTGCAAGCATTTGTGTTGGATGTTGATATACTGTAAATCCATTTATTAACGGAATTCCACAATCTTTAGCCATTTCAACTATTGCCTCATGTTTTTCTCCTCTATATACAATAGCATCATACATTGCTGTAAATACTCTCATTGAATCTTTAACTGTTTCTTTCACTCCAAAGTGTGAATTAGCTAAATAGGTTGAACCCATTCCTAAATCTGCAGCAGATGTCTCAAAAGCACATCTTGTTCTTGTGGAACCCATTTCAAAAAGCATTAATAAATTTTTTCCTATAAACCTTTTCTGATCGATACCTGCCATTTTTTCTGCCTTCAATTGATGTGCTAAATCTAACAAATATCTCACTTGTGCAGGTGTAAGTTCTTCCAATGCTATAAAGTTTTTTCCTCTTAAATTAATTGCCATTTTAATCTTCCTTTCTAAATTAAAAGTAAATATATATACATACACGAATGTATGGTATTTTGAAAAATTTTTCGGTAAAGTTTTCTATGCTAAACCTTACCGAGTATCATAATTTCAGCGGGTTCATAATTTTATCTACATAATTTTCAATAATAAACCCTTCTAGTAGTTTATCATTTTCATCGTGCAACATTCTCATGTTTTCAATACCTAAAATATAACTAAAAATGTAGATTGCTGTTTCTCTAGGATTTAAATCTTGTTTTAGTTCCTTTTGGTCTATCCCTCTTTGTACTTGTTCAAGAATTTTATTCAATCCTATTTGATCAACTTGCTTCTGTTTTTCCATTAAATCTGAGAACTCCGTTGTTGCTTCCACATTGTATCTTATCAAAATCGCAGTTTTAATGTAATTATGATTAAAAATTTTGCTTATTTGATGCTTTACCAATCCATAAAGTGTTTGATATGCTGACTCGTATATCGTAAACTCTCCGTAATCTCTAAGATAGTTTTCTTCATATCTTCTTTCTATTTCTGATAAAATCTCTTTCTTATTTTTAAAGTACCAATAAAACGCGCCCCTCGTAAGGTTTACATTTCTAGCTATATCTTCCAATGTAGTTTTGGAGTAACCCTTCTCTGAAATAATTTGTATTGCTGAGCTTATTAACAATTCCTTCGTTTCCAAATCATTTTTTATATCTTTTTTTGCCATATTATAGATTCCATTTCCTTGCTTTTTGTAATTACACTTTTATTCTAGCACAAAAGAAATAAATGTCAATATACATTCATGTATGTATAATAATTTTTATTGATAAAATTTATTATATTATTATTTTTTCTATAGCCACTATGCTTTCCCCAAATACTTTATTTATCTATCTTTATATAGAACTCGCTCTATCCAATTTTAGGTAAATTTCACATTTACTTATGGTCCAGTTCACTATAATTAACTCTAAAATAGCTAACCCTCAACAATACATTTCTGCATTATTGAGGGTTTCATGGTGGCGATACATGACCTTTAAAGTCCACCAATAATATAAAATTATTTTACTGTCTTCTATTTTCTTCTTAATAATGCCCATTTAATAAAAGATATTCCATTTAATATTGATTATTAAATAATCTTCTATATCCATTAAAAACTTCATCATGGAAATCCTTTAATACTTCCTTATCCATAAAGGTATTGTCTTTAATTTCATCTATTAATCCTGGATTAGCTAGTATTCCTCTTCCTAACATTATTGTTTTTACTTCTGGAAAAGCTTTGGTGAATTTATTATAATAATGAGCAGTGAAAATATCACCATTATAACATGCCGAATTAGTACTTAATGATAATGCATCTGTATTTTGAAGCACTATAATTTGTTCAACACTATTTTTTACCTGAAAATTATCTGATATATATCCTAATTCTTCAATTACAGTACCTTTTCCAACTGACATAACTAAATCATATATAATAACGCTATACAATTTTGCAAGTTCAATACAACTATTTATATCTGGAGTTGATTCTCCATTTTCCCATTTAGCTACAGCTTGCCTAGAAACATTAATCTTCTCAGCAACTTCTTCCTGTGTATATTAATTGATCTTCCTTAATCTTTTCAAATTTATACAAATCATATTTATCATACCTTTCATATTTATCATATTTGTCTTACTTTTTAATGTCTATTAACCAATACTAACATTCATGTATATTTATATTGCAAGTATAAAATCTAATCAAGAAGATACCTTAGTAAATCACCAATCCAGTAGTAGCTGAATAATTATTTTATTCAGCTACTACTCTATTAGGGTTAAATTGTTGGATAAATCACAATAAACTTATCCCTTTTATATCTATATTACTTATAACAAAATCCTCTATAATATATATCCTAAAAAGTTTCTATTCCCATAATATATCATGTCATTTTTGATTTATCCCTTAAGGATAGTAAAATAAGTTATATGGATCATATTTTTCTTTTACAGTTTTTAACCAAGATACATTATTCTCAAAATAATTATATAAATAATCAGGTATATTAATATCACAATAGTTAAGATATCCAAAGCCTGCATATGGAAGTAATGATTTTCTTAAACTATTTATCCATCTAATTGTATCATTAGCATACATACTATACTTAAGAGTCCATTGGGCATCAATTTGTACTAATACTTTAGCGCGTCTATGAGGAAAAGCGCTAGGTAAACCTTCATTTTCTGCAATCTTTCCTCCCAATAAGAGGAATCCAATATCTATAGGTGGCTGCATAGGCGGTGAATTATCTAAATAATCAAACATTATTTGACAAGGTTCTTTTCCTAATGGATTATATGCAAGTAATCCTGTAATCTTAAATCCTGTTGGGATAGGCACAAAACCTGGACGCCTTTGTACAGATTCAATAAAACTACTATGCTTTGTTGTATAATTCATTTTATCAGGAACTTTTAATAAAACACTTAAAGCTTTTTCCATTTCTTTTTCTGTGCTTCTTATGGAAACAAGATTTTCCATTGAATTAAATTTCTTTTCTGTTTCGCATAAACAATGTTGAAACTCTTTTGGAATACGGATTATATCCTCGTCAGTGATTCTTATATCATATGATTTTTCTTCCAACAAAATAATCTGCTTTTTCCTCAAGTCCAAAGAAAGTCAATTGACATTTTCTCACTCCAAGTTCATACGCCCATTTAAATCTCTAATTTATTTGTATATTTACTAAGGCAACTAGCCATATACTTTAAATCATCTACTACCATACTTCCATTATCAAAATGCCCAATCCAAAAATGCTTATAACGGTTCGGACAACCCTCAATGCTTAAAGTATGCTCTATTTCGTAATTATTTAGCAAGAAGCATATAAATAACTCTAGTTGATGTCTAAATCCAATTTTATAGATTGTCCTAAGTTACTAAATTACAAAAGCTACATGTTAATTAAAATAAATATCAGAAAACTCAATGTTTACCTTTTCTACATTAGAGTATTTGCTTTTTTGCTTATTATTCAAAATTTTAGCTTTATTGGTGCAAAATTCCATGTTAGAGGGAAGTTTGACTATGAATTCACTGCCTTCGCTATAGCTGCTTTTAACCTCGATTGATCCATTATGCAGTTCTACCAGTGCTTTTACAAGGGATAATCCAATACCGCTACCTTCCTGTTCCCTTGTAAAAGATTTATTTACCTGTTTAAAACGTTCGAATATGATATTTAGCTGATCTTCTTTAATTCCTATACCGGTATCCTTTACGGAAAAGGAAATACCATTCCCCATATCTTTTAAAGATATATTAATAATTCCAGCTGGATTGCTAAATTTAATTGCATTTGAAAGTAAGTTTAATACAATTCTCTCAATTTTATCAGGATCAAAACACATTATTTTTTCTTCAATATCTGTATCAAAAACCAACTCTAATCCTTTGCTTTGTATATATGGTATTACAGAGAGTGTTATATCCTCTATTAAATTGACAATATTACACTTTTCCATACTCGGCTCTAAAAATCCTGCATCTAATTTAGTAATATCAATCAAATTATTTACTAATCTTATTAATCTATAGCAATTTTGTTTTATACTTTTTTTACAATTTACTAATTGAACTTTATTTTCATTAGGTGAATTATTATAATATAAGTCACCTAATTGTATTGAACAAAATATTATGTTTAATGGAGTTTTCAATTCATGAGATATATTTGCAAAAAATTCTGTTAATCTTTTCTCTTCATTTTTTCTTTTTGTTATATCTAATCCAATACCAATAATATTTTTAAATGTGCCATCTTCATTTTTTATTAATTGAGTATTCCAAAGTATAGTGACTAATGAACCTTGCTTACTATAAAAGGATTTTTCAATTTGAGTTGAGAATATTTCTGGGCTTAGTGAACGAATGTAGTTCAATATTTCATTTCCATCTTCTTCTTTAAAGATAGTATTCATCCATCCATAACCTAAAACTTCTTCAGCAGGATACCCTGAAAGCTTTTCTCCATATTTATTGAATTGAACTAGAAAACCATCTTGGTTCCAAACACAAATTATAGCATTTGCATGATCTATTATGGTTTTAGAAAAAGTTTGTTCATTCTTTAATTGTTCTTCAGTGTTTTTTTGATAAGATAGATCTGTTAAAGAACCTGACATTCTTACAGGAACGTTTTCACGATTCAATATAGCAGCCCCACGTATTAAAACCCACTTATATTTATCATTCTTAGCTTTAATTCGAACCTCCTGTCTAAAATGGCTATTATGTCCTTGTAAGTGGAATCCCAATTCTTTTATGAAATACTCTCTATCTTCAGGGTGAATAAATTCCTTATAATTGTAGCGGTAAAGGTTAAATTCAGATTTTGTATAACCTAAAATCTGAAGTAACCTATCTGAAGCATAGAAAGTATTTTCTATAATTCTGTAATCCCACATTCCATCATTAGAACCATATAGCGCAAGTTCATATCGCTCATCAGAAAGCATAAGCTTTTTTTGGGATTCTAAAATTTTCAGTTGACGTAAACCTAACTCGCTAACAATTTCTGAGAGATGTTTTAGAAACACAAGCACTTTTTCATGCTCTTCTTTATTAACAATTGGAATTTCATCTAAAGCTTTTAGGTAAGCATCTTCATCAAAACCGAATTTTTTTGCTTGCATCCGAAAGAATTCTTTATCTGGTTTTTCGAAAAAAATTTGGCCACTAAAGATAGTGGCAAGAAAGATTCCCTCTAATACAATAGGTGTACCGATATCTATCAAACCATTTTGGCATTTATGATTTATAATAACGTCTTTATTTTTTAGCTCTTCGAGCATGAATATATCACTTTCAATACACCTGAGTTTAGATTTAGGATTTACTCTATGAAACTTTGTACACATATCTTTCCAACCTGTTATGGTGAGAATGGTTCCATCTCTTGAAACAATTCCAGAAGCAATACCAGTTGAGTGATAAAAGCTATCTAATAATTTTTGAAGCTGATTAATATCTACAAGATCTGTTAGTTCGTATTTCATAATATCCCCCCGAAAATACAAATGGAATTGATACATAATCTCTCTAATTTATACAAAATAATCTATTTTTCTATTTAGCACGTTAATATATTCTACATTTAACTAAAAAATTCCTTTTTTAAAAATATTAATATTATAATAGCTAGTATATTATTAATAACCTATTATAGATAAAAGAAGACTATAAAAGCATTCCACTTATTATAGTCTAAAACTCTAATTATTTTCTTTTGACTTAATCATTTTATTCATTTCATCATTAATCACATTATAGATGGCCTTAGCAACGCCTAAATCGTCATTGCTATCTGTTATGTACTTAGCTATAGCCTTAACCTCTGGTATAGCATTCTTCATCGCAACAGTTTCTTCAAATATTTCAAACATTGAGTAGTCATTAAAACTGTCTCCAAGGATCATAACATCCTCCATTGCTATTGACATATTCTTAGCTACTTTTTCTAAAATAATTCCTTTTTGTGCATTTACATCAGTTATTTCTATATTATCTCTAAATGATGATGATATTGCTAATCCCTCAATTTCTCCAATAACTTTTTTCATCTTATCTATAAATTTTATATCTTTATGGAATGCTACAAACTTTCTTACTTCTATTCCACTTTCAAAGAATTTATCTATATCATCAATATACTGTAAGCATGTGAAGAATTCTTGATTTTTAGCTATTTCCCTTGCCTCAGTCTCTGTTAAATGTTCATTGAATATCATAGTTCTAAATACAACTTCTTGAAATGCTTCTTCTCTTGTAGATGTAGTAAACACTCCCTTATCTGTAAATATACGAGCTGACAGTTTATTTTCATCTAATATCTCTGTTATCTTTTTCGCATTTTCTTTCTTTATATTTATAACGTCTAATATATTTCCATCCTCATCTCTATATTCTGCTCCATTTGAAAGAATACACTGAGCCTTTATATTATGCTTCTCTAATATCCCCTTAACACTCTCATATTCTCTGCCTGTAGATATTGCAAATATTATACCTGCTTCTTCTGCTTTTCTAATTGCATCAACAGTTTCCTTATCTATGTCATGATCATTATTTAATAAAGTTCCATCCATATCTGATGCTATAAGTTTTATCATTAAAAATTCCTCCGTTAAAAATCTATTTTATTGTCTATTATATAATACCATATATTTATGATATTATATAAAAATAAACTTTCTTGATTTAATTTTCCCTTTTCTAAACATAAAAAACCCTTACCTGCACCTCTAATACAAGTAAGAGCTCTACTAACCTAAGCTTCTAAAAACTCCAATTTTTTAGCTAACTAGTCTATTATCCTGATTTCCTTTACGTTCTTTTGCAAACTCAGCTACTGCAGTGTAAAGTACATCTGTTGAAGAATTAAGTGCTGTTTCACAAGAATCTTGTATAACTCCAATTATAAATCCAACACCAACTACTTGCATAGCAATATCATTTGGTATACCAAACAAACTACAAGCAAGTGGTACCAGTAATAATGATCCTCCTGCTACTCCTGAGGTTCCACATGCACTTACAGCTGATAATAAAGTAAGTATTATAGTTGTTCCAATATCTACTGTTATACCAAGAGTATTAGTTGCAGCAAGTGCTAATACTGATATAGTTATAGCAGCTCCCCCCATATTTATAGTTGCTCCAAGTGGTATAGAAATTGAATATGTATCTTCGTTTAGTCCAAGCTCCTTACATAATCTCATATTCACAGGTATATTAGCTGCTGAACTACGAGTGAAAAATGCTGTAATACCACTATCTTTTAAACATTTAATAACAAGTGGATATGGATTTTTACGTATTGCTATAAAAGTTATTATTGGGTTTATAACTAAAGCAAAAAATGCCATACATCCAACTAATACTAATATCAATTGTCCGTATTTAAGTAATGATTCTATGCCTTGCTTAGATATACTATCATACACAAGTCCCATTATTCCAAATGGTGCTAAATTGATTATCCATCTTACTACCTGTGATATAGCATCTGAAATATTTACTATAACTTCCTTAGATCCTTCACTAGCATTTTTTAGAGCAAGCCCTAAAATTACTGCCCAAAATAATATCCCTATATAATTAGCATTAGAAAGTGCACTAACTGGATTAGATACTATACTCATTAGTAAATTATTTAATACTTCCCCTACTCCACTTGGTGGTGTTAAGTTTTCTACACTTGTAGTAAGAACTAACTTAACCGGAAATAAAAAACTACCAATAACTCCAACTACTCCTGCTGAAAGTGTTCCTAAAAGATATAATAATATAACTGACTTCATATTAGTCTTTTTACCTTCTTTATACTGACAAAGTGCAGCCATTACTAAGAAGAATACTAATAATGGAGCTATTGCTTTTAATGCACCTACAAATAATGATCCCAATATTGATATTGGTGCCCCCAAATCTGGAATTGCTAATGCAATTATTATACCTAATATTAGACCTACTATAATTCTTTTAACTAAGCTTATGTTATTCCATTTTTCTACTATTTTTTTCATTTTGCCCCCTATATTTATCATATTGTTAAAAAATATAATAAAATAATATCATAATACTGTTTTTACCACAATAAGAACAACATTATTTCAATTTTTCACTTTATTTATTTTTATTAAACACAGTTCTAATTCCTAAACCTTCTGGTCCATCATATGAAATTTAGTTCTTCATGTACTTTCCCAATACTTCTTTGTAATACTCCAAATAACCTTCCTAATAAATCATTTCCTCTTATATCTTTAATTCTATTATCAATTTTTGTAACTATATCATCAATTTGATTATCTATTCTTATTAATCTTTTATCTATTTTTTGTTTTTTAGTTACTTTAAGAGGACAAAGTATTGGTAAATGCAGATTATTTCCAACAATTATTATTCTCCTAATTTTCTACATCAATCAAATTACTCATATATTCTATTTTACCATCCAACACATCATCGTAGAAAGATTGCTTATTGTCAATGAAATCAATACATTCATTAAGTTCATTCATTTTCTTTAATAAAGATTCTTTTAATTTATCAAGCATCTCCTTTCTCTGAGCAATTGTAGAAGAACCTTCTATGCAATAATTCATATACAATTTCATATCTTTGATACTCATACCGCACTTTCTTAGACATTGCAACCCTTTTAACCACGCAATATTCTTTTCATCAAAAATTCTATAGTTATTTTTATCTCTTTTTACATTTGGTACTAAACCTTCTTTACAATAAAATTTTAATGTTTCATAAGATATTCCAACTTGTTCACATACTTCTTTTGTTGTATACATAAAATTCCCTCCTAATTTAATAAAAGCTCTTGCTCGGTAGCTACTACCTACTGGTACCATTATTATAGACCACAAAATATTAAAAATAAAGGAGAAATAAAAATGGAATATGTAACTTTAAATAATGGTATAAAGATGCCTAAGCCTGGATTTGGAGTTTTTCAAATCACAGATAAAGAAGAATGTACTAAGGTTGTGCTAGATGCTATTGATGTTGGATATCGCTTAATTGACACAGCACAAGCCTATGGAAATGAGGAAGCGGTTGGAGAAGCTATTCTTAAATCACCAGTACCTAGAGAAGAATTATTTATTACTACTAAAGTATGGATTAGTAATGCTGGATATGAAAAAGCAAAGGAGTCTATTGAAGAATCTCTAAAGAAAATGAAATTAGATTATTTGGATTTAGTTTTAATCCATCAGCCAGTAAGTGATTACTATGATACTTACAGAGCTATGGAGGATTTAAATAAAGAAGGTAAAATTATGGCAATAGGAGTATCAAACTTCTATCCAGACCGTTTAGTTGACCTGGCTTTATTCAATGAAGTTACACCTGCTGTAAACCAAATTGAGATTAATCCATTCCACCAACAATTAATAGCACAGGAAGTTAACAGCAAGTACGGGGTACAACTACAAGCATGGGCTCCTTTTGCTGAAGGAAGAAATGGAATGTTTGATAATCTTACTTTAAAGTCAATTGGGGATAAGTATGATAAATCAGTTGCCCAAGTTATTTTAAGGTGGTTACTTCAAAGAGGAATTGTTCCACTAGCAAAGACAGTGAATAAAGAAAGAATGAAACAAAATATAGATATTTTCAATTTTGAATTAAGTAAAGATGATATGAATACAATCTCTGCTTTAGACAAAAAAGAAAGCTCTTTCTTTAACCATCAAGAGGCATCATCTGTAGAGATGTTAGCTAGTCTTAATAGATAAGATGAAATATAAATGAAGGTACTGTTAATAAATACTTCGTTATCTTAGGTATGCCAGTTGCATCAAACAATATTTGAATATGGTGCATGGTAACTCTTCTGAAGAAGTAAAACAAGATTTAGGATGAATACAAGCAATGCGTGCATTAGGTAAAAATATGGCATTCTTAATAAAAAGTATTAAATTGGTAAAGAACAATTTGCTTTACCTGAAACAGAAAATCATATCTTCACAAATTTTATTAAATAGAGAATAAATTAGCATATACTAAAAATTAAGAGAGGTATATATGAAAAAGATATTGTACTTAATGAGACATGGACAAACATTATTTAATCTTAAAAGAAAAGTTCAAGGGTGGTGTGATGCCCCATTAACTGATCTAGGAATTAGACAATCTGTTATTGCTAGAGAGTACTTCAAAAACAATAGCATAGCTTTTGATCATGCTTACTCATCTACATCTGAAAGAGCTTGTGATACATTGGAGTATATTACCAATATACCTTATAAAAGACTTAAAGGACTTAAAGAATGGAACTTTGGTATTTTTGAAGGGGAAAGTGAAGATTTAAACCCACCATTACCTTATGGAGACTTTTTTGTTAAATATGGTGGTGAAGATGAAATTGAATTGAGAAACAGAGTTGCTAAAACCCTTCATTCAATTATGAAGAATGATGGTCATAATACGGTTTTAGCCGTTTCACATGGAGCGGCTTGCCGTCAATTTATGAGATACTGGGCTCATAATAGTGATGTTGAGCAAAAAGAAAGACTAGGTAATTGTTGTATTCTAAAATTTGAATTTAAAAATGATGAGTTTAAATTGATAGAAATAATAAATCATGATTTTAGTGAATTATCTTAATCAATAAAATTCCTACAATAAGCATTTATTTGCTTGTTGTAGGAACCCTCCTTTTAGAATATTTATAGTAAAATATTGTAGCACTATTTAGTTTTACACTTTTACAATCATAGTACTTTGTTCTATAAACTTCTTCCTTTTTAATATTGCATGAAAAGCTTAAATTCAAGCATTACTATTATCATTTTTCAATATTAAAAATCTTAAAACTAACTCTTGGTCAGATTTAGTTCTAATTCTCTCTTCTTGTAAATTTTGAAATCCAAATTTCAGCCTCTGCAATATTATTAAAGGTTCTAAAATTATTTCCTTTGTTAGCCTCCATAATCATTTCTTTAAACCTATCATTGTACCTGCCTTCATCTTCTATAATAACAGCAACTTTTACATGATAGTTTATAAATTTTTGTAATGCCATACCTGCTAATCTTGTCTTAAGATTAAAAAAGTCTTTAGATAATACATTTGAATGAAGCATAATTGTATAAACGTCATTTTCCATACAAATAGATATACAATCCAACACATCTTGCTCTGAAGAAAGTTTCCATACTTCAGAAGCAAACTCAATATATTTATTATTATTTGTATTTACTATTCTATAATTCAAAATATTCACTCCTCTTATAAATTAGTTTATTCCACAAGCATAGAAATAGAATTTAGCATCCCTTCAATAAAGCTTACACTCCCCCATAATAGAATTTTTAGCCTGTTTTCTTTTTCATTATATTTCATATTGATTGTTGATTTTCCCATTTTAGAATCTTTACAATTCATTACTGCTATAAGGGTATTTGATATTCTAAAATATTCTTCTTTATCTACATCATTTATATCAACAACAGTAGATACATTTACTTTTTGATTTATAGTTTCTTTAACTTCTCCATTAGTAAAAAAATCAATATTTGACTCTTCAGCAATATTTTTATCATTTATATTAACATTATTCTTTTCAATAAAAAGACTTAAATCATGACCTGAAATTCTCCATTGCTTTCCTACTTTACTTGCAGCAAGCTTTCCATCTGTTATAAACTTTCTTATAGTTTTGTGATGCATACCTAATATTTCTGCAATTTTATCTATTGTATAAAATTGATTTTCCATAAAAAATCTACCCTTTCAAAATTAATTTATAGTTAAATTATAATAATTCATTTCACCCTAGTCAAGCACTTTATTGCGTTTTGTTATACTTTATTATATTTTATTGAGTTAAAATAAAGAAAACTTGCTACGCTCATGACTTTTCTTAATTGTAATTTAGTAGGAATTCAACAAATTTTTTTTGCATCCTAATACTTATCTACTTATATTTGTACTATTAATTATTAAGCTTTTTTCCATAATAAAATTCATTAACATTTGTCCTTATTGTAAAATAATTCAATAATTTCCTTGCAATCTTCTGACCTATACATTCTTGTATTCATTTAGAACCACTCCAATGTTTTACAATTTATATTTTTGTTTTACAACTCAAATTTTACTATATAACTATATGAATTACAGTTATGCTTACTTTAAATATATTACTTATGATACAATATTTTCACTTATAAAAATAGTCCTAACCAAGTAATATCAATGGCTAAGACTAAAAACCTCATTTACTTATGATATGGTTCTCCGTATCGGTAGTAAGTGAGGTTTTTAATATTATTACTCTGTACCTATTCAAAATATAATTTTATTTTTTTACTCCTTTTAACAAAACTAGTAATTATAATAAAATATTAACTTTTTACTTTTAATATATTATGAGCCTTCATTGCATTGATGAAGGGGTATAAATCTTCCGGTTTTCTAATATGTGGAAGCTCCATAAGAAATACTCTATCTATATGTATAAAATATACTATTAGACAAATAATAGTTTTGTGACCATTCAATTAGAAGGAGAATTTTATGAATCTAATAACGAAAGGAAGTAATATTATTATGGGAATTTTAAGTGGAAATCCTAAAGATGAGCCTTTACATTATGGCGAGGTATTTGGATTATGGAGCTCTTTATCAGTTGCAAAAGGTGCATTAGACAGTTATCAAGTTTTTATTAATCATACTGGTGACCAAGAGTTAAAAGCATTTTTAAAACAAGTAATTGAATCATCAATCAAACCATCAATAAAAGACATAGAAGAAGTATTACTGCATAACGATATCGCGCTTCCACCCACACCAGCAGAACGACCTGAAGCAGACCTTGAACAAATTCCAGTTGGCGCGAGATTGCAAGATGCACAAATAGCTTATATAGTAGCTGCTGATATAGCAGCAGCTGTTGTAGCAAGTAGTCAAGGAATGAGTCAAGCAATTCGTGAAGATGTTGGGTTATTATTTGGCCAAATGGGTGCAAAAAAAGCAAAAGATGGTGCAGCATTATTACAAATCATGAAAGATAAAGGTTGGCTAGTTCCACCACCACTTCATCATGAAACAAAACAACAATAATTAATAACAAGTTTGTAAAATGGTAGAAAAACAGATACAAATATCTGCTTTCTACCTTTTTTATATTATTTAACTAACGTAAGGCGTTAGTTGTAGAAGAAAAGAAGGCGAATCCTAAAAATAATGGATTCGCCTAGAAGTTAACCTTATCCTCTTTTTTTGTACATTTAAATGGTGGAGTCGAATCTTATTGAACCACTGTATTACAAAAGACCTCATTTATTTATGATACGGTTCACTTTTGTTAATCCTAAAGATACTTTCTCGTTTCCACTTCTTGATACACTCATTTCTATAGTATTATAAATTCTTATGAATTTTATTGTATTTATTATTAATAAGAAGCTTTTATTAGAAATTTTAAAAAGTTATAGTTTTCTGCATATTTAAATAGTAGCTAGATATTTTTTTATTTAACAAAGCCCTAATAAACCTAGTAAAATCAAGGGTTTAGAAAGGGGGTCACGAAACGCGACTCCCTTTGAATATATAAAATCCACTTAGCAATGGAAAGCCCTAGTCCTATACCACCACTTTTCTAACTCTTGCAATTAGTAAACTTCCTTATTTGTTTCTTTTACTATTCAAACATTATTTCAAAGGCGTATCTTTTTTACCTAGCTGTAATAATATCCTTCTAGTTTATCGATACTATTGATTTCATAAGTAATTATGCTATACTAGTCTAAAATACTTATTATACCAATAAATATTTTTTCTAATTATCGTCTATATATAGTTCTATAGTACGTAACTTACACTAAATAGCACTTGCTCTTGAATATAAATTAAAAGTTTATTTAATGAATAAGAGGTATAATAAATTAATCTATAAAAAGGAGTGTAGAAATATGGTCGGAGTAGAAATTGATATGCTTGTAACAGATAGCTTAAAAGCTTTAGAACTATATAAAAATATATTTGAAATTGAGACTGTGGAGGCTACTAAATTCCCTAAAGGCGAAAATGAAGTTATTTTCAATTTGTATGGTGTACGCTTTCATATGTTAGATGAAAATCCACAATTTGCACTGAAAGCACCAACTAAAGATAATCCTAATACAATTTGGTTTAACATTTTGGTACCTGATATTAAAGAAACATATTTAAAAGCAATGAATTCAGGTTGTACCGAAATACAACCAGTAACAGAATTGACTAATTATGGTGTAGCAAATGCTATATTTAGTGATAAATTTGGTTATCAATGGATGCTACATCAAGTATATAAAGAAGTTAGTTTTGAAGAACGTGTACAACTTTGGGAAGATAAAAAAGAATGTAAATAATAATCTTTAAGTCTAAAAATAGGATAACCTTCTATTATAAGATAAAATCATAGAAGGTTATTTTATTCTTGCACCATCTACTTTATTCTATAAGCAAGCCTTCTAGAAAACCTTCCTATATTTTCAAAAGAAACTATATTGCACAATAACTCAGTTAGTTTTCCAAACTTCCTATAAAATAAATTAAAAGCTAAAAATGGAATCCATTGTTTTTTAGATTTTGGTAATCTTTTAATTATATTTTTAAAGGTGTAGACTTCTTTATATATCCATAGATAGCCATTATATAACTCCTCTGCTGTCATATTCTTTGGTTTATATACGACATGTGCAGTATTATAATTTGATAAATTATAATCTATAATTCTATTTTCCTCTATTAATGATGAGTATAACTTTGTGCCAGGATATGGAGTAAGGATATGTGAAGTTACCGTTTCTATTTTATTTTTAACTATCCATCCTAATGTATTCTTAAATACAGAGACATCATCTTCATCTAATCCGAAAACAAAACTTGCATTTATCATTATTCCCCTTTTATGAATTTCATCTACAAGTTTCTCATATCTGTTTACACTATTTTGCACTTTATGGACACTTTCTATAGACTTACTATTTATACTTTCAAAACCTATAAAAAGACTTTGACAACCTGATTCTTTCATTTCATCTAATAATTCAGGCATGTCCACTATATTAGAAGTAACCGCTGCATTCCACTTTAACTTAAGAGGTTTTATTTTCTTTAATAATTCTTTTGTCCATTTTGGATTTCCAATAAAATTATCATCAATAAACATTATGTGTCTTGTTTTTAATGCCTTGATATCTCTAATTACATCGTCTATAGGTCTATTAATATAAGTTTTAAGAGAATTGGTGCAACTATTATAGCAGAAGTCACATTGAAAAGGACATCCCCTACTTGTACTAATTATATTTGTATATAAATATTTTTTATTATCAATAATATCATATTTGGGTGATACTATTTCACTACCATTAATATTTTCCATATCATAATATATCTTTTTAAGTGAATTATTTTCTTTATCCTTAAGGATTTTTGCCCAAACTCTCTCAGCCATTCCTACACTTATTGCATCAAAGCTATTAACAGTTCCCTCTGGATCTGCAGTAATGTGTATACCTCCTGCAATTACTGTTACTCCACGCTTTCGGAACTTCTTTGATATTTCCACTGCTCTATTCATAACATCTACAGTGACAGTTATTGCTACCAAATCTACAGGTTCATCAAAATCTATATTTTCAACATTTTCATTCTCAATAATAACTTCATGCTCTTTCGGCGTAAGATTTGCTATTGTTAATAAAGCTAATGAAGGAGACATTCTTGTTTTTAACTTTGTATCCATAGGTCTTGGTAGCATTGCAGGTTGAATTAATTTAATCTTCATATATTACCACCTCAAATAAACTTTGCGTAACATTTAACTAATCTACTATGTATCATTTCTGTATTCTAAAATATCACCTGGTTGGCAGTCCAAAGCTTTGCATATTGCCTCTAAAGTTGAAAATCTAATAGCTTTAGCCTTTCCGTTTTTCAATATAGAAAGATTCGCCATGGTTATTCCAACCTTCTCTGTAAGTTCTGTTACACTCATTTTCCTTTTAGCCAGCATCACATCAATATTGATTATAATCGCCACGTTATTCACCTCACACTGTTAAATCATTTTCTGATTTTATATCAATAGCATCTTGTAAAAGCCTTTGAAGAACAGCAGAAAAAACTGCAACCACAGAAGATGCAAAAATAATTATGATTGGGAACGCTACGAGACCTGGGGCATCGTCTGCATCTGCTATGGGATATAAGAATGGTGTAAGTCCTGCATATATAATACTTATTGTGATTCCACAGTATTTTATATACTTTAAAGCATTTACAGATAATTCCGAGAAAGCTTTGTTCTTGTCAATATAGATTAAAAGTTTTAAAGCCTGATACAAAGCAAAGAAAAACGATATTGCAGTTGCATACACACCAATTAAAATAGGATATGGCAAATAACCTGCAAATCCTGGAGCCCAAAATATACACAGGGCAAGAACTGGAATCCCAATAAGAATAATAGCTATCTTTAAGAAAATTGTTGAACATCGTTTCATAAAAAGCACCTCACTTTCAATTTCTATGTATAAGATAACATAGTTTTTATCGTTTATCAATCAATTTTTATTGATTTTAATTGTATATTTATTGATTTATTTCATATACTCAAACTATATATCAATTACTATAGTATTATAAATATTAAGCCTTCTTAAAATATCTATAAACTAAAATAACCCACCACAACACTTGTATCAGTATTGTGGTGGGTTTCCAATGCCATCTCTTATAATAAATGCTTATGAATTTTATTGTATTTATTATTAATAACAAGTTTTTATTAGAAATTTTAAAAAGTTATAGTGCTGAATTTAAAATGTCACAGTCTTATCAGCCCATTCAACCATTTCTACACAGTCAATCATTGTTGAGATAGGACAAACTTTAGTTTCATTCATATTTCTAGATTTTAAACAAGTTCCACATGCTAAAATCTCTCCTCCAACTTCACTAAATTCTCTAACTTGTTCCGCTACATTAAATTTTTCATGGGTAAGTGTTTCACACTCTACAGCTTCTCCCATTAAAAACACTTTTACTTCGTGGCCACTCTTCTTTGCAGTTACTGCAAATCTAAATGCATTCCACGCTTTTTCAAATTCCTTAGTTTCAATAATAACTCCAAGTTTCATTTTTATTCCTCCTTAATAATTTAAAGTTTTATTGATTTGATCAATAACAGAATGAATTTCATCTTTAGTTGTATATCTACCAAGACTAAAACGTACGGCTCCACGTCCTACCTCTTCTGAAACTCCCATTGCCTTTAACACAGGTGATATTGAAGTGTTACCAGAATGGCAAGCTGATCCTGTAGAAGCTAGAATATTATTTAGCTTACCTAAAACCTCATGTCCATTAAGGCCTAAAAAACTAATATTTAGTGTATTAGGAAGCTTCTTTTCTGGATGCCCATTTAATTGTATCCTTTCACCAAATTTTTCTTTAAGCCGCTGATATAAATAATCGGTTAATAGTTTCACTTGACTATTTTTTAATTCATTCTTTGCAATTTCGCATGCTTTTCCAAGTGCAACATCAAAAATAATATTTTCAGTTCCTGCACGTCTTCCACTCTCATGGTCTGCGCCATGAATTAGTGGCTCTATATTAATACCTTTCTTGATGTACAATGCACCAATCCCCTTCGGTGCGTATAGCTTGTGTCCTGCAATAGTTAGAAAATCTACTCCTAGGGTAGTAACATCAACAGGTACTTTTCCTAATGATTGTGAAGCATCTGTGTGTAATAAAACCTTGTGCTTTCGGCATATTTTAGAAATCTCCTCTATTGGCTGAAGAGCACCTGTTTCATTATTAGAATGCATAACTGTAACAAGTATAGTCTTATCCGTAATCAAACTTTCAAGTTCTGAAAGATTAACTATTCCATATTTATCAACTGTTAAGTAACTTATTTCATATCCTAATTTCTCAAGATAATGACATGGGTTAAGTACTGCTGGATGCTCTACTTGTGATGTTATAATATGATTTCCTTTATTCTTTAATATATGAGATACTCCTTTGATAACCATATTATTTGATTCACTTCCTCCACTTGTGAAGATTATTTCTTCTGGTGAACAATTTATTAATTCTGCAACTTGTATCCTTGCCATTTCAACAGCCTTTTTGGCAGTAGTGCCTAGCTCATGATTGCTAGATGGATTCCCATAGTTTCCATAAATATATGGTAGCATGGCTTCAGCAACATCCTTATCTATAGGTGTTGTGGCATTATAATCTAAATAAATCATATAATCATCCTTTCTATAAATTTCTTTAATGGTATTACTACGTGTTATCTATAAATTTAATTACCAGCCTTTTTAGCAATTGTATTCTTATTCTTATCAGTATGTGTAAACGTAAATTTTATAGGAGTGACTTTTTTATTCTTCTATTTCTGAAAAGCCAAGTTTTATCAAAACCTTTAATTGTCTCAATCTACTTTTTCTTTAGATATTTTCTCATCTAGTTATTTGCGAAAATATTTAAATTATTATTCCGAGTATATGGTAATAAAATTCAAACAAATAGCCGATGAATATCATTTATTCTTTAATATTATCATACTTAATTAGAATTTATGTACTTTTACTCATAAAAATAGCCTTAGGCATTTTATTTCAATGCCTAAGGCTAAAAAATTTATTTATTTCTTTCAGCTACTGCAAAATAATTTTGTTCATTATCTGCAAAATTAAAAGTTTTGCCAAAAGGCATAGATATTATTTCTCCTACAAGAACATTGTTATTAGATAACTTAACATGTAATGTTTCTATATCTTCTGTATAAAATAATAAAGATGGTGTTTCTAAATTTACCCCTGTTCCCATTTTAGCAATTACTTCTTTATTGTGAAGCACAATAGTTGTTTGCGAACTCTTTTGAGGCGCAATCTCGATCCACCTCATTCCTTCACCATTATCTTCTTCAGAAATTACAGTAAAACCTACTTTCTCTGTCCAGAATTTTACTGCTTCATCTTGATTATTTACATAAACCATAACTTGACCTAATATGTTAATCATAAAAAACACTTCCTATCTATTATTAATGAAAAATATTATATATTAGTAATATTATATAATATAACCAATTTTAATAAAATACTTATTGTTAATAGCTATCACTTACTTGTGATACGGTTCTCCTTTGTTAATCCTAAAAATATTTTCTCATTTCTACCTCTTGATACACTCATTTCTATAGTATTACAAATTGTTATAAATTTTATTGCATTTATTATTAATAATAAGTTTTTATTAGAAATTTTTAAAAATTATAGTTTTCTGCATATTTAAACAGTAGATAGATATTTTTCATTTAATAATTTTCTTGATAAACCTAGTAAAATAAAGGGTTTACAAGGGGCTAACGTTTCGTGAGGTCCTTGTAAAATAGAAAAAATAAATAAACCCTCGACAATACATTTCTGTATTGTTGAGGGTTTTCATGGTGGAGGAGATATATGACCTTTACGATTTTTCATTCGTAAATTTATTGTCTGTATTAAATATTACGTTTATCAAATTTTAATAATAAATCTTTATTTTTATCTATTTCCTAATTTTAATTTATAAACTAAACTATCTTCATAGAAAAAAGTAAACCATCCATAATTTAAAAACGTAATAAACCATAAATAATTAGAAGTTATAAATCCCTTAAGTCCTATCAACGATAATAATCCTAGAAATCCCAAGTACTTATATTTACCATATTCCATAATGCAATCCTCCTAATATAATAATTCTTAATGTATTTTATACTTTTATAATTATTATACTATAAGTACTTATAATTTTATATTTAATAAATTCTAATTTATTCTACAATGCTATATTTTAACTCTGGTCTTCCAACATTACCGCATGTTATCTTCACACATATTTTATCTATGCTCTCTAAATAATCCATATATTTTTTTATAGTCACATTACTAACATTTAGCTCTCTCGCAATTTCCCTTAGTGTCCATATTCTATTTGAATTATCTTTTAAAAATTCTTCTATTCTTTCAAGAGTTCTTGTATTTAATCCTTTTGGAAGTTCTGTACTTTGTCGACAAGTGCTTTTACCATGCATAGAGTCAATCTCTTTTTGAGTTAAATTGCCTGATCTATTGAATACTTCATACTTCAATTTGAATTTATTAAATGCTTCTTCAAATCTTTCAAATTCAAATGGTTTAACAAGATAATCTATAATACCATATGAAAAAGCTCTCTCTAGATCTTCTATACTATTTGCTGCAGTAACCATGATAATATCAACTAAATATTCTTTGGTTCTCAAAGACTTTAATATTTCTATTCCACTTTTTTGTGGCAAAAATACATCTAGAAAAATTAAATCTATTGTTTCTTTTTTCAATAATTCTATTATTTCTTCTTCACTAATTACTGGTCCATATACCTTTATATTTCCTATTTTTTCTAGATATTTTCTATTTATTAATGCTACCATTGGATCATCTTCTACTATTAGCGCCTTTACCATCTTCCTAATCCCCCTTATAAATAGTTATTGTAAATATCTTTTCTTCTTCAAGCTCTTTAATATTTATAATTCCATTATAAAGTTCTACTCTATTTTTTACTAAATTAAGACCTATTCCTCTATCTTTTCCTTTTGAAGATACTCCTTCTTTAAAAATATCATTCTTTATATCTTTGTCTATGGCTTTCCCATTATCTTTCACCATAATTCTAATTTTTCTATCATCTTCAAATAAATCAATTTCAACTCTTTTTATTTTAGTTTGACTTATTGAACAAGCATCTAAGGAATTTTCTATTAAGTTCCCTAAAATAGTAACTAAATCATATGAATTTATAAAGTCATGCTTTGCATATAAAAATGAATCTTCAGTAAGAACCATATCTACTTTTCTTTCTCTAGCTACCAATTCTCTACTTAACAATAAACCTCTTATATATGAATCTTTTATACTGGAAAATTTATTTGAATTAGCTTCCTGTATACGTTGTATATTTAGTATATATTTTCTTGCTTCTTCATATTCATCTATTTTCATTAATCCTAATATAACATGTAGGTTATTTCTAAATTCATGAATATTAGCTCTTAAGTTTTTTATAATTTCATCTACTCCAGTTATTTCTTTTGCAACTTTTCTTATATCATCTTTATCAGTTAAGGTAATAACCATTCCTAAATAATCTGATGATTGTATAATTGGATTAATTGTTACAAAAACTTTTTTACCTTGTATAATAAATTCTTTCATCTCAAAAGCTTCTCTATGGTCTATGTAAGTTTTAAGTTTTTCTATAACCTTATGAGAATCAAAGTCATCAAATAACCTATAACAATTTTTATTTATTTCTGTAATTTCGTTATTTTTATTTAAAGCTATAATACCATCTTTTACGCTATTTATTATAATCTTTTTTTGATTATATAATGTTGCTATTTCATATGGCTCCATATTTAAAATTTCTTTCTTTACGCTTCTCCCAAATAACTTTGATGCCATTATCGAAATAGATAATGTAAATATAAATAAAAGTAAATATCTTACTTTTATTATTTGATTTATTCCAGTGATATCTTTATAGTATTTACCTACCATAACAAATCCCACTTGTTCTCCATTATACATGATTGGCTCAAACCACCTTAATGTGACTCCCATCGAACCTTCCTTTAAAGAGAAATAACTTGTTCCTTCTTTTAAAACTTCTTCCTTATCATCCCCAACATATATTTGTCCTATTTGAGTTTCATCTAAATGAGAATACTTTTCTCCATTCATATCAGAAACTACAATTATATCTGCATCATTAAAGTTAGAAATGAATTTTTTTGTATATTCTTGTACTTGCCCATCATTTTCTTTATTATAAAGTTTATTCTGAATTAATTCACTTTGACCTATGGTAAATCCTACATGTTTTAAATTTGACTTTATAACATCATCTATATACGATATCTTCTCATTAATAAATATAATATATGATAATATAAGAGGTATAAATGCAATAACTATTGAGGATAAAATTATTTTATGCTCAAATTTCAATTTTTTTCTCATAAAGATCACCAACTAACTATTGTTTTCTTAATATAAAAAGCATATTATTAAGATATCTACCTCAATAATACGCTTTTTATATTATTTATGCTATATTATTTTTACAAGTTCCTTTTGTTGAGAAGTCTTTTGCATTTTCATATGATATTTCTATCATATTAGTTAAAGCTTCGTCTGTATATGAACCTATATGTGGAGTTATCAATACTCTTGGGTATAAATCAACTAACTTCTCATATGATGAATTTTCTAATTCTTGTCCATTTAAATTCTTAAAGAACACTTCTGATTCTCCTTCTAATACATCAGTAGCAAATCCTCCTAGTTTTCCAGATTCAACTCCTCTGATTACTGCGTCTATATCTTGAAGTTCTCCTCTTGCAGTATTAACTAGTATAGCTCCATCCTTCATTTTTGATATAAATTCATCATTTATAATATGATAATTTACACCTTTTATATATGGCATATGAACTGATATAACATCTGCTTGTGCTAAAACTTCATCTAGTTCCATAAATTCTACTACTTCTTTAGCTGCATCACTTTGGAATACATCGTAAGCTATTACTCTAGCGCCTAACCCTTTGAATAATTTAGCTGTAGTTAAACCTATTTTACCAGCTCCAAGTACTGCTACTGTACAATTCCTAATTTCCTTACTGAACATAAATCCATCAACTAAGAAATTCTTTTCTCTTGTTCTATTTACTGTATATGCAGTATGTCTTAATAACATCATTGCATGGGATAGTGCTAATTCACCTATAGCATTTGGCGAATATCCAGGAACTCTAGCTGCTTTTAATCCTAAATCCTTAACAGCTTCTAAGTCAACATGGTCAAATCCAACAGTTCTTGTTAAAACTATTTGTAATCCATTAGCTTTTAATAACTCTAAGTTTTTTCTATCAGCCTTGCAATTTCCTCTAACCATTATAGCTTCAGCTCCAATTGCTTCAGCTACATTTTCATGATTAAGACCTAAAGTAACTAATTTTAAATCGTATCCGTAATTTTTATTTATCTCATTGAAGAAAGGAACCTCTGTCTCTCTAACTCCATAACAAACTATTTTCATCATAATCTAATCCTCCTTATATTATATCTACATAAATAATCCTAGATTTTTTATAACTTCTAATATAATTATCCACACCGGCATAGCGAATACAGCTACTGCTGTTGATATTAACGAACAGTTTGATGCAAACACTGATTCTTTATCAAAACTTATAGCATATGATGCTGCAACTGTTGCAGTTGGGGCTGCCATCATTATTACTGTTGTAGCCATTCCTTCAAATGAAACTGGTAATATTCCTAATTTATTTACAGCTAACAATAACACAAAGTTTATAACTGGTATTAGCATTACTTTTATTAAACTGTATGCCCAAGCATCTTTTTGTACTATAGCTTTTTTCATTGGTATTTCTGCTAAAGTAGCACCTATACATATCCATGAAAGTGGTGATGCTAACTTACTTAAATAATCAAGTGCTTTATAGAACCAAGGTAATGTTTTGTCTAATCTTAAGAACCCATAACTTGCAGTTCCATCTTTAACTGCTATTGTAACTTGAGGTAATTTATCTTGGAATAACCATATAAATAATCCTAAGAATGTAGCTAATATAATTGGATTTAAGAATACTTCCTTCATATTTTTCTTAAAGTTTTCTTTATCCATTTTAGCTCCAGACATTTTTATAAATGCATATGAATATAAGAACACTCTGTAAGCTATGTTAAATATATTTGAGTACATAGCTCCAACTGCACCATAAACCGCAGTAACTATTGGAGTTCCAAAGAATGTAGTAGATCCAAATATAGTAAGTACTCTATATACATCCTGTTTATCTCCTTTAACTCTTGAATACATAAATTTAGTAATTGGTATTAATAATATGTAAATTACAAATCCCCATATTAAAATACTTATACCTTGATGTAACTCCTCACCATTTATATCCTTCATAAATGAAGTAAATGCTAAAGCAGGTAATGAAACTGTCAAAACAAGCTTAGATATAGTTTTTGATGCTTGTCCATTTAATATTTCTTTTTTTCTTAAATAAAAACCTAAAAGTATTATTGATACTGATGAAAATATTGCGCCTAAAATTTCATTATTAGTTAAAGTATTTTTAATAATTTCTAACATTCTTCTTCCTCCATCATTGTTTTTTTTTTAACACTCTCAAATTTATAGTACAATTTTCGATATTTCTTTTCAATTTTTTTAAATTAATTAATAATTATTTAACTTATTTAAGTAATATTTTTATTTAACTTTATTTTTTCAATATAAAAATCCCTGTGTATAATACCTTTTTAAAGGTATTATACACAGGGATTTCAGCGGATTTATCAATTCTTATAATTTATTAGCATTGAAAAATATACTTTGCCATCCATATTATTGTTTGTTATTTGTTTAATAATCAATTTTGCATCTTCTTCCATATATTCTCTTAACGGATCCTCTATATATGTTAATTCTTGCAAATCAAATTCTTTATTAGGGTATAAATTCAAAGCTAAACTTTCATATCTATGTATATCATTACAAGATTTTAATATATTTAAAACTATTTTACCTAAGGCATTTTCTCCATCTTCGCACCCTAAAATTAAGTATCGTTCTTTAGCATTACCTATAAATTTATTTTTATCGTAGTTATTAAGTAAAGGCAATAAAATAAACTCTACATCTATTTTATTATTAAAATAAGATTGTTTTAGTATTATTAATTTACTTATAATTTCTAAATTTAATTTATATATATCTAATGATATTTTTTTTCTTATAGCTAATATAATTACATTCTTATTTTTAAATAACTCATTTAATTTTAATATATTATCATCATTAATTTCACTTAATACCAATAATACCCTACCTTCATTGTAATTTATAAATTCAAAGCTAGCAATATTATTAATTTCTGAATTTAATTTAATAATCTCTATTCTATCATTACCAATTTTATAACACTTTCTATTTAGAATTTCACTTTTTAAATCAGAATTATTTATAAATTGTACTCCGTCTCTTAGATTATCAAATATAATTTCATTTTCTACCCCACAGCATATTAATTTATATATCATATATCAGTGTCCTCATTTCACATATTTCCCATTTTAAATCATGCTATATTATAAATTCACCCTTATCTATTTCTATATAGAGCCCATATACATTATATCAACCTTATTTTTTCTTATCTACTTAATATTAATTAATGTTTGATAAATTTAAAGTTCTTTCAACTCTACTGTCTTTCAGGCAGAAAAACAGTTATTCTTGTACCTATTTCTTTCCTACTTAAAACACTAAAATAGCCTTTATGACTATCAATAATCCACTTAGCAATAGAAAGTCCTAGTCCTGTACCACCATTTTTTCTAACTCTTGCAGTATCAGCTCTAAAAAAGCGTTCAAATATGTGTGATACATCCTTTTCATCCATTCCTATTCCATTATCTTGAATAGAGAAATATGGCTCATTTTTATCATTTTTTCCTGTTCTTAGTATTATATCTTCACCTTTTTCTGTATACTTTGCTGCATTTTCTATTAATATCCTAGCTGTTTGTTTAAGTAAAGCTATATCCCCATAAACATTTATATTTTCTGAATCTATATATCTATATATGTGATCTTTATCTATCATCTTAGATTCTTCCAAAACTTCTTTCATCATATCATTAAGCGAGAATTCTATAACCTTAAGTTGAGTTTTACCATTAATACCTCTAGCTAAAAATAATAACTGCTCTATTAAGTTTTTCATATTTTCTGATTCACTTTTTATAGCTGCAATAGATTCTTCTAATACTTCCTCATCATCTTTTCCCCAACGATCTAACATATTAGCATAACCTTGAATCACAGATATAGGAGTTCTAAGCTCATGTGACGCATCTGAAACAAATCTTGCTTGCTGTATATAAGAATCTCTCATTCTATCTAATAAGTTATTAATTGCTTCCTCTAACCCCTGAAGATCGCTATCTCCAATATGAATTCTTTCATCAGATGTAACAGGACTAATCTTAGATATAGCATCCTCAAGACTTTGAAATTTTTGTTCATTAAAAGCTATATCACTAAGCCTACTTGCAGCTTCTGCTATTTCATTAAGTGGTTTTAAAATCCTTCTATTTTTTGCAGTACCAAATATCATTTGATTTAATAGCATTATTAATTCTATAATTCCAATAGCAGAAATTACTTTTATAATAAGATTAAGAAAAGTGCTAGCTTCTTTTATCATTACTTTTCCATTATCCCAAATAACTTTATAAGTTGCTGTTTCTATAGGATAAAACTCAAAGGATCTTTGAGCATTTTTCACGAATTCCCCATAAAAGCTTAGTTCACTTTCAATACACCAAACTCCAATAAGCCCAGCAATTATACATATATCAATAATAAGAAACTTTAGAAATAACTCTCTTACAAAAACAGAATTTAGTTTTATTGCAATAGATGTAACATTTTTTGTTTTATTTTTTCTACTCATCTTTAATTACATACCCCACACCACGAACTGTAGTTATTATTTTGACATTAAAAACATCATCTATTTTTGTTCTTAAATATCTCACATAAACATCTATAACATTTGTTTCTCCAATATAATCATACCCACATACCTTTTCCATAAGTGTATCTCTAGTTAAGACTATATTCTTGTTTTCCATTAATATTTTTAACAAATTAAACTCTCTATTAGTAAGTTCTATCTCTGTACTATCATACATTACTTTATGTCTCATTTTATCTAAGGACAATAGTCCACACCTTATTATGTCTTCATCCTTTTTTGCTGTAACTATTCTCTTTTTAAGTGCTGTTCTTATCCTTGCAAGTAACTCCTCTATTGCAAATGGCTTAGTTATATAATCATCTGCTCCTGCATCAAGACCTGATACCTTATCCATAACTGCATCTCTTGCAGTAAGCATTATAACTGGAATGTCAGAAGTCCTTCTAAGCCTTCTTAATACTTCTAGACCATTAATTTCTGGAAGCATTATATCAAGAAGAACTAAATCCACCTCACCTTTTTCTGCAATTTCAAGACCTGTTCTACCATTATTTGCTTTTACTATTTCATAACCTTCATGTTTTAACTCAAGCTCAATAAATCTTGATAACTTTTCTTCATCTTCAACTATTAAAATCTTAATCATTCTTACTCACCTTTTTAAATTTTTCTTTTATGACTTTTATATTCTCTGAAATCTCACTTAATACCTTATTAACCTTATTTGTATTAACTCTATTTGAATATACATGAAATTCTATATCAAAAAATAATCCAACAACAATTAAAGGTATAATAATCCAAAACATAAAAAATGAAAGTATAGCAACTACTGTAAGTGGAATCCTTAAAAATACTTTATCCTTCTTTTTTATTTCCAGAAAAATATTATTACATGTATCTATAAACTTACATATCCTCTCAAAAATTCCTTGAAAACTATTGTTATTTTTGTACTTGTTTTCTTCATTCTTCCTAATCTCTTTGCTTTCCTCACTATACTTTGTTTCGTTAGTATAAAAGATACTAACAGAAGGTTTTTTCACCCTTCCACGCTCTTCTAAATATAATAAGGCATCTAATATATCCCAATTATTATTTTCTAAAACTGTTTTAGCTTCTTCATAGCTTATATTTGTTTTTTCCCTCAATTTATCTACTAACCTAAGCTTCTCCATAAATAGACCTCCATATCTATGGCATAAAAAAATAACATATATTATATAAATTTTACTATTTTACTTGTAATAAGTATATTAATTTCTTGATAAATTGCAAAGTAATTCTACAAATAAAAATCTAATAAATAATTTGAATATATTGCGAACTAATTAAGAAAATTTGATCTTTGAAAATTGAATAATGTGATATGAAAGATATGTTATAATTTACTTAATGTAGAAATATAAATTTGTGAGGTGGCTATGACAGATTGGATAAATATTGAAAAGACAAAAGATGATGATATTTTTTATACAGGTGTAGCTATTCAGTTGTTACCAACAAAAGTAGGCTTAGCTAAGCATCATTATATACCAAAAGAAGGTTTATTATATGTGATAGCTGAAAATGCTGGTGATTTCTCTACCCTTGAACTTGTTTGCCTATCGATTGGTGAAGTAGGAAATGTTTGTTGTGTATTACAAAAGCAGGAAGGTAAACATTATATTAACGGAAAGGAATTAAAAAAAATGCTTATGTGTGATTTGCAGGATGTTCTAATCTGTAAGTCTGCAAAATTTCAAATTATTTAGAGATCCAAATTTCAGTTTGTACAAATATAGATAATATAAAAGGGAGAGATAAAGAGATGGATATTTCTAAATTTACACCAGATGGATGGATATCATTTATGGGAACTATTATTGGATCTGTTGTTACAGCAATATCAATATTAGTAGCGATACGGACTAATAACAAGCAAATAAAACAACAAAAGATAGAAGCAATCAGACCATATCATGACGCACTAAAAAAATCACTTCCAAGTTATGATAGTATTATGACACAATCTGACTATTTAGAAAATGAAGATAGTCTGTTAGGAGGATTTGCATCTGTAGAAGGAAGACTATCTATTTTAGAAAGTCGATTAACTGATTGTGGGAAAGAAAATGGATTATTGGAACATAAAATAGAACAACATAAAAAATACATGGAATACTGGAATAAAGCTAACTCAAATATAGAGGAATTTATGAATAGTGGATTTTACAATGCAGTTAAAAGTGCATGTAACCCTGAAGTAATAGAATGTTACTATAATTTTATTGTTACTTTTAATAATGAACATTTCTATTCAGGACCTGTTATAGGTTCTGATTTATTAAGAAATAATTTGAGTAGATTATTTGAAGCAATTAGAAAATCAGAGAAGATTTAATATCAAAACAATCAATTCAGCTACAAACAGTTACAGTTCTCAAAGTAATATAAATATTTCATTTTATTGATGAGTTTATTATTAAGTTAAAAAATAAATAACATATTATAATATCGTATTATTCAGAAGTGAATTTGCGATATTTCTTTATATAGAGTGGACTACATAAGGAATCTACTCTATATAAAATATGTTCTTTTAAAATTGAATAATGTGGTATTATAATTAGAATGTAAATATATAGACAAATAGTATATAATTGTATTGCATTATTCGTTAATTTAATTAACTATTTAATATCAATGTAACTATATATAGTATTTGGAGGAAGTTATGAGTTTTAAATTATTAGGAAAATCCTTATTATATACTTTTGCTGTTACTACTATACTTTGTATTCTTTTATCTTTTTGTAATGGAAATGAAGTGTTTGTAACTTTATTTATTTTTGGAATTGGTATAATATTTACTATGTTTACTTGTACTTTATTAATTATTGAATCAATAGATGATAATAAATGAATTAAAAAAAGAAATCATTAAATAAAAAATACCGCATTATTCAATAAAATGTATCCCTTGTAAAGGACATTATGAAAAAGACCGTACTAAGTTAAGAAGATGATTTCTGTATTGAACAGGAGTCATCTTCTTTAAGTTCCATTGATATCTATATTCATTATAATAAGTCATATATTGGTCTATCTCATTTCTAAGATCTTCTAAAGTTTGACACGGCTTTATGTTGACCTCATCTTTAAAATGTCCGAAGAACGATTCCTGCGGCGCGTTGTCCCAACAGTTACCGCGCCTAGACATAGATTGACCCAAGCCGCAATCTTTTACTAGCTTTTGAAATTTGGGACTTGTGTAATGTGCACCTTGATCTGAGTGAATAAAAGCTTCATTATGAATTTTTACACGTTCTGATTTTTTTAGATTAGTAAGAGTATCTATAACTATATCTAAAGTAAGGCTTTCAGATACGTTGTAGGCTAATATTTCATTAGTAGATGCATCTTTAATGGTCGACAAATAAGCCTTTTTACTCCTATCTTTATAGAATAAATAAGTGATATCAGTAAGTAGTACTTTACCCGGAATATTTTGTTTGAAATTTCTATTAAGTAGATTGGGTAAGACTTTATGTTCTCTGGTTGCTTTTACCATTCTCCTATATGGATTTGCTTTTCTATGAGGACAAACAATATTATATTTTTTCATAATTCTACGAATACGTTTTAGATTATATATAATTCCATATTGGCCTTCCAATGTCATTTTTATTTTTCTGGCACCTTTTTTACGATTTTTAAAATTAAATGCAGCTAAAACTACATTTTTAATCTCTAGGTCCTTATCGTTGCGCTTGCTACGCAAGCATTCGGATTTTGATGAAAAATAATTATAATACCCCGAACGTGACACACCAACTAATGCACATAAATAACTAGTCATATTTTTTAGTTTATATCTTTTAATTACTGATTTAATAAGAATAAATTTTTCTTTTGCTAATAAAACTATTTCTTTTTTCTCATCCTCCTTTCCATCATATCGAGCTTTTTTAGTAATTCATTCTCAGCCTTAAGTAGATTGTTTTGCGCTTTAAGACGTTCATATTTTTCTTCTATAGAAAATTCTTTATCAATAATTTTTCCTGACTTACCTTTTCTTGAATCATCTAATCCATGTATACCATTTTTCTTATATGCAGCACGCCATCTCTTACTTATTGACTCAACTCGTCCAATTCCTAATATGCTTATTACAAAACCATATTCTTCAAATATCTTTCGTGGGAATTTTCCTTTTTCGTATTCTGATATAAAAATACGTCTAAATTCATTCGTGTAAGTAATTGATCTTTCACTGACACTCTTTACATATTTATTATTAGCTAATAATTCTATTTCTTCCTTCGTAAATAACTTGCTACTCATCTAATCCACTCCTGTCGTTATGTTTTATTATACATAAAAAAACCTATAAAATAGACATTTTTTAGTTGTCTATCTTATAGGGTACATTTTACAAAAAAGAATATGCGGTATTTTTTAATGCGCAATTCAAATAAATGAGTGGACTACATAAGTAATCCACTCTATATAAAATATGTTGTTTGAAAATTGAATAGTACAGTATTGTAAAAATATGTTATAATTAGCTCGGAATTATATTATTAATAAAAAAGGGGTATAGTATGAAAATTTGTAGCAAATGTAATGCTAAAATTAGTTTTAAGGCCTTATTAAAATCAAGTTATAAAAAAGAAGGATTAATAGAATGTGATAAGTGTCATAGTAAATTTAAAATAAAAGGTTATCTGCTTATTGTGATAATTCTTATAGCCTTATGTTGTATTACTATGAATTATTTAACTAGATATTATCCAACTACATTAATAAATAATATTATAAGAATTACAATAGCTATAATTGCTGTCATGTTAGTATACACTGGACTTGCACTTTTACTTCCATGGAAAGAACAGTCGTAATAATATATTTATTCATAATTATGAATTTATTACGAATTAGATAAGAAAATTGTTCTTCAAAAATTAAATAGTACTGTATTGTAAAAATATGTTATACTTAACTCGGAATTATATAAATATAAAAAAGGAGCAATGAAAGTGGTAATAGCTATAATATCATGTTCTTTATCTCTGCTAATATTTAGTTATTTGTTCTATTGGCTAAACTGCAGTAAACTTGGATTATTTAAACAAATTCAAAGTAAAACGGATACTTTTAATAAGAAGAAGAAAGATAAATTTAAATTAATCATTCTCATATTTACATTTATTGTAATGTTCTTCTTGTTGGTTATTAATGTTAATGACATTATAATTGGCTTTATTGTAGGAATTATAATTTCGTTTAGAGATATATGCTTTAGAGATACTTTTATAGACATTTTAAAAAATGAATAGTAGTTTCAAAATATTACGAAGTTAAAAATTAAATATAAATAAATGAAAGTACTGTATTATTTAAAAAATGAATATACGGTATTTTTTATTTCGCAATTGAGAAATATTATGAACAATTTGATACTATTGCGAACTAATTAATAGAAATAGATCTTTGAAAATTGAATAGTACGGTATTAGTAAATCATGATATAGTTTATTTGGATTAGATAAATTATAATTTAAATAAGAGAAGTATATTTTATGGGGGGGGTAAAAGATGCGAGATGATTTAATCAAAATGAAAAGTAATATGAAATTGTCGCCAGTGAATGAAGTGTGGTGGAAATATAATTGGTCAGCGGACTATGAATTACCTGAAGAGATGGTGAATATACTTTCTATGGCTTTAGATGATTTTTTAGATAGAATTTATAAGGACTACGATAAATATTCAGAAGAGTTGCTTTTAGAAGAAATTAAAAATGAAGTCAAAGTGCTTTGTTGTATATATCCTGATCTACTAAATGATGGCGCAGGACTTTATGACTATGGTGGTTTAAATGACTTTTTTATTGATATTATAGGAAATTTTTCTTTTTATAAAAAAGCAAAATATCGTGATGAATACAATATGCTTTACGATTGTATTGAGGGAAAAGTATTATCTTTCGAACGTGAAAATTAGGTATAGAAAAACTCCAGTTTATTAATCAGTCATTATTAGGCAAAAAAATAGATAATGCATTAAAATACCGTATTATTCAAATGAATATGCGGCATTTTTTAGTTTGCAATTCAAATATTATACAAAGTAAGTATTGAAGTAGAAAATTATTAAATATCCACTTTTGTTATACTCATATATTAACATTATTTTAATACAGAACCTGATTTAATAATCCCTTAAAGATTTTTATCCTTAATTTTTTCATTCTTTTACTTTTTCACTATTTTACTTTTTCATTAATAATTAAAAAAATAAATAGAACGTAGCGGAGATAAATAGAATATGTGTAGTAAGCATATAGCGAGCAATTAGAAGTACTTGGTGAAGGAAAAACTACTAAGCCTTAGTGTTGTTGGTTTGTCTGAACGCAGTGAGTTTAACCAAAACTCTTGGCATAGTAGTTTTTACAAGCCTAGTACTTCTTTGCACAGCTATTTAGCTTATGGAACCATATCTATTTATCGTAGCCTTTGTATTTGAAATTTATTACTATATATTATTTTTCATAGCCTTCCTTAAAATCATTTTTAATAGTATCTGCTGACTCTGATGCCTTTTCAAAAACATTATTTACTCCATCATAATTAATGTTAGATCCACCTAATGAGTATTTATATCCACAGAATAATCCAATTACTAATAATACTATAGTTGGTACAGATAAGAATATTAATAAAAGTATTGATATTGTTAATGATACTCTTATTGGCTTTTCATTTTCTTTTTTAATCTCAAAATAGTTATTATTTGCTTTTTTTATAAACTTACCTATAAATTTAAATACTCTACCAATAATTTCTCCAATTCCACCATATCTTTCTTCACGTTTTTTACTATTTTCCTTTTTATTTTGCTTTTGTTCTTCCTCTTTAACTTCAATTATTGTAGTAGCTTCATTATTTTCTACTTTTCCACTTCTTTCTAGATATATAATAGAATCTACAATATCCCAGTTACATTTTTCTAATACTTCTATTGCCTCTTCACGAGTTACATTAGCCTTTGCAATTATAATTTCAATCATTTCGTTTCTTTCCATTTGATTTCCCTCCATGTATTTGTTAATCATTCATCATGGTTATATAATACTTTTAGAAGATTAATCTAAAATATAAGAAAGATTAAAATTAGATTAAAATTTACTATTTAGTAAAGATAATATTTAATGACTAATTTTCTAAATCTATAAATTCTACAGTAACTAAATTTAATATTATCCTTTATCACTATTTTATGAAAAAAGGATGGTCACTACTAATTTGCAATAACCATCCATAAATTCTTTTTAATTTATCTTTTGAAGTTTGAGGGATTTATTTGTCATGCAAAATTTTTAATAAAATATTTTTTAATATTTTACTTAACATTGATTAGCTGATTTTATTTTCAATTAATTTTTATACTTAGTCACTTAAATATCTAAACTCTATACTAGTTAAAAGTAATGCACCAGCAAAGTCATTATTAACTGCAATACGAGCGACGCTCAACAATGCAAAATCTTCTGCTCTAATAATATTGTCTAAGTCGAACTCTAAAACATAATGATTATATTGAAAATTGCCTGGTGAGTTTTGAATTGGAATATTACCACTATTATTAACCATTATATTAGCTGCATTTACTACACCATTAGCTCTAGCGAACAATGATGAAAGCCTAATTGCAAACCTATTTCCATTTGGTGTATTGGAATTATCAGTTAACAAATGAACAAATACTTTAGCTTTTTGATGTCTATTACGAGCATCTTTTGGTACACTAAAAGTTAATGAATACTCATCTGTATCACCTTGAGGTAAAAGCCATCCCAATATTCTAATACTAGAATTAGCGCTTCCAAGTGGTACAGTATCAGGAATACTCTCTTCAGCGTCATTAATTGTTCCTGCATTGAATATTAATGATTTAAACTCTTGTGATTCTCTATCATAACAATAATCTGACATATTAAGTTACCTCCTTACTCTTTTTAATTTATAATATAGTATAATATATTATATTTCACATTAATCATTATGTTACTAAATATAGTAAGTAAATAAATACCCTTTTTTAGACGAGCCTATAAACTACTATATATGCTTATAACATTAAAATGCACACCATTACTCTTTGAAGTAATGGCATGCATTTATTTCATTCATATATAAAATTTGATAATTTAATTAGCGTTATAAATTTCTTCATCTAACATACCTTCAGATTTCGCAACTACAACACTTGTTGCTGCATCTCCTACTACATTTAAAGATGTAACAAGCATTTCTATTGGTCTATTTATAGCAAGTATTAATGAATAAGCAAGTATTGCTCCCTCATTGTTATATCCCATTCCTGATAATACTGTGAAAAGTATTATAGCTCCTGCTCCTGGCGCAGCTGGAGTACCAACTGATGCTATTAAGGCTATTAATGCAATAATAATTATGTTTCCTATTGTTACATTATAACCTGCTGATGATGCTATAAATATAGTTGCAATAACTTGCATTATAGCAGTACCATTCATATTAACAGTCATTCCAAGTGGTAATATAAATGAAGCTATATCCTTATCAACACCTAGTTCTTCGGTTGTAGTTTTTGTATTTAAAGGCAATGTTGCTGCTGAAGATGATGTTGAGAATCCGAATAAAGCAACCTTACCTATTTTCTTTACAAATTTAATTGGGTTAAGTCTAGCCCCTATAGCTACAAATATTGCATATCCAAATATTAAGAATAATAATAAAGTAACTATTGTAACTACTACATACACTAAAGCCGGTTTTAAATTATCTACACCATATATTGCAAAAGTTCTTGTTATAAGAACAAATATTGCTATTGGTCCAAATTTAGTTATTACAAAAGTTAAAAATACAGTAATAATAGAATTAACTTCTTCTAATACAGTCTTTAAAACTTTTATCTTATCTCCTAAGTTATTAATACATAAACCTGTTACTACTGCTATAAATACTACTGCCAGTACTTCACTATTCTTTGAGAAAACAGATAAAATATTATTAGGTATTACATTTACTATTACAAGTAATGGATTTGTAGAACTTGCTACACCTGCTTTTGCTGCAACATTTTCTACATTAGCTGCAAATAAGCCTAAGTTTTTAATTGTAAATCCTATTACTCCTGCTAATGCTAATGCAAAGAATGATGTTATTAAAAAACCTACTATAGTTTTAAAGGAAATACGTCCAAGCTTCTTAGTATCACTTATCTTACACATAGCTAATGCTATAGAAGTAAATACCATTGGTACAATTATAAGTTGAAGTGAATTAACAAATAGCTGACCTATAATATAAAATATACCTAAAGCACTTGTTGCCCCTTCTGCTGATATATCTTGGAATAAAATACTATTTATCTTTCTCCAAATATCTGCATTTCCATTTGCAATTAGATTTTCTCTTAGTAATAAGCATCCTATACCTACTACTAACCCTAAGACTAAAGCAATTGCCATTTTTACAGCTACTCTGTTATTATTGTTTACTTTCATGTTACCTTCTCCTAATTAGTTATTTCCCTATTTGTGAGACCTAAACAACTACATAAGGTTTAATATACTTAACTTATAACTTTCTTATTATTCTATTTTTACTTTTATTTATCTAAGTAAAAAAGCCTTCCTAATAAGGAAGGCTATGATAACTCTCTCATTTGCTTTTTATTGTATTTTACACACAATTAAAAAGATAAAATTTATAAGTATACTATAACTTCCTTGCTGATTTCTCGAATCAATTTAAAGGGATTTTTTCTTATACTACCATTCAATATAATGCTTGTCAATCATTGTAGAAGCTATTTTGTTTACTTATAAATAAGTTTAAATTTTCTAAATATTTCTTAATTTACTAAATTACTTTGTTTATAATTTATCTTTATACTTCCTTTCTAGTTCTAATAATGTTGTTTTCATTTCTAATCCACCTACATAGCCTACTAATGATCCATTGGCCCCAATCACTCTGTGGCATGGTACCACAAAAAGTAGGCGATTCCTATTATTCGCCATACCGACTGCTCTACTTGCCTTTGGATTTCCTACTACAATTGCAATGTCTTTATAACTTCTTGTTTCCCCATAAGGAATATCACAGAGTGCTTTCCATACTTTCCTTTGAAAATCAGTGCCCTGCATCTTATACGGAAAGTCAAATGCTTTTCGTTGTCCCTCAAAATATTCTGTAAGCTGCGAATAAGCTAAATCACTCAATTTTGAAGTAGTTCCTCTATTATTTGTATTTTCATGCGTTTCTAAATCCATATGGATAATAAATTTATCTGTATAGCCAATTTTCACTGTTCCAAAATGCGTATCATAAATCGCATAATCCATATCAATTCTCCTCCTTGCCCAGTAATTCTTTTCGGTACTTAGCTGGTGACGTTCCAGTATACTTTCGAAAGAAGCGATAAAAAGCTGATAAACTCTCAAAACCAACTTCATATGCTATCGTAACAATATCATCATCCATATTCCGAAATTTTTTCTTTACCTGATCTAGTCGTAATGAATTCGTATATTCTAAGAGTGTAATTCCATACTCTTCCTTAAATATTTCGGCTATACGGTGATCTGACACTCCAAGTTTCTTTATTTCCTGTTCTAACTTGTCTCTTGTATGAAAATACTGCTTAATAATCTTTCTTGACTGTTTCGCAATATCCTTTATCGGGTGATATTCCAACAAGTCCGGCCTACAGCGCTTGCAAGGTCGATATCCAGCTTTCTTTGCATCCTTACCATTTTCATAGAATGATACGTTATCTCTTAATGGCAATTTAGACTTACAAGATGGACGGCAAAAGATACCTGTTGACTTGACCGCATAAAAAAAGATTCCATCATAATTTTCATCATTATTTGATACTGCTTTCCATTTTTCTTCCACTGTCATAACTCACCTCGCTTTTTAAATAATTCATTTTTTCTTTTGAGTAGGTTTACGTCTAGGAGCATAGTCCTTCATTTCATCGATTGCGCCACCAGCAATATCCCATAGATAAAGACTTGCCACAGTTCCATATGGGCTATATCTGCGTCTATATTTCTCAAATTTAATCTTATCTACATTTCTATGATGATATAGCATTCGAAGCCCCCTATGTATTGCAAGATCTCCATAACTCATCACATCTGGTCTTTGCATACAGAATATCATAATCATTTCTGCAGTCCACCTTCCAATTCCTTTCAGTGCTGATAATTCTGCAATAACTTCTTCATCACTTTTGTTGTTCAGTTCTTCTATATTGAATTCACCAGACTGTACCCTGTCCGCAAAGTCCTTGATATATTCTGCTTTCTTAAAAGTCATTCCAAACCTTTGAAGTTTATTAATATCAGTGCCACAAATAGTTTCTACTGTAATCTCATCCAGAGCCTCATTCATTCTTTTCCATATAGTTGCTTGGGCTGTAGTCGAAATCTGTTGTCCTATGATGTGATGTACCACTGATGAAAATAAATCAATATCTACTTCTCTATTAATATGACCTATTTTATCAATAGCCACTCCAAATGCTCTATCCTTACTTTTTAAGTAGTTTATCTCATTATCTCCATATTCAAAATACAAAAAAATCACCATCCTTAAGTTTTCTGATATCTATCATTATTGTAACACTTAGTCGGTGATTATTCTTCCTATATTTGTACATTCAATTCTATAAAAAAATATAAACTAATGAAAACTTTGTATCCAGTTTACCTTATGCAATTCTAAAATGGTTTTCTATTGCTGTTTTTAATACATTTTTATAGTATTTATAAATATAACTTCTTTCTATCAAATACTTACAAACTAAAATAACCCACGAAAATCTAAATTTTAGATTTTCGTGGGTTCCATGTTGGAGACGAAGCACTACCTTTAAAATCAACTAAATTTTTAGTGTACGATTTAATCTGAATGATTAAGTTATTTATAAAAAATGTATTATGTTTTTAAATTCTGTATCTAATATCTACTCCATTTGATTTAAATCATATCTATCTTTTAAAACCATAAATATTCTATCATGCTCCTTGCTGAAACACTTATTCGAATAAGGACATTTATTACAATTCCAACAGGAAATAGGTTCAAAACTATCTATAGCCTTACTATTATCATAAAAATTATCAACAACATCCTTTATTATTTCTGTTGAATAAAAATTCTCTAATAATTCTATATTTTCATTTAAATTAAACTTAGATGCCCTATTACCAATAAAGTCTCTAACACATCTATAATATGTGTTATTATAAATATCTAGAGTGGGGTTATTTAATCCTTTTATAAATTTATCTATATAGTTAAAGCTATTTTCAAATTCACCATTTCTATAACATAAAACGCACTTCAATAACTCTATATCAGAGTAATACCAATCAAAGTTATCTATCATATTTAAATTTAATATTCTTGGAATTGATAATTTATTTTTTATGTTTAAACTATTTAGGGTGTCTACTAAATAGTTACATTCACTAGAACTTAAACTATTAATATTTCTTAAGTATTTTTTTATGCTAACAAATTTAATATAACTATCTAATGCTTCAATATCGTCTATTGATTCAATTTCACTAAAACCTGGAACAATTACATGATAACTAGGAAATCCTAAGAATGAAACATCTCTTACGAAAACACTATATTTCTCTTTTTCTAAAATATCTAAAAGATATTTTAACATATCTGAATTTTCATTACTATCTCCACTTAAAAATCCATTAAATTCATAACTATGATTACTTGAAAATAACTCCTTATGGTAAACTCCTGAGCCATTTACCAATATCCCAATCATATTATTATGAAGATTCTCAACTTTAGGAATAGAAGAAAACTCTGTAACTCCTTTAAGCATTTTGGCATGTTGCCCTTGTAATAATTCCGTAAGAGTTCTTTGCAAAGCTATTTCAAACTTAGGATGAGCCCCAAATTTCACAAAATACGTTTGATTAAATCTATTAATAACTATTACTCCTATTACTGGATAACCTTTTCCTAATGAGCAGTCTTTAACTATAACTTTATAATTTCCAGACTCTTCTAGTTCATTTATCATTTTATTAAGTAATGGATATTTAGCTATATAATTTTTAGGAATATCAGGTGGTATAATATTTTCCATTAATATTTTTTTATTTACATACCTTTCAAAAATTTCTGATAACCCTTGAACTAAAGCCTCTTCCCTTGTATTCCCCGCACACATTCCATTAGACATATACATTTTAGATACCATCTTTATTGGTATATATGATTTTCTTTTACTATGTAGATTATTATATGGAATACATATAAAATCCTCATCAAAATCTTCATAAGCTATTTGCATCCATTTTTTTATTAAACTTTTTATATCAATCTCTTTTTTTATTAATTTATCTTGAATTTTAAACCATTCATTATCAAACTTTACTATCTGGTCTAATGACATCTTTTTTTCATCTGGACAATAATAGAACTCCTTATATTTAAGAGCTCTCGGACTTACATCGACAGATAATTTAAAAAACGCTTGATTTTGAAGTCGCTCCATTAACTCTCCATAAGCACTTGCTAGAGCATATGACGGAGTTATCCCTTTACCATTAGTACTTAGATTAGTATTGTTAATCCTTATATTAACTGAGTAATAATTTTGAAGTGAATTATACCAATTATTTTCAGATGTATTTATTTCAATTTCATTTAATATATTTTTTATATTAGCTATAGTAGCATCAGGATCACTATCTTTTAAATTTACATCTTTGTATCTAATCATCATTTTACCTCGATATTTAATTTTCAAAATATTAGCTATTTCTATAAATTAATCAAGCTTATTCATTACAAGGTACTTATATAATACCTTGTAATGTAGATTGTCTTAATATAATCTTTCTGTATCTTTTTTCTTTTTATTAATCTCCTCCATTTCTGACATTCCCTTCATACCTTGCATTCCCTGCATATCTTTCATGCCTTGCATTCCTTCCATTCCGCACATACCTTTCATGCCATGCATTCCATGCATTCCGTACATACCTTTCATGCCATGCATTCCACACATACCTTTCATGCCATGCATTCCATCCATTCCGTACATACCTTGCATACCTTGCATTCCTTGCATTCCTTGCATTCCTTGCATTCCTTGCATTCCTTGCATTCCTTGCATTCCCTGCATTCCCTGCATTCCTTGCATTCCCTGCATTCCCTGCATTCCTTGCATTCCCTGCATTCCTTGCATTCCTTGCATTCCCTGCATTCCTTGCATTCCTTGCATTCCTTGCATTCCTTGCATTCCTTGCATTCCTTGCATTCCTTGCATTCCTTGCATTCCTTGCATTCCTTGCATTCCCTGCATTCCTTGCATTCCGTACATACAATGCATTTCTTTCATACATTGTATTGCTTGCACCATAGACATGATACACATCATTTGCATCATTTCTTTCATTTCATTTTTATCTATGCTATTTTCTAGCATATTTTTTTCATTTTCCACAATAAGCCTCACTTATAATTATTTATATCATATACATATGCTAATTATTATACTTTATTTACCAATAATTTTTAAATTATATATTTCTTTATATATGCAACAATCATTATAAATACTGCTTTTAATAACTTTTATAAATTCATCTTTTACTATATCTAATTGCTTCTTAAAACCATGATTACAAGTATTATTAGGTAATATTTCCATTTCATCAATGTCAAGAAGCTCCTTATCTATATGCTTAACTGTAATAAAAAATATTTTTGGTATTGATAAATACATACTTATCCTCTTTTTTAATTAATTCATAATAATATATTCTATTTTTCTATAATTATTGCCTAAAATTTTAGTAGATTCCGCATTCACTTATAATATTGTTCCTTATTCTTAATTCTAAAATAAATAACCATCGACAAAACATTTCTGTATTGTCGATGGTTTCATGGTGGAGTCGAAGCGCGACCTTTGAAATCCACTATTAAATATTTCTTATTTCCATTCTTAATATAAATAACCACCTTGTTAAATTTAATCTTTTTAAAATTGATAAAAAATATAAAATTTTTTAATTATAAAAAATGCATTCAATGGGAAATATATTTGTGGAGGTGAATATTATGTTAATAAAAGATGTTATGTCAAAAGATCTAGTAAGTTTAAATTCAAATGATTCTGTTGAAAAGGCTGCCCAAATGATGAAACAATATGATATAGGAGTAATCCCTGTGTGTGATGATTCTCATAGATTGGCTGGAATAATTACAGATAGAGATATTACATTAAATTCTGTAGCATCAGGTGCCAATGCAAAAGAGCAAAAGGTATGCGATTTCATGACTTTAAATCCTGTTACAGGAAATCCTAATATGGATATTCATGATGCAATAAGACTAATGAGTGGGCATCAAGTAAAAAGACTCCCTATTGTTGAAAATAATAATCTTGTTGGAATAGTTTCTTTGGGAGATATTTCACAAGAACCCAATCTTGATGATAATGCTGGGGTGGCTCTTAAAAACATCTCAAAACCGGGATCAAATAACCAAATATAATTATTATATAAGTCAAGTACCACCAGCTGAGCTGGTGGCTTGATTAAGCCCTATATCTCATATGATTTTCCAAGCTTAACTCTATCAAATCCACCAATCCAATCGCCAGTATCTTTAGCGTATTGTTCCCCAGTCTTTCCTTCTTCTATATACTTTTTAATTAATATTTCGTTTTTTCTTATAACATAATTAATTTTTTCTACTCTTTCCTTATCACATCCAATTTCTATTGGCTTTGTTATAAGAGCCTTTGCAATTTCTTTCTCATTCTTTGCATCAGTATCAATAATGTTATAATATATACCAACTTTATCAATACTATGAGAGTCTGAATTCCCTAAAAGTTTCATATTTAATTTTCCAGCTAATTTTCTTATAGACTCTTCATCACAAGCTCCTATATTAGAAGAGTGTAGCTCAACAGCATCTGGAGTAAAAGTAGCAATATCTATATCAATTACATTAGAATATCTATACGGATGGCATAAAGCTATAAACCCTTCTCTTTCTTTTACAAATTTATACAACTCTTCATATGTCCACTTTTTATTTTCTATAATATCATCATCTACTCCTACAACTAGAACATCCGTTCCATTTGGTATAGTTCTAACTTCTACTCCATTAAATATTTTAAATGGTTTGTATTTTTCTCTAAGCTCTTTCAGTCTATCCTTTGGCATTAATTTATCATGATCACTAAAAACTATTGCATCTAATCCATTCTTTATTGCACTTTGTATTAATTCTTCCTCATCTGAACCACTGCAACTTGATCTTTGCATACAATGGTTATGTAAATCTATTTTCATAATTTTTCCTCCTATCCTTTAAGATGCTACTACTAATCCCTTTTGTAATTCTAAGAATAAAATATTTTCTACTACCTCTTGGATTTTTCACTTTAATTTATTATACTCAACAAATAAAATAAATTAAATATCTTTCATTCCAATTTACTCCAAAAGATAAAATAAAAGCGGATTATAAAAACCCACTTTCAAACTTTATCAACATAGTATAAATATATAAAACAATATTATTTTATATATTTCCATTCACATATTATAGAAACCCTATTTTGTTCAAATCTTGAGGTTATAACTCCATTCATCTTTTCCATTAAACTTTTTACAATAGAAAGACCAAGTCCTACTCCTTGTCCTTTTCTTACCTTGTCTGCCATATAAAATCTATCAAACATACGTAATACATCTTTTTCATCAATGCTTGTACATATATTGGAGATTTTTAAAATAACCTTATCTTTAGATTCTTCTAAATTTATTTCAATGTCTTTTTCTGCATATTTCAATGTATTAGAAAGTAAGTTATCTATTATTCTCTCTAAGCTGTCCTTCTCACTCATTATAAAAATTGGTTTATCCAAAATATTTATCTTTGGTTCAAGTCCTTTGCTTTGAAAAGCTTCATAAAGTGATAAAATTTCATCACGTACTACATTAGTTAAATTTACTTTTCTCATATCTAATTCATAATCTTCACTTTCTATTGAAGCTAACTCAAAAAAATCATTTATAAGCACATTTAACTTATTAGTTTTATTTTTAAGTATATCTAGTGCTTCTTTTTTATCTATTTCATCATTTTGAAGTAACTTTAAATATCCTACTATTGAAGTTAATGGTGTTCTTAAATCATGAGACATATTAGCTATTCCTTGTTTTAATGTGTTTTCAAATACTACCTTTTCTTGTTCATTTCTTTTATAGAGTTCCAAGTATTCATTAACCTCGCAAGCAAGTTCTTCTATATCTTTATCTGCTATTTGAGTATTAATCCTTTTACTTGTTTTTCTCTCTTTAAAGTCCCTAATCTGATTAGTAATATCTCTTATTTGCCTTTTATATGCAAATAATTTAATACACATTACTATTGAAAATATAATTATAAAAATCATAAATAAAATAATAGCTAATAAATACATCTTAATTCTCCTAATTTATATAATAATTTTTTTATCTTAGTCATATGAAAATAAATAATAGACCAAAGATTCGAAGCATATTTGGTCTATTATTTATTTGATTATGCCTTAATTACTTAATATCTTCATGTTTTACATATAATAGACTTACTGCAATTGTTATTATAAATGTTACAATTGATGAAATTATTCCAATTATGATATCTGATTTTGGTGCAAATTGGGCTATTGCTCTTCCACCAACAATAAAAGGGCATACGTATGCAACTATAGTTGAAATAGGCAATTTTAAATCTGATACAAAAATCAATAATATAAATAAAATTGGTGAAACAACTGTGCACAAACTATTCCTTGTTACTATGGCAATCATGGCAACTATAGATATTGTTGCTACATTATATATTATTCCAATAACAATTATTCTAATTAAAAATAATATAGTATTATAATTTAAAGCTTCACAAAATCCATAATTAACTGAAGTATATATAACTAAAATTGTTGTGTAAATTAATTGTAGGAATAAAGAAGATATTATAAATACTATTAGCTTACTTAATATAACTTCACTTCTCTTATATCCATAAATAAAACTTTTACTCATATTATTTTTTAAGTCTTTAGCAATAAATTCTCCTGCAAATAAAGCAAATATAAAACTTGTAAATAAAATGTATTGAAATGCATAGTCTATTGAATACATTCCATTTACAAGTTCAATATGTGTACCTCTTAATCTTTCCGCATCTAAATCAAAACCTCTTATCAAAAAAAATGAAGCTCCTAATGCCAAAAATATCATTCCAATAAAAGACTTACTTTTTCTTAATTTATAAAATTCCCCTCTAATTAAATTACTCATTATCTTCTCCTCCAACTAACTTAGTAAAATAATCTTCTAGGGATTCACCCATTTTCATTATTTCTTTAACTCCTATGTTATGCTTAGCTAAAGCCAAAGTAATCTTTTCTCCATCAAATTCATCATATATTCTTATAATATTATCTGGGAAAACTTCATAATCTTTTATTCCAAGTTCATTTTCTAGAATAATTGAAACATCTGAAGAATCGTTTATTTTGAGGTGAAGATACATTCTACATTTATTAGAAAGTTCACTTGCAGTTATTTCTTCAATTAATTTTCCATCATTTATAAAACCATACCTATTTGAAATTTGAGTAAGTTCAGATAATATATGGCTTGATATTAAAATGGTAGTTCCTCTTTCTTTATTTAATTTAAGTAAAAGTTCTCTTATTTCTTTTATTCCAATTGGATCTAATCCATTTATAGGTTCATCTAAAATCAAAAGTTCTGGATCACTTAATAAAGCCATAGCAATTCCTAATCTTTGTTTCATTCCTAATGAGAAATTTTTAGTTTTCTTCTTCCCTACATCCTTAAGTCCTACTAAATTTAATGCCTCATCAATACACTTAGTTCCTGGAATCCCCCTTTGAATTCTGATAAGTTCAAGATTTTCTTTTGCATTCATATTAAGATATATCTCTGGTGATTCTATTAATGTCCCAATTCTTCTTCTTTCTTTTATGACCTCTCTCTCTTCAATACCTCCAAATAGCTCAACTTGCCCCTCATTAGGTATAACAAGTCCTGTAACTACCCTAATCATAGTTGTTTTACCAGCACCATTTTTCCCTACAAACCCATATATGTCACCTTTTTTAATATTAATAGATAAATTATCTAACACCTTTCGCTTTTTATATATTTTTGTGATGTTACTAGTTCTGATTACATATTCATTCATTTCAGACTTTACCTCCTCTTATAAATCATGCTTTTATAATAAAGAATATTTTATAAGAAAACTTTGCTAAAACCTTTCAAAAGTATTAAATCTTTTTAATAGGTATTTTTATACTAAATTTCAATTAACTATTTCCTTAATCTATACCCCATTGCCCAAACTGTTTCTATGTAATCTTCACCTCTACTATTAGCTTTAAATAGCTTATTTCTTAATCTACTTACATGTACATTTACGGTATTATCATCACCTAAAAATTCTTCTCCCCATATGCTTTCAAAAATATTAGCTTTACTGTACACCTTATTAGGATTAGTTAACAATAACTCTAATACTGAAAATTCTCTTGCTGTTAATGTAACTATGACTTGTCCAACTTTTACTTCCTTACTTTCTGTATTTAAAGTAATATCTTTATAACTCAAAATTTTACTTCTATTTTCCTCATCTGTAGAAAATTCTAAATATCTTCTCAAATTAGAATTAACTCGTGCAACCACTTCATCTGGATCAAAAGGCTTACAAATAAAATCATCAGCTCCCTTTTCTAATAATTCTAGCTTAGTCTTTTTAGATGTTTTTGCACTCACAATAATGATTGGAGCTTTTGTGATTTTTCTTATTTTTAATATGGCTTCCTCTCCACTAAGGCCTGGAATCATCAAATCTAGTAAAATCATATCCCACTTTTCATTTTCTACACACATTAAAGCTTCTGTGCCTGAAAAAGCCGCTCTAGATTTATATCCCTTATTCTCAAAAATACTACAAAGTAATTTATTAATATCATTGTCATCTTCAACCACTAAAATCCTAGCTCTTTTATCCATAACTTTTCCCCTTCTAAATCTATATAAAGTCATTTTTTATTTTGTAATTTCTATATGAATATTTTACCATAACTCATTTTACATTATTAGTAAAATATAAATATCCTAAGTTAAGTAGAGAATAAAGACAAAAAAGCCTTCTTAAATAATTAAGCCCTTTATTGGTGTAGCTACCTTAATTAAGTAAAAATACCGCATAAAATAAAATATATCGGCTTCGGTATAGCCTCCACCAATTTATTCTGTTTCTTCTTTAAATCAAATATCCAAAGATTATTCATTTTAATAACCACCTTCGCTTTTTTATAGTCTCGAATAATCGAGCAGTACTTTACTTTGAAAAATATTTTTAACAATACAAGATAACATATCATTCTTTCACTGAGAATTATATTCTTTTCTTTTTTAGTTTATATTTAGAACTTGTGTATATTTTGTGTGTATTGATATTTAATTCTACTACAGGAATAAGACAACTATTAATAGGTCTTAATTTTTCCTTTAAAAGAATGCAATATATACCCAACAAAGTAGATGCTGAACTACAAGGTATATTAAAAAATGGTTGATTTGTTGTCCTTGCTGGGTTTTAATGGTTGAGGCGAATCGCAGTAATAAAACCCACGAATTAATTTAGAAGACCTGAATCATAATTTTATTTTTAGTTTATTCTTATCCGCTTCATTTAATTTTTTTAAAAATTTACCCAATTTTATATTTTTTATTGACTTATAAATTTTCATAGTATATACTCTATATTAAATTAAAAATGAACGTCAAATATTATTAATTAAAAAATAGAACTGGAGGGTAATTATGAATACTTTAATAAACAAACAAGCACGATTTAGTTTTTATAGCCAATTTATATAGGGTTTGTACCAAGTTATAAATTTGATTAATTTCAACATGGATACAAGCCCCTTATGACTTAGAAATAATTTGGGATTGTATCTGTGTTGGCTATATTGTTTATAATGTTATTCATTATTACCATTTATAAAGTCACACGGATTGTACTGTGTGGCTTTTTTATATTCAAAAATTAACCACACGGAATATGCTGTGTGGACTTTTTATACCCAAAATTAACCACACAGATTATACTGTGTGGTTTTTTTATACAAAATAATTTTTAAAGGAGTATTTTTTATGACAGGAATTGTATCTGTAGTAACACAAAGTTTAATTTTATCGATTATGGCATTAGGTATTTATATCAGCTATAAAATCTTAGATTTTCCAGACTTATCTGTTGATGGAGGCTTCTCACTAGGTGGTGCTGTTATTGCTTTCTCTTTAACTAATGGAATCTCTCCAACAATGGGAACTTTATTAGCTCTTATATGTGGTTTAGTTTCTGGTCTGGTTACTGGTATTTTACACATTAAACTTAAAGTTTCTAACTTACTTTCAGGAATTTTAGTTATGGGTATGCTTTACTCTATTAATCTAGGAATAATGGGAAAATCAAACCTTCCATTATTTAATTTCAATCACTTATTTAATACTCGTATTTCTCCATTAATATTAGTTATAACTGCTGCATTATCTTGTAAATTTATTTTAGATTTGTTCTTAACTACTGGACTTGGATATACCTTAAAAGCTGTCGGTGATAATCCTCAAATGGTTAAATCATTAGGAATTGATATTGATATTATAAAAATATTAGGATTAATGTTATCTAATGCTATGGTTTCTTTATCTGGTAGCTTATATGCTCAATTCCAAGGATTCTCTGATGTTAATATGGGCATTGGTACTTTGGTACTTGGAATAGCATCAATTATAATTGGTACATCTATATTTAAGAGACTTACATTTATTAAGGCCACTACATCTGTATTATTAGGAACTTTAATCTACCAATTTACAATCTATTTTGCGATAAATTTAGGTGTAGTATCTCCTAATAACTTAAAATTAATGACTTCTATAGTAATAATTTCATTCTTAAGTATTGGTAATCTAAATATTTTTGACAATAAAAATACTGGCCATAAAAATTTAAAGAAAAGAGGTGTTTTAGATGCTACAAATTAAAAATATTTCAAAAACATTCCCTAATCCATATGGAGATCCTAATATAATCTTCAATGATCTCTCACTAACTATAAATAAAGGGGAATTTGTTAGTATCATTGGAAGTAATGGCACAGGTAAATCTACCTTACTTAATATAATCTCAGGATTTATAAAAGAAAGCCAAGGAGATATTTTATTAGATGGTAATAACTTAACAAAGCTAGCTGAGCATAAAAAAACTCAGCTAATAAGTAGAGTATTCCAAGATCCAAGTTTAGGCACTTGTCCTTCTATGACAGTTAGAGAAAATTTATCCTTAGCTTTAAACAAAGGGAGTTTACTAAATCTAAAAAAATGTCTTCGTCACAAAACTGAAGTTATCGAAGATTTATTAGAAGATATATCACTTGATCTAAAAAAATATTTAGATGTTCAAGTAAAATATTTATCTGGCGGTCAAAGGCAAGCACTTTCTCTAATTATGTCTAGTATTACAAACCCAAAAGTTTTATTACTAGATGAACATACTGCTGCTTTAGATCCTAAGACTTCAAATGAAATTATAGATTTGACTAATAAAATTGTTAGAGAAAAAAATATAACTACACTGATGGTAACTCATAATCTAAAACATGCTATCAACTATGGTGATAGGCTTATAATGCTTCATAAAGGTAAAATAATTTTAGATATAAGCGGTGATGAAAAATTAAATATCACTATAGAAGAAATACTAGATAAATTTGAATATGCAGTTTAAAATATAAAACTTAATTTATATCTTAATTAATGTTAAATAAATTTGTGTATAGATTTAACAATATATATGAATATGTGAACACATATAAAAATAAAATTTAGGAGGATTATATATATGATAATAAAAAATAAGTTAATAAATTTAATTTTAATAGTCTCAGTTGGAGTCTCTTTACTTACAGGTTGTTCAAAGAATAATAATGACAAATCATCTAATTCAAATAAGGATATCAAAACCATAGGAATTACTCAGCTAGTAGAGCATCCATCTTTAGATAAAGCAAGATATGGGTTCATAAAAGCACTAGAAGATAACGGATATAAAGATGGAGAAAATATAAAAATTGATTACCAAAATGCTCAAAATGATATGCCTACAAATCAAACAATTGCAAATAAGTTTGTATCTGATAAAAAAGATTTAATATATTCTATATCAACGCCATCAGCTCAAGCAGCTTATAACGCAACTAAAGATATACCTATTCTAATGACCGCTGTTACTGATCCAGTCGCTGCTGGTTTAGTAAAATCTCTAGATATGCCTGGAGGAAATATATCTGGTACATCAGATTATATATCTATAGATAAAAATCTAGAATTGATTAAAACACTTATCCCAAATGCTAAGACTATAGGTGTTTTATATAATACTAGTGAAGTAAATTCAAAAGTACAGGTTGATATGCTAAAGGAGTATGCGTCTAAAAATAATTATAAAATTATAGAAAAGGGTGTTTCCTCTGCAAATGAAATTAATCAAGCCATGTCTAGTTTAATATCTAATATAGATGTTTTATATGTTCCAACAGATAACTTAATTGTTTCTTCTATGCCGATAGTTTCTAGAATCGCTACTGATAATAAAATTCCAGTAATCGCCTCAGAAGATGGTTCTGTCAAATCTGGTGCACTTGCATGTCAAGGTATAGACTACGAAAAATTAGGCTATAAAACTGGAGAACTTGCTGTTAAAGTTTTAAATGGTGAGCAAGTATCTAATATTCCTGTAACCATGTTAGATGAAACTCAAATAATAGTTAATGAAGATACTTTAAAATCTCTTTCTATAGAAAAAATTAATGATAAAAACATAGTATATGTTAAAACTGACAAAAATTAATTAAGGATCATAGTGTAAAAAACAAAAATATATATTATCATAAAATAAAAAATCCACGACAGAAATGTCGTGGATTTATTAGTGAAGGCGAAGCATGACCTTTAAAATTCACTACAAAGAGGGAAAGTACTAATATGTAATTTCATTCAAACTATCATTTATATCTAATGTCCATATATATGGATAGCCTTCAGGAAATAAAACCTTAAATACTGCCTCCGTATCATCGTTAAAATATTGTATCCTATCTTTAAAACACTCAATAGATTTATAACCTGTATAAACTGAAGTAAGCACATTTATAGGAATTTTAACTTCTAATCCTATTCCATTAGTTATTTTAATTACTCCATCATCTATTTCTAACGTGGCACTTTCTAGTTCCGTCACTATTGTATATTTGGCAGTCAATTTATAAAATTTTGATTCCTTCAATCTCTCTTCCAATAAACTTGAAATACTCATCAAGGCTTCATCTAAATTTAGAATCTTATACATCTCTCCCCATGTGCCATCAAATATTTCATTATTACATCTAATTGCTCCACCATGTTTATAGATATACTTAGCAAAACTATTATTTAATGGTGCTCTTACTCCTAGATGATTACAATTTTTACTTATTAAAATTTGATAAAGCTTAAAACATATGCTTTCTGAAGCCAACTCATTTTTCATAGCAGCTTCTTTAATAATTAGCTGCTTCTCTTCCTCTTTAATCCATGCATAGCCCATTAATTCATCTTCTTCTAGCACAATATACCAGTAGGAATTTTTATCTAGACATTTTTCTTCTATCATATATCGTAAGTATTCTACACTCCTTACTTCTGAACCAAAATTGAAAGCTGTTTCTTGTTCAAATATTTCTAACATTTTCTTCAATAAATCATTACTAAATCCACTAACCATTTCTACATCATATTGATTTATACTATTTTTTAATGCTTCAGGGTTAATAGTTACGTAATTATAAAAATAAGCAGGTACTGCATATTCAAACCTATACTGTTGATAAAAATTAGGAATACCTATCAATCTACATAAAAATATTTTCTCTTCTTTCATCTTCTTAAAAGAATACTCCATCAACTTACTGCAATAACCCTTATGTCTATATTCTAGATGAGTTCCTACTAAATCGAATTCTCCAACCTTTACAATATTATTCCCTATCTTTTGCACTTTTTTAGTTAATACTAAAGAAGAAATAATCTCATTATTTTCTTCTATATAAAAACAATCTTCTTCTATTTTGCTAAATGGATTTCTAAATAGTAATTTATCTATTTCTTCTTCAATTCTGCCACCTTTAAAAACTAATTTATTAAACTTAATATATCTTTCTTTATCTTCCTGTTTTAAAAATTTGATTTCCATTTCTTATTACTCCTCTCTAATTACAAGTTAGAAACGATTAGAGTATATTAATTGTAATTACTATTTAATAAATTCATATAAACAAAAAAGTTGCAGGCAAACTAATTCACCTACAACTTAACTACTTACAAATAATTATATATTTAGCTTGTAATTAAATGGACTTGGTAAAAATAGTTATACTAATTAATATACCTAAAAATTTCTACTCTAACAGACTTATTTCTAAGTCTTCATAGTTATAAAATTTCTTAATTAGTTTTAACTACCTTTGTATTAAGCCCACCTTTCACAATTAATTTCAAAAATTATTACTGTTATATTATATCAAATTTTTATAAAAAATAAGCATCTAATATTATTTTATATAAAAATTTTTTACTAACATATAAATTAAAATTTATTTAATTTGGTCACAAATTGGAATTTGTTAAACTCTAACTTATTCTCATCTATTATATAATAAATTAAGTTACTCTTCATCTATTTTTACTCTTAACATTTTATTCTTAACTTTTACTGCATATTTTAATTCATATGCTGGTACACCATTATTAATTGATTCTGCAATTTCATCCATTTCCTTTTTTATTTTTTCTTCATCAGCATACCAACCAAGTACAATTGATTTTTCTCCCCAAAACGCTCCGCTATTAACACCAATCAACCAATATTTTGGTTCATCGCTTTTTGCTTTATACATTACATGTGATGCTAAAACTTTATAGCAATTAACAATTGCTTTTCCATCATATGATTTAATAGTAATTTTCCCAGTTGGTATAATTATATTATTGGATAACTTTTGGTTGTTTTCAGTGGATTTTATCTCACCTAACATCAAATAATCTAAAGATATATTAAGCTCTTTAGATAACACAAGCAATTTTTCCATCTCTGGATAGCCACTTCCCTGTTCCCATTTAGAAACTGCTTGACGGCTTACTCCAATTATTTCTGCTAACTCTTCCTGTGAAATATTCCTTTCTTTCCTAATTGATTTTAAATTATCTGCAAAACCCATGATTTTCTACCTCTCTTCTTTGTTATTATGTGTAAATTATAATAAGTTTTACACTAAAATAACACCAACCTACAATTGCAAATCCGCAACTTGAATTTGCAATATTCATAAAATGTATGAAAAAATCCTTTTTCATTTAATTTTTATCAAAATTATTACATTACATACTATAGATAGTTTTGAGGTTATCTCTACGATAAATCCCTATTTGTCTTACACTTAAAGATTATTTTTCCCATTTAATTATAGCATATTTTGTAAATATAATATTATTTATGATACGGTATTTTCAATTTCAAAAACAGCCTTAGGCAATATATATCAATGCCTAAGGCTAAAAATAGCACTTATTTATAATACGATTTTCCCCTATTAATCCTAAAAATATTTTTCCATTTCTATTTTTTATACATTCATTTTTATGATATTATAAATTCTTATAAATTTTATTATATTTATTATTAATAACAAGCTTTTTATTAGAAATTTTTAAAAGTTATGGTTTTCTGCATATTTAAATAGTAGATAGATATTTTTTATCTACTGAAACTCTTGATAAACTTAGTAAAATCAAGGATTTTGAAGGGGCTAACGTTTCATTAGGTCCTTGAAAAACAGAAAAAATACCAATGATATATTCTACTGTCTTTTAGGCATAAAAACAGTTATTCTTGTACCTATCTCTTTCCTACTTAAAACTGGTGTTAGTATAAAAGAATAGATATACTTTTTATACTAACATCAGTATCATAGTAAATTAACATATTGATTAAAAATTAAAGGGAGTCGCCTTTCGCGACCCCCTTTAATTTTACTCTATGGATTTTAAAGCATCTACCATATTTACTTTTTTTAATTTTATGTGCATCATTATCATAACCAATATTGCAAAAATCATTGTAATTAAGCCAGAGATTACATAACTGCTCATGTCTACAGTTGGTATCATCATCATATTATCCATTTCTGCTGTGCTTACTAAAAATACATATAATATCTTACCCATAAATGAGCCTAAAAGTATTCCTAGTATTGTTAGTATTATGTTTTCTCTAAATATATACATTGCAACTTCATTATCATAAAAACCTAGCACCTTTATTGTAGATATCTCTCTTATACGTTCAGATACATTTATATTTATTAAGTTGTATAGCACAACAAATGCTAAACTTCCTGAAGCCACTATTATTACTATCATAACTAATCCTAAGTCAGCAGATTCACTTAAACTTCTTATCTTTGAAGCAAGAGTAACATTTATTACCTTATCATTGTCCATAAGAGTAGAGGATATTTTGTTATCATCTTCTCTGTCCGAATTTAAATTAAGTAATTGTGCATTATATATTGGCTCACTATTAAATATCTCTTTATAATATGATGGTGATAAATATATATAATGTCCAGCATAATTTTCTACTATATTATCTACCTTGACTTTATGAGAATTATTATCTGAATCTGTTACAATTATCTCATCACCTACAGATGCATCTAAAATTTTCGCAAGTTTTTCATTTATAATTACACCATTATCAGATAGTTTGTATTCAGTACCGCTTTTTCTATCATTTAGTAATATATATTTACTTAACTCATTTGTATTTTCTGGTACATACATAGTAGCAGTTTGCTTGCTTATACCTTCTTTACTAAAAGTAACTGACTCTTGATGAATATTTAAGCTACTTTCATATCCCTTTAAGTTATTTAAAGACTCATTGTATTCTTCATCTGCTTTTTCAGTACTATTATCATCAAATACCACCATAGCATCATACTTTAATAATTTGTCAAATTGAATATCCATAACTGAAGAATTAGATTTTTCAAGAGCCATCCCTGCAACAAGCATAGCCATACATCCTGATATACCAAGGATTGTCATTAACATCCTTTGCTTATATCTAAAAAGATTTCTAAATGTAACTTTTTGATTAAAGTTTAATCTTTCCCATAAAGGAGTAATTCTTTCTAATAATATCTTCTTACCAAGCTTTGGAGCCTTTGCTCTCATTAAATTAGAAGGGTTTTCTCTTAATTCTCCTTTTAATACAATTAAGGCTGCTCCTACTGTACAAAGTATTGAAGCTAATAAAGATTGAATTATATAGGATGAATAATAGTGTATCTTTACATCTGGTAAAGTAAATGCAAATGCATAAGCTTGATTAATTATATATGGAAGAATACTACTTCCAACTAATATACCAATTACACATCCTACAATACTAGCTAATGCTGCATAAACTACAAATTTGCTAGCTATTTCTAAATCTCTATATCCTAAAGCTTTTAGTGTTCCTATTTCTACTCTATTTTCTTCTACCATTCTCGTCATTGTAGTTAAGCATATAAGTGCTGCAACTAGGAAGAAAAATACAGGAAATACTGATGCTATTTTATCTAAACTATCAATTGAACCTTTGTAAGTTGAGTAACCAGGATTATCCTCCCTATCAAAGAAATAATATTTACTATCATCTAAATCATTTAATTTCTCTTTTTCTTTATCTATCTCTTTTCGTCCATCTATTAGTTTTTCTCTATTTTCCTTGATTTCTTTTTCTCCATCAAGAAGTTTTTGCTCTGAATCATCAAGTTCTTTCTTAGCCTTATCAAGTTCTAACTGACCTTGTTTTTTACCTTCTTCAAGATCTGCTTTCCCTTTTATAACCTCTTCTTTTCCTTTATCTAATTCCTTTTGAGCTTCTTCAAGTTTTATCTTTCCTTCATTAAAGCTGTGAACTTGCTCTTCATAAGCAGTCGTACCTTGTTGATATTGGGTTATTCCAACTACTAAAGTTTCTAATTTAGACTTATTTTCACTTAAAGTTTTACTAGCACCTTCTATACCATTTGAGATATTAAGTGCTAAATAAATATTTATTGGATCTTTTTCTAAACTATTTACTAAATCACTTAAACCATTTAATCCTAAACTAGGGTTAGATATAATCCCCTTCAAATATTGAATTTTTTCATTTGGAATTTTGTCTCCTTCTTTAAGGTTGTTTGCTGTTTCTTTTATATCATTGGAAAGTGTATTGTATGTTGTAATTAACATATTTAAACTATCTATTTGATTTTCATATTCTTTTGTACTTTGATTAGGATCAATTCCTTGATTTAAGAATTCTTGCTTTGCATTATCAAGTTCAACTTTAGCTGCCTGAAGCTGTTTTTCACCATCTAAAAATTGCTCTTTTTGCTTATCTAGTTCCTTTTGTCCATTATCTAATTGCTTTTCACCTTCAATTAGTTTTAATTCTCCATCTTTAATTTCTTGCTGATACTTATTAGCAAATTCTTCATATTGATTTTTACCATCAAGAAGCTGAATCTTACCATCATCTATTTCTTTTTGTGCTTCTTCAAGCTTTCTTTCACCATCTTCTATTTCTTTATAAGCTTTATCAAACTCTTTTTGTGCATCTAATTTTATTTCTTCAATTCTTTCTATAGCTCTATTTGAATATAAGTCTTCAAGATACTTATTATTTTCTTCCATTCTTTCTTTATATTCATCGCTATATGAGCCAAGACCCTCTACATTTTTAAATCGCACATATATCTCAGTATAGACATCCATTGATATGTCACTACTATTTAATATTGCAAAGTAGTCTACACTTCCTTTTCCAACAGTAGTCGTTCCTCTAGATATATTTTCTATATACATAGGACTTTGTACAAATCCAACAATCTTAAAAGTTTTCTTAGTAAAATACTTATCTAAATCTATATCAGATTCTATGGTATAATCATCACCTATTTTTAAGTTTTCATTTTCCTTTAAAGCATTTTCATCTAAAGCTATCTCTCCACTATTTTCAGGTAACCTACCTTCTGTAACAATAAGCTTATTTATATTAGTAGAATCATTTGGATTATACTCCATAAAATTAACAACATTATTTGTATTAGTTAAATTTACATCTACACTATGTGCTCCATAGTAATCTAAGATTTTATCGTTATTTTCAAGTAACTTTAAATCATTGTCATTAAGGCCTATAGTAGAGACTATCTTGCTATCCATTAAATTTTGTTCATTAAAAAATTGATTTATAGACTCTTTTAAATCTGGTCCACTTGATTTGATTCCAGAGTAAAAGGCAACTCCTAAAAATATTATGGCTAATATAGAAATAAACCTTGCTTTTGAAGATAATATTTCTCTTGTTATTGATTTTTTATATGCTCTATTTTTCATCTTTTATCCTCTACCACTCTATAGAATCAACTAAAACAGGATTTTCATTTACTTCTATACTTTTAACCTTTGCATCCTTGAGTTTTATAACTCTATCTGCAATTGGTGCAAGTGCTGAATTATGTGTTATAACAATTACTGTTGTCCCTGTATTTTTACATGTATCTTGTAATGTCTTTAAAATCTGTTTTCCTGTTTTATAGTCAAGAGCACCTGTTGGCTCATCACATAAAAGCAATTTAGGATTTTTAGCAATAGCTCTTGCTATAGCTACTCTTTGCTGTTCTCCTCCTGATAATTGAGATGGAAAATTACCTTTTCTATGAGCAAGTCCAACTAATTCAAGAGTTTTATCAACATCTAAAGCATTTTTTGAAATTTGAGTAGCTAGTTCCACATTTTCTTTTGCAGTTAAATTTTGAACTAAATTATAAAACTGAAATACAAATCCTACATCATATCTTCTGTAACTTGTAAGTTGTTTATTATTAAATTTAGATATATCAACATCATCAATAATTATCTTTCCTTCATCACAAGTCTCCATCCCGCCAAGTATATTTAACACAGTTGTTTTACCAGCTCCACTTGGACCTAAAATAATAACGAATTCTCCCTTTTCTATTGAAAAATCAATACCATTATTTGCTACAACAATGTTTTCTCCAACCTTGTATCTTTTATATTCATCTCTTATTTCTATATATGACATCTCGTTCTCCTTTATCTGTATCTACTTTAAGGCATCTTAAAAAATAATTTTCAGATGCCTTAAATACTCAATGTTATTAAATAGACACCTTGTTTGGTTAATGCTATAATACTAAGTATAAATAATACATAAGCTAGTTACAATAAGCACATATTTTTATAATGTTATTAAATATACATTTGAGTTATTTTTGTTTATTTAATAACATATAATTAAAATTTTTTAATTACTTAAAAAGGATGAGTTAAATGGCAGGAGTTAAAGGAAATAGAAGAACTTTATATACTAAAAAAATAATAAAAGAAAGTTTAATTGATTTGCTTAAGCATAAGAAAATTCACGAAGTTACTGTTACTGATATCTGCAAAAAATCAGATATCAATAGAGGAACTTTTTACACCCATTATAAAGATGCCTATGATTTGCTTAATTCCATAGAAGATGAACTCTTTAATCAAATCTCAGAATATATTGAGGAGACCCCCGCTGAAGATTATAAAGATGTTTTATTACTTAAAGCCCTTGAATTAATTGAGGAAAATAAAGAGTTATGCAAAATATTATTCAGCAAACAAATGGAAAATAACATCATGGATCGTATTATTTACGTAGCAAGTAGAGCTGAAATTGATAAGCTAGTTAGTAGTTCAAAGGTTGATGCTGTATTTTTAGATTATTTTATAAAATATTCTGTAGGAGGAGTTGTTTCAGTTGTTCAAACTTGGCTAGAAAATGATTTAAATGAATCTCCTAAGGAAATAGTTAGAATTATAAATCATATTATTGCTTTTCATCCTTAAAATTTTACAAGAAGGTCACTTCGTGACCTTTAATCTTCCAGGAACCCATATGCACCATTCTTACGTCAATGTAGTAGCAAGGCAAGATATGATAATGCTACAAGGATTTGCTCTGAGCTTTATATTATTGCACAAAAAAGAACCTATATAAATATCACTTTAATCATAAGTTTATATTTATAGGTTCCGTTTTATTCTTATAAGGTATATTTTTTAATTGTCTTTGATATAATTTCTGCTTTATTATAAATACTATATATGCCTTTTATTTATTTAGAAATTAGGTCAAAGTTATATCAATTTTATTTCTTTTTAATAGCTACACGCCATATCTCTGGTCCTTGTTCAAGATATTCCCCCTCAAATTGTTCAGTTATAATTCTAAATTATTTATGCCTATTTTACCGCATTTTCAGAAGGAATATTAAAAATTTATTAATTTTCTCACCGCCTGCTGGGGAACCTTTTGAAGGCGTTAGCGACTGAGATTGCCACTCCTAAACCGCTTTAGAAAATCCTACAATTCCAAATGAACCTGGTCCTCCATGAGTAGTAATTACACATCCGGTCTGCATCCATCTAATATTTTCAAAGCCTATTTCCTTTACTTTATCTTCAGCTGCTCTACGAACTGTATCAGACAATCCTATTGACCACAATAGCCACACTTCTTTTTTATCCAAATTTTTCGTATCGCTATATTCTTCTATTAGCTTTGTGACTATCCTTTCCATTTTTCCACGATACTTTTTCTTAGCTACTAAATATCCATTTTCAATTTCAATTGATGGATGTATATTAAGTATTTTTCCACCTATAAAGACTGCATTACTCACACGCCCTCCAGCTCTAAGATACTCTAATTTATTAGGAATAAAACACATTTGGCAAATATCACATAGTCTGCTTACTTCTTTTATCAATTCTTTCATAGTAACATTAGGGTTTGCTTTTAAATATCTTGCTGTTTGAATTACAATTGCCCCCTGACCAATAGATACCTGCTTAGTATCAATACTCGTAACATATTCTCTATCCTCTGCTGCTATCAAAGCACTCTGATAGGAGCAAGTTGTTACTGACGAATATGCTAAATGCAATATCTGTTTATCCGGATATAATCTGTGAATTTCATCAAATACTCTTATAAAATCCTCTGGTGAGCTTCCACTTGTCTTTGGTATTTTATTTGTATTGTTGTAATACTGACAAATTTTTTCAACTGGAAAAGTTCCATCATCAAAAGTTTCATTCCCCATAGTAACATGCATTGGGACAAGGAAAATTCCCATTTGTTCTGTAATATCTTTCGGAATATCTGACCCAGTTTCCGCCACTAATATAATATTACTCATTTTTAATTACCCCTTCTATTATCTAATTATTTTATATTGTTAAAGCTATTTTATTTAATTAATGAAATGAAGTTTACTTCGTTTTCCATCTAATTATTCATATTATAAGTTTGCAATTGGTTTGCTATATAATCATCTAATACATTAATCATAGTATAGCTCTTCTTATTTGTAAATAATTTACTAAATAACCATAATTATATTATAAAATTGTTTTAATAATGTTATAGTTTTATTTTAAAAGTTTCATATTATACATATTTTATTATTCATTAATTCTTCTTTTAATTTCTTCTTGAACTTATTCCCACATCTCCTTTGTAGTTTTCATTCTTTAAGATTGTCACTCACATTTTTACTTTCTTCCTGTGCAAAAGAAGAAAGGACGATAAGCATTAACTCACCGTCCTCTGATAAGGTATTTATAAATTCCTCAAATCCTTCGATATCAGCTTATTTGCGTACTATCTTCACAACTGTCTCCACATGCGTTTTTATAGAAAGGTGATACTAATACTCATAATTAAATGAGTTTATTTCCAACTTATATCTGCTTCTTTTCTTGGAGCAGTTCTAGAATATTTCACATCAGGATATCCAATTACCATGCATGTTACAATCTTTTTACCTTCCTTTACTCCAAGAAAATTCATAATCTTTTTGTTATCTTGTGCAGCTCTTACTAAAAATCCGCTAAATACTGTTCCGAGACCTAAAGCATTTGTCATAAGCTCCATATTTGAAGAAGCTAATGCACCATTTACCTCTGAATTAGCTGTAACTATTATTACTACCGGTGCATTAAAGAACATCCTATCATTTTTATTAGGATTTGCATTATATTCTTCATACATTTTTATCCACATCTCTGCATATTTTTTAAGTTTTATAGTCTGTGGAGTCAGATTGGCTAGTACATCTTCTCCCAATTTCTTTGAACTTTCTATTGCTAAAGCTTTTAGTTCTTGTATTCCTTCTCTTACTACTATATAAGACACCTCTTGTAGGTTGCCACCAGTTTGAGTATACCTACCAGCTTCTATAATTTTAGAAATCTTCTCTTCTTCTACTTCCTTATCTTTAAATTGTCTTATAGTTCTTCTGAATTTAATGAAATTTAGCAGGTTATCAGCATCAACTAAAAACTCATCTTTACTATACTGTTTCACATCTTCCATGTTGTATTCATCTGTTGATATTGCTTCTTTAGGACATATAGCTATACAATGCCCACATTTAATACAAGTTTCATTATTAATCTTGGCTTTACCATCAACTATTTCAATGTCTCTTGGAAAGCAATCCTTAACACATAGTCCACAGCCAATACACTTTTCAGTATTTACATTCATCATAATATACTCTACTCCTTATAGGTTCTATTTAATATACTTTTGACTTATATATAAATAAAATTTATAATAAACCTATTAAATTATTTATATATTTTCTGATATATTAGGATTATATCATGATTTTATTAATTATGACTAATTACTAATATTCATACTCATATAACCAAAAGTTATAGATTCACACTATTTTCAAATAAAAGGAGTATGCACATGAATTTACAGCAATTAAAGTATTTTAAAAAAGTAGCTGAAACCCAAAATTTTACCACCGCTGCAGCTTTAGTATCGGTAACTCAACCTGCTTTAAGCAAAGCAATTTCTAAATTAGAGGCAGAATTAAATGTACCTTTATTTGAAAGAAATGGCCGTAATGTTAAACTTACCTCTTTTGGAGAGGCATTTTTAAAACATGCCAATATAGCTCTTCTAGAAGTTGAAAAAGGATTTCGTGAATTACAGGACATGGCAAACCCTGATAAAGGAATTATTTCTATTGCGTCTACTTATTGCATTGGTACATATTTTATGCCTTTTATAATTAGTGATTTTTTAAACAGCTATCCCTGTATTAGATTTCAATTTAGTCATGGATCTACACCTGAAATATTAAATGATTTAAAAGATGGTAAAATAGATTTAGGGGTTTATGACAACATTGATGATGTTCATAAACATACTGAAATCAAATCAATACCAATAAAAAAAGAAGAGTACGTTTTGATTGTTCCAAAAAATCATCCTCTTTCAAATCAAGCGGAAGTTTCTTTAAAAGACTTAAAAGACGAATCATTTATTGTATCTTCTGAAGGAAATAAAGATATGATTCTTTCTTATTCTGAAGTTATTGGCTATACTCCTAAAATTTCTATACAACCTAACGAAGTTAGTATGCTTGGAGGATTAGTATCTGCTGGTGCTGGTATTACTATAGTTGCTAACGCTCCTCTTATTAATACAAATGCTCTCTCTATTATAAAAATAAAAGAAGATATTGGATATAAAACTATTTATATGGGCTGGCTAAAGAATTCCTACATGTCTCCTACAACAAAAAAGTTTAGAGACTATGTAATATCATTAGCTTCTAAGAGTTAGAAGTTTAGTAAACCCATAAAAAAATCCCCTCTCGGGGACTATGAATATTAATAAATTTATACCTAATAACTGTCCGTAAGTCATGGGTAGACTTCAAGCTTTGCTATACCTTCACCTTCGTAACCTGTTGCAACAATATCTAAATCTTGTTCGTGCCAGGGGAGCCTTGCGTAAGGGCTTGCCCTGAGCTTGCTAATTATTCAGTTCTTTTTTTTCAAAAATTCCAAGTGAAATTATATATAGAACTACAATTATAACTATTGATGCAATAAGAGGTACTATTTCAAACTTTCCATCAACAATATCTGTAGGCAAGAAATATTTAAATGGTGTAAATATCCTAATTACTCTTCCATTCCCTACGACATCATATACTATACTTAAGATGAATGTTACAAAGAAAAATAAGTTTCCGTATAAGTTCCCCTTTTCATGATTTTTCACTACAGTTGCAATAAATATACCTATAACACAATACAACATACTAATTATAAATATAGTTAAAGAAAATAATAATATCTCTTTATCTATGTTTTTTTCTAAATCTAAAGTTCTTATAGCTACTATAGAAAAGATATAATTTACAAGACTAAAAGCTGCTAAATATATAGTAGCACTTACAAACTTCATATTTACTATATAACTTCTATTTCTTGGCTTTGTAAAAATAAATTCAAATGTCTTATCAACTACTTCTCTATTAATAATGTTAGTTCCAAGAGATACCCCATATATCATCCCACATATCAATACATAAAATACTAAAATACCATAATAACCATCTATAGATGTAGCATCTAACCCTGACATACCAAAAAGGGCAAGAATTATCTTAGGAAACTTATCAAATAATTCCTTAACTGAGGCTCCTCCTTCTCCACCTATGCCAGTAAATTTTACTACTCCAGCAAATACTAGAAAAAATAGACCTATTGTCCAAAATATAAAAGGTTTTAATCCTGTTTTCAATTCCTTTTTTAATATATTCATTACATTCACCTCCTAGACAGCTTGTATATCGCTGTTTTTGTATTTAATAAAAGCAGCACCTATACAAACTACTATTACAACTATTGCTGTAATAACATATTTCACTTCGAAAGCTCCATTACTAAAAACAGAATTTGGAGCAAAATATTTCATTGGTGCTATATAATTTAATATCTCTTCATCTATAATGTTAACTACTGCTGATATTATAAAACCACCAAACCCAAAAGCTATTGCTATACCAGCTATACTTCTTACTTTCTTTACAAATATTGCGAATATAATTCCCAAGGATAAAAATACTAATTGAGTAAAAAACAAACCACTTGTAGCTAATAAGATTTTTTCAATTGTTGTAGTAGTATCTCCACTGCTTTCATATATAAAATAAGCTGAAGTAATAAAAACAATATTAGTAACTAATAGAATAGAAATATTAGCTAATAATTTACATGCAAATATTTTTTCTCTGGATATCGGTTTTGTAAAAAGAAAATCCATAGTCTTAACTTTTTTCTCTCTAGCAAAAGTTGATACACCTAAATATACTGCCATTATTGCTCCACATAAAACTATATAATTAGAACAGAAAGAGTAAAATCCCCCATATTGAAATATTTCTTTTATGTTAAATCCAAAAGCTGCAGTAAATTCCGGTGGAAAATTAGCTACTACTGACTCTATATCTTTTGCTCCATCAATATAAAGAGGATACATAGCTTTCATAAATACTAAAATTAATACTAACAAAACTACTAGCCAGATAATTGAATTTTTTAAGGCTGACTTCAATTCAAATTTAAATATATTCAATGTCTTGTACCTCCTTATGCTTCATAATAGTGCATAAATACTTCCTCTAGCGAAGGCTCAGTTATATCTATGTTTGTTAATTTAAATTTTCCTATTTCCTCTAATAGTGAGTTAATATTACCTTTATAAAGGAATGAAATATTTTGACCATTAATTTCAACATTTTTAGATCCAGGTATATTTAACTTCTTAGGTGTTTCATCAGTTATATTAAAAGTTACTTTTTTATATGCACTTTGCTTTAAATCACTTATTTTTTCAGTTTTTATAATTCTTCCATCTTTTATAATAGCTACTCTGTCACAAATCCTTTGAACTTCACTTAATATGTGTGATGAAAATAACACTGTAGCTCCTCTCTCATTTTCTTTTTTTATAATTTCGAAGAATTTCTTTTGCATTAAAGGATCTAACCCTGATGTAGGTTCATCTAGTATTATTAATTTAGGTGAATGTAATAAACCTTGTACAATCCCTACTTTCTTCTTATTGCCTAAGCTCATATCTTCAATCTTTTTATTTAAGTCTAATTCAAGGGCTTCTGATAATTCCTTTATTCTTGCAGAGCAATCTTTACCATAAAAGCTAGCAGAATAATTTAGTAAATCCTTAGCTTTCATATTATCATAGTAGAATACTTCTGATGGTAAATATCCAACTTCCTTAAGAATATTCACTTTATCTTTTTCACAGTCAAGTCCAAAAATTTTAGCTTCACCACTTGTTTTGTTTATTAAGGAAAGTAGCGTTCTAATGGTGGTAGACTTACCTGCTCCATTAGGTCCAATAAAACCAAATATTTCGCCCTGCTCCACAGTTAAATTGACATCAATTATCCCCCTTGATTCCCCATAACTTTTAGTAAGATTTTTAGTTTCGATTATAATATCCATATTATAAATCCTCCTTATATGAAACTTTTTTTAACATACTACACCACATTTTATATTCCTTATTAAACTCATCATAATCTACAGGTGAATTTCTACGATTAAGCTCATGTAAATATCCATCTGCCATCCAAGAAAGCATTTGCAATATATCTTTAGGATTAACATCGTCCTTAAACTTTGTTAAATCTATATTAGTAAAGTACTGCTTATAAATCATACTTGTAACATCTACAATCTTATTATTTAAATCCTCAGAAACATCTTCCTTTTGAGAATAAAAACATTTAACTATAAATTCAGCTATAAATGGACTTTCCTTTAACAATTGGACTTTTCTGCCTCCTGCATACTGAATTAACTCAAAGAAATCAGTTATATCTGCAAAATTAGATTCTACTACATTTTCTGTAATTAATTTTGTTGCATATTCATATAAAAACATATATAGAGTTTTTTTATTATGAAAATAATAAAATAACAATCCCTTAGATATACCTGCATAACTTGCAATATCTTCAGTAGATGATCTTTTATAATCATTCTGAGAAAACACTTTAAAACCTGCATTAATAATGCTCCTTTGCTTCTCTATTGGTAACTCAAAAAATTTTTCATTCATAGTAACACCACCATAACCACTTTAGTTTAACTATATGAGTCAGTATAATTATATAATACTCCATTGACTATAAATTCCAAGGGATCATCTATAAAATTTTTTTATTCTTTAAGTTGCATGTACAATGTAAAAATCAATAATTCTAAGCTACAAATCTTAAAATTCCCCACTCACTTTCCTTCAAAAACACTAAAAGCCCTTGAAATCAACAGCTTTCTATATGTATCAAAATTATAGTTCTTATTTGGTGGAGGTGAACCATATAGAACCTCCATACTAGTTTATATTAAAACAATATTCTTTTATACTAAAACAAAAAAGCGGATTATAGAAACCCACTTTCAAACCTTATCTAGAATTTCGATTAAATCCCTTCTAATATTTTTAGAATTTATGATCTATCTCTTCCATCTGTATTCTTCGTAAATCCTTTTGTCTTAATCTTGTTTCTTCCATTATTTTATCCCAAGACTCACCTGCTATTATCATTTGCTTTGCCTTTTCATAAACTTGATTTTTAGTTTCTTTACTCATGGTAGGTCCTCCAAATAATATTTTCTTTTATATTATTTGTAAAACTTAAATGAATTATTACATATAAAAGATAAATAAGTTTAACTTTTATTTATCAAGTCTAGGAATCTTCCTTTTTCTAGTAAACTCAACTTGATTCCTAAATGCATCTTATAATAACCAATTAATAGATTTTTAATAACTCTAGAAATGCCACTTACCTAACAACACCTACCACTTACCTGTTAAATATGGAAAATAAATGAATAGTATCATATTATTATATTAAAGAAATAACTAATTAAAATAAACGCACGTTATTTTAAATACAGACCTAGGAGGATATTATGAAAGTATCAGTTGAAGAGATAGGACATGATAAAGAGGAATTTGCATCTATATATATATATGAAAGAACTAACTCAATTAATACACTTATTGATTATATAGAAAATGAGGATTACAAAAGCATCAAATTATCATGTTATAAAAATGATCAGCTTTTTAAGATACAAAGTAATGATATATTTTATGTTGAAACAAATAAAGATACTTTATTAATTCATACAAATAACCAAACTTATGAATCAAAAAATCGACTTTACGAATTAGAAAAAATACTACCACCTAAGTTTATAAGAATTTCAAAGTCAACTATATTAAACTTGGAAAAAGTATCAATGTATAGTCCGTTACTTAATGGGCTAATGGAAGCTAAATTAATAAATTCAGAAACAGCTTATATTTCAAGAAAATATTTAAAAGAAGTAAGAAATCGTATAAAGGGAGGTTTATAATATGATGAGGGAAAATATAGTTAAAGGAACTAGTATTGGTTTTACCTTGCTTATAAGCTCAATTTTAGCCCTAAGGTTTACTAATGATATTGAAAATACATTAAAAGCATTTCAATATTTTATACCTATTTTAATTATCTATATTCTAATTGGAATAGCTATTCAATATCTTCATAACTTGCCACCTAGAAAAAATATTAATGGTACAAAAGGAATAGAATCAGTTTATTGGCTTTTTTTAATTTGTGCTGTATTAGAATTTTTAGCAAGTTTTATCCCAGCATATATTCGTTGTATAGTATTAGTAAATATAATGGTGATAATTATTCTTTGGCTTATTGATTATATATCCCTTAGTAAAGTTGCCAAAGAGTTAAATGGTGTTACATCATTTAAAAATAGAACATTGGCAATAGATTTAAAAAGCAAACCCAAAACAAAGGAAGAGTTTTTTCAAATTCTAGAAAGACACTGTAGTACTAGTAATATTTCATTAGACTATATTGAAAAAGATTTACCAGCTATAGTTAAAATGAATGGTGTTTTAAATAAAGCTGAAATAAGTTACTATTATGACCTTACAGGAGTATTAGTTTATGCAATAAAAATAACTGAACTATAAGAAATATCAGAGCCTATTATTAAAATAGATAATGTATTATGTAAATGCATAGTATCTACTGGTGGCAGATTTGCAAACCATGTTATTAATTGTAGGGAAATATAAATTAATTGAAATTTGATTGAACTTAAAAAGGTTTATTATAAGTATAGCGAGCGTTATAGTTTTTATTAGCGTAACCAAAATACATTTAAATAAAATTAAAAGTTATGACTATAATTTAATATAAGTCATAACTTTTCTTTTTTTAAAGTCTGTCAATAATTTTGTGTAAATCTCCACAATCATGATCAGAAATTAGTCCTTCCTTAATTAAAAAACATATAAAATCAACTAAGTTCTGAAAGAATAATTATTAATATGAAAACTGACTATTATATAAATCATAATATAATCCTCGTTTTTCTAGCAATTCCTTATGATTTCCTTGTTCTATTATATTTCCCTTATTCATAACTAATATTTTATCAGCATTAACAATAGTTGAAAGTCTATGAGCAATGACAAAGCTGGTTCTTCCTTCCATAAGCTTTGAAAATGCCTTTTGTATTCTAACTTCTGTTAAGGTATCAATAGAACTTGTTGCCTCATCTAGTATAAGAATTTTAGGCTCTGCAAGCATTACTCTAGCTATAGTTAATAACTGTCTTTGACCTGCTGATAAATCTTCATCATTTATTATGGTATTATATCCATTTTTTAATCTTTTAATAAAAGAATGTGCATGGGCAGCCTTTGCTGCATTAATTATTTCTTCATCTGTTGCATTTTCCTTACCATAAGCAATATTTTCTTTTACTGTACTATTAAAAAGCCATGGGTCTTGAAGTACCATTCCAAAGTTTTTTCTTAAACTATCTCTTGTTAGGCTTTTAACATTGATATCGTCTATATATATTGCACCCTTATCTATATCATAGAATCTCATTAATAAATTAACTAATGTAGTCTTTCCACAGCCAGTTGGACCAACAATCGCTATTGTTTCACCAGCTTTAGCTTCAAAAGAAAAATCTTGTATTAATGAAATACTTTTATCATAAGAAAAATATACATTTTCAATTTTAACATTACCTTTGCAGTTATTTAACTCTATAGCATCATTTTTATCTGGCTCTTCTGGCTTCTCATCTATTATATTAAATATACGAGTTAAAGAAGCAAAAGCTGTTTGAATTTGAGCTGTTATTCCAGAAATCTCATTAAAAGGTTTTGCAAATTGAGCTGAATATATTAAAAAGCTTGAAACTATCCCAACAGAAACGCCTTCTTTTATAGCTAAAATTCCCCCAACAAACCCAACAGCTATATAAGATATATTGTTTATAAATCTTGTACTTGGATTTATAAGCGCTGAAGCAAACATAGCTTTTATAGCTGTTTTAGAAAGGTCATCTGAAATTTTTTCAAATTGTTCCATTGCTGTTTTTTCTCTATCAAAGGCTTTTACTATTTTTTGATTACCAACTATTTCTGCTACAAAAGAAGATAACTCTCCAACTGATTGTTGTTGTCTTAAAAATGACTTTTGACTAAATTTACTTATTATTGAAGCAATAAAAAAACATATAGGTGTTACTACTAATATAGCTATTGTAATTTTAACATTTAAATATAACATGCATATAAGCGCTGTAATTACAGTAACTACTCCAGAAAATACATTAGTAATTGATACAGCTAAAGCATCACTAACATTGTCTAAATCGTTAGTAAAACGACTAATTATATCTCCATGTGGATGATGATCATAGTAAGCTAATGGTTGTTTATTTAAGCTTTCAAAAGTATCTCTTCTCATATCCCTAACTATTAAATATGAGACTTTATTTGCATATAGTGATATAAGCCACTGAAATAACGATGAAATTAAGTATATAAACCCTAGGTATATTAGTATTACTACTAAATTTTTAAAATTTACATTATTTATTCCACCAATATTATCTATTGCTAATCCACTTAAATATGTTGCAACAACTACCCCAATATTAGTGATAAATGCGCAGAAAACTGCTAGTATAACTTGAACTTTATATCCCTTTACATATCTTAATACTCTTTTAAAATTATTCAAAACACTCTCCCCCTTTACTTAACTTGAGATTCATATATTTCTCTATAGGTAGGACAATTTTTTAATAACTCTTCATGAGTTCCAAGTCCCATACACATTCCATCATCTAAAACTAAAATTTTATCTGCTGAAATAATAGAACTAATTCTTTGAGAAATTATTATGGTAGTAGTATCTTTTAAATTTTCTCTTAAAGATTGGCGAAGCTTTTTATCTGTTTCATAGTCTAAAGCACTTAAACTATCATCTAAAATAATTAATGTAGGTTTTTTAACTAATGCTCTTGCAATAGCTAAACGTTGCTTTTGTCCTCCTGAAAAATTCTTTCCCCCCTCATATATAACAGAATCAATATTATCTTTCATTTTACTAACAAAGTCATAAGCCTGAGCAGCTTTTAAAGCCTCTATTACCTCTTCATCAGTAGCATCTTCTTTTCCCCACCTAATATTTTCACTTATAGTACCTGTAAATAATACTGATTTTTGAGGAACTACACCAATTTCTTCGTGTAAAAAACTCTGAGATAACTTTCTTACATCTTTTCCTTTAAATAATACTTTACCTTCTGTTGTATCATAAAATCTTGGTATTAAATTGGCTACAGTAGATTTACCACTACCTGTTGTTCCGACAACTCCAAAAACTTCTCCCTTTTTAATTGAAAAAGATAAATCTGATAAGACTTCTTCAGTATTATATCTAAAAGATACATTATCAAAAGCTACAATCTCCTTAACACTTAATATTTCTTCTGAAATACTATCTAAACTTTCCTCATCTCTAATACTTGGTTCACATTCTAGAACTTCATTTATTCTAGCGGAAGAAGCTGATGCCTTAGTAAAAGTAACTAATAAGTTTGCAACTATTATTAAAGTTAATAAAACTTGTGTTATATAATTTATCAAAATAACAATATCACCTTGAGTTAAGCTTCCTATATTTACATTAATTCCTCCAACATAAAGTAAGACTATAATTCCCATATTCATTATAAGAGAAGTTATAGGATTCATTAATGCAGATAAATTTGTAACTCTAATATAAGCTTTTGATACATCTTCTGTTGCCTCTTTCATACGAATACTCTCATTTTCATGTCTTGCAAAAGCCCTAATTACACGAACACCAGTTAAATTTTCTCTAAGAACATGACCTAGGTTGTCCATTCTTCCTTGAGCATTTTTATATAATGGTAAAGTTTTTATCATGATTATAGCTATTACTAAAACAAATATAGGAATTAAAACTGCAAATATTAAAGACATTTTAGGATCTATGTATATTGACATTACCATAGCACCAACACATAAAAAAGGAGCTCTACTTACGAGTCTAATTAACAGAGCAACTGCCCAAACCACCTGATTTACATCATTAGTCATTCTATTAATCAATGTGGAATTACCAAACTTATCTATATCTGTATAAGAAAATAAAGATATTTTTCTTAATAGTTCTTTTCTAATATCATTACCAACATTTTGACATGTATAAGAAGCATAGTATTGACATAAAGTAGCTGATGCTAATCCTATACTTATTATCAAGAACATTATTGCAGCCATTTTCCCTATATAATACATATCTTTATTTACTATTCCAATGTCTATTATTTTCCCCATAAAAATAGGTAATAGTAGCTCCAAACCCGCCTCAAATAATTTAGCTCCTGAGCCTATTACCGTTTCTTTTATATAGGGTTTAAGAAATCTGCTTAGTTTAAACACTATTTCTTCCTCCCTTTAAATTTATTTTATTCCTCTTTATTGTACATCAATATATAAAAATATGACAATAAATTTTCTTAATGAGTAAAGTCTTACATGTTTATTCTCTATTACTCTAATGAATTTATAAGCCTAATGCAATCATGTCCATAAGTAGTATAATCAATGCATCCCCTATTTATAAACTAAAAAAACGTATTACATTAGATAATACGTTTTTTGTGAATTTGATATTCTTTCCCTATTGCTTGAAAACTTGGTACCTTATATTTGTAGTTACCTTATTTCCCTTTAAAGTAACTACATTTCTTCTATATTGAATTCACCAGACTGTACCCTTTCCGCAAAGTCTTTGATATATTCTGCTTTCTTAAAAGTAATTCCAAACCTTTGAAGTTTATTAATATCAGTGCCACAAATAGTTTCTACTGTAATCTCATCCAGAGCCTCATTCATTCTTTTCCATATAGTTGCTTGTGCTGTAGTCGAAATCTGTTGTCCTATGATGTGATGTACCACTGATGAAAATAAATCAATATCTACTTCTCTATTAATATGACCTATTTTATCAATAACCACTCCAAGTGCTTTATCCTTACTTTTTAAGTAGTTTATCTCATTATTGTCATATTCAAAATACAAAAAAATCACCATTCTTAAGTTTTCCGATATCTGTCATTATTTTAACACTTAATCGGTGATTATTCTTCCTATATTTGTACATTCAATTCTATAAAAAAGTGAAGGTAAGGAAAGTATAAATTAAATTTACATTTCCAAATTTAATTACTAAAAGCATTATATAATCACATTTTCAAAACTTTAAACTTTTATACTTTCCTAGGTATTAAAAAAATATAAACTAATCGAAACTTTGTATCTGATTTACCTTAGACAATTCTAAAATGGTTTTCTATTACTGTTTTTAATACATTTCTTTATAGTAGTTATAAATATAACTTCTTTCTATCAAATACTTGCAAACTAAAATAACCCACGAAAATCTAAAATTTAGATTTTCGTGGGTTTCATGGTGGAGGCGAAACGTAACCTTTAAAATCCACGATTATTAATTAATATTGTAAATTTAATATTTAGAATGGTAACTCCTCATAATATTCTACTTTTATAGTTTTTAATCTTGTGTATATATTTTCAATTATTATCTTCTGCAAATTACTGGATTTTGATGTTAAAAATTTATAGAAATCAATTACACATGATATCTTAATATCTTTTTGACTATAATACCTGTATTCTCCCTTAATAAAACATTCTATCAATTTAGTATTATCTTGAATGTAATCTTCAAGTGAACTAGATTCTATTAAAACTTCTAGTTTAGAAATTACCATATCTACACTGAAATTAAACTCCGGAATTTCCTTTGTATATTTGGATATTTTCTCGCAAATAGCATCAGCAAAATCAATGTATATTTTTCTTTCACTGTCTGTAAATTTTATTTTTTCCAAAACATTATTTGACATCAAAGAAAATATATTTTTGAATGAATCTATTCTTTTGTTTGGATTAGTAATAGTCATTTTATCTATAATATATTGATATTTAAAATTATTAACTCCATTATCTTCTAATAACTTATTAAACATTTTTCCTAAAAAATATATATCTGTTTTTTTATCATAATACCATTCTTTAATTTCTTCAGGAAATTCGCTTACAGGCCAATTTAGCAAAACACTTGCTTCACTATCACTCTCAGCTCTCATCTTTTTTCCAAACCCAAAATCTATAATTTTTACTACTCCCTCCTTTGTTACTAATATGTTGTCTGGCTTAATATCTCTGTGAATAATAGAATGCTTTTCTAAATATAAAAATCCCTCTATTAATTGAATAAATATACTTTCAAACTTTTCTACATTTTCCCATAACAAATAATCCTCTATATTTTGTCCATCAATATGTTCCATTATAATAAAACCAGTCAGATTTTTTGGATAAAGATAATAATTATAAACTCTCACTATGTTAATATGATATAATGTATATAAAATTTTTATCTCTTCAATAAAACGCTTGAAACACTCATCTTTATTATTCCCTTCAACCGGTTCATATTTTTTACAAACAAAATATGTATCTAATATATCATCTTTTATAAGTACTGTTCTTCCTGTTCCACCTTGTCCTATAAATTTTTCAAATATATACTCTCTACTACGAGTAAATTTCACTATTTCCTCTTTTTCTAATGACACACTCTTTTCTCCCTCCTATAAATTATTTTAACCTCTATATACTAATAATCTTAATTTATTTCGTAACTATTGGTTATTTATTTAAGATTATTCAATCTTATTTATTATGTCTAAAATATAAATATTTTCTAACTAAATATATCATATTTTGTTAAATATTTCATCATATTATCTATTTTTTTTCATTATAAAAGCCAACAACAACACTCTAATAAAGTGTGGTAGTTGGATTCATGGTGGAGTAGCGGCATATATAACCTCCATACTGTTACATTAAAACAATATACTTTCATACTTCATTCAAAGTTGATTTTAAAGAAAATAATTTCATACTATATATAAACTTCTGAAAAATCCTCTTCTGATATCTTTAGAATTTAGGACTTCTCTCTTCCACCTGTATTCTTTTTAAATCCTTTTGTATTAGTCTTGTTTCTTCCATTATTTTATCCCAAGACTCACCTTCTATCATCATTTGCTTTTTCATATACTTTATCATTATATTATTTAATTAGCCCAATCTGCTACGTATATGATATGGCATTTTTACTTATGGAACTAGACTCAACATAGTAATTTCAATTGTTAAATCTAGTTTTTGCATTTATTTGTGTTAATGGTCTCCGTAAATACTTAAAGTGAGGTTTTTTTCTTAAACAATTTATGTCAAATTTGATATGCTTCAACCGCTTCTAATCGTGCCTAATAATTCAAATTCTGCCATATGTTGATGTTACGTACTTTTAATAATTATCTATACCTATTTAATATACATAATTAACTTATAAATCTATTATATAAACCGCATTTATAACATAAATATTTAGATAATACTCTAATTTTTCATCCAGAACCTCAATGATTCATCAGAAATATTATAACGTTTAACAAACAAACTCTATTACTTTTAAAAACAATAATGTCTTTTCTTTCATAAAGTTCTAAATTATTATATAATTTATTTATATAATAATTTAGAAGAGAGGTTTTAATATGAAACTGCTTGAAGCAGATACTAAAAAATTAGAATACCTATTAAATTTATCATATGGAACTTTATACATACCTTATAGCCAACGCCCATACGAATGGAAATTTGAACAAGTACTTAGGCTATTTAACGATTTTTATTCAATTTACACAAATAATGATACTACCAGTACTCATATTTTAAATTTTATAACAATCAAGCTTGATGAAGATGATGAAAATAAAAAGTACCTTTATGATGGACAACAACGAAGTGTTACATCATTGCTTATACTTTCAGCACTAATAAGCGAACTCAAAAATATGGATCCTAGTGCTATAGACTCGGCAAATAAATTAACAAGTTTATATTTATATACAACACATTGGAAAGATGCTTCTGCAACAAATTTTAAAATAGAATTTGATAGTTGTATCTCAAATTTTATGCTTCATAAACATATTTTCGAAGGTAAAAATATACCTGAAAATCATAAGTTTAGCGATTATGATAAAGCACTTTTTGAAAACTACAATTATATTAAATGCTTAATACATGAAAGATTTGGAGATAATCCGCAAAAAGAAGATATTGTAAACTTTATAGATGTACTTTTAGAACGTATTTTAGTAATCATTATTGAAACTTCTTATGAAAATATTGCAGAAGAAATGTTTGAAACTCTAAATAGTACAGGCTTACAGATTGAAGATTTCTACATACTAAAAAACTCACTTATTAGGACATTAGATGAGGCTACTGTAAAACCTATTTGGTCTTCCATAGAAATGAATACTGATCGAATAAATAAAAATAAATTCTTACATGCCTATGTAAATGTAATAAATGGTAAAACGCCTTCATCAGATTTATACAATAGAATTTCTTCATTAAGGAACTTAGACAACCCTCAAATTGCTAGATCTTTTCTCAATGAATTGAAAGAAACAGCTGAATTATTTATGAAAATAGAAAATCCTGCTCAAAGAACTGATGGTCCACAAGAACAAAATACTAAATATCTACAGCACATAAATAACTTAGAATTATTAAGTGCTAATCAATACAAACCTGTAATATTAGCTATGGGATTAAGAGGTTTTTGTATTTCTGAAATAAATTTAGCTTTAGAAAAAATAATAGCACTCCAACTTAGAAATATATTTATTGCTAATAATAAAGCAAATACTTTAGAGCAATTTTATCCATCACTAGCGAAGAAAATTTACACAAAAAAAATTGCCAATATTTCAGATATTATTTCTCAAATAAGTGATATAATGATTACCGATACACAGCTCTATGAACATTTTAATAACAAAATAATTGAATCTCGTAAAGATGAATCAATTATACGTTTTATTCTAAAAGAAATTTATAATAGTCAGCATGACGAAATTATAATAAATGCTAATTCAAGAGATGTTAATTTAGAACACATACTACCAAAAGCACCCGATGAAAATAGCCAATGGTTAGTTGATTTTCAACATGAAGAAGAAAGATACATTTTAACCCGTAAAATTGGTAATATGACTGTATTGTTAAATCGTATAAACTCAAAAATCAAAAATAGTGATTTTTCTATTAAGAAGTCTTCATATTTAGAAAGTGATATTCCAGAAAATCAAGCCTTAGGGAATAAATTCGAATGGAAAAAGCCAAACATTGATCAAAGATCTATAGATTTGTATAATATCTTCAAGCAGATTTGGTCTAAATAACATAAAAGCTACCATCAAGTAAATATGGTAGCTTTTATTTATTTTTTTATTCTGTTACATATCATATTTAATTATATAGTCAAACTCAAATAACTTTTATTGCTTAGATAATTATTCATTTAAGCACTTATACTTTTTAGCTCTATATTATTATCAAATAAAACATTAAAATTATAGTACTATTATTTAACTATATAATGTGCTTATTAGTTATCTTTACTGCCAACTCTTCATTACTTATTCTAAGCCATTTCTATCTCATAAAATTACCACATTATCTAAGTGTTCTCATTGGTTAAATGAATTTTTTTATACTATCTTTCTACATATTATACTTAATTTTTTCATCATTCCTGTGTACTTTATACTTAATTTTATTTCTACTAAAAATTATTAATATTGTATTATTTTTAGTTCTCAATATAAATATATTTTCCTAATCACATCTATCCTTAGTAAAATTATCATAAGACTTCTATATTTAATTAACCATATATGTAGCTCCACCTTTAAAATACATTTCTAAAACTAAGTCTATATTTCTCCAATCACTTTTATTTAATATCTTACTCTTATATATTTCTGTTTTAGTTAAAGATTTTAATCGTATTCGTCCAGTATTGATTGACTTATTAATAATATTATAACTATCTGGCAAAATACATTGAATAAATAACATCCTACCTTTTTTCATATATAAAACATCCCCATACTCTGTACTAACAATTTCTGCATTAACATTTTTAAAAAACTTATTCACAAAATCTATACTTGTACTTAAGCTAGCAGCTGAATTAATAAATATATTATTAGAAATTTTTTTATTTTTTATTTCTTTTAATATATGTTCCGTTCTTTGACATCCTGTAAAATATAAAGTATTATCATACTCATCAATTAATCTAAATAACTGTTCCTTAGATTTAATAGTAAAACTAGCTTCTATATCACCGTCTACACTTGAATTATTTTTTAATACATTATGATTAAGAATAGTGCTTAGTGCTACTATATATTCATATTTTTCATCCACTCCTGTAGAAGGATGTATATGTAAAATCTCTATTTTAGATAACAATTTTTCTATTGTACTTTGACTTATACTTGCTTTTGTTATTAATGAATCACCTTTAAACATTTTTTTAGCAGTTTCAGAATTTAATGGGTATGGAGAAGCATATAGTATTGATTCTTCTTCTAACTCTTCTATAGTATTGATCGAAGGCATTTGTTTATAAATATATTCTTCTAGTTTGTTTTCTATTTTATACCTATCTTTTGAATCTACTTCTTGATATCTCATTAAAACATACTCATCAATTTCTCTATTTAGTCCTTCATATATTTTCTCAGGAAGCTTTATAACTTCAAATAAATTAAATTTACTTTTCTCTTCTTTTAATTTTGGGAAAATATATTTCATACATACTCTGAAACGTACATTAGGATAATATTCTTTTGAAAATTGATTGCATATATACCTCTTTATCTTCTTTTTGTTATTCCAATAACTTTTATCTATTGTACTCATGTCTATTGCAAGTGCTAAATCTGCTGACTTTAGAATTAAATATAATAATAAATTCAAAGCAGACTTTTCTTCTGTTTCCTCACTTATAGATTCACAATACCATTTTAAACTTTCACAGAATTCTTTATCTTCTTTATATTTCTCAATATTATCATCTATAAAACTTAGATATTGTCTATAAATATTTACTATATAATCTTTATCAAAAATATGTTGATAATTTCTTATATATCTTTTATATTGTTCAGGGAGATCTTTTAAATTTTTTTTAGCTACTGCCTCTCCCTTCTTATACCATATATATATAATTTCAATCAAAGTTGCTGTAGACTCCTGTAGGATTTCTTCATTTTCATATAAATCATTAATAATACCTTTATATCTATCATCCAAAAAATTCGCCTGTTCTAAACTCATCATAAAATTACCATATAATGTTGTTCTAACTAAATATGAGTGTATATACTCATGTACTGCAGTAATCTTTATATCCATGTCTTTATGTTCTAATATGTCAATTTTCGTCATGGATGTATATGTATATTTACCTAACAATCCTTTATTCATAAAATCCCCCTATAATAAATATATAATTATATTATAACCTTTTTGTAATTTTACCTCAATTACACTACTTAACTCATCCTTATCCAACTCTAGTATATATAATTAAAAATAAGTTATTTTTTAATTATATATCTATATTTCATAAAAGCCTCATTTATTTACTATATGGTTCTTTATTTTTGATTCTAAAAATAATACCCTTGTCAACATATTCCTGTATTATCGAGGTTTTCATGGTAGGGGCGAGGCATATAGAGCCTCCATACTAATTTGTGCAAAAAAAGTGGATCATAAAAAATCCACTTTAATCTTTATCTAGAATTTCAGCTAAATCCCCTTCTAATCTTTCTAGAATTTAGGATTTATTTCTTCCATCTGTATTCTTTTTAAATCCTTTTGTCTTAGTCTTGTTTCTTCCATTATTTTATCCCAAGACTCACCTGCTATTATCATTTGCTTTGCTTTTTCATAAACTTGATTTTCAGTTTCTTTATTCATGGTATTCCTCCAAATAATATTTTCTTTTATATTATTTGTGAAAGCTAGATCAATTATACTAATCCTATATCTCCTCTAAAATACTTATCCTTAAAATCAACTTTTTCTATCGCCTTATAAGCATCTTTTCTAGCTTCCTCAACAGTTTCCCCAATTCCAACTACTGAAAGAACTCTTCCTCCATTAGTTTTTAAAATTTCATCTTCAAGCTTTGCTCCTGCTAGAAATACTTTATCCTTTATTTCATCCTTTATAGTTATTTCATATCCTTTAGGAAAGCTTCCTGGATATCCTTTTGATGCTAAAACTACATTAACACAAGCTCCATTTTTCCATTTAATTTTTGTGTTTTTTAAATCTTCTATTAATGCAGCTTCTATAATCTCTAATAAGTCACTTTCCATTAAATTAAGTACTGATTGAGTTTCTGGATCTCCCATTCTAACATTGTATTCTAAAAGATATGATCCTTTTTTAGTTATCATAAGACCAAAGAATATTATCCCCTTATAATCAAAGCCTTCTTCTCTTATTCCAACTAAAGTTTTATTCATTATGTTTTCTTCAAAATCTTTTAAAACTTCTTCTGTTACATATGGATTAGGTGCTAAGACTCCCATTCCTCCAGTGTTTGGCCCTTTTCCACCATCAAAGATTTGCTTATGATCCTTTGCTGATATAAATGGAATTATAGTTTTTCCATCTGTTATTGAAAGTATTGAAGCTTCTACTCCATCTAAAAATTCTTCTATAACTATTTTTTGTCCTGCTCCATTGAATATATCATCAACCATAAAAGACTTTACTGCATTTACAGCCTCCTCTTTATTTTCACAAATAGCAACTCCCTTTCCAGCTGCTAATCCATCAGCCTTAACTACTGTAGGATAATGACAAATTTCTAAATAACTTAAAGCTTTATCCACATCATAAAAAACTTCATACTCAGCAGTTTTAACACCATACTTTTTCATAAAATCCTTAGAAAAACTCTTACTACCTTCAAGTCTTGCAGCCTTTTCACTAGGTCCAAAAATCTTAAGACCTTCCATCTTAAATTTATCAACAATCCCCTTAGTTAAAGGATCCTCAGGCCCAACAACAGTTAAATCAATACAATTCTCCAAAGCAAACTCTAAAAGCTCATCTATATCAGTTATATCTATATTTTCACACTTATTTTCCCTAGCAGTTCCCCCATTACCAGGAGCAACAAATATCTTCTTAACCCTATCATTCTTAGCAAGCTTCCAACTCAAAGCATGCTCCCTTCCACCAGATCCAATTAATAAAATCTTCATAACAAATTCCCTCCAAGCAGTACTATTTATTCTCTATAATCCAAAAGCTATTCCCACTATGTTATTTACCTAAAAACGCCTAAGAACTAATTTAACGTCTAGGAAACAGAGAAATTTTTGCGGAGGTATATATTGAAATGAGCAGTAAGTATTTCAATATTCTTTGAAGTCTTCAAGAAATCCTCTGCAAAATTATATAATATCCTGTAGCAATAATTTCTCTATTATCCTAACTACTATTTTAGTCACATTAGCACTGGAAGATTAGAAATATTGAGGAAGGCGATATCACAATGAGCTATTAGTATTTCATTGTTGTTTGAGGCATAATTGCGTTAAGAATTTCAGTTGTCTGAGCGAATACGAGTTACTGAAATTTAGCAATTTTGCTGAAATCAACAATAGAAATACTTTGCGAAATTGTGTTAATCGCCTGAAGCAATATTTCTAATCTTCCACAGTTCTAATGCTTAAAATGTCTAACTCCCGTAAATACCATAGCAATCCCATGCTCATTGCAAGCATCAATTGACTCTTGATCCCTTACTGATCCACCCGGCTGTATTATTGCTTTAATACCATTTTTAGCACACTCATCTACTACATCTCTAAATGGGAAGAAGGCATCTGAAGCTAAAACTATTGCACCTTTTCCTCTTTGTAGTGCTTCCTCCGTTGCCCAGATTCTATTAACTTGTCCTCCACCTATTCCAACTGCTACTTTATCTTTTATAGCAACTATTGCATTAGATTTAACGTATTTAACTACTTTCATACCAAATAATAAATCTGTCATTTCTTCTTCAGTCGGTACTTTTTGTGTTACTACTTTTAATTCATCTATTAATTTTTTATCTTCTTCTTGAACTAGTATTCCACCGTCAACTGTTACCATATATTTTTTATCTTTTGGAGTATTGTTGCATTTAATTACTCTTAAGTTCTTTTTAGTTTTTAATACTTCTAAAGCATCTTCATCAAAATCTGGTGCTGCTACTACTTCTAAGAATATTTTTACCATTTCTTCTGCTGTAGCTTTATCTATTTTTCTATTTATTGCTACTATTCCACCAAATATTGATCTCGGATCTGCATCATGTGCTTTTTTATAAACTTCAAAAGGAGTTTCTCCAATAGCTACTCCACAAGGGGTATTATGTTTAAGTCCACAGCAAGCTACTTCCTCAAATTCAGAGGCAACTTTCCAAGCTATATCTAAGTCTTTAATATTGTTGTAAGATAACTCTTTACCATTTAATATTTCAAAACTATTCATAGCTCCATCAAATTCTGTTGAGCTGTAGTAAGCTGCACTTTGGTGTGGGTTTTCTCCATATCTTAAGGTTTGCTTTTTCTTGTAGGATATTGAAAGGTATTCTGGATATTCTTCATCTTCTAATAAAAAGTTTGATATTGCTGCATCATATGCACTCATTAAATTAAATACTTTTCCTGCTAATTTTTTTCTTAAAGCTACTGAAACATCTCCACTTTCAGATATTTCTTCCATAACAGCCTTATAATCCTCTTTATCTGAAATAACTACTACATCTTTAAAATTCTTAGCTGCTGCTCTAAGCATTGTAGGTCCACCAATATCTATAAATTCAACCTTTTCATCAAAGCTTAAATCTTCTCTAACCTTTTGAAAGAATGGATATAAATTAACTATAACCATATCTATAGTTTCAATATTTCTTTCTTTAATAGTATTCATATGTTCTTCATTATCTCTTATAGCAAGTATTCCTGCATGGATAATAGGATGAAGAGTTTTAACCCTTCCGTCTAACATCTCTGGAAAATTAGTAACTTCGTTAACTTCAATAACATTAACTCCATTATCCTTAAGATGTTTATAAGTACCACCTGTAGATATTATTTCAACACCTTTATCTTGTAAAAAATTAGAGAACTCTAAAATACCTTCTTTATCAAAAACACTAACTAATGCTCTTTTAATCAACTTAAAAACCCCTTTACTATAAATTAATATTTAACAATTAATATATGGATATTAGTTAAACCTTTTTTTAATTTATCCTATAACTTGTCCATTATATAATCTGGCTTTTTCCATTTATAATTTTTACTTTATCTTTACTTATTAAATCAATTGCTTTAGGCAATGCTATATGTTCTTTTTCTAACACTCTTTTTTGTAATTCCTCTTTTGTATCTTCAAAGTAAACTGGTAATACTTCTTGTAGTATTATTGCTCCACCATCTACTTCTTCATTTACAAAGTGTACTGTACAACCTGAATATTTTACTCCTGAATTTATAACAGCTTCATGAACCTTTAACCCGTACATTCTTGGCCCACAAAAGCTTGGTATTAATGATGGATGGATGTTTATTATCTTATCTTTAAATTCTTTTAGGATATCTCCTTGTAATATGGAAAGATATCCAGCAAGGACTATTAAATCAACTTTTCCCTTAGTTAATTCTAATATCTTATCTGATGTAGTATCCGTATATTCTTTTTTAGATACTACATAAGTCTTTATTCCTTTTTTCTCAGCTCGCTCTAAAGCAAATATCCCCTCTTTACTTCCTATAACCATTTCTATTTTGCAATTTAATTTTCCATTTTCTATTGAATCTATTATTGATTGAAGGTTTGTTCCTCCACCAGATGCAAGTACTGCTATTTTAAACAAACACCTTCACCTCCAGATGTTACATAACCTATTTCATAAGCCTTTTCCCCCATTTCAATTAAAGCTTTTATAATAGGCTTAGCATCTGATTCATTAACACATAGTACAAACCCAATTCCCATATTGAAGGTATTATACATATGATCTTTATCTACACCTTTTTCTATTATCTTTTCAAATACTAATGGTAATGGATAACTATCTTTTTTAATAACTGCTGTAAAGTTTCCTCCATTAAACATCCTTGGTACATTTTCTATAAATCCACCACCTGTTATGTGTGCCATTCCCTTTATTTCAAAGCTTTCAAGTAGTTTTAAAATTGGTTTTACATAAATTTTTGTTGGAGTTATTAAAGTTTTCCAAGCTTCTTTTCCACCTAAATCTTCATTTAAATCTTCAAATATTTTTCTAATTAATGAATAACCATTAGAGTGCAACCCTGAAGATGCAATACCTATTAGTTTGTCTCCATCCTTTATATCTTTACCATTTATTATTTTATCTTTATCTACAATCCCTACTGCAAAACCTGCCATATCGTATTCACCATCTCTATAAAATCCTGGCATTTCAGCAGTTTCTCCTCCAACTAAAGCACAATCTCCTTGAAGGCATCCTTCTGATACTCCTTTTACTAAATCAGAAGCAACTTCAGATTCTAATTTTCCACAAGCTATATAATCTAAGAAAAATAGTGGCTTTGCTCCATGGCATAAAATATCATTAACACACATTGCAACACAATCAATTCCAACAGTATCGTATTTTTTAATTTTAAAAGCTATATCAAGCTTAGTTCCAACTCCATCTGTACCTGAAACTAAAACTGGCTTTTTGTATCCTTCTGGAAGTTCAACCATGCCAGCAAAGCTTCCAAGTCCATTTAGTACATATTCACTCATTGTTCTGCTTGCATATTCTTTTATAAGCTTTACTGATTTATATCCTTCTTCTATATTAACTCCAGCTTCTTTATAAGTTATCATTTAACACACTACCTTTCAGCTTTTATTTTGCTTTTTCTATAGGTGTTGCTACTGGATATATTCCATTAAAGCAACCAACGCAATATCCACAGTTTTCTTTAAAGCAACTATACATACCTTTTATACTTAAATATCCTAAACTATCTGAGCCTATTGCTTCTCTTATTTCTTCAATTGATTTTTTAGATCCTATAAGCTCACTTCTATATGGAGTATCTATTCCAAAGTAGCAAGGAAATTTAACTATTGGTGAAGCTACTAAAAAATGTACTTCTTTTGCTCCTGCTCTTCTTAAGGAATCTACTAAATATTTTGATGTAGTTCCCCTAACTATTGAATCATCAATCAGTACAACTCTTTTACCATTTACATTTACTTTAAGTGGACTTAATTTAACAGTTACAGCTTTTTCTCTGATTTCTTGAGAGGGTGTTATAAAGGTTCTACCTACATATCTATTTTTTATAAAACCTGTATCATAAGGTATTCCTGAAGCTTTTGAATAACCTATAGCTGCTGGTATTCCTGAGTCTGGAACTGCAACTACCACATCAGCTTCTATTTTATGCTCTTTAAATAACTGTTCTCCAGCTCTAACTCTTGATTCATGAACATCTAACCCATCAATAGTTGAGTCTGGTCTTGCAAAATATATATACTCAAAGGCACAGGTTTGACATTGGGTATTTTCTGAGTATTTATAAGATTTAATTCCTTTTTCATCTATAACAATTATTTCTCCTGGCTCAATATCCCTAACTACTTCTGCTCCTATTGCATCTAAAGCACAGCTTTCTGATGATAATACATATCCTTCTTCTGTTTTTCCAAGACATAAAGGTCTAATTCCATGCGGATCTCTAACTCCTATAAGCTTATTTTCTGTTAAGATTACCATTGCAAAAGATCCTCTTATTGCTTGAATTGCATCAAATATAGCTCTTTCAATTCCTTTTTTAGCTCCTCTTGCTATAAGGTTTGCTATAACTTCAGAATCTATTGATGTATGGAAAACATGTCCTCCATCTTCTAAAAGCTCTCTTATTACATCTGCATTAACTAAAGTACCATTATGAGCCATAGCTATTGACCCAAGTTTAGTCTTACTAAGTAATGGCTGTGCATTTTCAATTCTAGTATCTCCAGATGTTGAATACCTAACATGTCCTATTGCTGCAAAACCTTTAAGTTTATCTAAATCTGTTTTAGAAAATGCTTCTGTTATAAGCCCCATACCTTTATGAATATCAACTGTTTCTCCATTTGCTACAGCTATTCCTGCACTTTCTTGTCCTCTATGTTGAAGTGCATATAAACCATAGTAAGTCATAGAAGCAACATCCATAGGCTTATTTACATAAACACCAAAAACACCACATTCATCCTTAAATTTATCATTACTTGGATCTAAAATTAAATCTAAGCTCAAAACAATACCCCCTATAATTAATTCACAGTTAGTAATTGATAATTAACAATTGCTTAAGTAATTCATACAAACTGAATTACTTAAATAAATTATTTGATTGATAATTGAAAATGGATAATTTACAATCGACATTCTCTAGCATCCATCTTCAATTATCCATTAATTTATTATTTCTTTATTCTGTTTAATATCTCCACATATGCATCTTTAACATTTCCAAGGTCTCTTCTAAATCTATCTTTATCTAGCTTTTCTCCTGTTGTTGCATCCCAGAACCTACATGTATCTGGTGAAATTTCATCTGCTAATAGGATTTCTCCATTATATCTTCCGAACTCTAATTTAAAATCTATTAATCTTATATTTTGTTTTATAAAGAATTCTTTTAATAAATCATTTATTTTAGCTGTCATTTCATAAATCTTATCTAATTCTTCAAAGGTAGTTGCTCCAATTCCTACTGCGTGGTAATCATTTATTAATGGATCTCCTAGTGAATCGTCTTTGTATGATAATTCAAACACTGTAGTTTTAAGTTCAAAACCTTCATTTAAACCTAATCTCTTAGCCATTGATCCAGCTGCTACATTTCTGACTATTACTTCTAGTGGTACTATTTCAACCTTTTTACAAAGCTGCTCTCTTTCATTTAGCTTTTCTATAAAGTGAGTTTTGATTCCATTTTCCTTTAGCATTTCAAAAATCATTGATGTTATTGCATTATTTAAAGCACCCTTATCTTCAATTGAACCCTTCTTTTCTCCATTAAATGCTGTTGCATCATCTTTGTAATAAACTATTACTTCATCAGTCTTATCTGTAGCGTATATTTTTTTTGCTTTTCCTTCATACATCATTTCTAACTTTTCCATTATAGATCTACTCCTTCTCCATTTTCTTCTATAAATTTATTTTTCATATCTATTCTAAATTTATTTAATTTTTCTCTTAAAGTACTATCTTTAATAGCAAGCATTTGAACTGCAAGCATTCCAGCATTATAACTGTTGTTAATTCCAACAGTTGCAACAGGAATTGACTTTGGCATTTGAACTATTGAAAATAAAGCATCTAACCCCTCAACTGCTCCTTTTATTGGAACTCCTATTACAGGCATAGTAGTTTGAGAAGCTATAACTCCAGGTAAATGAGCTGCAAGTCCAGCTCCTGCAATAACAACTTCACATCCATTTTCCTCAGCTTCCTTTAAAGTTTCCATTAACTTTTCAGGAACTCTATGAGCTGATAACACATACGCTTTAAATTCAACTCCAAACTCCCTTAAGCAATTAGCAGCTCCCTTCATAACATCAGTATCAGATTTACTTCCAAAAAATATAGCTACCTTCATTTAATTCCCTCCAAAAATATTTTTAATTTATAAAAGTGGCGAAATATAAGTTGGCGAAGATAAATAGAATATGTGAAATAAGCCTAATACTTCTTTGCACGGCTATTTAGCTTATGGAACATATCTATTTATCACAGCCCTTATATTCTCAATTTATTAGCATTTTTCATCACTTAAAATATTTCACGCCTGCTTTAAATATCTTTTGATCAAAGTCTCCATGAATATTTTTATATAGGTTTTCTCCTATTCTTTCTGAGTGCCCCATTTTACCAAGGATTCTTCCATCTGGACTTGTTATACCTTCTATACCTAACATTGATCCATTTGGATTAAAAGGCATGTCCATAGATATTTCACCATTTAAGTCAACATATTGCGTTGCTATTTGTCCATTTTCTCTTAACTTATCTAATAAAGCCTTTGGTGCTACAAATCTTCCTTCACCATGAGAAATTGCAACTGAATGAATATCGCCTAAATTTACTTCATTAAACCAAGGTGATTTATTTGAAGTTATTTTAGTTCTAACTATTGAGCTCATATGTCTGTTGATTTCATTGTAAGTTAGTGTCGCCATATCTTCTTCTATATCTACAATTTCACCATAAGGTACTAATCCTAATTTTATTAGTGCTTGGAAGCCATTGCATATACCAAGGATCAAGCCATCTCTATTTTTTAATAAGTCCATTACAGCATCTTTAATTCTTTCATTTCTAAATACTGTTGCTATAAACTTACCTGATCCATCTGGTTCATCTCCAGCAGAGAATCCTCCTGGTAGCATAATTATTTGACTTTTTCTTATGCTTTTTTCCATTTTAAGTATTGATTCATTTAATAATTCTTTGTTTATATTATTTAAAACAAGTTCTGAAACTTCTGCACCTTCATTGTTAAAAGCTTTTGCACAATCATATTCACAGTTTGTCCCTGGGAAAACTGGAATAAATACTTTTGGCTTTGCAATTTTTATTGTTGGAGTTTTAATATCCTTACTTTTATATAAAATTGCTTCAACTTTTTCATTTTTATCTTCTGTTTTAATCTTAAATACCTTTGATAATTTCTCTTCTAGTATCTTTTCTAAAAATTCTATATAAAAATTAATATTATATTCCTTTGAAACTATAGCCCTATTTTCTGTTGTATTACCTATTACTTTATAAGCGCAACCATTGAATTCTTTTTCTATTTCAACTTCATTTTTAACTTCTAAAACTAAGCTTCCATAGTTAAGGCCAAATAATTCTTCTTTATTTACGCCTTCAAATTCCACCCCAATACGATTTCCTAAACTCATTTTAGTTAAAGCTTCTGCTAAGCCACCAAATTTTATTGATGATGCTGAAATTACTTTTCCATCTAAAATAAGCTTATGTAATCTTTCTAAATTCTTTTTATACTCATCTACTTTTAAAGTCATATCCTCATTTTTTTCTGCTATTAAAAGTACAATTTTTGAATCTTTATTTTTAAATTCTGGTGATATAACATCCTTTGCTTTGATAACCCCAACAGCAAAGGCTACTAATGATGGAGGTACATCTAAATCACCAAAGGTTCCTGACATTGAATCTTTACCTCCAATTGCAGGTATTCCTAAATCCATTTGTGCTTGATATGCCCCTAATAATGCTGAAAAAGGTTTGCCCCATTTATTTTTATCTTTACCTAATCTCTCAAAATACTCTTGTAATGTAAGTCTTGCTTTTTTATAATTACCACCCATAGCTGAAAGTTTTGTTATTGCCTCAATCACTGAATAATATGCCATATGATATGGACTCCACATTCCAATTTCAGGATTAAATCCATATGTCATTAATGTAGCATCTTTACTTTCCCCATTTAAAACTGGTATCTTTGCTGCCATTCCTTCTGCTGGTGTTGTTTGATATTTACCACCAAAAGGCATAAGTACTGTCCCTGCCCCTATAGTTGCATCAAATCTCTCAACTAATCCCTTTTGTGATGCTACATTTAATTTTCTTAAATTGTTAATCCATTCTTCTTTTACATCTACATCTGCTACATTGAATGGATAATCCTTTGGTAATTGTACTTCTACTTCTGTTGTTTGCCTTGCCCCATTTGTATCTAAAAATTCTCTTTTTAAATCTACTATTTTTTCTTTTCTCCAGAACATTCTAAGTCTTTCTGTATCTGTTACTTTAGCTACCCTTACTGCTTCTAAATTCTCTTTTGCTGCTAAACTTATAAATTTTTCTTCATCTTCTTTATTAACTACAACAGCCATTCTTTCTTGAGATTCTGAAATAGCAATTTCTGTTCCATCTAATCCCTCATACTTCTTTGGAACTTTATCTAAATCTATATCTAGCCCTCTTGTTAATTCCCCAATTGCAACTGAAACTCCACCTGCCCCAAAGTCATTACACCTTTTTATCATTGTTGAAACTTCTGAATTTCTAAATAATCTTTGAATTTTCCTTTCTGTTGGTGGATTTCCCTTTTGAACTTCTGCTCCACATTCATTGATTGAATCTTCTGTATGTTCTTTAGATGATCCTGTTGCTCCACCTAATCCATCTCTTCCTGTTCTTCCACCTAAAAGTATTACAACATCTCCTGGCTTAGGTTCCTCTCTAACTATATTTTTCTTAGGTGCTGCTGCTATAACTGCTCCAATTTCCATTCTCTTTGCAACATAATTAGGATGATATATTTCTGAGACTTGTCCTGTTGCAAGTCCTATTTGATTTCCATAGGAGCTATATCCATGTGCTGCCCCTAAAGTTATAGTTCTTTGTGGAAGTTTTCCTTTTAATGTTTCTTCTATGCTAACTGTTGGATCTGCTGCCCCTGTAACTCTCATAGCTTGATATACATAAGTTCTGCCTGATAATGGGTCCCTAATAGCCCCACCAAGACATGTAGCTGCTCCACCAAAAGGTTCTATTTCAGTTGGATGATTATGTGTTTCATTTTTAAACATTACTAGATATTCTTCAGTTCCATTGTTAGTTTCTATATTTACCTTAATTGAACAAGCATTTATTTCATCAGATACATCTAAGTCTTCTAATAACCCTCTTTTTCGCATTTCCTTCATTGTTATAACAGCTATATCCATTAAGGTTTCATCTCTATTTGTTTCACCATAAACAAATTCTCTTGACTTTAGATATGCTTCATATGATTTAACTAAAGCTCTTGTATAAAGCCCCTCTTCTATATTTACTTTTTCTATTGCTGTTGAAAAAGTTGTGTGTCTACAGTGATCTGACCAATATGTGTCTATAACTTTTATCTCTGTAATACTTGGATCTCTATTTTCATTTCTAAAATAATCTCTTATAAGCTTTATATCCTCTAAGCTCATAGCAAGCCCCATTTTGCTATGTAACTCCTTTATTTCTTCATCGCTTTTTTCAATGAATCCATTTAATATTTTTATATCCTCTGGCTCTGGAAGTTTTGATGATAATTCTATGTTGTCTATTTTTACCTCTCTAGAATCTACTGGATTTATATAATAATTTTTAATTTTTTCTATTTCATTCTTTGATAAATCACCTTTTAAAATTATTATCTTTGTCCACTTAACTTCTAATTTTTCTTCTGAAGTTAATAATTGATAACATTCTGAAGCTGAATCTGCTCTTTGATCATATTGTCCTGGTAAATACTCAACTCCAAAGGCAATTTCTTTATCCTTTACTTCAAATTTATTTTCATAAACATTATCTACTGTTCTTTCTGAAAATATTGTATAAAGAGCTTTTTTATAGTATTCTTCATTTAATTTACCTAAAGTATACTTATTTATAAGCCTAACTTCTTCTAAAGAATTGATTGCTAAATTATTTTTAAAGTCTTCAAATAAACTTTTTCCTTCAACATCGAAATCTTTCTTTTTTTCTACAAATATACATCTCACCTTCAACTCTCATACCTCCAAAGCTTAGTTGATTCCCAAATAGCATACACGAATATTTATTTACATTACAAAAAAATATTTCGTATTTATATTTTAAGGTTATCATTCAGATATATTTTTGTCAACTTTATATCAATATTTCTTTTTATGATTCGTTATATATCGAATTATATGATTAGTATTTTTAAAAAATATTCGTATATATTCCTCAGTTATTCCGTTAGAATTTTAGGATCTGTTAGGTATTTTCGTTGATATGATAGTTGCATAAAAAATATAAGCGAACTTTTAGAATCTAATTCTTTCTGTAGTAAATATTGCATTAATAAGCTTTAATGTTTGAACATAGCGCATTTTAAAGCTAATTAATAACATTTTAGCTATTAATTCTTTAATTAATTTTATTAATAAATGTTATTGAAATATTTTTTTTACACAAACTAATAGAGATTTAATTTAAGGTGGTGTTAATTATGAAAGGTAATTCCAAAGAAAATTTAGAAATAGCTTTAGATGAGCTTTGTTCATGTCAAACCCATCTAAATACTGCTTATTTACACGCAGAAAATGATCATAATAGAAATGAAATTCATACTGCACTTAAGTCTATTGACAGTGCTATAGATTCTGCACAAAACACTTTAAACAAATTTAAGGATTAGGAGGAGATGATTTTATGGGACATAAACCAAATGCAAAAAATGAATTGAAATTTGCTCTTTCTGACGTTACTCATGCTCAAAAATTATTGCATGATGCTATTAAATCTGTTGAAAAATATGATAATAAACAACTTATTCAAGATACTTTATCTAATGTTAATGAAGCTCTACATGCAACTAGAACTTCAACTTATGGGTTTAAAGATTGAGAATAGAAATTCAAATTCTACTAATTAAATAGAATATTTATAGTAGCAAATTTGGAAACACCTCTTCACATACCTTCTGGGGTGTAAGTTTTAATAACTAAATCAAAGATTTAGAGCATAAATTAAAAAGACTGTAGGAAAACCTACAGTCTTTGCTAATTATCTTCTGTTGTTTTGATTTTTTCTTGCTCTTCTGCAATCCATACATCTTACTGGCTCGTTGTCGAATCCTTTTTCTTTGTAGAATTCTTGCTCTCCTACTGTGAATACGAATTCCTTACCGCAGTCTTTACACATTATTTTCTTATCTTCCATTTTAAATCCTCCATTCTAAAGACCAATATAATATCAACCAATCTCTACAATGGAGAAAGCTAATTTCTATTTAATCTTTAAACAAATATTTCTTAGTCTTACGACTTACTATAATATTTTATCATACATCTATTATTTTTTCTAGTGGTTTTTAATATATTAATTAATAATTTAACATTCATTTTTCGATATATATTAATATTTTTCAGCATATTATATTATGTTTATTTTATATGTATCTTCACATAAAAATAAAAGCTATAGGAAAACCTATAGCTTAAATTACAGATAACTATCTTCTGTTGTTTTGTGCTTTTCTTGCTCTTCTGCAATCCATGCATCTTACTGGCTCGTTATCGAATCCTTTTTCTTTGTAGAATTCTTGTTCTCCTACTGTGAATACGAATTCTGAACCACAATCTTTACATACTAATTTCTTATCTTCCATTTTAAATCCTCCATTCTAAAGACTATTCAAGTAACTACTAATCTCTATAACGGAGAATGTCATTATCTTTCAAAATCTTTAAACAAAATATTGTTAGTCTTATTGACTACTCATTTATAATAACATAGTTATTTTAAAAAAGCTACTCTTTTTTTAAAATAATTTTAATTTATTAAAAATAAAAAAATACCGGCAGTTTTAACCACCGGCAAAGAAACCTACGTAACCCTATTGGGTTATTATTATTCTTATCATATTTATTTCTTTCTATTCTAAATTTTATAATAATCTCTGTTTATAAATTTTTATTATTTTTTTAATCTAAGCTTGTTCTTTCTAATAGTATATCTAATAATTCTTTTGAGGATTTTCCCCTTTTATCTATATGAAATTCTACTTCTTCTATTCTTTTATCCATTTTGTCTATAAATATTTTTGTTTTTTCATCATAGTTTTTTTCATTTTCAATTCTTGTATCCTCTAAGCTTAGTTTTATTATATCTAAAGCTTCTATTAGTTCTTTTCTATAGTCCTCTTCTGTTTTACTATTATCTAAATTATTACTACTTTTAATTTCTAAATTTTCTGATCTATTAACACTATCTTCTTTTATATTATATATATAAAAGTTGTAATCATTTGGCTTTCCCATTAGATAATATCTTAAATTACCATTTTTCCTGAAATACTCCATAGAATTTGAATGCTGACAAAAATATATAGTTCTATTTTTTTCTATTAAGTCTGTAATAGCTTGAGAATGGAAAGCTATATTATTTTGCCTTGCATACTGAACTATGTCACCTGGTAATAGACTTTCATATATAGTATCCCAATTTTCTAGTGCATCTATTAGCTTATATTCTTTAAAGGCATAAGCTCTTTCGTATTCTTTACCAAAATGTAAAGCAAAGGGCTGGGCTGCTGTCCATGTAGATGTTCTATTAGGAAGGTTTTGAGAATAATAAAACCAGGATTTAATACTAGTGGCATTTGCTTTAGAACCTACAAACTCTAAACCACCAGCTCTTAAAACCTGTGATACAAAATTAGTACAATCTCCCCCTTCATTAACGTAGTTATAATATTTACTATTTGATGATGTGGCCCATTTTAAAGCATATTCTCTAGCTGCTTCCCTATTATAATTAATATTTTTACTTCCAGTTCCTAATGAACTTGCATCCGTACTAATTTTAAAAGTTTCTAGTATTAATAAAACTAATATAATTATTAGTTTTATTCTTTTTTTTATAAACATTTTCATATTTTATTTCTCCAAACTAATTTAAACTTCAATATATAGTCTTTGAAATAAAATTAAATTTATTATATATTTCTTATTAATTTATATAGCAAAATAAGGTACTATCTTATTTATAGTACCTTATCATAATTTAATATATTAACTTTTTAATTTCTAATACTAATTATCTTTCTTTAACATTTCACCTATAGCTGCAATGCTTCCAAGTGAAGATAAAGTCTCATTTGGTAATATAAGCTTATTAGCTGGGTTATTAGCCATTTCTTTAAGGGCTTCAACTTGCTTTAAAGCTATAACTGTTTCATTAGTACCTGATTCTATAATTGCTTGGTTTACTTTTCTTATAGCTTCTGCTTCTGCAATTGATATTTCTTCTATAGCTTTAGCTTTACCTTCTGCTTCAAGTAATTGAGATTCCTTTAAACCTTCAGCTCTTCTAATATTAGCTTCTTTTTCAGCTTCTGCTGCAAGGATTTTACCTCTCTTTTCCCCTTCAGCTTTCTCAATTTGAGATTGTCTTAAACCTTCAGCTTCAAGAATCATAGCTCTTTTATTTCTTTCTGCTTTCATTTGCTTTTCCATTGCTTCTTGAATTTCAGTTGGTGGAATTATATTTTTAATTTCAACTGAAAGTATCTTAATACCATATGCATCAGTAACTTCATCAATTATACTTAAAAGATCTTGATTTATTTTATCTCTTCCAGATAATATTTCATCTAAACTCATATTACCAAGAATATTTCTCATATTAGTTGTTGCTGAATAAACTATACCTGATCTAAAGTCTTCAATATTATATACAGCATCTCTAGCATTTAATAATTTGTAGAATATAACATTATCTACTGATATTTTAACATTATCCTTTGTAATAACTGATTGAGGTGGTACATCTAAAATTTGTTGTTTTGTTGAAACTTTCTTTCTAACAAAATCTGCAAAAGGAATTAAGAAATGCCATCCTGGTTCTAAAGTCTTATGATATTGACCAAATCTTTCTACTACATATAAGTATCCTGTGTTAACAATTTTAATTGTTGATAAAATCACTATTAGTACAAAAAGTATTACTACCCCTGTAATTATTAGTCCTATTAAACCCATCTAAATTTCCTCCTCTTTTTTTATCATTAATTTAATACCTTCTATTCCTATAATCTTAAAACTTTCATTTTGCTTTATTTCTTCTCCTGAGTTTTGTACAGTCCAGTATATTCCGTCAACTTTTATTTTGGCTCTGTCTTTAATGTCTTCTTTTGCTTTCATAACTCTTCCTATATAGTTCTCTTCCATTAAAGGTGTACGTTTAACTCCAACCTTAAACTTTCGTTTTGCCCATGGATAACCTACAGATACAGTTATTAAGTTTACAACTAAGAAAAGTACTGCTTGCACCCCAAAAGATACTCCTAATAAATCTGCTATCATAGCTGCAAATGCTCCAACTGCAAACCAAGCAAACAAGAAATTACTAGTTGCTATATCTATAGCAATTACTGCAGCAGCAACTATAATCCAAAAAATTACTGCATTCATTATTTCCCCCTCCTTTATTTCTAATAGCATTATAACATATTTTAACAAAAATTAAAATTTTGTTAACTTATGAATTGATTATACTATACTGCTCACTCCTTTACAATGTCTTTTAAATCTTTTTATATAGTATTTTATAACTTATTTTAACTTTAAATTCATCTTCCTTCTATTATCATTGATTTTCTATAGTTTTCCTTTTATTATTATTTATATATGTAAAATTTAATTAAAATGCCTAAACTATTTTTAACCAAATGAATTTAAAAAGGAAAAAGAGTTAAAATAACTTATATACAAGATTATTATTAGTTTAATATAGATTGGAGAGATTTTATGGATTTTATAAAGGTTGCAGCAGCATGTCCAGTAACCCGTGTAGCTGATGTTAATTATAACTTAGAAAATATATTTATTTGTTTAGATGAGGCACATAAGAATGGCGCCAAGTCAATAGTTTTTCCTGAATTATGTATCACCTCCTATACCTGCAGTGATTTATTTATGCAATTTAGTTTGTTAGATAAAGCTACTTCTGCCATAGAAAAGCTTATTGAAAAAAGTAAAGGCTTAGATATGCTAATTGCAGTTGGAGCTCCTTTAAACTTTAAAAATGCTTTATTCAATTGTGCTTACATAATTTTTGATGGAAAGCTTCTTGGAATAGTTCCTAAATCATATATACCAAACTACAGCGAATTTTATGAAAAACGTTGGTTTAGTGAAGGTCTTGGAATAATTGATGAAAAAGTAGATTTTTCTTTTCAAAAAGATGTTCCTTTTGGAACTAACTTAATATTTACTTCTGGAAACTTTAGATTTGCCTTTGAAGTTTGTGAAGATCTTTGGGTTACAATTCCCCCTAGCTCTTACCTTTCCCTTCTTGGTGCAAATATAATAGGAAACCTTTCTGCTTCCAATGAGCTTGTAAGTAAGAAAGATTATAGAGAAGCGCTTATTTCTAATCAAAGTGCTAGATGTATGTCAGCTTATATTTATTCTTCTGCTGGAGTACATGAATCAACTACTGACTTATTATTTAGTGGTCATATGATAATTTCTGAAAATGGAACTTTACTTAAAGAAAATGAAAGATTCCAAAGAGATAATGAAGTAATATATTCATGTATAGATGTATTTAAACTAAATAGTGAAAGACTTAAAAATATAAGCTATAGAGATGCTTCAAGAATACTTCCATTTGAAGCTGAAAATATTAACTTTAATTATAAAGACACTAAACTATCTAGCTTTGATAGATTTGTGGATAAGCATCCTTTTGTTCCTTCTAATTCAAAAGTTAGAGAAGAAAGATGTAAAGAAATATTTAATATCCAAGCTTCTGCTCTTGCAAAAAGAATGGAACATACTGGTCTAAAGAAAGCAGTTATAGGTATTTCTGGAGGTCTAGACTCTACTTTAGCTTTATTAGTAGTCGTTAAAACCTTTGAATTATTAGGGTTAGATAATAAAAATATTGTTACAATAACTATGCCTGGATTTGGTACTACTGATAGAACTTATAACAATGCCTTAACTTTATGCAATGAACTAGGTTGTGATTTAAGAGAAATAAATATAGTTAAGGCTTCTCTGCAACATTTTGAAGATATAGGTCATGATAAAAATATTCATGATGTTACATATGAAAATGTTCAAGCAAGAGAAAGAACTCAAATTCTTATGGATTTAGCTAATAAAGAAAGTGGTTTATTAATTGGTACAGGAGACCTTTCTGAATTAGCTCTTGGTTGGTGTACTTATAATGGAGATCATATGAGTATGTATTCAGTTAATCCATCAATACCAAAAACTCTTGTTAGATATTTAGTTAGATATGTTGCTGAAAAGGAATCTAATTCTCAGGTTTCAGATACTCTTTTAGATATATTAGATACTCCAGTTAGTCCTGAGCTTTTACCTAAGAGTGAAAAAGGTGAAATAACTCAAAAAACTGAGGACATAGTTGGACCTTATGAATTACATGACTTCTTCTTATATCACTTTATTAAAAATGGATCTTCAAAAGAAAGAATCCAACTGCTTGCAGAACAAGCATTTAAAGATGATTATACTTCTGAAGAAATAAAAAAATGGCTTGATAAATTTATATATAGATTCTTTACTCAACAATTTAAGAGAAGTGCTCTTCCAGATGGACCTAAGGTTGGTAGTATATCATTGAGTCCTCGTGGTGATTGGAGAATGCCTTCTGATGCTTCTTTTAACTCTTTTAAATAAAATAAAGATATTGTATTCCAAGTAGTCAGTATCATTTCACTGGGAGTTTTTATAATTCTATTTATTCAAAATACCTAAATTACTATAACTCGCATTCGCTCAGACAATAGTAATTCTTAACGGCATTTTGAAACATAGAATTATAAAACTCTAACAGTTCATGATAATACTACTTTCCATGCAATATCTTTATTTCTTATATAAACTGAGTTTTGCGTCAATCCACATCTATATAGTTGAGCTTATTTAAATCTCCTAAATTACCATAACTCGCATTCGCTCAGACAATGGTAATTCTTAACGAAAATTTAAAACACTCAATTATGAAACTCTAACACCTTGTAATAATGCAGGCCTCCGCATAATGTGATTTTGCTTTTTGCTTATAACTTTAAAATGAGTTTTGCATCAACTAATATTTTCTTTAAGTTAGCTTATTTAAATCTTTCTAACTTTATTACTTTTGAATGAATTATGCTACCACAATCTTTGCAAATAATATGCTCAATAGAACTCCCCATTTTAAATCCAAATGACTGTGGATAAACACTTCCTTGTGCCAACTGATAACCTCTAGCAAAATCTGTAGATTCACAATATGGACATTTCTCTATTTTTATCTCTTTCATAAAGACTCTCCTTTCAGTATTATTAGAATTGCAAAATAAAAAATACCGCATATTCATTTTTTTGAATGATACGGTACTTTCACTTAATTCATTTTTTAATAATTAAGCTACTTTTAGGTCCAGTATATTTAATAAATACAATAAATACTAATAGTATTAATATAAATGTTGGTATTGCAAATAGTTTATTTATAAAAATAGATAAAATTAATCCAACAACACCAATAACTCCAACCAATAGTAATATTCTTTTTATATTATTTAGTGCTATCTCAGGATTATAGTTTTTCTTCTCTTTTTCTTGAAGTAAAAGGTACCATTTTATCCAATTAACGCTTTTCTTAGGATTTGCTAACGATAAAAATACAAAAATTAAGAATGATGCGATTGCTATATCTAATATTCCTTTTTGCCATTTATCCATTATTAAATCTTCCTTTCTGTTCAATACACAATATATTACTATTATTAATTTATTATAACATATTTTCCCAACACCATATTATTCAATTTTCAAAGAATATATTTCAGTAATTATTTAAATAAATATTTTTATTTATGTAATATTTTAAGATTCCTTCTATTAAATTCTATCTAATTTCTTAAACAAATTGGAATTTATTTTGCAATATAAAATTATTTAATAAACATATTCTGACTTTCCTAGACAAAAATTTATAGTATTGAAACTTGTAATATCATTTACTATATAATATAATTTAATTCACCAAATGATAACCATATTCAATTACTATCACTTTAAATCAAAGGAGATTATTAATGGAAAGTATAAATAAGTTTCAAAGTTTTACTATTTTTGCGATGGTTTTATTAGGAATTCTACTAGGTCAAATAAGTCTGATACAAACTTATTCAGAATATTTAATAATGCCATCATTAACAATAATGTTATTTTTAGTATTTATACAAGTGCCTTTAAAGGAAATAGGAAATTCATTTAAAAATATAAAGTTTACATTAACATCAATTATCATAAATTTTGTGTGGACACCAATAATAGTATTTATCTTAGGTAGATTATTTTTAAATAATCATCCAGAACTTTTAATAGGGTTTATTATGCTTATGGTAACTCCCTGCACAGATTGGTATTTAATATTTACTGGAATTGCTAAGGGAAATGTAGCTTTAGGTTCTTCTATCCTTCCTTTAAATATAATACTTCAATTACTTTTATTACCCGTGTATATATTATTGATAGCTGGAACTAGTGTAGATATAAATGTTATAAGCTTGGGTAAAGGAGTTGTCTCTAGTTTAATGATCCCTCTATTGTGCTCAATAGTCGCTAGAAAACTTATTATAAATAAAATAGATGATCGTGTATTTGAAGATAAACTACTTCCTAAAGCATGTGATTATCAAGGATATTTTTTAAATATAGCCATTATAGCTATGTTTGCTTCGCAGGGAAAAGTCTTGCTGGAAAATTATCAAGTATTATTTATTTTATTAGTACCAATATTGGTATTCTTTATACTTAACTTTATAGTTGGAAGATTAGTAGGTAAGGCTATTAAACTGAATTACCAAGATAGTGTTTCTTTAAGTTTAACTACTCTCGCTAGGAACTCTCCTATAGCATTAGCAATTGCTGTTGCGTCATTTCCGGATAAGCCCTTAATTTCATTAGCTCTTATAATCGGACCACTGATAGAATTACCAGTATTATTTTTAATATCCAAAATTTTATTAGGCATAAAATTAAAACAAGAATCATATCAGTATAATTAATGTTTAAGTATATTGCTCGTAGTTTAGTATGATAAGATAAATTTATCATACTAAACTTTTTTTCTAAGAAACAGATGTTTTAATGAATACCTTAAATTATAATAAAATTTAGTTCACAATATAATCATTAAATATAGTATTATACATTAGAATCTATTCATTTATCTGTTCTAGAATCACTCTTCTTTTGTAAAAACCATACTTTTTATAAAATTCTAATACATTTTCATTACCTTCTGCTACTCCGATTATTTTTGTTTTTGCTTGTTTGCTATCTAGCCATTCTAATGACATATTCATTAATTTATCTCCTAAACCATATTTACGATACTCTTTCTCAATAAAAAGAGAATCAACCTCTCCGATTAATTCTTTATCTATTGTGCTTATGCAATAGCCAATATATATGCCTTTTTCTAAGTCTTTAATTAAATCTATTTTAACCTCTAAATTATTATTCTTTATAAACTTATTTTTTCTATCTTCAAATTTGAAATTTTTGAATATATCATAAAAATAGGTTGAGTTGCCTTCATGATGTTTATTTAATTTTTCCCATAAAGGTTGTACTAAATCAAGTAGCTCTATACTCCCATTTATAAATTCAAAACTATTCATCTTAACCTCTCTTTCATTGTGTAATAAATACTTACTGAAAAATATCCATTAAATTGTTAGTATAACTTAGCCATATTATTCATCAAGATACTTACCATCACGATATATAGAATTTTTTTAATTCCTTCTACCTGAAATCCACTTTCTCATATTATTATCTTAACATCTTTAGGTCTTTCATCAAGTTCAAATAACATATAATTTGTTTCTTTATCTAATGCTAATAATATTTTTAACATGTTATCTGCATCTTTCATTTCACATTTACGAATGTCCATTATAAGGTCCACCTTTTAATTTGTTAATTATGTTTATTTCATATTATAAGATACTTGCTCATTGATTTTTACTCTCTATCCAAAAAATTAAGTTTCTAAACTCCAATCATTTGTTTGATATTCTCCTAATGTTCCTTTAAACACAACTTCACCTTTATCATTAAACAATATATATTCAAAGGCTTTTGCGCTATATCCCGAATATTGAGTTTCTCTATTAAAATTTAACTCTTCACTTATAAATAAAGTTTTTTCTTCTTTTGGATGTGCTTTAAATTCATTTTCTAAAGTAATATACTCTTCCTTTACATACTCCTTTAATAAGGATGGTGCCTTAATTTTTATGTGCAACTTTTGTGTATCATTGCTACAATTTACTATATCTATTCTTCCATTTATAGTGAGTTTATCCTTATTTCCATTAAAGTTCACTAAAGTTTTCTCTCTATCAAGATATATCGAATTTAAATCCTTAGAAAATCCTTTATAAAATTGAATACAATAAACCCACATTACAGGGAAAATACTCATTAATGCTACTGTTACAATAACTCTTCTAAACGTTGTCTTAATTAGAGAGTTTTCTTCTATTTCATTAAGTTGTTTTAAACAATAATATATTCCCACCATAACTATTAACCCAGCATAATAAATTCCCCAACCATTACCCCTAATAGGTTTAAATATTCTTTCAGCAAATATTTCTGGTACATTATTGCTATTTCCCATTAACACAAACATTATTGCTAATCCTAAATAACAAAGTATTCTTCTTTGTATTTTAGATAACTTATCCAAAATTCTCCTCCCTCTGATTATCTATCAATCTTTCCATATTTATTAATTTTATATATAGTTCTAGCTAGTCCTAATACTAAAATTGAAACCTAAGCAAATTTATACTGTTATGATATAAAATTTAATAATGTAAAAAAAATCACATATAACAATTAATAACTAAGTTCTGACATAGACATTAATCTTATCATAACTAAGGAACTGCCTTAAAATTTTTATTAACTTATTATAGTCACTATAATCAAAGTACATATAGCTTTCTCCCCTAGAATGAAGATATACTAATTTAATTTTATTATTATGCTTTAATAACTTAACACTATTAATTTTACTCCATTTACATGAATCACCTTTAATACCTGATAAGCCTTTTTGAGTAATTCCTTTACGCATAAATGATAACACTAAAAATAAAGCTGTATATATTATTCCATATATTAATTCATGAGTGTCTGTATGTTTTAAAAAATTAGTTACTAATATAGAAACTGATGCTATCCACATAAAAGCACGATATATTCTATTAATTGAAGCCTTAATCAAATAATACTGTTGTCCAATTAATGCTATAAGAATTAAAGCACAAAGCAATACTATTTGAAAATAATCACTAAGATTCATAAGATTTTCACTACTCCTTAAAAAGTTTATATTATAATGAAATACTCTAATATTAAGTTTTATTAATTAAGTTTCAATAAGTTCAAGTTATAATTAATTTTTTCTCTTACTAAAAATATAAGTAACAAAAAACCCTCTATCATATTCATTTTCTATATACTTAATTAAATCAAATGACTTCTTTATATATTCAAAATCAGTTGGTTGAATTAAATCTTCTTTTCTAATTCTAGAGTCAACTTTATGATTATGCCCAAAACCACAAACAAATAAAATTCCATTCTCAGTTATATGATTTTCTATATTTTTAAATTGCTTCTTGTTTAATCTATAGTGATTAATTAATATATTATCAAATATACCTATATCATTTAATGAATCCGCTACACTTAAATCAATTTGTTTTGTGTTTATTAAATAATTATTTCTTTTAGCAAACCTACTTAAACGCTCAAGTGCCTCACTACTAAAATCAACTCCTGTTACTTTAAAGTCATTTTTAAGTAAAAACAAAGCATTTCTTCCATCACCACATGCTATATCAAGAGCAGAACCCCTTTTAAAATATATAATGTTTTCAACTAATGATTGTTCTGGATTTAATGGATTATCACTTCTATTTGCAAATTTATCATCCCAAAATTCCTTATTTCCCATGTACCTCATTTTAAATTCTCTCCTAAAATTGTATTATCCAAATAGCATAATACAATTATAAACTAATAAACCATTAAATTACATATATTTATTGATATTGTACTATTTGATTCTTAAATATCATGTTTAATTATCTAATTCACAATAACTTTAAATTAAACATTATTATATAGGATATATTACTTATGTAGACCTCTCATTTATTGTTTAAATATAAAAAATACCGCATATTCATTTTTGAATAATACGGTATTTTAATTAATATTCTATATAATTAAGTCTAATATTTATCTTTTTCCAAAAAAATGTAGTTATCTTTACATTCCAACAAACGTAGCTGATCCATTATCTCCATTATAAGGCGGAGCTCCTTTAACAGTTACATAACAAATTATTAGTTTATATTCTTCTCCTTTAGGTATATCTTGACTAAAGGTTAATACAAATGTTTTTGCTGAACCATCTTTTGAATTAATTTTAACTAATTTGTCAGTAAGCGAATTATTTTCATTAACCTTATCATTTTTACCAAGAGTAGCTATATGTTCTGGTTTAACATTATTTGTGTCTTGAACCCAGTAATTAGTCGCTTTTGTTCCTAGATCCATATCCACATCCATATCATAGCTTATTTGAATTTGATTAGGTGAAATCTGCTGTAGTCTTACAAGCTGTGGAATATCGAATTCTCTATTATTCTCAGCACTTAAATAAGTATTAGAAAATTCAACAACAGATTTAGCACTTACTTCACTTACCCCAAATAACTGCACTGTAATTACAGTACATAAAATTAAAAAACAACTTAAATATTTTTTCATAATTACCTCCTGATTATATCTAATTATTGTTGCAAAATTATCTTTCCCAAAATTCATTAGATATATTAATCTAGAATAATTTATTCAATACCCCATTATTAAATTTTCAAAGATCATATTCTATTAGCTAGTTCGCAATAATCTCAAATTAAACGTTCTTATATAGAACGGATTACTTATCTAGTACACTCATTTATAAATTAAATATAAAAAATACCGCATATTCATTTTTGAATAATACGGTTTTTCATTAATTTAATATTTAATTAATCTTTGTATATTTGTGCCATCTATGAGGTAAAACATAAAACAAAGATAAGACTAGAATTAAAATAAAAATATGCAATATGAGTTTTAATTTAAAATTACTCAAAGTAACGTAATCAAATCCAATAGAGGATATAAAAACAACTAATCCAGTATATATTCCCATATATATATTGGGTTTAGGTTTATAAATAGAGTTACATTGTTGACACTTCAAATATCCTTTCAAATTTAATATGCTTTTCAATCTATCATAAAAAGTGAATCTATGATTGCATTCAATACAATTTCTCATAATAATCCGCTCCTCAAATTACTTATTAACCTTGTTGTTACCTTCTTCAAATGCTTTTCTATTTGGATTTCCTGATTTTGCATTAAAATCTATTTGTAGATATTTTTTATCAAGTATATCTTTCTCACTATTTCCCCCTCATTTCTTCTATAATAAGATTACCCATAATATATTGATATTGTGTATTTAAATTATAAAAAATTTAATATTGAATCATTTCTTCTACATCACACCCGTTTAATGAGTACAAAGTAATATTTTCCCAAATATCACATATGCTTTTATTCTTAAATACTTTTGCATTTAAAAAGTCCTCTAAGCAATCATAATCATAGCCTTGTGAACCATCTTCAACTAATCCATACCAGTAAATTTCTTTATTCACATTATTCTTATCTGGCACTTTCCCCATCCAACAATCTTCATATTCTACATCATTATCAATACAAAAGTTAATTTCAATACAAGAATTATTTTTTAATACATCTTCACTTAATACTTTTACTAAATCTTGTAGCTTAATTTTTACCAATACTGTCACTCCTTAAAATATATTTAATGTTCCTTTATCCCAAAGCCTATCCATCTTCCATCAATATCTTCAATAACAAATCCCGTATCCATACAGATTTCTATTTGTAATTACTTCTTGTCCATCTGATTTATTTAAAATAAATAGCCTCTATAAATGATTTTTCATTATATTTTTATCATCTTACAACTCTTAGCCATAATTTCGTCAAGCAATTCTTCGTCAATATCTTTAATTGAAAGTAATGGTTTGGGTTCACCATAATATTCATCAACACTTTTCTCGAACCAAGTAACATCATGCCACTTTCCAAATTTATAACCAGTATTATGATATACTCCTAGTTTCTTAAAACTAAAATACTCATGTAATTTCTCACTATTTTTATTTGGATATGTAACTCCTCCATATATATTTTGAATATTTTGTAGTTTAGATATTTCAATAAGAGCACTATAAAGAGCTTTCCCCATTCCACAATGTAAATATGAATTATCAATATAAACTGATAGTTCAACATTCCATTGATATGCAGCTCTTTCCTTATGTCTATATGAATAAGCATATCCAATTATCTTTTCATCTAAAGTGCAAACTAGATAAGGATAATCTAATGATATTTTTCTAATACGATTTTTGAATTCATTGATTGTTGGTATTTCATATTCAAAAGTTATAACTGTATCCTTTATATATGGTGCATATACTCTTAATATTTCTTCTGCGTCATTTTCATTTGCCATCCTCATTTTAATATCCATCATTATGTTTTGTTATCCTCCTTAAAATATAAATAATTTCTTATTTATAATTGAAATGAGTAATATTTATCTGAATTTCTCTAGACTATAATTCTTCTCATCATCTAACTTTTCTATACCATTTTTATAGTTATACCTCATTTTTTTAATAATGCTCAATACTTTTAATCCCTTACCCATTTTAATTAATTTACTAGATAGAAATATAATACTATTATACTTTAACCTAACTAATTTAACTATATTTTCAATATCGTATTAAATAAATCTTGATTTTTTATCCTATTATTTTAATCTACTCCTATTTGTATCAACTCATCTGCTAATCCAATTTCTTTTAATTTAAATACAGAAACTCTTAATATATTTTTTTCAATGAAATTTAAAGGTAACAGAAATCTAAAACTATTTTTTATAAAACAAAGCCTATATCTTACTTTACATAGTAGTTCTCCATCTTTACCCATAATACTACAGACACAAGTCTCTTTCTTATCTTGTTACATTATATTGTTTATCCTTATGACTTTTAGTAAATATGACATCTATAGTTAATAGATTACGTTGGATTTAGTGTAAAATCCCCTATAATTTAAAAAATAGGAATAGCTAATGAGTACCCAGTTACCTGATTAGCTATTCCTATTTATATCAATATTTTAATATAAGTATCTCTAATGCTAAAAAATTTGACAGAAATAAACCTTTTTTCTATCACTTAATTTTGCAACTACTATTGGAGTCTATCTATTTAAATGCTTAAATACCTATTTAATTTTAATAATTTGATCTTCTAATAAAATGACTTCCCATGAAGCTTTTTGAAGATAATAATTCTTTTCCCTGTCTAATTTATTAAATACATATGTTACTTCCATATCTAAAAGCCCTAGTATATTTTTATCTTTTGAATAAAGTGGAGAATAATAATCTTCTTTATTATCACCTCTTATACCAAAAAATGAAGTTGCTTGCATTCCTGTTGCTCTTACCCTCATAAAGGTTTTATTATCTTCATCATAAATATCTAATATTTCCAAGGTTCCATTTTCATCTAAATCATAATAACTTTTTTCTAAAGTTATTAAATATCTCTCTGGCTCTATAATCTCTCCTGAACCATATGGAATAAAATAAACTTCACTATTTTCAGCTGGTAATCTATATTTCCATGATACATTTCCTTCTTCAGTATCACTACCTATTACTTCACTCAATTGTCCTTTATTACTATCCCAAATAATATAAGATATACTTTTACCAAATTTACTATTATAATTCTTAAGTTCAATAAATATTTCTGTAGGATATTCTTTAGCCTTAATTATATCCATTCTTCTATCATTAAATACTACCTTTTTATTAATTTCATATTCCTTAACTTCTATATTACTACTATCTAATGATAACTCTAGCGGTTCCCCTTCCAATTCTACAAAGTTATCACATGAATTCCATGGAGAAAGCCTTGCAAAATCCCCTATATAAAGCCTTGTAAAATTAAGTGTACAATTTAATTTTTCTGGTGATAACCGTTCATTATTAGGTGAAATATACAGAGTTACCATTCCAGCAAAGGTATATTCATCTATAAATTCACTATTTTCTAAGTCAAACAAATAACCAGCCTCAATATCTAAATCCACATCTGCATCAAACCAATACTTTTCATTTTGATTTAATTTTTCTTTACCTATAACATTATAAAAAATAGTTAATTCTTTTCCATTATAATAAACACTTTCTATATTTAAATCATAGCCCTCACTTTTTACATTTCTCATAATTGGTGTAGAAACTTCTTCATATCCATCTATTTCATTATTTCTATTTAAAAAGGATATAACCTCTCTCAAGCCTGGAATCTTTTCTGCATACGTTGGGAAAAATACTCCAAAAGTTAATGTACATACTGTTAACACTGCAATAAGTCCACTTACTTTTGCAACTAATTTTAAAGGCTTCTTACTTCCACCATTTTTAGCTATAGTTTTCCTTATCCTTGATTTAATTCTTTGTTTTTCTATATCATTTAATTGAGTCTCATCATATTCACTTAAATCTATTTTTACATCATTTAAATATTCTAACGGATCTTTCATGCTTTTCCCTCCCCAACTCTATTTCCAAAGATTGATTTTATTTTTTTCTTTCCTCTAGAAATCCTATTATAAATTACTTCTTCCTTTACAGAATAATTTTCTGCAATGTCTTTTATCTTTTCTTGATTTATATAATATCTAATGAAAATTTCTTTATCCTTAGGCTTTAATACACTTAGTAATGACTCTACTTCCTTTTTTAGCTCCCTTTTCTCTAAACTCTCTTGGATATTGTCCTCACCTTTAAACTCTAGGTTTTCTATATCCTCTTGATTTAAAGTTATGTTTAAATATTTTCTTTGGTAGGCAATGCATTTATATTTCGATACTGCTGCCAACCAGTTTTTAAACTCCCCCTTGGTATCATCATATTTATCAATACCATTCCAAATAGCTAATAATATATCATTTATACATTCATCATGATAATCTGTGAGATTATACAGATGTTTATTTACTATAGATTTTATTAATCCACCATAAGTGTCAATTAAATAATCTAAAGCTTTTTCATTTTTCTTATTTAAACACTTTATAAAGTTCTTTTCATTCACCCTCATAAAATTCTCCCTTCTGTAAGTCCTTACACTTATTACTTAGCTTAAAATTTATAATTTCTATCAATTTATCTAAAAAATATTTTTATTTTTTTACTTACTATTTATTATAAAGTTTAAATTGCTCTAATAACATAAAAAAGCCAATAAAAGCATTCCTTTAGCTTTATTGACTTTAAATTTAATTTAAATATTCCATTAATCTATATTATATTTTACTTTTACACAAATACTCTCATCTTCATTAACCCTTTTAGACTTATTATTAAAGTCATAATGTCCACACCATATTAAATCTAAATTCAGTTAATATATTTTTTCAATGAAAATTAAAGGTAGCAGAAATCTCGAACTATTTTTTTATAAAACAAAGCCTATATCTTACTTTATATAGTAACTTAAGATATAGGCTATTGGAATATTTTGTATATATATTTATTTTTATTATATAATCTTTGTAAAGAAATAGAGAGTACTTTGTAAGCACTCTCTTATAGTTGAACAAGCATTCTAAATTCTTTGTAAGTTTCTCCGCCAAATTCATATTCAAATACTTCTATTTTTTTAAATCCATTCTTTTCATACAAGTCAATTGCAATAGTGTTATCAACTTCAGCACTTGTATAAAGTTTTATATGTCCATATTTTTCAATAAAAAACTCTATAAACTTTTGTAACGCTACTTTTCCAATTCCTTGATTTTGAAACTTTTCATCTATCATAAATCTACTCATTGACCAACCATTAATTTCATCATCGAAATCATATAAAATAAAACCAACCATCTCATTATTTTTATAAATTCCTAATGGATACAAATTTGGCTCGTATGCTGATTGAACTAAAGAAAAAATATTTGATGCAACAAATCTTTTTTGTTCTTCACTTATTTTTAATTCTATACATTGATTATAATTACTTCTATCTATTACTCTAAATTCTATATTCATTTTTAATATATTCTCCTAATACTATCTTAAATTATTTATATTTTATATACCCTTTTCTTTCAGAAAGTGTTTGCAATAAAAAATTTATACTCCACAACCTTATCTACTTATTTTTAATTGATTTGTAAATATAAAAAGCAATGGATCCAAATAAAACCATTAATTCTATTGGTAAAAAAGCCATAGATAGATTTTTATTATTTCCGATAATAGACGTAACTTGTTTTAATTGAATATAAAAAAATATTAATACTAATTCAACATTAAGCACTCTCATAAAAGTAGTTGCCATATTATATTGCTTCTCTTTGTTTACTGGGGTTATTTTTACTGCATAGTTATATATTTGTGGATATTTTGCTAAAAAATACAATCCTATATATAATATTATTACTATAGACAATAGAAAAAATATTGTATTTTTAGAGCCGTATCCATCTATTTCTCCTCGCACATTATAGTGAGTTGGTACAATATCTGGTGCATTTAACCAATACATAAAGGTGATTATGACTAAAGCTAAAATTAATATAATTCCTATAATATCGAGTATTTTATTAATATTTTTATATTTACCACTACTCTCCCACTTACTCATTTCTCTCATCTCCTGAATTTAGTACATTAAAATTGCTACTGAATTTATTAGTTTTAAGGTAAATTACTTTGTACTATTAAGCTCTCTTTTAAAATAAAACCAAGTACCATCTACACCGGCTAATTCCCAGCCATCATTTCCAAGTAAGTTTAATTTTTTTGAAATTTCGTTGTTATATTTACTTTTATCAGTCTTAATTATGCTTTTTAATTCTATTTGTATTTGTTCGATTTTATATTCATATTGTTTCATATGATATTTTCTCCTTGTAAATTATATAATATTAGATTATATCATTATCATCCAAATTATTCCACTCACATTATCTTATACTTGTTGATAATATATTTTAAAATACTTAAGGAGATCATATGAAAATTAAAAATAACGAGATAAAAAAGATTTTATATATTTTCTCTTATTTATACTTTTGTTAAGTGACTAAAATAAAAAAAATTAACTTAAAATAATAAGATAATATAATGATTTATCCTATTATTTTAAGTTAATTCTTTATACTGAAGCTTTTACGTAGTTTTTATAAAAGCTTTTATATTTATTCATTTTCTATTCTAGATTTTCTATTTATAACTCTTAGTAAAGTTAAAATTGCACCAATTAAACATATAAATCCTATACCAGTAAATACAAATCTCATTGCATATATAAATACATCTGCTCTACCTTCTATATACCCTACGACATGATATCCCATTTTGCTACTCATCATGCTGTATAAAAGACTTGTTGAAAGTGCTATCCCTGTTGTTGTTCCTAGATTTCTAACTAACCCATTTATACTTCCAGCTATACCTAGCTTTGTTTTATCAACTGTTGACATTATTAATGAATTATTTGGTGATTGGAATATTCCACTTCCTAATGAAAGTAGTCCGACTACTATAGCCACTACTAATAATGAAGTGTTTTCTGTAAGTATAGTCAATGAGAATATACCAAACGTCAATATAGACAACCCTAAAAAGGATATTCTTTCGCTCCCAATTTTATCTGAAAGATATCCACTTAAAGGTGCAACTATAGCTAATATAATAGGGGAAACTGTCATCATAAGTCCAGCTGCACTTGGAGTAAGCTTTAATACATCTTGATAATAAAATGGTAAAATTATATTTATTGCTCCTATAGAAACAAAAGAAGTGAATCCACAAAATATACTTAATGAAAATAATCTATTTTTAAATATACTTATATCTAACATAGGATTTTCTATTTTTTTCTCTATCTTTATAAATATAAATAGTAATAAACATGAAATAATAAAAGCTCCTATAATTATAGGATTTGTATATCCTATACTTTGCCCAAAGTTTATAGAGGTAAACAGTAATATAACTGAAATCATAAATAATATAGTTCCTTTTATATCAAATGGAACTTTTTCTTTAACCTTTTTAAAGTTTAATACCTTAATTACTCCACTATAAACTAAAATTCCTATTGGTATATTTATTAAAAATATATATTTCCATGGTGCCACTGATACTATAAGACCTCCTAATGTAGGTCCTACCATAGTTCCTAAAGCCACTGCGGTTCCAGTCATTCCAAGGGCTCTACCTCTTTCATTAGGAGGAAATGTTTCTGTAATTATTCCTTGATTAGTTGCCATTGCGGCTCCTGCACCTATTGCTTGAACTATTCTAGATAATATAAGCATTGAGAGGCTATTAGATATCCCACAAAGAAGAGATCCTAAAGTAAAAACCCCAATTCCAATTTTAAATACTTTACTTTTACCAATTATATCTCCAAATCTACCAAATAATAAAATAGTTGCACATATAGTTATTAAATAACTTGTAACTACCCATTCTATTCCAGCCATTGTTGTTCCAAGTTCCCTAGCCATAGTTGGCAAAGCTACGTTTACTATACTACTATCAAGGGTAGTCATAAAGGTCATAGGTAACACCGTTAATAATATTGCCCACTCTTTTTTTATCTTCATATTGTCCATCTCCTAGTCTATCTTTTGTATTCTATCATTATATAATACTCCTAGTTTTAAAAATTGAAAATACATATAGAAAAACGTAGGATTCCTCCTACGTCATTCTTGCAAAATTATCTTTAAATTTTGTATATTTTCATCAAAATTCTAATCAGCTATAATTTTTTTATAAAAAACTTTGAAATGCTCTTCATCCTTAAGTATTTCTTGAGCTTCTATGTAAGGTTTCATTATTACATCTTTACTTTCCTCTAAATAAAACTTAGCATATCCACCTTCTCCATATTTTTCTACTAAATGATTATAAACTCTGTTATAAGTTTCCTCTTCATTTAAATCCTTATAGTTTTTCTTTGAAAAGTTATAACATCTTTCTATCATATCATATATATCTGTTGTTCTATCAGCATCTGAAGCTATATATCCGTATATACTTCTTGGCTCATGAGAATTGGATGCTCTATGATCCTCACATGCTTCTCCCATTAAAGTTAACTCTTCTTTTGTAAACAATTTCTCTAATTCTCTATCATTTATCAGCATATCTCTTGAATGTATTTGATGAAGTTTTCTATCAATACTCATTCCTAAATCATGATATACTGCAATAGTTAATACCATATTTTTATTTACTGGGAAATATTTTGACAGTTTAATTGATGAATCTATTACTGTTGCTATATGTTTTATGCCATGTCCCTTATCAAAAACTTTATAATTTTCTAAAATATTTTCCATTAAATATTTTAATAAGGATTTATCTATTTCCCTGTCAATTATATGACTGACCTCTTTACTTACTATTTCTTTTATTTCATCTAAATTTTCCATATATTATCTTAGTGAAAGAGCTTTAATTAAAAAATCTATCACTAAATACTCACTCCTTCATTATTAATTTTAGTTATTTAATAAATTATATATAATCGTGTTTTAAATATTTTCTGATTACAAATAATTATAATATGCAAATAATAAAATTAATATATTTATACTAAATTTACTCAACAATTTATATTATTTAACCCTTCCTCATACATACTAAAATTTTATGATTTGTATATAAGTTTATAAACTTCTATAATATCTATATAATAATAATTTTTAAATTTATATTGGAGATATAGCGAAAATATCAATTTAATATTTTAGTAAAACTGGACATACAAAAGAAATAAATAATGTAGTTACTGAAGTCATAAAAAAAGTAACTACAATTGAAGTTGGTGTATTGGATTTAAACAATGTAGATGATATCTTTTTACTAGATAGTAAGCTGTATTCATTTAGATGCTGCTGCATTAGATGAAAACTTTTCACAAAGTAAACCCATGTTTTCAATATTTGGAGAACATAGCACTAAAAGCTAAAGAATTATTTGAATAATACTATTTAAAATAAAACTAATATTGTTATAATATAAAAATAATAATTTAATTCTTCCAAAATCTATATAATATATATTAAACATAAGAAGGAGGTTCCTTAATGAAGTGTGTTTCAATTTCTGGGAGAGCAGGACATGGAAAAGATACTTTAGCTTTGAAGTTAAAAGAAATACTAGAGGGAAAGGGTAAAAAAGTATTTATTATTCACTATGCCGACTATTTAAAAATGGTTGCAACACAAGTTTATGGTTGGAATGAATTAAAAGATAATAATGGTAGAACCTTACTTCAACATTTAGGCGATAAAATGAGAGAGGTAGATGAAATGTTTTTAATAAACGAATTACTAAAAATATTATCACTAGTTAGAGATGATTTTGATGTAGCCTTAATTCCTGATGCTAGATTTCCTAAAGAAATAGATTGTCTAAAATCCATTGGTAAAACTACATCAATTCATATTACTAGATTAAATTATGAAAGTAATTTAACAGAAACCCAAAATAAACATAAAACAGAAATATCTCTTGATGATTATATTTACGATTATAATATATTCTCAAATGGGAATGATAATATATCTTCTATACCTTTAATAATAGAAGATATACTCTCTTAGGAATAACCATTATACGTTCTCTTTATATTAGACTATATTATTCTGAATTTAAAAAATAGAGCAAACTAAATTGTTTGCTCTATTATTATAAAAATAACTCTTCTTATGCAATTTCTTCAATATCTCTAACTTCTCTAAGCTTTTCTTCTACTAGCTCTATAAGTTTTTCTTTATCTGCTTCATTATTTACAACATCCATCTTATCCATATCTATTATTAAAACCTCTGATGCATTATAACAATTTTCTACCCATTCATCGTAATCTTTCCATAGAAAGCGGTAATATTCTTTTAAGCTTTCATCAATTTCAAAATCTCTTCCTCTTAATGCTATTCTATTTAAAACAGTTTCGAAGGATCCTTTTAAATACACCATTACATCTGGAGCTTTCTTAGGAAGCTCTTCTAACTCCTCAAGCATATTATTTAAAAGATCTTCATATATTTTCATCTCTAAGTCATTTATTCTACCAAGCTCCATATTTTTCTTAGCAAAATACCAATCTTCATAAATTGATCTATCTAAGACATTATCATCATGAACTAATGCTTCTTTTATACTTTTGAACCTAGTATTTAAGAAATAAAGTTGTAATAAAAATGGATATCTCTTTTTTTGAATTTCTTCCTCACTCTCACTATAGAATAAAGGTAATATAGGGTTGTCATCTACACTTTCATAAAATACATCTGATTTAAAGTGCTCCCCTAAAATCTCTGCTACAGAACTTTTCCCAAGCCCAATCATCCCACCAACAACTATCAACATGCTTCACCTATCCTTTACTTTTTGTCTTTCTCTATATTACATAATTTAAAATTTACTTTCAAGTCTTGACTTTTTATTTTTATACCATATATGGTATTTATATTTCAAAAATCACTATATATGGTATAGTTATATAATTTCTCAAGTCTATATATTCATATTTGTTTAAATTATTAGTAACTTTCAGTTTAAACAATAACTAAAAAGTATTTATAATAAAAAAGTGGACATATGTGAGTTTGCTTATTCCGTCACTTCGCTCCAAGTCAATGCAAACTTACATATGTCCACTTGAAAACTGAAGGAAAGAAATTATCAAAAGTTATCGACAGAATAAACTTTTTTATAATTCTCTATAGAGTAAATAAAATAGAACTTATAAAATAGACATTAATAGAAAAGTCTACTTGTATAAGTTCTATTGCTAAATATTAATTCGCTTATAGTTACATAAGCTTTAATATTTCTTTTTTTATAGCTACAAATTCATCACTGGTAACTATATCTTCATTTCTTTCCTTAGGTAGGTTAACCTTTATTTCACCATTTATAACTGCTGGCTTTTCTGATATTACATATATTCTATTAGAAAGTAATATTGCCTCTTCTATATCATGAGTTATGAATAGTATAGTTGAATTCATTTCTTTAGTTAAATCTAAAAGCCACTTTTGCATCTTTCTTCTAGTTATTGAATCTAAAGCACCAAAGGGTTCATCTAAAAGCATAATATCTCTTGATGTTAAATATGTCTTTAAGAAATTGGCTCTTTGTTTCATACCACCTGACAGTTGTGATGGATACTTATATTCAAATCCACTAAGTCCAAATTCATTTATATGCTTTTTAACCTTTTCTCTAGCTTCTTTTTTATTATTACCTTTAAATACAAGTGGAATTCCTATATTATCAATAACTTTTTTCCAAGGGACCATCATATCTTTTTGATACATATAGCTTAAATCGCCATTTATTTTTAATTCACCACTATCACACTTTATAATATTAGTTAATATATTAAATATTGTACTTTTTCCACTGCCTGATGGACCTAAAATTGATACTAGCTCACCTTCATTAACTTTTATACTAATATCCTTTAATATCTCCATTTCATCAAAGGACTTTGATACATTTTCAAGTAAAATCTTATTTTGATAAGAATTCATTTGTATAAGCCTCACTTGCTTTCATATCTTTATTTATAAGCTTATTATCTAATAGAAATTTAGTATAATTATCCCATACGCTATCCTTCATTTCTCCCCAAACAGCTGCATCATCTTTATATTTATCCGCAAGATATTTTTGGCTTTCTATTGCAAGTTCTTCTCCTATTTCAGGAACTTTACTTACTAATAATTTTGCACTTTCTTCTGGATTTTTCATAGCGAACTCATATCCCTTAGTTGTTGCTTCCATAAATTTCTTAGCTAAATCTTTTTTATTATTAATAGTATCTTCAGTAGCTGCAATAATTGGTGTGTAATAATCTAATGCTGGATCTAAATCTTTAACTGGTATATAGTTTATATCAAACCCTCTTAGCTTAGCTTCCATATTAGTCCAAGCTTCAAATGTCCACTCAAAATCTAAGTTATTCTTTGTTGCTATAAAGAAATCTTCTGTTCCTACATCAACTATTTTTAATTTACTAAAATCTGCTCCATTTTTCTCCATAACAGCTTTTAATATAGCTTGCTCTGATGGACTTCCCCATCCACCATAAACTTTATTTTCAAAATCCTTAACTGTTTCTATTCCCTTTTCCTTTGGTGAAGCAAATCCTGACGTATTATGTTGTATAACTGTTGCTATAGCTTTAACTGGAAGTGGACTATCTGATGTTCTTGCATATGTTAAATCTTCTTGATAACTTACTGCAAAATCTCCTTTGCCAGCAGCTAGAAGTTGCAGGGATGATCCTTCTGATGGCTGAATTATTTCAACATCTAATCCAAGATCTTTATAATACCCTTTTTCCTGAGCTACATATAATCCTGTATGATTTGTATTTGGTGTCCAATCTAATATTACGGTAACCTTTTGTAATCCTTCTGAAGTTTTTGCTTCTTCTTTTTTACTACATCCAGCTAATAGTGTGAATGCTGTTACAGATGCTAATACTACTGATATAATTTTTTTCTTTAACATTATTATTTCACCTCAAAATCTATTATTTTGTATTTTATTCCTTTATCTTTAATTTTTTATTATTCCATGGAGTACATACTCTTTCCATCAAAGTAACTATAAAAAATATTGCCATGCTTATAACTACTATTATTACTATTGATGCAAACATTTTATCTAATGCATAAGCACTTCTGGCTCTTGTCATATATACCCCAAGACCTTTTTCTCCTCCAAGCCATTCTCCAATTACAGCTCCCATAATACTATAAGTTGCTGCAATTCTCATACCTGAAAAGAAGTTTATCATTCCATAAGGTAACTTTAAATGCATAAAAACATTAAGCTTAGATGCCCCCATTAATTTAAAATGATTGATTAAATCCTTATCTACACCTTCTAACCCGTCAACTATGCTAATTACTATTGGGAAAAAGCATACTAGCACAACCACTATTATCTTTGGAAGTGAACCAAATCCAAACCAAATTATAAATAATGGCGCAAGAGCAACTGTCGGTATAGTTTGAGATATAACTAGTACTGGATATAAAGCTCTTTTTACTAGTGGAATCATATCCATAATTATTGCTAGTATTATAGATAATCCTATTGCTATTAAAAACCCTATCATACCTTCATATAATGTAGTTAAAGTATGAGGTATCATAACTTTAAAATCCTTAACTAATGTTTGCATAACATCTGTTGGTGCTGGCATTATATACTTTTCTATGCCCCCAATAGTTACTATGCACTGCCATAAAACTAATAAAATTATAATAAATACTATAGGTGCTATCTTATTCCCTATATTTTTTAATTTTTTCATCCATTGTCACGCCTTCTTTTTTATAATCTATTTTAACCATAGATACTACTCTTGATGCACCTTCTTCAGTACAAATTTCTTGAGCCCTTTTTACTATTTCTAGTAATTCACCTAATTCTCCCTCCATTGTGGTTTCCATAGCTCCAACTTCATACTTAACTCCAGTGGATGCTATATATTCTATAACCTTGTCCACAACAGGATAAATTCTATCCTCACTAACTGTTGGTATTACTTGAAGACTTACATTACAAACTGACATAGTCTTTTCCTCCTCTAAATATATTTAAAAGTAAACAAATTTGATTTTATTTATATGTCCATATAGTAAAAAAATACAGTATCTCTGATTAGAAATACTGTATTATAGTTCAATTTGTATATTAAAATTCAATAACAAATAATCTCCCTACGTTGGCATTATCCAAATCAGGTTCATGGGTCAAAATAGTATCAACTTTATCTCAGGCAGTTCACCGCCCCCCCAGATATCTATTTACTTTTTATAGTTCCATTTTATTCATTTTCATTCCAAATGTCAAGCTAATCAATAATTCTTATCAACTAAATAATTTTATTAATTGTATAACAATTATATATTACACAATCCATTTCTAAGTTAAGTTTCAACGATTTACTTTGCTTAATTCTCTAAGTGCTTTTCATCCCTCACCCTTATTAGTTCCAAATAATACAACTATCAATCCCTAAAGCTCCTATGGCTATTTTTATTACAGGCATTAAAGTTAAAATTCTCCTAACTAATTATTCTAATATAATTACCCTCTATATTTTTTAGTAATTCATTCAGTTCTATATTCTTATAATTTGAAACCTTTTTAGCAACATCTATTATTGCCCTTGGATATCCATATTCTCCATTAACCCATTCTAAAGCTGTTGGCCCATCAGTTTCTATAAGTAATCTATTTAATGGTATTCTATCTAAAACCTCATTAGTTTTTTCTGAATACCCTATATCTACACTTATTGTAAAATAGCATCCAAGCTCAATATATTTTTCTAAAGTGCTTATTTCACCACTATACCAATGTATAATAGCTTTATTATAATTATTCCTTTTTAGAGCATTATAAATTTCTTCTTCAGCTCCTTTTGTATGGATACTTACAAACTTATTTCTTTTAATACTTTCTTTTAATATAAAATTAAAAATCTTTCTTTGTGCTTCATAAGTACTTTTATCCTCTACCCAGAAGAAATCTAAACCTATCTCCCCTATTAACTCACTTTTCTCTATATAAGGTACAAGATCTTCTAAATTCCCTTTATATTCTGCTGCTTTCCATGGATGAATGCCAAAGCATGGATTAATAAATTTACTCTTTTTACTATATTCTTTATTTTTTATATAGCTTTCTATATTCATACTATTAGCTAAAGTTAATATTTCATTCTTATTTATATCCTCAATTGCTTTTTCTATATTTTCCTCAAAAAAATCTAAATGTGTGTGTGCATCTATATACATAATTCCTCCATGAATTCTAATTTAAGTAGCATAATTAACTCTTTAATTTATATTCTATATTAGTAATTTCTTAATTATATCCTTTTAATGTTACTGATATAATTTCTGGTGGATTAAATATTCTTACTGGAAATAAACTATTCCCCAATCCCCTACTAACAAACATTGTAGTTTTATCACTATTATAACTTCCACTAGTATATTTAGGGAAAAACCCTTGATTTGGAGCTATAATTCCTCCTACAAATGGAATCCTAACTTGGCCTCCATGAGCATGTCCTGAAAAAACTAAATTCATATTATTTTTAGAATATAAATCAAAAAGCTCTGGTCTATGTGAAAGTAGTATCTTAAAGCCTTCAATATTTGACCAATTACTTAAATATTCCTCCATATTACTTATATCGATCCCATCTGTATAATTCGAGGTAAGAAAAGATGGATCAGATAATCCTAAAAGATATATAGTACTATTCTCTTTTGTAATCTCTAACTTAGTATCATCTATTATATTAACTCCTACTTCAATTAAGCTATCCTTTATTTCAGAATATTTTCCTGACCATGCTTCATGATTTCCTGAAACATAATAAATTGGAGCAATTTCTATTGCACCATTAATGAAGTCCATTGCTTTATCTAAATTATATCTACGCCTATCTATCAAATCACCTGTAACTATAATAATATCTGGTGATAACTTTTCTATTTCTTCTAATATTTCTGATTGCTCTTTTCCAAACATTTTGTTATGCAAATCAGAAATATGTACAATTTTAAAGTCATTAAATTTAGATGGCACATCATAGCTTGAGTAATTAAAGTTAGAAATTGTAATACTATTATTTTGCCAAACGACAAACACATATAATGCTATAATTATTAAAAATACTAACATCAACTTCTTCATCCTTTTACATAAACCTCTCATTTCCCATCCATAATTATATTCCTTAGTCAAATTCTATTAATTTTAACTTAACCTTTTAATTGGCTAAAGTTCTACACCTTTTAAATTTTTATTTAAATTTATCTGTAAAACCATAACTCCTATACCACTAATTAAGACCATTAAATAAAAGCTTATACCTCTACTAAGTAGCATAGCAGAACTTATTAGATGAATTGGAAATAAAGTCTTAAAAAATATTAAGAACCCTTTCTCTCCTATTCCTACCGCACCTGGCAACGGTAATGCTGCACCTGTAATGTATAAGGTAGACTGAATCAAAATGAATTGAATTAAAGACACTGATGACATTCCAATGGATTTATATATCCAAAACGGGATGCTATGCAATGCTAAAATTTGTACCGTGGTAGTAAGAATAGTTTTAATTATAAAAAATTTATCATTTTTAATATAATCTGCACCCTTTTTATACTTCTCTATCTCTATTAATGCCTTTTCATTAAATATTACAGATTTTTGGTAATTAAAGTGTTGTAAAACTTTAACGCATAAGTTCACAACTTTAAAAATAAGCTTTTTTGAAAAAATAGATACCAATATTAATACTAATAAAATTACATTTAACCCAATCCCTAAAAATAGTAATATACCAAACTTTCCAAGAGTTCCTTTTAAAAATTCAAATTTTATTATTACTCCCATAATTGCCATTGATACGGTAACAAGTTGATATGTTGCAAGACATATTAGTAACGCAAGCATGCCATTAGAAATATCTATCTTTTTTTTATGCATATAATAAAGCTGCATTGGCTGCCCCCCAGTGGCTGACGGTGTTATAGAACTGAAAAAAATTCCCGTAAATGAATACTGTACACATTCAAGTAGTGTTGCCCTTTCTTTAAAACTCTTTAAACTACGCCTTATATTTATAGCCTCACAAAGAACCACAAGAGACATAGCAGCTATGCCAATAGCAATATATACTAAGTTTACATCTGACACTGTTTTTATAATCTCTTTAAAGTCAGCATTGAAAAAAATCATTTTGAATGTTACTATAACAATTATTATAAATAACCCACCATTTTTCAATAAATTCACTAGTTTTTTACATTTGTTCATAAAGTTCCTCCAAAGTTCCAAAGGTAATTCCTTGTGATTTCCAAATTGGAAGAACTATCTCTAATGCTTCAACAGTTCTTTTCGGAGCATCATTTTTTCCTCGACCATCGTGAAGACAGATAATATCTCCTTTTTCTGTTTCACGAAGCAATCTATCTGCTATAGTTGTTGCATCTATATTTGCCTTCCAATCTCCTACAATTACATTCCAAAGAACAATTTTTAAATTTAAATTCTTTATTTCCTTTATAGCCGCCAAGCTAAAATGCCCCCAAGGAGGTCTAAAAAACTTCGGTTTAATACCAAGTTCTTTTAATATATCCATACTTTTTGAAAAATCTTTTCTTATATTCCATGGTGTCTGAAAAATTTCATTTTTATGTTCTAATGAATGTAGTCCTATTATATGTCCATCTTCTTTTATTTCCTTAATAATTTCAGGATTATTTTTAGCAAATTCCGCTACAACAAAGAACGTTGCTTGAACTTGGTAAGTCTTTAGGACTTTAAGAACTTCTGTAGTATATTTATTGTCAACGCCATCGTCAAATGTTAAGTATATATTTTCTATTTCTTTTTCTCTCCTAAGCTTTTTTAGTTTCTTATTCCATATTCTATAAATTACTGTAGGAATTACTCCATATATTATTAAAGATATTATCGTTATAATTATCAATATAATTATCCACATCTTTTTTCACATTCCTTTCGTAAACTTCATTTAGTTTAAATTCAGAAATTTCATTCTTCAAATGTTGCATATTATATTTCATTTGTCCTAAAAGCCTATCGTTACTTATTAAAGATATAATATCTTCAGATATATTAGAGTTATTTTCCCAAGCAATTTTTCCTATAAGCATTTTTTCAATAAATTCAGCATTTCCAACCTCTTGAGATAAAAATGGTTTAATAATATATAAAGGTGTAGTAGTATAAATAGCTTCAAAAGTAGAAATTCCTCCTGGCTTAGTGATTATTAAATCTGACCTTTCCATATATTTATATACTTCATCTGTATAACCAACTGCATCTATTTTAGGGTAATCTTTTTTAATCTTTTTTAATAGTTTTTTATTTTTACCAGTTATAATTGTAATATGAACCTCGCTTGATTCATATAATTGTTCTAATATATTATCAAGGCCTCTTATTAACCCAAGCCCTCCTCCCATTATTAGGATTTTCTTTTTATCATTAATAGATTGCACTTCCATGTCATTTTTAAATGATTTCCTTACAGGTATTCCATTTATAATAATTTTCTCAGCAGGAACTCCTTTTGATAAAAGGAGTTCCATTGTGCTTCTCGCTGCTACAAAATACATATTAGTCTTATTAGCAATCCATCCATCATGAGCTGTAATATCCGTAATATGTGTATATAGTTGAATATCGTCTTCATATTCCTCCTTATAAGTTGAAATAAAGCGAGAACATGCAGACCATGTAGATACTATTAAATCAGGATTATATTTTTCAATTAGAGAATTTATTTTATTTAAATTTCGTCTCTTTAAGCAAGTTTTTTCATGCTTCACAGCAAAACTATTTATAAAGTTGTACACACATGAAAATCTACATATAAAAAGATTAAAGAATCTATAAACTAGTTTATACATAATAGGGAACAATACCTTTACGATATCTACAACTTCAATAATATCATCAGTATTAGATTCAAGTAATTCTTCCTTAATAGCCTCTGCAGCACAATAATGCCCCATTCCAAAACGGCTTGTTAAAATTAATATTTTCATGTAATTCTTTCCTCTCTTTAGTTTTACGCTAAATGTATATTAACGATAATTAAAACTTTATATAAATAATACTACTTAATTATTAATTTCAACTTTATAAAGCCTTAAGATTTCCTAAAGTTTAAAACATTTCTACAAACACTAAGTCCATCTATATCATTTAACATTATGTCTAGTAATATTAAATCTGGACTAAGGTTCTTTATTTCCTATTCTACTTCTAATCCATTTTAATTTACTTTATATCCTTCCTTCATTAAAGCAAATCTTAAGATTTCACTTATATCTTTATCATCTTCTATAATTAATATATTCGCTCTCATATTTCTCTCCCAAAGCATTATTATTTCCTTCTCATTATAAGGCACAATTGTTAACACCTTTTACTGAGTTATTTCCAAAGTGTAAACATAGAATTTTTTATATGTTTACACTTTAAATATTTACTCTTAATTTAATTATTTATATTAATAACTTTTATTTGATAAAAAGCTTATATATTATTAAAGCGATAACCATAATCCAAATAATAATTATTGGAACTCCATATATCCAAATCTTAGGCTTTCCATTTGTCCAAAGTTCCTTTGATTCTTCTTCACATTCCCCTATGATTTCTTTCGGTATGAGTTTTATTGATATGTATATTAGTAAAGGTAGTATTAGTAAATCGTCTAAATATCCTAAGATAGGAATAAAATCTGGTATTAAATCTATTGGTGATAAAGCATATGCTACAGTTATACCAGCTAATATTTTTGCAATTATTGGAGTATCTTTATGCTTATATGCTAAATAAACTACTTTTATTTTCAACTTAAATTTTTCTATAATATTTTTGATATTCATTTTTTCTTCCTCTAATTTATTAACTTATCTACATTATATAATTAATTCCAATATAAAGAAATAAAAAAGACGACTCCCATTTAATAGAGAAATCATCTTCTACGTGCTTGATATTTACTAATTAAATATCATTTATATCTAGAGATATATTTATATTTTTATTCTTAGGCTCTAACATTGTAATTCTTACTCCAGCTGCATTTAATAATCTTTTAGAAGCTTTGACAATATCAGTATCAGCATATTTATCTGATAAATAAACAACTTCCTTTATCCCAGCTTGTATTATAGCCTTTGCGCACTCATTACAAGGGAATAGGGCAACATAAATCTTAGATCCATAAAGGTCGGTTCCTCTACTATTTAAAATAGCATTAAGCTCAGCATGAACTACATAAGGATATTTTGTTTCTAACATATCTCCTTCTCTACTCCACGGAAATTCATCATCAGAGCAGCCTCTTGGAAGTCCATTATATCCTTGGCTTAATATTTTATTGTCATTATCAACTATACAAGCTCCAACTTGAGTACTAGGGTCTTTACTTCTTTTTCCTGCAAGTATTGCTACCCCCATAAAATATTCATCCCATGATATGTAATCATTTCTCTTCACTTAAATTCCCCCTTATTAGTATTCTTTTTTATTATTATACTCTAAGAATGCTCTTAGTCAAATATTATTAGAATAACTAATTCCCCCTAAAATATGAAGGAGGTACTTTTATATATACCTCCTAACATTAACAATATTCAACTTATACATTCATAAAGAATCTTTTGATTAATTCTTTCTAATTTATATACATTATAATTTTAATTCAAACTATCTCTCTAACATATCTGCTGTTACTGGTAAATTTTTAGAATAGGTTGGATTAATATGATGCTCACTACCCTTCAGCATTGTTAATCCATTCTCATTTGTTGTATTTGTAGCACCTAAAGAATCCTCTGTTCCCAAGTAACCTCTATAATTATAAACTCCTTCTGGTACATTTACTCCTATTCCTAAAGAAATAAAACTTGTTTCACTATACATAGAATTTTTTCCCTCATTTTTGAGTCTGAATAATGCATTTGCTGAATCCATACTTCCTTTACTATGTCCTATAACTCTTTGTGGACGAGCGCCATCTAAGTATAGAGAATATAATTTATAAGAAGCTGAATTACTATAGTATGTCCCATCAATATTGTTAGGTCTACCTACGTAATATCCTTGAGAGCCATAATACCAGATAGTAGAGTCCCCCCAACCACTAACTATCCCTGCTACAGGCTCTCCCAATTCATTTGCTATTTGTTTTGCCATTGCTGCAGTTCCTAATGAACTACTTCCAACGCCTGCCATTACAACAGTTTGCACTGTATTATTTTTTACTAAATCATCTGCCCATAAATACGTAAATACAGTTCTATCACTGTTAGGATACATAACAATCACAGTTCCTGGAGCTAAATTATAAGTTACACTTCTTTCATACGTACTTAAAAGATGAATAGAATACATCTTTGTTTCTGTAAAGTGATTTGCCTTAGCTATTAAAGTACTTCCAGGTAGAAAACCTCCAATCGCTAACATTAAAGCTAATACAATTGTTGATATTAATTTTGATGGTTTTAATGTGTTTCTCTTTTTGATTAACATTTTTTACCTTCCTTTATTTTTTATTTATTTCTCATTTAAATAACCTTCTTAAAATTAAATTTATTTAAGCCAATACTAAGAGATACATTTTTTCATTAACTACACATCTTATGTTATACGTTTTCAAAATTATGTCCTTTTTACTTGGGTAACTTGGTAAGTCATGTTGTAATTTGATGTGATTTCTATTGATTTAAATTTATATGTAATTACTATATAATTTATTGTATTTTTTGTATATATAAAATATTCTTTTAAATTCATATTTTAAATAAGTATAAAGCTAACTCCTTTGTATTAAACAAAAAAGTTAGCTTATAATCTAAAAATAGTACCAAGCATTATTACTCCAATTAATGTTTTAAAATGTTAATCATTAGTAAAAGATAATTAGAAATTTCTAAACCTTAAATATCTTTCTTCTAAAAGCTTATTTCTATCTTTGCTTTCTAGCACTTTTATTTCATTTATTAATTCTTCCTTAATTGAATTTGCAACTAAGTCTACATTCTTATGTGCTCCACCTTTAGGTTCCTTTATTATTTTTTCAATAACTCCTCCTTCTAAAAGATCATAAGAAGTTATTCCCATAGTTTCTGCAACTTCTTTAGACTTTGAAGGATCTTTTAAAAGTATTGAAGCAAATCCTTCTGGTGAAAGAATCGAATAAACTGAGTTTTCAAGCATCCATACTCTATCTCCACAAGCTAAGGCTAAAGCTCCGCCACTTCCACCTTCTCCTATTACTATAGAGATTATAGGTACCTTTATTTGAGCTATTTCTATTAAATTTCTCGCTATTGCTTCACCTTGCCCTCTTTCTTCAGCTCCAATACCGCAATAAGCTCCTGATGTATTTATAAAGCAAATAATAGGTCTATTAAACTTCTCTGCTTGTTTCATAAGCCTTAATGCCTTTCTATAGCCTTCAGGATGAGGTGATCCAAAGTTTCTTTCCATATTTTCTTTTAAGTCTTTTCCTTTTTGTATTCCTATTATAGTAACTGGATTTCCATCTAAAAGGCCTATTCCACCTACTATTGATTTATCATCTTTAAAACATCTATCACCATGTAACTCAAAAAAGTTTGTAAATATTTTATCTATATAATCAAGTGTAGTTGGTCTTTCTACCATTCTTGCAATTACTAGTCTATCCCAAGCCTTAATTTTTTTAACCATAACTACACCTCCCTAATCTTATGAAATTTAAGAAGAGTTGAAAGAGTGCTCTTTAAATTTTCTCTTTTTATAATATTATCTATAAATCCATTTTGTAATAAAAACTCAGCACTTTGAAAATCTTCTGGTAATTTCTCTTTTATAGTTCCTTCTATTACTCTTCTTCCAGCAAAACCTACTAATGCATTTGGTTCTGCAAGTATAATGTCTCCAAGCATAGCGAAACTTGCTGTAACTCCACCTGTAGTTGGATCTGTTAATACAGTTATATAAAGAAGTCCTTCTTTACTATGTTTTGCAAGTGCACTACTTATTTTAGCCATTTGCATTAAGGAAAATATCCCTTCTTGCATTCTAGCTCCTCCAGAAGCTGTAAAAATTATAATAGGTAGCTTTCTTTTAGTTGCTTCCTCTACTGCTAATGTTATTTTTTCTCCTACTACAGTACCCATACTTCCCATTAGAAAGTTTGAGTCCATAACTGCAATAATTGTTTTATTTCCTCCAATTTCTCCTTCTCCTGTTACCACAGCTTCAGTAACTTCGCTTTTTTCTTTATTAACTTTTAACTTTTCTTCATAATTTGGAAAATTCATTGGATTTTTTGATTCCATGTATTTATTAAATTCTTTAAAACTTCCTTTATCACAAATTTGTGATATTCTTTCATAACTACCTAGTCTAAAGTGATAACTACAATTACTGCATATATTAAGGTTTTCTTCTAAAGACTTTTTATATAAAATTTTTCCGCACTTATTGCACTTTACCCAAGTCCCATCTGGAACTACTGGTACGTCTTTTTCTTCTTCCTTAATTAAATTAATTACTGCATACTTTCTCTTTTTAAAAATCCCCATAATTTCACCAACTATAAATTATATTCTTTGCTTATGAAACTAGTATCGAAGTCCCCTAAGCGAAATTTTTCGTTATTTAAAATTTCTATTTGGAATTCTATGTTATTATCAATTCCCTCAATTACAAATTCATCTAAGGCTCTAAGCATCTTATTAATTGCTTCTTCTCTATCTTTACCATGAGCTATTAACTTTGCTATCATTGAATCGTAAGTAGGTGGAATTGTATATCCTGAATAGACTGCCGTATCTACTCTTATTCCATTACCTCCAGGTAAATTTAAAAATTCTATTTTCCCTGGAGAAGGTGCAAATCCCTTTTTAGGATTTTCTGCATTTATTCTACATTCTATTGCATGACCTTTTATTTCTACTTGCTCTTGAGAAATACTTAATTCTTCTCCATTTGCAATTTTTATTTGTTCTTTTACAATATCTACTGATGTTATCATTTCTGTAACTGGATGTTCTACTTGAATTCTTGTATTCATCTCCATAAAATAAAAGTTTCTATGCTTATCTACTAGAAACTCTATAGTTCCTGCATTTACATAATTTACAGCCCTTGCTGCATTAATTGCTACTTTCCCCATTTCTTCTCTTAGCTTATCTTCTAATATAGATGATGGGGCTTCTTCTAAGACCTTTTGATTTCTTCTTTGTATAGTACAATCTCTTTCTCCTAGGTAAATTATATTTCTATATTCATCACCTAAAATTTGAAATTCTATATGTCTTGGATTTTCTATAAATTTTTCAATATATACTGTATCATCACCAAAATTTGTTTTAGCTTCTGATTTGGCAGTAAAATAAGCATTTTCAAGTTCTTCTTCTTTATGAACTATTCTAATACCTTTACCACCACCTCCTAAGGCTGCTTTTATCATTACTGGATAACCTATTTCTTTAGCTTCTATATATGCATCCTCAATGCTTTTAACTATACCATTACTTCCTGGGATTACTGGAACATTAGCACTTTTCATAATTTCTCTTGCTCTTGATTTATCTCCCATAATGCCTATAGTTTTACTGTTTGGTCCAATAAATTTTATATTGCACTCCTCACATATAGATGCAAATTCAGCATTTTCAGATAAAAAACCAAACCCTGGATGAATTGCATTGCATTTTGTTATAACTGCTGCACTTATAATATTGCTTTCATTTAAATATGAGTCCTTTGATCTAGGCTTTCCAACACAAATAGCTTCATCTGCAAGCTGTGTATGCATAGCATCTTTATCAGCTTCTGAGTAAATAGCTACAGTTTTAATTCCAAGCTCTTTGCAAGCTCTTATTATTCTAACTGCTATCTCTCCTCTATTAGCTATTAAAACCTTTCTAATCATAAAAACACCTCTTTACTATCCTACCATAAAGGTTAATTCTGTTTCACAGACCTTTTTACCATCTACATAAGCAATTCCTTTTCCTATACCTGCTGCACCTCTTATTTTAGTAAGCTCCACTTCTAGTTTTAGAGTATCTCCAGGCACAACTTTTTTTCTAAATTTAGCGTTATTTATTCCGCCAAAGTATGCAATTTTTCCTTTAAACTCTTCTCTTTTTAAAAGAGCTACTGCCCCAGCTTGTGCAAGTGCTTCTACAATTAAAACCCCTGGCATAACTGGCTCTACTGGAAAATGTCCTTGGAAAAAGTACTCATTCATAGTTACATTTTTTATTGCTACTATTTTGTTATCCTCTAAGCTTTCAACCCTATCTAATAATAAAAATGGGTATCTATGAGGAATTATCTCCATAATTTCTTTTATATCCATATCTCTATACCTACTTTACTTTAAATAATTCCATTCCAAACTCCACAATGTCTTCATCGCTTCTTAAAACTTCTACTATTTCTCCATCATATTCAGAGGTAATTTCGTTCATTATTTTCATAGCCTCTACTATGCAAAGAACATCACCTTTTTTAACCTTAGTTCCTACTTCAACATAAGGTTTTCCCCCTGGAGTTCCTGATGAATAATATGTGCCTACTAAAGGTGATTTAACTCCTTTTAAGTTTTCATCTTTGATAGACTCTATATTAGCTTCTTCTTTTATTTCAGTTTTATTGTTTACTATTATTGAATTATTCTCAGAAGCTTTAAATTCTTTTTGGGTTTCTTTTTTGTTTTCTTTTGAACTTTCCTTAAAGCCTTCTTCATTTTTGCTAAGCTTTAATTTAATTCCTTCACTTTCTAATTCAAAAACTCTAAGGGAAGATGAATCTATTGACTTTATTAACTCTTTTATTTGCTCATAATTTAGCATTATTATCTTCCTCTCCATTTTTTAAATATAACTGTACCATTATGTCCACCAAAACCTAGTGAATTAGACATAGCATATTCTATCTCTTCATTCTTACCATTATTTACAACTAAATTTAAGTCACATTCTTCGTCTGGATTTAGATAATTTATATTTGCTGGTATAAAACTGTTTTCTAAAGCTTTTATAGAAATTATTGCTTCTACAGCTCCAGCTGCTCCAAGTAAGTGTCCTGTCATAGACTTAGTTGAACTTACATAGACATCTTTTGAGTAATCACCAAAAGCTTTTTTTATAGCTAATGTTTCAACTTTATCATTTATTTCTGTTGATGTACCATGAGCATTTATATATCCAATTTCACTTGGTGATAAATTGGCATCTTTCATTGCATCTCTCATTGCTCTATAAGCTCCATCTCCATCAAGAGTTGGTGAAGTTATGTGGTAAGCATCACAAGTTGTTCCGTAGCCCACAACTTCTCCATAAATTTTTGCTCCTCTTTGAATAGCACCTTCTAAATCTTCTAGAATTAATGCACCTGCACCTTCTCCCATTACAAAGCCATTTCTATCTTTATCAAAAGGTATAGATGCTCTATTAATATCTTCACTTTTACTTAAAGCTGTTAAAGATTGAAACCCTGCTATTCCAAATTCACAGATAGATGCTTCTGATCCACCTACAATTGCTTTATCTAAATATCCATCCTTTATGCTTCTGTATGCTTCCCCAATACAATGAGTTGAAGTTGCACAAGCTGAGGTAACGCTTAAACAAGTTCCTAAAAGACCAAATTCTATTGCTATAGATCCTGCTGCTATATTAGATATTGATGCTGGTATAGTTAAAGGTGAAACTCTATTAGGGCCTTTAGCTACTAAAGTTTTTATTTGATTTTCTATTGTAGAAAGTCCACCTATTCCTGATCCAAATATTACTCCAAATCTTTCTTTATCAACATTATCTAAATCTATCTCACTATCTTTAATACATTCTTTAGAAGCTACTAATGCTAATTGAGTATATCTATCTAGTCTCTTAGCATCTTTCTTTCCTAAGTAATCTTCAGCATTAAAGTCTTTAACCTCTGCTGCTACTTTAACCTTAAAGTCTTCTGTATTAAAAAATGTTATTTTATCTATACCATTTTTTCCTTCTTTAACAGAATTCCAAAAACTCTCTATTGAATTACCTATTGGTGTTATAGCTCCTAATCCTGTGATTACTACTCTTCTCTTCATAAAAATTCACTCCTTTTAAAGCATAACCATTCCACCATCTACATTTATTACCTGCCCAGTAATGTAATCAGATAAATTAGATGATAAGAATAAAGCTAAATTAGCTACTTCTTTAGGCTCTCCTATTTTTTTCATAGGAATAGTTTTTAAAACTTCTTCTTTAACTCTATCTGGTAGTACTTTTGTCATATCTGTATTTATATATCCTGGAGCAATAACATTAACATTTATGTTTCTAGCTGCAAGCTCTCTTGCTACAGATTTTGAAAAACCTATAACTCCAGCCTTAGATGCAGCATAATTACATTGTCCTGCATTTCCTGTTACTCCAACAACAGAAGATATATTTATTATTTTTCCGTATCTTTGCTTAACCATTACTGCTGAAACAGCTTTTGTTGTGTTAAAGGTTCCTTTTAAATTTACGTTTATAACATCATCAAAATCTTTTTCATTCATTCTTATAATTAATCCATCTTTAGTTATTCCTGCATTATTAATTAAGATGTCTATGCTTTCAAAGTTATCTTTAACTTCTTTTATAAAGTTATTAACTTCTTCTTCATTACTTACATCACATTTAACTGCTACTACCTTTACTCCAAAGCTTTTTAATTCTTCTATTAGACTTTCTATTTCTTCATTATAATTTCTATAATTTATTGCAATATTAGCTCCATTTTCAGCTAATGTCTTTGCTATCTCTCTTCCTATACCTCTAGTTCCGCCTGTAACTATTGCATTTTTATTTTTAAGCATTTAACTACCTATCCCTTCTAATGTTTTTTCTAAGGATTTAATATCTTCAACATTATAAATTCTTACCTTTGAACCTTTTTCTCTACTTATTTCTTTTATAAAACTACTTAGTACTCTTCCAGGTCCAAATTCTATAAATGTATCAACACCCATATCAAGCATTTTTTCTACGCTTTCACTCCACCTTACAGATGATTTAACTTGATTAAAAAGTAACTCTTTTATATTATTTTTATCCTCTATAAAGTCTGCTGTAACATTAGATATAATTTTTATACTAGGATCATTAAATTTTATATTTTCAAGTTCTCTTTTTAGTTTTATTGAAGCTTCTTCTAATAAGGAAGTATGAAAAGGACCAGATACCTTTAACTCTATAGCCCTTTTAGCCCCTGCTTCTAAGCATAACTCTTTAGCTTTTTCTACTGCTTCTTTTTCTCCACCAATTACAATTTGATTATTTGTATTGTAATTTGCAATTTCTACTACGCCTTCTTCTCTTGCTTTTTCTAAAACTGACTTTAGTTTTTCTAAGGATAATCCTATTACTGCTACCATTGAACCAATTCCAACTGGAACTGCTTCTTGCATAAATCTTCCTCTCTTTTTAACTAAAGCTAAAGCTTCTTCAAAATCTAAAGCTTTAGATGCTACTAAAGCAGAATATTCTCCAAGGCTTAAGCCTGCAACAACATCTGCTTTAATGCCCTTTTCTTCAAAGGCTTCTTTAGCAGCAATTGAAGTTAATAAAATCGCTGGCTGTGTATTTTCTGTAATATCTAATTCTTCTTTACTACCATTAAATATTAATTCCTTTATATCAAAACCTAAAATATCATTTGCTTTATCAAAAATTTCTTTACATCTTGGAATGTTTTCATATAACTCTTTTCCCATTCCTATATACTGTGATCCTTGACCTGCAAAAATAAATGCTGTTTTCATACTTCCTCCTCTTTAAAGGCTCTTTATTATCTTTTCATATTCCATAAACATTTCTTCTATAATTTCTTTAGCGCTTTGTCTTTTTGTAATCATTCCTGAAATTTGACCTGCCATAAGAGATCCTCTTTCTACATCACCATCTTTTACAGCTTTCCTAAGAGCCCCTTTTCCTAACTCACCTAATTCCTCTATCGAAGCATTCTTACCTTCAAGGTTTAAGTATTCCCTTGCAAGTTTATTTTTTATAACTTGAACTGGGTGTCCTGTAATTCTACCTGTTACAACAGTATCTATATCTTTAGCTTTTATTACAGCTTCTTTATAGTTATCATGTATATTACATTCATCTGCAACTAAAAATCTTGTTCCAACTTGAACTCCACCTGCTCCAAATATAAATGCTGCTGCAATTCCTCTTCCATCACCTATTCCACCTGCTGCAATAACAGGAATATTTACTGCATCTACAACTTGAGGAACTAAAACCATTGTTGTTAACTTTCCTATATGACCTCCAGCTTCACAACCTTCTGCAATTATTGCATCTGCTCCTGCTCTTTCCATTCTTCTAGCTAATGCAACTGATGCAACTACAGGAATAACTTTTATTCCCGCTTCTTTCCATTTTTCAATGTACTTTCCTGGGTTTCCTGCTCCAGTTGTAATAACCTTAACTCCTTCTTCAATTGCAATTTGAGCTAACTCACCTGCATTCTCTGAAAGTAACATTATATTAAGTCCAAAAGGTTTATCAGTTAATTCTTTTGTCTTTCTAATTTCTTCTCTTACGAAACTTGCAGGAGCATTTGCTCCTGCTATTATTCCAAGTCCACCTGCATTGGATACTGCAGCTGCTAAAGAACTATCTGAAACCCACGCCATTCCCCCTTGAAAAATAGGGTATTTAATATTTAACAATTTGCAAATATTATTGTTCATGAGATTTCCTCCACTCTATTTTTCTATAGCATTCTCTATATACTTTACTGCATCTCCTACAGTTTTAATATTTTCAACATTTTCTACCTTTACATCAAATGCATCTTCAAGATCCATTACAACTTGGAATAAATCTAATGAATCTGCTCCTAAATCTTCTATGAAACTAGTTTCTAATTTTACTTCTTCCTCGTTAACTCCTAATTGTTCTACTACTATGCCTTTAATTTTTTCAAATACCATTTTAAAATCCTCCTAAAATTTAATTAATGCTCCTGCCCAGGTTAATCCTCCACCAAAGGCAGCTACAATTATTTTATCTCCTCTATTTATTAGACCTTTTTCAAGAAGCTCACTTAATGCTATTGGAATACTTGCTGCTGAAGTATTACCATATTTATCAACATTAACATAAAACTTATCTTTATCTAATTTTAATCTTCTTGCAGCCTCATCAATTATTCTTAAGTTTGCTTGATGAGGTACTATATATTTTATATTTGCTATATCTTCATTTGCCTTTTCTAATAGTTCATTCACTATTTGAGGTAATATTGATACTGCAAATTTAAAAACTTCTGCACCTTTCATTTCTATATATCTTTTTTCAGATTTTTTTTCTTTTGCAAAAGGTGTATTAAGCTCTAATTGGCCTCCAACTAAACTTTTCTCTCCTAAATTTCCGTCTGATGAAAAACAGGTGCTTATAATACCTTCTTCATCATTTGAAATTTCAATTACTGCTGCTCCAGCTCCATCTCCAAATAGTATACAGGTTCCCCTATCAGTCCAATCTACTATTCTAGATAAAACTTCTGATCCAATTACTAAAGCTCTTTTTTTATCAGTACCTTTAATTAAACTAGATGCCACAATTAGGGAATATACAAATCCTGAACATGCTGCTGACACATCAAAAGCTGCTGCATTTTTGCAACCTAGAAGACCTTGCACACTACATGCTGTAGATGGCATTATTTTATCTGGTGAAGTTGTTGCTACTACTATTAAATCAATATCATCTTTACTACAATTGCTGTTTTTTAAGGCTTCTAAAGCCGCTTTATAAGCTAATTCAACAGTTCCTTCTCCAGTAGATATTCTTCTTTCTTTTATCCCTGTTCTTTTTATTATCCATTCATCAGTAGTATCAACTATATTCTCTAAATCTTTATTACTAATAATGTTTTCTGGACAATAGTGACCTAATCCAACTACTTTTACGCCTTTCATTTAACGCCTCTTTCTAAAATTTGATATTTAAATACATAAAATTGTATTCATCAAATATTTTAATAATCAAAGTTTTTTCGTATATTAAGTTACTATTTTTTAAATTTATATTTGTATATATGATGTTAATATAAGTCCAATTAAATAACTAAAAGTTGGTTGAAATATATATTTTTGTCTCTTCGCTTCTTTCATCACCTCTCAAATATTTTGACTATCAAAGTAATACCATCATAATAATACCATTTTTTTAATTTGTCAAGATTCGTAACTTTTTTTTAATTATTGTATTTTTTAAATTTCTAGATTATACTATTAAATAATACTTTGATTATCAAAGTATTATTTAGTAAATTTAAAGGAGTAAAATTATGAATATTAAACCATTAATCATTGGTAATTTAATAGCTAAAGTCCCTGTAATTCAAGGGGGAATGGGAGTTGGAGTATCTCTATCAAATCTTGCTGGTAATGTTGCAAAGAATGGTGCCATCGGTGTTATCTCCGGTGCTCATGCAGGTTATATGGAAGATGATTTTGAAACTAATACATTAAAAGCTAACCTTAGGGGTTTATCAAAACATATAAAAAGAGCTAAAGAGATAAGCGCAAATGGAATAATAGGTGTAAACCTAATGGTTGCCATGAACAATTACGTTGAGCATGTTAAAACAGCAATTGAAGCTGGAGCAGACTTAATTATATCTGGTGCTGGACTTCCACTAAATCTACCTGAAATCACAAAAGAAAGCTCTATAAAAATAGCTCCTATTGTTTCTTCTTCAAAAGCTGTAAGAGTAATTTTAGGATATTGGAAAAAGCATTTTAATAGAACTGCTGATGCAATAATCGTTGAAGGTCCAATGGCTGGAGGTCATCTTGGATTTAAAGCTAACAATCTACAAGATGAAATTAAAAACTTCGATAATAATGTTTTAAATATAATGAAAGAAGTTAAAATATTTGAAAATGAGTTTAACACAAATATACCTATTGTAGTTGCTGGTGGTGTATTCACTCATGAAGATATGCTTAAATACTTAAGTCTTGGAGCTAGTGGAGTTCAAATGGCAACTAGATTTGTAGCAACTCATGAATGTGATGCTCATCCTAATTTTAAGGAAGCATATGTAAACTGCAAGAAGGAAGATATTAAAATAACTGTAAGTCCAGTTGGAATGCCAGGAAGAGCTATTAAAAATAAATTTTTAGATAAACTTAGCCTTGGTAAACTGAAGATAACTAAATGTTATAACTGTTTAATTCCTTGTAATCCTGCTGATACACCATATTGCATAACTTCTGCTTTAATTAATTCTGTTAAAGGTGACTTAGATAATGGATTAATTTTCTGTGGAGGAAATGCTCATAGAATAGACAAAATAATTTCTGTAAAAGAACTTATAAGTGAACTAATGGGTGAAGAAACTAAATAATTAAGGAATAAATATATAAAAAACAAAATAAAAATGGAAGTAATTCAGTATACTGAATTACTTCCATTTTTATTTCTATGGATTACAAAATGAAGATTTAAATTATTTAACATGACTACTTGTTTATATTTTCTATTATTTCACAACCATATTTTATTATATTTTAGGAGGGAAATTTATGTCCTATGTTGAGAGAAAGCCTGTTAATCGTAGTAGATTAAGATTGTTCTTAGGAGAAACTTACTATAAGATGAGAAAGTATTTATACTGGTGGTTTTCTAAAAATTCTTATAGTAAAAATATTTATAAAGAACATTTTAATCATATAATTTTTAAACATAGCACTCCTCTTTATAGAAAGCTAAAGAATGTAGATATGTATTTGCAATATAATAAGATTGAGAACTTGAAGCTTGCATTAAGAAAAATTGATGGCGTTGTTATTATGCCTGGAGAGTATTTTTCTTACTGGAAACTTATTGGAAAGCCCACTTATAGAAAAGGTTATAAGGATGGTGTAATTCTTTGCTCAAATGGAGATTTTAAACCTGGTGTTGGTGGAGGCCTTTGCCAATTATCTAACTTACTTTATTGGATCACTCTTCATACACCTTTAACTGTTACTGAAAGATATAGACATAGTCATGATGTTTTCCCTGATATTAATAGAACTCAACCTTTTGGCTCTGGTGCCACTTGCCACTTTAACTATTTAGACTTAGAAATTAAAAACACTACAAATAAGCCTTATCAGCTAAAACTGTATCTTACTAAAGATAATCTTGTAGGTGAATGGCGCTCTACTGAAATTTGCAATTATAAATATGAAATTTATGAAAAAGATCATTCTATAACACCTGGCTTTTTTGGGCATTATATTAGAAATAATATTATATATAGAAAAGTTTTTAATCTAGAAGGGACTGAACTTAAAGATGAGTATATATCTGAAAATCATGCATTTATGATGTATCAGCCTTATTTAGAAAATCGATGATTTATCCTTAAAAAATATACATTATCTTGCTTAAATAAAAATATTACTGGAAATTGAAATTTCCAGTAATATTTAATAAATAGAAATTATACTTATATAGAGTCTCGTTGCTCTTATATTTAAATTTTTAACTGTATGAAATACTATATTGTTTTAGCTTCTGATTTCAATAATCTATTGTCCTTTTAAAGCCTTGTGAACTTCTATAAACTCTTCAGAAATTGTTTTAAAAGCATCTGCAACCATTAATTGGTCCTCAGCATGCATTAATAACAGTTCAAATTCTGTTTTATTTCCTGCAGCTTCTTGTTGAATTAACTCACCATGACAGTGATGTCCTTCATTGAATATTTTTTCACCTTCATCTATTAACTCTTGTGCTTTTTGAAAGTTTCCTTTTTTCGCCTCTTGTATAGCTTCTATATACATACTTCTTGCTGTTCCTACAGCAGAAATAATTTGGAAGCTTATTAATTCTGTGCTTTGCATACTATCTATATCCCCATTTCTTTCTTTGCATCTGCAACAACCTTTGCTCCATTCATAGTTCCATAAGCTGCCATATCAATTACCATTATCTTTTTATCTGGTAACATCTCTTTAACCTTATTTAATTGGAATCTAACTTGTGGTCCAAGTAAAATAATATCGCAATCTGCTCCCTTCTCTTTAACTTCAGAAATCGGATGTGCATTTATTTGATATTCTTCACTTTCCTTTGCAACAGCTTCTTTCATTTTATTTACTAGTAAGCTTGTTGACATACCTGCGTTACAAACTAAAAGTATCTTTTTCATATTTAAAACTCCTCTCCATTACCTTACTATATTTAATCTATTCATTGTTTACTAAATGCTATTTTTCGTCTAAAAATTCAAAATCTAAAGGTAAATTCTATTTTGTTTGACTAAATAACCAATTTATCATTTCTTGATCTTGCAGTGCAGGAACCCAAGAAAAATGTCCCATTGGCAATACAGTACCTTCTGGATATTCTGTATACTTAACTTTAGTACCACCTAATTCTTCTATTACTTTTTTAGCATCTCTACTATATCTTACATCGACTAATGGATCATCAACTGCATGGTAAATCCAAATTGGCATATTCTTTATCTTTTCAAAATTAGTAAAATCACTTACTGGCTTATACTCATCCCCAAGATTCATTTTACTAACATCTCCAATACCACAAATAGGAACTGCAGCAGCAAATAAGTCTGGGTTCTTTTCAATTATATTCCAAGTTCCAATACCACCATTAGACATTCCAACAACATAAATTCTATTTTTATCTACATCATTCTTATCAATAGTTTCTTTTAATAAGTTTAATACTGTTGTATAATTTGGCTCTTCTACCCAATACATTGTTAACTCTTCTTTAGCAAGTGCTTGTGGGGCTAATACATATGCTGGATTTTTTGCTTGTTGTTCAGGTTCTGCCCAAGCTGTTGCACCTTGATTTCCAATTAAATGCATAAGATTGTCACTACCTCTTTCACCTGAACCATGTAAAAATAATATTAATGGATATTTCTTTCCGTCTTCTTTCTTTGGCTCGAATAATCCATAATTAATAGTATTTCCAGATGCATCCTTATACGTTAACTTTTTAAAATCATCTGCAACAGGAGTAACTATATTGGAATATTTAACTTTATCAGATGTAGCCTTAAATTCACTGCCATTTTTTGTTTTTATATTAGATTTTAAAGTTACTGTATAGTTAATTTCATTTCTATAATTTAAAAATGCCTCTTCATTAAATCCAAGTGTTGTCGCATTAGCATCTTCTGGATTTAACTCAATTACAACATATTTTCCATCCTTTGACTCATCTGATATAGCTATTTCACTATTGGTATATACTCTTGTAATATTTCTAGTTTCAGTTTTATTGTCAACAGTTGTTTCTACACTAAAATTTTTAGGATCTAAATATTTTGAATCAACTGTATCTCCAAAATCACAAACCATAGCATATCCGACTTCACCATATGGACTAACCTTAGTTATAAGTGTTACATTTGAAGTATCAAGTGTACTTTTATTTCCTGAGCCGCATCCTGTTATCACACTACCAAGAATGCAAATTGTTAAACCAGCTAATATATTCGTAATCTTTCTTTTCTTAAACATTTTTAATTCCCCTCAATTATACTTATAATATCAAAATTTTTTATTAATTATTATTAAATTAAATTTCTAAATTATAAAATTTTTCCATTACTTTCAATGACTTTTTTATACCAATAAAAACTATCTTTTTTATATCGTTTTAATGTTCCATTCCCTTTATCATCTTTATCTACATAAATCATACCATATCTCTTAGACATTTCCCCTGTACTTGCACTTATTAAGTCAATACATCCCCAAGGAGTATATCCTATTAAGTCAACACCATCTTCATCAATAGCACGTCCCATTTCTTGGATATGTCTTCTCAAATATTCTATTCTATATTCGTCATGTACTTTACCATCTTCAGTAAGAACATCTTTTGCACCTAATCCATTTTCAACTATGAATAAAGGCTTTTCATAACGTTCATATAACTTATTTAAACTTATACGTAATCCAACAGGATCTATTTGCCATCCCCATTGACTCTTTTCTAAATAAGGATTTTCTCCACCTTCAGTCATATTTCCGTTCACTTCTTCAACATCTATCCCAGATGTCCAAGACATATAATAGCTAAAGCCTATGAAATCTACTTTCCCTTTCATTAGAATATCTTCATCTTCTGGCTCCATTACTATTTTAATATCATTGCTTTTAAATAATTTTTTTGATTTATTAGAATACTTGCCTCTAACTTGTACATCAGAATAATGATAGGTTTCATCATCATCTTTTATCGCTTCCATGATATCTAATGGATTACATGTACGAGGATATGATGGTCCATACATAAGCATCATTCCAACTTTCATATCACTAGATATGCTATGTGCTAATGATACTGCCTTAGCACTAGCTACAAATTGATGATGAGCCATTTGCATTATTAACTCAGTGTTGTTTGTATTAATTCCTGTTGAAAAAAATGATTTGTATCCTATTACGTTTATTTCATTGAATGTCATCCAATATTTAACTCTATCTTTATATCTTCTGAATAATGTATCACAAAAATTAACGTAGAAATCTATCATTTTTCTATTTTTCCATGATTGGTATTTCTCAACCAAATTATAAGGAACCTCATAATGAGAAATTGTTACTATCGGTTCTATTCCATACTTATCTAATTCATCTAGTAAAGAATCATAAAATTTTAACCCTTCTTCATTTGGTTCAAGTTCATCTCCATTAGGGAAAATACGTGGCCAGTTTATTGAAAATCTAAAACATTTAAAACCCATTTCTGCAAACATTGCTATATCTTCTTTATATCTATTATAAAAATCTATAGCTTCATGAGATGGATAATATTTTCCCTCTATTACTCCTTTTGTATATTCTCTTTTATGTTCGGGATTACATACTGTTGCAATATCAGCGCTACTTAAACCTTTTCCATCAACGTTATAAGCTCCTTCACACTGATTGGCAGAAATAGCTCCTCCCCATAAAAAATTCTTTGGAAAAGTCATCTGGTTAGGCCTCCCCACTTATTTCTTGAGCTTGCCCACCTACTTCTTGAGCTTGCATTCTCTCTTCTTGAAGAGCCTTTTCATCAGCCATTTTGAAAAATGGTAAATATAATAATGTTAAAGCTGCTATTACTATAACCATAACAAAAGCAAAACGGAATCCTCCTTCTACCCATTCAACAATAATTGGTGGTGTTACCCATGGTAATTCAATAGTTGGATTATAAAAGTTTAAAAATCCTATTTTATAAAATATATGAATAATACCTCCACCTAAAGCAGTTGATAATATTAAAGGTAAAAAGAATATTGGGTTTAAAACAATTGGAATACCAAAAATTAATGGTTCATTTATATTAAATATACTTGGTATAAATGTTAATTTTCTCATAGATTTAAAACGCTCTGATTTTGCAAATAACATACTAATTGCAAGTCCTAATGTATTACCAGTACCTCCAATCATAAGTATACTAAGCATAAATAACATCTCTAAATATGGTAAAGGTTCTCCTGCTAAAAATGCTCCTACATTTGCAACTAAAACTGGTGCTGCAACTGCATAAAAAATATTTATTATAGCACTTGGATGAACACCAAAAAACCATAGTATATTAGCAAAAGTAAATATTAGTACTATAGACAATGGAGTTACACCTACATTAGTAATTGGATTTGTAATTACAGCATTTACAAAATCCATAGCATTTCCATATGGTGTAAATATAAATATTGCTTTAACCGCAAATGCTAGTACAAAAATAATCATAGCAACAAAAGTTGGACTTAATGAATCTGTTACCATTGGTGGTACTGAATCTGGAAGCTTGATTTTTATATTTTTCTTCATTAAATAGCTATATAGTCGTGTAACACATATTGCCACAATCATTGCAACAAAAATCCCTTCACTTCCAATAGATGAAGTTTTAAGAAATGCTGCATACTCCCCTGGAGCTAATTCTATTTGACTTTGTGGTGCTAAAACTAAGAAAAAAGCTAAACTTAAAATTAAAGAAGTAATAGGATTTTCACCTTCAATTTTAGCCGTTTCATATGCTATTGTGCATACAATATATATAGCATATAATCCATTAGTAATATTAAGTAAATCTTGGATTACTTGCGTTAACCCTAAGTTTTCTAATAATGTTTGCCATGGACCTATTGGCAAATTTCCTACAATAGCTATAAAAGCAACACCTAATGATACTGGTAATACTGACATCATACCATTAGTCAATGCCTGAACAACCTTATTTTCTGACATCTTTTGGGCAATAGGCCCAACAAACTTTTCTAGAAATCTTTGAAATTTTGAAAACATAATAATTCCCTCCTTTATTTGATTAAATTATAAACCTTAAAGCCACTTTAATGTAAAGCATTTCTTTTGAATTTTTTATATCTAATTTTTATTAGCTCAATTGACTATATAAAGCATAAAAGTTAAAATAATGTATGGTGATAAAAATGAGTAAAACATATACTATTGATAAAATTTCAAAACTTTTTAGTATTCCGAAATCAACATTAAGATACTGGGAAAGTGAAGGCTTAATATCTTCTATAAGAAATGATGAAAACGATTATCGTGAATATAGTACAGATAATTTACTTGAAATTTGTGATATAAAGTTCTATAGAAGCTTAAATCTACCTATAAAAAGATTAAAAGATATATTGCAGATGGGTATTGATGATAACGAAGAATTATTAAAAGAATCGCAAACTGAAATTCAAAATAAAATAGAAGATTTAAATAAAACTTTAAATAAAATAAATTATTCTTTAGAAAAAATTCAACTATTTAGGGAATTGCAAGAACGGCCTTATTCAATTTCCACTCCAAAATTTAATAAAATAGTACACTTACGTTTAAGTGAAACAGAAAACGTACTTGAGTACATTCAAAATCAACATGTTTTGTCCTTTGTAACAGACTTTACCAAGTGTAGTATAAATTATTATGGTACAATTTCAGTAAATAGTTCTGATACCTCTAAAAAAGCTCTATGGGAAAATGACAATAATCCACATACTTACATAACCTGTCTTTTACCAGTTAAAGATGATATTATTGATAAATTAACTCTAGATAAGCATCTTGATTATATTCATTCAATTAATTCTAAACCTGGAATAATTTTAGCTCAATACTTAGCTTCTGATTACCCTTATGATTATTTTCAGGCTTGGATTGAGATTATTTGATTTATATTATAGTAGTGTAGGTACTTTTGTTTAAAACAAAGTACCTACATTACTAAAATACAGTGGCAAAAGGACTATCCTTCTGCCACTGTATTATTTCTATATATCTTACAACAATCTTCACAGCATAAAAAAACTAAGACTTATAATCAAGTCCTAGTTTTATAACATACTCTAAACTTGTAGTACTATTTTTGATTTTTTCCTTTTTCTACATAGCTCATATCATTTACTGATTCTAATGTGTATTTTCCATCTTGATAAACAACTTTACATACACTAGCATTTTTTAATCCTGAAATAAGCTCCTCTGTACTTCCTGGTGCTATTTGCTCTAAGAAACTCATTATTGTAATACCATGTGATACAATTAATACCTTTCCTCCACCATTATCCTCTGTTTCCTTTGCAATTTTATCCATTGCAGGTTTTGCTCTATTTACAAGTTCTTCAGAACTCTCAGCCATATCATTTTCTGGCATTTTTGCATTCATATCTAAATTTCTTGACATATCGAGAGTATCCATAAATTCCTCAAAAGTCATATTGTTAGCTTTTGCTACTTCTGCCCATGCAGTTTCAGTTTTTTCCCCTTCATAAATTCCAAAAGATACTTCTCTTAAATCTTTACTTTGATTTACTTTTAAATCTGGCTGTCCACTTTTATCTAAGACTATATTAGCAGTTTCTATAGCACGTCCACTATCACTAGAATAAGCAGCATCGAATTTAATTCCCTCTGCATCAAGTCCTTTTCCTAAGTACTCAGCTACTTCTATACCTGGTTCTGTAAGTGGAGCATCACACCATCCTTGCATTCTATCTGTTGTATTTAACATAGTTTTACCATGTCTTGTTAAATAAATTTCAACTGGTTTTCTTTCCTTAGTTCCTTCAGATTTATTTTGAGCACATCCTACTGATACAAATGATAATATTCCTACTAAGCATAATGATAAAATTCTTTTTTTCATATAAATTTCCTCCTTTAAAATTTTATAAATTTACTTTAACATTATAAACCTTAAAGCAGCTTTAATGTAAAGCATTTCATAAAGATTTTTTAGGAACTTTAATAGACCTTTTAAATCTTTCTTTTATAGAATTACTGAAATTACTTTTTTATCTTTTACACTTAATAATTTATAAACTGTAATCCTTGTTTCAGTATTCCTTTCTAACTCTTTATTTTTTTAATTAACCTATTAATCTTTAATTCTTCAGCAATTTCTTTAAGCCTATATTCAACTATTTTTATTTTTCTTATCATAAAAAATCACCCTATTAAGAATATTATATATCTACTTAATAGGGTGGTTTTGGATTTAAAGTTTCTGTTTTCTATTTATAAGTTAATTTAATATCTTTATAAAAATATTCTAACTATAAGATTTTTTAACTGCCTTTAATAATACTTTTGGATCCTTCTTGTAAGGAGTTACTGGAATAACATTCTTATCCTTCACATTTAATAATGTGTAAACTGCAATTCTAGCTGCACGTACTGAGTACTCTTCAGTAAATACCATGTCTTCTGGTATTTCAACAAATTGACTTATCATTGAAAAGTTAGTTGACCCTTGTGGAACTACTTGTGGTCTATCAGCCATTTTACGTGGTTGGAATTGAGCATCAATATATGGCATCATACATGGGATTACATTTACTACTGTATCCATAATTTCATCTATTTGCTCTTCGAAATGTAGGTGATGTAAAAGTTCAATTAATAATTCTTCACCAGTACATTCTCTCATTGGTTTCTTTACATAGTCTCCAATTTTATCTGTATAAAGTCCATATCCCCAGAATATAGTTGTATCCATTGGCTGATTTTTAAAGTGAGGTTGAGCTGCAACAACTATACTCATTAACCAATTTGAATCCTTAAATGTCATTAAAGCTCCACTTCCTGGTATATTTCCTGAAAATTGTTCTATAAGTTTTAATAATTTATTTCCCTTACATGTTACAGTAAAACTTTCCCAATTAGTTTCATCTGGATGTCCAAAAAATGGCTCAGGATCTCCAAGACCTGGTTTCTTTTTAGCAACCTTTGACCAAAGTTCCCCTGATATTGGTTTGTCCGGATTATACTCAGGTGCAGTATTAAGATCTCCTAGTGTTGCACTATCTGTCATGCAAGCATTAGTCATAATACATATATCTCCATCTTTAAGTTCAATTACTTTTTCTCCGTCTTCATCTTCTATATGAATAGCTGTTACTGTTATTCCTTCACCTGGTTTAAAATCTAAATCAGTTACTGTTGCATTTATGCTAAAGTCAACACCAAATCCATCTAAATATGCTTTTAATGGAACTATAACTGATTCGTATTGATTATATTGAGTACGAGTAACACCTTCTAATGTTTCTATGCGTGAGAATTCAAATATCATACGTTCCATATAACGTTTGAATTCAAATAAACTAGACCATTTTTGGAAAGCAAATGTTGTTTGCCACATATACCAGAAATTTGTTGTAAAGAAATGTGGTGTATCTTTAAACCAATCTTCAATTGTTAAATCATCTAATTTTCCTTCTTTAGTAATCATTAATTTACCAAGTGCCATACGGTCAGCATTATTAAATCCCATACCCTCTACATCTTGTATAACACCAAATTTATCAATTAAACGAGCTTGTGCATGTGTTGGGTGTAAATGATCAAAATTTAGTATTTCTTCAGTAACACTCATACTAGGCATCTCTAATGATGGTACACTTCTAAGTAATTCCCAAAAGTTCTCATATGTTTCTTCATTTAACATTCTACCACCACGACATACAAAACCATTTACAGGATCACCTGCACCATCATTACTTCCACCTAAAATATGCATACCCTCAATAATATGAATATTTTCGCCTTTAAAATTACAATCTCTAACTAAGTATGCAGCTCCTGCTAATGATGCTAATCCTCCACCAACAAAGTATACTTGTCTTTCCTTATTATCATCAAAATTTTCTGTAAAAGTTACAAATGCTGATTTTTTTTCTTCATTATTTTTTAATCTTTTAGCTGCTACTGTTGCTACTGCAGCTGCCCCTGCAATTGCACCTACTGCTAATAGGGGATTTATGTTAGTTTTTTTTGTTTTTTTACTCATAAAATGATCCCTCAACTTTCCTTCTAGATTGTTTGTCTTTCTAATTAATATTATAGTTTCTTAAAATTAAAATGTATTTAGACAATATTTATTATTTGTCTAAATTTCTTTAAACTTAATAATTTGTACATATTATAAAAAGTCTAATCATATATGTCCACATACAAACTAAAGGTATGGAAAGTATAAAATAAATCTACATTTCTACATTAAATTACTAAAAACTTATATAATCACATTTTCAAACTTTTATACTTTCCTCCACATAAAAAAAGTGTATAGCACTTTTTAAGTACTATACACTCAATTTAACTTTATTTGTTTTTAGAGATTGAATCTAAATATTTAACTGCACTAAGTGCTGCAATATTCCCTTCACCTGCTGACTTTATATATTGATATGGCTTACCTACGCAATCTCCCGCTGCAAAGCAGCCTGGTATATTAGTTCTCATAAGTCTATCAACAGCAATGTGATTATCTTCTATTTTTAAACCTGGTACTAATTGCCCTGGAGATATGGAATCTTTTAATATAAATACAGCATCAGTTTCTAACTCTGTATTATTTAAAATTAATCTATTAACCTTTAACTCTCCAGCAACTTCTTTAGGCTTATCTTCAATTATTTTTATATTGTTTTTTAATTTATAATTATTCTTATACATAGGAATATAATATAATTCGCCTGCTAATTCTGAAACATAGTTTGCCTCTTCTTCAGCCTCTTTATTGTGTCCTATTATTGTTACTACTTTTCCTTTATATAAAGGTGCATCGCAAGTTGCACAGTACCCTACACCTTTACCTAAGTACTTTTCTTCACCTTCAATAGGCCTTGTATATTCTATTCCCGTTGCTATAATAACTGATTTTGCTTCATAGGTTTTATCATTAGCCATTAAGGCAAAATACTCTCCCATTGCATAAATACTATTAATTCTTTCTTCTGTTATCTCAATATCCATAGCATTTAAATGTTCTTGAAAGATTTCTTTAATGCGTTCCCCAGTCATTCCATAAAAGCCTAAATAGTTATTAATTTTTGGGGCTTTAACTAGCTTATTAGTTAAATTACTATAACCAAAAATAATAAACTTTTTATTTCTTATTTTTGCATTTAAAGCTGCTGACAAACCAGCTGGGCCACTGCCCACTATTGCAATATCATATCTTTCGCTCACTTTTCTACCTCTTTATAATTACAGATGCTTAATAACTGCAGCTTTTAAAGAGTCCTTTGGCATAAACCCAACCAAAGTGTCTACAGGAGCACCATTTTTAAATACCATTAAAGTTGGGATACTAGATATTTGATACTTATTTGCTAAATTAGGATTTTGATCCACATCCACTTTTACAAATTTAGCATTATTTACTTCATTAGCTACTTCTTCTAGTACAGGAGCTATCATTTTACAAGGACCACACCAAGTTGCCCAAAAATCAACTAAAACAACTCCTTCATATTTTAATACCACTTCATTAAAATCTACTTCAGATATATGTTGAACCATATAAATTATCCTCCTATCATACCCATATGGGGTATTATTCCAATTAATTTTACACAATTTATCATTTTTAGTCAATAGGTTATAGGGGTGCTTTTACCCTTTTATTTTCCCCCAATTAATATATTTTATTATTTTTTTAAATGTGCAAATTGAGATTCATAAAGTTCCTTATAAATACCACCTTTTTCAAGAAGTATTTCATGACTTCCCTTTTCTTCAATTCCCTGATCTGTCAATACTAAAATTTCATCTGCATTTTTAATTGTAGATAATCTATGTGCCACTACTATAGTAGTTCTTCCATTGCAAAGCTCTTCTAAAGATTTTTGTATCATATATTCTGTTGTATTATCTAATGCAGATGTAGCTTCATCTAATATTAAAATAGGTGGATTTTTTAAGAATACTCTTGCTATTGATATTCTTTGCTTTTGTCCTCCTGATAATTTAACGCCTCTTTCTCCTATATAAGTATCATATCCTTCTGGTAAATTCATAATAAATTCATGTATATTTGCTCTTTTAGCTGCTATTATAATCTCTTCATCAGTTGCATCATGTTTTCCATATAATATATTATCTTTTATTGTACCTGTGAATAAAAATACATCTTGTTGAACTATTCCTATATTTTTTCTTAAAGACTCTAAAGTAGCATCATAAATACTTAATCCATCTATAGAAATATTTCCTTCTGTTACATCATAAAATCTAGGAATCAAATTACAAAACGTTGTTTTTCCACCACCTGATGGCCCAACTAAAGCTAACATCTTGCCCTTCTCTATTTCTAAATCTATGCCTTCTAAAATATTCTTTTCATCATAACTAAAATGTACATTTTCAAATTTTATACTTCCCTTAACATCCTTAAGTTCTAAACTTCCATCCTTTTCAACATTCTCATCTACTATTGATACAAATCTTTTAAAACCAGTCATTCCATTTTGATATTGTTCCATAAAATTAACTAGCTTTTTAATTGGTTGAGTAAATAATTTTATATATAAAAGATATGCAAAGAAATCCCCTAAGTTTATAATATTAAAGTATGTAAATATACCACCTGCTATTAATACCACATAATCTAGTATGTCTATTCCAAAACCTACTCCTGCAAAATATTCTGCCATAACCTTATATGCTCTTGCTCTAGCATTTTTAAATCTGTTGTTTCCATTTTGGAACTTATCAATTTCATGATCATGTGATACAAAAGCCTTCGTTATCCTTATTCCTGAAAGAGAGTTTTCTAAATTAGCATTTACTGATGATGTTTCTACCCTAGTCTCCATAAAAGCACTTAGCATTTTATTTTTTTGCTTCCATGTAAATAAAACTATAAATGGTATAAATGCAAATATTATAAGTGTTAATGGTATATTTATTGTACATAATACTGTAAATGATCCAATTAACATTACAAGTGAAATAAATAAATCCTCTGGACCATGATGAGCAAGCTCTGACACTTCCATAAGGTCATTTATCATCCTACTCATTAAATCTCCTGTTTTGTTATTATCAAAATAAGTATTAGGCAATTTTTGAAGATGTAAAAACATATCCTTCCTCATATCACCTTGCATATGTACACCCATAACATGTCCATAATATTGCATAAAGTAACCACAAGCTGCTTTTATTATATATATAACTAATAAAGTAACACCAAAAACAACTAGCATTCTTATATTTCTATTTGGAATACTATCATTTACTAAAGTTCTTGTCATCATAGGATAAACAAGATCACATGCTGCTGCTATAAGTGCTGCAAACATATCTAAGAAAAATAACTTTTTATATGGTTTATAATAACTAATAAATCTTTTTACCATAAATACCTCCTTTTATTGCTATGTATTATTTATATAATAGCCTTATTGATAATAATTTTCAAGTAATCTTTAAATTTTTGAAATTATCTGTCTATTACTAAATATATTATGCTTAAGAGATTTATCATTTATAGTTTTATTATTTATATTATCTATATATATCAACTATTAATCCTTGAATCTCATCTATTGATGCTGCCATGTTTAAGTTATCTACTTCTCCAGTTAAAAAAGATTTAGTTAAATCTTCAAGCTTTCCATCTATTGTATCTACTGTTATAAAATATTGAGTTTGCCAAAAGCTAATATCTTTTTTAGTATCATACATAAATCTTAAAATAGACTCTAGATATTCTTTTATTAACTTTTTATATGCTATAACATCCCCATATGTTTTAGTAATTACTAGTCTATTACCTTTTTTATGTATTTCTTCAATCATTTGCTTTAATTGCTCTTCTGACTTTCTTTCCCTAGCTTGATTAAAACTTTGTGAAAAATCTTTTTTTTCTGCAACTACTCTTCTATCTTGTTTAATAGGACTTTTTCTATTTACTCTACTTATTTCCATATTCTTCACCCTTTCTCTACAGAATATTATATCATTAACAATCACTTTTTTATCACTTTTTTTTCCATGTATTAATATTAATGAAAATAATTATGCTATACTTATATAAGGAATTTAATTTTACAAATTTTAGAAGGTTTGGAGGTATTTAAATGTGGTTTAATAAAAGTTCTGAAGAAATAATAAAAGAATTATCATCTAATATGATTAATGGTCTTTCTTCAGAAGAAGTAAAAACAAGATTAGAAAAAAATGGTCCAAACAAACTCCAAGGAAAAAAGAAAAAGTCTACTTTTCAACTTTTTCTGGCTCAAATTAATGATGTTATGATCTATATTTTATTAATTGCAGCAATAATTTCTGCTATAGTAGGGGAAATTAGTGATGCAATAATAATATTAATCGTAATATTCATTAATGCTATAATTGGAGTTATTCAGGAATCCAAAGCAGAAAAAGCCTTAGAAGCTCTTAAAAATATGTCTACCCCTAAGGCTTTAGTAAAAAGAAATGGTGAAATTATAGAAATCCCATCAGAAGAGGTTGTTGTTGGAGATATAGCTATAATAGATGCAGGAAGATATATCCCTGCCGACTTAAGATTAATAGAGTCTGCAAATTTGAAAATTGAGGAATCTGCCTTTACAGGAGAATCCGTTCCTTCTGAAAAAAATTCTCAAGTTATAAAAGAAGAAAAAGATGTTCCAATTGGTGATCAGCACAATATGGCATTTATGTCTACTCTCGCCACTTATGGTAGAGGAACTGGCATAGTTGTAGCTACAGGTATGGATACTCAAATTGGTAAAATAGCTAAAATGTTAGATAACGAAGATGAAAATGTAACTCCTCTTCAAAAAAAATTAGCTCAACTTGGTAAAAATTTAGGATTTTTAGCTGTTGGTATCTCCATAATTATGTTTATAGTTTCTATGTTTCAAGGCAGAGATTTTATTGAAATGTTCATGACTTCTATTAGCTTAGCAGTTGCCGCTATTCCTGAGGGATTACCTGCAATAGTAGCTATCGTTCTCGCTCTTGGAGTTCAAAGAATGATAAAAGAAAATGCTATAATTAGAAAGCTTCCATCAGTCGAAACATTAGGTTCTGTAACTATTATTTGTTCTGATAAAACTGGTACTCTTACTATAAACAAAATGACTGTTAAAAAATATTACGTTAACTATGAAATTAAAAACTTAGATGATATCGACATTAATAATAATGAAAGTAAACTTTTAGTTGATGGTATGGTTTTATGTAATGACTCCACTTCAAAAGATGGAATTCAAACAGGTGATCCTACAGAAGTTGCGTTAATTGATGTTGGAAACAAAGTTAATATATTTAAAGATGAGCTAAACAATATCCACAAGAGAGTCAATGAAATTCCATTTGATTCTGATAGGAAACTTATGACCACTGTAAATACTTATGATAAAGGCTTTAATGTTTTCACCAAGGGAGCCATAGATAGCATTTTAAAAATATCAAATAAAATATTATTAAATGGAGAAATTAAAGAGTTCACAAAAGAAGAAAAAGATAAAATTCTTAAGGCTTCAAATTCAATGTCTGATGATGCATTAAGAGTTTTAGCTTTAGGATATAAAACTATAGAAAATGAACATGTTGCAATAGATGATCTAGAGAAGGACTTAATTTTTGTAGGTCTTATGGGAATGATAGACCCTCCAAGAGAAGAAGTTAAGGGATCTATTCAAGTTAGTAAAAATGCTGGAATTAGAACTATAATGATAACTGGTGATCATAAAAATACTGCTGTTGCTATTGCTAAGGAGCTTGGAATAGCTAATGATATTTCAGAAGCTATGTCAGGTAGTGAAATAGATACTTATTCAGATGAAGAATTCACTAAGATAGTTAATAACTATAAAGTTTTTGCACGTGTATCACCTGAGCATAAAGTTAAAATTGTAAAAGCATTTAAAGCTCATGGAAACATTGTTTCTATGACTGGAGATGGCGTTAACGATGCTCCATCATTAAAAAGTGCTGATATAGGAGTTGCAATGGGCATTACAGGAACCGATGTTGCAAAAGGTGCTGCTGATATGGTTTTAACAGATGATAACTTTACCACAATAGTAAAAGCTGTAGAAGAAGGAAGAAATATCTTTAATAATATAAAGAAGTCTATTTTATTCTTGCTAAGTTGTAACTTAGGTGAAGTAGTTGCTTTATTCTTTGCTATACTACTTAATTGGGAATCACCACTTTTACCAATACACATTCTTTGGGTTAATTTAATTACTGATAGTTTCCCTGCCCTTTCACTAGGAGTAGACCCTGGAGATAAGGGAGTTATGGATATTCCACCGAGAAACGAAAAAGAAAGCTTATTTTCAGGAAGAATGGGTAAATTGCTAATTATAAATGGAGTTTTAATAGGGGCAACAACGCTATTTGCTTTTGTATTAGGTGAATACCTATATCCTGATTCTTTAAGACATGCACAGACTATGGCGTTTGTTGTACTTAGTGTTTCTCAATTATTTTATTCCTTCTCTGTAAGAAATGAATCTAAGTCATTATTCCAAGTTGGAGTGTTTAAAAATAAATGGTTAGTAGCCTCCTTATTATTTGGTATCTTATTACAATTCACAATAATTACAGTGCCATTTACAGCTAATATCTTTAAAGTATACTCCTTAACCTTTAAAGATTGGGGAATTGTAATATTAATATCTTTAATTCCATTTGCAATAAATGAAATAGTAAAAATCTTTTTTAGAATGAATGATAAAAAAATTCATAGATAATTATTAATAGTGAATGCTTAACTATAAAATTAAAATAGGGTCATCTTCTTTAGATGTACCCTATTTTACTTTATCATCAAAAGTTTCATGCTAATTTTAAACTTAATTTCTATCTATAATGATTAATTATAATCTCAATTCTAAAAAATGTTTCCTTCACTTAAAACGCCATTTTTCATTGAATATATTTTATCCGCAACCTTCTCTGCAAATGCCATATCGTGAGTTATTATAAGCATGCTCATGCCATCTTTAGCAAGATCTCTTATTAAATTAGCAACTTCTCCTGTTAATCCTGGGTCTAAAGCTGATGTAGGTTCATCAAAACACATTAACTTAGGATTTAATGCTAATGCCCTTCCTATTGCTACTCTTTGTTTTTGACCTCCTGATAATTCATAAGGATAATTATTTAATTTATCACTTAATCCTAAAAATTCTAAAATTTTCGAAGCATTTTTATTTGCTGTTTCTTCTGATTGTCCTAAAACTCTTTTAGGAGCTTCAATTAAGTTTTCTATAACACTCATATGTGGAAATAAATTAAAATTTTGAAATACTAATCCTATTTCTCTTCTTGCTTCATTAAATTCTGCCTTCTCTTTATAATTTCCATCTTTACATAAAAATTTATTATCAATTTCTATTGTACCCTCATCACAAAACTCTAAGCCATTTATACATCTTAGTAGTGTAGTTTTTCCCTCTCCTGAAGATCCAACTATAACTACTACTTCACCACTTTTAATTTCTAAATCTACTCCCTTTAAAACTTCTGTTTTCCCAAAAGTTTTTTTCAAGCTCTGAATTTTAAGCATAAAAACACCTCCTATTATATATTATTCTTACTGATAGTAATTAAATTTTCTTTCCATAGCTTCTAATGCTTTAGTTAAGAAACCATTAAATATTAGATAAACAATTCCTACAACTACAAAAGGCATTATGGAAGATAATCTATTAGATGCTATCTTAGCAACTTTTAAAAGCTCGTCCAACCCAACTACATATACTAATGCTGTATCTTTTACTAAAGTAACAACTTCATTCGCTACAGGAGGGAATATTCTTTTTAATGCTTGCGGCATTATGATTCTAAAAAAAGTATCTTTTTTACTTAATCCTAGTACTTCAGCACCTTCGAATTGTCCCTTATCTATAGAAAGTATTCCTGCTCTAAATATTTCACCAAAATAAGCACCATAATTTAAAACCATTGCCAAAATTGCTGCTGGGAATCTTGGAATACTTATATTTAATAAAGGTAATCCAAAGAATATAAATAAAATTTGTAGTAATAAAGGTGTTCCTCTTAATATTAATACATATGCTCCTGTTATTGATTTTAAAATTTTTATTCTAGAAATTCTACCTAGAGCTATTATTACTCCTAGTGGAATAGATAGTATAAGAGTCATTATAAATATTTCTATAGTAACTTTAAACCCTTCTAATACTTGTGGCATAAGAGCTATGACTTCATTTAATAAATTCAAAATAAGCACCTCTTTCTTAATTAACGTCTTTAATCTTAGGCTCTGTTAGACATTTTTGTTGATATGATAGTTCCGTAATTACATATGAGTAAGTTTTTAGAATTTCATTTTAAATATTATTTAGCTATTATATCTTCTCCAAACCACTTTTTAGATATTTCTCCTGCTTTGCCTTCCTTAATTATTTCATCTAAAGCTTTATTAAATGCGTCTACTAATTCTTTATCATCTTTTCTCATACCAACGGCATAAGTTTCTTTTCCAAAATCATCATTTAATATTTTATATTTTTCAGCTCCTCTTTGATTTATATAGTATTTAATTAAAATTTCATCTGCTACAACAGCATCCAATCTACCTGCTTCTAAATCCATTAAGGCTTCATTATTAGTTTCAAATGTAACTACCTTGCTATCTTTAAAACTTTTAACTATATCTTTATCTGCCTCTATTGCATCAACAGCACTTGATTGATTTTGTGCACCTACTGTTGCACCCTTTAAATCTGCTTTTGAGTTAATCTTTGAATTAGCTAATGTTATAATAACCTGTCTGTTATTTAAATATACTTTTGAAAATTCAACATTTTCTTTTCTTTCTTCTGTTACACTATATCCATTCCATATAAAATCTATATTTCCGTTATTAAGTTCAGTTTCTTTCATGCTCCAATCTATAGGTTGGAATTTTATTGTTTTACCTAATTTTTCTCCAACTTCTTTTGCTAGTTCTATATCAAAACCTGTGTATTCTCCATTTTCATCTTTAAATCCCATTGGAACAAAAGTATCATCAAACCCCAAAATTAATTCATCTTTATCTATAGAATTTTTTATTTTCTTTCCTTCACATGAAATTAATCCAAATGCCATTAATACAACTAAAGAACTTGATAATATTTTTTTTAATAAACTCATTATTAAATCCCCCTTTAATATTTATATCCGAATCCGCTTCCTTATATTAACACTTTATCACAATAAAGTGTTAAAGTCAATGATAAAATACGATAATTATATAAATTATTTATCGTATTTTATCTTATAATAGTTTTTTTATAAATATGTTCTTTATGAAACTACTTATTCTTTTTTTCTTTATTTTTTATAAAGTACATAATTGTTGAAGCAGTAAAGAATATAATTATTAGGACTATAATTCCAAGTAAGCCCCTTCCAGCAGTATCTAATTTTTTTACTTTTTCATATACTGGCTTCTCTTCATCCTTCTTAAATTTAAATGTTCTTAAATCTCCGTACTCATCTATTATTGCTGAGTCTCCTATTAGCTTATCTATTTTACTAGAGTCACCTAAATAAGCTAAAGAATCTAATAACACATCTTTATTAGGAGATGTTACTACTAGCATTGCCTTTTGATTATTATAAGGTGATGAATCTAATTGAAAAGATGCTATTTTAGATTTAAATGGTTCGGTTAAATATAATTTCTCATTTCCAATAAAAAATTTATAATTATCTTCATATTTAAACCATAGTTTTTCATTTAAATCCTTAACTAGCTTATTTGAATCTGGAGTTCCATAAACTATTAAATTTTTATTTTTTTCTCTTCCATTTAAAGCAGAATATCTTGAAACTTCAAAAATTCCATTGTTATATCTTATGTCCTTACCTATTAAAGCAAAAACTCTACCTACAGCTATAAGTTCATTAGAGCTTAAGCTATCAGGAACTGAAAAAAGCAGTTCATTAAATTTACCATCTATTATAAAAGGTGAAGGATACTTATTAAAGAAATATCCTGTTAAATCTTTAGTTTCTAAATTAATATATGAGCTTCCATTTACTAATGCCCATGGCATTTCTTCTTGCCTTATTTCACAGTAAGATCCAATAGTTTCTAAATCAAAAGCTATCCTTACTTCTATATAATTGCTATTAATAACATCTGTAGGTATTTGAACTTCTAATTCATCTGAAGCTACATTTTCCTTTTCTAACTTTTTACTACCTATTGGTATATCATTTATGTAAATGGTAACTAAAGAACGATTAAAATCTAGGTTTTCTGAATATCTAAAATTTAATTTTATTTTTGCTCCACTTGCAATAGCTTTATTTTTAGGTAAAAAATATGAAATTGTTCCTGTCCTTCTAAAAGGTCCTTTAAATTGTATATGAGTAAATCCTAAACTTTCAAATGTTATCCTATTTTCTAGATCTTTTACTTGTGTTTCTTCTTTAATACTATCATCTATAATAAATGTATCACTACTTATTTGAGTAGTAATTTCTTTGTTCATTAAAAATTTTATAGCCTTTAAATAATAATCTTCTTTATCTGATATTATTAACATTAATTTTGAGTTTTCAGCATTTCCTTTGTAAGGAGAATCCCCTAATTTTATTAATGCTGAATTTGATAGGTCTATATTATTAATATTTTTAAATAGATTATTTATTTCAGTTGGAAGTGATCCCTTACTCCCAATAAAAATAATATTATTTTCATTATTTTGTTTTTTTAGATCTGAATACTTTAATAATTCTCCTTTGTAAAGATTACTTTTATCTTCTTTTCCTAAATAAGTTGAAATTAACAAAGCTTTTTCTAAATGATTATCACTATAATCATCTGGTATAACTATTTGAGTTATTTGCGAATCATTTTGATTTGATTTTAAAAATGGATATGGGAAATTCATTATACTATTATCTACAAGTTTTTCCTTATAAGCTATATTTATTTGAGATTGCTTTTTTATTACTAACCAATTAGCATTATTAATATCATCAGTACATGGTTTATCTGTTATTCTAGAATATCCGTCAATTTTAAATTCATTAATTCCTTCCTTTAAGTTGTCTTTCGGAATATTAACTCTTAAACTTTGAATTTCTTCATTTGGATTATATACTATTTTGTAAGAATAAAATGGTACTCCATTTATATTAAAAGTTATATATGAATCCTTAGTTAAGTCTACTAATTGATTTATGGATAAATTAATTACTGCTTCTATCTTTTCTACGCTCCACCATTTTTCTATATTAAAATAAATGCTATGACTTGTAAAAACTCCTTTAAATATAACATCATTATTGATAGTTTCTTTCTTTACATATGATTTTTTTCCTACACTATAGTTCTTAGGTGCTGCAAAAGTTATTAAATTAAAAATCGATACTAACAAAAAGGATAATATTAGTATATGTATTGCCTTTCTCAAACTAACCCTATAGTTTTTCATTTGTTTTCCTCCTTTAAAACCTCTCTGTTTTATACCACTTAGCTTCTCTTTTAAATATCACATCTTTTAAGTAATTATAAAACCCCAGGGCTGCTACTATTCCCCATAACTTACAATAAGTAAAATACATAAGCATTACTACAAAAGTATTTTTTATAGTTAATTCTCCTTTTTCTGTTGATATGGCAACTAATATAGATAAAACAAATACTGAATAAGCCATTATCCAAAGAATCGTATTATAACCTAGTATATTTATATGAACCAGTCCAATAGCCCCTAATACAAATATTGCATCTGACACAATAGTTGCAGATAAAAAGAAAAAATAAATAAGAATATAATAAAATATATCAAATCTAGTGGCTCCTGCTGTTTTATCAAATAAATACTTAAAATTTTTAATTACCACATAAGTATTTCCCTTAGCCCATCTTGATCTTTGCTTAAACCAGACATTTAATGTTTGTGGTTCCTGTTCCCATGTTACTGCTGATGGCATAAATTTTATTTTATATCCCATCCTATATATTCTAAAGCTGAGCTCTGTATCCTCAGTTATTGCCTTTGTATCCCAGCCATTTATTTCTTCTAATATACTTCTTCTTATTACAAAGTTTGTTCCTGGTATAGTACATAACTTAAACAGTTTCCACCTACCTGCTTGTGCCATCCATTGAAATGTTAAGGTTTCTATATTAATAAAGCTTGTAAGTATATTTACATTTTTATTTCTACATCTAAATTTACCTATAACTGCTCCAAGATTATCATCCTTTATTAGTGTCTGAGTCAAATATTTTAAAGCTTCTTTTTCTGGAGTGTTATCAGCATCATACACTGCTAATATTTCTCCTTTACTTTTTGAAAATCCAATATTTAATGCCGTTGACTTACCTTTGCCACCAGTATTTTTATCAGTATTAATAATTATGAAATTTCTATCACTATATTCTTTTTTTACTCTAGCTAATATTTCTGCTGAATTATCACTTGAATTATCATTTATTATTATTACTTCATACCTATTCTTTGGATACTCAATCTCTAATAAAGATCTTGCAGTCTTTTCTATTACTTTTCCTTCATTATGCGCAGGAACTAGTACTGAAACAAATGGGTATTCATCTAAACTTTCATCTAGCTTTGTATTCATAATATCTAAATAATAAAAGTATCCTCCTATAACAAGAATCACATTAATTAAAATTATTAACCAAATAACTATAAGAGAATATAAAATTACATAATCAAATATATTCATACCTATACTCCCTATTTTAAGAATTTCTTTCTATCTAAGTTACTATTTCTAATTACTATAATTATAAATATAAAACTAACTAATATAGTTAATAAAATAATCCACTTATTTGCATATGATAAATTTATCCTATTATTTTCTATAGGTTTAGTTTCTATCTTATTGCCCACCATATTTTCAAATTCTTCTATTGATATAAATTTTTGTGGAGTTACATTAGAATTATTTAAACTAATACTGCCATTATGTCCCTCTAAAATATTCTCTCCTAAATGAATATAAGTATTTACATATTTAAAATTATCAAAGTAAACGTCTTTATTATTTAACATTTGTATATTATTTTTAAATTCTCCTATATCCATATCTCCTTTTAGAGTAATTGCTTTATTATTAAAGTAACTATTCTTATAGTAAAAATCTTCTATAGGTATTTTTTCTATAATGTTATCTATTTTATCTATATTCTCAAAGCTATCTACATCTATTTTTTTTATTTCTTTCTTAGTATCTAAAAATATAGTATTGGAAGTGTTTAAATATTTGTATGCTTCATTATAATATAGCAAGTCCTCTGGTACATCTATTGCACTTGGATATACTAAATAATCTAAAAAATTTTTATTAGCTTTTGTCATTTTACTCAATATATCATCTATACCTGCATTGACACTATCCTTTTGATATATATATGGAAAATGTAATATTATTGCTCCATCCTTTGCTTGGGCATATCGTAAAGCTTCTGCATATCTTCTCATTGCATTTGAATTTGTATTATTAAATACAGGCATAGCAGATATTATAAAAGGATAACCCTTATCATATAAATAATCTATTTTCTCTACTAATAGATTTAAATCATCAAATGGATAAACCTCGTCTAGCATTAAGTATATTTTTTCATTTTCTTTAGCGCATATATGATCCCTAGTGAAAAATATATTAAATATCACTAAAAATATAATTAATATTTTTATATTATTTCTCTTATAAATCATATTCTAATTCCTTCTCAGCATTTTTTAATAACTCTAAAGGTTCATCTACTTCTCCATCATATGTATAAAATCCAACTTGAATTTCTATATTTACATTTTTCTTAAACTTGCTATTTTTCATTTCTATATTAGATATATTCTTTTTTAATCTCTTCTCTATTACTTTTGCTCCTTTATTATCAGAAATTAATATGTAAACAAATGTATTATCATTTAAAATATATTTTCTGTCTTCAACTCTTAAAGACTTACTTAACACCTCTGAGGATTTTACTAATATTTTATTGAAATAATTTTTCCCAACTATAGTTTTTAATCTATCACTATATTTAAATTTCACAATCATAATTGTAATAGGTATTCCATATCTCTTACTCATACTTATGTAGATTGGCATTTCATTATCAAAAGCCTTGATATTTCTATCTCCAGTAAGTGGATCTATCATTACAAGTTCTTCATTGAGGACCTCTAAGTTCTTCACTTCATTTTGAAGTAATAATATATTTTTTGAAACTAGTGAAACAATTAATGAAGTAACTGGAATTAATATAAGCCAAATGTATACAGTATTATTTATTGTGTAACCAGTTGATATATTTTTATATAAACTATAAGTTCCATATATGAAATCTATTGCTAATGTTAATACTAATGCTATAGTTACATTAAAATAGTAGCTTACTAAAGCAATTATCATAAGAATTGTTAACATAATATAATTTTCAAAATTATCTTTAAAATTTATAAATGTCATTATTATAGAAAGTACTAAAAAATATGATATTAGTAAATTTATATAAATATCTACTTTTTTTCTTTGGCTATCTTCTTTCACCACTAAGACCTCTCCTTTTTACTTTTATCTTTTAAGAAACTACTTATTGTAAATAAAACCATCAAATCAAAACTTAAGTTATAAAGGAATACATGTTTTGCTAAATCTGCATCTCCTGCACCTATTATAGATATAAATATTTGGGATAATCCTACTAGAAATACATATATTAAACTTTCTTCAAGAATTAAAATGTTTCTATCATTATTCATAATAGAATCTCTATATCTTTTATATGCGAAGATTAAATATACTAATATATATACAACTGACATTATTAATCCTTTTGGTAGTATATTTTCCTTAAAGCTACTCCAAAGCACGAAGAAATTTGATTGCTTTCCAAAGGGCTTACCCTCTATCTTTTCATAGTTTCCCATAACTTTAGGTCTTACAGAGTAAGAATTTTCAAACGCTAAATCTGTCATTTCAGTTAATTTTTTAGGATTTTTTATATAGTATGTAAGTATGGTAAATACTGAATACTTGCTATAAAACTCATTCTTAAGCTTTTCATCATCAGGATTTATCATTGGAATTTTTTCAAAGAATATTTCATTTTGCAAAAGAGAATACTGATTATATATGCCAAATTTCTCTAAAATTTCTTCTGGGTTTGGCTCATTTAATAATACTCCTCTAGTCATAGCATGATATCTGTTTATATGATCAAAATCTCCTTGTATAGATTTATAAAAATATATAGAGCTTATTAAAAATACTGCCATTATTAATATTGAGACTGTTCTAATCTTTATATCTTTCTTAAAAAAACAAATTCTTACTAGCATTATTATTCCTAATAGCCCTATAGGAGCCAATTGTTGCTTTGATCCGAAAAACAAAAATGTAGATAGTCCAAATAATACTAGGTTCACTACATTAAACTTATTAAATTTACACATATATAAAAGCAAGCTTGCACTATATAAAAAACAGCATATATTAACAGCCTCTCCATAAAAAGAGTTATAATAAGCTATATAAGCAGTATCTGAAAATATAATAGTAATTAAACCTACAATTATCAATTTATATATGTTATTTCCTACTCCTTCTACCAATACCTTAGTCATTAAATATATAGCTGCTGCTTGTATTATTACGTATATTAGCGCAAGTATTCTTATATCGAAAATATAATCTTTTGTTACTAATTTATCTATAAATAGTGCTAATTTAATAAATTGAGATTGTGTAGATATAAGAGTTATTTCTGCTTCATTATTATACTTATATATTCCATAATTTTTATTAAAATATCCAAAGAATATATCTTCATTATCCTTTGATAAATGATATAAATCATTTTGACTTATAATTCTGTAATAATCCCCGTTATCTGCCATACCTATTACAGGCGATAGGAATAAGGTAACTAAACTTATTAATAAAAATAGACCTACTGCTAGGATAGAGTAATTTATTCTATTTAGTATATTTTTCATAAATATCATCCTTAATTTAATACTTTTATATTGTGCTTTGTTCAATAGTTATTATGTAATATCTCAACTAAAAAACCTTTTGTATCTATTTTTCTCTCAACTTCTAATTATATGCAAAAAAAATGAGACTTACTTAAGTCTCATTTTAATTTCTTTATTTATTTAACTATTTATTTTGGTTTAGTATTTATTTTAATCTAGTTCCCTCTTCTTCTTGAACTATTTTGCCACTTTTCATAAGTCCACCTAAAGCCATTTTAAAATAATTTTTACTTGTATTAAATGTAGCTTTAATATCTTCTGGCTTTGACTTATCATTAAAAGGCATAAATCCACCATTCTTAGTCATATATTTAAGAATATCCTCTTGTATTTGATCTCTTTCACTTAACCTTGTTTTTCTTGGAGTTAATCCTATAACCCCATCCTCATATATTCTTTTAACTCTTAATTTCATTTCTGTTCCAGGATAAACATCTGTATAATATTCATTTGGAAGTATTAACCCTTTATATTTAGAGTCTATTGCTAAGTAAATAGTTCCTGCTGGTGTCTTTGAATAAACCTGTGCTACAACTTCATCACCAACCTTAAACTCTTTTTCTTCTTCCATTGCATTTTGTAAGTACGCCTCTACCTCTGTAGTTGCTGCTAATCTTCCTGTTTTATCTAAGTAAACATAAAATAAATACTTACTTCCTACTTGTAATTTAAATCTTTGCTCTTTTATAGGAACAAAAATATCTCTATCTAATCCAAAATCAACGAAAGCACCAAATTCTGTTTGAAATACTACCTTTAAATAGGCAACATCTCCAACTATTACTAAAGGCTTTTTAAATGTTGCTATTGGTCTATCTTTTGAATCTCTATATACAAATACTTCTACCTTATCTCCTATTTGTATATTTTTATTTTCTGTAGCTGACTTAGGTAAAAGAACATCAATCTTATCTTCATCACCTAAGTAAAATCCGAACTCCTTTTCTCTCTTAACTTCTAAAACATTATATTGTCCTATATTAATCATTTTTCCTCCTAAATTTATAAGTATGTTTTACTTAACTCTACATAGTTATTTACCGACTTTTGTATACTTTCAATTTCTTCATCTGTTAATTTTCTTATAACCTTTGCAGGACTTCCAAGAATAAGAACTCCTTCTTCAAACTCTTTACCTTGAGGTATCAATGAACCTGCTCCTATTATAGTATTTCTACTTATTTTTGCTCCATTTAATATTATTGATCCCATTCCAACTAAAACATTTTCAGAAATTGTACAGCCATGAATTATAGCTCCATGACCTATGGTTACATTTTTTCCTATATTTGTTTCACAGTGAAAATCAACATGAACAACAGAATTCTCTTGTATATTAGTATTTTCTCCTACATATATTCTATTCATGTCTCCTCTTAATCTAGCTCCGAACCATATATTTGCATTTTTCTCAATAACAACTTCTCCTATTATATCAACACTCTCTGATATATAGCAAGTTTTATCTATTAAAGGTTTTTTACCATTAAAATCTTTTATCATTTTAAGTTTCCTCCTCTTAGTCCTAGCAAATTTACTTTATAAAGTTATTTTATCATTAGAGAATATTATTGTCATTATTTATAACTATTCAATACTATATATAGAATAAGTAATAATTTTTGAGGAGCTTATTTTGGGAAGAAAAAAACATACGAGTTTAAAAGCTTTTGATCAAGATAATTTAAAGTTTTATTATGGAATTCCACATTGTCATACTAGCTTTTCTACTGGAAGAGGCTCTCCTAGTGAAGCCTATGAGTATGGGTACAAAGCTGGATTAAATTTTATGTTTATAACAGATCATAATTCCTTCTTATCAGATGAAATATCTATTAAAGATGATAAATATTCTAAATTTCAAGGAACTAAAGTTTATGCTTCTAAGACTAAAAAGAAATATGATGAATTTTTACCTTTAGTTGGATTTGAATGTAAAACTTATCTTTATGGTGATTTAAATATAGTAAATTCTTCTACCTTTTTTACAGGAGTAGTTAAAGATTTAAATTTGCTTACATTATGGATGTTAAACAATCCTGATGCTTTTATTGCTATTAATCATCCTCATAAAAATATTAAAGCTTTACCTTATAGTCCTATACTAAATAAATTAATAACTTCTATTGAAGTTGGTAATGGAAATCCTGCTAGTAAATATACAAGACATGAAAAATATTACTTTAGCCTTTTAGATGATGGCTGGAAATTAGGTGCTATAAATGGTCAAGATAATCATAAAATAAATTTTGGTGACTCTGAAAATTTAACTGTCTATATAGGTAATGAATTATCTTCATCAGAAATTATAGATGCCTTTAGAGAAAGGAGAACTTACTCTACTGAGTCTAGGTATTTAAAACTTTATTTTACTATTAATGATTATTTTATGGGAGAAGAAATATCTATATCTTCTAATAAACTTAGATTTATGATTTTTACAGAGGATATCAAATATAAGATAAAAGAAATTCAAATAATAACTAATAAAGGATATGTTATTAGAACTATAGAAAACATTAATTTAAGTAGTATTAAATATATGTATGAACATAAAAGAGAAAATAATGAGACATGGTATATAATTAAAATTATTGAAGAAAATGATAAAATCGGTTTTAGCTCACCAATATTCATAAATGATAGTACAGCAAATATGTCTCCATAAAAAAAGTTGACATATATAAGTTTACTTATTCCGTCGCCCCACTCCAAATCAATGCAAACTTAAAGTAAGAAAAGTATAAAATAAATATGGCATACAATATTATGTCTCTCATAAATTGCATGCCATATTTAACTTCAACATATCAAAATTATTTATTTTGATTTTGCATATGTTTTGCTCTGTTTGGTTTAGCCTTAGGTCTAATTTCTATTTTCTTTTCTTTTTTCTTTGGTCCACCTGTAGTTTGAATATCCATAAACCATAAAAAGAACCAAACTATTACTAAAGTAAGTAAAATATTTAACCACATATTAATATTAGCTGTCTTAATAAAAAACTGTAATGCAAATAAAACTAGTGATATCGCTAAAGGAATCCATTTATTTATTCTCACTTTAGAAAATACATACTTCCTTCCTAAGGTAAATAGCACTATCATTAATCCAATAAGTACTGCAAAATATACTATACTCAAAAATATGCCCACGGTATTATTCCTCCTTTAAAACCTTCTATTACTATATTAAAATAAATGTTATCTATTTTCAAGAGCTATACGATTTAAATGTTTGCAATAAATTACACTAATCACTCTTAATAGTATATACTTTCTATATTCTGTTATTTATTATTGCTAAAATACTAATTTTTTTTATTTTATTTATTAAATTTATTATAAATCCCTTCTATTTTAATTAATTATTTGATAGAATATAAAAAGAAATTATAAAATGTTAATAAGAGGTGATTTTATGAGTTTAAATCCAGCCTATCAATTAGACGAATTAGATCTACAAATATTAGATTTACTAATAAAAGATTGCCGAACTCCTTACTTAGAAATAGCAAGAATTTGTCATGTAAGTGGCGGCACAATACATGTAAGAATGAAGAAAATGGAAGAGCTAGGAATAATAAAAGGAACTAGAATACTTTTAAATTTGCCTAAGTTAGGTTATGATGTATGTTGTTTTGTTGGAATATATGTAGACAAAACATCATCTTTTGATTCTGTTTTTGATGAATTGTCTAGAATAAAGGAAGTTGTTGAACTACATCTAACAACAGGAAACTATTCAATTTTTGCTAAAGTAGTTTGTAGAAATATTTCTGATCTTCAAAACATATTGCTTAATAAAATAAATTCAATTGGTGGCATTCAAAGAACAGATACTATTATATCTCTAGAGCAACCTATTGATAGAAACATAACTATTTAAAATAAAATACATAAAAACATTTCTTTAGGTAAGACTATATATTGTAAACCTATTTCAAAAGGAGTGTTTTTTATGAAAGTTTTAGATTCAATAGCACTAATATTAGTTATAATTGGTGCTGTAAACTGGGGATTAATTGGATTTTTCCAATTTAATTTAGTTGACACACTATTTGGAACAATGACTGTTTTTAGCAGAATCATTTATTCTTTAGTAGGTATATCAGGAGTGTACTCTTTATCTTTCTTTGCTAAAGATAGATTTATGAGTTCTAATTAATTACTATAATATAGTGTATTTAGTTTAAATTAAAAGAGTGTGGAAAATTCCGCACTCTTTTAATTTCTATAAATTATTAATATCTTCAAACATGTATTCTGAATCATTAATATACTTAACTAATTGTTTTAAAATAGAATCTTCATTATAATTACATATAACACGTCCATTTTTATCTAAATGTATATCTATATCTTTTAATTCTATAGTTAAATGATAAAAGAAGCTTAATTCTTCATTATTTTTTTTGTTTTTTATTCTATCAATCATAGTGCTTGCTTTATCATCATCTATATAACTTAAAGGAGTTGGGATATACTTTGTAACTCCATTTGTTTTACTAGTAATTATTTTTTTGTTGTACACTTTTATAGAAGGCTCATAAATTATTTTAAAATATTCTTCAAATATTTTTTGTTGTTCAACATTAGTTCTATAGTGAGGTGTTTCCCAATAACTAATAGGAATATTAAGCTTATTTGCAATTTTCAGTGCACTTTCTACTCGTGATCTTATTTCACTTTCTTTATTATAACCTTTATCTCCAAACTCAGATCCTGAAATACTATTACTATCCCCATATTGATGAGTGTATCCATGTAAACCTATATTTCCTCCCTTATTTAATAAATAATCAAGAGTAAATATAAAGTTTGAATTTATCATAGATTCATCTTGAGAAACGTCGTTATATATATGATTTGTATTATTTACATACTTAGGCACCCACGCTACGCTAAAACTTGCATCTTCTTCATCCATATAATCTGCTACAGCTCTTACTTTTTCTAGAGCCGATTTAGTTATGTATAAATCTCCAGCCGTGAAATCTTCAAATCTAATAAATGCTTTTCTATTCTTTTTATGTTTATTATCTTTATTTTTAAAATTCTTTATTTCTTTTTTAGATATGTATATTGATTTATTGTCATAATCCCAATAAGTATTAAGATTTAACATCTCACATAAGTCAAAGAAAGATACATAATATTCGTTATTTTCTTTAAATAACGCTCCTCTTAATTTTGTAGTTGCCTCATTTTCCGTATAAGTTTTTTCCTCTACATTTATATCTACTAAATTAGAAATTTTAATATTATCTGAATCTACTTCTTCACTTTGTCCAAAATAACGTAAAAATTCTGATAAAGGCATATAAGATCTATTATCTTTGTATAATATCTTTTTATTAAACTTTATTTTATTATTTCCAAAGTAAAAAGATAAATCATATGGCAAATCTTTAACCCGTTCTTTATCATTTTCATTTTTACTTTGTAAATTTAAGTTTTCTACAAATTTACCTCCTATGGTATCTGAATATTTAGTTCTTAATTGATACTTTTCAAATAAATTTAGACCTACAATAAATATAATTACACTAAAAAAAATTAAATATACTTTTTTCATATATACCCTTTCCTCATAAAAACAATTTTACAAATCAATTACTAACAATTAATAATTTATTAAATATTTCTAATTAGGCCTTAATACATCAACTTATATTGTACAACTAAAAAGCCTACTTTGAAAGTAGACTTTCTAATTATTAATCTTAATTTATCCTAAATTTTTTATAATATCAAATAATTCTATTGCAGCTTTCTTCGGTCCTTCTTTTTCTTGACCTTCTAATGCTAAACAAGTTTTTATTTGGCCAACTTTAATATTTCCTTTAAACATATCATCAAAGTACTTAGCTATTAGAATATCCATCTCCTCTTGTTTTTGTGCTGGTCCAAATGGATTTGCAAAATAACTTTCAACTAATCCCTTTTCAGAAGTTGTTCCTTTAGCCATTCTAGCTCCTGATTTAAATATCTTTATTGCTTCTTCAGGACTTTTAAAGTACTCAATTGAATTTTCTCCTGCTTTAACTTCTGTATAGTTATTAGCATATAAGAATAAATCTACTTCATATCCTTTTACTATCTCTTTATATGGAGCTACTGGCATAACTAGTCTTGCATTTATTTTATCTGGATTCATAAATATACTTCTATCAATTTCCTTAAAGGCATATCCTTGATCTAAGTCATCTAATCTAACAAATGCTCCAATTTCTGTACCATATCCAATAATTTTACCATCAAAATCTTTAAAGGTACCCATATCATCAAATATTATAGTCATATTACTTATATAATCTTCACTTAGAGTTCTAAATGCTTCTAAACTCTCTGACTTTCCTGCACCGCTATCCCCCATAATTACAACATTAGCTGTGTTTCCATCTTTAAGTTCAATATTAACCATAGCACCATGTATAGGTAAGTATCCTCTCTTAATCATTACTAAATTGTGTAATGTAAGAGTCATTTTCTTCATATATCCAAAGTAATCAATGTTAACAGAATGGTTTACATAACCTATCATAATATTATTTTCTTTATCATCATAGAACACAGTTTTATCTTCATTTTTATTATCTGTTGCTCCAAATACATAAACTAAATCTGGCTTTTTACCTCTATATTCTTCACATCTAGCCATTTCAAACAAGTTGCATAAAGTTATTCCATGTTGCATAAAGTCCCTATGGAAATATATAAATGCTATAAGTTCTCCTACTTTAGCTGGATAACAAAACCAATGATCTTTATTTAAAGTTGCATATGATAAAGGATTAGTCTTTATTTCTGTAAACATACCACTTCTTGTATTCTTTTTAGGATATGTTATAAATGGTGTTTCTAATAAAATACTATCAATAAATTCTATATCTTCTAAAGCTTCATAGCCCTTTGGTAATGGCCATAAAATTTTATTAATTATTATAGAAGCATTTCCACCAACCGGAATTTGTCTGAATACATTGGGTTTGTATCCTAATACATTCTTTTCTATTTTTCTATATAATTTTAATATTAAATTCGATAATGCCGTGTTCGCTTGAGTAAAGCTAACTGCTGATAAACCATCTTGAAGTTTGTTGCTATGAATTATTGTATATCTTTCTAGTCTTCTCCAGAATAAATATAAGTCTTCTATAAAAGCTATAAATCTATCTTTATCTTCAAATAAATCCTTATAATAAGAATTGGCTTCTACTATTTCTTCTACATTCATGACAGTACAATATTTAAATATCTTTGATAAATGCTTAGAAATTTCTGATATATCTTCCGTTTTTAACCCTTCTTTTAAATATCTCCAGCTTAATGTTACTTTTTTCTTTGACTTCTTTAAATAGTTCTCTATAACCCTTCTGAATCCTTCACTTTCAACTAATTCTTCGAAAGTGCTACAATATTTAGCTGTAAAATTAATTAATACTTTATCATTACTTATTGAAAACTCTTTACGCATAAATAGCCCCCCTTTTTTGAAATATACATAGGTTAAAAACTTCATTTTTCCATTAATTTTTTATATTATAACATAAATTATGCAAGTTTAGTAATAATCTTTTTTCATTCTCCAAAATTATTATGACTTTTCAATAAATTTAATTAAGGAAAACGTAATCACTCCTCTTTATTAAGTATATTTTTAAAAATTTATTAAATTCTCGAATTATTTTATGTATACAAGCATTAACATTTACAATATAAACGAATTTTATTCTCTATAATATAATAATAATATGTAAATCCTGTTAATTTTTATAAAAATAAACCATAGTATTGTTTTAAATCAATACTATGGTTTATTTATTATTCTTGTCCTAAGTTTTTTGCTATTACTTCTCTAACTTTATCCATAAGACCTTTTTCTTCTTCTCTAGTTAAATTTTCTGTATAAATAGGCTCTCCAAATGTAATAGTTATATCTATAGGTTTAAATTTTCTATCTATCTCAAATGCTCTATAAGCTCCATCTATAGAAACTGGTACTATTGGCGCTTTAGCCATAGTAGCTAATTTCAAACTACCCTTTTTAAATTCTCTTAGTTTTCCATCCTTACTTCTCGTTCCTTCTGGAAATATAGCCATGCTATAACCATTTTTTATATTCTCTGCTCCTTTTCTTATTACTTTAATAGCTTCTCTTGCATTTTCTCTATCTAATGGAACACAATTATATTGCTTCATCCAATATCCTAAAATAGGTGCTTTAGCCATTTCTTGTTTTGCAACAAATCCCATACATTTGCCTACTGAATCTATAAGAAGAGGTATATCTAAAATACTAGTATGATTGCCTATATAGCAACATGGAACATTTGGAATATTCTCTTTTCCCTTTATTGTCACATTCATTCCTAGTGTCTTGTGTATTGTATATTTTGCCCACTTTTCACCAACTTGTCCACTGTACTCAACTCCAGCTTTTTTCCCTTTAGTTTTTTTTATATACCAAAGCTTTATACCTTTTAATTGCATATATATCATATATAAGCCATAATTAAACACTTTAAAAAAACTCATTATTTATTCACCACCATAATTTAATTCTTATATTATTATAAATGTATATATTTTTTTCTTCAATTATATTTTTATTTTATTATGTTTATAATATAGATATGTTATAAATTACAAACTAAATTATGCATTTAATTTAGTTATTTAAATAAGAGTTGTACTAAATTCAATTTAAGGAGATTAGAATTGAAGAAAAAATTAATTTATCTTATTTTTAACCTTTTTCTAGTAATATTCCTATTTCAATGCAGCTTTAAAAATAGTAAACCTGTATCAATAAATGATAATAAAAACATGAAAGTTCATTATATAGATGTTGGCCAAGGTGATTCCATATTAGTTCAAGTAAACTCTAAAAATCTGCTTATAGATTCCGGTTCTAGCACTTCAAAAGGTAAGTTATTAAAATACTTAAAATCTTTGAATATAGATAAATTTGATTATATAGTAGCAACTCATCCACATGAAGACCATATAGGAAATATGAGCTATATAATTGATAAATTTAAGGTTTTAAACTTTTATGCTCCCAAAGTAGAAAGTTCAACAAAAGCCTTTGAAACCATGGTCGAATCACTAATTAGAAAAGATTTGAAAATTAAGGTTTTAAAAGCTAATGTAAAATCAATAGACCTTGGTGAAAATACTAAAGTAGAAGTTTTTTCTCCACTTTCAGAGAATTATGATGACTTAAATAACTACTCTCCTATAATAAAAATATCTTATGGTAGCACTTCATTTTTATTCACTGGTGATGCAGAGGAGTTTTCTGAAAAGGAGGTTCTAAATGCTAGCTTTAATTTAAAATCTGATGTGTTAAAAATAGGGCATCATGGTTCTTCTAGCTCCACATCAAAAAATTTCTTTACTGCAGTAAATCCTTCTATTACAGTAATCTCTGTTGGAAATGATAACAGCTACGGACATCCTACTAATAAAGTATTATCTATTATTGAAGAAACTTTTATTTATAGAACTGATAAAGATGGTACTATAGTAATTACCTCTGATGGAAACTCTATAAAATGATAGATGCTCCTAAAATTTTAGGAGCATCTATCATTTAAGAATTTATTCTTAAATTAATATTTAAATCTATTTTAACTCTTCTAATGCATCCTTTTGTTCACTTAATAATATATTCTCTTCTTCTTCTTTATTTAAGTCTTCTTGTTTATTTACATTATCCTCTGTATTATTAACATCAACTACTTTTTCAACTTCCTGCTTTTCACTTTGTTCTTCTTCTGAATTTACATACTCTTTCCATTTCATATATATGCTATATAAATTCGTAACATCTTGCTCATTGTATAAAAGGATTGTTTCTATCTTTTCTTTAGGCATTCTTAAAATATATTCTCTATCTTTTAACACCTTATTGAAAGTTTTTGCTAGATTAGAGCCACTAATAAGATCTCCTTCTCTATGAATCCCAAATTCTTTTTCCAAATTTTTCAATCCTATAGAGTGTCCCTTTTCCTTTTCATACTCTCTTTGAATATCTATATCTTCAAATTCCTTAGAAAAATTAAATTCTATTCTATATTTTTTAAACAAATAATTTATTACTGTATAATCGTTGTTTCCTGAGAAAGTAACAATTGCTTTTTTTCCTTTTCTTTTCATTTTCAAAAAATATCTTTTAGCCAAATCTAATATTTGTATTACTTCCCCTTTATTTTCTATCATATACTGAGTAACATATAATTTATTTTTTTCATAAATACAAGCTCCAAAAACACCTATACATTTTGGTTTTTTATAAACATAGTGTTCTAAATCAAAAAATATTAGTTCTTCAGGAGGCCTGTTAATTGTATTAGTTTTTAGCATGAAATCTCTTGCTAAAGAATCTACCTCTATTATATTTTCTCTAATAATCACGTTACCACTCTTTCTTCCTTATCATTATCACCTTTAAGTTCCTTAGTTTATCTTATAATATTATATCACCTTTTATAACAATGTAAAAACAAATAAAATTTAAAATCTTTCTACTTATATAATATTATGTAAGTTATTATATGTTCTTTTTAAGATAATTATATTTAAGTAATTTACAATTTTCTATTGATAACTTTTTTCAATTAATAACAAAAAGTATTGACTATCTTTTCACACTTTGATATTATAATATCATGATAATGATTTTCAATACGAGGTGGATGGTATGAGTCTATGTGATTTAAATTTAGGAGAAAAAGCTATAATAAAATCTATAAGTGGTGATGATAAACTTGCTAAAAGATTATTAGCACTAGGTTGCATCGAAGGAACTGAAATTGAACTTAAAAGAGTTGCTCCTTTAGGTGACCCAATAATAGTTAACCTTAGAGGATTTGATTTAGCAATTAGAAAAAGTGATGCTAAAAATATATTTTTAGCTGTATAGGGGGAATACGAATGACAACAGTAGCACTACTTGGAAATCCAAATGTAGGGAAAACTACACTTTTTAATTATTTAACTGGTTCTAACCAAAGAATTGGGAACTGGGCTGGAGTTACAGTTGATAAAAAAGAAGGTTTTTTTAGTAATATTAAAATGGTAGATTTACCTGGTATATATGCCATGGATACCTATTCTAATGAAGAGAAGATTTCTAAAGCATTTTTAGAAACTGATGAAGTCGATGTTATTTTAAATATAATTGATGCTTCTAATATAGATAGAAATCTTTATTTAACAACACAATTAAAGCAGTTTAAAAAACCTATCATATTAGCTATAAATATGATAGACGTAGCAGAAAAAAAAGGTATTAATTTAGATTACAATAAACTATCAGAACTTATGCAAGTAACAGTAATTCCAATAGTAGCTTCTAAAGCTCAAGGAATTGATGCTATAAAAAATGCATTAGAATCTGGTAATTTTTTAAGAAATATAGATGATAATGATTATCAATTCAAAAATGAAAAAGAAACTTATGCATTTATTGAAGATATACTTAGTAAATGTAACAAAACTGTAGATAAATCTAAAACTACTTTTAAAGACAAGTTAGATAATTTCTTACTAAATCCCTTCCTTGCATATCCAATATTTATAATAATAATGGCATTAATGTTTCAAATTACATTTGCATGGATAGGACAACCTTTATCTGATCTGCTAGATGGATTATTAAATGATTCACTTTTACCTTATCTATCAGATTTATTATCTAATACGTCTCCATGGTTCCAATCACTTATTGTTGATGGTATCGTGGCTGGTGTTGGAGGAATAGTTGTATTACTTCCTATAATTCTTGCACTATTTGCTTGTATTTCTGTACTTGAAGACAGTGGTTATATGGCTAGAGTTGCATTTATAATGGATAAGCTAATGAGAAAAATGGGCCTTTCAGGTAAAGCTTTTATACCTATGATTGTTGGTTTTGGTTGCACAGTTCCTGCGATAATGTCTGCTAGAACTTTAGAAAGTGAAAAGGATAGAAAGCTTACCGCATTATTAGTTCCGTTAATGAGTTGTAATGCTAGGTTACCAGTTTATGCTATATTTGCATCAGTGTTTTTCCCTAATTATGTGGGATTAGTAGTTGCTCTTTTATATTTACTAGGTGTTATATTAGCATTTATTTTAGGAATACTATTTAAAAATACTTTATTTAAAAAGGATGAAGAACCATTTATAATTGAGCTACCTGAATATAAAGCTCCTTCATTAAAAAGTGTAGGTAAGCAAGTTTATGAAAAGGCTAAAAGCTTTTTAATTAAAGCGGGAACTATAATCTTTGCAATGAGTGTAATCATTTGGTTCTTATCAAACTTTAATTTTTCTGGCATGGTTGATGTTAATGATAGTATTTTAGCTTCAATTGGAAACATAATAGCTCCAGTATTTAAACCTTTAGGTTTCGGTAACTGGCAAAGTTCAGTATCACTACTAACAGGATTATTAGCTAAGGAAACTGTTGTTGCATCTATGGGAATTATATTTGCTGGTGATTTAACCTTAATGCTTCCAGCATATTTTACAGCTGCATCTGCAATATCTTTCTTAGTATTTGTTTTACTATATACTCCTTGTATATCAGTTATAGGTGCGATGAAGAAAGAATATGGAGCAAAATTCACTTTATTTGCAAGTTCTTATCAACTAGTTCTAGCTTGGGTAGTTTCATTTATAGCATTTAACATAGCTAAATTATTTATATAAAAGAAGGTGTTTCTGTGGAAATATTAATTACTTTAATTATTGTAGCTTTCGCTGGTTTTACAATATATAAAACTGTAAGGAAATCTTCTAAGGGTGGCTGTAATTGTGGTAGTTGCTCTAATCATTGCCCAATGTATGAAGATAAGGAAAATGGAATTAAACTTGAAAAGAAAAAATAGTAAAAGGCTTAAGGGAATTTATTTTTTGTTCCCTTAAGCCTTTTTAACATTAAACTAAATTTTATCTGCAAGCTTTACTAATTCTTCATTTTTCTTCATTAATCTTTCATAATATATTTTTATAGTTGCAATTGTTGGTGATGCAAGAAGCATTCCTAAAGCTCCATAGAATCCCCCACCTACTAATACAGCTAAAATTATGAAAAATGGTCTAACACCTACTTTATCACCAATTAATTTAGGATCTAGATACCATCCATCAAATAATTGTAATACTAGTAAAACTAAAAATACAATTAATCCTTTTGTTGGTGATACAAATACATTAAATAAAAATCCTACTATTTCCCCAATAAAAGGTCCAAAATATGGAATCATATTAGTTACTCCGACGATAACAGCTAATAGAAATGCATACTCTGATTTCACTATAGTTAACAAAACCAATGCCATAGCCGCAATAATTGATGAATCTATAGCTTTAATACCTATATAAGTACCTACCATATTATGATATATTCTAGTAGCCTCAATTAATTTTATAGCTTTTTTCTCTTTTAATATTAAAAACAATACTTTTTTAGTTTCTCTTATTAGTCTGTCTTTATCAACTAAAACATAAATTGAAATTAATAACCCTAAAAATATTTTTACTAATTGACTCGAAATTGTAACTATATAATTTAATGAGCCTTCTAATAAAGCTACTGCCATTGCTCCAACTTGAGTTATAATTTGATTAATATTATCCATAGTTCCTGTAGCAGATATAATTTCTTTTATTGATTCATTATTTAAAATTTTATTTAGCCATCCTTGAGCTTCTTGGATGTAACTTGGCATATTCTTAGTTATATCTATTGCACTATTTACTATATTAGGAATAAAGTATATAGAAGTTAATGCTACTAAAGCTAATAGTAATAAATATGCACTAAGTATTGCTAATCCTTCTGTTAAATTAAACTTTCTTTTTATTAACTTTACTAAAGGATTTAAGACATATGCAAATATTAATCCGTATATGACTGGTAAAAGCAATGACCATAATTTATTTAATATATTGAAGAAATACGAATAATTTTCTATTATCTTAAATCCTACTAAACCTATCAGTAATGCTAAGACAATAGTTATTAATAAATCTTTATTTTTTATATTTTTAAAAATAGTATCTACTCCTCTCTTCAATTTTCATTGATTATATCATAATAGTACTTTAAAGTCTTCAACAATATTATTCTCTTTTATACTTTCATCGAAAATACATTAAGGGATACGACTTTACGTATCCCCTTGAAATTATCTACATTTTATCTACTACTTCTATTCCTAATAATTCTAAAGAATTTTTTATAACTTGACATGTAGCTTTAACTAAATTTAGTCTAGCTTCTTTTAATTCTTCATCCTCTAAATTTAATACTGAATGAGCATTATAGAATTTATTAAAGGATTTAGCTACTTCAATTGCATATCTTGTAACGATTGAAGGTTCTAATTTTTCTATAGCTAAATGTATTTGCTTTGAAAATCCTTCCATTACTTTTACTAACTCAAATTCTTCCTTAGATATAAGTTTAGAATAATCAGGACTTCCTTTTAATTCTCCTGCTCTTGTTAAAATACTATTTGCTCTTGCATATGAATATTGTACATAAGGACCTGTTTCTCCTTCAAAAGAAAGCATTTCCTTCCAGTCAAATACTATATCTTTTTCTCTTGAATTTTTTAAGTAAGTAAATACTACTGCTCCAACACCAATCTTTTTAGCAACTTCCTCTTTATTTTCTAAATTCGGATTTTTTTCATTTATAGTTTCTATAGTTTTATCTATAGATTCTTTTATTAAATCGTCTAATAAAATTACTTCTCCCTTTCTAGTTGAAAGCTTTCTATCTGCGAATTTTACAAGACCAAAGCCAACATGAATACAATCCTTTGCCCATTCATGTCCTGCAAGCTCTAAAACCTTAAACACTTGCTTAAAATGTAGAGCTTGAGGAGTTCCTACAACGTATATACACTTATGGAAATCATAGTTTTTCTTTCTATACATTGCTGCTGCTAAATCTCTAGTTGCATATATTGACGCCCCATCACCTTTAAGAACTATACAAGGGGGCATGTTGTACTCATCTAGCATTACAACTTGAGCTCCATTACTTTCTACTAGTAATCCCTTTTCTCTTAATTCATTAACTACTACATCCATTTTATCGTTGTAAAAGGCTTCTCCAGCATATGAATCAAACTTGACGTTAAATATCTCATAAATTCTTTCAAATTCTTTTAAGCTTAAATCTCTGAATCTTTTCCATAATTCCTCTACTTCTTTATCTCCATCCTCTAATGCTTTAAAATAAGCTCTTCCTTCATCTTCAAGGGAAGGTTCTTTCTCAGCTTCATCATGGAATTTAACATATATTCTTAAAAGCTCATCTATTGCATTTTTCTCTAATGCTTCTTCATTTCCCCATCTTTTATAAGCAGATATAAGCTTTCCAAATTGTGTTCCCCAATCGCCTAAATGGTTTATTCCTTCAACATTATATCCTTCTTTTTTAAATAATTTATATAAAGAATTACCTATTGCAGTTGTAAATAAATGTCCAACGTGGAATGGCTTTGCTATGTTAGGTGATGAGTATTCCACGCAAACAGTTTTTCCATCTCCTACATTAGAAGAACCATAATTTTCACCTTCAGTTAAAACTTTTTCAATTGTGTTCTTTGTAAAGACACTTTTATCTGCGAAAAAGTTAACATAAGGTCCTACATTTATTATTTTTTCAAACCCATTTTTATTTATTTTTTCTGCTAATTCTTCTGATATCATATTAGGTGCTTTTCTAAAAGCTTTAGCTAATTGGAAACATGGAAATGCATAATCTCCCATTTCACTTTTAGGTGGAATTTCTATAAGTTTTTCTATACTCTCAATATCCATATCAATATGTTTACTTATCGCTTCTGCAACTTTCTTTTTATAATCCATTTTTATCCTCCTTAATTTATGCTAATTTATAAAATAAAAAACCGTCTCTTAATAATTAAGAGACGGATTAAATTCCGCGGTACCACTCTGATTGCATAAAATGCCACTCAATGCTTTAACGCAGCTATACGAACTATCCTACTTATAATTTTCAGTAGCTATCTCCAAGGCTCTCTTCCTAATATTTTATCTTATAAGGCTTACACCAATTCCTTACTCGCTTAAAGAATCAAATATAGTACTCTTCTCTTCATAGATAATAAACTTATTACAATTTAATATAAACATTATACATAAATGAAACTTTTATTGTCAACCTAAAAGAGGTTTATATATAAATATATTTAGTTAACATATATATGTTTCACTTAATGATCTACATCATTATGGTGTTATAAGATTAAAAGTTAATAGTCTTATTTAAGTAAAATGGCAAAATTGAAAGCATATATATTTTTAAATTTTTTTATATAAGTTGCTGAAATACTGACTTTGCTTAAATACTATCAATTTCAAAGATAATTTAGTTAAATGTAAAATATTTATTGCAACTTATATACTTTATTAATTAAAGTGATATAATATCTATAAATAAAATAATTTTCATAGTATTTATTAAAGGAGTTTATATGGATAGGGTTGGTATTATTGATATAGGTCCGAGTTCTCTTAGACTTATGTTAACTGAAGTTAATGAAAATGGATATTTTAAAATAATAGACGAGTTAAAAACTTCTATTAGATTATGTCACGATTTAGTTACTGATTATGGCATTTGTAATGAAAATTTTAAAACTATACTTTCTACATTGCGTGCATACAAATCTCTTTGTACTGTTTCTGGAGCAAATAAAATATTTGCTGTAGCTACAGAATCTCTAAGAGAAGCTAAAAATAAAGATGTACTTCTTCCTCTTATAAAAAAAGAGTTAGATATAGATATAAGGGTTTTAAGTTGTGATGAAGAAATTTCTTATAATTTCCTTGGTATAAAAAGAAGTATTTATATTGAAAATTCTTTAATGGTCGAAGTTGCAGGGACAGATACCCACTTAGCATGGGTTCAAGGTGATAAAGTAATAAAAAAAATTACTTTACCTTTAGGAAGTGTTAATTTAACTTATAAATTTAATTTAAAAGATAGAATATCTACACAAGATTTAAATGATGCATTTAGCTTTATATCATCTCAACTAAATGATATAAGTTGGCTTACAGAAACTAAGTTTGATTCTATAATTGGAATTGCATCAACAGTTCGAAATATAGGTAAAATAGACAGAGTAAGAAAAAGATATCCTTTTGATATACCTCATAACTATGAACTTTCTGACTTAGATGTTCAAGAAATATTCAACTTATTAAAATGTAAGGATTTTAAACAAAGACAAAAATTAGAAGGAATTGAACCTGAGCTTGCTGATATTATAGTTGGTGGTACAGCAATTTTTAAGAAAATTGCAAACCTAGTTCAATGTAGTAAAATAATAATATCTGGTCGTGGACTTAGAGAAGGTTTGATGTATGAATATCTACATAGTAAATACTCTATACCAAATGATATCTTAGATTACAGTATTAATGGTATATTAGACACTCTAAACAGTGATAAAAATCATGCTTCTAATGTATTTAATCTGACTTTCAACTTATTTAATGCATTAAAGCCTTTGCATCATCTAGGAGATGAATTTTTACATATAATAAAGACATCTTCTATGCTTCATGATTGTGGAATAAGTATAAATTATTATGGTCATCATAAACATTCATTTTATATAATATTAAATTCTTATATAAATGGACTAACACAAAAAGAAGTACTTATGAGTGCTGCTATTGCTGCATCTCACAGATTTAATAGTTATCAAACTCCTTTAGCTCCATTTTCTTCAGTAATGAATCAATTAGATTTAAGGTCTGTTAAACTAATCGGAGTTCTTATTAAAATAGCAGAAGGTTTAGATAGAAGCCTTGTCGGTGCAGTTAAAAATCTTAATATTAATTTTGACCAAGAAACTGTAACACTTAAGGTTTCTTCAGATATAGATGTAGATTTTGAAATTCGTCAAGCTTTAAGAGCTAGTGAGAAATTTAAAGAAATCTATGGTAAAGAACTTATAATAGAGGCAATTTAAACTTTCAAAATATCCTTATTAATATAAAAAGTGGATTCATATGAATCCACTTTTTATATTAAAATATTATTCCTATAATTAAATATGCTATATTACTAAACAATTTATATATTAAACCCGATGGTATTCTTAATATATATTGTCCTGCTAGAACTATTCCTAAAAGTATAAACATTTGATATTGATAAAGCTTATCTGCAACTTTATAGAAATTTTTAGGACTTATCTCTCTAAATAATTCAAAGCCTGCAAGTCCAGGTATTGGAATTAAATTAAATACAAATAAATTTATATTTATTAATGATATATATTGTAATGCTATAGCAACAATATTAAATGTTGATGAAGACGTAAATTTATAACCTATATTAATCCATATAGCAAATATAAATACCCCTAAAAATCCTACTAATAAATTTGCGAGTGGTGCTGCTAAAGTTACCTTTATTGCATCCTTATGACCTCTTTTATATGCACTTGGATTAGTATCAACAGGCTTAGTCCAACCAAATCCAACTAATATTATCATAACAAACCCCATTAAATCTACGTGAGCTGCTGGATTTAAAGTTAGTCTCCCTTGAAACCTAGGTGTTTTATCTCCTAATTTATCCGCCATTTTTGCCTTTGCATAACCTTGTGCAGTAAAAGCTATTAATATTGCAGGAATACTTAATATTTTAGTTAATAAATAATTTGACATATTTCACCTCCCTATTATTTATCTTATGATTATATCATATTTATTAAATTAAATACTTGTTGTTTAGATTTTTTTAATAAAAAGAGCTTTACTGAGTGTAAAGCTCTTTTCAAATCATTTTACTAAATATTATATAAATTTCTACCTAATATTATTGTGGTTTATTTGGATCTACTGGCTTATTTGGATCTACTGGTTTATTCGGGTCTACAGGTTGACCCGGATCTACCGGCTTATTTGGATCTACTGGTTTATTTGGATCTACTGGCTTATTTTGGTCTACCGGATTATTCGGCTCTACTGGTTTATTTGGCTCTACTGGTTTATTTGGCTCTACTGGTTTATTTGGCTCTGTTACTGATGGCGTTTTATCAGTATTTTTATCATTAAAATCTTCTGGTTTTATGTTATATATAGAATTATATCTAGCCTCTTCCGCATTATATCTTGCTGCTACATTTTGAACTGCTAATAAGTCAAATTCATCTGGATTTGGTAGCTTATTATTAAATATAAAATCATGTAAAACCTTTATGTTTTGTTCAAAGTCTATTAATAAGCACCATCCCTTATCTTTATACAAGTTATCTCTTGCAATAAGATCAGCTTGTGGTATTTGTAATTGTTCAAAGTTTAAATCTGGTAACTTATAAATTGTATATGCTAAGTTTAATGCTTCTGGAATATCTATATTAGTTTTAACTTCATTAGCTAAAGCATTTGCTACACCTACATATTTTAATGGATTAACCTCTTTTAACTTAGAAGCAACTTGATATAAGACTTTAGTTTGTCTTTCTCCTCTTTCAAAGTTTCCATTTCCAACATATCTTATTCTTGCATATGATAAAGCTTGCTGTCCATTTACTTTTTGAAGCCCAGTTTCTGTTATTGGTGGTGAATGTACTCCTGTGGATTCTCCTATATATTTATTTACTTCTTCTATTTCATAATCTTTTATATCTACTTCTATTCCACCGATTTGATCTATTATAGATTCAAATCCCCAAAAATTTACTATAATATATTTATCTAACTTTAAGTTAAAATTTTCTTGTATAGTTTCCATTAATAAAGCTGCTCCACCTTCTGCTCCACGAAGATTTCCCTTTTCATCTTGCTCAGAACTACCAAAAGCAAAGGCTGCATTTATCTTATTTTCTCCATACTCTGGTATGTTAACTAACGTATCCCTCATTATTGTAGTTAACTTAACTTTTTTATTATTATTATCCAAAGTTGCTATAATAATAGAATCTGATCTAGCTGGTTCATCTAATGTTCTTCCATCAGTTCCTATTAATAATACATTTGTAATTCCATCTACTTCTTTATAACTAGCTTCATTTTTACTTTCGGGTTTATATTCAACATAAATTTTATTTCTAATATGATTATAATACCCCCATACTACTGCTATAATTATTGCCAGTACACTCAATATAGATACTAATATAATTTTCTTTTTATTCTTTTTTTTATTCTTTTTCTTTTTATTCTGGCTTTTTTTCTCTAATGAATCATTTTCGCTCATCTTAATTCCTCCCTTTACCTTACTATTATATAACCAAGGCTTATATTCTTACAACAATATTCATTCTATTATACCAAATTAATTTGTAATATTTGTTACAAATTAATAACAACCAATAATCTTCCTAATATATTATAAATTATTTGCTTTATAAACATAAAATAAACTCATATTATATACTTCTTACATAATATATATAATTTTTTAAACTCTATGGTTTAATTTAACATTTATTTGTTAATAATAGGAATAAGAGGTGATAAATATGGATAATTTAAATAAAGAAAACTCAACATCAAAATCTCAAAAACAAAAAAGAAATTATAATAAAAAACAAAAAGCTGCTATATTAGTTTCGGTTGTTTCCCTATTAGCAATCTGCTTTTGCATAAGTTATTTTATTACTGATTATTTTACTAATCCTAATAAAGGATCAAACAATAGTTTTTTAAATGAAAATGTATATAGTGAAAATGCTAAATATTTAAGTGATAATATCTACATTACCCTTAAAACCGGTGATAATATAGATATTTCAGAAACCTTACTTAACTTAAAAGATACGTTAACTTTAAATGAAAATCTTACTAAAGATGACTTGTCACAAGAACTCTCAAAACAAGGATATATACTATCCGAATGGGATAGTAATAAATTAATTTACAAACGTGATAGCGTTGCTAATGTTACTCTAGAACCAAATAAATATTATTTAGGCGAAGAAAATGGGTATATTAGTTTATTTAAAACAGATGAAACTGGTAACATAATTGAATCTCAAAAGAAAGTTTATTCAGATTCTAAACCTATATCAAATTTACCTGAAATAGATCAAAACTATATAAAAGAAAATAAATTTTCTTTTGATAAAAGAGAAGAAGCACTTCAAAAATTAAGTGAAATGATATCATAAATAAATACTCAATAAATAAAAAGGAGCATTAGCTCCTTTTTACTATCTTTAATAAAGAATAACAAAATTTATTAAGGGAATAAATAAACTATATATTAGATTTATTTAAGAGGTTATAAATAATTTAAAATTAAGATAGAAATTATAATTTTTTCTTTCTATTTTGATTTTTTTTCACATTTTAAGACAAAAAAGTATAAATATAATATATATTTATTTAATATTTTCTTCATATACTTAAAAATTATATAATTGTAATAATTTTTTTATATTTTTTTATTTACATATTGGTTTTAAGCTATTAATATATATTTATTGCCCTAAAAAATTTATTCCAAATCGGAGGTTTGTTTTATGAATATTAGTATTATTGATATGCCTATATTCTATGGATGTGATAATCCTGGAGTTGAAAATGGGCCAAAAGTTTTAAGAGAGAACAACCTTCTAGATATCTTTAATAAAAGCCACCAAGTCTGTGATATGGGCGAAGTTCATGTAAAAAATGTTTCTTCAAATGATAAATACGCAGCTAATGACAAAATGAAGTATTTAGATGAAGTTGTGAGATCAAATGTTGGACTAGCTGATAAAGTTTATGAGTCTTTAACAAATTCGTACCTTCCTTTAGTTATTGGAGGAGATCACTCATTAGCTCTTGGAAGTATTGCTGGCTCAAGTAAATTTTTTGCTGAAGATCTTGCAGTAATTTGGGTGGATGCTCATGGTGATATAAATACACACGAGACTTCCCCATCTGGAAACATTCACGGAATGCCTTTAGCTAGTTCCATGGGATTCGGTCATGAAATTTTGACTAACCTTTATTTTACTAGTGGAAAGGTTAAACCTGAAAATGTATTTTTATTAGGTTGCAGAGACTTAGATTTAGGTGAACTTGAATTAATCAAGGAATATAATCTTAATGTATGGACCATGGAAGATATTAAAATCAAGGGCATAGAATTGGTCTTAAAGGAACTTTTACAAACTATAAACAAGAAAAATATAAAAAATATTCATTTTAGCTTCGATATTGATAGTTTAGATCCTTCATGTGTTCCTGGAACTGGAACTCCTGTTGATGATGGATTATCCTTCTCTGAAGGAAAGCAAGTAATCGAAACTATTATTAATACTTCATTAGTAAGAGCAATGGATTTTGTAGAATTTAATCCAGACTTAGATGATAATAAAAGAACATTAGAAACATGTCTTGAATTATTGAAAGTTATATCTAACGCTTTTGAAGGTAAATAAATTTTAAAATAGCTAATAGTTCTCTATTGGCTATTTTTTATTATTTCAATTTCTTAATTAACTGAGGTTATACACTTTATAACTTACGACTTTTTTTTTATTTTGTGTTATTATATAATAAGTAAAACTAATCTTTGGAGGATAAAATGAAACTATTATTTTTTGATACTGAAACAACAAGTATAAAGCCAGGTAATATTTGCCAACTAAGTTATATAGTTATAGATGCTTCAACAAAACCACAAAAAACTACTGGAAAGAATTTTTTCTTTACTGTTGATAGTATGGACGAAGGTGCTGAAGCAATTCATGGATTTTCACTTGAAAAATTATATGATCTTTCAGAAGGTAAAGAATTCTTAGATTGTGTTCATGAATTTATGCCTGATTTTTTTGATGCAGATTTTATAATTGGACATAATGTTCAATTTGATATAAAATTTCTAAAGCATGAATTACAACAACTTTGGGAAGCTGGACTTATAGATGCTACATGGGAGCCTAAAAATACATTTTGCACTATGGCATACTACAAATCATTATGTAATCTACCTAGTCCATCTGGTAATATAAAAAATCCTAAACTTTCAGAAGTTATAGATTTTCTTCAAATCAATGAAGAACAAATAAGTAATAAATCAAATGAACTTTTTGAAGGTAGTGGAAATTATCATGATGCACGATTTGATACAGCTGCAACTTATTTAACTGTTATACAAGGAATGAGGAAAGGGCTAATTCCAGCTGGATATTTTTCTAACTTGATAAAAAAATAATATTTATATATAAATATAGTGAAAAGCCCTCTATTTAAAATAGAGGGCTTTTCACTAAGCTAAACTAAATAAATTAATATTAGAATTCCTTAAAAAACTTTTCTTTTAAGATTTTACACTTTTCTTTATCCATTGCTGGAGTTTCTTCTAATCTATATTTTATTCCTAATGATTCATATTTATTTACACCTAATAAGTGATAAGGTAACAATTCTACTTTTTCAACATTTTCTAGTGAATTAACAAATTCCTTAAGTTCTAACATATATTCATCACTATCTGTTTTTCCTGGTACAACAACCTGTCTTATCCAAAGCTTAGTTTTAGCTTTTTTGCAATCATCTAAAAATTTATTTGTTTCATCTATTTTGTAACCAGTCATATCTTTGTAACCTTCTTCAGATAAATACTTAACATCATATAATACTAGATCCGTATATTTTAATATTTCTTCATAACTTCCAAAACCAACACCTGAAGTGTCTAAACATGTATGTATTCCTTCTGCTTTACATAACTTAAGTACTTCTAATAAAAATTCTGGTTGTCTAAGTGGATCTCCACCTGAAAATGTGACCCCACCACCAGAAGTTGTAAAATAGCTTTTAAATCTTTTTATTTTTTTTACCAATTCTTCAGCAGTATACTCTATTCCACCCTTTTCATTCCATGTATCTGGATTATGACAATAAAGACATCTTAATGCACACCCTTGAAAAAACACGACTACTCTTATCCCTGGTCCGTCAACAAGTCCCATACTTTCAACTGAATGAATCCTACCTTTTAGCATATTTATCTTCTCCTCTATTTTGGACAATTGCCAATAAAACTTATTTTGTCTTATTCATTATAATTTGTATATAATAAATTGTCTATTATTAAAAGATTCCTATCTTTTTGCACAATTCTTTACTTACTTCTTCTCCTGCAAGCTTTTTAACAATATCTACACATAATTCTATACTTCCCATAATATTAGAAGCAAACATTAGCTTTCCATTATCAACAAAAGATCTATTTACTTGGACTGTCCCCTTTATTTCCAAATTAGATTCTGGTATTAGCACTCCATCCATCCCTTGAAAGTCTCTTAAAAAATATAATCCATTAGAAAATGTCGTTATATAGTCACAATTATTATATGCTGATACTACATATCTACTCAGATTGTTAGCATTTATATAATTATCTAATTCATTTCCTCCTGGTATTACTAGTATATTAGGCTTGTCTATATCTTCATTAAAATTTTTATCAATAATTATAGACATATTATTTATATTTATATTTTTCTTATCTGATATAGAGTATATTTGAAAGTAATCTTCCTTTAATATTTCATTTACCTTACTAAAAATATTAAAGGGTATTGAGTATTCTAACATATCAATGTTATCATATGCTAAAACAGCTACTGATTTCTTATTACTTATCTTAAAGCTTAAAAAATTCTTTTTAGTTAACTTATATGTTGATTTATTTTTAAAGCTACTTATTTCCTCGAATCCTATTTTCTTTAATAATTTCTTAGATTCATTTGTTATTACTGTATCTATTATAGCTTCTCCACCAAAATCTAAAAAATAATATTCTAAGATTAACCTTAATGCCTCTTCACCATAACCATTCTTTCTATAGCTATGATGGATTTTTACATTAACCCTAGCCACCTTAGTTGCGGAATTATATCCATGAAAACTAACTTCTCCTATAGTCTTATCATCTGAAGTATAAATAAGACAATAAAAATTTTTCCCATCCGAAGGCTGCACCATTTTATTATAAAACATCTCCCACTTTTCTCTTGGAAATGAATAAGTTCCTCCAGCCTCAACCATATTTTCTTTATCACTCCATAGATTTTCCACAAAAGATAGCTCATGAAACTTAGGTTGTCTTATATAAATCTTTTTACCATTTCTTCTATACAAATTAAAGTTTTTACTCATTTTATCACCCATTGATATTTACTTTATTCTTCCAGATAATATATAGTCTACTATCTCATAAATTTATTCTTTTATCAAGTAATCTACCCCTAATGCAATAATGAAGTAATTTAAAATTAATATTTTATTAATAATATTAATTTATATCCAAATGTTACTAAATAAAATTTAAAATAAAGAACCTTTTAATTTTCAATCAAATTCTTTACTTAGTATTAGTAAACTTCAAGTGTTGTTTTATTAAACTCAAATTTATTATAATCTACTGTACTTAAATAGAACCAATACTTTGAGCGAAAAAAATTTTTAAAATTTTCTATATAATTTTTATAAAAAAATATTGATTTATACACAATAAATATATATAATATCTATTGTTTGTTTAGTAATTTTAAACTTAAGGTTTAGTATTATAAAATTTAAAAAGGTAGAAGGTGTAATTGTGGAAATAGGTGAAAAGATACGAAGATTGCGTATTGAAAAACAATTAACTCAAGAAGAACTTGCTAATAGATGTGAGCTCTCAAAAGGATTTATATCCCAAGTTGAGAACGACTTAACCTCTCCATCAATAGCAACTTTAATAGATATTCTAGAAATTCTTGGAACTAATCTTACAGAATTTTTTAGTGATGCTAGTGAGGAAAAGGTTACTTATACATATGAAGATATGTTTGAAACTGAAAATGAAGATTTAAAGTACAAGCTTATGTGGCTTATACCTAATGCTCAAAAAAATGAAATGGAGCCAATTATGATAACTTTAGAACCTGGTGGTCAATATGTAGAAGAGGAACCTCATGAAGGTGAAGAGTTTGGCTTTGTTTTATCTGGAACTATAATATTACATTTAGGTAAAAAGAAATTTAAAGTAAAAAAAGGCGAAAGCTTCTACTTTAAACCTAGATCTAATCACTATATTTCAAATGGAGGAAAAACACAAGCTAAAGTAATTTGGATAAGTACTCCACCATCATTTTAAATCTATAGAAAGAGGTGTTTATTTTGGAACAAAATATAATTGAAATTAAGGGTGTTTCTAAATCTTTTGAGGATAACTGCGTTTTAGATAACCTTACATTAAACATCAAAAAGAATGAATTTTTAACATTACTTGGTCCAAGTGGATGTGGAAAAACAACAACATTAAAAATTATTGCTGGCTTTGAAGATGCTGATAAAGGTGAAGTTTTATTTAATGGAACTGATATCTCTACTTTACCTCCATATAAAAGGCAAGTAAACACCGTATTCCAAAAGTATGCATTATTTCCTCATATGAATGTATATGAAAATGTTGCATTTGGATTAAAAATTAAAAAAACTTCTAAAAATGAAATAGATAAAAAAGTTAAAGAAATGCTTAAACTAGTTTCTCTAGACGGCTTTGAAAAAAGAAGTGTAGAATCTTTAAGTGGTGGTCAACAACAAAGAGTGGCTATTGCAAGAGCCTTAGTTAATGAACCTAAAGTTCTTCTTTTAGATGAACCTCTTGGTGCTTTAGATTTAAAACTTAGAAAAGAAATGCAAATTGAACTTAAAAGAATACAACAAAGGCTTGGTATAACATTCATATTTGTAACTCATGACCAAGAAGAAGCATTAACAATGTCAGATACTATAATAGTTATGAATAAGGGCAAAATACAACAAATGGGTTCTCCTGAAGATATATATAATGAACCTGCTAATGCCTTTGTTGCTGACTTTATTGGTGAAAGTAATATATTAACGGGTACTATGCTAGAGGATTTTAAAGTTGAATTCTGTGATAAAACATTCGAATGCGTCGACAAAGGCTTTGAAAAAAATGAATTAATAGATGTAGTTATAAGACCAGAGGATATAAAAATTGTATCTTCGGATAATGGAATGTTAGAGGGTACTGTAAAATCTATAATTTTCAAAGGTGTTCACTATGAAATAGAAGTTGAAGAAGAAAATAATAAATGGATAATTCATAACACTAAGTTTGCCGAAGTAAATTCAGTTATAGGATTAGATATCTACCCAGAAGATATTCATATTATGAGAAAGGTTTCAAATAATGAGTAAAGCAAAGAAAACTAATGAAAATTTTGCTGCATCTCCTTTTATAGTTTGGAGTGCATTATTTATTGTAATCCCATTATTAATAGTTTTATTCTTCGGCTTTACTATAACTACACCTGATGGGAATTATGCATTTTCCTTAGAAAACTTTACAAGACTACTTCAACCTCAATATATAAAAGTTTTTACAAGAAGTTTGTGGCTTGCTTTACTATCTACGGTATGGTGCTTAATTTTGGGATACCCTGTAGCGTATATTATATCTAAAATGAAACCTTCTAAAGGTAATATTTTAATGCTACTATTTATAGTTCCAATGTGGATGAACTTTTTGCTTAGAACTTATGCTTGGTTACCTATCTTAGGTAAAAACGGATTTATAAATAATATTCTTGGTTATTTGGGCGTAGGTCCATTTACCTTCTTATATAATGATGGGGCTGTAATTCTTGGTATGATATATAACTTTCTACCATTTATGGTTCTTCCAATATATACTGTACTAACAAAAATGGATAAAGACTTATTAAATGCTGCTGCTGATTTAGGTGCTAATCGAAAAGAAGTTTTTAGAAAAATAGTTCTTCCACTAAGTATGCCAGGAGTAGTCTCAGGAATAACAATGGTATTTATGCCTGCTGTTTCTACCTTTGTAATTTCAAGATTACTTGGTGGTGGACAATACATGCTTTTAGGTAACTTAATAGAGCAACAATTTACTATGATGGGAGATTGGAACTTTGGTTCATCTATCTCTATATTTATGATGATAATAATATTAATTTCTATGGCTATAATGAGCAAGTTTGATAATTCAGATGCTAAAGAAGGAGGAGGTCAATTATGGTAAAAAAATTTGAAAACTTTATAAAAAAGTTTTATTTATTACTTATATTTATATTTTTATATACACCAATAGTTGCCTTAATAGTATTCTCCTTCAATGATTCTAAGACTATGGGAAAATGGTCTGGCTTTACATTAAAATGGTATGGGGAGCTTTTTAATAACGAAAGAATCATGCAAGCTTTATTCTTTACAGTTGTTATTGCAATTATTTCATCTATAGTAGCTACAATAATTGGTACACTGGCTGCAATTGGAATAAATAAAATGAGAGGCCCTAAGAAAGCTCTTTTATTAAATATAAATTATTTACCTGTATTAAATCCAGATATAGTAACTGGTATTTCTTTAATGAGCTTATTCATTTTTATTAGACCACTTACAAAATTAGATTTTGGATTTACTACTATGCTACTTGCTCATATTACATTTAACATTCCCTATGTTATATTAGCTGTATTACCTAAGCTTAGACAGCTACCTGAAAATATTGAAGAAGCTGCACTAGATTTAGGTGCAACTCCATCTTATACATTAAGAAAAATAATATTACCTCAAATTAAACCTGGAATTTTCGCTGGTATGTTAATGGCTTTTACAATGTCTATTGATGATTTTGTTATTAGTTTCTTCACAGCTGGTCCAGGAGTTACAAATCTTTCAATTGAGATATATTCTATGGCAAGAAGAGGTATCAAACCTGAAATTAATGCCCTTTCGACTTTAATGTTTGTAACTGTATTAACTCTTCTATTAATTGCTAATAGAAAAGAATTTACATCTAGAGGTGATAAAATTGAAAAAGCTTAAGAAGTCAATTGCTATTTTATCTTCATTATTTTTAATTTCTACTTCTTTTGTAGGCTGCAGTAATGAAGAAAATAGTTCAAAGAACAAAAGAACTCTTAATGTATTTAATTATGGTGACTATATAAATGAAGATTTAATAGCTAAGTTTGAAGAAGAAACTGGAATTGATGTAATATACGATACCTATGAATCAAATGAAATTATGTATCAAAAAATAAAAAATAGTCCTGGCACCTATGACTTAATTTTTCCTTCTGATTATATAGTTGAAAAAATGATAAGTGAAGATATGTTAGAAAAAATTGATTTTAATAATATTCCAAACTTTAAAAATATAGGTGAAGACTTTAAAAATCTTCCTTATGATCCTAATAACGAATATTCAGTTCCTTATATGTGGGGTACAATAGGAATAATATATGATGCTGATAAGGTTGATGAACCAGTAGATAGTTGGGATATTTTATGGAATCCTAAATATACAGGTGAAATATTTATGTTTGATTCCATAAGAGATACACTTGCTATTTCATTAGCTAGACTTGGTTATTCATTAAATTCAGTAGATAAAAATGAGCTTGATGACGCTGTAAAAGAATTAATAAAACAAAAACCTTTAGTTCAATCTTATGTTATGGACGAAGTTAAAGATAAAATGATAAATGGCGAAGCTACTTTTGCTACAGTTTACTCTGGTGATGCTATATTTATTCAAGAAGAAGCTCCAGACTTAAATTTACAATATGTAGTGCCAAAAGAAGGTTCCAATAAATGGTTTGATGTTATGGTTATTCCAAAAGGAGCTCCACATAAATCTGAAGCTGAGGAATTTATAAACTTTCTATCTGATCCTGAAAATGCAAAGGAAAATGTTGAGTATATAGGATATGCTACTCCTAATAAGGCTGCCTATGAACTATTAGACGAAGAAACTCAAGAAGATGAAACAGTTTATCCTCCTGAAGAAGTCCTTGATAAGTGTGAAATATTTAAAGATTTAGGAAATAAAATTAAGCTTTATGATGATGCATGGTTAAAAGTAAAAATAGACTAAAAGGGGTACTTTATGTAGCCCCTTTTTAATTTCTAAACCATAACTTTATTTCTCTCTTAGCACTTTCAATACTATCAGAAGCATGAACACAGTTTTCCATACTACTTGCTGCATATAGTCTTCTTATAGTTCCTTCTGCTGCTTTTTCAGGATTAGTACTTCCATTAATTTCTCTAATCTTCTGTATTGCATTCTCTCCTTCTAAAATTAATGCACATAATGGTCCTCTAGTTATAAATTTTATTAAAGATTCGAAAAACTCTTTACCAATATGCTCTTCATAATGCATGCAGGCAAAATCCTTTGATATTCTTTCCATTTTCAATGCAACTACTTTAAGCCCATTTTCCTCATATTTACTTATTATTTCCCCTATTATATTTTTCTCTATAGCATCTGGTTTTATTAATACTAGTGATCTTTCCATATAAATGCCCTCCCATATATAATTCTCATTCAAATTATACCATTTTTTTAATAAGCTTACATAATTATATTCAAAATAATCTGACATTTATGATATAATTTTTATAATTAGTTGTTAAGGAGTGATAATATGACTAGATACTATATTATTGTTGAAGGTAGAGTTCAAGGAGTCGGCTTTAGATACTTTTGTCAAATGAATGCCACTTCTCTTAATTTAACTGGTTGGGTACATAATATGGATAATGGTATGGTTGAAATGGAAGTACAAGGAGATAAAACCATAGTTAATAAATTTATTAGTATAATAAGTAAAGGAAACTTTTTTATAAGAGTAGATTCAATTTCTAAAAAAGAAATTGATTTAGTTTTAAATGAACATAAATTTAAAATAAAATAGAGCATTTAATCTAGATTCTCTATTCTCCTCTCTGTACCTTTGTATCATATATCATTAAGTTATTTTCTTGAATTACTCTAATTAATTTATCTCCATAAATTAAATTTCCATTTTCATCCTTTGCAGTACTATATCCTGCATCTTCTAGTACCTGCGCTTGTGCTCTGTAATTTTTTGCTTCAAAAAGCCCATTTTTAGCATATCTTTCATTTTCCCATAAGAATTTTCCATGATCCTCTATCGATGAGCTTATGTTGTTATAAGCTCTAAAATCGCCTACAATAACATCCTTATAATTTTCTTTAGTTTTCATATTAACTTTTTCTTCACTCCAACTTGCATCAGCTTTTATTCCAAAAATATTATTATGTCTCGAAGATAACTCTGACTCTCCCCACCCTGATTCTAATATAGCTTGACCAATAGTTATTGATGGCAATATTCCATAGTTTTTATAATTCTTATATGCACCATCTGATACTTTTTCTATAAACTGTATTTTTTCTTTATCTAATTCGCTATGAAGATAATTTTTCTTTAATTCTATTAAATAATCTTCTGCTAATTTTTCTTCTTTCTCATCTAATTTTAACTCCTTAATTGCTGAGTCAAAATTTCTTAACCCAATACTATCATTAGAAGAGTTCTTTTTAAAAAAAGCCTTGCCTATACTATTTAATTGATCTTTATTATTAATATTAAATTCGCCTTCATTAACAGCTCCATTTATTGCCGCTATCTCCTGCCAATTTAATTGATATCCTTCTTTGCTTAATTCATCAGCAACATTTATGTAACTTAACACTACTTCATGAGATAACGAAATATTTTTGCCGTTTTTATTTATAAATGTGAATACTATAAAAAATATGCTAAATATACATATTATAAAAAATATTGATTTTAAAAAAAATCTTCTTATTTTACCTTTACTCTTTTTTTTTCTGTATCCATTAACCCCATTATAAGTTCCTCTATAATTCAATTTATCACCTCCAAAATCAACTAATTTATAATATTATTTTATTTATTTAGAAGTATTTTAGTATATATATATGATTCTAATTTGCTATTAAACTTGCATTTCCACTTTTAACTATTTATTTTAATTTAAATATAGATAATGTAGAATATTAATTAGAACATATATATTATACTTTAAATTTACATCACTTAAATATTTATCTAAAAACTTAATTAATAATTAATGAATATTTAAGAAATAAATTAGGAGCCTTAAAACTTAATTTAAAACTCCTAACTTTAATAAAGCTATTTAATTTTCAAATTTAACACAATCAACTACTTTATTATTTATAAAAAACTTTTCTGTTTCATCTACTATCACATTTCTTAATCCTATTAATCCAATTAGGTTTGGTATAGCCATAAGACCATTAACTATATCTGCTATAATAAATATCATTTCTAGAGGTAAAAATGGACCTACTGCAACTAAAATTATAAAAATAATTTTATAAGGCTTTATACCTTTTACTCCAAATAAATATTCTATACATCTTTCACCATAGTAATTCCATCCTAATATAGTTGTAAAAGCAAAAAATATTAATCCTATATTTACTATATACTTTCCTAATGTAGCTATTGGCAAACCATTTTCAAATGCAGCAGTTGTTAATGCTGCACCTTCTAAGTTTCCATTGAAACTTCCTGTAATAACTATTACAAGTCCTGTCATTGTGCATATAATAATTGTATCAATAAATGTTCCAGTCATAGAGATTAACCCTTGTCTAACAGGTGATTTAGTTCTAGCAGCAGCTGCTGCTATAGGTGCACTTCCAAGACCTGCTTCATTAGAAAATACCCCTCTACCTATTCCCCTTTGCATTGCAATTGAAATAGTTATTCCAGCAGCTCCACCTAAGGCTGCTTCAGGATTAAATGCACTTCTAATTATTAAACTAATTGATTCTGGTATTTTGTTATAATTAAATACTAAAACTAACATAACACCTAATATATATAATACAGCCATAAATGGCACTATCTTTTCTGAAACACTAGAAATTCTTTTTATTCCACCTAATGTGACTAATGCAACTAGTATGGTTACTACTACTGCTGTAACAATTAAAGGAATATTAAATCCTATTTGTGCAGCATCTGCAATAGACTTAACTTGTCCAAATGTACCTATACCAAGTAAGGCAACTCCTACTCCAAATATAGCAAATAGTTTAGCTAACCAGTTTAGACCTAAACCATTTTTAATATAATACATAGGTCCTCCAGACATCTGTCCATTTGCATCTACTTCTCTATATTTTATAGCTAATACGCCTTCTGCATATTTTGTTGCCATTCCAAAAAAAGCTGCTATCCACATCCAAAATAATGCTCCTGGTCCTCCAGCTTTAATAGCAGTTGCAACTCCAACTATATTTCCTGTTCCTATAGTTGCTGATAATGCAGTACAAAGTGCTCCAAAACTTGAAACATCTCCTCTAGCTTCATCGTCTCCTTCTTCATCCTTTGAAAAAATATACTTTAAAGCTAAAGGAAGTTTAAATATTTGTAATAATTTTAGTTTAAAGGTTAAATATATCCCTGTTCCAACTAAAAGTATAAGTAGTGGTGGACCCCATATAATATTATTTAGCCCACTTAAAATTGATTGAATTTGATTTAACATAAAAAAATCCCCCTTAAATTAAAATTTACGGAGGAGAATAGATAGGTAAACAAGCTATAATAAATATATTTATAGCCCTATCTTATCCCCTGTCCTTTTACCTGAGAGTTTCAGTAACTTAAATTAATTAAATTACCTTGCTCCTTCGGTGCTCATCTGAGTCTCTCCAGAGGTTCGTCCAGTAACGGTCCTAATACCTGAAAGATTTACTTCTTCGGTGGATTAAAAAAATCACTCTCCCGCTACCTTCAACCGAACGTTATTAAGTTATAAAGACATTATATATAATTTTTTAAAAAATCTCAACCTATTATCACATTAATCTTAATATAATATATGCTTTCAATAATTTTACAATTGTTGTAATACCATACTTATTCTTTTCCAAAGCTATTTTCATAAATATCAAAAAATAATGATATTTCACCACATTGTTTTCTTAATTTTGGATCATCAGTGTTTACTTGCCATCCATAAGTTTTATAAGGTTCATAATAATATTTACTTACAGACATAAGATTGAATTGATCTTTTATAAGTTTTAATCCATCAGCAAAATCAATTTTTGCTTGTTTTAAAGCTTTATCAGTATCTTTAAAAATAGGTCTTCCATTTTTATCTGCACCAATTCCATATGCCTCAGGATTGCTAAGCATAACCTCCCCTCCAATTTTATCATTATATTCAGCAACCACCTTTGCAGGTTGTTTTCCATAGCGAACCAATAAAAATATTAGAAATAAGCTTAAAATTAAAACTAAAAATTTCTTCACCTTAACCGCTCCTTTTTGGTTAATACAATAAATTATATCAATTACTTTTTACATTATATGTTAATTATAACATTTATAATTAATAGTAGAAGCAGTTATAAAAAAATGGACATATATAATCACATTTTTAAAACTTTAAACTTTTATACTTTCATAGAAATTAAAATAATGCGTAAATCATCTCATATTTGAGTGACTTACGCATTATAATTAAATCTTTAAATTAACCTTAAATAAATATATACTTTCTTATAATGTTTCTCTATTTAAATTTCTACTCTTCCTCTTATTTCTCCATTATAAAAAGCTTTGATATTTTTTATAATTTCTTCAAATAATCTATTTCTTGCTTCAACACTAGCCCAAGCAATATGAGGTGTTAATATTAGATTATCTTTGTTCTTTAGAGAAACTAACGGATTATCTCCTTTTATTGGTTCTACTTCAAATACATCTAAGGCAGCCCCTGCAATTAATTCTTCATCTATAGCCTTTGCTAAATCTTCTTCAACTACTATAGGACCTCTACCCATATTAACTAAAAGAGCTGATTTTTTCATTTTGCTAAGAGCATCATAATTTATTAATCCTTGAGTATCTTTATTTAATGGTGCATGAATAGAAATTATATCTGATGTTTCTAACAATTCTTCAAAGGTAACTCTCTTATAATCTAAATTCGAATTTTTTCCTGATGTTGAGTAATATACAATATTCACTCCAAAAGCTTCTCCTATTTTAGCTACTCTTTTTCCTATAGCTCCAAATCCTATAATCCCCCAAGTTTTTCCTTCTAACTCATAAAAAGGTTTAGTTAAATCAGTAAATAAACCTGATTTTGCATACTTCCCTGATTTAACATAACTATCATAGTATGAAATTTTATCATATAAGGATAAAACTGTTGCAAAAGTATGTTGAGCAACTGTATTAGTTGAATATCCTGCTACATTAGTAACTGCTATTTTATTTTCTTTAGCATATACAATGTCTATATTATTAAAACCTGTAGCTGTTTCACAGATAAGTTCTAAATTTTTAGATTCTTTTAGATTATTTTCATTTAAAACTACTTTATTAGTTAAAATTATATTAGCATCTTTTATTCTTTCTACTACTTCTTCTGGCTTTGTAGTATCATAATAAGTTACTTCTCCAAATTCCTCTAGCTTAGTAAAATCTAAATTCCCTAAAGTCTTTCCATCTAAAATTACTATATCCTTCATTTTATCCTCCTAATTTATAGTTATATTAAATTTAAAATCTCTTCTGGTCTATCTATAAAATAATCTGGTTCTGATTTCTTTAATTTATCTATTTCTATAAATGTATAATTCACTGCACAAGTCTTACATCCTGCTGATTTACCACAGAATATATCATAGTGACTATCTCCAACCATAATCGCTTCTTTGGGTTCAATTCCTAAATCACTACATGCTTTAAGTGCTGGATCTGGATTTGGTTTATGAAGATCTGTTGATTCTGGTGTTATAATTATATCCATAAAATCATATATTCCAGCTATCTTCATACCTCTTATTGCAAGCTCAGCTCTTTTTGATGTTACTATTCCTATTTTAATTCCCTTTTCTTTAAGAGTAGTTAAAAGCTCTTTAACTCCTTCAAAAGCAAAACACATGTTGTCGTGAATACTTTCATTGTATTCTCTATAATAAGCAACTAAATCTGCTACATCTTCTTCTTTAGCATGTTTTTTAAAAGGTTCTCCTAGAGGTCTTCCAAAGAAGTCTACGATTTCTTCTCTCTTTAATTCTATTCCTAACTTATTTTTAAAAGTTTTATAAAAAGAATCATAAATAAGCTCATTTGTATCTATTAATGTTCCATCTAAATCAAATAATACTGCTTTTATCATCTTATCCTCCTAATATTATGATTATTTATAATTATAATAACATATAAAATATGCTTGTACAAAAAATTAGCTTTATGTTGTTTATTTAAAAATAAAAAGATACCTAAAATTAATTAAGGCATCCATAAAAATATTAAATATATTTGTGACTAATTTAAAATAAACTTAACTGCTCATTATTATATTCCTTTTTATAACTATAGATTATATCACTCATTTTATAAAGTAATCCTAACTTATTACACTCATTTACAAAAATTTTATACAACTTCTTAGCTTTTAAACTTGCACACATATATTCATTTCCAAAATTTTTTATATACTTTTCTTTAATGTTTGGAAAAGACTCATCTAGCCTATCAAAAAAATAATTTCTTTGATTTGCTCTTAGTGTAACTCCAAAAGCAGAATAAATAAATTTTGCTCCATTTTCTTTTGCCATTCTTACGATATTAATTATATTTTCTTCTGTATCATTAATAAATGGTAAAATAGGCATTAATAATATTCCTGTATAAATCCCAGCATTAGATAACTTTCTAATGGCTTCAAATCTCTTAGACGTAACAACAACATTAGGTTCAATTCTTTTACACAATTCATCATCAGCTGTAGTAATAGTTATCTTACAAAGTACAGGTGAATGCTTTTTAATGCTTTGTAAAATATCAATATCTCTTGTAATTAAATCACTCTTTGTTGCAATAGCTACTCCAAACCCATTGTCATTTATAATTTCTAAGGCATTGCGTGTTAAAAGAAATTTGTTTTCAAATGGATTATATGGATCGCTCATTGCCCCAGTTGCAACTACTCCTTTTTTTCTTTTTGATTTTAATTCTTTTCGTATAGTATCAAGTGCATTTTCTTTTATTCTAACAATGTCGAAGTTATCAATACCATAACATTCACTTCTACTGTCACAGTAAATGCAACCATGACTACATCCTTTATAAATATTCATATTATAATTAAATCCAAACCAGTTATTATTTTCTCTATATCCTGAAATTATACTTTTTGCAGGTATATAATCCATACTCAACTCTCCTAATTCTAAACTAGACCTTTTTCTCTAAAAAGCTTATTAATTTTACTTTCAGATAAAATTTCATTAGTTATAAAGTTTCCATCATAAAATAAACTGTACGTTGTGAAAGGACAAGGTGCATTTTGTGCTTGCTCCTTAGTCTCAAACTTAATCAACTTTAACTCAACTCCATTTTCTTCCGAAATTTTCTTTATCAAATTAACATATTTATCTGTATGAGGACATTGAGCAGAATAATACAAAACTAATCCTTTTTCATTAATAGCACCATTCTTTGAACATTCATTGAATTTAGGTATATCATACTCCTTAGAAAAAGGAAAATATAACAATTCATAATATGGGTTTGCACTATCACATACTTCAAAGCCTTTATATTTTAAATAATCTGGATCTGATAAAAAAGGCATTTTCTTTTTTGATGAAAGAGCTATAATACCATTCTTTCCTTTTCTCTTGCAATTATCAATACATTCATTTAATAATCTATTAGCATATCCTTTCCCCTTAAACTTTCCAGATACCCAAAAACAATTTATAAACATATAATTATTACCTTCAATAGGTACCCATGCATTTTCTACTGGTATATATTCAATAAACACTTTACCCCTTACATTTATTTTATTAAATATTAATCCATCATTAAATCTTTCTTTTAGCCATTCCTTTTTTAAATAAACTCCACACTCACCTTTTTTATCAGATAGTGAACAACATATATGTTCGTTATCAATATTACTATGGTTTAATGTAATTATATCCACTATAGATTCCTCCTTACAGGATGTCTAAGTACTGTTTTCATTCTTTCTTTATTTATTTTTCTTGGATCTGATAGATATATTTCATGATGCCTTCTAATTTTCCCATCTTCATTAACTCCATTAATATCTATAATCAAGTTATTTTCCTCAACATATTTTTCAATTTTTTTAGTAGTTATATATTCATTTTCAAATGGTCCAATATGCATGGATTGTACGCATAACCCTTCCTTAAATTCTTCTAAATTTGCTATAGATGTATCAATATAAGGTCTTTTCTTTTTAACTTCATTGCAAGCAAATTCAAATATCTCTTTTGTAACGAAGTCAGGCTGACGTATCATAGAAGTCCAAAAAAATTTTTCTTTTTCAGTAAAATTCATATCTCCATCTTCTTTTAGCCACCATAAGCCTTCAAGAGGCGGCATAACATATTCAAAGTATTCATTTCTATTTTTTATTTCCTTATTCATTTTAATTGTATAAGACAAAGCATATAATATCTCAACTGCCTTTTTATACTCTCCATCCTCATCATTTGGATTACCACATCCATCAATCATTATAAATTTCATATTAGGCACAAATATTTCCACTGGTCTTTCCTTAGGTAAATATAACTTTTTAAATTCCTTTTTATAATCTAACTTATCCATAATATCTCTCCTTATTAATATTTATAGATAAATATTACGATAATTAATATGACAACATACTGTCATATTAATATTGGCCTAATGCACATTTTAATCGATTTTTTAATTCTGCTCTTACATATTCTGGTTCAATTACTTCTACATTTTCTCCAAAAGACATAATATATCCAAATGATAATTCTCCTTTAGAAAGCTTTAAATTAACTATAAAATCACCATTTTCATCAAAAGAGTAATTTGTGAATTCATCATAAACTCTAAATGCTACTTTTTTATTTATCTTTAACTTTAAATTTATTAATGCACTAACATACTCTTTATCCTCCCCTATTAAAACTTTATTTGGTGTAGCTCTTATAAAATTTTCTGAAAGAATATTTAAATTATTTATTCTCGTAAGTTTAAAAAATCTATTATCCTTTCTTTCCCTACAATAACCATATAAATACCATCCTTGCCCTTTAAATACTAATTTTAATGGCTCAACAATACGATTCAGTGATTCTCCATTTGCACCAAAGTACTTAAAACTTAATAAATTCTTATTTATTATTGAACTCTTTATAGTTGCAAACTTTTCTCCTAAATCATTATTTTTATCCCAATTTGAAAAATCAACTTCAATCCAATTTTCATTATTTCCACCTAAGAAAGTACTTAATTTAGATAATGCTCCATTAAACTCATTTTCATTAATAGCACTAAGCCCCTGCATAGCTGCTATTATCTCTCGCTTTTCTTCTTCCGATAATATAGCTTTATTTAATACAAAATTTGATAGAAGACTTATTCCGCCCCCTTTTCCTTTACTCATGTAAATAGGAATTCCTGATTGTGATAATTTTTCTATATCTCTATAAATAGTTCTTTGAGATACCTCAAAATGTTCTGAAAGCTCTTTTGCTGTGATATTCTTTTTATCTAATAAAATATATAGTATTTCAAATAATCTATTAATCTTCATATAATCACCCTATTTTAGTTTATCAGAATTAAGATTAAATAGTAAGTTATGTTAATTATTGCCATAATTATTATTGATAAATATTTATTAATATAAAAGAGAGTATATAAATGATAAAAATATCATTTATATACTCTCTTTTGGTGCAGATGGCGGGACTTGAACCCGCACGAGGATTCCTCGTCACCCCCTCAAGATGATGCGTCTGCCATTCCGCCACATCTGCATAATATGTTTTTATAATTCTATTTTAATTTATATACTATAACTTTTCAATATTTATTAAAAGTATTATATAAATTAACCTATTGTAAGATGAACAAAAGTACTATATAACTCTAAAAAACCATGCATAGCTAGATCCTAAACTCTTTTCTATACATGGTTTTTATTAATAAATCATTACAAATGTATTTTATCAAAAGCAATTTTTATTATTAAAACGAAATTACTATACTTCCATATGGTCCTAAAAATATATTTTCTTCTTCAATTTTATTTTCATCTGAATTATTTAAAATAATACTAGTATCTATATTAATTAACTCCTTCAGAGAAGCCATAGTTTTTTCACCATAAAAATTACATGCTACTAATATTTTTTTACCTTTGTACTCTCTAATATAAGCTAATATTTTTGGATGCTCTTCTAAAACAGGTATAAAACTTCCTTCACAAATTATTTCATTATTCTTTCTTAATTCTATTAATTTCTTATAGTAATTTAATATAGAATTAGAGTTATCTTTTTCTAGCTCTACATTTACGTTCTTATAATTATCACAAACCTTTATCCAAGGTAAGCCTGTAGTAAATCCAGAACTTATTTCAGCATTCCACTGCATTGGTGTTCTTGAATTATCTCTTGATCTATTTTTTAATATATTTAAAACCTCTTCTTCATCAATTCTCTCATTTAATAATGTATTATATGCATTTAATGATTCTATATCTCTATAATCCTTAATATTATTGAAGTTTGGATTTGTTATACCTATTTCTTCACCTTGATATATATATGGAGTTCCTCTCATTAAATGTATTACTGTAGCAAGCATCTTTGCTGATTTCTCTCTATATATTCTATCATTTCCAAATCTAGATACTATTCTAGGTTGATCATGGTTACACCAAAACAAAGCATTCCAACCATTTCCTTCTTCCATTTCAACTTGCCATTTGAAGAAAATCTCCTTTAATTTATTGAAATCAAATGGTGCTAATTTCCACTTCTCTCCATTAGGATAGTCTACTTTTAAATGATGAAAATTAAATGTCATACTTAATTCTTCATTATTAGGATTAGTATATTTTATACAGTTATCTATAGTTGTTGAAGACATTTCTCCAACTGTCATTATCTTATCATATTTTGAAAAAACTTCTTTGTTCATTAATTTTAGATACTCATGAATTTTAGGACCATCTGTATAAAATCTTCTACCATCTCTAGTAGCTGATGTAAAATCATCATCTAAGAATCTTGTATCCTTTGATATTAGATTTATAACGTCTAATCTAAATCCATCTACTCCCATATCAAGCCAGTATCTCATCATTTTGAATATCTCTTCTCTAAGCTTTGGATTTTCCCAATTTAAATCAGCTTGAGTTATGTCAAAGAGATGAAGGTAATATTCATTTAAACTTTCTACATATTGCCATGCTGATCCTCCAAATTTAGAGTTCCAATTATTTGGCTTTTCTCTCCATATATAAAAATCATGATATGGATTATCTTTTCCCTTAAGAGCTTCCTTAAACCAAATATGCTCTGTTGAAGTATGGTTTACTACCATATCTAAAATTAACTTCATTCCTCTTTTATGAGTTTCTTCTAATAATCTTTTAAAATCTTCAAGTGTTCCAAACATCTTATCTATATTATAATAATCTGCTATATCATAGCCATTGTCATTTTGAGGTGACACATATATAGGTGTAAGCCATAGTACCTCCACCCCTAAATCCTTTAAGTAATCTAATTCTTCTATTATTCCAACTATATCTCCAATTCCATCTCCATTACTATCCTTAAAGCTTTTAGGATAAATTTGATATACTACTGAAGATTTCCACCAATTTTGCTCTTTCATTTACTCCACCTCTTAACAACTATGGTTGTAGCAATATTACTACAACCACAATTAATTATTCTAAATTTTCAATATCTGTTCCAAATTTTTTATTAAATATAAAAGTTAGTATTATAGGAACTACTACTGCTACACCCATTGCTATTATAAATGGTACCCAATATTGAGGTTGAATTGCTAGGAATCCTGGTAATCCTCCAATTCCTATTGAGTTAGCTAATACTCCTGACATTATAGATACAACAGCTGCTAAAGCTGAACCAATTAATGCTGCTACAAATGGATACTTATATTTAAGGTTAATTCCAAACATAGCTGGTTCTGTAACTCCAAGCCATGCAGATATTCCTGCTGATGCTGCAATTGATTTAATCCTTGCATTCTTCTTATATATAATTAACATTGCCACAGCTGATGCTCCTTGAGCTATATTGCTTAAGGCTATAAGTGGCCAAATCATTGTTCCACCATTAGCAATCAATTGTAGATCTACTGCTATAAATGTATGATGTAAACCTGTTATAACTAATGGTGCATAAGTTAATCCAAATATTATTGCACCTACTATTTTAAATGGTCCTGTTAATAAATAATTAAATATAATTGCTATATAATTACCAAGTTCTCTTGAAATTGGTCCAATTAGTATATATGATAATAAAACTGTAATTAAAAGTGTTACAAATGGTATTACTATAAGCTTTAATACATCTGGTATATATTTACGTAATGTAAGTTCAATCTTAGATAAAACTATACCTGATAAAATTGCCGGTATTACCTGTGCTTGATATCCAACCTTATCTATAGTGAACCATCCAAAATTCCAAAAAGGAACTGTTCCATTTTGTACTGCTTCTGCATATCCATAAGCATTTAAAAGTTGAGGTGATACTAAAGTAATACCTAATACAATTCCCAATATCTCTGAACCACCAAACTTTTTAACTGTTGACCAAGTTACTGCTACAGGTAAGAAATGGAATATAGCTTCTCCTAAAATCCATAAAAAACTATGGATTTCTGCTAATATCGGGTGTAATTGTGTAAGAGTTTGAGTTCCATCTCCAAAAATAGCTAAATCACCAATTACATTTCTAAATCCTAAAATTAAACCACCTGTGATTATAGCTGGTAAAATTGGAATGAATATTTCAGCTAGACCTGCTATAACTCTTTGAATCAATGACATATTATTTTGAGCTGCTTTTTTAACTTCTTCTTTTGATTGCACTTTTAATCCTGATACTTCAATTAAATTATCATAAAAAGCTTGTACACTATTTCCTATTATTACTTGGAATTGACCTGCATTTATAAATGTACCTTTAACTGATGGTAACTTTTCGATTTCCTTTGCCTTTTCCTTTGCAACCTTTTCATCTTTTAATACAAATCTTAATCTAGTTACACAATGACTTGCACTTGCAATGTTATTCTTCCCTCCAATAAGTTCTAACAAGTCTAATGCTTCTTGTTTAAACTTTCCCATAGCACACTCTCCTTACAATTTATTTTGATTACGATTACATTATATCTTGTTTAAACAAGTATGTCAACACTTGTTTAAACAAGATTATTTCCTTTTTGTATTTTATTTTTAATTCATGATGCTATAATATATTATATAATATGCTCTAAAGGAGATTTTAAGCTATATGAAACAAGTGAAGTACACGGAAATATATGAATATTTAAAAAATAAAATTTTAAATGATGAATTTAAGGCTGGTGAAAAACTTCCATCTGAAAGTGAATTAACGACATTATTTAATGTAAGTAGAAATACAGTTAGACGTGCTATTAATCAACTATCCTTTGAAGGTCTTGTTACAAGTGTTCATGGAAAAGGAGTTTTTGTTTTAGAAAAACAACAACTTAAATTTTTAGTTGGAGGACTTCAGAGTTTTAAAGAAGCCTCAGTAACAAATAAAATGCTTTATTCAACTAATGTACATACTTTTCAAGAATTAATAGTAGATGAAAAACTTTCGAAAAAGACTGGTTTTTCACTAGGTTCAAAGGTAATTTACATAGCTAGATCTAGAAAAATAGATGGAGAAGGAACTATACTAGATATTAATTATTTTTTAAAAGACATAGTTAAAGATTTAAACGAGGATATTGCAAGCAATTCAATTTATGATTACATAGAAAATATACTTTCATTAAAAATTGCAGGTGCTCAAAAAATAGTTTCTATAGAGCCTGTTTCTAAATTAGATAGTACATTTTTAAATTTAAAGAACTATAATTTAGTTGCAATAATAAAAAATTATGTTTACTTAGATGATGGATCTTTATTTGAATACACAGAATCTAGACATAGACCTGATAAATTTACATTTTCTACATATGCTAAAAGATTATAAAAAAATGTACCAAAATCAAATAATGATTTTGGTACATTTTTTTCTTAATTAAACTTATTTATTAAATTTTCTTCTAAAAGCTAATAAGGCATTTAAATTATCATAAGAATAAACTTCCTCTGTTTTTTCATTTCCAAATGATCCATATATATTACTATTTTCATTTTTCACTTGAAAATTCTTCATTTTATTTATAGCCATTGTATATAGCTCCTCATCATTTATAACTTTTGCAATTTGAGCTATGTTAGCATAAATTGATGTTGATTCAATTTTGCTTTCATCTATTTTATTAGTGTTATAAGAAGTAGATATATATCCGAAGGTTTTAAGCCTATCCTTTATCCATTTTACGCTTTCATTTACATCTTCCTTTGCTTCAGCTTTATTCAAAATAACTAAAACAGACAGCAAAGTATCTATATTCTCTTCATTATCATATTCACTAATATTACCATCATAATACTTTCTATATAAAGGCAATTCACTACTTATAAATCCATTATTTATAACTTCCATTGATTTACTATAAACATCATTCCACTTATCGTCTAAAAGAGATAAAGTTTTAATTGCAGGCAGATCTAAATAGCATAAAGTTGTTACATTACTTTTACCATATCCATCATGAAAATCTATTAACCTATTTTCTTGTATTAAGTTTTCATATATTCCATTTGATATTTTTAATCCATAATATCTATACTTTAATTTGTCAAATTCTTCTGCTGCAACTATTAAAGATTCAGATATTCTTAAATCATCTATAGTAGCAGATACTTCTGAACTTTTTCCATTTTCTATTCTCCAACTAACTAATCCATTATCTAAAATCATATTTTCTTTTAAATAATTGAAGAACCTATCAAAGTTATCTTTTTCATTTCTATATAAATAATAATTTAAAATCATTCCTTGAGATTCTGATAAGATATCATGCCCTTTCGTTAAATCTCCTTCTGTTGAAATATTAACATAATTAGTATATATACCATTTAAATCATTCATTAGCTTTTTATTTATAAAGTTATTTAATATTTCCTCCTCATTAGTTATCTCTTCATTAGAGATAACAGAGTCTATTTCTATCTTCTTTATATATTTAAATAAATATATGTAGCTTAAATAAAAAATAAGAATTAGAAATGCTAATATTATAATTCCTATTTTATACTTCTTTTTCATATAGTTTCTTCTTTCCTTTCCATTTAATTTTTCTTGTTTGATTTCAATATTTTTAAGGTTTCATAAATTTTATCTAATTCTGAATCAGATAGTGAATCTAAATTATCTATTTTATATTTAATGAAATCTATTGTTTCATCCTTAAAATCTTTTTTTCTTTTCTTTTTTCCATCATTATTTATTATATAGGCTGCAATTGTACTAGTTGTTACACCTATAAATCCTATTCCAAAAATCATTAATAAAATAGCTACTATTCTTCCTAAATTTGTAGTAAGCAAAACATCACCGTATCCAACTGTAGTAAATGTAACAAAACTCCACCATATAGCATCTCCAAAACTAATATCTTCTAGTAGTGCAATAAATACAGCTCCTAATACAATTATAATAGTAGTCAAAATTAGCATATAGTTAAACTTATTTAATCTTACTGATTCCCTTATTCTATTTCTAAATTTCACTATTAATATTATAAGAATAATGACTTTAATTATTTTAAATAATATTTTTAAGTCTATTCCTTCATCTAAATTTAATATATAAATTAATTTTCCTATTCCTATAATAGGAATTATAGATATTAAATCTACAAGGTTATTAATAACAAATACAATTTTTCTTTTAGTTAATGTTAATCTTACTATATAATCAATAAAAAATATACAACAAACAACTAAGTTTATATAATAAAAGGTTTCTATCACAATAGTAGGTAGTTTATACATAAGCTCTAATATTATCATTATTGCAGACATTAGTGATAGTAAGCCAATAAAAATATCATAAAATAATCTTTTATGCATATAAAAACCTCTCCTATAGTTATCTACTTATATTTTATATAGTAACTTTAGAAAAAATGATATTTATTAAAAATATAACTTAAAAGAAGATGTATCAAAAATTATTTTGTTACATCTTCTTTTAAGTAATTAAAATATTTTTATATTACTGAAAACTTATAAATTGTTTCTTTGTTGTATTCTTCACCTTTTTTTAATATTGAATACTTTGCAAAAATATTATCTTTTCCAATAGGTGGACTTTGAGTTTCTATAGCTAAAGCATCTCTTTTCCCTACCCTTTTTCCACATTCTAAAAACTCATTATCTGGAAAATTAAGTGAGTATAATACAACACTGTTTTGATTTGTATAAACATCCATAATTCTTCCTGATCCTTTATGATATAATCTAAGCTTTACATCACCTCCACCATTTAATATCCATGGGTGATCATATCCTTGTCCTATTTTAACTTGATAATCTTCTTCTTCTATATCTCTACCTATTGTTTTAGGACTTGTAAAATCAAATGGAGTGCCTTCTATATTAATAAGTTCTCCAGTTGGAACTTGATTCTCATTAAGTTCAATTAAAAAATCACTATCTATATATAGATAATGGCTTAAAATATCTTCCTTACAATTTCCACTTAAATTAAAATAGCTATGATTAGTTAAATTAACTAATGTATCTTCATCACTTATTGCCTTATAAGATATTTTTAACTCATTATTTTCTGTGATTGTATATCTTACTATAACATTTAAATTACCTGGATAGCCTTCTTCCCCTGAAGGACTTAAATAGGAAAATTCAACATAAGCTTCTTTTTCATCCTTATTAATTCTAGAGTCTAAAAACTTTTTATTAAATCCTTCTTTTCCCCCATGACCTTGATTTACTCCATAATTTTTATTAAATATTAAAACCTTATCATTTAAATCAATACTACCTTCAGCTATTCTACCTGAAGTTCTTCCTATTAAGGCTCCATAATATGATGAGTTCTCTTCATATAAACTAATATCTTTATATTTCATAACTACATTTTCAATTTTTTCATCTTTATCTGGTACTAATATATCTGTTACTATTCCACCGTAATTTAAAACATTTATTCCAAAACCACTTGAATTTCTTAAATTGTAGCTTATTACATCTTTGTCGCTAAATCTACCAACTAGCACCCTTAAAATCTCCATAGTTTCACTCCTAAAACTTATATTTATTTTAAATATATTATCAAAATGTATTAAATTTGTTACTATCAAGGTTTAATATATAAATTAAACCTGATAAAAGTCTTTATGTATTTAAACCATTTTATTACTTATATTCATAATATATACTCATAAAACTCAATAGTCAATGTAATCAATTAAATTTTTACTAATTTTTTCTTATTTTTTACTTTAGATTTACCATTTCTTCCTTTGACACAATTTATACACAAAATCTATATCTTCTTATTAATGACTATTTCAATATTATGTATATTAAATAATTAAATTTTTGTTATTCTTATAGTGAATTAAAGATTAATTATTCCACTATTTTCTAGTTTATTATTGTTTATTTCCTGTACCAAAGTTATAATAGTTTTATATTTCATTATTGTAGAAGGGGGAGCTATAAAATGGGATCTTGGTCTGATAAATACTCTGTAAACATAGAAATTATTGATGAGCAACATAAAGAATTATTTAATATCCTTGATAATTGCTATGAACTATTATTAAAAAATAAAGATGATGATAAGTATGATAAAATCATTACTATACTTGAAGAGTTGAAAAATTATACAATTTATCATTTTAAGACAGAAGAAGAATTTATGAAGAAAAATGGATACTCTAAGTTTCTATCTCACAAATTTGCTCATGATGCATTTATAGAACAGATTAATGGATTTGATTTATATTCTATAGATAGCGATCAAAAAAAGTCTATTAATGACCTTTTAGATATTGTTTCTAATTGGATAAAATTTCATATATTAGAAACAGATAAGAATATACATAAATATTTAAAAGTTTAATAAACAAATAGAAAACCAATAATCTAATTATATATTATTGGTTTTCTATTTGTTTATTTTATATTTTCTAGTTTATTTTTATTAATATTTAAATAATTCAAATCTATATTTTTGACTAACCTCAGGATATTTTTCTTTATCAACTTCACTTAAAAACATATCAATAGGTCTTGCATATATCCCCTTGTCATCATAAAGAGCTTTATATAACACTAACTCTTTAGAATCATCAGTTAAGTGAAAATATAAGTCATCCATCTTATATATAGTTATTATTGAGTTTAGTTCTGTATGAAAAGCCTGCAGCTTTATTGCTTCTTTAATATGATCTTCATTTTCTATTAGCTTACTAACTCCAATAACGGCATAATAGTTACTTTTAAAATGCTTATAAATTGCTGGACATTGCAACTCTCTCATTTTATTCTCCTTATTTATTTTGTATACTTCTTGGAAATCCTAATAAATATTGTTTAGGTATGTTACTTTCCTTATTTAATTTAACTGCAGCTTGTAGTGTCCAATAAGGATTTCTAAACATTGCTCTTCCTATAGCTACAAGATCTGCTTCTTCATTTCCAATTACAGCATTAGCAATTTCAGGTTCATCTAACTTTCCAACTGCAATAACTTCTGTATTTAATGCTTCCTTAATAGCTCTTGCTAAAGGAACTTGATATGCGGCATGAGTACCAGGCTTTCCAGCAGAAGCTATTGGCCCTTCACCACCTGCGCTAATATGAAAAATATCTGCTCCTGATTTTTGATATTCTTTAGAAATCTCTATACCTGTTTCAATTTCATATCCACCTTCAACGTATTCTTTTCCTGAAACACGCATAATTAATGGCATATTCTCTGGCATTTCACTTTTTGCTGCTTTAATTACATCTACTCCAAACTTAGTTAAATCTTTTCCATATTCATCATTTCTTTTATTAGTCAATGGTGAATGGAATTGATGTATTAAGTATCCATGAGCTCCGTGAATTTCTATGGCATCAAATCCAGCCTTAACAGCACGTTTAACTGCTAATCTAAACTTTTCAATAATTTCCTTAACCTCATTTGTAGATAATTCTCTTGGAGTTTTACATTTATCATCAAAAGGAATTGGTGATGGTGCAACTGGAACTTCGGCATCAGTTGCCTTTCTACCTGCATGAGCAATTTGAATTGCCACTTTTGCTCCATATTTATGACATTCATCCACTATTCTTTTTAATGGTTCTATTTGCTCATCACACCACAATCCTAAGTCATAATCACTAATACGTCCATCTGGCTCAACATCTGTCATTTCAATAATTATTAACCCTGTGCCTCCTATAGCCCTACTTACATAATGCATATAATGCCATTCAGTAGCTACTCCATCCTTTTTTTCTACTGAATATTGGCACATAGGTGGAAAAACTATTCTATTTTTTAATTCAAGTCCCTTTAATTTATATGGTGTAAATAAATCTTTCATCTAAATGTCTCCTTTCATTAATAGCTAATTTATCTTTAGTATAGAAAACATAAACTAATAAAACAAGTAGGCACTTTTAAGTTAGTATATATAATTGATTTTTATATTTTAAGCTATTCTATGAAATCTCCAAAAACCCTTATTAGAATATTAAAGGGTTAAGATAAAGCTATCTTAACCCTTTAATGCTTTTTTATAGTTATCTATTAGCATCGTTTATGTTTTACTAAATTGTATTACATAACTCTCTTTGGGAATATTGCATCTAGTACTCCTATAACTAAAGCTGCTATTATTGCTCCGAATATAGATACCCTCATATTAGGTACAAGGAATTGTGCTACATATAATATTATAGCAGCAATAACAAATCCTTTTAATCCTTTTCCAAAAGGAGAAGCATCAACTCCCATAAATGATTCTACCAAATAATCTAATACAGTTATTACTACTGCTGCTAATAGATATGACCATAATCCATTAATACTAAATCCTGGAGTGAAGAAAGAGGTTAATCCTAAAACAATTGCTACAATTATTAATCTTCCTATCCAGCCTAAAATACTACCATTTTTATTTTCTTTTACATTGTCACTTTGTCCCATAAGAATTCCTCCTTTGTAACATTTCATTGGTTACATATAGTATTCTCTTAAATCCAAAAAATATTTAAAAAATAAACAAAATTTTTTAAAAATAAAATATTAATATATTCTGTTTTAACTTAATTTTTTAATTGACATAAAACTTGTCTTTGATTTATTATCTGTATAAGTAGTTAATTATTTTGCCAGGTAGAATTTTAATACATACTGCTTTTCTACCTGGTGTTATTTATGTAAGATTTAATTTGTAATTATTTTTCATTGATATATAAATAATTACAAATTTTCAATTTAAAATAATTTCATTTTTTAAGTCATTAATAAAAAAATTAAAAAAGGTAGCATCTAGAATATTACTTCTAAATGCTACCTTTAAAATTAATACATTGAATATGAAGTTATTAAGTTATCCTCATCATCTGAAGCGTAAATATTAATAATTCCAAAAGTTTCAGTTTTTATAGTATAAACATCATTTTGTGGATTACCTAATATTTCATATGATAAGCCACCATATCTTGAGGGTGCTAAAAATCCTACTTCATTTCCTGTTATAGGAGCAACATTTGTAGGATATACTCTCCAACTGTTTACTTTATGATTAAGATTTATATATTGCTTATTACTTTGCTGTGGTTTCTCCTGTTGCAGATTAGATGCTCCCTTACTATAAAATTCACTGTCACCATCTTTAGGTACGTATATATTTACTATACCAAAAGATTTAGTTTTAATTGTATAAACATCTTTTTGAGGATTTCCAAATATTTTATATTCTAATCCTCCGTAATTTGAAGGTGCTAGAGTCCCACACTCATTTCCTATTGTAGGCTCAACATTTGTAGCATATACATTCCATTTATTCATGTGTGGTTTTAAAAATAAATATTGTTCTATTTCAGATGGTTGTGGTTTTGATTCAGGTTGAATAGGCGGTATATTGTTGCTACTTAATCCACCTAGTTCAGCTTGTACCATATTTAAAAACCTTTGCCATCCCATATCTAATGTTCTATGAGGACAATATTTGCCACTAAAGTCCTGATGTTTTCTAATTTTAGAAATTCCCCATCCATATTGTTTTAATAATGCTGCTACTTCTTTAGATGCTCTTTGCTCTGCCTTTATAAACCTGTCTCCACCTGATTTTGAGTAACAAATTTCTATTGCTATATAATTTCTGTTACCTTCACCACTCCCCCCATCTCCTGCATGCCAGGTATTTCTATTAAGTGGTATAGCTTGTATTGCTTCAATATCATCTATTGCAATATGGAATGATACTTCCATGTCATTAGATTTCATGTAGTTGATTTCATTCTGTGCTGGCGCATCATTAGCTGTGTTATGAATACATACTCCTTTTGGTACCATAGTGTAAGAACACTTAACCTCATATTTGTCGCTTGATATTAATTGTTGCTTTAACATTTTTAAATTACTCCTTAATTTTAAAAGAAGCAAGATTACTCCTGCTCCTTAATATTATCTACAATTTTATTTCCTTGACCTTCAACTACTATCTTAAGCCTACTTACTAGACTTTTTAAAAATCCAGGCATAGGTACATCCATTCTAATTAGATTTTCTAATATAGAAATACATTCATTAACTATAAGCCATATAGCAACTAATAATCCAAAAAAAGTGGTTAACGGAATACTAACTCCTATTTTTTCAGCAACATTAATTATTATCCAATCTGAGATCATGGCTACTGCTACAACTACAGCATACATTGCTTTCTTAATAACTCCCCATATTCCTTCTCTACTATTTATTTCTCCTAGATATCTTGCTTTTAACATCCCTGTTAAGTAATCTCCTATCATTGCTCCTAAAAGCATTAATACCACTGGTAGTAGAATCCCTAACCTAGCTGACAGATAAGCTATAACGGTGCTAATTGTTAATTTAATAAAACTTTCTTCTTCCATTTCTCTTACCTTCTTCTTTCAAATTAAAAAGAACTTACGATTCTAAGCTCTTTTATTGACAAAATACTTGTCTATACTCTCTTATTCTTTTATATATTTACTATTATCTATACTTATATCATTATTTACTATAGTCACTAAAGATAACATAACATCTTTGATTTTTATTCTTATTTGTATTTAAGAGTATTAATTTGGAATACCCTATAAAATATTTATTTTATTCATTATTTTATATAAGCTATAGCTTTAATTCCTTTTGATGTTTTTATCCTAATTGGAGAAGCATAACTATCACTAGGATTGACCAATGAAAAAGCCCCTACTCCCTTTGTAGTTCCAATCCTTATTGCTGGGTAAGCTATTGTATTTAGGGTAAAAAATGGTAATTCTCTTATTCCTTGAGGAGAGTTTACTTTCATACTACCTAAAGGAGTGTTTGCTATTACTTCATGGTCATAAGTTATATCTACATAGATATAAGCTATTCTTGCCCCATTTTGCCCGTTAGTACTAATTGACAATTTAAAGGTTTTATCGAAATCAGATACCTTCCAAGGGGTTTTGTCATCTGGATTAGTATTCCAATTCATTCCAGAAGCTAATGCCCATACCGCTTCTTTCCCAGTACCAGTACTTACCAAACTACTCCCTTTAGAACTAGCTAATTCCATTTCATGAGAGTAGAAATATGGTGAATCATAAGTAGCTGCATACATATAAAACTTGCATGACTGTATTGCTCCATTGCTACCTATGGCTGCCAAAATTTCAGAACTACTAAACTTAACAAAAACTTCTCCATAAACATAAGTCATACTAGACCCTCTATCAACATATAAATAACTACTATTAGACATATCTCTTAATATATCAACGAAAGATGATCCAATTGGATATCTAGGCATATTACCACTAGGGGCTTCGCTAATATAAAATCTTTGTGTTGGCATTATCTACACCCCCTCACTATATATTTTACTTCTACCTTTCTCATTTTTTAATTCCTTTAATTGACGAAAATATTTCATTACAGTATATTTAAAAGTTTCTTCTATTATAAACTCATTTACTTTTATTTTTATAGCTGACACTGTATATTCTAATGTCTCATTTATTGCATTTATCTCATCATTCAAATCTCTTTCAGAAAAAACTATAAACTCATCGGAATACATAACCATAGAATCTTTATATGTGATTATATTACTAATTTTAAATACTGCTTCATGGTCTATAACATGGCTACTTTTCCATTCTGGTTGTTCTCCCCAGTGGTCTCCATCAATAAAGTAGATATAATATTCTGGAAATTTTTCATTCCATGTATCTACTATAATTTCTCCATATGATGATAGACTTCTTACATATGAGGTGATAGTATCTATTTCTAAATCACAGTAATTTTTCGTTATATTCTTATCTACTATTCTCTTATAATCTTCCATATTACAAATCCGTCCTCAACCACATATATCCATTAGCTGGAGTTGCTGGGTCACTTGTTCTAGTATCTATTGTACTCTGAGTTAGAGCATTTAGTTTGGTTTTATCTGCTGCCGCCATTAGTCCATTAGCACTTGTTGTAGCAACTGCTGTCCCAGCCTTTCCATTCCAGTTAGTTTTTTCTGTATCTGTTACAAATCTATTGTTTGCATCTTGTGCAATTATTGATGGTGGATGTGTAGTTGGATGAGTATAATTATTTGCATTAACTGCTACGCCATCTAATTTGGTTTTTAAGGCATTGGTAAATGCAACTTCTGTAGCATTTAAAACACTTACATTGCTATGATTATGTCTTTTACTTATTGCATCATTAGCTACTACTGATAAGTTATCATCATCAATTTTAGAACTACTATTATTAATTAAATTTACTATAGTTGCTCCATCAATATCTTCACTATTACCCATGTCTTCTGGTGCTGGAATCCAGTCCATTTCGTTAGATGAGTTGTATAAAGCCCACTCTTTAATTTCTATTGTTCCATTTATACTATTATCATTTCTTGTATCAAAAGCGTATAATAATACCTCTGGGTTATCTGCTGATGCTTGTGTGGTAATTTTGCATAATTGAAAATCAGAAGTTGCAGACATATTTTTTTCAACATTTTTGATAGTAGTTGCTCCATTTTTTGATACTGCTCTAAATCTAAATGGTATTGTTGATTTTATCCAAACCAAAAATGTTAAATAATCATCTTTTTTGATATTTACCTTTAGAGCACTTCCTCCAATCCAAGTACAAGCTGTTACTGTATTTCCTATGTCATATTTTACATGATATTTTGAAATAACTGTTTTTGTTGTGTTTGTAGTTGAAGATAATTGCCATTTTTCCCCTATCATTAGATTTCTAGGAGAAGCTTGTTTCATAACTCCGCCACCATTAATTAAATCATTTAAATCATCTCTAACAGTTTCAGCTTGTGTTGTTGCTGTTTTTAATTCTGGGGTTAAAGCATCTGCTCTGTCATTTTGTGCTTTTAAATTCGTAGTATTTGTAGGTGCTTTATCATTTTGTGCCTTTAAATTGGCAATATTTGCAGTAGCTTTGGTATTTTCATTTCCAAGGTTTGTAATATTAGGAGTAGCTTTATCACTCTCAGCCTTTAAATTTGTGGTGTTTGTGATTGCTTTTTCACTTTCTGATTTTAAATTGTTTGTATTAGTTACAGCATTTGCATTTTCTGTTTTTAAAGTATTTATGTTTGTAGTAGCCTTTGTATTCTCAGAACTTAAGCTGGAAATATTAGTTGTTGCTTTTGTATTTTCATCCTTCAAGCTATTTATATTCGTTGTAGCCTTTGTATTTTCTGCTTTTAATCCACTTATATTAGTTTCAGTCCTAGTATTTTCTGTTTTCAATCCATCAGTATTTGTAACTGCATTAACATTTTCAACTTTTATTGCTTCAAGTTTTTCTTTTAATTCTTCTAAAGTTGTTATTCCATTAGCGCTTTCAACCGCTTTATTTATTACACTAGCAACCACTTCTAAACCAAAAGAAAAAGTAGTATTTTGCTTACTACTGTCTGTTAAAACTATCTCTATAAGTGTTTTACCTGGTACTCTTGTAAAATCTCTAATTAAACTTGCGGTGATTTTATTTCCAGATTTACTTATATTATTATTTTGTACACTAAAAGTGTTATCTGCTTTTCTAGCTTGTATTGTAGCACTAGAATTGGCTAAATCTTTATTGACTCCATTCTCAAAAATATTTGCTTCAAGTGTCAAATCATCATTTTGCTTACATTTAGCTATAATGTAATTATCTTTACTTGTATCTAACTTAACAACTATTTTACTAGCCATACCTTATCACTCCTCACACGCTAACCTATAATTAATCACTATTAGTTTCACCTTCATTTCCTGTTACTTTTAATATGTTGTTATATGAATTAGTTAGCTCTATTTTTTCTTGTCTTTTTACATCTAGCATTATATCTGCTAATATTCCACTTATAAGAAAGGCTGGTAAACCATATTCCATAGTAACCTCACTTAATGCAGTATTTAACTTACCTCTAACATTTTCTAACTTCACATTTAAAGGAGTATCATTCATCTTCTTTCACCTCGCTGTATAAACAAATTCTTTCTGCTCTTTCTTCTTCTGTTTCATGTATGTTATAAAAATTACTAGGTTTTGGTTGCTTTGGTGGTTTAAACACATACTCTCCCTCGGTAATTACGTAATTCTCATACTCCATATTTATCACCTCAATATTAAATATTTATTTTCCCCATGTGCCATCTATCAGTATTCCGTTCCTGAACACTAAAGTAGAATCATTATACCAATAGGTTGCAATTCCATTAGCATTCATTGATGTTACTTGAGTAAATCTTAAAGTCCCACTTATTCCTCCCCCTTCAAATTGTACATTTCTTAAATAATAGTTATGCATATCAATATCGCATCCAGCATGTAATTTTCCTGAGCTATAATCTCCAACTGCCTTATTTGCATATGACCACATCATAGTATAGGTTGAATCTGTAGAATATTTCTTGATCGCCCAAGTCATATAACCTCCATCTGCTTCTAAATCAAAAACAATTCCTTTTATAGATGTATTATCAGTATATTGATTAGTTCCTATCTTACCTAAATAGTATCCATCTCTCCAAAAATGATTTCCATTTGCGTTAAAAACTGCTCTCTTTTTAGAATCATCTACGTCACCATTATAAATACTAAGTCCACCATTTTCGAATTGAACGTAATTAGAATTTTTATTCCAAGCTATCTTAACCGAATAGGCATTTTGTTCTATTTTGGTACTGAATTCATTATTACTTACCTTGGTACTTAATTTATTATCTACAGATGAATTAGTTGCCAAATCCTTTCTGCTTAAGTCTATGTCGAAATTATTTCCATCATATATAATTTTATTTCCAAAGTTAAAAGTACCATTCTCCATGTTAATCCATGTAGAACCGTTAGCACTCGATAATAAACCTGTCTTAATCAAGGCTGCATTTAATTCTCCTGTAAGTATGCAGCTAGCATTAATCTTACCATCAATTGTTATTGCCAGTTCATATGGTCCATTATAACCTCTTTGTGAAAATGCAATACCATTTTTATTCATCCTAATAACATTAATAGCACTTTCAACCTGCTGAGAGTCCATTATTAGGATTTCATTTTTTCTAGCAACTACATATGAATTTTTAATACCTGCAGTTATTAATTCAGCTGCTTCCTTCATTGATTTATCTAGTATGTCTTGCCATGAATTACCGCCTAGTTGTTCAACTACCTTATCAATTACTTTCCCAACTTTACTAATATCTTTAAATAAATTATTCCTTGCATCTCCAAGATCTATATCAATATACCTATTTCTAATATTATCATACCTATTAGCAACCATCTTTAACTTAACTTTAAATCCATAATCCTCTAAATTTGCTGTTAATATATCACCTTGAAAAATACGTTCATTAAGTTCATCACCTTTATATTGGTCTGTGCTCTCTAGAGCTGCAATATTTATTCTTAACGAACATGTAGGCTTGTCAATATTCTGTACATTAAATAAATCATCACAAGCTTTCCTAATAGCCTCATATACCTCTTCTAAAGTTTCATATCCTTCTTCGCTATGATTATTTTTACTATATTTATATTTGATGTTGTCAAACTTAAATTCTCTTATCTTTGGATGTGGATAGTTATTAACTAACGGGGAATAATAAACACCTTCTGGTAATGTTAATCCATCATAAGTAATAGCATTAATCCCTGTACAAACAGCTTCTTCATCAATGTCACCATCATAACCAATAACATTTTTACCTATTGATATTTCTACCCCTCTATCTTGTCCTATAGCCTCATTCATTGATATGTTAAAATTATCTAATACTAAGCAACCGCCCCATCTTTCTACAAAGGTATTATCTTTATTTCTACTAATAAGAGCTTCAAAACCATTCTTTCTAACTATTCTAGCACTAGCAACTCTATCAATATTAGAACTAAGATTATATTTGTGAGGATATACAGTGCCATTAGATATTTGTTGCATTGCCGCCCTACCAGACTTTTGAACAATATTTATATCTTGAATGAAATTATCATTAAAATCATATCCTATAGCATGGCCTGCAATAGATATATATTTTCTATTCTTTTTGTTTATCTTTAATATTCTGAAAAGTTGGCTACCTTTTTCTGTTGGAACTTGTATTATTAACCCTTCTTTAATTGTTTCTGACTTATCAAAGTCCTTTTCAAACTTAGCTTGTATCACCCACTTATTTTCTTCACTCCAATCTGTGTATGAAGAAATAACAATATCATCTAATACCTCAATTCCATCATGTAAAAAATCTGTTTCATCCTTTTTGAATATCTTTATCATATAATCTAATACCTCCTTTCTAGCAAAAAAGAGATACTACATTAAGTATCTCCAATTTGGAATAATTTCAATTTTTGTTATATTTCCATCCCAAGTGATGTTATTTTCACCTTTTTTTAATGTCGGATAGTTACCAACCTTTTTATCATTTTGCCTTACAATATCTTTATATGTCCTTAATTTAACTGTATCTATAGTTATATATTCTTTAACATCTTTCAATATTATTTGTTCATCTCCAACGAACAAATTAACAGTACCATTGCCATAAACAGTTATTTTAGGTTTAGTATAATAAGTTCCATTGTTATAAATTATAGTATTTTTCTTTGTAACTATCACTGGATTATTATTTAGCGCATAACCAAAAGGCTGACATTTAAAAGTAATTTCAAACTCATACAATTCATTTTCTATTATTTCTTTTAATGGAATCTCACTAATAATTTTATAATAATAAAATCTATCAGGAGCATTAGAAAATATAACTGTTCCACTATTCTTAAGAAACTCAACTAGTGTATCATACGTATTTCCTTCATAATATAATTTGCATTTTTTTATAATAGGCTCATACGTTCCATCACTAATAGTTAAATTACCATCTAATCCAATAACTTCCACTTCTTCAATTCTCTCTTTTGGAATAGATATAGAAGGTAATTCAACAACTACTATATTATTATTTAAAGAACTTTCATTATTTAAGATAATATAATCATCTTCCATAAGTTACCTCCTATACTGTTCTTAAATTCTTAAATTCTGATATTTCTTCTATTAACTCTCTTACATCTGCTACTCCTTCAACAATAACATCACCAAAAGAATTATTAGTATTACCTGTTTGCTTTATTGCTAACTCTATCTTATCCTTTAAACCTTCTATAGCCTTTACTACAGATTCAAGTCCGTACTTAAATTCATTTAAATTACCGCTTTGATTGTTCATGCCTTTAAGTATCTCCTTTGTCTGTCTAGCATTATAAACTTTCTCACCACCTGAAAAATTAATTAACTGTCTATTTGTTGCTAATGATAATACACCACTTCTGCTCTCTATTAATTCTGGTCCGTATTCTGCTACACTTGCTATTCCTGGCATCGCGTTTTCAGTACCTGTAGCTAACATAGTAGAGCCATTCCAATATTTTCTCCCATTTTCATCCGTAACTACACCAACAACTACATTTGCTCCAAATATATTTTTTATCCTACTTTGAACGCTATCAATAGTTCCATTATCAGTTACTGTAATAATTGCTTTTTTACCATCAGTATTTCTAACTTCTTGTTGTGTTTTTTTCATACTTTCGATAACTTTTGCTGTATTATCCCCTATATTTATAGGATTACCATTAGTTGTAAGTATAGCATTAACTAATTTCCCATTCTCATCTATAACTTCACCCAAACTACCAATCATTTTACCACTTTCATTAGTTATTGTACCTGAAGCATTTATATAAGCATCTCCTATAATTAAACAATTAACTAAAATACCTTCTTGCGTTTGTTGCCAAGCTGCAACCTCGTCTTGTAATAAAGCTGCATCATTCTCTGTCATTGAGCCAATATTCATGGTGTTTAAATCATATACACCTAAAAGCTGTTTAGTAGTTTCATCTACTTTTACATAAATGTCATCATAAGTAGCTGTAATAGTATTATACATTCTTTGGTATCCACTATCAGTAATTTTATTAAGACTATCGTAACGCTCTGTAGCTGTAACTAATTCCTGGTAATATTTAACATCCTTTTCATCTAATATTTCGCCATTAAATTTATTTATCATATCATAAGCTTCTTTATTATGTCTTTCAAGACAATCTAAAGATGAATTATAATAACCTTCTTGTTGCTCTACTAAAGTATTATAAGAATCATCATATAATTCCTTGGTTTCTTGAACTCTTTTTTTTTCTTCCTCACTCATATCCTCCAAACCTTGTTCTGCTTGAGCCTTAAGAACTTCTATTTCAATTTTTTTTTGTTGTAATATCTCGTCAGCTTGTTTTCTTTTTTCCATTAACAATTTACTAGCTGCTTCTGCATCCATCCCAACAACTTGAGTTTCAAACTCTTTTTGAACATATAATAACTCTTCATTATTCTTAGTTTTAGCTAATAACTCTATTTGTTTAATTTGAGCAAATCTGTTTTCTATAGCAGTTATCTCTTCTGGATATAACGTTCTACCTTCTTCAAATGCCTTTAACTCAATAGCATTAATCTCATCTTGAAGCCTTTTAGCTTCTTCTTTTTCTTTATTTCCTCGAGATTCCCACCAACTAATTATATTTCTTTCCTCTTCGCTAATAATTCCATCAGTAGCAAATAATTCAGCCATAGTACTATTCATTTCTAGTGTTTTAGTATCAATAGCTTTTATAGCACTATCCACAGCCCCTGATACTCTTCCATCTAAAGCTGTCTTTTCCGCTTCATCAAATACACCGTCAAAATTTATTTCATTTAATGCAAAGTTAAAATCTAAAATTTCTTTTCTCATCCCAATAACAGAATCTTTAAATCCATCAGATATATTTTCACTAAATTCTTTATAAACAATACCCTGTTTTTCTAATTCTTCTCTTGATTTAAGTTGAACCCCCATCAATGAAGCCATTACTCTTTCCATATGTGAATATTCTTCTTTAGACTTAATTAAACTTGAATTTAAAACATCATTTGCTTCATGCCACACATAGAATCCAGCTCCTACAGCCGCAATGGGTATCGCAACTGAACTTAATGTTAAACCAAGTCCTCCGAGAGCTGAATTAACCCCATTAACAACTGGAACTAAGTTACCTACTTCAGTAACTAACTTACCTGAAGCACTTATTACTGGACCAGCTGCTTGTGCTAAATTAACACCAAGTGAATTTACTTTAGCTAAACCAGTTTCATAATCCATAGCGAATTTTGTTACCGTCTCTCCTGCACCTACAATCGGAGCAGTAAAACCCCTAGTCATCATTTTACCTACACTTGTCATAGAATTGCCCAATGCTTGAATTCTACTGCCAGCACTTTCACTACTATCTAAAAAAGTTGTTAATTCTTGATATGCACTTTTAATTCCTGCAGAATATGAGCTTTTATCAAGTGTTAGGTAAGCAACCACTTGCCCTGCATTTATCATATACTCACCCCCTTGCTTTAAAATTGGACATAAAAAAGAACTCTTGAATATCAAGAATTCTTTTTTTAAATTTTATTTATCTTTGAATATAATTAAGTATAAAACTTCTTCGTTCTCACCAATATACCAGGCCTGATTTAGACTATCTTTAAGCTCATAATAGATACTATCTCCTTTTTGATAAGTATGTTCGCCACCTATATTCTGAATTCTAAGATACACCCTATGAGATGTATTGTTTATTGTAACAAATCTCATTTCATAAACATCTATTGTAGTATCTTTAATTTCTCCGTTAGCATCCTTCATCTTTATAGTTATCGGTATTAATCCACTTTCTATTCTACCAGATATATACTGAACCTTACCTTCTTCATTTGTTATGATATCTTTAATATTTGCTAGCTCTTCTTTACTTTCTTCTAGAGTTAACTTTTCCTGTACAATAACTTCACTCGGTTTTGGTTCATTAGGTTTAGATTGACAACCATAAAATTGAAATAATGAAATAATGAATATAATAGTAACTAATAACTTTTTCATAAGCACTACACCTCTAATTATAATATTTACTAATATTATAGCTATATTCCGGTATATTTACCATATTTTAATAAAAATTATATAAATCTCCTTAATTTTGCTTGCATTTCTTCTATTAACTCACTATTGTTATATGCATTTGACTTTTGTTTGACTACATCATTCCATCGTGGTTCTTTTATCCATGATTCCTTTAAATATACCTTACCATTTTCATTTACTTCTTTAGTAGTTTTCATAGATAAAATATATTCACAAGCTTCATCAAAGCAAAAAGCCAAGTGAGTATTATTAATTTCAACAATCTCACTAGGCCTTTGCTTGTATTTTTCACTAATTCTTAGTATTCTTAGAATCTTGCTGCTTTGTACGAAAGGATATTAAGGATTGCACTCCGTTTTGAGTAAAATTAAATATCTCAACTAATTGTAGATCCGTAAGCTCCAATCCTATTTCTTTCAACTCATCATAACTAGGTCTCACCATAGCAGCTTTTGCTACTCTGTTGAATATTTCATTTTTTTCTTTCATACTAACTATATCTTTAGGTGATGATGGCCCATGGAATAATATATGGGCTGCATTTAATAATGGGTTATTTATATCTCCACCAGCTACCAGGCCTAATAATGATGGTCTTTTTAATTTACATACAAAAGGCTCTTCACTCCAGCCAACTAATTCTATTTCTTGTCCCTCTGATATTTTTTTTAATTCATCTAAACTTGTTACTGCCATAATATCCTCCTAAACTGGTAATGTATCTAAAAACTTTAAATCATAAGGTGCTTGTCCTTTTGGTACTCTACTAGCAATAGTGTACTGTGGCGCCATAAATTCACCATCTTTGAAATTAAAGGATACAGGTTTTCCTTTACAACCAGGGAATAAGAAACATTGATATCCAAGTGTTTCACCATCAGCTTCCTTTTCTTCTGTATAGACTTTTAATGTAAATCTTATTCTATTTACTACAGTACCTACAACTGGCGGTTTATACCCTGTAACTTTGTCAGATTCTTTTGTTAATGTACCACCATCAACTATCGCAAGTACTTCTGGAACCATAGTAACTTGCTTCATGGTAATATCTGAACCATATTGAAGATTTTCTGTTTTATTTGTTGCAAGTATCTTATTTTTAACTCTTAATATTGTTTCTAGTCCTTCTGATACTACAGGAGCATATGTTGCTTCATCTGCTGTGTCAAACCTATATATTTTTGGTGTTTCCTCCTCTGTTACAATTTCTACTCTTACGATGTTTACCAGAGTTTTTTCTGTTATTTTTTCAGTTGACATATTATCATTCCTCCAATTTTTTACTAATTTCATATAAAACAGAAAATGTTAATGCTTTCTTATCATCATCAGTAACTATTCCTGTTTCATTTCCTACATATCTAAGTTTATTAAATTCTTTAATGTACCTCTTAACCTCTTTTTTAAAAGACTCGCATTGAGTAAATCTATTTTGAGGTACAAAAAAAAGAAGGTCAATATAAGCTTTACCGGTCTTTCCGTTTAGGCTATTTGTTCCATTATCTTTTAGAACTAGATACCTGCTTGTACATTCACCTTTATGTTGTCCAATAAAATATACGTCAATTCCTTTTTCTTTTAAAAAATCATATAATTTTAAAATCAATTCATCACTTCCAAATCACTTTTGCCCAACCTTTTAATATATCAGCACTAAGTTTTTGAATTGTTGGCCATAATATTGCAAATTTCTTTTCCGTTGCAAGTTCTAAATATTTAAAATGTGGTGTATTTCCCCTTATTTGAATTTCTATTAAGTTTCCCTTTACCTCTACATTATAATTCATTGTTTGCCTTGAATTTCCTGTCTCATCTGTCCACTTAGCATTTTGTTTTGCATCGTTTATCATTTTTGTTCCCGCTAAATCTCCATATATCTCTGAAGATTTTGAAACCTTCTCATCTAATTCAGTTAATCCTTTAAATATTCCACTTGCATCAAATTTTAATCCGCTCATTTTCTTCTACCTGCATGTCAAAATATATTTCAAACTCTTCTCCTTGTTCTAGAACTTTATAACATTTTTCTTTATATATAATATAATCTCCATTCTTTACAAGTTTAGAGTTTTCATTATAATCTACGAGAAATTTTTTTTGTGCTTTACTACTAACTTCCCCTTTATCCTTTATTACAACAGTAACCTCACTTGAAGTTGACGAGTATAATACTCCTTTTAAAAAAGTTATTCTATCATACCCTTCAAGCTCCTTATAAGAATTTAATCTTTCTCTATAAACTTCAATGTCATAAGGCATTAATTCTATAGCTTGAATTACTTTTTTCTTAATGTATTCTTTATCTATCAATTTCATCACTCCTACTCATAGAAGTTTTATATCCAATAATATTAGAATTTGATGTAGATATAGCTTTTGAATCATATTCCCTAGATAGATTAATCCAATAATCTGCTCCTGATCCTTCAATTTCTATCGGGCCTACTTTGATTTTTTTATCTCCATCAGCCTTCATTAAACTAAGCGTAGAAGCTGTTGCATATACATCACCATTATTATCATTAAGCATTAGATTTAGTTCATCATCAGAAAAGTACGGGTATTTTTTCTCTTGAAGTAAGAGTTTTAATAATTGAATTGATTCAACCATGTTTACTCACCCTCTCTATCCATTGGACCCTCACTATTTTTATCTGTATCACTATCTAAATTATCTATAGCTTTTGCAAACCCTCTTAAGACAAGCTCTTTTGCATCCTCTTTTCTAACTTTTATTTCTTTTCCTTCTACATATTGAACTCTATCATAAGTAATATTTACTAATGCTTTAATTTTATATAATTTTGGTTTTGCCATTTAAAATTCCACCTTTCATAATAAGAAATATACAGGATACAATAGTATCCTTATTACTATTAACTTACTGTCGCAAAGAAACATTCATCAATTCTTTCAAATGATGACATACAAATTGGGGAAACCTTTGTTTCTACTGTAACTGGATCTGCTTTTGGCATTGCTGTTATAGCAATACCTGTTCTAACTCTTTGCGTATCTAAGTTTCCGGTACCATATATTTTATCAGCCTCTTCAGGTGTTGTACCATATACTGATTCACCTACAGTACCTTCTAGTAATAACGTTAACTTATCATCTTCATAATAATTAATTGTATCTCTGGCCTCATTTAAGCATTGTCCTGCAACAATCAAGTTAAGTTTTTCTTTTAAGTAGTTTTTAACTAATTGATCTGTAATTATTACATTGTTGAGACCCTTTTTTTGACGTTACATCTGCATTTCAGCAGGCTCTTGATTAATGCTATATACATCGGACTCATCACTTAAATAATTTATATTTACTTTAATGATATTATATATAGCACTATGGTATGGACATGTCATTATGAAACTTCTAATTGAATCTACAATCATCCACTACCTCCAGAGAATATAAGTATTTAATAACTTAATTATTCTCAATTAATTTTTATAATATTTAGTTTTTAAATAGCTAATGAAGTTTATTATCAACTTTTTTCATATAATCACCTCCTTTAAATAGAAAGAGACACTTAAAGTAACTATGTACTAAGTGCCTCTTTTTATTATTTTCTACAATATCATTATAGCACCTATATTTTTCTAATATCTTATAACTTCCTTAGAAAATACTATAATTTTAATAAGATATTACAATTAATTAACTTTTTTAATGCTTCTGTCTTCAGTGTGGAGCAATATGTTTCTGCTAAACTTAAATCCATAGATATATATTTAATTTGGTTTTTATTAAAATAAAATTCTTTTATAATATAACTCTCTCTTTCATTTAACGTCCCTATAGTCTCATCTATTCTTTGTATTTGGATCTCCTTTAATCTTATTTTTCTTTTCATATCATTAATATCTTTTTCTCTTCTTACTATTTCATTTTCTACACTACTATTAAATTTATATGTCTTACTACTTTTTTCACCATATCCTATGCTACCTGCACCCATATAATCATTTTCTAAGATTTCTAAATCTAAATACATATTCTTTATTTCAATTTTTATTTTCTTATAGTTGTATAAAATTTCTTCAAGTATTTTTATATTCTCTTTCATCTTCATAAATTTCTCCTTAATAATGTATTTCTTTTCTAGTATTAAAACTATTTTATTCTCCGAAAATATCCTTTTCAGAAATCTTAAATGCTTGTGAAATAGCTCTTCTGCTATTTTTGCGTGGATAAACTTGTCCACATTCCCAAGTCCAAAAAGCCTTTTGTACTGTAAAACATTTTTCAGCAGCCTCAGATTGAGACCAACCGTTTATAACTCTTAATACTTGTATTTTCTTATACCATGGTAACCCCTTTATTAACTCTCCCAATTCTAAATCCTCCTATAAGTTAATTTTTTAATTCCCTTTACTATTAAATCTTACGTATATAGAACGTAAATGTCGATTCTTATTTCACGTCTTTTTTCCCTTTATTTCATAAATATCCTATTATATGTCTATTTCCCTCAAACTTACATATATTATTTGACAAAATGACGTAAAAGACGTATAATTATATTATAAATTAGAAAGGTACGTGTAGTATGAGTAGTAAATTAGGATTAAAAATCAAAAAATTAAGAAGTGAACTAAGTTTGGAGAATGGGAAAAAATTTACTCAATCTGATTTAGCTAAAGCCCTTAATATATCTAGATCCTACTTAGGTGATATAGAAAGTGGTAGAACTATTCCTAATAATAACTTATTAAAGAAAATAGCAACTTTTTTTGAAATTGATATTTCAGTTCTTACTAATCTAGAGGATATGAATAAAACCGAAGAAAGTAATAAAATTATAGATATAAAAGATGATAAAAAATCTGATAAAAATACATCTCATTTAGAAAGTTTAAATCTTGCTTCTTTGATAGATAGTTTATTAAGATTAAATAATAGTTTACCCGCTAAATTAATTAGAGATAATATAAATAAACTATCAGAATATGAAGAATTAGAATTTAAAAAATTAAATGACTTACCTTTAAATAAGCTTTCTTTAGATTCTAATATTATTAAGTCTAATTATATTGATTCTTATTATGACTTATTAACAAAAAAAATATTGTTATTATTAGATTTAGAAGTAAGAAAATTAGAGGAATTATTAGATCTTAAGCAAGATGATAGGATAAAAAATAATTCTATTAATGATTCTTCCCCAATAGCAGCTCATGATAAAAATGGTAACTTCTCTAAGGAAGATTATATTCATGATGAAAATATAATGAATAATGATGATTTCTGGAATAATTAATGGTGGTTTTATGGATTATGAATATTTACTAAAAGAAGCTGATAATTTAGGTGTAATAGTTAAAGAAGCTAATTTAATCACTAAAGATGGGTACTGTAAGGGAATTAGAATTGCTATTAATAAAAAACTAGTTACTAACAAAGAAAAAAAATGTATTCTAGCTGAGGAGCTAGGACATTACCATAAAACAGTTGGAAATATAACTGATCAAAGTAAAATAAATAACAGGAAGCAAGAAATAATTGCAAGAAGATGGGGATATGAAAAGCTAATTAGCATAGAGGATTTAATTACTTGCTATAAGAAAGGAATTCCTAATAAATATGAAATAGCAGAATTTTTTGATGTAACTGAAGAATTTTTAAATGAATCTCTATCCTATTATAGAGATAAATATGGAGCATACTACAGAATTGATAAATATATTATTAGCTTCGATCCTTTATGGATAATAGAAAAATTTGAGGACTTTTAAAGTTTTATCTAAAAAAAAGAAAAACACTAGGCATCAACCTAGTGTTTTCCATGTTACGAGATAAGCCGTAAGCGGAGTTCTGTATTAAGCAATCATCTATCTAGGCCTATTGTTGCCAATAAGCTCAAGCGGTACACCCGGAAACGGAGCGGGCAACCCCTAAATGTTTCCCTATTCGACCTTGCTCCAGGTGGGGTTTACATAGCCATCATGTCACCATGATGCTGGTGAGCTCTTACCTCGCCTTTCCACCCTTACCTAAAAATTAGGCGGTATCTCTCTGTTGCACTTTCCTTCAAGTCGCCTTGACTGGACGTTATCCAGCACCCTGCCCTATGGAGCTCCGACTTTCCTCTCCTAGATCTAGTCTAGCAGCGATTGCATGTCTTACTCGCAAAAACTATATTACCATAACTTAATTAATAACGCAAATGATATTTTTTACAAATTAAACAAATTGTAGTACTAATATTAACATTCCTAGTATTACCCAAGAATAAAACCCTAATCCTGAAAATAGGAGAGTTACTACAATAAGTACATATATACATATTCTAGCTCCACGATTACAGCACCGTGGTCTAATTACAACTCCTCCATTAAATTTTTTTACTATTCCATCACATAAATCTTTAAAGCTATTTTGAAAGACTTTGGTCCACGATTTACTTTTTCCTCTATGATATGATTTACCCATACTTCATCTCCAAAATAATATTCTTATTATCTATTATATGATTGTAATATTAAGTTTGTGTATATAAAAAAATTTCCAAGGTTCTATATGACTGCAATTTTTTCTAAAAATTTATCCATAATTTATTTATTTCTATAATTTAATACAAAGTAAAAAATCCTTACACAAATGTGTAAGGATCTTCACTTTTATTTGATATTATAATTTCTATATCTGATAATTTATTATTTAATTTTTCCATTACTGATAAAAATACAATCCATTCTGATGAAAAATGACCTGTATCTATTATCGATACTCCCATTTCCTTATAATCAGATACATAATGATATGTAGTATCTCCTGTTATTATACAATCTGCACCTTTTTTATAAGCTGTTTCAAAAAAGCTAGAGCCACTTCCATTTATAATAGCTATATTTTTTATCTTTTTACAACCTTTAACTAATTTTAAAGATTTTATATTTAGTTTTTCTTTTATATTTTTTATTAATTCTTCTATTTCTATTTCATTTTCTAATCTAACAATTCTTCCTAATCCCTCATTATTATTTCTAGCCTTTCTATTTGTTTCTATAAGCTCTTTAGAATCATATCCTAATATATTTACTATAGTTTCATTAAGACCTTCTTCTGCAGAGTCTAAATTAGTATGACTAGAATATAAGCTTATATCATTTTTTATAAGTTCTATTATCTTTTTACCTATTAAAGTATCAGTAGTTATACTACTAGGCTTTTTAAATATAAGAGGATGGTGAGTTATTACTAAATCAGCTTTTTTCTCTTTTGCTTCTTCTATTACATCTAAGGTGCAATCTAAGGCTAAAAGTATTTTTTTTACTGATTTTTCTTTATCTCCTACCATAAGGCCTACATTATCAAAATCTTCTTTTAATGTAACAGGAGCAAACTCTTCCATTATATTTATAATATCTTTAACTTTCTTCATATATCATCTTCCTTATAGAAAATTAATCATATTTGAAATTACATCTATCTTTTCATTTACTAATTTTCTTCTTTCACTTGCATTAACTGTACTTTCAGTTATAAATCCAAGTATCTTTTTATAGTTTTCTACTTTTGAAATTAAATATTCCTTCATTAAAGGATGCTTACTCATAAGGAATTTAGGGCTTACTTCATAGTATATTGAATCTAATTTAGTAGCTTCCCCTTCCTTTCTTCTTGCTTTAAAAAGTTCATAATATATATTATCATCTAAACAAAGATCTTCGCTTATTATTTCATAATTATTATTATAAAGATATTCTCTTAACACTTCAGGATTTTGTGCTGGTTGAAGTATTAAATAGCTCATATCATTTACTTTTTCAATATGTGCCTCAAGTATATCTCTAATTAAATTTCCTCCCATACCAGCAATAACAGTAACATCAACTTCACCTTGACCTAAAACTGCAAGTCCATCACCTAACCTAAATTCTAGTTCATCTCCCATTCCTTCTAATATAGCATTTAGTTTTGCCTTATCTAATGGCTCTTTATTTATATCTACTGCAATAGCTTTGCTGCAAACTCCATTTTTTAATGCATATAAAGGAATATAACCATGATCTGTTCCTATATCTGCTAAAACTGATGTGTTTTCAATATTTTTAACTATAAAATTTAATCTTTCGCTTAGTTCCATATTTCTTCTCCTTGCTAAATTAAAATTAGCACCTCTTGGTGCTAATCTAAATAATCCTTTAATTTTTTACTTCTTGAAGGATGTCTTAATTTTCTAAGAGCCTTTGCTTCTATTTGTCTTATTCTTTCTCTTGTAACATTAAACTCTTTACCAACTTCTTCAAGGGTTCTTGCTCTACCATCATCTAATCCAAATCTTAATCTTAATACTTTTTCTTCTCTAGGTGTTAAAGTATCTAATACATTTATTAATTGTTCTTTAAGCATTGTAAATGCAGCTGCTTCTGCTGGTGCTAAAGCATCATCATCAGGTATAAAGTCTCCAAGATGTGAATCTTCTTCTTCACCTATTGGAGTTTCTAGAGATACTGGTTCTTGAGCTATTTTTTGGATTTCTCTCACCTTATCTACAGGTAAATCCATAACTTTTGAAATTTCTTCTGGGAAAGGATCTCTTCCTAACTCTTGTAACAATTGTCTTTGAACTCTTATTAGCTTATTTATAGTTTCTACCATATGAACAGGTATTCTAATAGTTCTTGCTTGGTCAGCAATTGCTCTAGTTATCGCCTGTCTTATCCACCATGTAGCATAAGTAGAAAACTTAAATCCTTTTCTATAATCAAACTTTTCTACAGCTTTTATAAGTCCTAAATTTCCTTCTTGTATAAGGTCTAAAAATAACATTCCTCTTCCAACATACCTTTTAGCAATACTTACAACAAGTCTTAAATTTGCTTCAGCTAATTTTTTCTTAGCTCTTTGATCCCCTTGTTCTATTCTATTAGCTAACTCTATTTCTTCTTCTGAGGATAATAAAGGAACTTTTCCAATTTCTTTTAAGTACATTCTTACTGGGTCATCTATAGCAATACCTTCTGGAATAGTTAAATCTAATTCTAACTCTTCTTCAACTGCATCGGCGCCATTAGCATCACCTATAACCTCTATTCCCATTGACTCTAACACTTCATAAATTTTCTCTATTTGTTCTGGACTCAAATCGATATGTTCAACTTCATCCATTATTTCCTTATATGTTAAAGTACCACTCTTCTTTCCTTTATCTAGTAGATTTTTAACTATATTCATTTTGCTATTTTTGTCCTCATTATCTTTTTTAACTTGTTTAGCTTTTGTTTTTTCATCTACCATTTTGTTACCTCCTTCCGTTATTACCAACTGCTACTTTGCACCTCTCTTTAACTGCTCATTAACTTTTTTAAGCTCAATTGCTATTTGTATAGATTCCTCAATTTTGCCCTTTGATTCTAAAAGTTTTTGCTTACGCTTTAATTCTTCTAGTTTTTGATTTAATTTATAATTATCTAATTGCTTGATAAAATCTTGTATTAACTTTTTATTATTATTACCTATTAACACATGTTGTTCTTTTATTTTAACAACTTCTTCAATGGTTTTCACATTTGTACATCTTGATTCTAAAAAGGTAACTATATTATTTATGTTTCCCTTTTTAGCATCTTTAATAATAGAAAAAATCTCTTTATGTTCTGGAAGAATTAACTCTTCTTGGCTTATTAACTTACTAATATAATCAAAATAGTCTTCATCTAAACATAACTTCATTAAAGATCTCTCAGCTTTTAAAAAAGCTGGCTCTAAATATAATTTTGTTCCATTATCTTCCTTATTATACGTAAAATTATTTTCTTTTATATTTTTTGTCATTTTCTTTGACAATAAATCATATAATGTTTGCTCCCGTATAGATGTATTTTCTGATATCTTCTTTATGTAGACATCTTTTTCTATTGGATTAACATTTGCTAATATTTCTGTAACCCTTTTTCCATATTCAATTAAATCATTGCTATCTTTAAGATTTATTCCTTCTTCAGCCTTTTTAAGCCTATAATCGATTAAGCTTTCAGCACTATTTATTAATTTTATAAATGCCTCTTTTCCGTTACTTCTTACATATTCATCAGGATCTTTTCCTTGAGGAATACTTAAAACCCTAACATCAAAGCCTGCTTCTTTCAATATATCAAGCCCTCTCATAGTAGCTGCCTGACCTGCAAAATCAGCATCATATGATATTATAACCTTATCTGCATAGCGCTTTAATAATCTTGCTTGATTTGTAGTTAAAGCTGTTCCTAAAGAAGCTACTACATTTGTAATTCCATATTGATGTAGAGTTATTAAATCCATATAGCCCTCTACAATAATAAAATATCTTTCAGACATCTTATTTTTTATTGCAAAGTTTAATCCATACAAATTGACTCCTTTTTGAAAAACTAAGGTTTCAGGTGAATTTAAATACTTTGGCTTTGAATCATCCAAAACTCTTCCTCCGAATCCTATTACCTTCCCCCTATAGTCAAAAACTGGAAATATAACTCTATTTCTAAATCTGTCATACCTGTTCCCTGTTTTCTCAGAAATTGAAACTAACCCAGCTTCAAGTAGTAAGTCATCTTTATAACCTAACTTTCTTAAATAAAAAAGTAAGCTATTCCAGCTATCCTTTGCAAAGCCTAACCCAAATCTCTTTATAGTCTCTTCTTTTATGCCCCTATTTAAAAAATATTCCTTTGCTTCTTTTGTTGATCTTAAATTTGAATAAAAAAACCTAGCTGCTTCTACGTTGACTTTATAGAGTATTTCTCTCTTTTTTGCAGTAGGACTTATTCTTCCTCTATCATTTTCTATTGGAATATTTGCTCTATCAGCTAAATATTTAACTGCATCAACAAAGGGCATATTTCTATTTTTCATAATAAAAGTAATTACATTTCCTGATTCCCCACAACCGAAACATTTATATATTTGCTTATCTTGAGATACGGAAAATGACGGAGACTTTTCATTATGAAATGGACATAGTCCTGAAAAGTTTCTTCCAGACCTTTTAAGTCTAACTGACTCAGATATTACATCTACTATGTCATTTTGTTCTTTTATCTTTTCTAGAATCTCTTCAGAAATCTGCAAGGAGATTCACCTCCTTACCAATAATTTTCGTCAACTTATATTAATTTCGACATTTTTTCTATATTTCCTTCTTTAAAATAAAAATTTTATAAAATTTTATGAAATTTTATGAAATTTTATGAATCATCTTTATTTATATTCTTTATAAGCTTTAAAATTCCTTTTAAAATAATATTTTCTTATTTTCCAAAAACTTAGTATATTACTAACTTAGGAACAAATAGGGAGTTAAATGTATTTAAGCAATAATCATCACTCATGCCAGCTATATAATCTGCAACAGCTCTTTTTAGCCCCTCTTTTGCCGCTACCTCCTTATATAAATCAGGCAATTCATTTTCATGATTATAATAGTAATTTATTAAGTTTTCTAATATAAACTTTGCTTTATTTCTTTCTACCTTTAAAATATCCCCTAAGTAAACATTTTTAAACATAAATCTCCTAAGTTCTGTCATAGCCTCCCATACTTCACTACTAAATTTAATATCTACATCATTATTGTTTAATGCATCTGTAGTATTTTTTACAACATCTACTACTAAAGTTTCAATTCTTTGAGAATGTGTTTTACCTAAAACCTTTATAATTTCTTTTGGCAATATATCTTCACTAAGTAATCCAGCTCTAATAGAATCGTCTATGTCATGATTTAAGTAAGCTATTTTATCACTAACTTTTACAACTCTTCCTTCTAATGTCTTAGCTTTATTGGCTCCATTTTCAAGGCCACTATGATGTAGTATTCCATCTATTACTTCTAATGTTAAATTTAATCCTAATCCATTCTTTTCTAGCTTTTCAACAACCCTCACACTTTGCTCATTATGTCTAAACTCACCTAAAAAATCATTTAATACTTCTTCTCCATTATGTGCAAATGCTACATGGCCTAAATCGTGCCCTAATGCAATAGCTTCAATTAAAGACTCATTTAAACCAATTCCACTTCCAATTGTTCTAGCTATTTGAGATACTTCTAATGTATGAGTTAATCTTGTTCTGTAATGATCACCAAAAGTTTTTATATAGACCTGTGTTTTATGTTTTAACCTCCTGAAAGATTTACTATGTATAATTCTATCTCTATCAACCATAAAACAAGTTCTTACTGTATCATTTTCTTCTGGTCTTTTTCTACCTAAAGTTGAATTGCTAAAAGTAGCTTGAGGAACTAATGTCAACCTTTCGAAACCCTCTATTTTTTCTCTCACATTCATATATCTCACCTCTATATTACATATTCTATATTTTTCTCTATTTTCCTCTATTTAAACATATTTTATAATAATATATTTAATACCAAGTATATTTTCTTTTTTTTACTAATATCTTAATAATGAGTAATTTTATAAGGAGATAATAATGGAAAACTTAGTATCAGCTTTAAAGGATGAGTTGCTTCCCCTTAATGAAATAAAATCTAATATTTTATCTTATTACAATCTTCAAAATGCATCTATAATTAGTATTAAATTTAAAGATACAGAAAAGCAAAGAGCTGTATATAGAATAGATTTTAATAATAGAAGTTATTGCTTAAAAAAAGTTTACTATGATGAAGGTAATCTTTTATATGTATATTCAGCTATGGAATGGTGTTATAGAAATAAAATCCACGTTCCAAAGCTTTTGCCAACTATAGATGGAAATAGGTATGTTAAATATAAAGATATGCTATTTATTTTAACCCCTTGGCTTAAAGGTGAAAAATGTGATTTTGATAATTTAGACAATGTTTTACTTTCCTCAAGAACTCTAGGAAAATTACATAAAGCTTCTAAAAATTTTTCTCCAATTAAAGGCAGTAGCTCTAGAGAAGGATTAGACAATTATAATGAAACTATATCAAAACATTTTAATCAACTATTAATTAGTATAAATGATGCTCATAAGTATAATGATAGATTTTCCAAAATATTCCTAAAAAATATCAATGAAAATCTAGAACTAGCTAAGATTTCATTTGAAGTTTCCTCTTCAATTATCACTGATGAACTTTCAATATCACTTTGTCACGGTGATTATGTAAATAAAAATATCTTAATAGATGGTAACAATATTTCACTTATTGATTTTGATAAATGTAAAATGGACTATTGCTCAAGAGATATTTCTTATTTTTTAAGACGATTGCTAAAAAGAGAAAATACAAACTGGCAAATTAATTTAACTTTAGCTATCCTTGATAGCTATATGGAAGAAAATCCTCTCTCTTCTTCAGATTTAAAATATATATTAGCTTATATCGCTTTTCCTCAAAAATTCTGGAAACTATCTAGAGATTACTATAAAAATATAAGGAAATGTAATAAAAATTCTTTTATTGCCCTACTTGAAAAAGGATTAGATAGGACTGAAAACCAATTAGAGTTTACCTATGAACTTATGAATGCATTCACAAAATATTATGATGTAAAATTTTAAACTAAAAAAAGAGGAGGCTAAAAACCTCCTCTTAATATATTATCTCTTATTTCTAACTTGTGCTTGTGCAGCTGCAAGTCTTGCAACTGGAACTCTAAATGGTGAACATGATACATAGTTTAATCCAATATTGTGACAGAATTCTACTGATGATGGATCTCCACCATGCTCTCCACATATTCCAAGCTTGATATTTGGTCTAGCTGATTTACCCTTTTCTACTGCTATCTTAACTAGCTCTCCAACACCTGTTTGATCTAGTTTAGCAAATGGATCTTGTTCGTAAATCTTCTTATCATAGTAATCCTTTAAGAATTTAGCAGCATCATCTCTTGAGAATCCAAATGTCATTTGAGTTAAGTCATTTGTTCCAAATGAGAAGAATTCTGCTTCCTTAGCTATTGCATCAGCAGTTAATGCCGCTCTTGGTATTTCTATCATAGTACCTACTATATACTCTATTTCAACACCTTTTTCTTCCATAACTTCTTTTGCAGTTTTAACAACTACATCTTTAACATATTTTAATTCCTTTATTTCTCCGATAAGAGGAATCATTATTTCTGGAACTACATCATAGCCCTTGTTTTTTCTAACTTCTATTGCTGCTTCAATTACAGCTCTAGTTTGCATTTCAGCTATTTCTGGATATGAAACTGCTAATCTACATCCTCTATGCCCCATCATTGGGTTAAATTCATGTAATTCTTCAACAGTTGCTTTTAACTCTTCGAAAGTTATATCTAAATCTTTAGCTAATTCAGCTATATCTTCATCATTATGAGGTAAGAACTCATGTAGTGGTGGATCTAGGAATCTTATTGTTGCTGGCATTCCTTCTAAAGCTTCATAAATTCCAATAAAGTCTTCTCTTTGCATTGGAAGTAACTTTTCAAGAGCCTTTCTTCTTTGTTCTTCATTCTTAGCAACTATCATTTCTCTTACTGCCATAATTCTATCTTCTGCAAAGAACATATGCTCTGTTCTACATAATCCTATACCTTCTGCTCCAAACTCTACTGCTTGCTTAGTATCTCTTGGAGTATCAGCATTAGTTCTAACCTTTAATTTTCTAATTTCATCTGCCCATCCCATAAATGTAGCAAAATGTCCTGAAATTTCTGGTGTAACTGTTTTAACAGCTTCTCCATATATATTACCAGTTGAACCATCTATTGAAATAAAATCATTATCTGTATAAACTTTTCCGCCTACTTCTAAAGTTTTAGCTTCTTCATTAACTTTTAGTTCTCCACAACCAGCAACACAGCAGGTTCCCATTCCTCTAGCAACAACAGCTGCGTGAGATGTCATACCACCTCTAACTGTTAAAATACCTTTAGCAGCTATCATACCTTCGATATCTTCTGGTGAAGTTTCTAGTCTTACTAAAACAACAGCTTCTCCTTTTTCGTTTCTTTCTTTTGCTTCTTCAGCTGTGAAAGCTATTTTACCACAAGCTGCTCCTGGAGATGCTGGAAGTCCTTTTGCAATTGGTGTAGCATTCTTTAAGTCTTCTGTATGGAATGCTGGGTGAAGTAAAGAATCTAATTGAGCTGGATCAACTTTTAATATTGCTTGCTCTTTAGTTAACATTCCATCTTCAACTAAGTCAACTGCAATTTTCAATGCAGCTTGAGCTGTTCTCTTACCATTTCTTGTTTGTAAGAAGTATAACTTTCCTTCTTCAATGGTAATTTCCATATCTTGCATATCTCTATAGTGATTTTCTAATGTATGAACTATATCAGTAAATTGTTTGTATATTACTGGATTTTGCTCTTCTAATTTAGCTATTGGAAGTGGTGTTCTTATACCTGCAACAACGTCTTCACCTTGTGCATTCATTAAGTACTCACCATATATTTTATTTTCTCCAGTAGCTGGGTCTCTTGAGAATACAACTCCTGTACCTGAAGTTTCTCCTTTATTACCAAATACCATTTCTTGTACGTTAACTGCTGTACCCCATTCCCCTGGAATATCATTTAATCTTCTATAAACTATAGCTCTTGGATTATCCCATGATCTAAATACAGCTGTAATAGATTCAATTAATTGAGTTTTTGGATCTTGTGGGAATTCTTCTCCCATTTCTTTCTTATAAAGCTCTTTATATCTATCAACTAATACCTTTAAATCATCAGCTGTTAAATCAGTATCAACTTCAACACCTTTTTCCTCTTTTAGCTCATCTATTAGATTTTCAAATAATCTCTTTTCAATATCCATAACAACATCTGAGAACATTTGTATAAATCTTCTATATGAGTCGTATGCAAATCTTGGATTTCCTGTTAAATCCGCCATAGCGACTACTGATTTATCGTTTAAACCAAGATTTAATACTGTATCCATCATTCCTGGCATTGATACTCTTGCCCCTGATCTTACAGATACTAATAACGGTTTTGTTAAACTACCAAATTCTTTTCCTGTTATCTTTTCTAATTCTGTTATTTTTTCGTGAATTTCTTCAATAACTTCTTGTGCGATTACTTTCCCATCCTCATAGTATTTGTTACAAGCTTCTGTTGTAACTGTGAATCCTTGTGGTACTGGAATTCCTAGTAAAATCATTTCTGATAAATTTGCCCCTTTACCTCCTAGAAGGTTCTTCATTGACCCGTTGCCTTCACTAAAAAGGTAAACATACTTCTTTTTCTCCATCTCAATACTCCTCCGTTCAATCAAATTGAATATATATACTAACAGTACTAATAGCACTGTAGTTACCCTAAATAATTAACCCATATTTTTTAATTACCTTCTCCTAACTTAACAAAAAGTTTTGTTATGTTAGTCTTAGATATTTTACCTACTATCTTAAATTGATTTTTTTCATTAATTGCTGTTTCTACTTTTTCTACTATAGGAATACTATCAATTTCATGCTCTATAATTTTTTTTGCTAAGCTATATGCACTGTCATCGCTATATCCACATATTATGTTAGGCATTCTAGTCATTATTACACCTATAGGAACCTTATGTATATCAGTTCCACCTATAGCAGTTTTTAAAAAATCTTTTCTTGAAACAGCACCAACTAATATCCCATTATTTTCTATAAATAAAGTTCCTACATCATTTAAGAATAAGAATACGATTGCATCATACACTGTAGTTTCTTCACTTACTGTAACTGGTTTAGACATTATTTCTCCAACTAGAACTTTTGAAATATTTTCTAATATTCTAGTATTATGAGCTTCTCCTAAATATACATAACCAACCTTAGGTCTAGCATCTAATATGCCTATCATCGTTAGAATAGCTAAATCAGCTCTCAATGCTGCTCTAGTTACTCCTAACTTATCAGCTAAAGTTTCACTTGTAACAGGCTGTCCCTCTTTTACTATCCTTATGATTTCCTCTTGCCTTTGTGATAATTTCAACTTTATCCCTCTTTCTGCTTTTACGAGGAATATTCAGATAATTTAGATTAGTTTGATATTTACATTCTAATTATAACATTTTATAAAAGTTTGACTATACTTAATTTTCTGAAAAATTAGTCATATTAGCTGAATATTCCTTTTCTGTTTACTTTATTCTCTTATTTCTCCTATTTATCTCAAATTTGCTTTAATTTAGTCCTCATCTTCAAAATTAACAGTATATGTAAATACTTTTTCATCTACTTGTTCATTTTTCTCTGACTTCTTTTTATTACTTTTATTTATATCACCTTTAAATTTTTCATTTTTAACTTCATTTACTTTATCTTTAACCTTGTAAGCCACATCTGATGCCGCATCTTTTATGTCATCTACTGCTTTTGTTATATATTTATTTACAACTTCAACACTACCATCTGCCGTAGTTATTTCTATTGTTATTTTAGTAACTACTGCAGCAATCACAACAAAAGCTAATATAGGAGGTATAATTATAGCTATTACTCCAGCTGCTATTCCTGCATTTACTGGAACATCTACAAGTTCTTTGTCATCTTTGCTAACTCTAATTCTTGTAACATTTCCTTTATTTATTAAGTCCTTTAACCATTTTTTTAGTTCATCAATAGTTTCATACTTTTCTCTACCATTACTACCTTCTTTACCAAAATCACCTTCTATGTAATCTGGCTTTATTCCTTTTATCCCCTCTATATATATTATTGCTTCTAATACATCTCCATCATTAATTTCAAGGGCATGCTTAGCTTCTGCATAGCTCACTCCGGTTCTTTCCTTCACCTTATCTACCTTTTCTAATGTTATTCCCATATCTATTCACTCCTTTATATAATTTAACATTTCTAAGCTCTTAGGCTTTTTAGAATAGTTTGATGATATAATAAAGGTTGTCACCCTACTTATATCTTTTTTTACCTCTGCATTTATATTTAGTTTATATATCTTATCCATAGGTGTCTTTAGCAAAAATCTTATTGCATTATATGCTGGCTTAGATATATAAATTCCATGCTCTCTTGAACACTCTTCACAAACACCACCATAATGTGATAAAGATATATAATTTGACACCGATATCTTCTTCCTACAACTTACGCAACTTTCTAAGTTTAATCCATATCCAGTTGCTTTTAACAATTTAAGTTCAAAGGACCTAATAAGAATTTCATAATCTAATGCATCTGTATTAAGTAAATACATACAAGTTAGAAAATCTTTAAATAACTCTCTATTCACTTCTCCTTCTTCTACACATATATCTATTAATTCACAAATATAAGATGAATAAGTTAGTTTATCTAGGTTATCTAAAAGACCTTGAAAGGAATTAATTATCTTACCTTCTTGAAGATTAAATAAGCTTTTTCCTTTAAATAAAACATATTCTCCATAGCATAGAGGTAAAGTAAGAGATAAAAATTTACTCTTACTTTTCCTAGATCCTTTTGCTATAGCTGTTATTTTCCCCAAATTCTCTGTATATAACCATACTAATTTATCATTCTCTTTAAATTCCTTAGTTTTTAAAACTACTGCATTTACTTTATGTAGTGACAGAAATACCAACCCCTTATTTTACTTAACCTTCTTATATCCTAATTCCTTTAATAGGTTTTGGTTATCTCTCCACTCTTTTCTGACTTTTACCCAAATCTTTAAGTTAACCTTACTTCTTAAAAACTTTTCAATTTCATATCTAGCACTTTCACCTATTTTCTTAAGTGATTGCCCATTCTTACCTATTATTATTCCTTTATGAGAATCTTTTTCGCAAAGCATATCAACTTCAATATGCCAAGTTCCACTTGGACTTTGTTTCATTTGAATTATATCAACTGCAATTCCATGTGGTATTTCTTCTCTTAATGTTCTTAATGCTTTTTCTCTTATTATTTCAGAAACTACAAATCTCTCTTGTACATCTGTAATCATATCATCTGGATAATATTTAGGTCCTTCTGGCATTGCTCCAATCATTAATTCTACTAATTTATCAACATTTTTTCCCTTTAATGCTGAAATTGGAATTATTTCTTTAAAATCCATCTCTGATGAATACATTTGGAGAGTTTTAGCTACTCTTTCTTGGGTAAATTCATCAACTTTATTTAGAACTAAAAAAACAGGGGCCTTTTGATTTTTTAAAGTTTCTATTATAAACTTATCCCCTCTTCCTATTTCTTCTTCTGGATTTATTAAGAATAGAACAAGATCTACTTCTTTTATAGAATCCTTTGCAGAATTCACCATGTATTCTCCTAATTTATGTTTAGGCTTATGTATTCCTGGTGTATCTACGAACACCAGTTGATGATTTTCACCAGTTAATATTGTTTGTATATTATTTCTAGTAGTTTGTGGTTTATTTGATACTATAGATAGTTTTTCTCCCATTATTTGATTTAATAAAGTTGACTTTCCTACATTTGGTCTTCCAACTATTGTTACGAATCCTGATTTAAACATCTTTCCTCCTAATTTTCTAAATCCTTTTTTGTAAATGCTCCTGGCATAATTTCTTCAAAGGTTTTAACTTTATAATCATCTTTATTCTTTATTAATATTATTGGAGTTTTTTCATTTTCTATAAATTCACTTAAAACTTGCCTGCATATTCCACAAGGAGTTGTATAAGTTTTTATATCTCCAACTAATGCAATTGCTCTTATAACTTTATTTCCTTCTGATACGCCTTTAAATATTGCAGTTCTTTCTGCACAATTTGTTGCACCGAATGATGCATTTTCTATATTACATCCTGTATATATCTTATCATCTTCAAATAATACTGCAGCTCCTACTTTAAATTTGGAATATGGAACATATGCTAGTTCTCTAGCCTCTAAAGCTTTTTCCACAAGAATTTGATAATCCATTTTAATTCCTCCATTTCAAGATTATTGTATCTTTTATTATATCATTACTTTCCTAAAATTAAAGCATTGTTGTTAAGTTTTTAATATATAAAAGTATTTGTAAATTAAATTTTAAATATAACAAATATTAATAAAGTAAGTAATGTCCCGAACAATGCTCCTACAATAACTTCCCATATTGAATGAACGTTAGAATCTACTCTGCTTTGTGCTGTTATTAATGCCATTACATAACTTAAGACTATACATATAGGTTCTTCTGTTATTAAAGAAATTGCTGTGGCTATAGAAAAAGAAAGAGCACTATGTCCACTTGGCATTCCACCTCTTAATGGAGTTCCTTCTCCAAAAATAGATTTTACTATTAATGTTGCAATAATTACAAAAACTAATGCTATAAATATCATATATGGCTCTGATTCTTTCATCTTATGTATTACATCATAAGATATATATGAAATTTTATCCCAAAATATTATATAACCCACAAGTAATGCATTTATTGCTGTAACTAAAACTGCTCCTGCAGCTGCATTTTTTGCTATTTTAGCTAAAGGATGGTAATGATTAGTTGACATATCTATAGTTGCTTCTATTGCAGTGTTTATTATTTCAGCTACAAGCACTAATGTAATTGTAATTGCTAAAATAAGAAATTCCATCTTAGATATATCAATTACGAAGCATGCTAAAAGTACAGATAACGCAGCAAACAGGTGAATTTTCATATTTCTTTGAGTTCTTACAGTCTCTATTATTCCTGTTATTGCATAATTAAAGCTCTCTACCAGCTTTTTTATCTTCATATATTCCCCTCACTATATATTATTATCTTCTAATTTCTAATTTATTTAATATTTCTTCTTCTCTTTCCCTCATTTTTTTCTTATCATCTTCATCCATATGATCATACCCCAATAGATGTAATATTGAGTGAACTACTAAGTAACTAACTTCTCTCTCATATGAATGTCTATACTCCTTAGATTGTTCTAAGGCTTTTTCTAGTGATAAAACCATATCCCCTAATACTAATTCATCACCATCTTTATATGTTTCATCAAAATCATAATTTATATACATGTCACTAAATACTTTCCCCTCATTAAAATCTAACATCGGAAATGATAGTACATCAGTTTCTCTATTAATATTTCTAGTTTCATTATTTATTTCTTTTATTTCTTCATTGTCAACAAATAATAAAGAAATTTGATACTGACAATTTACCCCTTCTTCCTTTAATGCAAAATCACATACACTTGTTATTTTTTCTATAAAATCCTCTGTAACTTCTAATTTGTCCTGTCTATTTTCTGTATATAACATCACTTATCTCCTTTTAAATTAGTTTAAATTTAAAGGGAAAGGCACTATAACCCCTCCCTCTCGAATCCTTTATAAAATTACATTAATAATTATTTAACTTTCTTTTCTGTTGGATATTCAATTCTATGATGATATATCCCATCTAAAGTTTTCAAGAAATTTTTTCTTATAGTCTCTATATCTTTTAAGGTTAAATCGCAATTTATAAGTTGTCTTGAATTTAGTTTGTCATTTATTATGTTATTTACCATCTCTTCTATTTTGCCTTTTGTTGGTTCACTGATAGATCTTACAGCTGCTTCTACACTATCTGCAAGCATTATAATTCCTGACTCTTTTGTAGATGGTATTGGTCCAGGATATCTAAAATCCTCTTCTTTTATTTCCTCAGGCTTATCAGAAGAATTTTTAAGTTTATAATAAAAATATTTAACTAATGTAGTTCCATGATGCTGCTCCATTATATCCTGAATAGCCTTAGGAATGTTATGCTCCCTAGCCATCTCTAGTCCATCTTTTGGATGAGATAGTATTATTAATGTGCTTAAATTAGGAGTTATCTTATCATGAGGGTTTTCTTTCCCCATTTGATTTTCTCCAAAGAAATACGGTCTCTTTGTTTTTCCAATATCATGATAATATGCTCCAACTCTAGCCATTACTGGATTTCCTCCTACTGCTTCTGTAGCGGCTTCTGCTAGATTTGCAACCATCATGCTGTGATGGTATGTTCCTGGTGCTTCCATTAATAATTTCTTCATTAATGGCTGATTAGGATTTGATAGTTCCAATAATTTTATATTAGTAACTACATCAAATATTGATTCAAAAAATGGTAATAATCCAACTGCTAATATTCCAGAAATTAAAACACCTATAGCTGTATATCCTGTTTGTATAAATATTTCTTTTAAATCATTTGAGGCTAACATTCCTGAAGTTAATGTAACTACAGAAGATATAATAGTTATATACAGAGTTGAATATATTATATCATTTCTTTGTTGAACCTTCTTTAGTGCAGTTGAGCCAAGCACAACATTTACTATAGATAAAACTATAACTCCGGGGCTAAAGCCAACTATTATAGATATAAAAATTATATTAAGTAAGTTAATTATTAAGGATATTCTATAATCTATTAATATAGTCATTAACATCGCACTACATACCAAAGGTATTAAATATGGTGAAATTATATTAAGTCCCATAGAAATTATAAGTATTATAAGGTTAATACTGCTTATAAGTATTATCATCCTATTATTTTTAAATATATCTGGTCTTTCTCTAGATATGTAGCCATACTGAATGAATAATACTAATGATACTAATATTCCTAATGAAATAAATGATGAAAAGTAATTCTTTGTTGTACCACTATTTAAAAGACCTAATTCTTTTAATATTTCTATTTGCCTTTGAGTTACAGGTTCTCCTTCTTTTACTATAATTTGATTTTTCTTTATTATTTCTTTTTGAACACTTTTTTGAGCTTCTTTTATTGACTGTTCTATTTTATCATTATCAACAAATTTATTAGGCTTAATTTGTGTATAGCATATATTTTTTAAAACCTCTTCTAAGCCTCTATCCATATTGCTATTAGATAATTGAGCATCTGCTATTCCCTTTGCCTCTAATAAATCTTCATACTTATTTTCTTCTATCTCTTCTTTATAGACTCTTTCTAATACATTTACTACTAATTCTTGCACCTCAGAAACTTTTGCTGAATTTAATTCAACTAATGTTTTATATTCAGCATCAGTTAAACTAAACTCTTCTATCTTTTTTACTTCAGCTATTTTATCCTTTTCTTCTTTAGTAGAAGAATTTTCAGTTGCAAGCTTATTAAATAATTTCTTAACATTTTCAATTGCTTGTGTTTTAACTTCGCTTTTAACAATATATTGCTTATCTTCTCTTGCCTTAGCCATAGCTTCTTCTTCTTTTTGCTTAGTCGCAATTTCATCTATTGTATCAATAGGTGCTTTTATATCTACTGGTGCTATATCTCCAACAGATAAATTATGCTTTTTAGGTGCAATTACAGTTAATAGAAGTAAGTATATAGCTAAAAATACAGATAAATAAATAAATATTCTTTTGTATTTTTTATCTTCTTTTTTAGTTTCATTTTTGTTTTCATTTTTGCTTTCTTTATCTAAAACCACGTCTATCACCCTCTAATCTCTATAGTTAATATTAATCCATACTAATAATCTACAGGATCATTATTAACTATATTTTGTTCTACTACAAAAACTACATTAACTATTATATTTCCATCTGAATCTTCTTTTGAATTTACTATCCTATCAACTATTTTAGCCTCTCTAGTTAAATTGTTGTAAAGAGATTCTTCAAGATTATTTAATGCTTTATTAACAGCTTCTTCTTCAGTTAATTGAACTGCAACTTCTTCTTTTTGAAAATATTTAACTTTATTTAGTATTTTCCCACTCTCTTCTATTCTATCATATTCTTTAAATTCTTTTATAGCCTTTTTAAGATAAATTTTTTTTCCGAATATTTTTAGATATATATCACTATCTTTATTTCCATTTCTCTTTAATTCTGTACCTTCTATTTTAATTCTCATACTTTTTTCATAAAAAGTATTTGCCATAACAACACCTTCTGGTATAACTTCATAAGGTTCCTCTTCTTTTCCATTAATACCTTCTATAACTATATCTCCTGGTTTAACTAAATCACCTATATGAACTGCAGATCTTCCTGAAAATGCATAAACCCTCCTTACTTCCCCCTCCATTTTTGCAACTAAGTTCCCATGCTTTCTTTCCTTTTCTTCTGGAGGATTAACCTTTTCTTCTATAAATATTTTTAATGTAGAACCTTCTATCCTCGCTCTTAACCACAGTATATCTGAATTCATATTCTCTAATTGTTTTTCTAATTCCTTAACCTTTATTTTCTTTTTGCTTATTCCTGGCTTTATTCCTATGTCATATAATTGTTGTCTTAATTCATAAGGAGCAACATTCTTTTTAGTATTTATCTCTATACTCCATATATAAGTGGAGAAATATAGTAGTAATATTATAAACATTCCACCACCCAAAGCTAAAAACATCTTACTCTTTAACCTACCTATAAAAAATAAAGTCCCTGAACTTCCTATAATTTTACTTTTTCCATTAAGCCTTTTAACAGCTTCTACCAGAGTATTATAGTCATTATAGTTTATTGTTACTCTAATAGTTGCTATATCTATTCGCTTAACATTTATAACATTTACATTCTCACTCCATAATATGTTTAAAAGTCTTTCTGGTCTTAATATGTTAATTTCGACTACTACCTTTCCACTATCAAAAACTCCCCCAGCCATATTACACCTCGTATGATATAGATTTGAATTTGCCACTAATAGTAATTGTAGAATCTCCAATATATAATATTTCGAAGTTTTCTCCCTCAATATTAATTACTTTGACCTTGGTGTTTACTCTTATGATGTTTCTTTCAAACAATATTATTCCTTTATGATTTTCTATTGTTATTTCATCATTTCCTATAATTGTTATCTTAGGAACATTTAAAACTATATCTTTAGGTAAATCAAATTTTTCAGCTATAACTTCTCTACTTTTTTCTATTTTTCCTTGCATAATTTTCTCTCCTTATATTTTTCCTAATAGTACTTTATGATAAGAATATATAGAAAATTACACATAATTTGTTTATAAATTTTAAAAATAAAAAAGCAAAAGGAACTGCAATTATAGTTCCTTTTGCTTTTATTTATTAGTTAATATTTTTCTTATCAATTGACTTTAAAATGTCATTACTAAGTTCATTAAAACTTAGTTATATCTTCAATGTTATTAACACCTATGGTGTAGCCGTTTCTTTAATAATTTTATTTTTTCTTTTATTTAACTGCTGAGGAAGGTAATTTAACAAGATCTACATTCTCAAATAATATGATTAATTAAATCCTGTCTATTTCCCTTTAAAATTCAAGTATAATAATTTCTTACACTTATTTTTGCTAAAATATATAACCTTATGGTCCTCAACCTTAATATATTGATTTGAAATCAATACCTTCACATTTATTGGATTAAAGTGAGCCTCCAATAATAGCTTATTAAATTAAGTTTTAGTGAAATTTTAAACTAAAATAGTTCTTACTTGAACTTTCTCTTTCTAGCAGCTTCTGATTTTTTCTTTTTCTTCACGCTTGGCTTTTCATAGTGTTCTCTCTTTCTAACTTCTGAAAGAACTCCAGCTCTTGCGCATTTTCTTTTGAATCTTCTTAATGCACTTTCAAGTGTTTCATTTTCTCCAACTTTTATTTCTGACATCTATTATCCCTCCCTCCGCTAGCTCAAATTAATTAATTTAACTCAGCTACGGGCTTAATAACACACGCTATATTATACAATAGGCACATATTAAAGTCAATATCTAGATTGAAACTATTTAGCCTGGTGGCCACTTTAATTCTCTTTGTCCTAAGACATGAAAATGCAAATGACTTACCGTTTGCCCCCCATTTTTCCCACAGTTATTTATAATTCTATAGCCTGTTTCGTCTATTTTTAGTTCTCTTACTAACTTATTAATAACAAGGAAAATATGTGAAATAATATTTGAGTTTTGCTCATTTAATTCATTTGCACTTTTAATATGCTCTTTAGGTATAACTAAAAAATGAATAGGAGCTTCTGGGCTAATATCATGAAAAGCTATAACTTTATCATCTTCATATAGCTTTTTACTCAGAATTTCACCATTTGCAATTTTACAAAAAATACAATCCATAAATTCACCACCCTTCTCTTAATTATTAAGAAAATTATTTATAATTAATTTGTATAGATATAGCTAAATTAAAATTACTATACTATTTTATAAATTATAAAAGCTTTGCTATTCCTATTTCATCTTTTGACTCTGTTATTTCTATATCTACTATTTTTCCAGTAACATCTGTACATGAACACGGCACTTGAACCTTTATATAGTTTCTTGTATATCCTTCATACACACCCTCTTGCCCTTTAACCTCTGTTTCTATAAGTACATTCATTTCTTTTCCTATAAACTTTTCTATAAATTCTTTTTCATTTTTATTACTTAATTCTATTAATAGCTTACTTCTTTTTTCTTTTATGCTACCATCTATTTGATCTTGCATATCTGCTGCTTTAGTTCCTTTTCTTGGACTATATTTAAATACATGAGTCTTAGTAAGCTTAATGTTTTTTAAGAATTCATATGTTTCAGTAAACTCCCCTTCTGTTTCTCCTGGGAACCCAACAATAACATCTGTTGTTATAGATACATCAGGCATAGTTTCTCTTAAAAGATTTACTGAATCAGCATATTCTTGTGCCGTATATCTTCTATTCATTCTTTTAAGTGTTGCATCACACCCGCTTTGCAATGATAAATGGAAATGTGGACATAGCTTCTTAAACTTCTTAATCTTTTCTATAACTTCAGGAGTAAAGAATGCTGGTTCAATTGATCCTATTCTTATTCTTTCTATTCCATCTACCTTTTCAATTTCTTCTATTATATCTATCAAGTTAACTTTACCTTCTAAGTCTAATCCATATGAAGCTGTATGTATCCCCGATAAAATTATTTCTTTAAAGCCATGTTCAGCAAGTTTATTAACTTCTTCTAATACTTTCTTAGGATCCTTTGAGCAAACTGATCCTCTTGAATAAGGGATTATACAATATGTACAAAATCTATTGCATCCATCTTGTATCTTTAAAAAAGCTCTAGTTTTATCTTGATATTCTTCTATATTAAGCTCTTCAAACTTTTTATTTTTAAGTACGCCTTCAACATGGACTTGTGATTTTCCTTCATCTTTAGCTTTATTAACATAGTAAACTACATCACCTTTGTTCCTAGTTCCAAGAACAACATCTACACCTGGTATCTCTGAAACTTCTTTAGGCGCTATTTGTGAGTAGCACCCAACAACTGCAATTATAGCGCCTTCATTTAATCTTCTTGCTCTACTTATAATTTGTCTTGATTTTTTGTCACCCATATTAGTAACAGTACACGTGTTTATTACATATACATCAGCTGCTTCACTAGCATCTACAACTTCATAGCCTTCTCTTATAAACTTCTCAGCCATTGCTTCTGATTCATATACGTTAACTCTACAGCCTAATGTAGAAAATGCAACTTTCATTATTAATTTCCTCCTAAATCTCCTAGCTCATACTGAACTAAAGAAGTAGCTACAAAACCTGCTGTTTCAGTTCTAAGAATTCTACTTCCTAAAGTTACTATATAAGCACCATTTTCTTTTAGTTTATTTATTTCATCTAATTCAAATCCACCTTCTGGACCAACTAATATTCCAACAGTATTAATTTTAGATATATCAATATTAGTCTTATTAAATAAAGTTTTTATTCCAAAGTTTTCAGCATTTTCATATGGAACTATAACTATATCTAAATTCTTCATTTTATCTAATGCTTCTTCAAAGCTTATTGGATCTACTACTTTAGGAACTAAGCTTCTTTTACTTTGCTTTGCAGCTTCTAAGGCAATTCTATTTAGTCTATCTAGCTTTTTAAAATCTCCTTTTAGCTTTATATCAACTCTTTCTGTTAAGGTTGGTATAAACTCAGTAATTCCGAGCTCTGTACCTTTTTGAACTATCAAATCCATCTTTTGAGCCTTAGGTAATCCTTGAAATAAATATATTTTTACATTGCTTTCATTGTTTACTTGAAGTTTTTCTTCTATATCAACTATTACTTCTTGCTTAGTTATTAATGATATAGTAGCTAGAAATTCTTCACCAGTACAATTGTTTAAAACTATTTTATCCCCTTCATTTAGCCTTAGTACTTTATATAAATGTTTTACATCATCACCTAAAATTTTTGCTTGCTTATCTATAAAATTTTCTTTAGGAGTAAAAAATTTATGCATTGTTCATTCTCCTTAAAACTACTTTACTTTGGCAACTATACAGTTCCATTCCCCATCCTTATTTATTTCTACCACTTCAAAGCCAGTTTCTTCAAGCTTCTTAGTAACCATATCTACCCTGTCATGTATTATTCCTGAAGTAATAAAGTATCCATTATTACTTAGAACCCTTTTAACATCTTCTGTTAAAATACATATAACTTCTGCTATTATGTTAGCGACAACTATGTCAGCTTTTCCATCAATTACTTCTACTAAATTACCATATAGTATTTGTATATTTTCTAAATTATTGTATCCAACATTTTCTTTAGCAGATTCAACAGCGACAGGATCTAAGTCAACGCCAACAGCCATTTTAGAACCAAGTTTTGCTGCAGCTATAGCAAGTATTCCTGATCCACATCCAACATCAAAAACGGTACTATCTTCTTTTACATACTTTTCTAAAGATTGAATACACATTCTTGTTGTTTCATGGGTACCTGTTCCAAAAGCCATGCCAGGATCAAGTTCTATTACTAGTTCTTCTCCCTGTGGATTGTATTCTTCCCATATAGGTTTTACAACTATTTTTCCCCCAATCTTAGTTGGCTTATAATACTTTTTCCAGTTATTAGCCCAATCCTCTTCGAACATTTTTTCGCTTTCTACTTTAGCTACTCCTGTATCAATTCCAAGTTCTTTAAGTTCATCCATTTTTTCATTTATATACTTTAATATTTCATCTATATTATCTTCTTCTGAAAAATAAGCTTTAACAACAGCAACCTCGCCCTTATGTTCTAATACATTTATATCTGCAAAATCCCAAGTTAATGGCCCTTGCTCTCTTTCTAATATGTCATTTGGATCTTCAATCGCAACCCCTTTACAATCTAATCCATAAAATATTCCTGAAACAGGTTCTAGTGCCTCACTTTTAGTTATAACTCTAACCTCTATCCAAGTTCCTTGCATTTAAATCAGTCCTTTCAAACATACTTTGACTAATTTATTATTTTACACTTATGTTAACTTTCTGTCTATATATTAAGCTAAAGTAATTAAGTCCTTTTAAATAAAATTATAAAAATTAAAAGTATCCGGGTTAACCAAATACTTTTAATTTTCATTTTATATTATTTTGCTATTTTACTGCTTTAGCTGCTTCTAAAATTTTATCATAACTTGGTTCACTTGTAATCTCATCTAAGTATTCTACAAATGTTACATTATCATTTGAATCTACAACAAATGATGCTCTTGTTAATAAACCTAATTCTTTAATATATGTTCCTGTAGCTTCTCCAAAACTTCTGCTTTTATAATCAGATAAAGTTTTTACTTTTTCTACATCTTCTAAGCCACACCATCTTGCTTGAGCAAATGGTAAATCCATTGATACTGTATAACAAGTTACTCCATTTAAATTATCTACTTCTTTATTAAATCTTTTTACTTCCATATCACAAACTGGAGTATCAATTGATGGTACTGTTAAAAACACTCTTGCTCCCTTTGTATCTTTTAAAGTAAATTCTCCTAAATCATTTGTTGCCACTGAAAAATCTTTAAATTTATCTCCAACTGATAATATATTTCCTTCTAATGTTATAGGTGATCCTTGAAATTTAACTGTTTTCATTTTATCATTCTCCTCACTTTAAGATTTCTATTTTATCTTTTACAAAATCTCATAAAATTATATATCTCTATTATATACGATAATAATTATTTGTAAATATTAATTATCTATAATATAAAAATTTTTATAAAAATATTTAATATAAATTCAAATTTTTAAACTCTTTATTTCATATCCATTAAAGAAAAAAGGATTAGCAAATGCTAATCCTTTTATTTAAATAAATCTTTAAATCCTTTTTTATGGGTAGTTCCTTCCCCCATATTTTCTCCACAAGATTCCATGAATACCTTTAAAGCCTCTTTTTGCTTTTCATTTAAATTCTTAGGAATATCAACTATAACCTTAACATATTGGTCTCCTCTTCCTGATGAATTTACTCTTGGAACGCCCTTTCCTTTTAATCTAAATAAGGTTCCTGATTGTGTTCCTGCTGGAATTATATATTTTACATCTCCATCTACAGTTGCAACAGTTATCTCAGTACCTAATGCTGCTTTTCCCATAGAAATATGAGCATCTATATATATATCATTTCCTTTTCTTGTGAACTTTTTAGAAGAAGTAACATTAATTCTAACATATAAATCTCCTGCTGGGCCATCATTAGTTCCATGATCTCCTTGGCCTCTAAGTGGCATTACATTTCCTGTATCAACTCCAGCTGGAATATTCACAGTTATTTTTCTATTTTTTCTAACATTTCCCTTTCCATGACATGTTGTACATGGCTCATCTATAACTTTACCACTTCCACCACATGTACTACAAGTTGATGTGCTAACAAAGCTTCCTAATGGAGTTTGCCTTTGTACTCTAACTTGCCCTTGACCATGACATGTTGGACATGTCTTTGCAGAAGTACCTGTTTTTGCTCCACTTCCTTTACATGACTCACATTTTTCGCTTCTATTTATAGAAATTTCTTTTTCTACACCAAATATAGCTTCTTCAAATGTTAAATTAACTGTGTATTCTAAATCAGCACCTCTTTGTGGTCCATTTCTTTTTCTTCCACCACCGCCACCAAAGAAGCTATCAAATATATCTCCAAAACCTCCCATCTCTGAGAAGTCAAAGCCACCAAATCCACCTGAACCAAATCCACTTCCATCAAAATCTACACTTCCGAATTGATCATATCTAGCTTTTTTTTCTGGATCTGAAAGCACTTGATAAGCTTCATTTATTTCTTTAAACTTATCCTCTGCTTCTGTATCACCTTGGTTTTTGTCAGGATGATATTTTATAGCTAGCTTTCTAAAGGCTCTTTTTATTTCTTCATCTGAAGCTCCCTTTTCAATTCCAAGGGATGCATAATAGTCTTTATTTGCCATCTACTTCACCACCATTTTTAATTTTAAACTTTATAAAAGGGAAGACGACTCAAGCCTTCCCTCATATATTATATATATTAGAATAACAAGTTACAACTATTTATCGTCTTTAACTTCAAAGTCTGCATCAACTACATTATCATCATGTGGAGTTTGACTTGCACCTGCTCCGCCCATATTATTTGGATCAAATCCTTCTCCTGCTGCTCCATTAGCATTTGCATCTGCATATATCTTTGATGATATAGCATAGAATTCTTGATTTAATTCATCCATAGCTTTCTTTATAGCTTCTAAATCTTCTCCATCTTTAACCTTGTTTAATTCATCAAGCTTAGCTTGTATCTTAGCCTTGTCTTCTGCTGATACCTTATCTCCAAGCTCTTCTAAAGTCTTAGCTGTTTGATAAGCTACTTGGTCAGCATTATTTTTAACTTCTATTTTTTCTTTCCTCTTCTTATCTTCTTCAGCAAATTTTTCTGCTTCCTTAACTGCTGCATCTACTTCAGAATCACTTAAGTTTGTTGAAGCTGTAATAGTTATATTTGCTTCTTTATTAGTTGCCTTATCAAGAGCTGATACTTTAACTAATCCATTTGCATCTATATCAAATGTAACTTCAATTTGAGGAATTCCTCTTGGAGCTGGAGCAATACCTGATAAAGTAAATCTACCTAATGTCTTATTGTCAGCTGCCATTTGTCTTTCACCTTGAACTACGTGAATTTCAACTGATGTTTGGCCATCTGCTGCTGTTGAGAATGTTTGGCTCTTTTTAGCTGGAATTGTAGTATTTCTTTCAATAAGTGGTGTAGCAACTCCACCTAAAGTTTCAATTCCTAATGTTAATGGAGTAACATCTAATAATAATACATCCTTAACTTCTCCTGTTAATACACCTGCTTGAATAGCTGCACCAACAGCAACACATTCATCTGGGTTTACTCCCTTTGATGGTTCTTTTCCAGTAAAGTTCTTAACTGCTTCTACAACAGCTGGAATTCTTGTAGATCCACCAACTAATATTATTTTATTTATATCGCTTAATGAAAGATTTGCATCTGATAATGCTTTCTTCATTGGCTCTATTGATCTTTGAACTAAGTCATGAGTTAACTCATTAAATTTAGCTCTAGTTAAATTCATATCAATATGCTTTGGACCTGTTGCATCAGCTGTTATAAATGGTAAGTTAATGTTAGTTTGCATTGATGATGATAATTCAATCTTAGCCTTTTCAGCAGCTTCTTTTAATCTTTGAAGTGCCATCTTATCACTTCTTAAATCTATTCCATTTTCAGCCTTAAATGTATCTGCTATGTGATCCATAATTCTTTGGTCGAAGTCATCTCCACCTAGCTTAGTATCTCCGTTTGTTGATAAAACCTCAAATACTCCATCTCCTAATTCTAGGATAGATACGTCAAATGTACCACCACCTAAATCATAAACAAATATCTTTTGGTTAGTATCCATTTTATCTAAACCATATGCCAAAGCTGCAGCTGTAGGTTCATTTATTATTCTTAAAACTTCTAAACCTGCTATTTTACCAGCATCTTTAGTTGCTTGCCTTTCAGAATCATTAAAGTATGCAGGAACTGTTATAACAGCTTGAGTTACTGACTCTCCTAAATAAGCTTCTGCATCAGCTTTAATTTTTTGAAGTACCATTGCTGATATTTCTTGTGGTGAATGATCTTTTCCATCTATATTTACTTTATAGTTTGTTCCCATATGTCTCTTAATTGATATTATTGTCTTATCAGGATTTGTAATTGCCTGTCTTTTAGCTACTTGACCTACTAATCTTTCTCCATTAGCTTGGAATGAAACTACTGAAGGTGTAGTTCTTGCTCCTTCTGAGTTGCTTATTACTACTGGTTCTCCACCTTCCATAACAGCTACACATGAGTTTGTTGTTCCTAAATCAATTCCTATTATTTTTCCCATAATTTATTTCCTCCTAAAAACTATATCTTTCAATTTATAGATTTTGTTTATATCAATATTAATTAGCTACCTTTACTACTGTGTATCTAATTACTTTGTCGCCTCTTTTATATCCCTTTTGGAATACTTCAGCTATAGAATTCTTTTCAAAATTTTCATCTTCTATATGCATAACAGCTTGATGAAGATTTGGATCAAACTCTCCAGTTGAATCTATTTCTTCAACACCTAATTTTTCAAAAGAGTTCTTAAATCCTTTTATAGTCATTTCAATACCCTTTTTTAAATCATCTACGTTTCCATCCACTGCTATAGCTCTCTCTAAATTATCTAATACTGGTATCATTTCTTTTAATACATCTGTACAAGCATCTGTATAAATACCTTCTTTTTCTTTAGTTGTTCTTTTTCTATAATTTTCATACTCAGCTGATATTCTAAGCAATCTTTCTTTTAAAGCATCTAGCTCGTTACTTAGTTTTTTATTTTCGTCTTTTAATTTTCTCATAATATCTAGCTCATTTTCCTTATCATTTTTTTCTTCTAAGATTTCTTCAACTATATCATCTGAAGATTCATCTGTCTCTGCTTCAACAGTAGAATTTATATCTTCATTTTTTTCTGTTTCAAATGCTTCATCTTTTAAATCTTCTCTCACTTCTCTGTTATCTTCCACAACAACACCTCATCTCTTTTATTCTATAATTTGATTTCTTAGGCTTTTATTTAACTCTTTCATAACTTGCCCCATAATGGCAATAACCTTTGAATAATTTATTCTTTTTGGTCCAATTAGTCCTATTTTTCCTATTGGTCTACCATCTAAAGAGTATTCAGCAGATATTATAGAGCAATCTTTAGCTTCTGGAAAATAATTTTCCTCTCCTATTCTAATGGTAATATCATTACCTGGCTCTATCAAATCTATTAAACTATCCTTATCATTTATAAGAGAAAGGATTTCTTTTGCTTTCTCAATATTGTTGTATTCTGGATAGTTAAATATATTGGTCGTACCTTCAACAAATACTTCTGTATTATTCGCCTCTTTCAAGGTTTCATATAAAGCTGGCAGTATCCCATTAAAAACTTCATCAAAACCCTTCAGTTCCATTCTAAGATTGTTTATTACTTCTAAGTTAATTTCTTCAATTGTTAAATTTCTTAGCCTTAAATTTAAGACTTCATTTATCATTTGAATAGTTTCAGGCCTTGGCATATTATTTACCCTTATTCTGTGATTCTTAATAACTCCACTGTCTGCTACTATAACTGAAACCAAATTATGACTGTCAATAGTAAGTAATTGAATAGATTTTATATAACTACTTCTTACAGATGGAGTTTGCACTACTGTAGTTAAATTAGTAAGCTCTGATAACAATGAGCAAGCTTTCTTAACTATCTTATCAACCTCATACATTGCTGAATTTATAATGTACTCCTTAATTTTCAGTTCCTCTTCTCGAGTTAACCTTCCAGTTTCCATTAGCTTATCTACATATAATCTATACCCCTTATTTGAAGGTATTCTACCTGCAGATGTATGTGGTTGTTCTAGATACCCCATATCTTCTAGATCAGCCATTTCATTTCTTATTGTAGCTGACCCAACTCCTAAATCATATTTCTTAGCTATTGTTCTTGAACCAACAGGTTCACCTGTCATGATATAGTCATTAATGATAGCCTGAAGTATTTTTATTTTTCTTTCATCAATAGCCATAACATCACCTCTATCTGTTAGCACTCATTATTACTGAGTGCTAATGACTACAATATCAATATATTCCTTATTAGCTTTTTTGTCAATTTCATAAAAGTATAAATTAAATAATATAATTTCAATATATTAAATTATTATTATTTTTCTTAAATTTTCTATTACATTCTTAATTTTTCTATATAAACCATTTTATAATATAAAATCACTCATAACACCATTTGATAACTCCACTCCCTTTTCAGTGAGCCTTAATTTATTATTTTCTAATGTAAGTAGTCCTTTATTTATATTTTTATCTATAACATCTTTATATATACTGTTAATATCTATTTCAAATTTTTCTTTAAATTTAATTATATTTGTTCCCTCCATCATTCTTAGTCCCATAAACATATATTCTTCCATATCATCCTTTTGTGAGTTTTGAAACTCTTCCTCGACAATAGGTTCTCCTTTATTAATCTTTTCTATATAAGATTTTACATCTTCTATATTCTTTATCCTTTTTCCACTTATAAGTGAACTTGAGGCTGAACCAACTCCTAAATACTCTTCACATTTCCAATAAACCTTGTTATGAAGACATTCATATCCCCTTCTAGAATAATTTGATATTTCATATTGATTATATTCATACTCTTTTAATATTTCCTTAGTAATTGAATACATACTTCTTTCTTCTTCTTCTGATGGAAGTATTAATTTATTCCTTTCCCAAAGTTTATAAAATGGCGTACCTTCTTCTACAATTAAGCTATATGCAGATATATGCTCTGGTTGTAATTTTGCTATAGTTTCTAATGATTCTATCCATTCATCTACACTTTGGTTTGGTAATCCAAACATCAAGTCTACATTTATATTCTTAAACCCAACTTTTCTAACTAAGTTGAAATTTTCTTCAAACTGCTTAAAGCTATGTATTCTTCCTATATCTTTTAATAAGGAATTTTGAACAGCTTGTAACCCCATACTTATTCTATTTACTCCGCCATTTATCATAGTTTTTAATTTTTCTTCATCTAAGGTACCTGGATTACACTCCATTGTAAACTCTATATCTTTATTTAAGTTAAGGTTACTTATTGTTTTTAGTAAATTATCTATTTGATGTGTTTCTAAATATGATGGAGTTCCTCCACCTATAAATATACTTTTTATTTTATAATCCTTTACTTTTTCATTTATTTCTTTGCACAATGCTTCTACATAATCCTCCTTAAGATAATCTATTGAAGCATATGATGGAAAATCACAGTAAAAACATTTTTGCTTGCAAAAAGGTATATGTATATAAAGGGCTATTTCCTTTAAATTTCTCATTTTATTATCACTCTTTCTATAAGTAAATTTCTCTTTATTGCTATTATACATAACTAAACAAAAATTTAAAGCTAAAAATAGAAGAATAGATTAAACATGTTAATCTATTCTCCTATTTCCTATAATTCCACTAAATCTATATTGATTACATTATGAAATATTATATCTTTTTGAACTCTCTCTATTCTTGTATTTATTATATTGTTTTCAAAATTCAATTGAATTTTTGATTTTAAGCCATTTCTTAAAAGATGTGTTTCTAGCTTATGCCCAATCATTGATATTAGACATATTTCTCCATTCTTTCTTTTAAGAGTACCTGTTACCATTCCTAAATTCCTTAAAGTTTTCCCTTTCTTTTTTATATCTCTTAAATTAGCCTCTAACATAAATCCACCTCACCTAAAATTTTATACAATTTATATATATTTATAATCCTAAAATTTAATTACAAAATATATTTATTAAGTAAAGAATTTTATTTATAAATATAACTAGCAATAAAAATAATTTAGAATAAATTAATTATATATTAATTTATGAGGAGCATTTATTTTGAAAACTTTTAAGATACTTGCATTTGATGGTGGTGGTATTAAAGGAGCTTTAAGCGTTGAAATTCTCTCTAGAGTTTGTCATAAATATCCTGGCTTTTTAGATGAAATAGATTTGTTTACTGGTACTTCTACAGGTTCAATAATAGCTGCTCTCTTAGCTAATAATATCTCTATTAAAGATTTAAACAACTTGTATAGCATTCCTGTAGCAAAAAAAATATTTTCACCATCTCACTTTAATTTAATTAGGCCAAAATTTAGTAATACTAACTTAAAAAATATTATTTCAAATTATTTTAGCGATGATCTTAAAATAAGTGATTTAAATAAATATATTTTTATTCCTGCTTTTGATGTAAAGGGAGTTAATAAACCATCTTGGGAGCCAGTTTTTTTTAATAATCTTTCTAAAAATTCAACTTCTGACTTTAGTGTTAAGGATGTAATACTAGCAAGTTCAGCTGCTCCTACATACTTTCCATCCTACAAGGACTTTATAGATGGTGGAGTAATTGCTAACTCACCTACTGCTATTTCATTATTAGCTACCCTTTCAGCATTTGGTAACACCTATGATTTTAAACAAATAAGACTACTTTCTATAGGTACTGGTGATAGTCCTGAAAGAATTAAGGGAAAAACAGAAAAATGGGGAATATTACAATGGTCTTTTCATCCATTTACTAAGATGAAATCACCTTTATTATCACTTCTTATGGATGGTATGTCTGATTTAGAAAATATGTATTGTAAGGAGTTTCTAAAATCTAATTATTTTAGAATAAATCCTAGAGTCTCTAAGTTTATAGAAATGGATAACTATAGATTTATTCCTTATTTAAAATCAATTGCAAGTAATTATGATTTATCAACACTATATTCTTATATAGAAAATATATATTTAAAATAGTTTTATATTTCATGAACAAACAATACTATTTTTAATATAATAAAGTATAATATTACCACCTTACTCTTATAGTTATCTACGAAAAAGGCTAAGTCTCTTTAATTGAGCTTAGCCTTTTTCATATTTAAATTTATTAATCTACTTTAAGTACTGCCATAAATGCTTCTTGCGGTATTTCAACTGATCCCACTTGCCTCATTCTCTTCTTTCCTTCTTTTTGCTTTTCTAATAGTTTCTTCTTTCTTGATATATCTCCACCATAGCATTTAGCAAGAACGTCTTTTCTCATTGCCTTAACTGTTTCTCTAGCTATTATCTTTGATCCAACTGCTGCTTGAATTGGAACTTCAAACATTTGTCTTGGAATTATTTCTTTTAACTTTTCAGCTATTCCTCTTCCTTTTTCATATGCTTTTTCTCTTGGAACTATCATAGATAAGGCATCTACAACATCCCCATTTAACATTATATCAAGCTTAACTAATTCAGTTTGTGTATATCCTTTAAATTCATAGTCTAATGATGCATATCCTCTTGTTCTAGATTTTAATGTATCAAAGAAATCATATACTATTTCATTTAAAGGTATATCATAGTTAATTGAAACTCTTGTTTCTTCTAAATATTGCATATCAATGAAAGTTCCTCTTCTTTCTTGACATAATTCCATTACAGCTCCAACATAATCAGATGGTGCTATTATACTTGCTTTAACTATAGGTTCTTCCATATACTCTATTTCTGTAGCCTCTGGAAGATTGGTTGGGTTAGTAAGTTCTATTACTTCTCCATTAGTTCTTATTACCTTATATATTACTGATGGAGCTGTTGTAATAATATCTAAGTTGAATTCTCTTTCAATTCTCTCTTGAATTATTTCCATATGTAATAAACCTAAAAATCCACATCTAAAACCAAATCCTAAAGCTATAGATGTTTCTGGCTCAAAACTTAAAGCAGCGTCATTTATTTGAAGTTTTTCTAATGCGTCCTTTAATTCTTGATATTTTGCTCCATCTACTGGATAAATACCTGAATAAACCATTGGAACTGCAGGTTTATATCCGGGTAATGCTTCTTTTATTGGTCTATCAGCTTCTGTTATAGTATCACCAACTCTTGCATCCCTTACATTTTTAATGGATGCAGCAATATACCCAACATCTCCAGCTCTTAATTCAGATATTGGTAAAGTCTTAGGAGTAAATACTCCGACTTCTGTTACTTCATAAACCTTATTAGTAGCCATTAACTTAATCTTAGTTCCAGGCTTAACTACTCCATCAAAAATTCTTACATAAGAAACAACACCTTTATAACTATCATAATAAGAGTCAAATATTAGTGCTTTAAGAGGTGCATCTTCATCTCCATCTGGTGCTGGTACTTTTGCTACTACTGTTTCTAAAACATCACCTATATTTAAACCAGTTTTTGCAGATATCATTGGAGCATCTTCTGCCTCTATTCCTATAATATCTTCTATTTCTTGTTTAACTTCATCAGGTCTTGCAGACTGTAAATCAACTTTATTTATTACTGGTGCTATTTCTAAGTCATTATTTAATGCTAAATAACAATTGGCTAAAGTTTGTGCTTGAACACCTTGAGTAGCATCAACTACTAAAACCGCGCCTTCACATGCAGCTAAGCTTCTTGAAACCTCATATGTAAAATCTACGTGTCCTGGAGTATCTATTAAATTTAATATATATTCCTCTCCATCTTCTCTTCTATATATAAGTCTTGCAGCTTGAGACTTTATAGTTATTCCTCTTTCTCTTTCTATTTCCATATTATCAAGAATTTGCTCTTCCATTTCTCTTTGTGTAAGAGTTCCTGTGGCTTCTAATAATCTATCGGCTAGGGTTGACTTCCCATGATCTATATGGGCAACTATTGAAAAATTTCTAATATGTTTTTGTCTATTACTACTCATATATAAAACTATTACCTTATTTTAAGCTAATAGTCACTTCACCCCCATTATAATTAAATCAAGGTAAATTATATCATAAAGGATATGATATATGTCAATATAAATGTGAAGTTATGAATATATGTTAATTACTATAGTTAACTTGATTTTCCAAAAAATCATCTACTATATTATCCAGCTTATCTTTATTGGTATTTATTGAACTATTTTCATTATTACTATTCTTTTCTTCACTATTTTTATTTTCATCATTATTCCCTTTTATTTTCCCATTAATTTTATTCTTTATACTAGTAAAGGAATTGTATATACTACTACCTAACATATAAAATTTATTAGTTATAGGATTATTAGTATTTATCCTAAGATCTTTTTCACCTATTTTTATAGTTGGACTTTCATTTTCATCATTTGATTTATATATTTTAACTTCTGCATTATCTTTTATAAACTCTTCAAAATCTTCTCCAAATTCTTCTTTAACTATTTCATAGTTATCTTCTCCATTACCTATTGGTGATAAAGCTCTAGTATTTACTATATTAATTTGTATAAAACCAATAAATACTACTAAAAAAAATATTACTGTTCCAATTAAAACTTTTTTATTAAACAAAAGAGCACCCCCTAGTTTTTTAATATCTATAAGGATGCTCATATTTACTAAATTTTATTCAATTATCTATTTAGATGCTCTGCTAATATTCTTGCCATATATTTTGCACTTAATCTAGCTTCTTGAGAAGCATTTACATTTGATCCAAACTCTATTAATAAAGAATTTTTACTTAATCCTTGATTAATTGAAGTTGCTGCAATTTCATAAACATAAGTAGGTTTCATAAGTCCTGGGAATAATTTATTTGCAATTCCATTTAGCTCATCTGTTAACGCTTTATTTGATTCGTAAGTCGCACTATTTTCACCTATTACAAACATCATTTTCGCTAAATTTTGATCATTTAAATTAATAGTATATGAATTTTTAAGTGTAGCTGCTTTAGCTCCATCTACACCATCTCTATGCAAATCAATTATTAGATCAAAGTCTCCATATTCATTTAAATATTTTTTTAAAGTTTCATTAGATCTCTTATAGCTATCATTATATACAACGCTATGATTTGTTTTATCATGTATTACTGATATTCCATATCCTTCTTCTAACTCTTTAGCTAAAACTTCTCCAACCCCAACAACATTGCAATCGCTCTCTGTTGTGTCTAAAGATGATTCTGAATAGTTTTCTGTTGTATGTGTATGGAATATAAGAACTCTTGTCTTACTATTATCCAAGGCTCTCTTTAAACTTGAATCATAAGCTGGGCTTACTTTATTTAACTCTGCTATCTCCTCTGATGTCATTTTAGTAATGCTAGTATCATTAAGCTTAAATGGTTTTAGTATTGGTAGATGCTTACCCATATCATTTTCTACTAGGCTACTATCATTAAATAAAGCTATTTGATTTCCTATTATATCTGCTGCATTTATATTGCTTAACCCTAAAGCTTCTAATGCAACTTTTTTAATTGATATTTTATTTTCACTATAATTTGTTTCATCATACGCTTGAGTTTTCACAAGAGGCATTCCATAATTCAAAAGTTGGACATATGCATATCCACCTCTTTCATTATATTTATTTATCACGCCAATAGATCTTGCAAAAAACACTACAACTCCTAATATGATAATTATATATCCCATATTAAAATTGAACTTTGTGGAGGAAGATTTTCCTCTAAAGCCCTTCGCTTTTTCTTTATTAGGCATAGTTTGTCTTAATGAATACAACGGCAACTCCCCCTTCTCTATAATATTTATATTAGGGGAGTTACATAATTATTAATACTTTTATTAAAATTATTTAATTAATTCATAAATTTATTTATATCTTCCATATCTAAATTGGGTTGTACAGCCATATTTATTCCATTTGCTATTATTTTAGATAATGATTCAATTACAGCATCTACATCCTTTGGAGTTACCATTAAATCTCCTACAAATGGATCTAATATTTCTTTTACTAAATTGCTTTTTTCAGCTTTGTCTACTGACTTCAACATGTTATAAAACTCTTTTCCTGTTTCGGCTTTACTTATAAGCTCATCTAATAATAAATCTATAGTATCATTTGCTATTGTTGAAGCATGAACTACAGTTGGAACTCCAATTGCAATAACTTTTACTCCTAATACTTCCTCATTTATTTTCATCCTATGGTTTCCAACTCCTGCTCCTGGTGAAATTCCTGTATCACTTATTTGTATAGTTCTATTTACTCTCTCTAACTTTCTTGATCCTAAAGCATCTATACATATAACTAAGTCTGGTTTAATTTTATCTACTAAGGATTTTACTATTTCCCCTGTTTCTATTCCTGTAATACCCAAAACACCTGGTGATATGCAACAAACAGGTCTTACAGAATCATCTATTGCATCTGGCATCACTTGTTTTAAATGCCTCGTTACCATAATCTTCTCTGTTACTTTAGGTCCTAAAGCGTCTGGAGTTACTTTCCAGTTTCCAAGACCTACAACTAGGGCTGTTTTTTCTTCTGGCATATTAACTAATCTTTTTAATACATTATCCACAACTTTTGATACCTTATCCATAGATTCTCCATCATAATGTGTGAATTCAGGAAAATCTATAGTTATGTAATTTCCCTTTGGTTTGCCAAGTTCTTTTCCTGCTTCATCGCTTTCTATTGTTACTGTAGTTATTTTTATATCCTCCTCTTGTTCTTCTTCTACAATTACTCCATCTAACTCTCTTTTATTTTCCTTTGTGTACATATCTTTTGCTTCTATAGCTAAATCTGTTCTTACATTTACCATAAAAATACCTCCAAACTTTTTTACCTCTTTCTTATTTTTCCTTAATGTTATAATTTAATACTTGAACTTATAAACTTTCAATGATATAATCTAGTATGTTAAAAACGAACTCGAACGCAGATTTCCCCAAAACTGCAAAGAGACCCTATAAAATTATTAAGGGGGTGAATTTGGAATGGCAAATATTAAATCAGCAAAAAAGAGAATTAAAGTTACAGAAGCTAAAACTTCTCAAAACAGAATGATTAAATCAGCTTTAAAAACTGCTATAAAGAAGTTTGAAACAGCTGTTACTGCAAACAATGCAGAAGAAGCTAAGGTTCTTTTCCCTAAGGCTGTTAAGGCATTAGATATGGCAGCTCAAAAAGGAGTATGTCACAAGAACATGGTAGCTAGAAAGAAATCAAGATTAGCTGCAAAGTTAAACGCTATGGCGTAATCAAATAAGAAGCCGGTCCTTTGGACCGGCTATTATTTTACATAATTACTTTACCATAAATATATTAAAAAGCATAAACTCCATTTCCATGGTCTTGTCAACTCCTGATGACTTTAATTTGTTTTCTGTTTCTAAACAAATTTCCATTAATTTTTGTAATTGATTCACAGTAAATTTATTACATTGACTAATAATCTTTTCACATACAAATGTAGGCAATTTATACTTACTAGCCAAGCTATTAACATCATATCCATTTTTACTTAGTATCTTAATCTCATATAATCTTTTAAAGTTATTTTCTATATTAGTTATAATTAGCATATGTTGATCATTCTTTAATAATAACTCATCTAACAAATCAATGGCTCTTTCGACTTTTCTTTGAGATATTAAATCTACTAAATCGAATATATCATCTTCACTGGAATTAATTATTAATTTATCTATGTCATTCTTAGTTATTTTTTTGCCTTCAGTATAAGAAATAATTTTATCTGCTTCTCTTTTAATAATATCAAAATTATTTTGAACTTTCTCTGCAAAATATCTTGCTTCTATTTTGCCTATTTCTTTTCCATATGACTTAAATACTTCTTCTACTTTTTTATAGTATCTATCTTTTTTAAGTCTATCAAAATGTACAACTTTAGATACTTTATCTAAAGACTTAATCCTATTATTTTTTCTTGGATTATCCCTCTTATCATTAAACAAATAGTACATAATAAGAACTGTATATGGAGGTATATCTTTTAAATATTTAAGTAGTTCATTATAAATTTTTGTTCCCGAACTATCTGATTTATCTTTTAGAAAAGCTGCTCTATACACAACTACTACCTTTTTCTCTCCCATAAAGGGCATAGTTTCACAAGCATTTATAATATCATCAAAACTTGTAGTTATACCATCTAATCTTATATAATTAAGATCCAAAAGTGATTTATCTACAGCATTATTTACAATTAAATTTATTCCTTCTTTTATAAGTTCTTCATCTAATCCACAAAAAATATATGAATTATCTATTTTGTTTTTCTTTATTTCCCCTTCTAGTGCATCAAAATCTATCAATATAATCTACCTTCCCTTAATCTAATACTAAAACCTTATTTTTCAGTAAAATTATTTTATTGTAATTTCCTGATTTAAAATCTATTATATCATAATCAGTAGTATTTTTCCCTGTTGATGTCTTGATTAAATAGGTCTTATATTTTCCTTTTAGCACTATATCCTTATTATATTTTAATATTTTAAATTCACTACTTATATTTATATTATTAAAATCCTTATATGCATTTTTAGATAAAGTGATTAATTTAATTTTCTCTAAATCTATACCACTTTTTAATCCAAATACAGCTCTTTCTCCTTTGTAACTTAATGAAATAGCGCCTTCTTTAAAATATTCAATTTTAGGAAACGGACTATATATTAGCATGTAATAATACATTAGTATAACTGTAGGAAAGTATATCACCTTTTTATATCCTTTTTTATAAAAATATACTGTAATTAACATAATCATATAACTTATATTTATAATTTCATTTAGATATATATAATTAGGTGTTATATTAAGTAACCATTCAGTTGCTATATCTATAAACATAGTCACATAATAAATTAAAAAAGCAATATAATTAAATAATATTTCAAAGTTCATTACTAAAGCTAGTATATTTCCTAATACTACAACTATATTAATTAGTGGTAATAATATTAAATTACCTAATAAAAATCCTAATGAAAATTCCCTAAAGCAACCTACCAATATTGGAAATGTAAAAACTTGTGATGATATACATATAGCTATTCCTTCTCTTAAGAATTTAGGTATTTTATATAACTTTTTATTTAGAGTCTTATTAAATAATATTATTCCAAGAGTCGCTAAAAAGCTTAACTGAAATCCTACTTCAAAGATACTATAAGGCTTAAATAAAGTTATTATGATTCCAGAAATAGATAATGCTGCAAGTGGGTTATAATTTCTTTTTAGTGGTGTTGCAAAGGTCATACACAACATCATTATATATGCTCTTACTGTCGATAAGGCTGCCCCTGTAAATATCACATATATTATTGAAATAAATGGAGCTATTTTTTCTCCAAATATTCTTTTTAATATTGAATAAACTAGCACCATATGAAGACCAGATACAGATATAGCATGAAGCACTCCTAGACTTTTCATATTTTCTTTGTCTTCTCTATCAAGAAATTCAGTATAGCCAAATGATATTGATGTTACTATAGCAGCTCTTCTATAGCCAAGTTTCTCTTTTAATATATCAAATATCTTCTCTCTTAGTTTATATATTTTAGCCTTTAAATCTATATCTAATTTTTTAAAACTCTTAACTTTATATTCCCCAATTATACCTTTTTCTCTATTTAATTCCTTTTCAAAATCACTGTTTAATATAAGCTTATCTCCTAAACTAATACCTTTTATATTGCCAGATAAATATGCTTTTCTCCCCTTTACTTCTCCTATTGCTCCGTATGAGTTTATTGATGTTATTCTAACTTCTTCATTTCCTATTATATCTATATCATTATAATGAATATTATTTACTATTGGTATAAAGAAAAATATCAGCATTATAATTGAAAAATTAAGTTCAGTTTTATATATGAGTATTATAAAAAAGCAGCTAGCAATTAATATTGCTAGCCACTTGTTTTTATATGAAAGCGTAAATATATAAGTAGATAGAATAAAGATTAAAAATATATATGGTAGTATATTTATCTTTTCTTCATAATTCAAATGGCATCACCTCATTTAATAAGTTTTACCATTTTTTTATAATTATATCTCCTAATAAGAAAATAATTGTTAACCAAAATATTACAATAATTACTAAAATGGAATAAGAAAATCCCTGTAAGAAGGTTAATAAGAATATAGATGCTATATAAATTAAAATAGATATTAAAAATAGTTTTACCCCTTTGCATCTTCCTCTTTTAAAGATTTTACTATTAACTAATGTATCAATTATAAGCATAATACCTATCAATAAAAATCCTATAACATCATAATTATCCTTTATAAAATAACTTGCTACTACAGGAATAATAGAAAATAAAATACCTTTTATAACTAATTTTTTACCTCTTAAATTAACATTCCCATATATCATGTTTATAAGTATTATAGGTGAAAGAAGTAAGAAATTCATTAGTATTATAAAGTATTCATCTACGCCAACTCCATTTGTAAAAAAATACTTTGCATTAAAAAATGCTATTTCTGTTAATATTGTTAAAACATATATACTTACACCTTTATTTACTCCATTTTCTACTTCTTTATGTTCCTCTTTTAACTTAAGAAATGCTTTAATACTACTTTTCTCAGTATATATATCTCCTATTTTCTTTAAGAGCATTGATATTTTTCCTTTTACTATACCAATTTGAGCTAGGCTTATAAGAGAAATATCGCCTAATGTTTCTCCCTCTATCGCGAACTTATATTCATCCATATTATATAAAGACACTATTTTATGTTTTTGTTCTGGATTAAGCTTACAGAAAATTCTTGTTTTAGATACAACCTTAAGTATCTCCTCGTTACTTAATGAATCTAATTCAACTCCTGATGATATTTGCTCTGAAGAAGATATAAGTCCTATTTTCCTTCCTAGTACTTCTGCTGAAATTTTATTATCATCAGTGAATATTATTGGTAAAACTTCATTATCTATAAGATATTGAATCTCATCAGCAACTTCATCAACTAAAGGATTTGCTAATGCCATAATTCCAACAAAAACTAAGTTACTCTCTACATTTTCATGTTCTGACGGCTCGTAGCTAAAGCTTCTATAAGCAAAGCCTTCTGTTATTAGCCCTTCTTTAGAAAAGTTTAAATCTGCAAGCTTAATTTTTATTATATCTTCTGAAGTAAGTTCTTTTTCTATTCCATTAATAAGAATATGAGTACAAGAACTTAATATAGTTTCTAAATTTCCTCTACTATTTGCTCTATAACCATTTCTATTTTTGTTTACTGTTGTTACCATATTCTTATTAGAATCTCTTGGCATTTCAAACTTTCTTCTATTCTTATTCTCTAAATTCGCCTTAAAAATTGAGTTTTCAACTCCATATTTTACATATGCAATTTCAAACATATCTCCCTTAGACCAATTATTTTCATTATTATATTTTGCATTATTACAAAGAATAGATATATCTAAAAGTCTTTTTATATTTATATCACTTTTCTCTATTGAATTAGCATTATATATTTGTTCATTTGTATAAAGTTTATCTAAGTATAATTCCTTTTTTGTTATGGTTCCTACTTTATCTAAAAATATTATTTTTAGATTATCAACTAAATCTAAAGATGAAAAATTAGTTAACTCAATTTCATCTTCTAACATTTTATTTTTTATATATTTTCCATAGTATGTTATTATTAGAGGTATAAATATGCAAATTATAGCAAATATCCCCTGTGCAAATAGCTGTTTTTTCTCTATTAATTTCCCTGGAAATATAGCAGCTAAGATAGTCTGTATCAGAATTAAGCATAATCCTATTTTAAATATCATTTCTTCTATTTTATTTATAGTAATATCTTTTTTACTTTTTGAATTATCTATTATTCTAATTAATTTACCTAGTTGAGTGTTATTACCTGTTTCTACAACAATACCTTTTCCAGAACCTTCTTTTACTAAAGAGCCTCTAAAAAGCATATTATTTATATCTCCTATAGATGTAACTTCACCATCCAACTTAACAGAATATTTATCTTTTAAGAATTTATCTCCAGTTATACTTCTTTCATCAACCTTAATATTTTCACTTTCTATAATTCTAATATCTGCTGCAATTAATGAATTTTTTCTAAAATATACTATATCTCCAGTAACTAAATCCTCAGCTTCTATTAATCTCTCAACACCTTCTCTTAAAACTAATACTTGTGATGTATTTAGATTTTGTAAAATCTCTATCTCTTTTTCCTTAGATAATTCATGATGAAATTTCAAACCTAAATTAAGTAATAATAATAGTATTGTTAATATTGCCATAATATTAAATTTGTTTAGTAAAAAGAAAATTATAAATGCTAAGAATACATATAGATACTTTTGTTTAAATATATCTAATATTAATTTTACTTTTCCTCTAGAATATGGTAAATAAATTTTATTATCTCCGTTCTCACTTTTTCTAATATCACAATCATATTGGTAAAGACCTTTATAAATATTGCTCTCTAATAATTCAACTACTTTTAACCAGGTATTTCCGTAGTACTTTTTCATTATTCCCCTCCCTATTTCAAAAATCCGCCATTTATTCCTATTATTTTTATACTTATTTTAATTATATCATCTTTTCTACTTAATTTTCTATAATAAAAAACCTAACATCTTATAGTATAAGTTGTTAGGTTAATTTTTTAAAGTATTAATTTGCAATATTTTCTATAATTATATATTAAGACTTTGTTTTTGGATTAAATATTAAGGCCATTATATATCCAAAGAAAATTGCTGCCGTTATACCTGCTGCTGTTCCTGTTATGCCTCCAATAAAAGCACCAATTAATCCTTTTTCATCTACAGCTTTTAATGCTCCCTTAGCAAGAGTATTCCCAAAGCCAGGTAAAGGTACTGTAGCCCCTGCTCCTCCTATAGCAACTAATTTATCATATATACCGAATGCGCCTAATATAGTTCCTACTGTTACGAAAATTACTAATATTCTTGCTGGAGTTAACTTAGTTGTATCCATAAGTATTTGACCTAGTACACATATTATTCCGCCTACAATAAAGGCACTTACATATTCCATATTAGTTTCTCCCTTCTATTCTTCTTTAAACTCTATAGCTACTGCATGTGCAATTCCTGGAATACTTTCACCTTGTAGTGATGAAGTTGTACTCATTAATGCCCCTGTAGAAATTAACAATAGATTTTTTATTTCTTTTCTCATTAACTTTTTATAGAAACACCCTGAAGAAACTACGGCAGAGCATCCACAACCACTTCCACCTGAATCTGTATTTTGAATGTCATCATCAAATATCATATCTCCACAATCTACATAATTTTCTCTTATATCATAACCATACTCTAATAATAACTTACAAGTAATTTCCTTTCCAACTTTACCCAGATCACCTGTAGCTATTATATCATAGAACTTAGGATCTCTTCCTGTATCTTTAAAATGCATTGCCATGGTATCTACAGCAGCTGGAGCCATAGCTGCTCCCATATTATTAGCATCCTTTATTCCATAATCTTTAACAACCCCTGTAGTTATATAAGTTACTTCTGGGAAATTTCCTTCTTTACCTAACACCATTGCTCCTGAGCCTGTTACTGTCCATTGAGCAAGCGGACTTCTTTGTGCTCCATATTCTAAAGGAAATCTAAACTGTCTTTCTGCAGAACTAAAATGTGAAGATGTTGAAGCTACAACATAGTCTGCAAATTCACCATCCATCATCATAGAAGCTATACTTAATGATTCTGACATTGTTGAACATGCTCCATACAATCCAAAAAACGGTATATTTAATTTTCTCGCAGCAAAAGATGAAGATGTTAATTGGTTTAATAAATCTCCAGCAAACAAATAGTCTATATCTTCTTCTTTTAAATTTGCACGATTTATTGCTCCCATTATTGCTGTGTACATCATTTCACTTTCAGCTTTTTCATAACTTTCTTTTCCAAACATATCATCATTTAATATTTCATCAAAATAACTGCTTAATGGGCCAGCGCCTTCTTTAGGTCCAACAATAGAGTACGTTGCTATTATTTTAGGAGGGTTTTGAAGCTTTACAGTTTGCTTTCCAACCTTTTTTATATTTAAATTTTTATCACTCATAGCAATTCACCTTTCTTATGTTAATAGTTTAATAAAGTAATAAATAATACCTACTATTACTGAACTTCCTATACCATATACTAATACTGGTCCTGCTATGGTAAACATTTTTGCAGCTACACCAAATACGAAACCTTCTTTTTTGAATTCTATAGCTGGTGCTACAATAGCATTTGAGAATCCTGTTATTGGAACTACTGTTCCCGCACCTCCAAATGAGGCTATTTTATCATATATACCAACTCCAGTTAATAAAGCTCCTAAAAATACCATTATTATCGGTAATATCATTTTTACATCATCTTCTAGAAATCCATATTTAATTAGAAGTGTTTGTAAAATCTGACCAATTGTGCAAATTGCACCTCCAACCAAAAATGCTCTTACACAATTTCTAACTAGCTTAGGTTTAGGATTAGTCTGATTAGCTATAGTTTGAAATTTATCCATTATCTGTTGTTCATTAGGTGTCTTCTTTTTAGCCATATTTATTACTCCTTTCTAAATATGTATAATTTTATTATTCCAATTACTACGAATATAACACTGGAATATCTTTGAAAAAAACAAAAAATCTTTTGATTTTGTTTCAAAAGATTTTTAATATACTTTATTCATTTTTTTATTCCTTTATTGTCATTAGTATTTTTATTTTTTTATTCTTGTAGCTTTTGCTTCATCAAAACTAACACTTTCTTCTCTATTCTAGATACTTGAACTTGACTTATTCCAAGCATTTTTGCTACCTGTACTTGAGTTTTATCTTTAAAGTATCTGAGCATTATTATTTGCCTTGACTTACTATCAAGACTTCTTAAAGCTTCTTTTAGTGCAATTTTATTTATCATATCACTATCGTCTTCACCCTTTTCGCTTAGTTTGTCTATAAGTAAAACAGGCGCTCCATCATCTTGGTGAATAGTATCATATAAATATTGCATACTAGCTGAAGATTCTATCGCAAATAATATTTCTTCTTTATCAACACCTGAAAATTCAGATAATTCTTCAATTGTTGGTTCTCTATCTAATTTTTTAGTTAATTGTTCTTTGTCAAAATGTAACTTCCTTGCTAAGGTTTTTACATTTCTGCTAACTTTAATTATTCCGTCATCCCTTATAAACCTCTTTATTTCACCTATTATCATAGGAACTGCATAGGTAGAAAATTTAACATTAAACTTATCATCAAAGTTATTTATAGCTTTAACTAGTCCTATAGATCCTATTTGAAAAATATCTTCGTAGTCATACCCCCTATTAAGAAATTTTTTACTAATGGATGATACAAGAGGTAAATTCATTTCAATGACTTTATTCATTGCATCTTGATTACCTGCTTTGGCTAGAGGTATCAATTGTGAATTTTCTTCATAATTATATACCCCTTTTCTTACACTTCCATTCTCCATATACTTCACCTAACTTACTATGTTGAATTTCTTCTTCATTACAACTTTAGTTCCTTTACCTTCTTCACTTTTAACTTCTAAGCTATCCATAAATGTTTCCATAACTGTAAATCCCATTCCAGACCTTTCTAATTCCGGTTTTGAAGTGTATAATGGCTCCATTGCTCTTTCTACATCTTTTATTCCTCTACCAAAATCCTCGACGCTTATAGTTATTTCATCTCCACTTATACTAGCTTCTATTTTAATTGTTCCCTCTTTTTTATTTTCGTAACCATGTATTATACAATTTGTTACAGCTTCTGATACCGCTGTTTTTACATCTGTTAATTCTTCTAAGGTTGGGTCTAATTGGGATACAAATGCAGCAACTGAAACCCTTGCAAATCCTTCATTTTGGGATTTACTCATTAATTCTATACTAATTTTATTATCTACCATTTTAAACCCTCCATTAAATACGTATTACTGCTTCACTTAAATTACTATATATATCAATAATTTTATACATACCTGATATTTCAAAAACTTTATTTACAGTCCTACTAATTTCTGCTACACATAGCTTTCCATTTCTATTTTGCATTTTCTTATATCTTCCTATTACAACACCTATACCTGAGCTATCCATAAATGTTACCCCATTAAAATTTAATATAACTTTTTTTATGTTATCTCTATCTATTCTATCATCTATCTTAACCCTTACCTCTTCAGCACTATGATGGTCCAATTCTCCCATTAAGCTAACAATTAGTTTGTCTTCTTTTTTGTCGAATTTTAGATACATATAAATCACCCTAAAGTTATTTACTTTAGAGTATTTCACCTCCTCAAATGTATTCTGTTTTGTTTTTCCTTCTTTTTCCATAATTTTAACATATTAGTTTATTCATAGTCAAATGAAATAATACATTTTTTACAAATTTATAATTCTTTCTATATATAAAAAAGAATTAACATATATTAATCATTGTTAATTCTTCTTTCATTAATCCTATTCTTCTTTTTTGTCTTTATTTTTTTTATATTTTTCAATTTCTAATTTTATACTTAAATAAAACTCTTCTAAGGTTTCATCTTTATTCAAGATTAAAGTTTCTATTGCATCATTTAAATCATCCATTATATAAATATGAAAATCCCCTTTTTCTATGGCTTCTTCAATTTCTGGAATTAATATTAGTTCGTTCTTATTTGATGAAGGTATTAACACACCTTTATTGTTAACCCTATCTAAAAAATTACAAACCCTGAAAAATCCTTCTATCTTTTCATTTACTCCACCTATTGCTTGGACTTCTCCTAATTGATTTATAGATCCTGTTACTGCAATATTTTGTTTAATTGGTCTTTTACTTAAAGCGGACAGAATACATATAACTTCTGCAACTGATGCACTATCACCATCTATTAAGCCATAAGTTTGTTCAAAGCTTAAATAAAAGTCTATAGGAAGCTCTTCATATGGATTTAATATATTATTTAAAAGTCCCTTTAGTATATTTATTGATTTTTCATGTATTTTTCCACTTAACCTACTCTCTTTATGGATATCTATAATTCTTCCACTTCCCTTTTGGGCAATACAAGTTATTCTCATTGGCTTTCCAAAAGAATGGTAACCAGTGTCTAGAACAGCCAAAGCATTTATAACTCCAACTCGATTACCAACAACGGATATTAAGATCTTATTGTCTTTATAAAGCGTATCATATTCATCTTCTATTCTTTCTGTAGCATAAGCAATTTCTATTATATCTCTCGATTCTATCATTGATGATTTTCTAATTTTAGCATTATCGTTTGATAAAATTATTAATTTTTCTATTTCCATAGTATCTATATTTACTTTTGTCTTGCTACTTGCCATTCTAGATAAATATTTTATTACTTCATTTACTCCATCTTCTGTAATAGGCATAAGATTATTTTCTTTTATTTTTCTTAATATTGACTTATTTATATAAGAACTAGCATTTTCGTTTACTTCAACTATAGGATTAAATTCTGCTCTTAAAGGAAATAATTTTCCGAAGTCTTCATCTAAACTATACAATGTGTCATAAGTTTCTTGGTCTCCAATTAATATAACTTTAACATCTATAGATATAGGTTGTGGCTTTAATCCATTAATTGATATTAATTCAACATATGATTTTGATATATCATATTTTATTTTATTAGACATCAATGCCTTTTTTAGATGATAGTATGCGTACGCATTGTTAGCAAGAGAATTTACTCTTAATATTAAACAACCTTCATTTGCTTTTAATAAGGTACCTGCATTTATTAAAGATATATCTGTAGTATAAACTCCATTACGATTTTCGTATTCTATAAGTCCCATTAAATTATTTACATTTGGGTCTTCTTCGTATATAACTGGTGGAGTATATCTTAAACTGTTATCTACTAACAAATGTATATTATATTTGTTTATAACTTCATAAAGTTGTTCTTCATCTTCATCCATATCCATTGTATAACAATTTATAATATCTTTTTCAATAGATATAAATAATTTTTCTAAATACTCGTATGCATTATCATCATCTATAAATCCCATTAAAGCTTCATCCTTATAGACTTCCATTTCACTTGCTAAAAAATTACTATATATTTCTTTAAGTTTTTTAATGGATTTACTCTCTATATCCTTAAGCTTTCCTAAGACTATCTCTGCTTTTTTCTTTAAAATTGACGCTTTTGCAACTATGGCCTCTTTTTTATTTTTTTCTAAGTTATCATATTCTCTCTCACTAATCACTTTTTCATTTATTAAAGGAATAAATGCAAATCCTTTATTCGTAACTTTAACTTCAAAATCGTCTTTTTTTGCCATCTCAATTAATTCACTTATATAATCATTTCTTTTCCCTTGTATTTCTTCTATAATCTCATCTTTTTCATTGTCAGTAGAAGAGTTATAAAATTCTTCTACTATTTCTATATAATACTTTCTTATTTCTTCAACAGTATCTTTTAACTTTTTACCTCTTCCATTATTAACAAATAAAACTTCTGGCTTCTTATCATCCTCTACTGTAACATAACAAATATCCTTTGGAGGTTTCAGATATTTATACTGCTCCTCTATATAATCTTTTAGCTTCTTTAGTTTTTCTTTAGAAAATGAATCTATTAAATAAAGATTGTATCCTTCTTTATCTATACTAAGAGCTCTTCCGATTTTTTCATACTCACTATCTATTTCAGGAATTTTTGTTACACTCCCCTTGAAATTCCCTTCTTTAAAATTAAAATTAAATTTTACATCTTGTGAAGTCAATTCTTTTCTCATATATTTCCTATCTTACAAATTGCATAATGCAATTATTAAGAAGCAGTTTCCCCCCTTTTTTAGTATTTATTATATAGATATTCTTAATGTGTTTGTTTAGGGAATAGTTTTTTAAATTTAATTTAGTTTCTATACATTTAACCTATTAGATGTATATGAGAATTTATTTATACTAGCACTTTAATCTTATTCTAAAAATAAAGGACGTATGATTTCAAAATCATACGTCCTTAAGATTATTACATTAATTTTATAAATTTATCTACCATTTCCTCTGCATTTTTAAAATCTTGTTCTGATGGTACAAAGCAGAATGATAATCCTGGATCTACAACTTTAAGCTTTAAATCCTTTAATCTTGCAGTTAGCATCTTAACTCCTTCACCACTCCAACCATAAGATCCAAAAGCTACAGCTGCTTTTCCTCTATTTATAATTGGATTAACTAATGATAGTAAGTCCCAAGAAGGCTTTACTGCATCTTGATTAATAGTTGGAGAACCAACCATAAATCCTTTTGCTTTTTCTATTTTTGATATACTTTCTTCTAGAGGAATACTTGTTATCTCTGTAACATCAGCTTTAAATCCCTTTTCTTCTAGCTTCTCTTTCATAAAGTTAGCTATAACCTCTGTATTTCCATAAGCAGAAATATAGAAAATTTCTACTTTTTTATTATCTACAGGTGCTTCTGTTGCCCATGCTCTGTATAAGTTTAATATTTTATCTATATTTGCAACATGAACTGGTCCATGGCTTGGTGCTATAACTTCAATATTTAAATCTTTTATTTTCTCTAGTCCCATTAAAACAAATCTCTTAAATGGTCCCATAATACAATTAAAGTAATATTCCATTTCTACAAAATATTCTTCATTTAAGCTTTCAGTTATTCCACCTTCTGGGCAATAATGAGAACCTGTAAAATCACATGTAAATAATAAATTCCTTTCCTTTACATATGTGAATATAGTATCTGGCCAATGTAAGTTTGGAGCATTTATAAATTTAAGTGTTGTTTCTCCAAGAGATATTTCTTCTTTTGCTTCTAAAGTATTAAAATCTCTGTTTAATATATTCTTTAAGTAATTTAATGCTGCTTTAGATCCTACTACCTTAATTTCTGGATAATCTTCTATTAGTTTTATTAATGAACCACTATGGTCTAGCTCAGTATGTTGAACTATTACATAGTCTACTTTTTTATCTCCAATTATATCTTTTAAATTCTTTTTAAATTCATCATAGAAACCAGTCTTTACTGTATCAACTATGGCTACTTTCTCATCATTTATTACATAAGAGTTATAGGTTGTTCCTTTTTTTGTTTCCATTATTATATCAAATACTCTTAACTCTGGATCTTTTACACCTATCCAATAAATATTATTTTTTAATTTTTCTTGTAACATATACCTACCTCCGAGTTTAATCTTTTCTGTGCATGTATTCTAGAAATATTTTATCATAAAGAGTTTTGTCAAACAATTATCAAATTTGACGATTTAGTATATACTTTCGCCTAAACTTTAAACTACTCTACAAAAAACTTTCTATTTTATCATTTCTGTTATATTATCGATTTCTATTATATATTCATAATGCAATGCTCTTGTTAAAGCAACATATAATAGTCTTTGATCTAAAAGAATATCCTTATAGTTAGTATCACTTGGATTATATATAATTGTTGCATCAAATTCTAAGCCTTTTGTTAAATAAGATGGAATTATTAAAATATTATCTTTATTCTCTTTTTCATTCCCCTTTATAAGAGTTGCTTTATATGTTGAATGTTTTTTTATAAGCTTTTCTAATATTTTTCCTTCTTCTAATCCCTTTGTAATAATAGCTATACTACTTTTATCATTATTTATAATCTCTGTAATTATATTATTTATATTTTGTACTGCTTCTTTTTCATTAATACATTTAATAATTTTTGGTGCTTCTCCATGTCTTAATACAGGCTTTGCACTCTTTAAGTCTAATTTTTGTGAACTTAAAGCACCATTTGCAAAATCTATTATTTCAACGGTTGATCTATAGCTCTGTGTTAACTGCATATAAGTTGCCTTACCATTAAAGACTTTATCTACTATATCACTCCAATTTTTTATTCCCTTATAATAGTATATTCCTTGAGCTATATCACCAACTAACGTAAGAGAATTTCCCTTAGTAAAATGATTTACTAAGTAAATTTGAAATGGGCTATAATCTTGAGCTTCATCAACTACTATATGAGTATATTTATCTTTTTCTTCGACTCCCTCTAATAGCATATTGATATATAAAAGTGGTACTAAATCATCTTCATCTATAAGACCTTTTTCATAATTACCTATAACTTCATCTTTCATAAATTCAGATAGTTCTTTAGGTATTTTATTTAAAGTTGCAAGTTCAAAAAACTCTTTATTTCTAAATAAATCTATATATATCTCTCTAGAAGTTATTCCTCTCCATTTTTTAAAGTACTCATTAATTTCTTTTTTTGAATTATTCCTTATGTTATTTTTTATTTCATCTCTTTTAGCATATACTTCTATTAATTTCTTTCTTCTCTCTTCCCCATCCTCTAACTTAAGCTTTATATTTTTAATTTTAGCATCCCACTCTAAATCAATTTGCAGACAAAGTATTTCTATCTTCTCTTTAAGCTTTAAACTTAGATACCTTTTAATTTCATCTTTTCTTTTATTTATTGGATAACTTTTTAAATCCTTAAGATAAAGCCTCATTATTTCCCTTTTATTAAATAATATATAATCGCATATAACTATATCTGTTATGTCAACAGAATCTCCTTCTAATAAAGCAATATATCTATCTATAATTGTTTTAAAAGTTAATGTTCCCTTTATTTTAGATGAGTTTGCTATAAACTTACATCTTTCACTATCAGTAGATTCTATAAGTTCTTTTAACTTCTCGTCTTTTCCTTTAACCTTTGTTTTAAGCTTTAAGTATTTTAATACTAATTCCTGAAAAGTTGTTTGTTTTACCTCATCTACACCTAAGTTAGGTAATATATCAGAAATATAATCTAAAAACAGTTTATTAGGTGCTAAAACTAATATATCCTTTCCTTTTATAGTTTCAGAATACCTATATATTAAATATGCTAATCTATGTAAAGCTATGGTAGTTTTCCCTGAACCAGCTGAACCTTGGACTATGATCGGTAGATTTTTAGGCCATCTTATAATATCATTTTGTTCTTTTTGTATTGTAGCAACAACTTCCTTAAGTTTTTTCCCTCTACTTTCTTCAAGATTTATTTTTAAAAATTCATCTACTAAGTCACTACCTTCATCACTACTTTTTATTATTATTTCATTTATTCCTTCGTCAAATATATCTGTTAATGAATCTTCTTTAAATAGGAATTTTCTTTTTAAAGACAAATTACCTTCTATAATTCCAACTGGAGATTTATAATATGCGTAACCTCCAGTTCCACTATAGTATAAATCTGCTACTGGTGTTCTCCAATCAACAACTATTTCCTCGCCATCTAAAGTTGAACTTACAGCTTGTTTACCTATATATATACTTTCGTCTTCCCCTCTTAATTCTCTAAAATCAACTCTGCCAAAATAAGGAACCCTTAAAGCTTCCTCATAATTCTTTATATCTTTTTTTAATACAGAGTATATTTTTTCTGTAGTTTCTTTTTCTTCATTATAATTTCCTTTTGACTCTTTTGTTAAAGTTCTTAATTTCTTTTCTATAATTTCATGATTTTTTCTTTTCTCTAAAAGCTCATTTGTTATCTTTTCCCTTTTTCCCTTTAATATATTTTTTTCTAACTCTAAATTTTTATTCATAGCAGTACCTCTAAATTCAACTAATGCCTTAATTATAGGCTAATTAAATTTTAAATTCAATTATATAAAACCTATAAATTAATATATTTTAAAATATTTAGTCCGATCAACACTTTAAAATATATTATATTCCAATTATTTACTATAAATTTAGTATTTATTCTACTTATAGAAATAGGTTATATATATGTTCTAATTAATATTCTACATTATCTATATTTAAATTAAAATCAATAGTTAAAATTCAAAATACAAGTTTAATGATGAATTAGAATAATATAGTTTTTAATTTTACATATATAGGTTCTTTAAACTCATCTTATAACTATATAACTTACAAAAATTGAAATGCTATATTAAATCTAGAAACTTTAATAGAACTTATATACATATTTATAAATTATAACTCTCTATAAGTATTTTACTTTCTTATATTGTATGTTAGAATCTTTACTGGAAGGAGATGTTAGTATTGTCTAAGCAAACAAAAACACCTAACTATATAAAAATAGCCATGGATATAGCTTATAGAATAATTAATAATGAATTTTTAGAGGGCAGTAAAATCACAGGAAGAACAACTTTAGTTAGTATATATAATGTGTCTCCTGAAACTATCAGAAGATCCTTAGCATTATTAAAAGATATGAATGTTGTTACTATAAATGAAAAAAGTGGCATTATTATAAATGATAAATATTCAGCTAAAGAATTTTTAAATAAATTCAAAACAAAGTCTGATTTTACTTACTTAAATAGTGAAACCTTCGACTTAATAAAACAAAGAAAAGAGATTGATGCGAAGCTTGAAAAAAATATTAATTCAATAATAGAGTTTGCTACTCAATTAAGAAATGTAGGCTCTATTATTCCATTTGAAAGTATAGTAGAAAAAGATAGTTTTGCAGTAGATAAAAGTATAGGTGAACTTAACTTTTGGCATAATACGAAGGCTACAATAATTGCTGTAAAAAGAGATGGTGATTTGTTCTTATCTCCAGGTCCTTACTTTAAAATACATTCACAAGATATAATTGTTTATGTTGGAGAAGATTCAGTTCTTGAAACAGTTAAAAATTATATTGCTTTGCCATCAGTTGATGACAAAATCAAAAACAGCTAAAGTAAATTACTTTAGCTGCTTTTTAATTAATATCTAATATATAATTAACTGCTTCTTCAAATTCTATTTTTCTAAATTTCTTTCTAAGTTTAAATTTTATACTCTCTATATATTTAATTGAAAACGGAAGATATTCTTCTATAATATTTATATATTCATTTGTAAAAAAATCTTTACTTAATACTACTAAAAATAATATAAGCATTATACAATTTGTTTTTATAAGCTCCTTTAATTCAACTATATTCTCTCCCTTGAAGCAATTAGCATCTCTTAATAGTTTTAATGTAAAATTTATTAATTTATTTGATATTTTATCTAATTTATATTTAGGTGCTAACTGAGACATTATAGTTATATGGTTACTTTTTATATCTAATTTTAAATCCTGTAAATCATCTGCAATCTGAAGTAAAAATCCATAAAAAATACAAAATGATACTTCCTCTTTATCAAGTTTTCCCTTTGTTAAAAATCCATCTACTAATACTGATGAGCCTCCTTTTTCAATAGATATACCTAAAATATCATCTTCATAAGGAATACTATTCCCTTCTTGTTGTATTAGGCTTTTTATTTGCCCTTCATGAATTAAAAGTAAAGATTCATATAACTCAGTATAAACATCTCTTTTAAATATTTCCTCTATACAACTAACTAATGTATAAACCGATTCTTCATAAGAATTTTTATCTTCTATAAGCTCTCCTTTTAAGCGTTTTTTTAAATTATAATTAAATTTTTCTTTTTTATTTATATCTATTTCTATATTATCTAAATAATTATCTGTATATGGATATAGCATACTATATCCAAAGATAGCTTTAGAAAATTCTACCTTCTGCCCAAATGATGCCTGAAGAATATTTATTATCCAAACATTCCTCATAGCCTGTCCTATATCACTATAACTTAAGCTCTTATTAAACCTTTTTGCTTCTTTTATAAAGCTTTTAGTACTATTAAAGAAATCATTCTTTAGATTTTTATTTATTATTCCAAGTTTAAAAGCATCTTCTTCACTTTCAATGAAATCATCTATGATTTTATCAAAATCATTTTTCCACTTTTCCTTTTTATTATCTTCCTGTGGAAAGTCCTTTATTTTTTGAATTATTAAATCTATATATTTATCTAATTTATTTTCTTTATTTTTCTTATCTATCTTTGTATATTTCTTCATATCTAACTTGAAATTTCTATCAGCTTGCCACCATAGTTTACTGCATTCTAAATATATTTCGTTTATTATATCCATTACTAAGCCCCCAAATTATACTACTTTTTATTGCTACTTCCAATAATATTATAAGTAAAGTTACCTATTACTCTTCTAAAAATTCCAATTTCAATATCTGGATGATAAACAAATTTTGAAAGCTCTGAATTCTCCCAATATCTATAATCTGCATCTCCTTCTTTAAAAGGTACTTCACTATATCTTCTCCATAAATTATACATAAAGATAGATTTTACTTTTGGTTTGTGTATTTTTTTAGATACTAAGTCTTTACTAAAATTTCTAGATATATATTTTATTTTTTCTATATTTTTATTACTTAGTTCTGTTCCCCTATATGCTACTGGTATCATTTCTACAAGATTAAATCCCCAATAATATAAAACATCCTTAATGTATTTTGCTGAAACTTTATGTCCTGCCCCTGCAGTAGTAGTAATCACTAAAGCCTTTTTTGTAAAGAATTTGGGCCTATGAAAGTTATAAGACATATGATCTATGAATGTTTTTAAAAGTCCACTAACTTGCATTGAATAAACAGGTGAAGTCATTATAACAGCATCTGAATTTTCAATTTCCTTTACTATGTTATTTATTTTTTCATTGTGTGGACACTTATCTTCACCTTTATAAATACATGCAAAACAACCATTACAATATGGTATATTTTCTTTCCTTAATTCAATATCTACAAACTCAATTTCACCATACTTTTTCATTTCATCTCTTGCTAAGTTTAATACAGTCCAAGTATTACCTCTTCTTGGACTACCGTGTATTACAACGCACCTCATAATTTCCCCCTAAAACAAAAGAGAAAGCATTATTTATCGCCTTCTCTTTTGCTAATTATTCCCTATTAATTATACACCATATTTATCCAATTTGTAAATTTTATAGTTCAAAATAAATGATACTTGAATCATCTTTTTTCTTTAACCTTGGATAATGCGTACACTCACTATCCTTTTCTTGCTCTTCACTTAACCCTTTAAATAAATCTTCTATATTATTTTCTTTTACCAATCTTATAAATTCTTTATAATCCCTTGTTAAGTTAAATGTATCATAATACTGCGAAAATCCATCTGAAGTAATACAAATATTAAGTTCTCTATTTATAGGTACTTTACTAAATATGCCATTATCTACGATATCTTCATTTAACTCTAATATACAATATCCATTTAATTTATTTTTTAATTTTCTTACTTTAATTACCTCATCATTACAGTATTGTCTTGACTCTAAAACTGATATATTATTTATTTTACTAACTTCACACATTTTTATTAATATATTTTCCTCTAATTCTATTAATCTTTTATCAACAACCTCTTTTATCTGACCATTATCTTCACTATAAATTAAAGTACAATCACCAATTACATAATACTCTAATTCTCTATCATCAAATCTTGCTAAAGCTAATGCTGCGCAAGGATAATCTACCTCATCTAAATCACTAAATCCATTATACATTGAATACCTTGCTTTTACTTCTTTGACACCATTTTTTATTATCTCTTTAATGTCCATAGAACTATTTATATTATTTCTTAAGTAATCATCTAAAGCTTCAACATACCATAATGCATCAGTTTCCTTTTCAGTAATCCTTTTACCTGTCAATCCTGTTGCTCCATCTAATATCCATGCAGCCCCATCAACTATAGTTAATTTATCTTCATTGGGTTTAATATTAGACCCTTGCTTTGATAAAGCCTTTAAATTTCTCATATAATACTCCCCCGTATATACCTTAAAACACTTTATTTATAATACTCCTCTATACAATTTTTAATGAGTATTATAAATTCAATTAAATAGTACTATATTTATTGATATAAGTAAAATTAGTATTAATCTAACTTAAATAAAAGAATTAAGACTATAATATTTAGTTTTTTATAATAATACATATTCAAATAACCGCTATAATCATTTTTATAAATCTATTATAGATTATTAATCTACATATTTATTAAATTCTATACAATATATTTTTAGTAAAGTTATATTTTAACTTTCTATAATAAAAAATGGATAATTATATTTTAAAATTATAATTATCCATAAATATCTATTAATTTTTAAATGAGTGAATTGGTGCAGGTATTCTTCCACCTCTTTGTATAAATAGAGAGGATGAATATTTATTTACAGGCATTACAGGAGCAGTTCCTAGTAGTCCTCCAAATTCAACTAAATCTCCTACCTTGCAACCTGGTGCTGGTATAACTCTTACTGCTGTAGTTTTATTATTAATCATTCCTATTGCTGATTCATCTGCAATCATAGCCGCTATTGTTTCTGCTGGCGTATCTCCAGGTACTGCAATCATATCTAATCCAACTGAACATATAGCAGTCATAGCTTCTAATTTTTCTAAGTTTAATGATCCATTTAAAACTGCATCTATCATTCCTGCATCCTCTGAAACTGGTATAAATGCTCCACTTAGTCCACCTACATGACTACATGCCATAACTCCACCTTTTTTAACTGCATCATTTAATAATGCAAGAGCTGCTGTGGTTCCATGAGTTCCAACTACTTCAAGTCCCATTTCTTCTAATATATGTGCAACAGAATCTCCAACAGCAGGTGTTGGTGCTAAAGATAAATCTACTATACCAAATGGCACTCCTAATCTTTGAGAGGCCTCTTGTGCAACTAATTGTCCCATTCTTGTAATTTTAAATGCAGTTTTCTTTATAGTTTCTGAAACTACATCAAAGGATTCTCCTTTAACCTTTTCTAATGCTCTTTGTACAACTCCAGGACCACTTACACCGACGCTTATAACCTTATCAGCTTCTCCAACTCCATGAAATGCTCCAGCCATAAAAGGATTATCTTCAACAGCATTACAAAATACTACTAATTTAGCACATCCAAAACCTTTTGTATCCTTGGTGTATTCTGCTGTTTCTTTTATAATTTCTCCCATTTCTCTAACTGCATCCATATTTATTCCACATCTTGTTGATCCAACATTTACAGAAGAACAAACCTTACTAGTTTTAGCTAAAGCTTCTGGTATTGATTTTATTAAGATTTTATCACCTTTTGTATAACCTTTTTGTACTAGTGCTGAAAATCCTCCTATAAAGTCTATTCCTAAGGTTTCAGCAGCTTTATCTAGAGTTTGTGCAAACTTTACATAATCTTCTTCATCAGTTGCTCCTGCAATTATTGATATCGGAGTTACAGAAACTCTTTTATTTACTATTGGAATACCAAATTCATTTTCGATTTCCTTTCCAACTCTAACTAAATCCTTAGCAGATGTAACTATTTTATTATAAATTTTTTCTCTCGCCTTATCTCCATCTGAATCTATACAATCTAATAAAGAAATTCCCATTGTTATTGTTCTAATATCAAGCTTTTCTTCCTCTATCATCTTTATAGTTTCTAATATATTATTACTCTTCATTACTTCGCCCCCAATTATAAAGTGTGCATTGAGTTAAATATTTCTTCTCTTTGAATTTTAACATCTACCCCAAGTTCTTCTCCTTTATCTAGAAGTGAACTTTTAATTTTATCAAAATCTGAATTAGCTTCCTTTAAATCCAACATCATTATCATAGTAAAATACTTATCCATTATAGTTTGATTTACATCTAATATATTTATATTTAATCTTAGCAACTCATTGCTAACTCCTGCTACTATTCCAACTTTATCTCTTCCTATTACTGTTAAAATGGCTTTCATTAATTTCAACTCCTATCAAAATTCATTATAATTTTTTATATAACCTAAAAAGTTATTATAATTTTATCCCTAGTACGTAAATTTGTCAATTATACATAATCATTATTCGTATTTGTTGTAAAAAATAAGATACTAAAATTATATTTAGTATCTTAATCTTAAATAATTCAATATATTTAACAACTTATACCTGTGTTTTTTTCCTCTTTAAAATAAATATACCTTCAACTAATAATAAACTACCTATACCTAGTAACAGACTTGAATTAATTTCACTTCCTGTTTCAGGTAAATTTTTATTAGTTCTATCATTTTTATTTGTATATCTATTTAAGTTACTATAATTTATTAAAAACTTTAAGTTTTTATATACATCTTGTGCTTCGTTACCTAGATTTTCATTTATATTAATTGTCATATTTAATTTTTCATTTTCTCCTGATAGTATTATTACATCATCATTTATCATCTCATATTTATTAAATAGATTTTCTAAACTTCCTGTATATAAAACCTTGCCATTTTCATCAGTAATTTTTATTGATGAATTTTTTACTAATATATTCTTATCATCATTTCCTTCATAATTTATGTTATTTTCAAAAGTAATCATCTCTAGCTTTATATCATTTGAAGAATTATTATATACTATAAATGAATTTGTCTTTGTATCTCCTGGAGCCCATAGCCCATCTTTTTCTTCATTAAATATGCTTTCATAACCTTCTCCAACCACTTCTAATACTACACCATCTTGTAAAGAATAAGCTTTTGTTTCATAAATATTCTTACTTAAACTAACAATAACTAAAGCTAAGCACACACTATTTAATAACTTCTTAAATAACATATTCACCCCTCTTAAATATTTATATTTTTCACTCATTTTACTAAATTATTCAATAAAGATAGATTTTATTCAAATATTGAGAAATATATTTTAGATAATAGTCTCTGTTAGAGTTTTTTGTTGATATGATATTTGCGTAATCACAAGGGCTAACTTTAATAACTTATATGCTATAAATAATTTATCCACAGATTTCAAAAATATAATTTCCTATATAGTAAAATAAAGATGCAAAACCTGCATCCTTATCTTATTTATATTAATAAATTGTTTGATGAGCACCAACAACTATAAATTCGTTAGCATCTAAAGTAAATGCCTTGTTCATCCATTCATTACCTAAAGTAGGATCAACTGTAACCTTAACTGTAGCCCTTATAAAGCCACCATTTGCTCCAACAGCATTTTCATACCATCTATCCGGATGATTAGGATCTACTTGAACTTTTCCAGTTTGTGAGCCAACATTTATTAATTCAACAGTTAACCCACTTGGTAATTCCTTCTTTAATTGTACTGAAATATCAGCTTTTAATGATCCATAATTAGCTATAACTACATCTCTCTCAAATGTATCTCCAGGCTTAACATTTTCAAATGTTAGTGTTTCTGCAGTAGTTGATTTTACTTCTGTATCTTTTGATGTTGCTTTCCATGTATCTTTTCCAGCATCTGTAGCCCAATATGCATCTACATCTAATGTACCCATAGTGATGTTTACATTATCAGTTAATGTATCACTATCTGTAAAATATGCATAAGTACCAAATCCCCCCATACCAGTTGTTAAAGCGGCAGCTAATAGTAAAGCTGCAATTTTCTTATTCATAAAACAATCCTCCATTAAAATATATTTTTTATATAATATTAATGGTGTGGATTCACTATTAACTCCACATAATCCAAGTGACCATATACAGATTATGCTTCAAAGTCCCATTAAGATTGACTTATTAATTATTTAATTGAAAATTTTTATTTTTCTTTACCTTTTTAATCTCTATTATTAATTCCTTCATTATAAAGTACATAAATACTATTCCCATAATAGCCAAAAATTTTAAATCTTGAAATTTAGCTATTATATATCCTAGATAAGGAACATTAAATTTATATTTAGAAACTAAGTTTTCTTTAGGAACTATATTAACATCTAGTGCTTCATTTGCATCACCTTTTGTTATAAAGGCTTCGCCTCCATTTTTTACTTCAACAACTCTATGAGTTACTAGCATCCTACCATCTCTATAAGTGACTATATCTCCTACTTTTATTTCCTTTGTATCCTTAACTACTTTTCCAATTACTAAGTCATTTAATTTAAACTCTGGTACCATACTTTCACTTAATACATTTAAATAGGTATTTCCAAATAAAGTAGGTATATAATCAGTGCTAACTCTTATTTTTATACTTTGAAAAGTTAAAACAAATATTGTTGTTAATAAAATAAATATTATATAATTTTTTATCATTTTCAATGATAATGCCCTCTTTAAAAAGGATTTTTCTTTATTCTTCTTACTTCTTTTTTTAAAAGTTTCACTTGCTTCTTTATCATTTACAATATTTTCATATTCTAATTCATTTTTTTCTATAATGCTGCTCTCATTTTTGTTTTCTAAAATAATATTAATCATATATATTTATCTCCTAATAATTAAAATAAAAAAACTCCAATCTATAATATATAAATTGGAGTGGGTTCACTACTGGCTCCATCTATTCCAAGTGACCAAATTACAGAATAGACTTCTTTGCATCCATATACATATGGTACTATAGCCAAAATAGATTGTCAACCATTTTTTGTATATTTTACCATTTTATTACTTATTTGCTTTTAAAAAAAGAGTAACTTTAATATTTTACTCTTTTTTTAATTTATATTATAATTATGCTTTTTTTATAGTTTTAGTCGCTACTACATCTACTCCTGTTCCTAGTAGATTTTCTAAAATTATATCCCCTATTTTTATAGGTGCTTCAAGAGTTAAACCATTAATAGCTTCCATAGCTTTAAATGTTAAAGCTTTTGGTATTGCTAATTTAGTTTTAACAGAAATAACAGGTAATTCTCCATTTAATATTTTCACAGTAGTTGTAATAATTCTAACAGGATTAGTTATTTCATCAATTCCATAAGCTTCCCCTCTTTTACAACCATTTCCAGTGACTTTCTTATTTTCTACATCCACCTTTAAATGACATCCTATAGGGCAACAAATACAAATAAGCTCCTTTTCCACTTTATTCACCCTCCTCTAAAGAAATTATTAAATCCTCTTCGATATTTTCTAATTGCTTCTTTGTTAAAATAACTTTCTCCATTTCTGATGGTGCTAAGTGTTTTCTTTTAAATTTTGATATTATCATATCTCCTGACTTAACGACTAAAACTTTATTTTTATAAACATTATTTACTCTCATAAAAATAGTTAATTTATCATCCATATCTTCTATAGAAATTTTTTGTGGTACTGTATAATTTATAGAGTTACCATTTTTTATATTTAAATATTTTTTCTTTTTTAAATTATTATTTAAATATTTTGAAACAGCCTTTCCAGCATGTTTAGATTCTTCAGTAACAAAATCGACTAAATCATGTACATGAACTACATTACCACAAGCAAAAATCCCATCTACGCTTGTTTCCATATTTTCTGTTACTATCAAACCATTAGTTCTTTTATCTAATTCAATACCTGTCTTTATAGATAAATCATTTTCTGGTATTAAACCAACTGATAATAATAATGTATCACAATCAAACTCTATTTCAGTTCCTTTAATGGGTTTTCTATTATCATCTACCTTTGATATTATTACTTTTTCTAATCTTTTATCTCCTACTATATCAACAACTGTATGAGATAAATATAATGGTATATTGTAATCTTCTAAACATTGAACTATATTTCTATTAAGTCCATTTGAATATGGCATAAGCTCAACAACTGCTTTTACTTTAGCCCCTTCTAAAGACATTCTTCTAGCCATTATTAATCCTATATCTCCAGATCCTAAAATAACTACCTCTTTACCAGGCATATATCCTTCAATATTTACATATCTTTGAGCTGCCCCTGCAGTAAATATCCCTGATGGTCTATCACCGGGTATACTCACAGCTCCTCTTGTTCTCTCTCTACAACCCATAGCCAATATAATTGCTTCTGCTTCTAATATCATATATCCATCTTTAGAATTTATTGCATGAACTCTTTTACTTTCCTCTATTTCTAATACCATAGTATCTAGTTTTATATCAATATCTACGTCCTCTACCATTTTTATAAACTTATCCGCATACTCTGGTCCTGTAAGTTCCTCCTTAAAAGTATGAAGCCCAAATCCATTATGGATACATTGATTTAATATTCCTCCAAGCTCTCTATCTCTCTCAATTATTAAAATATTTCTTACACCATTTAAGTAAGCCTCATATGCAGCTGCCAATCCTGCTGGCCCTCCACCTATTACAATTAAATTATATCTCATACTTCTCCCCCCCTATTTTGATTTCCCAGTCAAAATATATGAACCATCTTTTTCTAAAACAATATCCTCTAAAGGTAGATTAAGTTCTCTAGATATTATCTCCTGAACACGTGGACCACAAAAACCACCTTGACATCTTCCCATTCCAGGTCTGCATCTTCGCTTTATACCATCTAAGGAAACACTTCCAAAACATCTTTTAATAGCATCAATAATTTCACCTTCAGTTATTTGTTCACACCTACATATAATTTTTCCATAATTGCTATCTTTTTTAATCAACTCAATCTTTTCTTCTTCTGATAATTCCATAAATCTAATTTGTTTTCTATATGGATTAAATTCTTGTTTTTTGCTTATTTCAAGTCCACTTACTTTTAACATTTCTACTATATCTATTGCTATAGCTGGTGCCGATGATAATCCTGGAGATTTCATACCTGCTACATCTATAAAACCCTTAACTTTTTTATTTTCTTCAATTATAAAATCCCCACTATCAGGATGAGCTCTAAGACCTGCAAAATTCCTTATTACATTTCTAAAATTAATTTTATCAGTTGTTTTTAAACACGTTTCCTTTACATATTCTAAGCCTTCATCTGTTGTTTTTACGGATTCCTTATCAATAATTGTTTCTGCATTTGGTCCAACTATTAAATTACCATGCACAGTTGGTGTAACAAGAACACCTTTACCAAGCTTTGATGGACATTGAAATACTGTGTTATTAAATAGTTTTCCTTGATTTTTATCAATTACATAATATTCTCCTCTAATTGGAGTTATTTTAAATTCTTCTTCACAAATCATATTGTGAATTTTATCTGCATAAACCCCAGCTGCATTTATTATATATTTTGTTTCTATAACTTCTCCATCATTTATCTTAATTTTAAATACATCATTTTCTAAATCATCTTTACTTATTCCTACAACTTCACTTCTTAATTTAATTTCTCCTCCATTTGCAATACCATTTTCTATTAAAGCTATAGTATATTCAAATGGTCCAACTATTCCTCCCGTTGGAGCATACAATGCTCCTAATACACTTGAATTTAAATTAGGCTCTTTTTCTAAAGCTTCCTGAGTGTTTAATATTTTCAATCCTCTAACTTTATTTTTACAACCATTGTTATATAGTTCTTGTACTAAATTCATTTCATCATCATTGAAAGCCAATACTAATGAACCATTTCTTATAAAAGGAACTGATAACTCATCGCATATTTTTTCAAACATTTCATTTCCTTTCACATTATACTTAGCCATCAATGTTCCATTTTCAGGATCATATCCTGAGTGGATTATAGCTGAATTAGCTTTAGTAGTTCCCATTGCTACATCATTTTCTCTTTCAATGGCTACTACTTTTAAATTATACCTAGTCAGCTCTCTAAATATAGAAGCTCCTATTATTCCTGCTCCAATTATGGCAACATCATACATATATATACCCCCATTAAAATATATTTTAATAACAAAAAAGCACAAAAATAAGAATGCAATTCTTATTTTTGTGCTTAACTCTAGTTCTCCTTAGCACATTAAATACATTATGCTAAAATTATATCATATAGTTTTCTTTATGTATATGAAATTTTCAGAATCTTTTTGATTTAAGCTCGTCAAAATTATACAAATTTTATTACTTCACTAATTTGTTATAATATTTTTTCAAAAATCGTATTTAATTACTTAAAAATTTCTATTATAATGTATTTATTACACAGGTTAATTTAAGTTATCTCTTTAAAATTTATATATACCAAATAATTAGGCAGACTTCTATAAATAGAGTCTGCCTAATTATTTTACTATTCTATAAAAAATTCATCTTCTAATCCTTCAAGATCTTTAATTATTATTTCTTTTAAAGTAAATTCTATAAGCCCCATATCTCTCATATTTATAAGTTCCCTTGAAAGAGATGGTCTAGGGATTCCTAGTTCTTCAGCCATATCTTTTTTAGATGATATTTTAAAAGAAAATGTATTATTCTTTTTATAATTATCAAGTAATATTTTGCATATTTTTCTTCTTATAGAGTCTAGTTCTATAAGATTAATCTTTTTATTTAATATAACTATCTTTTGTGATAAAAGCTCCAATATATTTTCTGTGAATTTAGTATTCTTCTGTATTATTCCTAAAACACTTTTTTTCGGAAAGGATAATACCTTACAATTCTCACCGGCCATAACAGTTGCAGGATATTCTTTTTCTTTAGAAAATAATAGAGCTTCTGCAAAAACATCACTTACATTAAAATTTGCTAATGTTAATACTTTCCCATTTTCATATATAGTTTGAATAACAGCTTTACCTTCAATAATTACAGATAAACTATTACATTTTTCTCCTTGATTTGCTATTACTTCTCCTTTTTTATATGTTTTTATTATATAAGATTCACTCTTTAATATTTCCTCTATTTCCAATTCTGAAATTCCCTTAAAAAAACAGGTATTTTTTAAAACATCTATCATAAAAGTTTCCCTTCCTAAAATATATATTGTAATTTAAGAGAAATAGTTATAACTACTTCCCTTAAATTTATCTATTATATATATTTTATGCTAAAAACATCTCTAAGTCATCTTCAACGTTAGTTATTCCACCAATACCAAAGTTTTCAACAAGTACTTTAGCAACATTTGGTGATAAGAATGCTGGTAGTGTTGGTCCTAAGTGGATATTCTTAACTCCTAGGTATAATAGTGATAATAAAACTATAACAGCTTTTTGTTCATACCATGCAATGTTAAATTCTAATGGTAAATCATTAATATCTTCTAGTTCGAATACTTCTTTAAGCTTTAATGCTATTAATGCTAATGAATATGAATCATTACATTGTCCTGCATCTAATACTCTTGGAATTCCACCAATATCACCTAAATCTAATTTGTTATATTTATATTTTGCACAACCTGCTGTTAATATTACAGTATCTTTTGGTAATGCTTTTGCAAAGTCTGTATAGTAGTTTCTTGATTTAGCTCTTCCATCACATCCTGCCATTACAAAGAATTTCTTTATAGCTCCTGATTTAACAGCATCTACTACTTTATCAGCAAGTTGCATTACTTGGTTATGAGCAAATCCTCCTATGATTTCTCCATTTTCTATTTCTACTGGTGCTTGACACTTCTTAGCATGTTCAATTATTTCTGAGAAATCTTTAGCTGCTCCATCTACACCTTCTATATGCTTACATCCAACAAAGCCAGCTGCTCCTGTTGTATAGATTCTATCTTTATAGCTATTTCTTGGTGGAACTATACAGTTAGTTGTCATTAATACTGGTCCATTAAAGCTTTCAAATTCTTCAGCTTGCTTCCACCATGCATTTCCATAGTTACCTACAAAGTGAGTATATTTTTTAAATGCAGGGTAATAGTGAGCTGGTAACATTTCTGAGTGAGTATATACATCTACTCCTGTACCTTCCGTTTGCTTTAATAATTGTTCTAAATCTTTTAAGTCATGTCCTGATACTAATATACCTGGATTATTTCCTACTCCTATATTAACCTTTGTTGCCTCTGGATGTCCATAAGTTTCTGTATTAGCTTTATCAAGTATAGCCATACCACTTACCCCAATCTTACCAGTTTCTAAAGTTAAAGCTACAAGGTCATTTACTCCCATAGTGTCATCTAACATCTTTGATAAAGTTTCTTGCATAAATGCATTTACTTCTTCATCATCATAGCTTAATTCATTAGCGTGCTTCATGTAAGCTGATAATCCTTTTAATCCATAAGTTATAAGTTCTCTTAAGCTTCTTATATCTTCATCTTGTGTTTGTAATACACCTACATTTACTGATTTTGCATCATATTCTTCTCTTGTAGTTGCTGTCCATTTCGCAGCTTCTGATAAACCTTCTTTATTTGATAATTTATTTAATAACTCTTCTTTTATTTCTAAAGTTCTTTTTGCTCTTGCATAGAATATTTCATCATCAAAGTTAGCATTAGTTATAGTTGTAAATAAATTTAATGTTATAAAGTGATTAATTTCACTTGAAATTTCTTTTCCTTCTTTTCTTAATCTTGTTGTAACTTCTGATAATCCTTTTGTCGTATATACTAATAGATCTTGCATTCTAGCTAAATCTGGTGATTTACCACAAACTCCAAATTTTGTACATCCAGTACATCCTGCTGTTTCTTGACATTGGAAACAAAACATTTTATTTTCCATTGAAAAATCCTCCTTGATAATCTAAATCTTAATTTATTTCTTTTATGATTACATTATATGAGGATTTTAATCGGAATTCGGTAACAATCGTTACATATATAATAAAAAATTTAGAAATACAATTTATAAGTTATTAACAAATCCTTTTCCCTTCCATTTTCCAGTTTTCCATCTTATTAATACTAATATTCCCCTAAACCATTCATCTATAGCAAATGCTATCCATATTCCTGTAAGTCCAAAATTAAATTTTACTCCAAGGATATATGCTAGCCCAACTCCAAATGTCCACATTGAAAATATTCCTATATATACTGGGAATCTAACATCTCCTGTTGCTCTTAATCCATTAATTCCAACTATATTTATACATCTTCCCGGTTCTAGTATTATCTCTATTACAAATACTGTTACTGCTATTGATATTATTTCTGAGCTACTTGTTAAAAACTCTAAAATACCTTTTCCTGAAATGGCTATTATACAACTCATAACTATTGATACTACTACTGCTTTTTTTAATGTATAAATGCATAAATCATATGCTTTATTATCTTCTTTATTTCCTACTAAGTTCCCTATTAATATACTTCCACCTTGACCTACTGCTGATGCAAATATATAGCTAAAACAAACTATTGTCCCTACATAACTTTTGGCAGCCATGCTACTTACCCCTATAAGATTTATAAAACTTGTTATAACTAATTGAGATAAATTATATGAAATTTGTTCAGCAGCTGATGGAATTCCAATTTTAAGTATATTAATAAGATGAATTTTCGGGAAAGGCTTAAACATAGACATCTTAAACTTATTTAAAATTAAATCATAAGTTGCCCTTCCTAAAATTATTAATCCTATAATTTTACTTAAAGTAGTTGCTAAAGCTGCACCCGAAACTCCCATACTAGGAAAACCAAACTTACCGAATATAAGTATATAATTTAGTATTACGTTTACAAGATTCATAATAATAGTTGCATTCATACATATCTTTGTTAAACTATGAGCTCTTAATATAGCTGTAAAAGTCATAGTTATTGCTTGAATAAATATAAATCCACCAACTATCTTTAAATATTGATTTCCTAAATCTATTAACTCTGGTGGACTATTTAATAATTTCATCATTCCAGTTCCACCAAAAAACATTATAAAACTTATAGTTACACCTATAATTGTATTTACACCAATAGATATTCCTGCAACTTGAATTATAGTTTTTTTCTTACTTTTAGCGCCTAAATATTGCGCAATCAAAATAGATGTCCCAGCTGTTATTATTCCAAACATAAGGTTGAGCATCCATATTATCTGATTAGCTACTCCTACAGCTGCAACAGAGTTATCAGAATATCTTCCTAACATTATTGTATCCACACTACCCAATAAAGAAAAAAGTGCACTTTCTATAAATAAAGGCCATGTTATTCTCTTTAACTCTCCTCTTAATTTCGCTTCAACTTTCATAGTCACCTCCACCATCATAAAGATGTTCTGCCATAATGAAATTTATTTCTTTTTGTATTATACTGTTATTAGAATTATTTTTCTCGTTGAAAATTGCTTATAGTTATAACAATTCTGCTGTTTTTTATTTGAAGGAGATATTATGGATAATAAAAGTTATTTGCAACTTAAAGAACAAGTCAATCATGGAAACATGCAATTACCGATGGAGGTCTATCATGTAGAGTTTACAAATTCAGCTGATTTTTATTCCCACTGGCATGATGAAATGGAGTTTATATACATACTTAATGGTTCTGCAGAAATTTGTATAGATTTTAAAATATTTAGTGTAACTAATGGAGATTTTATCATTATTCCTAAAGGAGCTATTCATTATATGATAGGTAAAGAAAATACTAAGATTTCCTATATAGCACTTGTATTTAACCTTTCTTTAATAGAAGGAAATACTTTAGACTATTCTCAAATTAATTTTGTAACACCTATAGTACAAAATAAACTATTTTTTAAAAATGTTATAAGCATATCAAATGTAGGACATGCTAAAATAGTTAATGCTTTTAATAATTTAATAGAAAGCTATGGTAATAAAGCTTATGGGTTTCAACTAGAAATTAAAGGAGCATTATTTTTAATTTTTTCTACTATCTTTAAAGAAGGTTATGTTAGCCTAAATGTAAGCTCTGAAAACTATAGTGATTTAATTAAAGTTGGAAAATTAAAAGAAGTTATTAAATATATTCAAACCAATTATAAAAATCCTATAACTATTAAAGAATTAGCTGATATAGCACAGTATAGTGAATATCATTTTTTAAGATTCTTTAAATCTCAAACAGGTAAAACTTGCACTCAATATATTAATTACTTTAGAATTCAAAAGGCAACCTTACTTTTATTTAATACAAATTTATCTATAACAGAAATTGCTTACGAAGTTGGATTTGGTGATGTATCATATTTTATTAAAACCTTTAAAAAGTTTTTATCAATATCTCCTACTAAATATAGAAAAACAAATTTATAAAAAAGCAATAAATAGATTTATATAAAACAAATCTATTTATTGCTTTTAATACTTAAACTCTAAAAACAGCTTTACTGCCTTTATTTGTTGAACTTACTTCAAGTTTAGTTTCTATTCTATCTTTTAACTCTTGAACATGAGAGATTACTCCAACAATTCTTCCATCATCTTGTAAACCTACTAAACATTCAATAGCTGAATCAAGGGATTCCGGATCTAATGTTCCAAAACCTTCATCTATAAACATAGTATCTAGTTGTATTCCTCCTGAATAACTTTGCACTACATCTGCTAACCCTAATGCCATAGATAATGATGCTTTAAAACATTCTCCTCCAGATAAAGTCTTTACATCTCTGGATTTACCTGTATAGTTATCGAATACTTCTAAGTCCAAGCCTTGACCTTTTCTCTTATCTCCTAACTCTTCTTTTCTTAAAAGTTCAAATCTATTACATGTCATTTGTGAAAATCTAATATTAGCAGCTTCAATTATATCTTCAAAATATGCTGCCAAAACATATCTTTCAAAACTTATCTTTCTCGGATTATCTCCATTTATTATTTTAGATAACTTACCTACGGTCTTGTATTTATCCTCATCTTCTTCTATCAGTTTATTATAGTTAATACATTCTCCAATGATCTTTTTGTTTTGACTTATTCTTAAATAAATTTCTTTTTCAGCCTTTTCTAGACTAATCTTTTCTCCATTTTTAATTTCTAAAACTTCTTCTATGCTTCTTATATCAATTTTCTTTAAATTCTTACATTCTTCTAAAGACAAGCTATAAACTTTTTCAGCATTAGACAATGTCATATTAAACTTATTTATATCCTTTTCTAATACATCAATTTCTATCTCTGTCATTCTACTTGAAGAATAGTCATTATAATCTTTAAATCCTAACTGTAAAACTTTTTCTTTAAAGAATTTCAAAGCTTCATCTAGTTCTACCTTTACATTTTCAGTCATTACTTCTAAAGAGCTCTTATTACCATTTTCTTTATCATAAATAGTTTTTATATTATTAAAGTCTTTCTCTGCCTTTACATAATCCTCTTTTAGCTTTTCAAGATTATTATTTACTTTGCATTGTTCTTCTTCTAAATCTTTAACGCTTCTTATAGTTCCTTTAAACTCATTAACTATATTTTGTAAATTAGCTTCTTGAGATTTTAATTCTCCCTCTTTTGCTAATAGCTCTTTATTTTTATTTTCTAGCTCAACTCTTAACTCCTCAGTATATTTTTCTATTTCTTGCTTTTGCTTTAGTTTAGTTGATCCTAATGACTCTACTTTTTCAATTTCTTTTTTTCTATTAATTATTTTATCTAAATAACTATAATTATTTTTTAGTTCAGTATTAACATTTTCTATAGACCTTTCAATATCATCTTTAAAATCTTCTTCACTAAATATTTCTATAAATATAGGCCTTATCGTTTCCTCTTTAAGTGAATTTATTTCTGCTTGTATCTTAGTAAGTTCTCTATAATAAGATTCTCTTTTTTCATAGAATTTATCTGCTATTATTTTTGCTTCTTTTACTGCTGATTCATTTATACTATCAACTTCAATAACTGCAAGCTTTGGATGATGAGTAGAACCACAAACAGGACAACTTTCACCCTCCATTAAATCTTTAGCTAGTATCCCTGCTTGATTTCTTCTAAAAGCTTCTTCTAGCTGCTCATAATTGTTTTTCTTTTCATTAAATTCTTTATCTGCACTTTCATAAAATGCTGTTCCTTTTACATGTCTTTGACTTTCTAATTTACATTTTTCCAAAGCGCTTAAAAGCTTATTAAGCTTTTCTTGTTTAGATATATAATTTATTTCTTCTATATCCAAAGTATTCTTTTCTTCTTTTAACTTATTTATATTTTCTAGCTCTTCTAACAATAATTTTATTAAATCATTATTCTTATTTCTCTCTAAATCGATTTGTTTAATTCTTTCAATAATATATTGAGATTGTCTCTTTAACTCATCAAACTTTTCTTTATTAATTTGATAGTTTGAAGCCTTTTCCTTTAATTTCTCAATCTCATCAAGCTTTTTTCTTAAATCATTTTTCAAATCTTCTTTTTCATTTTCTATTTTAAATTTTCTTTCTGCATCATCAAAATCTTTTTTATATCTACTTAAATTCTCTACACTTTTTCTTAAGCTCTCTTCTACTTTAAGTAATGATATTTTCTTTTCTTTATATTTTTCTTCAAATCCTAAAGCTGTTACAGCTTTTTTACCACTTTCTAATTTTATACTTTTAGCTTCATATTCATGCTTTAATAAATTTAATTTATCCAAATCATATTTGTAATTTTCTAAATTACCTATCTTTTTATTTATATCATTAGCTAAAACTATCTCTTTTGAAATATTATTAATTTCTATATTAATATCTTTCAACTTTTCCTTTATTAGATTTTCCTCTACTTCATCTTTATCTATGGTATCTTTAAATTTTGAAAGTATTAATTCTATATTCAAATCCTTAGCATTTATATTTCTTCTTAAATCTTCATCATCTTCTTTGCATGAAAATGCCTTGATTCTATTTTCTCTATCTCTTTGTATTTGTTCTATAGACTTTTTAAGATTATTAGCTTCTATTTTTATATTTTGTTGTATATCTGAAAAAATCTTAGTTCCAAAAATCTTTCTAAAAATTTCTTCTTTTTTATCACTATCTGAATTTAATAACTTTTTAAATTCACCTTGTGGAATCATAACTAATTGTTTAAATTGCTCACATGTAATTCCTAATATTTCTTCAACTAACCTAGTAACTTCTTTTGGTCCTGATACTGTCTTATCTCCAACTTTTATTTCAGCAGAAGGCTTACTTTCTGTAAAGCCATCACCTCTTTGCTTAGCTCTAAAATATTGTGGTGATCTCTTTATATAATAATCTTTATTTCTAAGTGAAAACCATAGTTCTACTTCTGTTGGAGTTGATTTATCAGCAAAGTCACTTCTTAAATTTTTACCATCTCTTTCACTACCACTTGCTTCTCCATACAAAGCGAAATTTATAGCATCAAAAATTGTAGTTTTTCCAGCTCCAGTATTTCCTGTTATAACAAACATATTCTTTCCATCAAGATTTGCTTCAAAATCTAATTCCTGCTTTTCAGCATATGGTCCAAAACCTGTTATTATAAGCTTTCTTATCTTCACCTTATTCTTCCCCCTTTTCTGCTACTTCTATTATCTTTTCAATGATATTTATCTCATCTTCACTACAAATTTCATCCATTATATCTTCATAAAAATTCTTAAATAAAGTTGTTTTAGATTTTTCTTTTATATTAATTGCCACACTTCTACTACTATTTCTTGAAACTCTTTCCTCTCTAGTAAGCTCCATGACATTAGGATATATGCTTCTAAGCTTTGCCATAGGATCTAAAAGCTCACCCTTATCTTTTAGTATAACTTTAATATAATCCTCATAATTTTCAGATGAATTATCAAACCCTTTAATAATTTCACCTAATGTACCAGTCTTAACCCTAAAATCTCTTCTAGGCTTTAAATCGTAAATTTCTATATCTACATCTCCATTTTCATTTATATCTACAATAGTTATTCCCTTTTTTTGATTCACTTCTGAAAATGAATATTTCATAAGAGATCCTGAATACCTTATCTTATCACTTCCTACCTTCTGAGGTCCGTGCAGATGTCCAAGAGCTGTATAATTAAACTTCTCAAAATGCTTTGAGTTAATATACTCGGTCCCCCCTATAGAAAGAGGCTTTTCTGAATCGCTTTCTTCTAAAACCTCAAAATTATCCTCCTTCATTTGAGTTACATATCCATGAGCTATTGCAATATTTCTTTCCTCTTCATTAAAATCATTTAATATCTCAGAAACTATTTTTTTCATTGCCATATCATGTGTTTTTATATTTTCATCTTCAAATAAGTCTCTAACAACTGGTACATCTGCATATGGTATTGAATAAAAATTAATTTTTCCATATTTATCTTCTAAAACTATTTTATCTATTTTTCTTTTTAGATTTCCCACTATGTATAGTCCACTATCACTTAATAATGAACTTGCAAATTCAACTCTTTCATTACTATCATGATTTCCTGCTAACGCTATTACCTTAGTATTTAAATCTTTAACTATTCTTTTCATAGTATTATTTAATAATTCAACTGCATGAACTGGTGGAACTGATCTATCATATAAATCACCTGCAATCACAACAACATCAGGTTTTTTATCTTCAATTGCTTTATAAATTTGTTCTATTATAAATTTTTGGTCTTCTGTCATATAAAATCCATTAACAAGCTTTCCTATATGCCAATCTCCCATATGAAAAATCTTCATTACATCACCTCAAAATATTTTACATAATATAGAATAATTATATCATAGTAAGGTAATTTCATTAATTTTATATATAAATAAATATAAAAGGAAAGTAATTATATAATTACTTTCCTTTTTAAATAATAATTTTATACTTTTCTTTAATTGTTATTTTTTAAGAAACTTTATTAACTCTTCTGATAATTTCTCTGCATCTTCATATCCTTTATTATAAATAGCTTCTAATTTATCTTTATTTCTTTCAAATCTACTAACATCTAGAGGACTACTTGGTCTTATAACGAAACATTTCCCTTCCTGTTCTAATTTATCTAACTTTTCTAATGTATCATTATATATTCTATATCTATTTTCCATAACATCAATAAGAGCTGGATGTTTTTTATATTTTCTCTTAATTATAGACATCATCTTTGTCTTACTCTTGGTATATCCTTTATGTTGCGTTAAAATAACTACATGTTTTTCTATTCCATCATCTATGGCTTTTTGTATTGGTATTGGTGCTGCTATTCCACCATCTAATAATTTTTTATTATCAAACTCAATTATCTTTGCTACTAATGGTAATGAAATAGAAGCTTTTAATGCATCATATCCATCACTAAAATCCTTGATATTATAAAATTCAGGTTTACCAGTTTCACAATTTGTTGCTCCTACTAAAAATTTTACTCCTGAACTCTTAAATTTTTCATAATCAAAAGGTTCTAATTGATTTGGTATAATATCAAAAAGCATATCCATCCCAAAAGCTGATCCAGTCTTAATTAGATTATTAAAGCTTAAATATCTCTTATCATTTACATAATTTATATTTACTCTATAATTTCTTTTATGCTGCTTAGATATGTATGAAACACAATTACATGCTCCTGCTGATACGCCTATACAGTATTTTATATCTATCTCTTTATCTAATAGTAAGTCTAGAACACCTGCAGTATAAACGCCTCTCATTCCCCCACCTTCTAGAATAAGTGATGTACTCTCCATGCTAATTCCTCCAAACTATATAATACTATTCCAATTATTTCCCATTAATTAAAAATTATATCACTTTATCTAAAATAAAAATATATGTTTCTTAATTATTTTAAAATAAAACTAATAGCATATAAAAACTTCATATAGTTTTTCATAATAAAAAGTCTGTTTAACTTTTATAAACAGACTTTTTATTATTACTGATTATATTAAATATATTATGCAGCTTCACTTGAAAATACCTCGTATAAATCTTTTCTTCTTGCTTTAGCTAAAGATTTAACTAAAGCATATGATATAGCACCATCTACGAAGTGATGAATTATAGTTCCTATTATTACTACAACTATAAATTGGTAGAATGAAAAACCAAATGGTATAACTATAAGCCCTTCTAATATCCCATGAATAGGCGCTGTTATAGCAATAGACTTTTTGAAATTTTTATCCTTATTTACTATTAACGCACCTACAAAACCTACTATTATATGCATAGATGCCCTTGCTGCAACCACTAATGGAGTTGTTATAAAAAAACCTAATGCCGATCCTAATCCTACAAATATTGCTACTGATGGTGATATTAGCATTGCTAAAAACATAGGTACATGTGATGCAATTGTAGCTGTAAATGGACCTATTGTTATTTTTAAAAATCCAAATTGTGTTGGAATTATAATTGCAATTGCAGTTAGAACTGCTGCAAAGACCATTTTCCTAATTTTTTCTCTGCTGTCCATATAAAATCCCCCTTAATACTAGTGTATATACACTAGTATAGTATCTTTAATTTCATTTGTAAATATTTTTTATTTTATTAATTTACAAACTTATAAAATAAAAAACTCATTAAACAATTTAATGAGTTTTTTTATTTATATCTTTATATTTTTTAATTGATTTTTTTCCTGTATCTATACTTATATTTACAGGATAAAATATTCCATCATATACTTTATTTACTCTCTTTCGAGATAAAATGTATATTATAATAAATGGACTTATTATAATTAATATATTTTTTGTAATTCCCATATTCCACTTAGGAATAAAGAAGTACACTATCATAACCAAATATATATGAAAAACATATATATTCATAGTTGCTTTTCCTATATTTGAATAGAACTTTTCTTTTTTGGGTACTAAATTTATTACACATATACTAAATATTATAGCAGACATATAAAAAAATATTCTAAATAAAGTTCCCTTAAATAAAGATATTTCAAGAGCACTATAAGAATAAGAATTATATAAAAACTTATAATCTATTAAATTACTCTTTACAATATAAACTGCAAGTACTAAAAATATTGATATTCCAACAATAGAAAATCCCTTATTAAATGTTTTAATCTTTTCTAAATGCTCTTCTTTTGTATAGTATCCCATTAAGAAAAATGGTAAAAATACTATTGTTCTAGAAAAAGATAAAACACTTCCTACACTTGGTATTAATCCTACTAAAATTCCTATTATAAAACTAACTAGTAAAATATGTTTAAATTTAATTATATATTTTAAAGTTATTCTCCAAAAAAATAGACTTAATAAATACCAAAGAGTCCATCCTGGATATAAAACAGAAAACATAGCCTTTTTTGTGCCTATATACACAGCTAAATACCAAATCATATTAAATATTATATAAGGTATTAGTAAATTTCTAATTGACTTTCTCTTCATTCTATAAAAATTCTTAGAAAAATATCCTGATATAAAAATGAAAAGTGGCATATGAAAGATATATATAAAAATATATACACTCATCAATATATCATTGTCTTTTATGTAATACTCTATCACATGACCAAAGACTACAAAAAATATTAATATAACTTTTAAATTATCTAATAGATAATTTCTTTCTTTTATTTTCTCCATACATCTTCTATAAAATCTAAAATTACTTTAGATTCTTTTTCTCCCTTATTAATTACTAATGATATAATATCAGAGTGATGCTTTCCTTTTAATATTTTTAGCTTTCCATTTCCATTTAAACTATTTATTTTATTAATAAAACTAATGGAATTATCTATATCTATTAATGGGTCTTTATCTCCATGCAAACATAAAACTGGTATATCAATATTCTCATTTAATAAATTTATTGGATTACTTTCACTAAAATCAATTTCTTTTCCAGCATAATTTTCGATTAATCTTATAGAATGTTTTGAAATACACTTTTCAAAATCAAGAACACCAGCTAATGTAATCATACCTTTAAAAATACTCTTATCTATTCCAAACTCTAATTGTTTTTTAGAATTAAAAACTAGATTTGTTGCAAGCTCTCCACCTGCTGAAAATCCTACAACTATAAATTTTCTACTTTCTAAACTTTCTTCACTAGATAAATAACATTTTATAGATTTAAATATATCATTTATTTGTATTGGGTATTTATATAATGGAACTAGTCTATAGGCTGGCAGAATTACTGTATAACCTAAATCATTAAAAAATTTCCCTATACAGCTAGAGGTTTTAGGGCTTCCATGCCACCATCCTCCTCCATGTATAAAAAATATTATAGGCTTATCCCTATCTCCGTTATAAATTCTATAATATTGTTTTATATTTTCCCCATACTTTAAATTCTTAAAATTATTTTTTCTGCTTTTTAAATTTCCAATTAAAATCTTATACATAACAGGAATCATTTCAATTTTTTCTTCTATTCTATAGTTCCTCATCTTCTTTCTCCTAAATTAAAATATTTCTTCTATTATATATTATAAAATTTTGTATATATTGCATAGTCTATTTTCTAGTCTAATATATTTATTAATATATTTTAAACTATTAATTTTTATGAGAGGTACTTTATGTTTGATTATCACTCTTTTATTCCACTATTACTTTCACTAATGGCTGGAATGTCAACAGTTATTGGAGCTTTTATTGTATTTTTCTCTAAAGGTGAAAGCAAAAAACTTATTACATTTGCTTTAGCATTTTCTGCTGGAGTAATGATCACTGTTTCTTTTACAGATTTATTTATGTCTGCTGAAGAAACCCTTAGTAAATCTAATGGCAAACTTAACGGAGTTATTTTTTCGATAATTTTCTTATTATCTGGTGCATTTATAGCAATGTTAATAGATAAGTTCATTCCTGATGAACCAAGGCCTTCTCCTTCAGCACCCTCTGGAAAATTATATAGAGTGGGCTTTGTTTCAATGATAGCTTTAATGATACATAACTTTCCAGAAGGTATTGCAACATTTGTTTCTGGATATGAAAATACTACTCTTGGAATATCAATAGCTTTAGCTATAGCTCTTCACAATATTCCTGAAGGAATATCTGTTGCTATGCCAATATACTACTCTACTAAAAGCAAATATAAAGCATTTAAATATACTCTTTTTTCAGGGCTTGCAGAGCCAATAGGTGCTTTATTAGCTTTTTTATTTTTAAGACCATATATAAATGAGATAATACTAGCTATAATATTTGCTATGGTTTCAGGTATAATGCTTTATATTTCTTTTGCAGAACTTATCCCATCCTCAAGGCAATATGGGTATAACAAAATATATATTTTTTCAATATTTTTAGGAATATGTATAATCCCACTAAGTCATATTTATGTTCATTAAAAAATGACTGTATCTAATAAGATACAGTCATTTTTTTAGTCTGCCCCATCTTCAACCATAAGATATCCAATAGGTGGTTCGTTATTTAATAATCCTATTATATAAATTGTATAAAACTTTCCATTTCTAAGTGTTTTTTGACTTATATATTTAGCAAGACCATATATAGCGGCAAAACTTAATTTAAAATCATATATAGCTGGAGATAGAGTGTAATAACCAGTAGTTTCTAGATATTCTACATTTTCAAAAAGGGCTATGTCATTAGGCAAAGATAATGTTAACAATGGTGAATTAGGTGATAAATGAATAAACCTTAAAAAGCAATTTGTTAAACTTGCAGGCATATTTGCATCATTTAAGACAAATATATTAATATTTCCCCCTAAAGTTGTTATATTAATTGTTAAACTAGTATCAGGTAAAATATCTATATCACTTGTAAATAGCGGCATATCATAAGTGCCTGATATATATATTTGAACTTTATAATTTCCAGGTGCTATATTTTCATAACATGATATATCTGAAAAAGATAATTTTTTCCCTAATAGGATTCCACTTAAATACAAGTCTACAGCTGGTCCAGAAGGAATTGCATGTAAGAACCTTACTTTACTTTGTAAATTAGGTAAGTTCTGACGAAACAACAAATTTATTCACCTCCATCTTTCCTACAATTTTCTAAAGTCAATTTAATTATTTTTTTAACTAATAAACTACTAATTGAATAAGGAATTCTATATATTTTTAATGTTCCTAGTATAAAACCATGCTCTCCTTCTATTTTCTTGAATATTTTATTTACTTCTTTTTCCTTAACATCTCTAGAAATACTATCATGGTCATCCCCTAAATTTAATTGCCTTAATACTTCCATATGAGGTGGCTCTATTATATTATCCCTGTCACTAGTATTTTGTTTATTTTCTTCATTTACATTTGTATAACTTTTCATATATTTACTTGAATTATAAGTATAATCTATATTTTGATTACTATTAATCATATCACCTGATAAATTATACATATCGCCATAACCCATACTTATTCCACTAATAGTACCACTTGAGATTCCTTTACCTGTTACCATTCCTCCTGGAGTCATTCCTATGCTTCCTAGACTTATTCCTATTCCTCTCGGAGGCATTCCTGTGCTTCCTGGACTTGTTCCCATTCCACTTGGAGGCATTCCTGTGCTTCCTGGACTTGTTCCCATTCCACTTGGAGCCATTCCTGTGCCTCCTGTGCTTGTTCCCATTCCACTTGGAGGCATTCCTGTGCTTCCTGGACTTGTTCCCATTCCACTTGGAGCCATTCCTGTGCCTCCTGTGCTTGTTCCCATTCCACTTGGAGCCATTCCTGCGCCTCCTGTGCTTGTTCCCATTCCACTTGGAGCCATTCCTGGACTTCCTGGACTTGTTCCCATTCCACTTGGAGGCATATTCTTTAAATTTTTATTACAACTAATATCCTTATTATATGAATATAATTCTCCTGACTCTGTTTCTGATGGATAATTTAAATTAAAATTACTTTGATTATTATAATTATTATTTCCAGGAGTATTTTGTGGTGTAACATTGCTCATACTATTAAATGAATTTCTTGATAACATAGTGTTGGACATATATCCATCAATACTACCTTGTAAGTCATTTTGATTATAACTACTTTCTGACATATTATTTAAAGTATTGTTGAGATTATTATTTCTTCCATTCATGTTATTTGAAGTATTATTTGTATAATAAGTATTAAGTCCATCTTCATCTGTGTAGCTATATTTAATATTTGGTGTATACTCAATAGTTTTTAAAAGATTGTCGTCAATGTTTCCATTAGCCATAGGAGTTGCAAATCCTAACATAAAATTATTTGTCATGCCACCTATATTTGGTGAAGTCATATTTACTATAGGAAACCAATTAGAATCCTTATCTAAAAAAGGTTCTTTTATATTTAAAGGCATAAATTTTAAATCATCATCATCTTGCTGTCTGTTTAAATTATTATAATACATATATTTCCTCCAAAAAATATTTCATTATAAGTATATGTTTTATATTTATATATGTTACCTAATATAAGATTATAACCATCTAGTTTTTTACTTTAATATCACCATACCTCAGTCAAATGAATAGAATATATGGGAGGTAATGCTATGTGTAATTCAACAAATAATTCTTTAAGAGATTTATTTATAGGTCTTGATGAAAAAGTTCCTATATTAGATAAAAATAAAATAATACCAATAAATTTTGATAATGCTGCTACAACTCCTGTTTTTAAAAGTGTTATAAATAAAATAACTGAAGCATGTACATTATATGGTTCTATAGGTAGAGGTCTTGGACAGAAATCAGAGTATTCAACAAAACAATATTGTCAGTGTAGAGATTATATACTAGAATTTTTAAATGCTCCAAAAGATAAGTACACTGTAATATTCGTAAACAATACTACCGAAGGGATTAATAGACTCTCAAATATATTAATAGAAAATAGAAATGATGTAATTATAACTACAAGAATGGAGCATCACTCTAATGACCTCCCATGGAGAGGAAAATGTAATTTAAAATATATAGAAGTCGATAATGATGGTAGATTAAAACTAGATGAGTTACAATACTTACTAGAAAAATATAATGGATTAGTAAAATATGTGACAATCACTGCTGCTTCAAATGTAACAGGATATGTTAATGACTTATCCTATATTTCAAAACTTGTTCATAGTTATAATGCTAAATTGATAGTTGATGCTGCACAAATAGTAGCTCATAAAAAGATTAATATCTCCGGAAATTCTAAAGATGAGTCAATAGATTTTTTAGTATTCTCTGCCCATAAAATGTATGCACCATTTGGAAGTGGTGCAATAGTTGGACTTAAGGAAACTTTTGAAAGACTAGATACAGACTTAAAAGGTGGTGGAACTGTTGACTCTGTATTAGATGACTCAGAAATCTTATTATCTACTCCAGAAAAGAATGAAGCTGGGAGTCCTAATTTTTTTGGCGCCATTGCATTGGTTCAAGCAATGAAAGAATTGGAAAACATTAGATTTGAGGATATTGAAGATAATGAAAGATTGTTATTAAAAAGAACCTTAAATGGATTAAACTCTATAAAAGGAGTTGTAACTTATGGAGATAGTCAATATATATCAGATAGATTAGGTATAGTAATCTTTAATATAGAAGGAATGTATAATGCTGAAGTTGCAAAACTCTTAGCAAACCTTAGAGCTATTGCAGTAAGGCAAGGTGCCTTTTGTGCACATCCTTATGTAAAAAGACTATTAAAATTAAGTGATTTAGAAGCAACTAGGCATTTAGTTGATCCAAATTGTAAAATGCCAGGTATGGTAAGAGCTAGCTTCGGATTATATAATTCAGTAAAAGAAGTGGATATATTTTTAAATACAGTAGATTTAATTACTAGATTAAAAATTTAAAATAAATAAAAGAGTTAAGTGTTAATAAATAACCAAATGTTAATTATAAAATATCCAATAATATTTTCTTTCACTTAACTCTTTCTTCTTTAATTTATCCTTTTCTTGCTATTAAGAATTTAATTTTTATTCCTTGATTGCTAAACATTCTTTCATGTTCTGTTTGAACATTTCCTATAAAATCACTTTTATGTAAATCGTAAGTAATATATTCAATATTAAATCCAGCCTCTTTAAAGTATTCTATAGATTCATCAAACAATTCATCATCGTCTGTTTTAAAATAAATTTCTCCATCTTCAACTAAAAACTTCTTGTAATTTTCTAGTTGTCTAGTATGCGTAAGTCGTCTTTTTTTATGTCTTTCCTTTGGCCATGGATTACAAAAATTTATGTATATTCTATCTATTGTATCTTCTGCAATCAGCATATCACTAATTAAAGCTATTTCTTGTGCCATTAACTTTAAATTATTTATTTCTATATTTTTATCTTTATATGCCTCTTCTATATTTCTTTTCGCTAACACTAGTACTTCATCTTTAATATCAATAGCCATATAGTTTATATCTTCATTTTCTGATCCATGTACAGCTATAAAAGTACCTTTACCACATCCTAGTTCTAAATATATAGGATTATCATTGCTAAATAAGCCATTCCACTTTCCTTTATACTCACTTGGATTTATTACAAAAAAATCACAACTTTCTAATTCTGGTCTAGCCCATGTTTTTTTCCTTAATCTCATGTAATTCACTCCATTTATTATAATTCATAACTATTATACAGATTTATAGAAATTCTATCAAACTATATTTTTAAATTTATAAGATTATATATATTAATACCTAATTCTAATGCTTATTATTTCTTAGTAACCTTAACTTTAATTATGTCTGCTGAATGATATTTTCCTACTTCATCTTTATATGAATCTAAATTTATACTTGATTTTTCCGAGTCATCTTCCTTAAATTTAACTAACCCAACTAATGTAACTTCCTCACCTAAGTTTTTACCTATTTTAGTTAATTCTGATTTTGAGTCAAAATCTATACTTTTCTCATAGATTTTAGTCATTTTATACTCTGGATTTTTTTCATCTGTTGTCTTTTCCTTATCTACTTCTGCAATTGAGTATATAGATCTATCTGCTTCGCCATCATTAGCCTTAGCTGTATTCATTATTATATTAACTAGTGAATTTTTATCTATAGTATCTGTAGTATATTTAATAAGCTCCTTTGTTTCTATTAATTGTCCATTTTCATATCTTTCAATATAGAAATCTATATCATATTGCGAATCTTTTGGTAATAACATTGATGCTACAGTACTTTTATCTTTCCCATAATCAGTAGACTCTAATAGTAATTGTACTACTCCTTGAGTTTGTTGATTTACTATTTTAACATCTCCTTCAGGTAGATTTGTACTAGGTGCAGTACATCCTACTAGCCCTGCTGTTAAAGCTAAAGCTGCTAAAAGTACAGATATTTTCTTTATTTTCATATGCTTATCTCTCCTCTTGCAATTGAATATTTTAATTATATCATATGTAAATTTCTTATATATAATTTTTGTAAAATCTATGTAAATAATCATCTATAAACATCAGCTGATAGAGCTTCAAGCTTATCATAATTTAAAATAATATAAAAATCTTCTTTTTTGCAAATTATTTTTTTATCACATAATTTATTTAATGTTCTTGATAAGTGCCTATAGCTTGTACCTAAAAGTTCTGAAATTATAGTTAGTGTTTCATCAAACCTAAAAGCTTTACTTTCTTTATTAATCCCTATAGAAATAATATAACTTGCTACTCTATTTTCTAAAGGATAAAGCAAATTAATAGTTGAGTTTTTAGATGATTTCTTTAATTTTTTCCCTAAAGAATTACATAAAAAGTTCAACAGATTTATATCTTTATTATAATTATTTCTTAGAAACCTTATTGGTATTCCTATACAAACACAAGGATCCAGAGCTTCAACATTACAACTAGATATATCATTTGTTATTAATTCTAAATCTCCTAATGTATCTAGTTCTTTATAAAAGTCTAGTAGAAGTAATTTCCCACTCTTAAGGGTCATATAAACTTTAGCTTTTCCTTCAACAAAGAACATTAGATGAGTAATCTCCTCCCCCTCTTTGAATATTAACTCTCTTTTATCAAAGAGAAGAATCTCTGAGTTTTCTTTTATATAATCATTAAACAAATTACCTATATTATGAGTACATATATATTTATCTAATAAGCTTAAATCTTTTACTTTATTCATATAAACTCCTTAAATGATCAAATTAATTATATATTATATCTTAATTATGACATATGTCCTAATAAAAATTAATTCATTTATGATAAATTAATCTAAAAAGCTTAGGGGGAAAATAGTATGTATAATTTTCTATCTTTATTTACTGGAGTACTAATAACTATAATGATTAGCTTTAATGGTATTTTATCAAGTTATATTGGTAATTACACCTCCACTCTAATTATTCATATTGTTGGGTTTATCATATTAACTTTAGTCTTACTTTTTAAAAAATATAAAATTGAATTATCTAAAAACATTCCAATTATTTTATATAGTGCTGGAGTTATAGGAGTATTTACAGTTTTATTTAATACTATAAGCTTTAGTGCTTTAGGAGCATCTTTAACTATTTCACTAGGTTTGCTTGGGCAGACTGTTTCATCACTTGTTATAGATAATTTTGGACTAATGAAAATGCAAAAAATAGAATTTCAAAGAAAAAAGATATTTGGAGTTTCTATTATTATACTTGGAATAGTCATTATGGCTGTTTTATAAAAGGAGGATTTATGTTTTATTTTTATATTTTATTAGCAATTCTTGCTGGAGTTTCAGTAGTTATATCAAGAATATTTAACTCTAGAATAGCAGAGGAAATAGGAACATTTCAGGGCACTTTCATAAATTATTTAACTGGTTTAATTACATCATTCTTATTTTTCATACTAACTAGAGATTATATAAATATTGGAACTTCATCTTTTTCATCAGTTCCATTCTATGCATACTTAGGCGGTGCTATTGGAATATTAGTAGTTTTATTATCTAACTATACAACTCCCAAGGTATCATCCTTTTCTTTATCTCTATTAGTATTCATTGGTCAACTTTCTATAGGAATTCTAATAGATTACTTTTCTTATAGTACAGTTTCTATAGGCAAACTAATTGGTGGTTTATTAATTTTATTTGGCTTATCCTATAATATGATTCTAGATAAAAATATTGAAGATGCAAATAAAATAGAAAAGGTTTAGTACATCTTGTACTAAACCTTTTTGTTATTTATATATTAGTTTTGTCCGAAATATCTGTCTAATAATCCCTTGAATGCTTGACCATGTCTAGCTTCATCTTTACACATTTCATGAACTGTATCATGAACTGCATCTAAGTTTAATTGTTTAGCTAATGTTGCTAAATCTTTCTTTCCTTGGCAAGCTCCGTGTTCTGCATTTACTCTTGCTTGTAAGTTAGCCTTTGTATCTGCTACTACTACTTCTCCAATTAATTCTGCAAATTTAGCTGCATGTTCTGCTTCTTCAAATGCTATTCTCTTATATGCTTCTGCTACTTCTGGGAATCCTTCTCTATCAGCTTGTCTTGACATTGCTAAGTACATTCCTACTTCTGTACATTCTCCTACAAAGTTAGCTTGTAATCCTTCCATTACTCTTGGATCTACATCTTTTGCTACTCCAACTCTGTGCTCATCTGCCCATGCTAAGTCTCCTGATTGTTCTACGAACTTATCTGCTCCAACCTTACATACTGGACATTGTGCTGGTGCCATATCCCCTTCATGAACGTATCCACATACTGTACAAACAAATTTCTTCATAATTTAAACTCCTCCTAAATTCCACATTATTTATATATTTAATTTTATATAAACTTTATTTGATGCTTTTATTATATAATAATTATTATTAGTTGTAAATAGTTTTTTATAATTTTATAAATAATTTTTATAACTTTATAATAAAAAAGTGGACATATGTAAGTTTACTTATTCCGTCGCTCCGCTCCAAGTTAACGCAAACTTACATATGTCCACGTACAAACTGAAGGTAAGGAAAGTATAAAATAAACCTACTTTTCCACATTGAATTACTAAAAGCATTATATAATCACATTTTCAAAACTTTAAACTGTTATACTTTCCTAGATATTTAAAAATGAGAATCTACTTTTATAAATTCTCATCTCATATTAATCTAATTATATATTATTAATCTAAAATAAAACTGTTACCACATATTTTAATTTATAGGTATGTCGTTTTTCTTTTTAATTTTCTCTATAAATTTATATGGCAATAATAATATATTATCTAAATGCTTGTCTTCTATTTTTCTAAAGGCTAATATAACAACTTCACCTAAAACTATACCTGCTATTCCGTCTAAGATAAAATGTTGTTTTATAAATAAAGTAGAAAGAATTATTAATATTCCTATAGTTTGTGTATAATAAAACCATGATTTATTATCCTTTTTGCTTGTATATCTCATAATGATATAGGTATTTAATACATGTATTGAAGGAAAACAATTAAATGGCCTATCATTCTCATAAATTATACTGACAAGTTTATTTGGTAAACTATTACTTATAATAGTTGGTCTTACTATCTCAACTGGAAATAAGTAATAAATCAAATAGCATACACACATACCTATAGATATGGCTAAAAGAGCTCTCATATAGTTTCTGCGATTTTTTAATAAAATGAATGTCAATCCTACAAAAACATATATATACCAATATATATATGGAAAGATAAATATCGATAAAAATGGTATTTTTTTATCTAAAGCTATACTAAGATTTTTACCATTTTCAGCAATTGAGCTAGCTATAACATAATTTATATTTAATAGTGGAAATAATGCAAACCACATTAAATCCAATCCTTTTAAATCACTTAAATTATATTTCTCTATAAACATTCTATACCTTTCCTTCACTCTTAATACCTCCCCCATAATTTTATCTTATCTCATAAAAAAACATTTTATTAATCATAGATATATAACTTAATATTTATTTTACAACATTTTAATTATATTGTACTCTTAAAAAGAAAAGCTTAAGGAATTTATAAGATTCTTAAGCTTTTCTTTTTAAATTATTTATAATTATTTCTTCTACTTTTTTCATATTTATATTTTCTTCAAGTATTTTAGTAAGTTCATCATATTGTTTCAACTTATATTCCTTATAATTTAAAGTTTCTTCTTCTATATTTTCTAATTCTTTAAGTTTTATTAAGTATTTAATAAATGAATTTAAGAATTCTCCTTCATCAAATATTCCATGAATATAAGTTCCAAAAACTGTTCCTGTTTCATTAGAAACTCCTGCTATTTCATTATTGTTTAGTTCGATAAATGGAACTGAATTTCTCTCTATATTACTAACTCCATTATGAATTTCATATCCAAAAACATCTATATTTTGCAAAGCAGGAATTATATTAGAAATTATTTTCCCATTTGATTGTTTGGTTGTTTTTTCTTTATTAAAATTAGTATCTATATCTAAAAATCCAAATCCACCTTCTGAAGTAATATCTCCTTCCACTCCTAGACCGTCTTCTATAGTGTTACCAAGAATTTGATATCCTCCACAAACCCCAAATATTATAGTTCCTTTTTCTTTTAAATTTACAATTTTCTCAAACAATCCATTTTTCTTTATAGCTCTTAAATCTTCTATTGTATTTTTACTTCCTGGGATTATTAAAAGGTGGGGGTTTCCTATATCTTTAACTTCTTTTACATATCTTATAGAAACATCTTTTAATCTACCTATAGCATTAAAATCAGTAAAGTTAGACATGTAAGGAAGTCTTATAACTGCTACATCTAACTTTCCTTCTTTATTATTACTTAATCTTTCAGTTACACTATCTTCATCTTCTATATCTAAATCAAAGTAAGGCATAGCTCCAAGTACTGGTATTTTTATTATATCTTCTAACTGCTTCATTGCAGGCTTAAAAAATTCTGTATTACCTCTAAACTTATTTATTATAACACCTTTAACTCTTTTTCTTTCATCTTCATCTAAAAGCATTATTGTTCCTAATACTGAAGCAAATACCCCTCCCCTATCTATATCAGATACTAATATTACAGGTGAATCACTTGCCTCAGCCATAGACATATTTGCTATATCTTTATCTTTTAAATTTATTTCTGCACAGCTTCCTGAACCCTCAAGAACTATTAAGTCGTACTCTTTAGAAACTTTATAAAATGTCTCTTTAACTATTTCCTTCAACTCTTTATTTAAATCCTTATACTTGTAAGAATCAATATTACACTTTACTTTTCCGTTAACAATTACTTGAGTTTTCATATTTCCACTAGGTTTTAAAAGTACAGGGTTCATCCAAGCCCTTGGTTTAATTTCACAGGCTTCAGCTTGAACAACTTGTGCCCTTCCCATTTCTAATCCTTCTTCTGTTACATAGGAATTTAATGAAATATTTAAGGCTTTAAAAGGTGCTACATTTAAACCTTTATTTTTAAAGTACCTACAAAAAGCTGTAGCTATAGTGCTTTTCCCTACAGATGAAGCTGTTCCAAGTAACATTATATTATTACTCATTAATAACACCCACTATGTCTAAAAATCCATGGGTTTCGTTTGTAATTATTCCATTTTCCTTAAATCTTATAGGAAACTTAAATAGTGGACCATCAAATACAAAGGTATGATATTCCCCATTTTCTCCACAAGCATCTGATCCAGTTTTAATTATGTCTTGAACAACTTTATGAGTAAGTTCTTTTCCTAAGAACTCAGTAGATAAAGCATCTAATCTAACATTTTTTATAACTGTTTTAAACCCAGTATCTATAAATTCATAAGTTAGTTTTTCTCTACCTTCAAGCCAAAGTGGGAATATAGCATCTATTTCTACTTCATTACACCTATCAGTACACCAAGTTCTATGCGCTTCTAAATCTATATCTCCAAATACGCAACCTTCTGCTCCTAATTCATTTTTCGCTTTAATCAAAGCATTTTTAAAAGCATCTGCATATTTTTCTCCTTGACACTCTACTAATAAAAGAGGAATGTTTAAAGATTTTGATACTTGATTTAATAAGTCCTTTGGTACTCCATGAAACCATGATCTTAAAACCTTCTTATCAACTGTTATTAATAAAGCTACTGGTTCATGCCCTTCTTTTATCATTCTATATAAAGATAAAGTACTATCCTTTCCACAACTATAAGACATCACAAACTTCTTTTTCATTTAAATCTCCCCCTTCTAGTTCCATTTTTCTAAAGTTCTTAACATGAAGTGCTTTATATCTATTCCATAAACTTCTTTTAAATCATTGCTATTTAAAACTTCTTTTGGGTTTCCTTCACCTTTAAGAGTTCCATCTTTCAGCATAATAGCTCTATCCCCAAAGTTCTGAACTAAGTTTAAATCATGTAAAACAGCTACAACAATCTTATTATTTTCCCTAGCCCATTTTTTTAAATAATCTAATATTTCTATTTGGCACCTTAAATCTAAATGATTAGTAGGCTCATCTAAAAGTATAACTTCTGGATCTTGTGCAAAAGCTCTTGCTAAAAAAACCCTTTGAAGCTGACCACCTGATAACTCACTTATTAATTTATCCTTTATATTTAATAATCCAACCTGTTCTATACAATTATTTACTATATCCTCATCCCTTTTATTTAATCTAGAAAAAATACTATTTATATGGGCATATCTTCCTAGTGCTACTGTTTCAAATACAGTATAAGGAAACTGTATATTAGAAGCTTGTGTCATTAAAGCAACTTTAGTTGCTAAATCCTTTCTTTTTAAGGTTTTTATATCTTTTCCATCTAATGATATATTCCCATTAAATAAAATTAAGTTTGAAATAGCTTTTAATAAAGTACTTTTTCCACATCCATTTGGCCCAACTATGCATATATTTTCTCCTCTATTTATATTGAAGCTAACTTTCTTTATTACATCAATCCCATTGTATCCACAACTAACATTCTTTATTTCTAACATACTAAGTCACCTACTTTGATTTTTTAAAGTATAAATAAGCAAAAAATGGTGCGCCTATCATAGCTGTTACTGCTCCAACTGGGAGCTCTGAAGGAACTATAATAATTCTTGAAATTAAATCAGTTATTACCATAAATACTCCTCCAAATACAACTGACATAGGTATCACATAAGAATGCTTTGAACCAAAGATCTTTCTCACTATATGAGGCGCTATTAAGTCAACAAAGCCTATTGTACCACTTATGGCAACTGCTGCACCTGTTAATATTGCTACGAATATGAAAAGATATTTCTTTACTTTTTCTGCTTCTACTCCTATTGACTTTGCTTGCTCTTCTCCAAAAGTTAATACATCCATTTCCTTAGCATAAAACATAACGCCAATTATCCCTATTATAAAAAAAGGCAGCCCAGCCTTTACATAGCTCCATCCTCTCATTGAAAAAGAGCCCATTTGCCACATAGTTATAGCTTCAATCTTGTTTGTAAATAAAGCTGTTAATGTTGTTAATAGAGCATTAAAAAATAAAGAAAATACCATACCTGTTAAAATAATTGTATTATTAGATAACTCTTTATCTACCTTACTTGCAAAGGTTAGTACTATTCCCATAGTTGATAAACTACATATAAATCCAACTAAAGGTAATGAGAAGTTTCCTAGGAAGGGGATAGCTATTCCTGAAACTACTAAAAGTCCTACTCCAAGTGAAGCTCCTGATGATACTCCTAATGTATAAGGTGAAGCTAATGGATTTTTCAACACAGATTGCACTACAGCTCCACTTGCTGCAAGGGATCCTCCAACACAAAATGCTAGTAAAACCCTCGGTAATCTGATATTCCATATTATAGATACATCCTTTGCCTCAATACCCTGTAATAATTGAGTGTTGAAAATTTTATGAGATATTATTGATATAATATCCATAATGCTAATATTGGAACTTCCAATGGAAGTTCCAATACATATTATTAAAAATACTACAGGTATTGATAGTATCATCAATGTTTTATTCTTTTTATTTGTATTCATTTGGATAAATAGCCTTAGCCATTTCCTTTAAAGCTTTAATTACATTTTGAGACGGTCTTGCTGATGAATTCTGATCTATTGCATAAACTTGACCTTCTTTTATAGCAGTTATACTATCCCATCCATCACGACTCTTTATATCATCGACTGCTTTTATTCCATTCATATCTGGCATATTTGTTAATATAACATCTGGATTTGCTGCAACTATTGATTCTGGAGTAGGTGATATCCATGATTTTTCATTTCCAAATATATTTTCAGCTCCAACTATTTGGATCATTTCATTTAAGAAAGTATCTTGACCAAAGCTACTTAATTTTGATCCTGAACCTATTTCAAAATAAACCTTCTTCTTGTCAGTTATTTTATCTCCAATAGCTTTTATAGCATCAACTTCCTTTTTCATGTTTTCAACAATTTCTTTTCCCTTTTTTTCAGACTTAGTTACTTGTGCTATAAACTCTATATCTTTATATATTCCATCAATACTGGAACTACTTGGAATATATACTACTGGTATTCCTGCTTCTTTAACTAAAGCAAAAGGATCATTGTCACCGGTTTTATTATGACCTGATGCAATAATTATATCTGGTTGTAATGATATTATAGTTTCGGCGTCTGGATTTCTAAAGTCTATCTTAGTTAAATCATCCTTTACACCTTCTATACCTTTTGAATATTTATCTACTGCAACTAATTTATCTGATAATCCTAATGCTGTTAATACCTCTGTATTTGATGGTGCAGTTGATACTATTTTATTAACTTCCTTTGGTAACGTAAATTCATTACCTTCTCTGTCTGTCATAGTTTTTGTAGTTTTTGTACAGCCTGCAAATAAAGCTAAAGAAAACAGCATAACTAAAACTACTGAAAGAATTTTACTTCTTCTTTTCATTATTATTCCTCCTAATTTTTGTTATTAGGGCTTGCACTTCATAGAAAAAATAGCTCTAATTAGTTTATTTTTTCCACAAAATAAAAAGACATACTAAGAGTATGCCTAAAATACATATTCATTAATTCTAAATTATAAACTAATAGAAAAATAGCTTGTATAATCTATTAAATATAATTTAAAACTATAATAGTATTCCTATTATCTCACCCTCAGAAGATAACAGTTCGTATATAAAAGGCAGGTCTCCCGGCTTTACTTCATCCTACTTTCTAACCTTCCCGCTTTTTGCAGTGGCATTAATAGATTTCGTCCATTTCACGGTTACTGGGGTAGCTCAGGAATAATACCTGATTCCCTATTAAGCTTTAAAAAGCACCTAATATATCTAAATATAGCCTAAATTTCAAATTGATTATATTATTAATAAAATAATATGTCAATTAAAAATATTATTTTAATAGACTTTTTAAGGTACAAATAAGCTTTTCATTTTCTTTTCTTGTTCTAACAGCAATTCTATAATAGTTATCACTTAAACCTCTATAATTACCACAACTTCTTATTACTAAATTTTCCTTCAGCATAATTTTCTTTAAATCTATATTCTCTAAAGTCTTAAACATTATAAAATTAACTGATGGTTTAAAAACTTTTATCTTATTTATTTTAATTAGTTCACTAAATAAATAGTTTTTTTCTTTTTCTATATAATTTATGCTTTCCTTTATGTATTCCTCTTCCTTTAAAGCTATTATAGCCGCTTTTTCTGCCACTACATTAACATTCCAAGGTACTGATACCTCAACTATTTTTTCTAATACCTCTTCATTTTTAGATATTCCATATCCAATTCTAATCCCTGGTATTGCAAAAATTTTAGTCATTGACTTTATTACAAATATATTTTTATATTCCTCTATTAAATCTAAAGCAGTATAGTTATCACTAGCTTCAATAAAATTTAAAAAAGATTCATCTACTACTACTGTTGTATTAGTTTCTAGTGCTTTTTTTGCAATATTTCTTATTAAATCTTTATTAGTTAAGACCCCTGTTGGATTATTAGGATTACATATAAATATCATATCTATATCTTCTTTTATGTAATTTAATATATCTTCACTTATATTCCAATTATTATGTTCCTCTAAAATATAATATTCTATATCCCCATTAATACTTAAAATAGCTTCTTCGTATTCTCCAAAGGTTGGTGCTGGAATAAGTACCTTTTTAGGTTTTAGTGCTCTTACTAAATTAAATATTACCTCTGCTGCACCATTACCTAATACTAAGTCTTCAATATTTATTTTTTCAAACTCGCTTATTGATAATTTTAAATCATAATAAGTTATATCAGGATATCTTTCAACTTCTTCTAACGCTTTTATCATTTCTAGCTTAATATTAGTGTTTATTCCGATTGGATTTATATTAGCTGAAAAATCTATAAGTTTATCTTTATCTAATTTATACTTTCTTGATAGCTCCTCTATATTTCCACCATGAACTACTTTACTCATTACAAAAGCCTCCCTATTACTGTTAAGCTAAGTGCTAATAAATAACTAAAAAATGATACTAAGTATAAAATATTATTAGTTTTATAAACATCCCTAACTTCTATATCCTTTAACTCATCCCCTATAGTTGGCTTTTTTACTAGTTTACCAAAATAATAATTTGATCCACCAAGCCTAAGTCCTAAAGCTCCTGCTACTGCTGCTTCTGGATGAGCACTATTTGGACTACTATGATTATTTCTATCTCTTAAATAAATTTTAAAGCTTTCTTTATAATTAAGGTTAAGTAATAATGATACAAAAACTATAAGTAATCCTGTTAATCTAGCTGGTATATAATTAAATACATCATCTAACTTTGCAGGAAAAAAACCGAAATCTTTATATTTATCATTTTTATAGCCAAACATTGAATCCATAGTATTAATAGCTTTATATACCATTGCACCTGGAGCTCCAAAAAGTCCAGCGTAAAATATAGGTGCTACAACTCCATCTGACATATTCTCTGCAACTGTTTCTACAACTGCTCTTAAAATTGCTTTTTCATCTAAGCTTTTTGTATCTCTCCCAACTATATATGATAATTGTTTTCTAGCTCCCTCTATATCATCTTTTAAAATATAGGATACTACCTTTAACCCTTCTACTTTTAAAGCTTTAGTTGAAATAGAAAAATAAATTATTATTCCACTTATAATTATTCCAAAAACTCTATTAATATTAAAACTGGAAATTACAATTATATAGTTTATAAAAAATACTATAGCTACAGAAAAAATCCAAGTTAACCCACCTGCAACTTTTAGAGAACTTTTAAATAGCTTTCTAAATAACTTTTCAATATTCTTACAAAGACTTCCTATTAATCTTACTGGATGAATTGGATTTTGAGGATCTCCTATTATTAAATCTAATATATATCCTATTGTTAATTCAATCATGTTATTCCCTCTTTTAATTTTAAAACTTCATTTATAGTAAATTTATTATTTTCTACTTCTATATTAAGCTTATAACCTTTACCGCAATCAGGTTGCCAACTATAAAAATTCTTACTATTATCAAAAAATAGCTCTAAAATAGTTCCTATTGTTCCTCCATGAGAAACTACTAAAACTGATTTATATCCATTACTTATAATCATATTTATAAAATCTTTAAACTCTTTCTTTATTCTATTTCTATAATTAATTTTACTTTCTCCATTTGGACAACTTACATTTCCTATTTCATCTGTAATCCATTTTATATAATTTTTATTATTTTTTAGATCCTCATAGGATTTCATTTCAAAGTCACCAAAATCATATTCAAAAAAACCTCTTAACTCATTAAAGCTTTCACCAGGATACAATATTTCAAAAGTTTCATTTGCTCTCTTTGCTCCGCTTGTAAAGTATTTATCACAAATTGGGTATGAAATATCTGACTTTAATCCTTTGATCTCCTTTATTCCATTATCACTTAAGCGTATATCAGTTTTTCCACAATATAATTTTTTTTCATTACAAAAAGTTTTTCCATGCCTTATTAAGTAAACCTCTATATTATTCATCCTTAATCACCATTGGTATTCCACAAAACATTCTATATACCTTATTAGATTTTTTACTTAGATATTGAAGGCACTTACCTGTATTTTCTCTCCATAATCTTTCTTCCTTTTTAAGTGGAACTATACCTTCTGATATGTCATCACATATTATTATCTTATCATCAAAAAGTTTTTCATTATCTATAATATACTCAAGTGGATCTTTATCATCTAAAGTCATTTCATAAGTAAATTTATGAAAGTTATTTATGACTTTCTTTGAAAAATCTATTTCTTTACTATTATTTGAGCTTCCACAATAATATACTTCTGCTTCTTTTATATTAAAATTATCTTTAACCCAATGAAGTTTACCGCTATAAGCTCCACCAAATATAAGTACCAAACTTAACACCTCCCCACTATAAGGCATCTGAAAATAAATAAGTCAGAATGCTCGTCGATTTTGTGTTATACTGCGTCAACAGAACCCTTAGATAGTGCTACTATCTACGGAACCTGTTTCCTTGTCTAACTCAAAATATACTTCCCATCTTTGACTTGTTATTTATTTTCAGATACCTAAAATTGCTAAAATCAATATACCTACTGCTTCTGATATAACTAATCCATAACCAGCACTATCTCCAGACATTCCACCTAATTCCTTTGTGCTTTTATTTACTGAAACTATAGCAGAAATTATCATACTTATTGAAACTATAACTCCATTAATACCTATAAGAAGTGTTAATGCTATACTTGATATAATTAACAAAATGTATATTATCACTATATCTATATTTCCTGTTCCCCTTTTAAAATATGATCCAAGAGAACTTTCCTTCATAGATTCCTTTTTCAAAAGCATAAGTCCCATAAGACTTCTTGAAATTATAGGTATAATAATTAAAGCAATAACATTTACTCCTTTTTCAACTAAAGTATATATTGATGCAAAATTAATTATAAAAAGTATTCCTAAAGAAATTACTGCAAAGGCACCTGTGTTTGGGTCTTTTAATATTCTTATTTTCTCTTTTTGATCCCTTCTTGATAAAAGAGCATCACATACATCCATATATCCATCTAAATGTAACATTCCAGTTATTATAAAAGGTGCTATCATTGTAAATGAACTAATTAATATAGTTGATAGTCCTAAAAGACTACTTATTTTATAGATACTAAACCATATTAAACCAACTAAAAACCCTACTAATGGATAAAGCTTCATCATATGCTTTACCCCTTCATCATCCCAATTTTTATATGGTACAGGTATTATGGTAAACATACTTATTGCCATTATAAAAGCATTTATATACTTTTTCATAATAAATTTCCTATATAATCCTTTCCCTTATGTACTATTTTATTATTAAATGAACACTCGATAACAACATCAGATATTTCTGCTATTTCTCTATTTAACTTTCCAAGTTCCCTTCTAAAGGCTTCTGTATATTTATCATATACTATGCTATCACTAAATAAATAATCTGTTACTATAACAACGTTAGATGTCTTGTTTGAAATCAATTTTACTTCATTTAAAATTTTTTCTTGAACTTCTAATACAAAATTATTATCTATAAACATTTCATTTGTTACTAGTGATGTTAAACTATCTATTAATAGAGTATCCTCTTTTTCTATATATTTTAATATATTTTCTATATTTTTATCTTGCTCTATAGTTTCAAATCCCCAGTCTTTTCTTTCAAGCAAATGATTTTCTATTCTCTTTAAATCTTCCTTATCAAAGGGTTTCATAGTTGCAACATAATATAGCTTGCCATTCATACTTTCTATTTTCTTAACTATATGTTGTCCTAGCATTGATTTACCACTTTTAGCACCACCTACTATTAAAACAATCATTTTTCAATTCCAACTCTTGCAGGAATTTTTTTATCTACAAATGGATGCTTTATAGGATTAATTTCTGAAACATAATCAGCTAGTTCAATTAAAGCCTTATCTGGATTTCTTCCTGTTAAAACAACTTCTAAATTCTCTGGTTTATTTTTTAAGAATTCAACTACTTTATCAAGTTCTAATATTCCATAAGTTAATGATGCCATTATTTCATCCATAATTAATAAATCATAGCCCTCTTCTACAGCCTTTTTACTAACCTTTTCAAATCTTTCTCTATGTTCCTTAATTACAAAATTCTTATCTTCTTCACTTAAATATTTAAAAAATCTCTTCATAGGTTCTCCAAATAATATATGAAAATTCTCACCTAATTTTTCTATAGATATTAACTCACCTGTATCATTATCCTTTAAAAATTGAGTAAGTAAAACCTTATACCCCCTACCAGCGGCTCTTATTCCTAGTCCCATAGCTGCTGTAGTTTTTCCTTTTCCATTTCCACAATATATATGAATAAGTCCTAATTTCATTTAAATTCTCCTATCTACAATATAATTTCTTTCTTCTTTAACTTTTTCTAAATAACATGGATCTATTTCTGCCTCACTAAAAGTTGCCATGTTGTTCATCATAGCACAAGCATACTGAACTATAGAAAAGGCTATTGGGCACCCGCTTCCCTCCCCTAATCTCATATCTAGATTCAGCATAGGCTCTAAATCCATATGTTTCATTGCAATATTATAACCTATTTCTTTTGAGCAATGGGATGGTATAAGATACTCTTTAACAAGTATATTTAATTTAATTGCAACCAAAGCTGCAACTGCTGATATAAATCCATCTATTACAACAGGAACTTTATAATATGCTCCTCCTAAAAATAATCCTACCATTGCCGCTAAATCAAATCCCCCTACTTTAGATACTATATCAATAGGATCATCAGTATTAGGACTATTTATTTCTATAGCTCTTTTAACAACCAATTTTTTCTTCTCAAAGGCTTCATCTGTTAAGCCACCACCTTTTCCTACAACCTCATCAATTTCGCATCCTATTAATGAAGCTAAAACAGAACTACTAGTTGTTGTGTTTCCAATTCCCATTTCCCCAACGCCAAGTATATGATATCTCTTTTCTTTAGCTTCTCTAGCCATATCAATCCCTATATAAATACACTCAATACACTCATCATAAGTCATTGCTGCTTCTTTTGCTATATTATTAGTTCCTTTACGAATTTTTCTATTAATAGCTCCTGGAATTTCACCTTCACAGTTAACCCCAATATCAACTACTAATAAATCAGTATTATTTTCCTTTGCAAGAACAGCTACCCCTGTTAGCCCTTTTGAAAAATTAATAGTTTGTGCTAATGTAACATATTGTGGAGCTGAAGCAACTCCCTCCTCAACTACACCATTATCAGATGAAAATATTACTATGCATTTTTTTTCTATTTTATTTTTTACTTTTCCTGTTATTCCAGATAGCTTAATTGAAATATCTTCAAGCTTTCCTAAACTTCCTAAGGGCTTTGCTAAAGAATCGACCCTAATCCTCGCTTTTTCCTTAGCTTTATAATCTATTTCTTTTATATGTTTTATAACATTATCTACTATTTCTTTATGATTCATGCCCCTTCCCCCTTACTTCTTTCTTTTTGTTATAATATATTAATTTTTATCTAAAAGTCAATAAAGCTTATTTTTATACATGCAAAAAATCCATAGATTAAGCATACTGATCTACGGATTTACCATTAATATCTTTGCAATTCAATTGTTACTTATTTTCTCAAATATTATTTCTGAAGAATTAGGCCAAATATTCTTTTTGCTTACAAGCTTTATTTTTATGTTCTTTACTAGAGCCCCATTTAAAAATATTTCAATAAAATTTTTATTATTCCCTGTATATGACCCAAATAATATTAATTTATCAATATCATTTTCTTCATCTACTATTTCATAAATTTCATAATAACTAACTTCTCTATTAAATGATGAGTATTTAATTTTATTAATTGAAATATAGTCATTGAATTTATATCTAAACTCTCTGGAAAAGCAATTTTTTACATTTTTTAAATATACTTCATTCTTCTCTAAGTCCGAATCACTGCAATAATCTTCATTATACTTACTAGCTATAGATAAAAGCTTATGTATTTTTTCCTTGGAAATTTTAAAGAATTCATTATAATTAAAAAAACCTTCATACAACACTGTAGTTGATAGAACTTCATCTATTTCAATACAACTCATACTAAGCCTCCTTTAATCTAAATTAAAAGCCCCTAAATTTACCTAAATTATAACAAAATACCCTATACTTATATTTTCATACTTTTTTCTACAATTTTAAAGTCCTATATTCTTCAAAAATAGTCATAAAAAAATAGGACTAAAGTCCTATTTCGGAAATATTTTTTTATTTTATGTAAATTAATTATACATTTAATTAAATTTGCTCAATTAATTCGTTAATTTCCTCCTTATTTATAATTCTCCATTCTCCTAACGCTAGACCTTGTATTCCTATATTAATAATTCTTATTCTTTCTAATTTAATAACATTATATCCTAAAGCTTTACTCATTCTTCGAATTTGTCTATTTAATCCCTGAGTTAAAATTATCCTAAATACATTACCATCTATTCTTTTTACTTTACAAGGTCTTGTCACTCCACCTAATATTTCTACCCCTAATGACATCTTTTCAATAAAATTATCATCAAAATCTTTATCTAAGGTTACAACATATTCCTTTTCGTGATAGCTATCTGAAGATAATATTTTATTTGCCGTTTCACCATCATTTGTCATTAAAATTAATCCTTGTGAATCCTTATCTAGCCTACCAACTGGGAATACATACTCGCTATAATTTAAATAACTTATTATATTATTATCTATTTCCTTTGATGCTGTACATATTATTCCTGGTGGCTTATTTAAAACTATATATATCTTCTCCTTAGGCTTTACTTTATTATCATCTAAAAATATATCATCACTTTCTTCAACCCATTGACCTTTTTCGCATATATTTCCATTCACTTTTATTCTATTATCTTCAATTAATCTATTTACTTCTTTTCTAGAACAATAACCATAATTACTAAGTAATTTATTTATTCTCACAGTGTAAATATCCTTCCCTTATATTCCAACAACTTCTTTAATAGCTTCTACTACTCCATTATCATTATTGCTTTTTGCAATAAATCTAGACACTTTTTTCAAATCATCATGTGCATTTTCCATAGCATAACTATAATAAGCACTTCCCATCATTTCTAAATCATTTAGGTAGTCACCAAATACCATAGTTTCTTTATGACTTATCCCTAACATATCTTGTATTTTATTTATAGCTACACCTTTATTAACACCTTTAGCAGTTATATCAAGCCAAATTTCACCTGATACTGTAACTTGTAGCTTGTCTCTATATTCATTATAGTAATTATTACTATTGAATTCAGAGCCTGAAAAATCACATATAGTTACTTTAAGTATATCATCCTCTACCTTAGTTAAATCATCAACTATTTCATATCTTTCATAATATTTTTTTGTTTCCTTTACAAACCTTTCATCAGCATTTTCTATATAAGCTGACTTTTTACCACAAACTATAACATATGAATTTTTTATCTTTCTACCTATTTCTATAAGATCGATTGCAACTTTCTTCTCTAGTGAATTAACTAATATTTCTTCCCCTTTATATACAACAAAGGTTCCATTTTCAGCTATAAACATCATTTTATCTTTTATATTTTCAAATCTTTTTAGTAAATTATAATATTGTCTTCCACTTGCGGCTGCAAATATTATATCTTTTTCAATAAGCTTATTAAAAATATCAAAAAATTCTTTGTTTATTTCGTTTTTTTCATTTAATAATGTTCCATCCATATCTGATGCTATAAATTTTATCATATGCTTTATCACTCCCAATTATTATTTAAAATATTATTTTTACATTATACTTATCTAAACTTTCTATTATATTATCATCTGGTTTCTTATCTGTAATTATATAATCAATTTCATCTAGTGTAGAAAATTTATATGATCCATCATTATAAAACTTCTCATTTATTGTAACTAAATATCTATTTTTACTTGCTTTTATAAGTGCTTCTTTTGTACTTACTTCAACTAAATTAAAGTTACTTACAAAATTATCATCTATATTGATTCCTCCAACTCCAATAAATGCTTTATCTATTTTAAATTTTTTGATCTCATCTACAGTAAAAGTTCCTATAGTTCCCCCTGTTTTCTTATTATAAATACCACCTAATTGTATCACTTCTACATTTGGTATTGAATCAAAAGCCATAGCAATTCTATTCATATTTGTTATTAATGTTATATTCTTTTTAAATGAATACATCATAGTTGCAACAGTATAATTTGTACTAGAAATATCCATAAATACTACATCATTTTCCTCTATCTCATCTATAACCAGCTTTGCAATTTTTTCTTTTTCTTTAATATTACTTATAATTCTTGAAGTTGTATTGTCATTATGAATTATTCTTCTTTCTAAAATCGCTCCACCATATGTTCTTTTAATATTACCATACCTCTCTAATTTACATAAATCTTTACGAATCATTCCTTCTGATACATTAAACTTTTCGCTTAAATCCTTAACTTTAACTTTTCCATCTTTCTTTAACAATTCTAATATATCCTCTAGTCTTTCTTCCATAAACAAATCGCTCACCCTCTCATAATTTCAAATAACTATATGTTATCATTTATTATTGTTTAGTATCATTTTATATCATTGACTGCTTTTTTTCAAGTTAAAAAGCTAGTATAAATTTTCTCAAATTCATACTAGCTTTCAAAAATTAACTTAAATTACCGTAGTTATCAAAGCTTTCTATTTTATTATCATTAATAATATTTTTCTTTGTAATAAAGAAAAGTGATATTATCATACCTATACTTCCAACTACAATAAAACCTATATTAGTACCAGTTGACATAAGATACTCAGATATAAATGCTGGCAATATTACTGCAATTGTATTATTTACCATATGCATTATTATAGCTGGTATCAATGATTTAGTTTTATAGGTCACAAATCCAAATATAATACCTAAAAACGCTGCATAAATACCTTGAATAAGATTTCCATGATAAATTCCAAATAATATTCCTTGTATTACTATTGTCCATTTTAAAGATATATTTTTACTTAATGTTTTATATACTACTCCCCTAAATAAAAATTCTTCAGCAAATGGAGCAACTATTCCTACAGTTAATATTGCTATAAATACACTTCCATCACTTAAAGGTGAAAGCATTTCCTCCATCTTTGCAAAATATGATGGTAAAAGTCCATTATTTTGAATTAAAGTTAATACTCCTGAATTAAAAAGCCATACAGATAGTCCTAATCCAGCTGCAATAATTATATTTGTGCTATTTGTTTTTCTTAAAAGAATTTCTTCTTTTAACTTTTTCTTTCTTATTTTATAAATTAGCATAAATACTAATACAGTTACTATAGAAGAAATTAATAGCATGGTACTTGTTAATCCTATTATTTGATTAATCATCACATCCATATTATCTAAATTACTTACTAATTCTGCTCCATCTTGTGTCAGACTTTTTACAACATAATATATTCCTATGACTATTCCCCCAATTACAAAAACAGCTATCTGAATAACAAAAGCCAAAAGTAAATATCCTACGGCAGCAAAAAAGCTTTTAAATTTTCCCTTCATTCTTTTCCCCCTTAAATAATAGCTTTATTTCTTATAAATATAATTATATACTAAAATTAACACTTTCACTATATTTACTTTTATTACAATATAAGGAAAATAAACTAAAAATATCATAACCTTTGGTTAAATACTCATAAAAAACTTTATTTTACCATACTTATATCTTTATTTTTTTTCTTCCTTGGTTTAAAATTAAAAGTAAAACTAAAGTGTTATTATATAGATATATACATAATTTTATTAATAATCACTAATAAATATAATAACTGATTTAAAAGTAAAAAATAGTATATAACTAATTATATAAACCTAATAAAAAGATAAATTTGTACAGGAGAGGTATGCATATGTCAAATGAAATTAATTCATCTAATTTTATAAGAAACATAATAATTGAAGATTTAGAAAGCAAGAAACATGATGAGATTATCACTCGTTTTCCACCTGAACCAAATGGCTATTTACATATAGGTCATGCTAAATCAATAGTTTTAAACTCAGGTCTTGCAAAAGAATTTAATGGAAAGTTTAACTTAAGATTTGATGACACTAATCCAACTAAGGAAGATACTGAGTATGTAGATTCAATTAAAGAGGATGTTAAATGGCTTGGTGGAAACTGGGATAATATTTACTTTGCTTCTAACTACTTTGATATTATGTACGATAAAGCAAAACTTTTAATAAAAAAAGGATTAGCTTATGTATGTGATTTAACACCTGAAGAAATAAGAGAACACAGAGGTACATTAACTCAGCCAGGTAAAGCAAGCCCTTATAGAAACAGAACTACTGAAGAAAGCCTTGATTTATTAGAAAGAATGAAAAAAGGTGAATTTAAAGATGGAGAAAAGGTATTAAGAGCTAAAATAGATATGGCTTCTCCTAATATAAATATGAGAGATCCTATTATATATAGAATAGCACATGCTACTCATCACAATACTGGTGATGAATGGTGTATATATCCTATGTATGATTTCGCTCATCCACTTGAAGATGCAATTGAAGGAATAACTCATTCTATTTGTACATTAGAATTTGAAGATCATAGACCACTTTATGATTGGTTCGTAAGAGAATGTGAAATGGAAAGCACCCCAAGACAAATAGAATTTGCAAGACTTAACATTACTAATACTGTTATGAGTAAAAGAAAACTTAAGCAATTAGTAGATGAAAAGATTGTTGATGGTTGGGATGACCCAAGAATGCCTACAGTATCAGGATTAAGAAGAAAAGGATATACTCCTGAAGCTATAAAAAACTTCTGTAGCGCTATTGGTGTTTCAAAAGCAAACTCAGTTGTAGATTCACAAATGCTTGAATACTTCATAAGAGAAGATCTTCAACTAAAAGCTAATGCTGCTATGGCTATTATGAGACCTTTAAAGGTTGTTATAACAAACTACCAAGAAGGTCAAACAGAAATGTTACCAATTCCAAACAACGCTAAAAATGAAGAAGCTGGTACTAGGGAAGTTCCATTCTCAAGAGAAATATATATAGAGCAAGATGATTTTATGGAAGTACCTGTAAAAAAATATTTTAGATTATTCCCTGGTAATGAAGTTAGATTAATCGGTGCTTACTTTATAAAATGTAATGATGTTATAAAAGATGAAAATGGCAATGTTATAGAATTACATTGTACTTATGATCCAGAAACTAAGAGTGGTTCAGGATTTACTGGTAGAAAGGTTAAAGGAACTATTCATTGGGTAGACGCTAACAGTGCTAAGCCTGCTGAATTTAGACTTTATGAGCCATTAATACTAGATGATGCTCCTGAAAATGAGGGTAAGCACTTCTTAGAACAAATAAATCCTAATTCATTAGAAGTATTAGAAGGCTTCATAGAAGCTACTACTGCTACAATAGCTAAAGCACAAGATAAATTCCAATTAGTAAGAAATGGTTTCTTTAATGTAGACCCTAAGTACACTACTGATGATAAATTAGTATTCAATAGAATCGTATCATTAAAAAGCTCATTTAAACTATAATTAATGAATTTTAAAATAAGATGATACTTAATTGAAACTAAATTAATATATTTTTGTAAAAAGGTTGCTCAAAAGCAACCTTTTTTAATTTATAATTTAAATCTCAATTTTTTATACTAATCAGTCAAATTTTCCTTGAAAAATTTATATATTGCCTATAAAATTATCTATAGGTTTTATTATTTTATTTAATGCTAAGTTATTTATATATAATTTAGCATTATTGATTATAAGTTTTACATAATTAGGAGGCTTACTTAAATGAATACTTTATTTACTATTTCGATGTTAACTATAGTTGGGGGATTAATTGGTTGGATAACTAACATTTTGGCTATTAAGCTTTTATTTAGACCTATTACCCCAGTTAAAATTCCAATTTTAAATATTGAAATCTTAGGACTAATTCCTAAAAGAAAAAATGAAATTGCTGCTAATATAGGCGAAATAATTTCTAATGAATTGCTCTCAATGGATGATATATTAAACCAAGCTCTTAAAAGTTCTGATGGGGAAGATTTTAATTCCTACATAACAGATAAAATAAAAAATATAATAAACGAGAAATTAAATATTATTCCTATGCCTTTTAGAATGATGGCTTCTCCTTATATTGATGAAATTTTAAATAAGGAAGTTCCAATTGCAATTAATGAAATTAGTGATGACTTATTATTAAATGCAAAAGAAAAGGTAGATATTCAAAAAATTGTTGAAGAAAAGATTAATGAATTAGATTTAGTGCAACTTGAAGATATAATAATTAAAGTTGCAAAAAAGGAATTGAAACATATTGAAATTTTAGGACTAGTATTAGGTGCTGCTATTGGTTTACTTCAAGGCTTTTTAGTTATTTTCCTTTAAAATTTCGAAATATATAACTTTACATAGTCTTACTAAAAAATTTAATAAAAATACTGTATTACAAAGTTATAGTAATACAGTATTTCTAGCTTAATGATATTTATATATTATTAGAAATTATTCATCTAAATTAATAGTTATTTTTTCATTTTCTAATATTTTATCTCCACTCCTCATCTTAGTGATAAAATACTCTTTATTCTTATCCAATGCTGGCAATGTTAGGGTGAAGTTGTAACCATCATCTATCCCATTAAATTTAGTTTCTAGAATTTCTATATCTCTTGTATCCTTATACCAATTTTCTTCTTGACCATTATTAGAGTTTTTATATTTTTCTACTTTGTCTTCATCCCAAATTGAAATCTCTATATTATCTAATCTGTATAGATATTTTTTAACTTTTACATCTAATACAGTTTTATCATCTTTGAAATCAATATTTTTTATAATATATTCTTCCCCTGTTTCTAATTTTATTAGTGTTTCATTATTTTTATTAATTTTCTCTACCATTAATTCTCTATTATAATTACTTTCATTTATAACAGGTATAATAGTTATTGATTTTGTTTCTTCTGGAATACCTTCATACCTCCAATAATAATTTCCTTTAACTCTTTCATCATTTACATTTCTTCCACTACCTGATCCCCCTATCATGCCTAAAGGAAATCCCTTATTATCCTGTATCAAGAACTTCAATGTATACTTTTCCCAAAAATTCTTCGAATTATTTTCATCATCTTTTACAAGCTGTATATCTGTATCTAAATAAATAATAGTATTTAGTTTTGATGTAATTAGCTCCTTAATCTTAAATATACTATCATCATGTTTTATTTCTTTATTTACTTCATATGTTTCTTTTCCCATATCCCTAGAATCTATAGAAAACTTAAATTTGAACTTTTCAGGATAATATCCAGCCCAATTTCCATATAAATCATTAACTATAAATTCTATTTTTGCCTTATCTGATAATTCATTTTCTGTAAGTGCATAAGATGCTAGTCCAACATAAGTATTTTCATCTATGAACTCACCGTCATTTTCTTCATTTTTATAATTTATATCTTTAAATCCACTTTTCATAATAGGGAATATTATAGGTTTATCATCAAATCCCTTTTCTGACTTTAGCTCATATGCTATGGCAAGTTCAACTCCATCATAGTAAATATTCTTAATCGTCATTGTAGTATCTTCGTACTTTTTTGTTATATTTATATCCTTAGATCCTTTTACATATTTATCACCGACACCTATAGCATCATTTATACTTTTAAAAGTTGGTCCTATAAGTGGTAAACTTTCTGCATATGCAGGCATAAATACATTAAAGGCTAACATACAAATTATAACTCCAGATACTAATCCAGATACTTTTCTAAATTTACTTTTTCTTTTTGCTTTTCTATCTGGTAAATTTTCTAAAGTTTTTAATATATTACTTTTAAGTGTATCTGGCATATCTATTTTAATGCCCCTTATTTTATCTTTAATAACTTTATTAAATTTATCTTTATTAAATTTATCTTTATCATACTTATTCATGATTATCACCCTCACTCATAATATTATAAATCTTTTCTCTCCCTCTATTTAATCTCGACTTTACAGTTCCCTTAGGTATTTTTAAAGTATTACTTATTTCCTCTATGGACATATCATTGAAATAAAATAGCCACATAGTTATCTTTAAATCAGAATTTAATGAATTTATTGCTTTAATTAAATCTAAATTTTTATATTTATCCTCATAAATTTCATTATTGATTTGTGAATCTTCAATATAAGTAATCTTTTTATTTTTTCTTATTATGTTGTTACATTCATTTATTAAAATTCTTGTTATCCACGTTTTAAAAAATTCTTCATTTTTTAAATATAAAATTTTCTCATAAGCTTTTAATATAGTGCTTTGAATAGCATCTTCTATATCATATTCACTATTTAAAATCCCTCTAGCTACAATATATAAAGAGTTTAAGTTTTCTTTAATTAGACTATTAAACGCCTCTTTCTCTCCCTCTATAGCCAATCTAACATTATTTTTCTTAAGCTTTTCATCTTTAAATTTATTAAATACTCCTATAGGAATGATATTAGATATCCCCATTCCATTTCTCCTTCCCCATCTTACATAGCTATGTTAATTTCCCTTCACTTAATTAGACGTATATGTCACTTTAAAGGTTCAATTAAATTTTATAATAATTATTGTAAAAAAGAGTTGCTTACGCAACTCTTTTTATTTATTTTCTTATATTGTTAATTTAAATAATAATTCATCTTCTATAATTCTTCCTGTGTCTTTAAACCCAAGACTTTCATAAAGATTTTGAGCAATATTATTCTTTGAATCAAAGGAAATATATATATCTTTGCAATCCTTAAGCTTCTTCATTTCATCAATTATTTTACCTAATGAAATTTTTCCATATCCCTTGCCCTGATATTTATGATCTATCATAAACCTGCATATTTCATAAAAATCATACTCATAACAATATCCATACATGGTGAACCCAATCATTAAATCTTCATTATATATTGCTTTTACAGTCCAACCTTTTTGTATTTTAGACTGTGCAATAGAAAAAGCATTGGAAGCAACAAATTCTTCAAAAACATAATTTTTCCCATCTTTATTAGTGGTTAAGAGTGTGCATTGTAATAAATTATCTTCATCAATATCTTTTAAATATATACTCATTTTATCTCTTACCCTTCATCATATTTTTTATTCTTTGCTTCTCTTGTTGCTTAGACTTTGATAAATTGTATTCTTCTTCTCTTTTAAGCTTTCTATATCGCTCTAATCTATCTGGATCTAGAGCTCCATTTGCAATTGCTTCTCTTACTGCACACTTAGGTTCATTTCTATGAGTGCAATCTGAGAATTTGCATTGCCTTTCTAGCTCTTCAATGTTACTAAAGGATTTATCTACGTCGGCAGACATTAATCCAAGCTCTCTCATTCCAGGAGTATCTATTATTACTCCTCCATCCTTTAATAAAAATAATTCTCTATGAGTAGTTGTATGTCTTCCTTTATCATTTTCATCTACTGAATTAGTTTTTAATAAATCTTTCTCTAGAAGATTATTAATTAAAGTAGATTTTCCTACTCCTGATGAACCTATAAAAGCTATTGTTATTCCTTTTTTAATATATTCTTTAACTTTTTCATATCCATTTCCATTTAAACTTGAAGTTACTAATATTTCTATACCTACAGCGACTTCCTCAACTTCTCTAAGTCTTTCATCTATATCTTCGCATAAATCTGACTTAGTCAATATTATAACTGGTATTGCCATACTATCCCATGCTACAGCTATATATCTTTCAAGCCTGTTGATATTAAAATCATTATTTAAGGCCATGCAAATAAATATATAATCAATATTTGCTGCAACAACTTGAGTATCAAACCTACTTCCAGCAATCTTTCTTGAAAAATAACTTTTTCTAGATAAAGCTTTATGAATTATAGCATCTCCATTTTTATTATCTGATCTATCTAATAATACCCAATCTCCTACTACAGGATAATCTAAGATACTATTTGAAGAATATGATAATTTACCAGATACCCTTGCAAATACTTCTCCTTCTTCTGTAAAGACTTTATAAATATCTTTGTATTGTACTGAAATTCTTCCTATATACAAGTTTTCATTATAAATACTTGCTTCCTTAATGTATCCTTCATTTAATCCTAATTCTAGTAAGTTTTTATTATTCATTTTTCCTCCCGAAATATAACTTATTGGGAAGGATATTTAATTTATTGCTATACTGTAGTCACCTTCCCATTAACAACAATATAATTTTTATTACTTCTTACTAAACTCATCATAAAACATCACATCCTTTCAGATAATTAATGGTTAATTTTGTTAAACCACTATAATTATAGTATTACAAAAATAGATTGTTGTATACAAAAAAGCTGAGTTTCCTCAGCTTTTTATTAGTCTCTCTTTATTTGCCAGTAACATCTTTTTGGAGAATAAATTTTTTCTTCCTTTTTAAGTTTATCCATAACTTTTGAAACTTCTTTTTTGTCTATTCCTGTTTTCTCTGCAACTGCAGTCGCATTCATTGCTTCATCATTTTTTTCAAAACATTCAAGTACTACATTATAATTATCCATAAGTTCATCTCCTTTTAATTTTGTTACTATAATTTTACATAATAATATATATCAATTTCAATAATTATTTTTAATTTTTCTATATTATTAAGTAATATTCCTTCTTATATTACTTAAAGCAAACTAGTTAATTCCTTGATTTTAATAATTGCTTATATAGTTTCATGGTATTGCTACTTAATATTACACCTATAGGTTATATCACTTTTGAATTGCTTATTAAATAGATTTCTGCAGCATCAATTCATATTCTAATTGATATAAATATAATAAATAAATTACATCTCAATAATATGCAAAAAGGAGAATTCATTAAGAATTCTCCTTTTCTCATTGTAGGTATCAAAATTTATTTTAATACACTGCCCTAGTTTTTGTATTATAGATTTATAAATGCTTCAAATCTAGCTCTTACTTTGTCTTCACCTAATATTTGCATAATAGTATAAAGATCAGGAGTATTACTTCTATGAGATAGAGCAGCTCTTACAGCTCCAGCCACATCAGAAATCATTCCCTTAAAGGCATCTGGATTTGCTTTATATTCTTTTCTATTAGCACAATATCCAAGCTCTGCTCCAATAACCTTTAAATCTTCAAACCAATTTTCTTGACTTCCTGCATTAAAGTTAAATTTATCTTTATATACTTTTATTACTTCTTTTGCATTTTCTAAGCTTAAAGTCTTTGGAAGTTCAACATTTTCTGATGTTTCTTTATTAAATAATTCATCAAAGAAATAATCAACCTTCCCTCTTACTTCATCCCACTTTGCAAAGTCTTTTCTTGGCTTTGGACCTTCTTTATCTATATTGAAGATTTCTTTTGACATCTTTTCATTTGATGTTACTAAATCATACATTTCTTTATCGTACTCTTTAGCCCAAGCTGTATAATAATCGTAAACTACATCAGCTTTCATTTTACAGATAACTTCTTTGCTTACATCATTTAATTTAACTATATCAAATAAAGCTCCTGATTTACTCATCTTATCTAAAGCAACTTGGAATTCATGATAATCTAAGCTTGGATTTTCAGCTCTCCAATCTTCAAATGTCGAATTTATTATGTTTAATAAATATTCAATTACTGATACCATTGGATATCCAACTTCTTTGTAATATGAAACTGCTGCTTCCGCATCTTTTCTCTTTGATAATTTTCTCTTTGATCCATTATCATTTTTCATTATTGTTGGTATATGTGCATAATTAGGTCTATCTAATCCTAATACATCAAATAATTGAACATGTATAGGTAAAGATGATAGCCATTCTTCTCCTCTAATAACATGAGTAGTTCTCATTAAAGCATCATCTACAGCATGTGCAAAATGATATGTAGGAAGTCCATCTCCCTTTATTATAACTATATCTTGATTATTTTCTGGGAAGCTTATATCTCCCTTTATCAAGTCATGGAACTCTACTCTGTTTTCGATATTTCCAGGTGACTTAAATCTAATTATATAACTTTCACCATTTTTAATTTTTTCTATATATTCTTCTGGACTTAAGTTTCTATCTTTAGCAAATTCTCCATAGTATCCTGGAGTTATTTTAGCTGCAATTTGTTTTTCTCTAAGTTCTGCTAATTCTTCTGGTGCATCGAAAGAAGGATATGCTAAACCTTTTTTAATTAAATCTTTTGCAAAAGCTTTATAGATTTCAGCTCTTTCACTTTGTCTATATGGACCATATTCTCCTTTAGATGTATTATCTCCAGTCATTCCTTCATTAAAATCCATTCCAAAGTTATGCATTGTTTGAATTGTATCTAATATTGCACCTTCTACTTCTCTTTTTTGATCAGTATCTTCTATTCTTAAATAAAAAACACCTTCTGTTTGACTTGCTAATCTTTCATTAATTAATGCTGCGAAAACTCCTCCAATATGTTGGAAACCTGTTGGTGATGGTGCATATCTTGAAACAACAGCACCTTCTTTTAAATTTCTTTTTGGATATTGTGAAGTATAATCTTCTATTGTCTTATCAACATTTGGAAATATTAATTCTGCTAATTTTTCAAAACTCATATTTATCTTCCTTCCGTAGTTTAAAATTTTATATAAATAAAAAAGTCTTCCATCCTAAAAACCTTAGGACGAAAGACAAAATTCCGCGTTACCACCTAAATTGATTAATTAAAAATTAATCCACTCATTCTCTGTAAGGGGAGAATCCCATAAACCTACTTGCAAATATATGCTTTTTCAGTTTATAGCTCAAGAGCTTCTTTCTATAGATTTAACTTCTAGGATTACACCATCCCTAGATCTCTTTAAATTAAATTTCTATATACTCTTCTCTTTCAATGCCATTTATTAATTTGTTACCAGTAACATTATAACTTTACATTTCCCCTTTGTAAATATTTTATACTTTATTCTTTGCTATTTTCTTCTTTCTTATCCTTTTTATCTTTGTTTATCTCACTAACCTCTTTATTAACTTTTCCTACTTCATTTAAAATCCTATTTTCTATACCTCTTATTCCTTTAGTTAATTTACCATATTGCTTATCAACAAAAGAATTTTCATCTCCTGTAAGCTTTAAGTACCCTCTTTCTACTTCTAGTGCTGCTTTAGTTTTACCAAAATCATTTGCATTTCTTAATTTATGTTTAGCTGCTATTAACTTCTTTAGGCTGTCTTCAATTATTATTCCATCAATATTTTCATTAAAGTTCATTTTGTTTTTAGAATTAATAATTTCATCCTTTTTACTTTTTTCTTCTAGCTTATGTTGTTTCTCTAAGGCCTCTTTTTCTTTTTCTATTAATCTCATTTGTTGTATTTCTGCTTCTATTTCAGCAATTTTTTTATTTAGTTCTTCAAGCTTCATTCTTTTTTCTTTAGGGTCCATTTCAGTTTCTTGAAGCTCTCTTTTTTGTTCTTTAAAATCTTCTTTTAGTCTCTGTAAGTTTTTTATTATTTGATTTGAGGATTTTTCTATAGTGATACTTTTTCCATCCTCTAATTTTTCTTTCTTTTGATTTTCTGAAGCTTCTTTAAGCTTATTATATATTGGATTGTTCCAATTATTTAGTCTTTGAATTTGCATAAAATCTCCCCCTTAGCTTTAATTATACTATCGTTTCAATTTGGAAGTTCTTTACCATTTCATATAGTTAATAATCTTATAAATAACTTTCTAAGACTCATATTCAGATTTAAAGCTTACTACATTGAATATAAAGCAATTAATTTGGGTTATAATCATAGTATACAGAGAAATATATTAATAAAATTCTTATTTATAATATATTAAAATAACACTTGGAGAATTTAATTATGAAAAAATTTTTATTAGTTCTAATGTTTATAATCTTATCAATTTTATCAGGATTTTTAATAAATAAATTCTTAAATAATAATTATAATATAATAAATGAAGATTCTAACAATGAGTCAAATCCTTATTCTATACCTGAAAAAAATCCATTATCAAATAGAGAAAAAGCTTCTAATTTACTTAAAACAATGTCCTTAGAAGAGAAAGTTGGACAAATGTTTTTCGTTAGATGTAGAAAAGATAGTGCATTAGAAGATTTAAAAAAATATTATATTGGTGGATATATTTTATTTGATGCTAACATAAATAACGAAACAAAAGAATCTTTAACTAATACTATAAAAGAATATCAAAATTCATCTAAAATAAAGCTACTTATTGGAATAGACGAGGAAGGTGGAATAGTTAATAGATTAAGCAGATACTCTGAGTTTAGAGCTATTCCCTTCTATTCTCCTCAGGATTTATATAATGAAGGAGGATACCCTTTAATAATTAGTGACACAAAAGAAAAAGCCACTTTACTAAAAAGTTTAGGAATCAACGTTAATCTAGCTCCTGTTTGTGATGTATCTATAAATCCAGATGATTATATTTATCCAAGAACCTTTGGTAAAAATGCATTAGAAACATCTCAATATACAAAAACAGTAGTTAGTACTATGAAAGAAAATAAAATAGGTTCTACTTTAAAGCATTTTCCTGGTTACGGTAATAATATAGATACTCATACAGGTATATCTATTGACGAAAGAAGCTATGATACATTCAAAAATTCTGATTTTCTACCATTTGAAGCAGGCATAGAAGCAGGATCTGAAAGTATATTAGTTTCTCATAATATAGTAAAATCTATGGATGAAAATCTTCCAGCATCTCTTTCACCTAATGTTCATAAAATTATTAGAAATGAATTGAATTATGATGGAATTATTATGACTGATGATTTACAAATGGATGCTATAAAGGAGTATATAGGAGATTCTACTTCGGCAGTACTTGCAATAACTGCTGGCAATGATTTAATAATTGCATCAGATTTTCATATTCAAATTCCCTCTGTATTAGAAGCTTTAAAAAATGGAGTAATTACAGAAGATCGTATAAATGAATCTGTATTAAGAATTCTTAATTGGAAATTTGATTTAGGAATACTTTAAACAAAATAAAGGAGTTCTATAAAAATAATAGAAAGATTATTTTTATAGAACTCCTTTTTATAATTTACTTATTTTATTCTTCTTTATTTTCCTTTACTGTTAAAATAGTTGTATTCATACCACTTTAATTTTTTATCAATCCTTCTATTCTTCCAATATTTATAATCTTTATCTTCTATCGTTCCTTGCTTATATCCTTCTGTTATAGAATCATATGCATCTTGTGATAATGTAATAAGATACCATACGTCTATTTCATTATTTGAATTCATAATTTCCATATTCTTTTTTGCTATATAATTATCTATATTAAAATAATTTAAACATAAATACATAGATAACCCAACAATAGATATTGGTTTAAACAAACTTTTTTTGCTCCATATAAATATCATTAATATTATTAACACTAGACATAAAAACACTGTAAAAACTTGCACTAAAATTCTTAATCTAGTGTAACCAAATGCTTCTATATATAAATTCATTTTGTATATAGCTGAAGCTCCCATGTTTATAGTTAACAATGTTATTATGCTATATAAAGAATTTAAAGATTTTTTCATAATACTACTGTTAGTAGATGTTTTAAAAATCATTAATGTTATTATAGCTAAATTTATTATTACTAAAGTACCTAATTGAAAGAAACCTTTTCTTGCATAATTTGCAAAGTCAAATCCATTTGGCAACTCCTTATTTAAATATAAATAAGAAATTTGTATTTTAGTAAATATTAAATATAAAGCAATTATGCATATCAAGACTGTTATTACAGTAACTGAATTAAAAGGCTTATTTGTAGTATTGTTATCTATTTCCTTTATTTTAGTAGAATTTAAACTATAATATAAACCAAAGATTAAAAACATTACTATTAGTGCTACGATAATTTTATATATTAATTCATAAAAATTCTGTATATTTATATATGTCCATATATTTTTTAAATAATAATTAAAAATTTCATCTGCTCCAGCTAGTAAGCTTCCCAATACTATAATTAAAGGTACTGATATTAATATACCTGTTAATATTGATTTAATATTATTATTTTCTTTTTTCGAAGTATCTTTCTTCAAGGAAGCTTTAACCACTTTAGGAAGTTTAAATGAATTCTCTACAGATTGCCCTACTATTATTTCAAGAAAAACAGTTCCAAAACTTAATAGCTTAAAGGGAATATTGTTATAACTTAATAATAGAAATCCTGAAAATAATGATATTGGAACTACAAATAAATTTAATGTTCTAAATAAATCATTTGTAAAAATTGCGTAACTACAAGACAGAAGAAAGCTTGATAATATGAAAAAATATCCTAATAAATTTCTATTTTTTGCTCCAACTGTAACAAAGAAAATTGCTATCATCAAAATATTTAAAATTACTAAAGAAATACCTAAATATCCAAAAATAAATTTAGAAAATAATATTCCAAACAATAAAGAAAGTGCTATAAGCATTAATGCCTTTTTTGTATCCATATTCTCTTTTTCAATATTTAGTATGGAATTTTTTATCTTGTAATTTTTTTTCATGTTAATAGAATCTTTTAATGCTTCTACTGCAATAGAAGTATAATTATTTAGATTACACTGTAATACTATATATTTTAAAAATTCATTTTCAATTTTGTTGATATTATTTGCCCATCTACATTCTTCAAAAGTTAAATTTTCATCTACTAAATTCACATCTAAATTAGTAGCATCCATAAATATTAAACTAATATTATACTCATCTACATTAATTTTTTTGTTATAATTAATAATTTGTGCATCTTCTACTTCAATAGTTCCTTTTTTCCACCTATTTACGCACTCTTCTGGAGTTTCTTCTCCTTTCATTATTATAACTGGTAATCTATTTTTTGACCTTTTTAATAAAAGAATCTTTTCATCCTTCATTAAAACTAAACAAACAGCATTGACCATCTATGCTCCTCCTTTTTATTCATCTATATATTCTAAGATATCTCCTGGCTGACAATTAAGTTCCTTGCAAATAGCTTCTAAAGTTGAAAACCTAATTGCTTTAGCTTTATTGTTTTTTAATATAGAAAGATTTGCATTTGTTATTCCAACCTTTTCAGCTAATTCATTTAAGGATATTTTTCTCTTTGCCATCATAACATCTAAGTTCACAATTATAGCCATACTCTTCTCCTTCATCATATTGTTAAATCATTTTCTTCTTTAAAAGTAACTGCTTTATCAAAAACCTTTGCTAATATAAATATAAATGCTGATGCAAATAAGAATATGAAAACTTCCATATCTGTATGAATCCCCATATTATCAACATATATAAACTTAAATTCTTTAAGTTTAGAATTTATAAATAAATTTAAAAAATAACATAATGATATAATTAATGATGCTAATGAAATTCTTTTGAAAGCTGCTGCATTTGATCTAACAAATGGATCTCCTTTTATTAAAGTTTTTATTATACCTCTAAGTTGAAAGACTATATAAAATAAACTACTTATTCCTATCACTAATAGTGCTATTATTAATCCCTTATTTATAATAGAATCTTGTATTCCTCCTTTATAAAAAATTGTATAAAACAAAATAATTGTAAGGATTATTCCAAATAAAATACTAATATTAAGAACTATTGATAATATCTTAGATAAAAATTTCTCTTCTTTTAATTCCACTTTAATCTCTCCTTCCTCAATTAAATATATATTATCATTTCAAAATTTATTTATCAAGAGTTTCTTATTGAAAAACAATATTTTTTTATTCTTTATTAATGAAACATTTCATTATAATACTTTTATTCAATTATTTTACATAAAAATTTCGAAGAATTATTATTAATTATGTATATAAGAAAAATTTAATTAATGGGGAGCTAGATTGAATAAAAGTTAGAATATAAAAAGAGGTGCTTGATACACCCCTTTTTATATTTTAACTTTTATCTTACTAATTTTTTAACTAATGCCCCTATTCCAATTCCCATCATAAGTACGCCCAATAACATTTCTATATTGCTAAGCATATAGGACATAGGAGCTGGCTGTGCTTCGTTAAGTCCTACTCCTGCAAACATTCCAGTACTTAAATTTAAGGATTCGTTATAGTCTTTTAAAAACTCTGTTAATGTAGGTTTATTTCCTAAGCTATATCTTATTATTTCTTCATCTACTTTAATTCCAAATATTAAGTATAAAATTGAAAATACAAATATTATAAATAACGAAAAATATGCAGCATATGAAGGTCTTTCACCATATCCACATGATACTAAGCTAATAAATGAACCTATTTTAGGTAATGGCTTTAAAGTCTTCATCTGTGTTTTTTTACATAGATAATAATACTCACCAAAGTTATTATTTAAAGTATTTTCTTTAAATTTATTTGCTATAGTTTCATATACAGTATAAATTCCTTCATATTCATCTCTTGTTTTCTTTTTTGGTCGTATCTTGTCTATAAAAGATTTTTCATCTAATTTACTTTTATATTTATCTCTAAACTCTAAATCCTCTATATATGAATCTACTATTTTGGCTCCTGATAGATCGACATCTATAATTATTATCATTTTTAAATCTGAATAGAAAATCATAACACCTGTCATATCACTTAATTCAAAATTAGTATCATTTAAATCACATTTGTTAAACACTAAATGGCTTAAGTTGCAACTTAAGAATTTTGCATATATTTTACATTGATTAAACTCACATGAAAAATTATCTTCTTTATTAAGATTTGGTATTACATCACTTTCCTCTTTGATAAAAATACATTCTTCAAAAACTGCCCCTCCACCAATAAAATCACAATTAATAAATTGACATCCAATAAATCTACAGGATTTAAATTTTATATTAGAAAATCTACAATTAATAAATTTAGAACACACTATATCAGTATTACTTATTTCTTCAAATTCATCTTCCGATTTTGGATGTCCACCACCAAAAACTGATTCATTAAAATCCTTATAACTGTACTTTTCATTTGGAACATATTCTTTTGGTAAGTTTTTGTTTAATCTAATTTCATTAAACAATTTTTCATTATTTTTAATTCTTTTTTCTAGTTGTATATTTGAAACATTTACTTCTTCTTTAAAGTTAATATAAGACATAATATAAACTCCTTCTAGTTGCTATTATTACTTATATTATTATTCCTAATTATATTTTAATTAAACATATATATATATTATAAATTCCATGCTTCTTTTAATTGGATTATAGCTTCTTTTATTTCCTCACAAGTTAAACTTGCGTATCCTAAAAAAACTGTAGCCGTATCAACTTTAACATTAAAATACGACCTTGATAAACCTAAAATATTAATTCCCTTTTCTTCTGCTCTTTTTATTAATTCTTCTTCATTCATACCATTATTAACTCTTAATAGTAAATGTAGCCCAGAGTTTGTTCCTATTATTTCTGTTCCTAATAAATATCTTTTTATTGATGCTACTAAAAACTCTCTTTTTTTCTTATATATATTTCTCATTTTATTTAAATGTCTTTCAAAATGCCCTTCTTCTATAAACCTATATAATGCTTGTTGATTTATTCTAGAAACTGTGCAAGCATAAAAACTAAAATTTTCTCTATATATTTTTATTAACTCATCTGGCAATACCATATACCCTATTCTAATAGAAGGAGCAAAGGATTTTGAAAAAGTACCTAAATATATAACTTTTCCGTCTGTATCTAAACTTTGAAGTGCAGGAATTGGTTTTCCTTCAAACCTAAACTCACTATCATAATCATCTTCTATAATATATCTATTTTCTTTTCCTTTAGCCCAAGCTAATACTTGCATCCTTCTACTTATAGGCATAATAACCCCTGTTGGAAACTGATGAGAAGGCGTTATATGAACTATATCAGCTTTACTATTACATAGTTCTTCTACATTAATTCCTTGATTATCTATTTTTATAGCTTTAGCATCTATATTATGACTATTTAATATTTTTCTTATTTTATAATATCCTGGTTCTTCCATTCCATATATTTTGCTATTTCCTAAAATATTTATTAAAAGTTGTACTAAATATTCAGTTCCAGCCCCAATAACTATATTATCTGCAGTTGAATTAACTCCTCTAGAAAATCTCAAATAATTAGAAATAACTTCTCGTAAGTTTCTATCTCCTTGAGAATGACCTATTTGTAATAAATTTCTGTTTTCTTCATTAATAATATCCTTATTTATTTTTCTCCATATCGTATAAGGAAAGCTTTCTAAATCTACTCTACTTGAAAAAAATTCATACTTATATTTTTTTCTAAATGTACTTTTGTTATCTTTTCTTTTAATATTATTATTTATATTAATAACTCCTTGCAATTCTGATACATAATAACCCTTCTTTGGAATAGATATGATATACCCTTCTGCAATAAGCTGCTCATAGGCTGATTCTATTGTATTTTGACTAATTTCTAAATGCTTAGATAACTTTCTTTTTGAAGGTAGCTTACTTTTAGATTCTATATTCCCATTTTGTATTTCGTTTTTTATAAAATTATATAATTGTATATATAAAGGAACACTATTATTGTTATCTAAAGCTATAGTTAAAATATCCATTTTCATTCTCCATCTGATACTATTAATTATACAAAAACTGATACTTACCAAAGAATCAGTCTGTGATATAATAATATCAACAGTATTGCTAATAAGTCAAATAATAGTGAGGAGTTTTAGATATGAATTTATTACATCCAATTTGGGCAGAAATTAATTTAAATAATTTTATATATAATATAGAGCAAATAAAAAATAAATCACATGGTAGTGAAATAATTGGAGTTGTTAAAGCTAATGCCTATGGTCATGGAGCTGTAGAAATATCTAAAGTTTTAATTAATAATGGTATTAAAAGGCTTGCTGTTGCAAATATAGTTGAAGCTATAGAGCTTAGAGAAAATGATATAAAATCTCCTATAATGCTACTTGGAATTAGCGAAAATTATGCTATAGACGCTTTACTTGAATATGATGTAGAACCAACTGTATCATCCTATGAATTTGCTATAAACCTTAATAATAAAGCAAAAGCCTTAAACAAAATAATACCTATACACATAGCCATAGATTCTGGAATGGGTAGAATTGGTTTTAGAAAAAATGATGCTAGTATAAATGATATACTAAATATTTCTAATTTAAGCAATTTAAAAATTGAAAGTATTTTTTCTCATTTCTCTACTGCTGATTCTAAAGATAAAAGTTATTCATTAAATCAAATTGAAATTTATAACTCATTCTTAGATAAGTTATTTGAAAATGGTGTTAATATTAATAAGAAAAATTTATCTAATAGCGCAGCAATAATTGATTTACCTCAAAGTCATTATGATTGTGTAAGACCTGGAATAATTCAATATGGTTACTACCCTTCAAATGATGTAGATAAAGAACACTTTAATATAAAGCCTGTTTTAACATGGAAAACAAAAATTATTCATATTAAAGAAGTTGAGGAAAATGAATATATAGGATATGGTCAGGCTTTTAAAACTAAAAGAAAAACTACAGTTGCAACTTTGCCTGTTGGTTATGCTGATGGATATTCAAGAGATCTTTCTAATAAAGGAAAAGTTATTATAAATGGAAAACTTGCTCCTATTATAGGAAATGTTTGCATGGATCAATTTATGGTGGATATAACTGATATAGAAAATGTTTCTCTTGGAGATGAAGTTATATTATTAGGATCAGATGGTGATGTTAAGTTTGATGCTGAGGATATGGCAAGTTTATTAAATACAATTAGCTATGAAGTTCTTTGTCTTATAGGAAGAAGAGCTCCAAGAATATATATTAAAGATTATAAAACACTAGGAATCAGATACTTGATGTAAAAAATAAGCATATACAATTTTGTATATGCTTATTCTTTTATTTTATTTTTCGTATAATTATTTTTAATTATTATTTCTTTAATAACTAACTATAGATATTTCTTTCCTTTAAAATATATTATTTCTGAAATTATAATCACTAATGTAAGTCCCATAGAAATATAAAAACCATTATTATTATATAGCAATGGCATATTTGAAAAATTCATTCCAAATATTCCTGACACTACTGTTAGTGGTAAAGTTGATACTGTTATTACAGTTAATAATTGCATAGTTTTATTCATCTTATTTGATAATTCTGAGTTATATATATCTATACAAGAATATATAGAGCTTTGAATATTATCAACTAAGCTTAATGTATTATTTAAAACTAATAAAACTTTATCATAAAGATCTAATCCACTAAACTCATCATCTAAATAAGTTATCATAGATTTGTAATATAAAGTAAATCTTTTTATTAATGAAACTATTCGTTTCATTTCTAGTATTTCTTTATTATCTACATTTCCTTTATAAACTGCTTCTTCAAATAAATTATCTATTCTCTCTTCTATACTTAATAATTCTTCTGTATATGCATATGAAAAATATTGAAATAAAAATAAGCAAAGCATATTCTTGTCGACCTTTTTATGTAAAGATATTTTTTCATTTAAAAACTCTATTAAGGTATCATCTTCATAATTTACTATAAACTCATCATTTTCTATAACTGCATCTATTAAAACCTTATTTCCTTCCACTATAAATGGTATTTTTAAAAATATCATATCCTTACTTTTTATTATTATATCTTTATGAATATTTGTTAAAACTTCTTCACTTATTCTTTTAAAATTATTTGAATTATATAAATAACCAACTACATCCTCTGATTTTTCATTTATATCTATATTTTCTTTTATATTTCCATTTCTATAAATTGCTGTTGCCATAATATCATCCTAACTAAATTATTTATCTATATTATAATTCTGATAAATTAAACATACAACAACTGAATTTTAATTATAAAATTTCCTCTAAATTAATTATTAATGAATCCAAGTTCAATAATAAATCTTTATTTAAACTACTTGAAGCTTTTAAAATATTATTTATATCTTCTTCAAAGTTCATTGGTATTTTAGTACAGGAATTTTTTATAATACTCACTAGTCTCTTCTCACCAGGATGAGGCATTTCATTAATAGCAAATATTATATCAAAATAACTTGCTAAAAATCCTGCTAATCTATGATTAACACTATTTAAATCTTCTCTACTTACTGCTTTACTTATTTGATTATAATAAGAAGAAATATTTTTCTTTAATAATGGATAATTCTTTTTAATAATATTTTCCTTAAGTATCTTAGGATAATTAATATTTGTCATATCCTTTAATTTATTCAATCTTCCTTCTCTATCAAAAATAATTTTTGCATTTTTTATATTATGCCAAAAACATGTTGTATATCCTGTTGAAGCATTATATTTTACTAAGATATTTTCTATTGTATCTTCTATCCAATCAATTTCAAAATAAGCTATATCAATAGGAGTATTTTTATCTCTTAATATAAATTCATCTCCTTGTCCCCAATAATCATTGCCCACTTCTTTGTAACCAGCATATTTACTAATTATTTTTTCTCTCACTTCCACTGAAATATCTGAATAAGTAAAGATATCTATATCCACATCTGACAGTTTATCATCCCTTTTTGAAGTTGATGAACCTGCGAAACTTATTCCAGCTACCTCATCTATACTTTTAAAATCATTTATTATTTCTTGTAAAATTAAATCTAATTCTTTTCCCATAAGTCTTTCCCCCTTTATTCCTTATTAAATTTTACTCCTTATATAAATATAAATAAATTGGCAAAGTATCCAAAAAATAGGCCTTTTATATGTAGATTTAATTAAATGTCTCTATTATAGGAAAATGTCTAACAGAACCAATTAAATAAGATCATATAATTAAAATAAATTACATGATCCTATAAAAAACTATATCAATTTTACATTATAAGTCTCTAACCAGTTATTTACTTGTATTAAATAAGCAATCATTTGTGGTCCAGTCATTAATTGTCCATACCAAGGGGTCTTATATGACTCTCCCTTTGTATTAACTATTTCTCTTACTTTATTTTCATCTATTATATTTAATATTGGAGATGACTTATCATTTAAAACTTTAGTCATTATATTACAAACCATATCTGTATATATAGGATTATGTGTCTTTGGATATGGACTCTTTTTTCTATATATTATATTATCAGGTAATATTCCTTCTAATGATTTTCTTAATAGTCCCTTCTCTCTTCCATCTAATAGCTTTATATTTGATGGTATATTAAATGCATACTCTACTAATCTATAATCAGCAAATGGCACTCTAACTTCTAAACTATTTGCCATACTCATTCTATCTTTTCTGTTTAATAAATTAACCATAAACCATCTTAAATTTAAGTAAAATAATTCTCTCATTCTATGCTCTAGTTTATTTTCTCCACTTAAATGAGGAACTTCTTTTAAAGTATCTGAATAAGCTTGATTTGCAACTTCTTCTATCTTTAAATCTTTAAGCTGTGGACTTAATATTGCTTTTCTTTCACCTATAAATCTAGACCAAGGAAATGTATTAGCATTTATCATATCTTCATTAGTAAACCATGGATATCCAGCAAATAACTCATCTGCACATTCTCCAGATAGAGCTATAACAAAGTCTTTTTTTACTTCTCTACAAAATAAATATAAAGAGGAGTCTACATCTCCCATCCCTGGTAAATCTCTTCCTAAAACTGCATTATTTAATGAATTTACTAAATCCCTATGATTTAATACAACATTTTTATGATTGCTACCTATATATTCTGCCATAATTTCTGCAAAGTGTTGATCAGAAGTTGGTTGAAATAATGATGATTTAAAGTACTTTTCATTATCCTCATAATCTATTGAATAAGTAGTCAAAATTTTATTTTTCTTTCTATATTCCTCTGCTGCAATAGCTGATATAGCTGATGAATCTAATCCTCCTGATAAAAATGTACATAATGGAACATCTCCAACTAATTGTCTTTTTATAGAATCAATAAGCAAATCTCTTACATGCTCTACCGCTTCCTCTTTACTTTCATTAAACTCTTCTGCTTTAAGTTCCCAATACATATCTTTAGTTATACCATCTTCCCTAACAAGTATATACTGAGCTGGTTTAACTTCCTCTATTCCTTTATATACTGTTGTTCCTGGAATAACTGCTGGTCCTAATGCAAATAATTCTGTTAATCCATCTTTATCTACTATTGGTTCTACATATGGATGTTTAAATAAAGCTTTTATTTCTGATCCGAATATAAATGTTCCATTTTTTATTGTATAAAATAATGGTTTAACTCCCATTGCATCTCTTGCTAGTACAACTCTCTTTTCCTTCTCATCATATATAGCAAATGCAAAAATACCATTAAATTTCTTAATACAATCCATTCCCCATCTAATATATGAAAGTAATAACACCTCAGTATCAGAATATGCCTCAAAAATAAATCCATCTTTGATAAGCTCTTTTCTTAAATCTTCAGTATTATATAATTCTCCATTATATACAATTACATATTCTTTACCATTAACAACCTTCTTCATAGGCTGTTTTCCACCTTCTGGATCAACTACAACTAATCTTCTATGTCCAAACATTACATTATTAGATATATAAGTTCCTTCTGCATTTGGTCCTCTATTAATTAGTGTATCAGTCATAGATTTTAATATTCCAATATTATCTTTAATGTTTTCCTTAAAATTCACAAATCCTGTTATTCCACACATAATCATCCTTCTTTCTGTATTTATCTATTATATATACTTATATGATTATATTTTGACAATAGTTCATTAAAAATACTTAAAAGCAATTAGAAAAATGAAATAGGTTATATTATAGTTCAATTTACGTAAAATTTTTTTAAAAACTATAGATTTCTGCATATTTAAACAGTAGATAGATATTTTTTATCTGATAAAACCCTTAATAAACCTAGTAAAATCAAGGATTTACAAGGGGCTAACGTTTCGTGAGGTCCTTTGAAAATAGAAAAATAATAATTTATAAAGAGAGGTTTATATTATTGAGAAACTAGAAATATTCAAAAATGACACTTTGAGAGAAAATTCATATAAATTTAAATAAAACAAAAACGGAGCCGTCGACCAACGATTTAAAAATCATTGGTCGACAGCTCCTTTAATACTAATTATTTTATTCTAAGATAAATTTTTCTATTACTTTTGCAACACCATCATTTTCATTGGTATCAGTAATATAATCAGCAATTTCTTTTATTTCATCGAAGGCATTACCCATTGCAACTCCAAGCCCTGCATATTCTATCATATGCAAATCATTCCCTGCATCACCTAAAGTTATTACTTCTTCTCTTTTTATTCCTAAATGTTTAGCTAATAATTCTACTCCTACACCTTTATTAGCGTCTTTATTTAAAAATTCTAAAAAGTATGGTGTACTTCTTACAACTGTGTACTTTTCATATACATCTTTAGGTAATTTTTCTATAGCTGGTCCTAATATTTCAGCTTCATCTATCATCATTATTTTTATCATAACTTCATCATCTGCTATAGGATCTATATCAATTTCATGAATATTTATATTATTAATTTGTGCCTCAACTTCTGTATATTTACTATTCTTAGGAGTAATCAAGCCCTTATTCTCCCAAAATGCATGAATATTTACACCTAATTCATCACTAAGCTTCTTTAAATAATGTAAATCGGCTCCTCTTAATGCAACCTTAGTTATTATTTCTTTACTTTTCGTCTTTTGAACTAAAGCTCCATTATAACTAAGTACGTAATCATTATCTGTAAACATTTCTAATTCTTCTAAATATCTCAAAACACCTTCTATTGGTCTTCCTGTAGCTAAAACTACTGTAACACCTTTTTCTCTTGCTCCTTGAATGGCTTTCTTAGTTCTTTCTGATATACTCTTATCTTCTCTAAGTAAAGTCCCATCCATATCTATTGCTACTAACTTATACATTCTTAATCCTCCGTTTATAATTAAAGCTAATTAGATTATAACATAACATTAATTATAAATGAATTTATTGTGTTAATGTATCAAATTAGTTACTCTATTTATCAAATTCTAAATAAGATCTTAAAATAGAATTAAATCCGTCTCTTTTTAATATGTCAAAAATTACTCCTATTACTTCATAACTTGAAGTAATTAAAGAATCCTTCCTTGTTTTTAGTAAAGTTTTTTCAGCATCATTAACTAGTATTTTCAAATCTGATTCATTTAACATTGTTCCTGAATCTCTTGCCGCATTTTCTATGCTGGTTTTTATCTTTTTAACATTAAATTCTTCTAGTCTTCCATCTTTTTTTATTATCTTCATAAAAAACCCTTCTTTCTATCTAGATTATTTTAACTTTATTTAAATCTTAAAAATTTATACTAGTTTGCTTATTAACATCTATATCTTTTATATCTATATTATTAAATTCCAGTAAAAATTCATCGAAATCCTTTAAATTCAAAGGTCTACTTATATAAAACCCTTGTATCCTATCGCAATTTATATTTTTAAGTAAATCTATTTGACTTTTCAGTTCTACTCCTTCACATACTATATCTAAATCTAAACTATGCGCTAAATTAATTAAAGTTTCTATAATAGAAAATGTTTTAGCATCTTTCTCTAAGCTAATTAATAAACTTCTATCTATTTTTATTGTATCTAATGGTAATGTTTTTATGTGATTAAATGAAGAATATCCAATTCCAAAATCATCTAAAGCTATCCTAAAACCTAGCTTTCTAAGTTTATTTAAGATATTAACTGTAAATTCAGTATCATCTATTATTTCATCCTCAGTAATTTCTAATTTTATAGATGTAGGGTTTACATTGGCTTCATTTACTATACTAATAATTTTATCTACAAAATCAGTTTTATTTAACAATCCATGGGAAATATTCACTGACATTTTGAAGTCTTTTTCTCCAAGGCTTATTATTTTATTGCAATATTTACAAGCTTCCTTTAATACAAATTCATCTATTCTTACTATATCTCCATTCTTCTTTGCTATAGGTATAAACTTAATAGGGGGAATTATACCACTTGGACTCATCCATCTAATCAAGGCTTCAGCACCTACTATTTTGTCTTTTTTCACATCATAAATAGGTTGATAATAAACTTCAAACTCATTATTATCTATTGCTAAGCTTAATCTACTCTCAAGGTTTAGCTTCTCTAACATTTCCTCTGAAAATATTTTGAATGTATTTCCGCCTTCTTCTTTACCCTCATACATAGATATATCTGCATATTTTAATAAAGTAAATACATCTTTTGCATGATTAGGATAATTGCTTATACCTATGCTTGCTTTTAAATTAAAACTATATCTACTAAATTGAAAAGGTTTATTTAAAAGGTCTAGTGTATTTCTAGCTAAATTTTCTATATTATTTATATCATTTTGTCCTTTTTTAACTATTATAAACTCATCTCCACCTAATCTTCCAACCTTTATATTATCTGAATATAATTCTGTTAATCTATCAGCAGCAATCCTTAAAACTTCATCTCCTGTATTATGACCTAAAGTATCATTTATGTTTTTAAAGTTATCCAAATCTATAAAATATATACTAAACTCTTCTTCTTGACTTACTAACCCCATTAAATATTCTAATAAATTATGTCTATTTAATAACTTTGTTAAAGTATCATAGTTCGCTAAATAAGTCATATCTTCAGCATACTTTTTTATTTCCGTTACATTATTTATTATTATAGAAAAATATCCCTTTTTAAGTGAGTATATCGATACTACTCCCCACTTATCATTTCCAATATTTATTTCTTTTGCAACACATTCAGATTTTGATTCTTTTATTCTTTTTAATATTTGCAATATCTGCATTTTATACCTAGAGAAGTTTTTATATACTTCTGAAAACTTATTATTTATAATTTCCTTTTTTGAAAGCCCTAAAAGCTCTACCCCTGCTAAGTTAACATCAACAATTATTCCATCTATATATTCCCCATCATCATCAACTATTGCTTTTAAATGGAAAAAGGAATTTGACATTGCATCTAATATATTTGTATAATTTTTTTCTTCTTGCTGCAAATAACTTTCTGTATGTATAAGTTTATTCATTACTGTATTCATTTCATTATAAAGTTTACTTATTTCATCTACTTCTAAGCTTTCATCATGTATATCTGTAGAGGTTATTAGCTTTTTTATGGATTTTTCTATTAATCCTAATCTTTTTATAATTTTTTCATTTATAAATATATAAACTCCTATATTAGCAAAAGATATCAAACTAATAATAGCGAAAAGTATTAACTTATAGTTTATAATAACCTGGTTTGAGTTATTTTTAAAATGATATGTTATGAATATAAACATCATGCTAATAATAATAGATATTGTTACCGTGGAATATAGTAAAAGTGTAGCTATTTTTTTTGAAAGCTTCAAATTGCTCACCATCCCCACATTTATAAAGATTTTCCTTATCATAATTATACATTCTTTTCAACATATCATTCAAGTAATTTAAATACCTATTTTAATTATTCTTTGCCTTGCTTATTTTAACTGATTTTCCTTTTAATTTTATCTCTTTATATTTCTTTAATATTAAATTTCCCTTTCCATTAAGAATATCAACAAATGAATGTCCATCTTGAACATCTATTATTCCTATGTCTTCTCCACTTAATTCATCTAAATTACTTAGAGCTCCAAGGATATCAATATTTCTAATTTTTTTCTTTTTCCCAGCCGTTATATGAATCTTAGTTACTTCATTATGAATATTCTTTTTAGATTTTATTTTGTTTCCATAATCATTTTTTTGATTTTCAAAGAACTCTTTTCTACCATTTATCGTTTCATCATAAGAAGGAAGTTTTGCTTCTTCTATTTTATAATTTATATATTCTTCTATTTCATCTAAAAATCTCTTTTCAGAATTTGAAACTAAAGATATTGCAAGACCTTTTTTTTCCCCTCTCCCACTTCTTCCTATTCTATGTACATAGCTCTCTTTTTCCATAGGAATATCATAATTAAAAACATTTGTTATATGGCTTATATGAATTCCCCTTGCTGCTATGTCAGTAGCAACTAAAACCTTAAACTCCTTATTTTTAAAGTCGTTCATAGTTGTTAGTCTTTCTTTTTGCTCCATATCTCCATGCAATTCTTTAACATTAATTTTTTCTTTTTTTAATAATGAGCTTAAGCTTCTTACTGAATCCTTAGTATTGCAAAATATTATTGCGGATTCATCAGTCCAAGAATAAAGGGTTTTTAATAAATATTTAAATTTATCTTCTTTTTCTACTCTCAGATATCTTTCAGATATTTTATCTCTATTAAACACCTTAGATTTTATATCAAGTACAGTTGGATTACTCATATAATTTAAATATAATTCTTCTATTTCCTTAGGTATCGTTGCTGAAAATAATGATGTATTTTTAGACTTTGGTAGCTTACTTAAAACCTCTGATATTTGATCTATGAATCCCATATTCAACATTTTATCTGCTTCATCTATTACCACAAACTCTATATTGTCTATATTCAGGTTTCCTCTTTCTATATGATCTATTACTCTTCCTGGAGTTCCACATACTATATGGACTCTCTGTTTAAGCTCTCTTATCTGTTCATTAAATGGTTGCTTACCAAATATAGCTGCACATCTTACTTTTTTTAATCTCCCTATATCAGATATATCTTCCTTTACTTGCATTGCAAGTTCTCTAGTTGGAACTAGTATTAATGCCTTAATTTTATTTTCCTCAACATTTGTTAATTCACATAATGGAATACCAAAACTTGCAGTTTTTCCACTACCAGTTTGTGATTTTACAACTAAATTTTTTCTATCTAATATATGTGGAATAACCTCTTCTTGAACCTCTGAAGGATTTTCAAAACCTAAGTTATTTAAAGCCTTAAGAATTTCTTTGCTTAAATTCATATTTTCAAATTTATTTATATTCATTAGTTTACCTCGTTTCTTCAAAATATCATCTACTAAAGCATGAAAACTTATATTATAGTAATATTATTTTACCCTATGACATTGTATTTAACAATTAACATTAAAAATAGAGATTGTATTTAAATACAATCTCTAAGTAATTTATTAAATATTTATATTTAATTCTCTTAAATCATTCTTTAAATTCTCTGGTGTACTGAATAATAAGGTGTTTATACCTACCTTTTCTGCTCCCTCTAGATTTATTTTAGTATCATCAATAAAAATTGATTCCTTTGCTATTAATTTATATCTACTTAAAATCAAATTATATATATCTTCTTCTGGTTTAATAATCTTTTCTTCAAAGGAAACTACTCCTCCATCAAAAAGATTAAAAAATTCATTTTTCATTTTCACATGATTAAAGGCTAAATCATGAAAATTAGATAAGTAAAATATATTGTACCCATTATTTTTTAAATCCTGCAAAATTTCTATAGTTTTATCAATTGGCTTTAATATATCATACCAATCCTTAAAGGCTAACTTTATATCATTACTATAATCTGTATTTCTTTTTATTATATTATTAATTGCCTCTTCTTCTTTAATTGTACCTCTATCCAACATAACCCATTCTTCACTCTGAAAAATTTCCTTATATAAATTTTCTAATTTCTCTTCTTGAATTTTTTCTTTAAGATATTCTTTGGGATTAAAGCTTAACAATACATTCCCAATATCAAATATTATATTTTTATACATAAATTCTCTGCTCCCCTGTATTATTTGTTAACATTTTTATATATTTAAAGTCAAGATATGAAAAATCCACATTATTAATGATAGTTTTTAAATAAATAAATTTCCAAAGTCATATCCTGCATATATGAAAACAGCGTTCCAAATTGCTATACCTATAGTTGAATATATAGAAAACTTTATTATATTCTAAAATATACTAATCTCTTAAATATTCTATTAGTAATTTTATTGTATTTTCTAATGCTTCATAATGAGTTCTTTCCATTCCATGTGATGCATGAACTCCTGGCCCTATAAGAGCTCCTCTTATATCATTGCCACCTCTTAATGCTGCTCCAACGTCAGATCCATACATAGGATAAATATCTACTGCATACTTTATATCATTATTCTTTGCTAGATCTATAAGCTTTGTTACCATATTATAATCATAAGGTCCACCTGAATCCTTAGCACAAATTGAAACATCATATTCTGTGCAACTTAAATCATCACCAATACATCCCATATCTACAGCTATCATTTCAGTTATATCTTTTGGAATATATGATGCTCCATGTCCAACTTCTTCATATGTAGATATAAATATTTTCGTTGTATAGTTAGGTATTATATTTTCTCTATTAAAAATTTCTAATAGCCCCATTAAAGCTGCTACACTACCTTTATCATCTATAAATCTTGATTTTACAAATCCACTTTCTGTTATAGTGGTCTTCGGATCAATAAATATAAAGTCCCCTGGACATATCCCAAGATTTTCAACATCCTTCTTTGAAAGTACTTTTTCATCAATCCTTACTTCCATATTTTCTGGATCACGCTTTTTTTCCTTACTATCAGGATAAACATGTGCTGCTGGGCTAGTGCTTAAAAAAGTCCCTGTATATATTTTTCCGTCCCTAGTTCTTATTTTACAATATTCACTATCTAAAGTTGCTGGAATTGGCCCTCCTAATAATGTGAACTTCAATGTTCCTGAATTAGTTATTGACCTAACCATTGCACCTAATGTATCAACATGGGCTGAAAGACCTATAACCTTTTCATCTTTTTCTCCTGGAATTGTTATTATTCCACACCCTTTGTTTGTAGTTTCAAACTTATAACCAAAATTAGTTGAGATTTCTTCTATTACTTTAATAATATCAAAGCAAAATCCTGTTGGACTATCAAATTCTAATATTCTTTTAGCAGTACTTAATACAAATTCTTTATTAACTTTATATTTCATTTTTTTCACTCCTTTTATAAAAAATTTATATATTTTTTATTTTACATATTGATTATTTTACTATATTTACTAATAACATTTCTATAGATATATTTTAGGTATAGTATTTGCATAAAATAAAAATACCTTATTATGTTATTATTATAATTTTAACATAATAAGATACTTTTACTATTTAAAATAAATTAATATTATTTACTCTATTAATTCTAATAAACTTAATATTTCCTTGGCAATTTCTCTTTCAGCACCTTTGTATGGGTATGAATGTATATGAATTGCAGGATTAAAATTTAATTCTATTATTGAATAATTTGAATTTTCATCATTGTAATCTTCAATCATCATATCAACTCCACAAATATTAGCTCCTACTGCTTTAGCTGATTCAACAGCTATGTCTTTAAATCTTTGTGGAATTAAATCCGTATAATCTATACTATCTCCGCCAGTACTAATATTTGAATTTTCTCTAAGATATACTATTTCATATTGCTTAGGAATATAATCAAAGTCTTTATTTTCTTGCTTTAAGAATAACTTAGCATTATTATCTAAATTTATTTTTTCTAATGGGGTTTTGTATCCTTTTCCTCTAAGAGAGCTAGTGTTTTTTATTTCTACTAGTTCTTTAATTGTACTATTTCCATCACCTATAACATTAGCTGGAACTCTATGAAGAATTCCTGGCACCTTATCTCCTACAACTAAAAATCTATATTCTTTTCCTTTAATAAACTCTTCGACTAAAACTGTGTTGTCATTTGCAAAAGCTATTTCAAAAGCCTCTTTAATATCTTCTTCCTTTGCTCCCTCTTTAAATATAGATATACCAATTCCAAAATTAGTTGATTTTGGCTTTACTACTATAGGTGTATCAATAAATTTATGGATGTTTTCTAAAGCATCTTCTAAAGAAAAGAACTCAAATCCATTAGGAACATTTATTTTATTTTTATTTAAAATTTCTTTTGTGACAACTTTATTCTCCATCATTAAAACAGATATATAACTATCTTTAGATGTTTTAGTAGCCTGCTTTACATACTCTATATGATTATTCTTCTTAAGAGAAATAAAATTCTCACTTCTATCTATTATATCTACCTTAACTCCTCTTTTTATAGCTTCCTTCATTAATATTTGTGTTGAAAGCTCTAAATCTTCGAAACCTTCTAATTTAAATCTATTTTTATAAGCATCTTCACGATACTTTTTAGCTAGCTTAATGTGACTTTCAATAAATTCTTCTTCTTTCACCATTTCTGATATTCTATTTGCGTAAGTTAATTTAGGATTTAATATTTTTTCTATCATATTATTTATTATTTCTTCTTTTCCTAAACACAGATCATCATTCATGTTCTTAATTTCATTTAATATTTTCATAGCCCAATCATTTTTAGATATAGTTTTTCCGTCTTTATATAAAGTTACATCCATTTGACCATACATAGAAATTATATTTTGATTATTTTGAGCTTCTTCTTGCCAGTTCTTATAATCGCTTTCTTCTTTAGCAAGTAAGTATATAGTAAATATATTTATAAAGTTTAAATCATCTAATGATATTCCAGCTTTACTAAATGGATTTATATCAATACTTCTTATTTCAAGATAATTTATTCCATCCTCTAATAAAGATTCTAAAAATCTATTATTATCTATTGCTTTTAATCTTATTTGTGTATATAGTTCCTTATGACTATCTATTAGCCTATCATCTATAAATCTATACACACTTGAAACATAATCCTTAACCGAATTGTAATCTGGATATAAATCTATTGGATTCTTATACCCACATTCGCTATTCCTATAAGATATAGCTCCATCATTAGTAAAGCTATCATTTGATATTTTATCTAAATTTACTACACACTTTTCACCAAATGTCTCATGCATTATAGTTGTGCCACCTAAAAGGTATATAAGTAACCATCTATATCTTAAGTAATTTCTAACTACTTTTAAATATATTCCATCTCTAAACTCTCTATATTCCTTACCATTTCCAATTAATTTGTACAAGTCCATTATTAGTTCTTCATTAAATGAAAAGTTATAATGTATTCCTGATATTAGTTGCTTTTTACCACCATACTTTTTCAATAGCTTTTTTCTATAATCACTTGCTCCTGCACCACTATCACATTTTCCGTAATCTGCAATAGGAATTAAATCATCTTCTGGTATGCTACAAGGCATTGATTGTGGCCAAAGATATTCATCTTTAAGCTCTAATGCTGTTATATCATAAAGAGAATTCAAAAAACTATAAACTTCCTCTAATGTATTTAATGTTGGTGTTATAAGTTCTATTTGACTTTCTGAAAAGTCAGTTGTTATATATGGATGACTAATTTTACATTCAAATACTTCAGGATGTTTTGTTAAAGCTAGTTCTCCATTTTCTATTACTCTTAAGGTCTCCCTCTCAACTCCGAAGTTCCCTCTCAATAATCTCTTTTTATATTCAAGTGATTTAATCACATCTAACATCTTTATACTCCTTCCATATTTTCAATTTATAAATCAAATATGCTGTAGTTCCCTTCAAAATACTTGAAATTGATATGCTCCACCATATTCCATCTTCATTTAAATAATTTATAAGCACTAATGCTATTGGAATTCTAAGTATAGTAAAAATAATACTTATAAGTGCAGGTATCTTAGGATATCCCATTCCTGTAAACACTCCGTTAGATACCATTTCCATAGTGGCAAAAATTTGAGAAAATCCTATTATTCTTAAATAATTACTTGCAATAAATATAGTATTATATTCTCTAATAAACATTTTAACTAATATTTCAGGCATAAATATAAATATAATACTTATAATTGAAGCATAAACCATACCTATTCCAACAGCTGTATTATAACCCTTATTTATTCTATCATATCTTTTAGCTCCATAATTCTGTCCAACAAAGCCAGCAATAGCACCATTTAATCCACCTACCACCATATAAACTACAGATTCTATCTGCAAACCTATTTTTTGTGCTGCTATAGCATCTGATCCAAATCCACCTATTATTCTAGCTAATATTATATTAACTAAAGTAAACAAAACTCTTTGAAAGGTCATAGGAAGACCTAGTATTGTAATTTCCTTAATCTTAATATAATCTATACCACTTTTAAAGTTAAAATTAAATATAGACTTTGCTTTTATAATAAATAGTAAAAACATTATTGTGTTTGCTAATAATGTTGCAAGTGCTGCCCCTGTAACTCCAAGTTTTAAAGTATATATAAATATAGGATCTAAAATTATATTTATTATTATTCCAATAGCACTTATCTTAAGAGCACTTTTATTATTACCAAAGCTATTAAAAATTCTAATAAATAATGTATTAAAAAATGAAAAGAAAAGCATTGGTGCGCTTATAGCTAAATATATATAAGATTCTTTTTCAACTATAGCATTATCTAAGTTTAAGAACTGTATAAAGTTCTTACCAAAAAATATTAATACTAAACAGTATACTCCACCTATAATTGCATTTAATATAACTCCTGATGCTATATATTCTTCTACAGCTTTATCATCTTTTCTTCCTATAGAGTGGGCAACCTTTATTCCTGTTCCTATAACTACTAAGGAACCAATTGAATAACCTAATCCTATAAAAAAGCTAGAAGATCCTATGCTTGCTACAGCATTACTTCCTAATCCTCCAACCCATAACATATCTACTAAGTTATAAGTAAATTGTAAAAAAGAACTTCCCATTATTGGTAATGCTAGAGTTATTAACACCTTTAGTACATTACCTTGAGTTAAATCTACCTTCTTCATTTATACTCCCCTATTTGAAAGTCATTATTTTTATCTATACATTTTGAACTACATATACATTTTTTCTCATTAGTTAAAATACTATTTAAAAACCTCATTAGTTCATCAGCTAAATCAATATCTAAACTATAATAGATCCAAGTACCTTCTTTTCTACACTTTACTAACCCACAATCCATTAAGACCTTCATATGGTGAGAAAGTGTTGGCTGAGTAAAATGAAAACTTTCTAATATTAAACAAGCACATTTTTCCCCTGTAGCTAACATATCAACTATTTTTACTCTATTTATTTCCCCTAATGCTTTAAATATTTTTATATTCTTCTCATAGTTCTTAATCATAACACCCTCCTTATATAGATAATTGTCTATATATGAAACATAAATTATATAGATAGTTATCTATTTATAACACATTTTAATATAGATTATTATCTATATTTAGTCAATATATAATTTGTAATAAATGAAAAAATACCTATTTAATATTAAATAAACTTCATACACTTCTTTCATAACATAGTAATATATTATTAAAAAATAAGCAGATTTGATAATTCAAATCTGCTTATTTTTTTACTTTAAACTTTTTAGTTTATCTATCTCTTCTTTTTGCTTTTTTATTATTTTTAAAAATTCTTCTTCTTTATTAAACCATTCTTTACTAAGATCATTAATTAAAGATGCCATTTCATCAGCACTTCCTGCAATTCTATTAAATAAAAGAAGATTCGATTTTAATATTTCTGGTATCTCCACATGAGAATATCTAAGTCTATGATCTATTTCCCCGTATCCCTCTTCAAATATTGTTCTAACTTGAATTTCAGCTATAACTTTTTCGTTAGTTGGATAAAACTCAACTAAATAATGAACTGATCTATATCCTGATATTCTTGATCTAACCTCAATATTAAGTTCTTCAAACTTCTTAGTATTATCTCCTTCTCTAACATTTGCAGTAACCTCAATAACCTTCCAAGTCTTAGTTATAAATTCATGAATATCCTGCCACTGATCTTTAAATATATGTATAACTCTAATCCCAATTAAATCATTTATTTGATTTTTATAATTCTCTAAAGCAAATTGGAAGTCTTCACCATATTTTAATTTTCTATCTTCAGTTTTTCTTATAATTTTTTCTATTAATCTATCTGGTTCCTTTATTCTTGATTTTACTGAATGAATCATTGGCTGAGAACGTAAAATATTAGATATAAAATCTGCTTGATTCTCATAAGACATCTCATAATCTACAAAGTCATTATAAATATCTTTTAAAACTTCAACATCTATATTATTATCTTTAATTTTTTCCTCTACATGTGGATATTTCAATATAAATTCATCTATTCTAAAACTCTTCTTCATTTACTTATTCTCCTTTGGCTATAGGATTATTATAATATGTTTTAATTTTTATCTTCCTTTTCTACTATTGCTATTGCTACTTCTTGACTTTGATCCTTTTCCTTTAAAATCTCCATACTTAGCTTTTGAGTTTGGTTTTGAAGATGAACTTGATTTTGAATTCGATTTTGTATTTTGTTTTGAATTTGAATTTCTTGATTTTGAATTTCCTCTAGATATTGCTTCTTCTTTTTTCATTTTAGCCATATATCTATCAGCTTTTGATTTTATTAAGCACTTAGGACCATTTCCTATTAAGTCTTCTCTACCTGCTTTTACTAAAGCATCATAAACTAAGTTATAGTTCTTAGGATTTTTAAATTGAAGAAGGGCTCTTTGCATAGCTTTTTCTTCTCTTGTTTTTGGAACATACACGTCTTCACCAGTTATCGGATTTATACCTGTATAGAACATGGCAGTTGATAATGTTCCTGGTGTCGGATAAAAATCTTGAACTTGTTCTGGCTGATATTTTGTATCTCTTAAATATTCAGCTAATTCTATAGCTTCATTTAATCCACTACCTGGATGGCTTGACATTAGGTAAGGAATTAAATATTGCTCTTTACCTAACTGTTTGTTAATCTTAAAGAACTTTTCTCTAAACCTATCATAAGTATCACCTGAAGGCTTACCCATATATTTTAAAGCGTTATCTGCAACATGCTCTGGTGCAACTTTTAACTGTCCACTAACATGATGTTCAACAAGCTCTCTAAAGAATGTATCATTTTTATCTGCCATTATGTAATCATATCTTAATCCTGAACGAACAAAGGCCTTCTTTACTTTAGGAAGTTTTCTTATTTTTCTTAGTAGTCCTAAGAATTCACTATGATCAACTATTAAGTTCTTACATGGCTTTGGAGTTAAACATTGTTTACTCTTACATGCACCTATAGTAAGCTGAGTTTTACAAGCTGGCTTTCTAAAATTTGCAGTTGGGCCTCCAACATCATGTATATATCCCTTAAAATCCTTAAGATTAGTTATTTCAACAGCCTCATCTAATATAGATGATTCACTTCTACTTTGAACAGCTCTTCCCTGATGGAAAGTAATCGCACAAAATGAACAGTTACCAAAGCATCCTCTTGAGCTTACTATACTAAATTTAACTTCTTCTAAAGCTGCAATTCCACCAAATTCATCATATATAGGATGGCATTCTTTAGTATATGGAAGAGCATAAACCTTGTCTAACTCTTCTCTTGTAAGAGGCATTTCTGGAGTATTACAAACTACATATCTATCCCCATGCTTTTGTACAAGAACTTTTCCTCTTACAGGATCCTGTTCTTCATATTGTATTTTAAAAGCTTCCGCATATTTCATTTTATCTTTTGTAACTTCATCTCTTGAAGGTAATAATTTATAATCACCATAAATTTCATCTAGTGAATCTATAGTATATGTAGTTCCATTTATATGCCTTATGTATTTTGCCTCAAATCCGTCATTTAAAGCATTTGCAACTTCTACAATTTGCTTTTCACTCATTCCATATATTAAAAGGTCAGCACCACTATCTATAAGCATTGAATTTCTTACATTATTATCCCAATAATCATAGTGAGCTACTCTTCTTAAACTTGCTTCTAATCCACCTATAACAATATCTATATTTTTATAAGCTTCTTTTATTTTATTACAATAAACTATTGTCGCTCTATCTGGTCTTGCTCCCATTTTTCCACCAGGAGTATAAAGATCTTTTTCCCTTCTTCTCTTACTTACAGTATAGTGGTTAACCATAGGATCCATATTTCCACCATTAACTAAGAAAGCAAGCCTTGGTCTTCCAAGCTTCATAAAATCGTCTGTACTATGCCAATCTGGCTGTGGGATTATACCAACTTTATATCCTGCATCTTCTAATACTCTTGAAATAATTGCTGTTCCAAAACTATGATGATCTATATAGGCATCCCCTGTAACTATAATGAAATCACATTGTTCCCATCCACGTTCTTGCATATCTTCTTTACTGATTGGTAAAAATCTGTTATTTGACATTTAAACACCCACTTTTTAAAAATTGACAATTGATACTTGAAATCTTCGTATTAATCCCCTACATATCAATATTAACATTACGTCTAATGATTATAACATTTTAAAACAATTAAATCATTTATTTTTTTGCATTTTATCAAATTACATAATATTACTAGAGAATTAACATTTATATTTTTATATATAATTAAATAAACTAAAGAGAAGTGAGTAATTAAAACAATTATCCACTTCTCTTCAAACTTTATTAACATAAATTATCTTTATATCTTATATCTTTATATATTTATCTAATAAATAAAACCTTTTTATTTTCATTTAAATTTTCATACTATAAAATAAAGTCATCATTATTTACTAACTGAAACTTTATCTCCATGGCTATATCTTGAATCATGATTTATAGCTAAAAATAAAATTATTAAAGCTATAGCAGTAAATAATACTAATGATTGTATATATGGCATGAAATTATAACTACCCTTTTGCCAAAAATCTATGAACTCACCACATATATAAGTTGTTGGAAATAAATATGCTACTTTCATTAATGGAGCTGGAAAATCCTTTGCTTGAACTCCAAACATTCCACTTAGTATCATTATTGCAAAATAAAGTATCATAGTTATAGCATAGGTTGGACCAAACTTTTTAAAAAATAAAGATATTCCATGTGCCAATGCAAAAAACACTGTAGCAAGAAAATATAATGAAACTATTAAAATCAATGCTGAACTTAATGATGGAAATTGTATTTTTAATGCTGAAAATGTTGCTATTGTATATATGGCTAATGCTATAGTCATAAAAATTAAATACGCCAATACTTTGGAAGCAACTAAGCTTTTTTCACTATATCCAAACAACCTAAAACGAAGAGGAATACTTTTTTCAAGCTCTTGTGAAAATGTTGCTGAATATCCTATAAATACAGTAGCTAAAGGAATCATTAAACTATTACTTATAAAAATATTAGTCATTATAATTTCTCTAAATTCTTCTGGAGCTTTTCCACCAATTATATTTCCTAAAAAAATAGACATAAATATTGGAAAGATAACTCCAAATATTACTGCAAATATATTTCCTACTAAATTTCTAAATTCATATTTAACTAAATTATATCTAACTAATTTTGCTTTCAAGTTTTTCATCCTCCTCACTATAAACCTCATTTTTATTCTTTGCATTAATACTCATTATTTCTATATCTGAATTACTTCTTTTAAAGCTTATATCTTTTTCAATTAAAAGCTTTGATACTTCTAATTCTTCTTCTACACTTAAACAAGAAATTGCTATTAAATGCTTTGGTGATTTTATTTTTCTAAAATCTTTTGTAATCTCAATATTTTCTCTTGTATTAGCCAAAATTATTATTGATTTACCACAATACTTTTTAAACAATTCTTCTTTACTTCCGAAATCAATAACTCGTCCTTTTTCTAATATTAATATTTTATTAGTTAATTGTTCTAGTTCCTCATAATAATGAGATACTACACAAATTGTTGTTTTTTTATTTCTATACCATTCTTCAATTTTATTCATTAATTGCTGTCTTGTCTCAAAATCAAGGCCTGATGTAACTTCATCAAAGAAAACTAAAGGTGAATCTTGAATTAAAACTAATATTATAGTAAGCCTTTGCTTTTGTCCTCCAGAAAGTACGCTATACTTTTTATTTAAGCACTCATTAAAATTGAAGAAGTCAATTAAGTCCTGCAACTTTTTATTATTCTTAATTTTTGTATCTAAAATAGCTTCAATAATATGCTTAACTGGCATTGTATCTACATAATTATTACTTTGCATATGTGCAGACATTTCTTCTGGTTTTATACTTGTATGAATAGTTCCGTTATAGTTTATAAGCCCTAATATAGATTTTACTAAAGTAGTTTTTCCAGCTCCATTTGAACCTATTATTCCTATTCTATCTCCTTCTTCAAATTTTATAGGAGATTTTATTAACAAAGCTACCTCTTTTCCATATTTAACTTCTAAATTATTTATAGTAAGCATTATCGCTCCCCCTTTTTCCTGACTTCTATACTATAAGTATATTATCTTGGTATGAATTTCCTGTGAATTTAATATGCAAATGTTTTGTAGCTTTAATTCATATTTAAATGAAAAGGAGAGAAATCTTATATTCCTTGCTCCGTCGCAAGCTCCAAGTCGCCGTCGTATAAGATTTGTCTCCTCCAAAGCTGAAGGAAGGAATTTATAAAAAATTATTCAAAGGGTAATTTTTTTATAAATTCCTAGAAAATAAAACTTACTATTGCCTCTACTCCATTACTTATATTATTAATTTCTATCTTATATCCTAATAAGTTTGAGTAATAATATGCTATATAAAGCCCTAAGCCACTTCCCCTACTTTCTGAATTACTTGATACAAAAGCATCAAATATATTAGGTAAAAGTTCTTCGTCTATATGAGATCCATAATTTATAATTTTAATATTATTTTCATTTAATATTATTTCTATAGCATTTTTTTCATTTGTATAATTTATAGCATTGGTAATTAAATTGTCTATAATCTTATAAATTAAATGATAATCTGTCTCTAAAGTAATGTTTTTAATATCCTTTTCTATACTTATAAATTTTGATTTCATTTGAATTTCATTCTGACTTAAAATCTCATCTACTAATTCTTTAATATTTATCATTTTCTTATTCATCTCTTTATTATTAAGATTCAATATCTCATCTATAATTTTTCTAATTGATTGAAGCTGAACCTTAACCTTTGGTAAGTGCTCTTTTGTATTTTTATATTTACCAACTTCATCTATCATACTTTCTACTAGTAATAATGCTGCTGCAACCGGTGTCTTTAGTTGATGTGATGAAGCTCTTAAAAATACATCCTGTCTTTTATTTTCATCAATTAATAATTTATTTTTTTCCTCTAAACTTTTAAAGCTTTCATTTAACTTACTATATAATTCATTTAACGTATTTCCTAAAATAGCTATCTCATCTTCACCCTTAATATCTATAGGATAAACATTCTCTATATTATTGTTCTTAATAAATTCAGCATGATTTGCTAGCTTCTTAATAGGTATTATAATCTTTCTGGAGAAATAATAAGTCGATACTAATATTATTAATAATGATACAGATATAATCATTGGTAAACTTTGAAATACTATAGCTCTAACTTCCTCTATCTTAGGTGTCATCACAGATAATATTGAAAGTACAATATCTCCACTGTTAAGACTTATAGCAGAATATGTTGTATAATAATTTATTCCGTCAAAGCTATTGAATTCATATATAATAGTATCTTCTGAAACAACATTCATTTTATATGATCCATCTTTAAATATATTGTTATTATTACTTTTAGTAAATTCAACTTCTATAGGAAACTCTTCATTAAAAACTTTTTTATTAAAACTTTCCTTTATGACATCAAAAAATTTAAAATCATAACTTTCAAGTTCTTTAGCTTCATCAATATTATTTGAATAGTATCTGACTTTATCTATTAGTTTAACTAACTCATCATCTTTAATAGTAAGCTTTGCTGTACCAAAACCATTAGATGCATATATATAATTTCCATCTTTAGGAATGTTAATACTCATTGTTCCAGATGGATTAGGAGAATACACATTATTATAATCTTTATCTTTAATGTAGCTTTCCTGAATTTTTTGCATAGATTTAAAATTGCTCTTTTTTATATAATCCACATATAATGAAGGCAACATAAGTACAAAATAAACTATTATTAATGTTATAATTATTCCCGAAAGTATAGCACTATAAGTAAATGTTTTTTTAGATAAATTCATCAAATACCTCCTTGTTAAACTGATACCCAATACCTATTACTGTTTTAATATAATTGTGTGGTAATTTTTTTCTTAAGTTCTTAACATGGGCATCTATTATTCTATCATTTGAAATATAATCCTCATTGAATATTTTCATTATTAATTGTTCTCTATTAAAGACTCTATTAGGCTCTTTCATTAAAGCTTGTAGCAACAAAAACTCACTTAATGTTAAATTTAAACTTTCATTATTATAGTAAGCTTGATAAGTATCCTCATCTATATAAAATCCATTTTTTTCTGTATCAGTAGTATTTTCTGTAAAACTTCTTCTTAAAACTGCTTCAATTCTCTTTAATAATAATAATGGAGAAAATGGTTTAATTACATAATCATCAGTCTTAAGATTAAAGGCTTTAAGTTGAGTTTGTTCATCTCCAAGTGCAGTTAGCATAATTGTTGCCATATTTTTTTTGCTTTTATTTATATATTCAAGCACTTCTAAACCAGTAACTTTAGGAACCATTATATCTAATATCGCTAAATTAAAATCTTCCTTCTTTAAAATTTCTAATGCTTCTTCTCCATTACATACACAGGTAACTTCATATCCTTGCATCTTCATATATTCAGTTGTAACTTCTAATATATTAGGTTCATCTTCTAAAAATAATATTCTAATCATATTTACCTCCAGTGTATCTAAACAAAATTATATACAATCATTATACAGTAAATGGAATAATTCTCATATAAAAATAACCTTTATATAGTTTATTATTGAAATTTTTTAACTTATAAGTTCTATTTTATTAGTTCATTTCTTCTTAATTTAATTAACTAATAATTTTTGTTAATCTCCTAATACTATAAAGGTAATATTAAATAATATATATGATTTCAATTTTCCTATTTTACTTAAATAAGTATATCAACTATTTAATATACTACTATTTTTAATTATATAAATTATTAATTGAAACATATATATTTTAGGAGGCAAAAATATGAAAAACCATAATAAAAAAGTTCATTCTAAAGAAAATTACTTGAAAAACGGTACTAAAACTCAAAATCAATTTGCTAATAATCATTATAATTTTACTGTTGAAGAACCAGCTCTTAATGAAAGTGGTGTTGACGCTAAGAAAAAAGGATTTTAATATAAAATCCCTAGATTAATACCTATTTATATTATGTTAAGTAAATTAAAATAAGTATTAACTCTAATTTGAGCTAATACTTATTTTAATGCTTGAATATTAAATTATCTTCTACTTCTATGATGCCTACTACTTGAAGAATGTCTTTTACTATTATTTGCATTAGAATTAACATTATTATTAGTACCGCCACCATTCATAGCATTAAAAAGCATAGCTAATGGATCCATTTGTGAATTCCCACTATTCCCCATATTATTAGCTCCGTTTCCACTATTACCCATATTGTTAGCACTATTATTTGAAGTGGAACTATTAGGACTACCTCCACCCATTAGCATACTCATTAATTGGTTCATATCTACGCTACCATTGCCTGAATTTCTTTGCTGAGCACCTGCTCCTGCTGAATTCATTCCACCCATTCCATTCATAAGCGCTGCTAAAGGATTATTATTATTTATATTATTTGGGTTATTGCTATTATTTCTGTTATTAATATTCCCTCTATTTTGATTTGGCATATTCATACCATTTCCACCCATTAACATTCCTAACAATTGATTCATCCCATTACCTTGTCCATTCATACCATTGCCTGAACCATTCATTCCTCCCATTCCATTCATTAACATGGATAATGGGTTATTACCTCCATTCATTTGGTTTTGACCTCCCATAGGTCCGCCCATTATAGATCCTAATAGCATATTCATAAGTGGGTTTCCTCCGCCTAAGCCACCTAGTGGATTTCCTCCACCCATATTAGGCATTCCGCCTCCCATAAGCCCTTTAAAAAGCATGTCCATCATTTGCATATGGTTTTCTCCTATTAAATTATTGTTAATATATAAGTATTTATACTAAGCTGATTTTGATACATATAATAAAAATTTTTATACTAATCTCATAAATTAATTATTGTTTGATGTAATAAAAAAATTAAAGGATATATAACTTAATCTCTAAATCATACATCCTTTTAATTTATATCTTCTTTCTATCACTCTTTTTCTTAAGAAGAGCACTTGTATCTAATGTTTCTTTATTTGGAGCTTCTTTCACTACCTTTTTCTTCGATTCTTTACTTTCTTTTTCTTTAATTATTTTGCCTTTATTTTCGTTTTCTTTAGTTAGATTTTGCCCCTCAGCTTCAATACTAGTTTTAATATTAATCTTATTTTTTGCTTTACTATTTTCTGATATACTATTTTTCTTTGTGACTTTCTTTTCTTCCTTTATATTAATTTCATTATTTTTTACAGAGTTATTATTATCTTTAGATATTTTTTCTTTTTTAACTTTATCTTTTCTTTTCTTAAAGAATCTAACTAAGTCTATATTTAACCTTCTGTAAGCTATATCAATCATAAATAGTAAAATGCTCATTATTATTAATGGAGTAGTTAAATTTATTTTTTTATATTCCCTTTGAAGCTTTCCTTCAAAAACTTCTTCTGGCTTATTTATAAAGCTTCCCTTTGTTTCCTTAACTACTACATCTAACTTTTCTCCATTAGTATTAAACTTATACTCATCTGAATATTGAAGTGCAAATGCTCCTTTATAGTTATTTTTTATTTCTTCACTTTCTTCTTCTCTTATATTAAAATTATAGAATCCTAATGAATTTAAAGGTATCCTTGCTTGAAATTTTCCTGGTTCAACTTGACTTAATTCGAATTCCCCTTCTTCTCCATTTTCCCCATTGTATATCCCTTTAACCTTAGCATCCTTAGATATCTTATCATTATAAAACTCTACTTTTGCTTCATTTCCTTCTTGGCTAATATTAAGTTTTCCCTCTTCTCCGTATTTCGGAATAGTGAAGTAAACCATGTTTTTTATAAGTTGTGGTCCATGCTCCCATGTCAAATAATTTTTACTCCACTGCCCACTAACATCTGATGTAAAACTTACTGTTCTTCCTATTCCATATTGCATCGCTGCAAGTATTGGCTCATCATGATTAGAACTTAATATTTCAACTGCATTTTCTTTTATAGAGGTTCCTATATATCCAAGTAAACTTGGAATTCCATCTGATGTTTTTACTCCTGCTAATATTTCATGGTTACTTAATATCTTAGGAGTAAATTCTTCGTTTATTATATATGTCCCTGCTGATAAAAGAACTTCCTTTGCAAATATTCTAGGAATATCAGTATATATATCTGTATAATAACTTCTTCCTTTTCCTATTGAAGCTAATTGATTTAATAAATCTGCATTAGCTCCTTCCCCAACTGCTACTGTTGAAAGAGTAATATTATTATCATTAAAGTTTTTAAGAAGATTAGCATAATTATCAAATCCATATCCATCTTGCCCATCTGTTAATAATATTGTGTGCTTTATCTTTGCACTACTTTGCATTTGCATATTATAACCTTGTTCAAGTGCAGGATAGATTGAAGTTCCTCCTCTTATTTGAATACCTGAAATAAGCTCCTTTATAGCTTCTTTATCTCCAACCTTTTGTAATGGTACAACTTCGTCATAAGTATCATCAAAAGCTATTACTGATATCTCATCCACTTCTCTTAAATTTTCTAATGCCTTCATTGCAGCTTCCTTAGCTAACGTTAATTTACTAACTCCACCACCTTCAGCGCTCATACTACCTGATTTATCTATTATTAAATTGATACTTATTGAAGGAACTTCATTTTTTCCCCTCTTATCCATATAAACAGGCAATACTTTTTCAAGTGAAGTATCTTTATACCCTCCGAGAGCATATGAATCTTCACCACCAAAGGTAATTAATCCTCCGCCATAATCTTTTACGTAAGCTTCTATATTGTCCATAAACCCATTATTTAAATCATCTCTATGAACATCATTTAAAATTACTGATTTATATTCTAATAACTCGTTTAGTGTTCTTGGTGCTGAAGCTGGGACTATTTTCTTAATATTAGCACCTGAATTTGATAATATTTCTTCTAAAGCTTTGGAGTCACCTTTAACTCCATTAATAAGAAGAATATTAGGCTTATCCATTACATTTGTAAAAGTACTAAATTCATTATTAACTTTGTTTGTATCTCCTTCTGCTTCTACTAATACCCTATACCCCTTAAAGCCTCCTGAACTTTGCTTATCTTTAAACACAAAAGAGTTTTTTCCTTTTTGTATTTGTACTTGTTGTTCTCCTACTTTATTTCTACCTGAAAATAATGTGAGCTTAGCCTTTGTTGCATAATTTGATTTTATATCAATAGAAACTGAAAATTCCTCTCCTACTGATATATTGTCTGGCACCTTTACATTATCAACATAAATTTCATCACCTTTTTCTCCAGTGATTTTATAAACTTTAAAATCTATTTTTTGTTCATTAATTAATGGTATAGATTTTAATATATCACCTTGATTTTCTTCACCATCAGTTAATAAGACTATTCTTTTAGATCCACCTCTTTCAAATAAAGCTAAAGCACTTTCTACTGCTTCTTGAATATTTGTTGCTGTCCTTATTGGTTTATCATCTATAGATTTATATTCTTTTTTCTTATTTAGTACTTTATCAACTTTCGAGTTATCACCAAATAAAACTACTCCTGCTTTATTTCCTTTTGGCATTGACTCTATAGCTGTAGATATAAAATCCTTCCCTGATTCTTCAAAGTCACTTGCACTTTCTGACACATCTAGTAAGAATACCGTTGATATATTTCTACCCTTTAAATTTATAGTTATATTCCCAAATGCTAATATTAAAAGTGTAAAAATTACTACTCTACTTATAAATATTGCAATTTCATTTTTACTCCATGGTTTATATTTTTTAAAGCTATAATACATAAAGGCAAAAATAATTGGAATCAATATTAAAAAGCACAAATTTCCTATTTCTATCTTCATCTCTTCTTTGCCTCCTAATTTCCTCTCTTATACATAATCCACTCAAAAGCTACTACTGAAATAGCTAATATTATAAGTAATGGAGAAATATTTAGACCTCTTTTTAAATCAGCTTTTGCATTATTTATATTTTCACTTTCACCAATATTATTTATATTAGTGTTACTTTCCTTTTCTGATGGAAAGTTAACTGAAAATAGTTCCTTTTCCTCTAAAACATTTAGCTTATAAACCCCAAGTTCACTCTCTTCTTTTATCTCATCACCTGATTTTATTTCTAATGTACTTCCACTTGGATATGTTAAAGTAATATTGTTATCTAATGATACTCCTTTAGCTATTATCTTTTCTCCAGCTTTAAAATTACTTTTATATACCATTCCACTTGATATTAAATTTTCTCCAAGCTCATACATCAATATAGGAAATTCCTTTTTAAGTGCAAAATCGCTATTATGAAGATCAAAGGATAATGCAGCTATTTTTCTTCCATCAAACTCTCCTTTAAACCCTATATAACTATCGTCTATATTTAAGAAACCTCTTCCATAGTAAGGAACTTCTATTGCATTATACTTAGCTGCAGTAAATGTTGTATCTTCTAGATACTTTGAAAGTTCTCCTATAACAGCTTTAGCCTCTCCCCCTTCACCACCTGAAACAACATTAAAGAATTCATTAGAAGTTGGATTAATAAACAATATACTTCCTTTAGATGGCATTATATCAGGAGTAACATTATCAAATACATATAAATCATAATTATCTCCACTTGTTAAATTAGATATATTATTTGTCTTGTACACTTCTGTATTTTCAATACTACCAAAGGCTCTTTCTAAAAATACATTTTGTTCTGTAACTATAAGTACCTTATTTACTTTTTTCTTTCCTACAACATGATTATAAGTGTTATCTCCAGAAATCATATCTTTTCTAGATAACTCTCCCTTTAAGACTTCACCCTTTACGTTAGGGAAATCAAAAGTTAATGTTTTATTTTCTCCCTCTTGTAATTGTAAGCTTTCAACAGCAGCAAGATCTTCTCCATCGTAAAGAGAAAAATCACCTTCATAAACTCCTGTTCCTCTATTTGTTATAGTTGCTATTACTCTTACTTTATCCTCTAAGAATTTGTGAGATACATTGTCTACAGAGGCATTTACTCCTGAATTAGCTAATGATACAACCTTACCATTTATATCACCTAATGAAAGTTCTTTATCTGTAAAAGCTATAACTTCATATTCTTCTTCAATACCTTGACCTATAGCTTTTATAAAAGATAAAGTATCATTTATATCTCCAGTGTTATAACTTTGAGGTATTGAATCAATTATTTCATTAGAAACTTCTTTATTAAAGTCTCCATTTTGAAGTAGGTTACTACTTCCATCAAAGCTTATTATAAAAGTATTAGTATCATCTTTGGTTGACTGTAAAAACTCTTTAGCCAAAGCCTTACTCTCATCTAACCTAGTATCATTGCCATATTCAGCACTCATACTTGCAGTATTATCTAATACTAAAATAATATTTTTATAACTCTTACCTCCAAAGTTTAAAAAAGGTCTCATTAAACTAAAAATAAGTAAAAGCAATATTATTATTTGTAAAAGTAACATAATATTTTTTCTTAGCTTTTCCCATGGAGTGTTTGCTCTAGTATTTTTATAAACTTCATTCCACAAAAGTGTTGAAGATATAACCTCTTCTTTATACTTTCTTTTTAATATATAAAGTATTATTAAAAGAGGAATTGTTATTAATAAGAATAAGGGCCATAAATTTGTGAATCCCATAACATCGTCCCCCTAATACAATACTCTTTTCTTACTAAACTCACCTAATATTATCTCCTCTATTTCCATAGATGAATTTACACTTATGAATTTACCACCATATTTTTTTGTAATATCCTCAATAGATTTTTTATAAGCTTTCAAAGTGTTTTTATATTCTTTCACTAAACTTGGAGTTAAGCTCATTTTCACATTTTCTCCTGTTTCTGAATCTATAAAGGTAATTTCATTATTAAACTCTGGATTAATTTCTTCATTTGATAGTATTTGAACTAATATTATATCTTGCTTTTTAAATGCTAAATACTTAAGAGCCTCTTCTAAATCCTTTAATCCTTCATTATTTAAAAAGTCAGATACAACTACCGATACACCTCTTGGAGTTAATGGCCTTTTCTTTATACTACTTGTAAGATCTGTTTTACCATCAAATTCAATATTTTCTAGATCTCTTAATATTCTTTGAAAGGCTTTGTTTCCAGCTGCTGATTTTATACTTTGTATATCACCACTATCCATAGTGCTTATATTTACTCTATCTAGATTATTTAAGGCAATATAACTTAAAGCAGCAACTACTTTCAATGCAATATCTTTTTTGTTTTCATTTCCATAATCCATTGATTTACTTTTATCAACAAAGAAATTAAAAACTCCTTCTCTTTCTTCCATGAAAACTTTTATAAAAAACTTATCAAATCTACCATATGCATTCCAATCTATTCGTCTAAAATCATCACCTGGAGCATATTCCCTATAATCAGAAAACTCTACAGAAACTCCTTTTGCCTTTGACTTTCTTCCCCCTTGTGTACCTGAGGAAAGTTTAAAATTTATATGCATATTTATTTTATTTAGCTTTTTAAAAAAGTCTTCATTAAATACCCTTTCGCTCATTCTCTACACAACCTTTAAATCTTCTAGTATCTTATCTATAATACTTTCTTCTGTTAAACCTTCAGTTATCGCATCAAAATTTAGTATTATTCTATGTCTTAAAACAGGATAAGCTAATGCTTTTATATCCTCAAAGGATACATTTAATCTACCTTCCATAACAGCTCTTACTTTTGCACCACTTATAATCCCCTGTGCAGCTCTTGGACTAGCTCCCGCTTCTACATATCTTTTAACGAACTCTGATCCTTCTGGAATTTCAGGATGAGTTGCTAATATAAGCTTTAATGCAAATTCTTTAACTGCTTCTGCAAGTTTTATTTCTCTAATTGTTTCTCTTATCTTTAATATTTCATCACCTTCAAGAACAGCATCAAATTCAACTTTGTTATTAGTTAATGTTAAATCCATAATTTCCTTAAGCTCTTGAAGATTTGGAAAATCTACATTAAGCTTAAATAAAAATCTATCTAATTGTGCTTCTGGAAGCGGATATGTTCCTTCTTGTTCTATTGGGTTTTGAGTAGCAAGTACCATAAATGGTTTTGCCATTTCATAAGTTGTCTTACCCACTGTTACTGTTTTTTCTCCCATGGCTTCAAGTAATGCAGATTGAGTTTTGGGAGTTGCTCTATTTATTTCATCAGCTAGTAAAAGGTTAGTAAATACCGGTCCTTTTTCGAACTTAAATAAAGTTTTATCATTTTCTTTAACTACTATGTTTGTTCCAACTACATCTGCTGGCATTAAATCTGGTGTAAACTGTATTCTAGAAAAACTCAAGTTCAGTACCTTTCCAATTGTTTTTACTAATTGAGTTTTTCCCATTCCCGGCATACCTTCTAAAAGCACGTTACCATCTGCAAAAATAGCAATTAAAACACTTCTTATTATTTCTTTTTGTCCAATTATTCCTTTAGAAATTTCTTCTTCACATCTTCTTATTTTTTCTGAAACTTCTATTATTTCTTTTTCACTTATTTCCATCTTTCTCACCTCTTAGTTTAATCCTTCAAAATAATCTTTTATAAGATCCTTTAAGCTCTCTGGAAGATTACTATTATTAGCCCCATCTAATGCACTGTTAGTATAATCTCCTATTACCTTATCGTAATTAATTTTATTTCCATCTAAATTTAATCCATTTTGAGTATCTATTGTTTGAGAGTTTCCGTCTTGATTTTTATTTCCAGTTAAATTCTCATCATTTCCAACTTCTCTTCCTGGAATATATATTTGCTCTCCTTTTTTATTGTCTAAATCATTTTCGGTACCTTCATTACTTCCAGTATTCCATCCGCCACCTTGACCATTTCCATTTCCATTCCCGTTTCCACTTCCGTTTCCGCTTCCATCTCCATTTCCTTCTCCTTGCCCTTGGCCTTCACCTTGACCTTCTCCCTGACCTTGACCCTCACCCTTTTTATCTCCTGACTTATTTCCACTACTATTATTTTGTGAATTTTGAATAGCATCCTTTAGGCTTTCTGCATCAAGTTTTCCATCTAAAACTGAATTTGAAGCTTCACTTAAGGCTTCTGCAAGGTTTTCATCATCTACACTATTAGCTGCATTTGCAAGAGCTTTTGATAAATTATTTAATTCACTACTGCTCATATTTCCCAGGGATTTTTTTAGCTTTCCTAAAGCCTCCTCTAGAGCTTCCTTATCCTTAGACAATACTGCATCTGAAAGCTCTTTTCCCTCTTTCTTTTTCATAAGCTCATTGACTAATTTATTTAAGTCCTTCTTTGCGCCTTCTTCTTTATCTTTATTAAACTTATCTAATAAATTCTTCTGGGTCTTTTCTATGGCAGCTTTACTTTTATCACTCTTAGCTTCATTCTTTTTATCCTCTAACTTTTTTTCCATTCTTTCTAGAGTTTTATTTATATCAAGCTTTTTCTCACTTTCTTTTAATTCCTTTTTTGCATCTTCTAATATCTTTTTTATAGATTCTTTTTCTTCTTCAGTTAACTCTTCTGATTTCTCAACTAACTTCTTTTCTTCTTCAACTTTTTTAATAAATTCTTGTTGATATTTATTAAATTCTCTAATTGAATTCGCTGCCCTTTTTGCCGTAGTGTCTATATAAGATGTTATTAAACACGTTAGAACCAGCCCTAAAACTAAAAGTACTTGCTTCCTATCTACTTTTATCTTTAAATTATCTTTTATATTAAAATTTTTGATAAAGGAAACAGTATCCTTCTTTTGAGCAATTGAAATATTATCTTCTTCATTTATTAATTCTAAAGAAGTAGTAACTCTTTCTTTTAATCCTTTTGAATCAACTATTAAAGCAACCCTCTTTTTATCAGGTGATTTTATAAATCCATATATTATTAGTGAAATTAAACCTACAACTAAAACACTAAGTGAAACTTCTTCAACATATGGAAATGTTATAAATAAAGATATTAATAGTAAACATAAGATTAAGCATAGTAGGTATTTTAAACCTACTATGCTCAAATTTATTATAAAGTCAGCTCTAATTCTTTTTGACGCCTTTTTTATAAAGGTTAATATTTCATTATTTAAAGAATTCATAGCTCTACTCCTTTACTTTATTCTTTGTCTTAATCTTTACCTTTTTATTTCTCTTTCTATTTAGTGGATTTAATCTTACTGATGCTAAATATAGCAATATAATACTAAGCACTCCTTGAATGCCTATTGATATATATTCAGCATACTTTGAAATTCCTAGTTCTGGAATCATATAAAAGAATCTTCCCCCAAACCCTACTTGATTTGATAACATATTTATAAAACCAATAGCTGGACTTAAATATGCTATAGGTGATATTGTGGGTCTTGTAGACATTGGGCCTCCATTTAATCTCATCATAGTAATCATCCAAATTATATATGCTATTACTACAGTACCAACAAATAAGAATAATACTATTGCATAAGTTAAAGCCGTTGCAACTTTTGATGTCTTAACATATGTTGAAACAAATACTCCTATTGCTCCAACAAATATTGTGTTAATTATAAATGACAATATAAGCACTAATATATTACTTATTCTTACTCCACCAATTAAAGCACAAACTGCATATAATGGTATTGTACATACTATTAACATTATTACCTTAAGGGATGATGCTAATAACTTACCAATTATTATTTGAAATGGACTTAATCTAGTGGAAAGTAATATATCTAAAGTTTGCTTTTCTTTTTCTGAACATATTGAAGTTGATGTTAATGATGGCACTATAAACATTAAAAGTACAGCTTGAGCTACTGCCATACCTATATAAAGCATTACAGAACCTTGCATATTCAATCCACTTGCATAAATCTCATTACTATAGGAATTGTAAAACAATAGTGTTCCTACTGATAATATAGCTATATAAATAAACAACATAATTGTAAATCTAGGTGTTCTTACAGTTAATTTACTTTCATTTCTTAAAACTGGATTTACTCTCATTTTATCTCCCCCTTCTAATTATTTTCCTCTGTTATTTGTATAAATACATCTTCTAAATTGCCCACTGCTTTAGCAAAACCTATAACTGATATCTCTTGTGTAACTAAAGCTTTTAATATTTCCTTAGCTTCTTTATCCCCTCCAGCTACACTTGCTGTAATTTTATTTCCATCTAAGGAAATCTCTTTAACATCTGGTATCTGTTTTAGAACTTGTATTGCTTTTTCAGGGTCCTCCATAACAGTTATATTAATAGGGGCTGTACCTGATGCCCTAAGCATAACTTCTTCAACAGTTCCTTCACATACTATAGATCCATTTTTAATTATTCCTATTCTAGTACATATTTCTCCAAGTTCAGATAGTATATGAGAAGAAACTATTACAGTCTTCCCCATTTCTTTAAGATTTTTTAATATACCCTTCATTTCAAATCTTGCTCTTGGATCCATACCTGAAGCCGGTTCATCTAATATTAATAATTCTGGATTATGAACTAAGCATCTAGCTAAACATAATCTCTGCTTCATCCCCCTTGATAAACCATCTACATTTGCATCCCATTTATCTTGTAAGTTAACAAGTTCTAATAAATCCATTGATAACTTTCTAGCTTCTTCACCAACAATTCCGTATATAGAAGCATAAAATTCTAGGTACTCTATAGCTCTTAAATTATCATAAACACCAAAGAAGTCTGGCATATACCCTATTTTATCCTTTAATACTTTATTATTTTTTATTGCATCTATTCCATCTACATAAACTTCACCACTGTCTGGGGAAAGTAATCCAGAAACTATTTTCATTGTAGTACTTTTTCCTGCTCCATTTGGACCAATAAATCCAAATATCTCACCTTTTTCTATTTCTAAGTTTAACCCATTTAATGCCTTAAACTTACCATAGGACTTTTCAAGGTTCTTTATAACTAGCATTATTTTTCCCTCCCCTTAACAGTTATTCTTGGAACCATTGACTGGCCTTTCATATCATCAACAACTACCTTTATTTTCACAGTGTTATTTTCAATGTAGTTTCCAATATCCTCTATCTTTTCAAAGCCTTGAGATAATGTTATCTTTTCATATTCACTAGTTTTGTAGTTATATATAAACTTTTCACCGTTTTCTCCACCATTATAACCATATCTATCAACACCAGACTTTACTATGATCTCTGTAACATCAATATTATCATCAATTTTATAGTCAAACACCATTTCACCTTGCCCATATATAAAGCCATTGTATTCATCTAAATGAACATTAGCAGATGATTTAGAAGTATCAACTTTATATGCGAAGAATCCATCAGGAAAGTTTAAAATACCATCTTTACTCTTAAAATCAATATTTACTTCTTGTAGTATTGCTGTTGTATCAAATTTTGATATAGATTTTTTACCAAAATCCATTCCATAATCTATAGGTAAATCAGTAATAGCAATAAGCTTTATTTCTTTATTTATATTTACCTCTTCAAAAATCGTTGCTAGTAAGCTTGATATTCTTAAAATATTTTTATATTCCTCTGTTTTTATCTTTTCTTTATCATTCCATCTTGCATCATAGTACTTTTGCCTCAAAGTATCTGAATAAGCTTGAAGTCCAGCTCCTCCAGCTGCAGTTGCTCCTTCTATTTTCTTTTCTTCTCCTTTAGATAGTCCTCCAAAGTCCCATACATTTTGTCCTGCAACTAAAATTAACTTACTTATATTTGTATCTAAATTATTTTTTATAGTTCCATTTAAATTTCCATCAGATAAATTAAAGCTTGAATCAATCCTAGGCACAACTTGCTCTTTACCTACAACCTCAAAGGCTTTAATATCTAGTGCATCGTTATCTGCAAATGTAAAGTAAGAATTATTTCCTTTATAAGTTGTTTTTACCCTTAATCTATCCTTTATTTCTTCTTCTGGATCACCGTAATAATGCATATCCTCTGTAAGATAACTCATCGTTAAATCTTCTGGCTTTTCTATAATTACATCTTCTTTATACTTTGTTCCTATTCCTATATATCCCTTTGCTACTCCCTTACCATTTTTATCTACTGAAACTATATTATTTTGATTTAAAATTACATCATTCACTCTTGTTGATGAACCTATAAAATAAATAACTAATGCAAATATAATTGAAATTACTGGAACAGCTATCCAAGTTAAATCTCTTTTATTTAACTTCTTTAAAACTATATAAAGTACAACTCCTATAATTAAAGCATATAAACTAAATACTACAATTAATGGCTTTGTTCCTACTATTTCATTTATTGGGATACTTCTAACAAGCTCTGTAGCTCTATAATATCCCTGTCCCATATATTTACCATTCATATTCTTATCAAAAATTCCATTTGCTGTATCTGTAAGCATTACACTTAAGAATTTACTTGCATCCTTTGACGATATTAATGGTTCTAATCCTAAATCAAAAGTTGTTATTAATATTTCACCTTTACCTTTTTCAATAGAATAAACTAATGGTTTTTCTGATGTCCCATTTTTAATTTTTGCACCTTTAACTTCTAAATTAGAAGTTATAAGTTTTAGATTATCTTCAACTAAAGTTACATTTTCTTCTTTAACTCCATTAGATTTTATTTGTAAGAAATCTTTATCTATTCCACTTATAGTTTTAGCTTCATTTGCCCCAGAACCTAATATTAAAGTTCCGCCTTTGCTAATCCATGAATTTAATGCAGCATACTGCTCCTTTTTTAAATTAGACATATTATAGTTATTTATTATAATTACATCTAATCCATCTATGTTTAAACTATTTTCGCCTATTATATTTTCATCTAAAGTTACATTTTCAATTAATCCATCAAAGCCTCTATTAGTGTTAAATTTTACACTTCCTACATATCCAAGTGAAGTAGCATCATCTGTTAGAATCCCTGTAAACATATTTGTTTCTGTTACTCTTCCACTTGAAACTAATGCTTTCTTTTGAGTTAAAACCTTTCCATTTTCAACAATATTAACTGTCATCTTGCTTGAATTTTCTAATACTTTTACAGGTATTACAACTTTACTTATTTCACCCTTAGTTAATGAAACTTCCTTACTATAAGCATCATAAGTTCCCATATTTGAACTAGCCACTCTTATTTCTATTTCACCTGTGAAATCCTTTTCTAAGCTATTAACTTCAACAGTTACAGGTATATATTTCATAGCTCTATACTTACCTTGAATTCCATAACTAACTTTTATTTCATAATTCTCAGAATCATTAGTTTTAGCTTCAACTATTACAGAAGTAAAAAATAAACTAGTTATCATTAAAGCTACAAGAGTAGTTATAATACCATTTCTAAAAAACGATTTCATCATTATTCCCCCTAGATTACATAATTTTTATAATATGTAATAATTATATCCTAATTAGTATAAGATTCCCTTATTAAATTCTTAAAAATTTCTTATTTTTAACAAATTTATCAAATATTATTTTATTATATATAAATTTTTTGTATTTCTGTAGTAATATCTTAATATTATATATTTCAGCATTAATAATTATTTAAAATAAAAAACTATTACAACATTGCGTAATAGTTTTTTCATACTCTTCTCTTACTTCTGTTCCTACATTTTTGAAGCCCATTAATTTAATTGTCTCAATTAATGTCTCATCACTAACACTTGAAATTGCTGCACTAGTCATATTTTTACCTTTTCAATTAAATCAAAATACTCTTTTTCAAATTTATATGCAGTATTTATTAATTTATCTTCACTAATATCTGATAGTCTTCTAATAAATAATGCTCCATAATTAAATGCATAGGTATAGAATATTCTTATCAACGAACAACCGGATTTGCTTTGCATAATATATTATATAAGTTCCTATTTCAAAAGATAATATATGAGGAGAATCTATATGAAAAAAATCAAAGAAATTATGAAAGAAATGAATAATATCAATCAACAAATTGCAGTAACAATAAACAATGAATTAAAGGAACCAGAGGAATTAAAAGCTGCAGTTCAAGGTAGCCCTTCATGTGTAGATCATTCAACCACATGTGGCACTGTTACTGATACTAGCCGTGATATACCATTTTGTTGTTCTGTGCCTATACCTGGAAATTTTCTTCCTGTTCTTTCTCAACGGCCTAAAGTTCTACTAGATCCAAGATGTTTAAAAGCTATAATTGAACCATGTTGTTGTAATGGAGTCCCAAAGTGGGATATAAGAATAGTTGGATGCATTCCATTTATTGTAAATATAGATATTGATAATACTGGAGTTTGCCCTGATCCTAGTGATTCTACGATAGCTACATGTTGTTCTAATAGTGTATGTGTAGATAGAGTTATTTGTAATAAATGTACCTATGAGGGTGCAGTAATTTCTCAGTCTAAAATTATTTTCGATTGCGCTAGCGTTTTTGTGTCAAACCTTGCTCTATCATTTAATACAGGAGATTGCTTTGTAAAAATAACAGGTACTTTTAAACTTCCAGCTTGCCCATAGCAGCTATTTAAAACTCAATGCAATATTTTATGATTTATATTACAGAGTACAAATATAATTAGTAGTCCCATAGAAAGAAGTTATACATTCTTCCTATGGGACTACCTTTTATATTTTTCTTTTAACAGATTGTTTCTATATTTATTTTCTTCTCTTCTTTCTTAGTAACACTCCTGCTCCAATTGATCCAATTCCTAGCATCGCTAAGAATCCTGTTCCAACAACAGCTCCTGTCTTAGGTAGTTTTCCTGTCTTTCCTGAATCATTGTTTGTATCACCAGGTGTTTCTGGGTTCTCTGGTACTTCTGGTTTAGTTTCTGGCTTTTCTGGCACTTCTGGTTTTTCTGGTACTTCTGGCTTAGTTTCTGGCACTTCTTTTTTCGGAATAGCTAATCCTTCTTGTGACGTTGTTGAGTTACCAGCTAATGTATCTTGATACATTAGGTAATATGCTGATGCTGACCAACTAAAGTTCTTAGTGTGTAATCCTTCTCCTGTTAATGGGTTATAGTTTTCTCTAATAGGTCCATCCCCTAGTAACCCTTCTGCATTATCAAACATCTTTTTAGACATTCTTACAGCATCATCATAGTATCCATAGTTTTGTAGTGCTTCAACTCCATATAAAGCTTGGTCTAACCAAACTGGTCCCCTCCAATACTTACTTGCATTAAAGCTTGGATTATCTTGTGATGCCGTTCCAAAAGGTACAAATGTATTAAATTTCCCTTCATCAAGCATATTATCTACAACTTTATCTGCCTCTTCTTGTTTTGCCATCTTAGCCCATAATGGTATCCATCCTTCTGGTCCTTTTCCTCTATTAACTAATATTTTCTTTTCTGAACCATCATTATTTATTTGTAAATCATAGAAGAATCCTGTTTCTTCATCAAACATGTTTTCACTTACATATTCTCTTACGTTGTTAGCTTCTTCTTCATATTTTTTAGCATCTCCTGTATTTCCTAATACTTCAGCCATTGATTTTAAGAATCCTTTTTCAGCATAAAGATATGAATTTAAATCTACTGACTCTTGGTTTATTGAGTATCCTAATAAAGTTCCGTTTTTATCTTTATTCTCAAAAACATCTATACCAGTATCTCCTTCTCCATATCCTTGAACATCAAATCTTGGAGCATTATCCATTCCACTTTCCCATGCTGCTGCTGCTATTATTTCATCCTTACTATTATTGTCCTGATGCACCATTCCACCATATTCAGCTATACCATTTTTATCATGGTCTCTATTTGTGTACCACCAGTTATGGTAAGCAACTAATTTTGGATACATCTCTTGTAAGAATGCTGTATCTCCTGTAGACTTGTACACATTCCATACTGACCATGCTGCTAATGCTGGCTTTGAATTTCTCTCATTCCAGTTTCCACCATCATCTCCTCTAGCACCATCTTTATTATAGAAAATACAATCTACAATAGCTCCAGAATCTTGTGGTCTTATAGCATCGTCTTCTGTTACTTGATAATCAAATAAAGCTCTTATATTGTTTTTAGCTAATTCACCATCAAATCTAGCTGTTGCAACAGCTTGCTTCCATGAATCCCATGCCCACATTCCAATAAACCACTTGTATGACATTGAAGGAACTACTCCATCATGTAGTAATGCTCCAGCTGAACTTCTCCAGTTAGTTGTTAATGTTTCAATAGACTTTACAGCTGCATTTTTATAGCTTTTGTCTGTAGTCTTTTCAGCATTAGCGAATGTCTTATCTAAATATCCTTGCCAACGAGTGTTATTAGCCACAAAATGATTCTTAGAATTTAATATTGAATCATCAACTTTTTCTTTTTCAGCACTTAACTCTTCTTTTGTAAATGTATAGCTTTGAGTTGAGTAAGTTTCAAATTTTTCTCCTGCTCCTATTTTTACATTATCCTTAAGCTTAGTTGTATAAGAATTTCCATTTACAGCTGTTTCAACATTCCCTTTATAGTTTACAACAAACTTAGTTTCTTCTGTTGAAAAAAATCTCCAAGTCTCTCTTATATTTGAAAAATTAACTTGAACTCCATTTTTAGTAGCTTCTAAAGTTTGACCTAGGTCGTAAACTTTTCCACCTTCTTTTTCTATAAATTGATTAAATATATTTCCTGTCCACTCTAATTTAAGATTTAATTCATTATTCGTTTTATTTTCTATTTTAGTTTCTATTAATGCACTTCTATTAGTCGCAAATATTAATTCTAATGTTAATTTAAAATTTTCTAAGTCATATGTTTGTACTAATTTTCCTGGATAATAATCGAATGATACTTTTGCTTTACTTAAATCATAAGCTTCTCCATTATCTGCATTTATAATGTTAACCTTACTTATAGTATCTCCTAAATTAACTGGGTACTCTTCTGCTATAATTACAGGACCAGCAAATCCTCCATAAAGATTTGTAGCATCTTTTTCAGGTAAATAGTATCCATGCCATGCCCCCATATCTGAGAAGTTATTATACTTATTAGTAGAATAACTTCCATATAATAAATTAGTTGGATTGGCAGATACATTTAATACATTACTAAATTCTAATACCTCCGATCTTTTATCAACAGCAAGAACGTTTACAGATGATAAATTTAAAACCAAAGTAGCAGCTAATATCATTGCTCCTATTGATTTTTTATTAAGTCTAAAAGCCATATTTCCCTCTCCTTTAATAATATTTTTTAGTTAACGACTACAATATCTAAAAAAGGCAACGCCCAAACAAGGAACAACAAAAATTATTCCTTGTTTAGGTATTGCCTTCTCCAGTAACAATCCTATTTCTGTAATCGTTTATAATTATATATTATATTTTATTGTAAATATTGTCAATATATTTTTTAGTAAAATTTTACTGCTCTATTAACTATTATTTTTTGTGTATTCTAGTTATATCAACATGCTATGTTTTTCATTATAAATACAGAGATCTATTTTTATATTAGGTACATTTTTTTGCAAAATACATACTATATCTTATAAAGAATTATTAAAAAAAATGTATAAAGAAGGGGAATCCATATGAAAAATATCCAAGATATAATGAATGAGATGAATACTTTAAGTGAGCAAATTGCAGTTACATTGAATAATGAAGAAATAGTAGATGGAGAAATAGTAGATGTAGAGATGTCAGGTGATTCAGCTCCTTGTACTACTACTGATACCCCAACTAATCCACCTCCTTGTACTACTGATAATAGCCCAGCATGTGCTAATCCTCAAAGTCGTAATGTACCATTTTGTTGTTCAACAGATTTAGCAACAAATTTTCATTTTAATCAAAATAATCCTAATGCAAGAATATTATATGATTTAAGCTGCTTAAATTGTTTCGTAGATGAATGTTGTTGTAATGGAACACCAAGATTCGATATAAAGATAGCTGGTACAATTCCATTTATTGCTAATGCAGATGTTGTTACAGGACAACCACAACAATGTGTTCAGCCTCCTAATAGCACTATACGTATATGCTGCGAAGGTAGTGTATGCGTAAATAACGTTGTTTGTAATAAATGTACTGAACGAGAAGCTATTATTGCATGTGAACTTATAAAAACTAAGTTAGCAAACTGTGCTTGTGTACCTGCAACTGTTACTGCTACTCGTGGTGCTGGTGCTTCTGCATGTGTATTAGTATTTACAGGTAGCTTCACGCTTCCAAATTGTAATCCACCTTTAGGAAACAATTGTAATCCTGCATAATTATAAGTTTTTTTAATAAGTCTCTGCATTTTGCAGAGACTTATCTTATTTTAAAGTTCTATTTTATATCATGTATATAATAAAAAACTTTTATAATTTCATAAATAATAAAATAAAGTTATAACATTCTATATAATATGCATACTTTATATAAAGAGATTTATACAGAGAGGTGAAATTCATGGCATCATTAGAAAAAAATGTATATATTCTAAAACAATCTAATGGTACTATATGGAATTTTTTGTTCGATAAAAGATTTGGTATTGTATATAAGATTTTAAAAGGAGAAATGTGGGCAAATTATAATACATTAACAAGAGCAACTACTGGAAATTTTTCAGTAAATTTATTACCAAATGATAATATATGCCTTGTTTATGAAGATTTAGATGGAAACTTAATTATGAACTTATACGACCATAAAAAGTGGAATAGCTACTATCTTATTGAAAATGATGAAAAAGAAAAAATAGACATTTATTTTAAAACTCTTTTCTATAAAAATGAATTATTTTTATTTTACAGTATTTACAATAAAAACACTAATATACTAACAATAGTTTCTCAATTAGTTGATGAGAGAGGAAATTTAGCTCCACCGAAATTAATTGATTATGTTAATTTTAAATATGATATTCCATTTTACATTTATACTTCAACTGAAAATATATTATACATTATGTACCAAAAACAAGAAAATAATTATCTTCTAGGCTATAGGATATTAGATGATTCTTCTAAAAATTGGTCTAAATTTCATGTAATTGATGATTGTTCTTCTCCCTTCGAAGAATATTCTTTATTATCCCTTAAAGATAAAATACACTCACTTTATATAAAAAAAGATGACAATGATATATATTCATTAATCCATTGTGAAGGTAACTCATCATCTTATAATTACAATAATATTTGCAGTCATAGAAATATTATTTCTTCTGCTTTTTTTATAATAGATAAGCATATTTGGTGTTTATGGATTCAAGATAATAAAATTTATAGTACTGTTTCTATTGATGGAGGTAATGTATTTAGTACTCCTCCTCAAGTTGAATTAATAGATTCACAAAATATATCTAAATTAACCTATTTATCAAATTTCTTAGAAAATAATAAGGATATATGCAGAGGCGAATTATTTTTAAAAAATGTTGATTATCCTCACTGTTTAGTAATTGATGATATTTATGGAATAGTTCATAGAAACAATAAAAATAATAGTTATTTATTTTATCTTCAATATTTTATATCAGCACTTAATAAAGAAGATAACCACTATAAAAGTGATATAGTGGAAAGAGCTATAGCAGAAAGAGATATTTTAATTGAGAAGCTTTATAATATGGTAAAAGAAAAAGAAAGTAAATTGGTGTCTTATGAAAGTAAATTTAAGGCAGTAAATGAAAACCTAGCAAAGTTTAATAAAAACAAAAATGAATTAAATGAAGGTATAAAGCTCCTTGAAGATAATCTCCTAGACAAGGAAAAAAAATTGAATGAACTTCAAATGATATATATTGAAAAAGAAAATGAATTAGAATTATTAAAGGAAGAATTAAGTAATATAAAGTTACAAGAAATCAATGGCTTTGATATAAAAAAGACCTTCAATAAATTTAGTTCTATCTTTAAAAATTAATTTTAATGTATGTAATAGGAGACTGTAATAATGTTTCCTATTTCTTTTTTATCTTTATAAAATAATAATAACCACCTAATTTATGATGGTTATTATTACTTTTCCATAAGTTAAAAATCTTAGCTTTTTCTTAACTTCATACTGCATTTCCAACTATGTTTTGTTTTTAATTATATATTCACCCATATCAATCCATATCTTCACACTTTTTTAATAAGCGTATATAGTGATTAGCTTCTCTTAGTACATGGTCAGCTAGAAGTGGTAATATTATAGATTTTATTTTACAGGCATCTATTCCTTCTGTACCCGCCTTCTTAAAATCTCTTAATTTGATTGTTTCCATTAATGTGGCATCAGTAACAGTAGACATTGTTGCATAAGTCATATTATTTGCTTTTTCAATTAAATCAGCATACTCTTTTGCAAAATTATTTGAAGTGTTTACCAATTCATCTTCACTTGGATCAAGTAATCCCCTGATAAACAAGGCATGCTCCATCATAATTTGATCCCAGAATAATTCAGTATCTCTGATATTTTCTGTTTCAATATCCTCATTATTCTCAATTGCATATATATATGAACGATATAAATTAGCTTCACGTATTATATGCTCAATAAGCAAAGGATAATTTACTGTAAATAATTTACAAGATAACATTCCATTTAAGACCCTCGTCTTTAAATCTATAAGGCCATCTAGTAATTTTATAGCTCTATTATTAATTTTTTTTACACAACATATTATTTTATCATCAAATTCTGCATTATCTTTACCTTCTAGCTTTGACTCCATAATAGTTATTTTGGAGTTTATTTCTATTCCTGTATAGTACTCTGTTTTTCTTTCTGTGCTTAATGTATAATCAGTAAAAATTTCTCCAGAATCTAGTACACATTCTCTAACTTTTCCATTACTTAGTTTAACTACATCTAATAGAAGCTTTTCAAATTGTACTTTATAATCATCTGCTTCCTTAGAAAGTTTAGTATTTTTAGGTGTAAATCCTGCCTCTAAAAAAAGAGAGTGTTCTTTCATGATTCGTGCAAAAAATAGGTGCAACTCTAAAGATAAACTAACATATCTTCGACGACTTAGCATAGTTTTCCTCCATAAAAATTTTACTATATTCTATTCCTAAGTATGTCTTTATGTTCATATTAAAATTTTACTTATTTGAAGAGTAATTATTGAAATTTAAAGCTTACTTTACTATATTAGTATCTTTATTAACATGTTTACTTATAATTGAATATATTACTATAAATAAATTTTATATAGGAGACCTCTATGAAATATTTTATTAAGACAACAGATAATTCAAGAGTATTAATTGAAGATTTAAACTATGATGCCGAAAAAACCCTTCTGTTTATACATGGCTGGCCACTAAATCACAATATTTATGAATACCAATTAAATACTTTACCTAAAAAAGGATATAGATGTATTGGAGTTGATTTGAGAGGATTCGGTGAATCTGATAGACCTTATACTGGTTACGACTATAATACAATGGCATCTGATATAAAAAAAATAATAGATGTACTTAAATTAGATAACATAACGCTTGTTGGACATTCTATGGGTGCAGCCCTCGCAATAAGATATGTATCAAAATATAACTCCTTTGGGGTTTCTAAAATTTGTTTAATAGGTGCTGCTGCACCTAGTTGGATTAAGACAGAAAATTGGACTTATGGATACACTAAGGAAGAAGTTGATATGTTTATAGACCAATCTCTCAGCGATAGACCTAAACTCATTAGTGACGTTTCTAATTCATTCTTTTATAAATACGTATCCCAACCTCTTTTAAACTGGTTCTTTGATATATGCCTATCAGCTTCTGGATGGGCTACTGCTCAATGTTTAATGAGTCTTCGTGATGAAAGATTATTTAATGATATACCTAATATAAAAATTCCTACATTAATCCTTCATGGAACACATGATAAAATTTGCCCATACGAATTTGCTCAGTATTTGAATAAAAATATTAAGAATTCTACTCTTGTTCCATTAACTGAAAGTGGCCATGGTGCTTTTATTGAAGAAATGGATAAAGTAAATAACCATATTATAAAATTCGTTGAAATGTGATTATGTAACTACCATATCAGCAAAAATATCTAATAGAGCCTAAGTTAAAAAGCTAACCCGTTTTAAATATATACTTAATTAAGAACATATTTTAAAACGAGTTAGCTTTTTATATTATATTTTTTTCTTCTTTTAATATTTCACTTAATAACTCTGGATAATCTGTAAATAGTCCATCTACTTTATTCTTAATAAGTAGTCTCATGTACATTGGATTATTAACTGTATATATATTTACTTTTAAATCATTTTTATGAGCTTCTTTAATTAATTCTTCTGATACAAGAGTTAAAGCTGGATGAATTGCATCTACATTTAAATCTTTTGCATATTTAATTACATTTTCTATAGGCTTGTCATATAGTATTGCTGTCTTTATGCTACTGTCTAGCTTTCTTGCTATTCTTATAGATTCATGATTAAAGCTTGATAGAATTATTTGTTGATTTAATTTATATTCATTTATCAAGCTAATTACATCTGATTCTATTTCCTTATAATGAATTTCATCTGTTTTTAATTCTATATTCAACATTATATTATTTTTTTTAACTAGTGATAAAACTTCTTCTAATGTAGGGATATAACATTCTGGATGATCTCTAAAAAGTTTTTTTCTGTTTTTAAACTGTCTTAATTCTTTAAGTGTAAAATCCTTAATTAAACCTCTTCCAATATAAGTACGCTCTATATTCTCATCATGAATAACTACAATCTCATTATCTTTAGTCTTATGCACATCTATTTCTAATCCACTTGCTCCTGCTTTAATTCCTTCTTTTAAAGAAAGCATTGTATTTTCTGGATAATCAAAGCTTGCTCCTCTATGTGCAAAATTTATCATAATTTTCCTCCCTATATACCTTAAAATTAATTCAATATATTTATACTATAATATAAAATAATTAAACTCTTATTGTCTTAAGGTTAATTTACCTTAACTCTATATAAAACAATACTTTTAAATTTATATTACAAAATTGTATCTCTCATATATATATTTATTAGATATACGTTTATTAACATTAATTAAATTTTATCCTTAATATTAGTTTATCTATTACTATTCCTATAAATATACCAACAGTATAGCAAATTAAATCAGAGAATAAAAAACCATGTCCTAATATTAATGATCCTAATAAGGTGCTTCTTATTTCATTAATCCAACTTGCTTGATATAGCTGAGAAATTTCTATTGTATAAGAAAAGATTAAAGATATTATTGTAACCTTTCTTATGGAAAGCTTATTAAATAGAAAAGCAATTCCAAGGTAAACCATTGTCGCCCATAAGGTGTCCCCTGCATAATTCGCAATAAAACTAGGCAAATAATCAATGTATCTTCTCGATGCCAATCCTAAACACATTACCACTAAAGTAAGTAAGAAATAAATTATTCTCTTCCTAATAAAACTACTTTCTCTACTATTAAATAAATCTCTCAATGATATCATTTAGTATAATCCTCTATTTTTCTATAAAATATTTCTTCTGGATATAATGCTATAACAGAATCATCTTCTATTAACTTATAATACCTTGTTGAATAGGTAACTACAAATTTACTATTTGGCAATTGAAATTTTAATATTTCTCCATAACAATTAGACTTTCCACCAGATGGCTCTCCTATAAGTTTTGCATTAGTTTCATTTTTAAATTCATAGGCATTTAATAGTGCTGAAGAAAAAGTTCCTCTACCAATTATAACACTTAAATTTTCCTTTCTATTTATGCATGTACTTTTTTTAATAAAATCTATAAGTGGTCTAATTAATCTGGAATCTCCCCCTAGGTTATCACTTAAATCTAGTGTTAGCTTTTCAATTGAATTTTTATTAATATACTCAATGACCTTATTTATTTTCTCACTTAATTTCATAACTCCATCTTCTCTACAGGAATTATATTTTATATATATTTCTTTTGTATTCTCTATATGTTCATACCAAAAATTTTTAAACTCATTTTTTGCATACATAGGTAATTTATATTCTTCATTATATATTAATTCATCTAAGGATACAGTTTCTACGTTAATTTCACAATCTTCTAATTGAATCGTAACTCTATCCACTGAGTCTATTAACAATAATCCATATAGTATATCAGCAGCTTGCATATATCTCATACTTTGTTCTTTAAATAAAAAATCATTTTCATATGATATTATTTCTTTTAATTCATCTATTACTTCAGATACAAATACACCTTCAATTGAAATTACCTTTTTATATAATACACTTTTATACTTTTCTGTTACTTTTATTATATAAATACCATCTTGAAACCAATAAAACTTAAAAGGTAAATACTTTTTTACTGGAAAAATAATAGAAGTATGTGCATCTTTAACCGATGCAACAATTCTACTTAACTCTACCTTCATATCATCATAATCTAGATTATTTATAATTGATTTTAAATAATTTATTTTTTCTTCAAATTCTTCTCTTGATGTGTTAAAAAATAAATTTTTATGTCTTTTTATTAAATTTTCCTTCAAATAATCTATATCTTCAAACCATTTTTCTTCCCATTTACTGCTCATTCTAGCTCCTTACTTTTTTAATAATTATATTAATATTATAAATTAATTTTTACTTTCTTTATATAGTAAATATAGTTTATCTAAATTACTGCTTATCAAAATCTTATTAATTTTTATAACACATAGACATTAACTAAACCTATACTTTTTAATTAGAATAAATATGTCTATTATTTTCTCTATATGATTAGTAATAACATTAATTATATTTATATCTTTTAAATATTTACTCATAGAGTTTAATTAATAAAAAAGTACACCAAATTATTAGTTTGGTGTACTTTTCATTAACTTTTAGATGTTATGACAATCCTCGTAAAGACCTTCAACCTTTTCCCAATCTATTACATTCCATATATTTTTAACATACTCAGCTCTTAAGTTTTTATATTTTAAGTAATAAGCATGCTCCCATACATCTATTGTTAAAATAGGTATAAGATTATCCATTACAGGTGAGTTTTGATTAACTCTTTTAACTATAGATAATTTTCCATCCTTATCCTTAACTAGAAAACCATATCCTGATCCGAATTGAGTTATAGCTGCATTGCTTAATTCTTCTTTTAAGCTTTCAACACTTCCAAAGGTTTTATTTATTTCATCAAGTAGCTTTCCTTCTGGAGCCTTCCTTGGCGTTGGTGAAAGTATTGAAAAATATAAATTATGATTTGATACTCCTCCACCATTGTTTACAACACCTGGTCTTATTTCCTCTGGTAGATCTTCTATATCTTTTATTAATTGATCTAATGTTTTTCCTTTTGTATATTCTTCATATCCTTCTAAAGCTTTATTTAAATTAGTTTCATATGTTTGTAGATGTTTTTCATAATGAGTTCTTACAGTTTCTTCATCTATATAGGGCTCTAATGCATTAAATGCATATGGTAAGTTTATTTTATTATACATAACTTATTTCTCCTTTATCTCAATCTTTTACTTAAAAGCTATTATTACTTTCCCCATATACTGCAATTATTATGTATATATTAAGCCACTAACTTTATTAGATTGTTTTAGTTTTCTATTTCACATAAGCATCTCTTCATTGATTCATATTCATATTTAGGTGCAACTTTAAGCTCATTTTTAATTTTATTTAATAGCTCTATTATTATCTTCATAAAAATAACACAATTATTTCATATACTTTTTTTAATTAGTAATTAGGAGGATATCTATGAGTATTAAAAGAGAAAAATTTAAAGTTTATGAAATGACTTGTACATCTTGTGAAAAAAGAATTGAAAACTCTGTGAAAAAAATTAATGGCGTAATAAGTGCCAAAGCAAACTATACTAAAGAAACTTTAGAAATTGAATATGATACTAATATATGCAATCTAGATGAAATAAAAAAATCTATAAATAAATCTGGTTACTCTACTGAAGCTTCAAGCAATTTTGAATTTATAGGAATACTTGCAATAATATTTATTATATTAATTCTTGGATTCAGAACTAGTGGTTTTGATATGGAATCAAAACTTAGTAATGCTTCATATGCTTTTCTTTTTATAGTTGGTATATTTACATCCATCCACTGTGTGGGAATGTGTGGAGGTATAATGCTTTCTCAAAGTTTATCTTTTGCTAAAGAAAGTAAATACAAACTTGAATCCATAACTCCTTCTCTATTATACAATGTTGGTAGAGTTATCTCTTATACTATTTTAGGTGGAATAATCGGTGGTATAGGATCAGTATTTTCATTATCAATTACTGCAAAAGCATTCATTCAAATATTTGCAGGGATATTTATGGTTATAATGGGTTTAAACATATCAGGATTTAAATTTTTTAGAAAGTTTAGTATAAGAATTCCTAACTTTTTATCTAAGTATAAAAGAAAATTTAATTCTCCTTTCATTGTAGGACTTTTAAATGGATTTATGCCTTGCGGTCCACTTCAAACTATGCAGCTTTTCGCTCTTGGTACTGGAAGTTCATTAAAAGGAGCTTTATCAATGTTTATATTTGCTTTAGGTACTGTTCCTCTAATGCTTACTTTTGGTGCAATTTCTGGTTTCTTAAGCAAAGGCTATACTAAAAAACTTGTTAAGCTTAGTGGTGTTCTTATTATAGTTTTAGGAATAATAATGGGTAATAGAGGCTTAGCTCTTTCTGGAATAAATCTAAGTCCATCAGGCTTTATGATGAAAAATTCTTTTGCATCAAATGCTAGCACAGATTCCTCCAAAGCAGTTCTAGAAAATGGAGTTCAAGTTATAAATATGACTGCTAATAATAATGGTTACAGCCCTAATGTATTTTATGTTCAGAAAGGAGTACCTGTTAAGTGGGTAATTAATGGTGAAAGTCTTAACTATTGTAACAATTCAATAGTAGCTAACTCATTAAATATTCAACAAAAACTTAAAAGTGGTGAAAATGTAATAGAGTTTACGCCTAATGATACAGATATAAATTTTAGTTGCTGGATGGGAATGATTAGAGGAGTAATTAAGGTGGTTGATGACCTATCTTCAGTGGATGCATCTAAGTATGATCCATCACTTCCTAGTGCTAGTAATGGACCTAGATGTCATACTAGTTCTTTAACTGGATCTTCTACTTATCCTGAAAGCTTAATTACAACTTCAAAAGTTACTGAAAAATTTCAGGCTGCTATTATCAATGGTGTAGGTAATGAATTTCAGCCATTAATACTAGTTTCAAAAAATAATCTTAACTTAAAACTGACTGTAGACTTAACTAATTATACTAATTATGAAGGTGAATATATAATATCAAATGTTAAAGATGGAAGTGTGGTAAAATCCTTTACTGGGCAAAAATCAATATTTGAAATCAAATTAAATTTCAATAATCCTGGTGGATATGCAATAACTAAAAACGGTGAAATTCTTTGTATAATTGAAGTAGTTGATGATATAGATAATATTGATTTTGATGGAATTCTAAATAAATATATTAGTTTTAATTAAATACTTTTAAGCTAATAATTTCAATATCAATAAAAATTTAAATGGCGTTCTGATACCAATATAATAAGTCTTAACTTAATAATCTTGGTACTAGAACACCACTTAATTTAAAATTCAAAATTATTATAATATGAAAAATATATAATTTTGTGTAATTATATATTCTCTCAGTATATAAATATAAAGGGGTGCACGAAACGCGCACCCCTTTATATTTTACTAAATTTACTAATTCTAATAACTTTCTACTATTAACATATGCAATATATAAATCTTTTTTAATATATTATGCTAGTAAATAGGAAAATTATAAAGCACTCTCTTATTTACATTATTACATTGTCAAAAATAATCTTAAATGTTGTGCCTTTACCCTCACTAGATTTTACTTCTATATTAGCATAATGTAAACTTAGTGTTTTCTTTACTATTGTTAAGCCTATACCATCACCTTCTACTTTTTGACGACTCTTATCTCCTCTATATAATCTTTCAAATATAAAAGGTAAATCCTTTTCTTTTATTCCTTCTCCTGTATCTACAACTTCTACTATAACTTTATTATTTTCTTTATATAAATTAATTCTTACCATTCCATCACTACCTGTAAACTTAATTGCATTAGTTATTAAATTTATAAATACTTGTCTTAACTTATCTTTGTCTCCTGGAATAATGTAAGCTTCATCTTTTTCTATACTATAATCAAAATTTATGTTTTTACTTTTAGCTTCTAAATAAAAATCTTCAGCTAACTCAATAATAAATTCATCTAATAAAATTTCTTCAAACTCTAAATTTATACTTTCATCTTCAAATTCCTTTAATACATCTAAGTTATTTAACAACTTTCCAAATCTTATTACTTCATCATTTAAGGACGATAATCTTTGATTAGATACTGGAAAAATTCCATCTATCATTGCTTCTAGATTATTTTGCAGAACATTAAGTGGAGTTCTTATTTCATGGGATATGTCAGATACAAGTCTCTTCCTTAACATATCTTGATTTTTTAACTTCTCACCTAATATATTTATACTTTCCCTTAATTCTTCAATTTCTTCAATATCACTTTTTGCATTAGACTTTACTTCAAAATCTCCTCTTGAAAGTCTTTTTGATATACTTGCTACCTTTTTTATTGGGATTGATAATTGCTTTGAAATATATAAGCTTATTATAATTATAATTAATATTGTACCTATACCACTTAATACTATACTTTTATTTATAGATGACTTAAACTCTAAATCTTCTTCTGTTAATAATATAGAAGAATATTGACCTAACTCTACATTTCCCACAATTTTTCCGTCTAGTACTATGTTAAAGTTCTTAGTAACATATACTCCCTTATCCTCTATATTCATATTTTTTAAATGACTATTATCTTTTATATCAGCTGGATCCATTCCCCAAACTACATTTCCATCAGCATCTCTTAAAGTTAAGCAATAATTTCCCATATATGCTTCATGCATTAGCTCAACTCCAGAATTTTTAGTCCATCTTTTATCTCTTTTATATGCTTCTTCAAAGTACGAAACTATTCTTTCATTTCTTTTATTTTGAACATCTATCATATATTTATTAAACTTATTATTTATAGTCATATTAACAAATAATATAATTAATATAATTGCTGAAATGGATGATATTACAAATAATATGCTTAGTCTTTTTCTTATGCTCTGCATTTATATATCACCACCGAACTTATATCCAACCTTTGTTACTGTTAAGATATATTTAGGATTTCTAGTATCTTCCTCTATTTTCTTTCTTATATTTTTTATATGTACATCTATAGTTCTATCATATCCATCAAAATCAATACCAAACACATTTTCAATTAATTGCTCTCTAGATAAAACTTTTCCTTTATTAATTAATAGAGTATATAAAATATCAAATTCACTTGGTGTAAATGGTATTTCCTTGCCTTTAAGCTCTACTATTCTCTTTTCATAATCTATTTTTAGTATTCCATCATTAAAAATATCACTTATTTTATTATTTGTATTTATTCTTCTAAATAAAGCATTTACCCTTGCTGTAAGTTCTCTTGGACTAAATGGTTTAATTAAATATTCATCAGCCCCTATATCTAAGCCAATAATTCTATCATTTAAACTAGCTTTTGATGTTAACATAAATATATATACATTAGAAGTTCTTCTTATAATTTTACAAATCTCTTCTCCATCTATATCTGGTAGCATTAAATCTAATATAACAAGCTGGAAATCTATTTCCTTAAAAACTTCTAATGCTTTAATTCCAGAGTTACATACCTTTACATTATATTTATCTTTTTCTAAATATGCCTTTATTACATTAGCTACACTTTCTTCATCTTCAATTATTAAAATATTACTCATGTTAAACCTCCCTCTTTTAATATTCAGTCATATATATAATAATATAAACTTTATCAAATTCTTTTGAAGGTATTATGAAGATATTCTAAATATCTAATTTAAACTATCATTTAATTTCATGTCCGCAATATGGACAATATTTATATTCTGAATCAACTACCTTACCACAACTTTTACAAACACTATTTATATTATAATCATAACCATACGCATTATTAACTTCATTTAAATCCCAATATGTTATATCTATATTTTCTCCTCTCTCTATCATCTTTCCCTTTTCCTTTGAAATAGAAAATATCTTCTTACAACTTCCACATTCTACATAGTATTTTTCATTCCATTTGAAAATAGGTATAAAAAAGAAATGGAAAAATTCATAATGCTTTATAACTCTAGCCATACTTAATCTATTACAACTCTTACATGTTAAATTATTTATTACTTTAATTTCTTTCTCTTTATTTTCTATTCCAAAAATCCCTATAAAAAACATAGCTATTCTCCTTATATAATACTTAGTTTATTATATTTATTTTATCATCTTTAAAATAAATAAGAAGTCAGAATTTATAATAACTCTAACTTCTTATTCAAAAATAATATTTAATTTTATCCATATTTCCTCTTATTTTATTAACCTTGTTTTTATAGTTGTAATCGATTGTTAAAATTTTAATATGAACTTTACTATTACTGATCACTAAAATATATTCTCCTATATAACTTTACTATCACTTTATTATATTTTAGATACATTATGTTTTATTCTTCATTTATTTTAGGTATATCTTATCTTTTTCCATGTATCATAAATATCTTTTTCTATTTGACTTGTTAAAACTTTCTTTTCTTCTTCAGTATAATAAATTGAATTATTTATATCCTGCTTTTTATAAAATAAGTTTCTTATGGATTTATTTAAGCTACAGTGCTTATTAGTATCTATTTTTTTCATCATTAAATCACCTCCTTATTATACTTATACTATTATTATAAAATGATTTATTGACATTTTCGTTACAAATTATTCTAACTTTAGCATATTTAATTAAATCTTAAGAAATTAAAAAGCTTTAGATTAACTCCAAAGCTCTTTAGTAATATTTTTATTTGTTTTCTTCTATTAAAGCTTCTATTTTATCTCTACATCTACTTGCTCCGCAAAATCCTGTTCCAGCTCCAGTTGCCTCTTGAACTTTTTCAAATGTATCAGCACCATCTTTAATAGCTTTAACTATTACATCTTTTTCTACACCTTTACATAGACAAATTAAATCCATATTAATCACCTCTTTATAATATTATCATATTTATTATTTTCAAAAGAGGTTTTTTTATTATAATTTCTAGATATTTTTAATTTTTTCTTCTGCTATTTTTGCTCCTAGTTCTATTGCTAATTTATTTAATTCATAATTTTCTTTTTTTCCATACTTCTTAATAGAGTTTAGAATATCTTCTATTGAAATTATATTTATTTTCTTAATTAAAAATCCAAGTAGTATCATATTCGCATTTCTCTTATCTCCTAGCCTTTCTGCCTTTGTTTCAGCATCAATTTTATATACTTCTACACTGTCAAAAAGCACTTCATCCTTTATCATATCCGAATCTATTATTAAAGTTCCATTTTTCTTTAACAGTTTTTCAAACTTATCTAAAGAAGGCTTATTCATAGCTACAACTGCATCTGCTTCTGATATAACAGGAGACCCAACTTCTTCACTTGAAATAATAACTGAACAGTTTGCTGTTCCACCTCTCATTTCAGGTCCATATGATGGTAACCACGAAACGCTTAATCCTTTATCCATAGCTGCATAAGCTAACAGCTTTCCAATTGTCAATATACCTTGTCCTCCAAAGCCTGCAAATATAATTTCTTTTTTAATCATTCTACTTATCCTCCTTTTTACAATCCTTTTTAACACCTAATGAATAATATGGAATCATATTTTCTCTAAGCCACTTTAAAGAATCAACTGGAGATAAGCCCCAATTCGTTGGACATGTAGATAATACCTCTATAAAAGAATAACCTAATCCTTGAATTGAATTATTAAAAGCTTTTTTTATAGCTTTTTTAGCTTTGGTTAGGTTAGGTATATTATCTACACTTACTCTTTCAACATAACATGCGCCATCTAATGTTGCTATCATTTCTGATACTCTTATTGGGTATCCTTGTACTTTAATATCTCTTCCATATGGGGATGTTTCAGTAACTTGCCCCTCTAAAGTTGTAGGTGCCATTTGTCCTCCTGTCATGCCATATATACAATTGTTTACAAAGATAGTCACTATATTCTCTCCTCTTGCTGCTGCATGAATAACTTCCCCAGTACCTATTGCTATTAAATCCCCATCTCCTTGATAAGTAAAAACTACTTTATCTGGATTAGCTCTTTTTATACCTGTAGCCACTGCTGGTGCTCTTCCATGTGGTGCTTGGAACATATCACAAGCAAAATAATTATATGCAAGTACAGAGCATCCAACCGATGCAACTCCTATAGTCTTATCTAATATTTCTAATTCTTCTATTACTTCGCCTACTAACTTATGAATTATTCCATGAGTACATCCTGGACAATAATGTGTAGGAACATCTAAAAGTACCTTTGTTGGCTTATAAACAATGCTCATCTTATATACCTCCAATAATAGATTTTATATATTTATATATTTCATCTACTGTTGGTACAATTCCACCTGTTCTACCATAGAATCTAACTTCTTCTTTTCCATTTACAGCTAGCTTCACATCTTCAACCATCTGCCCACAATTCATTTCTACAGACAAATAACCATTTTTACTTTTTCCTAATGTTTTAGTGAATGCTTCATTAGGAAATGGCCATGTTGTTATAGGTCTTATTAATCCTAAGTTCACTCCATCTTTCTTTGCAAGACTTATAACACTTTTACATATTCTAGCCGTTATCCCATAAGAAACTAATATTAGATTACAGCAATTTTCACAGTTATATAATTCATATTTAGCTTCATTTTCTTTTATTATTTTATACTTTCCTTGAAGCTCCATATTAAGTTCTTCAAGCTTCTCTGGATTTAACTCCAATGAATTTATTATATTATGTTTACTTCTCTTTCCTAAACCATTTGCAGCCCAACTCTTTTCTGGTAATGCTCTTTTTTTATTATCCTTAAATTCAACACCTTCCATCATTTGTCCTAGCATACCATCAGCCATTATCATTACAGGTGTTCTATATAAATCGCTTACATCAAATGCCTCACAAATTAAATCTATCATTTCTTGAATAGATGCTGGCGCATAAACTGGTATATTAAAATCTCCATGTCCTAATCCTTTATTTACAAATAAATAATCCGATTGAGCAGGTTGTATTCCACCAAGACCTGGACCACATCTAACTACATCAACTATTACACAAGGTACTTGTGCAGCTGCTAAATATGATATCCCTTCTGTCATCAAACTTATTCCAGGACTAGATGATGAAGTCATACATCTAACCCCTGTCCCTCCACAACCATATACCATGTTAATAGCTGCAATTTCACTTTCCGCTTGTAAAAAAACTCCATTAACCTTTGGAATGTTCTTTGCCATATATGCTATTAATTCAGTTTGAGGAGTTATAGGGTATCCAAAAAAGCATTTGCATCCAGCCCTAATAGCTGCTTCTGCTATAGCTTCATTTCCTTTCATTAGAAACTTTTCATCCATAGTTATCTCCTACCTTTCAATCGTTATTACACAATCAGGACAAATTTTCCCACAAGATGCACAAGCTATACATTCACTCATAAGATTCTCCTTTATTCCAGCTGGGTGATATCCCTTGCTATTAAAATTCTCTTTAAAACTTATAATTTTTTTAGGACATATATTTATGCAATGCCCACACCCTTTACATCTTTCCTCTTTAAATATAACCTTAGCCATTTGATTCCTCCTTATTATTCCCAAGGCATGTCCATATATAATTCTATAGGTAACACTTCTCCATTAACTTTATCTTCTATTACCTTCTCAAAGTTTTTGGTACACACAGTATATTTGTAAGGAATGCTTAAAAACTTAGATAACTTCAAAGATTCTATATCTCCTTTCAATATATGTTTATATTCTGTTTCCTTCATCATGTGAGTATTCGATATAATATCAGTAACTCTTAACTTACTAGATAATTCTATAGATTTTAGATATTTACTTGCCATACTACAATTTAAGGTTTCTAGCCTTGAGTTATTTAAAACATAATACATTGAGTAATCTTCATCTTCAAAGTACTTGCTATACACACCCAGAACCTTCGCCCCTACATCATCTCCACCAATATCAAATATAACTTCATAAGATTTATCGTTAAATACAGATAAAATTTCTCCTGATAGCACCATAAGTTCTGCATTAACTAAATCTTTTCTAGAGCTTATAACCCTTATTTTATAATGATTTTCTAGAGTTTCTTTAATATCTCTTACACAAAAATAAGGATTAATTATGTCCATATCAACTAATGCTACCTTTTTACCTTCTTTAGCCCTCTTGATAGAATAATTAATTGCAATTTCTGTCTTACCACTACCAAAGTGTCCAGTAAATATCTTAATCCTACTCACACTAACACTCCTTCTTAAACATTCTTATTTAAATTATATTTTCTATTTTGTATCTTATGATAATAAAAGGTGTTATAACAAAATTCTCTTAGATTTTTACTATAATGTTTTTTGTTACTAACCATCTATATATTTCATTTTAGCTATTGATATATTCATTATAATTTGATATCATATTTAGATGTAATAAATACTTTTTTTATGTATAGGGGAGTAGTTAGCTCTATTTTAGAATGAGTTACTAAGTCAACATATTGAACTTGGTTCTGGCTTAGTATTGAATAACGAGACTTATGCGTAGCTTTGCTACGTATAAGTCTTTTTTATTTGTTTATCATCTATAAAAGTCAATAAAATCCTAAATATTAATTAGTATTTTGAAATAAATTCTATAATAAAGGAGTTACATATTATGGGTTTCTTTTCAATTTTTATGACAGGACTAGGCTTATCTATGGATGCCTTCGCTGTTTCTTTAGCTAAAGGTATTTGCTTAAAAGAAGATGAATTTAAATACTCTTTTAGAGTTGCCTTATTCTTTGGTGGCTTTCAAGCCTTTATGCCTTTATTAGGCTGGTGGTGTGGTAGATATTTTGAAAGCTATATTAAATCTTTTGATCATTGGATAGCTTTTATACTACTTGGAATTATAGGTGGAAAAATGTTAATAGAATCTATTAGGGAGATGCGTGGTGGAGAGAATGATGTCCCTCTAGAATGTGAAAGAGATGAATTCTCTTATAAGAAGCTAACTATATTAGCTATTGCAACTAGCATCGATGCTTTAGCAGTTGGAGTTAGTTTTGCATTTCTAAGTGTTAGTATTATTCCTTCTATAACAATAATAGGAATAACTACTTTTGTATTAAGCTTCTTGGCAGTTTTTCTTGGCAAAAAGCTTGGACAGTATGTTCAAAATTATGCTGAAATAATCGGTGGAATTATTTTAATAGGTATAGGAATTAAGATATTATTTGAACACTTAATGTAGACAATGTAGCTGTAGCACAATCAAGAAATGTAAAAAAATACGCAGATTCAATGCTGCGTATTCTTAAATAATTTTTCATATTTAGCAATTCCAATTTATTTTTGCTGGATTAGGCTCATCTATTATAGAAATTTTACGTAAATCTTCCTCCATGTTTTTGCACTCTCTTGCTGCAATTTCATCATAGACATCACTCTTCTCATTAACACCAATAGATGAATATGCTATTGCTGCAGCCCCATAAAATGCAAGTCCTAAAGAACTCATTACAGTATTAATTGTTGCCGTTGTTGCTCCGATTGCTCTAGCTGCAGCTTGTGCAGCTGGATTTTCCTCTACTTCTCTAGCAGCTATTTGAACTTCCTTAATAATTTTCTTTGCCTCTGTTAATTTCATATTTCCTTCTAACCATTCATTAACTGCATTCAATGCATTTTTTAAACGAGAATCCTCAGGATAATCTTTTTCATAAATAGGTAGAATATTCTCCCTTGCATATTCATTACACCATTTTACAATTGTATTTTGGCTTTGTGTTTCTATTAATCTCATAAGAGAAACAATATATGGTGAATCTGCTTTTCCAAGCATTTTTCGTACTTTAGCCATAATAACCCCTTTTTCTTAAATATTTTTTTAATTTAAAAATCTCAACATAAGCAATTATATTTCTTAAATTATTATACCTTCGAAATGGTCTACTTCATGCTGAATAATCTGTGCAGTAAATCCAGTAAATGTTTGTTTATGCTTCTTAAAGTTTCTATCAAGATATTCTACCTCAATTGCTTCATATCTCATTGTTTTTCTGAAGCCAGTTAAAGATAAACAACTTTCTTCTGTCTCATAACTTTTCTCTTTCTTTAATATAACTGGATTAACCATAGGAACTATGATATCCCCTATACTAAAAACCAGTACGCGTTTTTTAACTCCTATCATATTAGCAGCCATACCAACACAATACTCTAAATTTGCCCTTAACGTATCCACTAAATCATCAATAACTGCTACATCAGCTTTAGTAGCAGGCTCTGATTTCTGTCCTAGGAATAATATATCCTTTACAACCGGTCTTATCATCTTTATTCCAACCTTTCTAGTTTCTTTATATAAAGATATTAGCATACTTCTCAATATTGTGATCTGAATGCTAATTTATATTTTTTGATAATAATTTAATAAATTCTCTAATTTTTCTTGAATAAGGTGTTTTAGCGATTCAGGTTTTACTGACGTAATAGAACTACCATATCTAATAAAGTAATTAGATATAAATTCTTCTTCACCTAAATTATAGAACCCCTTTATAATTGTTTTAGTTCCACTTTCTATGTTGATTGATGGATAACGCTCTTTATAAAAAATATCCTTTGCTTCTTCTAAAATTTCTACTTCAAACTGAATACTTTTTTCAGATTGATAAAGCTCTAAGGAACTATGGATAAGTTCTTCTACGGAAAATTGTGATTTATTATTATGAAATTCTAACAAAGTTATTCTATCACATCTAAAAACTTTATGTTTTTTTGTATTCAGCTCTATTCCAGTAGCATACCACTGTGCAAATTTAGCAGAAATTTTAAAAAACTGAATATGATAACTTACTTGTTTATTATTTTTAAAGTACTGAATTTTACAACTAACTTCATTAAGAATACTATGTAGAATTTTATCTAAAAACTGACTAACATTATTGTGCTGATATGCTTCAAATTGCAATGCTTTTTTCATTTTATGAATTTGTTTTATTTGTTCTTTAGACAGACAACTTTCGAATTTTTCATTTAGCTTATTAACACTTAAATGAAATGGCGTAGATTGATAGGCGTCTAACGTCAACATCGCAAAATATAAAGCGTACACTTCATCAAGTGTAAAGATAATAGGTGATAATAACCTGTTTTTTAAAATACCATATCTTCCATGCCTACCATACTCCGAAAAAATAGGCATACCTAATTGCTCTAATGAACTAATATCACGCAAAGCTGTACTTTTTGATATATTATATTTATCCATTAAATCACCCAAATTAAAGAACTCCCGGCCATTTAAGTATCGTATCATGTCATTTAATCTTTCTGATTTTTTCATACAATCCCCCTTTAAAAGGTGTCATATTCTGCTACCTTTATGTATTATAATAAACCTAAAGAAATATATCAATACTATAAAATATGTGCCTAAAAAATATTATACAAAAGGAGATTGATACTATGAGTACAACACTAGAAATTGCTATTTTTCTTTCAATGAATGGAAAAGCGCAAGAAGCTATAAATTTCTATAAAAAACATTTCAATGCAGAGGAATTATTACTAGTAACATACCAGGACATGGCAAAAAGAGATAATACAATACAGATTACTGATGAAAATAAAAATTATATCTCTCACTCTGTTTTATCAATTGGAAAAACTAGAGTAATGATTGCAGAAGATACAATGGATACTAATGAAAAATATAAAGTTGGTAATAACACATCATTATGTATTCAAAGTGCTGACTTAAACGAAATTGAACATTTTTATAATAGCTTGATTACAGATAGCAGAGTTAGAATCGTCGTTCCATTATCTAATAATGTGTTTAGTAAAGCATACGGGATTATTGAAGACCCTTTTGGTATTCAAATTCAACTAATGTTTGATAATAGATTGAAATAAAAAAATCAGCATGCTGCACATTTTCAATGTGATCTGTATGCTGAAACTTTTACTTCCTATTCAAATGTAAATAGACTTTAGTAATAATTCAATATATAAAACCTCATTTATTTATGGTACGGTTCACCGCACCATAAATAAAAAACTTTAGACTTTCCCATATACAATATAATTAACATTCTTTCAAATTCAAGTTTCAACTATGTTTTTATAAAAAAATAGGATAGTTTTTAATCTATCCTAACAATTTTCATCTCTTAAATCTCTAATTTCTTTTATATCTAACCCAGTCTTTATTGCTATTGTTTCATTGTCTAAAATATCTAATAGATTTTTAGCAACTTCTAATTTCCCTCTTTTTTCAGCTGAACTAATCATGTTATCCCTTTCATGTAATGATCTTTCTATCTCATAATAAATCCTCATAGTTTCTTCATCACTACTAAGGTATTCGATTTTTTGTTCAGCTTTTTCTATTGCTGTATTCAAACTCATCAACTATTTTAAATGACACTCTAATTTTATATTTGGTTAGTGTAACATTCCCTCATGAAGATACTCTCTTATCAAAATCATTCATTCAAATCCTTAATATGAAATTTTATTCTTTTAATATATGCTTAATATTTATATACTCAATGTTCTATACTTGTTAATTATCATATATTATAATTTGTGCGTTCCTTATTATATAGATTCAACTAATTTTAAATGAATAATCCTCACAATATATTGAGCATGTGTATAATTTCAATGTATACCATTGATAGCATTAAACAGGATTTTGCTCAAAAAAAGGGCAAATAACTTATAAAACTATAAGCTATCTTCCTTTTTTTCTTTTCTAATACTTAACTTCTTAAATGATAAGAAACATTTTGTTGACAAGCTCTGTCATTGAATTTCCTATTTCACTCGAAACCATATTCAAGAATTCTTTTGTACTAAAATAATTCTTGAATCTCTCCTGCATCTTTCTAATAGTTTCATCATAAGTTATAAATGATTCATTATAAATTTCATCAACCATTTTACGAATCTCATAATTTCCATAAGATAAGTTATATGCCACCTTATCTACAACCATATGGTACTTTTCTGAAGAAGCAAAATAATTTCTAAAAATCAAGTGGAGCTTCTGAATCTTTCTTACCTTGGATGGTAAGCCATCAAATAATGCTGGGTTAATATCTTTAAATGCGTATTGAGTGATTTGCTTATTCGCATCTAATTCACCAATAACTTTATCCAGTTCAACTTCTTCAATGTTATTAGCTAATGTCTTAATTGCTTCTCCCTCATAAAGAGTGATGAAATCAGGAACACTTCTTTCTAACACCTTTTTTAGCATACCTTTCATATTAATGCTAAAATTGCCATACACATAAGCATTGGTTGTATATCCAAGTCCAATCTGTAGATTTTCATAATATCTTACAACACTACGTCCATGAATTCTTCTAGTATCTGTTATCTGATATCCATTGACAATTGCTTTATCCTCAGTTAACATCCCTTGAATCTGTTCAAACTCATTATTAATCGCTTCATCATCAATTCTAATATCAACTGCAGGCAAATTAGTATCTTTAACAGTAATAAATAACGGTGATGTCATTCCTTTTGGTAAAATTCTCATCTGTGTTTCACGAAGAATTGCATCAATTTTTTTGTAAAGACCTTCTCTTCTGAACTTTTCAAGCTTTTCAGATTTTAGTTCTTTTAGTGCACGCTGAATTGGATCAATATCTTCCTCCATATATCTTATAGATAACCAAGTCGCACTATCTTGCTCTAAATAGGTCAGATAATCTTCAATATCACCTTCCATAGAACCTATAGCCGTAAGAATATGATTTGTAAAATCACTCTGCATCAATTCAACTGTATCTCTATCTGCTTTATTTACGATATTACTTATTACCCTATCAGCCTTTGTAAAAATAACATTAATTGGAATATCTAATTTCTTCGCTTTTCCAATCTTAGAATTTATTGCTTCACAACAACTTACAATCACATCATCTCGTTCTTCCAAATTCATTAACAACAGAATGCTATCTGGACTACAATTTAATGCAATATCCAATGCATCTTTCATTGAGTTATTATCCATACTGATTTGATTAAGCCCCATAGTATCACGTAAACAGAAACGAAGAGGAATTTTATCATCAAACATATCTATCAGTTCTGTTCTTGGTCTGCAAGCCATTGTTAGCTCCTCAATAATTAAACTAAATGGCTCATATGGATCGAATAATTTCTGCAAAATTTCACCACCATATTGTAATAAGTCAGCACAATCTATACTATACTCATTAATTCCTTCGATGTCATTTGTTCCACCCATGAATGCATTTAAACGCGACTTAATAATTTCTCCAATATTAACTAACCACTTCTTATACTCTTCCAACAATGAAGGAGAAACTTCACCCCACATATCCTCCATAACAATATTACGAATTTCCTCAATGGATACTTTTCTCTTATCAGGTTCCTTCTTTTTACTCTTTACACGTTCCATAAACGAGATTTCCTCATTCTGAATAAAGTTAAGGGCTGTACCAACCACCTTCTTGAACTCTTTAATTGAGATATTATCTGCAATTCGTTCCAAATGATACGAAGCATCTTTTGGCTCTAATATTGATGAAAATATACTTTCATCAATAGCATCAAGTGTATCTTCGGCATCATAATCATTTAATACGAACTGTTTAGCCAACATCTCCATTATCTTTATGTGAATCATCTTGTAAGAAAACACTTTTTCCCTAATCTGCAATGAGAAATACTCATTCTTTTCAATTCGCTCGTCAAATAAGAAATTGCATGGAATTATGGTTGTTTGGCATTTATCTCCAACCCCTACTAATATATACTTGATAATCTTATGATTAACAAGTGCATAAATCAAAGTACTCTTTCCTGAAGATGTTGGACCTATTACAACAATTGACTGGGCTGACTTGATACGTTTATGCGCTTCCCTAGGCATAATTTTTGTCATATTATGTTTTTTCATATAAAAAACCTCCTTGTTAAAATTCAGATATGACTTTTAACAAGGAGGTTATAAAATAAAATTCTGCACATATGTACAGATACAATTCAATAATCTCTCGCCGTATACTTGATAAAGGTGGTATTCCTAAAATCATGTAATGGTAATGACTTCGACTCAGCGTTTTCGTAGTTCGCATCTTGTATAGCCATATCTATAGTAAAAATTATACAGCTACAAAAACCTGTTGTCAACCTTTATTTTCCAATTTTTTTTTACTTAAACATCTCAAAATAGAGAAACTTTCAATCCCCATACAGTTAAGCATAACATACAATATCCTGTTTAAAATTGTGGGATTTTTATCTTAATATTCTCTCACAGTATTTTATATACTCTAAATTAAAAAGCCGATATTTATATAATCCTTTGAATTAACCACACGTTATCATCTGCTACTAATACTTCAATAAAATTTTCTTTATTGTATGATGTAAAGAGCAAAAATTCAGCTATGCTATTTCTTATTCGAAGTTTACTATTTTCATTAATCAATTTTATGACCTTCACTATCTACTTCATTATCTTCAGTTTATCCATATTAAATCTAATTTTATTTCTATATTAATAATGCTCTAATTATAGCATAAATTAACTACATATTTAATATCATTGGCTTAAACTCTCACTTTTAAACATTTCTCTGAATTTTGGTTCTCCACAGATACGCTTCACCATACCCTAAGGTAAAAAATATAAACTTTCCCATATACAATATAATTAATATATTTTCAATTTCAAGCTTCTATTACTTTTTCATAAAAAATTAAGATAGACTCTTTTAGCTTATCTACCAAAACTCTCTTTTATTTACACGATCTAAAATAGATTATATTTTAAATTTATTTACTTCTTGTTCTAATTTATCAGTACTTTCTTTTGACTTTAAAACTTCCTGCATAACATCTGTTGATTTGTAGGTTGCTTTTGCAACTCTATCTGCTATAGTTGTAGTTCCACAAGCTCCATCGTTAGCGGCCAGGGCCACGTTATTTATAGCTCCTAAAACTTCTTGAACTGAAGCAAAAAGTTCTTCCGAAGTAGCACTAACTTCTGTTACTAGTTCATCTATAAACTTAGCATCTTCGTTATATTTTTCTGAAACATCTAACATCACCTGATAATCATTAGCAACATCTGTAGATACAAATGTTAATAAATTATTAGAATTATTAGAAAGATTATTTACTGAAGATATAACGTTTGTTGTTACAGCTTGTATTTTTAGCACTGTATCTTTTGATTGTTCTGCAAGCTTTCTTATTTCATCAGCAACAACGGAGAACCCTTTTCCAGATTCACCAGCTCTTGCAGCCTCAATAGCAGCATTTAATGCAAGTAAATTAGTTTTTTCGCTTATCTCCATGATAGATTTAGATAAAATATCGATTTCGCCAACTACCTTTGAATCTGCTATTGCTTGCTCAAGTTGCGTTTTTGTATCAAGAAGTATGTTAGCAGTTTTCTTTTGAGAAATAGTCGTATTTTCTTTAATGGAAGTTGCTCTTTTACTAATTTCATTAGCAGCAATAGCACCTCTTTCTGATCTTTGCGTTATGGAATGAATCCCTATTTCCATTTCTTGTGAAGTTGCTGACATTTGTTCAGATGCGGCTGAGGTTTCTTCCATACTTGCAGCTAATTCTTCTGTAGTTGCAGATATTTCTTGTAAGTCACTATTTAATATCTGAACATTATCTACAATATTATTCACTTTCTGTTCCATGGCGGAAGATTCTGCTTTAATACTATACACTAAATTCACTAATGAACTTTTCATATTATTAATACCATTGGTAATGGACCCTATTTCATCTTTTCTTGATAATAATTCATAATCAAGTTCTTGGGAGAAATCACCCTTTGCAAGTATTTTTAAATATTCAGAAGATCTAATTATTGGATTAGTAATTCGCTTTGTGCTAATATTAATTAAAATAAATGTTGGAATTAACATAAATATTGAAATAGCAAAGACTATAAGAGATATTTTTTTAGCACTTGCTATTAATTCAGATTCAGACATAAAAGATGCTAAAACCCAGTCAGTTCCATTTATTTCATATGTATTACCAATATATTTTTCTTGATTAATATTTATATCGAAAGACTTTAAATCTTTTGACAATACTGTCTCTATTCCTGGTATATTAATTTCTTCTATATTTTTAAAATTATTATCAGCATTATTACCATCTGCCATAATCATTCCTGTATTATGTACAAGCATATAAAAACCTGTTTTACCTATTTTCATTTTACTTAACATGTCACTAATAACAGATTGTTCAACATCAATTCCTATTGCACCTAATATATTTCCATTAGAATCAGTTAATGAACGTACATTACTTATAATCATTGAACCAGTATCGTCTTTGTATGGAGCTGTTCTTATTATTTCCCCATTTCCTTCTATAGCTTTTTGATACCAATCCCTAGAAGTTGGATCATATTTTTTTGATATATTAGTTTCTGGCCAATTTAGATAACCACCATCTTTAGTAGCCAAATAAACATATCTGGTACCCGGATGTGAATCTGCATATTGATCAAATATATTATAAATCTCACGTTCTATTGGTCCATTCTTAGAGGGTGTCATTTTAGTATCTTCCGTAGTATTGACATAACTGGTAATATTACTCTTGTTTGCTTGAACTACTAACGGATTAGTGGCTAGCATATCTATATTTTTATCAATCTGATCATAGAAAATCTGAATAGAATTCCCAGCCAATTTCATCTGTTCTTGAGAATTATTAAGATAATCTTTTCTGGCTTGCGTATTTACTTGATAGCTAACACTAATACCAACAGTTGCTAGTGCTAGTATTATAATAAGTATAGTAACAACTAAAAATTGAGTTTTTATACTTTTAAATTTCTTAATCAAAGTAATTGCCCCCTTGCATTATGTTTCTTTATTTAAACATTCTCACCTTATCATACATTTTTTCTCCCAATATTTTATGAACAGTAGAAGTATAATGCCATTCATCCCAAAAATAATATTGTTCTGGATTAGCACTTGCTGGTTTAACTTCTGGATAAGTACTTTGAGCTTCTTTATCTAGTTCAACTAATCCATATTTGCTTGGATTTTTCATTATATTGTCACTAATTGCAGGGAGATCAAACATCATTATTTTTATATTTGAGTTTTTTTGTAATTCTTTTATGGATTCAGGAAGTTTTTTATTCACATGTTTTACAAAAACTTCAGCAGATTCTGTTCTATTGTTAGTAATTTCATAAGGCACAAGTGATAAATCACTGCTGTTTACTACAAAAAAGTTTTTTGCTCCAAGTGTGACTAATCTTTTAATAGCATTATTTATATTATCAACAGCTTTATCTGCCACATCTTCAACTGTACCTGGTAATGAATAATCCATGAACGAAAAATAATCATTGGCAGAAGCGAAAATAAAATACAATGCATCAGGATCAGCCTTACCTTCCTTTAAACTATTTTCAAATTTTTCAATTTGTCCAAGAACCCCTGTATTTCCTAAGTGATCCATCCACTCAGAATAGTTTTTTTCTCCACTAGTTGCTCCACCTGTGGCATAGTTAACTAATGGTACACCTAAATTTTCTGCTAATACTTCAACAGCTGTAGGACCATTTGAATACCTACCTTTCCAATATAATTCATCAGAAGGTTTTAAATATGCATCATCAGGTCTATTGGCGCTTACCATAATTTGTGCGCTGATTTTTTTTGCTTCTCCATTGTCAGAATAACTGTCTCCAAATGCAAATACCTGAGTAAACTTTTCACTAACTTTTTCTTTTTTTAATAGATATATACCTCCACTAAAAACTAAAATACATGTTAAAAAAATTGCAACCATAAATTTAAAATTTTTTTTCATTATTCTTCACTTCCTTTATCAAATAGTTGTTAATATTCTATAAGCCATATAAGAAAACCTTTTATCATTAGTATTAATTATAAAGAGTATATGCTTAAGATCTCACCTCCTGAATTTTATAAAATTCGATACCGATATGGTTAATATATACAATTATTATGTCATATTAAGGATTATTTTGCAATATTTTTTTAATCACCCTTAATATTACATAATATAAGTAAATATAAGTTTGTTAACCACAAGAAAAATGGAAAAATTTAGGACATTAATGATTGTCCGTAATATCCCAGATTTTTGTATTAATTAGAGGTTTTTATTAAGCCATTCTCAGCAAGATTTTATATTTATTTGGTTACTAGGATCTGTCGCACTAAGTAATTAATGCACAGCTTCATTTTTTACAAAAAAATAAATCCCAAACTCCAATGAGTTTGAGATTTATAGTAAAAAACATAATTCATATTTTCTAGAAGCCATAGATGATTTACTCGACGTTGTTCATATAATCGCATAAACATATTTAGGCTTAGTATTCTCTTCATACCAGTTTAGCTTTGAAATAATATTAAGGTTTTCACCTTGGGTTCTTCGTTTGATATCTGCATCTTCTCCTAAAGATTCATATCTAATCCACTTCCTAAGGTTAGGATATATTTCATCTTTTTCTGTATCTAAAAACCACTCATTTAATTCAATAATCAAATCTTTAAAATCTATATTTTCAAGTTTATTTTTTTGCGATTAATGTAAATATAATCAGAAAAGTTATTTATTTCTTATTCATAAACCCTCCCTCAAAGTCCTATTTATCTACACTTCAAAAAATTCACTAAACCAATTATATCATAAGCAAATTCTATTATGTTATATTATTGGCTTGATTTTAATGTTTTATATCTTTCTTTTAAGTTTGGTTCTCCACAGGTACGCTTCTCCGTATCATAAGTAAATGAGGATTAGTTATATTTTGTGTGTCTATGATCAATAAGCATAATCCACATTCCATCTGTTTCCAGTAGTTACAGTCTCTTATCGAAATATTTTAATGCAAACAATTCTATCGTATTGCGAAAAGCGATGAATAATACGCCATAAATTAAAATGCGATTCAAGGTAAAGGTTATGTGAATATCAGAAAATAGAGATACCGCTTCTCCGACAGCTAAAAATGCTATCAAGATATAGTTTAAATAATTCGCCGCATTATTCGCTTTGTTCTGGATCAACTGCCAACGTTCGTCTTTTTTGTAATCGATCTCCTTTTTAGCTTTCCACAGATAAAGAAAAAGAGTAATTCCAGTACCAACAATAAGGAAAAATAAAATAATAGTTTGTTCATTCATCGTTTTAACCCTCCTTGTGTTCAAAAACTTCATTGATTGAAACATTAAAAACTTCTGCAATTTTGAAAGCTAATTCCAATGAGGGAGTATATTTATACTTCTCAATTGATATAACCGCTTGGCGGGAAATACCTACCTTTTCAGCTAAATCAGCTTGCGTCCAATCACGCTCTGCTCTCAAAACCTTAATTCGATTCTGTATCAAGGTATTACCTCCTTAACAAAATGTAATTCATTGTTTACATTTCTATTGTAATCTACTGATTATATTTTATCAATAAATGAATACTATTTTTTATACATCAATATCCCGGTAAATGTTTTCTGCGATACAAAAGGTTCATTTTAACATATTAACTTTTTACTCCATTACTAATGATTAGAAAATTATTCGAGGTTCAGCACGAATAAGCCGATACCTAAATTTCAGGTGCTGACTTAAGCTTTTCCATAACCTCGTGCTCTACCGTCTAACAGCTACTAGCAAAATTCCTAATTTAACAGTTAGTCTTCTCATTAATTAATTTGCATTCATTTAATTAATTGTAAATTAATGTATATATAGTTATATCTCTCCTAAATTATTAGGTAAATCCTTCAAATAAAAAAGTTCCTCAACCACATTAAAAATTATGATTAAGGAGCTTTATATTCTACATCTTATCTCTTATTTAATTATCTAATTTTAGTAAAAAACTCATTTACTTATGGTACGGTTCCTCATTCTTAATCCTAAATAATATAACCATAGACACCACACTTTCTATTGTCAATAGCTTCATTATTTAGTTAAGATATGAATACTACTCCTCTCAACTTAACTATTTTAAAAATTAATTTTCACAATTTTCAAAGGAAGTCTCATTTCGCGACCCCCTTTGAATTTACATTAATTCTATCCAATCACTTAGTTTATTATAAACTTTAAACCCTCTTCTCTTATACATTTCATAGGCAATACTATTCTTTTCTATTACTGTTAAACAAATTTCTTCTACTTGCTTTTCATTTAAGAATTGTATTGCTGTTTCTAATAATTTTTTACCATAGCCTTTTCCCCTATACTCTTTTATTAATCCTATATCAAAAAAAGCTTTTTTATCATTAATACTTGTATTTAAAAAACCTATATTTTTATCTTTATCTAGTACAATAAAATGATCTTCATTGTCATTTTTATTTGCTAAATAACCTTTCGCATCTTCTATTTCTATATAAGTTCCATGAGGCATATCCATAAAAGACTTATTATATACATCAACATATTCCTCAATATTTTCTTTTGATAACTTGATCTTATCTAACACATCATTTGATTTTTCTCTATTGTTTAAAATCATATTGAAGGATGAATAACTTCTTTTTAGTCCAATATCTTCAGACAAATTAAGCAAATTACTATTTCTTATCCCAAGCAAAACCTTATTAGCATAATATTTATTAGATAATTCTAATGCCTCATTAATTAATGATTTTAATATTTTTTCATTATCTAATGGACAGATTAATCCAGTTATATAAACTGTTTTTAATTTATTTACTAATTCTAATATAACTGATATCTTACCTAATATTATATTGTCATCAAAATAAAATAAGACACCTTCTCCATAATTGCATAACTTCCCTTTAATCTCTTCCTCAATTTCAACTAAAGATATCTCAGTATTTTCATTTTTCTTTATAAACTCTAATGCTAAAATTTTCTCATCATTATTTAATTCTAAAAAACTCTTTATCATTATTCCTTTACCCAATACTCACTACAATCTTTAGATCTATCTAAAAATCCATATTGAATTAAAGCTCTTCTTATTGTTACATAATCTTCATATATTCTTTTTAATACTATATTTATTTCTTTTTCAGAATATTTCTTTCCTACATTGAAGTTTTTAGTTATTTCTTCTAATAGTATAATTTTCTTCTTTTCTTTAGCTGGATAGCTTTTTAACGCACCATTTTCATCTATATAAGTTTCTATTACCTTAATCTTTTCTTCCTTAGTTATATTAAATCTATCATCTAAGGTTGTTGCTCCTTTGTGTGCATCACAAATAACATCTTCTTCTAACACATTTATATCCTTATTTGTATCTTTAGCAAGTAAATTCATAGTTGCTAAAAATAACTTAGCTTGTTTTTCCTTTTCTCTTAATTTATATCTATGGTTTCTAATAGTAGAATTAGCAATACCTAATTTCACTGCTATTTCTTTATCTGTAAGTCCTAAAGCTATTAGTTCAATTACTGCTTTTTGAGATGATGATATCCCTGTATAAAGTGAATTCATATTTAATAAATAACTTAACATAGATTTATGCTTTTCCTTTATATGAAGCTCAGCAGCCTTTTTTGCATCATATAAGTTACCACCTATTTCATATATTCTTCCTTTAATAAATATTTCTTCACATACTATACATTTTATATATTCTTCTGTTTCTACGAATCCCTTTTCTATTTCATCTATAGAAGCTCTCCAAAAAAACTCATTATCCATAATTATACCTCCAAATTATTGCTTATATATTTATAGTAAAACAAAACAGCAAATCAGTCTATATATAAATAAACATTTTATAATTAAGTTTGTATTTTAAGGATAAATGAGTCTATAATACAATTAAATTTTAAATATATTAATAAGAACCAATAATATATATTAATGAAATAAAAGTATTTATATATATCTATAAATTATATAGATATTAATTAAATTCTATAATTATTATAATATTGTAAAATTCTTAGTATTAATAATTAGTAAACTATATATACTAAACTATAGAAAATTTATTATTTGGAGGTATATTAATGCATAATAAATATAATGATCTTTTTGATAGCTTAATAAGATCTTACTATGAAGACAACTTTGATGAAACTCTTTCTAGAATTATGGTATGCCATGAAACTTCTCCACAAGAAACTTTTAAAATAATTACATCGCTTTGTGGAGTATCAATAGACTTTGATAATAATTATATATATAACTTAAAAAAAGCAATTACTAATTATGAGGTTAATAAGAGATTTATAGAAAAGCTTGATAGTTGTAGTGTTAATTGTAAACAAGATGATAATAAAAAATTTAATTGTCAAGTAAGTTGTCCATTTGATGCAATATTATATGATGAAGATAATAAATCAACATACATAGATTACAATTTATGCGTTGGTTGTGGTTTATGCGTAGATTCTTGTAAATACGGTAAGATATTGGATAAAGTTGACTACATTCCTATTGTGGATTTAATAAAAAATAATAAAATGGTTATAGCAGCTGTTGCTCCTGCAATTATGGGACAATTTGGAGACAATGTATCAATGGATCAGCTACGTGCGGCATTTATTAAAATAGGCTTTACGGATATGGTTGAAGTTGCTTTTACTGCTGATATGCTTACAATTAAAGAAGCTGTTGAGTTTAACAATCATGTTAATGGCCCTAAAGATCTAATGATTACTTCTTGTTGCTGCCCTATGTGGGTTGGTATGCTTAAAAAGGTATATAAAGAATTAGTTCCCGATTTGTCTCCTTCTGTTTCACCAATGATAGCTGCTGGAAGGGTGATAAAGAAATTAAATCCAGAGGCTAAAGTTGTTTTTATAGGACCATGTATAGCAAAAAAAGCTGAAGCAAAGGAACCTGATTTAGTTGGTGATATCGACTTTGTATTAACCTTTCAAGAGCTAGACAATATCTTCAAATTATTAGAAATTAATCCTGAGGAATTGCAGGGAATTCCTTCTAAAGACTATGCTTCTAGAGGTGGTAGATTATATGCTCGTACAGGTGGTGTATCTATAGCTATAGGAGAAGCTGTTAGTGAACTCTATCCTGAAAAATATAAACTCTTTAAACCTATTAAGGCTTCTGGTGTTAGGGAATGTAAAGAATTATTAAGTAAGGCATTAAATGGTGAAATAGAAGCAAACTTTATAGAAGGCATGGGCTGTATTGGTGGTTGTGTTGGTGGACCTAAAGCAATTATTCCTAGGGAACAAGGAAAAATATCAGTAGATAATTTCGCTTATAATTCTCCTATAAAAGTAGCTACTCATAGTTCTACAATGGATAATGTTTTAGAAAAGCTCAATATAACATCATTAAAAGATTTTGAAGATGATAGTAAAACTTCTATTTTTCATAGAAACTTTTAAATTCTAAACTTTTAGCTTATGTACATTCTTATATATTGCATATAAAAAAATAAATATATAAGAAAAGTTTATCTTTAATTATTGTTTTTAACTATCATATTATGATTATTTTTAATAAAATAACCTCTAATAAGTAGCTTTAAGTAGAAATAAATAATATTATCTATTTTTCTATTGTTAGCATATTTTATGTATTATCATATTCTATATATAGAAGAGCTTTTGTTGGAGGTACATTTTCTTTGGATACTTTAAGCGTTTGTATTATAGCTAGAAATGAGGAAGAAAACATATTACGATGTCTTAAAAGCATAGAAGATATTGCTGATGAAATAATACTAATTGATACTGGATCTATTGATAATACAATTACTATAGCCCAAAAATTTAATGCTAATATAATAGAGTTTCCATGGAATAATGACTTTAGCTTAGCAAGAAATAAGGCGCTAGAAAATGCAACTAAAGATTGGATTTTATACATTGATTGTGATGAATCATTAGATATTACTCAAGTTTATACTCTAAAAAATATATTAGATAAATCTTCTCATATAGGCTTTAGATTAAAACTTATAAACATAATTGATAACAAACCTTATTGCGGTGAATATTTACTTAGGCTAATTAAGAATAATTGTGGATTTTATTTTTCTGGAAAAATTAATGAAACTATAAAAAACTCAATATATACTGATTCTTATGAAAATAATATTCTAAACCTAGATATTATATTATATAACTATGGCTACGATTTAAATCAAAAGAAATTATATGATAGATGTAATAGAAATATTTCTATATACTTAAGCTACAAAGATGAAGAAAAAGATTATCTGTATTACTACAACCTGGCAAATGAGTATTTCCTTTTAAAGAATCTAAAAAAGGCTATAGATAATTATATTATAGCAATTTACCTAAGTGATAATTTTTTTATAAATAGTTATATTACTTTTACAATAATAAAGGCTTACTTTAAAATGCGAAAATATGATACCGCAATTTTAATAGGTGAGAAGTTATTAGATAAGTATGATGCTTTTAGAGAAATATATCTTTTAATTGGAATATGTTACGAGAAAATAGGTAATTTAGATAAGTCTAAAGAAAACCTTAGAAAATATTTAAAATTATTCACTAAAGGCTCCAACTATTATTTTAGTTTAGATTATATAAATATGAAAAACTTAATACCTGAAATGTTTGGGTTTAATATAGAAACTTTAAAACGCTTAAACTAAATGGTAAAAGGAGGATAAGTTTTAATACTTTTCCTCCTTGATAATTTTCAATTATTATTAAAGTACTTTACAAAATGTTAGTGGAACCATTTAAAGTTTTATAAAATATAAATTATTGCATACTACTATAAATTTTTTAGGTTATTCGCCCCTTTTTTCTTTATTATTTGTTCTAATACATTTAATCTAGTTTTCCCCAAAATTTGTTTTGGCTTCTTAGCTATTTCATTGTCTTTATAAAATTTTGCTTTGTTTGCTTCTATGACCATAAATATCTTTTCTTCTAATGCTTCATCTTCTATATTACCTTCAAAATAATCATCTATATAGTCTCTTAAAGCATAACTAAGTTCCTCTTGATTTTTATAATATAATCTAATTCCACCCTTATTCAAGAATATTATCCTCCCTAAAAAAATCTACTTTTTAACATATATTTTATACTAAAAATATACTATACACAATATGTAATAAAGTTCTTAATTTTTATTTAATTATTATATAAACAAAACTTATTATTTAAATAATTTTTAGTATCTTAATTAAATAAGTTCTATATGTTAAAAAGGTGATTAGAATAATTTAAATTATTCTAATCACCTTTTATTTCCTTATTTATTGCTTATACTTTTTTTATCTATTTTTCTTTTTTCTGTTTCATCTACAACTAAAGCAGCTACTGCTGATCCAGTTACATTTGTTGCTGTTCTCATCATATCTATAATTGCATCTACAGCCATAACCATTGCCATACCTTCTATAGGTAATCCTAAAGTAGATAATACAACTGTTGTTGACATAGTTGCGGCACCAGGAACCCCTGCTATACCTATTGAAGATATAATTGTTGTTAATACTATTAAGAAGTAATGGTACATTGTCATATCAACATTAAATACATTTGCTACAAATATTGCAACTATTGCTGGATATAATCCACCACAAGCATTCATTCCTATAGTTGATCCAAGAGGAGCTACAAAGCTTGCTATATTTTCAGAAACCTTAGCATTTTCTACTAAACTCTTAATTGTTACAGGTAATGTTCCATAACTACTTTGACTTGTAAAAGCTACAATTTGAGCTGGGAATATATCCTTAAAGAACTTTAATGGATTTTTTCTTGCAACAAATGCTATTAAAGGAGTATGAACTAATACTATTTGTAATATACAAGCTATATATACTGCTAATATAACATTGATTAATGATTTTATTGTATCCATCCCATTTGTTGCTGCAGTTGTTGCAATTAGTGCAAAAACTCCATATGGTATAAATTTTAATACTATTCTTGTTATACTTAAAACTAACTCATAAGTTGATAATATAAAATCTTTAAATGGTTTAACCTTTTCTGGATTATTATTATCTTCAATTACTAAAGCTATTGCTATGAAAAGTGAAAATATAACTATTGGGATTATTTGATTGTTAACTATCGAAGCTACTGGATTTGATGGTAAAAAGTCTAATAATACCTTTGAGAATGCCGGTATTTCTCTTGCTTTAAATCCTTCTGCTCCAACAAAGCTTATTCCTTCTCCTAATTTAAATATCTTACCCATAACTATTCCTATTATTGATGCAACCCCTGTTGTCCCAAGTAATATTGCTAATGTTTTAAGACCGATTGATTTTAAAGTATCTAAGTTTTTAAGTCTAATTATACTTGTTATTATTGATACCATAACTAAAGGAACTACTATCATTTTAATTAATGATATATACCCCTTACCTACAACTTCAAGGAATTTTATATTTTCTTTAAACACAGCTCCTAGTATTAAACCTATTGTTAATGCTGTTAATGTTGCATAAGAAAACTTTCCTGTTTTTGCTTTTACTAAATAAATTATATAAAGTGCTGCTATTGATAAAATAATAGCTAATATCAAATTAATATTCATTTTATTTCCTCCTAGTATTTATATTTTATTATTATTTTTTTGCTGGCCTGCAACTTCTTTTATAGAAAATCACTTAAATATTTTAAGCAATTTTATAAATAAAAAAACCTACTACCACTGTACTATACAGAGGCAGAAGGCAAACTTCCACGGTTCCACTCTGATTAGATATTATAAAATATCTATCTCATTCTTCGGTACAATAATACCTTATCTCTATAATGGGAGATCCCATAAACCCCTACTTAATTCGGGACTTAAACTCCAAGGGGCACTTCATTAATAAAATCATAGGTTATCTCAGCAACTTAACCTTCTCTGTGATAATTATCATTAATTACTTTCCCTCTTCATCGTCTATAATTCATATCGGATTACTATGATTTAATTATAGCATCATTTTTTCTATTGTCAATATATAAATTATAGATTTAATTTATATATTTGAACGGTATTTTTTGGTATATTTTAAGAGAGTAAAATTAAAAATTTACTCTCTTAAAACACTTATTTATTATCAATATATGAATCTACATTATCTTTTGTTATTTTAGTATGTGGTATTTTAATGTATTTTTTATCCTTAATTCCCTCTATTTCTTCTAAATTTTTTCCAGTAGATACTGCTAAAGAGATATCAAAAATTGCTTTAGCTTGTGCCTCAGAATCACTTATTACAGTTCCAGTCATTTCACCTTTCTTAACCGACTCCATCGCTTCTTTTATTCCATCTATTCCGACAACTAAAGGTTTATTAGTGAATTCATTACTAGAGTTTATAGCATGTATTGCTCCAAGTGCCATAGAATCGTTGTTGCTAAATACCACCTCAATACTATCTCCAAATTTCTTAATCCACTGATTCATTTTAGATATAGATTGGTCACTTTGCCAATCTGCACTATCATCTGCTAGTTTTTCTACTTGAATTTCTTTTTCAGTAATAGCTCTTATACAGTATTCTGTTCTTATAGAAGCATCCTGATGTCCTAGTTCTCCTTCAAGCATAACGTATTGAATTTTATTATCTTTATTTTTATCTATTAAATCCTTTTTTGAAAGCCACTGATCTATTATTATATCAGCCTGCATCCTTGCTGATTGTTCTGCCTGTGCACCTACATAATATATTTTATCCCATCTATTCATATCCTCTTCTACAGGTTCTCTATTAAAAAATATCAATGGTATGTTAGCTGACTTTGCCTTATCAATTATAGTCGCAGCAGCAGTTCTGTCTACTAAATTTACACATATAACATCATAATCTTGGTTTGTAAATTTATCTACTTGATTACCTTGATTTATTATACTCCCCTTTGCATCTACAACATCAAGAGTTATTTTAGATTTGCTATTATTTTCATTTTCCTTAGCTATTTCTTCTAAATTTTTAGTAATTGTAGATATAAAGACATCATCTTGCCTATAAAGTGTTACCCCTATTTTTATTTCTTTCTTTGATTTTATGTTAGTTTCTTTATTACAGCCTACAGCAAGAGTTGATATTAAGATCATACTTAATAAACTAATTAATTTTTTACCCTTTTTCACCTTAACCTCTCCCATAAAACATTTTTTATCTAACAAATGGAAATAGCATTCTTTGATTTTCCTTAGAGTACATGTTTCTGCTGTTAATTATTGTCGATGTTATCACACTCTTATCAATTTCCTTTCCCTCAATTTCTGATACAGAAGTTTTTACACTTAAATAACCTACATTAAATTCATTTTGCATTGCAATTGAATTTATTACATTTTCTTCAATTAAAGAAATTATTAAGCTTGTACTTCCAGTACCATATAGCTCAATATTAGATTTTATATCATTACTATTCTCAATATATTTTTTAGCTTTTCCAATACGCTCTAGAAGGTTAGGTTCAAATGCAATTATTACCTTCTTATCATCTTTGTCTATAATAGATCTAATTTTATTATAAAATTCCCCTTCATCTTTTGGTAAATCTAAGAGTTCACAGCTATTCTTACTTTTATTTATCTCCTCCATAAAACCCATATATCTTTCGTCTATACTACTGCAAGTTAGATCACTTTTTGCAATATAAATTTTATTTCTTGTATTTCCATTTTTAACAACTTCTTCTGCAAGACTTTTTCCTAGCTTGTAATTATCACATGATATATATGGAATATTTTGTTTCGTTTCTATATTGGATTCAAATAGGACTATAGGAACTTTTTTTCTTACATCCTCTATTTTATCTACCATCTGCTTGTAGTCTGCTGGTGATATTAATATTGCATCTGTTCCATCACTTATTTCTCTCTCTATTAATTCAATTTGCTCCTCAACACTATTTTCTTCTAATAAAGTTAGAAATCTTATATTTACATTCATTTCTGAAGCTGCTTGATCCATTCCTTCTTTTATTATCCTCCAGCTTTCACTATTTCTTCCTCTTATTATTACTGAAACATCATACACTTTAACCTCTTTTTTATTTTCCTTATTTAAAAGTAATATAAAAGATGAGATAAGCATGATAAATAGAAATATAAAAACTGCTTTCTTTTTTAATCTCACTATTTATTCTCCTTAATACTGTAAAAGTCTATACATGGCATATGAACTCTTATTGTAGTGCCCTCATCAGGCTCACTATATATTTGTAGTCCATAATCTTTTCCAAAGTACAATTGTATTCTTTCATGTACATTCCTTAACCCTATTCCAGAACCCTTCTTTTGGGAATTACTTTCATTGGTTAAAAGTTTATCTGCTACCTCTTGAGGCATTCCTAAGCCATTATCAATAATATCTATATATAGCTCACTATTTTTAATATAAGATTTTACTAATATATCTCCATCACCACTCATATATTCCATTCCATGATAAATTGCATTTTCAATTAAAGGCTGAATTATTAACTTAATGCTAGTAAGATTTAAAGTTTCTTCCTCTGATTTTATATCATAAGTAAACTTATTCTTGTAACGTATATTTTGAATTGTTAAATAATTTCTAGCATGTTCCAATTCATCTCTAACAGTTATTACATTTTTCCCCTTACTTAAGCTAATTCTAAAAAACCTAGCTAAAGCTGTTACCATCACTATAGCTCCATCATAATTTTCATTCTCTATCATCCATATAATAGAATCTAAAGTATTATATAAAAAATGGGGGTTTATTTGTGCTTGTAATGCATTTAATTCACTTTTTCGCTTTTCTTCTTGCTCCCTCATTACATTATTCATTAATATGTTCATTTCATTTACCATGGATCTTATAGCTTTTCCTAAATGTTGTATCTCATAAGAGCCACTTTCTGATATATTTAAATTTGCTATACCATTTTCAAACTGCTTAACTGATTTCTCTAAAGATTTTATTGGATTAGCTATACGAGACGATACAAACATATTAATTGATATTAAAGTAAAAATTGCAAAGAACATTATAAATATTGCGAATATTTTCATTTCGTAATAATCTGCTGTAATATCTGACATTGGAGATATGGCAATTATCTTCCACCCAGTATATCCAACTGTCTTTACAGTCACTAATCTCTTATTTCCTTGAAATTTTTCTATATGATTTCCATCTTCATAATTTGCTGCATCATAATTATTTTCTTTTATTAAATCTGAATATATTAATTGTTGCCTTGGATGATATATTATTTCACCAGTACTGTCTATTAAATAAACATATCCGTTCTTGCCCATATCAACATTTTTACATATTTGCTCAATACCACTAAAATTCATATCTACTAAAAGAACTCCACCATTTGTTTTACCACTTTCAGTTAATTCAACAGCTCTGCTTAAGGATACAACCCAAGTATATTTATAATTAGGATCATAAAATAAATTTTGTACATGTGGAGTTGAAAAATGTAAATTTTCTCTTTTGTTTATTGCACTTTGAAACCATTCACTCTCCATTGCATGAACATTATTTTTTAATTGCTGTAATGGATAAGACGCTATTATTTCACCATAATCTGAAAATAAACTTATACTTATAAGATAGTCTTTATTAGCCTCATAAATCAAATCCATTTCCTTATTTATATCTTCAAAGGATAAATCCTTTTTCTTTATTCCTCTATAATATATAGTATCTGATATTTTCATCATTTTTCGCAAATAAGTATCTAAGTTTAAGTTTACTTGCTCTAGTATGGATTTATTATTTTTTGATACCATCTCTTCTGTTGAATTTGTAAATCTTAAATAAAGAGCTCCACCAACTACTATCATTCCAACAACTGCTACTATTGTAAATGATATTGATATTATATATTGTATACTAGCTTTTTTATAATATTTTATTATTTTACTTCTAACAGAGTTTAGCATTTTATTTCACTCAATTCTTTCTGTACCTTGATGGTGATATACCAAATTTTTTCTTAAATACATAGCTAAAATAATTTGCTTCTTGGTATCCAACCTTTAAAGCAATTATGTAAGTTTTATCATCTGTTGTATTTAACAACTTTATAGCTTCTTCTAAACGAATATCTGTGAGATAATTTACAAAGCTCATATTAGTTTCTTTTTTAAATATAGTAGAAAAATATGTAGGACTCACATGTAGTTTTGAACAAAGCTTTTCTACTGATATTTCATAATCACTATAATTATTTTTTATATATTCCTTAGCCTTTTCCACTAATAATTTTGAAGAATTGACGCGCTCTTTTTTTATAAATTCATTTAATTTTATTGCCTTCTCTATAAACCATTCTTTTATTTCTTTAATTGAATCTAATTTATCTAAATATGAATAACAATTAAAGTCTTCTCCAAATATATCTCTTATATCTATATTATAAGCTTGTGTTAATTTAAGTAATGCTGTCATTGTTTCCATTATATAAATTCTATATTTATCTAATGATATAAAATGTTCCTCTACTTTTTTAAAAATACTTTCTACGATTTCTTTTATTTCCTCTTGTGATGATAACTTTATAGCATTTAGAAATTTTATTTCATCTTGCTCGTCAAATTGAAGCTGTATTGAGTTATCTGGTTCTACATCATCTATATATATTGTTTTACCATTTCCTAATATTAATCTATATCCTAAAGCACTTTGCGCCGTTCTATAGGAAAATCTTATTTCATTAATATTATTATATATTCTACCTATTCCTATAGACACTGTGCTTCCGAAGACACATTCAAAAATTTTGCAGACTTCATTTAATCCCTTTATAATCTTCATAATGTTATCCTTTTCATTGAGAGATAACAAAGTTACTATTTTATCTAAATAAGGAAAGCTTATAAATTTACAATAATTCTGCATAGTCTCATCTACTATATTCTTAATTGATATAGAAACTAACGAACTATCTTGTTCTTCAGGCAGGCCATCAATATTTATCAATACTACACATAAGTACTGATTTATAAAATCTAATCCTAATTGTTTTTCATTTTCTTTCCATTCCTCATTAGTAATCCTACCTTCTAAAGCTCCAATTAAAAACTGTTCTCTTATTACAGGAATACTTTCTACATAATGCTTTTGTAGAATTTCCATATTTCTTTTTTCATTATACTCTTTGTCCAGTTTCCCTTTTAGCCTTTTTAAAACCTCTATAAGTTCCATAGAATTAATTGGTTTTAATACATACTCAACAACATTAATTTTAATAGCTTGATGAGCATATTCTAAATCATCTGAGCCGGAAAAAATAATTATTTTAGTTGATGGCATTAAATCAACTACTCTTTTTCCAAGTTCTAAACCATCCATAAAAGGCATTTTTATATCTGTCATTATTACATCTGGATGAAGTTTTTCAGCCCTTTCTAAAGCTTCTTGTCCATTTTCTGCATCTCCTACGACTATGAATCCATGCTCTTCCCAATTGATTTTCTTAATAACTCCAAGCCTGATTTCCTCTTCATCATCTACAATCATTAACTTGTATAACCCCATAAATAACCTCCAGTAAGCAATATTAAAATAAATATATACTAAATCATAAAATATTCCAAATCTTCAAAATTAATTATATCATACTTCTTTATAAATTTTCACAAATATTTAGTTGTTCATATGCTATATATTCTTGTATTTAATTCTTTATGTATTCCTCTATTATTTTTTGATTTCTTCGCACTGCATCATCATAATATCCCATAAATTGATCTACTCTTAACTTTGGAGGCGTTCAGAATACAATAAAACAGTAGTTAGTTTCGTTTTTACACAAAAACTAACTACTGTACCAATTCTGTTTATTTGTCATATTTAACAAAAAACCTTTTTCCCTGTTTTTAAACTAAAAAAGCCACCTATATAGTACAAAAGTACTTTAGATGGCTTTTTAATGCTATAATAATATTAAATTTATTTTTTCTTTTTAAACATTATTCTCTTTTTCTTTTCTTTATAGTTACTCCTCCAACAGTTACTACTCCAATTCCTAAAAGTAGTACTAATGATGAAGAAACAGCTGCTCCTGTACTTGGTAGTTTACCACCTTTTCCACTATCTTCATTTGGCTTGTTACCTGAATTATTACTTCCATTGTTTCCTTGGTTATTGCTATTATCATTATTATTGTTATTACCTGAGTTACTTTCGTCCTCTTTTTTCTCTTCTAAGCTAGATACTGCTAATTCTAAATCTTTAACAGCTTTTTCTACAACTGGCTTAGTAACTTCCTCATCATTTAAAACTTCATTAGCTCTACTTAATGCTGTTTTTAAATTTTCAACTGTTTTATCAGTATATTTAGATAAATCCATTTCATTAACTTTATTTATTAAATCCTCAAGTTTAGACTTATCAGGTTTTAATCTTAAGTCAAGATATGATCCTAATAAAGCTTCATATGCTTCATCTACTTCACCCTGGGTAGCATTTTCTTTTTCATATATATCCCTAGTATGCGCTAAAACTTCTTCTACTTTTGCCCATGTAGATGGTATATATTCTTCCTTATTTAATGCTTCAACCTTTTCTATCATATTCTTAAGATTAAGTTTATTTGCAGGTTCTGGCTTAACTTCTAATTTGCTAATAGCATCAACTAATTTATCATGAGCCTCTTTAACTTCTTTAACTAAAGCATTTTCATCTGTTGATACCTTTTTAGCTTCCTCTAATGCATTTTGTAAGTTTGACCAAGTTTCTTCAGTATACTTATCTTTAACTAAAACTTCAGCTATTTCAATTTGTCTATTAAGCTCTGTCTTATCAACTTCGTCTTCTTCAATTTCTTTAAATTTTGCAATCAGATGAATATCACTTTCCACAATAAATTCATAATTTGCTTTTTCTGATACAATCTCTTCGCTACCTTCTTTCATCCAACCAACAAATTCATATCCTTCTTTAGCTGTTGCTGTTACTATAGCTTTTTCTCCTTCTTCATAAATTCCACTATCACTATTCAAAGAAACAGTTCCCATTTCTTCATTCTCTGAAGTTGCTGTAACTTGATATATTTTCTTTGTATTAATTATAAATTTTGCATCTGCCCAATTTACATGCGTATTATATCTAGCTTCTGGATTATCCTTATTTTCACTCCATTTTGCCTCAAGTTTTATTTTCTTTGCATTTTCAGGAATATCTAAGCTGATAAATTCACAATTATCGTCTCTCATCTTAACCGGACTTGTATAAATTAATTCATCATCAATGTATACTTTAAATATTGCTTCTCCCCCATGCTTAGATGCATTCTTATTAATTCCAATATAAGACTCAAACTTGTAATATTTTTTACCTTCGATGTTATAGATAATCTCAGAATTTGTATCGGCACCTAATCCTTTTTCAAATGTTCTTTCGCCCTCTTCTGTATTTAACACAAGTTTTCCATTATATGCAGCTTCATCCTTTTTAACACTTCCATAATCACTGTGTGCAGATTCCCACTCTAAATCACTTGCATATTCAAACTCCTTTTCTGGTTCTGGTTCTACTTCCCCTTCCTCATATGCGTATCCATATAATATCCACTCTGCCATACCAAGTGCTGCTTCTACTGGTGCTTTTCCATTCATAACAACTCTGATGGCCATAATATTCTCTTGTATTTCTTCAAAAGTTTCGGGCTCTTCATCATGCCATGTTTCTTCTAGGTCTGTCATAATCGGCATCCAATTTTCACCATCTTTAGATACCTCTATATCATAGGTAATTTTTGTACTATCTTTCTCCCAATATATCGCACTTCCAAGAAGAGTTTGAGGTTTTTTAAACTTCACTTCTAAAGTCTGTGGGAATGTATTAGGACTTGGACTCAACCATCCACTTCCTATTATTGTATCCCCATCTCTAACAAGTTCTGTTCCTCTTCCTTCTACCGAACCTTCTGATGCTATAATCTCTTCTATCACATCATCTTGAATCACTTCTCCTGGTTCAACTGGTTCAGCATCACGATCTGGCACAACTCTAAATTCATATAGTGAAGCCCATCCTTCCGTTGCACTTATTATATTCAAACGTACAAAACGTCCCTTTGTTTTTACCATCTGTGTTTCTTGACTTGTATTCACTTCAGTATTTCCCGTTTTATCAACTACGGTATCCCAATTAATTCTATCATTTGATACCTCAATTGAATATTTATAAACAGATGCTGGATTTTCCCATAACATTTGAAATCCCGCTATTGCATTTGCATTTTGAAGATCTATCTCAACCCACTGTGGAAATTTCGAATTTTCTGCACACCATCTTGTTCCTTCATTATCATCTACAACATTTTTTCCATAATTTCCATTTTGGGACTGTTCACTGGATACTGTAACTGGTTTGTCAACTGCAATATTCTCTAATACTTCATCCTCAAGTGAATCTTCCCCATTTTTCCATCCTTTACCTTCTACATTTGGAACAAAGGTGTCATTACATTCTCTAGTAGCAATGGTCTTAACACCATCTTCTATACCTTCTGATGTTGCAGTTATTGTAATATCTCCAGCAACATCTGTTGCTCTTACAAATGCAAATCCAATTCCTTTTTCTAATATCTGATCTTCTACCTTTATTCTCGGTATATTTTCGCCTACTAATGCCCCTTCCCCTGATACTTCAATATGCACCTTTCCATTAAAATCAGGCACTACTGTACCATTTTCATCAACTGCTTTCACATATACTGGAACTAGATCTGAACCATCTGCAACTGCCTCAATTCCTCTATCACGAATCTCCACTTCCAATTTCACAGTTTCTTCAGGAGTACTTACTTCATGACTTGTTACTACACTTCCATTAACAATTCCTTCTACCCTCAGTGTTCCTGCTTTGAATTCAGACAATGAAAATTCAAAAATAGGACTTCCACCTTTTTTCATAATATTAGGAATATTTTCCCCTGCTTCTTCTCTTGTAATTTCATCTACTAACTCATTATTCTGATATAACTTTACACTTTCACAGTTACTGTATACAGGAATCTTTAAAGAAGATTTTTCTGTATAATCAGAAGAAATATATATCATCGGACCATAAACCGGATTATCATGAGGCTGCATAGATTGAAACCAATAGAAACCATTCTTCTCATAACGGTCTATGTCTACAGTACCACTTCCCAATGTCTCTGTAGTAGATCCCCGTGTATAGTCATTCCAGCTCCAAAGGAAATATCCGCCGATTCGATCAGATGCATCTAAACCACCCCAGTCTGAATATCCATTTCCATTTAAATATCTTTGTCGTGTAAGAACCTGTGTATTCATTGCAGCTTCTCCATCTTTTCGAAGTGCCTTACTCGCTCCCTCAAAATCTCCCCATTCTCGTGTAAAGAACGGTTTATTCGGATCATAATCTACCCAATCAGCAGGATCGTCACTCCATTGTGTATCCTGTACTTTATAACCTACATCATAAAATGATCCATGATAACCATAATCTGCTGCTGTAAACAATTGATCTCCTGGATACTCTTCGTGCGCTGCTTTTGTCGCATCCTTTGCCCATTGTTCTGAATACGGTGTTTCATTTAAAGATGTCTCCCATAAAATTACAGATGGTCTATTTCTATCCCTTCGAATCATCTCTCTTGTATCTCTTAATGTACGTTGATAAAATATATCTGTATTAGTAAAATTCTGCCATCCTGGCTGACATTCAATTACAAGTAATCCAATTTCATCACAAGCGTCTAAAAAAGCTGGATCCTGTGGATAATGTGTAGCACGAACTGAATTAAAGCCATTTTCTTTCATAAGTAATGCATCTCTTCGCTGCATAGAATTCGGAGCTGCATCTCCTATATTTTGATAAGATTGGTGTCTGTTAGCACCTCTTAAATATACACGTTCACCATTTAGGTAAAATCCATCTGGTTTATAGGCAATTGTACGAATACCTATTTTATTCGTCACTTCATCTACCTTTACATCATCTTCATATACCTCTGTTACAAGTGAATATAGATAAGGATTATCAACATCCCAAAGCGTTGGATTATCTACTGTAAATTCCTGTTCAAAATGATACCCTTCTCCTGCCTCAATACTATTTTTTTTTGATTTCATTTCTACGACAGTATTGCCTTCTTTATCTTTTAAAACCTGATTTGTATAAACATTTTTAGATTCTAAGTTGTCATTTTTTACATGTGTTTTCATATTAACTTTTGCACTTTTATCGGATACATCTGAATATTTTACAAATACACCGCCTCCTGCAACTTCTTCAGCTGCAAGTGGATCTGTTATATATGTTTTTTCACTAACAGTTAGCATTACATCTCGGTAAATCCCACCATAATAGTGAAAATCCAATCTAGAATCAGGTTTTCCAGGAGGTGTATTCGGATTATCTACATTTGATACACGTACTGCTAATACATTGTCTTCTCCGAATTTAACTTTATCTGTGATATCTACATTAAAGCCAATGTATCCACCGTTTCTTGTATACACTTTCTCTCCATTCAAATAAATATCACTATCTGTCATAACCCCTTCAAACTGCAGTTGAAGTTTTTTACCTTCATAAGATTTATCTAACGTAAAATAACGTCTATACCAACCAATTTCTTTATAAACCCCGTTCGTAGTGTTATTATGTTTTTTCTCGAGACGCATTGTATGAGGAATTGTAACATTTACAAATTCACTATCGTCAAACTCCATACCTTCTGCTCCCTCAACATCTCCTCTGAAGAATCCCCAATCGTTATTGAAATTTAATATCTCTCTTGTTTTTTCTTCCTTTTTAGTTGCATCTTTCATTTTTGAATTCTCTGCAGCCAAAACCTCCAAACTATTCCACTGAAGAAACATTCCAGCTACCAGTGTAATACTGCTTACAAATGCAATGACCCTTTTTAAAAAATTCATTATAGTTATCTCCCTTCAAAAATATCACAATTTTCTCATAACTCATCAAAATTTAATTAAACTTCATCTTAATACATATAGAAAAAATAATCTCCGCTTACTCCCTAATATTCTCTAAAACATACTATTGAAATTTTAAAGAATTATTCTCCATCACTTTCTACTATAAGTTCTCATTAATTAAGATTTAAAAGTTTCTTATTTCTTCTATGGTATATCATCACATTTTATCCTAAAATTATAGCTAATCCATAACATATATAATTGAATATAAACCTATCATCATATTATCACCTGTGTTTGCAATTATTCGAATGTAAGGCTTTTCTTCTGAATTATTATTGCAACCCTTATATCTAGAGTTGTTATCCTTTTCATTATTCTCTCTGAAGTTAACACTCTAATTATCTTTTTTCTTCAATCCACCTAATGATATATTGATCGTATTCAATACTTAAAGCCTCTTTCAAACCTGAAAATTATGTCACATCTTCATATTCTGCTTCTAATATAATATTATCAGCCGACATAAGGAAAGTTAAATTTGGATAATTTCTACTGTTTCATACAGTTACATTCCACAAAGTTAGCCTTTCCTTCTGCCGGCTGACACTTAAATTTTTTCTATTTTTCACGTATTAGACATATCCTTACTTAATTAAATATTATTTTACTAAGTGGTAATAATGTTTCTACTATTTTATAATTACATCAAACATCTTAGCATAATGAATATCATCATTACATAAGGTTCTGAAAGGCTATTAACTGTACATATGTCAGATTAATCCTCACAGTATTAAAATTTAAACTAATATTCCTATTATTAATGATAAGATTAGTAAAGCAAATAACGCTACTAAAATCTTATCCATTGTTTTTACTGATACATTTAAATTTCCATAAAGTGTATCTCTCATAGATTTTTTGGGAACATCTTCTACTTTTTCTTTAATAGTTTCATTTTCCATGTTCATCATGTCCTTTATTTATTTTTTAGCTATATATTTTCTTACATCTAATGAAACAGCTACTATTATTATTAAACCTCTTATTATATATTGCCAGTAAGCATTAACTCCAATAAAGTTTAATCCATAATTTATAACCTGAAGTAAAACTGTACCTATTAAAACTCCTGGTATTGTTCCAATACCTCCAGTAAAGGATACTCCCCCAACAACACAGGCTGATATTGCATCTAGTTCATAGTTAAAACCTGTACTTGTTGTAGTAGATCCTGCTCTTGCTGCCTCTAAGAACCCAGCTAGTCCGTAAAGCACACCTGAAATTATAAATATAATCATTATATTTTTTACTAAGTTAACACCTGAAACTGCTGCTGCTTCTGGATTTCCTCCGATAGCAAACATATTTTTACCTAATTTAGTTTTATTCCATACAAACCACATAATAGCTGCAACAATTGCAAGATAAAAAACTAAATATGGTATTTCAATACTTCCTAATTTTAAAGAACCATTAACAAAGTTTGTGTATCTTTCATCTAAGTTAGCTACTGGTTGAGCTCCTAATGGCGGTCTATCTATATATAAACAGGATGCACCATACGCTATAAGTTGTGTACCTAATGTAATTATGAAAGCATGCACCTTAAGTTTTGCAACTCCAAATCCATTAATGGCTCCAAATATACCACCTATTATTATTGCTATAAACATTGGTACTATTAATGGTAATGCTTTTAAATTTGGATACATTCTAGCTGCATAAGTTGTTGATTGTAGCAATGATGCAGATATTATAGCTGTAAATCCTAATATACGCCCTGCAGAAAGGTCTGTACCTTGCAGTACTATTAATCCTGCAACTCCTAAGGCAAGTATTCCACGTGTTGATGCTTGGCTTAAAATATTAGTAAAATTCTTTAGTGAAAGGAAACCTGGTTCCTTTATAACAAAGAATACTATCATCATAAATAGTACTATATATAATGCATAATTTAGTAGGAAATTTTGTAAAGACTCTTTATTAAATTTAACTTTATTCATAAGTTACACCTCTATTCTAAATATATTTTGCAGCCATAGTCATAATATCTTCTTGTGATAGCTTGTCCGGTTCTCCAACACCAGCAACTTTTCCATTTGACATTACAAGTATTCTGTCGCAAATTCCCAATAATTCTGGCATTTCGGAGGATACAACTATAACCCCTTTGCCCTTATTAGCCAAATCTATAATAAGCTGATAAATTTCATATTTAGCTCCAACGTCTATTCCTCTTGTTGGCTCATCTAATAGAAGTATTTCTGGATTAGTTAAAAGCCATCTTCCTATTATTACTTTTTGTTGGTTCCCTCCTGATAAACTTCTAATAGCTGTCTTTTGACTTGGAGTTTTTACCTTCATACTATCTATTGTCCATTTAGTATCTTCTGTCATCTTTTTATTATCTAATATACCAAACTTGCTATATCCATCTATATTAGCAATTATTGTATTAAATTTTATATCAAGTTGTCCAAATATTCCTGTAGATCTACGCTCTTCTGTTAATAATGCAAACCCATTTTTTATTGCTCTTCTTGAATCTGTATTTTCTACCTTTTTACCATGTAATATTATCTCACCTTCACTGTGCCCAGCAATTCCAAATATAGTTTCTAAAAGCTCCGTTCTTTTTGATCCAACAAGTCCTGCAACCCCTAAAATTTCCCCTTTCTTAAGTTCAAAGGATACGTTTTGTACTGAAGGTTGATATGTACCTGTTAGATTTTTAACTTCTAATATTAATTCTCCTGGTTTATTTGTCTTTGGTGGAAATCTATTTGTTAAATCACGACCAACCATTAATTTAATAATTTTATCTGTAGTAAGATCCTTAGAAGGAATTGTATCTATCCATTTACCATCACGCATTATTGTAACATCATCAGAAATTTCTAGTATTTCCTCCATTTTATGAGAAATATATATAATACCGCAGCCCTTAGATTTTAATTTATTTATTATTCTAAATAGATGATTAACCTCTTCTGTAGTTAATGATGATGTCGGCTCATCTAAAACAAGAATTTTAGCATTATAAGAAACTGCTTTAGCAATTTCAACCATTTGTCTTTGAGAAACAGACAATTTTGCCATCTTAACTTTAGGATTAACCTCTATTTCTAGTTCATCTAATATTTTTTTAGTTTCTTCATACATTATTTTCTCGCTTACAATTCCAGCATTTCCTGGATATCTTCCAAGCCATATATTATCCATAACGTTTCTTTGTAAAACTTGATTTAATTCTTGGTGAACCATAGCAACTCCATTATCCATGGCTTGCTTTGGGTTAGAAAATTTGCTTTTTTCACCGTCTATTAAAATTTCTCCACCATCTTCAATATAAACCCCGAATAAACATTTCATTAAAGTAGATTTACCTGCTCCATTTTCACCCATCAAAGCATGTACAGTTCCTGGTCTTACTTTTAATTGAACTTTATCTAAGGCTTTAACCCCTGGAAATTCCTTGCATATATCTATCATTTCAAGAACGTATTTTGTATCTGCCATAACTTACTTCACCACTTTTCTATTATTTATTAAACTGCATAGTAACAAATACTATGCAGTTTTTTTAATTCTATATAATATATTATTTTTTAATATATTCTTGATATGGAATACGTACAGCAACACCTGTATCATCAAACTTATATGAAGTTCCTTCTATAGCACTCTTACCTGCTGCTAAATTCATTCCAGTTTCATATAAAGCTTTAGCCATTCCTTCTGCATCTTGAAGAACTGATCCTAACATAAAGCCTTTAGCTATTAAATCTTGAGCTGCTGCTGTAGCATCAACACCTAAAACAGGAATAGTCTTTGCAGCATCACCATTATTATATCCTTGAGCTTGTAATGCAGCTATAGCACCTTGAGCCATACCATCGTTGTTAGCTATTACAGCTTCAATCTTATTACTAAATTTTGAGAACCATGCTTCAGTAGCATTTTGAGCTAAAGCTTGGTCCCAGTTACAAACTTGTTTTGCTAACTCTTCAGTTTTTATTCCTTTATCATTTAAAGTAGAAACTGAATATTTAGTTCTTGCAACTGCTTCTGGATTATCTGGCTCACCTTGTAACATAACGTATTGTAATACTCCATCTCCATTTTTATCTATAGCTTTTGTATCTTTTTCCCATACCTTTGAAAGTATCTCTCCTTGCATAACTCCAGCTTCTTTTGCATTTGTTCCTACAAATATAGCCTTGTCATATGCTTTTATTGCATCTGCTGATGGCTCTCTATTGAATAGTACTACAGGCTTTTTAGCAGTTTTAATTTTATCTATTACTGTTGGTGCAGCGCCTGTATCAACTAAATTAACTAATAAAAGATCTACATCTTTTTGAAGTAATGTGTCTATACTATCATTTTGAGTAGCTTGGTCACCTTTTCCATCATAAAAAGTAAATTCAACTTTATCTGAATTTTCCTTTTGAATCTTTTCTAGGTTTTGACGAACTGTTGAAATATAAGTATCATCGAATTTGTATAAACATACTCCAACCTTAACTTTATCTCCCTTTGAAGTTCCACCACCTTCAGTAGTAGCCTTATTTCCTCCACATCCAACTAATGAAGCTGTAACCATAACGGTAGCCATTACCATTGTAAGTAATCTTTTAACTTTTTTCATATTAACCCTCCATCTTTTATAAAATACTTAATACCCATTTGATTTCGTTTACATTTATAATTATAATTTTCAAGTCCATTAATTTCCATACGAAAAACTTCACACTTCTATCGAAATTCTTAGATAATAAATTTATATAAATTCAATATATCTAATATATTCGCCTTATATAGTATGAATATTAATAATACATCTCCTTTCTACATATAATAATTTATATGTAGAAAGGAGATGTATTGTTTTATGAAAAATGTATCTAAATCGCTAATAACTGTAATTATAGTTATTCTTGTATTAGTTTTACCTATAATATTTAGCTACAATAAATTAGTATCTTTAGAGCAACTGGTAAATACCGCCCAGTCTAATATAGATACACAATTGCAAAGAAGATCTGACTTAATACCTAATTTGGTTAGTACAGTTAAAGGATATGCTTCTCAGGAAAAAGATATATTTACTGATATAGCTAATGCAAGAAGTAAATTATCTGGAGCATCAAATATATCAGAACAAGCAAATGCAGATACTCAATTATCTAATGCTCTTTCTAGATTATTAGTTATAGTTGAACAGTATCCAGATTTAAAGTCTAATGAAAACTTTAAGGACTTAAGTATTCAGTTGGAAGGAACTGAGAATAGAATTGCTGTTGCAAGACAAGATTATAATACAGCTGTAACTAATTATAATACTACGAGGAGAAGATTCCCTACTAATATAATTTCTTCAATATTTGGTTTTCAAGAAAAACCTCTTTATAAAGCAAGTGATAGTGCTAGTGAAGTGCCTTCAGTAGATTTTTCTAGATAGCTATGAATACATTGAATAAACTAAAAAAAATATCATTATCTTCTCTTTTAATAATATTTTGCTTTTCTTCAATTGCTTTAGCTAGTGTTAACTATCCTTCACCTACAAATTATAAATATGTAAATGATTATGTAGGTATATTAGGTTCTAAAGAAATAGAAACTATTATATCATTAGGAAAAGAGCTTGAAGATAAAACTGGAGCTCAAGGGGTTGTAGTAATTATAGATTCTACAAATGATGTTCCTATTGAGGATTATGCCATAGACTTATTTCGTAATTGGGGAATAGGTCAAAAGTCTAAAGATAATGGCTTATTAATCTTAGTTGCGATAAATGATAGACATTGGAGAGTTGAAGTTGGAAGAGGCTTAGAAGGAGCTATACCAGATGCACTAAGTAATAGAGTTATGGAGTCTTTAGCAAAGGATGATTTTAAGAATGGAGACTATGGTTCTGGAATTATTAAAAGTTATAGTGCTTTTACTGATTTAATTGCAAAAGAATATGATGTTACTTTAGACAAATCACTAGATATAAAAATTCCAAATGGAGGAAATAAATCTTCTAATGATTTTTCAGGAGGTATTTTAATTGGAATTTTAATAGTTTTCTTTGCACTAGACATGTTTTTTAATGGTGCCAGAATCTCCTCCACCCTTCTAAAAATTATATTTTGGAGTAATATTGGAAGAAGAGGCGGCCCTGGCGGTTCTTCTGGCGGAGGTGGTGGCTTTGGCGGCTTTGGCGGTGGTTCTTCTGGTGGTGGTGGTTCCTCTGGAGGTTGGTAACAGAAAAGCTACCGATATTTTTATATATCAGTAGCTTTTTTTATTTCATATAATCTTTAGTTTCTATCTTTAATCCTTTTTTTCTTAATTTATTTTCTATAAATTCTTTAACTATTGAATATATTATTACAAATAATGGAACTCCTATTATCATCCCAACTACTCCCAATAATTTTCCTGCTACTAATATAGAGAATAATATCCAGAATGCTGATATTCCTATTGTATCCCCTAAAATCTTTGGTCCTATTACATTTCCATCTAATTGTTGTATAAGGAATATTATCAATAAAAACCATAGTGCTTGAACTGGTGATACAAATAATATTATTATAAAGGATGGTATAGCACCTATAAATGGTCCAAAGAAAGGTATAATATTAGTTATTCCAACTATAACCGATATTAGAAGAGTATATGGCATTTTAAATATTGTTAATATTATAAATGTTAATACTCCTATAATCATTGAATCTATGATCTTTCCTACTAAAAATCTTCCAAAAGTATAGTTACTTTTATGTACTAGCTTTACTAATTCATTTGCATAGGATTCTGGAAATAATCCAAATGTAACCTTTTTACTTAATGCACAAAGATTATCTTTATCTATTAATAAATATACTGATATTACTATCCCTAAAATTACATTCCATATACTTGAAAGAATTCGAGCAACAAATCCTCCTAAAGCTGGTATTAAATTAGTTGCAAATCTTATTACATAGTTAACTAAGTTATTAAAGCTATCTATTAATATTTGCGAATTCTCTTCGTGTAAATCTAGCTCTATTATTACTTCATTAAAAAATTTTCTAGAATTTATTATGTAGGTAGGTATATCATTTACCAATCCTACTACACTATCGATAAGCTGTGGTAATAAAAACTTAATAAACATACCAATTATAAAAAATGCCGTTATATAAGAAAATAATATAGCCAAACCTCTTGTTGATTTTATTTTCAATTTTTTTATGTACTTTAATTGAAAAACTTTTTTTTCATAGAAGTCTAATAAAAAATTAACTATATATGCAATAGAAAAACCTATAATAAAAGGCTGCATAATTATTAATATAGAATCAAGCTTATCTGTAAAAATAGATACCTGTGATATGGCTAAATAAAATACTATAACTGAAATTGCAACTATAAATGAATAAATTGCTATTGTTGTGTACTTACTATTCCAATTTACTTTCATTTTCTTCCTCTCTTTACTATGTATTATTTATGATTTCCTATAGAGTAAAAAAGATCGTCCAAATAACAAATATTTTGACAATCTTATTTTTTAAATAAATAATAAAAGGCTTACTGCCATTACTATCATTCCTAAAATTAGTCCATATATAGATAGGTGATGCTCACCGTATTCCTTAGCTGCTGGTAATAATTCATCTAATGAGATAAATACCATTATACCTGCTACCATAGCAAATATTATTCCAAATGTTAAATCATTAAAATAATTTCTTAAAAATACATATCCTACAATTGCACCAATTGGTTCTGACATACCTGATAAAAAAGAATATATAAATGCTTTTTTCTTATCACCTGTCGCATAGTAAATTGGTACTGACACTGATATTCCTTCTGGAATATTGTGAATTGCGATTGCAACTGCTATTGGTATTGCGATTTTCATATCACCTAAAGCTGATACAAAAGTAGCTAATCCTTCTGGGAAATTATGAATCCCTATTGCTAATGCAGTAAATACTCCTGTTCTCAAAAGAGCATCTGTATTTTTTTCATCTTTACCTTCTGATGGTAGTGCTTTAACTTCATGGGGATTTTCTCCACTAGGCACAAACTTGTCTATTATTGCAATTAAAAACATACCTGCAAAAAATGAAATTACTGTTACGTAATTTCCACCCTTTTCCCCTAAAGCTAGCACTAATGAAGCTTTAGCTTTACTAAATATCTCTATCATTGATACATATATCATAACTCCAGCTGAGAAACCTAAACTTATGGATAAAAATTTCTTATTTGTGTTCTTTGCTAAGAAAGCAATTAAGCTACCTATACCTGTTGCAAGTCCAGCAAATAAAGTTATTAAAAAAGCTACTGCTACATTGCTCATATTTTTATCCTCCATATTTTGTTTTATATACTTATATTACACTAAATACTATATCCCTTCAATTATAATCGTGTTTATTATCTAAAACTTTTGACTTTCTATTGTTTTTTTCTTCAAGTATCTTTACAAATAAATAACAGAAACCCATATATACTATAGCTATTAATTCTAAATTTATAAAATAATTATACCCTTCTCCTATCCCTTCTAATATAGTTCCCTTTGCAGCTAGATTTGAATTAAAACTTACAAAAAAATAATTTGTTTCAAATATAAAATTGAAAAACCCCATAGATATACCTAAAATTTCTAATACTATAAATACTTCTATAACCTCTCTTTTATATAAATAATATTTATGTATTAAAAGGAAATATATAGGAATTATTATTGAAATATGAGATATCATAAATTGATAATATTTAAAATACATACTAGATAATGAAGTATCCATTGAGACTAAACTTCCTATCCCCCCCATTACTCCTAATATAATGACAAAATTAAATATTTTTTTATTCTTAGTAAATCCTAAAATAACACATAATATATTGCATATATAGCATAGATGTAAGGGTAAGTTATCTAATTTTATACCTATTATTGTCCATATTATTAAATAATATAGCATAAAAATAGCTAAAGATATAATGGTCAAAGAATACCTTATTAGCTTTTCAATTTTACTATTATTTCTTATTTTATTTTTATATATAATTAAACTTAGTAGTATTATTATCGTTATCATAATAGGTACAAATTGTTCGAAATTGTTCATAACATAGTCTTTACTTGCTCTTTGTAATATAAAAAATTCTTTCATAAATTTCTCACCTCTAATTTATGAATATGAACTAAATATTAAAATAATTCTAAAAATAGGCCAGTATAACAAAAGCTATACTGACCTATATCAAATATTTAGGCTATATTTCTTACTTTAGCATTCTCTCCAGCAAGAATTTCTATGACTATCTCTATTTTTATTTCTATCACAATCTTTATCTTTATCTTTTTCACTCATCTTTTTTATGCACTTTATTATATCTCTAATTGCATCTTCACGACCCTTTTTAAATCCAACTCTAAATCCTTTTTCAAAACCTTCTTTGCAGCCTTTTTTAAATCCTTTTTCAAATCCTTCTTTAAAGCCTTTTCTAAATCCTTCTCTAAATCCTTTTTCAAATCCTTCTTTACAGCCTTTTTTAAATCCTTTTTCAAATCCTTCTTCTTTACCTTTAATGAATCCACATTTGAATCCTTTTTTAAATCCTTCTCTAAATCCTTTTTCGAAGCATTCTCTGCAATTTCCTTTACTACACCTATTCTCATTATGCTCATGATCTTCGCATTTCTCATGATGTTCGCATTCCTCATGATGTTCATGCTTTTCACATCTTTCATGCTTCTTATGATGCTCGCATTTTTCATCATCTTCATCTTTATGATTATAGTCATAATAATTATCTTTTTCATAATAGTCATCATATTCATCGTATTTATTTTCTTTATCGTTATATTCTTCATAATTATTTTCTTCGTCAAAGTATTTTTCGTCATCATATTCCTGCATTTTCTTTATTAGTTCTTCTAAATTTTCATAATTCGCTTCCATCTTTTTTATCTCCTTGTTATATGATTTATAATACATAATATGACGATCTTCATTCTTTTGTTAATAATTTTTATAATATATATTAATATATTTATTCGTTTAATAATGAGTTCAATTCTCTAACTAATTTCTTAGCTCTATCTGGAAGCTTTGAAATAGCTTTTTCTCTCTTCTTTTCATCTTCTATTTGAGCTATTCTCATTACTTCTTGTTGAACCCCAGGAATACCATTGAAGTCAGACACTATTTTATTAAATCTTTCTGCAAATAAAGGATCTTGCATTCTTCCTTGAATCTTCCTTATTAAGTCATAAGCATTCATTATTTATTACTCCTACAATTATTGTTTTAATTTATGTTATTCATAAATAATTTTATTTGTTACCTTTGTTTATATAAAAAAGTGGACATGTGTAAATATACTTTTTCACATTGAATTGTAAAAGTCTTATATAATCACATTTCCGAAGCTTTAAACTTTTATACTTTCCTAAATATTAAAAAATAAGCCAATGTATTACTAGAATACACTGACTTATTTTTTATACTAAAACTTTAATTTTGAAGCTTGCTTAAACATATTTATCTCACTTTGAGATTCTACCTCACTTAAGCTTTCATTCCAATCTTTATCAAATTTTATCTTATATATTTCAATATGTGATCTGTCTTTAACTGGAGCCATTGCCACATACTCGTTACCACATATTAACCTTTGCTCTAATATTGCATAATCTATCTTTTTCCCATTCTCATCGTTAAAAGACATTATTTTTTCATTCATAATTAAATACACTCCTTTACTTTACTAAGTTTATTTTGCTTTAATAAAATAAATTTATGCACATTTAATTGAATTTTAAATATATAACTTTAATGCATCTGAACTAAATATTTTTGCGTAATATTACTCTCATTTATAGTATTTTTTATAATACTAAGAAGTATTATACATTAAAAGAACACTATTTATTCCTTAATTTCACTTCTATCTCTACTTTTGTCTTTATTATTTATAATTAAATGAACCTTATCTATTCTTCTCTCATCCAATTTTAATAATTTCAATGCTATATCGCCTTCCATTACTTCACAATTTTTAGTTGTAGTTGGAATCTCTCCAAGTTTTTCGATAAAGAATCCACCTATTGTATCAGCAACTTCTGACTCTAATGATATATCTAAATAATTATTAATATCTGATAAAGTCATTAGACCACTAACAATATAATTTTCATCATCTATTTTTTCAACATCTAGATTATCATCATACTCATCTAGTATTTCTCCCATTACTTCTTCTATGATGTCTTCCATTGTTACTATACCTGAAAATCCACCATACTCATCTATTAAAATAGCTATATAGGCCTTTTTATCTTTTAACTCTTTAAATACGTCATCTATGCTCTTTGTTTCAATAAAGAAACATGGCTCTTTTATTAGATCTCTTATTTTTACATTATCTATACCTTTTTCAACGATACTTGCAAATAAATCCTTCATGTGCAATATACCTATAATATTATCTATTTCTTCTTCATATACAGGTATTCTTGAGAAGTTTTCATCTAAGATAATTTTAATACAATCTCTAATATCATCATCTACATCTAATAAAAACGTTTCTGTTCTTGGTGTCATTATTTTTTTAGCTGTAGTATCATCAAATTCGATTATTCCATCTATCATTTCTCTTTCAACTTGATTTATAGCACCATTTTCTTCGCCAATTTCTATTAAGCTTCTAATCTCTTCTCTAGATATTCGTTCTTCAATTCCCTCTGTTTTAAATCCAAAAATCTTAAGAATAAGGTTAGTTGAAAATGATAAAAACCATATAAATGGTTTAGTTATTTTTGATATTAAAATTATTGTTTTTATAGAAAACATTGCAACCTTTTCTGAATTTTGAAGTGCTATTCTCTTAGGTACTAATTCCCCAAGAACTAGTGTTATATATGAAATAACTACTGTTGTTATAACTAATGCAATACTTTCACTATAAGGAATATTAACTTCCTTTAATATGTTTGCAAATCCAACTGAAATTGATGTTGCAGCTGATGCAGATGCAAAGAAACCTGCAAATGTTATTCCAACCTGTATTGTAGATAAGAAATTATTCGGCTCTTTTAGTATGTTTCTTAATAATCCTGCCTTCTTATTTCCTTCCTCTGCTAATATGTTTATTTTGGTTTTATTTAATGATACTATTGCCATTTCTGCTGATGCAAAAAATGCATTAATAATTACTAATATCAAAATTAAAATAAAACTACTCCCGGGACTTCCTTCCATTTATTCATTCTCCTTAAATTTAAAATATAGTGAGATAATTCTATCATATAAAAGCTTGTTCTTTCAAATACGTATTTTTAACACTACAGATTAAATAGTCTTAATTTTTTAAATTATTATAAAATACTTATATATATTAATCTATATCTTATAAAACTAATGATTATTACATATGTCTATAATAAAAGGTTAGGAAATCAAAAGTTTCCTAACCTTTTATTAGCTTTCTTCTCCAAAAGCTTCCTTTAGTGTATGCCAAGCAAGTACTGCACATTTTACTCTAGCTGGCATATTTGATATATTTTTAAGAACTATAGCATCTTCTAAAGCTTCAAGCTCATCTTCATCATTTATTTCTCTTTTTATCATTCCAATAAATGTCTCTACAATGCTCAATGCTTCTTCCTTATTTTTTCCTTTTATTAAATCTATCATCATTGATGTTGATGCTTGAGATATTGCACATCCTTGACCAGTAAATGCTAAATCTTCTATAATATCTCCATTTAATTTTAGCTCTAAAGTTATTTCATCACCGCAACTTGGATTATGGCCTTTTTCACATAGGTCTGGATTCTCTAGCTTTCTTCTATTATGTCTTGAAGTGCTATGTTCCATTATAAGTTCTGTATATATAGCATTTAAATCCATTAATATTACCTCCATTTTGCAAACATATCATATGCTTGCTTTACTGCTTCTATTAATCTATCAACATCTTCTTTTGTATTATAAAAGTATATACTTGCTCTAGATGTTGCATTTATTCCCATATATCTCATCAGAGGTTGTGCACAGTGATTACCAGCCCTTATACAAACACCAAAAGTATCAAATATTGATGCTACATCATGAGGATGAACTCCTTCTATTTCAAAGGATAAAACTCCACCTCTTTTTTCAACTTCTCTTGGTCCATAAACTTTTACATATGGTAGCTTATTCATTTCTTCTAAAGCATAAGACATTAATTCTTTTTCTATTTTTTCTATATTTTCCATACCTATATTATTTAAGTAATCTATTGCTTTTGATAATCCTACTGCACCTTCAACATTTTGAGTTCCTGCTTCAAATTTATATGGTAATACATTAAATGTAGTTTCTTGTTCATATACATACTCTACCATATCTCCACCAAACATTAAAGGTGGCATTTTTTCTAGTAATTCTTTTTTACCATATAATACTCCTATACCCATAGGAGCTAATAACTTATGTCCTGCAATCACTAAAAAGTCTGCATTTATATCTCTTACGTCTACTTTCATATGTGGAACACTTTGCGCTCCATCAACTATAACTACAGCTCCTTTTGAATGTGCATATTCTGCGATTTCTTTTACTGGATTAATTGTACCTAAAGCATTAGATACATGTGTTATACTTACTAATTTAGTTTTATCAGTAATTTTGCTTTTTACTTCCTCTTCTGTAAGTTCACCATTTTCATCAGTGTACATATATTTTAGAATTGCGCCTTTAGCCTTTGCTACTTGTTGCCATGGAATCAAATTAGAGTGATGTTCTGCAATTGAAATTACTATCTCATCACCTTCATTTATAAAGTTCATTCCATATGACATTGCTAAAAGATTGAATGCTTCTGTAGCATTTTTAGTAAAGATTATTTCTTCTCTATATTTTGAGTTTATAAATTTCTTAACCTTTTCCCTTGCTTCATCATAAGCTTCTGTAGCAGCAACACTTAAATCATATGCTCCTCTATGTGGATTCGCATTAAATTTTTCGTAATATTCCTTTATAGTCTCTATTACTTCCTTTGGCTTTTGTGTAGTTGCAGCACTATCTAAATAAACTATTCTTTTTCCATTTTTCTCTATATTTAGAGTAGGAAAATCCTTAAAAAAATCTTTATTATTCATTATCTAAACATTCCTTTATAGAAGCAAGAATTTCTTCTCTTGTTTTTTTATTTTCTATTTTATCTATTATAGGGTTAAATGCTCCTTCTATAATAACTCTTCTAGCATCATTATAGCTAAATCCCCTACTCATTAAGTAGAATAGTTTTCCTTCATCTATTTTACCTGAAGCTGCTGCGTGTTCTCCAGATACATCATCTTCTTCACAAAGTAGTAATGGAAGTGCTTTTCCCTTTACCTTTGGAGATAATATCATGCAATATTCATCTTCAACTCCAACACTTCTTGAAGCTCCTCTTTTAAAATCAAGAGTTCCTCTGAATATTTTATTTGCTTCTCCTTTTAATGCTCCCTTAGTTGTTATTTCTGATTTACTTCTTCTTCCTTTATGAGTCATAACATAATTCATATCTATAGTCTTCTTATCTCTGCCTAGATAAATTGAGCTAAGTGATGACTCTGAATTATCCTCAAGTAAATCACCATGATAGTTTGTAATACTGTTTCTTCCACCTAAATCTATTGAAACAAAATCAACTTTACCATTGTATCCAACGTCCGAAAGATTTGAATCTAAATTCATAGTATTGTTATTTAATAAATTAACTTTAACAACCTGAATATTGCTATTATTCTTGCTAAAAATCTTACATACTCCGTTATGGTATCCTTCACTATCATCTAAAGAATTGTATTTTACTATTATTTTTGCAGATGATTCTTCTTCTGCAACTAGTAATATGTTATCAACTAATGTATTGTTATCTTTATCCATATTAAATTCTATTACTATTGGCTCTTCTATTTTTGCCTTTTTATCTATATTTATTATATAGCCTTGGTTAAATTCCATTTCACCTTGGCTTACTATTTCATCTGAAACTCCATAGATAAACTTTTTATTTAATGGAAATACATTTTCCTTATTCAGCTTTTCTATTGTTACTCCTTCTAAATATTCACCAGTTATTTTAACATTATTAAAGTTTCCTATTTCAGGAGCTTTATAATCTCTTAATGTTACATCATTAACATTTAACCAGCTTTTTGTTCTTACAGGAGTCTTATTTAAGTTATTAAATTTTAAATCATTAACCATTATCCAATGCTCCCTTCTAATTCAAGCTTAATCAAATTATTCATTTCTACCGCATACTCAAGTGGTAGTTCTTTTGATATAGGTTCAACAAATCCTCTTACTATCATTGACTTAGCTTCTTCTTCACTTATTCCTCTGCTCATTAAGTAGAAAATAGCTTCATCACTTATTTTACCTATTTTAGCTTCGTGTCCTATTTCAACATCATCATTCATTAAGTCTATAACTGGTATCGTATCTGATTTAGATAAATTATCTAACATTAATGATTCACAGGATACTACTGACTTTGAGTTGTATGCATTAGCATTTACCTTAACTACACCTCTATAAGTAGCTTCTCCACCATTTTTAGAAATAGATTTTGAGTTTATTGTTGAAGAAGTATTTGGTGCTGCATGAATTATCTTAGCTCCAGTGTCTAAGTTTTGTCCTTTACCAGCAAAAGATACTCCTGTAAACTCGGCTCTTGCTCCTTCACCTCTTAAAATACTCATAGGATAAAGCATTGATATCTTTGATCCAAATGATCCTGATACCCATTCTATTCTTCCATTCTTTTCAACTATTGCTCTCTTTGTATTTAAATTAAGCATATTCTTTGACCAGTTTTCAATTGTACTATATCTAAGAGTAGCTCCTTCTTTTACAAATAACTCAACACATCCAGCATGAAGGTTAGTCATATTATATTTAGGTGCTGAGCATCCTTCTATGAAGTGAAGAGTAGCTCCTTCTTCAACTATTATTAAAGTATGTTCAAATTGTCCTGCACCTGGTGAATTTAATCTAAAATAAGATTGCAGTGGTATATCCACATTAACACCTTTTGGTACATATACAAATGATCCCCCTGACCATACTGCTCCATGAAGTGCAGCAAACTTATGGTCACTTGGCGCAACACATTTCATAAAGTATTCTTTAACTATATCTTCGTATTCTTTAACTGCAGTTTCCATATCTGTATAGATTACACCTTGCTTAACAAGATCTTCTCTTATACTGTGATAAACAACTTCTGAATCATATTGTGCTCCAACTCCAGCTAATGATTTTTTTTCTGCTTCTGGTATTCCTAAAAGATCAAATGTCTTTTTAATATCTTCTGGAACTTCTTCCCAGTTTTCGTTAAGCTTTGATTTTGGTCTAACATAAGTAACTATATTATTCATATCTAGTTCATCTAATGATGGTCCCCAAGTTGGAAGCTTAATTTTATTATATATATCAAGAGATTTTAATCTGAATTCTCTCATCCATTCTGGTTCATCTTTCTCTTTTGATATAGTTTCCACGATTTCTCTTGTTAAGCCTTTATCAGCTTTAAAGTCAAATCTGTCTTCATTTTTTACATCGTAGACACCTCTATCCATATCATCTACATATGTCTTTTTCTTTATTTCCAAAGTGCTCACCTCCACACTACATTGCTGCTTCTGCTTTAAAAGCTTCATATCCATTTTGTTCAATTTCTTTAGCTAATGTTGCATCTCCTGTTTTAACTATTTTTCCATTAACTAAAACATGAACGTAATCAGCCTTTAAATTTTCAAGTATCTTAGTATTATGTGTTATTATTAAAACTCCATTTTCTTCATTTGCAAACATCTTTATTCCTTGTGAAACTACTCTGATAGCATCAACATCTAGACCTGAATCAGTTTCATCTAGTATTGCAAGTTTAGGGCTTAACATAAGCATTTGTAATATTTCATTCTTTTTCTTTTCTCCACCTGAAAAACCTACATTTAAATATCTCTTTGCATATTCATTATCCATTTTTAATTCTTTCATATTATTCTTTAAGTCCTTATCAAACTTTAAGAATTTAATTAGTTGACCATCCTTAGCTATTTTAGCACTTCTTATAAAGTTTTCTACAGTTATACCTGGAACTTCTTCTGGATGTTGAAATGATAAAAATAAGCCTCTCTTTGCTCTTTCATCAGTTTTAAGTTCTGTTATATCTTCACCTTCAAATGTAACTTCACCTTCAACTTGTTTATATTTTGGGTGAGCCATTAATGTATTAGCTAAAGTTGATTTACCAGCACCATTTGGTCCCATAATAACATGAATTTCACCTTTTTTTATTTTTAAATTTAACCCCTTTAATATTTCCTTTCCTTCTACCGCTGTTTTTAACCCATCTATATTTAAAAAAACATCACTCATATTTACATCTCCTTAATTTTATTTTTAAGTTTATTTATATTTAAGTTTATTTAATTCTTATTAGTTCACTCTGAATTAATTATATCATACTAAACTGCTCAGATTTAATCAACTAATATTTTTTTTAATTTAACTTATAATATCTAATTATTAGTTAATAACTTTTATTATCTTAATTTTTCTACTTTTTATTTTATTTCTTTATAAAATAAAGGCTTATTCAAACGAATAAGCCTTACTTTTACATCATTCCTATTATCATACCAACTATATAAGGTACTAACCAAACTAACCAAACTGTAATACTAAATTTATGAAATGTAGCTTTTTTCTTTTCATCATTTTTATATAAAACCCATGTTGCCCATCCAGCATGAAATAACATTAATACTATAGCTAATGCTCCAGTAATACCATGTATTGTTTGAGAAATATTAGATGCCTCTTTTATTCCTTCTTGTGCTATTTTACTCATTGTTAATGTTCCTAATGTATCAAAAATTAGACCTAGCCAAAAAATTATGACATGCTTTTTTTCTAAGCTTTTTGCTTTCCTTTCTCCAAATACTCCTATTGTATAAAATACTAGAGCTAATGTTATTGTTACTATAGCCAAAATTAATTTTGAATCCATTTTCCATCCCTCCAACTTTAGTTTGCACACAAACTATTTAGTTCGTATGCAAACTATTATAATCTTTAAATAGAAATATGTCAATAAGATAAATTAGTTAAATACTAATATATCTTATTGAATATTTTTTATTTTATTTTTTATCCTTCTTAACTCCTCCATTACTCTTTGCCCTTCTTCATCAGTAAAACTATCAAACACCTTATCAAAGCTTTCGTTTATTTTACTTCTAAATTCTTTAGCAAATTCTAACCCTTTACTAGAAAATCTAACATAAGTATTTCTTTTATCTCCTTCATGTTTTATTTTCTCAACATATCCCATTAACTCTAACCTCTGTACAATTCCTGAGACTGTTCCTTTTGCTAAAGACATTTCTTCACAAAGTTGTGAAATTGTAACTTCCTTGTTATGTCCAATTATTTTTATAACCATTATCTGCTGATGGGTTAATCCACTATCTTTTAGGCTACTACTTATTATATTCATTGTATTTGCATATATCTCTTTTATTAACATGGCCATTTCAAAGGAATCAAATTTACTCTTCATATTCTCCTCCATATTATCTATAATTCTTTTACTAATACATATCTTCTTAGTCCACCATATTTAATTTTATCTCTTTTAATTTCATATCCCAAATTTTTAAAGGTATTCACACTATATTTATTATATGGTGATGCTGTTGACGTTAATAGCTTAACTTTTTCATTTCTTGCTATATCTTCAACCTTCCCACAAAGTATTTTTTGAAGCCCATTACCTCTATAGTCACTTCTAACTACGGTTGATTCAACTTGTCCTACATCAAGCAAACTTTCACCTTCTAAGTCTAAATCATAACCATAGTTTCCTTTTTCATATCCTTTTTTTATATAAACTGCCATTGCAATTAAATCATCTTTTTCATCTAAATATCCTATTACTTTTGCTCCCTTTTCGAAATACTCTATAAATTCTTCTTTATCAGTTGGAGCATATAATTGCTTGTCTTCTAGGTCTTCCATTATTATGTCTTGTAATTTCATTATTTCTTCTATATAGCTTAAATCAAGCACTTTGTAACTTACTTTTACTGTACTTCCACTTTTATTTTTTAACATTAGTATATTATCCATTGTAGTATACCTCCTTACAAATTATATAATATCATATTTTAATAATAATAATACTCCTTATAATAAAAACAGGACTATTTCTTTATATATCCTGTTTCATTTATATAACTGCTTTATTATTTTACTAATTTCATATATTAATAAGTTTTATCTTTTAAAAAATCAAATATTTTTTCTATATATGGAATTAGTATATCGTCATTTTCTAAATAAAGTTCATGTTTTCCATTCTCAAATCTAACTAATTCACAGGATTTACACTTCTTAGAAAATTTATTCTCTCCCTTTTTGCCAACTAGTGAATCTTTCCCTGCCTGAAAAATTAAAACTGGTATATTTATTTTAGATATATTTTCTTTTTTAAATATAGATTTAATTGCCTTAAGTGATTCATATAACCATACGAAAGAGCCTCCACCTCTTTGAATATTTGAATTACATATTACTTCTTGATAGTAACTCCTATACCTGTTCTCATTAGATGTATGTGAAAATAAAAAATCATAAGTACTTTCAAATGGCATATTACCAAATATAAACTCATCTCCCTTACCTATTAAAATAACTATTTTACTAATTATTCTTGCCAAGAAATTAGGTATTCTACCTATTGATATTTCTAACATTGGAGAAGACAATATGGCTTTTTTAAAATAATCTGGGTATTTTTCTAAAAACATTGCACCTATAGCTCCCCCCATAGAGTGAGAATATAAATATATACTATTACTTTTTTTCACTACATTATCTATAAATTTTTTCAAGTCATCAACATAATAATTAAAATCTTCAACATTAACTTGAGTTTCATGTCTTTTACCTAAGTTTCCTGATCTACCATGTCCCCTATGCTCCATCATAAAAACAGAATATCCTTCTTTTATAAAGTAATATATTATTTCTGTGTACTTTTCTATACACTCTGTAAATCCATGAGAAATAATAATTTTGCCTATTTCATTTTTCACTTTAAATTTTTCATAATATATTTTTAAGTTATTTTCTCCTTTAAAATGTCCCTTTTCTCTTATATATTTAAGATGACTTTTTACATTTTCAACTATATCTTCATCCATTCCAAAATTATAGAAATATTCTCTTTTATTGTTTATATCTTTAGCTTTCATATCCAGCACCTCTATATACAATAATCCTTAATATTTTGTCTCTTTTTCTAGATTCTATTCCAGAAAAGTCCTATATCCTTATAATTAAGAACATTTTTAAAGGCTATAAATTTATATAAAATAAAAAGGGTGTAATAAACACCCCAACTTCAACTTTAACTAATTATGAAATTTTGTATTGCTAGTAATGCTTTTACATCTATATTTTCATTAGAATTTAAAAGTTCCCTTGCTTCATTCTTTGATAGCATCATAACTTCTATATCCTCATCTTCTTCTAAATTTTCAGTTGACATAATACCATCACAAAGACAATTTACAAGTGCAACTGATTCGTCAGTCATACCTACTGAAACATATACCTTTTCTTTTGTCTTTTTATAATCTATTTCTATTAAATCTAATCCTGTCTCCTCCTTTAGCTCTCTTTTTACCGCTTCCTCAAAGCTTTCTTTTCCATCAATAAGACCTGCTGGCAATTCTATAACGTAATCATTTATAGGTACTCTAAATTGTCTTATTATAACTAGCTTTTCTTCTTTAATATGCTTTGCAATTATTACTACAGCATCTATTGTTTCATTTCCACCATTAAAAAATTTATTATTTATTGTTTCTAAATTTTTTCTTGATGCTATGCTCCAATTTCTTAAAGTACCACTTTTGTTTATGTATTCTGCATTATATAACTTTAAATATTTTGTATCTGCTAGTGTTGTTAATTTATTTACTCTTACTTTACTCATAATACCAACTCCATTATTTTTAATGCTCTATAAAATATTATATATATAATATTTTTATTTTACAAATGATTTAGTATCTATATCTAATGTCAAAAACATTATTGTTTTAAAATTATATTATCTGTATAATATTTCTTAACAAACAATTGAAAGGTGTGTAAATTTGAAAGAAGTAAATAATAAACTTAAACAAAATATTTTACTCGGAACATATTTAATTATTCTTTACTTTATACTTTTAAATATAAAGTATATATCATCTACATTCGGAAATATTTTAGGAATTATAAAGCCATTTATAATTGCTTTTGCAATGGCATTTGTTCTTAATTTACCAATGAAGTTATTTGAGAATAAAGTATTCTATTTTTTAGATAACCAAAAATCTAGTTTTGTTAAATGCTTAAAAAGACCTTTATCTATTTTAGCAACATTTATTACTGTTATAGGCTTAATAATAGCTTTAGCTTTATTCGTTATTCCTCAGCTTGTTTCCAGTATATCAACTTTACTTGAAACTGTTCCTGACTATATAAAATCATTTGAAGCTTTAATTAATCAATATGCTTCATCAACTGAAATACTTGAAAATGTATATAATACTTTAGTCAGCACTTGGAGGGAATTACTTAAGGTTTTTGGACAATTGCTAACAACATCTCTTACAGGAATATTAAATACTACTGTAAGTATAACTAGCGGAGTTATAAATTTTGTTCTTTCTATAGTATTAACAATCTATATGCTGGCTAGTAAAGAAACTTTAATATATAATTTCAAAAAACTTTTATATGCTTTTACAAAAAAACCTTTGGCTGACAAGATAATAAACATAGGTAGGCTTTCAAATATAACCTTTTCCAAATTTATAACTGGACAATGCATTGAAGCCTTTATATTAGGAAGTCTTTGCTTTATAGGTATGAATATTTTATCTATGCCTTATGCTTTATTAATTAGTGTACTTATTGGAGTTACTGCATTAATTCCTGTTTTTGGTGCATTTATAGGAACAATTCCTGCTGTATTCTTAATTCTTATAATTAATCCTATACAAGCACTTTGGTTCATCGTATTTATATTATGTTTACAACAATTTGAAGGTAATGTAATATACCCTAGAGTAGTTGGTAATTCTGTTGGATTATCTGCAATTTGGGTTATGCTTGCCATGTTAGTTGGCGGAAGTACTTTAGGATTAGTTGGTATGCTGATTGGAATTCCAACCTTTAGTGTTGCTTATCAACTTATGAAAGAACATACAAATAAAAGGTTGAAAAATAATCACATAGAAATTCAATAAGGAAGTGAGAGAACTCTCACTTCCTTATTGAACTTCATCTATTTTCTTTAAAATTTCATCACATATTTTATGAGTTTTCAAAGCATCTTCTATTGTTGGATTTGGCTGTATCCCTGATTCTACAGCCCTTATAAATTCATTTATTATACTTTCAAAACCTCTTCTATATAAGATAGTATCCCAATCTTTAAATCTTATATTCTCTTCTACATTATTTATCAATATCTTTGAGTCCATTAAATTTTTAACTATTACCTTCTTCCCTGACGAAGTATATTCCAGTTCTTCTTCATTAGCCCCACTATCTCTATTCATCATAGCTATACATGTTGTATTTTTAGTAGTCATTGTAACAACTAAATTATAAATTAATCCATCTTTTTTCGATCCATTTACATTTATTGTTTCTATATCATCACTTGATAAAAACCTTAGTGTGTCTATAACATGAATAAAATCATCTAAAACAAATACTATTGAATCCTTCGGACTATTTACTCTGTTTTTCTCTAGTTTAATAACTGAAGGATTAACATAGTTTTTTAGATTTGAGTACATAGGTGCAAATCTTCTATTAAATCCTACCATTAATATTTTATTTGCATCTTTTGCCAATTTAGAAACTCTTATACTGTCTTCATAACTGTAACTTATAGGTTTATCAACATAAACATGAATATTATTTTTTAAAAGCGTTTCTATTATATTAACATGGCTTTCTGTTGATGTATGAACGAAAGCAGCATCAATATTCCTGCTAATTAATTCATCTACTGTAGATACCGCTTCACTTACTCTATATTTCTTTGATAAACTATTTAACTTTTCCTTATTACGAGTGCAAAAAACTATTTCTATTCCCTCTATAGCCGTAATAACAGGAAGATAAGCTTTTTCACATATGCTTCCCAAACCAATTATCCCTATTCTCATTAGCATTACCTCTCTTAAAATATATTCTTATTATATTTTAGCATATATTAATAAATCCTATAATTAAGTATCTTATATATTTTCTATTTTTAAATTATATAAAATAAAAGTGAGAAGCATTTTCCTCCCACTTAAATTAAACTATCTAATTTATCTTTATTTTCTTGTATTACTTCTATAAACTTTTCTGCAATAATTGAGTCAAATTGACTTCCACTACACTTTCTTAATTCTATAATAGCTTCATCATAAGTTTTTCTCTTATTATAAGGTCTATTTGATGTCATTGCATCAAAACTATCTACTACTGTAAGTACTCTTGCTAAATAAGGTATCTCTTCACCTTTTAGCCCTCTTGGATACCCCATACCATTATACTTTTCATGATGATGTAGTATAATTGGTATCATCTTTTCTAATGATTTAACTGGTTTAATAATTTCAACACCATTTTCTGAATGTTGCTTTATTATCTCCCACTCTTCAGATGTTAGTGGCATCTTTTTCATTAATATTTCTTGAGATATATTTATTTTACCTATATCATGCATATAGGCTCCATATATTAGTGTATCCTTATCTATTTTGTTTAGATTTAATTTTTCTGCTAATAATCTACTGTATAATACTACTCTCTCCGAGTGACCATATGTAAATTTATCCTTAGCATTAATAACGCTTATAAGTGTTTTAATTGATGTAACTAACTCTATGTCTTTTTCATCAATATCATTTTTTAATTCATCTAATATTGATGTATACGTTTCAACTCTATTTTTATTAAAAAATTTAGCTCTATATAGAGCATCATCAGCACTTTTTATAAGATCTACATCATTTTTAGCTTTATCTGGATAAACAGAAACTCCCATAGAAACTGTTAATGATCCTCTTGGTTGGTTTTCCTCTCCATAAAACTTAGTAGTTTCTATAATATGCCTTATATTATCTGCAACTAATATTGCATCTTCTTCAGTAGTATTAGGTAATATTATTGCAAATTCTTCTCCCCCATATCTAGCCACAATATCATGTTCCCTTATATTTTCTTTTAATATACTTCCTATACATCTTAAAACTTCATCACCTTTTTGATGTCCGTATAGGTCATTGTAATGTTTAAAATAATCTATATCAACAAATATCATAGAAACCTTTTCTTTTAATTTCTCTGATAATGTTATTTTCTCTTTCAATGCATCATGAAAATACCTATGATTAAATACCCCTGTTAATCCATCTTTATTTACCAGCTCTTCTAATTTACTTATATGTTCCCCTTCAATTTTAACATAAAAGCCCAAAGGCCATGCTGTGAGGAAAAATATTCCTGATAATATCAAATCATTTTGAAAACTCTTATTAACAGATGAGTAAGAGCCATAATAAATATCAATTCCCAAAATTAAAAATGATGATATTGAAGCAACAATTAATCCATTCCTTAATCCTAACTGTATAGTTGAACTAGTTATTATAAATAAAAATATATACTTATATTCACTTTGATAACCTCCTGAAAAGATTACTGCTCCAAAGAATATCGCAATAAAAACTAAATTTTCTATAAAGATAATTTTTCTGTATTTCTTTTTATTTATCTTATCATTTAATGAAAATGACCATAACACATATATTGCTAATAATAATAGCATCACAACCCCTAATGCCATAAACATAATTTGTTGGTACACTAAATTATCTAAGAACTCATTATCATTAAAAAAATATTGAAAAAATATAATAGCTGTGAACATTAATGATGCTAATTTTACTATTGAAACTATATCATTTATTTGCTTTCTTTTGTCTTTATCTATTTTATTCAAATTGTTCACCTCATAATCATTTGAATAAAGATCGGAAAAATCCGACCTTTATTTAATTACTCATCTCTTAAAGCCTTTGGTTCTTCTGGTTGATACATAGCCCAGAAGCATGCTGATGTAGATACTACAGATGCGATTACTGTAGCAAAAGCAGCTACTGCCATTAATACTTTATTATTTAATCTTTTCATTTCTTTTCCCCCCTTATCATATAAAAGATTTTTATAAATACAGAATCTATTATATTAACTAAAATATGCCCATATTTGGTTAATGTAAATACTTGCCATAATAATCCTATGTATATACAAGCTGAATATAACAAGAAAATTTCATTTTTACCTATGTAATATACAATTACATTAAACGCCACAATAATCATGTAAGTAGATAATATTATAATAGATCCTTTTTTTAAACTTTTTATTTTTTCTTCTTTTCTTATTGGCTTATTAGGGCTATCCACAGGTGCTAACTTATAAATAATTATTAGTGAAATAACATATAAAAGAATTCCTATAAAAATTATATAATTATTATTGAAACTTATATTTTTAGTTATATAAGCTGGGATTACTGATACTAATACTCCAACTACTGCACAATTAAAAGCTGTACTTGCATGTGCTCCGCCTGAAAATTTTCTTAAAATAGCTACAACAAAGGAAATTATTAAAGCTTCAATCATTACATTAAAAATTGTTCCTATTATTGCAACTAATAATATTGATATACTCATATGAAAAAATGCAAATAATCCATACTCTATAATACTAGTCTTATCTTCATCTAGATTTAATTGATTTTTTAAATTATTTGATATATTTTTACATATTAATTCTAAATTCATATTTTTTTAAGCTTCCTTCTTTTTTTATTTATAATATAAAAAATTGATATTATAATTGCTGTAATTGTCAATGATGGTATTCCTAATAAAGTTTTATTAATTGGATCTTTAAATAAAGTTTCTAAATCAAGTTCCATAAGATTAAGTATTAAAACATTTATTGCTTCAGATATTAGTTGAACTAAATATGTAAATATAATACTTTTTATCGCACTAATAACATCTATCTTATTATAAGAAATTATTATAAATAATAAAATTAAGACAGATAAAATCATATGTACTCCATAGCTTATTGGTAACATTCTAGCAGTATAAATAATTAGCGAAAACATTATACTCGTTATTAAATATTTTTTCTTATTTATTTCTGTTTTCGAGAAAATATAAACTGCAAATATAACTATAAAACTTTCTGGTATCGCTCTTAAAAAAAATTCTATTGGATATAATCTTAGCATCTTTTGTCTCCTTTACAAAACACTTATTTTTTCTTCTTTTGATTTATTTAATAATTTTACTACATTATATATTATTATGAAAACATATAACCTAATAAATATATCTCCAATACTAAGTACACTATATCCTATATCAAATATATCTGTTAAAGGTTTTAATTTTGTTGTAGAGTCTCCAAATATATGTATATCGTTTACTTTATTAAAGGCGTCTGGCTTTGCATATCCAGTAAAATATGAAAGTGTAGGAAATACCGGCATATATCCATTATTAGCCCAAATTGCTACATCATTTAATATTCCTCCAATCATAACAAATACTGATCCTAGTATAGCTGATATATACTGTTTATATGTAAATATTAGTGGTAAGTAAGAACATAAATATAGAGTTTTTAATATGCCAACATAGTTTATTACAACATAATTTTCCCTAAAAATATTAATTTGTACAATTAAATAAATTAACTCCATTACCATCACTGGATATATGGACCAATTCTTAAATAAAGGTTTTAATTTAAAACCTTTTATTTTACAAAATATGAATGAAATTAATATAGTTTCTATCATATCTTACCCTTTCCATATGTATAATTATAAAGTTTTATTGTAAATTATTCTTAATTAGTTATAATACTATATTCTTTTAACTATAACAATTATACTATCAATTGTTATTCTCTTCCATACTTTTTTTTCGACTAACCCGCTTTTTTTGATATTTTTACTCATATTTTATTTTTTATTGATTTTATTGTAATAAAAAAGGAAACCTATAGTTTCCTTCTTATTTAAGCATTATTATTTTTTTCCTTTCTACCCTTTCACTATATTTAATAATCATCCTATTTTTTATAATTTACATGTAATATATGATGCGCTATATAACTATTTGGCTTCTGTAAATATTCTTTATACAGTTTATCTATCATAGGATTTTCATGAGCTTTCCTTATTTTCTTATTTTTATCTTCATTATATATAGCATTCATCCTTCTTTTTAATATCTCTCTATCAGATTTTATAAACGGTTGTCCTCCACCATCAATACATCCACCTGGGCAAGCCATAACCTCTATAAAATGATATTTTGATTTTCCATTTTTTATTTCGTCCATTATTTTTTTAGCATTTCCAAGAGAGCTAACAACAGCTACATTAATATCTCTGCCATTTAAGCTTATTGTAGCCTCTTTAAGTCCCTCTAACCCTCTAACATTTTCAAAATCTATTTTTTCTAATGTTTTTCCTGTTATCCATTCATAAGATGTTCTAAGGGCAGCTTCCATAACACCTCCACTGGTTCCAAATAAACTTCCTGCTCCACTTGATACTCCTAATGGATTATCAAATTCTGCATCTGGTAAATTTTTTATATCTATTCCACCTTCTTTTATTATCTTAGCAAGCTCTCTTGTAGTTATAACTAAATCTACATCCTTTATGCCTTCATTACTAATCATTTCCTGTCTATTTGCTTCAAACTTCTTGGCTATACAAGGCATGATTGATACTACAAATAAATCATCTCTTTTTATTGAAAGCTCTTGTGGAAGATAATTTTTAGCTATAGCCCCAAACATTTGTTGAGGTGATTTACAACTTGACACAATGTTCATATTATCTGAATAATTATTTTCAGCATAATTCACCCATGCTGGACAACAACTAGTTATAAGTGGTAAATTTTCTCCTAATGTAAACCTCTCTATAAATTCATTTGCCTCCTCCATTATTGTTAAATCAGCTGCAAAATTAGTATCAAATACTTCATCAAATGATAACATTTTTAATGCACTTACAATTTTACCAGTAGACAACTCCCCTGATTGTAGTCCAAATTCCTCTGCAAGAGCTGATCTTACAGCTGGTGCAATTTGAGCAACAACATATCTATTAGAATCATCTAAAACTCTCCAAATATCCTTATAATCACTCTTTTCTCTTAGTGCACCAGTTGGACATACTGCTACACATTGTCCACAATAAGTACAATTGGTATCTCTTATAGGATCATTTGAAAATGTTGAAATATTAGTTCCAAATCCCCTATCAGCAACTGTTATAGCGTGTACTCTTTGCACCTCATTGCAAGTAGTTACACACCTTCTACATAATATACATTTTTCTCTATCTCTTATAAATCCATCTGAAATGTCCAAATCAAAATTTACACGTTCACCTTCGTACCTATCATCATTAATACCTAAATCTGATGCTAATTTTTGTAGTTCGCAATTTGTATTTCTATCACAATTTAAACAATCCTTTGAATGATTTGATAACAATAATTCTGTAATAGTTCTTCTTGCTTTAACTGCTTTAAGAGAATTAGTTTTAATTGACATACCGTTTTTTACTTCTGTTGCACAAGAAGGAACTAATCTTTCCCAGCCTTCTACTTCAACTAAACATACTCTGCAAGTTCCCTTACAATTTCTTGTGTTTCCATCTGCCATATACATATTACATAATGTTGGAATATTTATATTTAATTTTTTTGCTGCATCTAACATACTTGTCCCTTTTTCAACTTCTAAATCTATACCATTAACCTTTATACTTACCATTTTAATTTTCACCTCCTAAGCTTGTTTTTATTATGGCTTTAGTCGGACATGCTTCATAACATAAACCACACTTTATACACTTCTTAACATCAATTACATGCTTTTCTCTAATCTTTCCTTTAATAGCTAATACAGGACATGCTCTTAAACATTTTGTACATCCTATACAGTTATCTGCAACTTCATATTTAACTAATCCTTTACAAACCCCTGCTATACAAGTATTTTCTACTACATGATCTTTATATTCTTCACTAAAAAACCTTAAGGTGCTTAAAACTGGATTTGGTGCTGCTTCTCCTAATCCACAAAGTGATGATTCCTTAACTACTTCACATAGTTCTTTAAGTTTTTCTAAATCCTCTTCCACAGCATTTCCCTCTGTAATTTTCTTTAATAATTCTAATATTCTCTTATTTCCTATTCTACAAGGGGTACACTTACCACAGGATTCATCTACACTAAACTCTAAATAAAATTTTGCTATATCAACCATGCAGTTATCTTCATCCATTACTATCATTCCACCAGATCCCATCATTGAACCAATTGATGTTAAAGTATCATATTCTATAGGCAAATCTAGATATTCTTTTGGAATACATCCACCTGACGGTCCACCAGTCTGTATGGCTTTTAGCTCTTTATCTCCTAATATTCCTCCACCAATTTCGTATACTATGTCTCTTAAAGGCATTCCCATTGGGATTTCTACAAGACCGACATTATTAATATTACCTGCTAAGGCAAATACCTTTGTTCCAGTTGATTTTTCAGCTCCTATTGAGCTATACCACTTTGCCCCATTGTTAATTATTTGACTAATATTAGCAAAAGTTTCTACATTATTAACGCATGTAGGCCTTTGCCACAGTCCTTTTTCTGATGTTCTTGGTGGCTTCATTGTAGGCTCTCCTCTTAATCCTTCAATTGAATGTATTAATGCAGTTGCTTCTCCACATACAAAAGCACCTGCTCCATATTTGATTTGAATATCAAAATTAAAGCCTGTATCTAATATATTATTCCCCAATAATCCAAGCTTCCTTGCTTGATCTATTGCTATTTTTAATCTATGAACAGCTAAGGGATATTCTGCTCTTATATATATATATCCATTATTTGATCCAGTAGCGTAACCACAAATAGCCATTGCCTCAAGAACTAAGTTGGGATCTCCTTCCAAAATAGCTCTATCCATAAAAGCTCCTGGATCTCCTTCATCAGCATTACAAATTACGTATTTTATATCTCCAATAGCTCGTCTAGCAGTTTCCCACTTTCTACCTGTTGGGAATCCACCGCCCCCTCTTCCTCTAAGACCTGATTCACTTATCTCTTTTACAACTTCTTCTGGAGTCATAGTAGTAAGAACTTTCCCTAATGCTGTGTAAGCTCCAACTGCTAATGCATCTTCCATATTTTCAGGATCTATAACTCCACAATTTTTTAATGCTATCTTCACTTGCTTCTTATAAAAAGGAATTTCTTCTTTTATTTTTACTCTTTCTTTCGTTTCTTCATTTTCATAAAGTAACCTATCAACAACTCTGCCTTCTAATATGTGGCTTTCTATTATTTCTTTAACATCTTCCTCTGTTACTTTTATATAAAATACTCTATCAGGCATAATTTCTATTACTGGCCCTTTTGCACAAAATCCAAAACATCCTGTCATTATTACTTTTATATCATTTTCTACATTTAATCTAGATATTTCTTCATTAAAAGCTCTTGAAATATTATCTGCATTTGATGCTTTACAGCCAGGACCACCACAAATAAGTATATGCCTTTCTTTTATATTTCCTTTATTAAATTTATCTGGATTTTGTCTAACCTCTATATTCTTTTTACATTTCTCAACCTTTTCTAATAAATCACTATAATTAACTACTCTTTCCATACTAACCTTGCTCCCTTAAGTTATTTATTAATTCATTTACTTGAGGCTTAGTAAAGTATCCATATACCTTATCATTTACAAGAACTACAGGTGCAATTGCACATGATCCAACACATCTTAATGTATCTAATGTAAATAGTCCATCTGATGTTGTTTCTCCTTCTTTTATTCCTAATATTTTTTTAAAGTCTTCTAAGATGTCACAAGCACCTCTTACGAAGCATGCAGTTCCAGTACAAATACTTATTACATATTTTCCTTTTGGCTCTGTAGAGAAATAAGAATAAAATGTTATTACACCATAGACCTTTGATGCCGGTATCTTTAATCTCTCTGCTATATATTCCTGTACCTCTCTTCCAAGATATCCATATAATCCTTGTGCGTGATGTAATACAGCAATTAGTGAGCTTTCATCATTATTTCCCTCTTGGATAAATAATTCTAAATCTTTAAATTTGCCACATATATCTTTCAAATTATCTCCCCCATTTTTCTTAATTTTATAAATTTTCTAAATATTTCAACTAATTAAATATTAACATATTTTTTATTATTTTTAAATATATAAGATTAGATATTGTTATTTATGTCACACTAAAAATTTATATTCTTTTATATCTATTTTATTCTCCTTTTAAAAAATAAAAAAGCTATATCTTAATGACAATTTGCCTAAGACACAGCTTTAAAATTTATTTATTTGAATGTATATTAAAATGTTTTATTATTAATTTACTGTTTTTAAAAACTCTTCTTTAAAGATAGCCATAAGTACTTCATCATGATAGCTTCCATTTCTATATAGCTCTTTCTTTAATATGCCCTCTTCCTTAAATCCAATCTTCTTATAACATGCTATACCCCTATCATTAAAAGAAAATACTTTTAACTTTACTTTATTCATATTTATTTCTTCGAATATAAATTTCAGCAGAGTTCTTAAAGCATCACTTCCATATCCCTTGCTCCAGTACTCTTTATCGCCAATCATTATACCTATTACACAATTTCTATTTTTTATATCCAGCTCATTAATACTACACCCACCTATATATTTACCACTTTTTATATCTTCAATTGCAAAATCATAAGTGAAGTCTCCTCCTGCTTTTCTACTTTTTATCCATTCCTCTTCTTGCCACTTAGTAATTGGAAAAGGAACATTAGAATCCAAAAGCTTTTTAACTTCTTCATCATTTATAAATTGTGTTGCTCTTTCTACATCTTCTTCCTTATAAGCCCTTAATTTAACCATTTTACCTCTATACATATATTCCGCCCCTTTTTAGATATTTCTAAATATAATATCATTTAAATATTTTCGAGTCAACGTATTTATAACTTTCTCTATATAACTTCTAATTTAAATCTATTTACAATTTATATTTTAAATTTCTATATAAAAAAAGCCGCCAAGGCGAGCTTGCCGAGCCGTCGACTTTTTTTCGTGCATGTGCATTTCCGAAGCTTGCCTGAGGAAAATCTTGCACGCGCGCTTTATTCTATTTTTACTCTATAGGGCTACCTTTAATAACTTATATGCTATAAATAATTTATCCACAGATTTTAAAAATATAATTTTCTATAGAGTAAAAAAAGAACTCCTATGGAGCTCCATGTTATATTTATTTTTAAGTTTCATTACTTTTTTATTAACAATAATATTATTGATATGGCACTAAACGCTAAACTAACCATATTAATATATGTTACTACTTGTTTAGGAGTAAACCCCTTTGCTTCTAGCCTATAGTGAATTTGACTTCTATCTGCTTGGTATACAGGCTTTCCCTCTAAAAATCTTTTTACTATAACAAAAATATTATCAAAAATAGGTATTGCAAGTGCTAAAATAGGTATAAATAAACTCATTAAAGTAGCTTGTTTAAAAGCTCCATCTAGTGCTATTATACTTAAAATAAACCCTAAGAAATTTGCTCCTGAATCACCCATAAATATCTTTGCTGGATACTTATTATATAGTAAAAATCCTAAGGTTACTCCAGATACTATTAATGACATACTAACAGATTCACTTTGTTTTAATATTATTGCTGCCCCAGCAAATGTTATAGATGATATTAATGATAATCCTCCAGCTAATCCATCCATACCATCAGACCAGTTTATAACTGTTGTTACTCCAAATATCCATGTAATTGTAAGCAAAAATTGTATAGCTCCTGATAATTCTATGTACACTCCTGTAAATGGATTTGCAAACCCCCTAAAAACTATTCCAGCTTTAAATATAATAAATGCTGCTAATAATTGAACTATTAATCTTGGATATATAGGAAACTCTTTTCCTCTGGTTTTAAAACTATCGTCTATTAATCCTATTAATAAAATTAATGATGATCCTATTAATATCCAAATTTTTTCTCTTAATGGTGTATAATTATTAACTGTAAAATATACTATAAAAAAACCTATAAACATAGATAACCCACCACAAAGTGGAGTTTCGCCCCTATGTTTTTTCCTTTTAGTCGGTTTATCTGTAAAACTATATCTAAAAGATAGTTTAATTAAAAATGGTGTTATTAAATAAACTATTAAAAATGCTAATATAAAAGATAGTATATATTGCATAATTTACTCCTTAACTCTCAAATGCTACTTATTTATTATGTTAATTAAATCATTATCTTATTATACTATTAATAGCCTGGATTATCAATTACAAAACAGTTACGTTTATCATACTAAATAAAAAACGCCCCTATTTATAGGGGACGCTTTTAATTTCTTGCTTGTATCATATCTTTAACTTTCATTAATCTAGTTAAAGCTCCTCTTTCATTTTCATCAAGCTTCATTCTTATATACTTTATAGTTTCTTGTAATGAAGGAATAGTCATATATTCAAGAGCATTAACTCTTCTTCTAGTCTTTTCTATTTCATCAGCCATAAGTTGAGTTGATTTTTCTACTTCTGCTAATTCTAATAACTTTGGTAATATTCCATAAAGCTTCGCTATTGAATCATCTAGTTCAGATGATGTACTTGCAAATCCATATGGAAATATACTTCCTTCATCTCCCTCAAGTTGTCTATGGAAATTCATTTCTGGAACATTAACACTCATTATATTTTTAGTTCCTACTTCAACAGATATACTTTCCTTTGGATAAGACACTGCTTCTTCTAGAAATTCTGAGCTCATAACAGCTCTAGCCATAACAAAGTCCTTAAGAGACCCTTGAAGCTCTGCTTCTACAGATTTTCTTAATTCATTATTGTATTTAACAAGATTAACGAATTGTCTCATAAGCTCATCTTGCTTATCCTTTAAAAGTTTATGTCCTCTTGTAGCTGTTACTAATCTCTTTTTTAGCTTAGACATCTCCATTCTAGTAGGATTGACATTTAATCTTGCCATGGCTATTCTTCATCTCCCTTTGGCATATACTTTTCAAGATACTCATCTCTTATTCTCTTAAGCTCTGTTCTTGGAAGTATCTTCAAAAGTTTCCATCCTAATTGTAATGTTTCTTCTATACTTCTATTTGCTGTAAAGCCTTGTGAAACATATTGCTCCTCAAAAGCTTCTGCAAATTTAGCATATTGCTTATCTATATCTGATAAAGCTGATTCTCCTAATATTGCTGATAATTCTTTTGCTTGCTTACCTTGAGCATAAGCTGAGAATAATTGGTTCATTGTATCAGCATGATCTTCTCTTGTTTTATTTTTACCAATACCTTTATCCTTAAGTCTTGATAATGACGGAAGAACATCTATTGGAGGCATAATACCCTTCTTGTATAATTCTCTTGAAAGAATTATTTGTCCTTCTGTAATATATCCAGTTAAGTCAGGAATTGGGTGAGTCTTATCATCTTCTGGCATTGTTAATATAGGAATTTGAGTTATTGAACCCTCTTTACCTCTAATTCTTCCTGCTCTTTCATATAATGTAGAAAGGTCAGTATATAGGTATCCTGGATATCCTCTTCTTCCTGGAACTTCTTTTCTAGCTGCAGATACTTCTCTTAATGCTTCTGCATAGTTTGTGATATCCGTCATTATAACAAGAACTTGCATTCCTTTTTCATAAGCCAAGAATTCAGCTGTTGTTAATGCCATTCTTGGTGTAGCTATTCTTTCGATAGCTGGGTCAGATGCTAAGTTCATAAATAATACTGCATTATCTATAGCACCAGTTTTTTGGAATTCATCAACGAAGAATTGTGACTCTTCGAATGTAATACCTATAGCTGCAAATACAACTGCGAAGTTAGAGTCTGAATTTAAAACTCTCGCTTGTCTTGCGATTTGAGCAGCTAATTCTTTGTGTGGAAGCCCTGAACCTGAGAAAACAGGTAACTTTTGTCCTCTAACTAGAGTGTTTAATCCATCAATTGCTGAGATACCTGTTTGGATAAACTCTGATGGAAAATCTCTAGATACTGGATTTATAGCTTCTCCATTTATATCTACTCTTTGTTCTGGTATTATATTGGGTCCATTATCAATTGGCTTACCCATACCATCAAATATTCTACCTAACATATCTTCTGATACACCAAGTTCAAGAGGTCTTCCTAAGAACTTAGCCTTAGTTCCTCTTAAGTTAATTCCCGAAGAACCTTCAAAAAGCTGTACCATTGCTTTTGATCCGTTTATTTCAAGAACCTTACCTCTTCTATGCTCACCAGTTTGAAGTTCCACTTCAACTAGTTCATCATATTTAACACCTTCTACACCTTCAACTACCATTAAAGGTCCAACAACTTCCGTTACTGTTCTGTATTCCTTAAGCATCTAGAACCCCTCCTTCGTTGATTAATGTATCTATAATAACCTTTAATTCTAAAGCAATATCATCCATTTTATTTATTTGATCTTCTGGAATGTATTTACTTCTAGCAATTTTATCTCTAACTTCATCTAATCCTAATATTTTATTTAAGTAAACTCCAGCTTGCAAAGCTCTTTCAGCTTCATTTTTAAATAAAAGTATTAGCTTAAGCATTTTATATTGTTTATCTAATGAAGCATATGTGTCAATTTCATGGAAAGCATTTTGTTGCAAGTAATCTTCTCTTAATGATTTAGCAACTTCTAACTTTAATCTATCCTTTTCACTTAATGCATCTATACCAACAAGGCTCACAATTTCTTGAAGTCCTGATTCTTCTTGTAATATAGTCATAGCTTCTTGTCTTAAGCTTCCCCAATCTGAAGCAACTTCATTATTCATCCATGTATCAATAGTATCTGCATATAATGAATAAGAATTTAACCAGTTAATTGATGGGAAGTGTCTCTTATATGCAAGTTGTGCATCAAGTCCCCAGAATACTTTAACTATTCTAAGTGTTGCTTGTGTAACTGGTTCTGAAAGGTCTCCTCCTGGAGGTGAAACTGCTCCGATAGCTGTTACAGCACCTTCTCTGCCATCTTTACCTAAACATACAACCTTACCTGCTCTTTCATAATAATCGGCAAGTCTTGATCCTAGATAAGCTGGATATCCTTCGTCACCAGGCATTTCTTCAAGTCTACCAGACATTTCTCTTAATGCTTCTGCCCATCTTGATGTTGAGTCAGCCATTATTGAAACTGAGTATCCCATATCTCTGAAGTATTCAGCTATAGTAATTCCTGTATATATGCAGGCTTCTCTAGCAGCAACTGGCATATTAGAAGTATTAGCTATAAGAACTGTTCTCTTCATTAAGCTTTGACCAGTTTTTGGATCCTTAAGTTCTGGGAACTCATTAAGAACGTCTGTCATTTCGTTACCACGCTCTCCGCATCCAACATAAACAACTATTTCAGTATCTCCCCACTTAGCAACCTGATGTTGAACAACTGTTTTACCAGCTCCAAATGGTCCTGGTACTGCGGCAGCTCCACCTTTAGCTACTGGGAAGAATGTATCTATAACTCTTTGTCCTGTCGTCATTGGTTGTTCTGGTTTCATTTTTCTTGCAAATGGTCTACCTTTTCTTGCAGGCCATTTTTGCATCATCATTACTTCCTTTGGTCCAGCCACTGTATCTATGATACAAACTGTTTCCTCTATTGTGAATTCACCTGCTTTAATTTCTTTAATAGTTCCTTCTATTCCTACTGGAACCATTATTTTATGTAGAACAACTGTAGTTTCTTGAACTGTACCAATTATATCTCCAGATTCTACAACATCTCCTATATTAGCAGTTGGTCTGAACTCCCATTTCTTTTCTCTATTTAATGACTTAACTGATACACCCTTCTTTAAGAACGGTGAATTTGCAGCCTTTTCTATTGCATCAAGTGGTCTTTGAATTCCATCAAACATTGATTCTATAAGACCTGGTCCTAACTCTATACTTAGTGGTTCTCCTGTTGTAACAACTGGATCCCCAGGACCGATTCCTGTAGTTTCTTCATAAACTTGGATTGATGCCTTATCAGCTCTCATTTCTATAATCTCGCCAATAAGTCCATTATCTCCAACCTTAACCATATCGTATATATTTGCTTCTTCCATTCCTTCAGCAACAACTAAAGGACCTGCAACCTTAATTATCTTTCCGGTCTTCAACTTACTAACCTACCTTCCTATAAAATATTAACGCCAACAGCTTTTTCCACACTATCACTAATTCTCTTTAGCCCTATATTTAATGACCCTTGATTACTTGGAATTAATATTACTGCAGGAAGCATTTGTTCATTGTAACGAGCTATAGTTTCTTCTATATTCTGAGCTACTTGCTCAGTTACAAATATTACTGCGTAATCATTCATCGCACATCTATCAATTGCTCTTCTAGCTTCATCCGCTTCTATAACAGGAAATACATCTATTCCTAAAGCTTTAAATGCTAAAACTGAATCTTTATCTCCAACGACTCCAATTTTCTTATACATATATATCACGCAGCCTTTCCCTTATTACTTCCTCAGCAATATTATTAAGCTTGCCAACCATTATAATTCTTATTACCTTTATTTCTGTTTCTTTTGCATAGATATAAGATAATATTTTTTCTGGTCCAAATGTAACTAACTTAGAACCTTTCATCAATTCCATTATATAGTTATCACTTAATTTCTCTAAAAGACTTGCAGATTCAGTGGCTATGTATCCTTCAAAACCTTCTTTTATTAAATCTGAATAAATAGTACTTTGAAGCTTAGCCATTATATTTTCTGGTGATTCATTAAGTAGTGAAATAATTCTACTACTATCTATTGCTCCACCATCAACTATTACTTCTTGTGCAAAGTCTCTTCCTTTATTTTGTTTCTTTATTCTAAGTAAAGTTCTTATATTAGTAGAATCTATCATTGCTTTAACTAAATTATCTATGAATTTATAGTTTAATTGATTTTTTATTTCTACTAATTCTTTAAACATATATTTATCTATTATTATATCTATTTTTTGAGGATCTTTTGTTTCCTCAAAAACTTTCATTGCTTCTTGAACTCCTTTTCCAAGGTTTCCATTTAAGCTTTTAAAATTATCTCCATCTATTTTATGTTTAACTTCTTGTAAGTCTAAATTACCTAATTGTATAAGCATTGAAGATAAATCTTTTCCTAATACATTTCCTTTTAAAAGTACTTTGATATTATGATAGTCATATTTAAGACTCATTAGTTTAACAACTTCTTTAACTGGACTTATTTCATAAACTAAATCATATATCCTTTTAAGTTCTGCTGTTAAAATTTCTTCATAATCTTCAGACCTTTTTACATTAGCTGAAGCATTTGAATATTCTGTTTCATTTAGTATTCTTAATACTTCATTTGCTGATGGAGCTTCTATCATTCTGTCTATCTTGGCTTTATCAAGGAGTCTTGTTTCTAAAACCCATATTCTTGATACAGCTTGGGTAAATTTCATTACATCCATCTCTTACCCTCCTTAACTAAACAACACTCTTGCTACTTCAAACTCCAATTCATCTCTTAATGAACTTACTAAAGCTTCATATGTGTTATTAATTTCTATACCATTACTTTCAAGAATAAACCCACCTTTAAAATTACCCTCTTTTGAGCTTAATTTTATATTTCCTTTTTCTCCTAGTGCCTGATTTAATTCATATATAAAAGTAATATCTACTAATTCCATTCCATCTTTGTTTAAAATTAATTTTTGTTCTCCTATTACTCCAAGAGAAAGAATTGAATTTCTTATAAATTTTAAAAAATCCTCTCCTGATATAGATAATAGAGCATCTATGCTTTTTTGAAAAACTTCCTCTATAACTTCTTGCTTCGCTGATAATTTATCATTTCTAACCTTAAGAGAAGCAGAAGATAAAATTCTTTCTTTTTTTGTTTTAGCTTCAAGCTCAGCCTTTTGTATAATTTCTTTTTCAAGCTCCTTGGACTTAGCTATTCTTTTAGAAAGAATCTTACTTTGTTCCTCTTCAGCAGAAGCTAAAATACTTTCCTTTCTTTCTTCAGCATCCCTAAGGATTTTTGAAGTTAGATTATTTACACTTGCCATAGCCTATTCTCTCCAATCCTAGAATCCTTTGCTTACTAACATGAATGAAATAACGAATCCTAATAATGCGTATGTTTCAACCATTGCAGCTAATATAATACCTTTTGTATTGTGTTCTGGGTTTTTAGCTAATATTTGAATAGCTGCTGCTCCAACTTTACCTTGAGCTATACCTGACCAAAGTCCTGCAAATGCTATTGGTAAGCAAGCACCTAATAAGTATAAACCTTGAGCTAGTGGCATACCTGAAGCCATTTTAGTAAATACTAAGAATCCTATAACGAAACCATATAAACCTTGTGTACCTGGTAATAGTTGAAGAACTAATGCCTTACCAAACTTTTCTGGTTCTTCTGTAACTAATCCTGTTGCAGCTTCACCAACTATTCCAACACCTTTAGCTGAACCTATACCAGATAATCCAACAGCTAAAGCTATTCCCATAGCTGCAAATATTAATCCACCATTATTTTCTACAAAAAATTGAATCCATGACATTTCCATTTTATAATTCCTCCTAATTTCTTTTGATCTTTATATATTTTTCTGAACCTTTAAATGCTTTAAATGGTTTTCCACCGCCATCATAAAACTTTGAGAAATATTCAACATATTGAAGTCTTGCTGTATGAACATAAGCTCCAAGTAATGATAATCCTAAGTTAAATATATGGAATAGTACAAACAATACAGGTCCTATTACTATTGCAGCCACCCCTGGAAGAGTGTGTATTAATAAATTTAACGCTCCTGCAATAGATCCGCCTGCTAAACCTAAAGCCATAAGTCTTGTATATGATACTAAGTCACCTACATATCCTGTTATACCATATAAGGCATATAAACCTTGACCTATTTGTGCCCCTTTAGTTTCTTCGTCTCTACCACCTGTTAAAACTATAACAATCATTCCAAATACCATAGTTATTGTAAATATAGTCCCTAAAACAGCTGGTAAGTTTAAAAATTTAACTGCTGCTAATCCACCTATTGATATTAATGTAATTATCCATGAACCTGCATCATAAAATGCATCTTTAGCTTTACCAAGTTTTGTTAGATTATATACTTTTATAAATAATCCAAAGAATATTTGTATTATACCTAATGCTAAAGATAAAATTAATATTGTATTTACATCTTTGTTAGTATCTATAATTTGTGTTGGCAGTTTTATAGCATCTCCAAATGCTGATCCATAAATTAGCCCAAAAAATATTGTTGGGAAACTTAAGTAGAAGAAAAACTTAGCAAAATCTTTTTTGCTATCATCAAGATTTAAAAACTTAAGTGCTAATCCAGATCCTATTAAAACTATTAATCCATAACCAGCATCTGCTACCATCATTCCAAAGAATATTAAATAGAATGGTGCAAGTAATGGAGTTGGATCAATTTCATTATACTTTGGATAACTGTACATTCCTGTTACACTTTCAAAAGCTGATACAAGTTCACCATTTTTAAGTTTTATTGGTACATCATCTATTTCTTCTTCTTTTACTTCTTCAAATTCTATGTAGTAATCATCTTTAAGAATCTCGCTACATATAGATTTTAGTTTTTCAGTATCTTCTTGTGCTATCCAACCTTGAATTGCACATATATTTTTTGTTTTTAAGAAATTTGTTGAAACTTTAATTCTTTCAACTTTACTCACAAAATAGTCATAAGCTATTTCTAAATTTCTTAAATCTTCTTCTAAATTTGCAATTTCTTCTTGAACAAAGAACTTTTTTGTTTGCAACTCTTCTATTTGATGCTTAAAATCTAAAATAAGCTTCATAGGAACATCTTTATGTTCTGTTTTAAAACTGCTAAATCCAAAACCTCTAAGAATTTCTGCTACATTTTCTCCATCTTCTTTATTAGATAAAATTAAAAGATTAATATCATTGTTATTTCTTGATATTATTTCAACATATACATTTGATAATTGTTCCATTAATGAATCTTCATAAGATTTTGCTATAGTACCTAAAAAATAAGATGTATTTTTTAATTGTATTAGTTCATTAAAAGCTACATCTAAATCTTGCCAAGGAGTTAATGTATCTATTTCTGTTTGTAATTTTGTAACCTTTGAATCTAGACTTGCTAACTGTGACTCTCTTTCCTTTGCCTTTTCATAGCCTTTATTCCAATTTGAGCTTTTAACCTTATTATCTAATTCTTCTAAGGTTAACGTTAGCTTTTCCTCCTTTAATGCCTTTATTCCTGATTTTTTAGGAACATATCTTGCGAGAAATTCTAGGGCAAATTTAGCCTTTGATAAATTTTCTTCATACTTTGAACACTCTAAATCTATATCATCATTAGATAAGCCTTTCAACTCATCATATTTTTTAAGGAATTCCTCGTCCTGTAAATTAATAAATTCTACATTAGATAACCCTTGTATTTTCTTTAAGATATCTTGTTTTTTAGATTCAAAGGTAAGCAAAGTGAATTTGTTCATCTTAACTATTGCCATGAATCTTCACTATCCTCTCAACGATTAAATTAATAGCATTATTTTTCTTTTCATCAGAAATACCTTTAATGCTTAATACTTCTTCTTCACCTTTTCTTAATATAGGTTCTGATTCTAATTTTCCTGTTTCTTCAGCTTCAGAAATTATTTTACTTTTATTTAAATTTGCTTCATTTAAAATTTTATTATATTCTTCCTCAGCTTTAATATTTGCATTCTTTAATATTTCCTTTGAACTTATTGTAGCCTCTTGAATTAGCTTCTCTGCCTCTTCTTCAGCTCTTTTAATTTCACTTATTGCTTCTAATGCCAAAATCTCACCACCTTTATTATTGTAAAATAATAATATAGCAATTAATACTTTATATAGTATTAATTACTCTTTATTATTATCCATTATACATGATTTAATATTTTTTTCAACATTTTTATTCTTCATTTAGTTAAATAAGAACAATTTTTCAATTATTGTAATTGTTTTCTTTATTTATTTAACTTAAATTTTAAAATTTTTTGAATTTATTTTAATTTATCAGTTACGTTTATAACATCACCTCCATGTCCAAATAAGTAGTAATCTTTTTCCATAATTATAATAGAATCTTGCATAAATTTATGTATATTTATACTAAAGACTTCTAAATGATAATCCTTAAAAGAATATAAGTCTCTTAATTGTTCTTTTATATTTTTTTCTTTTTCTTTATCTAAATTTTTTTCTATAAACTCTGGTATTCCTCTTTTTTTATTAAATCTTAAATAATCAAATTTTAAAATTTGATTTAATATAAAATTGTCCTCTTTTAATATCTCCATATTAAAATCTAAAAATACTTTATAATACTCACTATTTCCTATATTTCTATTGAAATATCCCTTAGAGCCAAAATAAGAACCCAATTTATAATAAAAATCAAAAGGATTATCAAACTTCTCTACTAAATATTTTATTATGTTACTAAACTTTTGAGAGTTATAATATTTATCGACCATTTCCTCCACTTTCTTAAGCCTTATTAATTCATCATAACTTATATTATTAGTTTTCAATATTTCATATGGTGGATATGGAGAATACTTCATTCCATATTCCTCTGCTTCTTCTCTCATAGATGAACCCCTTAAAAGCTTTAAAAACCCTAATTGAATTTCTTCTGGCTCTATACTATAAACATCATTAAATGATTTCTTAAATGAATTATAATCTTCTCCTGGCAAGCCTGCAATTAAATCTAGATGCTGTTTTATATTTCTAATTTGAAGAAGTTCTTCAACCTTTTCCTTAATATCACTAAAATTAACAAATCTATTTATTCTATTTAGTACATCATCATTTGTTGTTTGAACTCCAACTTCAAATTGGAATCTATCCTTTGGTGCCTTTCTTAAAAGATCTAGTTCTGATTTTTTTAATATATCTGCAGATATTTCAAAGTGAAATTGTGTTTTTGTATCTTGATTTATAAGGAATTCCCAGATAGCCATTGTAAATTTATTATTACAATTAAAAGTTCTATCTACAAACTTAACAAGCCTTACTTCCTTATCAATAAAATATTTTAATTCTTTCTTTACCCTATCAATATCTAAAAACCTAACTCCGTGAGTTGTAGATGATAAACAATATTTGCAATTAAAAGGACATCCTCTTGAGGCTTCATAATATACTATTTTATTATCTAAGATTTCATCTTCTTCATAAGGAAACACTAGCTCATTCATATTCATTAGAGGTCTTTTTCCATTTGATATTATGTCACCATTCTTTTTGTAGTAAAAACCTCTTATTGAATTTATATCTCTTTCCCCTAACTTATAATCTATAAATTCTCTATATGTTTTTTCTCCTTCTCCCTCAATAATATATTCTCCATTTAGCTCTCTTAGTATGTTTTGACTGTCATAAGATACTTCTGGACCTCCATATAATATCTCTATATTTTCATCTACAAGTTTTATAAGATTTGATAATTTTTTTATCATTTCTATATTCCAAATATAAGTAGAAAAAGCTACTACGTTAGGTTTTTCTTTTATTATTTCTTCTAATATTTTTTCTTCTCTATCATTTATAGAAAACTCTCTAATTTTACAATCATAATTCATATCTTTTGTAAAAGCCCTTAAGTATCTAACAGCTAAATTGCTGTGAACAAATTTAGAATTTATAGCTGTAAGTAAAATTTTCATAAGTATCTTCTTCCTTTCAAAATTAAAGTTTTATACCCTTTATAAAATGTATATCCTCCCATAACTTAGTTTCTTCTATTTCATAGTATTTTTCAAGAAATTTTTTATTTTCTTCCATATCTGACTTTATTAAAGGATTTAAATTTTTAAATTCAAATTCCCTTACCTTACCTGATGGTAGTACAGCCATTATCTTGTTATTTACTATACTCTTAATTTCTTTATTTATGTCCCATATATATATTGATCCTCCAATCTTAATATATTTAGTTACTTCTTCAATTAATTTTAATCTAGAGGAATTATTCCATAGTTTACTTAAATGAAAAAACATTGTACAAGTATCATAATCTTCTTCCTTAAGCGTGTTTGAATTTTCTGCTCCCACATAATCTACTGAAATTTCATCCATTACATCCTTTGATATATTATATATAACTCCAAAACTTTCTCCAACATCTAGTATATCTCCATTCAATTTTACATCTGATAAGTTAAGTACTATTGTTTTACCCATATCACTTTACCTCCAATTACATAAGTTATATTATATTTATATTTATTAACCTCAAAATTTATTAATACTTTTTGTTAAATTTTTAAAGCTTTAAGCTTTTATCCTTTCCTATAAATAAAAAAAGAAGAGCTCAACTCTTCTCTTTTATCTATTTATTAGCACTACTTATCTTATGTTCTTTATTTTTAATTAATACACATATTATTATTACTATTACAAATACTATAGAAAAAATCCAGAATATCTTAGGTAACTTAAAAATCCCTATCGATTCATTTGATTTAAGGCTATATAAGCATCCAGCATTACTATCTAATACGTAGAAGCTATCCTTGTAAAATAATATTTTTTCTATCCTACTCTTATCACCTAAATCAACTAAATCTTTTACTATACCATTTTCATTTAATGCATATATAAAACCTTTTTTATTATTTCCAAATATCATAGTATTTTTATCAAAGCATTTTCCATATTTATCTATAGCTAGCCCTTGTAGTGCTGAAACATCATTATCTTGATATATAGGCCTACTTGGATTTTTATCTGGATGATTTTTTATTAGATATTCTTGTTTTATTAAATCTGTAAATCTGGGTGATGTTATAGGATCTCCCCCACTATAATCTGGCCATCCATACCAATCTTCCTTTTGTAGATTATATATATAATCTTTGTCATCCTTTATGTTTCTTGGAGGTAAATCTTCCATCCCCCCCACGATTCCATTTATTTCTCCCTTATCATCTATATCCCATCCCTTTATATCTCTAATTCCATGAGCAAATAAGTTTATTTCTCCATTATTTAAATCATAAGATAATATAGCTGCATTCCCTAACTTTTGAAATTGCGCTTTTTCTTCAACTTCTGTAGTCACTGCATACGGTGAAAAAGCTCCTGTTTTATTTTCTCCATAATTATTCCCAGATAATATCCATTCACCTGTTGCTATGTCAAAGGCTTCTCCTTTTTCATTAACTATTCCAGCATTTGTGTTACTTCCAACTGAGAAATATAGTTTATTTTCATGAAGTAATAAATTTATTTTTTTATTTATACCATTATTGGGTATTTCACTTACAAGCTCTTTATATGATTTTTTATCTATATCATACTCCAGTATCCTGTTATCTGTAGATATGTATAACTTTTTATCATTGTATATTATATCTAAAATGTTGAACTTACTTTCTCTTATTATAACCCCATCGTTACCATCCTTATTTACTATTCTAATTGTATCATCAAATGCCAGATACAAATTCCCCTCTTCATCAAAATCAAAGCTTTTAGCTCCTTCACATCCTTTAAGGCTTATTGACCAATCTATATTTTTATTTAAAATATATAAATTATATTTATTTGTAACCTTGAAAATCCCAAAGGCTATAGTCACTACTATAATTGAAATAAGTAAAAATTTAATAAACCTTTTCATGAGCTCCCCCTAATTTTTTATTTATGTTTAATTTATATTTTGAAATATATAAATTATTACTTTTAGAATTACTTAATTTTTTTCCTATTCCATTTATTTTCTTAATGGTTACTAATGGTATATTTCTTTTTATTTTAGAATACATATAAATGTACTAATTTGGGGGTGATAGACTTTGGAAAAAGATAGTTTTGTAAGAAATTCTTTTCTTCTTACTGCATCTAATATAACTACTGGAGTTTTAGGATTTATATTTTCAATTTACTTATCAAAACTTATAGGTCCTGTAGGAATGGGACTATATGGATTAGTAATGCCTATATACAACCTTTTCATTTGTTTAATGACTGCTGGAATTATAGCTGCCATATCGCAAGTATCTGCAATCTACAAATCTAAAGGTCAATATAATAATATAAGTAAAACTATAAAAACAGTTGCTAGCTTTAATGTAATATGGGCAATTGCTATAGGTATTATGGTATTCTTTTTGTCTCCTTACATAAGTAAATATGGAATACATGACATGAGAACTGTTAATGCTATTAGAATAACTTGTCCAGCTATGGTCTTTATAGCTTTATCTAACATATTAAAAGGTTACTTTTATGGGGTTTCTAAAATAGTAGTTCCTTCATTTATAGATATTTTAGAAAAAGCAATGCGTATTATTACTATTGCACTATTAATTTATATGTTTAAGGCTACTTCAATTACTTCTTTAGTAACTTTAGCTTATTTGTCCCTAGCAATTGGAGAGCTTCAAAGCTTAATTTTATTGTACATTTACTATAAAAATATCTCTAGAAAAGTAACTCCATCAGTTGAAAAACCAGAGAGAGCTTCACAATTATTATTTAATGTATTAGTAATTGCACTTCCTTTGTGTATTAATGGCTTTCTAGGTAATTTGTTTGGTACAGCTTCAACATTATTAGTACCAAGAAGGTTAGTCGCTGCTGGATTTGATTCTGTGGCTGCTTTAGGAATGATAGGTAAATTTACTGGAATGGCTTTAACAATAGTTACCTTTCCAATGATAGTTATTATGTCTATAAACTCTCTTATAGTTCCTGATTTATCTGAAACCTTAAGCAGAGGTGACTACTATAATGCCACTATAAGAATTAAAAAGGTAATGAAAATAGCATTTTTACTTGGACTTGCTACAACTATAATTTGTAATATTATTCCTCACTCTCTAGGAGAAATGTTTTATGGAAGAGATGACTTAGGAGAATATATAAAAGTTGCCTCATTAAGTGCCCCTATATTCTTTACTGCAAGCACAATGTTTGGAATACTAAATGGATTAAATAAACAAGGTGTAATATTAAAAAATTCCTTAATAGTTTCCTTACTAGAAATTATATGCTTATTTATATTTGTTGGAATACCTGGAGTAAATATAATGGGCTATGCCATAAGTATATTCATAACCTCTAGTGTAAGCTTATTTATAAATCTTAGGGAAGTTCAAAAACATATATACTTAGATTTATCTAAAAGTAATATAAGTATATTTTTACTATTATCAATATTAATATTTATGGTACTAAAAGTATTTACAAACAATTTCCTTGGTAATATGTTTATAGCTAAAAACTTAATAATAATTAGCCTAACATTTATTATATTCACATTTTTAAGCTTCTTTGGAATTGAAGAACAATAGCTAATATAAATCTTCTTTTAGGCTTATAAAAATAAAGGACAGAAATTAAACTTATTTCTATCCTTTATTTTTTAACTTAATTTAATTTAATTATATTTTAATTTCTTATTATTTTATTCTTAAATTAATTCTTTCCTTATTCTTCTTGGTAAGAATCTAAAAAGTTTTGGTGAAATTAAATCTAAATCTTTTTTTCTTATTCCTCCAAAGTAAACCATTGTGTATAAATAAACTATTCCGCCTATACCTATTAAAATTAATGTTGCTAAAGCTATTACTACTCTTCCTCCACCAATCATATCTGCAACTTTAATAACTGGGAATTTTACTAAGAATATTACAATAGCCATTAATATAGAACATATTGTTGGTACTATAGCTTGTTTTATTATTGGTATTTTAACTTTGAAAAAGCTTTCAATTTTTCTATGATTTATTACCGCTGGAATAATAAATGATACAAATGTTGCTACTACTGCCCCCGTTATATTTATGCTTGGAACTGGAATTAATATAAGATTTATAGCTATTTTTGCTATTAATCCTGCACTTGCAGATACTATTATCAAGTACAATTTATTTATTCCTTGAAGAATAACATTTTGTATTGTAGTTATAGACATAAATATAAGCAAAGATGATCCATACATAAGTAATGTATATCCTGTAGAAGTGTTATTAAATAGAAAGTTATATATCTCTTTACTTAATATAGCTAATCCAAATGTAGCTGGCATTATTATTATGTATGTTATTCTAAATGCATAGCTTGTTTGTTGCTTTAAATCTTTTTTATTCTTATGTACAAAAGCCTGTATCACCTTAGGAAATATTGAAGTTCCAAGTGCAGTTACTATAGCTAAAGGAACATAAACAAGAGTTTTATAATACGATAAAACCGCTCTTAAGTCATTAACTTGATCTTGATTAAATCCCGCCGAACTTAAGCCTCTTCCTAGAGTCATAGTATCTATAACACCTGCAAAATTTTGTACTCCTGCAACTAATGTTATAGGAAGTGCATACATAAATAACTTTTTAACTATCCTTTTATCTGATACTCTTCTTCTACTTGGGTCATGATTTCTTTCAGCTTTTTCTTTATAATTTCTTTTTTCATATATGTATATTATATATATTATTGCAACTATTGCTCCTAAAGATGTACCTACCGTTCCCCCTGCACTTCCCCATGCATCTTCATTTGTTATAGTAATTAATATACCTGCAAATACTAAACTAAGTATAACATTTATTAGTTGCTCTATAATTTGGGATATAGCTAATGTCTCCATTTCTTCAACAGCTTGCATATATCCTCTATAGGCAGCTAAAATAGCTGCAAAAATTATTGCTGGTGCTAAAAATACAAAAGTATAAGCTGATTTCTCTGCATTAATAGCTTTTGAAAGAGGAAATGCCAAAGCCATAAAAATTCCAGCAATTATAATACTTATAATTGCTAAATATTTTACAGCTAACTTCATGGCCCTTAAGGCATCTTTATGGTTACCCATTGCTCTAAGCTCTGTTACAACCTTTGTAACTGCAGGTTGTGCCCCTAAACTAGTTACTGCAATTAAAAAAACGAATATATCATATCCAGCAGTATATATTCCATAACCTGTTTCACCTAAAACAGCTGTTAATAAAGGAACATATATTGCTGATAGTAATTTACCAGCAATACCTGCAATTGATAATATTAAAAAGCCACGTCCGGCTGATTTTTGTTCCATACCTAATCACCTTTTATTTTATTGTGAATTTAAACACATCATTTTTAATCTTCTTAAATACTGGTGGTAAGCTTTCTATTATAGTTTTATTGTTTAAATAGCTTAATTTATCTGGTGCATCTCTAAAAATCAATTTATAAGCGTATAAGAATTGACAATCAAGTCCAAACTTATTTGCAAAAAATGAATTTAATTTTCTATCTCCATATTTATTATCACCAATTATAGGAGTTCCTAAATGTGATAAATGAGCTCTAATTTGATGACTTCTTCCTGTTATTAAATCTATTTCTAAAAATGAATATGCTCCATTTGTTTTTATAGTTTTAACTTCCATTGCTATTTCTTTTGAATCTTGTATTTTTTCATCATATATTTTTGATATATTAGCTTCTTCATTTTTATGAATATATCCTTTATATAATCCATCTTTTATTTTACCTTTAACTAAGGTATTGTAATACTTTTCTACTTTACCTTCTCTTATCATTTCATTCATTGATCTTAAAGCTTCAAAATTTTTACCGAATATAACTATTCCTGAAGTATTTCTATCTAATCTATTACATGGTGCAGGAGTAAATGTTAATTCATTTTCCGGTAAGTAATCTCCCTTTTCATTTAAATACGATAAAACATAATCAGTTAAACTTGGTTCTTTTCCTTTTTCATCAGGATGAACTAAAATATTAGGCCACTTTTCAACTATTAGTATATTAGCATCTTCATAAGTGATTTTCATTCCTCTAGCATTAACTTTAATAAATTTTTCTTCCGGCTTTTCTTTATTACTTTGTATATATTTTATTTCTACTACATCATCTATTTGCAAAGAGTAATTTTCTTTTTGCTTCTTACCATTAACCCTTACATCGCCTTTTCTCAAAGCTTTAAAAATTTTGCTTAAAGGAACATCCTTTAATAATTTTCTTAAAAATTTATCTAATCTTTGACCTGCTTCATTTGTGCCTATTTCTATTCTCAAACTAATCACTCCTAGTTTTTTAGTATTCTAACTATATTTTCTCCATTGTTATAGATTAATATTAAATTAGCTTCTTGTCAAATATTCAAATACTATTTGGCATTGCATTGCAACCCCCAATGGTAAGCAATCTTCATCTATATCAAATAAGCTACTATGTGCAGGATAAATTATATTTTTATTTTTGTTTCCTGAACCTAAAAAATAAAATACTGCTGGTATTTCATTTGCAAAATAAGCAAAACTCTCTACTCCCATTTTAGGATTTTTTTGAAGTAATATATTTTCTTTTCCTATTATTTTCTTTGCTCCTAATTTAAATAAGTCAACCATAGAGTTATCATTATATAAATTAGGATACGAATCATCTATATCTATTTCACAGCTTCCCCTTGAAGATTTACATATTCCTTCAACAATTTCAACTAATCTATTTTTAACAAAAGCTCTATCTTCTTTACTCATAGTTCGTATAATACCACTTATTTCTACTTCCTCCGGTATTATGTTTTTTGCTGTTCCACCATGAATACTACCAACTGTTATAACAGTTGGATTCATTGTATTGATTTCTCTACTCGCTATTGTTTGTATCCCTAATACTACATGACTAGCTATAACAATTGGATCAACAGTTGTATGAGGATAAGCTCCATGTCCACCTGAGCCCTTTATCCTAATTGTAAATGGATTAGATGCTGCATTAACCACTCCATGTTTAACCATTATTGCTCCGCATTCTAATGTTTCTTCAACATGAAGCCCACATATACAATCAACTTTAGGATTATCAAGTACACCTTCTTCTATCATAAACCTAGCTCCACCTATCGTTTCTTCTGCTGGTTCAAATAATAATTTTACATTTCCACTAAATAAATGTTTATTTTCATTTAATATTTTAGCTGTTCCAAGTAATATTGTAGTATGAGCATCATGTCCACATGCATGCATCTTTCCTATAATTTTTGATGAATAATTGCACTGCTTTTTATCTGCAATTGGTAGTGCATCTATATCTCCTCTTAAAGCTATAGTTTTTTTATGAATTTTAATATTTTCTTTAGTTCCATTTATTATCCCACATACACCTGTATTAGAAACTTCTATAAATTCTATTCCTTCATTTTTCAAAAAGTTTTTTATAAATTTAGATGTTTCAAATTCCTCCATACCTAATTCAGGGTATTGGTGAAGCGTTCTTCTTATAGTTATTAGCTCCTCTTTTAGGCTTATTGCTTGATTTTTAAAATTCATGTTTTTGCCCCCTATTTATTTCACCCAACCACTCCTATAGCTATAATATTTGATTTTTAATAAAGTCTAACTCCATAATATTTCAATATGGTCTCCTGATTTTAACTTTTCTGTATATCCAACCTTATTTCCATTTAGGAATAAATTTATTATCCCCTTTGCTTCTTTTAAATCAAAATCAATATAGTTAAAAATATCCACAAATATATAATCTTTTTGTCCACTAAGTGTTACTAACTTATTATCAACTGTTACTTTAATCTCATTATAATTTTTAGCGTTAGTTTTTTTATCATTTTCTTTTGAAACACTTGTACTTAAAGTTTTATCTACTTCAACAGAAACTTCATTACTCAGTGAATCATTATAATATAATGTTAACTTATCCCCTTCATTAACAACATAATCTTCTAATAATTTAATACCATTCTTTTCTATAACTACCTCTTCTTTTATTACATAGTTTTTTATATCCGAAATTGATTTTGGAAGTATTATCTTAATATCATCATCCTCATTTATAAAGTAATCTAAATTAACTATACTATCGTTAGCAAATATTATAGGCTCTAGACTAACTAAATTATTATTTATATATATACTTATACTATTAAACTCCTTTATTTGTTCTACTATTTTAGATTTTGCATCTTTTCCTGTAATAGCATAAGATATTTCTATATCATCTCCAGCCTTAACTCTCTTATCCATACTTTCTAATTTGCCATTAAGTTTTATAATTGGATTTCTTCCTTTTTCACCAAATACTATTCTTTTCACACCATTTAACTTATATCTTAAATTCTTTCCATTTTTCCCTATAAGCATAACTGGATTTATACCTGCTTGAATTATAACATCCATAATAGTGTGATTATGTGAATTAAACATAGTTACTGGACTACCATTTAGAATTACATCTATAAAATCATTTTCACCATTTTTTAAAGCTGTTAATGCAATACCTAAAACAGTAACTCCTGCTGAGCCTAAATTATTATCACTAATACATTCAACTACAGACTTTCTATCCTTTATAGCTATTCTTTGACTTGGCATATTTAATTTATCACTAAGCTCGTCAATTATTCCAGGAGTATGTGCTCCACCACCAACTAAAAATAAAGCACTTGGTGATTTATTTGCATTTAACTCTATTATCTTTGCAGCTATTCCCTCAGCAATTTTTCTAACTGTTGGCTTTATTAGTTTCTTTATATCCTCTGATTTTATTTTATTTTCTAAACCAAGTATATCAATATATGTTATTTCATCTTCTTTTTCTAAACTTCTTTTTATGTATTCAGCAGTATTAAAATCAACTAAGTACTCTTGAACTATAGATTCTGTCACTTCATCTCCAGCTTGTGGAACCATCCCATAAGAAGATATACTTTCTTTGGAGCTTATAGCTATATCTGATGTCCCGGCTCCTATATCAACTAATGCTATATTTAATAGCCTTAAGTTTTTAGGAACAACTGCTTCTATTGCAGCTATTGGTTCTAAAGTTAAATTACTTACTCTAAGTCCAACCTTTTTCATAACTGTGTATAATGAATCAACTACTGATCTAGGTAAAAAAGTTGCTATTACTTCTACAGAAACCTTTTCACCTTTATGTCCAACTAAATTAGATATTACAAATCCATTTAAATAGTAGTTTTTTACAGAATATCCCACACAATATAACTTTCCTTCTGTAGTCTTATTTATTTCATTTTCGGCTTTCTTTAGAGCTATTAGCTCTAATTTTCTTACATCTTCCTTTGTTATTTCTTCTTCTGAATCCAATTCCATTTCTTCTTGAGAATTAATTGTTTTTAAAAATCTACCTGCTGCTGCAATAGAAACATTTTCTAATTGAATTCCTATTTCTGCCTCTATATAATCTACTATTTTTTTTACACCTTTAGCTACTAATTCTATGTCATGAATTTGTCCATCTACCATTGCTCTCTCTTCATGCTCTAAGTACTTTTCACATATAACATTAAATTTATTCTCTTCTACTATTCCTACACTTCCAATAATAGATCTTGTTCCTACATCTAGTGCAAATTTAATATCCTTTAAACTTACATTATTCATTTGCTATCACCTCATAATTTACTATCATATATTATCTATTAAAGGTTATCATTATCTTTTAAAAAATTATCTATATCATCTTTTTTTCTAACCTTCTCGAATTTAAGTAGGGCATAATAAACTCCACTTTCTACTGCAAATGTTATAACGAAATAAAGTACAACAAATAATAATATTCCTATTAAAATATAAGCCACTTACAAATCCCCCTTTTATTACCATAATAAGATTATACATCCTAAAAAAAGAATAGTGAACACTTAGTTTATTATTATAATAAGATTATTTTCCATAAGCACCTTTAAAGAGAAACTTTTACTTAAGTAATCACCAAAATCTATTTTAATTACATCCTTTTCTATTGATAAAACCTTACCATCTCCGTAAGTTCTATGATGAATTATATCGTTAACCTTTATTCCATAATCCTCATTTTTATTTATCTCCTTAAAACCACCTTCAATAACAAATCTAGATATATCTCTAAATCTTCCCCTTTGAGTTTTAGGAGAGAATATATATAAATTATTTATAGCTCTGGTTACAGAAACATAAAATAGTCGTCTTTCTTCTTCTATATTATCTTCCATAGATGATTTATGGGGTATTGTTTCTTCATTTGAATTAATTATAAAAACATTTTTAAATTCCATGCCTTTAACACCATGAATTGTACTTAAAATTACTCCTTCTTCTACTTCCTTACTTTCTTCTATTTTTTCTTTTACTCTTTCTACATGTCCAAGTAATTCCATTATTGTTTTAAATCCATCTGCTGCACTTTTAAATTCCTCTAATATCTCTTCCAATTCCTCTATACTTTGTTTATATCTTTCTCCATAATCTTTTAAGTAATCTATATAATTTAATTCAGAAATAATATACTGTATTGCACCAGATAAAGATAACTTATTAAGATAACTTATGTCTCTCTTTAATTCGTTAAGTTTTTTGGCCTGATATGGCGGTGTATCATTTTTTTCTATTAAAATATCAAATGGTGATTTATCTTCAAAGGATCTTCTTATATATTCTAAATTTGATTTGCTAATATATCTAAAGGGTTTATTTATTACTGCTAAAAAATTTTCTTTATCTTTTATATTAATTGCAAGCTTTAAGTATGAAAGCATATCTTTACATATAAAGTGATCAAAAAAATTATATCCTTTATCTAAAAGCACAAATGGAATCTTTCTACGAGTAAATGTATCTATCATGCTTCTAGCCTCCATATTAGTTCTATACAATACTGCATTTTCACTTAAACCATCTATAGATTTCTCTATTATATTACCTATCTCTTCCCCTTGCATTTTTTCATCATATGGAGTATTAAACTTTATTATTCCAATTGAGCTTTTATACGAATGTATAATCTTGTTATTTCTACTTTTATTATGCTTTATTATTTCCTTTGAAGCTTCAACTATATTTTCATTACTTCTATAATTAATAGATAAATATATTTTTTTAGCACTTGGAAAATTTTTATCAAAGCTTACCATATATTCAGGTTTAGATCCTCTAAAACTATAAATGCATTGATCCTCATCACCAACAGCAAATAGAGAGTTTCCTTTATTTATAAGCTTTAAAAATCGCATTTGTAACTCATCACAGTCTTGAAATTCATCAACTAAAATATATTTAAATACGCTTATATACTTATTTAGTACTCTATTATCATTTTCAAATAAATTTATAACCTTTATAGATAAATCATCAAAATCCCAAAATCCATTCTTTGACTTATATTCTTCATACTTGTTAAGACATTCAATAAAAATATCTTTAGCCATAGTTGGAGTAAAGTCTTCAATATTTTTTAATGATGTTTTAAAAAATGAAATATTATTTAAAGCCTCTTTTATTTTATCTTCACTTACATCATCTGAATACTTAGATAATACAGACTTAATTATTCTATGAGAAACTCCTCCCTCAACTATTGATATGTTAAAACCTTCCCTTAAAAGGATTTTATAGAACAATCCATGAAAAGTTCCAAAAAAAGGTGCAATCTCTCTATTAAATACGTTCTTGTACCTATTTTTCATATTATCAGCTGCAGCTCTTGTAAAAGTTATTATTATTATATTTCCTAATTTTACTCTTAACTGATTTACTAAATAATTTACTCTGTTAATTATAACAGTAGTTTTTCCAGATCCTGGTGCAGCAACTACTAATACATTTTTATCTTTTATATATACGGCTTCATCTTGATATTTATCTAAACTAATCTTCATACTGCCTCCTTTTTATCTTATATTATTAACCTTTTTATAGTACAAATAACTATATTGTAATAATTTATGTATAGATGTACAATATATTTATATATTAATGTACTCTATGAATTAATGAATTTACTATTTTGAATGTTATTTATTATAAGAGGAGAAAAACATGGAAAACTTAATTAGATTTGATGTTACTAACGAACGTAATCTTACTATGTTAGTAGATTTCTACGAACTAACAATGGCTAATGGATATTTTAATAAAGAGATCCAAAATAAAATTGCATATTTTGATATGTATTTTAGAAGAGTTCCAGATGGCGGTGGATACTGTATAATGGCTGGTGTAGATCAATTAATACAATATCTAAACAATTTAAAATTTACTGAATCAGATATAGATTATTTAAAAAGTAAAAATTTATTTTCAGAAGAATTTTTAAAATACCTAAAGAACTTTAAATTCGAATGTGATGTTTGGGCAATACCTGAAGGAAACTTCGTTTTTCCAAATCAACCATTAGTAATAGTTAAAGGTCCTGTTGTTCAAGCTCAATTTATAGAAACTATGATACTACTTACTATTAATCACCAAACTCTTATAGCTACTAAAGCTAATAGAATATGTAGAGCTGCTGCTGGTAGAACAGTTATGGAATTTGGTTCTCGTAGAGCTCAAGGATATGATGGTGCAATTTATGGTGCTAGAGCTTCAATAATTGGAGGTTGTGATTCAACAGCATGTACAATTGCTGATAAATATTTTGATGTACCTGCAGTTGGAACAATGGCTCACAGTTGGGTTCAACTATTTGATACAGAGTACGAGGCTTTTAAAGCTTGGGCAGAGGTATATCCTGATAATTGTTCACTTCTCATTGACACATATAATGTATTAAAATCCGGATTACCAAATGCTATAAAAGTATTTGATGAAGTATTAAAACCTATAGGTAAAAGACCTAAGGGAATTAGAATAGATTCTGGAGATATAACTTATTTAACTAAGAAATGTAGGAAACTCTTAGATTCAGCTGGATATCCTGACTGTAAAATAATAGTATCCAACTCATTAGATGAACATATTATAAGAGATGTTTTAAATCAAGGTGCTTGCATAGATTCATTTGGTGTTGGTGAAAGATTAATTACTGCTAAATCAGAGCCTGTTTTCGGTGGCGTTTATAAGCTTGTAGCCGTAGAAAATAATGATAGAATTATTCCTAAAATAAAAATAAGTGAAAATAGCGAAAAAATAACTAACCCAGGCTTTAAAAAGATATATAGAATTTATGATAAAGAGACAAATAATGCAATTGCTGACCTTATAGCTTTAAATCATGAGGCTATTGATGAATCTAAGCCACTTGAAATATTTCACCCTATAGAAACTTGGAAAAGAAAGTTAGTTACTAACTTTTATGTTAAAGATTTAATGGTTAAAATTTTTGATAAAGGATCTCAAGTTTATACTAGTCCTTCTGTTTTAGAAATAAAAGAGTTTTCAAAAAGTGAAAGTCTAAGGATGTGGCCTGAAATATTAAGATTTGAGAATCCTCATACTTATTATGTTGATTTATCTAGTGAATTATGGACATTAAAACAAGACCTACTTCATAAATGTATAAAATAAAAGAGTGCTTATGCACTCTTTTTAATAATTAATAACTTTTTCATTCATATCATAATTTAAATATCTATCTTGTGAATAAAATAAGTCTTCATCCATATTATCAACAAATGTTACTTTATTATTTGAAGATAAAAATTCCTTAAATGGACATGGTTCACTTTCATTACTTACCGAATGCATTGGACATGCATTGTAGCAACCTACTTTTTCTTTATTGGTTGACCAAAATGGACACTTACTCATAACTTCCCCTCCCAATACCCAATACGTGAAAACGAAATCAGAATTTTCTTATATTATAGTACATCTTTTTGGTAAAAGAAAGTGTTTTCTGGATATTTTTGAAAAGAAATTATCGACTTAATTCCCTATATTTTTACTCCACTCAATAGAACCACAATATACATCCCATAGTAACCCTTGCTTAATTTTTAATTTATTACATTGAATTCTTATATTATCATTATCTAATATTTCGTAAGCTAAGGCTAATCCTAATATACTTCTTAAAAAATTTTCTTCTCCCATTAAGGCATTTTTTATTTCTACATTAACAGGTAGGTTTTCTACAACATATTCAATATCTTTTTCCATCATTAGATGCAAATTAGAGAATAATCCAACCATAAATGCTGATGCCCTATCTTTAGGAGATAATATATTAGCTATTCCCTCACAAAATTTTGCACGTATTACTATGTTTTTTGCATATTCATCATTTTTTCCTGATGAAATCTCTACAACTGATAAAATTGATAACCACTTTCTAAGCTCTTCTTTCCCTATTAAGATAATAGCTTGCTTTATAGATTTTATTTCCTGAAGAAAATTAAAATAAGATGAATTTATAAATCTTAAAAACTTATATGTAAGTGCAATGTCAGTCTTCATTATATATTCTACCTTGTCTAAATCATAATCTTCCCTTATTAATTCCACTAATATATTAAAAATACTAGTATTTTTAATTGCAATATCTTTCCCTAAAAATATAGATGGTTTACTATAATAATATCCTTGGAAATAATCAAATCCTAACTCTTTTGCTTCCTCTAAGTCTTCTAATGTTTCTATCTTTTCCGCTAACATCTTAATATTATTTTTTTTACATATAAATGCTATCTTTTTTCTTGATTCCCTTGAAGAAAGTATAAAATCAACCTTTACTATATCTATAACTCCAATAAAATTTGTAACATGATTTTCATCTACCACATCATCTAATGCTATATAATATCCAAGTTCTTTCAATAAGAACAGCTTTTCTATTATTTCTTCAGACGGATACACTGTTTCTAATATTTCTATTACTACTTTTTCCTTCGGTAATAATGTAGCAATATCTTTTTCTATTAGCTTCTCTGGGAAATTAACAAAAGCTTTCTTATTGTCAGTTAATGTATCAAGTCCAAATGAAGATATATTTTCTATTACTTTATATGTAGCTACTTCATCCTCTATAAATCCGTTAAAGCTATTTTTTAATGAATTTCTATAAAGCAATTCATAAGCTATTACTTTTTCTTCTACATCGTATATTCCTTGCCTTGCTATAAAAATATCCATTTTCTCATCCTCAATTATTAATTTATAATAATTATATAATAATACTATTCAATTTTAAAGAATGTCATTACATCTTTTATAAAATTAAAAAAGGAGATTACTCTCCTTTTTTATCTTTTGCAATGGCTACTATTTTTAACTACTGATATATTTATTATTTCATTTGTAAATGCTTTAAGAAGTGCTTTTTCTAAAACCATCTCTTGATCAAAATTTTCTATATCTCTACATTCTGCAAATACTTTATTTAATTCACCATCTAAGTTTCTATATGTTAAAGTTACATATGGTTTGTCATATTCAACTTCAACTATTTTCAATCCCCATGATATTTGGGCATAATCTCCATCTGTTGTAAGCTGTGTTAGTTCTCTTAATTTAACTTTTTCCTCTGAAGCATTACTAATTACAATTAATTCGTCACCAACCTTATATTTTGACATTCCAATTCCTCCTCATAAATATTTTATATTTATTATATATTATTGCTAATTTTTATGATATTATTATTTCATACTTTTTAAATATGATAATTCTACAAGTTGTTAATTTATTAACAATCTCAACATTATATTATCATATTAAATTTAGAATTACAATACTTATTAAGAAGATTTTGTTATAAAATATGAAATTTTCTAATAATTAATATTTATTATTTATTAGTATTTGCTACTAAAAAATACATATTGACTTATAACATTTTCTATTATATAATTGTAGAAAGAATATAAAAGGATGGTGTATTATGGAGAATATAACTTCTATCTTTAGAGAAAAGAAACTTAAACTTACTCCCCAAAGATTAGCAGTTTATAAATATTTAATGAGTACAAATGAACATCCTTCTGCAGAAATTATATACAAAGCACTTCAACCTGAATATCCTACTATGAGTTTAGCTACAGTTTATAAAGCATTAAAGACTTTAGTAGAAGTTAACTTAGTTCAAGAAATTAATGTTGGTGAAGGTAATTTTAGATATGATGCTAATTCACATGAACATGCTCATATTCAGTGTATAAACTGTAGTAAGGTAAATGATTTAGAAAACGTATCATTTTCTACTCTTAATCGTACTGCTGAGGAGTGCTCAGAATATAAAGTTTTATCAAACAAAATATTCTTTTACGGATTATGTAAAGATTGCCAATAAGTAATTAAGCTGGAAATTTTAATTAATTTCTAGCTTTTTATTTATATTGAATTAATTACTAATCACCTTCATATAATAAAATGAGGTGATTGTATGTCAAAGTTTATAATTATAAAAAAAAATAAAGTATTATCTTATATACTAACTTTTCTGATACTTTTTGTATTAGTTTCATCTACTTATTTTTTTGTTAAAGATTATGCTTCAATTCAAACTATAACTCCATTAACTTCTAAAAATGATACTGATTTTGATTTAAATGGTGATGGTGAAAGTGATAAATTTGAAATATCTAAGGAAAGTAATAGCTACATATTAAATATAAAAATTAAAGATAAAAATTATTCATTAGTTAATAGAGATGGTTCAAAATTACTTGGAGATTCCCTTTCAAAATGGCCTATGAAAGTTGATATTATTGATTTATCTAGAAATAATATACCTGAGGTAATCGCTAGATTATCCAAAGACAAAACTCCAATTAATTATGTATTTTCATGGAATGGATCCGAGTTTATAAATACTTTTGTGTCCAATGATAATATAATAGGAATATTAGACTCTAACAACAATAAAACGCCTAGATTGTTGTCTTTATCTTCTAGTAAAGGAGATGAGTCTACAAAGGGGTTTATGTTTTTAGGAGAATATTTAAAAGATATAACATTTTCAAAGCCCAAGGTCCCCGGTCTTTCATCTATTCAAGGATTTATAGATATAATCGAAGCACCTTACGAACTCTCCGAAGCTCCTAATATTTTTACTTCAAATATTAAAAGCACCGAACTGGCAACACTATGGGGGCTAGATAAAGAAAATTTTAGATACTCTTTTCAAAATGGATATTTTACTGATTTTAAATGGGATACTAACGGGAATTCCTTAGGAATTAATTGGATATTATCATTTGAATGTGTTAAAAATACAAATGATTCATCTTCTGTTAAAGAGTTAGTGCTCTATTTAACTGTTCAAGAAGACGGATATGGTTCTCTTAAAATATCCTCAATAAAAAAATTATGAAATTAAAAGGCCGCTATTAGCGGCCTAAAAGGGGGATGGGGGGGTTTAGCTTAAATGAAGATTTCTCTTCATTTGCTATAGGAGAATACTTCTCCGGTACAGTAATATTCTTTACATAATACTATTTTTTTATACTCTTTAAAGTCATTATTTGAAACTTCATTTAAAATACCCATTATTATATGCTTCTATTACTTTATCTAAAAATATAGCTTTCTTAGAGTCAACTATACTTTTTATGGCAACTAACATTTGTATGTTCTCATCATAATCTATTGACTCTTCTATTGAATTATTATTTTCTTCATTTGCTATGTTTAAATTATTATCATTTTCTAAATTTAGATTATTATAATTTAGATTTTGAGAATTATTATTTCCTAAGTTAAATCCTCCCATACCTAAATTGTTCATCATGCCTTGTAGTGATCCTAAGTCAAATCCAATTCTATTACTTGTACTGCTTCCTTTACTTGGTGCATTATTTCCTAGTTGTCCTAGGTTAAAATTATTTAAATCTAATCCATCCATCTTCATAGATGAAAGCATATTGCCGATTTGACCCATATCTATATTGCCACCTAACATACTCATAAGTTGAGCAGGATTTATACCAAATGGAGCATTATTAATTCTATTACTAGAATTCTCATTATTTATTCTCTCCCCTTTATGTCTATTCTTCTTTTTTGACATCTAGGTTCCTCCTATTAAATCTCTATTGATTTATTATATGTAAAACTATCTAATATGTTTATGATTTCGAACATTTTTTTGGAGGGCAGTGCCCTCCATCCTCTATACTAGTAGCCGAATCCATCTCCACCAAATAAGTTTCCGAAACAATCTCCACATAGTAAGAATAATAAAATTATTAAGAATGAACAATTATTATTTAAAACACCTGAACCACATGCTATTAATAAAAATATTATAGGTGCAACACAACTGTTTACTCCACTAAATACATTTCCACTTCCACAGCATGATACTGGTTCACAACAGCAGCATTCATATTTTTCTCCATGATGTTTTTTTGACATGACTATCTCTCCTTTCTAATTTAAATTAGCAGCATCCGCTAAATGCATTTCCGTTTCCGCAGCTTCCAAAGTTGTTAAAACCTGAACAACCGTTGCAAAGGAATAGAATTACTAGTAAGAATAGATAAGATGAGCAGCTTCCACTTCCAGTGCCATATCCTCCATATCCTCCGCCACCGTCACAACAGCATGGCTCACAACAAGATTCATGTTTCATTTCTTTCTTACAGCAACACATCATTTTATTTCCTCTACCAAATCCTCCACTATAGAATAGTATTAAAAGAATCCATATCCAACTTCCGAATCCACAACCAAATCCACCGCCAAATCCGTTGCCAAATCCGCTACAGCTAGATCCTGAACTAGTACATGTTGTTGGTGATATGCCGCTTGTAGTACTATCGCTAAAGTCACATGAATTTAAACCATTTAGAATTTCATTCATTTCCATAACTTACTCCTCCTTGGGATTTTTAGTTTTTTATTTTTATAATATATACTATTCTCTCGAATAATAATTGCCACTGTTTTTTATTGTAATATTTTAAATTTTTAACAATAAAAAAGGAGTTATAGAATTATCTATAAGCTCCTTAAATAATATTACTAAATTTCTATTTCTTTATTCTCAATTATATCTCTAAAAAGATTATCTATTAACTCATCTTTTCCCTTCTTATTTACTGAAGAAAAGAAATATAACTTATCATCTTTTGTTAATTTTAATGTATCTCTAATTACTTTTTCGCTTTTTCTTAAATCATTATTAGAAAGTTTATCACTTTTAGTAGCTATAACAACTTCATCATACCCATAAAATTTAATCCACTCATGCATTTGTATATCGTCTGCTGTTGGTTTATGTCTAGAATCTACTAAAAGAACTACTCTTTTTAATTCATCCCTACCATTTAAATATGTTTCAATAGTCTTTCCCCAACTTGCCTTTTCTGTTTTTGAAACCTTAGCATACCCATATCCAGGTAAATCTACTAAATAAAATTCATCTCCGTTTATTATAAAGAAGTTTATTAATCTTGTTTTACCAGGTGTTTGACTAACCTTCGCAAGTTTTTTTCTGTTAGTTATAGCATTTATTATAGAACTTTTCCCAACATTAGAACGTCCTACAAAAGCTACTTCTGGTAAACCTGTTATAGGATATTGCTCTCTTTTAACTGCAGATATAACAAAATCTGAGTTTTTAATTTTAATCAATAGTATCAACTCCAATTATAGCTTTATTTAATACATCATTAACATGATCCACTGCAATGATATTAAGCTTATTTTTTATTGTTGCAGGTATTTTAATTAAATCTTTTTCATTTTCTTTTGGAATTATTATAGTATCAATTCCAGCTCTAAATGCTGCTATTGACTTTTCTTTTAATCCACCTATAGCAAGTACTCTTCCTGTTAAAGTAACTTCTCCAGTCATAGCTACATTACTTCTTACTTTTTTGTTTGTTAATGCTGAAACAATAGAGGTAATTATAGTAACACCTGCTGAAGGTCCATCCTTCTTTATAGAGCCTTCTGGGAAATGTATATGAATATCCGTGTTCTTATAGAATTCCTCATCAATTCCATATTTCACTGAATTAGCTCTTACAAATCCAAATGCAATTTTTGCTGATTCTTGCATAACATCACCTAGTTGCCCTGTAAGTATTAATTTACCTGTTCCTTTCATAATTACAGATTCAACTGGCAATGTATCACCACCAGCTGCAGTCCACGCCATTCCTTTTACTACTCCAACTCTATCTTCTTTTTCTTTTATATCAAATGTATAAATTTTACTTCCTAGATATTTTTCTATTCTATTAGCAGATATAGATATAGTTTTTTTATTGTTCTTTATCATTTCAGTAAGAGTTTTTCTAATTAATTTTCCTAAAACTCTTTCTAAACTTCTTACACCAGCTTCTCTAGTATAGCAATTTATAATTTCTTTAATTGCACTCTCTGATACTTTAAATTGCTCTGATGTTAGTTTATGCTCTTTTAGTAGCTTAGGTACAAGATAATCTTTGGCTATATAGTATTTTTCCTCATAAGTGTAACCTGATACCTCTATAATCTCCATCCTATCTAAAAGTGGCGCTGGTATTGTATCTAGTGAATTTGCTGTAGTTATAAATAATACTTTAGATAAATCCATATCTAGCTCTAAATAATGGTCTCTAAAAGTATTGTTTTGTTCGCTATCTAGTACTTCTAAAAGTGCATCTGAAACATTTCCTCTATGGTCTGATCCTAATTTATCTATTTCATCTAATAAAATAAGTGGATTGTTAACCTTAGCTTCCTTTAAAACATAAGCTAATCTTCCTGGAATTGCTCCAACATAAGTTTTTCTATGCCCTCTTATTTCAGCTTCGTCTCTAACTCCACCTAAGGACATTCTAGCAAATTTTCTATTTGTTGCATTAGCTATTGATTTAGCTATTGATGTCTTACCAACACCCGGTGGTCCAACCAAACATACTATAGGTCCTTTTAAGCTATTAGTATATTGTTTAACAGCTAAATACTCTACTATTCTTTCCTTTACTTCTTCTAATCCATAATGATCATTATCTAAAATCTTCTCTGCTTCTTTAATATCAAAATTGTCCTTTGTTGATTTATTCCAAGGTATATCTAATATCCAATCTAGATAAGTTCTTATAACATTACTTTCTGAACCTTGCCCTGATGTAGCTTTTAATCTTGATAATTCACTTTCAACCTTTTCTTTTACATGCTTAGGTAGCTTAGCTTTCTTTATTCTTTCTTCATATTTAGAAATTTCCTTCTTATCATCATCTTCTTCTCCAATTTCCTCTTGAAGAACTCTTATTTGCTCTCTTATATAATACTCTTTTTGTGATTTATCAACACTTTCTCTAAGCTTTTTACCTATTTTCTTCTCAACATTAAGTATTTCAATTTCATTTTCTATTATAACTAATAACTTTTCTATTCTCTTAATACAATCTATTTCTTGTAATATATCTTGTTTTTTATCTTCATCAAAAATTACATAAGATGCAACTACATCTATTAATTCACTATAGTTTTTTATACTATCAAAAATAGATATTACATTATTTTTTATATTTCCTGAAGCCTTCATATAATTATTAAAACTCTTTTTAAGAGTTTTAATATAAGCCTCAATATCTCCATACTCATCGTTAGAAGGTTCTTCTATTCTTTCTACACAAACTTGTAGGTATTGTTTCTCTGTATCTAATCCTTTAATTTCTCCTCTATCTGTACCCTCTACTAGCACTCTTATTATATCGTTAGGTAACTTTATTATTTGTTTAATCTTACATATAGTTCCTATATTATAAATATCTCCAATAGACGGTTCCTCTAATTCATAATCCTTTTGAGTTGCTAAGAATATATCTGTTTGATTTTCTATAGCTGCTTCTATAGCTGCTTTAGATTTTTCTCTTCCTACATCAAAATGTATTATCATATTAGGAAAAATACTAATTCCCCTTAGAGGAATCAAAGGCAGAGTTATTAATTGTTCACTCATTTATTCCCATCCTCCTTGTATTATTATGTAACTTTTATAGTATACACATAAAATTATTATTTTTCAATCTATTTGAACTAAGTAATACCTAATAATTTACTTTTCTATTTAAAATAAATGATATTAATTATTATTATAGATTTATTAATATTATAATACATAGTTGAAATTTAGCAATGGACAATAATGTTAAATGAAAATTTAGTATTTTTTATTAGAAATTTAAAGAAAAAAATCTGTTGCTTTTTCAACAGATTTTTTCTTTAAATTTAATTATTTTCTCCCTTAGCAGATAATATATCTAAATTATTGTTAACTACTAACTCTTCTGATATTGATTCTTTTATTATTACTTCTTCTATTACCTTATTTAAATTTTTTACTGGTATTACTTTTATGTCTTTTATATCTTTAAAATTATCTTGCCAATTCTCTATTGGTATAATTACTTTAGTTGCTCCTGCTTTTTGTGCTGCACATATTTTAGCTCCTGCTCCACCTATTGGTTTAACTTCTCCTAAAAGACTTATTTCACCAGTCATTGCAACCTTATTATCTATTTTAATTTTATTTACAGCACTATATATAGCAGTTGCTATTGTTACACCTGCTGATGGACCATCTACAGGCATTCCACCAGGAATATTTATATGTATATCATAATTTTCACATTCTAAATTAAATATATTATTTAACACTGTAAGAACATTTTGTATGGATGAGTAAGCTGTACTTTTTCTTTTAATCTTTCTATTATTACTACTTATTTCTTCTTCTTCAACAATTCCAGTAACCTTTAAATTTCCTATTCTATGTGATACCCTTTTAGCTGTTGCTTCTATTTCCATTAATATTCCTATATTAGCACCGTGAACAGCTAACCCATTTACTACTCCTACTTCTGGTTTTTCCCTTATTTTCTTGTCAGGAATCTGTGTGTAGTTTCCATTTTCTATAACCCATTGTATATCATCTATATTTATATCATTTCTATTTTCATTCATTGCAACTCCAGACGAAAGTTGTATTAAATTAACAACATCTCTACCGTTAGTGCAATATTTTGAAATTAAGTCTAAACATTTATCATTTATATCTAATCCTATTTTGTTAGCTGCATTTTTTGCTATTGTCCTAATTTCTTCTGGATGAAGTGATCTAAAAAATATTTCAACACATCTTGATCTTATTGCTGGAACTATTTCTTCCGGACTTCTTGTTGTTGCGCCTATTAATCTAAAATCTGCTGGTAATCCATTATCAAATATTTCTTTTATGTAATCTGGCATATTGGGATTTTCACTACTATAATAAGAGCTATCTAAAAATACTTTTCTATCTTCTAATACTTTTAATAGCTTATTTAACTCAATTGGATGTAATTCTCCTATTTCATCCATAAATAGGATGCCCCCATGGGCTTTTGTAACTGCCCCAGGCTTTGGTTGAGGTATTCCTGCAATACCTAATGACCCTGCCCCTTGATATATTGGATCATGTACTGAACCAATTAAAGGATCTGCTATTCCTCTTTCATCAAACCTTATTGTTGTTGCATCTATTTCTATAAACTTTGCTTCCTTCTTAAAAGGAGATTTTTCCATTTTTTTAGCTTCTTCTAATACCAATCTAGCTGCTGCTGTTTTTCCAACCCCTGGTGGCCCATATATTATAACATGTTGCGGATTTTGTCCGCATAAAGCAGCTTTCAATGCTTTTATTCCATTTTCTTGACCAACTATTTCTTCAAACTTACTTGGTCTACTCTTTTCTGTTAATGGTTGAGTTAACTGAATGCTCCTCATTTTATTTAACTTATCCATCTCTTTTATGTTTTCTTTCTCTATAACAACTTTATTATTACTATGTCCTTTATTGTTATTAACCATATAATATATAAACACTAGCATTGTTGTTATTTGTAATACTACTAATACTTCGGTCATAAATTTTGCATTAAACTTTTAAAAAGTAAATGCGTCCCTCCCTTCTCTTAATCATATACATATTATTAACTTAATCATAAGTTAATATTCTATAAAAAAAGGATTAATTACCATGATTTTTCCCCAAAATATTATGTTTTATAAGTTTTATATAAAATAAAAAACATCTTAAAGTTAATTATTAACAATAAGATGTTTTTATATTAGGCAGTTTCTATGCCTTTTCTTTTTTTAGTTTTCTTAGCTTTTAGTTGAGGTCTTACTTCCCCTTCTACTAATCTAACTATTTCTGGTTGTCTTTTATCTTTTATGCAACCTTCATCTATAATTACCTTAGATATAGTTTCATCAGAAGGAATATCAAACATAACTTCTGTCATCATTTCCTCTACTATAGATCTTAACCCTCTGGCTCCTGTCTTTCTTTCAATAGCCTCATTAGCTATTGCCTTTAATGCATCCTCAGTAAAATCTAGCTCAACATTATCTATTTCAAATAACTTTCTATACTGTTTAACTAAAGCATTCTTAGGCTGAGTTAATATATTTATTAAAGCATTGTTATCCAATGATTCTAAAGTTACTACTACAGGTAATCTACCTACAAACTCCGGTATAAGACCAAATTTCAATAAGTCACTTGGCATTATATCTTTAAGTAACTTACCTACATCTTTAGTTTGCTTAGATGCTATATTTGCTCCAAACCCCATAGAACTTGTTTGAGTTCTCTTTTCTATTATTTTATCTACTCCATCAAATGCTCCTCCACAAATAAATAATATATTTGCTGTATTTATTTGAAGAAACTCTTGATGTGGATGCTTTCTTCCTCCTTGTGGAGGTACTGAAGCTGTAGTTCCTTCTAATATCTTTAATAAGGCTTGTTGAACACCTTCTCCGGAAACATCTCTAGTAATAGATGGATTCTCTGACTTTCTAGCAATTTTATCTATTTCATCTATATAAATTATTCCTTTTTCTGCTCTTTCTATATCATAGTCTGCATTTTGAATTAATTTTAATAGAATATTTTCTACATCTTCCCCTACATATCCAGCCTCTGTTAATGTGGTTGCATCTGCAATTGCAAATGGAACATTTAAAAATTTAGCTAATGTTTGAGCTAAAAGAGTTTTACCGGAACCTGTAGGACCTAATAAAAGTATGTTACTCTTTTGTAATTCAATATCATCATCTACCATATTTGAGTTTATTCTTTTATAGTGATTATAAACTGCAACAGATAGTGATTTCTTAGCTTTCTCTTGACCAATTACATACTGGTCTAAATAGTTTTTTATTTCATTTGGCTTTGGAACTGTTGATGTATCTAATTCAATACCTTCTTCAAATTCATCTGCTATTATTTCTGAGCACAAATCTATACATTCATCACATATATATACACCAGGTCCAGCTATTAATCTTTTAACTTGTTCTTGATTCTTTCCACAGAAAGAACATTTCAGTTGTTTCTTATCATCATATTTAGCCATAAATTCACCTCACTTAGGTTAAGATAGAACTATATTTTGTTGCTACCTTTATCATTTTTAGTAATCACTTTATCTACTAACCCATAATTCATAGCTTCTTCTGCTGACATAAAATAATCTCTTTCAACATCTGCTTTGATTTTCTCTAGAGGCTGATTAGTATTTTCACTTAATATCTTATTTAATGATTCCTTAATTTTTAATATTCTCTTAGCGTGTATATCAAAGTCTGTTGCTTGACCTTGGAATCCACCTAGAGGTTGATGAATCATAATTTCGCTATTAGGTAATGCAAATCTTTTTCCTTTTGCTCCAGATGAAAGTAAAAATGATCCCATTGAAGCTGCCATGCCTATGCATATAGTAGATACATCCGGCTTAATATATTGCATTGTATCATAAATAGCCATTCCTGCTGTTATTGATCCTCCTGGACTATTTATGTAAATGTATATATCCTTATCTGGATCTTCACTTTCTAAAAATAATAATTGAGCTACTACTAAGTTAGAAATGCTATCATTAATTTCTCCACTTAACATAATTATTCTATCTTTTAATAATCTTGAAAAAATATCATAAGATCTTTCTCCCCTGCTAGTTTGCTCTACGACCATAGGAACTAAACTCATTCTTTATTCCCTCCTTCTCTATTTTCTACCTTCTTTTATAATATATCCATATTAATAAAAAACTAATTATATTAAATTATATAAAATTTTATTTATTTTGTTAATGGATATTTGAAATAATTGCCAGAATTTTATTCTGGCAATTACTTTTATATATTATTTATTATTTTCAACTAAGAAGTTTATAGTCTTTGATACTTTAACATCAGCTACAAGTGCTGCTTTTTGGCTGTTCATTAATAGATCAATCATTTTTTCATCTTCTCCAGCTGAGTACATTTTTGCAACTTCTTTAGCTTTTTCTTTTAACTCTTCTTCAGTTACATCTATATTTTCAGCTTTTTCTATAGCTTCTAAAACTAAATCTGTTTTTACCTTAACTTCAGCATTTTCTTTCATGTAATCTCTCATTTTCGCTGCATCTGTTCCAGTAAATTGGAAGTATTGTTCTAGATTTAATCCTTGATATTGAAGTCTTTGCTCTAGATTTTTTACCATTGTATCAATTTCTTTTTCAACCATTACAACTGGTATTTCTACTTTTGCATTTTCAACAACAGCTTTTATTACTGCTTCTTCATATTCTTTTTCTTCTTTAACCTTATTAGATTCTTCCATTTTCTTAGTGATATCTTCTTTTAACTCTACTAAAGTGTCAAACTCTGATACTTCCTTAGCAAATTCATCATCTATTTCTGGTAACTCTTTTATCTTTATTTCTTTTACTAATACTTCAAATCTAGCTTTTTTATTATTTAATTCTTCTCTACCGTAGTTTTCAGGGAAAGTTACATTAACTTCTACCTTATCTCCTACTTTAGATCCTATTAATTGATCTTCAAAAGTGTCTATGAAAGTACCTGATCCTATTTCTAAGGAATAATCTTTACCTTCTCCACCTTCAAATGCTACATCATCAATAAAGCCCTTAAAGTCTATAACTGCTGTATCACCAGTAGCAATTTCTCCATTTTCTTTATTTTCTACTCTAGCATTTTTTTGTTGCATTTCTTTTAACTTTTCGTTTATTGCATCTTCTGTAACTTCATATGATGGTTTTTCTACTTTTAATCCCTTGTATTCTCCTAATTCAACTTCTGGATAAACAGTAACTTCTGCAGTATATACAAAATCTTTTCCTTCTTCTGCTGTTATTACATCTATCTTTGGATAATCAACAGGAATTATGCTGTTTTCTTCTAATGCTTTTGAATATGATGATTCTATAGCAAAATTAACTGCATCTTCAATTAAAACTCCTATTCCATAGTATTTTTTTACTATAGCCATAGGAACCTTTCCTTTTCTAAATCCTGGAATGTTAAAACTTTTAACATTCTTATTGTAAGCTCTTTTTATAGCTTCTTGGAATTTTTCAGCCTCAACCTTTACTTCAAATTTAACAACATTCTTCTCTATTTTTTCCATTTTAGCTTCCATTGTACTCTTCCTCCTAAAATAGTAAGATACTATCATAATTGATATAACTACGTTATTATACCATATAATATTAATTATTTTCAAATATTTGTTTGGTTAATTTTTTCCTTTAGTTAATTAACTCTCCATTAGGACTTATATACTTAACATTGCCATCAATTTTAACTTCTAATCCTTTGTCTTTTAAATCTCCAAATTTAAGTTCTTTTCCTTTAGAGTTCCATAATGTTGTATGACTATTATTATTTAAGTCTATAACCCATATGTATTTATTTAAATCATATCCAAAATAAGGAACATTACTTACATATGCAATTTTTGTATCAGTTATAAATTTCCCCTCTACATTCCATAAGTATCCTTTATACGTTTCTAATACTGAATCCTTATTAAATGCTTCTCCATTAGGAGCAATATACTTATCCTTAGTTAAAGTTGTTTCTTTTTTATTTATATCAAAAAACTTCATATTTTGTTTTTCATCTATAGTTAAAATTAGTTTTTTAGATTGACTTATAGAATAATAAATATTATTTGGAACATCTTTTACTTCCTTAAACTTTAACTCACCATTTATCTCTTCATACTCTACTTTTAGTATAGCATTATCATTAACTTTAAGCTCAATCAGCTTAATTTCCGGTTCTTTAGGTGTTTCTTCAACTACTTCAGTATTTTCACTATTATTTAAATTATCAGTTGTATTGTTTTTATACTCTGAAATTTTATCTTCATCAATCCACATTTGGACTTTATTCCTAAGTGTATCCATATTTATGCTGCTCATAGCTATTCTCATAAATAAAAGTCCAACCACTAAAAATATTACTACTAAAATAATAGCTATTCTTCTTCTTCGTTTTCTCATTTTCCTCTCATAATCTCTACTGAATATGCTAGGTTTTCTCACACCTAATACCTCCTATAGCTTTATATTTATATTAAGAGCATTTACAATTATCTATTATAAAATACATTTATATGATATTATTTTCTCTTGCTTTTACAACCACATTTTGATCCACTACCTTTACTACTACAACATCCCCCACACTTTAGCATGCCAAGTTCTCTCATTTCTTCAACTGATAACTTAGCTTCATTTTCAGTGTAATCTTCATAGTCAGGTGTATCCCTTAATATATCTTCATTTTTTAAACTTATCATTTAAATCACCTCAATTTATATTATATAACTTATTTTGTGTAAATCTCTATATATTTTATATATTTTTAAATATTTTTATTTTCTAAAATGATAATATTTTCTAAAAAAATCTTATTTTCGATAAATTTTATAAAAACTATTGGATTTTATGACTAAATATAATATAATAAATATATAAATTTTACAATTATTTTATTAATTATATAACATTATATTTACCAGCCCATACTACTGTTAGTAATTTATTATTAGCAGTTTTAATAAAACCCCACATATGTTCATTTATTCCCTTTCTTAAATGAACATAAAAACCCTTTAACCTGTGCAATTTCTTGTGCAGGTTCTTTATTTTTATTTAAATAAAGACCTCTTTAGTATATAAAAATAACTAAAGAAGTCTTTTTCAAAATTAATTTTATAAATATCCCATTGGATTTGTATGTTGTCCATTAATTCTTATTTCCCAATGTATATGAGGTCCAGTACTCATTCCTGTAGATCCTACTAAAGCAATAGTTTGCCCTCTTGCAACAGTTTGTCCAACATCAACTAGTAATGAATTATTATGTCCATATAAAGTTTGGACTCCACCACCATGATCTATTATTATTGTATTTCCATATCCTGAAATCCAACCTGAATATGCAACTACTCCACTTTTTGATGCCGCTACAGGTGCTCCAGAAGGATCTCCTAAATCTACACCTGTATGGAATCCAGATTCACCTGTTACAGGATTTATTCTTGGTCCATATGGATCAGTTACTATACCATTTCCTGGTCTTAAAAAGCTTTCACTATTTGGATCACCTGGAGTTATATCTCCACCTGAGTTACCTCCTCCTGAGTTCTCTCCTCCCGAGTTATTACCACCAGAATTATTTCCACCATTATTTCCATTATTTATTTGATTAAATATATCATCTAAAGCTTGTTGTAATTCTCTATTATATGAAACCAAATCTCCAATTTTGTCTTCTATTTCCTTTTCCTTACCTGATAAAGATGAGATTAATCCTGACTTTTGTGATTCTAGGCCTTGGAGTTCGTCCATTTTATTTTTATGAAATTCTTCTTTAACTATAAATTCTTTTTGTGCACCTTTTAGTTCTTCTTGCTTTAATACTACTTCATTCTTATCACTTTCGATCTTTTCTAATTTTTTTGCAATTTCAACCTTCTCTTCTTCTAATTGCTTTTGAAGTTCTTTAGCTGACTTTATTAAATCTTTATCTAAATTCATTATTCTAAATATATTTTCTATGTTATTAAAAAGAGACACTATGCTTTCGCTTTTTAATAACATATATATGTAGTTTGAAGTTACATCCATCTTATAATAGCTTCTCACCCTTTTATCTAATGATTCCTTTATTTTCTTACCTTCTTCTTCTTTTTGTAATATAAGATTTTCTTTAGTCTTAATTTCATCCTGAGTAATTGCAATTTCATTATTTATTTTATTAATTTCATTTTGAACTTCATCTATCTTAACTTGATATGAATTTACATCAGACTTTGCTGCTTCTAAATCTTTACTTTTTTCATTTATTTGGCTTAATATTCCTTGTAACTCATTTGATTGATTTTCTATTTCACTATTTACCTTATCCTTTTCGTTCTCTAGATTGTTAATATCATTTGTATTCTGATCTATTTTATCTTGTAATGAACTACTATTTTCTGCTAATGCAATTGTATTACTAGAAAAAATTATTGCAATTGATAATGTTATCGCTCTTAATTTTTTATTCATAAGTATTACACCTACCCTTACTCTAAATTAAACTTTTGTACATCAGTTATTTCCCATTTTCCATTAACATATTTCATTTGAGTTAAAAACATTTCATCAACATTACTTTTAATAAATGGAATAAGCTTTTTACTTACACTATAATTTAGGTTTATAACTATATTAGCTTTATATGTATTATTTTCATAAGCAAATTCACTGCTTTTTATTTCTGTTTTTAGCTCACTAAGCTCATAATTGTTTTTTAAGAATAAACTTTCCCTTCTCATGCTATCATAAATCTTACTTTTTGCATCTTCTTCTGCATTTTCTATCAAAGAGTAATTATTTGAATTTAAAGCATTAAAAACACTTTCATAAAAGCTATTTGATAAGTTTTCTATATCTTTAATTAAATCATCATTAACCATATCTATATTTATCTTTATATCAGGTAATGTCCCTATAGGAACTTTTTCGCTTTTTATTAATCCCCATGGAAACTCTCTTTCTAAATGTACATAGATATCTTTATTTAATGGTAAAGGCCCATATTTTTTTATATCTTTCACCTTTTTGTTTGTATCTACATCATTTATAAATACATTTGCATCATCAAAATTTGATGATAAATTTATATTTACTGCTTTAAAATTTAGATTAAATTCCTTATTTTCTATTAAAAATATTTCTTGTTCTTCAGAAATCTTACCATACAATGTATCTAACTCTCCTCTTATTTTATATTTCCCGGGAATTAGACCTCTTTTTATCTTTGTTGCAGCTATAATATCATCATCTAAATAAACTTTAGCTTCATGAAAATTTGTATTAACTTTTATAGCCACGGACTCAATTTCTATTATATAATTATTTCCCAATAGCCTTTTATCTTCTTTTAAAAGAAAAAGTCCACTCTTTCCACTAGTTTTTAGTTCATTTATTATATTGTCAACTTGTGTAGTATTCTCTGAATAATATTGAGTTAATGGCTCTAAGTCTTTTTTATTTATCTTTTTCTCTTCAATTCTAATATTTCTATATATTTTTTGGGGCTTGTTTTCTTTTAAAGCTACCTCTAAATTTTTTAGTACTATATCTCTTGATGCTCTGTAACTACCAACTCTAAAACCTATTAGAATAAAAAACAAAAAAATAAAGAGGATTAAAATTTTTCTTTTAAATAGAAATTCTTTAATATTATTAAAATTTAAACTTTTAATATCCTTACTTATAATGGATACATACTCTTTTAATTTTTTTAATAATTCATAAAATTTCTCCAAAACGCTCAACTCTCTTTACTCTAAAATATCTATTATCCATTTATTACACTTTACACATTTATAAAGTCTGATTACAAATAAGTCTAACATTTTCTCTTTACCAGAATTAATTAATTGTTCAGCCTCTGATTTTGTTATAAATTCATCATCCTCATCTAAAAATCCTGGTATTTCAACTATATAATTTTTATTTGTCTTGTCACAGCAATCATTCATTCCTACTACTTCAATTTCCTCATATGTTAATTCTCCACTAAGTTCTTCTATTATAGATATTATATCTTCAAATTCACTTAAATCATCTAAAAATTCTTCTTTGTAAAATACTAAGTCTTTTATTTCGAATAATTTCTTCATAATAACACACCTTTATCTATATTTTTTACTTTGATTTAATTTTATATTTAATAATACTATTTATCAAGGAGATTTTATATAATAATAACTCAATAAGAATTATATGTTATAATTTTAAAATAAATTGCTAATATGAAGGAGAGATTTTATGATATTTGATAGTCATATGCATTCTAGTTTTTCTACAGATAGTACTATGAATATATTAGATGCAATATCTTTTAGTGAAAATAAAAATATTGGAATAATAATAACAGATCATATGGATTTAGATTATCCATTAGACAATGAGTTTAGATTTGACATACCTAAATACTTTAGTGATTATGAAAGTTATAGATCAGATAAGGTTAAATTAGGAATAGAGATTGGATTAACTGAAAATAAACTTCTAGAAAATGAAGCTATAGCCTTTAAATATGATTTTGATTTTATTTTAGGCTCTATTCATGCAGTTAGAAATTTAGATATTTATGGTGAGTTTATTAACCAAGGCTACAACAAACATGATTTTTTTTCTTATTATTTCGAAGATATGCTTAAATGTGTAAAGTTATATAATAACTTTGATGCCTTATCTCATATAGATTATCCTTGTAGATATTGTTCCTTTGATAATAAAGAAATTATAGTTTCAGAATTTAAAGATTTACTTTCTGAAATCTTTACTACTTTAATAAGTAAGGGTAAGGTTCTAGAGTTAAATTCAAGTAGACTTCATATAAAGTCAGCACAAGATTCTTTAACAGATATATATAAACTTTACAAAGATTTAGGCGGCAAATATGTTACTCTTGGCTCAGATGCACATAATTATAGAAGTATCTCTAAAAATTTTGATATTGCAATAAATTTTATGGATCATATTGGTTTAAAAGGGGTTTATTTTGATAAAAGAAATTTAAAATACTTTTAATATAAACCTTATTATATTTTAAATTTATAATAAAAAATAAATAGCTATATTATCTGTTCAATAATATAGCCGTTTATTAATTTTTTAATATATTTATTTTAGTTCAGTCAGTTTTTCTATTTCTTTTTCAGTAAGTCTATAAGTTGTCCACTCATCCATTGGAACTGCTCCTAAAGACTTATAAAATTTTATTGAAGGCTCGTTCCAATTTAAACATGCCCATTCCATTCTTTTACATCCTTCTTCTTTCGCCTTCTTACCTAAAAACTTAAATATTTCCTTACCTATACCTTTACCCCTGGCTTCCTTTTTTATAAATATATCTTCTATATATAATCCGTTTCTTCCAATAAAAGTTGAGAAATTATAAAAATATACTGCATAACCTATAGTTTTGTTATCTAAATCTACTAGAACTACTTCTGCCCTATTATTTTCAAAAATAGATTCTCTTAAAGTTTCCCCTGTTGCAATAACTTCATTAGACATGTTTTCATATTCGGCTATTTCTTTAATTAATGATAATATTAGTTGAGTATCATCTTCTATAGCCTCTCTTATTTTTAAATTTTCCATATCAGTGTCGTAATATCTCATAAACTCTCCCTTCTTTTAGATAGAACTAAATAGCATAAAAAATTTTTTTATTAAACAATATCCTTTATCATTGCTATATCACATCTAGAACATACATCATCATAAAAGTCCTTAAATCCATATTTTATATAAAGCTTTACCGCTTTATATAAAACTGAATTTGTTTGTAGTATTATTTTTTTATAATTGAGTGCCTTAGCTAATTTAAAAGAATTTTCCATCATTATATTTCCAAATCCCATTCCTTGGAAATTTGGATTTAAATACATTTTTCTTAATTCACAAGTATCATCATTAATTTTATAAATACCATATGTTCCAATTATGTTTCCCTTAAACTCTATTACTTCAAAAGCCCCATTATTATTGAAATAATATTTATATATATCTGTTACATCTAAGTCTTCACATTCTGGATTTAAATCTAGTCCATAAAAACTTAAAACTTCTTTTACTAAATTCAATATTTTAGGCTCATCTCCAACTATAGCCTTTCTTATTATAATATCCTTCATAATTTTGCCCCCTATTATTCCATATAAATTAATAGATTCCTATAAAAATAGAAATCTATTAATCCACCTATAATTTTACTAATTTAATAATATTATAACGGTTTTTTTATAATATTTCATCAATATTATTAAACTTTTTTATAAAAATTCTAAATATATATCCTAATAGGGCTATTACTTCAATTAGCAAAACAACTTCAATTATAAATATATTTTTAATTATTCCTAATTGGTATAGAACTGCTGGAAAATTTATTACTGCATGTAATAATATTGCTATTATATAGTAAATGTATTTTCTTTCTTTTACTGAATATAAAACTATAATAGATAATGATATTTGAATTAATATGGCTAATATTCTTTCAATTCCAGGAGCGCCCCATATAAATGGACTACTATTTACAAATTGATTATAAGTTGCACTAATAACTTCCTTTGGAACTAATGCTCCTTCCATTATTGACTCGAATCCACCTCTATTTATTAACATAGCGTATACTATTGAGTTTAAACTGCCTATTCCTCCAATCAATATAGCTTCAATTCCACCATGTCCAACTCCATATGTTATTCCTCCTAATAAATCTCTATCTTTTATTAGAAACTTAAAAGATATAAACCTTGCTGTTTCTTCAAATATTCCAGCCATTAGTCCACCATATAACATATATGCTACTGGTGTATTTAATAAAAAATCTGATGTAGTATTGTTGAACTTTAAGAAATAAAAATGTATTGGTGCTTCTAAAAGTTGTGTTGATACAAAAAATGCTATAGCTCCTATAAAAAATATTTTTATACTAACATTATATTTCTTTTTTAAAAATATAAGCCCTCCTATAGGTAGTCCTACACTTACTAATAAGCTAAATACCATAAAAGTAATTGATAAGATACTGACCATATTTAATCCCCCTTCTTAAATTTAAACATTAAATTTCTAATCATATATAGAAAAAATAATTATTAATACTATAAGTAAAACTAATAATATTATTGCTTTTTTATTAGCAAAATTAATTGTGTATCCTATTCCAACTCTTTTTTCAATCATCAATGCTGGATCATTCTTATTGTAATAAAACATTCCCCATACCCATTTATCATCATCATCTTTATATAGGTCATCTCCCTCATTATCTTCTTTTATATTTCTTCCACCTTGTCCTATTAGTATAAATGCAATTATAAATATTAACATACTAATTGATATAACAATATTTATAGCGCCTTCTAATGATTTTGTATAAATTTTATAAATTATTCCAAGTTGTATTGTTGAATATAATAACAACATTTCAATTTCAGTTATAAATATAAATATAGAAATTAGTCTTCTAAACCTCTTTTTTCTTTTTACTGCTATCTCAATATTTCCACTATTTAAATCAACTTTTGAATTTAATGTTATCTTAATTAGTACAAATATAGATATACACATTATAATTTGATTTACAGGTATCTTATAAATATCATATGGATTCATATTTAAAATATATTCTCTTCTTAATATAGTTAATACTAAAATAATAATAGAAATTAATATTGGAATTAAAAAAAACTTTTGGTTTAGTGCTTTATATTTTTCATTTTTCTTTGGTTTTCTTAATGTCGTATCTACAACTACAACATTATTAGTTTTATAATTCAAATTATTATTTTCTTTTAATTCTTTTATTTTTTTATAGTAAATACCAAATAAAATGGTGTGAATTAAAAGAGCTCCTATTAATGATATTGTCATTATTATGGACAATATAGACTCACTAGCTTTCAAATTAGAAATTAGAAATTATAAATACATTAGTTATTACAAAATAAACCCCAAATATATAAAGTATATTTCTTTTATAGTCTTTATCTAAGGCTTTTATTTCACTTGACTCCTGATATTTTTTAGGAATTCTAACTCCAAAATATATCCCCTTATTAGAAGCACTATTCAAATAATATGATAAAAGAACCATAGTTATTATAATAATATTTGAAGTTAATATAATCATAAAGCTTTGCAAAATAAATCCACCCCTTATTCGCTTTTTATTATATTCCTCTTACAGCTAAATATATTATTACTATTAATATTAAAATTATAGGTAATCCCATAAAAATCATTCCTATTGGATTTCCTAAATTCACATCCCATCCAACACCTATTCTTTTTTCTACAAATATGCTTGGATCTTTTTTGTTATAATAAAAGTTTCCAAATATCCAGTTTTTATCATCATCTCTGTATATTTCTTTATCTTCTTTATTAAATTTAACATTTTTTCCACCTTGGCCTATTTTATAGCTTATAACTGTAAAAATAATTACCGTTATTAATATTACAGGTAAGAAAATTATATTTATAATATTTACATTCCAAGAAAAAATAGTGCAAAATTGTATAAATGCAAACATAATTGAAATTTCTAAAGCAATTATAAATAAAAGTATAGAGTTAACTCTTTTAAAAACTTTTCTTTGTTTTTTAATTTCTTCTAATGTTCCACTATTAATTTCAACTTTACTATTTATAGCAAATTTGTTCATTACAGTTAAAAAAATTATCATTCCAACTTGAAATAAGGTCGGAAATAAAACTAAGTAAAAAAATCCTTTAAAACCTTCTTTATTTACAAAACTATCAGCTATTCCTTCGCCATTATAATGAATTGGAAAAGGATCTGGTACATTTTTATAAGCAATAAGAGTTAATATAACTGTTATTAAAGGAATAATTAATAATAATAAAAAAGTCTTAGTTTTTATTACAACATCATCATCTTTTACTTTTGGTTTTCTAATTGTAGTATCCACAAGAACTACATTCTTACCAAGGCTTTTCCAGCCTTTTTGTTCCTTAAGCCTCATTGTTTTTTTCCAATAAATAAATATAGGAATATTAGTTACTATAATTAAAATAATTGTTAATAAAAGAAATATAGAAATCTTAGAAGTAAAGAATACAAGTATATTAATTATAATAATTAGTGGTAAAATAAATATTAAATAATTTTTCTTATACTCTTTTTCTAGACTAACTATATCTTCATCTCTTTCATATTCCTTTGGAACTCTAACTCCAAAAATGATTCCATTATTAGAAAACTTATTTACAAGAAAAGTTGAAAAAAATAGAATTATACTTACAAAAATAGTGCTTCCTAAAATTATTATCTTTTCCACTAATCCTCACCTACTTTTTATTAAAATCTAAAAATACTTCATATATATAATCTTTAATTTCATCTTTACTTATACCTCTATTAAAACATTGAGCCATATAATAATATAAGTTATCATTTAAATCTTCTTTAAACCTTTCCATGGATTGCTCTAAACTTAAGGAAACTACGGCACCTTTTCTTCTATCAATCTTTATATATCCTTCTTCTTTAAGCATGGTATAAGCCTTATTTACAGTATGCATATTTACCCCTATATCTTCAGCTAAGGATCTAACTGAAGGTAATTCTTCATCTATTTCAATCTCTCCCCTTGCTATTCCTTCAATGACTTGATTTTTTATTTGAATATAAATTGGAACTTCCGAATCGAAGTCTATCCTCAAAATCACTAAATCACCTCTTTTGTCCATAATTAATTTAAGATTTTCTTAAGTTTTATCTAAAGTAAAACTTAAGAAAAAATTTGTATTATAATTACATTATATATTAGAATAATAAAGTATAATATAAGTATATAGCCTTTATTATAATAAAATCATTGAGGAGGGGTTATAATGAATAAAAAACTTTATAAAATTTCTGCTCAAAAAAGAGTAGCTGGTGTATGTGCTGGCTTTGCAGAATATATTCATGCTGATGTAACATTAATTAGGGTTTTAGCCCTATTAATAATTCTTTGTTCTTTTTCTATAGGATTAATATTCTATTTAGGATGTGCCCTTATAATGCCTGATAAATCTGAGATAATGTAAATTTAACTGACAATTACTAAAAGTAATTGTCAGTTTTTAATTATAGTCTATTAAATAACTTTACAGAAATAGTATTTAAAAGCGTCATTAATATTCCTAATAATAATGCTTCATATATTAAAACACCTAATAAAAACATAGTAACATTTGATATATTACCATATATAAATATAACTACAGGAACTGCTATAACTGATGCTGATATAAGCATTTGAATTAAAACACTTGCGCTTTGCTTTACTACAGAAGTTTCGGAAACCCAATTTAAATTGGGGAAATATAAGTTAACTATTATTCCTAGTATAGGAACTACGAAAGAATATAGTGTTGAAATAATAATAAGCCATATTAGTTGATTTATTGATAGTTTTAATGAAAATGTAAATATAATATCTGCAATAGCTACACTTGGTAAAATTAACATTAAATTCATCATTATCTTAGCCTTAAATATTTCTACTGGCTTAATAGGACTTGACTTCAATATCCATAAGTTTTTTCCTTCTAATGATATTGAAGAATTGGTTGTGCAGGACATAGCTAAAATTCCACATACAATAACTATAATAAATAAAGGCATAATTTCTTTTATTACTTCTACTTCAAATATAGTTGTAATTACGTCTTCTCCTAAGAATAAAGTTGCTATTGAAACTCCTAATAATAATAATGGTCCAATTATGGTATTTACTACATATATAGGTGAAGCAAAATATCTCTTTATTTCTTTTTTAAATAACGCCATTAATTGAGAAGAACTTTTCATTTTCTTTAATTTATAATTAGCCCTTTTGTAACTTTCTTGAAGTCTTGCACTTATGCTCTTAAAGCTCTTGTTAAATATAAGCACAAATAATGCAAATACTAAAATTGATAATAATAAAAATAATAAGATATCTATAAAGCTACCATTAGTTAATCCTTTTACAGCTAAAATTGCTGGTGGATAAATCTTTAAAATTCCATCACTAATAGATGCACTATTTGCTACTAATGTTTGTATAATGTCACCTGATCTAAAGGATATTATAAATATAATAAATACAACACCTAAAGTTCCTAAAGTAATAATCAAATTCTTATGCCTTAATCGTGATGAAATATAACTTATCACGAAAGCAACCACAGATGATATAACTATTGGAATAAGTGGTAATGCTAAAAATACTAATAATAAATTTAGAAAGAATACAGGTGATACTGTTGTATATTTAAAATAAATTATTGCTGGTGGTAGTAACGTAAATAATAATAAAAAGTAATTAATTACTAGCAGATGCATCATCTTTGAAATTAAAATATCACTTTTCTTAATTGGTAAACTCATCAGCAAATCATAGTCTTTAAATGAAAATAATATTCCTTGAGCCTTATAAATAGATGTAAAAAGTATCATTGCTGAACTTAACATAAAACCCATAACTAAAAGTATATCTAATAGTCCTAATTGTTGTAATCCCTTAGCTAAAAGTTCTGAATATAGTACTGCCATTACTAAAAATACAATTATAGAAAATCCAATTGTAGCAGTTATAAAAATAGCCTTATTTCTTTCTGTCTTTGATTTCTCTTTGGTAAACTTATTAATACCACTAGAATTAATAAATCTAATTTTTAAAATATTTCCTAATTTACTCATTCTCTATCAACTCCATAAATATATCTTCTAATGAACTATTTCCTTTTACTTCATCTATCTTACCTTGAGATACTATATTTCCAGCTTTTATTATTGCTACCTTATCGCATAACTTTTCTGCTACTTCTAGAACATGAGTAGAGAAAAATATCGCTACTCCATCATTACAAAGCTTTCTCATTTCTTCTTTTAAAATATGTGATGCTTTCGGGTCTAGTCCAACAAATGGTTCATCTAAAATTAAAAGTTTAGGCTTATGAATTAAAGCAGAAATTATAACTAATTTTTGCTTCATTCCATGTGAATAAGATGATATTAAATCTCCTAATACTGACATTATTTCAAATTTTTCCGAATAAAATTTTATTAGATTTTCTCTTTCTTCTTTTGGAACTTCATATATATCGCCTATAAAATTTAAGTATTGTATTCCTGTTAAAGATTCATAAATATCTGGGTTATCTGGTATATATGCTATCTTTCTCTTACAACTAATCGGTTCTTCTTTAATTGATACTCCATCTATTAATATATCGCCTTCATTAAATTCTAAAATTCCAACTACAGATTTAATAGTAGTTGTTTTTCCAGCTCCATTGTGACCTATAAAACCAAATATCTCTCCAGCCTTTACAGTAATTGAAATATCATTTACAGCCTTTTTACCATTTTTATATGACTTTGAAAATTTTATTATATCTAACATGCTATTCTCCCTCTCATTAATTTTATTATACTTGTTATACATATACTATAACAAGTATAATAAGTTTACAATATCTTTTAAAATTTTCTTTTATTATTTTATAGTCTTTTTAAGTCTAAATATTTCTCTTTACAGTTTATGTATATATGATAAAATAAAGTAGTCGGTATTCTAAGGAAACTGAACTTAATGCAAAAATTCATTTTTTGCCGAATTATATCCTAAATGGAATAAGAACGGAGGAATTAAAATGTTAAACACCAGAGGGATGGGAAAATCTCGTGAAAATGTTAGAAAGATGGTAGTAGTTGCAATGCTATCAGGTATTTGTTTATTTTTAGGCTTAACAGGACTTGGCTTTATACCATTGCCCCTTTTTAAGCTAACCATTTTACATTTGCCTGTAATAATTGGAGCTATAATAGAAGGACCTGTAGCAGGAGCTGCAATCGGTTTTATTTTTGGATTATTTTCAATATATCAAAATATAACTACTCCTACTCCAATGTCTCCATTTTTTTATAACCCATTAGTTTCTATACTTCCTAGAGTATTAATAGGAGTAGTTTCCTATTATATTTACAGCTTTTTAAAAACAAAATTTAAAAATCGTAAAATCTCTATAGGTATTGCTGCTATTTTGGGTTCATTAACTAATACAATAGGAGTTCTTGGTAGTATTTACTTAATTTATTTTAAAGATTATGCTTCTATACTTATGGAAAAAGGTTCTATTACATCCTATTCTAGAGGTACTGTCACCTTTGCCTTATTATCTATAGTAGGTACTAACGGCATTGCAGAAGCAGTATTATCAGCTCTAATCTCTATACCTGTTGTGATAGCAATATTTAAAATGCAAAAAAGAACTAATTAAATATTATAAAAGGTTATTTGAAAATGTCTTTCAAATAACCCTTTTTTATAGTCTGTACCATTTTTTTCTTACTTAAGAGTCATTTCCCTTTAATGTCTTAAATTTAATAGTTTATTAAGAATTTATTTACATAATATAATAGTACAAAGTTAAACAAGCTTTGTAAAACAAACTCAATACAAAACTTTTACAAGTTTTAAGGAGGGATTTATTATGGCAAAAAAATTAATACCTGAAGCTAAGAATGGATTAGCTAAATTTAAAAACGAAGTAGCTAGTGAAATGGGTGTACCTTTCACTGATTACAACGGTAACCTTTCTTCTAAGCAATGCGGTAGCGTTGGTGGAGAAATGGTTAAGAGAATGGTTCAACAATATGAATCTACATTAAAATAACCTGTATTTCAGTGTATCAAATTAAGGAGGGATTTATTATGGCAAAGAAATTAGTACCCGAAGCTAAAAATGGATTAGCTAAGTTCAAAAATGAAGTAGCTGGCGAAATGGGAGTACCTTTCACTGACTATAATGGAAACCTTAGCTCTAAGCAATGCGGTAGCGTTGGTGGAGAAATGGTTAAGAGAATGGTTCAACAATATGAGTCTACTATAAAATAATAAAATAAAAAAGAGAAGTTATAAACACTTCTCTTTTTTATGGAGCGAAAGACTGGACTCGAAGCCGAAACATTCACCTTTGCAAGGTGACGCTCTACCATTGAGCCACTTTCGCTAATACAAACATCATTTAAAATGGTGGCTTACCCGGGAATCGAACCCGGTACACCTTGATTAAAAGTCAAGTGCTCTACCGATTGAGCTAGTAAACCATAAATTTAAATGGTGCGTGTTAAGAGATTCGAACTCCTGGCCCACGCCTTAGAAGGGCGTTGCTCTATCCAGCTGAGCTAAACACGCGAATTTGCTACGTTGTTTATGATACATCATCAAGTCGTATTTTGTCAATAATTTTTTGTTTAAAAATTAAATATAAGTAATTCAAATATAAAAAGTTAAGGTGAAATCCTTAACTTTTTATATTTTTCTAATTTTCTATATATTAGCCTTTATGATTACTTCTTCACCCTCAATATCTACAATAACATTTGATCCATAACCTATTTCATCTTTTATAATTTTTCTTGCTAAATTATTTTCAAGTGCATTTTGAATATATCTCTTTAAAGGTCTTGCTCCGTAAACTACATCATAGCCTTCTCTTGCCATTATTGTCTTCGCAGAATCAGTTACTTCTAAAGTAATATTTTTATCTTTTAATTTATTAGAAACTTCTCTTAAGAAAATATCTATTATCTTTTTAATTCCATTTTCTGATAAAGGCTTAAACATTATTATGTCATCTACTCTGTTTAAGAACTCTGGCTTAAATCTTAATTTCATTTCATCCATAACTTGTTTTCTTATATTTCCACCTATGCCTTCTTCGCTTTTATTTTCTAGAAGATAGTTACTTCCTATATTAGATGTCATAATTATTATAGCATTCTTAAAGTCAACTGTTTTTCCTTTATTATCAGTTAATCTACCATCATCTAAGATTTGCAAGAAAATATTAAATACATCTTCATGTGCTTTTTCTATTTCATCAAATAATATTACACTATACGGATTTCTTCTAACAGCTTCAGTAAGCTGGCCACCTTCATCATAACCTACATATCCTGGAGGAGCTCCAACTAATCTAGATACAGAATGTTTTTCCATATATTCAGACATATCAATTCTTATTATATTTTCTTCAGCATCAAATAAATTTCTAGCTAAAGTTTTAGCAAGTTCTGTTTTACCTACCCCTGTAGGTCCTAGAAATATAAATGATCCTATTGGTTTATTTGCGTCTTTTAATCCTGCTCTAGCTCTTAGTATTGCATTAGACACTGCTGTAATTGCTTCTTCTTGCCCAATTACTCTTTCTTGCATTTCGTTTTCTAACCTTAATAGCTTTTCTCTTTCACCTTCTAATAAATTAGTAACAGGTATTCCAGTCCATCTAGAAAGGATTTTTGAAACATCTGCTTCTGTTACTTCTTCTTTTAAGAGAGCATCTTCATAGCTTTCTTTTACTTCTACTTCCTTTTGCTTTATTTCTTCTTCTAATGCTGGAATTAAACTATATTGTATTTCAGCAGCTTTATTATAATCATAATTTCTTTGAGCTGCTTCTAAATCACCTCTTGCACCATCTAGTTTAGATTTTAAATCTCTAAGATTTACTATAGCATCTCTTTCTTTTTCAAATTTTGCTGTCATTTCATCATTTTTAGCTTTTAACTCTGCTATATCTTTTTCTAATACTGATAGTTTTTTCTTAGAACCTTCATCACTTTCCTTAGTTAGAGCTTCTCTTTCAATCTCTAATTGGAATAGTTTTCTCCTTATATTGTCAAGTTCAGTTGGTAATGAATCTATTTCTGTTCTTATCATAGCTCCAGCTTCATCTATTAAGTCTATAGCTTTATCTGGTAAATATCTATCTTGAATATATCTATATGATAACTTTGCAGCTGCTATTAATGAAGAGTCATGTATTCTTACCCCATGATGAATTTCAAATCTTTCTTTTAAGCCTCTTAGTATAGATATAGTATCTTCTACTGTTGGTTCTTCTACAATTACTGGTTGAAATCTTCTTTCTAATGCCTTATCTTTTTCCATATATTTTCTATATTCATCAAAGGTTGTAGCACCTATACAGTGAAGTTCTCCTCTTGCTAATAATGGTTTTATTAAATTACCAGCATCCATAGCTCCATCAGTTTTTCCTGCACCAACTATAGTATGAATCTCATCTATAAATAATATTATTCTTCCTTCACTACTTTGAACTTCTTTTAAAACTGCTTTAAGTCTTTCTTCAAACTCACCTCTATATTTTGCTCCAGCTATTAATGAACCCATATCTAAAGAGAAAATAACTTTATTCTTTAACCCCTCTGGTACATCTCCTTTAACTATTCTTTCAGCTAAACCTTCTATTATAGCAGTTTTACCTACTCCTGGTTCTCCAATTAATACTGGATTATTTTTAGTTCTCCTTGAAAGAATTCTTATTGTTCTTCTTATTTCATCATCTCTTCCTATAACAGGATCAAGCTTATGCTTTTTAGCAAGCTCTGTAAGGTTAGTACCATACTTTCCTAAAGCCTCATAAGTTCCTTCAGGATCTTGTGTTTCTACTCTTTGATTGCCTCTAACTTCTTTTAAAACTTCCATAAAAGTATTTTTATTTATATTATATTTATTTAATAAGTTTTTAACTTCTCCACCTTTATCTACTTCAATTATTGAAAGCATTATATGCTCAACACTAATATAAGAATCTTCAAACTTCTTAGCTATCTCTTCTGCTTTTACTAAAACTTCTTCTATTTGTCTTGTTGCATAAACACCTGAAGAGTTAGCACCCTCACCTAAAACCCTTGGCATCTTTTCTAATATTTTAATTAAATCTTCCTCTAATGATTTAACTCTAATGCCTATTTTAGTTATTATGTTAGGTATTAGCCCATCTTCTTGTTGGACTAATGCTGTAAATAAATGTATTAACTCTACTTGCTGATGATTATATTTAACTGCTACTAAACTAGCATCATTTAGAGCTTGTTGTACTCTTAATGTCATTTTCTCAATATTCATGCTTCACTCCTCCTTATCTTTACCTTTTTACTAATTTTATTTCCTTCTATATTTATATATTAATATAAAAGTCAAAGTAAGTCAAAGTATATTTTTTGAATTTTCCACTTAAAATTTTCTTATTTATATAAAATAGGCTATAATTAAATTATAGTTTAATTTAGTTATAAAAGAGGTGATTTTATGAGAAAAGAGTATATAACTTATCCACTAGATTCTCCAGTTAAAATATCCTATGCAAATATCAAAGAATACCCAATACATTGGCACAACTCAATAGAGATATTATATGTTCTAAAAGGAAGTATAAATGTAAATATAGATACCGACTCATTTGAAGTATTAGAAAAAGAACTTGAAATTATAAATGTTGATGAATCTCATAGAATCTATAGTAATGAGGATAACAGGGTTTTAATATTTCATATAGATCCTTACTTTTTCGAAAAATACTATAAAGATATAAATAATATATTCTTTTATACAAATTCCACTGATGATGGAGCTCAAGAGGGAGATGAATACGACCTACTTAGAAATTTTCTAGTGAAGCTTTTATGTGAATCAGTTCAAAAAATAGATGATTATGATAAAGAAATAGAATCTATTTTAGTTGATTTGCTTTATCATCTTATAAATAATTTTCATTATCTTACTTATGAAAAAGAAGAGCTAAAAGAAAAAACAGAACAACTTGCTAGATATCATAGAATTTCTAAATATATATTTAATAATTATGATAGTAATATTACATTACAAGAAATAGCTAAAAAAGAATTTCTAAGTCCACACTATTTATCACATGAAATAAAATATGCTACTGGATATAGCTTTACTGACTTAGTTAATCTTACTAGAGTTGAGGAATCTGTAAAATTATTATTAGATAGTGATTTAAGTATTTCTGATATATCTGATGAAGTTGGGTTTTCTCATGTTAGATATTTAAATAAAAATTTTAAAAATTATTACGGTTGTACTCCTCTTCAGTTTAGGAAAAAAAATAAATTGACCGATGCTGAACTTGAAGAAATTAAATCAATTGAAATGTTAAAATTAGAAGATGCTCTAGAATATCTTTCATATGAATTAGAAGATTATGAAAGATTTAATTATGAAAATAAACTTTGGAAAATTCATATAGATATGGATACAACCCTAAAAGACTTTGATAAAAGCTATAGTGAAGTAATAAATCTAGATGATGCTTTTGATTTATTGCTCGAAGATAACAAAGATATACTAGAAGAAATTCAAGAGGAGCTTCATTTTAGTTATGCAAGACTTGAAAATATGTTTAATAGTGATATGGGGGTTTTTCCTAAGGCTGATTTCTATAATTGGAATAAAGCGAAGAGTGTTATAGAATTTTTAGATTATATAGGTTTAAAGCCTATTATATTAATTGATAACTCTAATTTTACGTCTGATAAATATAAGCAAGTTTTAAATAGCTTTTTTGAATATTTCTCAGAAATAGACTATATTGATATATCTAAATTTAAATTTCAATTTACTCCTGCTATATCTTCAGATATAAAAACATCATTACAACCCTTCCTTATTGAGGATTGTAATTTAGATGTAATTGAAGATAACTTTATATGTGCTAAAAATTTAAACAAAATTTATGATACAACTTATATGCTTCCCTATATAATTCATAATACCATCTTTAATAAAGACTCCTTAAGCTTTTTAAGAGCTTTTGATGTTTTAGAAAAAGAAATTAGTTTAACTAATGAAGTATTTATAGGTGCTCCAGGACTTGTTAATGACATGGGAATTAGAAAGCCTTCATATTATGCATATTATTTGCTTAGTAAGCTAGGCAATGAAATTGTTGCTATGGAAAACGGCTATATAGTTACAAAAAAAGATGATGAATACTGTATTTTACTTTATTCTTATACAGATGAAATAAATGAACTTCAAAAATATGATGATATATTTACTAAAAGAGGTAAAAGAAAAATATATAAAAGAAAATTTTCTTTAAATATTGAAAATATAAAGAAATCCTCTAGAATAATAACTTATGAAATTAGTGAAAAGGTTGGATCTTCTTATAATTACTGGCTATCTATGGGATCACCAGACAGGTTAAACAAGGAAGAAAAAGAAATTTTGCATAAGGCATCTTTCCCTAAAATAGATTTTAAGTACTCAAAGAAAAATACCATATTAAATATAATAACAGAACTTAGAGGATATGCAGCTAAGTTAATTTTAATAAAAAATATTAAATAAAGTACAAAGAGACCAAATTTCATGGTTTCTTTGTACTTTTTCAAATTATTTTTTTAAATTTTAATAACTTAAATGTACTTAAATATTAACACTTAAGTCAATTCTTTTATACTTATATTTCATTATAATTTAATTATAAGTATAACTTTCAAATTTTAGAAAGGATTGATTTTCAATGAGAGGCTTATTCTTTATGCCTGGTATTTTATCAAAGTATTCATTAATAAGTATTTTAACATCAATTTTTCATCCATATAAATAAATATTCTTAAATGTTAAAAAGGTAGTGCTACACTACCTTTTATTAATCTTTACTTACCTTCATAGCTAATGTAAAGTATTTTAATGAATCCTTTACTTCTCCTAGCTTATAATACATCTCTGCCATATCCAAGTACCTTTTATATCTCTTTTCTTTATTACCAAATTTAAAAAGAGAATCTAAAGACAAGTTCATATACATCTCTGCTTGAACATATAAGCCTTTTTTTTGTAAAATCATTCCCTTTAAGTAATAAGCATCTTCTATTAAAACTATATCATCTGTATCAATAGCATAGTTTAAGGCTGTATCTGAAATTTCATAAGCATAATCATACTCTTCATTATTATATAGTGTTCTTATACACTTATTTAAAAACTTAACATATTTATTCTTATTATTAGATGGAAATAAACTTATTCCCTCTTTAATTTCTTGAATTGCTTTTTCTCTTTCATTTACATAAAAATAGCTCTCACTATTTTTTCCTTTTGCTATTGCCATAACCATTGAATCTTCTTTTTGATATTCATAAGCCATATTTATATACTTATCAGCATCTTTTTTCTTTAATCTTATGCTAACTATAGCAAAACAATGATATATGTCACCCTTTTCCATAGAATCAGTAACATAATCAATATATTTTACTGATTCTTTTAATGAAGTATATGCTTCTTCTAGAAATGCTAATTTTGCATAACACTTTCCTTCTTTATAGCAAATATAAGCGTACTTTATTTTATCAAAATCCTTAGAATCTTTTATAAAATCTTTTGTTCTACTATAATAATTTACAGCTTCATTGTACTCTTTTATGCTATAAAAAAATGTAGCCATATCTATATAATAAATTATTGTATTCTCTCGAGTATTGTTCTTTTGATATAAGTCATAATATTGTGATATTATTAGCTGTATATTTTCAACCTTATTATTTTCTACATAAAAATTAAATAGTCTATGTATAAGTTCAAAAGCTAAATCATTATAGGAATATTCTAATGCATACTTTAAATTATGATTTATTACATTATCTATTTCATCTTCTGATACTAAATTGTTTCTTATTAACTCAAGATTGCTAACTATCTGTTCCTCAACATCTCTAACTAAATAGTCATAATCAATTCCAAGCTTATTAGATATATAGTATAAAATCTCTTTATCAGCTTTTATCTTACCATTTTCAATGCAGCTCATCTTTGATATGGACACCTTATCTCCACATAATTCCTTTAAAGTTATCCCCTGATATATTCGTGCCCTCTTTATTTTCTCTCCAGTTGATAATATTTCCATTTAAAACCCCCGCTTGAATTAATTTTTAAGTATTCCTATTTCCTTAAAAATATTAACTCCCTCATCTAAATATTTAGCTGCTTCAAAATCTTTTTTATTATCTATATAGAATTTACCTATCATAATAGCTAATTGTCCAGCTTGATTATACAAATTATTTGCTTTAGCTAATTTATATGTATCTAATAAAATATACTCTGCTTCTTTAGACATTTCTTTTATAGTATAAATTCTGTACCATAATATATTTAAATCTATTAATCTTCCCATATCATCTTCTTCTAAGTAATAACTTATTTCTTCTAACACTTCTTCACACTTTGGAATGTTTTTTAATTTAATATAATTCTCACAGATATTTATTAATGTATCTATTATTTTAGTATCTTTTCTTCTTATTCTAATTTCTTTGGAAATTTCATAATGCTTAAAAGATTCTTCTATATTTTCAAACTCATAAAATAGCTTTCCTAAATTGTTTTCTATTTCTGAAATATTGCTTAATTCTTCTAACTCTTTGTAAACTTCCAAAGTCTTTTGAGAATATTTTATAGCATTAGATAAGTCACCTTTTTTATTATACTCTTCTGATATTAATAGAAGTGTCTTAGCATATTCTTCTCTATTATGAACTTGTTCAAACTTACTTTTTGCTAAAAAAGAATAATCTATAGCCTTTCCTATATTCTCAGTCTTAAAATAGGATTTAGCCATATAGTAGTATATTTCACCAAGTAATGAATCATTTCCTATATTGTTATCTAAGTAGACCTTTTCAGCTTGTCTTAAATAACTACTTGCAGAATAGTATGCTTTTAAATGTAGTGTTATTTTTCCCAAATTTAAAAAAGTGTTTATTACTTCTTCATAGTTATTATTTTTAATGAATATTACATTTGATGATAAGAAAAATTGCTGAGCCAAAGTCAACTCATTCTTTTCCACATATATTTGAGCACGCAGATATAGGATCTTGGCTTTTCTATATTCCAAGTTATATTTTTCTACATAGTATAAAGCATTTTCTATATATTTTTCTCCAGTTATATAATCTCCTGATAGAATGTATGATTGAGCAATTTGTTCATAGTAAATACTAATCTTCTCAGCTTGAGTTTCTTCAGATTCCATTAAATACTCTACTGAAGTTTGCAATGCACCTGCCAAGTATTCTAATAAATCCATAGAAGGATTTGATCTACCTGATTCTACCAAACTTATCTGGCCGGGGGTAATCCTATCTCCAGCTAAATCCTTAAGAGTCATATCTAATTCTTTTCTTCTTCTCTTTATTTTTTCCCCTAATGCAAGAATTTCCATCAATACTCTTCCTTTTCATTCCTATATATTAATAATTTTCTTGTTTTTATTCAATTATATCATAATTTAACAAACTTAAATAGTTATTATTATAAATCACTCTATAAATTAGATGTTTTTCGTCAAATTATAAATTTTGCAATAATTTTTTTATTTTTTATTTATTAAACTTATTTAATTCATGGAATAAATTAAAAATATTGTAATTAAATCTACTTAAAATTGCAATATAACTTTAATATTAAAAGAAAAAAGAGCAGGATTTTCCTACTCTTTTAAATGTTTTATTTCATATAACCCATTATTGTGTCATATGCGTCTCCTGCCATATTCATAGCCCTTCTTCCAGCTCTTTTCATATTTCTTTGAGACTTTTTATCTAGTTGTGGTAAAATCATTGCACTTACTGCCACACCTAATACTGCTCCAGCAGCCATATTTCTCATCATTTTTGACATATAAATCACCTCTATAATTATTTTAAAGTTGATATAGTTATTATTAGTAATATTAATGTCTTTATCCATGAAATTTATGGAACTACTTTATAAGTGCTTCCTTTGCTAACTTATCTGCCATATCATTGTAAGTATTACCACTATGACCCTTTATTTTTTTAAATTTCACCTTCATATTTCTCATATTTTCCTTCATAAATTCATGATATGAAGCTGTTATCTTATTATTTCTTTTCCATGTGCCTAAAGCCCAACATTCAATACCTTGATAATCAAAAGCTATTGTTACTTCTTTAAAATTATTTTTATCTGCAAATTCTACAGCCTTCATAGCACCTAAAACTTCTCCAGAAACATTTCTTAATGGTATAGCTTCTTCGTCAAAGCCTACACCACTTTCTTTATGTATTACTTCTCCATCATTTATAGCTACTAATCCATAAGAAAAATTTCCCTTATCAAGCATAAAGCTTCCATCTACATATATAATAAGACCCTTTTCACTTAAAGTTTCTTCTTCTTTTCTAACTTCCTTGCTTCCACTTCTTCCATTTGCCATTAAAGATAAAAACTCAATGGCTTCTTTTTCTGTTTTAAAACTTTTATATATGGCTCCTTTTTGTCCTATTACCTCTTTTTTGCATTCTTCCCAGCTTGTAAATATTTTAGGTACTTCCGATTTTCCTCTATAAACTGAATAGTACTTCAAAATTATCCTCCTTAAAACTAGATCTACTAATTTTACAACGACATTACTTCTTCTACAAAGTTATATACTTTCTCAACATTTCTTGCTCCAGTAAAGTTAGTTACATATTCTAGTATGTTTTTAATAACTAATATTATATCATTTTTTCCTTCCCAATTTTCTAATATTATATTAATTGACACATCAGCTACAATTCTATCTAAAGCAAAAAATGCTACTGCTATTTCATCAATTTTACCTATAAAAGGAATGTTGTCAGGTATAATATCTGTTGGGAATGCTACATATGCAACTGCACCTGATATTATTAGTTTAGTTTTCACTGGTACCCTCTTATCCTTTAAAAGCCTGTATAACAAAGCTGTCATATCAGGTATTATAAATAGATAATCACTATATGTCTTTATTTTTTGAGGTAATTTATTTTCTAAATATCCTCTACCACTACTATAACAATCTTTGATTTTTTCTATATCTTCACTTATTTCTTCAACTACTTCTTCTACTTCTACAACTTCTATTTCTTCCTTCTTTATGCTTCCATCTAAGGAAATATTAATATTTGATACATCTACATTTAATATATCTTGTTTAATATGTATATCTGAAATATCTAAATCTACATATGGTACATTCTTTAATATACTTTTTAAGTTTATTACTACCTTACCAGCTTCATAATGAATACCTTTTTCTTCTAGTGATTTAAGTGCATATTTTAAGGCCATTTTTCTTACTAAAGAGAATATTTTCATTTTTGCTATCTTAAAGGATGACACTTCTCCATGTATAATTCCATTTTCTACTCTTTTAAGCTTTACTCCTGCAATAAATTCTAGGTTAAACCCTTTTTTGTAGTTTCCCTGTAATTTTATTTCTTCTCCAATTTCAATATTTGATAAATTTAACCCATCTACTTTTACAAAATCATTTATTATACTAAGTAAATCATCTCCAGTTAACAAAACCTTAATTCCTGATATATTCATAATTACCTCCTATTATAAAAGTCATTTATGCATTTAAATACATATCTAAGTTTGTACCAATTATATATAAGTACTTGTCCTTAATATATACATCAGTTATTGATGTGTTTGATATCTTTGATTTATTGTAAATAATACTATCACTATTTATCTTTTCTAAATTAATAATTATATTGTTTCCTTTTATATTTAAATAATCTTCTCCAAGAAGCTTTATCATGGCTTTTAAAATTATATTACTGGCCTTTTTTAAAACTCCGAAGCTTGTTATATTTAATCTATCTAGTTCTAGTATTATTTTATTATGAACAAATTCTCTTATATATAGTGTACCATTAAAACTGCTATTTATTTTAGCATTTATTTTTCCTGAAAATTTTATTCCATTAGTTATTTCTATATGGGTTACCTCTATTCCTTTTTCTTTGCATTTTAAATTAACTATTTCAATAATATCTTCTGATGTTAATGCAGTTGAGTTAATCATTTTATAAAATCTCCCCTTGCTATATTACTTATTAAAGATATTAGTCTAATTAGTCAGTTATTTTACTTAAAGTATACTCCATTTATAATAAACTTAAAAGATTTATTTTGATTTTACAAATGAACCAATACTTACATTGGAAAATTATATGATTTTAAGTAGACTAAATATTTTAAAGTGTTACAATATTCTTGAAAATTCATCTTCTATTTAGGAGGTAATGATGAACAAACTAAAGAAAAACTTAATTTGGATACCAATAGCTACTGCAATTTTCTCTACTATATTTTTAGGATATACAAGCATTGCATCTAAAGCTAACCATAATAAACAATATTCAAGCTTTTTAGAAGATATAACCCTTAATAATATTTCTAAAGTAGTAATTAATAATAATTCTAATCTAACTATATTTTTGAAAGATGGATCAAAGTATTCAACTAATAATCCTGATAGTCCTACGTTAAAAGAGGAGTTATTAAAAAACAATATAGAAGTACTAGATGCGAATGTAATGAGTCCTACTAAAACAATTTCTTCTAGCATTCTTTTAATATCAGTTATTGCAATAGTTTTTATTTCTCTAAAGAAAAAAAATCTTGGAGCATCAAGTATAACTAATTTAGATATTAAGGATTTTTCTGAAGACACTAATAATTTATTTAACTTTAATTCAGTTGCTGGCAATGAAGAAGCTAAAGAAAGCTTAATGGATATAGTTGATTTTCTTAAAAATCCTCAAAAATATAAAAATTATGGTGCAAGAATGCCCAAAGGTGTGATACTTTATGGTTCTCCAGGAACTGGTAAAACTTTGCTAGCAAAAGCTGTTGCAGGTGAAGCAAGTGTCCCATTTTATGCATTAAGTGGATCAGACTTTGTACAAGTTTACGTAGGAGTTGGTGCTGCTAGGATAAGAAATTTATTTAAAAAAGCAAAGTCTCAAGGTAAAGCTGTCATTTTCATAGATGAAATAGATGCAATAGGTAAAAAACGAGGTGGCTCAAGTTCCTCTAGTGGAAATGATGAAAGAGATCAAACATTAAATGCTTTATTAACAGAAATGTCAGGCTTTAGTGAAAAGGAAGGTATAGTTGTTATTGCTGCAACTAATAGACTAGACACTCTTGACTCAGCTTTATTAAGACCCGGTAGATTTGATAGGCATATAGAAGTAGCCTTACCTGATATTAGTGCAAGAGAAAAAATAATTTCATTACACTTAGAAAATAAGCCACATGATAAACTGAACTTAAAGGATATTGCTAGAAAAACAGCTTATTTCTCTGGTGCAAAATTAGAAAATTTGATTAATGAAGCTGCAATAATTGCAGCAAAAGATAATTCAACATTATTAAGACAAGACCACATAAATAGAGCTTATTCAATTGTTCTTGCTGGTCATGAAAAAAAAGAAAGAAGTCATTATCTTGAAGAAGATAAGCTATTAACTTCTTATCACGAAGCTGGACATGCCCTTGTTTCTATATTAAAAACCCCAGAGGATAAAGTTTCAAAAATAACTATTATTCCAACTACTAAGGGTGCTGGTGGATATACACTAACTATTCCTAAAGATAGTTCTTACCAAAGATTAGATTACCTTAAAAATAGAATTATGGTTCTTTTAGGAGGTAGAGTAGCTGAAGAAATCATATTTGGAGCTGATAAAATTTCAACTGGAGCTCAAGGTGACTTAAGCCAAACTACAGAAATAGCTATGTCTATGATCGCAGAGTATGGTATGGGTAAAACCTTAGGACTATTAAAACTTTCAAGCCTAGGCCCTCTTTCAAATAGTTATGGAAATCCAGTAGTTGAAGAATGTAGAGAACTAGTAAACTCTCTTTATGAAGAAACACTAGAATTGCTTAAAGCGAATAAAAAAACTCTAAATAAGTTAGCTATGAATCTTATTGAAGAAGAAACTCTTGATGAAGAAGAAATATACAAGCTTTTAATGATAGAAAAGATAAATTTATAAAATTCCTCTAAAAAAATCTACTGAAACATCAGTGGATTTTTTTACTACTCTTCATTATATATCAAATCTAAGTGTACTTGTGTAGGTAGCTTTTCTCTTAAAATATCAGTAACTTTCTCATAATCACCCTTTTTAAAACGAAAGGCTTGCTCCATAGAGCCACCAAATAATTTAACTTTTATATCTTTTCCATAAATCACCGAAACTTTTTGAATTTCACTCCATAGTATACACGGTTTATACCTGTACATTGATGTAAAACCATTCAAGGTAATCCCCTGTTTAATCCACATACTTATAAACATAAAAATACCTAATACTCCTATTATATAGTGAATCCAAGCCCTTGCATAAAAATATGTAATACCTATAAAAATAAATATACCTAGTACTACAATAGATATTTCAGTAAAGCTTTTTCTTGTCCTTACTAATAATTTCTTTATATATCTAAATTGATCAAGGGTTATAACAATAAAAATTAAAGGAATAATAACATCTATAATACTCATAATAATTTCCTTTCATAGATAATTGATTTTATTTTTTCAATAAATTCATTTTTTTCTTCTTCACTGTTAAATACATTAATAGGAATTATTAAGTTTCTTTCATAGCCTATTTTTTTTGTAGCTATTATTATTATATATTTATCAAGTACATCTAATACAATACCTTTATTTAATTTTATTTCTAAACTATCATTATCATATTTTACAATAATTGATTCATTATCTATGCTTAAAGTTTTTTCATTAGAAAAATATTTGTTCTTATTAAACATTTTAATTGCTTGTTTTTTTGCAACATTTCTTTTAAATTTAGGTTCTAATTTAAATATCATATATATTACTATTATTGTCATTACTACAGAATTAGTAAAAAAATATAGACTAGTATTTTCTACATTTGAATAATATATTCCACTAAAAAAAGGTATTGCAACTAGAAGAAATTTCTCTATATATAAAGATCCTTTTAAGAACTTCTCACTAAAGTAATTACAGAAAATTTCAACGTCTTCAATAGTATTTTTATATTTAATTTCCATAATATCAACTCCTATGTTCTGCATATAATAATTAAAAATTTTTTATAATATCGATTTAGTTAAAAGCTGCTTTAACTAATAATACAAAAACATCACCTTTAATAATTTAAATAGCTAGTCTTAAATTAAAATTATGCATTGCTTAAAATACTTTGTTTTTATATAACTTTACCCATAACTTAATTAGAATTGATAAAATTAATGTTATGGCTAAACCCAAAATCATTTTAGCTACAATGCTATTAACTTTAACCAAAAGTATAATAAATAATATACTTAATCCTACATAAAAAAGTGTAATAATACCTAAATTAATTTTTCTAATTTACAATATTAACTTTCTGACCGGAAATCACCTCAAAACATCATTCAATCAATAGAGTACATAAAAATTCAAATATTATCTCCATTAAAACTCTTTTTTAGAATATACCTATCTTCACAGTCAATTACAATTACTCATTAACCTAAGTTATTTTATATACAAATTATACCATATAATACAGTTAATTTTTATAGTCTCTCTAAATTAAAATTTCACACTAAAATAAAAAATTAACATTTTAATCCATTTAAGAGTCATTATTTTTTTAATATCATTTATTTTTGTTTACTCTGAATAAACTTATATAAAAAAGCTATAATTTTGCATATATCAATACGAAATTATAGCTTTTGATTTTTATAATACTAATTTCAAATTATATATTAATGTCTAAAATTAAATTTAAATAAAATATATTAGAATGAAACAAACTTATCCTTGTTTGAAAATTTAATTAGATAATTAGGCTATTCGAAACTCTCTACTAATTACATATTAAAATCAGCTTAATTATTTTCTAAACTGCTACTTATTTACTTTCTTCTGGATAAGGAACAATATAAGCTTCTTTTAATCCATTCTTATTTAATTTCATTAATTCTACTTCTGCCTCTTCATAATCCTGATAATATCCTATACAAATTCTCCAGCCTTCTCTTGTAGGAGTTTTAGGTTTTTTTGGTGGAGCATCTAGTAAAACCTTATCAACCATAGCTAAACAAGCTTTGGCTACCATGTACCCGTATTTAATACTACTAAAGTTTTTTTCTATGTCTTCATTAGATATAAATTCAGCTTCTATAATAACTGCTGGCATACTTGTCTCTCTTAAAACAGTATAGCTAGCTTCTTTTATTCCTCTATCATTAGATTTTAGATTTGCAAGTAGCTCATCTTTTATAAATTTTGCTAGTTCTTCTGATTTATGGCCTTTTTCGAATATTACTATTTCACTTCCCTTTACTGACTCTTCAACAAAGGAATTCATGTGGAAGCTAATAAAGTAATCTGCATTCCAATTATTAGCTATACTTGCTCTATCTTTTGAATCTACCGTTACATCTGATGCTCTAGTCAGTAATATTATTTCTCCGTTTCTTTCTAATAATCTTTTTGCTTCATACACTGCTTCTAAAACTACGTCTGCTTCTCTTCTACCATGTTTACCTATTGCCCCTGGGTCATTGCCACCATGTCCTGCATCTAGTACCCACTTTGCCACTTCCATCCCTCCTGTTCTTTATATATAAATATGCAGATATATAAATATACAATTATTATATTAATTCTTAATTTAGTATACTAAAGATATTTAAACTTGGTTACAAAATTAATTTTTATATCTGTTGTTTTTACAAATATAAAAAAGTACTAGCTATTTACGACAATAAATTTTTTAGCTATATCATCTTAATAAATAGTAAATTTTTTTATAATTAATTACTTAGATTCATTCATTTAGTTTAAGAAAAAATTTTTCTTAATAGAAATATTGTTAATAGCACAAGACAAACAAAACTTCTTTCTTGAAGCTCACTAATACCAAAAAGAAATATCATTATTCAATAAAATAACAATTTCATATAATCTACTTTTATTGTATAAGTTCAATTCCTTAATACAACATGTAATACAAATTATATAAACTCTAAAACTGAAAAAAGAACCTCTATAATATATTAAATAGAATACATTATAGAGGCCTAATTATTAAATTACACTATATTTTTTTACTTTTTCTTGAAGTTAGTCTTAATCCAGCGATTAAAAACAATGCCCCTAAAACATAATATAAAATGTAACCTTCTTCACCAGTCTTTGGCAATAAAGGTGCTTCTTCTTCAATTTTATCTTGTTGTACTATGCCTTGTGATACTTTTTGTGGCACTGTGTTTTGTGGCGCTGTACTTTGTGATATAGTTACTTTTTTTGGGGAATAGAAGTATATTACTTCTACTGTTCCATCTATATACTTTCCTTTTTCATTACTTGGTACTGCAACCATCTCATATCCATCAATATCTTTTGCTGTTGTGAAATATTCTGTTCCTACTAAACCCTTATCTCCTATTTGTAACGCAAGTTCTTTGTTCGTTCCTTGCTCCAAATATTTTACTACTAGATTTCCTAACTTTTCAGCTGGTTCTAATGGTGTCCATGGTATTGTTTTTGTATAATAATATATTACTTCTACTGTTCCATCTATATATTGTCCTGTTGTATTTGATGGTGTGCTTACTAAAGTATATCCATCTATTACTTCTGCTTTTGTTGTATAATCTGTTCCTACTTTTTCCTTACCTGTGACCTCTGGTGCAAGTTCCTTGTTTGTTCCCTGCTCCAAGTATTTTACTACTAGATTTCCTAACCTTTCAGCTGGCTCTAACGGTGTCCATGGTATTGTTTTTGCATAATAATATATTACTTCTACTGTTCCATCTACATACTTTCCTGCTGCATTTGATGGTGTGCTTACTAAACTATATCCATCTATTGATTCTGCTGTTGTTGTATAATCTGTTCCTACTTTTTCCTTATCTGTAACCTCTGGTGCAAGTTCCTTGTTTGTTCCCTGCTCCAAGTATTTTACTACTAGATCTCCTAATTTTTCAGCTGGCAGTAGTGGTATCCATGGTATCGCTTTTGTATAATAATATATTACTTCCACAGTTCCATCTATATACTTTCCTGTTGCATTTGAGGGTGTGCTTACTAAGCTATATCCATATATTATTTCTGCTTTTGTTGTATAATCTGTTCCTACTTTTTGAATATCTATAACCTCTGGTGCAAGTTCTTTGTTTGTTCCCTGCTCCAAGTATTTTACTACTAGATTTCCTAGTTTTTCTTTATATCCAAAATTTACATCATGATTCTGTGTATTAGCATCAAGCTGAATTATTGTTGAATTATCTAAAACCTTGTCCAAATCATAAGTTTGAATCAAATTATTAGGTAATGTACTTTCATCAACTTTCACTTGATAACTTCCTGAATGTAATTCGTTAAAGCTATAATAACCTTCACTATTCGTTACAGTAGATGTTATTTTATTCCCTTGTTGATCTAAAAGATGTACTGTTACATTAGGAATTCCTAATTCACCTGAATCCTTTACTCCATTACCATTTGCATCATTCCATACATAGTCGCCTATAGAACTTGAAACCACTGTTATAGGAACATCATTAGAATATACAATAGCATTTACATTTGAAACTCTACCACTAAAATTATTTGTGTATATATCTCCACCCTTATTATTAGCTGGAGCTAATTTAACTGTAACTTCTTTTGCTCCATCAGTAGAAGTAAGAGTATTTGCATGAATTTTTATAGCTGTAATGTTTTTACCTATAGCTACCTCAGGTGTATATGGTATCCATGTATTTGTATTCAATGAAGGATCTCTATTTATACTACTTTGAGGATCTGTTGTAAAATAAAAAGTTTCTCCATTAGTTCCTGAAAGTTCTTTAATTGTATATCCGCCGTTAAAATTACTTGCAGGAGTTCTTGTATCTCCATTATAAGGAAGTATATCTATGAGGTTAAAATCACTAAATGCTTCTTCCTTAAACACTGCATATTTTAAGGTGTATGTTAAATCATCACCTAATTCAACAGTAGGTTCAGGTGTAAATTTACCTATACCCCAAGCACTTAAATTTACAATATTTAATCCATACTTAGAAGTCCTAAATGCTTCTGCACTGCTGTCTAATGGTGTACTAATAACCGTTTTATTCTCTAAAACCGTTGCATTTTTAACATTAAAATCAACAATGGTTTTATATAATATTGGTTCAATAGGTGCATTTATATTAACATTTATTAAAGTCCATTGAATAGTTGTGGTTCCATCTTGATTTTTAACTACGCTGTCTGGTTCTAAACTACCGCTTCCTTGAATATACGTAAGCCCCTTTGGCAATGTATCTGTTACAGTAACATTATCTACTGTAGTAACATTTGTATATCTAGAATCTGTAGTTAATGTAGGAGTTATCTTAAAAGTAACTTCCTTATTAACTTTAGAAGTCTTAATTCCAGATGGCTCTGTATCTTTTTGTATTCTAGATAATACTTCTGTTATAAATACCCTATCCCCTAAATTTCTGTTATGATTTATTGGGTCATAATTCGACATTTGCCAGTTTCCACTATTTACTTCGTCAGCTCTAACAGCCATAACTGAAGGTATTACCGTATTAATCGGATTATTTAAAGCTGCAACATTTACTCCAAACATAATATTATCAGCACCGACAGGTAGGCTTTTTCCTGGCTTTGTAATAAGCCTAACCTTATTTATAGGTCCACTTCCTGAATCTAAAGCTTCTGTAGTGCTATTATACCAAGTTGCATCTTTAGCATTGTCATTTTGTTGTATATCAAAATTATCATAGGTACCTGTTCCATATTGTACTTGTAGAATATCATCTAATCCAGGGGTACCTTTAAGTACATATGCAACACCTGGTTTACCTTGCAAATCAGTAACCTTAAGCCTGCTTGGATCTATTTTAATAAGCATTTCATAATTATTTAATGGAATATTTCCCCCATTACCGCTTGTTGCAGTCAATCCAAATACCTGCCCTGGATACACCACTCCATCACCTGATAAAATATCCATTTGAGTAGGTAAATTCCTATACTCATCTGCACTTATGGTGTACATAAGGTAATTTGCAGAAAAATTTCCTGTTCCCTCTGGTGCTCTATATACATTAAATTTAATCACATTATTGTCTAAAGGTTCCGGCTGCCCTCCATAATTTTGAGTTCCACTCATTCCAGTTAAAGATAAATTTGTATATTTGTTAATTACATCGGTATAACCTACAGGAATATCATTGTAATCAACCCAAAGTGATATATATCCTGCAAATATATATTTTTTATCTGCTGAAATAGCCGTACCATTTGCATTTTTTGTTGGGAAATATCTCCCTTCTTGATCTATATTTCTAATACTTATGTCTACATTTGCTCCTGGTGAGGATTGAGTAGCTGATATTGTTGGTGTTCCTGATACTGAAAATTCATCGTACTGAGTAGTAGCAGTTCCCCCGTTTGGTAAAGATACTAGGCATCTACCATCTCCATTAACTCCAACCGCTGGTTTACCATCAAAGTTATACAATCTTGCATTTGGTAACCCAAAATTACTCAAATCATCTGTAAAAGTTATTGTACCTGGTACAGCCTCCCCACCTTTTCCATCACCAATCGTAAGTCCAATGGCAAAGGTATAAACTTTTCCTTTTTCTCCGTTAGGCCCTAGTGCATCAAAGCTTCCATCTGTCTGTTTACTTAAGTCAACCTTCGGGAGTGCTGATACTGTAGCTGTATACGGTTGTGTAGTTTTTACATTCGCATTATCAGCACTGATTGATGCTGATAATGAAAATGCCTCTCCATTTCCTGCAGTGGTTAAAACTTTTGCAGTAGGTGAAAATGTATAAGCATTTCCCGCTGTCACATTACCAATATTATAAGTTAAAGTTCTTCCGCCATCTGAAACAATAAGCCCTGGATACATAGTAGTTAACTTATCTTCCCATACAGCGACAGTTTTTCCTTCAGCATTAAGTGGTATTGTACTTGTTATAACAGTATTGCTTGCTACTCCTCCTGCTGGATTTACTGAATAGTGAATCTCATAAGTAATTATGTCCATTGTTCGAACATAATTATCATTATCACTATAATCATCTCCAGGATGTAGCCCCGGTCCCATGCCAGTAGTATTGAACGGCGCAGTTCCTGTAATAGCTTTTTTTAGGTTAATTTCTAAATTTACATTTTCATTGGCCGATACACTCTTTAAGTTTAAACCCTGAACAAGTATATTCATAAAAAAAGCTAATAGAACAAATAAATTAATTTTTTTAATCATAGTAATATCCTCTCTTTATAATACTTACTACCTTTTAAAATAAATTTTTTTAATAAAAAAAGCCCATAACAAAAACTATTTCAAGTTTTGTTATGGGCTTTATAAATTGCAATTTCAAAATTGTTTTAAAAAGCTAGTCCATAAAATATTAAATTTTAAATTTCAATTATAATTTATATAAAAAAAACAGCTTATAAAAATATATCTATCTTTTCTTAGCAATATAAATTATAATTCTAAACTTTAATTTTATGTTTTGATTATATCAATAAGTTAATATTTTGTAAATATTTTTTTATAAATTTTATTATATAATAAAATTTAATGAAAATTATAATTTTGTTTAACTTTTTTTAAAAAATTTGTCTATAGTAGTAATTAATTTGAAAGTAAACCTAATTAAAAAAACACTAAAAAATGCTACTATTAATCTATTAATAGTAGCATTTTTTATACTAAATATTACTTTTCAACTAAATTAAACCTTTTTTGTATTATTTAATATTAAAATTAATCTTTTCGTATTTTTCATATGGATAAATTTCGACTTTATCCATCACCACTTTTCTATCAATTAATTTTTCTAATTCCTGTTCAATAAGTAACTTTGTATTCTCATATATGACCTTTCTAATAATTTCAACGTCTTTACTATGTCTTCCTGCATTAAGTAAACTTTCTTCAATTAATGTTAAATTTTCTTTTGAAACAATTTCTATTACTTTTCCTTTTATAAAAACCTGTATGGTTTTAGCTCCTTTTCCAGTAACGCTTTTTAAATATTTGGAATATATATTCCTTATATCTAACTCCAACTTATCTTTATTTTCCTTTGAAACAATAAGTTCCTCATTTATTACAAGAACACCGTGATTCTCCTCTAATAATTGAACTGAAATACTTAATAATGTTTTCAATAGGATATTCAAGTCTATTGGTTTTACTAAATATTTATCTATTTTTAAATCTATACTCTTTAAAATAGTTTGTGAATCACATAATGCTGAAGTTATTATAACAGGACATTTAACTTTATTTTCTCTTATTTTTGCCATCATTTCAATTCCACTCATATCTGGAAGAACTAAATCTGTTATAATTATATCTGGATCAAATTCAGAGAATTTTTTTATACCGTCATTTCCATCCACTGCTAATATAACTTTTCCTACTTGTTGTTTCAAATACTTTGAAACATAATCTCTTGTAATTGGCTCATCCTCAACATATAAAATTTTTAATGAAGATAATATATTAGAATTATTCATTACATTCCTCCTAGTATAATTTAAAGTTTTGCTAAGTCATATTAACATTGAACTCTAGATATAATAAAATATAATAGATTTGACAGAATCTAAATACTTTCCTTTGAAATTATAATAACAATAGAAAAAGTAAAATATCCCCATTATCATTATTATAAATTGTATAAGTTTTAAAAAAATGGCAATTTAAAATTATAATTTATATAACTCAACTTTCACACATCAATATTAAGGCAAAAGCTTGTACTTTTAATAAATAAAATAAAGAAACATCAACTTTGGGATAATAAAATTTCGAAAAGCATAACACTAAAAAGATTATTTATTATTAATTTTATTATATCAAATAATGATGATGCTAGAAAGTTTAATTTAGCAATGTCTCTTCTTTAATATATTACTTATAATTCAATAATCTCACATACATTGATAGCATTTACTATGTATATAGTAATACTATCTTAATAAAAGGAAAAGCTACTTTGAAATTTTTATATATTTCAAAGTAGCTTTTTAACTAAATTAACTTTTCTTTTATTTCATCATAGGCATGATTTAAAAATTCACCTACATTTATGCTATCTCCATAGCCTTGAGCTAAAAACTTATTTCCTCCACCTTTTCCATTTATAAATTTAATTAATTCTTTTAATAAATTACCCATATTCACAAAATCTATATTTTTAGAAGCTCCAAACAATACATTTACCTTATTATGATTTTTAACTGCAATTAAACTAATTACATTATCTTTATCATTTAATTTATTAAGAAGCTTTCTAACATAATTAATATCTCTTTCTTCATATATTTTCTTTAAAATTATGATTTCTCCATGTTTATTAGAATTCAAAAGTAGCTCATCTATTTCATATTGCATAAGCTCTTCATCTATTTTCTTTTTTTCCTTTATTAAATCTTCTATATTATTTTTTAAGTTTTTTATGCTATTTAATGCTTCTTCTTCACTACTACTTAAGTAAACACAAATATCTCTTAATATTTTATCTTTACTCAAAGAATCTTTAATTGCTCTTTCTCCTGCTAAAAATTCTATTCTAGTATTACCTTTATTTTTTTCGTATTTTTTAATTTTTATCATTCTTAAATCTAATGTTTTGGCAGGATGTACTCCACAACAAGCATTAATATCAAGCTCTCCTATTTTAACTACTCTTATTTCATCTTCAGTATTTGGTAAGTCTCTTCTTAAGTTTAGATTTTTTAATTCATTAGCTTCAGGTGTCATAAACTCAACTAATATATTTTGCCTTATGATATCATTTGCTATTTCCTCTGCTTTTCTTATTTGATTTTCATTTAAATAACCCAAAATATCTACTGTGCTAATTTCTCTTCCTAAATGAACACTTACTGTATTTGCATTAAATAATTTAAAGAAGCAACCCGAAAGTACATGCTGAGCAAAATGTTGATGCATACCATCTTCTCTTCTATTCCAATCTATTTTTCCCTTAATACATCTTTTATTGATAATTTCTTCTGAAAGAACATGATAAACTATTCCTTTTTCTTCATAGACATCAATTACAGTTTTTCCATCTATCTCTCCTAAATCACAGGATTGACCTCCACCTCCTGGAAAAAATGCTGTTTTATCTAGCGCTACATGATACTTATTATCTGTATTTTTTATAGATATAATCTCTGCTTCAAACTCCTTTATATATTGATTTTTATAATATAACTTCTCCATACTATCTCACCTATCCATTCTTTTCTTCAACAATAAAATATATCCCTTTTCATATATTTGCTATTATATCATAAAAGGATTAAATCAATTCTTCATACAAATTAAAGAGTGAGTAGTGAGTTTCTATTAAAACCCTACTACTCACTCTTATCCCTTTAATACCTAAACATTAATAGTTGAATATGGAATTTAGAAAGTTGGAATTACTGTTCCATTATATTTTTCTTCTATAAATTTCTTAACTTTATCTGATGTTAAAGCTTTTGTTAAAGCTTTAATTTTCTCACTATTTTCATTTCCCTTCTTAACAGCTAATATGTTTCTATAAACCTTTGCTGCTTCTGCATCTTTATCTTCTATTGCTAATGAATCCTTAGATGGATTTAATCCTGCCTCTATAGCATAGTTACCATTTATAACAGCTAAATCTACTTCTTCTAATACTCTTGGTAGTTGCGCTGCCTCTAATTCATCAAATTTTAAGTTTTTACTGTTTTCTGTTATATCCTTAGGCGTTACTAATTCTCCTTCTTTAAGTTTAATTAATCCTTGTTTTTCTAATAACCTTAATGCTCTTGCTTCATTTGATGGATCATTTGGAATTGCAACTCTAGCCCCATCTTTTATTTCATTTACACTTTTAACTTTTTTAGAGTATGCTGCTATTGGCTCTAAATGAATTTCTGCAGTATAAGTTAAATCTAGCTTTTTACTTTCATTTGTCTCATTTAAGTATGCAATATGTTGAAAATAGTTCGCATCTAATTCCCCTTCAGCTAAGGCTGTATTTGGCGTTACATAATCTGTAAATTCTACTATTTTTAATGTGTACCCCTCTTCTTTAAGATCTGGTACAATTTGTTCTACTATTTCCTTATGAGGAACCGGTGTAACCCCTATTGTTATTGTTTTATCTTCAGCTGCTGAACCTGTTTCTTTTCCCTTACCTCCACAACCTACTAAGCTTATTACTAAAGCCCCTGTTAATAATAATGTTAATATTGATTTTCTTTTCATATTGAAAGCCCCCTTTTTTAATGTACAATTGTCAGTTAAAATTAGACAATTTAAATTTCTTTAATTTTTATTTAATTAAATTTATTCTCCTATATCAATTGCTTTTATTTTTATATTTTCATAACTTTATTATGATAGTTTTTTATATAAGTAATTTCCTAAAGATTGCAACACTTGTACAATTATTATTAAAATTAAAACTGTTACAATCATTACATCTGTCTGATATCTTTGATAACCATATCTTATGGCAAGATCCCCAAGTCCGCCACCACCTACACTTCCTGCCATAGCTGAATAGCCTATTATACTAATTACAGTTAAAGTTAGTCCAGAAATTATTGATGGAACAGCTTCTTTAAGCATAACCTTAAATATTAGCTGAGTATTTGATGCTCCAAAAGATTTTGCTGCTTCTACTACACCTGGATCTACTTCTTTTAAGGCAGATTCTATTATTCTTGCTACAAATGGAGCTGCTGCTATAGTTAAAGGGACTATTGCACCTTGTATTCCTGTTGATTTTCCTACTATTAACCTAGTTAAAGGTACCATAAACACCATTAATATTATAAATGGAAAACTTCTTAGGATATTTATTATAGTGTCTAATATTTTGTAAATAAACTTATTTGGCTTTAATCCATTTGGCTCTGTAACTATTAAGATTATTGCTGGTACAAATCCTAATATTATTGAAAATACAGTTGAGAAAAATACCATTATAATTGTTTGCCCCAGAGCCTTTAATAATATATCTGACATTAGCTAAGCACCTCCAATATTACATTTTTCTTTTCTAAATAATTTATTACCCTTTCCTTATCTTCCTCTTCTATGTTTATTACTAAGCTTCCAAGTACATCATCTCTAAACTTTTCTAATTTGCCCCAAACTATTGAAAAGTCTATATTTAACTCTCTTGACATTTTCGTGATAAGTGCATTTTCTGATGATGTGCTTGGAAAAAATAATTTTATGTTTATCCCTATCGCTGGTAGTAGCTCTTCATCCTGTTCACCTAAAAACTTCTTAAGCGATACTCCTGGTTTTAAGAATAAGTCTTCTGAATTGCCTTGTACTTTTAAAATGCCCCCTTCTATTAATGCAACTTTTTCACAAACCTCTTTAACTACTTCCATTTGGTGGGTAACAATAACTATTGTAATTCCTAACTCTTTATTTATCTTTGAAAGAAGTTCTAATATATCCTTTGTAATCTTAGGATCTAATGCTGATGTAGCTTCATCACAAAGTAAAATTTTAGGCTCTAATGCTAAAGCTCTCGCTATAGCCACTCTTTGCTTTTGACCTCCACTTAAATTAGATGGTTTTGCATCTGCTTTTTCTGAAAGTCCAACTAACTTTAAAAGTTCAGTTACTCTATTATATATTTTTTCTTTTCTAAATTTTTTGTAACTACAAAAACTCTCCCCTTTTCCCTTGCATTTTTCTTTGTATTCCTTATACTCTTCTTCATATCCCCAAACCTCTAGTGGTAATGCTACATTTTCAAATACATTTTTTCTATTTAATAAATTGAACCCTTGAAATATCATACCAAGATCTTTTCTAAATTCCCTAAGTTCAATTCCACTTAAATCTTTAACCTCTTTACCCATTACTGTAAGAGATCCATCTTCATAACTTTCTAGCCCATTTATACATCTTAATAAAGTTGATTTCCCTGCCCCACTATGTCCTATAATTCCATATACTTGTCCTTCTTCTATCTTAAGCGAAACATTCTTTATAACTTCTACTTTGTCAAAGCTTTTACTTAAGTTATTAATTTCTATCACAATTAATTCCCCCTTTAAAGAAACTTAAAGTAAAACAAAAAACGCACTGGAGAATAAATCTCTAGTGCGTATAATTACTCACATACTAATTTATTCTCTCATCTATCAGCTTAAAGCTGCAGGATTTAGCACCAAACTTAATAGAATATAGTTTTAGTCCAACATTAATTAGACTTATCTTATAATCCTATTACAGGTTGCTGGGTTTCACAGGGCCAGTCCCTCCACCACTCTTGATAAGAAACGTAATCAAAATATTTAATTTTTATATTGATATTAATATACGATTATTAATTATATTTGTCAACAACATTTTAAAATTTATTTTTATAAATTTTAAAACATTACTACTTCTTTATCTATTTTTATAAGCTCTGCATCTGTATTTTCTTCTATAAAATTTATTATATTTTCCATAGTAGAATCTACTTGAGCACTAGTTGCACATATTCCTGAAATTCCAATTACAATACTTTGATGAATATCTTGATCACTTATCTCACTTACAGAAATATTGAATTTATTTTTTAACTTCTGAGTTATACTTCTAACTACCATTCTCTTTTCTTTTAAAGAATGTACCCAACTTGCTCTTAAATTTATACTCATTACTAGGACTCTCATTTTAAACCACCTCTTTAAATATTATGTACCTTAATATTATTATAAATAAAGCTCATGGAGAATATTCTCCATGAGCTTTATTTATAACTTTTATCTGGGATTTATTTATAATTTAATTAAATTATCTACCATATAATCTAGTTAATTCAAATATTTCCTCTGCTAATTTATCGTTTAAATCTTTTTTTGAAGCTCTCCAAGTCCAATTGCCACCTAATGTAGAAGGTAAATTCATTCTAGCTTCATTACCTAATCCTAAAAAATCTTGCATTGTGGTTATTGCTAAATAAGCTTGACTTCCCCAAACTCCTCTTATTAATCCTCTTGATATTCCTTCATCATAAGTTAAATTTAAATATTTTTTAGCTTTTTCTATTTCATTTTTACTTCCAGTTACATTATACCATCCACAATTTGTATCGTTATCATGTGTGCCTGTGTAAGCCACACAATTAGCATGATAATTATGTGGTAAGTCTACACTATCTTCTCCGCCAAATCCAAACTGTAAAATTTTCATTCCAGGAAATCCTGTTTTATCTCTAAGCTCTATTACGTCATCTGTCATCATTCCCAAATCTTCTGCTATTATATTCACGTCTCCAAGATTATCTTTTATAGCATTAAATAATTTAATTCCAGGCCCTTTTGTCCATTGCCCAAATTCTGCTGTTTTGTTTCCATATGGTATTTCCCAATATGCTTCAAACCCTCTAAAATGGTCTATTCTTACTACATCATATAATTTAAAACTTTCTCTAACTCTATCAATCCACCAACCATATCCATCTCTATCTAAATTATCCCAGTTATAAATAGGATTTCCCCATAGTTGGCCAGTAGCTGAAAAAGTATCCGGAGGACAACCTGCAACAGTTATTGGAATCATATTTTCATCGACTTTAAAATACTTAGGATTGCTCCAAATATCTGCACTATCTTCTGAAACATATATTGGAATATCTCCTATTATTTTTATTCCATTTTCATTAGCATATTTCTTCAAACTATACCATTGTTTAAAAAACATATATTGTACAAATACCCAATAATCAATTTCATCTTTTAACATTTTTTTATAATAATTTATGGCTTCATCTTTTCTTAATCTTATATCATCATCCCACTTTTGCCAACTAACTAAGTTAAAATGATTTTTCACAGCCATATATAGAGAATAATCATTTAACCAAAGCTTATTTTTTTCTTTGAAATCCTCTATATCATTATTAAATTTATTCTTTGAATTATGGTATGCTTTTTTTAGTATTTTATTTTTATTTACAAATAACTTAGCATAATCTACACAATTCTCATCTAAGCCATAATCTAAATTAGAATAATCTTCTTCTTCTAATAACCCCTCTTCTTCTAATATTTCGAAATCTATAAAATATGGATTACCTGCAAATGCTGAAAAGCATTGATATGGTGAGTCACCATAACTAGTTTGTCCTAAAGGTAGTATCTGCCAATACTTTTGTCTACTTTTCTTTAAAAAATCTACAAAGGCAAAGGCTTCTATTCCAAATGTTCCTATTCCATATTTTCCTGGTAGTGATGAAATATGCATTAATATTCCACTACTTCTTTCCATAAATTTTACCTCATTTCTCATAAAGCCTATTCTATATTATAATTACTATGTTCGTGAAGGTTATTTGATAATAGGTTTATTACTTTCATAAGAGATTTTTTATAAATATTAGTGAGAGTTTTAAATAATACATTTTAAATCTATATTATTTATATTAACCAACTCATAACATCAAAGGTATTACTATATGAGTTGACTAAATATTTCTATCTATTCACATTAAAGTTAGTTGATTCCCTTTGTACAAGTTCAGTATTAAGCATTATGTGCTTGTTATCTGTTTTATTTACTATTAGGTCTAACAATAAATCAACGCTTATTTTTGCCATCTCTACTTTAGGTTGTACAACTGTTGTAATTGTAGGATTATAGAATTCGCTAATATCCATCCCATCAAACCCTATTATTGAAATATCTTTACCTACTTCTAAGCCATTATCTTTTATAGCTTTTGCACACCCTACAGCCATTATGTCTGATATAGCAAATATAGCTGTTATATCTTTATTATATTTTAATAAACTATTAGTTTTTTCGTATGCTCCTCTATAATCATAGTGTCCTAAAACTCTATAACCTTCATTAAACTTAATACTATTTTCATTTAATGCTTTTAAATAACCAGCTTCTCTTAGATATCCAATTCCAAAGTCATTTTCATCACCTAGCATTATAGCTATGTTCCTATGTCCACACTCTATTAGATATTTAGTAGCAGAATAAGCTGCCTCCTCGTTGTCTATGGACACTGAAGAAAAATTTGAAAACTCTTTCCCATATTTATGATTTATAGAAGTTAATACTACAGGTACATCAATATCATTAAAATCATCATTTTTTACTTCTGTAAAGTTTCCACCTAAACAAATTACACCTTGTAATCTCTTTTCTTTTATCATAGATATTAGGTTATTCATTTCATCATCACTTAAGTAATCATGATGTTCTAATATCATAGAGTATCCAGCCTTAGAAATCCTTTTACTTATATAATCTAACATTTCTGAAAAGAATGGATTAAAAACTCCTTTTATTAAGACTCCAATGTTATTTGTATTATTTTTTTTAAGATTTCTTGCACTATTGTTCGGTATATAATTATTTTCTCTTATTACTTCTAATACTCGTTCTCTAGTTTGTTCCTTTACATCTGGATGATCATTAATTACTCTTGATACTGTACTAACCCCTACCCCTGCTATTCTTGCAATATCTCTTATGTTTATCATAACTCCCTCCAAGTTTCGATAAAGTATTCGATATAAACTTCATTATTATTCAATTTTTTGTACCATAACACTTAAGTTAAGATTACTTTCTTACTCTTTTACTGATCCTGAAACTAACCCTGATGCTATATATTTTTGTAAAAGCATAAATATTACTACTATTGGTAAAGCCGCCATTACTGCTGCTGATGAATACATTGTCCAATTTGCAGAAAATTGATCTTTAATGAACTTTTGAAGTCCTGTTACTATAGTTTGTACTTCTGCATTTTTTAATATTGCTGAAGTAAACATAAATTCACTATAAGCTCCTATAAAGGCAAATAAGAATATAACTATTAACATATTTCTAAGTAATGGTAATATTATTACAGTAAATACCTTCCATGTTGATGCACCATCTATATAAGCAGCTTCAACTAACTCCTCTGGAATTCCATCTACCGCTCCTTTTAAAAGCCATATATTATAAGCACTTCCACCTGCTAGTATTAATATTAATACCCATGGTTTATTGGTCAAATTTAATGTGAAAACTATTCCCATTATTGCTGGTAATGCCATAGTTGCTGGAAACATTTGAAGTATTAATAAACTCATTAATCCATTTTTTCTTCCCCAAAATCTTAATTTTGAAAAAGCAAATGCTGCTGGCACTGATAATAGCAATTGAACTGTTGCTACTATTGTACAAATCATTAATGAGTTTTTTATCCATAATAAGAAGTTTGTTTTCTCAAATACTCTTCTGTAATTCTCCAGTGTCCATTCTGATGGGAAAAATGTTGTTTGAGTAAACGCTTGTCCTTTAGCCATTGAAGCTGAAACTACAGCCACTATAGGAAATAATGTTATTAATATCATTATCCATATAAAGATTCTACCAAACCAAGCTGTTCTAATTTCATCAGGTCTTAATTTCTTTTTATATTTTACCTTTTTTTGTTTTGTTGAAATACTCTTTAGATTTACCTCTGTTTGCATTATTAATCAACCTCCTCAAACTGGCCAGATGCTTTCATTTGAATAAATGAAATTGATGCAATTATTATAAATATTATTATGCTAAGTGCTGAGGCAATATCAAATCTTCCAAATTGCATTGAAAGTTTATAATTTACTGATGCTAATATATCTGTATATCCTGCAAATTGCGTTGTCAATCTTGGTGGTCCTCCAGCTGTTATTAAAAAAGCTGAACCAAAATTATTAAAATTAAAGGCAAAAGATGATATTACAAGTGGATAAGCAGTTTTAGCTATTGATGGTAATGTAATACTTGTGAATTGCTTCCATTTACTTGCACCATCTACCATAGCTGCTTCATAATAAACTTCTGGTATTGCCGATAATGATCCTAAACAAACATTCATCATATATGGAAACCCAAGCCATATATTAACTAATATTATACTCATTCTGGCTAAATTAGGATCTGCTAACCATTTTATAGGTTCTTGTATTATATTTAGCTGCATTAGTAAATTATTTATTTGTCCGTAGCTTCCATTAAATAAGCCTTGGAAGGATAAAATTGCAACAGATGCTGGCAAAGCCCAAGGAAGAATTAGTATTCCTTTGTAAAATCCTCTTTCTTTTATATTAGGATTATTTAAAACTAATGCTATTATTAATCCTAAGAAAAAGCATCCAAGTGTTGATAATATAGCAAAAATCATTGTCCATGCAAATACAGGTAAAAATGTTTCTTTAAAAGGTCCGGTTAATACTTCTATAAAATTAGCTAATCCTACTAATTTAATTTCGCCTTTTGAAAACTGAGTATAATCAGTAAAAGCATAGTATATTGTTGATAATACTGGAAGTAACGTAAATATACATATTGAAATAAGTGCTGGTGCTAAGAAATAGTAAGCTTTATGACTTTTACTCTTCATGCCCATGTTAAATCCCCCTTTATTTTATATAGAGATAGGTAAATCACCTATCTCTATTTATCTGCATCTACTATTTTATTTGTTTAATGCCTTCTTTTACTTGATCAACTATATTCTTTCCAGCTGTTTTAGCATCTATTTGACCTGAAGTTAATAACTTTAAATTATTTGCTGCTGGTTCCCACATAGCTTGAACTTCTACTATATTTGGCATTGGCATAGCAACTTTTGCTTGTTCCATAAATGCTTTAGTATATTCATCATCAACTGTATATCCTTTAGCTACAGGAATTCTGCTACCAGTTTTATAAACTATATCTTGTCCCTTGTTAACAAATTCCTCCATTAACTTCCAAGCTATGTCTTTGTTTTTTGAATTTTCATTAACAAATGCAGTTTGAACACCTAAAAATGTTTGTGGAGCTTTTCCATTTAAAGTTGGCATTGGAATTACACCAAAGTTTAATCCAGCTTCTTTAGCACCTGCAACATCCCATGGACCTGAGAAGTAGAATCCAGCTTTACCTGATGTGAAATCTCCTTTAGCTATGTCACCAGTTATATCTGCTGCCATTAACTTATTCTTGCTAACTAAATCTGAAATAAATTGAAGTCCGGCTACTGACCCTTCATTTCCAAGTCCTATATCTGCTGGGTCTAATGTTCCGTTATTATTCTTATAAACATATCCTCCACCAGCAGATAAAAATGCATATGAGAAGAAGAAATCATTTATATTGTATTCAAATCCTGTTTCTTTTGCCATAGCAACTAAATCTTCCATTGTTTTTGGAACTTCTTTAACTTTATCTTTATTATAGAACATCGCTGTTGTTTCCTGAGCAAATGGTATAGCATATTGTTTACCACCTATTGTTACAGCATCAACTATCCCTTGAGAAGTATATTTATCAGCAGAAACCATACCTGCTGGTACTTCAGCAGTAACTCCCGCCTTCTGGAATGTTCCTAAATTATCATGTGGTACACCTAATATAAGATCTGGACCATTGTCACTTTGGCAAGCTTGGATCATTTCTTGGAATTTTCCTTGGTCTTCAACAACATTTACTTCAACGTTGTTTTCCTCTCCCCAGGACTTAGCTACTTTTTCAAATTCTTTAACTTCGTTAGTTGTGAAGTGTGACCAAACTGTTAATGTTTTCTTTTCTCCACCTTTATTTCCTGTTGTACCACTCTTTCCACCACAACCTACTAAAGAAGTTGTTGCAATTACACCAGCAATTAAAACTGCTAACAATTTTGAACGTTTTACCATAATAAATTCCTCCCAAAATCTAATTTTAGACTCTTATATTTATAAACCTTTTTAGGCTTATTAACTTAATTAATGATATTATTTATAGGTAACCTTACCGGTACCGTTTCCATAAAACTTTAAACTTTATTCTTAAATCTTGCTTCTTTCCAAAGTAAAAATAATATTTTAAATTCTATTGCTTCATTAAAATTAGATATATCATAATTAACTATTTTTTTTATTTTATCAATTCTATAAAATAAAGTGTTCCTATGAATATATAACTTGTCCGCAGACTCGCTTATCTTTAGACCTTCACTGAAAAATATTTCTATAGTTTTTATTAAACCATCATCCAATTTAGAAAAAACCTCATTATATTGCTTATATACTCTGTTAATCTCTTTTTCATCTACATTTTTTATAATTTTTTCTAATAATAATGAATTTTCTGTATATATTTCTGATGGTAAATTATACTTTAGACATACTTCTAAATTTTCCTTAAGATATTCAAATTTCTCCTTAAATTCATTGTATTCATTTATCTTACAATAACTTATACAACATTCTTCTGTTACATTCTTTTTTAATTCAATGTATAATTCTTTAATTTTTTCCTTACTAATATCATTTTTGCTTACTATAAGAATATATTCATCATGATGTACAATTATACTCTCGTTTCTTAAATAATTTTTTTCTATTAATTTTAGAGCTTTAAAGTGCTTGTCCTTCAAATAAATAAGTATTAATTTAAAGGGCTTATCCTTAATAACTTCTTGTAGAACATCGTCGGAAAATCCCTTTCCCTTTATTATATCTGCTATTATTTCTTCTTTCGATTTGACTACATTGCTTAGTTGTTGTTCTAAACAGTATTTCAACAAACTTATACAATTACTATAATTATGGTATGTTTCTAATAGCAATTCTTCAGTTGAAATGTTTAAAATACTACTAATAACTTTACAATTTTTTCTTTGCATAAAATCAGCTATTACAGATCCATCTTTTTTACTTATTTTGAAGGGAATTTGAATTTCTTCACTTATTTTTTGAAAAGAGTTTTCTAACTCATACATAAGTTTCACCCACCGAATAAAATTTTTAACGTTTTCATAACATTCATGAAACAGGTAACGTTTCCAAAAAACTAAAAATTAAAACTCTTATTTTATATATTTTCTTTATCTTATATTTAAATTATACTTTTGAAAACGTTTTTATTCAATAGTATTTTATCACAATTGCTAACATTTTTTTTGTACTTTTTTACAAAAAGCTTACTTAAGGCTTATTTATTAATAATTTAAAAAGGCCATCACTCATTGGACAGCCTTTCTAATTTAATATTATTAATTATTTTAATAGTAATTAAGCCACATACAACTCCTAATATTATTCCTCCTAACACATCAGAAGGATAATGCACCAAAAGATATAGTCTAGAAAATGCAATAAGTGATGCTAATGAGTAAAATAGATATTTCCATTGCTTTATATAATTACTAAGTACAACTGCTGCTGCAAATGAAGACGCTGTATGTCCTGATGGAAATGAATATGATAGTGGTGCCTTTATCATAATTTTTATATCAGGAAATGTAATAAAAGGTCTTGGTCTTTTTACTATATTTTTTATAATTACCTCTCCAAATAAACTCGTTATCAAAAGGGCTACTAACATTGTGATTCCTATTTTCCTATACTTATTACTAAATAATAAGATTATCCCTATAATTATCCATATAAGCCCACCATTTCCCAATGCTGTTATAAAACTCATTATTTTATCCATAATTGGACTTGATAGATTATCACTTATAAACCTTAAAATATTTATATCTATGCTACTTATATTTAATACCATATTTCCTCCACTAAAAATTTTACATAATATATTTGTTATTTATTCTTTATTTTGATTTATTATTCTTTAATTATATACATTTTTATTTTATTATATAATTACTATAGTATTATCTCATAATTATTAAGAAAAAATCTAGAGGTAGTGTCAGTTTTTTGCTGATACTACCTCTATTATTTAAGATTTATATTTAATTCTTTTTAAATATTTTGCTCATTTCTACAAGTTCTACCGCTATATCTTTTATAGTTTCTGCACTAATTAATTGGTCTTCTGCATGCATTATTTTTTATTACATACTTTCTGTATCTGAATACTCCTGAGTTCCTTGCATTTTTGCAGCTGCCTTATTAGATGCAATAACAAATGGTGCATATATAAGAACACTAACAGCTAAGCAAACTAATCCAACAACAAGCCCCATAAAATTCGCTCCTGTTCCTAAAAATGGAATTAATGGTCCTGGTGTAGTCCACGGTACTCCATATGCTACTGGTGGAATTATTCTTAACATAATAGCTCCATAACCAATTAAAATATTTACTACTGGTACAAGTAGAAATGGAATTATAAATATTGGGTTTAATACTATTGGTAAGCCAAATATTACTGATTCATTAATATTAAACAATCCAGGTGCAATTGATAGTTTTGCTATATCTTTTTGATCTTTCATTCTTGAGAAAATAAATATTGCTATTATTAACCCTAATGTCATTCCTGATCCACCATAATTTGCAAAGGCATCATTTAATGCCCAAGTCGTTGGAAAAGGCGCTCCCCATGCACTCCCATTAGCTTGTACATAAGCTAAATTAGCTGCATTAGCTTCAGCAAACATAGTATCTCTTACAGCTGCAACTGTATTTGGTCCATGTATTCCCATTATCCATAACAAGTTAGATACTACTGCAAATACAATAACTGAGAATACACTTGTTCCTAATTTAGTTAATGGTTTTTGTAATACATTATAAACTAATGTATGAATTCCACCACCATCAGTAACCTTTAATAATAAGAAATTTGCAACTGAAAAACTAATTGTTACTATTATTATTGGAAATAATATTTTAAAAGTTCTTGCAACTGCTGGTGGTACTTGTTCAGGCATTTTTATCTCAAGCTTTGGACTTTTAGAAAGTCTTGATAATATTTCTCCAACTAATAAGCCAACAATTATTGCAACGAATAATCCTTGCGGTCCCATATATTGAGTTGAAATTGCCCCATCTTTACCTGCTGGATATATAATAAAGAAAACTGAAACAGCAGTAAGTCCAGTTAATAAGTCATCTGCACCTAAGGTTCTTGCAAGGTTTCTTGCTATTAAAAACACTATTAAAATTGCTAAAATATCCAAAGATCCTTTTAATACAGGTGCAAATATTGCTTGATAATCTGCTAAATTAGGTATTAAAGTGCCTAATTTTAATAATTTAGCTATAAATCCATCTGGTGATAATAAAACAAAGTTTAATAATACCATTAATGACCCAGCCATTGTTAATGGAAATGTTAGGATAAATGCGTCTCTAATTGCACAAATATGTCTTTGTGAATTTAATTTTGTTGCTACAGGTACAAGTAATCTTTCTATTCCATTTTCAAATCTCGTCATAATGCTCATATATTTATTCCCCCTCATAAATATTACTTATTTATTAAAATCTTGATTATAAACCAAGTGTTTTTAATACATTTTCTAGAATTGCTTTACCATTCATAGTTCCGTATAGTCTCATATCTATTACTTCTACAGGTATTCTTCCTTTAACTAATGCATCTACTTGTGGTTTTTGGAACCTTACTTGTGGTCCTAATAACACTATATCTACCTTATCTATAACTCTTGAGCATTCTGAAACTGGTAGAGCTTCAATATTTATTTCTATTCCTTTTTCTTTTGCTGCACCTTTCATTTTATTTACTAAAAGACTTGTTGACATTCCTGCTGCACATACTAATAAAATATTTTTCATTATAATCCCTCCTAAAATTTATTCTTAAAAATATAACTAAAGCTCTTCTCCATTAGTTCTTATAACATTTTTATACCAATAAAAACTTCTCTTTTTTATACGCCTTAAGTCTTTTTCATCATTTTCATTTCTATTTATATAAACAAATCCATATCTTTTTTGATATCCATTAAGCCAACTTAATAAATCTGTAAAGGACCATGTACAATATCCTAATAATTCTACTCCATCAGTTATTGCTTCTTTACAAGCTTTAATATGATTTCTTATGAAATCTATTCTATATTCATCATTTATTATGTCCCCACCTTCAAGCTTATCAAATTCTCCAAGTCCATTTTCTGTAACTAATATAGGTAGTCTATATCGGCTATTTATCCTTCTAATGCCAATCCTAAGTCCTGTAGGATCTATTTCCCAATCCCAATTCGTTCTCTCTAAATAAGGATTTTTTATACTCTTAAAGCTACCAGGTATTCCGTAATCTTTAGCAGTTCCCTTCTTACCTGATGTATTTATTTCTTCAAAATTATTAAGTCCACCTATCGCATTTGCCTCAACCGTTTCACTTCTATAATAATTTATCCCTATAAAATCAGGTTTTCCTCTCTCTAAAAGTTCTAAATCTCCATCCTCAATCTCTGGCGCTATCCCTTGTTTTTCATATCTACTTAATGCAAATGCTGGATAGTTTCCAAAACAATATACATCTAACCACCAATGACAATTCATATCTTCAGCGTTTTCTCTAGCTAAAGCATCCTCTGGTTTGCATGTATAAGCATAATTAGGAGTAAAAGCAAAACTTGGTCCTATCATTCCATTTGATACATATTGTCTAAATGATTCTATTGCCTTCGCATTAGCTAAACTTGCAATGTGATTCGCTTTAAGCATCCTTTTATCATCCTGTACCTTAGGAGGATGTATTCCAATTTTATATCCTAAAAGTATAAATACATTCTGTTCATTTAAAGTTATCCAGTATTTAACTTTCTTACCATATCTTTTATAGAGAGTTATGCAATAATTATTAAAATCCTCTATTATTTCTCTAGATTCCCAGCCTCCATATAATTCTTGAAGGTGTTGTGGTAGATCCCAATGATATATAGTTATAATTGGTTTTATTTCATTAGCAATAAGTTCATCTATTAACTTATCATAAAACTCTAGGCCTTTTTCATTTACCTCTCCTCTTCCTTTCGGATAAATTCTACTCCATGCTATTGAAAATCTGTAGGCTTTTAATCCCATCTCCTTCATCAATTCTATATCTTCTTTGTATCTATGATAGTGATCTACTGCTACTTTTCCATTAGTTCCTTTGTAAGTTGTGCCTGGTATCTCAGTGAATTTATCCCAAATACTCAAGCCTTTTCCGTCAATATCATAAGATCCTTCAATTTGATATGCTGCAGAAGCGCTTCCCCATAAGAACCCATCTTTAAATTTATCGAGTTTTTCATAAATCAAGATTACCTCCTCCTTTCTCCCTTGATGTTCATATTATAACTTATAAAAATACCCTTGTAATCATTTTCAAAACTTAAAAAAACATACCTCAACTCTTTATAACTTGTTACATTTATGTAACAAATTGTTTCCTTCAAAACATATTTCTTATATTATTTCTCTGCTCGTATTAGTTAAAATAATATAATTTAATTAAATACTATAAATTTAAAAATCTTATAAAATACATATTGTTATCAAAAAATAATAGGTAGATGAAAAATCATCTACCCTTATAATTTCTATATAATTTTCTTCCTATAGTTTCAATGATATATAATGCTGGAATTTGAGTGGTAATATCGTTTTCTTCTGTTTTCTCTTGTTGCACATAATATCCAATATTTATATCAGATATCTTTGCTAAAGTTGAATCTTCATTATTAGTTATACTTATTATTTTGCTACCTTTTCTCTTTAAGCCATTTATATGATCTATTACAGTTGGTGTTTCTCCCGAAACAGAAAAGGCAATTGTTACATAATTCTCTGTGTATTTGAAATTAATCGGATAAAATGGATCATCAATATATATTGCATTTCTTCCTATAGCAGAAATATACCTTGCTGAATACTTAGAAAGTATTCCTGAAAAGCCTATTCCAACAAATATTATAGTACTTGCTTTATTTAATTCATCACAAACCATATCTATTTTTTCTCTATAGTCTTTAGTTTGTGCTTTTTTTAAAAAGTCAATTATCATTGAAGTGTTATCTGTTAATTCCTTTCCTCCACCTTCTTCTATATACATTTTGAATTTTAATTTAAATTCAGAAAAGCCCTCACAATCTAGTTTTTTACAAAATCTTAATATAGTTGTAGTAGATACGTGAGCTTCATTTGCTAATTCTCTTATCCTCATGTAAATTACTTTTTCACTATTTTTCATTATATAGTTATAGAGTGATAATTCCAATTCATTCAAACTTTGTATTTTATTATAACTAAACATTACTAGTCCCCTTTTCTTAAATTAAAAATAATGTACATAGTTATATCTATACCACTTAAAATTCCTATTAACAATATAAAAGTTCATTTAAGCATTACATTTTACATTTATTATGGCACCAAGTATATTAGCATCGTTATTATATTTGCATCTATCTATTTTCGTTTTAATATACTCTCCTAAATTCTTATTGCACACTTCTTTATATTTAGTATTAATAATATTAATCAGCCACTCTTCCTCTGATATTCCTCCGCCTATATATATGGTTTCAGGGTTATAAAATGCTGTTATTGTCACTAATTGTGCAACTATATTATTTATCCATTGCTCTATACTTTCTATAGCTAATTTCTCTTTATTTAGATATTTTAAAATAATATCTCTGCCATATAAAGCTTTATCACTTTCATTTACCTTTTCATTATATATATTTATTAATCCAACTATTGATGCAGTATCTCCCATTTTATTAAACCTTTTATTTAAATTATCAAAATAAGTTAAATGATGAAACTCACCTGCAAAGCTATCATTTCCATATATAACACCATTTTCATCACAAATGCATCCCCCAGTGCCTGTACCTATTATTAGAAAAGCTGAACTTTTTTTACCCATTGCATTTCCAATTTTCAGTTCACAAAGCCCTGCTGATTTTGCATCATTTATAGAAAGTACTCTTTTACCTGTTCTTTTTGATATTTCTTCGTTAATATTTGAATTACGCATTATTTTTACATTTGGAGCAGCATCTGATTTTACATTTCCATATTCATCTATAAGCCCTGGTGCACTAACTCCAATGCTTTCTATCATTTCTAATTCGCTGATATTTTGGCACATATAATCATAAAATTTCTCTTTTGTATCAAATTTAATAGATTCAACTTTCCACTTCTTTAATATTTTATAGTTATCATCAACAATGGCATACTTTATAAACGTTCCACCTATATCAATTCCTAAATATTTACTCATATTACTCCACCCTTCTTACCAACTTGATATAAATAAATTTTTATACTATTAAATAGATATTTATAAAAGGCTGAAATCTATATTAATAAAGACTTCAGCCAATGTAAGTATATTTAAATTTTATATCTAAATATCTTCTCCTCTTGTCTCTATTACGTTTTTGTACCAGTAGAAAGAGGCTTTTTTCTTTCTATTTAAATTATTTTTATGGTCAACATATATAAATCCATATTGTTTTTTAAATCCATTTAACCAACTTAACAAATCTATAGCAGACCATGCATAGTAGCCTTTTAAGTTTATTCCCTCTTTAATTGCACTTTTAACAGCTCTTAAATGTGTTTCTATAAACTTAATTCTAGGTATATCCACTACTTGACCTTCTATAATAGGATCTTCATCTCCTAATCCATTTTCTGTTATATATATCTTCACATCTCCATATCTTTCTTTTAACATTCTTAATCCATCTAAAAATGCTTCAGGAGATATTTCCCATCCCCATTTAGTGTACTGATTATCATCCATTTTAACTGTTCTATAAAATCCATCGAAAGACGGATTTCCAGGCGCTCCTGTTGAATTTTCCCTACTTCTTTCAACCTGTTCATCTATATTATTTTTCATTACTCTTTGAGGTTGATAATAATTTAGTCCAATAAAATTATTTTTATCTGCTGCTCTTTTTATTATTTCTAATTCTTCACTGGTCCAATCAATAGTAATACCTTTTTTACTAATAAGATCTACAACATACTTAGGATATTCACCTTTTAATATTGGATCATAATACCAATGCATATCTACTTTATTTACATGCTCTGCAGCTAATAAATTTTCTTCCTTATCATCTATACTAAAGGCTGGTGAGAATACATGTGTAATTCCTATTTCTCCATATTGCTTTAATGTTTTGTACAATTCAACTGATTTTGCATGAGCTAAAAATACATTGTGAGTAGCTTGGAAATACTTATTAATATCCCCTACTATAGCTGGAGGATGTGCCCCTGCCAAATATCCTAATCCACAAAATACTACTGTTTCGTTAAATGTAATCCAATGCTTAACCCTATCACCAAAAGCTTTATAACAAATTTCTGAATACTTTACAAAAGATTCAATTGTTTCCTTATTTGTCCACCCACCTTTTTCTTCTAATACTTGTGGCAAATCCCAATGATATAAAGTTGCAAAAGGAACTATCCCATATTTTAAACATTCATCTATTATATTATTATAAAATTCTATCCCTTTTTGATTTACTTCTCCTATTCCATTTGGTATTATTCTAGGCCATGAAATTGAAAATCTATAAGATTCTAATCCCATTTCTGCCATTAGTTTTATATCCTCTTTATATCTATGATAATGATCTATTGCTATATCACCATTAGTACCTTCAAAAGTTTTTCCTGGAATTTTAGAAAACACATCCCAATTGGATAGCCCTTTTCCATCCTCATTCCAAGCCCCTTCTATTTGATATGATGCAGATGCTGCTCCAAATAAAAAATCATTTGAAAACTTCATTTATTTTTCCTCCAATTTATAAAAATAAGCTTATTTTCTATTTTAATATGTTACTTAACATTAAGTGTGTAATAAAGTGTTGTTCCATATTTTGATTTAGTCTTAAACTCTGATTTTAAGTAAGCCTCTAACTCATTAGCTGTTAAGCTTGTTTCTGCTGAATAAACTATTTTTATTCTATTGCTATCATCGTTTACTATAAGCTTAACCTTGTTATCCTCATAATTGTCAAAGAATTCTCTTATAAATTTCATTTGAACTCCATTTATTTCTACTTTATACATAAACAATCCCCCTATATCAATTAATTTTTGTTAGTTTACCTAATATAATTTTATAATATTTTTTTATTTAAAACCTATTTTTATAAATTAATAAAACAAATATCATTTTTTATAATTTGTTTTATTCTTGTAACATATTGTTATATTTATCATATTAAATATTTACTAAATTGCATGAAGATCAAATATGTAAATTGGGAAAATATAAAAATAATAAAAAGGAGACCTGGCCTAGAGTAAGGCGTTATTACATTCAATATGATTTAGATAGATTTAAACTAGATTTTGTAGATAAGTTTTTAGCTACACCGTTTAATTAAAATGAAAAAAATTCTGAATCTCACTATAAATTTGTATTTTCGTATCATAGTAATCAGATTATTATAATTAGTAAAAAATATAGAAACATAATATTTGTTAATGGCTATTATAGAAATGATTTGAATTTAGTTGTTCATATTAGAGTAAATCACTCTTATATATTCTATATAAGAGTGATTTACAAACTTTATAGTTTACTAAAATAGCTATATTAAATATCATCATAAAAGTAAATGTATATAATAATTGTGGCATGTTCATAAATAATCTTATAGGTGACTCTATTAAATAACAATAATTAGCTCCAATTACTATATCAATAATAAAAACTATTCCATGGTAAACATTAGTGAATATTAAAATTTCTTTTAAACTTGTAACTGTGAATTTAAAATCTTCAATTACTAAAATATACGTTATAGACCACAATAAACATATATGACCTACAAAATATGAAATTTGAGTATAGTGTGGAAATTTAAATGGATCTACGCCCGGCATTACTAGTGCAAAAATTGCTCCAAAAGACCCCCAATATACTCCTAATGATTTTAACGCTTTATTATTTATTAATAACCCTATAGCTATTGATATAATAGCCACTCTACAATTATAAAGTGGTAGCCCCTGGCTTAATGTATTATATCTTGATAATATATACCATAAATATAAAATAACTTGTTGTGTTAGCATAATTATTATCATAGTATTTTTAATTTTTTTACAGAGAATACTATTTTCTTTAAACACTCTTCTCTTCTTTATAATAATAAAACAACCACTAAATGTTATTATCAAAATTACTATATGTATAAATCCAAAATTATCGAATACATATCTATCCGGATTACTTCTAAAAAGTTCTTTAAGTAAATTCATATTTCCCCTCCAATCATTTTATCTTATGTTTATAATTATATTTCGCGAACAAATAAATGCTTAAAAATAATTTATAGATGTTTATATCTTTATACATCATTAACCCTAACCTATAAACTAATAATAATCGATTCTATATTGGGATTACTAAAAGCTCAAATAAAGATTATATATCATACTAAATAGATTAGCAAATGACTGTACTTTCAAATATTGTTACTCTAAAGATAGTACTTGTCCATCTACTTTTAATAAAAAAGTATCAAATTTAAAAATAAATAAAATCCAAAAGATTCTTGTACTATATAGAAGGCATACAGCTCTACTTTTAATTTACTTAATTTTCATATTCTCACCGCTTAATATATTATTATATATTGTTTTCTAAACATAAGCCATAATTCCTCAACAACATCTTCTAAATATACAATAACTCTATTATCTTACTAACACCATTCTCCTTTTAGTGTTGCATCTAAGTGAATATTACTTCTTGACACCAACCATAACTAAAACAGGTATGAGTACTCTTTTGTCACTAATCATTTAAAAATAAAAAGACATAAACTTAAGATTTTCATCTAAAGTTTATGTCTTTAAAAGCTTTGTAATTATCTAGGTTTTACAATTTAAACTCGTATTTAAAATTAACCTAAAACATAGCTTTATTAATTAAATATACTTCTCTTTATCTATTAATATCCAAAAACCTTAAATTCTCTTAAGCTAACCCATCCATTTACTTCAGTAAATTGTATTCTTACATATCTAGCTTGTATAGCATTAAATTTATCAGCTTGCATATTGTCTGCATTCATATTTTGTCGTTTATCACTTATAATCGCCCAATTAACTCCATCTGTAGATGTTTCAATGTAATATTTATATGGGCTTCCATTAGATTCTCTATTTATCTCAGTTGAATCCACACTATAAATATCACCAAGATCCACCTGTAACCAGTGAGTCCAATATCCATCATTAGCAATCCATTCCGTATTTGTAAGACCATCAGTGGCATTATTAGCGTAATGTTTTTTTCGGCCTTCTACACTATCTGCTGTAGCTTGTTTTCCTAATGCTAAATTTATCGGGTTCCTTAAACCATCATTATACACATCTAATCTATCTGCTGTTAATACTATACTCGTTGAATTAGGATCCTTTTCTCCAGTTGCTCTTACTTTTATAGTATGCTCCCCTGATTCTAATAGAGGACTTGTATATAATAAAGTGTTATCTGTCCTAGTTGGAGCATAACAATTTACTTTAACCTCTGGCCCACCATCTATAGATATTGCTGCTATGCCATGGTAAGTATTCTTTTCTCCATATAGAGATACTTGAGTTCCTGTAAATTTGCTTTCAAAATAACTATCTGCTGTCTCAGTCCAATGACAGTCATTGGAAAAAGCTGATATACCTGCTTTGTAATTCCAGTTTTCCACATAGTTGAATTTTTCTTGCTGATTTCCAACAATAGTATCATTTATACTTTTCATACCATTATAATTAACATTTGAAATTACATACGTTGTAACTGACTCAGGGTTTGCTGTAACACTCAAAGCTTTATTTTGAATATTTACATCATTAACCTTACTTAAAGCTTCACTAAAAGATGTTCTGTATACATTAGCACTTGTTCCTAAAGTATTAAATGCTGATAAATCAAAATTATATTCTTGTGCTGAAGTTGTATCATTTGTCACAACTAACACTAATGTATTATTATTTTCATCATAAGCTGCAACAGTCTTATTATTACCTGAATTTATAATCTTAGCACCTGGTCTTATAAACTTGCTGTAATTACCCATTACGTAATATTGATTAGTATACCAATATTCTTCTTTTCCACCTTCAAAGGTTGCGTGAATTAGTCCCCATGAATGTTTTCCTGATACAGCTCCTTCTTCACCTTCTACAGCCTGCCAATAAACCCATGAAGGAACTCCCATATCATTTATATCACTGGTTATTGTATTTGCAAGCCTCAATGGCCACTTCATAGAAGAATGATCATGAGAACTTATAGGTTCTCTCCAATCTCCTCCACATCCATACTCTGACATCCATAAATTTTTATTTTCTCTTGCTGCGAGTTCTTTAAGTTCATAACGTTTACTACCAGCATAAGAATGAGTATTTATTTGAGAAATATATGACTTTGCTGTATTATCATAATAATTATATGAATCTATAGTTTCATCAATAGTATTCTCTTCTGGTCCAGAAAGTATTGTATCAAGATTTTTTTCTTCTATCTTTTTTCCAACTTCTTTCATGATAGTATTTTGATTACTTCTATCCCAATGACATCCCTCTTGTGCACCATTATAACACCAAGCAGGAGAATTAGGCTCATTTATAGGTGATAAGGTAGTAAAATTAATTCCATCATAGTCCCTAAAATGCTTTACAACTTCTGTTAAATAATCAGCGAAGTCTGTGTACTTAGAATCTTGAAGATTATTAACTCCAAATATAGGTGCTAATCCTTTACCTGAAGTACAACCGCTCTTTGTCATCCAATATGGTGGTGAATTAGAAAATGCTTCAAGTATGTTAGCCCCTCTCTTATTTGCTTCTAATAAAATACTTTTTTGTCTGTCATCTGCATTCCAATCCCATACCCCATTTTCTGGTTGAGAACCAGGTACTTCTCCTCCTGCTCTCATATGCTGGTGATTAGGATTCTCCCCTCCTCCTATGTTATACCTTGCAATATTAAAACCTAGTCCTTTATTAGCATCATATAGTGTATCCATAATTGCATCTTTATTCGGTTGTGACCAGCCTCCAACAATGTCTGCCCACCATGCTAAAGCTGTTCCCCAACCTTCCATAGTTTGATATTGAGCTGCTGGATTTACATATATATTTGTACTAGCTTTAGCATGCATAGTGGGTACTGCTGACAAACACATTGTAAAAATTACAGAAGTTGAAATTAATTGATTTAATATTTTCCTTCTATTCACATTCTCACCTCTACTAATATTTTTATATTAATATTGAGTCGGCAACTAAATTGTTATAACAAGCTTGTTACAATAATTTTATCACTTAAAACACTTTCCTCATGTCATATTATGTATTGAAAAAAAAGAAAAAAACGACATATTTTCTTGGCATACTTATAAAAAAATTTTTTATAAAATAAATTACAATCACCATTTTAGGCCATTCTTAAGAAGTAAATTTTACGTTTTATGTTCACTTTAACTAAACCTTTGAACATAAAAATAAGATTTCGTATCTCTTAATACGAAATCTTATAATTTAGTAGTTAAAATTTTCCTCATATTTATTTATACCTTGGTAAATGCTATCTAAATTTGTATTATTATTCAAATAATATTTTAAGCCTATTATTAAATCTTAATTAATTATTTGTATTGTTTCTGTGATTATTTGTTCTTTAAACTTTATCTCATATTCTTCTCCCTAAAAACACTAAAGTATAAACATTATTACAATAAAGGCATAAAGTAAATTAATAATACCAGATACTAGACCAAAAATTGCAAAACCTTTTCCCTTTTGAGAAGTATTTGAAACTTGTGATAAAGCAATTGCAGAAAAAACTATTGCTAATATTCCAACGATTCCCCAAAAATTTAAAAGCCATGAAACAATACCTAAAACAAGTCCAACTATTGCCATACCATTAGTAGAATTATTTTTGATTTCTAAGCCATTATTATTTTGCTCACCCAAATTGAATCCCCCTTTTAATTGTTTAATCACTAAGCTAATTTATATTTATTAATGATATATATATTATAAAACTAAATAATATGTGCATTTATAATATTAATATTCATCAAAAGGCTCACTAATTTCTAGAAAATAAAAAAAGAACCATGATTTCTCAAGGTTCTAACTTTGCTTTCTTTGTAGCTTTATTACAACTTCACCGTGTGGCGTGTTTGGGAACATATCCTTAACGCAACTTTCAACTATTGTGTATCCTGATGATATTAAGTCCTTTAAGTTTTCTACTAAAGTTTTAGGATTGCATGATACATAAATTATTTCCTTAGCATTGAACTTTATTACATATTCTAATGCTTTAGGATGTACTCCACTTCTTGGTGGATCTAATATTATAATATCTGGTTTATCTTTAACTGTTTTTATTATCTCTGCAACATCTCCGGCTAAAAACTCACAATTATTTAATCCATTTAACTTAGCATTTTCCTTTGCCGCTTCTACAGCTTCCTCTATAAGCTCTATTCCTACTACCTTTTTAGCATTTGAAGCTGCTATTTGACCTATTGTACCTGTTCCACAGTAAAGATCAAATACTACCTTATCATTTGATTCTCCCATAAAATCTCTAACTATACTATAAAGACTTTCTGCTCCTTTAGTATTTGTCTGGAAAAATGAAAATGGAGATATTTTAAAGCTAAGACCTAGTAAATTTTCTATTATATAGTCTTTACCAAATAATAAATTTACTTTTTCTGGTATTACCGCATCTGAAAAAGAATTATTTTCAGTATGTAGTATAGATACTAATTCACCTTTATAATTTTGTTCCTTTAGTAAATCTACATATTCTTTCAAGTTAAAATCTATTTGAGTTGTAGTAACTAAATTAACCATTAATTCACCAGTATTTATAGCTTTTCTTATTACTAGGTGTCTTAAATATCCTTCTCTTTTCATAACTCTATAGTATGGTAATTCTTTATCCTTAAAGTAATTAACAGTTTCTCTTATTATAGTTCTAAAATCTTCGTCAACTATCATACATTTATCAACTGTTATAATACCAAAAGATTTTCCCTTCATATGCATACCTAGAGTTAATTCTCCACCTTTTTCAAAGTCTCCAAAGGTAAATTCCATTTTATTTCTATATTCCCATTGCTCTTTACTTCCTACAACACCTAAGTAATTTCCCATAGTGATATTGGCATCTTTAAATAATTCTTTTACTTCTTCACTTAAAAAATCTAATTGCTTATCATAAGTTAAGTTTTGTGATGTACAACCACCACATACTCCAAAGTGTTCGCAAGCCTTATCTATTTCATAATCTGATTTTTCATCAACTGATAAAAGCTTTAACTCTGCATAGCCTTCTCTTTTCTTCTTAACTCTTCCACTTACTAATTGCCCAGGAAAAGCACCTTTTACATATATCTTTCTTCCTTCTAGAGTGCCTACTCCAACTGATGGAAATTCTGTTTTATCTATTTTAACTTGTACTGTACTTCCTTTTCTCATTCTATCTCCTAATTAATGTTTATTTTAACACTAGTTTTCTTCCTATAGTTTTTTTAAGTCCTGTTGACTCACAAATTGGAGCATAAATTATATTAACTATAATATACACTATTAGGAACATTGGTTGTCTTTCAGCAATATAAAATCCTAATAATTTTAGTGTAAAATCAAACACAATTAATAAAACTAATGCTACTGATAAAGATATTATTTGATCTATTATTGTAGCTAAGATTCTTTCTACAAATTTTATATCTTTGATATCTTCCTTAGATTCATCTTTCTGAATTTCCTCTTCATCTACAGCTTCAATTATTTTACCTTCGTTAATAGAATTATCTTGAAAATATTCATTTGAATCTATTTCTTTGTTTACATCATCTTTTTTAGATATATCTTCGTTGTTCATTTCTAACCCTTCGTTATCTACCAATTCTATATCCTCCTAAATTATAAATTTAAATATGTATTACTTTTTAAAGTCATATTTTTTAGAATCTAACTTATATAATAAAAAGTCATTTTTTATAGTTATAGTTTCTACTAAACCATTCAAGTTAGTTTCTATTGTTCCCTCTGATTTTTCATTTAAAACTATATCTATTATCTGCTTATTTAAATCAGAGTAATCTCTTTCCTTGTCATTTGTCATCGCTTCTGAAAATGAAGCTATTGAAGTTTCTGCAAAATCAAATTTTTCCTCTGTCTTTATTTGGTTTATATCTAGCTTAAATCCTATTTTTAAATTTAAGCTTCCTTTAGCCATATCTGAACCATAAATTTTAAATCCATAATACATACTTTCCATTCTATTTGGCTCTGGATTTAAATTATCTACGTATATATTATTATTATTCACTGTTTCTCCGTTTTCTTCTTTTACCTTTTCCTCTTTAGAGTATTCTAATCCATAAAAGTTAGCTACCTCTTCAACTCTTGTAAATATTTCACTATTTAAAGCTGTTACTTCATCCTTTGTATAATTTCTTGCCCACTCACCTTCTCCTATAAATTGCTTTTCCTCAACTTTAGCTGGTGCTGGTTCTTCCTTTACCTTCTTATCACTTAAACTACTACAAGCCATTAGTGATGTAGTAATTAATCCACAAATTAATATTGTTACTATTTTTTTTATCATAGTAATTCCCCCTAGGATTTTTTCTAATCTTTTGTTTCTATGTTTTCCTAAATTCATTTTATTATAACATTAAAGAACTTATTTTAAAAGTCTCTGTCACATAACTGCCATATAAGTGCCAACGGGCAAAGGATATTTATCCCTTGCCCATTATTTAAACAACTTATTTTACAACTTGTGATACTATTATTGCTATGCCAATTAATGCCCCAGCTAAAAAAATAGCAACCGCTGTATTACCTTTTTCTAACTCTTTATTAAAATCAGCAGGTATTATTGCATCAAAAATCTTATATCCAATTACTAATACTAATATCCCTACTGCTCCAAATAATAAACTTAGGCCTAAATTCATAACAGTATTTAAAAATATGTCCAAAACCCTTCCCCCTTTTAATTTAGAAGTTATATATTTAAATTCTATCATAAATATGGTTACTATAATATAAAACTTTCCTTAATTTTATTAAATTAATTTGTTATTTTATCTTTTAATTTTTCGAATGTCTTCTCTCCTATGCCCTCTATATTTTTAATTTCTTCTATAGATTTAAACCCTCCATTTTTTTCTCTATATTCAATTATATTTTTTGCCTTTACTTCTCCTACTCCATTTATTTTTTTAAGCTCATCTAAGTTTGCTGTATTTATATTTATTACTCCATTCTCTGATGTACTGCCTGATATATTCGATGTTGTAGCCATGCTTGTATTTTCATTGCTCTCTTTGTTTGGTATTACTACTAATTGGTTTGCTTTTAGCTTATCCGCCCTATTAATTTTATCTATACTTGCATCTTTAGTTAACCCTCCTGCTTTATTAATTAGATCTCTAATTATACTTCCTTCACTTAATTCATATACATCAGGATTAACAACCTCTCCTTTTATTTCTACTACTATCATCTTATTATTTATTGAGATTTTACTTTCTTCTTTATCTTTTACTGATTTTATCTCTTCCTTATTAATATTAGTGACTTTATTTTCATTGTTAATATCCTCTTCATCTACAAATATATTTTTCATATAATCATCTTTAAACACTTTAGATTTATTTTTTCCATATAAAATAAATGATGTTGCTAAAAATAATACTGCTAATATAATTAACGTAACATTACGTTTGTTTACAAATTTTTTCATTATCTTCTCCATAAAATACCTCACTTTTATAATTTTTCATTTTAATTATTAACTTTTTATTAAAATTATACCTAATTTTACTTTAAATATTCATAAGTTATAGAATGACAATCTTTTTTTTGATAAAATATTTTTGTCTATATGCAATAAGTTTATTTTGGGAGATTTTATATGAAAAAATTTATGAGGAAAATATTTCTATCCACTATAGTTGTAACTAGTATTTTTACTACTACAGCAAAAGCTACAGAATTACCTACTGTATATTCTGAAGGTGCAGTTTTAATGGATGAGAAAACAGGTACAGTTATTTATTCAAAAAATGAGCATACTCAATATGAGCCTGCCTCAACAACAAAAGTCATGACTGCATTAATAGTTTTGGAAAATACTAAATTAACAGATAAAGTTACTATTGGTGAAAAACCAACTTTAGTAGATGGAAGTAAAATTGGTATAGCTAAAGGGGAAGTATATACTGTAGAAGAACTTCTGCTTGGTCTTTTGTTAGAATCTGGAAACGATTGTGCTGAAGCACTTGCTGAACATGTTGCAGGATCTAATGAAGCATTTGCAAAACTTATGAATGATAAAGCTAAAGAGTTAGGAGCACTGGATACTAATTTTAAAAATCCTAGTGGACTACATGAGGAAGGTCACTTAACTACAGCATATGATTTAGCCCTTATAATGAGAGCAGCTTCACAAAATGAAGATTATGTAAGAATTTCTAGAACAGATTCCCATAAGTATGTTAACCATCCATTTTCTGATGGTAGTGAAAAATGGGCAACTAATAGAAACCAGCTTTTTAATGAGTATAGCCCATATTTTTACCAATATGCCTATACTGGTAAAAATGGATATACTCCAGAAGCTAATCATACATACACCGCTTCAGCTTTAAAAGATGGACAATTATTAGTTACTGCATTACTAAATGCAACTGATAAAGATAACTTCTATACTAATATAGGACCATTATTTAATTATGGATTTGATAACTTTGAAACTATAAAGCTTATAAGCAAAAATGATGTACTCTCTAAATATAAAATTAATGATGACCTCACTATTCCATTAGTTGCTAAGGATGATTTATATTATACTAAGCCAAAACTTGAAAAAGCGCCTACGTATTCTATAGATTATGTAAATAAAGATATAAGTAAAAAAGATATTTCTAATGGAGATACTCTTTTTAAAGCTAAGGTAAATGTTAATGGAAAAAATATTTCATCAATTGATCTAGTAAGTGGATGTGATAGAAAATATGACCTTAAGGCAAAAATTAAAGAAAGCTTTTCTTCATTGTTTAATCAATCAAATATTTCAGTAATATTAGTATCAATAGTTATTTTAATAATTCTTATTCGTTACATTTATTTTTCTATAAAAAGAAGAAATCTAAGAAAAAAAAGACCAAACTTCAGATAAATTATATAAAAAAAGGACTATAGAAGTTTTACTGTATGCAACAGCAAACTATATAAGTCCTTTTTTTATATACAATTATAAAATCTACTTTAAATATTCAATTATTTTTTTTATATCTTCTGGTAGCTTTGCTCTAAGACTTAACTCTTTTTTAGTTCTTGGAGACTTAAAATCTAATCCATATGCATGAAGAGCCTGCCTATTTATTATTTCTCCATCCGCTTCATTACCATATAAAGTATCTCCCCAAATAGGATGCCCTAATGAACTTAAATGAACTCTTATTTGATGAGTTCTACCTGTTTCTAATAAACATTCTACCAAATCTGAATCCTTAAATCTTTCAATAACCTTATAATGAGTTATGCTTCTTTGTCCTCTCTCATCAATAATCCTTCTTATAGTTCCTTCTTCTTCTGGTCTATAAATAGGTAAGTCTATAGTTCCTTCTTGATTTTCCATATGTCCATGTACTACTGCAAGGTATCTTTTTTCAACTTTATTTAAAGTCATTTCTTTGGATAGCTCCATATGAGCATATTGATTTTTAGCTATTATAATAAGTCCTGAAGTATCCATATCTAACCTACTAACTAATCTAACAATACATTTTTGATTACTTTCTTTAAAATAATACATTAATGCATTTGCTAAAGTTCCTGATTGATACCTTTTAGTTGGATGAACTACCATATTAGGGCTTTTATTTACAACTATAATGTCTTCATCTTCATATACAATGTCTATATCTATTTTTTCAGGATCTATATTTTGTGTTTCTTCTTTCGCTAAATCTATTAATACTTTTTCATTTGCCTTCAGCACATAATTCATTTTTACCGCTTTATTATTTACAAATATTCTTTTATCTATTGAAGCCCCTCTTATCAATCTAGAAGATAGGCCTAATTCTTCTTTTAAAAACTCTCTAATTTTTCTACCTTCGTATTCTTTTTCAACAATCTTATTTATAGTACTCATTTTTCCTCCTAGTAAAAAGGTAGAAAACCTTAAGTTTTCTACCTTTTAGTTTCCAAATAAGTTATAATCTTTACCTAATAATATTACAACATCATATTGCTTATGTTCTGCTTTACTTATTTTCTCAAACTTTTCTATATCTATATCACTTTTAAGTAAGTCTTTTAAGTCTTTATTATTGGTTTGTATTATACTTTTGTCTATACTTTCTTCAGTATTTCCTACTTCTATGTTAGTATATCCTAGTGAAAGTAGATGCTCTTTTGCAGTTGATGCTAATCCATCTATTTTAGTCCCATTTAACACTAAAACCTTTAGCTTATTTTTTTCTATTGAAGTTATATTTGGAGCTGATGAAGAACTTTCTGCATTCAATGCATCTATTAACTCTCTATTTAAATTTTTATCAGCAATTAAGAAGGATTCTCCATAAATATATTCTGCTTCTCCTTGAAGAGTTTTCATAATTATATCTTCTGGTTTTAATCTTATAATCTTCATACCAAGAGATACTAAATTCTTAGCTGGAATATTAGTCTCAACATTTTCACTTATAGCTTTTAAGATTTTTGGGGCTTTAAAAATTATACTTGGACTTAAAGCTTTATCTATAACCTTACTAATGAATTGTTGTTGGTTATTAATTCTACCTAAATCACCTTCTTCCCCTCCACTTCCATCATTGTTCTTTCTCCATCTAAAGAACTCTTCTGCTTTTTTGCCATCTAACTGAACAGTTTCTCCAGCTTTAAAGTTTATATGAAGGTTTTGTTCATCATCATCATAGAACATATCTTGTTGTATGTTCATTTCTATTCCACCTAAAGCATCTACTATACTTCTAAACGCATTATAATCTACTTCTACTATATAATTTAAATTTATACCCAATAGATTTTCGACATGTGATTTAACCTCTTCTTCTCCACCTAAAACATATGCAGTATTTATCTTCCAATACCTTCTATATTCACCACTATCTAATTTTGCATCTACTTCAATAAGAATATCCCTTGGTATAGAAACTATATGGACCTTTTTTGTATTAGGATTATAATTTAAAACCATTATAGTATCACTTCTTCTACCTGCTTTGTTTCCTTGATTATCTGCATCTCCTATATCCATACCTAAAATTAAAATATTTACAGGGTCTTTAGATGATGCTGGCGCTATGCCTGTTCCTAAATTATTAGTTTTTAATCCTGATAAAAATGTATAAATATATAAGGCAGTTCCTAATATAAAAGCTAATAGAATTGTTATTATTGCTGTAGCAATTCTTTTTCTTTTTAGCTTCTTTTTTCTAGCTTGTATTTTTTTTCTTTTTATTTGCTCTTCTTTAGAAGGTCTTCTTCTTTCCCTATTTTCCAGATCCTCTCTCCTATTACCCATCCTTTAATTCCTCTCTGATTCTTTTAATAGTTTAAATAGTATTTGGTATTACTTATTTATCAATAAATAATTTCTAGCTTTTACACTATTTATATCAATAGGAAACCCTTTATCTAATAAATATTTAATAGTATGAGTTAACCCTTGAAGAACTCCATTATCTAAATCATTAAAGCTTTCTTGTCTAATTAAATCTACCCCAGGAAAACTTCTACTTGGCTCTATCATATCTGCTATATAAATTATCTTATCCAATTTACTCATATCTTCTTTTCCTGTAGTATGCCATCTCATTGCACTTAGTATTTCTTCATCTTCTATTTTAAAAATTTCTTTTCCTAATATTGGTGAAACAATACTATGCCATAACTCAGGAGTTTTTTCCTCATCATAAGATAACTTTATGTTATTTCTATCTATAATATTCTTTAATTCATATATAGTCATATTCTTAGCTATATCGTGTGTCAAAGCTGATACTTCAGCTTTTTTTTTATCTACCATATTAATTTCTGCTAATTTAACAGCTGTCTCAACTACTCCTAAAACATGATTGTATCTACTTTCTCTTAAGTTCTTCTTAATATAGCTTTTCATTTCATCTATACTAATCATATATATTCTCCTTAAATATCTCTTTCAAACTCATCTATTTTATATAATCACAATAATTATATATATTATTTTCTATAATAAAATCTAAAACATCTTTAGGAATAAAGAAATCAATTCTTTTCCCTTCCTTTATTCTATATCTTATCATAGATGATGAAATCTCTAAGTCCATTATATCTAAAAAGTTAATAGTTGTGCTATATATTTTTTCTATTTTGTCTTTTTGAATTTTTAATAACTCTTTGTTATATCCAGCTCTATTAAATACTACAAGTTTAGAAAACTCTAATATTCTATCTGGATTTTTCCACTTTTCTATATCTATAAGGCAATCTGCACCAGTTATAAAATATATCTCATTATCTTTTGATTTAAGATACTCCAAAGTTTCATAAGTATAACTGTAACCTTCTTTTTTTATTTCATAATCACTTATTTCAAAATCCTCATAATTTTGTATAGCCTTTTCTACCATTTTATACCTTAAGGAAGCCTCTAAAATACCTTCTTTTCTTTTATGAGGTGGACTTCCTACTGGCATAAAAATCACTTTATCTAAATTTAATTGACACTTAGCTTCATATGCTATATAAATATGTGCTAAATGAATAGGGTTAAAGGTTCCTCCTATTATGCCAATTTTTTTCATATAATAAAACTCTTTATTTATTAGGTACTTCTATCTTTGGTTTTTTTGAGGATTTTTTATATAAAACTATTTTGCTTCCTATAGCTTGAATTCCTTCACAGCCAATTTTCTCACATATATAGTTTGATGCTTCTCTTGCTGCTAATCCACTATTTTCAAGCACCTTTATTTTAATAAGTTCTCTTGCTTCTAATGCTTCAGTTAATTGTTTTAAAAAAGCTTCCTCTATACCGTTTTTTCCTAACTGAAATATTGGATCTAAATTATTAGCAAGCCCTCTTAAATAAGCTCTTTGCTTTCCTGTTATCATTATTTTTCCTCCTATAAAATGTATTCAAACTCAAAATCGTTAAGTCTTACCATATCTCCATCTTCTATTCCCATTTCTCTTAGCTTATCAAATACGCCTTTGTTTCTTAATACTTTATGGAAATATCTTAATGAATCTGCATCATGAATATTTACTGAATCTAATAATCTATCTACAAATGATCCGTATACTACATATACTTTATTATTTTCTTCTCCATCTTCTATAGATACATCATATGTAAATCTTCTTTCTTCTTGTACAAATCTTTCTTCATCTGTTATTTCTAATTCCTTTATTGGAATTTCTAAAAGCATTCTTCCAGCTTCTTTAATCACTGCTTCAACATTCGATTTAGTAGCTGCAGACATTTTATAAACTTTATCAAAGCCTAACTCATTTACTTTCTTTTTGAAATCTTCAAAAACTTCTTCATCATAAAGCATATCAGCCTTATTTGCTACAACTATTTGTGGTCTATCCCAAAGCTTAACTGAATATTTCTTAAGTTCTTCATTTATCTTTACGAAATCTTCAAAGGCATCTCTACCTTCTATTCCTGATATATCTACTACATGTACTAGTAATCTGGTTCTTTCAATATGTCTTAAGAAATCTAAACCTAACCCTACACCTTCAGATGCACCTTCAATTATTCCAGGTATATCTGCCATTACAAAAGCATTCATACCTTCTGCTTTTACAACACCTAAATTTGGTTTTAATGTTGTAAAGTGATAGTTTGCTATCTTTGGTTTTGCTGCTGTTACTGTTGAAAGGAAAGTTGATTTTCCTACATTAGGGAATCCTACTAATCCAACATCTGCAAGTAACTTAAGTTCTAAAGTAATCCATCTTTCTTCACCTGGCATCCCTGGCTCCGCAAAGTGTGGAGCTTGCCTTGTTGGTGTACAGAATTTACAGTTTCCCTTTCCACCCTTTCCTCCTCTTGCAATTACAAAAGTATCATCTTTATGTGAAAGGTCTGCTATAATCTTATTAGTTTCAAAATCTCTAATTATTGTTCCCATAGGAACTTTAACTTTAAGATCATCTGCATCTCTACCATAACATTTTGATCCTTCACCTTTTCCACCGACTTCGGCTGTAAACTTCTTCTTATATTTAAAGTCTAAAAGTGTAGTTAAACCTGGATCTACCTCAAATATTACACTTCCACCTTTTCCTCCATCGCCTCCGTCTGGTCCTCCTAGTGGAACATATTTTTCTCTTCTAAATGATACACATCCGTTTCCTCCATTACCGGATTTAACGAATATTTTAGCCTTATCTATAAACATAAAATCACCTATCTTTCTAAAATTATTTATAATAATATAAATACATACTTATTTTATATTATTTCATTATTTTCAATGTTTATTATATCATAATGAAATAAATTTCTAATCCATTAAATAAATGGACAATTGACAGTGTACAATGGGCAAGGATTATTCATTGTCAATTGCCCATTTTCATTCTTACAAAATAAAGCACCCTAAATCAGGGTGCTTTTTTAGAAAAAATAATATTATTCTGCTATTTCTTCAACATTCACTGGGTAAATGCTAACTTTCTTTTTGTCTCTACCCATTCTTTCAAATCTAACGATTCCGTCTTCTTTAGCAAATAGAGTGTCATCTCCACCCTTACCAACATTAGTTCCTGGATGAATCTTTGTTCCTCTTTGTCTAACTAAAATGTTACCAGCTAAAACGAACTCCCCGTCAGCAGCTTTAACTCCTAATCTCTTTGATTCTGAATCTCTACCGTTCTTTGAGCTACCTACCCCTTTTTTGTGGGCAAATAATTGAAGGTTCATTATTAACATACTATTGCACCTCCTCTTCCAACAATCTTATATATTCACTGTATTTGTCATTTCCAAAACTTAATTTAAGAGATTGTATCAAGCTTTCTATACTTTTTTCAAATGTTAAAAGTAAAACTTGGCACTTCTCTATATCCTCGTTACTAAGATCTGATAAATTAATATGTAAAAATCCATCATTTATATCATACTTAACTTTAAGCTTTAATACTTCTTCAATTCCTATTAAGGAACTTTGAGATAGTACTGAAACAGAATTGCAAATTAAATCATATGCATCTCCTGATTTCTCTCTTTCAACTCTTGATAAAGCATGACCTTTTATCTTAAAACCAAGGCGTAAATCATCTTTTTTTAAAATTCTTATCTTAATCATAATAATTAAGCTTCGATTTTCTCAATTACTAATTTAGTGTATGGTTGTCTGTGTCCAGTCTTCTTTCTGTAGTCCTTCTTTGCCTTATACTTGAATACTGTGATCTTCTTAGCTTTGCCTTGAGCAACAACTTTAGCAACAACCTTAGCACCTTCTACAACTGGTGTACCAACTTTTAAAGCTTCACCGTTTGAAACAGCTAATACTTCTGTTAATTCAACTGTTGAGTCAACTTCAGCGTCAAGTTTTTCAACGAATATTACGTCTCCTTCTTGAACTCTGTATTGTTTTCCTCCTGTAGATAATACTGCGTACATTAAAAACACCTCCTCTTATTACGGTCTCGCCAACCGAGGTACAAAGCTCTAAACTTTGTTTAAATAAAAACCTCTTATGTGCGGTTTAACATTTGATATTGTATCATACTATTACATAGATTGTAAAGAAGTTTATTCATATTTTTCATAGCCATTTACTTTGAAATCTTTTATATTTTCTTTTTGACTATTAAATATTAAAGGCTCTATTTTATAACCTTCGATTCCATCTATAAAATTCATATAAATTTCCTTATTTAATGAATTGGTATTAGTTAAAAACGAAAAGATATCTCCTCTTACCATTTCCTCGTAATTTCTATCTAACTCTATATAAAATGAGTTAATTGAGTTTTCTTCTTCACATTTAATAATTTCATTTCTTATTAACTTTTCTATATAAGATAACTTTAGAACATAGCCTTCTTTATTGCATCTTTTACAGCCTTCTTCTAAATATTCGTATATTGACTTTCCTCTTCTTTTTCTTGCTATTTGAACAATATCTAATTCTGTAAGTGGAAAAATTTTTATATTTCCTTTATCTTTCTTTAAAGATTCTTTTAAAGCATCCATAACTAATGCTTTTTGAGAGAAATCTCTCATATCTATAAAGTCTATAACTATTATTCCAGCAAGATTTCTAAGCCTAATTTGTCTTCCTATTTCTCTTGCTGCTTCTATATTTGTTTCTAATATAATCTTATCAAAACTTCTACCTTTAATATTTTTAGATGAGTTTACATCTATTACATACATAGCTTCTGTTTTGTCAATTACTATATTTCCTCCACAATTTAAAGCTATCTTTTTGTGTCTTAACTTTAAAATTTCTTTTTCTATTCCATAATAATCAAATAAGCTTCTATTATTATTAAATTTTTCTATAATTATTTTATCATTATATTCTAATAAAGTTTTAACTTCATTTAAGTCTTCTTCATGGTTTATTATTATTTTACTTTCAGTACTTATATTTTCTCTTATTACTTTATTTAAAATGATATTTTCTCCGTAAACTTTTCCTAGCTTCAAACTGTATTTTAACTTCTTTGTAATTAATTTAATTTCTTCTAAAAGGTTCAATTTTTCTTCTAATAAATCCTCATAACTTGCATGTACTGCTTCTGTTCTTATGGTTATCCCATATCCATCTATATCATTAATAACCTTCTTGATTCTTTCTTTTTCTTCTATGCTATTTATTCTTTTAGAAAAATTTATTCCAGATTCACCTAATGTAAGTACCATAAATCTTCCTGGAATACTTATATTCTTACTTACTTTGGCACCTTTATTATTTATAGGCTCTTTTATTACTTCAACAAGTAACTCATCACCCTTTTTTATTCCCTCACTTTTTATTTCATTACTAAAATACATATAAGCTTCTTTGTCTAAGCCAATATCTATAAAAATAGAGTTAATAGCTGGAACTATATTCTTAACTCTTCCTTTATATATTTCACCAAACTTAGGACCTGATGAGTGCTCTTCTACAAAGCACTCACTTAAAACCCCATTATCTTTTATAGCAATTCTTAAAAGCGGTTCATCTCTTTCAATGAAAATCTCTCTCATAAGATACACTTCCCTAAATACATTTATATATTGGCATATACTTATTATTATCTAGAACATACATTTCTTCTCTTTTTATATCTACAAAAGCATCTTCTATTATTTCAGAAATATTACTTTTTATATATTCTGCTAATAAATCTGGAGATAGATGTTCCCTACTTCCTGATGATATTACTACATTTAAAATTAATTCATTATTACTTATCCAATGTTTCATATCTTTTATCATAGTCTTTAGATTTACTTCTCTTTCGCCTTTTTTACTCTTCTTTATAGTATTCCATTCAGACTTATTAATAAGTTCATCCATTTTACTTTCAACTTTATTAGAATCTGAGCAAAGCATTTTTATGGTAAATCTAGCTGCATCAACTAAAGCCATAGTTTGGGGTAATTTCTTTTCTCCCTCTTTATTTATTACTTTAATTGCAGTTAAAAACTTAATTCCTGCAGCCGTCTTAGTATTTAACATATCTATTATTTCTTTTTCTTCTAACTCTTCTACTAAAACTATATCCATATATTCAGCATCAGAATAAACTCCAACAGATAAAGGTTGTGCTATAGATAACGCCATATGGGGATTAAACCCCTTTGAATACTCCATTGGAAGATTAGCTCTTCTTATTACTCTTTGTATTGTTCTCATTAAGTCTAAATGAGATATAAATTTAATACTAGATTCCTTAGTAAATTTAATTACATAACGCACCTTCAAAACACTTCCCTTCTTTAAAGTTTACATTTACTCCACAACCTGTGCATCCTTTTCTACAGTTTTGTGTAAGCTCTGCTCTTTTTGCTTTTTCATTTTCTATCTCTAAATATTTTCTATTTACTCCAATATCTATAAAGTCCCATGGAAGTATTTCATCATAATTTCTATCTCTATATACATAGAAATCTTCATCTATATTGCATTCTTGCATTGCTTCCATCCATATATCATACTTAAAGTGCTCTGACCAACCATCAAACTTAGCACCCTTTTCAAAAGCCTTAATTAAAAGGTCACAAGTTCTTCTATCCCCTCTTGCAAAAACAGCTTCCATAAATGAAGTCTTTTGCTCATGATAGTTATAATGTATCGCTCTTGATTTTATTGCACCTTTTACTGCATCTATTTTATTCCAAACTTCATCTGGTCTAGCCATAGGAGCCCATTGGAATGGAGTAAATGGTTTTGGAACTAATATTGATGTACTTACATTAATCTTTAATCCTTTTTGTCTTTTTTCCTTTGGAATTCCATAATAAACATTTGCCATCTTTTCTGCAAGCTGACCTATTCCAGCTGCATCCTCTACTTCTTCATAAGGAAGCCCTAATATGAAATATAGCTTTATAGTACTCCAACCTGATTCAAAAGCACTTTTAGTTGCTTCTAGTATTCTCTCTTCTGTAAGTCCTTTATTTATAATATCCCTCATTCTTTGAGATCCAGCTTCTGGTGCAAAAGTTAATCCTGTTTTTCTAACCTTTTGTATTTCTTTTATTAAATCAACAGAAAAAGCATCTACTCTTATAGATGGAAGAGCTACCCCTATATTTTTAGCACTATGTTCTAAAATTAAATTGCTTACAAGATTCTGTATATCTGAATGATCACAAATACTTAATGATGCTAATGACACTTCTTGATATCCAGTTGCATCTATCATTTTTCTTGCTTGATCTAATAATGTATCAGTAGTTTTTTCTCTAACAGGTCTGTAAATCATACCAGCTTGACAGAATCTACATCCATTTGTACATCCTCTTGAAGTTTCTAAAACGACTCTATCATGTACTATTTCAGAGTATGGAACTATCATATCTAGTGGAAAATCTACTTTATCAAAATTATTAATTATTCTCTTTTTAATTTTAGCTGGAACATCATCATACTTAGGCTTAAATTCTTTTATTGTTCCATCACCGTTGTATGTAACATCATATAATGAAGGAACATATATGCCTTCTATCTTTGATATTTCTCTTAAAAATTCCTTTTTGCTTCCTTTACCCTTATATTTCTTGTAAACATCAAGAACATCATTCATCATTTCTTCGCCTTCTCCAATTTCGAAGAAATCTACTATATCATATAAAGGCTCTGGATTGTATGCACAAGGGCCTCCAGCCATAATTATTGATTCATCCTCTCCTCTTTCAGAAGCTCTTATTGTAATACCGGCCATATCTAGCATATTTAATATATTTGTATAACTCATTTCATATTGAAGCGTAAATCCTATCATATCAAACTCTGAAATAGGATCTTTAGTTTCTAATGTCATTAAAGGTATTTCATTTTTTCTAAGCTCTGCTTCCATATCTGGCCATGGTGCAAATACTCTTTCACAATACGTGTCTTTTCTTTCATTTATAGTATGATAAAGAATTCTCGTTCCTAAATGAGACATTCCTACTTCATATACATCAGGAAAACAAAATGCAAATCTTATATCAACATCTTTTGGGTTCTTAACTACTTGGTTTAATTCACCGCCAACATATCTTGATGGCTTTTCAACCTTATGTAAAATATGGTCTGTAATTTTCTTCATAATCTTTCCTCCTAAAAGTGAGAATTATCCATTAAAAAAGAAGTATATCTCTATACTTCCTTTATATCTTTTCTATTCTAGCATATATGCATCTAAAAAGTAAATCTATTACTCATTATATAAAGTTAATAAATCAATTCTATTAAATATATCAACTATTTCTTCTCTATATACTCTTCTAAAGTCATATTTCCATAAACCTTTAAAGCATCAATTAACTCATCTTCATTTAATATATAGATAAGTTTCATATCATCATCTAAAATATAAAATGTATTAAATTTGTTTCTATCAACTAAAGCTAATACATTAACGAGCCCCTGCTTGTAATATACTGATATGGATTTATTTTCTATATACTTGTTTTTTAAAAGTTTATTTCTTTTTTTAACTACGTTTCCCATAGTTATATACATTGTAGTGTGCTCTTCTATTCTAGTAATATAAACTATGATTATTGCACCTATAATCATACTAATATTTAGACTATGTAGAAATATATAAATAATCGTTGATATAATAATAAATAAGCTAGCTATTGAATAACTAATTATGCTAATTATTTTTTGTGCTTTCTTAAATAATATCTTTTTTGAAAGAAGTATTTCAAGTATTCTAGATCCATCTAGTGGGTATGCAGGCAATAAATTAAATATTGCTAAACCTATGTTTAAATTCATACTAGTTTCTATAAAATTAGAAGGATATTTAATACCTATAATGTAAAATAAAATTGAAATAAATATATTTAGCAATGCTCCTGCTAAATACACTAGCAATTTTTCTTTATCCTTTAAACTATCTATATCTGAAAGTTCTGCCCTTATCCCAAAAACATGGAATTCTATATTATAAAATTTACATCCAAATTTTAATGCAACTAATATATGTGCTAGTTCATGTAAAAATACCCAAATGAGTGCAAATATAAACATACTATTATAACTACATACTAATATTATTAACACTATTTCTGCAAATATTTTTCTAGTTTCTCTTTTCATTTATATCTCCCTAAAAATTGCTGTGTTCCTCTATTAATCACCTTCTATTTATAATATATTTTAATTATTAGACTAATTTATTGAGTTTCTATTCTTACATGTTAAGATTCTTCAACTGTTTTTTCTCCATCTTCCTTAAAGCTTGGAACTCCACTATCTAGTTTTTTAATTTCACTCATAACATCAGTGTATTTTTCTTCTATAACATCAACTACCTCTTTGTAGTTAATCCCCATCTTATCCATACTAAGCAATAAGCTCTCATATTTAAAATTTGTACTAATTGTAGTTTTACACATACTATAAAGCCTCTCTGCACTGCTATTAGGTATAGTTTTTAAAATAAAAACTAATAAAAACAATAAAAAAGTGCATATCAGTCTAATTATAAATTTATCTATATATCCCATGTTACCTTTTTTAGTATTTAATCCATAGCTCCCTCTTTGATAAGTAAAATTTTGTACATTTCTAACACTTGGATATATATCTTGTCTAGCGCTAATAGCTTTATTAGACTTACTTGTCTTGCTCTTAACTTTTTTTCTTATTCCTTCGTAGTATTCTTTATACTCTTCTCTGTACACCCCCATACACTTCACTCCTAACTCTTAATATTGTATTTATATTTTGGATACCGCCTATTTATGCTATCCTAATTTAAAATTTAGAATTTAAAATATAAGTAATAATTAAGATAAGATGTATTATTAAAATAAAAAAGTGGACATATATAAGTTTACTTATTCCGTTGCTCCGCTCCAAGTCAACGCAAAACTTACATATGTCCACTTCCAAACTGAAAGCAAGGAAAGTATTAAATAAATATACTTTTCTAAATCCAATTGTTAAAAGCCTTATATATTAACATTTTCAAAACTCTAAACTTTTATAACTTCCTAGCCACTAAAAAGAGAGCTATAAAAATTTTAAACTTAAAACTTTAAAGTGCTTTTTCTTCTACTCCAAATTCTAATTCTTAGCAACTTAGAAGTATATTTTCTTTCTTCTCATTCCTACATTTAAAACTAATCCTATTGACATTACTGTTGTAAGCAATGAAGTTCCTCCATAACTAAGAAGAGGTAATGTTATTCCTGTTATAGGCATAAGTCCTATAGTCATACCTATATTTTGCATTAGTGCAAATAGAAAATATGATACCATACCAACACATATAATTGAGCCAAAGGCATCTTTAGCAGTTCTTCCTATAGCTATCATCTTAGAAATTAAAAGTCCATATAGCAATAGTAAAAATGCTGATCCAGCTAGTCCCCATTGCTCTCCTATACTAGCAAATATAAAGTCTGTTTGTACCTCAGGTACATACTGAGCTGCATAGCCTACAGAATTGTCTTTAGTAGTAGATCCCTTTAATCCAAAAGTTCCACCATTTCCTATACTTATAAGTGATTGTCTTAGTTGATATCCAGATTGGGAAGTATCTGATTCGGGATTCAAAAATGATGTTAGTCTCTTTTTTTGATAATCTTGAATTAATCCAGAATTCCAAACAAGTATAACAACTAAAAATAACGACAATAAGCCTCCACCAATAATCTTTATATCTAGTCCAGCAATAAAAAATATTCCTACAACTATAAAGAATAAAACCATAGTCATCCCCATATCTGGTTGTATAACTATAAAAGTAGCTGGTACTATAGCATAAAAGGCCATAGTTAAAAAGTTTTTCCATTCATTTATAGTTCCATTCATTTCTTCTAAAGTCTTACCTAACATCATTATTGTAGCCATTTTGGCCAATTCAGATGGTTGAAAAGATAATGGTCCAAGTCTAATCCAACCTCTTGCTCCATTTATATCAGTTCCTATAAAAATAGTAACTATAAGCAAAAGTATAGAGCCCCAATAAAAAAGAGGAGTATATGACTTTAAGAATGTATAATCAATTGCTACGACAAAATATAATGCTACTAAACAAACCACAAACCAAATAGATTGCCTTTTTAAAAATAAGGTACCATATTCTGCTGCACTTGCTAAGTATATATTAACTATTCCAAATATCATTAATGCTATCATAGAAAATAGAATTACTTTATCTATCTCTTTTAATTTTTTAAAGTCTATCTTAAATTTTGATAACATATTTCACCTCCATCTTTCAACCTAAGATTTATTATATCTAAAAAACATATCTTTCTCTATACCAATTTAAATAAATAGCTAAAATTTAATAAAATATTAATTAAATTATCAAAAAAAGAAAAAGCATTTTCATACTTTTTCTTTAACTTTTCCTTTTTATGACTGCTTTATATTTTTTATAGGAATATTAGCTACTAAAGCTGGACTATTCCCTTCCATTCTCTCAGATTTACTTACAGCTATTTCAACATCTTCAGTATCTATTTCTATATATTTAGATAACACTTCTAGTATCTCTATTCTTATTTTTTCAAGGGTTTCATGAGGCAAATCACCTCTGTCATGTATTAATATTAACTTTAATCTATCTTTTGCAACCTCTTTAGGTGTTGGCTTATTTGAAAACTTCTTAAAAAATTCCACCTCTCATAACCCCCTATTAACGTTTAAATAATTTCTTTATTGATGCGAAAAATCCTTCTCCTTCTGGTTTTAAATCCAAAAGAGGAACTTCTTCACCAGTTAATCTTCTAGCTATATTTTTAAAAGCTTGTCCTGATAATGATTTATCATCAAGTACTATCGGTTCTCCCTTATTAGTTGAAACTGTTATGTTTTTATCATCTGGAACTACGCCCAATAATTCAACTGATAGAGTCTCTATTATATCAGAAATATCTAGCATATCTCCTCTTTGAGTCATTTCATAATTTAATCTATTTATTATTACTGAATGATCCTCTAGCCCTTTTGCATCTAATTTACCAATAACTCTATCCGCATCTCTTACTGATGTTATTTCAGGATTTACTACAACTACTGCTTTATCAGCACCAATAACTGAATTTTCAAATCCTTGTTCTATTCCAGCCGGACAATCTATTAGGATATAATCAAAATCTTCTTTCAACTCATTTATTAATTTTAACATATCTTGTGGTCTAATATCATCTTTATCCTTTGTTTGAGCTGTAGGTAGTAAACATAAGTTTTGATATCTCTTATCCTTTATTAAAGCCTGTTTAAGTCTACATCTATTTTCTATAACATCTGTTATTGTATAAACTATTCTATTTTCAAGTCCCATCAAAACATCTAAATTTCTAAGACCAGTATCCCCATCTACAACTACCACCCTTTTATTTAGTGCAGCTAAAGCAGTTCCAATGTTAGCTGTAGTTGTTGTTTTTCCAACTCCGCCCTTACCTGATGTAATAACTATAGAAATTCCCATTTTTTCTCCCTCCAACGCTATATATATTTCTTTGGTAAATATGGCTCTACCACGATTATATCTTCTTTAATTTTTGCTAATTCTGGATATGATGGTTTAACACCATCATCTGGCGCTATAGTAACTATCTCAGCTATTTGAAGTATTTCTGGTTGAAGATTAAAAGCTGAAATTATAGCTTTTTTATTACCACCTACTCCAGCATGCACTTGACCTCTAATTGTTCCTAAAACAACTATGTTTCCACCTGCATAGACCTCAGCTCCATTATTTATATCACCTATTATAACAATATTTCCATGATACCTTACTAATTGTCCACCTCTTATTGTTTTCTTTATAAATTTAGTTTTCCCTTCATATACGCCATTAAAAATTTTACTTTCTTTTTGCTCTTCTTGTTTTATTTCTTCAAATATACATTCTTTTATTTGTATCTTTTCAAATAAAATATCTTTTAATTTACATATATCATATTCATTCAAATTCTTTAAATTAGCAGTAATTTTAAGAGATGCTCCTTTGTAAAATCCTTTTCCTGCTGTTAACTTATCTAATAACACTCCCAGCATATCATCAAAGTTGCTAAATCTCTCCATATTAATAGTTGCATTGATACCTTCTTTTGTACCTTTTATCTGAATTCTATCGTCATTCATTGGCTACCCTCCACCAATAATCAAAGATTCAATAATTATAAACTTTGTTACACATTTATAATTATACAATTACATTATATCATTTAACAACAATAATTTACATAATTTATAGTAAAATAAAAAAAACCATGTGAAAACATGGTTTTTATTGGTTATTTGTATTTGAACTACTATTATTTGTTGTTCCATTATCTAACTTTATACTATCATTTTTATTATCTTTTAATGGAGATTCCATAACATACTTTCTAAAAGATTGTGATTTAGAAGCATATGATGGATCCATTTTTAATAATTCTTCTTTAAAAAATGCTTCATATATAGCTTTGTGTATTGTTGCTCCTTCACTACCTCTTTTCCCATCATAAATAGTAGAGAATATAGCTATCTTAGGATCATCTAAAGGTGCCATACTTATATAATTACCATAAGCTGATCTTCCTTGAATAACGTATTGCTCATCTGTACTAAAGTCAGCTGTACCTGTTTTTCCTCCAACCTTAATTGGAAAATTAGCGAAAGATGTATAAGCAGTACCATTATGCGGGTTTGTATTAACTCTATACATACCATCCTTTATTGCTTGAAGATATTCTTGTGGTATATCTAACTTATCTACAACTTCAGGTTTATATTCCTTTATAACTTCACCTGTTGGTGATGTTATCTTATCAACAATACTTACATTATATCTTGTTCCTCCACTTGCTAAAGTTGCAACATAATTTGCAATCTGTACAGGAGTAAATGAATTCATTCCTTGTCCAATAGCGCTAGATATTATTTGTCCTGGTGTTTTTATTTCTGATGTTAAATTATCTAAAACATAATATGATATAGCATCAGAAATTACTTCTGCCTCTTCATCTAAATCTACTTTTCTTTTTAGTGAAGTTTCAGCTACCTTGGCTTTATACTCTTCTGATAAATCCATTATTTTCTTTAAATGTGGAATTAGACTCTCTGCATATGACGTTTTATCATAAATCTCTTCATCTGTTCCAACCTTTTCTAACGCAGCTTTCATTTGATTCTTAAGAGCTGTCTTTGCCTCTTTTAGTTCATCACTATCCGCTTCATTAGCTTCTATATTTAATGGAATAAATGAATATGAATAATAACTTCCTTTTTGTAAAGCTTCTACTATTTCGTACATTGGTCTATTTACTATTTTATCTTTCCATGATTTAAAGTTATATACTTGACCGAAGTTTTCTTCAATTTGAATTCCTGTTGATAAACTTTTAGTATCTTGCTCTGCAGGGTCAACTCCAAAGCCAAATTTCCATGCATACTTAGCTAATGTATCTAATGCTTCTAGATTTCCTCCACTAACATCTCCGCCACTATTTTTATATAATCTATATCCTAGTTCATAAAAATAATAGTTTGATGATAATTCTAAGGCTGTTCTTAAATCAGTTGGCCCATTAGCTACACCTTCAAAGTTCTTTAATGTCATACCTTTTAGCTCTTCTTTACTCCAAGTACCACTTGTATCGTTCATTACTTCTCCAGGCTTAACTACCCCTTCCATTAGACCGGCTACTGCTGTAAGCGGTTTGAATGTTGATCCTGGAGGTAATAGACCTTGAGTAGCATAATTGAAGAAACTCTTCGGATAAACATCTATTCCATCTTTCCTTTTTCCTGTGTTCTCATCCACAGGAAATAACTCGTCTACATTTCCTGTAGCCCCAGTTCTTTTCATATATTCCTTAGCAAAACTTTCTATATCAGGACTAAAATATTGCTTAGATAAATCTTCTGTTAGCCTTCCTGGTATTGAAAATGTATTAGGATCATAATCGGGATAACTAACCATGGCAATTACTCTTCCAGTATTAACTTCTATTGCTACAACAGCACCTCTAGTTGCATTTGGTGCAAGAGTTCCTTTAATACGTTCCATTGTATCTTTCATAGCTTGCTCAGCTGCATATTGAACATCTTTGTTTATTGTTAAATGAACATTGTTTCCAGGATAAGAGTCTAACTTAAATAACTCTTCTGTTACTCTTCCTTTTGAGTTAACTTTAACAGTTGTCCCTCCTTTAGTGCCTTTTAATTGGTCTTCAAAGGAGGATTCTATTCCTGCTACCCCTATTAAATCTGATGATACATCATATCCTCTCAATTCATAATTTGCCTCTTTTGATCCATCAATAGAGGATAAATATCCTATTGAACTAGAAGCAAGATTATTATATGGATAGTATCTAATTGGTTCTTCTCTAACATCTATTCCTGGTAAATCATTTAATTTTTGATAAATTACAAAAGCTGTATCCTTCTTTATATTAGATGCAATGGTAACTGCTCTGTAGCCTTTAAAACTTTGCATTTTTATTGCATCTTTAACTACCATATAATTTCTTATATCATTTATTGAATATGTCTTTAAGAGTTCATCTAGTATTTCTTTTCCAGATATATCTTTGTAAGCTTTCATTTTATCATCATATGCTTCGACTCTTGATTTGAAGGCTTTATCAGTTTCACCTTCCTCTTGAACAGGCGCTGGATTTATAAGTTCTTGCATATTATATACTTTAACTAATTGATAAAAAGTTTCTTCTGGAGATAATTTTAAAAGTTCACTATCTATCTTTGAGATTTCATCATCAGTAAAATCAGATTTTTTATCTGGAAACTCTTCTTTTTCTATTATCTCATTTAAACCTCTATCTCTTTTAAATCTTACTTCAACTATTTTTTTAGTTTCTATATCATCAGTTTTAAAATCAAAATAAAACTTTCCACTACTATCTAATTTAAGCATTAAATCATCTTTAAACTTTTCTCCATTTTCGGACAAAATTTTAAAAACCTTATTCATTGTCTCATAAAAATTTTCTTTTTCATCGCTTGGCTTAGTATAAGTTAGTGTAAATGTTTGAATATTAGTTGCTAGAACATTTCCATTACTATCGTATATCTTACCTCTAGGTGCATTCTCTGCTATAAACCTAGTTGAACTAATATCAGCTTTTTCCTTATAGTCTTCATGCTTATAAACCTGAATATATAAAAGCTTTGACATTATTACAGTAAAAAGTGATAGCATTATAATATTTAAAACTGTATATCTTGAAATCTTTTTTTTCTTTTTCGGCTTATTTACTATCATTTAAACCTCCATGATCTATTTTTATATTTTATATCATAAAGCTTTAAAACAAAATTATACCCTAAAAACATTACTACTGCACTGTATAAAGCAGTAATCATTCCTACTTTGATATTTATTGTTCTTCCAACAAGCTTAAATATTACAAATATAGCTAATACCTTTATTATATATAAGAATATAACTGATATTACTGGTATAAATCTTTTTTCTCTATATATATTTTCTCCTATAAAAGCTGCAATTAAGCAAATGAGCATATTTACAAAAGCGTTTATTCCTAATCCATTATAAAAAAATACGTCCTGCATTAAACCTGTAGTTACACCTATAAATATCGCCTCTGATTTTCCATTTATTATAGAATAAGCTATTGCGAAAGTAAAAAGTAAACTTGGAAATGCCCCTTTTATAGCAAAAAATGGCATAAGAGAATTATCGAGTATTAAAAGTGCTAATGAAATTAAAATTAAAACCCATTTTTTCATATACTACCCTCTAATTATCATATTTTACTTCTCTTGATTCCTTTGGAATAACAACAAAAAGTTCCTCTAATTTGTTGAAGTCAACATATGGCTTAACTATAGCTGTTTTCATCACCTTAACTTCATCTGTCTCAACAGAAGTTACTTCACCTATTCTAACTTCCTTTGGATAAATTTGTCCTAAGCCAGAAGTAACTATGACATCCCCTTCTTTTATTGCTGAATCCATAGGTAAATTAGTAACTTTAGTTAAATTTTCACTACTATGTGTTATATATCCTTTTAGTATTCCAGTGGTTTCTCTGGTGCTATTTACCATTACAGAAACTGCTATATTTTCATTTAATAAGCTTTCAACTCTCGCCCAATTTGATCCAACAGTAGTAACCTGTCCCACAAGCCCCTTATTAGATATAACAACCATATCCTTCTTTAACCCTACATTTTCACCTTTATCAATTATATATCCACTCGAGAAGCTTTCTCCACTATATCCAATTATTTCACAGCCTAAATATTCATAATTATTCTTTGAATTTTTAAAATTTAAAACTTCTCTTAATCTATCATTTTCTTCTTTTAGCTTATCGTATTCTAATAACTTGTTTTCTAATTCTATATTTTCTTTAGTTAATTCTTCATTTTCTTCTTTCACCTTTGAAAAATTTAAAAAGAAATCTACTGTTCCCTTTATTTTGCTGTTTACTGTATAAACTACTTTTTGAAGAGGATTTACAGCGCTCCCTACACCACTTGAAACAAACTGTTTTTGTTCATTATTTATTGTATAAATAATTATGCCTAAAAAGGCAACTGACAGCACTATTATAGTAACTGCCAGTTTATTTTTTAGAAGCTTCATTATTGACCTCTTTGACTCTTACTTAATTCATCAAAGTTATCTAATGCCTTACCTGCTCCTAAAACAACACAATCAAGTGGAGATTCTGCTATATGAACAGGCATGTTTGTTTCGTGGTTAATTAACATATCTAACCCTCTTAGTAGAGCTCCTCCACCAGCTAACATTATTCCCTTTTCCATTATGTCTGCTGCTAATTCAGGTGGTGTCTTTTCTAAAGTTGTCTTTATTGATTCAATGATGGCATATACTGGTTCTTTTAATGCCTCTCTAATTTGAGTATCTGTAACTGTCACCGTTTTTGGCAATCCAGTAATCATATCTCTTCCTTTGATATCCATGCTGATTTCTTCATCATCAATTTTATATGCTGAACCAAGTTCCATCTTAACTTGCTCTGCTGTTCTTTCACCTATCATTAAGTTAAATTCTTTCTTTATATATGCCATTATTCCTTGATCTAATTCATCTCCAGCTACTCTTAATGACTTACTAGTAACTATTCCCCCTAGTGAGATTATAGCAACTTCTGTTGTACCGCCACCAATATCAACTATCATGCTTCCTGTTGGCTCGCCAACTGGAAGTCCTGCTCCAATTGCAGCTGCCATAGGTTCTTCCATTAAAACTACATCTCTTGCACCAGCAAATTTAGCCGCCTCTTCTATTGCTCTTCTTTCAACTTCTGTTACTCCTGATGGATAACAAACTATAATTCTTGGGCTAGTAAATGCACTTTTACTACTTACCTTTTCAATTAATTTTTTTAACATTGTTTGTGCTATATCAAAGTCTGCTATAACACCATCTTTTAATGGTCTAATAGCTACTATATTCCCTGGAGTTCTTCCTATCATCAATTTAGCTTCAGCCCCTACAGCTAAAGGTCTTCTTGTTGCACTATTTATAGCCACTACTGAAGGCTCACTTAAAACTACACCTTTTCCTTTAACGAACACAAGTGTATTTGCTGTTCCTAAATCTATTCCCATGTCCTTATTACTACTGAAAAATCCCATATGAATTCCCCTTTCGTTTATATTATTCCTTTTTCTTTTAAACTTATAAATTTTTCTTTTCCAATTATTATGTGATCCAATAAATCAATCCCCATTATTCTACCACACTCTTTTAATCTTACTGTAATATTTATATCTTCTTTGCTTGGCGTAGGATCTCCTGAAGGGTGATTATGGCAAACTATTATGCTTGAACTACTTTTTTTAAGAGCTTCTTTAAATACTTCTCTTGGATGAACTATTGATGCATTTAAACTTCCCTTAAATACATCCTTAATACCTATAATATTATTTTTTGTATCTAACATTATTAGTTTTAACACTTCTTGTTTTAAATTCATCATCTCATTTATTAAAAGCCTTCCTATATCATTTGGAGATGATATTCTTTGGTTTGTTCTGGTTAGCTTTAAAGTATTAAATCTCTTAAAAAGTTCTACCACAGCTAAAATTTGACTTGCTTTTATGTTTTTTATTCCCTTTATACTAGTTATTTCACTAATTCCTACTTCCAACAATCCATTTAGTCCATCAAACTCAGAAAGTATCCTTGTGCTTAGTGAAATTACATTTTCTCCTCTTGTTCCTGTTCTTAAAATCACAGCAAGAAGTTCTGCATTACTTAATACTTCAGGTCCATTAACCAATAATTTTTCTATAGGTCTTTCTTCTTTTGGTATATCTATAACTTTTATACTATTATTCATATAATTACACCTCAAAATAATAATAGTTTTATTAATAAATATACCCTTAATTATTACTATTTAACCTTATTAAGCATTTTATTTAAAAGATTTAACGGTAATCCTACTACGTTGTAATAACAACCATTTATACTTTCTATAAATACTCCACCATACCCTTGTATTCCATAAGCTCCTGCTTTATCAAATGGCTCTCCAGTTTTTATGTAAGCTTTTATCTCTTCATCACTTAAATTTGAGAATTTTACTTCTGTATAAAGAGATTCTTGTTCTATTTTTTTATTATACATGTTTATAACTACTATTCCTGAATAAACTCTATGAGTTTTTCCACTAAGTAACTTTAACATGTTATACGCATCATTTTCATTACTAGGTTTGCCTAAGATTTTATTTTCTAAAACAACAATCGTATCCCCTGCAATTATTATAGAATCTTCTCTTAGACTCTCTTTAACACTAAGGGATTTTCCTTTAGCTAAATTAATTACATAATCATCTATATTATCTTTAAATAAAACCTTACTTTCATCGAAGTCACTTACTATTATGTCAAACTCATCTACTATTCTGTGTAATAGTTCTTGTCGTCTTTCTGATCCTGACGCTAAAACATATTTCAAACCTATCACATCCTATTTTTATACATATTTTATAGTATTGACAAAATGGTATGGTTTAAACACGCAAATCTTAAAATACTTAAATTAGCAATGCATAGATATAATGGCAAAGCCACTTATACCAATCTTATATCTTATATAGTTTATCATTATATAAGATTTCAAACAAGTGGCTTTGCCTTTCTTTATTTAATTTTTATTTATTTGTAATAGTTTTGTAATTTTTATCCAAAGCTTATTTTTTTACTTTTTAATCTTGCTTAATACTGAATAAATATACTCTAACTCAGTTACAGTATTTTCTTTGCTTATTTCTTCTGGTAAGGCTTCTATGTGATTCTTATATTCCTTTAAAACATCTATTCCATCCCCACTTTTTATCTCATCTAACTCTTTTGTCCATTTCTTAAAATCAGTTGTATTTATACCTTTCACTTCATCTTCACTTACAGTGTTTATTATTTGTAAATATCCTTCTGTTATAGCACCTATTTGTCCTTGAACTTTATCATTTTTATCTAATGCTAAGCTTATCTTAGCATTTTCTATCCCCTTTCCCTTTAGCTTTTCTACTATTTTATCACTTTCTTCTTCTTTAAATATTCCAGCTAAAACTCTAAACTTTCCTGTTTCATCTTTTACTATAAAAGAATTTAAATCGCTATTTATTTTAGCCAATACCTGTTTTGCATTATCTTCTTTTGAAAAATAACCGCATTGTATAAGTGAAAATTTCTGTTCTTTTACTTGTGTGTTAACTTCTGTATTATTACTTACATTTATCCCAGGTTCTTCAGCTATTCCACTATTATTTATATTAGGAATAATTTTTAATAATATCCAAGCTGCAATTATCCCTATAACTACTGCTGTTAAAGTAGTCATAATCAAGGAAGTTAAAAATTTTGCTCCTTCATTTTTCTTTTTGTATTGATATTTCGTGTACTTCATTTTATCCTCCCTCTCACTTTTATATTAATATATATTCTTTTGCATTTAATAATATTCATTATGTAAATTTATTTTTCAAATTATTTAATATATTTTTTTATAATACAAAAATTTCTTGAAAGTACAAATATTAAAGCTATAAAAAATAGTTAGGCTAAATTTCTAGCCTAACTATTTTTTATTTAAATATATTTTTATTTATTCATAAAATTACTTTAATTCTTTTAAAACTTCTAATAAGTATTCCCAAACATTTTTTACTGATTTTATACTCATATGTTCTTGTGGTGTGTGTACATCATAAAGGTCTGGTCCAAAACTAATCATATCTAGTTTGCCCAGTTTTTCATTAAATAGTCCACACTCAACACCTGCATGTATTGCAACTATTTTAGCATCTTTTCCATACATTCTCTTATACACATCTTGGCAAATTTCTCTTACTTTAGAATCGCTATCATATTGCCATTCTGGATATCCAGCAGTTGTTTTAAATTTTGCTCCTATGATATCTGCTACAGTCTTGCTTCTTAAAACTATTTCGTCCTTTAATGATGCAACAGAACTTCTTATAGCGCTATCGAACTCAATTTTATCCTTATTAGTTGTAACTACACCTAAATTAGTTGAACTTTCAACTAATCCATCTATTTCTAAACTATTTGTATTTATTCCATTTGGTATTAAATATAATAAATTAATAGCTTTATCAGTTGATTCCTTTGTAAATACCTTTTCTATAACTTCATTACTTTCTGAAATAGAAATATTAACTCCAGGATCTTGTGTTTTTAATTCATTTAATAAAATATCATTCCACTTAATTACTATATCTTTAGCTTTTTCTATGTCATCTGCTTTTATTGCTACTAATGCATCTGCTTCTCTTGGTATAGCATTATTTTTTGATCCACCATTTAATGAAACTAATCTAAAATCTATATTTGATGATAAAGATTTTAAAATTCTTCCCATTATTTTATTAGAGTTTCCTCTTTCTTTGTTTATCTCCATTCCAGAGTGGCCACCCTTTAATCCTCTTACTGCTATATTTAAAAAACTATTATAAGTATTTGCTTCTTCTAATTCTACATCTAGAATGTGCTTACTTCTAATACCGCCAGCACAACTTACTAAAAGATGTCCTTCTTCTTCATTATCTAGATTTAATAATATTTTACCCTTTATATGCTCTTTTGAAACTGCCATTGCTCCTGACATTCCTGTTTCCTCATCCGTTGTTATTAAAACTTCAAGTGGTGGATGTGGTATATCAGCTGAATCCAATATAGCTAAGGCATATGCTACTGCAATTCCGTTGTCTGATCCTAAAGTTGTGTCTGTTGCATAAACCATATCATCAATAATTCTTAATTTTAATGGGTCTTTTGCAAAATCATGATTTGTTCCTTTATTCTTTTCGCAAACCATGTCCATATGACCTTGAAGTATTACAGTATTGGAGTTTTCATACCCATTTGTTCCAGACTTCTTTATAATAACATTTAGTGCCTCATCTTGAATAACTTCTAAATTTAATTTTTTAGCAACATTAACTAGATAATCACTTATGACTTTTTCATTACCTGATCCTCTAGGTATTTGTGATATTTCTTCAAAGTATCTAAAAACATTTTTAGGCTCTAAATTTTGTAAAATATTCATGTTTTTTTCTCCCTTCCTAGTAAATTATGTTAGAATTATTATATAGCTTTAAGTATATCATAGTATATATGATACTTAAATTCTATTTTTTTATTATAATTATTCAAAATATTCTTAATTTTATCATCATAATAATTTTAAGTGTGAGGTGATTTTTATGCAAAAAACAAAAATGATTTTTACAATTGGCCCTGCAAGTGATAATGAAGAAACTCTAAGAAATTTTATTAAAATTGGAATGAGTGCTGCTAGATTAAATTTTTCACATGGAACTCATGAAACACATAAAGAGAAAATAGATCTTATAAAAAGAGTCAGGGAAGACATGAACTCTCCTACTGCAATTATATTGGATATTAAAGGTCCTAAAATTAGAACTCATAATTTTATAAATGATGGAGTTGAATTGCACGAAGGACAAGATTTTTCATTTATTTGTGGAGATGAAATTCTTGGAGATAATAAAAAGTGTACTATATCTTATTTAGACCTTTGCAAAGATGTAAAAGTTGGTGGTGAAATTTTAGTTGATGATGGCTTATTAAGATTTAGAATTGAAAATGTTAAAGGCAACGAAATTCAATGTAAGGTAACTGTAGGAGGAACTATTAAAAACCATAAGGGAGTTAATGTTCCTAATGTTAAGATTAATCTACCTTCAATTACAGAAAAGGACAAAGAAGATTTAGTCTTTGGCTGTGAAAATAAAATTGATTTTGTTGCAGCATCCTTTATAAGAAAAGCTTCTGATATAGAAGATGTAAGAAATGTACTAAAAAACCACAATGGAAATTATATACAAATAATTGCTAAAATAGAAAACCAAGAAGGTGTAGATAATATTGACTCCATTATAGAAGCTTCAGATGGAATTATGGTAGCTAGAGGTGATATGGGAGTTGAAATTCCAATTGAAAAAGTTCCTATAATTCAAAAGAACATAATTAGAAAATGTAATGAAGCTGGTAAAATAGTTATAACAGCTACTCAAATGTTAGACTCTATGATCAGAAACTCTCTTCCTACTAGAGCAGAGGCTTGCGATATATGTAATGCAATATTCGATGGAACTGATGCAATAATGCTAAGTGGAGAAAGCGCAAGTGGAAATTACCCTATAGAAGCTGCAGAAACTATGTCTAGAATTGCAATAGAAACAGAGGTAAATTTAGACTATAATTATTTAAATAAGAGGTTAAAAGAACCATCATTAACTTCATTTTCTGAAGCAATTAGTCATTCTGCTTGTAGAAGTTCAAACCTTTTACATGCAAAAGCAGTTGTTGCTGCTACTAATAGTGGCGCAACAGCAAAACTTATATCTAAATACAGACCAAAATGTCCTATTATAGCCATAACTCCTTATGAAGAAGTTAGAAGAGGATTAAACCTTAATTTTGGTATTTTTCCTACTAAATGCGAAATATTTACTACTACTGATGAAATATTAAGTGAAGCAAAAAAGGTATCAACTAATTTATCATTTGCTAAAAAAGGTGATGATATAATAATTGCTGGTGGAATGCCAAGTGCTACTACTGGTGGAACTAATATGTTGAAAATTGAAAAAGTATAATATTAAATTAGTAACTATATTACTTAATTCTATAATTAATCATTTCTTAATTACAAAAAATTAAAAAACTCCCATTTGGGAGTTTTTTAATTAATTCTTTATTTTTCAAATAATCCTTTAAATAAGTCCCCTAAGGATACGCCTTCATCTGAATCATTATATTGTAAGTATTCCTTTGATTTTTCTTCCGCATCTTTTATAGTTAATGATATTTTTTTATTAGCCTTATCAACATCTAAAACTTTAACTTTTATATTTTGTCCTAGTTTTAATACATCTGATGGTTTAGCTATGTTTTCTTCTGATATTTCATTTATATGAGCTAACCCTTCCACTCCAGGAAATAACTCTACAAATGCTCCAAAGTTAAGGAATTTAACAACTTTGCCTTCTAAAATTTCTCCTATTTTTAAGTTTGCTCCATTTGTCTCCCATGGATCTTTATCTATGTCTTTTAATATTAAAGATACTCTTTGATTTTTACTATCTACTTCTCCAATAAATACTTCAACTTTATCGCCTACATTAACTATATCTTCCGCTCTGTGTACTCTGCCCCAAGATAAGTCATTTAAATGAATTAAGCCAGTTATTCCTCCAATATCAACTATTGCTCCAGCTCTAATTATTTTTTTAACTACTCCAGTTCTCTTTTCTCCTGATTTAACTGATTTCCATAACTCTTTTTTCTTATTTTCATATATAGCATCTTCTAAAACTCTCTTTGATGCAACTATTCTTCTTGATTTAAAATCTAACTCTATAATTCTAACTTCTATTTCTTTTCCTACTAATGTACTTAGCTCTATTCTTTCTCTTGAAGCTAATGAAGCTGGTATAAATATTCTTATATTTCCGTAGTAAGAAACTAATCCACCCTTAACTTCTTCCTTAACATATACAGTTATGTTTTCTTCATTATTAAAAGCTTTTTCAATCTCTTCTTTTTCAGCTATTTCTAAAGCTCTTATTCTTGAAAGCTTAACATATCCCTCTCCATCATTAGGTGATAAAACATATACTTTTATTTTATCTCCTTTACTTACGACTTCCATTGGATTTTTATCAGTATTAGTTAAATCCCCCTTAGAAATAATTCCATCGAATGCATAGTTGATATTTACCATAACTTCTTTATCATTAACATCGATTACTTCACCAGATAAAATATCTCCTGTACTTATTCTTTTAACATCGAAATCTTTTAATAAATCCCCCATTGTTTCTTCAAAATTTTGATTTGTCATGTATTTCACTCCTTAAAATTGTTGTATCATAAATTAATTTTAGAATAATATGATATTGATTACAAGTATTTAAGATTATTAATATTTTGATAATTAAATATAGCATTACTATTATTGAATTTAAATATGCTATAATTAAGTATATTATTAAATTAAGTAGTTTAGAAAATACTATTTAAGGGTTATGTATTAACTCTTAATAAGTTTAATATTATCCTTAAATGTAAGTATAATTACGATTTCAAAAGCAAATGTAAGTTTTAAGAGATATTTCTTATTTTTTTACCCAAATTTGCCTTTAAATCAGTTTTGAGGAATTACATTTTTTACTATAATATATAAATACAATCTTTATTCTTGGAGGTGACATATATAAAAAAGAATAATACAAAACTAATATTTACCTTAATTTTAACTTTTGTTTTTCTAACTTCTAGTTTTCTAATTGATACAATATCTATTTTTGATAATGTTACTCATGGAGAGATAACTGTATCTGCTAAACCTACAAGTTCTGGAGGGTCCAAATCTAGCTCTAGCTCTAAATCTAGTTCCAGTACTTCTAAGTCTAGTGGTGGAAAATCAAATGTTTCAAACTCTTTTAAAAGTGGATCTTTTAGTAATGGGTCTAGTAGTTCTAAAACAAGTAATTCTAGTAGTTCTACTAGTTCTAAAACAAGTGATAACAAAGCTAATACTAAAAGTTCAGATTCAAAATCTACTTCATCAAGTGGATATAAGAGTGGTTCATTTAGCAATGTAGATAAAGGAAAATCTGGATCTTCTAAAAACTTCTCATCCGGTTCATTTAGCACTAATGATAATGAGAAAAAAGAAGTATCAGCTAAACCTACAAGTTCTGGAGGATCCAAGTCTAGCTCTAGCTCTAAATCTAGTTCTAGCTCTAAATCTAGCTCCAGCACTTCTAAGTCTAGTGGTGGAAAATCAAATGTTTCAAACTCTTTTAAAAGTGGATCTTTTAGTAATGGATCTAGTAGTTCTAAAACAAGTAATTCTAGTAGCTCTACTAGTTCTAAAACAAGTGATAACAAAACTGATACTAAAAGTTCAGATTCAAAGTCTACTTCATCAAGTGGATATAAGAGTGGTTCATTTAGCGATGTAGATAAAGGAAAATCTGGATCTTCTAAAAACTTCTCATCTGGTTCATTCAGCACTACTGATAATGAGAAGAAAGATAGTTCAGATAGTTCTTCAAATGAAAACAAAAGCACCCAAGATAAAGATTATAAGAACACAACAAGTAGTTATGGTGGTGGATCATCTTTTGGTGAAATGGCCTATGGTTTATCTGCTATGAGACATTTTGGCTTTGGCAGAGGGGGAACTGGTTTCTCTTTTAGATCAATATTTACCGTAGCACTAATCTTTATAATTATAGTTGTTGTAGTAAAGGTTTATTTAAAAAATAGAAAATATTAATTTTAGGAGGATCATTATGGGTATTTTTACAAGAATGTCAAATATGTTTAAATCAAAAGTTAATTCTACTTTAGACGAAATGGAAAATCCAATAGAATTACTAGATCAAAAAGTTAGGGATATGGAAAAACAACTTAACTCAGCTAAATTAAACTCTGCTCAAATAATCGGTAATGCACATGAAATAAAAAAGAAAATGGAAGCTTCACAATTAGAAGTAAAAGATTTTGATGATAAAGTTAAGTTAGCTCTTTCTAAAAATAATGAAGACTTAGCTAAAAGAGCTTTAGCAAAGAAAATTGAAGCTGAAAAGAAATATGAAAGCTTAAAATCTAGTTATGAAACTGCAAGAAGCCAAGCTGATGCAATTAAGAAAAATCTTGCTGAATTAGAATCAGAAATTGAAAAAACAAGAAATTATAGAGATGAAGCTGCTGCTAGATATAGTAATGCACAAGCTACGCAAAAGGTTAATGAAGTTCTTGCTAATGTTCAAACAAAATCAAACTCCATCGAAATTGATAGCATAGAAAGAAAAATTCAAAAACATGAAGCCTTAGCTAACGGATTAGGTGAGCTTAAAGATGTTGATACATTTGATAGTGAATTTGAAGCTTTAGATACTGTTGATTTAGATTTAGAACTTGAAAAATATAAAAACTTAAATTAGGTGATTAAATGTCAAATACTATTGATTTTATAAATAAGGAAAAGGATAGCATTGGAAAAGTTTATACTGATATAACATATGCAATAAGTGAAGTCAGTCCTTTTCTTGATGAAAGTATCTTAAGAAAAAGAAAGTATTATTCTAAGCTCCCTATTTTAAAGAAGTATATGGAAATGTTAAATGATGAAGAGTATTCTGCTAGAAATAAAAAATTTAGCTTCTTTAAAAAAGATGACACCATATTAAATTTAACAGACTATAAACAAAATAACCTTGAGGCATTTAATCAGTTTAGCAATTGTTCCAAATGCTCATGTTTAAATTGCATAAAAGAATGTAAATTTAAAAGTTGCAGTGGTTGTAGATTTAACTCATATATAAAAAATTGTGATAAATCTAAATTAAATGTTAGGTCCCATAAAGATTTCATTTTAGATTTAACTAATAATAATACAGGTAAAGCAAGTAGATATAAAGTTTTAGCCACATTAGAAAACTGTGAAGATGATAGATTATATATAGTCTTAGAAAACATTCAAGATTCTAATGATAAATTCATCTTATATTACTACCCTGGAATTTCATCAGATGAATTTGGTGAAATAACCGATGAAAATGAGTTTAATCTTATTGTCGAAACTTATGAACAAGCTTAAAAAATATACCCCACCTAAAAAGGCGGGGTATATTTTTTAATTTATTAAGTTAATTATCTTGTAAATACAAGTTCTTTCTCTGTAGATAACTCTTCATTATATTGATATCCATCTAAGTCAAATTTTTTAATCTCTTGAATATCTTCTATTTCATTTTGAATTATATATCTAGTCATCATGCCTCTAGCTTTCTTTGCATTTAAAGATATTATCTTGTACTTATCTCCTCTAAACTCTTTAAATATAGGAGTAACTACATTTACTTCTTGACTTTTAGTTAAACCTTCAATAGCTTTAAAATACTCTTGTGATGCTAAATTTATTAAAGTTTTATTTTTATGAGTATTTAGCTCCTGTAAAATGCTTTCTTCTAAAGTATCGTCCCAAAACTCATATAAATCCTTAAAATTATTTACAGATAGCTTTGTTCCCATTTCTAATCTGTATTCACTAATACCATCAAAAGGTCTTAATACTCCGTATAATCCAGATAGAATTCTTAAATGATCATCTGCATAAAAAAGTTCTGAATGTGATAAACTTCCTACATCCATCCCTCTATATACATCTCCCCTAAAAGCCAATAATGCTTGTTTGGAAGTTTCTAAATTAGTTGTCCATTTTTCAAATCTCTCTTTATTTAATACTGCTAGTTTACTGCTTATTTTCATAAGCTTTTCTAAAGAATAGCTATCAAAATTAGTAAGTTCCTTCATTATCTTCTTGGATTTTTCTAAAAATCTTGGTTCATTCATTGGTAAGTTATTATCTTTTTCTTCAAAATCTAAAGTTTTTGCAGGAGAAATAACTATTATCATAACCAATCCTCCTTTATATTTAAAATTATACTATTTTCTTTTTTATCATTTCACCATAGCAATAATTAATTATATCACTTCTTTTTATTATACCAATAAATATTCCTTCATCATCTACTACTGGTACAAAATTTTGGTTTGTAGAAAGTGAAATTAAACTTTCTACATCTGAATTTATTGAAACACTCTTATGTTTTCTTTTTCTTGGAATATCTATAATTTTTACATTTTCTGTATTTTTAAAATTTAAATCAGGTGTACTTTTAAGTTTCCAAAGCAAATCACCTTCAGTAAGCGTTCCTACGTATTTTCCCTCTTTATCTATTAAAGGAATAGCTGTATATCCATGATGTTCCATTCTCTCTATAACTTGTCTCATAGTTGCATCTAAATATTCATATATAACTTCATTTTTAGGTGTTAAAAAAAATGCTATATTCATATTTTATCATTCTCCCATACATCAAATTTAAAACTCGATCACATATACATTTTATCATAATTATAATGTAATTGTTTTAAAATTTTAATTATTTAATAGTTTATTAATTTATGATCTACTTTCCATCCTATAGCTATAATTCATATATTCTACCTCATTAATAATTGTAGAAATTTCCTTGTAAACTTCTTCACCTGTAAAAGTCTTTTTTATTATCACTTCATTAATAACCTTATTATTGCATTTTGGGCATTTTCCTATTGAAACAAATCTCCATTTTATAGGTCTTAAATTGTATTCAATTTGTAAATCAATATTGCACTTTGGACATTTTTCTTTAATCTTATTTACATCTAGCTCATATTCTTCTAAGTTCTTAACATCTACTGCTGGCATATTATAAATATCTTTTATAATATAGTTTTTTAATACTCTTGAGTTATATATTCTTTTAAAAACAAGGGAAGTATATATAGCATCATTTAACGCATCATGCAATTTATCATTATCAACTTTTATTTTCAACTCTTCAAGAGCATTTTTCAAGCTTAAAGACTTCTTTTTAGCTAATATCTTAGTTGAATATTCTTGTATATCCAGATAATTTTTTAACCAGTTTAAATTATCATATTTATGATATATTGCATTATTTATTATTTCTATAATATCATCCTTCGCCCATGAGCAAATAATATCTCCCTCATCTATAAGAGTAGCTAACTGTTCTATACCATCCTGAAATGTTACTCCATTTTCTAAATCACTTTCTTTTATATTTGTAATTTCAGATATTTTGGGATTTAATACAGTAATTAAAGATGGTTTAATATATGTTTTGAATTCTTCCATTGGTTTCATATAGTTGTCTAGTTTTATCGCACCTATTTCTATTATCTCGTTATCTAGTTCTAGACTCTTTAAATTTGGATATTCCTTAAATATATTTGGATAATACTTATGTATTCCTTCTAAATTATTAAATTCTAAATCAATTATTATAAACGCCATTGATATACCCCTCAATCAATTATACTCATAGGTATATTATGCCATTTTTCTTGATGCTTTTCACTATAAAATGGGATTTTTACTTGAATAAATTTAAAAAGAAAGAGTAGCAAGACTTTGCTACTTTCACTTTTCTAGTTATCATTAAAATCAATACCAGCTAGCTTCATTAAATGAACTGCATTTTGAGTCCTGCTTCTTCCTTCTCTTAGTTTGTAATCAAATTTTATATTATTTTCCTTATAATACTCTTGAAAATTATAGTTTTTTAACCAAACCTTTGTTTTCTCTAAATCACATAATTCTAAATCATGGGTTGATACAATCCCTACAGATTTATTATTTACTAATTGATTTATAAGAACCTTTGCTCCTTCATGCCTATCTTTTGAGTTAGTTCCTTTAAATATTTCATCTAATAAGAAAAATACCTTTTCCCCTTTTTTTGCTGCTTCTATAAGTATTTTTATTCTTAGTATTTCAGCATAAAATGATGATATACTTTCTTCTAAATTATCCTTTGTTCTCATACATGTGTATATACTAAAAATTCCACAACTAAAGCTTTCGCTATAAGTTGGAGCACCTATATAACTTAATAGTAAATTTAATCCTATAGTTCTTAAGAATGTACTTTTTCCTGACATATTTGAACCTGTAATTAATGCTACCTTTGCCTGTGAATCTAATTTAAAACTATTTACAACAGCTTTTTTTCCTAGCATAGGATGACCTATATCTATTCCTTCTATTATATTACTATTACTTATTGTAGGATAACTCCATTCCTTAAAGTCAAATGTAATATTAGCTATACTTGACAATGCTTCAATTTCTCCCATTATATTAAGCCAATTTTCTAAATTTTTTCCATTTTCTCTTTTCCATTGTTCTAAATTTCTTAATATAAAGATATCAGATAATACTGTTACATTTAATAATAGATAGTATGCATTAGATGAGCTGTCACCTAACCAATCAACTAATCTTTTAAGATCTTTCATTTTCTCAACACAACTTTGACTTTCAATACTATTTAACTTTGATTTTAATTCATTTAAAAGTTTAGAATCAAAATTTTCTTGATTTATTAATATTAATAAATTTGTGTATGCTTCTATGTCTTTTTTATGTTTATCAAATAACTTTATTACTGGTACTAAATCCTTTGTAAGTATTTTTACAACAAGATAGTTAATCATGAATATTAATATCAGATAACTTATTGGTAATATTCTTAAAATTACTAATAATGAAGAGATCATAGTAAGTCCTATAAATAAATATGGAACTATTTCAAATGCTTTATTTATATTTCCACTTGTCTTTGCCCACTTTAAAAGATCATCTATATCTTTTGATCCACTTTTTTTAAGAGTTGACTTAACTTCTAACCTTTGTCTCCACTCAACTTTATCTCCTAGTTCTTTAATTGCCTCTTGTTTTTTTAATATATCATCTTTACTAGGAGTCCTTTTCAAGCCTAGCATCTCATATAATTTTATTCTACCAAATTTGGTTTTAGTTGAATTTATCATTTGAAAAAGAGAGTTTCTGCCAAATACATCTAAATCATTTATAAAGGCATGTTTATCATCTATAAACTCTTCTCCATTGTCTTCTTTATCTTTAAAACTTCCATTTATTCTAGAAACTCCAGTCTCATTTACTTTTACATATACTTCACATTCTTTTTTCTTATTTATTTTTCTATTATGATAATAGGCCACTAAAATAAATATTGTCACGAATATACATATGGATAAAATTAAATAAATAATATTTTCTTTTCTATAAAAATAATAAGAAGTTATAGCTACCATTATAACTATAATTAATCTTAAAATAGAAAATTTAGATATATCACCATTTAACTCTTTTATATCTTTATTATATTTTTCTATTTGTTCTTCATAAAACTCTAAAGCTTTGCTCATATTTACACCACCCTTATTCCATTATTTTACCACATGAAAATATATTTAATCTAATGAAAATATATTTAATCTAATTGAAAAGTGTGGATAGTAATTTTCTTTACTCTGTCACTTCGCTCCAAGTCCCATAAAACTACTATCCACACTTAAGGTTACTAAAGTAGAAATTTTATAATTTTCTATACTATAAAAAGAGTAGAATTAAATCCACTCTTTTAAATGTTATTATTTTTTTAATGAGTTATATATAGTATCTAAATTATATTTCATACCTTCTAAATAACTCTTATCATCTTCTTTAGTTTCAAGACTATATATTTTTTCTACCTTTGCTCCAACTTCTTTTGCTAAAGTCTCTGATTCTTTTGAACTTGCTGCTGACTCGTTAAATACTACTTTAACATTATTCTCTCTGCAATACTTTATAAGAGATTCTAAGTTTTTAGGCGTTAACTCTCCTTCTCCAAATACATCTGCTATACTTTTTTGAGTTAATCCAAAATCTCTACATAAATAAGCAAAGGCCGCATGTCCAGTAACAAAATCCTTATTTTTTAATTCTGAAAACTTATTTCTATATTCAGCTTGAAGAGTACTGAAATCTTCTTTTAATTTTTGATAATTTTTTTCATAGTATTCTTTGTTTTTTTGGTCTATTTCAACTAAAGCATTTTTTATATTTTCTGCTTCCTTTGTTGCGCCCTCTAAACTTAACCAAACATGAGGATCTTTTCCTCCATGATTATGTTCTTCTTCTCCATGTTCATCACTATGTAAATCTTCTTCTGATGCATTTATAAAATCTATACCTTGGCTTGCTTCCACTACCTTTATGTTTTTTCCCTCTATAGTTCCTAAAACAGAATCAATCCATTCTTCCATTCCAAGTCCGTTATATATAAACATATCAGTGTTTATTAAGTCCTTTAAATCCTTTGGCTTAGGATCAAAGCTATGTGCATCACTTCCATTAGGGATTATTGAAAACACCTCTACTTTGTCTCCCCCTATAGCTTCTGTGAAATCCTTAAGAGGACTTATAGTAACCCCAACTCTTAATTTTTCTCCATTATCATTATTCCCTTTATTTATACATCCAGAAAAGGAAAGTATAACTCCTAGTATAAGAGTTACAGCTAATAACTTTTTCTTCATTCTTCCACCTCTTCTTGCAAATGATTCGCATTATTTACTGATATAATTCTATACTCTTATACTATTATTGTCAATACTACAAATAAATATAATTACTTTCTATATTTTTATTTATTAATATACTTTCCTCTCTTCTTTGGCATGTAAATATTATTAGTTGTTTAAATTTGCATCTAACTATTAAATCAATTGCTTTTTCCGTTCTATTATCATCATATTGAATAAATGCATCATCTAATATAACTGGAAATTCTATATCTTTATATATCATATATATAAAAGCTAATCTTAACGATAGGTATAGTTGATCATTAGCTCCATTGCTTAATATACCACCAGGTAATACCTCTGTCCCCTTCCTTACTTTCATCTCATATGAATCCGAAACCATGACATCATCATAATTTTCGGCTGTTAACTCCTTAAAATAACTTATAACATTAGAGTTTAAAATATTTCCGAAATTTCCCCTAACTTCTCTTAAAGCTTCATTCATTTTTTCTATAGCTAATTCTATTGCTTTCAGTTTAATCTCAAGTTTATTAATATTTTCTTTAACCTCTTCTATATCTTCTTCAATTTGTGGTATAAATCTTTTTCCTATAAACCTATTATTTATATCATTTTCTACATCTTTTATAGTCTTTTCAGCTTCAATTAATTCATTTGATTTCAATGATACTTGTTTATCTATCTCTTCTTCTGAAGAATAAGTATAATTTATATTTTCATTTATTATATCTTTTAAGTCTTCTTTTATTGTTTCTATATCCTTATCTTTAGTTAATGCTTTATAGGTTTCTTCTATGCTTTTTAAACTTCTTATTATTTCATGCCTTTGATTTATTTTTTCTTTCAGATCTAGTAATTTTTCTTCTAAACTAAATAAACCTATATCTTCTAAACCAATAAATTCTAGCTTTTCCCTAATTCTTTTTTCTCTTATAGCCAGTTCTTTTTCTAATTTTTTTATTGACTCTTCTTCCTTTTCTATATCTATTTTTATTGATAAAATTTCTTTACTAACTTTTTCATATTCCGATAACATACATATTACTTGATTTACATCTGATGTTTGAGCTAAATCTAATATGTGATTTATATACTCCTCATTAATTCTATAATTATTTTTTATAGCCTTTATATCTATTAAGGATAATTGAATTTCTTTTTCATTTATTTTTATATTTTGCTTTTCTTCGTATAAAGTAAATTCATCAAAAAGTTTTATCTTTCTAATAAAATCTTCATATGAAGTTGCCCCTACTACCTTTGTATATCTAAATATTTCTTTTTCAATTTCATTTATAGCTTCTTCTAATTTATCTATGCTAAATATATTACTATTTAATTTGCCAGTAGACTTTTTTGCTATTTTTAGAGTTATGAATTTGAAGATTAAAAATATTAATAGACTAAATAAAGGTATTATTAAAAGTAAGTTATTTTTAATAATAGTTAATGTTAATAAAATAGATACTATAGCAATGAAAATATTTATATACTTATATCTATTATCAGTTTTATTACTAATATTTTCATCCTTTGAACTATGTGAATAATGTTCAACTTTAAACTTAAGCTCTTTTAATTTGTCTTCGTATTTTTCTAATAGATTCCCAACTTCTTCTCTTATTTCATTAAACTTTATTGAACTTCCTATAAATTCTTTCTTTTTTTGTATATCATTCTTTATTATATTTATATCATCGACTAAAGAATCATGGCTTTTTATTTTCTCATTTAAAATTTCCTGCTCCATAACAGATTTTATAAATTTATTTTTATCTTCAATAGATAAATCATCTATAAAAAATATATCCTTAAACTCATTTTTCTTTATTATATAAATCTCTTTACTATTAATTAATTTTTCTTCTGCTTCCTTATACATGTCTAGGATACTAAGATATAAGGAATTTTCGTCTTTTATATCATTTAATAATCCTTCATCTATTACTCCATTTTTTGAGGAAATACTCTCCTCAATGTATCTTTCTTTCTTTATTAGTTCCTCTCTCTTCTTTAAATACTCAGTTATTTCTTCATATTCCTTTTGAAGCTTTATTTTTTTCATATATTTCTTATATATATCTAAATTTTTAAGTTCTTTTCTTAACTCTTCTCTTTTTTCTTTTAAGTTTATTAATCTTTGTTCTTTTTCTATGTTATCTTCCGATAGTTTATATCCTTCATATCTTTCTTCAATTAATGAATTATATTTATTTCTAAGTAAATCTAATTCCCCTGTTTTCCTTGAAGTAGTTAGAGACTTCTTTATAACCTCTAATTTTTCTAAAGCCTTTTGTACTGATACCTTTTCTTCTCCACTTCCTAATAGATTAGCAGCTTTATCTATTATTTCTTCTTCCTTATCTTTAGATATGGATACTCCTAATTGACCTATAAATAAGGTTTTTACAAAAGTTGATGAGTTTACATTAAAAAAATATTTTCCTGGTTCATCATTTGGTATATTTAAAACTACTTCCCCTGATTCTGCATCTAAAACTTCTGCTATATCTTCTTTTTTAGTTGTTCCAAAGCTTCTTCTTATAATATATTTTCTTCCATTATGAAAAACATATAGTTCTCCTCTTATTTTATCCCCATCGATAGGCATGTATCTAACTCTATCATTATTTTTAATATCTCTACGCCTTTTAGAATTCATTCCATATAACCAAATTCTTATAAAGTTTTGAATTGTACTTTTTCCCTTTTCATTTTCACCATATATTAAATTTATTCCATCAGTTAAATCTATTATTTTATCCTTTAACCCAGCAAAAGATATTATATGTATTTTATTTATAATCATTTAAATTCACTTCCTCATCAGATAGGCATTGTATTCCTATTTTCAAAGCCATTTTTACAATTTCATCGTCATAATTATCATCCTCTAATTTCTCTAGAAGTTTCTTTGCATAAACACCTTTAATTGAATAATCCTTTGATATTTTATCAAAATCTAATTTAACTTCTGTATTATCTACTATTTTTACAAAATAAAAGTAATCTTTTACTTTTTCAAGTATCACATTTTCATTTAATTTTATGTATGATTCTATTTCTCCTTTTAAAATAATTTTATATAAATTGTTATTTCTTTCTTCTTTATTTATAGAGACTAGTATTTTATCTTTAATTTCCTCGTAGCTAATAGAATTACTTATATCAATCTCTATTACATAGTAATTTCTTTTAGATGTTTTAATAAACCTCAAGTCTACAGTTTCTTTGGATACTTCCCCAACTATTACTCCTTTATCTCCAAGTTCATCGAATCCTCTTCCTTGTGGACATCCTGAATATGCATAACAAGTATTTTTTTCTCTTAATATACCACTGTAATTATGTCTATGTCCTATTGCTATGTAATCTAATTTACTATTTTCTATATCCCTTAAAGTTATTGGATTATACTCATTTCCTTCATCATTATTAGATATGTCTCCATGAATAGTCATAATATTTATAAGCTTATCATCAACCTCTATATTTTTAAGCATACTTTTTTGGATATGATGGGAATTAAATGCTGCTCCCCATATAACTACACCTAAATTATCTAAAAATACTTTTTCAACATTTCCCTTAAAAATGTGTACATTACTAGGCCAATCTACCATTTTATAAAATGATTTTTCATTATATGGATCATGATTTCCTGGTGCTATAAATACTTTTATAGTATCTATTCTCTTTAATTGGTCTTTGATAAAAACTAATGTTTTCTTATTTACTGTTAAGTTATCAAAAATATCCCCAGTTAATAATAAAATATCAACACAATTATCTAAACATAAGCTAATTATTTTGCTAAATACCTCTAAAAGCTCTTCTTTGCTTATTAGTGATATTTCTTTATTTAAATCCTTAAATGGAGTATCAAAATGTAAATCTCCAGCTTGTAATATCTTAACTTTTTTCATATTATCACCTTTATTTTCAATATTTCAAACGAACTTTTGTTCTCATTTTATCATTTTTCTTTTGAATAGACAATAATAAAACGTATTATTGAGTTATTAACTATAACAAATTAAATTAATAAAATTTATATTTGTATTTATATTTTAAAATAAAAAATGCAGGTGATATTCACCTGCAAACAATTAGTTTGTTATATTTAATTCTCCAATTCCCATACTAACATCGAAAATGTACTTATTTTCTCCTGATGTCTTTGCAGTTACATTACTTTCTCCTAGTCCAGAACTTGTTTTTATATTTACTGGTGAATCAGGTGGAATACTTATTCTTGTACTCCCCATGCCACCATCAAATGTTAAGTTACCATTTATATTACCTAGCTTTATATTAATATCTCCGACTCCTGCATCAATAATTATTTCCCCAGTCTTCTCTTTTGTATCAATATCAACTTCTCCAACACCACTTTCTAAATCCAATCTATTAAATGATATATTACTCATACTTAATTTACCTACACCTGTTTCTACTTTCATATTATCAGCTTTTACATCATTTACTTTATATTCTCCAACTCCCAATGTAAGCTTTATATTTCCATTATAGCTATTGGGTATATTAATCTTTAAATTACTTGTTGTATCTTTCTTAATGCTTACACTTCTATTAGACCTTTCATTTATATCCAACTCACTAGAGTTTCTATCTACCGTTATTCCCTTAGATAAATTTCCTAGTACTCCAGAAATCTCTATATCTTTTCCTTCATAATATCTGATATCAACATTACTAACATCTATATTTATATTAAGATTATTTATTCCTTCTATAGACTCTATTTGATTTATACTTTTACCAGCATAATTACTTGACTTTCTACTTTCAACACCAAATTTTATGCTACATCCTGCTAGTATTGTACTTAGTGATAAAGCCAATAGTATTTTTACAACTTTTTTCATATTATTTCCCCCTATCTAATATCTAATTTTTTGCCTAAATGATTTACCGATAATGAAACAATAGCAACTAGCCATACCGCTCCCAACATTGTTGATATTAAATCAATTTCTATAAAAGATCCTATTCTTAAATAAACATATGGAAGTAATCCAGTTATAATCCATTTAATTATCTCAACAGTACTTTGGATAATTCCACCTAAAAATATAACTGCTAGTACACACAATGCTGTATTATGAATATATGATGAAAATATTGTTATAAATGACGTAATTATAATATATGCAATTAAAGTTCCAAAGGCAGTTGATGCTGAAACTAAATTAATTATATTAGCCATAGAATTTCTTGAGAAAATTGATATTATATATACTACAAGCACTATGCTACCTTGTAAGATTGTAAATTCTATATATTTAGCGATTATATATTCCCATGAATTAACTGGTAATGTAAATAGTAGTTTCCCCTGTTCTTTAGAAATTTGTAATGAAAACTTTATTATTGATACTATTAGGTTAACAGCTAAAAATGTTGAAATAACTGCAATATTAATTACTGAAACAATCTCTCCTATAAAAGGTATTTTTATGAAAGTTCCAAAGGATAATAAACATAAAATTATAAAAGCTATAATATATAATATTTTGCTTATTCCTGAATTATATTTTCCGAAATTATATTTTAAAATATTTAAAACATTATTCATATGCACTTCCCCTTTTATTCTGCAAATATTTTTCTATAAATTTCATCTATTGATGATTTATATTTTTCTCTTAGTTCTTCTGCATCTCCACTTTCTATTATTTTACCTTCTCCTAAAAATGCAACTTCATCAAAAATTCTTTCTAGCTCTCCAATATAATGTGTTGTTATTATCATGGAGCTTTCTTCTGATAAATTTTCTAATATGGCATCAAGAATTTTCTCCCTTGAAACAGGATCTACTCCTGATATAGGCTCATCTAACATATATAACTTAGCTTTTCTACTTAGAGTTAAAGATAAGCTAAATTTCTCGCTCATTCCTTTTGATAAATCTTTTATTCTTGCATTCTCATCTAAACCCATGAACTTTAAATAATTTTTCATTTTTTCTTTATTAAAATCTTTAAAAAAATCTGAGTATAAATTTATAGCATCTTTTATTTTCATTGATTTATCAAAAATATTTCTATCTTGTAAAAAAGCAATATATTTTTTAGTTTCTGTTCCTATTGAAATTTCATCAAGTTTTATAGTTCCTTTATCAACTTTTAGAAAACCTTGTATTATATTTAATAATGTTGTTTTTCCTTGGCCATTAGGCCCCATAATTCCTAGTACTTTACCCTTTTCTAAATTAAAACTCAGTCCATTTAAAACTTGTTTTCCTTTAATTTTTTTGTATATATCATTAACCTCTAATAAATTACTCATTTATATCCTCCTTATATCGTTCTGATATAATTGCTAATATTGTTTCTCTTGTGAATCCTAGTCCTTTAGAGTCTTCAATAAATTTATCTATAGTTTCATTAAATAGCTCTTGTCTTAAATCATTAATTATATTTTCATCTTCCGTAACAAATTTTCCTATTCCTCTTTGAGTATATATTAAATTTTGATTTTCCAACTCTGCATAAACTTTCTGTACTGTATTTGGATTAATCTTTAATTCAGTTGCATATTCTCTTACTGACAAGACTCTCTCTCCCCCTCTTAATTCACCTGAAACTATTTTCTTTTTTATATAAGCAATTATTTGAAGATATATGGGCTCCTTTGAATTTAATTCAAGTACCATTAGCTTATCTCCTTTCTCGACAGTGTTAGTGTATTAATTAAATAGTACACTAACACTGAGTTTATTGCTACTTTTATTTAGTACAATAATTTGATGTTAAATTAGTTTATCTCTATTTTTTATGCATTTTCTTTATTTTTCATGCTAATATATTATAAGAATAAATTTAATGTTATATATCGTTATCATAACTTTATTATACAAAAAAGAAAGCTACTCAAAATTAAAACATAGTTTTTATTTTGAAATAGCCTTCTCTTTTTTTGAATGGTTACAATACTTAATTCTTTGGCGGTATATCCATCCTGTCTATTAAACCCTAGTTAAATTGTTCCTGTGGCTTACTTTATTGAATTTTCGTATTGTTCAACCATTCTTTTTACCATTTCGCCACCTACGGAACCACATTGTTTTGATGTTAAGTCACCATTATAATCACTAAATGGTACTCCTAACTCTGCTGCAACTTCATTCTTGAATACGCTTAACCCTCGTCTTGCTTCTGGAACTAATGTTTTTGCCATTTGTAATCCCTCCCTTGGCTTTTGGTTTTGTAAACATACTTTTAAAGTTGAACTCCCTCTCGTTTAAAAGTTCTTTTGTTTACACTATTATATTAACCTGAATATAAATTTGTATACTTAGTAATTTATAGATATTTTGTTATATTTAATTAATCATATTTTTTATGTATTTCTACTTTATTTATATCTCCAGAAATTACATCTATATCACTATTAAAATAAATAAATTTTTCTTTTGGCAAACCTTTAAATATTATTGCTATAATAGGTGATTTTAGTTTTTTTATCATTTCTTCTAATGAAAACTCTATTAACAAGTCACCTTCTTCTACTAAGTCTCCTTCTTTAACAAATGCTTTAAATTCATTACTCTTTAAATTTATACTGTCTATTCCTATGTGAATAAATATATCAAATCCATCTAATCCTCTAACAGTTATTGAATGACCTGTAGGTGATATAGTTAATATAGTACCTTTTATAGGCGATATTAAAATATTTTTCTTAGGGTTTATAGCAAATCCATCACCAATAAGTTTCATAGAAAATATTTCATCAGGAACTTCTTCTAACCTTAAAAGTTTTCCAGTAGCAGGAATCATAATTGAACTCTCAATCTTTATTCCTTTTTTAATTAAGTCTATCTTTTTTTCTTTTTTAACTATAACTTCTTTTCCATTAATAATATCTTTCATTTGCTCTTTAAGCATATCAGATTTCGGTCCAAATACAGCTTGTATATTATCTCCTATTATCATTAAATCTGCTGATCCAAAAGTTTTAAGTTTGCTCTTATTTACTAATTTTAAGTTTCTTACAGTAATCCTCAATCTAGTTATACATGCATCTAAATATGTTATATTCTTAGAGCCTCCAAAGGCATCTAAAATTTTATAAGCTAAATCTCCATCTGATATATCTATATCTACTTCACTTTCTTCCCTTTCCCTACCAGGAGTCTTTAAGTCTAACCTCCTTATTACATATCTAAAACCTATATAGTATATAATTGCAAATATTATTCCAACTATTATTACCCACCACCATTTTGTTCTGTTAGGTAATACACCAAATAATATAAAGTCTATAAGTCCACCTGAAAATGTTAATCCGACTTTTACATTTAATAGCTGCATTATCATAAAAGATAATCCTGCAAATACACAATGTATCGCAAATAATATTGGTGCAACAAATAAAAACATAAACTCTATTGGTTCTGTTATACCTGTTAAAAATGATGTTAATGCTGCTGAAAATAATATTCCTGAAACTAATTTTTTCTTATCCTCATCAGCTTCATGATACATCGCTAAAGCTGCTGCTGGAAGCCCAAACATCATAAAGGGAAATTTGCCTGTCATAAATGTACCTGCTGTAAACTCAACTCCATCTTTTAATTGAGCAAAAAATATTGCTTGATCTCCAATTACAAGTTGACCTGCTAAATTTGTGTATTCACCAAATTGATACCAAAATGGATTATACCATATATGATGTAATCCAAAGGGTATTAATGCTCTTTGTACTACCCCAAATATAAATGCCGAAATTGTTTCATTTGCTCCTATCATACTTCTAGAAAAGTTTAGTAAAAAATTTTGAATTGGTGGCCATATTCCTGCCATTACAATTCCTAATAGGACACCTGATATAGCTGAGACTATTGGTACAAATCTTTTCCCTGAAAAAAAGCCTAAAAATTCCGGCAATTTAATATCGTAAAATTTTTCATATATTATTGCTGAAGTTATTCCCATTACTATTCCACTAAACACTCCTGTTTGTAGAGTAGGAATTCCCAATACAGTAGCATACATTGGATTTTTACCAACCTGTGATAAGTCTACGCCTGCAGTTATTCCCATAGTCATATTCATTATTAAAAATCCAACTATTGATGCTAATGCCGCTACTCCATCTCCGTTACTCATTCCTATTGCTACTCCTACAGCAAAAATTAAAGGAAGATTAGAAAATATAATATTTCCAGAAGATGACATTATATTTGCTATTAATTGAATTTTATCCCCTGCTAGAATTGGAATATTATTTATTATATCTGGATTTTGTAATACTGTGCCTAATCCTATTAAAAGTCCAGCAGCCGGCAATAATGCAACTGGTAACATCAAAGATTTACCGATTCTTTGAAGTATTCCAAATGACTTCTTTAAAAATATAGTATTCATGTTTCCTCCTAAGAACTCTACACTTAAATAAAGACTTAAGCATCAAAATATTTAGCTTAAGTCCCATTGTGCGTACTAATGATTATTTCTTAACACTGAAATAACTCTATGTATGTGCATTGTTAGATATACTATTTCATCTTCATTTACTTTGTAATCATAACTACTTTCTATATATAATTTTATTTTTTCAGCACAATTATAAGCCTCTGGATAGCTCTTTAATGCCATTTCTAAAAATTCACTATTATTATCTTCATTTTGATTATTTGTAATCACTCTTTTCGCAAAATACTTAAGGTGGGTTAATAATCTATCATAGTTTATATCTTCTTCATCAAATTCAACTGAATAATAATATCGTATTATATTCAAAATCCCTTTAATTATATTAGTTGATATTAATGATTCTTTTGCTGTTTCTTGATAACTTGCATTAACTAAATGTAATGCAATAAACCCTGCTTCGTCTTCTGGCAAGTTTATCTTTAATCTTTTATTTATATAATCAACAGCCCATAATGCAACTTTATACTCTTCCCTATGTATTCTTCTTATTTCATTTAGAAAATCATTTTTTATTTGCACATTACTTTTATATCTTTTAATTGCAAAGGCAATATGATCTGATAAAGAAATATATATTTGCTTATCCAAATTTCTACCTAGTTGTTTATTAGCATAAGATATAATTTCATGTGACAATTCAAATATACCATCTGGTATTTGGTTTATAAGTTTTTTAAGCTTATTTCCCATTCTTTTATCATCTACTACAAATATCTTTTCAATTTTGTCTTCTTCTATTTCTTGACCTACTTTTCTTTTAAAAGCAATTCCAGATCCCATAACGATAACTTCGTTTTTAGTTTTAGGATCTATTGAGACAACAACATTATTGTTTAATATTTTTTCTACAATCATATTCTCTCATTCTCCTTGCATTGGAAAATAAAATACCTAAATTAAGATAAAAATCACCCTAATTTAGGTATTATCTACTTTACAGTAAAAATCCATGTACCCATATATCTATCATATTATCATTGAGAATATGTAGTGTCAAGATAGTATTACTCTTGTACATTATATCAGACAATAAAAAAATGTAATCATTTTAATATTCAATCTATTTCTAATTACTTGGTATTTTGCTTAGTTGGTAATATAATTATAAACTCACTACCTAATCCTGGCTCACTCTTAACAACTATATTTCCATTGTGAAGTGTTACTAATTGTTTTGTTAGTGTTAATCCAAGTCCACTTCCACCATGCTCTTCTGATATATCATTATAAGCTTGTCCAAATCTATCAAATATTGCTTTATGATATTTTTTATCTATTCCGATTCCAGAATCTTTAACTGATATTCTTACTAATTTCCCCATATCTACTATTCTTACTTCTATTTTCCCTCCCTTTGGAGTGAACTTAACAGCATTTCCAATCAAATTTACTATGCATTTTTCTATTTCACTTTCATCACATTCTATTACCTTTTCTTCTACTTCTGGGTCAATAATGAGCTCTATTCCATTAGCTTCAACAAAGTCTTTCATAGATAATGCAACTTCTTCCACTAAATAAATTATGTCATTTTCTTCTATTTTAAGCTTATATGAACCTGATTCAATTTTTGATGTATCTATTATATTATTTATTAATTTTAGTAATCTATCCGAATTTCTTCTTAATGTCGTCATATAATAATCTAACTTTTCTTTAGATATTAATTTATCCTCTTCATTTAGTTTTGTTATTAATTGCTGAGTAGATATAATAACATTAAGTGGAGTTCTAAGCTCATGAGATAAGTTAACAAAATAATTATTCTTATATTTTTCATTTTTAATAAGTTTATCATACAGATCCTTATTCTCTTTAAACTTATTATTTAACTCTTGTGTTCTTTGCTCTACTAAGCTATCTAATATTTTCACTCTATTCCATATTATGTATACTATTATAACTATAATTATTCCATAAATTAAATATGCTATTGGTGTTTCCCAAGGCTTCATTCCAACTTTAAATGTTACAGAAGTTGGAATACTCCATTCACCACTTGAGTTTCTAGCAATTACTTTAAAGGTATATATTCCCGAATCTAGGTTTGTATAACTTGCATAATTTCTATCATCAGAAAAAATCCAATTTTCATCCAGTCCTTCTAATTTATACGAATACTGAATCTTACTAACATTTCTATAATCAGGCATAAAAAAGTTAAATTGTATATGGTTATTTTTATAATCTATATTTATATCTGATAAATCTAATAATTCCTTCTCACCATTATAAACTTTATCTATAGTTACATTTGGAGAAAACTTTTTTTCTTCTAATTCATATGGATAAAAACAAGTAAGTCCATTAATTCCACCAAAGAACATTTCGCCTTTCTTGCTTTTAAAGGAGGCGAAACCATTAAATTCATTTCCTTGTAATCCATCAGTAACATTAAAATTTATAAACTTGTTTTTATCTACATCATATTTAGATATTCCATAATTTGTACTCATCCATGGATTTCCATTATCATCTATTAAAATTCCATATATAAAGTTATTTGATAAACCTTCACTTTCTGTGTATCTATGAAATTTTTCTGTGTATTTATTAAATTTATTTAGTCCATATTGCGTTCCTATCCAAAGATTATTTTTATTATCTACTCCAATTGATTTTATTGCATTAAAACTTATACTTTCTTCATCGTCTTCATTATTTCTATAGTTTTTTATAATTCCTGTCTTTTTATCTAAACCTATTAGACCTCCATCTAAGCCAGATGCTATCCATATAACTCCAGATTTATCCTGTACTATATCAGAAAATATGTTTTCTGTTATCCCATTACTAAGTAAAATATTTTTATATGATTTAAAGGTCTCTTTTCTATCAAAAGTACATAACCCATCTCTAGTACCTATCCATAAAAGTCCCTCATCATCAATATATAAAGTTCTTACGTCATTAGAGACTAAACTATTTTCATCATGATTGTTAAAATATCTAGTAAAGCTTTTGGTTTTTTTATCATATTTATTTAACCCATGTTCTGTTGCTATCCAAATTTCATTTTCAATTCCAGCTATATCTCTAATATAATCATTACTTAATGAATTAAAATCATCTGAGCTTTTAAATTTTGTTATATCACCTTTTTTTCTATCTATTACATTTAATCCTTCGTGTACTGTACCTACCCATAAAAGCCCATCATCATCTTCATATATTCCAGCAATCATGTTTTCACTTATCGAATTAGCATTAAAAGGATCATTCTTATAATTTTTAAATGAGGTTTTTGGATTAAATAAACTTATTCCATCATAGGTTCCCACCCATAAAGTTCCAGATTTATCTTCAAATAAACTTAATGTATTATTACTTACTATACTTTGAGGATCATATATTTTTGATTCGTATGTTATAAACTTTTTTTCATTCTCATCAAATCTGCTTAATCCATTATTAGTTGCTACCCATAAAAGACCTCTACTATCCCTTAATATGTACCTTACAAAATTACCAGGTATAGATGAATCTTTTTTAGGATCATTGATAAATGTTTCTATTTCATTTGTTTTTAAATTTAATTTATTTAACCCTCCACTATATGTACCAATCCATAAATTATCTGATTTATCTGCATATAATTTAAAAATAAAATTATCACTAATTGAATTAACTGATTCATTAGAGTAATATTTTATAATTTCTTTTGAACTATTTACAATTTTATTTAATCCATCCTCTGTTCCTACCCATAAATCCCCATAAGAATCTTCAACAATAGAATAAACAAATTGACTACTTAAAGAGCTCTTTTCTTCACTAGAGTTATATAGCCTTTCAAAGTTATCACTTTCTTTATTATAAATATTTAACCCATCTTCTGTAGCTATGTATATCTCACCTTTTGAATTTACTAAAATTTCTGTTACATTATAGTTTGACAAATTACATCCGTCTACTCCAGGTAAATAAATTTTTATTTCTTTTGTATTAATATTTATTTTATTTAATCCCCTAGAAGTTCCAACCCATATATTACCTTCTTTATCTTCATTAATCGCAGAAATATAATTACCACTTATGCTATTGGGTTTATCTTTTCCATATCTAAATACTTCAAATTTATTACCATTATATTTATTTAATCCATCAGCTGTACCAATCCACATGTACCCTTTACTATCTTGAAATAAATACTCAACAGATGTTTGAGATAAACCATCCTCTATTGTAATTCTTTTAAAATTAATATTTTTATCTTCATTAGTTAATGCTAATGCATCATAACTTATATTTATTAATAGAGTAATACTTATAAAAATTATAAACGATACCTTGTATAGTTTTTTCCTCATACTCATCCCTCATAGATAAATTTTAAAATATATTATTAATTATATCAGATTTTGGCAAATTTTATATAAATAATTGCAGTTGATTTTAATCTAATAAAAAACATGAAAAAATAAGAGAGTGTAAAATCTTACACTCTCTTATGGCAGGGGCAGTAGGACTTGAACCCACAACCAACGGTTTTGGAGACCGCTACTCTACCAATTGAGCTATACCCCTCCAACAAAAATTATTCTATCATGATATTTTAATCTTTGTCAAGATAATAATTCATTACTTATAATCAAGTCTCATTTTAATACTATATTGCCTATTAACTATAACTATATAATATAACATAACAAAACAAAAAGCCAGCGATTTAGAATCGCTGGCTTTTACTTGGCAGGGGCAGTAGGACTTGAACCCACAACCAACGGTTTTGGAGACCGCTACTCTACCAATTGAGCTATACCCCTTTGCAACAATAACTATTATATCTTATGTAAACATAAAAATCAACTATTAATATTAGTTTTTGTTTTTATGCTATTAATTAACTTGCTTGTATTATCAATTAATACATCATCATTGCTTTCTGTGTTTAACTCTATATAAATACAATCGACTTTTATTTTATTTTTTAAATCATCTATATGACCTAATTCATTATCATGAACAAATACAATGTTAGATTCCTTTATATCGCTATCATTAATAATATTTTTTATGCTATTATCTTTTATTTTCTTAGCTTGTATTCCAAGATCTCTAAACAAATAGTCAAATTTATCTGTATCTGTAACTATAATATAATCTTTATACTTCTTTAAATCTTCTTTTGTCTTTGTCAAGAAATCATCTAATTCTTTAACAACCTTATTATAATTATCTTCATAATAGCTTCTATTTTTAATGTCCTTCTCTTGTATTGAAGATTTTATATTATATAGTGCAATCTTATATTCACTAAACCCTAATAGGTAATATGGATTTTCTTCATTTACTGCTTTTAACTCTGTTACCATTGGTCTTATTCCTCTACTCATATTTATAATTCCTAAATTTGAGTTTTTAGAATTTTCTATTATATCATTTACCCATTTTTCATATCCCAATCCATTGTATATAAATAAATCCATATTCAAGATATTATTTAGAACATTATCATTAACCTGAAAAGCTTTAATGTCCTTTTCAGTATTTAATAGATATTCAACACTATGTTTATCACCAACTAATGATTTAACCATTTTATATTGTTCTTTATTAACAGTTAATATGTTTAAAAAAATATCCTTTTGCTCATCTAACTCATCAGTAGGATTAGCCATTAATGGATTATAAGAAAAAGTTAGTCCTAAAAATAAAATAGAAGTAAAAATAACTAACGCATATGTTAATTTTTTCATAAAATTTTCCTCCAAGGAATATATAATCTCTCTCTACTTTTATCATATCTTATCATTAATATATAAAAATTACAAATTACTTATACAGTAAATTATTTATATTTTACTACAATTCAATTCGTTTTACCATATTATGTATATTATTTTAACTTTCCTTTTTTTATTATTTTCGATAGAATATATTAATATAGAATATTTAGAAAGGAGATTATTTATGCATTTTTACGTTAATAGTTTGGAAGAAACTACCAATATAGGTTATTCCATAGGTAAACTTTTGAATCCAGGTGATATAATTTGTTTAACTGGTGATTTAGGAACTGGTAAAACTCATATAACTAAAGGAATTGCTAAAGGATTACACATTGATGAACATATAACTAGCCCCACTTTTACTATTGTTAATGAATATGATTCAGGTAGGCTTAAACTATATCACTTTGATGTTTATAGAGTTAGTGATCCCGATGAAATCTATGCAATTGGATTTGATGACTATATATTCTCAGAAGGTGTTTCTATAATTGAATGGGCTAATTACATAGAAGAAATTTTACCTAAGGAATATTTACATATTTTAATAGAGAAGGACTTATCAAAAGGCGAAAATTTCAGAAAAATTTCAATTACTCCATATGGAGACCGATATAATTATATAAAGGAGTTAAATTTATGATAGTTTTAAGTATTGATTCAGCTTCTAAAGTAGCAACCGCTGCACTTTTAAGTGAAAATGCTTTAATAGCTGAATATACATTAAATAATAAAATGGAACATTCAACTTTGATAATGGATATTATAGATAAATTATTAAAAGATTCAAATCTATCGATTGATGATGTAGATGGATTTGTTGTTTCAAAAGGTCCAGGTTCATTTACAGGTTTAAGAATTGGCATGGCTACAATAAAAGGCTTAAGTTTTGGGTCAAATAAACCTTATATTAGTGTATCAAGTTTAGATGCTCTTGCATATTCTCTTATAAGCTTTGATGGAATAATATGCCCTATAATGGATGCTTTAAGAGATAGTGTATATACCTGTCTATACAGAAACAATAATGGAAACTTAGAAGCTTTAATTGATTATTCTGCCCTTGAGTTAGATGAATTAATTGAGTTATTAAAAACCAAAAATGAAAAAGTGATATTTACAGGTGATGGATTAATCAAGCATAGAGATTATTTATCAAAAAATCTTCCTAATGCTTCTTTTGCACCTAATCATTTAAGTGTAATAAGAGCCTCATCTTTAGGTGACTTAGGCATTAAATTATTACTAGATAATAAATATGATGAATTAAATTCTTCTCCATTTTATTTAAAAAAGCCTCAAGCTCAGAGGGAACTAGAAAAGAGGTTAGCTTTAGAAAATGAAGGTAAGCTATAGTTTAATGACTGACGAAGATATTGATGGTGTTTTAAATATAACCAACTTATGTTTTTCTACCCCATGGAGTAGAAGTTCCATTTCAGGTGAATTAAATAATCCATTAGCTAAATATATAATAGCTAAAGATATAGAAAAAAACTCTGTTATAGGTTTCGTTGGAGTTTGGATTATAGTTGGAGAAGCTGATATAACTAACATAGCTGTTCATCCAAACTATAGGAAACTTGGAGTAGGTAGTAAATTATTATCTTCACTAATAAACATGTGTGATGATCTAAGTTGTTCATTAATTAACTTAGAAGTAAGAGCTTCAAACATTTCTGCTCAAAATCTTTATAAAAAATTTTCTTTTATTGAAAATGGTCTTAGAAAAGGATATTATGAGGACACTAAAGAAGATGCTATTTTAATGACTTACTTTAATAATAAAAAGGTATAAACTCTATATAAAGTTTATACCTTTTTTCTATTAATTAGCCTTTTTTAGTAATGGCTCTTCTTTTTCTTCTTTTGTTTTCATACTTTTTACCAATATTAATGCAGTTATTGTAGTTGATAAAACATCACTAACTGGTTGCGCAATCCAAACTCCATTTAGTCCTAATCCAAAAATTCTTGGTAAAATTAATATAAATGGAATCAATAAAATTACTTGTCTAAGCAAACTTAAAAACATTGCTGTTTTTGCTTCTCCTATAGATTGAATATAATTTGATCCTGTTATTGATATTCCTATTATAGGAAGCATAAGCAAGTATATTCTCATTCCTTTAACTGATATTTCCATAAACTTAGGATCTTTGTTAAATATCCCTATTATGGCTTCTGGGAATATTTGAACTATTATAAATGCAAATGTTAATATTATTGTGGCTACTAAAGCTGAAAGCTTAAAAGCCTTCTTAGCTCTCTCCTCTTGTTTTGCTCCATAATTAAATCCAATTATAGGTTGTGCTCCTTGATTTATACCAAATATAGGCATTAAACACATTAATGCTACTGATGATATAGTAGCCATTGCTCCTATTGCTAAATCAGTTCCATATGTCTTTAAAACATTATTAGATATAACTTGAACTAAGCTTGCTGCTATTTGCATAGAAAAAGGAGCTGCCCCTATTGATAATATTTCAATAGTTATTTCTTTATCTAATTTTAAGCTTGATTTAACAAATTTTAAGTTAGATTTTCCACTAACATAATAACTAATTCCTATAACTGCAGTTAAAAACTGAGATATAACAGTTGCTATCGCTGCACCTTGTATTCCTAAATTAAATATAAAAATAAATACTGCATCTAAAACTATATTTGTTATACACCCAATTACCATAATAATTGCTGCTAATTTAGGATTTCCATCCCCTCTTATTGTATTATTAATAGTAAATGCTATTAAGTTAAATATTGTTCCTAGTAAAATTATGTTTATATATGATTTGGCATAATATAAAGTTTCACTGCTTGCTCCAAATTTACTTAGTATTACATCACCAAAAACTAATCCTATAATAGTTAATATAACTGAAATAGTTACTGATAAAGTTATTGCATTTCCAATTACCTTAGATGCTTCCTCTTTTTTGCCTTGCCCAAGTTTTATTGATATTGATGTAGTTGCTCCAATACCAATAAGCATTGCAAACCCAAGAATTATAGTTGTAATAGGCATAGTTACGCCAACTCCCGTAATAGCTAGTGAACCTACCTCTGGTATATTTCCAATAAATATTCTATCAACAACATTATATAAAGCATTTACAATCATACCTATTATTGCAGGTACAGAATACTTCAATAATAATTTACCTATTGATTCATTTGCAAGTAATTGTTGAGTTCCCATTAAATCACCTCTTTTTTAACATTTTGTCTATATAAAATTTTATCTATATACATTTTTTCAGTAAGTTTAACATAATATTTTTTTCTTCTAATGTTAGATTTTTAGTGAGATTATTTTCCCACTTTATAGCTACTTTATATATCTCATCCTTTAATTCAATTCCTTTTTCTGTTAAGAAAACTCTATAAGCTCTTCTGTCATTTTTATCTTCATTTCTATATATAAATGACTCACATTCTAACTTTTTTATAGCTCTCGCAGTTGTGCCTTTATCTATATTAAGTTTTTCGGATAAATCCTCTTGTCTTACGCCATCTTCTTTATATAGTTCCATTAAAAAAAGAAATTGCCCATATCCAATTCCTAAATGGGATAATTCCTTTAAGAAAAATATATTTGCTTTCCTTTGTATTTGAGAAATATATCTAGCTATATTTTCACATTTTAAGTTTCCCACTATGTTTACCTACCTTTCAAAATAGTTGCATATACAACCATTTTAGATTATATCATATTTAGTTGTATATGCAACTATTTTATATTTCCAATTTAATAAAGATATTTTTATTTATACAATAAGGTGTATTAAAATAAACATCTAAAAAACATAATAAATATAAATAAGGCTAACTATTAAACAAATTAACAGTTAGCCTTATTGCTATATTGAATTTAACTTTCTCTTTTTAGAATTGTCAAAATTTGAATCTACATTAAAAATTGCTACTGAAACTCTTTTGTATAAAACATAAGTTATTCCACATACTAATATTGATTTTATACCATTGAAAGGTAGTAATCCTAAAGTAACATATCTTATTAACTCTTCTTTTGCCATTTGCATTCCGAATGCTGGTAATAAGAAATATACATTTGCTAATATTCCTACAATTTCTATTGATATTATTCCTAAAATCATTCCAAGTAAAGCTGTTTTCTTGCTTTTATTTCTGTGATAAACCCATGCCGCTGGAGCTACTAGAGAAATACCTACTATAAAGTTAGCTGTTTCTCCTACAAAACCTGTTGCTGTTCCCTTAACTATTAAAATCAATAAGTTCTTTATCAATTCTACAACAATACCTGCCATTGGTCCAAATGCAAATGCTCCCATAAGTGCCGGAATATCACTTAAGTCAATCTTAAGCCATGGAAATGGTAAAAACGGTATTGGAAAATCGAAGTACATAAGCACCACTGCTATTGCACCTAAAAGTGAAATTTTAATAAATTTGTTTAGGTTTTTGTTTTGTTGATTGTTCATTTTTTCTCCTCCCAAAAGTCTATCCTCTGGGGCAATAGGTTAGATCACTTCAATAAAATGATATTATTTTAACAATTTTCTTTATTAATTTTACCATCTTATCTTATTTAGATTCATGTTAATAAAAAAATCCCTGATATATAAAATATATCAGGGCATAAAATCCATAAGAAATAAGATGTGCTTAACATAAATATCAAGCAATATCTAACCACTTACCTTCTTCCATCCAGACTATACTGTCGGCCTCGGAGTTTCACCGAATCATGCTAAAATTTAGCTCGCGGGCTATACCGCCGGTGGGGAATTACGCCCCGCCCTGAAGATAATTTATTTATACTATTATTATATGTTTAATTATACATTTTTGCAAGCAGATTTTTAACAATCTTCTTCTTTTATTCCTTTCATTGATAAGGAAATTCTGTTTCTTTTACTATCTACTTCCAATATTTTAACTTTTACTATATCTCCGACCTTTACAATATCTAACGGATGCTTTACAAATCTATCTGCCATCTGGCTTTTATGAACTAAACCATCTTGGTGAACTCCAATATCAACAAAAGCTCCAAAGTCTGATACATTTCTTACTGTTCCCATAAGTATCATACCTTCTGCTAAATCTTTTAAATCAATTACTCCTGTCTTTAAAATAGGCTTTGGCATTTCTTCTCTTGGATCACGGCCTGGCTTTTTAAGTTCTTTTATTATATCAGAAAGAGTAAGTTCCCCAATTTCTAGTTCTTTAGAAACATTTAAAAGCCCTTTATCCTTTACTCTTTCATCTATATCTTTAAGATTATTTTCTTTTAAATCATCTTTAGTATATCCCAGTAATTGTATTAAATTTCTTGCAGCATCGTAAGACTCTGGATGTACTGATGTATTATCTAAAGATTCTTTACTTTCCATAACCCTTAAGAAACCTGCACATTGCTCATAAGCTTTTTGTCCAAGCCTTTTAACCTTCAACAATTCTTTTCTACTTTTAAATGCACCAACTTCATCTCTGTAACTTACTATATTATTTGCAATACTTGAATTTACCCCTGCAACATAAGTAAGTAATGATGGTGTCGCAGTATTTAAATCTACTCCGACTTTATTAACAGAATCTTCAACAACACCTTTTAAAGATTCATCAAGCTTTTTAGGAGTAACATCATGTTGATATTGTCCAACACCTAAAGCCTTTGGATCTATCTTAACTAATTCTGCCATAGGATCTTGTAATCTTCTTCCTATAGAAATAGCTCCTCTAACCGTAACATCTAAATCTGGGTATTCCTTTGTAGCAAGTTCTGAAGCTGAATAAACTGATGCTCCTGCCTCTGATACTATAACATATGCTATTTCTTTTCCTGTTTCTTTTTTTACTTCAGATATTATTTCAGATATTACTTCTTCTGATTCTCTTGAAGCAGTTCCATTACCTAATGAAATAACTTCAACATTATATTGGTTTATTAATTCTTTTAATATTTTCTTAGTTTCTTTAACTTTATTTTGTGGTGCTGTCGGATATACTGTAGACTTATCTAAAAATCTTCCAGTACTATCTAGTATAGCTATTTTACAACCTGTTCTAAACCCTGGGTCATACCCCATAACAGCCTTTCCTTTAATAGGTGGTTGCATTAATAATGCTTTTAAGTTTTCCTTAAATATTTTTATAGCTCCTTCTTCGCCTATGTTAGTAAGTTCATTTCTAACTTCTCTTTCAATAGACGGATATATTAGTCTTTTTAATGAATCTCTTATCGCTATTTTTAAATATTCATCAGTAGCTATAATGTTTTTTAATATTTCTTTTTCTAAATAATTTATTATTTTATCTTCATTTACAGCTATCTTAACAGACAATATTTTCTCATTCTCTCCTCTATTTATAGCTAAAATTCTATGTGGTGGTATTTTATATATTTCTTCACCATATTCATAATACATTTCAAAAGGTGTATGTTTATCACTTTCTCCTGTTGATTGTATCTTTCCCTCTTTGAATACTAATTCTCTTATCCATTTTCTATATTTTGCTTCATCTGATATTTCTTCTGCTATTATATCCAAGGCACCATTAATTGCATCTTCTATGCTACTAACATCTTTTTCTTCGTTTATAAACTTAACTGCCTCACTATTAACATCTCCCTTAAATTCACCACCAGATATTATATCAGCAAGTGGTTTTAACCCTCTTTCTAATGCCATAGTAGCCCTTGTTCTCTTTTTTTGTTTATAAGGTCTATATATATCCTCTACCTCTGTCAATGTCTTAGCACTTTCTAAAGCTTTTAATATATCATCATTTAATTTCCCTTGTTCCTCTATAAGTCTTAACACATCTTCTTTTCTATCCTTTAAGTTTCTAAGATATGTAAGTCTTTCTTGAAATTTTCTTAATACTTCATCACTTAAAGCACCTGTTTGCTCTTTTCTATACCTTGAAATAAACGGAACTGTATTACCATCATCAAGTAAAGTTATTACGTTATTTACCTGAGTCATACTTATTCCTAATTCAGATGATAATCTTTCAACAATATCAACCATAAAGTCCTCCTAAAATATATTAGAAATTTTTCTCCAAAATTTACATAATGATATTATAATACAATATTGCACATTTATGTAACATATAATTCACTTTTTTGTGCACACATATATAAAATATTAAATATTAAATACAATTACAATATTGATATTATGTAAAATAAGGTTTATAATTATAATTGTAAAATTTTTACAGATGGGTGATGTATATGAATAAGTTTATAATTTTAATTAATAAGATAATAAATATTTTACTTATATTCTTCATAGTTTTTATAATTCTAAATGAATATTACATAATTGAATTTTCTAATACTTTAAGATATGTTTTATATTTCTTAACCTTAATATTAATTCTTATATCATCAACTAAAGAAATAATAATTAATAAATCAGGATTGTCCAAATTTATAAATTGTATAATATTATTTTCATCAATAGTTGGTGGTGTTTTTTCAATTGTTACAAATCAAATAAACATTTTAATTTATATTTGTATTCTGTCTTCTTTAATTTATGGATTTATAGAGCTAATTTATAAAAAAGCTTAAATATATCTCCTTATTTTTATTTATTTTCATAATTTTATACCTCACGTAATAGTATTAAATATAACTATTATTTGAGGTATATTTTATGAAAAAGAAAATATTTTATTCAATATCACTAATTACCAGTCTAGTACTTTTATGTACTTCTATATTTTTTAACGTTACATATTCGCCATTTAATGCTGATAACGTAAAGGAAAATATTGCTATATTATCTTCAGAAACTTACGGAGGTAGACTAGCAGGTAGTAATGGAAATTTACTTGTGGGAGAAATAATAAGAAAAAACTTTGAAGATAATAAATTAGTTCCACTTAATGAAAGTTTTAAAGAAGACTTTAAAACAACATGTCCAATAAATAATAATAGCTCTCCTTATCTTAAAGTTTCTTCAGAGGATAAAGTTATAGAATCCTTAAAATATGGTGTTGATTATAAAGAAGATATGATTAACTTTAGAATTCATAATTTAAGTTTTTCTAAAGAGGATAAGGTAAATATTTATACAAACTCTATAGAAGTAATAACAAAAGACGGTAATTGTTTATTTTATGTTGCTCCTAATAATGAATTTTCATTTAGAAGTTCATTTATAAGTAATTTCCCGTATGACATGATGGTTTTAATAACTACTAATACCTATAATAAAATATTAGACTCTATAAGAGAAGGATTGACTGTATCTGTTAATTTACCATTTTCAACATGTGAAAAAGACTTAGTAAATATAGTTGGAGTTTTAAAAGGATCTTCTAAGAATCTTTCTCCACTTGTTTTAACTGCTCATTACGATCACTTAGGCCAAGATGGACTTAAGAATACCTATTATGGGGCTTTAGATAATGCATCAGGCACTGCATTTTTATTAGAACTTCAAAAAACATTATCTAATTATGGAACTCCTAAGAGAGATATTATTTTTGCAGCTTTGAATGCAGAAGAATTTGGACTGCTAGGCTCTAAAAGTTTTGCTGAAAGCAATATTGATAAATTAAAAGGAGCTCAAGTAGTAAATTTTGATATGATTGGTAGTAAAGACTATCCTCTTACTTTAATGCTTGGAGCCTCATTTAAAGATAATGAATCAGAGCTTTTGAAGTCTATTGAAAAGATTTCTAAGAAAAATAATGTATCTACAAATGTTATATATGAGGATTCAAGTGATCATGCAAGCTTTAATAATTTAGGTATAGATGCTCTAAGCTTTTGTCATAGCGATATGTCTAAAATTCATACCCCTAATGACACCGTTGAACATATAAGTACTGATGCTATAGATAGTGCTTATAATGTTATAGAAGATAAAATAAATGCCTACTGTTATAGTCCGTTTACTGTATTTTTTCATAGTAAAGCTTCTTTATTTATATTTGCTATTCTATTCGGCTTCTTAGTTTCTGCACCTTTTATAAATCATATAAAAAAGAGAAAATTAGGATAATTAAAAGGATTTAGCTTTGCTAAATCCTTTTAATTGCTATTTTTTAAATAAGCTGTAATAAAGTTATCTATTTCTCCGTTCATAACTGCATTTAAATTTGCTGTTTCTTCATTTGTTCTATGATCTTTAACTAAATTATATGGATGGAATACATATGACCTTATTTGGCTTCCCCATCCCATATCCTTTAATTCTCCTGTTAAGTCTTCTATCTTTTCTTTATGTGCTCTTTCTTTTAATTCTATAAGCTTAGACTTTAACATCGACATTGCTGTATCCTTGTTTGAAAATTGGCTTCTCTCACTTTGACATTGAACAACTATTCCAGTTGGTATATGAGTTATTCTTATTGCAGATTCTGTCTTATTAACATGCTGACCACCAGCTCCACTTGCCCTATATGTATCTATTTTTAAGTCATCTGATTTTATTTCTATATCTTGATCTTTTGTTAGCTCTGGTAGAACTTCAATTGACGCAAAAGAAGTTTGCCTTTTACCATTAGCATTAAAAGGAGATATTCTTACTAATCGATGTATTCCCTTTTCTGCTTTTAAATAGCCATAAGCAAATTCACCCTTAACTTTTAATGTTACGCTTTTTACTCCAGCTTCATCACCTTCTAGATAATCAATGGTTTCAACTTTAAATCCTTTTTTCTCACACCATCTTGTATACATTCTAAGAAGCATTTCAGTCCAATCATTTGCATCTGTACCGCCAACTCCAGCATGTAAATTCAATATAGCATCATTTCTATCATATTCCCCAGATAAAAGTAATTCTACTCTATATTCTTCTACATCTTTTTCTATTAATCTAATTTCCTTTATTACTTCATCAATAGATTCTTGATCTTCATCATCAACTAATTCTGATAATACTTCAACATCATCAATTCTAGAAACTAATGACTCGTATCTGTCTATTTTATCCTTAACTCTCTTACTTTCCTTTGTAACTCCTTCAGCTCTTTTTATATCTTCCCAAAATCCACTTTCTTGCATTTGAAGTTCTAACTCTTTTACTTGCTTTTCAAGTGCTTCCTTGTCAAAGAGAAGCCCCCATTTCTTTTGTAACTTTTTTTATATCATTAAGTTTTAGTAATTCTGCTTCTAACTTAATTATCATATAATCACCCTATCTTTTTTATTTATTATTAATATATTAAAGTTTTAAAAAAGTGCCATGTAGGCACTTTTTTAAACTTCTCTTCCACAACAATTTTTATACTTCTTACCACTTCCACATGTACATTGATCATTTCTACCTACCTTAGGTTCATTTCTAACTGGTTGTTTCTTTGTTTCTGAACCACCCTCGCCATGACTTGCTGAAGTTTCTTCTGCTACTCTTTCTCTTTCAACAGGCTTTTGAACTTGAATATGGAATAGGAACTTAATTGTATCTAACTTTATTCCATTTATCATTTCTTCAAACATAGCACTACCTTCCATTTGGTATGCTTGTATTGGATCTAGTTGCTTATATGCTCTTAATCCAATTCCTTGTTTTAAATGATCCATATTATCTATATGATCCATCCACTTTTGATCTACTACTCTAAGAAGTATTACTCTTTCAACTTCTCTAAATTGCTCTTCACCAAATTCTAATTCTTTTTCAAGATAAACTTTCATTAATATATCTATTAATTTAGTAATTATTTCATCATTAGATAAATCTATTAAATCTTCACTTTTAACTGTACCATGAGGTAAACATATATCTTCTAGGTATTGAATTAGTTTTCCTATTTCTTCTTCATAATTTTCATTTACACCATCTAAGTGAGCCTTAACAGCATCAGAAACTATTTCATTTACCATTCCGTTAATTTGTTCCCTTAAGTCCTTACCTTCTAGAACTTCAGATCTTTGCTTGTAAATAACTTCTCTTTGCATGTTCATAACATCATCATACCCTATAAGATTCTTTCTTATATCAAAGTTATTACCTTCAACCTTCTTTTGAGCATTTTCTAGAGCCTTACTCACCATTTTATGGTCAATAGCTTCATCATCTTCTAAACCTAATTTATCCATTAAACCTTGAATCTTTTCAGAGCCAAATATTCTCATTAAGTCATCTTCTAATGATATATAGAATACAGATTCCCCTGGATCTCCTTGACGACCAGATCTACCTCTTAACTGATTATCTATTCTTCTTGATTCGTGTCTTTCTGTACCAATTATCTTTAATCCACCAGATTCTTTTACGCCTTCTCCAAGCTTAATATCTGTACCTCTACCTGCCATATTTGTAGCTATAGTAACACTACCTAATTCTCCAGCATGAGAAATTATCTCAGCTTCTTGCTCATGATACTTAGCATTAAGTACTTTATGGTTAACCCCTCTCTTTTTTAATAGAGATGATAAATATTCTGACCTTTCTATACTTACTGTACCTACTAAAACTGGTTGACCCTTTTTATTAGCTTCTATTATATCCTCTATAATAGCATTATACTTACCTTTTATATTTTTATATATTAAGTCACTTCTATCTGCTCTTGCAATAGCTCTATTTGTAGGAACAACTATAACATCTAGTGCATAGATTTCTCTAAATTCATTTTCTTCTGTTAATGCTGTACCTGTCATACCTGATAACTTTTTATACATTCTGAAGTAATTTTGGAATGTTATTGTAGCAAGAGTTTTTGATTCTCTTTCTATTTTAACTCCTTCTTTAGCTTCTATAGCTTGATGAAGTCCATCTGAATATCTTCTACCTTCCATAAGTCTACCTGTAAACTCGTCAACTATTATTACTTGACCATCCTTTACCATATAGTCCTTATCTATCTTCATTCCATAATTTGCTTTTAATGCTTGAGTTATATAATGTTGTAACTCTAAATGCTCTGCATCTGCATAGTTATCTATTCCAAATGCTTTTTCTGCTTTTTCTACTCCAGAATCAGTTAGCATTACAGAATTAGCTTTTTCATCTATTGTATAGTCCTTTTCTGCTAATAATTGCTTTACAAAGTTATCTGCAACATTATAAAACTTAGTTGATTTTTCTCCAGCTCCTGAAATTATAAGTGGAGTTCTAGCTTCATCAATAAGTATTGAGTCAACTTCGTCAACAACTGCAAAGTTTAACTTTCTTTGTACTTTTTCTTCTTTATAAATCACCATATTATCTCTTAAGTAATCAAAACCAAACTCGTTATTAGTTCCATAAGTTATATCTGCTCCATAAGCTGCTCTTCTTTGTTCAGATGTTAAGCCATGAACTATACAGCCAGTGCTTAAACCTAAGAAATTATATAGCCTACCCATCCATTCTACGTCTCTTGTTGCTAAGTAATCATTAACTGTTATTAAATGAACTCCTTCTCCTGTTAAAGCATTTAAATATAGTGGTAATGTTGCAACTAAAGTCTTACCTTCACCAGTTTTCATTTCTGCAATTCTTCCTTGGTGAAGAACCATGCCACCTATAAGTTGAACTCTATAATGCTTCATCCCTAGCACTCTCCATGCAGCCTCTCTACAAACTGCAAAGGCTTCTGGTAAGATGTCATCTAAAGTTTCTCCATTCTGTATTCTTTTTTTAAATTCATCAGTTTTAGCTTTAAGATCCTCATCTGATAACTTTTGCATACTTTCATCTAGTTCTTCTATTTTATCTGCTACTTTTTGTAACTTTTTTACTTCTCTTTCACTATATGAACCAAATACTTTTTCCAAAAATCCCATACTTATTTTCCTTCCAATCGTTTTATTTTATTTGATTAGTTTTATCGTACCTAAAGATTCTAATTATTAAATTTCATTTATAAATTATACCATTTTAATAACAATTAATTCAAGGAATAACTTACTTTTTAATAATATTATAACTAAAAAGGAAGCGCAATGCACTTCCTTTTATTAATTAAATGTATTCTGGCTCTAATAAACCATAATCTCCATCTTTTCTCTTATATACAACGCATATTTTATTTTCATCTGAATCTTGATATACAAAGAAGTTATGTCCTATTAATTCCATTTGAAGTACAGCTTCTTCTACTGACATAGGCTTAACTCCAAACTTTTTAACCTTAACAACCTCCCCATTTGTTTCTACCACTTCATCACTTAAAGTAGCCTCATCTAACTGCGGGAATCTTAATGACTCATGATTTCTTCTAGATAACTTTGTTCTTTGCTTTCTAATTTGTCTTTCTAATTTTGTAACTACTAAGTCTATTGATTTATACATATCTTCAGTTGATTCTTCTGCTCTTAATATTACTCCATTAAATGGTATTGTAATTTCTACCTTTTGTTTATTTTTTTGTACTGATAAAGTAGTTTTTGCCTCTACTTCTGGATCAAAGTATCTTTTCACCTTTGAAAGCTTTTTTTCCACCATATCCTTTAATGCTGGTGTTGCTGTAGTATTTTTTGCTATTACTGAAACTTTCATATAAGTTCATCCCCTCTCTGTAAGATTAAATCTTACTCAGTAGATTTAAAATTTTTATTTGTTTTATATATATATTATACCACCTTGGAATCTTTTTAAGCAAGAGTGTTCAAGGTTAATTGACAGAAAATTCGCTTTATTTTACTCAACATAACTTCTATTTTCTCTATATTTTATAAATTTTGCTAAAAAAATATCCATTAGTTTTTAAAACTAATGGATATTTTTTAAAACTAGCTGACCTGGCTTTTGCCCCCACACTCGCCTACTGGAGCTTTTGCTACTCGGAATTAACCTCTCACTACTAACTCTCTCAATTTTCTTGGTAGGACTTACTTCTATACCGCACCATGCTCATTAGAAATTTTTTCCAACTTACGTGGATCGTTTTGCCTGCGACTAGCATCGACTTTCATCCACAGACCTAGCTTTACATTAATTATTATATATAACTTTTGGCAACTGTCAACATTTTTATAGAACAAGCTCCATTTTTTATAAATAATTTTTCACATTCTAATAATGTTGCCCCAGTTGTTACCACATCATCTATTAAAATTACCTTTTTATTTTTTATATTAATATTGCTTACAGCCTCAAAAGCTCCACTTATATTTTTCAATCTTTCTTCTTTAGATAATGTTTTTTGTTCTTTTATATTCTTTATTTTTATTATATCTTTATAAACTGGTACACCTAGTCTATCCCCTACTATTTTAGCTATAAATTCACACTGATTAAATCCTCTCTCTTTTAGTGACTTTTTACTGCTTGGAATAAAAAAAATCCCATCAGCTTTAATATTATTTTCTTTTATTAATTCATATAAATAATTGGCTAATATATTTCCTGCCAAAAAGTTTTTCCTATATTTAAATTCTAATACTAAATTTTTCATTACTCCACTATAGTATCCATATGATAAAATTTTAGAGCTTTCTTTTACTCTCATTATTTTCTTTTGACAGGTCTTACACAAACCAATATACTCATTATCGCAACTTATACATTTATTCTTAGGTGGATATAGTATATCTAATAATTCATTAATAAATACTTTTAATAATTTAATAAACCTTTTTCCCATATCTCTTTGTTATAACCCCTTGTTATTTCCTTAGCCTTGTCCATGTCTTCTGATATTTCTTTAGACACCAAAAGAACTTCCCCTATTCTACTATCATTACTAATATTCTTTCCTACCTCAGCACAAAAATATATTATCTTTTTGTAACTATAAAATATATCATCTGAAAATAGTACTACTATATCTATATCATTTGTATCTTTAACATAACTTCTTATATTGTTTGTAATTACAAATATGCTTCTGTTTTTTGATTTATAAAGCAAATCTATTTTTTTTAGGTTATCATTTTTTAAAAATTTGATTATTTTTACATCTTCAATCTTTAAATCCTCTGTATAGTAATTATATAGTTTACTTATTTTTTCCTCCGATGGAATAAAAATTATAACTTTTCTATTGTTATTTTTAAACCACATTAAATAGTCATATAGCGTGTACGGCATATCTTCATCTAATTTTACTCTAGTAGTTATTATCCTAGGCTCTACAAAAGGCTTATTTCTTGTTAAGTCTGATAAAAATATACTTCTTCCCATACTAACTATTTTTTCTACAGATAGTATTAAAATTCTATTGCTATATAGGTATAAGTATTCCATGTACTCTCTAATCTCTTCTTTTGAAGTTGTAGAAAATTTACTTATATCATCAATTATACATAAATCATAATAATCATTTATTTTATTAATATTTTTAAAGTTTGTAAAAATCAAATTTTCTTTTCCTTCTTTTTCATTTATATAAGAATATTTAAACTTTAATTCATTCTCTTTTAAACCCTCTATTATTTCTTTATTTACATCTGTTTCACCCCATACATACAATATTCTTTTATTCTCTTTTAATAATGAACTTATTAGATCTAAATACACTAATGCAGTATTGTATGGATTAGTTATAATAGTTAATATTTTTGATTGTTTGTTATACCATTTATTTATCTTAGATTTACAATCATTCAATTCTTTAAGGCTTATTAACCTTTTATCTAACATTTAACCTCTCCTCATTATTCAATAAAAATATCTTTACTTGTAATATCTACAATTCTATCTCTAAGTGAAGAATATCTTTCCATACTTTTTGTATTAGAAACCATATATTTTAAAGCCTTAGGGATTCCAACCACAACTACTAATTCCTTTGCTCTAGTTATAGCTGTATATAATAAATTTTTATTCATTAAAAATGGAGATCCCATAAAAGCAGGTGTAATTATTACTTTAAACTCACTTCCTTGACTTTTATGTATTGTTATCGAATAAGCTAACTCCAATTCATCTAGATAAATATAGTCATAAACTACTTTTCTTTCATCATCAAATATTATTGTCATTGTTTTTTCTTCTTCGTTTATACTTTTTATAAACCCCATATCACCATTAAATACCCCTACACCTTCATTATCTCCTTCTCCATTGATTCTAATCCATTTTAAAGAGTAATTATTTTTAGTTTGCATCACTTTATCACCTTCTCTAAAAATAACATCTTTTAATTCCTTTTCCCTTTTATTATTAGATTTAGGATTTAAGATTTCTTGAAGTTTATTATTTAAATTTTGTACTCCTAGTATCCCTTTTCTTGTAGGTGTTAGTATTTGAATATCTCTATATTTATCCCAGGATTTATTAAAATTAGGTAATCTTCTATTTATTAAATCAATTATTGTAAGTAATATTTCATCAAGGTCTTCCTTATTTTCAAAGAAAAAATCTCCATCTCTTCTATTTATATATGGCATTTCTCCATTATTTATTTTATGGGCATTTGTCACAATTAGACTTTCTTCTCCTTGTCTAAATATATCTCTAAGTCTTACTACCTTTATAAAATTACTTTCTATTAAATCCTTTAATACATTTCCAGCACCAACAGAAGGAAGCTGGTCTACATCTCCAACTATTATTAATCTTGTTCCAAGCTTTATAGCTTTAAGCAAACTATGCATAAGCATTATATCTATCATAGATGCCTCATCTATTATAATTACATCTGCCTCTAATGGTTCTGATTCTCCTTTTCCATAATAAGAATTTTCCTCTTCACTTACTCCCATTTCTAGCAATCTATGTATTGTTTTTGCTTCTCTTCCAGTAGATTCAGTCATTCTCTTAGCCGCTCTTCCTGTTGGGGCTCCTAATAAAACCTTCATTCCACTATTTTCATATATTTCTATTATAGATTTTATTATCGTAGTTTTACCTGTTCCTGGTCCCCCTGTTATTATTTCTATTCCATTTTCAAACGCCCCAATTATTGCTTCTCTTTGTGAAGAAGCAAATTTTATATTATTTTTTCTTTCAAAAGCTTCAATTTCAAATTCAATGTCTGAATTTATAGTCCTAAAATTTTCTATACTTAATGTTATTATTTTATTTGTTACTCCAAGCTCACAATAATAATATGGTAGTGAAAATATTGCTTCTATATCATTTATCTTTTCAATTTTTATCTTTGTTTCTAAAGCTAAATTATACAAACTTTCTTCTACTAGCTCTGATGGAACTACTAAAATCTTTGATACTTCATTTATTAAATTTTCTTTTGGCATATATGTATTTCCAGCTGCTGAAAATTGATTTAATATATATCTTATGCCACTTTGTATTCTAAATGGTGATATTGTTTCTATACCAAGGCTTTTTGCTATCCTATCTGCAGTTATAAATCCTATCCCTGATATTTCATCTGAAAGTATGTAAGGATTTTCTAAAATTATAGACTTAGCATCTACTCCAAATTTCTTATATATTTTTATACACTGATTTGTAGTCATACCATGCCCTTGAAAATATATAATTATATCTTTTAAATCTTTTTGTTCTATATATGATTCATATATTATCTTAAACTTCTTTTCTCCAATACCCTCAACTTCTTGTAGTCTTTCTATATTGTTATCTAATATATCTAATGTTTTCTCTTTAAACTTTTTGACAATTTTTTTCGCTGTTATAGGCCCTATTCCGTGAATTATTCCAGTACTTAAATATTTCTCAATCCCCTCCACAGAATCTGGTAGTATTTCTTCATATTCTTCTATATTAAATTGACGCCCAAATTGTTTATGTAATACCCATTGTCCTTTTAATTTAACATATTGCCCTTCTTTTAAAAAAGGAACTATCCCAACTGCACTTATGCACTCTTTATCTGATCTTATTTTTGATACTACATAACCTGTATCATCACTTTTGAATACAATAGATTCTACTATTCCATTTAGAAATTCCATGCTATCTCTCCAAATCTTTCAATGATATTTTAATATTTACAATTTTATTATATAATTATATCATAATTTAAAAATTTTAAATTCTTAATATTATACAATATTAGCAATATGGAGGTGCTTACATGATAATAAAAAATTGCAACATAATATATCTTGATAAGATAGAAAAGGGATCTGTTTTAATTGAAAATGGAAAGATCAAAGAAATAAACCCAAAGAATACGAATGATAATGAAATAATTGATGCAGAAGGATTATATTTATCTCCAGGCTTTATAGATGTTCATATCCATGGTGCTGGTGGTCATGATACGATGGATGGCACATTTGAAGCAATTAATGAGATTTCTAAAACTATAGTTAAACATGGAACTACTTCATTTACTCCAACTACAATGACTGTAGCAATAGATGATATAAGAAAATCAATGGAAATTATAAAAGAAGCTAAAGAAAATGGTACTGATGGTGCTATCGTTTTAGGTGCTCATCTTGAAGGACCTTTCATAAGCCCAAAAGCTATTGGAGCTCAAAACCCTAACTTTTTGATTCCTCCAACAATAGAAAACTTTAATGCTATGGTAGGAGATGCTGAAGATGCTGTTGTATCAATTACAATTGCTCCTGAAGTTCCTGGCGCTAAGGAACTAATAAAAGAGTTATCAAAAAAAGGAATAGTTTGCTCTATAGGTCATACTAAAGCTACTTACGATGAAGCTATGGAAGGAATTAAATGTGGTTGCTGCCACTCAACTCACTTATTTAATGCAATGACACCATTTGCTCATAGAGAACCTGGAGTTGTAGGTGCTATATTTGATAGCGAAGTAACTACAGAAACAATTTCTGATGGTATCCATATATCATATCCATCACTTAGAATAGCTTACAATCAAAAGACAACTGATAAAGTTTTATTAGTTACTGATGCAATGATGGCATGTGCGATGCCTGATGGTATGTATGCATTAGGAGGTCAAGAGGTTGTCGTTAAAGATGGAGCTGCAAGACTTTTAAGTGGAAGCTTAGCTGGTTCAATATTAACTCTAGATAAAGCTATTAAAAATGTATATAAAAATGTTGGTCTTTCATTAAACGAAGCTGTAAAAATGGCAACTTTTAATGCTGCTAGACATTGTAAAGTTGAAGATAGAAAAGGTCTTATAAAAGAAGGCTTCGATGCAGATTTGGTTTTATTTGATGAAGACATAAATGTAAAAAATGTTATAGTTGCTGGTAAAGTATTAGTATAAATAAAAATGCTCCAATTCAAAATTGGAGCATTTTTTATTTTAAAGATACTTCTTTATTTCTTCTACTTTATTTAAATCTTCCCAAGGTAAGTTTAAATCATTTCTTCCAAAGTGACCATATGCAGCTGTTTGCTTGTAGATTGGTCTTCTTAATTCTAAATCTCTTATTATAGCTCCTGGTCTTAAATCAAATACTTTTTCAACTATTGAAATTATTTCTTCTTCTGATTTCTTTCCAGTTCCAAATGTTTCTACCTCTATAGAAACTGGCTTAGCAACACCAATTGCATATGCTAATTGAATTTCTAATTTATCAGCTACTCCAGCTGCTACTAAATTCTTAGCAACCCATCTAGCCGCATATGCTGCTGATCTATCAACTTTAGTTGGATCTTTCCCTGAGAAAGCACCACCACCGTGTCTTCCATATCCACCATAAGTATCAACTATTATCTTTCTTCCAGTTAATCCGCTATCTCCTTGTGGTCCTCCAACAACGAATCTTCCAGTTGGATTTATGTAATACTTTGTGCTATCGTCTAATAATTCTGCTGGAACTACAGCTTTAATTACATGCTCCATTAAATCTTCTCTTATTTGTTCTTGAGATACATCTTCACTATGTTGAGTTGATATTACTATTCCATCTATTCTTATAACTTTATTATCATCATATTCAACTGTAACTTGAGTCTTTCCATCCGGTCTTAAGTATGGTAAAGTTCCGTTCTTTCTTACTTCTGATAATCTTCTTGATAATCTATGAGCCATAGCTATTGGTAATGGCATATACTCTTCTGTTTCATTTGTTGCAAAACCAAACATCATTCCTTGGTCTCCTGCTCCAACTGCTTCAACATCATCTTTTTGCCCTGCTCTAGATTCTAATGCTTCATCAACACCCATAGCAATGTCACCTGATTGTTCATCTATTGATGTTAGTACTGAACATGTTTCACAGTCAAAACCGTATTTAGCTCTATCATAGCCTATTTCTTTTACAGTTTCTCTAACTAACTTTGGAATATCAACATAACAATTAGTTGATATTTCTCCCATAACCAATACCATTCCTGTTGTAACAGCTGTTTCACAAGCAACTCTTGCCATAGGATCTTTAGCTAAAATACTATCTAATACAGCATCTGAAATTTGGTCGCAGATCTTATCTGGATGCCCTTCTGTAACTGATTCTGATGTAAATAATCTTCTCATTTTCATTTCTCCTTTCATTTTATTTGATATTAATTCTAATTAATTTAATTTATAAAATAAAAAAATCTCTTCGATAAGAAGAGATGTTAAAAGTCATAATCTTTCTTATCTTGCAAAATTACTTTGCAGGAATTGGCACCACACTCAAAATTACTGAAGTAGGTTGCCGGGTTTCATCGGGCCCTTTTCCCTCCGCCTCTCTGGATAAGAACTAATATCAAATTTTACTTTTCAGATTATATCATCTTTAATATTAATAGTCAACTACAGAACCTAAAATAATTACATATTTAGATTCTTTAACTGATAAAATATTAAATTATTTAAAAATATAAAAAAAGACAAGTAAACTTGCCTTTTGTGGTGGGGGAGGACGGATTCGAACCATCGAAACGAAACGTAACAGATTTACAGTCTGCCCCCTTTGGCCACTCGGGAACTCCCCCACATTTGGAGCTGGCAATAGGAATCGAACCTACAACCTGCTGATTACAAGTCAGCTGCTCTACCGTTGAGCCATGCCAGCATATTTAATTTTTAAAATGGTGGAAACAACAGGGATCGAACCTGTGACCCTCTGCTTGTAAGGCAGATGCTCTCCCAGCTGAGCTATGCTTCCATAAGAATAAAATTTTATAAAATGGTGGGGGAGGACGGATTCGAACCATCGAAACGAAACGTAACAGATTTACAGTCTGCCCCCTTTGGCCACTCGGGAACTCCCCCATTTTATGGAGCTGGCAATAGGAATCGAACCTACAACCTGCTGATTACAAGTCAGCTGCTCTACCGTTGAGCCATGCCAGCATATTATAAATTAATAAATTTCAAATGGTGGGGGAGGACGGATTCGAACCATCGAAACGAAACGTAACAGATTTACAGTCTGCCCCCTTTGGCCACTCGGGAACTCCCCCGTTTAAAATTTATTTAATTTCAGTTAAGTAAACTTTGTATCTTCTCAACCGACAATGATTAGTATATATTTATTATATCTTAATTTCAAGTACAATTTTCACTCATTTAAAGAAACTATATTTAATTTATTCTGTTTTTCTTTTATTTTCTTCTAATTAATACTAATATCTTTTTTATTAACAATTTTTCTGTCATAATTATTCTATATTAGATATTAAATAAACATCCCTTCAACTTGTAATAATTTTTAATAAATATATATTGCTATAAGTAAAATAATTTTTTAAATAATAATTTCTTATACTTCTTTTTCTATAATATCTAAATCAATATAATCACTTATAATATCCTTAAACTCTTCATATTCTTTATTTGACATTCTTTGCTTTACTAAAGACATACCTTTTGTAATGTTAACTGTATTTTCTCTATCCGAAAAATAGTTATTAACTTTTATTATATCTACTATAGCTAAATTTCTAATTAATACATTTATTTTTTCTTTTCTAGCTTTATCTAAATGTCCAAACAAATTATTAGAGGAATCTACTTGATTTATAATAATTGTAGATTTATTTTTTTCCTCACTAATAAACTCTTCTTCTTTATTGTATTTTACTACATTTTCACTAATAACTTCTTCACTTTTTAATGGCTCCCACACTAATAAAAAATATATTGGGATAACTATACTAATTATTATGGTAATGGTAGAAAATAGTAATCTCTTCATTCTATTTCATCTCCTTTTATTTGATTAATTTCCTCTTTTATGATTTTTATACATTTTATTATAATTAATCTTTATCAAACATATACTTTTATGGCGGGGGTGAATTTTAGTGAAGCGTAAAGTATTATATAACTCTTATAATTCTCATATTGAAATAGCAAATTCTATTAAAAATTATATTACGGAAAATACTATAATAGTTTGTATAGGAACAGATAAATGTATTGGTGATTGCTTAGGTCCAATGGTTGGCACATTTCTAACAGAAAAAGCCTTCCCTCTCCCAGTGTACGGAACAATAGAATCTCCAATACATGCTTTAAATATAAATAAAATATTGAATGAAATTAATAAATTGCATCCTAAATCCTTAACTATAGGTATAGATGCTTGCTTAGGTGAATATAGCTCAATTGGTGAAATACATACCAGAGATTATCCAATACATCCTGGAAAAGGTGTTGGTAAAAATTTACCTGATGTTGGAATTGCCTCAATAATAGGAATAATAGATTCAAGTGAAAATGCAGAAATTTTCACATCTAGAAGCATTCGTCTAAATTTAGTTATGGAAATGGCTAAAGTGATTTCTTCTTCAATTATTGAAGCATATAAGATTGTTAATAAATAAAAGGGAGCAATAAAATACTCCCTTTTACAATCAATTATATATAATATGTATAATATTCTACTACTCTATCAAAGTTATTTCCTTGTCTGATAGACTAGATTCTATTTTATCTAGATATCCTAAAACCTTGCCTGTACCCTCTGCTACTGCTTCTACAGAGTTATTAGCAACATCGACATTGACTCCTGTTTCATGCTCTATTAGCTTATCTAATCCATCTAATAAAGATCCTCCACCAGTCATTAAAATGCCTTTTTCTATTATATCAGCAGCAAGTTCAGGTGGTGTTTTTTCTAATACAAATTTAACATTATCGACAATTAACGATACTGATTCTTTTAGTGCATAAATTATTTCCTCTGATGTAATAGAAACCTCATCTGGTAATCCAGTAATTAAATTTCTACCTTTCATCATAGCAGTTAAGTTTCTTGATCCATTAAATGCTGATCCTATATTTACCTTTAACTCTTCTGCCGTTTTCTCACCTATCATTATCTTGTACTTATTTCGTACATACTTTATTATAGCATCGTCAAATGAATCTCCAGCTACTTTTATTGATGATCTTACTACAACTCCCCCTAAGGATATTACAGCTATATCAGTAGTTCCACCACCAATATCTACTACCATAGAGCCACTAGGTTTAGTTATATCTAATCCTGCACCAATTGCAGCAGCCAAAGGTTCTTCTATTAAATGTACTTTCTTTGCTCCAGAATTTCTGGCAGCATCAATAACTGCTCTTTTTTCCACCTCCGTTGCTTGTGATGGAACACATACCATTACTTTAGGAGCTGTAATTTTACTTTTTCCATATGCTTTTCTAATAAATTCTTTTAACATTTTTTCAGTTATGTCATAATCTGATATAACACCATCTCTTAATGGCCTTACTGCAACTATATTACCTGGAGTTCTTCCAATCATCTTCCTTGCTTCTTCTCCAACAGCAAGTATTTTATTATTATTTTTATTTATTGCAACAACTGATGGTTCCTTTAATATTATCCCCTTACCTTTTGCATAAACTAAAACTGTTGCTGTTCCTAAATCTATTCCTAGATCGCTCCCACTTCTCCAAAACCACATTCCTTGTTCACTCCTACTCTTTTCGCACTATAAAATCTTTCAAAATTTCTCTTATTTTGCATTATTAGCATATTTATTATTATATATGGAATATGGTAATCCTTCAATATGTTTGTACTTAAATTCGTAATCATTTACTTACTCTGCTGTTTTATATTTCATTTTAGTGGCTTTTCCGCCCCTAATATGTCTTTCTGCTTTATTTAACTCTAATATAGAGTGAGTTTGTTCTGCTATAGCTGGATTTATCTTTGGTAATCTTTCTGTCATATCTTTATGAATAGTGCTTTTACTAACTCCAAATACCTTAGCTGTCTTCCTAATTGTATCTTTAGAATCTATTATATATTTAGCAACCTCTAAAACTCTTTCTTCTATATAATCCTTCAAAATATTACCTCCCTTTGGATAAACTATTAATATGTGACCATTAGTATCTAATTTATTCATCAGTCATTTAAACCAAATGACTGATGAATTATTTATTATTCTTGATTAAACGTAAAATATGTTGTTGGATTTAAATCTTTTCCATTTACATCTTGAACTTGTATATTCAAATGTTCACCGAATTCATCATTGGTAAATATTTTTGAGCTGTTTCCAACAGTTCCTATAACAGTTTCTTCTGTTACTTTATCTCCAACATTTACTCTTATGTCTTTGGATAAATTACAATACTTTGTATATAATCCATTAGCATGAGCAATAACTACATAGCTTCCTTCTTCAACTTTGCTTGAAACTTCTTTCACTTCTCCCACTGCAGCAGATTTAACTTCAGTTCCAACACTAGCTTTTATATCTATTCCTCTAATATTCCTACTGCTTCCATCGCTCATAGCTTGTGGCTTTGGATAAGAATATTCTCTTGCAATTGATCCTTCTAAAGGTTTTTTAAATTTAACCTCTACATTCGTTCCAGCAGAAACATTAACATCTTGTTCTGTAGATGCTACCTCTTGTTCTTGTGCTAATTCATTGTTTTGATTATTTTCAACCCTGTCAGCATTTTGCTTTTGAACTTCTGAAGTAGATTTATCATCAATATTTAAAGTGAATTCATTTTCTGCTTTATTACTTTGTTCTAAAGCTTTATTTCTTTTCGTTGTAACTACTGCAACAGTTGCAATTACACACAAACAAAGGAATAGTACTAAATAAAAGCCCTCCTTTCTGAAAAAGTCTTTTACCTTGTCTTTCTTATTTTGGTCCATATCAACACCTCCTTTTTGTATTCTTGCCCGTTATCATAAATTAATACAAATGCAAATTGATTTATTTACATCAAATTTCTACATTTAATAACAAAAAACCTCATCTAAACTATCATCTAACTAGTTGTTGTATTCACTTTAAATATGTAAAATATAAAAAGACAATATATATGCCTATTTAAAATAAACATGTATATTGTCTTTTAAAAATTAAAACTTTTAATTAAATTTCCATTACTTTTTACTACTTACTTAAACATACTTATGATTCTTAATTAAATTTTACTTCCTTTAAATCAATACCTGTATAATAATGTTTTAAAATTTCATCATATTTTTTACCATCCTTAGCCATAACATTTGCTCCCCATTGGCTCATACCAACTCCATGTCCATAGCCCCTGCAATTGAATATTACTTCATTTCCACTTATTTTAAAATCAAAATTTGTTGAGTTTAGGCCAAAAGATAACCTGAAATCTGTTCCCTTTACTTTTGCTTTACCAAATCTTATTTCTTTTACCCCACCAGCATCACTTCTAGATAAAATCTCTATATTACCTTGTAAATTATCCTTACTAATATTTGCATCTGCGTATTTGGAATTTATTTTATTTACAAAATCATCTATGTTAAATTTGGATTCATCTGTGTATTTAGGAGCTATTTCTTCCCCTTTACTTTCAGTAGAAACTAAATAAGGAACATCGCTCGAGAATACATCCACAGCATTTTCTGTTTTTCCTGAACTTGTAGAGAAAAATTGTGGGTATTGAACTAATTCACTATTATATGCTAAAACCAGTCCCTTTGTAGCATCAACAGCCTCTGAAATTTTTGACCAGTTCTCACTACTACTATTCTCCCATTTTTCTAACCTAATTTCTTTACTTATATACACTTGACAATGTGTAGTATCACAAACATCGCCACCTTTAGCATTATTACAGGGTCTAGTTCTTTTTGCAGATACATAAGTTCTTGCTGCTATAGCTTGTGCTTTTAAAGCTTCTATTTCAAAGCTTGCTGGCATTTCTCCTGAAACTACGCTCTTTACGTACTCTTCTAAAGGTATATCTACTATCTTGTCTTCATTAGTTATATAAACTTTTATAACATCATTTCCAGATAAAGTTATAAACTTATTTTCGTTTGAACCAACATTATCTTCTATACCATTTTGAGAAATTTCCTCTAATGCACTTACTGAAGAAGATTTGATTACAATCATTGGAATTACAATCATAAATATTAAAACTAAAGTACTGAAAAGTCCAAGTTCTACTAAATCTCTCATTGAACTTATTTTATTTTTCAAAAACATCGCCTCCCTTTAACTAATACAATTTAATATATGTTAAAATTTCCTAATTATACTTTATTTTTTATTCTTTATGTTGAGTTATTTAAATCATTATAATAAAAAAAGTGAACATATATAAGTTTACTTATTCCGTCGCTCCGCTCCAAATCAACACAAACCTACATATGTCCACTTCCAAACTGAAGGTAAGAAAAGTATAAAACAAATCTACTTTTCTAAATCTAATTCCTAAAAGCCTTATATATTGATATTTTCAAAATTTCAAATCTTTATGCTTTCCTATATATTAAAGTATAAAATTAAAGAACTTAGAATAAATCTAAGTTCTTTAATTAGGCTAATATAGCTATAATTATTTATAATATATCTATTTATCAACTCTATATACATTAACTCCCAAGCCTCTAAATTTTTCTTCTATATTCACATAACCTCTATCTATATGATATATATCACTAATTTCTGTATTTCCTTGAGCCACTAACCCAGCTAGTATCATAGCTGCTCCAGCTCTCAAATCAGTAGCTTTAACATCACATCCTGTTAAAGAATCTACTCCTTCTATAATTGCTGTTCTTCCATCAATTTTTATATTTGCTCCCATTCTTACTAATTCTGCAACATGCATAAATCTATTTTCAAATATCGTTTCTGTTATAATACTTGATCCTTTTGTTACCGACAATAATGTCATCATTTGAGCTTGCATATCAGTTGGAAAACCAGGATAAGGTAATGTCTTTATATCAACAGGTCTCTTCTTATCTGTTCCATCAACTAACATAACATTTTCTTTTATACTCTCAAACTTTACTCCACACTCTTTTAATTTCTCTATTGTAGGTCTTAAATGGTCTTCATTAGCTCCATTTATGATTATCTTACTATTTGTTATAGCTGCTGCAACCATAAAGGTTCCTGCTTCAACTCTGTCATATATAGGTTTATAGCTTATCCCAGTTAAAGAATCTACGCCTTCTACTGTTATTTTCCCCATTCCTGCTCCTTGAACTTTAGCTCCCATTGAATTTAGAAAATTAGCTAAGTCCCATATTTCTGGTTCTTCTGCAGCATTTTCTATAATTGTTGTGCCTTCAGCCAAAACAGACGCCATTAACAAATTTTCAGTTGCACCTACAGATGGAAAATCTAAATATATTCTATTTCCTTTAAGTTTTTTAGCCTTCGCTTCTACAAAACCATGTCCTATTTCAATCTCTGCCCCTAAAAGCTTAAATCCTTTTAAATGTAAATCTATAGGCCTACTACCTATATTGCATCCTCCAGGCATGGAAATTTTGCATCTTCCAAATCTCGATAGCATTGGTCCCATAATTAGAAAAGATGCTCTCATTTTTCTTATTAACTCAGTATTCATATCAATTGCTTTAATATTAGAAGTATTTATCTTTAAATTACCTTTTGAGTCATTTTCTATATCACAGTTCATTCCTAATAACAAATCTGTTAAAACTACTACATCTTCTAACATAGGTGCATTATTGATAATAATATCATTTGGACTTAAAATACCTGCAACTATTATTGGTAAAACAGAATTTTTAGCTAAACTAATATTCACTTCACCTCTTAGTTTATTACCACCTTCAACTACAATTTTTTCCATATTATCCTCCATAATGAATTGTTAGTATGTTACGAATATCACTGGTGTTCCTATAATTAGATATTCTCCTGTATCATATTTAATATGACCTATACTGATTCTATTTCCATCATATAATCTTCCCTTTGCTACAGAACCATTATAAATATCTAATATTTCTAAAGTATCCTGTTTTATATTGTTCCTTAGTACCTCCAACAGATGTTGTTTTTGATCCTCTATTATTTTTACCCTTACAAAATCAAAATATTTTATATTTTTTGCTGAAATATTTTGGATTTTTTTTAATTCTTTTCTAATTTCAAGAGTATTGGTATTCTTATTATTATTTATATAAGTGATTTGAACTTTTGTATTTTCATTATCACTCCATAATAATACTTTTATTTCTTTGGAGTCATCTCTATAAATAATACTATTATTATTTATATCTACATTTTCTCCAAAGACTTTTTTTAATTGCTCTTCAATTAGAATTTTCTCTTTATATATAGATTGATTTACACTATATTCGATCTTAACGCCATTTTCAACAAAGTCATTTGTATCCATTAACTGAGTTTCTATTAAATTAAATTTATTGGAAATGGACTCAGATTTAATTGGAAATGCCCCAATAATTAACAAAGAGAAGATTAAAGAAGATATAACTTTTATGACTTTTTTCATAAATTCCCCCCATACCTTTCTTTTTTAAGTATTGTCCAATTTATTCTTTTTTATTCAAAATCTATAGCTATAATATAATATATAGATTAGGTTGAATTTTGTGATTAATTGTCACTATTTACACTTATAGTATTTTAGTAAAATGAAAAATAGAGTAATAAAAGAATTTCATAATTCTTTTATTACTCTATTTTTAATCTTAAAGTTAATTATTCGTATCTAAGGTACCAATTCTTGCATTTGCTCTTGCTAATGATCTTTTAGCTCTTTCAACATCTATATCCTTACCTTCTTTTAATCTTCTTTCCGCTCTGACCTTTGATTCTTGTGCTCTATCAATGTCAATATCTGAAGGCATCTCTACGGCATCACAACAGAACTTTAATTCATTATTTTTTATATAAATTATTCCTGATGATGTGAACATTTCTTGCTTATTACCTCCATTAACTACTAATGTTGTAGTTGGAATAGTACTTACTATTATTGGAGTATGATTTGCTCTAAATTCAATTTCACCATCTTTAGTTAAAGTAGTCAATCTTTCTGCTTCCATTACTAAAGCTTCTCTTCCAGGGGCTATTATAGTTACACTAAAAGTTTTACTCATAACATCATCCCCTATCTTAAGGTCTTAGCTTTTTCTATAGCTTCTTCTATAGATCCAACAAATAAAAATGCTGATTCTGGAAGATCGTCATACTTGCCCTCTAAAATCTCTTTAAATCCTCTTACTGTTTCTTTTACTGGAACATATCTACCTTGCATTCCTGTAAATTGCTCCGCAACTGTAAATGGTTGAGATAAAAATCTTTGAATTCTTCTTGCTCTTGCAACTACTTTTTTATCTTCATCTGATAATTCATCTACACCTAAGATTGCAATTATATCTTGTAACTCTTTATATCTTTCTAAGATATTTTTAACTTCTGTAGCTATATCATAGTGCTCTCTTCCTACTATTCTTGGATCTAATATTCTTGAATTAGACTCTAATGGATCAACTGCTGGATATATTCCAAGCTCTGCTATACTTCTTGATAAAACTGTTGTTGCATCAAGGTGACTAAATGTTGTAGCTGGAGCTGGGTCTGTAAGGTCATCTGCAGGTACATATACTGCTTGAACAGATGTTATTGATCCATTCTTAGTTGATGTTATTCTTTCTTGAAGTGCTCCCATTTCAGTTGCAAGAGTTGGTTGATATCCAACAGCTGAAGGAATTCTTCCTAATAAAGCAGAAACTTCTGATCCTGCTTGAGTAAATCTAAATATGTTATCTATAAATAAAAGAACATCTTGACCTTGATCTCTAAAATATTCAGCCATAGTTAGACCTGTTAATGATACTCTCATTCTAGCTCCTGGTGACTCATTCATTTGACCAAATACTAGAGCTGTCTTATCGATAACTCCTGATTCTTTCATTTCATAATATAAGTCGTTACCTTCTCTTGATCTTTCTCCAACCCCTGTAAATACAGAAAGACCTCCATGTTCTTTAGCTATATTATTAATAAGCTCTTGTATTAGAACTGTTTTACCTACTCCAGCTCCTCCAAATAAACCTATTTTACCACCCTTTTGATATGGAGCTAATAAGTCTATAACTTTAATTCCAGTTTCAAACATTTGTGGTTCTAATGCTTGTTCTTTAAAGCTAGGTGCTGGTCTATGAATTGGATACATCTCTTTAATTTCTACATTACCAGCATTGTCTATAGGATGACCAAGAACATTAAATACTCTTCCTAAAACTTCCCTACCTACGGGAACAGATATACATCTTCCCATGTCAACAGCTTTCATACCTCTTTTTAAGCCATCAGTAGATTCCATAGCTATAGTTCTAACAATGTCATCTCCCATATGTTGTTCAACTTCAACTACTAATAACTTTTCTTCCATATCTATTCTTATTTCGTTATAGATATTAGGTAAATCATCTGAATTAAATTTTATATCTACTACAGGTCCAATTACCTGAACTACTTTTCCTACTTTTTCAGGCATAGCAATACCTCCTTACTATTTTTGAGCTTCTGCTCCTCCTACAATCTCAGATATCTCTTGTGTTATCATTCCTTGTCTTATTCTGTTATACTTAAGATTTAAAGATTGTAATATATCATTAGCATTTCGTGTTGCTCCATCCATAGCAGTCATTCTAGCACTTTGCTCACTAACTTTTGAATGCAACATAGCTCTTCTTAATTTGCTTTTAAAATATGCATCTAAACTTGAATTTAAAACCTCTTCTAAACTAGGCTCAATTAAAAATTGTTGTGACTCTTTACTTTCTATTTGCAAAGGAAATAATTTCTCTATTCTAACCTCTTGCTTTATTGGGGATATGAATTCTGTAAAAACTATATTAACTTCTCCAATTTCTCCCCTTTTAAACATATATAAAGAATCTTCGTATATAGCCCTTACTTCTTTTATAGTAGGGATATCTGGAATTTCTACATATTCTCTTACAGTATCAAATCCGTATTTTTTCATATAAGAAATTCCCTTACTTCCTGCCACAACTACTTTTGATGACCCTTTATCTTTAATCATTTCATTCATTATATTAGCTATATTACCATTAAAGCCTCCACAAAGACCTGTATCTGAAGCTATAACAATATATAGTTTATCTAAATTCTTAGAATCTTCTTTAAAGAAAGGACTTTCATAATCTTGTGGTAAAACAGCCATTAGATTATCTAATATTTCTTGACATAAACTATAGTATTGTTCATTATCATTAAGTTCTTTCCTTGTTTTTCTAAGTTTAGAAGTGGCTACAAGATTCATAGCTTTTGTTATCTTTCTTGTACTTTCAACCGACTTTATTCTTCTTTTTATTTCTATAAGTCCTGCTGATCCCAAATTTCCACCTCCTAAAGAAGTGCATAGCTATTTAAGCTATGCATCTTGTAAGAATATTTTCTTAAACTCTAATATAGATTTTTCTAATTCTACATTTATTTCATCAGTTAAAGACTTAACTTCAACTATTTTCTTTAATAATTCTCTATTATGAGTATCCATATATTCTAAAAGCTCTCTCTCAAACTTTCTAACATCACTAACTTTGACATCTGATAAAAAGTCTTTCACTATTGCATATAAAATTACTATTTGTTTTTCAACTGCCATAGGTGAATATTGATCTTGCTTTAATATCTCTACTAATCTCTTACCCTTTTCTAATCTCTTCTTAGAATCTTTATCTAAGTCAGATCCAAACTGAGCAAATGACTCAAGCTCTCTATATTGTGCAAGCTCTAATCTTAAAGTACCAGATACTTGTTTCATAGCTTTAATTTGAGCATTTCCCCCAACTCTTGATACTGATATACCTGCATTTACTGCTGGTCTTTGTCCAGAGTGGAATAAATCTGCTTCTAGGAATATTTGACCATCTGTTATTGAGATAACGTTAGTTGGTATATATGCGGTTACATCACCTGCTAAGGTTTCAATTATCGGAAGAGCTGTTAAAGATCCTCCACCATTCTCTTTTGAAAGCTTAGCTGCTCTTTCTAGTAATCTTGAGTGAATATAGAAAACATCTCCTGGATAAGCTTCTCTGCCTGGTGGTCTTCTAAGTAATAATGACATTGTTCTATAAGCTACTGCATGCTTAGAAAGATCATCATAAATTATAAGTACATCTTTTCCTTGATGCATAAAATATTCACCCATACTACATCCTGCATATGGAGCTAAATATTGTAATGGTGCTGATTCTGAAGCTGTACCACTTACTACTATAGAATAATCTAATGCACCAAACTCTTCTAAAGTATTAACTATATTTGCAACAGTTGATTGTTTTTGTCCAATAGCAACATAAATACAAATTACATCTTTACCTTTTTGATTTAATATTGTATCTAAAGCTATAGCTGTTTTACCTGTTTGTCTATCTCCAATTATAAGCTCTCTTTGGCCTTTTCCTATCGGTATCATAGAATCTATTGCTTTTATACCTGTTTGTAAAGGCTCATTAACAGAGCTTCTGTCTATAATACTAGGAGCTGGTACTTCTATTGATCTATAACCAGAATTATTTATAGGACCTTTTCCATCTATAGGATCTCCTAATGAGTTAACTACTCTTCCTAATAAAGCTTCACCTACTGGTACTTCAACAATTTTATTAGTTCTTTTAACGATATCGCCTTCTCTTATTCCTTCTTCTGATCCTAAAAGAACACAACCTACGTTATCTTGCTCTAAGTTTAAAGCCATTCCATAAACATTGTTAGGGAATTCCAATAATTCACCTTCCATACAATCATCTAACCCGTAAACTCTTGCTATACCATCACCAATTTGGATTATAGTACCCGAGTCTACAGTTTTTATTTCTTTTTCATATCTCTCTATTTCCTTTTTGATTATGGAAGTTATTTCTTCAGGCTTAATATTCATACCTTCACCTCTATTCTGTTCTAAGCATCAAATCTCTTAGCTCATCTAATTTAGATTTAACTGTTCCATCTATAACATCATTATTAACTCTTACGTATATTCCTCCAAGAATGCTTTCATCAATAATCTGTTCAAGCATAATATTCTTATTATACTTTTCTTCTAATTTAGACTTTAAATTACTGAACTCTTCTTCATTTAAAGGAACTGTGGTCTTTACTATTCCATTTAGAGTGTTTTTTCTCTCTAAATCTATTTTTTCCATTTCCTTTAACTTTTCTTTTAAATAAAGTATTCTATCTTTTTCTATAAGAATTAATAAAAATGATAATAATTCCTCATCTATATGACCTTTAAATATATTTATAAAAGTCCTTTTTTTCTTTTTTGTACTAATTTGAGGGTGTTTAATTACTTCGTAGAATTCTTTATTTGTTTCTATAAGGTTACAAATTTCTCTTAAATCTTGAAGATACTGTTGAACTTTTCCTTTTTCTTCTGCTACTTCGTAAAGAGCTAATGCATATCTACGGTCTAAATATTCATACATTATGAATTACCTACCTTGGTTATAAATTCTCCAATTAACTCTCTATTCTTTTCTTCATCTATATTTTTCTCTATAACCTTTTTAGAAAGTTCAATAGCTAAATCTATAGCCTCTTTCTTTAATTGATATTCTACTTTTTCCTTTTCTCTATTGATTTCTACTTTTGCCCTCTCTAAAATAACCTTAGCTTCTTGATTAGCCTCTTCAACTATTTCTTCATATATTTTTTCTGCTTTTTGTTTATATCTTTCAGTAACTTTTTTACCTTCTTCTCTAGCATTTTTTAATACTCTTTCATTTTCTATTGCTAGCATTCTTGCTTTTTCTGATTCTTCTTCTGCATTATCTAGTTGATCATTAATCAGATTTTCCCTTTCACTAACAATAGCCTCAACCTTAGCAAAAAAGAAATATTTTAAAATTGCAAAAAGAATAATAAAGTTAATTATAGTGGCTATAAGGGTGCTAGGATTTATTTCCATTAACATATATAACTACCTCCCTTCTGGAGCCATAAGACACTATTTTACTCCAACGAATATTAAAAGGATTGATACTAATAAGCCATAAATCGCAGTTGCTTCTGCAAAAGCTGATCCAAGCATTAATGCAGTAGTTATCTTACCACTAGCTTCTGGTTGTCTTGATATTCCTTCTACAGCCTTAGCTGTTGCATTTCCTATTCCAATTGCAGCTCCTATACCTACTAATACAGCTATAGCTGCTCCTAATGCTCTCATTGATATTTCCATAATAAAATCCTCCTTTAATATAAAACAATATAATAATTATATAATTAATAAATTAATATAATACTTAACTAAAAATTAATGCTCTGTATGTCCTGAATGTTCTGCTATCATTTTAATATTTATCATCGTTAACATTACAAATATTACTGTTTGAATACCACCGTCAAAAATATCAAAATATGCATGTAACGGTACAGGAACTCCTATCTGTGCTATAAATCCTATGTGATGCAATGCTTCATAACACAATTCTACTAAGAATGTAGCTGCTAGTATATTACCAAATAGTCTCAGTGCCAATGATACTGGAAGCATTATTCTCTCTAATATATTTATTGGTGTAATTATAGCAAGAGGGAATGTATATCCTCCGAAATAACTTTTCAAACCGTATTTTCGTATAGTATAAAATTGTACCATATAAAAAGTTATTAAGGCTAATGCCACTGTTACAGTAAAGTTCTTTGTTGGTACAGGAAGTCCTATTAATCCAGTAAAATTCATAAACAATAAAAATACCGCTAAACTTCCTATAAAAGGAATAATGTCTAAAAACTCTTCTCCCATATTAGCCGTTACTACATTTTTTAACATAGTATATATAGATTCTACTATTGCTTGCTTTTTATTAGGTCTGAGCTTCATATTTCTTGTTGACCATATAGCAATAATAGCTATTAACACAATGGTTATCCACTGCATTACCACCTCTGGAACTATTTCAATCTTAATTGGCCCAGCAACGTAAGACCATATTGGTTCTAGTGGTTCCACTTAATCACTTCCTTTCCCTGTTTTTATCCAATAGAATACTATCAAAACAAAATGTGATAAATATCCTGTAAGATATGATATAAGTTGTATTAAGTTATTTAAAAATGGCAATGCTATAACAATGATAGTAAATATTCTTATAATATATCCAAGAATTAAAAATATACTTTTATCATTATTTAAAGAATATTCTAAGATTAATCCACTAACTATAGAATTTGTTAATGATACTATTAATCCTAATAAAAATACACAAGCCACTTTTAAGTCTATTAGAAAGGATAATATAAGTACAAAAATGAATCCTGCTATTAAATCATATTTTATCATATTAGAAATTAACTTATTCATTTCTCTACTCATTTTATCCTCACTCCCAACTAACTCTTGTTATTATATTACTCTGAAAACATTAATGAAAATCTTATATTTATTCATATAATACATTTAACATCTATATTTAACGATTTTAAGTATTTAAGTTCTATTTACTTAACAAACTTCATTTTTACATCTATTTTCTTCTAGTGTAGTAAAATCAAAGAATTATTATTCATTTTAAAGAATATTCAGAATATTATAAATATAGATTTTTACCGTTGTTATCATTTTCATAATAGTTTTTTTAAATTAAATTTACATTTTTTTCAATTTTTGTTTGTTTATATGAATTTTTATTCATTTATACTGTAATAATTTATTAGTGCCTATTTTAAAGGATGAATAAATATTTATTCGATTATTCATTTTTTAGTTTTTTTCTTTATAATTTTTCCTAAATATTTTTGTATGTATTTATATTATATATATATATAACAGTTATATAGGTTTTAATAATCTTATTATAGATATTACTTTAAATTTTATACAGTTCTACATATCACTTTTATATTGTAAATATTATATTTTCTCATTTATTATTATTATCTATTAATATCTTTATAATTCATATCAAAATAAAAACTCTCGATTTTATATCGAGAGCTTTTATATATAAAGTTATTTTCTTTCAACTATAAGAGCTGTTCCCATTCCTCCACCTATGCATAAAGTTGCCAAACCTTTTCTAGCATCTCTCTTTTGCATTTCATGAAGTAATGTAACCAATATTCTTGCACCTGATGCTCCAACTGGATGGCCTAATGCTATGGCTCCTCCATTTACATTAACTTTACTCATATCAAAATTTAAATCTTTTGCAACTGCCAAACTTTGAGCTGCAAAAGCTTCATTGGCTTCTATTAAATCTAAATCTTCAATTTTTAAATTTGCTACTTCTAAAGCTTTTTTTGTTGCATGGAAAGGTCCATATCCCATAATTGAAGGATCTAATCCTTTTTGTCCATAGGAAACTATTTTTGCTAATGGTGTAATACCTAATTCTTCTGCTTTTTCAGCACTCATAACTACGAAAGCTGCTGCTCCATCATTTATACCAGATGCATTAGCTGCAGTTACTGTGCCATCTTTTATAAATGCAGGCCTTAACTTAGCCATTCCTTCAATTGTAGCACCAAATCTTGGATATTCATCAGTATCAACTACCTTTGGCTCTCCCTTTCTTTGTGGTATAACAACTGGTACTATTTCATCTTTAAATTTACCTGCCTTAATAGCAACTTCAGCCTTTAATTGTGAGTTAAGTGCAAATTCATCTTGTTCTTCTCTTGTTAAATTCCATTCTTTAGCTATGTTTTCTGCAGTTACTCCCATGTGATAATTGTTAAATGCATCCCATAAGGCATCATTTATCATAGAATCAACCATTTTTCCATCGCCCATTCTTTGGCCCCATCTAGATGTTTTTAATAGATAAGGTGCTTGAGACATATTTTCCATACCACCAGCTACAACTATGTCTGCGTCTCCTGCTTTTATCATTTGAGCTGCTAATGCAACCGTTCTTAAACCTGATCCGCAAACTTTATTTATTGTCATAGCAGGTACTTCTACTGGTAATCCAGCTTTTATAGCTGCTTGTCTTGCAACATTTTGTCCAAGCCCTGCTTGAATAACATTACCCATTACAACTTCTTCTACTAATTCACCCTTTATACCTGCTTTAGCTACAGCTTCCTTTATTACTACTGCTCCTAATTCTGCTGCTGATACGTCTTTTAATGCTCCTCCAAATGAACCAATAGCAGTTCTTACTGCACTTGCAATTATAACTTCTCTCATAATCCACATCTCCTCCATATAATAGTCAGAATTATCTAATTTGTTAAACAATTAACACAATTTAATTATATCACTTTATCCCTTTTATTCAACCATAATTTTCAAAATCTATCTTAAAAATTCCTCTATTTCTAACGTTCTTATGTTAAAATAATTTTCAATTATATTTGCAATTCTCTTTGATGCTAAACCATCTCCATAAGGATTAGCCGCCTTACTCATTTTAGTATATTCATCTTTGTTATTTATTAAATTATTAGCTTCAGTTATTATCTTTTCAATATCAGTACCTACTAATTTTACAGTTCCATATTCAACTGCTTCTGGCCTTTCTGTTACATCTCTAAGAACTAATACTGGTTTTCCTAGGTGTGGTGCTTCCTCTTGTAGTCCACCTGAATCGGTCATTACCATAAAGCACTTATTCATTAAATTATGAGTTTCTTTAGTATCTAATGGTGATAATAAATGAACTCTTTCCTTGTCTCCTAATTTTCTGTTTACAACATCCTTAACAACTGGATTTAAATGCACTAAATATACTAGCTCTACATCCTTATTTTCTTCTACTATCTTACTTAATGCATCACATATATTTTCTATTCCTTGCCCCCAGTTTTCTCTTCTATGAGCAGTAATCATTATAACTTTTTTATTTTCAAAATCTATCGTGTTTAGTATATCATTTTCAAATATATATTCTTCCTTTACTGTGTGAAGCATAGCATCAATAACAGTGTTACCAGTTATGTAGATATCTCTCTCATTAACACCTTCTCTTAAAAGATTTGCTTTAGAACCTTTTGTTGGTGCAAAATGTAAATCTGCTAATGCTCCCGTAAGTTTTCTATTCATTTCTTCAGGGAATGGAAAATATTTATCAAAGGTTCTGAGACCTGCTTCAACATGCCCAACTTTAATTTGTTGATAGAAGGCTGCAAGTGCTCCTGAAAATGTAGTAGTCGTATCCCCATGAACAAGTATCATATCAGGCTTTTCTTCTAAAAATATTTCTTCTAATCCTTCTAGAACCCTATTAGTTATTCCAGTTAAAGTTTGCTTGCTCTTCATTATGTTCAAATCAAAATCTGGTTTTATATCAAAATAATCTAATACTTGATCTAACATTTCTCTATGTTGTGCTGTTACACAAACCTTTGAATCTATTCCTTCCCTTTTTTCTAGTTCTTTTACTAAAGGAGCCATCTTTATAGCTTCTGGTCTGGTTCCAAATATAGTTATAACTTTTTTCTTATTCATTCTAGATTCCTCCTGATTTATATATAAATTAAATTATTTCCATTATTAATATTTACTATTTCTATTTTTTATAAGCTTTATTCTAGTTTAATTATTACATATTTTCGTAAATTCAATGCTTATATAATTATACACTCTTACTAGCAAATAAACAAATATTGCTCTATCTTAAGCCTTAATTTTTCTATATTTAAACTCTATTAATCTAACTTTTTTAAATATATTTAAGATATCTTTTTTATGCTCAATAATAAAAAAGTAGCCATATGTAAGTTTACTTATTCCTTCGCTCCGCTCCAAGTCAACGCAAACTTACATATGTCACTTACAAACTGAAGGTTAGGAAAGTATAAAACAACTCTACTTTTTTACATTGAATTACTAAAAGCCTTATATAATCACATTTTCAAAACTTTAAATTTTTATACTTTCCTCGACATTAAATAAGGAGCAACTTATAAAAAGCTACTCCTTATTTATATTAATTTAATTATTTAGTTCCAAATAATCTATCGCCTGCATCTCCAAGCCCAGGAACTATATATCCATGTTCATTTAATTTTTCATCTATTCCAGCAACATATATATCTACATCAGGATGAGCTTTTTGAACAAACTCTATACCTTCTGGAGAGCTTATTAAGCACATAAGTCTTAAATTCTTAGCTCCTCTCTTCTTTAACATAGTTATAGCATCTGCTGCTGATCCACCTGTAGCTAACATTGGATCTACTACTATTACATCTCTTTCTGCTATATCTTGAGGTAACTTACAGAAGTATTCTACTGGTTGAAGAGTTTCTTCATCTCTATATAATCCTACATGACCAACCTTTGCTGCTGGTATAAGCTTTAGCATACCATCTACCATTCCAAGGCCTGCTCTTAAGATAGGAACTATAGCCATTTTTTTACCTGCTAACATCTTACACTTTGTTTTACAAATTGGAGTTTCTATTTCTACTTCCTCTGTACTTAAATCCCTTGTTACTTCGTAAGCCATAAGCATTGAAACTTCTTCTACTAGTTCTCTAAAATCCTTTGAACCAGTTTCCTTACTTCTTATAAAAGCCAACTTATGTAATATTAATGGATGATCTATTTGTGTTACTTTACTCATTTATATTCCTCCTATTGCATTAACAATTATATTATTTATTATATCTTTTTTCTAACTCTGTTATTTTATTAATTCTATTTTGATGTCTTCCACCTTCAAATTTAGTATTTAAAAATGTTTTTACTATGTCTAAAGCTAATCCAGGCCCAACAATTCTTTGTCCAATAGTTAATATATTTGCATCATTATGTTCTCTTGTGGCATGTGCACTAAACGTATCACTACATAAAGCTGCTCTTACACCTGGAATCTTATTTGCTGCAATTCCTATTCCTATTCCTGTTCCACATACTAAAACTCCAAAATCAAATTCTTTTGCTACTACTGCTTCTGCTACTGGTATAGCATAATCTGGATAATCACATGACTCATTGGAATTAGTTCCAAAATCCCTTATTTCATATCCTTCTTGAGTTAAATATTTTTTTATTTCTTCCTTTAATTCAACTCCACCATGATCTGAGCCTAATGCTATCTTCATAAGAATGTACCTCCTAACCATTATAATGGTAAATTTTATATAATAAAAAGGAAAAGGTCTCCCCCTTCCCTCCCTAATTATACTTCTACTATATCAAAACCTGATGCCTTATTTAATCTATTCATTATAGCTAGCCCTACACCTTTTTCATCAAAAGCCTGACATAAAATCACATCAACAATTAAATCATCACAAGCTCTAAGCGACTCAAAAAGATTCCTCGCTACTTCGTATAGATTTTTTTCACTTCCTAAAGAAATTACTTTGCAATTATTAAAATTATTATATAATTCATCAGTTGATAATATTACAACCTCTTTTTGATTATCTATATAATTTTGTACCATTTCATTAATTTTTTCAATAGTTTTTTCTTTATTTCCCTTTATTATTTTTAATTTTGCCTTCGGTGCATAATGTCTATACTTCATTCCAGGAGCTTTTGGCTTTAAATTTTCATTTGGTTTTCCTTTTATAGCTTCATCAATATCTATATCTTTATTAACTTCCTTTAACATTTCTAATGTTATCCCACCAGGTCTCAATACTACTGGTGGATTAACTGTACAGTCAACTATAGTAGACTCCACTCCAACATTGCTTCTTTCTCCTCCAACAATATAGTCAACTCTTCCATTTAAATCCTCAATACATCTTTCAACTTCTGTCGGACTTGGTCTTCCTGAAATATTAGCTGAAGGACCTGCAATCGGGCATCCTGATAACTCTATAAGCTTTAATGCGATATCATTATCAGGCATTCTAATACCTATTGTATCCAGATTAGCACTAGTTCTACTAGGAATTATTTCTTTTTTATTTAATATTATTGTTAATGGCCCTGGCCAAAATTTATTTATAAGCTTTTGTGCTACTTCTGGTACATTCTTTACCAAATTATTTATATCCTTTGATGAAACATGAACTATTAAAGGATTATCTTGCGGTCTTCCTTTCGCATTAAATATTTTTTCTACAGCTTTAACATTTAACGCATTAGCTCCTAATCCATATACAGTTTCTGTTGGAAATGCAACAATTCCTCCATCCTTTATAATTTTAGCTGCTTCTTCTATGTATTTAATATCATCATTAATATCTTTGATAATAGCTACCTTTGTTTCCAAAAGTCTTACCTTCTTTCTTTTTATATTTCTATTTGCTCTCTAGCTATCTTTATATTTTCTATAGCTGAAGATGTGTAGGATGCCCTAACACAATTTTTATATATTTCATCTAATAAATTATACTTTTTAAGAGCACCTCTTTTTATAACTTGGAAATAGTATGTTTCTTCTGGATTTATTTTTTTAGCCTTTAAATATTCTTCTGCAGCTTCTGGATACCTTTTAATAAATCCTTTTGTTATTTTTTTTAAATATTTATTTCTAAACTTAACAGTAGTTATTAGTATTATATCCATATCTTCCTTAGTTCTATCTGTATGTACCACTGCCACTTTATCACATATAATTACTGACTCTTTAAAAAACAATCCACTTTTAAACTTAAGCTTATTGTTGTTACAAGTAAATTTTAGCCTATGATAATTTAGCTTTGTTATACAAGCTATTATTATTAAACATTCTATTATAGCTAAATATATCCATAAAAATATACCATTAATTTGTGATAAGAAAGCTACTAAAGGAAGTATTGTAAATAATATTAACATTAATATAAAGAATTGCTTTTTATGGTTCTTTTCTTTTTTTAATGCTTTGTTTATTTTCATTCTTCCCACCTACTTTAAAAGCCCTACATAATTAAATGCAAGGCTTTTTTTATTAAATAGCGTCAGTATTACCCATATTCTTCATTTTCTCAGCTTGATCAGCTGTAATTAATGCATTAATCACTTCTTCTATATCACCATTTAAATATGATTCTAACTTATAAAGTGTTAATCCGATTCTGTGATCAGTAACTCTTCCTTGAGGATAGTTGTAAGTTCTGATTCTTTCACTTCTATCTCCTGAGCCAACTTGACTTTTTCTATCTTCTGCTATACCAGCACTTCTTTCAGCTTCTGCAGCTTCATATAATCTAGATCTTAAAACCTTCATAGCTTTTTCTTTATTTTTTAATTGAGACTTTTCATCTTGACAAGCAACAACAACTCCTGTTGGTAAGTGTGTAATTCTTACCGCTGAATCTGTTGTATTAACGCATTGTCCTCCATTACCTGAAGATCTATAAACATCTATTCTTAAATCTTTTTCGCTTATTTCTATTTCAACATCATCAACTTCTGGTAAAACTGCTACTGTTGCTGTTGAGGTATGAATTCTACCACTTGATTCTGTATCAGGAACTCTTTGTACTCTGTGAACTCCACTTTCATACTTAAGTTTTGAATAAGCTCCATTACCTTTAATCATAAATACTACTTCTTTAAATCCACCTATATCAGTTTCATTTGCACTCATTAATTCTACTGACCATCTTTGAGTTTCTGCATATCTTGTGTACATTCTAAAAAGATTTGCTGCAAATAAAGCAGCTTCATCTCCACCTGCACCCCCTCTGATTTCTACAAAAACATTCTTGTCATCGTTAGGATCTTTAGGTAATAGAAGTATTTGTATATGCTTCTCTAACTCTTCTTCTCTAGCTGTTAGCATTGATATTTCTTCTGAAAGCATTTCTCTCATTTCTCTATCGCTTTCTTCTGATAACATCTCTTTATTTGCACTTAAATCTTCTACAACAGTTTTATATTCCTTATATGCATTAACTATAATTTCTAAATCAGCGTGTTCCTTACATAGCTTTCTCCATTCTGTTTGATTAGCCATAATTGAAGGATCTGATATCTTTACAGATAATTCATCATATTTATTTTCTATAAAAGCCAATTTATCTAATAACATAAATATCACTCCGTACTATATTTTTTAACATCTACCTATTATATCACAAAAGATAGAAATTTATCAATAAGTAAAGTAACCAAGTACAACTCTGTCTAATCCTGCCAAATCTTTAAATACTTTCAATCTATTAAAGCCTGATAAACTCATCAGTTTTGTGACTTCCTCACCTTGATCATGACCTATTTCAAATGCAAGTATTCCATTTTCATTTAAAACAAGTTTACTTTCTTCTATTATTCTTCTATAAAAGTCTAACCCATCTACCCCTCCATCTAAAGCTGTATGAGGCTCATACTCTTTAACATCATCCATTAAACTACTTATTTCTTCTTCTCTTATATATGGTGGATTTGATGCAATAATATCATATTTTTTTCCTTTAGCTATAGGCTCTTTTAATAAATCACTTTTGATAAATTTAACTCTATCTTCTAAACCCTGCTTAATAATATTTTCCTTGGTTACTTCTTCTGGAGTTTTATAATAATCTATTTCTTCAACCATTATATTTTTTCTGTAATGAGCAAGAGCTATTCCGATAGCACCACTTCCTGAACATAAATCGCAAACATCCAAAATTTTATCTTCAGGAATAAGCTTTAATAACTCTTCGACTAAAATTTCTGTATCTCCTCTTGGAATTAAAACTCCTTCTTTTACACTAAAATCTAAACCCATAAATTCAGTTTCACCTAAGATATACTTAATAGGCATTCTATTTTCCCTTTTTTCTATTAACTTAAAAAATTCTTTTTCGTCATTAATAGAAACCTTCTTGTCTCTATTTGTTATTATATACAATTTATCCTTTGCTAAAACATTTCCTAATAATAATTGTGTATCTAACATATAGTTTTCTATTTTTTTGCTCTTTAATCTCTTTGAGCCTATTTGAAGTAACTCACCTATGGTATTTTCTTTTGGCTTTATTCCCTCTGCACTCATAAGAGCTGCAATAGCAACTTCTATTTGATCATCATCAGGTTCTTTTGTTGTAAGTTCTTGAAGCTTTAAACCTGGATATGCTATTACTTTAGATAATTTATTATTATTTTTACCAAGCCATCTTATTAACTCGTACGTAATTCCAGATACCACAGGAATTAGTAATATTCTTAATGTTAATCTTTCTAAAAATCCTCCCCATCCTGTGAAGGTAAATATTATTATACTTACAAGCATAATTAAAAATAAAAAGTTAGTCCCACATCTAGGGTGAAATCTACTAAATTTTTTTACATTCTCTACAGTTAACTCTTCCCCAGCCTCATAGCAAAATATTGATTTATGCTCTGCTCCATGATATTGAAATACTCTATATATATCATCCATTTTGCTTATAGAGTACATATAAACTAATAATATAATTATTCTAATTATAGCTTCTATTAAATTTAGAGCTATAGGAGATAAGTTTAATAATTTAAACAAGGATGCAATTGCAGTAGGTAAAGCTACAAATAGTCCTATAGCAATGGCAAAAGATAAAATCATAGTTCCACCAATTATTAAGTCATTACTTTTTTCGCCAAACTTATTTTTAAGCCAAAGTTCAAATTTTGATTCACCTTCATCCTCGTCTTCAAAAAAAGATGCTGAATAATTTAATGTTTTTATTCCTGTAATTAATGAATCAACAAGTACGAATATGCCTCTAATAAAAGGAATATTTAAAAATTTATATTTTTTAGTTATAGGAATTATCTTTTTAAAATCTATTTCGATCTCTTTATTAGGTGTTCTAACAGCAGTAGCTTGGCCTTTACTCCCTCTCATCATAACACCTTCTATAACAGCTTGTCCTCCAACATCATACTTTTTCATTTTACCACTCTTCCTATTTATAAATTATTTTTGTATTTAAAATAGCAGTGTCCACATAAAGATTCATATTCTACATCATCTACATTATCTATAGCAATTTGTTCTCCTTCAAAAACAAATCTATTGTTAATTTTTCTTCCATTCAGCACAGCTTTTCTTCCACACTTACATATTGTTTTCATTTCTTCTATGCTATGAGCAAGTAATAGTAGTCTTGTACTTCCTTCAAAACCTTGCATTTTAAAATCAGTTCTTAAACCATAACAAATCACCGGTATATCTAATACAACTGCTAATTCAAATAGCTGGTCTATTTGATTTGATTTTAAAAATTGTACTTCATCTACTAATATACAATCTATATCTTTGTTGATATCTCTATATTCTTGAACCTTTTCCAATATATTGTCATCATTAAAAATAACTAAATCTACTTTTCTCTCAACACCTAATCTAGAAACTAAATTTTCTCCACCCTTTTTGTCAGTAGAAGGTTTCATTAGTATAGCTTTCATTCCTCTTTCCTCGTAATTGTGTGCTACCTGCATAAGATGTGTTGATTTTCCAGAATTCATAGCTCCATATCTAAAATATAATTTACTCATAATACGTCTCCTTTTCCTTAGATATATTACGATTATAGCATTTTATATTACAACTAATCAAAGATATTTTTATTATGTAACCAACTTGACTCAACTATGCTCCTATGATATACTCAAATGGTTATTTAAGTAGTCGAAAGAGGTGAAAAATATGAGAGAAGGCATACATCCAAAATACAACCACGAAGCTGTAGTTAAGTGTGCATGTGGAAATACTTTTACAACTGGTTCAGTTAAAGATGAACTTAAAGTAGAAATATGCTCTAAATGCCACCCATTCTTCACTGGTAAACAAAAAATCATTGATGTTGGCGGAAGAGTTGACAAATTCAATAAGAGATTTAATCTTAACAAATAGAAATTCTGGGAAAGACTTAGTCTTTCCCATTTTTCTTTTATTTCTTAAATTTTTCTTTTGTTTCTTAAATTTCTCTTAGAATTTTACTTTTCTATGCTTTATTTTAAAATTTGTATTATAATATAATGGTAATTATTTATTATGTTATTTTAGAAAAGTGAGTGTTATATGATCATGAAGAAAATTTTAATATTAACTACTTCTACAGGAGAAGGTCATAATCAAGCAGCAAGTTCTATATCTAGTTCCTTTGAAAAGTCTGGTTACGAAATAATACGTCATGACTTTTTAAAGAACAATAGTAAAATTCTAACTAGATTATTTATTACAGGATATGAAATATCAGCTTCATTATTTCCTAAAACTTATGGGGTTGGATACAAAATTACAGATACAAAGCTTACGAACAAACTATTATCTATAGTATTTTCTTTTACTAGAAAAAAGTTGTCAAAGCTTATTAACTCTACTAATCCTGATATTATCTTAGTTACTCATCCATTTGCTGTAAATATAATGGGCTCTCTTAAAAGAAAAGGCCTAGATAAACCAACTATAGTTATAGTAACGGATTTTAAAGCTCATTCAACTTATATTGATAAGAATATAGATGCGTATATAACAGCAAGTGAATATACAAGAAAAGAGTTATCTAATAGAGGAATAGATTCTAGAATAATTTTTCCATTTGGAATTCCTGTAAAAGATGAATTTTTAGAAAATAATTTTGACGTTAAAACTGCTAAAAATGATGATTACTTTAATATTTTATTAATGAGTGGTAGCATGGGACTAAAAAATATTTCTTACGTTTTAAAAGAATTGTTAAATAATTCAAATAAACTTAGGATAACGGTAGTTTGTGGTAGAAATGAAAATCTAAAAGAAACTTTACTAAATGAATATAAGTATTCAATTAAAGATAAAAAACTTCACATATTAGGTTTTTCTAAAGATATAGATTCTTTAATGGAATACTCTGATTTAATAATAAGTAAACCTGGTGGTTTGACAGTAAGTGAAGCTATAAATAAAAACTTACCTTTATTAATTCCATTTGCTATTCCTGGGCAAGAAACAGAAAACGTAGAATTTTTAACTTCTAACGGCTATGCCCTATATGTAGATAATCTACTTGAATTAAATTTAGAAATAGATAATTTAATTTCTAGCCCTAAAGAATTAGAACAAATGCGTTTTAAACTATCTAAATTATCTTCTTGTTATTCTAAACAAAGTATAGTAGATTTAGCTGATAAATTAATATTAAAGTAATAAATGCGTATAAGAGTAATTCCCTTATACGCATTTTATTATTTCTTTTCTATTTCACTTTTTGTAAATATACTTATAAACTCTTTATTACTTTTAGTTTTGGAAAGCATATTTATTAATTTTTCTGTTACATTTTCTACATTTCCATCTCTATACATAACTCTTCTTATAGAATATGCAACTTCTTTTTCTTCTTCTGATAGAATTAAGTCTTCTTTTCTAGTTCCTGACTTGTATATATCTATTGCTGGGAAGATTCTTCTTTCTTGAAGCTTTCTATCTAGATGCACTTCCATGTTTCCTGTTCCTTTAAACTCTTCGAATATCATATCATCCATTCTAGAACCTGTATCAACTAAAGCAGTTGCAAGTATAGTTAAACTTCCACCTTCTTCTATGTTTCTCGCTGCTCCAAAGAACTTTTTAGGCATTATTAATGCTCCTGGATCTAATCCACCTGATAAAGTTCTACCAGTTGGAGTAATAGTTAAATTATATGCTCTAGATAATCTTGTTAAACTATCCAATAATATAACTACATCTTTTCCTTGCTCAACCATTCTTTTAGCTCTTTCTAATACCATTTGAGAAACCTTAGCATGGTTTTGAGGCTCCTCATCAAAAGTTGAGTAAATAACATCTCCATTTATAGATCTCTTCATATCTGTTACTTCTTCTGGTCTTTCATCTATAAGTAAAACTATTAGCTTTACATCTGGATAATTTTTAGATATATTTTGAGCAACCTTCTTTAATAAAGTAGTCTTACCTGCCTTAGGCGGAGCAACTATTATTCCTCTTTGCCCTTTACCTATAGGACAAATTATATCCATAAGTCTTGATGATAAATCACCTTCATTATCAGTTTCTAAATGTAATCTCTCTTGTGGATAAATAGGTGTTAGAGTCTCAAAAGATTTTCTCCCAACAGCTCTTTCAGGATTTTCTCCATTTACTCTTTCAACATAAAGTAACGCCTTGAATTTTTCTCCTTCTTTTGCTTCTCTAACTTTTCCTTCTACCTCATCCCCAGTTCTAAGATTAAATCTTCTTATTTGAGAAGGCGATACATAAACATCATTTTCACCTGTTTGATAATTGCTACATCTTAAAAATCCAAAGCTATTATTTTCTAATATCTCTAATACTCCTTTTGCAGTATTAGATTCATTTATCATAACCTTTAATCTTTCTCTTTTCTCTTCTTTATTTTCTTCTTTATTTTCCTCTTTATTTTCCTTAGTAAAAGTATTATTTGTTGCGCTTATATCTTCTACTCTTACCTTAGGAGTTATCTTTTCTTGTAATATTACACCATTCTTTTCTATACTTTTTGGTGAATTCTCAATTATTGCATCTATTAATTCGCTTTTTTTAAGCTTGCTTATATTTTTTATGTTAAGCTCTTTGGCTATTTCTTTTAATTCTGCTAAAGTTTTTCTTTCATATGTTTCTTTAGTCAAAACTACACCTCCATATATTATTTTTATTTATAGCATAATTATAGTTAATAAAATTAACTATGATACAAATCAAAGTTTTAAATAGTTTATTAATTTCACTTGGGATATTTTCAGATATAAATTTAAAGATATGAATCTCATAGATTTTATATATGTACCTATATTATGAATTAATATAATTATTTTTTCAAGATAATTTTATTAATTGCTTTATTACTATTATTTCCTAATTTATCATTTTAATACTTACATGTTTAAAAAGAACTATCTTAGATTATAAGATAGTTCTTTAAACAATTATTTATTGCTAATTAGCTTTTTCTTCTGTCTTCTTTCTAAACATAACATATCCAACTCCAGATATTAATAAAGCAAATATTAATAAATTCATTGAATTTTGTCCTCCTGTAGTTGGTAAATTGTTTGGGTTATTGTTATCCCCCTTATTTCCATTATTATCTGTTTCTCCTGTACTTCCATTTTCTCCTGTATTTCCGCCTTCTTCAGGTTTTGTATTATCCTTTGTATCATCAACACCAGCTATTAAAAGTTCTTGTATATTGGTATTTACACCATTAGCTTTCCACTCTTTTATTATCTCATCTCTCATAACTAAGTTAGTATCTAACATGTTTCTTGCATTGCTAAAGTCATATCCATCTCCGCCACTTGCCATAAAGTCATTAGTTACTACCTTATAATATTTATTCATATCTAAAGGTGTACCATCTGCTAACCTAATAGATGTAACTCTTTCACCTGCTTTAGCATCTTTATCATACCAAACCTTTATTCCTGAGAATTGACCCCATCCCATATTACCTGGCATTATTCCGTGTTCTATAGCAGCTTTGATATCTGATCCTTTTAACTCCATTGTAAATAAAGTGTTATCAAATGGCATTATTGTATATAAATTTCCCATTGTTAAAACACCTGCTAATAATGGAGCTCTTATTCCGCCACCATTTGTTATAGCTATATCTGAATTAGTTATTTTTCTCATTGCTTCTGATATAACTGTTCCAAGTGGTGTTAATCCATTATAGCTATCATGCTCTAAATCAACACTTAAGTCTGTTATCTTTTCATCTAGTATAGGCTTTAATTCATTTCTATACTTATTAACTATATTTAAAACATTTTCATCTGGAACTATATTTGCACTTCTCTTATATAGTTCATCTAAATTAGAATTAACTGCTAGAAGTTTACCAGATTCATCAAAATCAAATGAAAGTGTTCCTAATCCTCTTCCATTATATCCAGCTTCAATTATATTTATATTATTAATCTTAGCTTTAGTGAATTGATGATCATGTGCTGCTATTATTCCATCTACATTAGTTACAGCCTTAGCTAAATCTATCGCTTCTCCAGTTACTTCTTTTGTTGCAGAGTCTTGTTTAGCTCCTAAATGTGAAAGCACAACCACTGCATTTACTTTATCTTGCTCTTTTAGTTGTTTTGCATATTTATTAACTACTTCTGCTGGAGCTAAGAAACTTAAATCCTTTACGTTTTCTAGTGTTGTTTTATAAACAGTTTCTGGTGTTGTTATTCCTATTATACCTATTTTTAAACCATCTGCTTCAATAATCTTATAAGGTTTTGCCCAATCTACAGCTTTTCCTGTTGCCTTATCAACGATATTAGCCGCTAAGAATTCAAATTCACCTTCTTTAGCCCATCTTTGTATATTTTCTCTTCCCCAGTCAAATTCATGATTACCAATTGCTGATCCTTTTAATTTTATTTCCTTTAAGAATTCAGTTACAGGTGCTCCATGAGTTAAATTAGATATAGCAGTTCCTTGATATAAATCTCCTGCTGATAATGGGATTGCTTCATAATTTGCTGAATCATTTAAAGATGTTCTATCTTTAATAGCAGTTGCTAACTTAGCAGCTCCTACATTTTTACCACTTTCTTCTACATTTCCATGAAAATCATTAAAGCTCATTATATCTACTCTCTTTGTATTTAGAGCCTTTAAAACATCATTCCAAGTTAAACTCTTTACATTTGGAGTTCTTCCATCTTCTGATTTAGGTATTTGTAATTTTCCTTCATTAACTAGTTTTACTACTTGTGCTCTTAAGGCCTCATCATAAGTAACCCCTGTTAACTTCCAGTTGTTATCTATATTTCTTTTTATAGTTCCACCATTAACTTTAACTATATAATCAGTTATTAAATCTCTCATATCTGAGATTTTATCATTATTTGTATCATATATTTTTTCATGCGTTCCTGGTTCAAATACAGGATTTGTAGTTGCATTAAGTATTGAATCATATCTATAGTTATTTACTGATAAATAAACTATATCATTATCTCCAACAGCTTTTCCATCTTTTTCAAACTTTACATTTTCAATTCTTTTTCCTGCTGGCTTAGAAATATTTATTTCATAACTAATACCATCAAACATATCATATTGATACAATCTTATATCAGGATTTAATGATACTGTTAAATCTCCAGTTTTAAATGTATTATATATGGATGATGTCCATTCCATAAATCTCTTAAGTTGCTTTCCATTTGTTTTTATTGTGTAAAGTTTATTATCATATTTATATATATTTGATACATCTGATTTCTTTATGTCTCCAGATAACATATTTGAACTTGCATCAAACAATGCAGCTGCAGATACTTGATATCCTGAATTAGGATCTATTCCCTTTGATTCTAAGTGTTTTTTGCTGTTATATAATTGAACTTCATTAACCAAATCTGTTATACCTTGATCTCTAACCAAAGATTCTGGAATATCAGCTATTTCATTTTTGTCTGCTAAACTTGGTCCTTCTAATTTACCAATAACGATACTAGCATCTGCCTTTGCCTTATTGTCATATTCTTTTAAAGCTTCTGATAAAGCTTTATCTTCAGCTACATCCTTATTTACAGATATAAATGATCCTACTTTATCTTTTATTTCATATCCATTATTTTCAGTTGCTTTTAAAGTAATTTCTACTTTGCCTAAACTTCCGGCATTATTGGTTGGTTGAATTAAAATTGCATTTCCAGCTGTTTTTTTAACATCGGTTTCATGACTATGTCCCATAACAATTACATCAACATCTGGATTTGCTTCGGCAAGTTCCTTTGCTGAATCTCCCTTGCCGTATTCACCATTGAAACCCATATGTGCTGTAACTACATATACATCAGCACCACCAGCTTTTTTTATTTCATTGATAACCTTCGCAACTTCTTCAGTTGGATTAGTAGGTGTATAACCAACTAAATTTGGCCCATCCCACTTGTCAATATGTGGAGTAGCAACACCAATTGTTGCAACTTTTATTCCATTAGGTAATTCTTTGATTGTATATGCATCAAAAACTCTATTTCCATCCTTGTATAAATTGGCACATAAAACCTTTACATCATCTTTGATTTGATTCGTTATTTTAAATAACTTGTCCATACCAAAATTAAATTCATGATTTCCTAAATTAAATGAATCATATCCTATATCTTTCATTGCTAGCATCATAGGATTTTTTTCATCATTCAAAAATAAATGATTATAATTTCCTTGAATGTTATCTCCATTATCAACAAGTATAGTATTCGGATTTTTCTCTCTTTGTTGGTCTACTAATGTTGATATTTGAGTTAATCCTCCATATGATGTTGTTGCTCTTGCATAATCATACGGAACAAATTTTCCATGTAAATCTGTAGTTGCAAGAATTTGAACTGTTTTAGCGTTTAATTCTTCAGCAGCTGCTTTTACTAAATTCATTGGCAAATTACCCATTATAAAAGTAAAAGCTACTGCAGAAGCTAAGAATTTTTTTAGATTTCTCTTAATTCTCATTTTACCCCTCCTAATTTTTTATTTATGTTATTATTAATAATAACCATAAAAATAGACATCTAAAGTACTTAGATATAAATTATATTATCTCTAGTTAATACTTCAGATGTCGTTAATAAAAGTAGTTTTAAAATTTATTATTTTAATCATATTAATGCTTTTACTTCATTAATATGATTAAAAAATAAATTAACAGTTAATGACCATACCATATAATAAAATTATATATTTCTCTATTTCTTATTACTATTTTCCCAATCACTTAAGAATTTTTCTATCCCTATGTCAGTTAATGGATTTTTAGTCATTTGAACTAAAACATTGTATGGTATTGTAGCTATATGAGCTCCAGCTAAAGCAGCCTCTATACTGTGTATAGGATTTCTAACGCTTGCGGCTATAATTTCAGTCTCTATATTATGTGTTTTAAAAACTGATGCAATTTCTTTTACAAGTTCAATACCTTTACTTCCTATATCATCTACTCTTCCAATAAAAGGACTTACATAACTAGCTCCGGCTCTAGAAGCCAATAAAGCTTGTGCAGTAGAGAATATTAATGTAACATTAGTTTTTATTCCCTTAGAAGATAATATTTTAACTGCCTTTAGCCCATCTATGGTCATAGGTACCTTTATAACAATATTTGGATGAATTTTAGATAGCTCAAGTGCTTCATCTACCATTTCATCATATTTAAGACTAATTACTTCTGCGCTTATAGGTCCGTCAACTATAGTAGTTATTTCTTTTATAACTTCCTTAAAATCTCTTCCTTCTTTTGCTATTAAAGAAGGATTTGTGGTAACACCACAAATCACCCCCATATCATTTGCAGATATAATTTCATCTACATTTGCTGTATCTATAAATATTTTCATAGCTTAAACCTCCATATTCTTTCTTATCTCTTACCAGCATCAAATGGTTCACCAGAAGCCTTTGGAGCTTGTGATGATTTAGAGAATAGTACTAACGCTATTAAAGTAACAACGTATGGGAAAATCTTTAATAATACACCTGGTATAGATGCTAATGATGGTATAACTTGAGATACGTTTGCTATAGTTGAAGCAAATCCGAAGAATAAAGTTGCTCCTAGTATCCCCATAGGTTTCCATTGTCCAAATATTAATGCTGCTAAAGCTAGGAATCCAAGACCAGCAACATTTCCGTTAAACTCACCAGAATATGTTACTAATATTATAGCTCCACCTAAAGCTGATAATCCTCCAGATATCATGACACCTATATATCTCATTTTGAATACGCTTATACCAGCTGCCGCTGCCGCTTGCGGATGTTCCCCACAAGCTCTTAATCTTAATCCAAAACTTGTTTTATATAATAAGAATACACTTAGTATTAAAATTGCTATTACAAGCCATGTTGTTGCATAAGTTTTAGTAAAGAAAAGTGGTCCTATTACAGGTATATTTGATAATACTGGTATATCTTTTGGAATAAATCCATTTGTTACTCTTATATTACCACTACCTGTCATATTTCTTGCTAAGAATACTGTTAATGCTCCAGCTATCATATTTATTGCTGTACCACTAATTACTTGATTAGCATTTAAGTTTATACTTGCAAATGCATGTAATAAGGAAAATAAAACTCCTGCTAAAGTTGCAACTAAAAGACCTATCCATAAAGCCCCTGCAACTCCGTTTGCTTGTAGTTTTGATACTGTTAATGCTCCAGCAAATGAACCTATTATCATAAGCCCATCTAATCCTATATTTATAACTCCACTTCTTTCACAGTAAAGTGCTCCTAACGCTGTTATTAAAAGAGGCACTGTAAAAGAAATTGCATATGGAAAAATTTGTTGTATTATGCTCCACATTATTTTTCCACCACCCTTTCAGCAGAACTATTTTTACCTTTTGAATCGTCATCTTTTTTTGATTTTTTAAATCTTTTTATTACTTTATCCATTATCATACTTGTTGCTGCAAAGTAAATTATTGTTGCCATTATAGTGTCTGCAAGTTCTGGTGGTACCTTTACCGCAGCATTCATAAATCCTTTTCCAACATATAGTACTCCAAAGAATAACGCTGAGAAGAAAACTCCAATAGGGTTACTTGCTCCAAGTAATGCAACTGCTATTCCATCAAAACCTTGAGTTGGCATAACTCCTATTTGCATTATATTTGCGTTACCTGTATATTGTATAGCACCTGCAAGACCTGATAATGCTCCAGCTATCATCATAGAAATAATTATATTTCTATTAACAGGCATACCAGCATATTCTGCTCCAAATCTATTAAATCCAACAGCTTTTAATTCATATCCTAAAACTGTTTTATTTAATATAAACCAAACAACAAAAACTGCTATTATTGCTAAGAAAATCCCTAAATTTATATATGATCCACTAAATATACTTGATAACCAAGAAGCTCTTAAAGTAGCTGTTTCTGGTAACATTCTTGATTCAGTTTCTAAGAATTCTCCCTTAAAATATTTTGGAATGTTATAGTAAACTATCCAATAAGCTATCCAGTTCATCATTATTGATGATACGACTTCGTGAACGTTGAATTTAGCCTTTAATAATCCTGGAACTGTAGCCCATACTGCTCCTCCTATAATTCCTACTAATACAACTATAGGAACAAGTAAAGCTTTAGGTAAATCCAGTGTTAAACCTACAGCTATTGAACAAAATCCTCCAAATAGCATTTGTCCAGGCGCCCCTATATTAAATAATCCTGTTTTAAATGCAAAGGCAACTGAAAGTCCTGTAAGCACTAATGGAGTTGCAGTAGCTATAGTGTTACCTATTCTTTCTAAATTCATTAATCCGCCTTTAAATAAATACTCGTACCCTTCAACAGGATTAAATCCCATGATTACCATTAATATGGCACCTGCAATAAGACCTAAGATTACAGCCATTACAGATTTTAAACCTTGATTTTTTTCCATTAGCTTTCACCTCTCTTTATTCCTGCCATCATTAATCCAACTTCGTTTTCGTCTGTTTCAGAGGCATTTACTACTCCTATTAGTTCACCATTGTTAACAATAGCAATTCTATCTGAAACATTTAGTACTTCATCTAATTCTAGTGATACTAAAAGTACAGCTTTCCCACTATCTCTTTGCTCAACAAGCCTTTTGTGTATGTATTCTATTGATCCTACATCTAACCCTCTTGTTGGTTGAACAGCTATTAATAAATCTGGATTTGATTGAACTTCACGTCCAATAATTCCTTTTTGCTGATTCCCACCTGATAAAGATCTAGCCATAGATTTTCCACCTTCACCTGATCTTACATCAAAGGTTTCTATAATGTTATTTGCATATTCTGTTATTTTACTTCTATTTATAAGTCCATTTTTAGAAAACGGTTCATTTTTATAAACTTTAAGAACCATGTTATCTTCCATAGTATAATCAAGAATTAGTCCTCTTTTATGTCTATCTTCTGGAATATGTGCTATTCCATCATCAATTCTATCTCTTATTGAAGTTTTAGTAATATCCTTTCCGTTAAAGAATATTGCTCCACTTTCTATTTCTCTCATTCCCGTTATAGCTTCAACTATCTCAGTCTGTCCATTTCCTTCTACACCAGCTATACCAACTATTTCTCCTTTTCTTACTTCTAAAGAAAAGTCCTTTAATCCTAATACTTTTTTATTATTTTTAACTGATAAATTTTCAACTCTTAATACCTCTTCCCCTGGGGTTGAAGGTTTTTTATCTACTTTAAAGGATACTTGTCTACCTACCATCATTTTTGCCATATCAGCTTCAGTAGTAGTTTTTACATCAACTGTTCCTATACATTTACCTCTTCTTATAACAGTACATCTATCTGCAGCGGCTTTTATTTCTTTTAGCTTATGTGTAATTAATATTATTGATTTACCTTCTTTTATAAGGTTTTTCATTATTTCAATTAAGTCTTCTATTTCTTGAGGAGTTAAAACTGCCGTTGGCTCGTCGAAAATAAGCACATCAGCGTTTCTGTATAACATTTTTAAGATTTCAACACGTTGTTGCATACCGACAGATATATCTTCTATCTTTGCATATGGGTCAACATTTAAGCCATAAGTTTTTGATAAATCGTCTATTCTTTTAGCTGCACTTTTTACATCAACTGTTAAGAATTTTTTTGGTTCAAGACCTAATATAATATTTTCTGTTACAGTAAAGTTTTCAACTAGTTTAAAATGCTGATGAACCATACCTATTCCTAAATCATTTGCTACATTCGGACTAGAAATTTTCACTTCTTTTCCATTTACTTTTATTATTCCAGCCTCTGGTTGATACATTCCAAATAACATTCCCATTAATGTAGATTTACCAGCACCGTTTTCTCCTAAAAGAGCATGAATTTCTCCCTTTTTTAGCTGTAAAGTTACATTATCATTTGCTACAATCCCTGGAAACTCTTTTCGAATGTTAAGCATTTCTACTACATATTCCATATAATTCACCGCTTTCTCCTTATTAATACTTAATTTAGGAAATTTAAAGGCTTAGCCTTTAAATTTCCTTATAAAACTACTTAATTAAATCTCCTTGCTTATCTGATACAGTAATCTTTCCGTCTTTAATTTGTTTAAGTACTTCATCAACTTTATCTGAAGTTTCTTTACTTAAATTAGGATTTTCTTTTGGAAGTCCTATACCATCATTTTTAGCATCAAATATTAAAGTTTTTCCACCTGGGAAGTTTCCATCTAATTCAGCTTTAATCATATCATAAGCAGCTGTATCTATCATTTTCATAGCTGAAGTTAATATTACAGATTTATTGTCTTTATAAATACCATCTGCATATTGGTCACTGTCAACACCTATTATCCATGCTTCTTTTCCAGCGTTAGCTCTAGCTTTAGCTTCATTTATAGCTCCAACTCCAACTCCACCAGCTGCTGTAAATATTGCTTTAACTCCATTATCAAACATAGTTGCAGCTAATTGTTGACCTGCAGCAACATTATCAAATGATCCTTGATATACTACATTTTCTTTCTTTATATTCATTTTTGTTCCAAAATTTTCATTAGCATATTTAACACCTTGTTGGAATCCCCAGTTAAACTTTTGAGGTGCTGGTATTTCCATACCACCTATAAATCCTAGTTCTCCTTCTTTTAATTGAAGTGCTGTTGCAACACCTGCTAAGAATCCAGTTTCTTGCTCAGCAAAGAATATAGCAACTGTATTATCAGCTACAACTGGTTTAAAGTCTCCACTATGTGGATTACCATCTAGTATTACAAATTTAGCATCTTTATATTTATCTTGTGCTTTAAATACAGCTGTTTCAAATTTAAATCCAGGAGTAACTATAAATTTATATCCTGTGTCATAAAGATTTCCTATTTCTTTAATATAATCAGCTTCTGTTGTTCCAGTTGGTTTTAAATAATTAGTTTCAACCTTTAAATCTGTTTGTGCCTTCTTTATACCTTCCCAAGTACCTTGGTTAAATGACTTGTCATCAATAGTACCTGCATCAGTAACCATACCTACTTTTAAGTCTTTTCTAGTTTCCTTTGATGCTTCTCCACCTTTGTTACCACAACCTACTAAACCAGTAACCATAAGTGCTGAAAGTGTTAGTGCTATTAGCTTTTTTTTCATAATAATCCCTCCATAAAATAATATATAGCAATCTTTGATCTACAAAGAAATGCATCGTTTTAAATTATAATACTTGCGATTGATACCGCTTACAAATAAAGTTAAAGTTTTATTTACTTACTTTTTCTTCAGATCCATTTAAAATTAATTTAGGTGGTATTTTTATACGAGTTATTTTATTTTTTTCTTCTGATTCAAATATCTCTAAAAGTAGTTTAATAGCTGACCTTCCTAGTTCTATAGGTGAATCCTCTACATAAGTTAAATTAATTCCAACTATATCTATGAATTCAATTTTATTAAAACCAACTAAAGCCATATCTTTAGGAATTTTTTTATTTTTTTCAAATAAAGCTTTAATTGCACCTAAAGTCATCATATTACTACATGCAATTAATGCTGTAGGTGGATCTTCCATTTCTAAAAACTCTTTAGTTATTTCATAAGCTTTATCTAGATTAAATTTTCCTTCTTTTATATATTTAGTTATTATGGGTAAATTATTTTCCTTTAATGCTTTTTTATATCCATTTAATCTATTTATTGCCGAACTTGAGCTTATTATTCCTGTTATTATACCTATTTTTTTATGACCTTTTTTTATTAATAAGTCAGTTGCATCAAATCCACCCTTAATATCATCAACAAAGACTCCATTTAAATTTATATAATTTAAATCTGCAGAAACTAGTATAATAGGCATACTTGTACTCTTTATAATATCTATAAATATATCTTCGAACTTAGTGTCTCCAAAACCTGGAGTCATTATTACACCTTTTAATCTATGTTTCTTAACTTCATCCAATGCCTTTAATTCGCTTTTTATATCGTTATTAGTATTGAACAGTATTATATTTAAACCAACTTCTTCTGCAATTTTACTTATACCCTTTATTATTTCTCCAAAATAAGGATTTGTTATATCAGGAACTATTATTCCTATAGTGCTAGTCTCCCTTCTTGAAAGGCTTCTAGCTATAGCGCTTGGAACATAATTCATTTCTTCTATAACTTTTAAAACCTTTTCCTTAGTTTCATCTTTTACATATGATGAATTATTTAAGACCCTAGATATAGTTGCAGAAGAAACACCTGCTTTTTTTGCTATATCATCTATAGTTACTGCCATTTCAATTCTCCTTATACATTTAATGAGATTAGCAAAATTTCCCTTATATCCATATTATATATCTATTTCATTCACTTATACTAGCCCTAAATTTTATTATATATAACTTTTGATAATTTTTTCTATATTCTCAGATGTAAGTCCATGCTTTTCTAATAATTCATTAGGTGTACCTGATTCACCAAACAAATCATTTATTCCAAGCTTAATAACCTTTGTTGGCTCAAATTCTGCTGTAACGCTAGCTACTGATTCTCCAAGTCCTCCTATTATTGAATGTTCTTCACATGTAAGTATAAACTTAGTTTCTTTGGCAGCCTTTATTATGATTTCCTTATCTATAGGTTTTATAGTTGGCATATGAATTAATCTTACATTAACTCCTCTTTCTTTTAAGTTAGAAACTGCTTTTTTCGCCATAGCTGTCATTATACCGGTAGAGATTATAGTACAATCATTACCTTCTTCTATAGAAATCCCCTTGCCATATTGAAAACTGTAATCATCATCAAATATATCTTCACTATTAAGTCTCCCTAATCTTATATATATAGGTCCCTTATAGTTAGCTGCAAACTTAACTGCTTCTATAGTTTCTTTTTCATCTGCTGGAACTAATATCGTCATATTAGGTAATGATCTCATAAGTGCTATGTCTTCTATAGATTGATGAGAACCACCATCTTCACCAACCGTTATTCCAGCATGAGTTGCTGCTATTTTTACATTAGCCTTAGGATAGCATACTGAGTTTCTTATTACTTCAAAAGCCCTACCAGATGCAAAAACTGCAAATGTACTGGCAAAGGGAATTTTTCCATATCTAGCTAATCCAGCACTCATCCCTATAAGATTTTGCTCCGCAATTCCTGCATTTATAAATCTTTCAGGATAAGCTTTTGCAAAGTCACATGTTTTTGTAGATTTAGAAAGATCTGCATCTAAAACTACTATATCTTCATTTTCTTTTCCTAACTGAAGAAGTGCTTTTCCATATGCCTCACGTGTAGCTATTCCCATATTTATTCCTCCCTTATTTCATTTTCTATTTCATATAATGCTTTTTCTTTTTGATCACTATTAGGAGCTGTTCCATGCCATTCAACTTTATTTTCCATAAAAGAAACTCCCTTACCTTTTATGGTATTAGCTATAATAACGGTTGGCTTACCTTTTGACTCTCTAGCTTTTTCTAACGCATTTTCTATTTCGTCAAATTTATGTCCATCTACTATTTCTACATTCCATCCAAATCCCTTAAACTTTTCATCTAAAGGCTGAACCTTCATTACATCATCATTTTTCCCATCTATTTGCAGTTTGTTATTATCTATAAATGCTACTAAGTTGTCTAACTTATAATGCGCTGCACTCATAAATGCTTCCCAAACTATTCCCTCTTGTAGTTCTCCATCACCTAAGATAGCATAAACTCTATTTCTATCTTCATTTATTTTTGAAGCTATAGCTAAACCTACTGCATTAGATATTCCTTGTCCCAATGATCCAGTAGAAATATCTACAGCTTTTATCTTTTTACTATCTGGATGACCTTGTAAAATGGATCCAATCTTTCTTAAGTTTTTCACTTCATTTTTATCAATTAAACCCTTTTCAATCAAGGTTGAGTATAAAGCAGGAGCTGCATGCCCCTTGCTTAATACAAAATAATCTCTTTCTTTACTATCTAAATTATTTTTATCTATATTCATTTCTTTAAAATATAGATATGTTAGTATTTCTACAGCTGATAATGATCCACCAGGATGTCCTGATTTTGACTCAGCTATCATTTCTATTATATTTTTTCTTATATTTATAGAATGTTCTTTTAAATCATTATACATAAGAATGCCTCCTACAAATTATTTAGATGATTAGGAATCCTATATTAAAATTTTTGATATTAATAACCTTTAACTTCTTCGTTATTCATTATCTTTATTATAGAACTTGTTCCAAGCCTTGAAGCACCCTTGTCTATAAATTCTTCTGCTTTCTCAATACTCTTTACTCCACCAGCAGCTTTAATTTTTACATCTTTACCAACATTTTTTCTAAATAACTCAATATCTTCTATTGTTGCTCCACCTGTGCTAAAACCAGTAGATGTTTTTATAAAATCTGCACCAGCCTTAGTTACACAATTACATAACTCAATTTTCTCATCTTCTGTTAAAAGGCAAGTTTCTATTATAACCTTTAATATCTTATCTCCACATGCTTCCTTTATCTTTTTTATCTCATCAGTTATAAAATCATAATTTTTATCTTTAACCATACCTAAATTTATTACCATATCAATTTCGTCTGCACCTTTTTCTATTGCATCCTTAGTTTCAAAAATTTTCACTTCAGTTGTATTATAACCATTAGGAAATCCTATAACTGTGCATATTTTCAAATCATCATTTACATATTCTTTAACTCTTTTTATAAATGATGGTGGAATACAAACTGATGCTACTCCATATTTAATTCCATCATCACATATATCTTTTATTTCACCCCATGTTGATGTTTGTAAAAGTAATGTATGATCAACTGTCTTTAAGATTTCTTTTATATCCATTATTTATCTCCTATCTATTTTATTTGTATTTATTAAACTACTCAATTATTTTATATATTATTTCATTTTTAGATGGTTTTTCATTTGAAATTGTATATGCTGATAATAACATTTCTTCAGATTTTTCGATTCTATTTTTATCACTAGTGTATATTGTAGCTAATAAATCTCCTTTATTAACATAACTACCCATCTTTTTAGCTAATATTATTCCAGCTCCATAATCTATTGAATCATCTTTAGTTTCTCTTCCAGCTCCAGCTAGTAATGATGCTATTCCTACTTTTTCTGCATTAAGCTCATATACATAGCCTTCTTCTTGAGCCTTAACTTCATGTACTACTTCTGAAATAGTAAATAAGTCTTTATTTTCAATTACTTTTACATCTCCACCTTGATTTATAACAAGTTCTTTTAATTTTTCAAGAGCCTGTCCATTTCTAAGTACTTCTTCTAATACTTCTCTACCCTTATTTACATCTTCTTCTACATTAGATAGCTTAAGCATTTGAGCACCAAGTCTTAAGCATAATTCTCTTAAATCTTCTGGTCCTTTATCACTTAACACTTCAATTACTTCTTGTATTTCTAATGCATTTCCTATTGCATGTCCTAGAGGTTCTCCATTTAAAGTTATAGCTGCTGAAGTATTACGATTTAAACCTTTACCTATAGATACCATTGCTTCAGCTAATTTTTCAGCATCTTCTTTAGTCTTCATAAATGCTCCATCACCATATTTAACATCTAGTAATATGGCATCTGAACCTGATGCAATCTTTTTACTCATTATACTTGCAGCTATTAATGAAATACTATCTATAGTTGCAGTAACATCTCTAAGTGCATATAATTTTTTATCTGCTGGAACTATATTTTGTGTTTGGCCTGCTATAACAAGTCCTGATTTATTAACAAAATTAATAAAATTCTCCTTGCTTACATTTATATCAAATCCTGGTACTGCTTCAAGCTTATCAAGTGTTCCACCAGTATGTCCTAAACCTCTTCCTGATAACTTAGCTACTTTTGCACCTGCTGCTGCTACCATTGGAACTAATATTAAAGAAGTTTTGTCTCCAACACCACCAGTACTATGTTTATCAACTTTAATACCATTTATTTCACTTAAATCAACTACATCTCCAGATTTTATCATAGCCATAGTAAGGTTAACTGTTTCTTCCTTGCTGAAGCCATTTATATATATAGCCATTAGTAATGCCGATGCTTGGTAATCTGTTACATCTCCTTTTGTATATCCCTCTATAAAGAATTCTATCTCTTCTTTACTTAATTCTTTATTATCTCTTTTTTTTGCTATAATATCAAATGCTCTCATGTTTACCCCTCCATTTAATCTTTATATTTATTTACTTTAACCCAGTCATCAAGTTCTTCCTTGCTTTTAGGTATAGTTAACTCATCATTTACTATTTTTGATTTTATTTTTTTAACTGTTTTCATTACATATGGATCTAATTCCACTTGCGACCCTTCTCTAGTAATATCTATAATTCCTTCTTTTAATCCCGATAAATGAACACCATCATTCCAACTGTTATCCTTTACATATTTAATTTCATTAAATATAATTTGATTCATATATCTTGTAGCTGTGGAAATTATAACATTAGGTTCAAAAAAATTCTGATTTTCATCTACTCCAAAGGCATATCCTCCAGATTCTTTTGCTGCTGAAAATACTCCTAGTCCAGAAGCTCCTGCTAAATGTTGAATATATTTAACACCTTTACTATACATTAAAAGTGCAGTTTCTCTAGCCTTTAACGGATTCTTAAAATCGTTTACTACTGCAGACATAACTTCCCCTTCAGGATTAACATATTTAAATCCTGCCTCAAATCCAATTGCTCCTTCTCTTAAATGAGGGACTTCCATTCCTAATATTATTCCAGCCTTTGGCATAAAACCACTAGCTTCATACTCTTTTTTGCTTAATATACCTGAAATAACACCATTTAAAAATGCTTGTTCTTCCCATCTTGTATAAATAGAGCTTACATTATTTGCTTCAAGCTTAGAGTCTATTAAAGTAAATTTCTGATTTGGAAATATTTCTGAAACCGCTTTCACATCATTTTCTTGTTCAGGACCAATAGCAATTATTAATTGATACTCCTCTGTTTCTGAAAATTCCATTAGACTCTTTTCATATTCCTCAGGATATATTGGTTCAGCATAATCAAATTCTATACCTAACTCCTTTTGAGCTTTTAATAAACCATCATAGATCAAGTCATTAAATGATTTATCACCTAATCCACTACCTGTAAAAACTACTGCTATCTTTAAAGTTTCTAAATCTTTTCTTTCCTTTAGATTATTATTCATATTAACACCTAAGGATGTTGCAAAAAATATTATTAAAGCTAATATTAATGAAACTATTAATATTGTATCTATTTTTTTAATCATTTACGCTCCTTTTCATTGGATAATAACCTATAATATTTTTTTGTTAATATAATTATACATAAATAAACGATTACTTTATATAAATAATATTGATATTATTTATAATTATTTGGATATAATTTTACTGTTAAAGTATAATTTCTAATATACACTTGTAATATATTGATTTTTCAGAATTTATTTGACATTTCATTATAATGTAATCAATATCTATCTTCTTCTGGAGAAACTCCAGTGTACTTTTTATAGTTTTTGGAAAAATATCCTGCATTTGAATATCCTACCTCTAATGCAATTTGAGATATCTTCATATCTGTCTTTTTTATAAGCTCACTAGCTTTTTTTATTCTATAAATTGTTAGATAAGTACTAAAATTTTCACCAACTTCTTCTTTAAAAAGTCTAGAGAAATACTCATGTGATAAATATACATGTTTAGCCACGTCTATTAATGAAATATGATTTTTATAATTATCATCTATATACTTTAAGGCCTTTTCTATAGATTTGGAATATTTCTTAGACTTAATAATTTCTTGGGAGTCTAATACCTCTTCTTCTTTTTTATTAATTTGAACTTTTATTTTATTATTAATTTTGCTTAGTATCTCCTTCAGTTCCTTTGGTCTAATATCTGATTTTATTAGATATTCGTAAACCCCACAACTTATTGCTTCCTTCGCATATGAAAATTCGGCAAAATTAGTTAGGATTATTATATATACTTCTGGCATTAATTCTTTTATTTTTCTAGATAACTCTATTCCATCCATTATTGGCATTTTTATATCTGTTATAATAACATCTGGCTTGGAACTTATAGCTAGATCATAGGCTTCTTTACCGTTATTTACACTACCTATTACATTAAACTCATCTGAAATATTTTTTATAGTATATCCTATCCACTCTCTTATTGGAGCCTCATCTTCAACAACTAATATATTCAACATATAAATCCTCCTTATTTAGGTAATTTAAATATAACCTTTGTTCCATTTCCTTCTTTACTTATAACTTCTATTCCATATTCTTTTCCGTAATTTAGTTGTATTCTTTCATGTACGTTAATTAATCCAACTCTATTTATAGACTCTTTATTGTTAAATAAATTATTTATTTGACTACTGCTCATACCCTTGCCATTATCAATTATTTCTAATTTTATAAATTTATCTTCTATATATCCTTTTATTTTTATTATCCCTCTATTATTTTCACTTTCCATACTATAAAATATAGCATTTTCTACAACTGGTTGTAATATTAATGCTGGAACCATCACACTTTTTATTTTATTATCTATATCAATATCAACTGTAAATCCATTAGGATATCTTATTTTTTGGAGTTCTACATATGTCTTAATTATTTCTATTTCATCCTCTAAAGAAATTAACTCACTAGCCCTCGGCAGTATATTTCTTAGAAGCTTGGAAAATTTATATAGCATTTCCTCTGCCTCTTCATTTTTATTCATAGAAACCAAAAATCTAACACCACTTAATGTATTATATAAAAAATGAGGATTAATTTGAGCTTGTAAAAAGCTTAATTCTGCAATACGTTTTTGCTTCTCTTTTTCCTTTATTTCTTCTATTGAATCATCTAACCACTTAACCATATCGTTAAAAGATTCTTCTAATTTACCTATTTCATCATCTCTATCAACTTCAACCTTAGCTTTTAAGTCTCCATTCATAACCTTTCCCATGGTATTTTTTATATTTATAACTGGCTTAGTAACCCACACGGAAATTTTATATATAACTATAAATGATATAATTATTACTAAAATTAGAGTTAATGAAAACTTTTGTGTTATTTGCTTTATAGGTTGCCTAACTATATGTAATGGAATTTCTTCTACTATTGACCATCCATACCTATCTAGAGTTGACACCATTTTCATATACTTTATACCGTCTCTTTCAAATATAGAGTACCATTCCTCAGTTTTTAAATGCTGTCCATAATCTAATTCTTTATAATAATTATTACCTATTAATCTTTTGTCTCTACTTGATATTATATCGCCTTTTAAATCTATTATATATATATTTCTACCATCTTTTATTATTTTATTATATCTATCATATAACATTTTTTCACTTACATCCATTATTAAAACGCCTAATGTTTCATCTGTAATTAAGTCCTTTATTAATCTACCCATTCTAAATATACATTTGTATGGGCCTATACCCTCTTCATCTTCAAAAGTGCTAATAAGTACAGTATTCCCATCAGCTTCTACTATTTCATTATACCAAATTTCATCTTTTATAGAGTTTATGTTATATTTATTTTTAGCATAAGTACTAAAATTCAAATCGTTTTCAGAAATTACATATAGTTCAGGCTTCATGTTATACTTACCATATTTCCATACCTGTTCATTAAGTAGTCCCTCTACATACTTATCAGCATTTATAAAATCCTCATCTCTCTTCATTACTTCTTCCTTAGGAATTGATAATACACTAATTAATTTATTATCTTCAACAATATTATTGCCTATCTCTTCAATATTAGATAAGAGTATTGAGATATTATCTGATATTTCTTGTAGAATTTCATTATTCATTTTTCCAATTTCTATTTGAACTATTTTATTAGTATCCTTTATTGCCCAAACTCCTATTACTACTGAAATAGTTATTATGAATAGAATTAAAAGCAAACACAATTTTAAAGTTATACTCTTTATTTTCATAAATTCTTATTCCTCTTTACCATTCTTTTATACAAATCATTTTACTAAATTTATATTATATATGTCTATCTATTATTTAAATAAAAAATACTGAGAGTTCTATAACCTCTCAGTATTTTCAACATTTTTTAATTATATTTCATTAATGAAGCCTTTATTAATCCAATAAATAATGGATGTGGTCTATTAGGTCTTGACTTCAGCTCAGGATGAAATTGAACAGATACATACCATGGATGATCTTTAATTTCAACAATTTCAACTAACCTTCCATCTGGGCTAGTTCCTGTAATATCCATACCAGCTTCTTTTATTACTTTTCTATATTCATTATTAAATTCATATCTATGTCTATGTCTTTCATAAATTAATTTATCATTATAAACATTATAAGCTGTACTATTCTCATCTAATTTACATGGATATAATCCCAATCTCATTGTTCCACCTAAATCTTCTACATCTTTTTGATCAGGCATTATATCTATTACTGGATATTTAGTTTCACAATCAATCTCTGCACTATTTGCCCCTTCATATCCTAATACATTTCTAGCAAATTCAATTACTGAACATTGCATTCCTAAGCATATTCCAAGGAAAGGCTTTTTATTTTCTCTTGCAAACCTTATGGCCTCTATTTTACCTTCAATTCCTCTATCTCCAAAGCCTCCAGGAACTAAAATTCCATCACAATCTCCTAAGGCTTCATTACTATTATTTCTATTAACATCCTCTGCATTAATCCACTTAATTTCTACATTACAATTGTTAGCTAAACCACCATGATTTAAAGCTTCAACAATTGATATATATGCATCATGTAACTCTACGTATTTACCAACTAAAGCTATCTTAACATGTTCTTTTAAGTTCTTTACTTTTTGAACCATATCAATCCATTCAGAATTATCTATATCTCTACATCCTAGTTCAAGTTTTTCGCAAACTAATCTATCTAATCCTTCTTTATGTAACATAAGTGGAACTTCATATAAATGTTCCGCATCTAAATTTTGTATAACACATCTAGCTTCTAGGTTACAGAATAATCCTATCTTGGATTTTATATCTTCAGATAACTCCTTTTGTGATCTACAAACAATTATGTCTGGTTGTATTCCTATACTCCTTAATTCTTTAACCGAATGTTGAGTTGGCTTAGTTTTTAACTCTCCCGCTTTCCCTAAGTATGGAACTAAAGTAACATGTATAAAGCATACATTTTCTCTTCCAACTTCATATTTAATTTGTCTTATAGCTTCAAGAAATGGCTGGGACTCAATATCTCCAACTGTTCCCCCTATTTCTGTAATTACTACATCTACATCTTTTTCTTTAGATACTCTATAAACCCTTTCTTTTATAGCATTTGTAATATGCGGTATAACTTGAACAGTTCCACCAAGATATTCTCCTCTTCTTTCCTTAGATATTACAGACCAATATATTCTACCAGTTGTAACATTATTGCTTTGGCTTAAATTTTCATCTATGAATCTTTCATAATGTCCTAAGTCTAAATCTGTTTCAGCACCATCGTCTGTTACAAATACTTCACCGTGTTGATATGGACTCATTGTACCTGGATCAACATTTAAATACGGATCAAATTTTTGTATAGAAACCTTTAGTCCTCTATTCTTTAATAATCTACCTAATGATGCTGCAGTTATGCCCTTTCCTAAAGAAGATACTACTCCTCCTGTTACAAATACATATTTAGTTTTCATACTATTCCTCCAAAAAAATAAAATTTTTAATTTATTTTCTTGACACTAAATCCCCTGTTTGATATAATCATAATTACCTCACTATTTATGATGGGTTTATAATGCCTAAATTCAATAAGTAGTATAATATCACAAATAAACAATAAAATCTAGTGTTTTTTTGTTATTTATTTTATATTATTTTATTTAAACCCTCTTCTATTTTAAAATACATTTCTCTAAACTCTTTATTAACCAATAACTTTTCTTGAGCTTTATTAATATTATAATTAATACTCTTATCACTAATTATTTCTAACATTTGCTTTACTTTCTCTTTATCAAGGCATTTATAATTCTTTAATAACAAAAGAAATAAATATTTATTTTCTTTCTTTTTTAATATTTTACTCATTTCTGTTGCGTCAATTCCTAAGTGTGCACATAAAACATTTATAACTATACTCGCTTTGTCTAAATTATTTGCACAATTCACAATATCACCTCTTATTTTTTATATTATTACCCTATTTCATAGCATTTATTCAATAAGAACACTTTATTATAAAATAAAAACCTTAGTAATAAAGCTTTATCTTTATTTGCTTTATCACTAAGATTTTTAATTATTAATTAGCTTTTATATTTACAGCTAATTTAGTCGTTATAGGAGGTTGACCTGCAAGTTCAAGAGAATATTTAGCTACTATATTTCCACCATTCTTGTCAATAGCAATATCTAAATCCTCAGTATGTATCTGTAAATCTAAAACTCCATAAGGGGTATTATATAGGGATATTGATGTTTCACCCTTTTTAAAGTCCATTTTTGCACTAGTACTTCCCTCTCTCTCAAGAATTAATGCATCATCTAACATTGTTAAAATAGTTGTCGTCCCATCCATACCTGATATCTCTGTTTCCTCATATACTGCTTTAAATCCATCTTCAGTAACAAAGAACTCTCCAGGTGTTACAACTTCTATTACGTCTTCTGTATCTAATTCATTAAAACTCTTTAATGATATAACCGCATTCTTATTCATTTACTACCTCCGTTTATTTTACAGAAATTAAATATTTTAAAAGTTCTTTTTCCTCTATAGAATTTACTATTCTGGATTTAGTAAATCTACTTCCAAAGCTTCCATGTTTAACTTCTATTTCTTTTTCATCTTTTCCCTTACTATATCTAGCTGCTATCCTAGCACCCAATTCTATATTTTCTTCTGTTTCATCCCCAATAAGTACAACTAAAGATCCTGAGAAATTTGAAACTAAGAACCTCGTATAATTTTTATCTAAATATTTCTTTATTTCTTTTGCTTCCTCAGCTGTTCTTGCTGATATTATCTTTGTATTTTCATCAATTCTAAAATGTCTACCATATCTTAATAATGATATTTCATTCTCAGTAATATTTTCATTTCTAAACAGTAGATCTTTAAGTCTTACAGCATAATTAGGTTCTGTTAGCTTACATCCACCTGCTGGAGATGGGTACTCCTTTATTCCCCATTTATCTGCTAGCTCAATTTGAATTTTCCTGGATCTTCCTGATATATCTAAAAGTTTCTCTCTATCTACAAGTCCATTTAACTCCATTTCAGTAGGTTCTAAATTTTTAGCACATAATGGTCTTAATATTTTATCACTAAAGCCTGATTCTTTTTTAACTATATTTAATGCTTGTCTATTTTGAGACATAGGTCTCTGATTTAACACTTCTCCAGTAATTATAAAATCAGCATTAAACTTTTTTAACATATATCCTGAATAATTCATCATCATCGCATGGCAATCTATACAAGGATTCATATTCTTACCAAAGCCATGTTTTGGTTTTTTAACCATACTCATGTGTTCATTAGAAAAATCAATTACTTCTAGTGGTATATTTATTTGTTTAGTCATTTTCTTTGCACTTTCTTCACTAAAGAAATAAGATTTAAAGCAAATACCTATAACATCTATCCCCTGATCCTTTATTAATTTTGCTGCTAAAATACTATCTAGTCCACCAGATATCATAGCTAATGCTCTCGTCATTTAATTTCCCCCTAAACTTGACATTTATATCTATCATATAGTTTAAATTTATTACTAAAATTTATCAACATTTATATTTTAACTTTTAAAGTTTATTTATCCTCTGCTTCATTATTTTTAGATAAAAACTCAAAGATTTTAGATTTAAATTTTATATTATTATCTTTATTTTTACTTTTTTTATTGCCGTATTTTTTTTCATTAATTAACATTTCCTCAATATTTTTAGAGTCAACAGCATCCTTAGTTCCATCAACAAAACATAGAGGAGGAAACATTACACACCACCAATTTTGTCCTTTAGATTCACCAATAAGAATTCTATAAGCTTCATATTCACCTTGTGGAAAAATTAAATCTCCGTAAGCTTTATCTGGAAAACTTTCTCTCGAAAGCATACTCGTTACCTCATAAGAATATCCATTCTCGTTCACTACACTTCTAGCTATATATTCTATATTATCTTTATTATCTATAATAAACTTTCTTGCCTCACTTAAATCTTTACAATTTTTTAAATTTCCTGAAACATATTCTATAACCTTATCTCTAACTTTTAACTTTAAATTTTGATCTTCTTCACTATCACTATTAGCTATTACATGAAATCTTATTATTTCATTAACTATATCCTCATAAACTAATTCCCTATCTTCTTCTAAGCCTTGTCCAATAACAGAACTTGAACAACCTGAGATACCAAACATAAAAAACATTAAACTAATCACCACTATAATCTTCTTCATATTGCAAAACCTCCTCATAGCTAAATTATTACCATTTTTTAGGAGGTCTATACTTATAAATTAAATTGTTCTTGTAATAAATACATCATTATATTTTTCTTTCATCTTCTCAAAGCATTTTTGAGCCTTAAGCATATCATCAAAAAAGGCAAAAACTGTAGGCCCACTACCACTCATCATAGTTCCTACTGCTCCAAAATATCTCATTTCCTCTTTTATATTTATTAAAACTTTATGCTTTCTTAAAGTTACGTTCTCTAATAAGTTTCTCATATTATTACATACTGTTTTTAAATCATCATTTTTTATAGCCTCAATTAAAACTTGTGTATTAGGATGATTTTTGGCTCTATCTAAATTAAATTCTTGATATACACTCTTAGTTGAAACTCCAAATGGTGGTTTTACTAATACTACAATCTTATCTTTAAATCTTGTAAGTTCAGTTACCTTTTCTCCTATCCCCTCACATAAAGCAGTCCCACCTTTTATACAATAAGGAACATCTGCCCCAAGTTTTAACCCTAATTCCATTAGCTCTTCATCAGATGCATTAATATTAAATAAATTGTTCATTATTTTCAAAACTGCTGCACCGTCCGTACTTCCTCCTGCTAATCCAGCACAAACAGGTATATTTTTCTTTATGTATATATTTACTCCACTATCTATATTATATGTTTCTTTAAACAACTTAGCCGCTTTATAAGCCAAATTCCTTTCATCTGTTGGTACATAAGGCCTATTACATTTTATATTAATTCCTTCTTTTTGTTCTTCTATGCTAATTTCATCATATAAGTCTATAGATTGCATAATCATCTCTAATAAATGATATCCATCTTCTCTTTTTCCTATTATATCTAAAGATATATTCACCTTAGCATAAGCTTTAATTCTCATACTTTCGTTTCCTTTCAACTATAATATAAATATTTCAAAATAAACTTCAGGGTTTAACTCTGAAGTTTATTTTAATTATATATTTTTTTAATAATATAGTAAACTAGGAATAATTAATCAACTAATTGGTATAACCAAAACTTAGATTAATTTTTTCATCTTTATAATCTGAAAATTCTTTTATAATACTAACAAGAGGTTCAATATCCTCAAAGAACACTACAACAGTATCTCCTTTTTTTGCTATATTAAGAGCTTTAACTAAGGCCTCTTCTTCTTTTAATACAACTTCGTATTTCCTTTTGCTATTTTTACTTAATATTCCATTAACTATTATTTCCGCTATTTCTCCCTTTTTTCTACCTCTTAAATTTTTATCTTCTTTAACAATTATATAATCTAAATATTCACATGATATCTTACCTATATCTAAAGCCATATCGTTACTTCTATCACCAGGTATTCCAACAACTCCATATATAGCCCCTCTATTCATATCTCTTACAGCTGAAAGAACTGCATTATATCCATCTAAATTATGTCCATAATCTAAAATTACGTTAATTCCATTTACATCATAACAATTAAATCTCCCTAAGTTTTTATCAGAGTTTAGTAAGTAGCTTGTAATACCATTCTTTATCATACAATAGTCTACTTTCATACCAACCAAAGCTCCACAAACAGCTAATATGTTTTCAATATTGAACTCTAATTTTCCATCTAAGGTTATTGGAACCTCATCCACTCTACATATTATATGTTTTTTACCTTCATTAACAACAACTATATCTTTGTTTTCTAAATATACAGATATACTACTTATCTTATTTTGTTTTAATAAAGGATTATTACAGTCCTTACTAAAAAATATTATATTAGCTTTTATTCTATTTAAAATGGATTTACTCCAATAATCATCTGCATTCAATACAACATAGCCACATTCTTTAACTGCTTCTCCAACTAAAGATTTTACATAGCAGAGTTTCTCCATGCTATCTACTCCATCAATTCCCAAATGGTCATCTCTTATATTTGTAATTACTGCTACATCAGCTAAATCATAAGCTAGCCCTTTTCTTATCATTCCACCTCTTGCTGTCTCTAAAACAGCAATATCTACATCAGGATTTAATAGTACTGATTTTGCACTTTCAAACCCAGTATCATCTCCGCAATCAATGCATTCATTATTTATATAAATACCCTCAGTACTTGTCATTCCTATACTGTATCCCATCTTAGATAAAGTATGACTTATAACTCTTGTAGTTGTTGTTTTTCCATTTGTACCTGTTACAGATATAACTGGAATATTGAAAGGCTTACCATCATACAGCATATTTACTATTTCTTTTCCTACATTCCTTGCCTTACCTTTACTTGGATTAAGATGCATTCTTAATCCAGGAGCTGCATTAACTTCCATTATTATACCATTATTAAAAATAGGTTTAGATATGTCCTCAGCACATATATCTATACCACAAATATCAAGATTTAATGCCTTAGCTGCTCTTATACACAAATTAATATTTTCATCGCATATTACATCGGTACAATCTATAGCTTCTCCACCTGTAGATAGGTTAGCATTTTTTCTTAAATATATTTTCTCTTTAACCCTTAATATATGATTCAATTCTTTTCCTTGCTCATTTATACACTTAATAACCTCATCGTCAATTTTAACCTTAGTTAAGGGCTTTTCATGATCTTCTCCTCTATCAGGATTATCATTTAATTTATTTATTAAATCTAATATTGTATCTTTTCCATCACCTTCTACACAGGGCGGAACTCTTAATGATACTGCTACAACTTTATAATTTATTACACAAACTCTAAAATCATTTCCCTTATGATGTTTTTCTATAATTAGATCTTTAAACTTTTCTTGCAATGATTTATAAGCTACTAATAGCTCCTTTTCATTCTTAATATTTAATATTACTCCATTTCCCTTATTTCCATATTGAGGTTTTAAAACAACTGGATATCCCATATTCTCTGCTTCTTTTAATAAGCTTATTATATTATTAACTTTTGCACCTCTTGCAACAGGAATATTTTGTATTCTTAATAATTCCTTAGTTAGCATCTTATCACAAGATATATCTACTGATACACACCTTGTATTTGACCCAATTGATGCTTCAATTATTCTACCTTGCTTACCATATCCTATTTGATAAAAATCTCCAGTTCCAAGTTTAGTAATTGGTAATCCAACTCTACAAGCATAGTCACATATAGACCTTGTACTAGGTCCCATAATCTCATCTTTTAAAATACTTTTTAAAAACTCTATTCTTTCATCATAATTTATTGGTATTTTTTTTATTAAAGCATTTATTATATCTATTGAAAGCTTAGCTGTTTCTAAAGCAACATTTTCATATATATATTGATAGACTAGATAATAATGATCATTTTTTATTTCTCTAGATTTCCCATAGTGTATATTTATTCCTAATTTATTTTGTATAGCTATTATTATATGCTCGCATATATGAGCTAAATACGTTCCCTCTCTTAGTCTTTTTACAAAACCTCTTTCTTCATCAATACCACATCTATGAGTATTTAATTCAGGAATCATATTAATTAAATTTTCATTAAAGTCTTCTATATCCTTACTTGGAGTTTCGCTATATCCCTCTAAATCAACATCTATCCTTATACATTTTTTATGAGAATAAATATTTTTTCCTTTAAAGACTTTAGTCTCTATTATTTTCATTTTTACAATTTTCCTCCTCAAAAGGTAACTTAGTTAGGAGATTAAATTTGTCTCCTTCCTTTAATACATGTAAACTAACGTTAAACATACTTAATACTTCATCTGAATATTGCTCTGATACATTGCTACGAGTTATATTTCTAGCATCTAAAAAATATACAGCTCCAGTTCCAATAACTTGAGTTTCTCCAGTATCTTTCACAACTATTGCCGTGTCTTCGTCTATACCAATTCCTAAAACCTCAGGATTTTGAGCTATTCCTGTTAATAATCTACCAATTCTTCCTCTTTGAGCAAAATGTTGGTCTATCATTATACCTTTAACAAAACCTAATCCCGGTGCCATTTTTAAAGTACATTTTCTAGGAGACTCTTCATCATCTCCTTTAACAATCATAGTATCACTCATAACAGATGCACCTGCAGATGTACCAACTATTATACAGCCTCTTTCACTTGCTTCCTTTAAAGCATCATAAATAGGAGTTCCTCCTACTAAGCTTGTTATCCTTAATTGATCTCCTCCTGTAAAAAATATAAGTGACGCTTGCTCTATGATCTTAATGTTTTCTTTATTTAAGGAATCTGACCTTTCTTTTATATTTAATCCTTTTATATTTATAACTCCTAGTCCATTAAAAACCTTAGTGTATTTATCTAAAGCTTCATTAGGGTATTCTGTTGCTATTGTGGCTATTAAAATAACATCTTTTTCTTTATTTATTGAGCTGCAAACTTTTTTTAATATTTCTTTATCTCCCTCTTTGTCTTCCGCCCCTCCAATTATTATTAAATCTCCCTTAATTTTTTCCGACATAAACTCACCTCTTATCATGCATCTTTATTTTATCCACACTAACATAATCTTATTCATTAAAAGTAATTAAGAGGCCATTTTTAGATATAACTAAAAATGAGGATGAAAATCTAAAAGATTTCCATCCTCATCTAGGTTTAAATATTAAAATATAGCTCTTCCTGGTATTATTAACTTATCTCCTTGTTTTATGTTTTGATTTATATCTAACTCATTTAATTTACTTAATTCATCCATAGTGGTGTTATATTTTTTTGCTAAACTCCATAAAGTATCTCCTTCACCAACAACATATATGGTTACTGAAGCCTTTTTATCTTTTGCTTCTGCAGGGCCTTCAACTACACCCACAACACACTCTTTATTCATTTTATAACAAAGCTTAATAGTTAATCCAACATTAGCTTTTACAGCTATTGAATTACCTTCTATACTCGCATCTATATTTTCTAAAGTTACCTTAATTAAAGCGTTCATTCCCTTTTTAGCATCTTTTATATCAGCTGCTGTAATGAAGGAGATTTCTCCATTTGCTATTCCGTAATTTAATTCATCTCCTGCAAGCTTATAAATAGCTAATATCTTAACTACGCCTTCAACTTTAACCTTATTATCTTCAACCATTTTATCTGTTATAAAAGGAGTTCCTGTTACACTTATAATTTGTTCTAATCTATCATCTTTACCGCTTAATTCAACGTTATCTTTAACCATGGATTCCATATTTGTTATCGAATGTATTGCTCCAAACTCTTTTGCATCCTTTTCCAAGTCAATATTCATAGTTGGACAATATGCATCCTTCAGCATTTCTATTTTATCCTTTGAATAAACCTTCACATTGCCCTTAATCAAGAACTCTATATCAACTACTCTATTTTCCCCTAAGTCATCTAAATTAACAGCATATTGATGATCTTTGATATTCATATTTAATGAACTAAGCATATCACCTGATATTCCTGGCATTTCTTCTTCTTTTGATAAATAAACATCATCCTGTAAAGTTACAAGTTCTTTATTCTCTTTTCCCTTATATAGAAGCTCAATTCTACAATAGCATCCAACATATACTTTATCTTCTACAACCTTTATTTCTTTTTTATGAAGATTCATAGAACATTTTAATACTTCTTCTATTTCAGGCTTATCCATTGTTACTTTCAACATAGATTTACCCATTAGATCTACTTCTTTTTCTCCCTTTACTCCGTTAAGCATTTCTTCTTTTTTCTGAGTTTGTATATCTCCTTTGCCTTCTATATCTTTTACATATTCAAATTCTCCATCCTTGTATACTTCCCACCTCAAGGTCATTATACCGTCAAGTCCCACTTTTCTCTCATTCATCCAATTAGCTTCAATATGTTCTATCTCACACTCAACATCGCATAATATATTATGTTCATCATTATTAAGATCAAGATAGTTGGCAAATTTATCAGTAAAAATAACTGAGTGTATTTTATTTGATGGAGATTCTGATATAGCTTCATCCTTTGGTAAATAAAATACTAAATAATTTAACTGACCTTCTACCATAACCTTGTCTCCAAGAGTCTCTTTATTTGTTATAGTAGCTTTTGCATCTACCCCCAATACTTGTTTCATATCAGGGTATTGTGAATCTCTTATTAAATATTCTCCTTTTAGTACATGATTTGTTAAGTTTTCCCTAAGTAATTGTTCATAATGAACGACCTCTTTTATTACATCTATTTGTGACATATAATCCCTCCCATACAATACCTATTATCAAATATATTTCTAACGCTATATATTTATTCAAACTTTTATATAATGTTTCTAAAATAAAAAACTCAAAATTCAACAATTTTACTACTCTTATTTACATTATGGGATTGATTATATTGATAAATGTCGAATTATAATTATAATTTAAGTTTTTTTTACTTTTTTTTAAATAAAATGTTGACATATATTAAAATATGTCGTATTATAAATATGGTTATTGACCATATAACCTCTCATAAATTCTCAATACCCTTTTATACCATAGTTGAAAGATGGAAACCCACCATCTTTCTTTTTTTATATTTTTACAAAAAAATATAGAGCCTCGTTTTTTCGAAGCTCTATTCTCTATAAAGCAAAATATAATTGTACTGTCTTTGTTAATACATCTGAATAGCTGTATGTTACTGTCCTTTGAATATCATTTTCTAGCCTTACTACAAAAATGCTTGGATGAGCACTTTCTATTACTCCGTTGTTTATTAGGATCTTTTTCCTTCCACCGTTTGCTTTTAGAGTAACCTTATCCCCTATATGATCTTCTATATCCCTCTTTATAGCGGCGATAGTCTTTACTTTTTCCATCATAAACACCTTCTTTCTTAATTATATTATACACCCAAACCCTATTTTTGTCAAATAAAATTTATATTTTATCACCTTTAATATAAGTTGTCAATGTAAACTTTTACCTTTTTTAACCCTCTAATATACATTTACTATTATACCTATCTTTAATTTTTTTATACATTTTATATATATTTCTAAGAAACTAGTCACATTTTAGTGCAGAAATTAAAAATCTACTGAGATTTCAGTAGATTTTTAATTAGTTAAAATATTTTTAAATATATGGAGATCTTGGGTATCCCTCTCTATACTTCCCCCTAGTTTGCAATCCTCCAACTCCTTTTATCCCTGTAATTGTATTATCTATAACCTCTATTATAGATACAACTTTATCAATTCTTGTGTATGCTATTTTTTCACATACAAATACCGGATCCAAGCAATGAATTAATACTCTATTAGGAGAACTTGCAAAATTAGCTCCTGCATCTAACATACATTCATAACAACTTTGACAAGCTCCTGCAAAGATGACTAGCTCATCATAACTTGAATTATAATTCCTTAAAGCTTTAACTGAATCTATATAGTATCTTGAATTTCTATAATTATCTAAATTTAAATAGTCATCTGTACTTCTTAAAACACTATCATGTCCTGTTAAAACAACTATATCAGGCTTTATTTCTTTAACTAAATCTACTATTATTTCAGGCTGTTTTCTTTCCGGAATAGATCTACCTACCGCCTCTAAAGACAACTGTTTATAAACTTTAAGGCACATTTCTAGATACTCACTATCACCATCTATATGCAATATCTTCCCTGGCCTTCCAAATATCAATTCTTTATTTTGTTGCACTTTAGAGGATTTACTCCCCCTTGTTAGGCTATTCATTTTACTTATAGCTTCTGTATCCCCTCTCATTGATACCGCTTTTTTTATAGCTTCATCAACTCTTGTATTTAATATTTTTTCTTTGCTTCCAATATATTGCCCATCAACCTTTTCTAAATCTTCTTTTTTTGAATCTGCTATAATTCTAATACTAATTCCCTTTAATACATAAACTGGTCTCCCATTTTCATCTTCTTTGATGTCTATTATTTTAAAGGTGATATCTTTATCATATGACTTTCTAACTACTAAATCTCCTATCTGCATTTTTTACCTCTTAGTATATTGCTTTATATTATCCTATGTCGAATTTTAATTATTTGTACATAAAAAAAGTGCTCACGGCACTTTTTCTAATCTAACTTATATTCTTTTTTGAACTCTTCTAAAAATCTAAGCATAAGTTCCTGCTCACTTATTATAGATTCTATTTTATTTCCAAAAGTATTTTGGCCCCAATTTACTTCATTATAATAATACCTATTTGCAAGTCTCCAATATCTTTGTGGGAACTGTAAATATGCATATAGTACTTTATACTCACAGTCTAAAAGCGGTGAAACTTCATTATAGGACTCTATTATTGCTTTAGCAAAATTAATATCCCAATCAACCCTTTTAAGAACTTTTATCATAAAATTAGATATATCAAAGGTTCTTACTTCTCTTTTACAGTAATCAAAATCAATAACATTACAGCTATTATTTTCATCTATAATTATATTGTGATATGTGAAATCATGGTGACAAAAACTTTTTTCACTTTCTGCTATTTCACATAACTTAATATAATCTGATTCTTCTAATGTTTTTAGAGCCTTTTTACCTATATCTTTATAGAATTCCATTGATTTTAAATATAGCAAGTCAAAATTATTTTTATTATTCTTCTTTCTTACCATATCTCTCATTTTATCAAAGGATTTTATTCTTTTATTCATAAGGTGAGTCCACCTACCCAAATCACTCTTTAACTTAGAATTTTCCGGAGGATCATATCCCTTTGATGCCTCATGTAAGCTAGCAAGAGTCTTTGATGCTAATTTCACCTCGTCTATGTTATGAAAATCACACTCTTTACCATCTATCCATTCTGATAATGTATAAAGATCTTCATTAACTAGGGCGTATGGATCCCCATCTATGTTTAAAAAATACTTATCCACTCCTTTAAAACCATTATTTATTAAATGTTCTTTAGCACCATAAACAAATAATAGCTTTTGAGGCCCATAATTTATCTTTTTTAAGCATCTCTCTCCCTTATTAGTTTTTAAATAATAAACTCCTTTATTCGCTTTTATAACTTCAATTTTAATGTCAAACTGCCTTTCGATTTCAAATTCTCTCATCATAACGCTCACCCCCTTTATATTTATATGACTATATCTATTCTTTTATTAACATTTTATTCCTATCTTTAATATAATAAATTAAAAACAATGTGAAAGGATTAAATCATGAAGATAGGCATAGATGGCAGGGCTGCAAAATGGTATAGAGGGACTGGAATTGGCACATATACTTATCAACTTATAAACAGTATAAATAAGGTTGATAAAATTAATGACTACTTAGTTTTTCTACCTGAACATTCAGCTCTAGATTTAAGTGACAATTTTAAAGTTGAACCAGTAAAGGCCACTTCGAATTCTAACTTTTGGGATGAAGTTAGAATTCCTAATATTTTAAATGATACGAATATAGATATTTATCATGTCCCTCAAAATGGTGTTGGTCTCTCTCCCCACATAAATTGTCACAAAATTATTACATTGCATGATATAATCCCATTGAGAATGCCAGAAACCGTTAGTGATAGATATCTGTATATATTTAATAACGAACTACCTAAAATAATAAATGATTGTGATGGTATTTTAACAGTTTCTGAATTTTCAAAGCAAGATATATCAAAAGAGTTTAATTTTCCACAAGATAAAATTTTTGTTACACATCTTGCTGCTGAGGATATATATAGACCATTAGATAAGTATGAATGCAAGAAAATAATCGAAAAGGAATATGGCATAAAGGATGATTTTGTTCTTTATGTAGGTGGATTCAGCCCTAGAAAAAATATATTAGGACTTATAGAAGCTTTTTCTCTTATTTCTAAAAGCATAAAAAGAAACTTAAAATTAGTTATAACAGGAAAAAAGGGAATTTCATATGAAATATACAAAAAAAGAACTATAGACCTTGATATAGAAAATGAAATTATTTTTACTGATTTCATTCCCCTTGAAAGTTTGCCTATTTTTTATAATGCATCTGAATTATTGGCATATCCATCCTTTTATGAGGGTTTTGGATTGCCTCCACTAGAAGCCATGGCTTGTGGCACACCTGTGATAGCTTCTAATGTAACTTCTCTCCCAGAAGTTTGTAGTGATTCAGCTTTACTTATCAATCCCTATAATATAGATGAGTTGATTTGTGCAATAGAAAAAGTTTTGACAGATGATTCACTTAGGTTAGAAATGATTAAGCAAGGACTTGTTAAGAGTTCTAACTACTCTTGGAATATAACTGCTGAAACTACCTTAAAAGCTTATGAAAAAGTTATTAAATCTTAAAATAATAAAACAAAACTAAAAGGACATCTTCTTAAGATAATAAGTGATGTCCTTTTAGTCTATTAATAAAAATATTCATTCATCTCTAATATAAAACTATTTATGAAATCTAATCTATAATTTTCATTGCTAATCTTATCCTTTAGCCTATTTATAAATACTTCATATTCCCATTTCTTTTGTTTATAGTAATAATCTCTTGATATTGTAACAAAGTCTTTTGGAAAACATAAAATTGCATATATTAATTTTATCTCTTGTTTATCTAATTTTTCTATAGAATTATATGAATCTATTATGGATTTAAACTTATTAATTTCGTAGCAACTATTTTTTATTACCTTAATAGAATAGTTAGCTATATCCAATGATCTAGTATCTATTTTACAATAATCGAAATCTATTATTTTAATCTTATCTCCATCAACGATAAAGTTATGATGCGCTAAGTCATTATGGCATAGAACTCTTTTATTATAATCTTCTAAAATGAAATTATATTCACACATAGCTAAAAGCTCCATAGATTTCTGTATTTGATTAATATTGCTATCTACATTCTCTAAAAATATTTTATCAAATTCACTTTTATGCCTAAATCTTTCAACATATCCTTTAATACTCACCAAATCTTCCTTAGCTTTACTAAATTGATATGGTAAATATTCGCCTAAGTTTCCCTTAATAACTTCTCCACTTAATTTATTAAATATTCCCTTTGAAGCTTTATGCATACTTGCTATACTTTTTGAACACATTTCAATTTCTACTGGATTAGTAAATGTAGCCTCTCTTCCTTCTATCATATCTAATAATACATAAGTTTTATCACCAAATTTATAAGTTATATCTCCTTTGTCACTTATATAATAACTAAGTACATCACTATATTCTTCAGATATATATTTTAGGGCTTCATTTATAAATTTTATTCTGTCTTCACTTGAATCTGTGATCTTTAATATCTTCTTCCCTTTATTAGTTAGTAAAACAAATACCTTTCTTAGTGGTATTATATCTTCTATCTCTAAGGATAGTTTTCCTAAAAATTCTTCATTTAAGTCATATTGACACAATATATCCTTATCTACATATCTAAATTTATTCATTTCTTAGATCCCCCATTAAATTATTAAACACCTAAAATCCATACTCTTTGCTTTACTTAAGCTCTCTAAAACTTCATTTTCACTCAACTTTGTTTTTCCAATTATATATTTTTCTAAAACCCTTAGTTCCTCATTTGGATAAGAACTTAGTGCCCTTAAATATTCTCTGCTATCAACTCCTAAATTTTCCTCATTAACATAAAAATCTATTATTTTTTCTATACTTATATCTATATCTTTTCTCTTCATTTTCTTTATATATGAATATATATCATGTTCTTTAATGTTGTATGTTAAATATTTTATAGTTCCTATAAATATTTTATTATCATCTGATATAGTTAAATTACTTTCATCTACTCTACTTAAGCAAATTTCATAGTTTTTCATACTTCGTTCAATTAATTTTCTATAGTTATTAGAGTATAAATGATTTAATGCTTTCTTACCTTTATTTAGCAAGAGTTCTCCATTTTTTATTAAATAAAAATCTATTGAATTTAAACTATCTTTATTTTCTATTTCTTTAAGATACCTATTAATTAAAAATATCTGTGCAGTATAATTATCAATCTCTCTTCCAATAGAAGCTCCTATTCTAGGTAATAAATTTTCCTTATATTCCCCTATTTTATTATGAAAACAAATTATATTTTCAACTTGTTTCAATATATCATCAGAACTTTTATACTTAGATTGATTTACTTTGTCATTTACTATATAAATATTTTTTTCTTCTAGATATGACTTTAGTTCTAAACTTTGCATTTCATCACCTCAACTAAAGAAATTATCAACAAATTTTTCTCTTTCATTTCTATCTCTTAAATATTTGTTTATCTTATTAACTAAAAATTCCTCTCCCCAGGGTTGCTGCTCCCAATAATATTGAAGACCAATTTGCCAAAAACCTTGAGGGAATCTAATAAAGCCTTTCATAAGTCTTATTTCTTCATCGTATAAAGAGTGCGTTTTAGAGTAATTCTCTAATATTAATTGGGCTTTATCGTTATTCCAATTTCCATCTTTCATACTTCTAATTAATAGCGATGCTAAATCGTGTATATGTGAGTCTAGCATACAATAATCAAAATCTATTATATTTAACTCTCCGTTAGTATCTATCAATATATTATGATTAGCATAATCATGATGGCAAAAGCCTCTTTTTAGCACCTCTTTATTCATTATCTCTATATATCTATTTGATTTTATCTCATCTATTGCTTTCTTTCCTCTATCCAGCTCTTCATTTATAGTATTTAAATATATATTATCGAATTCAGATTTATAAGCTTTTTGATAAATTCTATTTTTGAAATCTAGTATTTCATTGCATCTTGTTTCAAACACAGTAATCCAAGAATACCATCCTATTCTAGGCATCATATTTTCATTTAAAGTAAAGCATTCACTACACTTATGCAATTCTCCAAGTTTTTTTGCTGCTAATCTTAAATCATCTAAATTTTTATAGTTACAATTTCTAGAGTTAATCCATTCTGTTAAATATGCATAACAATTTCCAAGTTTTATATAACCAAAGTCATCTTTCGTACTAATAATTTTAGGTATTTTATTAAAACCTCTCTTTTCTAAATGCTTTATAGCTGAAAATATAAAATAAAAATGAGGAAATTGGTACTTAACTACTTTAATACCATACTCTCCCTCATTCGTTTTAAGTCTATAACTATTTTTAACCTTTTCTATACTATCTATATTTAAGGAATACTCAGATTGAATCTTATTTTTTATATATGAAATCTCCATGTAATTCTCCTTAAGACTTATTCTATGCCATTATATGAAAATACATATTTTATTGTGTTTACTATCACATAATTAAATTATTAATAATATCCTGTTATATATAATGAAAATCATAATATCTATAATATATAGGATAATTTTAGGAGGATTACTATGAAAATATCTATAGATGCCAGAGGTATCAATTTATATAACGGAACTGGTATTGGAACTTATACAGAAAATCTAGTTACCGAATTGCTTAATATAGATAATAAAAATAATTATTCATTATTTTGGACAGGGAAAAACTATGAAAGATTTAAAAAAGAAAATAGTAAAATAATATTTACCTCTAAAAAACATGGTGGATTTTATGAGAACTACTATTTTCCCAACTTCATAAAAAATAATGATATCCAAATTCATCATATTCCTCAAAATGGAATTGGATATTGTGAAAATTATGAGAACAATTGTATAGTTACTATTCATGACTTAATTCCATATACTTTACCAGAAACTACTGGTAGAGGATACTTAGAGAGATTTTTAAGAAATATGCCTTCTATAATAGATAACTCTAAAGGAATACTTACAGTTTCTGAGTATTCTAAAAGGGATATTTTAAAGTTTTTTAATCATATTCCTGAAGAAAAAATAATTGTTACTCCTTTAGCCGCTAACTCAAATTTTAAACCATTGGATAGAGCCCAATGTAGAAACTATATTAAAGAAAAATTTAATTTTGATAAACCATATATACTATACATAGGTGGATTTAGTGCACGTAAAAATGCTAGAGAACTTATTTTAGCTTTTGATAAAATAAATAAAGATTTAAAAGAGCCTCATATATTGCTTTTAGCTGGCTCTATTAAAGATGAAGGAAAAAAACTTGTTAATATGGTAGAAAAGTTATCATCCAAGGAAAATATACTCTTTACAGGATTTATAGAAGATTCCCTTTTACCTACACTATATAATGGAGCTGAAGCTTTTGTTTATCCTTCACTTTATGAAGGATTTGGCCTCCCCCCATTAGAAGCAATGAGTTGTATGACTCCTGTTATAACCTCTAATATAACTTCTATCCCTGAGGTTACTGGAGATGCTTGTATATTAATAAATCCTTTTAATATGTCTGATCTTGAAAGTGCCTTGTTAAATCTACTAAATAATAATGATCTAAAATTAGATTTATCTAAAAAAGGATATGAAAGAAGTCTCCAATTTTCTTGGAGACAAACTGCCATGAAAACATTAGAGGCCTATGAAAAAATACTTAGGCTCTAATGGTATATATCATAAACTATATCTTTAAAAAGCTCATAGTTCGTTATTTCAGGTGCCCTTTCTACTATATTACTTAATACTAAGAAAGGGTTGTTTCCTGAATTATCCACATTTTCATTTAACTGTTTTATCTTTAATGAATATAAGGAACTTGGAACAAAATTAGAATTTAATAATTCCTTGGAAAGTAGCTCTTTATTAGTAGCAGCATATGAAATAAAACTTTTTATAGCTTCTTCATTGTCAATTTTTAATGCTACTAAGTTTTCACCACCTATATCATAAAATCTATTTTCACCTATATTAAATGTTGGAGGGTTCCTACATTCCCATACCCCATCTATATTTGAATCATTTAACTCCTTATAAAAATTTAAAGAATCTAATCTACATATATAATTATTATCATTCGTAAAATTACTATTATATATTGAATTTATATTATCTATAATTTCCCTATTTGAATAATTTTTATTTTGTAAATCTACTAATTGAGCCGCTAATAAAAGATTTATATTGTCTCTATCCTTGCTTGAGAATATACTTATTTCACCATTACTCTTATTATATATATCGCTTCCTATTTTTAATAATTGTTCCCAAGTACTAACATCCTCTACGCTATATCCAAATTCGCTTAATATATCACTTCTTAAAAACAACCCTATTGGATTAGATGTAAAAGGAACTGCGTAGTAATTGTCATCTATTTTCACTTCTTGCAGCCTACTTTTATTAAAATTTTTACTATATGTTTCTATTATTTCTTTATTCTCTGCTGTAAAATTAATCTTATCCTTTATATTGTCTATCTCCATAAAGTTTAAATGAACTATATTAGGTAACAATTTTTTTTCTGTATTTAAAATTTTATCTAGATAATCCTCTTCTTTTATACTAACTACTTCTATATTAACTCTTTTATTATTCTTTTTGAATTCCCTTGAAATGGAATTAAAATAGGAAAAATACTTATCGTTTGTCCATATAACTATATCTCCTTTTATTAAACTAGTATTAGATTTACTTATAAATACACTTATTCCTCCCATAATAAATACTATTATTAATAAATAAACTATTATTTTCTTTCTAATCTTCATTTTTAACACATCCTAAAATTATATCTAATAAAATTATACTCTATTCCTATACATTTATTAATATTAAATAATTTTGCTTTCTAAAGATTATTATACTATAATAATTAAATATACAGATTATTAGTTAGGAGATTGTTATGCATATAGATAATTTAAATTATTTTTTCCAAGTTGCTAATTCTAAAAGTATTTCAACTGTAGCGAAAAATGCACATCTATCCCAATCTGCACTAAGTCAACAAATACTAAAATTAGAAAATGAGTTAAATGTAAAACTATTAAATAGAAGTAATAAAGGTGTTACCCTAACTACTGAAGGAGAAATTCTATTTAAGCATTGCGAAACTATACTTAGTGCTTATAATAAAATGCAAGAAGAGATATTAAGCTCTATTAATAAAAAAAAATACATATCAATTGAAGCTGTGGAATCAATAAGTCTGACTATTTTACCAGTAGCTATATCTAAGCTGAAAAAAGTATATGATTTCTACACAATAAATTCAGATACTATTGAATGCTGCTCAAACATGAATTTACCTAATAATATTTGTGATATTTATATATGTTATAAAAAGCCTGAAGAATTTGAAGGCATTATAACAAAGCAAATAGGATTTGACGAAATCGTTTTGATAAGCAATTCTAATTTCCCAATTAACACTATAAAAAAGGAACAGCTATTTGATTTGCCACTAATATTTACTTTTAATAAAAGTTGCTTAAAAAATTCACTATATTCAGCCTTAAACTTTAATGAAGAAGATTTAGAGCATGTAAATATTCTTTATAGTTCTAATTCTTATTTTTCGGCTTTAAATGGCGTATTATCAAGTAAAGCTGTAGCTTTTATACCTATGAGTATATATAATAACTACTGCTCTACAACTAATATAAAGAGAATTAAAATAGAAGACTTTTCAGTTTCACTTCCAATATACATAAGCTATACTGAATCATTTTATAAAACTAATTCAGACTTTATTAAATCATTAAATAACATATTAAAGGGTTACTTATCCTAAGTAACCCTTTAATATGTTCTTAATAATAGCCATTCTGCTATTTCTTTTAATACATTCTTATATTCATTTTCAGGAAGTTTATCTATACCCTTAAAGCATTTTTTCATATACTTTCCAGCTAAATCCTTAGCCATTTTAATTCCATCATTTGCTTTAACTAAGTCTATTATTTTGCCTATCTCTTCTTCAGTATAAAAGTCTTTTTCTAAAATTTCTTCAAATGAAGATTTATTATTTTTATATGCATATATAAACGGAATTGTATATATTCCTTGCTTTAAATCATTTGCTGCAGACTTCTTAATACTTTTATCGCTACCCTCATAATCTAAAATATCATCTATTATCTGAAAGGCCATCCCTAAATTATGTCCTATATTTCCAAGTTCCCTACAAATCTTATTATCTGCATCACATTCAGCTGCACCCAAATATAGTGATATTGAAAATAATTCAGCAGTCTTTCCTGATATTCTACTCAAATAGTCTTTTACAGATAATTTCATAGAAAATCTTGAATTTAACTGATTAACTTCTCCCATACAAATCTTTGACATTGCTCTTGAATCCATTTTTATAGCCTGTAATGAAGAATTTGTTGCTAAGATTTTAAAACATACACAGAAAAGATAATCTCCTATATAAACAGCATAATCCTTTCCATACTTAGATTGAATAGTTTCTTGTCCTCTCCTAAGCTTTGAATCATCTATAACATCATCATGTACTAATGTTGCCATATGTAACATTTCTATTACTGCTGCAGTTGGAATAGACTTTTCTTTATCAGGATTTCCAAATTTTGATCCTATTAAAACAAAAGCAGGTCTTAATAACTTACCACCTGATTCTATTAATTCTAATATGGAGTTTTCAATCCTTTTGTCTTTGCATTTAACATTTTTTTTCATTAAATTTATTACACAAACAAGTTCTTGCTTTAATTCAGGATACTTATTCCAAATCTTGTCCATTATAATCCACCTTCTTAGTGACAATCTAAATAATATATTTAGTATTATTTCACCTAGTTAATATAATTATTTTCCCCTGTTATCTAAACATCGGTAATTTCTTTAAGTGTTCCACAACGTAATTTGCAGTTATTCCAATAAAGATACCTGTAACTATACCTACTGTTGATAGTATAGGTAAATATAGCATAACTCCTATGTTTCTAACTATTAATGATGCAATTACCAGCTGTCCAACATTATGAAATATTGCGCCTGCTGAGCTTACACCTATAATACTAACTTTATCTTTAAATAAGTCCTTTACAAAAACCATTGCAAGGAAACTTAAAATTCCACCTGTTGCACTATACATAAATGATGATAAATTACCACCAAACATTGTTGCTAATGTAAGCCTTAAAAATAATACTAAAAAAGCATCTTTTTTGCTATTTAAAGTATATAGAGCAATAACAGTAATTAAATTTGCTAATCCTAGTTTAGCTCCTGGTGTTACAAAAGGTACAGGAATCATTCTCTCAAAAATATGTAATACTAAGGCTTGAGCTACTAACAATCCTATATATACTATTTTACTAGTCTTTTTCATAACTCCTCCTTAATGTGATAGTATAATATCATCTTCACTTTTTCCTTTTATTTCAATCATAACTTTATGAGGAAGGCATACTAAGCTTTGTCCTGCTTTATCTATATACTCTGGATTCATACATACTTTATCAGCGCAATCTGCCTCTATTATACCTATTTTATCATCCTTTATCTTTATAATATTTAGTCCTTCTTTGGTTTTTAATTCTATAATGTCCTCACCTCTATGCTCAGATAAAGGAACATTCTTATATAATTTTCCAGCAATCGTTATTTCTGCATATGTATTGCTATACCCCCTACCTACTGAAGCACCTAAAATAATCTCAGGTAAAAAGGATAATAACATTAGCACTGCTATTATAACAAAATCTAATTTTTTAAACATAAATTTATCATCTCCATTATAATATAATTGGATGAATTTGTAACATAAACTTTTGTAATTTTATAAGGTAGAGCAAAAACTCTACCTCATAAAATCTTTATGCAATATGAGAATATTTTTAACTAATAATCCCTATATCATTCTATTTATATATTGGTTGCTTCTTGCCATGCCAGAAATTATCTGCAAGCCTAGTAATCCATGGCATTATATAATAATCTAATCCAAATGTTCTACCTGCACCACCCATTAATGCAATTGAACCAAAGAAGAACCATAAAATATCCCAACCAGCCATAGCACATAAAATAAAGTTTACTACCATACCAGCTGATACTCCACTACATATAAATGTAAATAATCCAGCAATTAAACATAATCCCATTCCTATTTCCATTAATACGACAATTCTTTGGAACCATACAGCTACTTCAGGATTTGGCATCATTACTTGCATTATTGCTGAATACCAACCTGGAATTTCCTTTATAATTGGTTTTGCAAATTCTGCTGCAGCTTCTCCAGCTGAAGCTCCTGCTGATGCTCCTGAAGTTGCATCTTGTAACCAAGTAAATGGCATTTTAACATTTCCAGCCTTAGTCCAGCTATCAGCACCAATAGTTACTCTGTTAAAGAAATCGCTTATGTTATTAGCTTTCCACATTGAATCCCATGTACCTTCACCAAGTAATTTCTTTAAACCTTCAATTAACCATAATGATCCTATATATAATCTTAATGGAACTAACCACAATCTATTTGCCTTAGATGATAAATGACCTCTCATTATAGATCTTCTATCTTCCATAGTAAAGAACTCATGTTGTAGGTAACTATATATAGCATGAACATCATTTACTTCAAATAAATAATGTATATTAACTAAATGTTTCATTATCATTGCAAAGAAGCCTGATAATTTAAGTCCCATTAAGTTAGCAACACAATATCTTCCACCAATTGAAACCATAAATCCATGATATTTTCCTGAGAACTTTTGCATTTCTTTATTTTCTATTGATGCAATTATATTTTTAACTACTGTATCTGCTGTTTGAACTGCAGCTTCAACTATTTGAGGAGTTCCTTTTCCTGCTTCTTCTTCAAAATAAGCCATATCTCCAACTACAAATACATCTTTCTTTCCAACAGCTTGCATAAACTCATTAGTTTGTAATCTTCCTGCTCTAGCTGTATCTAATCCATACTCTTTAGAATCTTGATTTGCTTGTATTCCACAAGTCCATATTAATGTTCTTGTTTTAATTTCTTGTCCACTCTTAAGTATTATTTTATCCTCAGTTACTTCTGTAATTGGAGAGTTCTTTAAAATCTCCATACCATGCTTAACCATATATTTTTCTGCTTTATCTGCTTGTTTTCTATCTAACATATTTAAGATAGTTCCCATAGCTTCTACAACTTTTAGAGTGACTTCGTTTTCATCAACATTATACTCTCTTGCTAATCTACTTTTCCATTCTAAAAGTTCTCCAGCCATTTCTATACCAGTAAATCCTGATCCTGCAACTATAAATGTAAGCATTTCTTTTCTCTTACCAGCATTTCTTTCTAAGCTTGCCTTAGCAAACATGTCTTGTATATGCTTTCTTATTTTTAGTGCATCTTCAAATGACCATAAAGTGAATCCATTTTCTTTTACTCCAGGCACTCCGAAAAATGCTGGTTCACTACCTGTACCTATTACTAAGTAGTCATATGAATATTCTCCATGTGTTGTTTTAACTACTTTCTTATCTGTATCAACTTTTTCTATAAAGTCAGTAACTACGTTAACTTTTGATTTTCCAAAAATTTTGCATAGTTCTACTTGAACTGATTCAGGGTGAACTCTTCCCCCTGCAACTTCATGTAATTCTGTCATTAATGTATGATATGGATTTCTATCTATCAATGTAATTTCCACATCATTGTTTTTCTTATACTTCTTAGCTAGCTTTTTAGCAGTACGTACACCACCATATCCAGCACCAAGAACAAGTATCTTATTTTTTGACATGTTGCACATCATCCCCTCATTATAAATAATTCTAAAATAGCATATTTAATTCTATACACTATTTTATAATATGTCTATATAGGTCACATTATTTTTTGTGGTTTTTTTAACAATTTTTTTCAAGAAAAATAAACCTATATTTGAGCTTAAACCCTTATGTTACAATAAGTTGTACTGATTGTATATTTTTTAACGTTATCAGTTTTTCTTATGTATTATAAGAAATTTGAATATCAACTTATCTTAATATTGTGTATAATTATTTAGTAATTGGAAATATTTCAATATTTTAAAATAAGTTTAAGGGGGATTTTATCAATGAAATCAAGAAGAATTATAAGCTTATTAGCAGTTGCTGCATTAGCTACTACTGTATTTGTAGGATGCGGAGACAAAAAAGAAGAAGCTAAAAAAGAGGCTGGATTAAAAAACGGAACATATAAAAAAGAATCAGAAGCTGATGACAGAGGATACAAGGGATCTATAGAAATCGAAGTTAAAGATGGAAAAATAGCTACAGTTAAATATGATGAAGCTAGTGATAAAGACGGTAGCAAGCTTACTAATGAAGGCTACAATACGTCAATGAAAGAAAAAAGTAAGACTAATCCAAAAGAAGCTTTCCCAAAATTAGAAGCTTCATTAGTTGAAAAGCAAGATGCTTCTAAAGTTGATGTAGTAACTGGTGCTACAAATTCAAGTAATCAATTCAAAACTTTAGCTGAAAAAGCTTTAGAAGGTGCTAAATAATAATTAGTAACATATTAGACTTTAGGTTTTTACCTAAAGTCTTTTGTATTTTTAAAGTTTTTTATTTATAATATATATAGTAAACGACATATTATTTAGGAGGATCAATTATGATGAAAAAGCATTTAAACCTTTTCACTATATCTATTTTGTTAATTTTTTCTCTTTCACTTTTGACTAGTTGTTCAAAAGATAACAAAGCCTCTGAGCCCCTTTCTAAAAGCGAACTTTTAATGGGAACAGTTGTTAGTGTTACTCTTTACGATAATAAAGATGAGAAAATTTTAGATGAAGTTTTTAACAAAGTTAAAGAGTTGGAAAGCACTTTAAGTATTAATGAAAATGGTACATTAGTAGATAAAATTAATGAATCTGCTGGAATAGAGCCTGTTAAAGTAGATCCCGATACATATACATTAATAAAAAAAGGGGTAGAGTATTCTAAGCTTTCTAATGGACTATTTGATATAACAGTAGGTCCTATAGTTAAACTTTGGAATATCGGCTTACCAGAAGCTAAAGTTCCTACTCAGGAAGAAATAAATTCAAAACTTCCACTTATTGGTTACAACGATTTAGAGTTAAATGATACTGAGAAAACTATATTTCTAAAAAGAAAAGGTATGATGATCGATCTTGGTGGTATAGCTAAAGGATATACTGCTGATGTTATTTCTAACATACTTTCAAATAATAATGTTAAAAGTGCAATTATAGATTTAGGTGGAAATATATATGCTCACGGTGAAAAAGTTAATAGTGAGTCCTGGAAAATAGGTATTCAAAATCCATTTTCCGATCGTGGTGATATAATTGGTACCATTACAGTAAAAAATAAATCTATAGTTACTTCTGGTATTTACGAAAGATATATTGAAAAAGATGGAGTTAAATATCACCATATATTAAGTCCCCAAAATGGCTATCCATATGATAATGAAATTGCTGGAATAACCATTGTAAGTGATAAATCAATTGATGGTGATGCTTTATCAACTTCTGTTTTTGCAATGGGTGTTGAGGAAGGAATGAAGTTTGTAAATACTTTACCAAATACAGATGCAATCTTTGTAACAAAAGATAATAAAATTTATATTACTGATGGAATCAGAGATATATTTAAATTAACTAATACAGATTTTACATTAGCTAATTAGTCTAAAAAGAGTTAAGAAACTTTTCTTAACTCTTTTTTACTTATTTTAAGTGCTAATGCTAGTCCTAAAAATCCACTTATTAGTTTTACTAATACATATACTAATACTATTTCTTTAGCCTCTATGGCAACATATGCTAACTGTCCTCCAAATACATAAGCACCTGAAACTGAGAAGGCTGAACATATTAGTTTTCCTCTATCATCCATCTTATGAAAATCAGTGAATACTATTACTGCTGAAGCTAAACTTCCAATTAATGCAGCAACTGAGTCTGAATTAATATCTAAAATTTTTTCTAAATTACTTATACTATTTCTAAATACTCTTTTTATAATCTCTAGCATTACATTGGCTCCACCTAAAAAAATTGCTATTTTTCCAACTATAGTTAATGTTTCTTCAAGTGGAAGCAAATTATTTATTATTACTATTCCTGTTATTGATGAAAAACCTTGTATTCCTAACCCTATTACCCCTAATATAACAATCATTTTTGCTAAATAAGTAAAGTATTTTATCATTTTATTTGGCTTTCTATATAATCCTGCAGCTACTAATATAGATATTATAATAATAGGTAAAAGATTAATTATTATATTACTTAAATTCATCTTTAATAAAATCCCACCAATAAATAATCCTATTGGCAATGTAACTATTCCACATAGAATACCCTTACATAATATGTTTAAATACTTCTCATCAATAATTCCTAATGCTAATGGTAAAGTAAAACTTATAGTGCACCCTAGTATTGATGATATTAAAATTCCTGAAAAATATATCATTGATTTATCCATAGCTATAGCTTGTGTAATTTTATATCCTCCCATATCGACAGCAATAAACGAAGATATCACTATTGATGGATCTACTAAACTATTTTTAAAAATAGGTAACATATATTTAGTAATACTGTCTGAAATAATAGGTATTATAGAAAGTATTCCTATCATAGATAAAGCTAATGATCCCATACTTTTTACTCCATCTTCTATTCCTTTAAACAAATTAAATCTATTTCCAAATATATAATCTACTACTCCTATTGCAAAGAATACCCCTACTATATATAGCATTATCTTTTCCATATTATCTCCCCTTAATTAATCTAAAACAATTCTACCAAAATTTCTAATAATAAAAAAGCCTCTTAAATTAATTAAGAAGCTTTTTTTTGTTACTACCTATTCAGTTATCTAACAATCACATTCACTTGAGGTTTTGTCTTGAAATAGTTTCGGAGATTTGTGTCCACCATTATCTGGTTTGCCTATACATTTTCCGTTGTATGATGAAGTTTCTAATTCTGCACATCTTATCACTATATTGTCTTTATATATTTTTAGCATATATTTTGTATTTGGACATAGAGGTCCTAATAAAAATTGACCATGACAATCTGTAAAGGTATGAGTTAGTGGATAAGGATATCTACATCCATCAACTATTTGTAATAATTTTACTACTGCGTCTGCTACAGGCATTCTGTTACTGTCCAAAACTGTTCCAAATATAACTGATCTCTTCTCCTCTGGTAATCTAACGATTGCTTCTATTTGTTCATTACACCCTGTTTTTAATTCGCATGATGCTATTCTTCCGCTCATAACTTTGCCTCCTAAGTTTAAATTTTAAATTCTCATAGTATAATCTATTCCGTTATCCATAAATTGTGATTTAAGTAATAATAGTTTTAATAAAAAAAGACTAGTCTTAATAAAATATACTCTATCTTTAGATATATTTTATTTCTAAATACTAGTCTTTTTAATATTTAAGTTATTAATACTATATAACTATTATTGTTTTGCTTCTAATTGAACATCGAAAGTTTTATTTTCACCATTTCTAACAGCTTCTACTTTAACTACGTCGCCGTCCTTTTTAGTATTCTTAATAGTTCTTAATTCATTAAATGTCTTAACTCTTTGTCCATCGAATTTAACTATTATATCCCCACTCTTTAATCCTGCCTTTTCTGCCGGAGAAAAATCTGATACTTCAACTATATATAACCCTTCTTGCATATCATATTGCTTTGCAAGTTTTTGATCTATTTCTCTTATTGATACCCCTAAATTTAATATTGGTTTAGATAAAGCATCTATTCTATCTTTAACTTCATTTATTGGAATTGAGAATCCTATTCCTTCTGCTCCACCTGACATTTTTAATGTATTTATTCCTACTACCTCACCTTTAGTATTTATAAGTGGTCCTCCACTATTTCCAGGATTAATAGCTGCATCTGTTTGTATTAAATTAAGTTTAACTCCATTACTTGTTTCAACAGTTCTATTAACAGCACTAACAAGTCCTCCTGTTATAGTTTGGTTAAAATCTTTAGATAAAGGTGTCCCTATAGCTAAAACTTGTTCTCCTGGTTTTAATACATCAGAATCACCTAGTTGAACTATTGCTGGTACCTTAATATTATCATCATTTAGCTTTAACATTGCAATATCTTGATTTTCATCATAATTAATAACTTTAGCTTTTACATCCCTACCATCAGATAAAGTTACAACAACTTCTTTTGCTCCTTTTATAACATGGTAATTAGTTAGTATGTAACCTTCCTCATTTATTATAAATCCTGATCCAATACCATCTACTTGTTGAGGTATAATTCCACTATAATCTGTTACTCCATTTGCTGAAACAATAACTACTGCTGGAGCAACTTTTTCGAAAGCCTCACTTGCAGTTAGTGCCCCTTCTTGAGTATTAAATGTTTGCGGATTAGGTGTAAGGTTACTAGATTGATTCTTTATATTACTATCCTTCATTCCATAATATATACTTCCTCCACCTATAATTCCTCCTAGAAGACCTGCTATAAGCGCTATTGCTATTATTTTAAAGCTTCCCTTTTTCTTTTCCTTTTTATTATTCCCATTACTTTTATTCATATCAAAAGTAGTATTTTTTTCTAGTAATGTATCTTCCTCAATATAATCTTCCTTTGTAGTATTCTCTAAAGAAGACCTTTCATTACTAACCTCTTCATAATTGTCTACATCATATATGTTATTATCACTCATCACAAACTCCTCCTAAGCATTTATAAATCACTTTTACAGTTATTAATATACCCCTTTTTTGTGACAATTATATGACATATACTCTATAGTAATTAATTCTTATTTATTTTTTTCTCTGCTCTTTCAATTTCATTTGCTTGCTTAACAACTTGCCTTATTCCTGTTATAACTGCGTCAGGCTCGTACATAGATAATATATTGCTTTTAGATGTAGTATTATATACCTTTGTTAAAGATTCATCTCCTAGTGATTTTAACTGTTCCTGACCTTCTTTAGCTATTAAATAATATGGCTTTCCACTAAATACGCTATCTTCTTGACTATTATTTTTCCCACTAGTTATATTCTCTAACTCATTGCAAACTGCACTTGTATAATCTCTTTTTGTTCTATGTACTTTAAATTCTTCTAAATTTATTTCATCTAGTTTACTTTCAAATTCTTCTGTATCACAAGCCAAATTCAATTTGTATATTAATGTAGTAAATCCTATGCTTGAACCAACCTTTTCTATATCTCTTCTTATATTCTCTACAATAAGACTCTTTCTAAATTCATCAGTATTAATACTATCCTCAACTAACGGATTTACTAAAACAACCCCTGCTACTAAATCTGGATAAGCCTTTGCAAACTCAGTTAACACTAAGCTTCCATATTCTTCTCCAACTAATATATAGGGAGCTGGAGCAGCTGACTTTCTAAGTAATATTCTTAAATCCTCTGCTTGTTCTTTTGGAGTTCTTATGCTACCACCATCACTATATCCATATCCTCTTCTATTATAAACAAATGTAGTTATATCACTATAATCTGTAGTTAACGTATCTGTTATACTATTCCATTGATTTAAGTTAGCTCCTATATTTCCATCAAATATAACAGTATATTTTCCCTCACCACTCATTCTATAATCTAATCTTTTATCGTCTACTCTAGCATAATCTACTCTTTGCTTAAGTTTTTCTTTTGCTACGAAGTTACTTATTCTTTGATACAGGAATCCTATAGTAATTAATATTCCTATGCCTACTACTACATTTCTTATTATATCCTTTGGCTTTAATTTATTTTTCATATTTACCTTATAAACACCATTTGAATGTGGTAAAAGTTTCACGATACCACTCCCCCTTATAGATTATAGCTTTAAATTTGGCTTTGCATTTATATCTAAAGAACTATCTTCTCCCCTAATAAAATTAAAATAAGCTGCACTACCTATCATAGCTGCATTGTCTGTACATAATATTGGTGAAGGAAATAATACGTCTATCCCTTCTTCTTCTGCTGCCTTAATAAGAGATGCTCTAAGTGCTGAATTTGATGCTACACCACCAGCTATTGCAATTTTATTAACCTTCTTTTTCTTACAAGTTTTTAATACATTTTGTTTTAACACATCAACAACAGCCTTTTGGAATGATGCCGCAACATCAGCTTTATTTATTTCTATATTTTGCATTTTACATTTATTTAAATAATTTAATACAGCTGATTTTACTCCACTAAATGAAAAATCTAGTGTTTCATCATGAAAATTAGCTTTCGGAAATTCTATTGCATTTTCATTTCCTTCTTTAGCTAATTTATCTATTTTAGGGCCTCCCGGATATCCTAATCCTAGAGCTCTTGCAACCTTATCATAAGCTTCTCCAGCTGCATCATCCCTTGTTTGCCCTATAACGTCATATTCACCATAATTCTTAACATGAACTATAAAGGTATGTCCTCCTGATACTACTAAGGATACGAAAGGAGGCTTTAAATCCTTATGTTCTATATAGTTAGCACAAATATGACCTTCTATATGATTTACTCCAACTAAAGGCTTTTTAGCTGCATATGCAAGCCCCTTAGCATATTGTAGTCCAACTAATAAGGCTCCTACTAATCCTGGCCCATAAGTAACTCCAATAGCATCTATATCATTTAAACTTACTCCTGCTTCTTGTAATGCTTCCATTACAACACCATTTACTACTTCTATATGCATTCTAGATGCAACTTCTGGCACTACCCCTCCATATTTTTTATGGGTTTCTATTTGAGAAGCTATTATGTTAGATAGTACCTCTCTTCCATCTTTAACTACAGCTGCTGATGTTTCATCGCAGCTTGATTCTATTGATAATATTAATTTACTTTCCATAACTAATACCTCTTAATCTAATTATATTTATATTAAAATATTACAAATTTATATTTATATTTGTTTTCTTGTTAAAATAAGTTCATTATTGTATATTAAAATAAAGCTTATTTCGTATTATTACCATTGTTTATTATATACTGAATAAACAAATTATTCATTATTTTTTATTAGAATTAATGGATTTTTAAGGATATATTAATATTATTTTAAAGGAGTTTTCATAATGAGTTCTTATGCAAAAGTAATTGTACCAGGTTCACCCATATCTAAATCTAATTTTAAATTACATAATAAGGATGGTAGAGCAATACTTCCTTATAATACTGGAAAAGCTCATGATAGGTATGCACTTTATGAAGAAGAAATTGCATACTATTCCAGAATACAAAATCCAGATATAGTTCTAGAAGAGTCACTTATAGCTGTTCTTAAAGTTTATTATAAGAGTGAAAAAAGGCATCCTGATACTGCCAATATAACTAAAAGTATTTTTGACGGGATTGAAAAAAGCGGTCTCATAGTTAATGATGCGCAAATAAGAAGAATTATTACAGAGGAATTTTATGACAAGGAAAATCCACGTTTCGAATTAGAGTTTTTTGGAGAAAGTGAATTTGAAATTTCTTATTCGATTTTACCCAGAAAAAAAACTAGTCTTAAAAAGATTTATTCTTCAATAAAAAAAGGTGCATCTAAGACATCAAAAAATATTAACTCTAAATCTTCTAGTATTAAATCTGACGATACTACTAAAATATTAATATGCGAATTTTGTAGCAAAAAAATTAATGATAGCAATATTATTAAAGCTAATAGTGGTAAAACATTAATTTGCCGTACTTGTTTTAATAAATTGTTTTAGAAAGGAACTTTTAATTGAATAAAAATTCTTTTATCTTTATTGGAGATAGTTTAACTTATGGATATGGAGTAAATAAGAATGTTAATTGGGTTGAAAAATTAATTAATATTGAACCACTGACTATAATAAATAAAGGTGTAAACGGAAATACAACTACAGATATGTTAAATAGATTTACAGAAGATGTCCTCTACCTTTCACCACAAAAGATTTTCATTATGGGAGGAACTAATGATTTTCTTTCCAATAGACCAATAAATGCAGTATTAGAAAATATAGAATTAATAATAAAGGAGGCATTAACTTTAACTAAAGAAATAATAATAGGAATTCCCCCTACTATATTAAAAGAAGATGCCTACAATTTATTTATGCCTTCTCCTACGTATGATTATTGCGAAAAACAACTTCCTTTACTAAGATGTTGTATAATTGAACTTTGCGATAAATATAATATTAAATATGTTGATTTTTATACTGTTACATTAAACCATTCTCATAATGATATATTTATTGATGGAATCCATTTAAATGCTAAAGGGCAATTATTAATATTTAATGAATTTATAAATTCATTAAATATTAAGGGGAATGTATATTAAAAATTCATTCCCCTTATCCTTTAATACATATATTTTTTTATATACTCTGATACTATTTTTCCAACTTCATAACCATTTTCTCCACTATTTAATATACCTTTATCTCCAGTTAAAAGTGTACCACATGCAAAAATTCCGTTTATAGAGGTTTCATAATTTTTAACTAATGGTATATTATTTTCCTCTAATAATATATTTGTTTTTCTCATAAAAGATATTTCGGGATAATATCCAACTGTTAATATTAAGGAATCACAACCTATATTTTTTATACTTCCGTCTTCTAAATTTTCTATGTCTATACTTTCTATTCTTTCATTGCCATAAAGTTCAAGAACATTACAGTTTTTTATTATATCTATATTAAAACCTTCTATAAATTTAATCCCATTTTCATCTAAAAATCCATTCCTAGAATCATCTACAATAGCATTTACTCTAGCTCCCTCTATTAATAGCCTTCTTGCTATAATTAATGACCAGTTGTTATTTCCTATTATAACAATTTCTTTTCCTGGTAAAAATCCTTGTAAATTTATAAGCCTATGTGCTGAAGCTAATGTAAATATACCTGTATATTTATGAACTGGTATATTTATATTTCCAGTAAATCTTTCTCTTCGCCCAGAAGCAAGTATTATAGAGCTTGCTTTTATCTCCTGTATTCCATCTTGCGGATTAACATAGGAAACAACCTTGTTTTTTGTTACTTCTAGTACTTCTGTATTTACCTTATATACACCACCTAAAGCCTTATATTCTTTAATAAGCTTGCTACTTAACTCCGGTCCTGTAACATCTTTTTCTAAGTAATACCTTCCAAAGCCCATATGTATAAATAAGTTTAAATTTCCACCTAAATCATTTTCTCTTTCTAAAATTAAAACTTTCTTAATTCCATTTCTTAGAGCAGAAACTCCAGCTGAAAGTCCTGATGCTCCCCCTCCAATTATAGTTAAATCATATTGAAGCATATATAACCTCCATATCAATGTTAAATAAAAACATATAATTATTATAACATAATGTTCTTAAGTTATAATATATTTTGTAAAATTATCTCTGTTATTGAAATTAGTTTTTATATTGGTTAAAAAATTAATATTAATGTAATTTGCTTTATGAAAATTACTATAATATAATTTAAGTATTGTAAACATAAATAGCATAGCATTATATATAAACGAGGTGATAAATTGAACAATTTTTTTGTTAAAATAAAAAACTATTTTTATAGTACTCTTAGCTTTGATACCATTATAAGAGCCATACTATTTTTAATTCCCCTTACAGCTATTATTTTTAAGGGTATCTTGTTCCAGGGATTTGTAGTCAATCAAGATCCTTATACTTTAGATATTACTCTTGGATATAATTCAGCAAAGCCATTTATTAATTATTATTATTCCTTTGCTTTAATTTTTCTTAGTTTCTCACTACTATTTAAAGGTAAAGGACGAGTTATATATCTATTTATTATAGATTTAATAATAACTTTGCTAATACTATTAGATTTAGGGTATTTTAGAGGCTTCTTAACAATGCCTTCAGCCTTATTACTAACTCAAACAGCAAATTTAGATAATATGGGTGGTACCATATCTTCAATGTTTAGCAATAAGGATTTCTTATTAGTTATTGATTTTATAGTGCTTGGAATATTTGTGTTCTTTACTAGAAAATCTTATACAAAAGTTAAAAGGAGAGCCCCTATTACTTTTATAGTTATACTACTATCAAGTATTTTATATATAGGATACGTTCCTTTTAATCTATATGTACTTAAAAATGAAGATGTTAAAAATGGATATATATTTTCAAATTATGATCCGACTAATACTGCAAGATACTTTTCATCTATAGGTTACCACATATTTGATGTAGTTAATGTTTATAAGGATTCTAAGCCGTATGAACTAACTAAAAATGAAAAAGCTCAGATAGATGAATTCTTTAATCAAAAAGAAAATTTACCTGATAATCAATATAAGGGGATATTTAAAGACAAAAATCTTTTAGTTATACAAGTTGAATCCTTAGAAAGCTTTATAATAGGAAAAGAAACAAATGGTCAAAAAATAACTCCTGTTATGGATGAACTAATTAAAACAGGATTGTACTTCCCTAATGTATATGAGCAAGTTAATGAAGGTACAAGCTCCGATTCAGATTTAATGATTAATACTTCTATGTTCCCATTAAGAAGAGGAAGTACTTTCTTTAGATATCCTTCAACTAAGTACAACTCATTACCTCTTTTATTAGAGGAAGATGGTTATGAAACTATAGCAATCCATCCTGATAAGGGCTCTTTCTGGAACTATGTAAATGGATTAACAGGTATTGGATTTAAACATTTTGTTGATTACTATTCATTTAATATAGACGAAGAAATCGGTCTTGGTTTATCTGATGAAAGCTACTTTAGACAAGTTACTCCAATGCTAAAAAATCTAAAGGATCCATTTTATGCATTTACAGTTACATTAACTAGCCATGGACCTTTTGACTTACCTAAAGAAAAAAGAGTTCTAAACTTAGATCCAGAGCTTGATCAAAACGAACTTGGTGGATATTTTGAAAGTGTTAAGTACACAGATACTCAAATTGGTAAATTCTTAGAGCTTCTAGATAAAGAAGGTTTACTAGATAATACAGTTGTTGTTATTGAAGGCGATCATACTGGTGTTCATAAATACTATAACAATTCAATAGATAAGCTTACTAATAAAGAAGATTGGTATTCAGATAATGGAAATCCTACTATACCTTTTATAATTTGGTCAAAGGATATTAAAGAACCAAAGACTTTTGAAACTATAGGTGGACAAGTTGATATTATGCCTACTTTACTATACCTAATGGGCGTACCAAATGATAAATATATAAATACTGCTTTGGGTAGAAATCTATTAAATACTAATAAGTCCTTTGCAGTGCTTACTAACCAAAGTGTTATAGGTGAAGATTTAACTGATGAAGAAAAAGAAATGTATACAAATATAGTTGAATTATCAGATAAAATGATAAGAAGCAACTATTTAGAAAATAAATAATTAAAATTATATATAACAAAAGCGAAGGATAATACCTTCGCTTTTGTTATATATTAAAAAGCTCTTATATATTTTCTAAAACTTCTACTTCTAGTTATTACTTCTTATTTTCTTATTACTTTCCCGCTACTGATAATTCACTAATTTTAACAGATGGGCTTCCTATACTACTCATAGGGAACTTTAGGTCATTTCCTACTTCTTCTATGTCCTTTAAAAGATTAAAGAAGTTTCCTGCTACTGTAATTTGTTCTACTGGACAATCTTTTTTACCATCCTTTATATAAAACCCCTTTGCAGCTAGTGAGAAATCTCCTGTTATTGAATTTGCTCCTGAGTGCAATCCTGCAAAGTCCGTTATTATTAAACCTTCTCCTACTTCTTTTAATAATTCATCAAAGGATTTTTCTCCATTCTTTAAGTATAAATTAGTTGGAGATACTCCTACTGGAGATCCATATGAATTTTTAAATCCATTACCTGTAGACTTTGTATTACCTTTGTTAGCTGTCTTTAAATTATGCAAAAGAGTAATAAGCTTTCCTTCATGTATTATATCCTTTTTCTTTGTTGAAACCCCTTCATCATCAAATGGAACTGATGCTAATCCATCTTCTAAGTGAGGATCATCTAATAAAGTTACTTTTTTACTTGCTATTATCTCTCCTTCTTTCCCTTTTAATAAGCTTAAACCTTTTTGAGCTGCATCTCCACTGAACACCCCTGCAAATGTAGATAATAATGAAACCATTGCTTCATTATTTATAATTACTTTATATTTTCCTGAAGGGACTGATTTACCTCCAACTTTTGATAATGCTTCATTAACTCCATCATCAGCTAATTTTTTTGAGTTTACTTCATCTAAAGATTTAGCTGTAATATACCCTATTCCATCATGCATATTCTCTCCATCTTTTATTATCGGAACTACATAAGCGCTTAATAAATTAGACTTATTCTCTAAATTTAACCCTTTAGAATTAATTATTCCATACTTTGCTTTGTTATATCCTATTCCACATCCTCCAAAGCTAACTACTCTATCGTCTAATTTTTTTGCTTCTCTTTCCATACTTAGTGCTAAATCTATTAATTTATCTGCTGGAAGGTTTTCTAAAGCCTTATAATAGGTGTTGACCTCTTTATACTCTTTATCTCCTTCATAAATAAATTGTATATCTTCATTTTCAATAGCTAATGCGCTTTCTTTAGCATTTTTAACAAGCATTTTTATTGCGTCTTCATCTAGTATTTCTGTATATGAATATCCTATTTTTTCATTTATTTTTCCTCTAAAAGATAATCCATATGAGGTAGTTAAATTGTATTTTTCCACTTCTTCATTATATACATTTATACTTAAGCTTTCTCTATCTACATAATAAACTTCGTATTCATTGAAGCCAGAGTTTTTAGCTTCTTCAAATAATTTATTTATAAATACTTTTAATTCCACATCTACTCCCCCTATCTTCCACCTACTGTAATTTCTTTTACTCTAATCATAGGTTGACCTACATTAGTTGGGATACTTCCTGAAATTGATCCGCACATACCTTGACCTTGTTCTAAATTCTTGCCTACCATATCTATATTCATTAATACTTCGCTACCTTTACCAATTAAACTTGCACCTCTAACTGGCTCTTGTATTTCACCATTTTTTACAATATATCCTTCAGATACTGCAAAGTTAAACTCTCCTGTCACTGGGTTTACTGAACCTCCACCCATTTTCTTTGCATATAAACCATCTGATATTGATTTAATTATTTCAGCTTCGTTATCAGTTCCTGCTGCTATATATGTGTTTGTCATTCTTGAAGTAGGAGCAAACTTATAATTTTGTCTTCTTGAACTTCCTGTTGCCTCCATCCCCATTCTTCTTCCATTTAATTTATCAATTAAATATCCTTTTAATATACCATTTTCTATTAACACATTTTTTCTAGTTTTATTTCCTTCATCGTCTATATTTAATGACCCCCATGCATTAGGTATAGTTCCATCATCAATTGCAGTCACCTTTGTTGATGCTATTTGTTTACCAAGCATATCTGTAAATACTGAGTTTCCTTTTGCAACAGCTGTTGCCTCTAAAGAATGTCCACAAGCCTCGTGGAATATTACACCACCAAATCCATTATCTATTGCTACAGGCATTTTACCTGCTGGGCAATTCTTAGCATGTAACATTGTATAAGCAACTCTAGATGCTTCTTTACCATAATACTCTGGATCTATATCATTAAATAACTCAAATCCTTTATGTGCACCTGGTCCTTCAAAACCAGTTTGATTTTCTCCATTTAATGATGCTACTGAGCTTATTGAAAGTCTTGTTCTAACTCTTCTATCCTCTGTATATAAACCTTCTGTATTAGCTATTAATACATTTTGTTCTTTATCTAAATACCCCACTGATACTTGCTTTATTTCATCATGATATTCCTTTGCTGCTTTGTATCCAATTTTCATAACTTCTATCTTTTTTTGCGCACTTATTGAAGAAGGAATATATATAATTGGATTATTATTATATATAGTTTTTTCATTAAGCACTACACTTATATCCTCTTTTAACTCTCCAAGAGCTAATGCTGCTTTTTGTGCTGTATCTAATAAAGCATCTAAACTAATATTATTAGTGTATGCATAAACACTTTTAAAACCTTTAAAAATTCTTATACCTATTCCATGAGTTCTTCCCGATATAGAATTTTCTACCTTTCCATTTAAAATACTTATAGAAGTATCTATTGTATCTTCTTCAAAAATTTCTGCAAAATCTCCACCTGTTATTAAACATCTAGCTAAAACACTAGACAATATATTTTTTGATAACATATTACTCCTCCTCCATGCCTATCTCTTTTCCATCTTTAAATGCCTTTGCCCATGAATCTACATAACTACCACTAGCCCACTCAGCCATTATTACTTCTTCATCTTCATTTAATTCTATACTTATTAATGGACTACCCTTTACATCTCGATCTTCCATTTCATATACCAATAATTTATTATTGGATAATATTACAGCTAACCTTCCAGTTGGAGATGTATAAGCATCCTTTATGAAAGGAAATTTCCATTTTAAATCCTTCCATGAAATTAATAGCGTATCATAATTTAATATTTTCTTACTTGGATTTAAAGATATTCTATAACTTATTCCATTATAATCTGTATTAATTGATGGAATATTTCCAACTAAGCTCCATTTCCCTTCAACTCTTTTTATAGTAAAATTACTGTAATTTATATCTTTATTTAAACTGTTTCTCTTCTCTTCTGACAAAGTATCGAGAGTTGAATTAAAATCTTTTTTATATTTTTCTTTAGCCTCAATTGAGTATATTTCTTCAATATTAAGTCCCTTCTTTGAATTTATATTATCTATAGGAATAGTCTGATATATAGGAAATATGTTTTGAAAATTATCTCCTTCATATTTTTCAATAGAAATATAATCATTTGAGATGAAGTTTATATTTTTATATACATCCTTAGGCTCACTTGCTTCTAGTTTTATTTCTTGCTTCCCTTCTAAAGGTGCAGCAGTAAAATATTCTATATGCTCAGCATTATTTTCAATTAAATTACTTTTAATACTCCATATTCCATTCATTCTTGGGAATATTATATTTTCCTTTTCTAAAACAGGTTGTAGCTTATCATTCTTAAATGATATCCACAATGTTTTATATTTTTCTTCTGTAAAGGTACCATTATCTAATTTTTTTCTAGGGGTCTTTAAAGCTATCATAACCCCTATATCGCTATTGTAATCTTCTTTTATTACCTCTGCCTCAACCATATTATTTTCATAATCTATATCTTTTGGGTTACTCTCCTTTTTGACTAATTTAAATAGTATTCCATCATAAAATATATATCCATTTTCATCATCTACTGAAATAAAGTCTCCTACAATTGTATTAGAATCTATTATTGATATTAAATCTAGTTTTGATTCTTCCTCTAATACATCTCCTAATTTTAAATTTAATTCATATGACAAAACATACGTCTCATCAACAACTTTTAATTTGTATTTTGGATTTGAATACACTTTATTAAGTATAGAAAATTTATTGTTTGTTATACTTATTAAAGAAGATTTTAAATTCATTATCTCTTCTTTATTTTCAATTTCATTATCTAGTATACTAATATCTTCTATACTCCATACTCCTTTTATTTTAAGATTATTATTATCAGGAGCTTTTATTGCCTGTGTATCTTTTCCACTTACTTTGCTACAACCTATACTCATAGTAAGTATTAGTATAACAAATATAAATAAAAATTTTTTCATACTATTGCTCCTTACTTATTGGAATAATAATTTCAATCTTTGTACCTATTCCTAATTTACTATATATATTAAATATACCTTTATGCAATTTTATTATCTCATCACAAATTGATAATCCTATGCCACTTTGAGATTTAGAATTCTTTCCTTTAAAAAATTTTTCTTTTACTCTAGGTAAGTCTTCATCAGATATTCCACAACCATTGTCTTCTATTATAAATTTTATTTTATCATTAATTTTTATCGTTGTAAAAATTATACTACCTTCTTCTTCAGTAAATTTAAATGAGTTATCTAACAAATTAATGAATACTTGTTTCAATCTATTACTATCTACACACATACAACCTTCAGCTTCTGTTACAAATTTTAAATTTATACCTTCTCTTTTTGCTCTAGGTTTTATAAAAGATTCTATATGATTCATGAACTCAATTATATTTATACTTTTTAAGTCTAACGTTATTTTTTCATTTATTAATCTAGAAAAATCTAATAAATCTTCTACCATTGAGGATAACCTATCCGTTTCTTTTTCTATTATTTCAAAACCTAACTTTAACGTTTCTTTATCAGTTTCATCATTATTTAGGGTTATGGTCCAACCTTTTATAGCTGTTAACGGTGTTCTTAATTCATGGGACACTGAAGATATAAATTCATTTTTTAATTGTTCTCTTTTTTCTATCTCATTTGCCATGAAGTTTAAAGTATTTGATAATTGTCCAATTTCATTTTCACTATTAAGATTACTTCTAATTCCTAAATTTCCACTCCCCATTTTTTCTGCAACTTTATTTAAATATTTAATTGGATTGATTATACTATTTGATAGTAATATACTTAATACTATTCCCAATATTAAAACAACGATTGATATAGCAAAAAATATAAGGATTATATTAGTTATTACCATATCTATAGCTTCTAATGAAGTTATAAATCTAATTACACCTATTATTTCTCCATCTATAATTAATGGATATGATACTGCCATAACTTTACTATCATAATAATCAACTTTTCCTATCCACCTAGCTGCTTCACCTTTAATAGCTTTAGTTATATCAGGTGTATTGATTAACTTACTATCATTAATTCCAATAGAATCCATTAATAAATTACCTTCTGAATCAAAAATTTCAACTTGGGCATTATTATCATTCCAAAAAGTATCAACATTATCATAAATAGTTTCAGCTAATGACTTTGAAGAAAAATACTTAGTATAAAAGTTTATAGATACTTGTATTCTATTTTTTAATAGATCTTCAGTATTATCATAATAATATTTTCGAATAAATATCATTAGTAAAATATTTAAAAACATAACAGTTGAAAAAATAATTATAAATATTCCTTTTAGTAACTCATTCTTTATACTCTTCATTCTTATGACTTCCACCTATATCCTATGCCCCATATAGTTTCTATATATCTAGGTTCTGAAGGATTTTCTTCTATTTTTGCCCTTAACCTTCTAATATTAACATCTATTATTTTTGCATCTCCAAAATAGTTTTTTCCCCAAACTAAATCTAATAGCTCATCTCTAGTGAAAGCTTTATTAGGATTCTCTAAAAATATCTTCATTAACAAATATTCTTTTGGAGTTACATCTACTTCTATATTGTCCTTTAAAACCTTCTGAGAATACATATCTATTAAAAATGCTCCTAATTGCAACTTTTCCTTTTTCTCATTTCCAAGCCTTCTCATCAATGCTTTTATTCTTAAAACAACCTCTAATGGATTAAAGGGTTTTACAATATAATCATCTGCCCCGTATTCTAATCCCATAATCTTATCCATATCTTGACCTTTTGCTGTTAGCATTATTATTCCAATGTCAGGAAAATCATTTCTTAATTTATTGCATACTTTAAAGCCATCTATTCCTGGTAACATAACATCTAAAACTGCAATTGCAGGCTTTTCTATAGCTGCAAGTTTCAGACCCTCTTCACCACTTTTAGCTTCAATTACATCTAAATTGTTTCTTTGTAAATTTATTTTTAAAAATCCTCTTATACTTTCTTCATCTTCTACTAGTAATATTTTACTCATCTTATTCCCCCTAAATATATAATATTATTAACTTTTTTAATGATTTATACTCTTATATATGCAAATAAGAGACGGATATCCGTCCCTTTTTTATTTCAAGGTTCTAAACTCAAATCCTTCTGATTTTAAATAATCTATAGCACTTTGTAAATAATGAACTGTTCCTTTTTTAGCATCAGTATCGTGCATTAATACAATTGCTACATCTTTATCCCCAACAGTTTCCTTTAATTTGTTCAATAGATGCTCCGTTGGAAAATCCTTACTTTCTGCATCTCCATTTAATGAATTCCAATCCGTTTGATAAATTCCTTTTTTAGTCAATACTTCATCCAATGCTGCTGTTCCGTTCCAGCTAGCATGTCCACCAGGCATTCTTATTAATCTTGTATTAAAATCTTTTCCCAATATTTCCTTCAATATTCTATCATTTTTTTCAAAGTCATTTATAAAAGCATCTACATTTACTGTTCTGTTAGGATAAAGTATAGAATAATCATGTGAATATCCATGACTTCCTATAGAATGCCCTTCCCTAGCAATCCTTTTTAATATATCTGCTGCTTGATTATTATGCTCAATTGAACTGCCTAATGTAAAAAATGTAGCCTTTACATTATTTGCTGCTAATATATCCAAAATTTTTTCAGTTGCATGTTTAGAAGGTCCATCATCAAAAGTAAGATACGCAATTTTTCTTCCATCTTCTCTATAAAAATTCCATTCATACATAGTTTTAGGGAGAACTACTGAAGCATCATCTGCATTTGGATCCTTATCTAGTGGCAGATAACCTGAATTATCTAAAGTATTTAAATCTTCACTTTCAACTTCCTCAGCATTAACTATATTATCTGTTTGTTCGTCAGAATGTTTAGTATTTTCAGAATCTATATCATTTTCTTCATTTTTCTTATCGTTAGAATTTTCAACATTGCTGCCTAAAGTCTCTGCCTTTATATAAAAAATATTTTCCTTTAGTTCATAAAAAATCAATGATAATGCAAATATAGATGCTATTAAGACAACTGTAAATATAATAAATCTTTTCTTTCTCATTACTCTACTTCTATTAGCCATAAAACCCACTCTTTCTCTTTTTTTAGATATTGCTTGTCCCATAATTTAATTATATATAATTTTTTTCTACAAGTCATTACAATTCGTTAACTAAAAGTTACAAAAAAGTTACATTTTTTCCAATTAACCACATCAAAAAAGAGTTTTATAACAATAGATTTAAATCTACTCTTATAAAACTCTTAAAATTAAAATGGCTCCGTGGAGAGGATTCGAACCTCCAACCTATCGGTTAACAGCCGAGTGCTCCACCATTGAGCTACCACGGAATAATTCAGAGTTTGTTCCCTGAAAATTGCACATGAATTAGAGCCAAAATCTTTAATTATTGGTCAAGCCCTCGACCTATTAGTATCAGTCAGCTAAATATGTTACCACACTTACACCTCTGACCTATCAACCTTGTGTTCTTCAAGGGGTCTTACTAGCTTATGCTATGGGAAATCTCATCTTGAGGGGGGCTTCACGCTTAGATGCTTTCAGCGTTTATCCCTTCCCGACTTAGCTACCCAGCCATGCTCTTGGCAGAACAACTGGTGCACCATAGGTCAGTCCATCCCGGTCCTCTCGTACTAAGGACAGCTCCTCTCAAATTTCCTACGCCCGCGACGGATAGGGACCGAACTGTCTCACGACGTTCTGAACCCAGCTCGCGTGCCGCTTTAATGGGCGAACAGCCCAACCCTTGGGACCTACTACAGCCCCAGGATGCGACGAGCCGACATCGAGGTGCCAAACCTCCCCGTCGATGTGGACTCTTGGGGGAGATCAGCCTGTTATCCCCGAGGTAGCTTTTATCCGTTGAGCGATGGCCCTCCCACGAGGTACCACCGGATCACTAAGCCCGACTTTCGTCCCTGCTCCACTTGTGGGTGTCGCAGTCAGGCTCCCTTCTGCCTTTGCACTCTTCGAACGATTTCCGACCGTTCTGAGGGAACCTTTGGGCGCCTCCGTTACTTTTTTGGAGGCGACCGCCCCAGTCAAACTGCCCACCTAACAATGTCCCGTCACCAGATTCATGGCGTCCGGTTAGAATCCCAATACTGTCAGGGTGGTATCCCAAGGATGACTCCACTAAGGCTGACGCCCTAGCTTCTCAGTCTCCCACCTATCCTGTACAGACAATATCGAAACTCAATGCTAAGCTACAGTAAAGCTCTACGGGGTCTTTCCGTCCAATCGCGGGTAGCGAGCATCTTCACTCGCACTACAACTTCGCCGGATTTGCAGTTGAGACAGTGCCCAAGTCATTACGCCATTCGTGCGGGTCAGAACTTACCTGACAAGGAATTTCGCTACCTTAGGACCGTTATAGTTACGGCCGCCGTTTACTGGGGCTTAAGTTCACACCTTCGCTTGCGCTAAGTGTTCCCCTTAACCTTCCAGCACCGGGCAGGCGTCAGCCCCTATACATCAGCTTACGCTTTAGCAGAGACCTGTGTTTTTGCTAAACAGTTGCTTGGGCCTATTCTCTGCGGCCTGCTCTCGCAGGCACCCCTTCTCGCGAACTTACGGGGTCAATTTGCCTAGTTCCTTAACTGCAATTCTTCCGATGGCCTTAGGATTCTCTCCTCATCTACCTGTGTCGGTTTGCGGTACGGGCACTACTTCTCTCTCTAGATGCTTTTCTTGGAAGCATGGAATCAGATACTTCGGCCAAATTGGCCTTCCCCATCACACCTCAGAATTGTTAAGACGGATTTTCCTGTCTTAACTCCCTAAATGCTTAGACTAGCATTTCCAATCGCTAGCACATCCTATCCTTCTCCGT